>CAVYPC010000001.1:0-74572 GCA_963770315.1 uncultured Solirubrobacterales bacterium
CGCGCGGTCAAAGCCGTCACCGGCGGCGGCACCTTCCTCGGCGGCGACTTCGCCGGCGGCAAGCCCTCCGAGGTGGAGAAACTGCTCGACCTCTCACCCCGTGAGCGGCAGATCCTCGAGCTGCTCGCCGAGGGCCTGCGGGTGAAAGAGATCGCCGAGCGGCTCGGCCTCAGCCCGGCGACCGTGCACACCCACGTGCGCAACGCGATCGCCAAGCTCGAGGTCGACACCCGGACCGAGGCGGTGGCGCTCGCGGTTCGCTTCAGTTACCTGGGAGCTGGCGGGGGCGTCAAATAGACAAAGCGCCGCCTCCTCCGCTTCGCGTCCGGGGGCGGCTTACTCCTTGTCGAGCGTGAGGGCGCAGCCGTTGATGCAGTAGCGCTGGCCGCCCTGGTCGGGCGGTCCGTCCTCGAAGACGTGGCCGAGGTGGGCGTCGCAGTGCTTGCAGACGACCTCGGTGCGGCGCATCAGCAGGCTGTTGTCGGGGCGCAGCTCGACGTGCTCGAGGTTGACCGGCTCGGTGAAGCTGGGCCAGCCGGTGCCGGAGTCGAACTTGGTGTCGGAGGAGAACAGCTCGGTGCTGCAGCAGACGCAGCGGTACATCCCCTTGCCCTTCTCGTCGACGTACGGTCCGGTGAAGGCGCGCTCGGTGCCGGCCTTGCGGGTCACCTCGTATTGCTCCGGCGTCAGCTCTTCTCGCCACTGCTCGTCTGACTTCTCGATTTTCTCCATGGGACACAGGGTAGAGGGCGGGGGGAGTCGCCCCGACAGTGCCTGGGTTCGCTTCGCTGGCGCTCCGCTCACTATGTCTGTGCGGCTTCGCCGCATGAATCACTCGCCGGTGCGCCGCTTCGCGAGGCACTGTCGAGGCGACTCCCCCCGCCCAATACGATGCGCCCGCCGTGAAGGAAGAAGCGTTCTACGAGGCAGCTGGAGAGGGGTTCGTCGCTACCGAGCTGACGCGGGGGCCTTGGGATCCCGGGGCTCAGCATGCGGGACCGCCGTCAGCCCTGCTCGGTCGGGAGATTGAACGAGTGGATGGGGGTGAGGGGTTTCAGATTGCTCGGGTGACGTTCGAGATCCTGCGGCCAGTGCCGATCGGGCCGGTTCGGGTCGAGGCAGAGGTGGTGCGGCCGGGGCGCAGCGTGCAGATGATCGAGGCGACGCTCTCCGGCGAGGGCGGCGAGCTGATGAAGGCCCGGGCGTGGCGGATCAGAACGGCCGAGATCGAGATCCCGACAGAGATCGAGACCACGCCTGCGCCGCCGCCCGGTCCCAAGCAGGGGAACGTTCCCGAGTTCTTCGAGACCGCGCAGTCGGTCGGCTACCACACGGCGATGGAGTGGCGCTCGGTTGGCGGTGGCTTCCGCGAGCCCGGCCCGGCGACGGTCTGGATGCGGATGGGCTGCCAGCTCGTGGCCGGCGAGGAGCCGACGCCGCTGCAGCGCACCCTCGTCGCCGCCGATGTCGGCAACGGGATCAGCGCCGTGCTCGACTGGCGCCGCTACCTCTTCATCAACGTCGATCTCAGCGTCCACCTCGAGCGGATGCCCGAGGGCGAGTGGGTCTGCGTTGACGCGGTCACCCTGCCGCAGCGCAACGGGATCGGCACCGCCGAGTCGGTCCTCTCGGACGAGCGAGGCCGCATCGGTCGTGCCGCTCAGGCGCTGCTCATCGCCGAACGCCCCTAGCTTGCGGCACGCCCGGGGAGGAGGGCGCGGCCTTGGCCGGAGACCGCGAAGGCGATCGTCGCCGAGGAGACGAGGGCGATCGTGGCGGCGAAGAGGAAGGCTCCCTCGTAGTCGGTCAGCGCGGCGGCGATGCCGGCCAGTGGCGCGCCGAAGCCGATGCCGGCGTCGAAGAAGGCGGTGAACGTCCCCAGGGCCGCGCCGCGCCGCGTCTCCGGGATGCGGGCGACGACGATCAGCGAGAGCGACGGGTAGAGCAGCGAGAAGGCGGCCCCCATCGCCATCGCGCCAGCGATGGCGATGGCGAGGGTGCCGGCGACACCCATCATCGCCAGTCCCACAGCCTCGACGATCGCCGCCGCCGTCGCCACCCGAGCCGGACCGACTCGGTCGGGGAGATCGCCGCCGACCAAGCGGGTGAGGACGACCATCGTCGCGAACACGCCGAAGACGACCGCGCCGTGGCCGATGCCCCTCGCATCGAGGTGGAGGACGACGAAGGAGGCGACGGTCGCGTAGCCGAGCGAGGCAAGCGCGAGGGCGCCTCCAGGGCGGACCGCCTCGCGGGCGATCAGCGGCTGGTGCTCGTCGTCGCCGGGCTTCGGGTGGAATGGGTCTGGCAGCCGCAGCGCGATCAGCGCGCCGACCAGCGGCGCGGCGCCGGCGAAGAGCCAGACCAGGGTGTAGCCGGAGGCGTGGAGGAGCAGCTCGCCGACCAGCGGGCCGACGCTGAGCCCCGACCAGACCGCTAGCCCGTAGAGGCCGATCACCCGCCCGCGCCGGTCGGGCGGCGCGATGTCGACGATCCAGGCCGAGCCCGCGGTGAAGACGGTCCCCTCGCCGGCGCCGAGGACCAGGCGGGCGCCGATCAGCCCGAGAACGCCGAGCGGCAGCAGGTAGAGGAAGCCGGCGACGGCGACGAGGACGGAGCCGAGCAGGACGGCCGGCTTGCGGCCGCGGCGATCGGCGAAGCGGCCGGCCAAAGGACGCAGGAGGAGCCCGGTGATGGCGTAGGAGCCGATCACCACGCCGACGCCGATGTTGCCGGCGTCGAGCGGCCCATGTACGTAGCGGGGCAGCACCGGCAGCACCGCGCCGACCGCCAGCAGTCCGGAGAAGGTGACGGCGAAGACGCCGGCAAACGCCAGGCCCGGCCGTGCCACCGTCACTGGCGTCGTCGCCGTCGCGCTCACGGCCGGGCCAGGGAGGCGAGGTCCTCGACGACGTAGTCCGGCGGTGGGGCGGCGACCGCCGCCTGCTCGCGGGAGGTCGCCCCGCTCAACACCAGGATCGTCTTCAGGCCGGCCCGCCGGCCTCCCTCGATGTCGGAAGAGACGCGGTCGCCGATCATCGCCACCCGCTCCGCCGAGCCGATCCGCTCGCGGGCCAGCTCGAACAGGTGCGGCTCCGGCTTGCCGCCGATCTGCGCCGCTGCGCCGCTCGCAGTCTCGACCGCGGCGAGGATGGCGCCCGTCCCCGGCCACGCTCCGCCGGGCATCGGCAGGGTCGGGTCGCGGCTGGTCGCGAACAGCGCCGCGCCGCGCTGCAGTGCCAGCGTCGCCGTCAACAGCTCCTCGTAGTCGAAGCCGCGATGGCCCGAGACGAGGACGACGTCCGCCTCGCGGCCGGCCTCCCCGTCGCGCAGCTTCAGGCCGGTGGCAGCGACCGTGTCGTGGAAGGCCGGAGCGCCGATGACGAAGGCCGTGTCGCCGGGCCCGGCGCGCTCCGCCGCGAGCCGCGCGGTCGCTTCGCCGGCGGTGACGACTCGCTCGGCGCCGACTTCGACGCCCGCCTCGGTCAGCCGGCGCGCGTACTCGGCAGCCCGCTCGCCGGGGTTGTTGGTGACGAAGGCGATCTCCTTGCCGGCCCCCAGGAGCGAGCGCAGCGCCTCTGCGGAACCGGGTACCGGCTCGCGCCCGATCCAGACGACCCCGTCGAGGTCGACCAATAGTCCGTCGAATTCATCCATCGGCACCATCTCGGCCGCAGGCTATTAGGTGACCGTTGCGCCGGGATCGGCGTGCCCGCCCGGCCAGACAACTCGATACGGTGCCGGCTGTGAGCACGAACGGACAGGTGGTCACCGCCTCGGACGTCTCGCGCCGCTACGGCGAAGGGGAGGCGGCGGTGGACGCGCTGGTCGGCGTCTCGACCGGCTTCGAGCGCGGCCGCTTCACTGCGATCATGGGACCGTCGGGGTCGGGCAAGTCGACCCTGATGCACATCCTCGCCGGCCTCGACCTGCCGACTTCGGGCAAGGTGACCCTCGACGGCGAGGAGATCACCGGCCTCGACGACGCCGCGCTGACCAAGCTGCGCCGCGACAAGCTCGGCTTCGTCTTCCAGTTCTTCAATCTGCTGCCGGTCCTCACCGCCGAGGAGAACCTCGTCCTGCCGCTCTCGATCGCCGGCCGCAAGCCGGACGCCGAGTGGCTCGACCGGCTGGTCCGCACCGTCGGGCTCGAGGATCGCCGCACCCACCGCCCTTCCGAGCTCTCCGGCGGCCAGCAGCAACGCGTCGCCGTCGCCCGCGCGCTGGTCTCCAAACCGGCTGTGGTCTTCGCCGACGAGCCGACCGGCAACCTCGACTCGAAGGCGAGTGGCGAGGTGCTGGGGCTGCTGCGCCAGGCGGTCGACGAGTTCGGGCAGACGGTGATCATGGTCACCCACGACCCGGTCGCGGCGGCCCATGCCGACCGCCTGATCACCCTCAGCGACGGGCGGATCGTCCACGACGCCGCCCCCGGCTCAGCCGATGCGGTGATCGAGCTGATGAAGACGATCGACTAGCCGCCGATGACGGGCCTCGCCCTCAAGAGCCTCTGGGCGCGCAGGGTGCGAGCGCTTGGGACGACCTTCGCCGTCGTGATCGGCGTCGCTTTCGTCGCCGGCTCCTACGTCCTCACCGACACGATCTTCGCCGCCTTCGACGAAATCTTCAGCGACTCGTTGAAGGGGACCAGCGTCGTCGTCACCGCCAAGAACCCGGTCGAACAGGAAAACGGCGAAATTCCCACGGTCCCGGCCTCGCTGCTGCCCCGGGTGAAGCAGGTCGCCGGCGTTCGCCTCGCGGCGGGGGCGATCTTCACCCCCGGCGGCTTCTTCGATTCCGAAGGCGAAAAGATCGGCAACAAATTCGCCCCGAAGTTCATCTCCTCGCACCTGCCGGACGGGCTCGAGTCGCTCACCTATCTGGAGGGGCATCCGCCCCGCGGACCGACCGAAGCCTCGCTTGACAAGGCCGCTGCCGAAAGCTCTGGCGTCGAGCTCGGCGAACGGATCAAACTGATCGGCCAGGGCAGCGCCCGCTCCTTTCGCCTCGTCGGCTTCACCCAGCTGGGCAGCGCCTCCTTTGGCGGTGCCAGCATCGCGCAGGTGACGCTGCCGGTGGCCCAGCGACTCACCCACAAGCGCGGCCGCTTCGACCAAATCTCCGTCGCGGCGCGCGATGGCGTCTCCCAGGAGGCCCTCAAGCGACGAATCGAGCGGGTGCTGCCTTCCTCGGTGCGGGTCGAGACCGCGGTGGAAAATGCCGACCGCGGCTCGGAAGAAATCCGCGACAACCTCGGCTTCCTGCAGACGATCCTGCTCGTCTTCGGCTTCGTCGCGGTCTTCGTCGGCGCCTTCCTGATCTTCAACACCTTCTCGATAACCGTCGCCCAGCGGGTTTCCGAGTTCGGCATGCTGCGCACGCTGGGGGCCTCGCGACCGCAGATCCTCGCCTCGGTCCTGATCGAGGCGCTCGCGATCGGCCTGCTCGGCGCGATCGTCGGCATCGGCGGCGGTTTCGTCATGGCCATCCTCCTCAACGGCCTGCTCAAAGCCTTCGAAGTCGACCTGCCGACCACCGCGCTGGTGTTGGAGACGCGGACGATCGTCGTCGCCCTGCTCGTCGGGGTCGTGATCACGGCGGTTTCCTCGATGGTGCCAGCGCTGCGCTCGACCCGGGTGCCGCCGATTGCCGCATTGCAGGCCTACACGCCGCCGGCCAGCCGCCGCCGCCGGCTGCTCTATGCCGCGCTTTCGATTCTGCTCGGCGTGGCCGGCCTGGCGATGGTCCTGATCGGCCTCTTCGGCAACGCCGATGCCGGCGCTGCCGCCGGCCTGATGGGCGCCGGCGCGGTTGCGATCGTCCTCGGCGTCTCGCTCTTCAGCCCGCGGCTGGTGCCGCCATTGGCGACGATCTCCGGCTGGCCGCTGGAAAAACTGCGCCGCCTCACCGGCCGCCTCGCGCGCGAGAACTCGCAGCGCAACCCGAGCCGCACCGCCGTCACCGCCGCGGCGCTGATGATCGGGCTCGCCCTGGTCACCTTCGTCACCGTCTTCGCCGCCGGCCTGAAGAGCTCGGTCGCCCAGGTCATCGACGAAAACTTCGAGGGTGGGCTGGTGATCCAGAACACCGACGGCTTCTCGCCGATCCCGTCCGGCGCCGCGGCGGCCGCCCGCAAAGTGCCGGGGGTGAAGCTCGTCGCGACGATTCGCTCGACCGAAGCGAAGCTGCTCGGCCAGGGAGCGAAGGCGAAAGTCACCGCGCCGACCTCCGACGTCGGCGAGGCCGTCGACGTCGGATGGAAGAAGGGGGGGCCGAGGACGCTGCGCCAGCTGGGCAACGGCGAAGCGGTCATCTCCGATTCATTCGCCTCCGATCACGACCTCGAAGTCGGCGATCGCTTTCGCCTGCTGAGCCAGAGTGGCGCGAAGCCTGCCTTCCGGGTTGCCGGCGAGTTCGATTCCAAGGCCGGGGTCTTCGGCAGCGTCGTCATCACCCAAGTCGTGATGGCCCGCGCCTTCGACCAGACCCAGGACACGATCGACTTCGTAATCGCCAGGCCTGGGGCGAATCCCGCCAAGGTGCAGGCGGCCCTCACGGCAGGAGCCGAACGTGCCTTCCCGACGGCGGAAGTGCTCAACCAGCAGGAACTGAAGGAATCCCGCGAAGAACAGGTCGACCAGCTGGTAAACCTCTTCTACGCGCTGCTCATCCTGGCGATCGTCATCTCCCTCTTTGGCATCGCCAACACGCTCGCGCTCTCGATCCATGAACGGACCCGCGAGCTGGGCATGCTGCGCGCGATCGGCATGTCGCGCCGCCAGGTGCGGACGATGATCCGCTACGAGGCGGTGATCACGGCGCTGATCGGCGGGATCCTGGGAATGGTGCTGGGGGTGATCTTCGCGGCGCTGATCTCCCAGCCGCTGAAAGACGAAGGCTTCGTCCTCTCCTATCCGGTCGGCTCGCTGATCGTCCTCCTGATCCTCGCCGGCTTCGCCGGGGTGCTGGCGGCGATCCCGCCGGCGCGTCGGGCGTCGAGACTAGACGTGCTCGACTCGCTCCAGTACGAGTAGCAGTCCTAGCCGTGGCGTAATAGCCGCTTGACCGTGGCCATCAGCTCATCGGTGCGCTCCGCTTGCTCGCCGGGCGCCGCTCCGATCACGCAATGGGCGGCGTGGTCCGAAAGCAGCTCCAGTGCCACCTTGTCGAGGGCGGCCTGGATCGCGGTCACCTGGGTGACGACGTCGATGCAGTAGCGGTCCTCTTCGACCATTCGCTCGACGCCGCGCACCTGCCCCTCGATCCGGCGCAGGCGCTTCAGCACCGCTCCCTTGTCCTCGCTGTAGCCGCGGGTCTCCGGCGTCGCGCTCACGAGAGCGCCTCCGCGATCAGCACGGCAGAGCCGAAGATTCCCATCGCCGTGGCGACGTAGGCGACGACCCGCACCGGCGGCCCGCCGTGCACGCCGGTCTCGTGGACGACCGCGTGCCCCTTGCCCCGCGCGATCAGCCAGCGGTTGACCGGGACCGCGAAGGCACCGGCGACGACCAGCGAGAAGCAGAGGCTGCCCCAGAAGAGCAGCGAGCCGAGCCCGGCGTTGAGCGCGCCGGGAATGGCGAGGACGATCGCGTTGTCGACCACCTCCATCGTCGCGATGCTGAGCGTGTCCGATGCGAAGGCGATCGGGATCACGGCGGAGAGGAGCAGGCCGGAGCGCAACAGCGGCAGGCTGGTGAGGCTGTAGCCGAAGACGAAGGCGAGCACGATCGAGAGGACGACGGTCCCCAGGTTCGAGAGGCCAGCAGCGGTGCCGATCGCCATGCCGGCGATCTCGCCGATCGCACAGCCGGTCAGGCAGTGCAGCGTGGCGCTGATCGCGACCGCGGTCAGCGCGGCTCCCTCGGCCGGCATCTCGTGGTGGTGGTGGTGCTGGGCGGCGGCGTCCATGCGGCCTCCTCGTCTGGGAACGAACTCAGCCGAGCCTACCAGATACCCCCAGGGGGTATTAGCCCAAACCCATGCGGACGGCGCCGGCCAGCTCGTGCATCGCGGCGCGGGCGCCGTCGCTGACCGCGGTCATGTTGGCGAAGCCGTGAATCAGCCCGGGGTGCCGGCGCAGAGCGACGGGGACTCCGGCCTCGCGCAGAGCCGCCGCGTAGGCCTCGCCCTCGTCGCGCAGCGGGTCGAAGCCCGCGGTTGCGACGTAGGCGGGCGGCAGGCCGGAGAGGTCGCCGGCCTGCAGCAGCGAGACGCGCGGGTCGTCGCGGTCGACACCCTCCGGAAGGTACTGACGCTCGAACCAGTCCAGCTCGGCTTTGGTCAGCAGAAAGCCGTTCGCGAAGGCGTACCTCGATGCCCGTTCTCCGACCGTGTCGACGACCGGGTAGATCAGAACCTGCATCGCCGGGCTCGGGCCGCCCTCGTCACGGGCAAGGCGAGCGACCGCGGCGGCGAGGTTGCCGCCGGCGCTGTCGCCGGCGACAGCGATCCGTTTTGGGTCGGCGCCGAGCCGCGCTGTTTCGGTGCTCGCCCAGCGGAAGGCGGCAAGGGCATCGTCGAGCCCCGCGGGGAAGGGATGCTCCGGGGCGAGCCGGTACTCGACCGAGAGCACCGCGGCGGCGGTGTTGGCGGCGAGGAAGCGGCAGACGCTGTCGTGGGTCTCGAGGTCGCCGAGCGCCCAGCAGCCGCCGTGGAGGTAGACGATCAGCGGTCGTTCCTCGAGCCCCGCGCCGGGCGGGTCGTAGAGGCGCGCCGGGATTGTCCCGGCCGGTCCCGGGATCGTCACGTCTCCACTTGTGGGCAGCGGTCGCCTTGGCTCAGTCGCCGCGATCGCGCCTGCCCGCATCCTCGCCCGCGCCTCCTCCAGCGAGAGCTCGCTGACATCGCCGTCTTGCCCTGCCAGGGCCGCCAGCCGGAGCAGCGCCTGCATGTCGGTCGCCAGCTCCTGGCCGTCGATGCGCGGCGGGGTCCCCAAGACCGCTCGCTGGAGCCGAGGCGGCAGGCGGCAGGCGGATCGCAGGATCCGGTGCTCGATGCGCGGCGGAGGCCTGGGAGGTGCCAAGACGGGGCTGCAGGCTATGCGATTCGACGCAATGGGCCAACGCCGAGTCCAGATCGAGTGAGGACGAACCTCACACGACGCTTGCGTCGCCGGGTGTACCGTGCCCGGTCAGAGGCGCAATGGAGGCAGCGACGACAACCGCTCCGCAAACGCTCACTCGGCCGGCCGAGTGGCGCCTCCCACCCGGGCCGCCGCTGCCGCGAGCCGTGCAGACGGCGATCTGGTCGCGACAGGCCAGGCGGATGCTCTTCTCCTGTCAGGAGCGCTACGGCGACATGTTCTCCTTGCGGATCGCCTACGAGGGTACGTGGGTGATGCTGGCCGACCCGGAGGCCGTGAAGCAGGTCTTCACCGGCGACCCGCGCGTCTACCACGCCGGCGAGGGGAATCAGATCCTCGCCCCGGTCCTCGGTCGCAACTCGATCCTCGTCCTCGACGAGAAGCTCCACATCGGCCAGCGCCGCCTGCTGCTGCCGCCCTTCCACGGCGAGCGGATGCAGGGCTACGAGGAGACGATGAGCGCGATCGCCGCCGCCGAGATCGAGAGCTGGCCCAGCGACTCGCCCTACCAGCTCCGCCCACGCATGCAGGCGATCACCCTGGACATCATCCTGCGGACCGTCTTCGGCATCCGCGAGGCCGGGAAGCTGGTCGAGCTGCGCGACGCATTGCGCGACTTCCTCGATCTGACTACCAATCCCCGACTCCTCTTGCCTCTCCTCCTGGTCGGCCCCGGGCGGGTTCGCCGGCTGGGGCCCCTCCGGCGGCGCATCGATCGGGTCGATCGCCTCATCTACCGGGAGATCGCCGAGCGCCGGCGCGCGGAGAACCTGGAGGAGCGCGACGACATCCTCTCGATGCTGGTCGGCGCCCGCCACGAGGACGGCAGCCCGATGAGCGACGACGAGATGCGCGATGAGCTGCTCACCCTGCTCGTCGCCGGGCACGAGACGACCGCAACCTCGCTCGCCTGGGCGGTCGAGCGGCTCAGCCGCCACCCCGAGAAGCTCGACCGCCTGCGCAACGAGGTCGAGGCTGGCTCGGACGCCTACCTGACGGCGACGATCCAGGAGACCCTGCGGCTGCGCCCGGTGATCTCGATCGTCATCCGCCGCCTCACCGAGCCGGTCGAGATCGGCGGCTACGAGCTGCCCGCCGGGGCATCGGTCACGCCCTGCGTCTACCTGGTTCACCGTAACCCGGAGATATACCCCGAGCCCGATCGATTCCTGCCGGAGCGCTTCCTCGAGCGCCCGCCCGGCACCTACACCTGGATCCCCTTCGGCGGCGGCGTCCGCCGCTGCCTCGGCGCCTCCTTCGCCCAGTTCGAGATGGCCGTGGTCCTGAGAGAGCTGGTCAAGCGCCGCCAGATTCGCCCCGCCAACCCGAAGCCCGAGCGAGTCTTTCGCCGCGCCATCACCGAGACCCCGCGGCACAACGCCGAGGTGATCCTGAGCTAGATGATCGACCCCACCGCCTCTCGGCGAGCTGGGTGAGGATGGCGGGCGCGCCTCTGCTGGAATTGACACCCAAGAGCAGAGCTCTTGGGTGAATGTGGTGCGCGGCTTCGCCGCGCAGGTACCGGATGCATTGCCGCCGCTTCGCGACATTCCAGCAGAGGCGCACCCGCCATCCCCTCGAAGCACACCGAGCTTCGAACGCACTGCCTCTGAGGCGTCGCCTCGGCTTGAGGCTGCTTCGAGCTTGAGAACCCGGGACCGCACCTGCAGCCTTGGCTATTGCGGGGGCGTGTCGAGACAGAGAAGCCTGGCCGGTCTGCGGTCGAATGTCGCGAAGCGGCCTATGCAATCTGGTGATTGCGCGGCCAAAGGCCGCGCTCATCCTTCACCCCAAGAGCAAAGCTCTTGGGGTGTCAATTCGACCGCAGACCGGCCAGGCTTCTCTGTCCTGCACGACGCGCAGCCACGGGTGCGGGGCCAGGCGCCGGTTATACGACCTCAGCCGCAGCCAGTGTTGTTGCCGCAGCTGGAACACGTGTAGCAGGAGCCCGTGCGCTGCATCATGCCGCCGCACTGCTCGCAGGCGGGACCGAGGTCGAGGCCCGACATCTTGGCTGGGACGACTGGCGGGGTTTCGGTGAGGGCAGTCGCGGCGGGGACCGCCTTGGCGCTTGCTTTCGCCTTTTCGGCGCCGCTGCCGTTGCCCGGCTTGGAGTGACCGTTGCCGCCGTTGGCCGGGCCGGCGGTGTCGCCGGTCGCGATGCCGAGGCCGAGCTGCGTCGTCTCCGCCTCGCGCTTCGCCCGCACCTCGGTGGTGAGGATGCCGAGGTCCTCGAGCGTGTCGGTGTCCTCGATGAAGCGGCTCGCGAGCCAGCGCATGATGTAGTCCGGCAGCGATTTGGCGAAGGGGATCTCCGGGTTGCCGGTGATTCCCTCCGGCTCGAAGCGCATGTAGCTGAACTTGCGCACGAAGACCTCGAGCGGGACGCCGTACTGGAGGCCGATCGAGATCGCCGTCGCGAAGGCGTTCATCAGCCCCCGCATCGTCGAGCCCTCCTTGCCGATGTCGGTGAGGAAAATCTCGCCGACCGAGCCATCCTCGTATTTGCCGGCCGTGATGTAGCCCTCGTGACCGGCGATCGAGAACTTGTGGGTCCGCGACTCGCGCTCGCGCGGCATCTTCTTGCGCACCGGCGCGACGACGACCGCCTCGGCTTCGGTGCCCTTTTCGTCCTGGGCGTCGGTGCGCAGCGCCTGCGCCGTCTTCGAGCCGTCGCGGTAGATCGCCAGCGCCTTCAGCCCGCCCTTCCAGCCGCGCGTGTAGGCGTCGGCGATGTCCTCGATGCTCGCCGACTGCGGCAGGTTGACCGTCTTGGAGATCGCCCCGGAGATGAACGGCTGCGTCGCCGCCATCATGTCGATGTGGCCGGTGTGGGAGATCGCCCGCTCGCCGACCGCGACGTCGAAGACCGGCAGGTGCTCGTCCTTCAGCCCCGGTGCCCCGACGATCGTGTTCTTCTCGGTGATGTAGGCGTCGATCTGGTCGATCTCGGCCTCGGAGTAGCCCATCGCCCCCAGCGCCATCGGCACCGAGCGGTTGACGATCGTCATCTGCCCGCCGCCGACCAGCTCCTTGAACTTGACCAGCGAGAAGTCGGGCTCGATCCCGGTCGTGTCGCAGTCCATCAGGAAGCTGATCGTCCCGGTCGGGGCCAGCACCGTCGCCTGCGCGTTGCGGTAGCCGTGCTCATCGCCCAGCTCGACCGCCTCGTCCCAGGAGCGCTGTGCGGCGGCCAGGAGGTCGCCCTTGATGCCCGAGGGGTCGACGTCGTAGGAGGCGTCGCGGTGCATCCGCATGACGCCGTTGTGCGCCTCGCGGTTCGTCTCGTAGGCGTCATACGGGCCGGTCGCCTCGCCGGCGATCAGCGCCGACTGGCGGTAGGCCCGCCCGGTCATCAGCGCCGTGATCGCGGCGGCCACGTTGCGGCCGGTGTCGGAGTCGTAGGGGAGCCCGTCGGACATCAGCAGGGCGCCGAGGTTGGCGTAACCGAGGCCGAGCTGGCGGAAGGCGTTGGCGTTGGCGGTGATCTCCTCGGTCGGGTAGCTGGAGAAGCCGACGACGATCTCCTGCGCGAGGAAGACGATGTCGACGGCGTGCTCGAAGGGCTCGACGTCGAAGCTGCCGTCTTCGCGGCGGAATTTCATCAGGTTGAGCGAGGCCAGGTTGCAGGCCGAGTCGTCGACGTGCATGTACTCGCTGCAGGGGTTGGAGGCGTTGATCCGGCCCGACTCCGGGCAGGTGTGCCAGCGGTTGATCGTCGTGTCGTACTGGATGCCGGGGTCGGCGCAGCGCCAGGCGGCGTCGGCGATCTGGTTCATCAGGTCGCGCGCGTCCAGGATCTTGACCGGTTTGCCGGTGGTGCGAGCGGTGAGGTCCCACTCCTCGCCGGCGCCGACCGCCTCCATGAACTCGTCGGTGACTCGCACCGAGTTGTTGGCGTTCTGGTACTGGATCGAGGTGAAGCCCTCGCCGTCGATCGACATGTCGAAGCCGGCGTCGCGCAGCGCCTCGGCCTTCTTCTCCTCGTCAGCCTTGCACCAGACGAAGTGCTCGATGTCCGGATGGTCGACGTCGAGCACGACCATCTTCGCCGCTCGCCGCGTCTTGCCGCCGGACTTGATCGTCCCCGCCCAGGCGTCCGCGCCGCGCATGAAGCTGACCGGGCCGCTGGCGGTGCCGCCCTTCTGCAGCGGCTCCATCGAGCCGCGGATGTTGGAGAGGTTGATGCCGGAGCCGGAGCCGCCGCGGAAGATGTTGCCCTCTTTGGTGTTCCAGCCCAAGATGCTCTCCATGGTGTCCTCGACGCTGAGGATGAAGCAGGCCGAGCACTGCGGCGTCTCCTCGAAGCCGACGTTGAACCAGACCGGCGAGTTGAAGGCCGCCTTCTGGTTGAGCAGGATCGAGGTCAGCTCCATCTCGAAGGCGTCGGCGTCGTCCTCGGACGCGAAGTAGCCGCCCTCGCGCCCCCAGTTTGAGATCGTCCCCGCCACGCGGCCGATCATCTGTTTGACCGAGCTCTCGCGCTCGGGACTGCCGAGCTGCCCGCGGAAGTACTTCTGGGCGACGATGTTGGTCGCGTTCTGCGACCAGCTCTTGGGGAACTCGACCCCGCGCTGCTCGAAGGCCGGGTTCTCGGGATCGCCGATCACCGCATCGCGGATCTCCCACTCGATCTCGTCGAAAGGGTGCGTCCCGGGCGAGGAGAAACGACGTTCGATCGCCAGGCCCTTGAGACCGTTTTTTGGAGCGCTGGTTGCGGTCTGGGACATCGAACTTCTCCTCTCGGGGGGACTTTCAGGGGGAACGTCGCAGGATCGTCCTCGAACCGGACGGAACTTGTCACTGCGAGTTCCGCAAACGCCGCGGAATTAACGTCTCTCTCCTCTATGGTGACAAGGCAATGGTGCGGGCGAGGGCTGCCGAGAAGGCGGAATCTGCAAAGGAAGCTGCAAGCGAGGCGATCGCCGCAGTCAAGCCGCGGCTGCGCGGCGTCTCGCACGAGTGGGCCTTCTTCATCTCGCTGGTTCTCGGCGCCGGGCTGATCGTTGCCGCGAAGACGCCGAGGGCGACTCTGGCCGTCGCCATCTACGCGGTCAGCCTCTCGGCGCTGCTCGGCACCAGCGCCCTCTACCACCGCGTCAACTGGAAGCGACCGGACGTGCGCCGCTGGATGCGCCGCCTCGATCACTCGATGATCTTCTTCCTCATCGCCGGCACCTACACGCCCTTCGCGCTGCTCGTGCTCAACGGGCCGTTGGCCGACGCGATCCTCCTCGTCGTCTGGATCGGCGCGATCGCCGGCGCTCTGGTCGAGATGATCTGGATCGACCACCCGAAATGGGTCGCCGCCCTGATCTACATGTCGCTCGGCTGGGTCGCCGCCGTCTCCTTTCCGCAGCTCTGGGAAGACATGGGCGTCACCGGAACCCTGCTGGTTGCCGCGGGCGGCCTCCTCTATACCGCCGGCGCTGTCGTCTATGCGACCCAGCGCCCGAACCCCAGCCCCCGAGTTTTCGGCTACCACGAGATATTCCACGCCCTGGTCATCGCCGCCGCCGCAGCCCACTTCGCGGCGATCGCCTTCTTCGCCCTGCCGGCGTCTTAGTCTTAGGCAGCGATCGGCTGGGGTGCCTCGCGCTCGGCGGAGGCGACCAGCTCTGACAGGATCTCGTCGAGTTGCTCTGCCTGCTCCGGGGCCAGCTTGAGGCGATCGCCCTGGCGCAGGTCGCTCGCGTGGGCCACCGGCAGTTCGGCCTCGATCACGCGGCCGCCCATCGCGCCCAGCACCTTGCGCAGCTCAGCCTGGGCCCAGACGGCGCCGAACATTCCGGTGGAGGCGCCGACGGTCGCCGCCGGCTTGCCGTTGAGAGCGCTCTTGCCGGCGGGGCGGGAGGCCCAGTCGAGGGCGTTCTTGAGCTGGCCGGGGATCGAGTGGTTGTACTCAGGGGTGGCGATCAGGATCGCGTCGGCGTCGCGGATCGCCGCGCGCAGCTCGCGCACCGTCTCTGGCACCGAGGCGACTTCCACGTCCTCGTCGTAGGGCGGGATCTCGCCCAGCCGCTCGAACTCCACCAGCTCCGCCCCGGCGGGCAGCCGCTCGGCGGCCGCCCGCAGCAGGGCGCTGTTGTGCGAGTCGCGGCGCAGGCTGCCGGAGATGCCGAGGACGCGCATCGTTACTCGGCCTCCTCGACCAGCTCCAGCTCGACCGCGATGGTCACCTCGTAGTCGAGAACCTCGCCGCCGCTCGGCAGCTCCGCGTTCCAGTCGAGCCCGAAGCTGCGGCGGTCGACGCTTGCCTCGAACGAGAGCCCGACCCGGGCCTTGCCGGCGAGGTCGCCGCCGAGCGGGACGACGCGGCCGCTTGCCTCCACCTCGCGCACCTCGCCGCGGATCTCCAGCTCGCCGCGGATCGTCGCCACGCCGTCCTCGGCGACGGTCAGCTCGCTCGAGGCGAAGCGCAACTGTGGGTGCCGCTCGGCATCGAAGAACTCGGGAGAGAGGAGATGGCCCTTCAGATTCGGCTCGTCGATCTGGACGCTGGCGACATCTACGGTGCCGTTCAGCTCCGGCCTCTCGCCACCGCTGAGCCGTGCCTCGTAGGCGCCGAAGCCGCTGCGAAAGGTCGAGACGCCGTTGTGAATAACGGCGAAGCCGACCGAGGAGTGGACTGGATCGACTACGTACGTGCCGACCGGGATCTGCTGCTGAATCGTCTGCGTGCTCATATCGCTGCCTCCATCTGGGGTGTCCGAGCTTTCCGTTCCATATGGGCCCGAAAACTCGGACACGTCGGTTGTTGTCGGATAAACTGTTGACGTAGAAACAATCATAGCAGAAGCAGTTAGCTTGTCAACTATTGACTAGGCAATATTCATCTGAGATCATGCCTCTATGGACGAGCAGCCCACCGCGACCGTCGAGTCCGGCGCCCCGCGTTCCACCGGCAGCCCCCATGGCGACGCCTGGGGTGCGCTGACCCGCACCCACGCGGCGATCGTCGGGCGCCTGCAGGAGGCCCTCGCCTCCGCCGACCTGCCGCCGCTGCCCTGGTACGAGGTGCTGGCGACCGTTGCCGACGCCCCCGAGCAGCGGATGAAGATGGGGGAGCTGGCCGAATCGCTGGTCATCACCCGCGGCGGCCTGACCAAGCTGGTCGACCGGCTGATCAAGGCCGGCCTGATGGAGCGGACCTTCTGCGAGACCGATCGCCGTGTGAGCTACGCGACGCTGATGCCGGCCGGCGAGGAGATGCTCGCCGAGATGCGCCCGGTCGTGATCGCCGAGCTGCGCAGCGCCTTCTCGACCAAGCTCAGTGTCGCCGAGGCCGAAGGCCTGCGCGAGACGCTCGAGCGGGTGCGCGTCTCAGCCTGTGGCCAGGGCTGAGGCCGCGCGCTCCCTGGCGGCCTCGATCAGGGCCAGGACCCGCGTCTCCTCGCCCTCGCGCAGCAGCTCGACCGGGTCGGGGTCGCCGTTGACGATCCCCTCGAAGAACTCCTTGCGGTCCTGGTAGGTCGGCAGCGTCCCCTTGGCCCAGCCGCGGACGTCGTTGAGGATCACCGCCAGGCGCGCGTACTCCTCGCCGAACAGCTCGGCGACCTCGCGCTTCATCCGCTTGGCGAGGGCGGGAGAGGCACCGGCGGTCGAGATCGCGATCGCCAGCGGGCCGGTCCTCACGATCGCCGGCAGGATGAAGTTGCAGAGCGGCGGCACGTCGACGATGTTGACCAGCATCGCCCGCCTCTCGGCGTCGTCGAAGACGGCGATGTTGACGTCGGTGTCGTCGGTGCAGGCGATCGCCATGAAGACGCCCTCCAGGTCCGCCGCCCCGGCGTAGGCGCGCTTCTCCCACTCGATCGAGCCCTCCGCCGCCAGCGATTCCAGCTCGGGGTGGGCGACCGGGGCGATCAGGGTCACATCGGCGTCGCAGGCGAGCAGCCCCTCGACCTTCTCGAGGCCGATGTCGCCGCCGCCGACGACCAGGCAGCGCCGCCCCTTCAGCTTCAGACAGGCGATGTAAAAGGGGGTCTCGAGCATGTCGCGCACGCAAGACTGATCGCAGATCCCCTTGCGGAGCTGACAGACGCACTCCTTGCCGGCATAGGCCTGGGCTGGGGGCATGGGACGAAGGTTAGAGGGAGTCGAGAGTGAGCCGGAGGCCGTCGGCGACGCTCGTCGTCACCCGCCAGCCGAGCTCGCGCTCGGCGCGGCGGGCGTCGAGCGCGATCCGCTGCACCTCGCCGGCGCGAGGTGGTGCCAGCTCGGGCTCGAAGTCATCGACCCCGCCGAGCTCGCCAAGCAGGCGCGCCAGCTCCAATACGTCGGTCTCGATCCCACTGCCGATGTTGATCGGCCCGCTGAACTCGCTCGCCGCCGCGGCGAGGGCCGCTGCGACCACGTCCCCCACATATATGTAGTCGCGGGTCTGCGTGCCGTCGCCGAACACCGTCGGCCGCTCGCCGCCCCGCAGCCTGCCGCAGAAGATCGCGATCACGCCGGCCTCGCCGAGCGGGTCCTGCCGCGGCCCATAGACGTTGCCGAGTCGCAGGCTCACGCCGGTGAGGCCGTAGAGGCGCCGGTACAGCGCCAGGTAGCCCTCGGCGGCGAACTTGCTCTGGCCGTAGGCCGAGAGCGGGGCGATCGGCGTGCTCTCGTCGAGCGGCAGCTGCTGTCCCTCGCCCTCGCCGTAGATCGCGCCGCCGGTGGAGACGAAGACGATGCGGGGCGAGCCAGCCGCCCGCGCCGCCTCCAGCAGGTTGGCGGTGCCGCCGACGTTGATCGAGGCGTCGAAGGCGGGATCCTCGATCGACTTGCGCACGTCGATCTGCGCCGCGAGGTGGAAGACGACCTCCGGGCGTGCCGCCGCGACCAGCTCGGCCAGCGCCGCCGCCTCGCGGATATCGAGCTCGGCCAGCTCGGCTCCCGCGGCAAGCGCGCCGTCGAGGTTCTCGCGCCGGCCGGTGGAGAGGTTGTCGACCACCGTCACGGCGTCGCCGCGCTCGAGCAGCGCGTCGACCAGGTTCGACCCGATGAACCCCGCTCCGCCGGTGACAAGTGCCTTCATCAGCGCGCGATCCTAAGCGCAAAAGCCCGCCGGCGGGCGGCAAAGCGGGCAAATGGGACGCTTTGCGTCCCGCCGGCGGCTGGGAGGGGTCGCCGAACCGCCCTGCTACCCTCGCCGCCCCATGCGACTGATCGTCACCGAGAAGAACAACAGCGCCAAGAAGATCGCCGACATCCTCGGCCGCAACGAGGCGAAGGAAGACAAGACCTTCAAAGTCCCCTTCTACACCTGGACCGACGAGGACGGCAGCGAGCAGATGACGATCGGGCTCAAGGGGCACGTGCTCGGCCCGGCCTTCCCGGAGGGCTACTCGAACTGGCAGAAGACCGACCTTCACGACCTGATCGACGCCGAGCTGATCAAGGAGCCGACCGACAAAAACGTCGTCAAAGCGATCAAAAAGGTCGCCAAAGAGGCCGACGAGCTGGTGATCGCGACCGACTTCGACCGCGAGGGCGAGCTGATCGGCCTCGAGGCGCTGGAGGAGATGCTCGACGCCAACCCGGACCTGGGCTCGCGCGAGGGCACCGCCGACGGCAGCCTTGTGATTCAGCGCGCCCGCTACTCGGCGCTGACCAAGGAAGAGATCGAGCGCGCCTTCGGCGACCTCGACACTCTCTCCTACCCGCTCGCCAACGCCGGCGCCGCGCGCCAGGACATCGACCTGCTCTGGGGCGCGACCCTGACCCGCGCGGTTTCCCTCGCCAGCCGCCGTTTCGGCTCCAACTTCCTCTCGGTCGGCCGTGTGCAGAGCCCGACGCTGGGGCTGATCGTCGAGCGCGAGATGGAGCGCCGCGCCCACGTCGCCAAACCGTTCTGGGAGCTGTTCGCCAAGTTCGAGCACCCCGACGGGACCTTCGAGACCCACCACAGCGTCGACAAGTTCTGGGACAAAGCCGAGGCCGACGCCGCCTTCGCCGGCACCTCCGGCCCCGGCACGGTGAAAGCGGTCACGGCGCGCAAGAACACGCGCAAGCCGCCGACCCCCTACAACACGACCGCCTTCAGCACCGACGCCTCCAGTCGCCTCGGCATCACCCCCGCCAGCGCGATGCGGATCGCCGAGGACCTCTACATGGACGGCTTCATCTCCTACCCGCGCACCGACAACACGGTCTACCCGGCCTCGCTGCCGCTGCGCGAGCTGGTCGCTTCCCTGGTCAAGGTAAAAGAGTTCTCCGCCGCCGCCGGCCTGCTCGACCAGCCGCAGCTGACCCCGACCCGGGGCAAAAAAGAGACGACCGACCACCCGCCGATCTACCCGACCCAGGCGATCCAGCCGGGTGCCCTCGAGGGGTCGAAGAAACGGGTCTACGAACTGGTCGTGCGCCGCTTCCTCGCCACCTTCAGCCCGCCGATGATCACCGAGTCGACCCGGGCCGACATCGAGGCCGGCTCGGAGACCTACTTCGTCCGCGGCTCGGTCGTCGTCGACCCCGGCTACGCCGGCATCTACACCTATGCCCGCTCCGCCGACGAGGAGATCCCGGCGCTGAAGGAGGGTCAGCAGCTCGACCTCGACGGCGAGCCCTGGATCGTCGACAAGGAGACCCAGCCGCCTTCGAGGATCTCGCAGGCCAAGCTGATCGAGATGATGGAGGAGCGCGGTCTCGGCACCAAAGCGACCCGCGCCGACATCATCCAGAAGCTGTTCGACCGCGGCTACGTCTACAGCAACCCGCCCGTTCCCTCGGAGACCGGGATCGCTCTCTACGAGGCCTTCAAGAACTACGTGCCGGCGATGGCGACGCCGGAGATGACCGCTCAGCTCGAGGCGGAGATGGACCGCATCGCCGCCGGCGAGATGACCAAGGGAGCCGTAGTCGGCGAGAGCCGCGACCTGCTGCACAAGACCTGGACCGAGATCGACGGCAGTCGCGAGGACCTGGCCAAAGTCATCTGGAAAGGGATGGATGAGGACCGCATCCTCGGCCCCTGCAAAGTCTGCGAGGAAGCCGGCCGCAAGAAGGAGGACGGCTCGCCGCACATGCTGCGGATCATCCGCGCCAAAAAATCCGGCAAACGCTTCGTCGGCTGCTCCGGCTGGACGCTCGACGACCCGGACTCCTGCGACCAGACCTTCCCGCTGCCCCAGCGCGGCGACGTCTTCAAGCTCGAAGACCGCTGCTCGGTCTGCGGCGAGACCCCGCGGCTCAAAGTCGTCCCCTTCCGCGGCCGCCCCTGGAACCTCTGCCTCAACGACGACTGCGAGTCGATGCAGGAGATGAAGAAACGCCGCGCCGAGCGCGAAGCGGCGAAAGCGGCGAAAAAAGAGATGGAAAAGAAGCCGCCGGTCAAGGGCGATGAGGACGCTCCCGCGAAGAAAGCGAAAGTCAAAGCGTCCAAAGCGGACACCGCGACGCGGGGGCGCAAACGCGCCAAAGCCGTGGCCAAAGGCTGAGGCCCGCGGCGTTGTTCATCTCCCTCGAGGGCGTTGACGGCTCGGGCAAGAGCACGCAGGCGAAGCTGCTCGCCGAGGCGCTGGGCCCGGAGACGCTGCTGATCCGTGAGCCGGGGGGGACCGGCGCGGCGGAGCGGATCCGCGAGCTGCTCGCCGATCCCGCCTTGGAGATCGACCCGTTCGCCGAGCTGCTGCTCTTCTCGGCTGCGCGCGCCGACCTGCTCAGCCGCGTCGTGCGGCCGGCACTGGAGGGGGGCGGCACGGTCGTCGCCGACCGCTTCGCCGATTCCAGCGTCGCCTACCAGGGCGGCGCCCGCGGGCTTGGCACCAGCTACGTGCTCTCGCTGGTCGACACGACGATTGACGGCCTCTGGCCGGACCTGACGCTGCTGCTGCGGGTCGACCCGGAGGTCGGCCTCGGCCGGGCCGGCGGCGAGGACCGCTTCGAGGCCGAGGGGCTCGAGCTGCAGCGTGCCGTCGCCGAGGCCTATGACGAGATCGCCCAGATCGCGTCGGACCGGGTTGCCGTCGTCGATGCGGAGGGGACGGTGGAGGAGGTTCATGCGCGGGTGATGGAGGCGGTCGAATCTCACTAGGGATCAGGGACTGCTCCGCGGATCCTGTCGCGGGGAGAGGGGGTGGGGGTGCCCGGACGCGCGCTGGGTTTTTCGCCGGGCGCCCTCTCTCTCTCGCTGAGCTGGCACTGCGAAAAACAGGACGCCGCGCACGGCCGGACACCCCCACCCCCTCTACTCGGGACACCGACCCATCGGATGAAGCATCGTGTGCCCTGTAGACCCCCAAATGCTTCATCGAACGCTGGAGCATCAGCCGCGGGCGAAGATGGCGTTGAGTGCGGCGCTGGTGGTGGGGCCTTCTCATGCGTATCTGTTCCGCGGGCCGCGGGGGGCTGGGAAGCGGGCGGCGGCGCGGGCTTTTGCTGCTGAGATCCTCGCTGGGGCGGCGGAGGATGCTGAGGATGTGCGGCGGCGGGCGCTGCTCGATCCCTCGCCCCATCCCGACCTCGTCTGGTTGACCCCCAAGGGGGCGCAGCACATGGTCGAGGAGGTGCGCGAGCGGGTGATCCGGGCGGCCGCCTACCGGCCCTACGAAGGGGGCAAGCGCGTCTTCGTGGTCGAGGCGGCGGAGGCGATGCGCGACGAGAGCCAGAACGCGCTGCTGAAGACGCTCGAGGAGCCGCCCGAGTTCGTCCACCTGATCCTGCTCACCGCCGAGCCCGCCGCATTGCTGGAGACGATCGCCTCGCGCTGCCAGGCAGTCGATTTCGCGCCGCTGCCGGCCGCGGTAGTCGAGGAGACGCTGGCGGGCGACGGCGAGGCGGACGAGGTCGCCGCCGCCGCGCTCCTCTCGGCCGGCGATCTGGAGCTGGCCCGGCTGCTGCTCAGCGAGCGTGGCAGGGAGCTGCGCGAGCACGCCGTTGGCGGTAACTGGGGCTCGATGCTGAAGGACGCCGAGGCGGCCGGCGAGGACGCCGAGGCGGCGGCTCGCGAGCTGCTCGAGAGCGAGAAGGAGGCCGGCGTCAAGCGTTCCGCCCGCGATATCGCCGACGCCGCGAAGCGTGCCGGCCGCCGCGGCCGCACCGAGCTGCTCGACCTTGGCCTGCGGCTCTCGGCTGCCTGGTACCGCGACCTCGCCGCCGTTGCCTCCGGCGCCGCCGAGGTCGCCTACAACCGCGACCGCCTCGCCCTGCTCCAGTCCCAATGCGCGGGTCTCGATCCGGCCAGCGCCCGCCGCGCCGCCGAGCTGGTCCAGGACACCCGCCGCCGCCTCGATCTGAACGTCTCCGAGGAGCTAGCCTTGGAGGCTTTGTCTTTCCGGCTCGCCGCCGTTCTCGGTTGACTTCGCCTGCTCGCGGGCTTTCTCCAGCGCCCGCTCCTGCGCCAGGCGCGTTATCTGTGCGGCCTGGCGGGACATGATCACGCTGAAGTTGAGCGCGAGGCCGAGCAGCAGCAGGAGGATGACCGAGAAGAGTGCGACGTTGGTGTCACGGACGCCCATCGCGTCGGCGACGAACCCCAGCAGGCCGGGGAAGATGGCGCCGGCGAGCATCCCCAGGCCGGCGACGAACCAGACGACGCTGAAGCGCTCCTGCAGCCGATCGCGGCGGATCAGCTCGAGGATCATCAGCATGAAGGCGACCGCGATGACCGCGGCCAGGATCCGCGTCTGCGAGGTCAGGTGGACCTTCGGGTCCTGGGCGGCGGAGAGCAGCGCCGCGGTCATCGCTCCGCCCCGACTTTGCGCGGCCGGAACTGGCCGACCAGCAGCACGATCATCCCCTTGAAGATGAAGAAGGCCGAGCGCACCGGGGTGAGGAATGAGGAGCCGCCGACCCGCTCCAGCATCCGCACCGGCACCTCCTCGACCCGCAGGCCCTGGCGCACCGCCAGCTGCAGCGACTCGATCTCGGCGAAGTCGGGCGAGTAGCTCTCGCTGAACAGCTCCATCACCCGGCGGTTCGCCGCGCGCATGCCGCTGGTCGTGTCGGTGAAGCGCTGCCGCGTCGCCAGGGTGAGGAAGAAGCGGAAGACGCTGGTGCCGATCCGCCGCGAGAGAGTCGGCTTGTAGTCGTCGTCGCCGACTCCATCCGCGCTCGCCCCATCCGTGGTCGGCTCACGGTAGCGCGAGCCGATCACCAGGTCGGCGCGGTCGGCGCGGACCTCCTCCAGCAGCCGCGCCACCTCGGCCGGCGGGTGCTGGCCGTCGGCGTCGAGGTGGGCGCAGAAGTCGTAGCCCTCCCTCAGGGCGTAGAGATAGCCGGTCTGCAGCGCCGCCCCCAGCCCCTGGTTGAAGGGCAGCGAGGCGACGGTCGCGCCCGCCCCCGCCGCACGTGCGGCGGTCTCGTCGGTGGAGCCGTCGTCGACGACCAGCACGTCGGTGCCGGGCAGCCGCTCGCGCACGTCGGCGATCACGGCCGCGACCGAGTCGGCCTCGTTCCAGGCGGGAATGAAGACCAGCGTGCTCATTTATCGATTCTCCCACGCGGGGCCGCTGCCATTCTGTTAGTAAGCCTTCATGGAAAGGAACCGGGCGAGATGAGGCGGATCGGGCTGAGGCTCTGGCTGGTCGGCGCATTCGTGGCGGTGACTCTGCTCACCGCCGGGGTCGTCTACGCGTTCGGCGATCGGCCGCGGGCCGTGCTCGGCGCGATCGCACTCGGCGTCCTCGCCGGCTTCCTGATCGCCGTCGGCACCTCCCACCGGGTGACCCGCCTCTCGCGCGCCGCCGGCGAGCTCGCGGCGGGCGACTTCGACGTGCAGCTGGACGTGGGCGGCCGCGACGAGATCGGCGACCTCGCCCGCGCCCTCGACTCGATGCGCGCCTCGCTGAAGGAGAGTGTCGGCGTCCTCACCGCCGACCGCAACAAGCTGCAGGCGATCTTCGACGGCCTCACCGACGCGGTGATCGTGGTCGACGCGGACGGCGCCCTGCGCTTCTCCAACCGCGCGGCGGCGAAACTGCTCGACCCCCTCGGCCGCCCGCCCGAGTCGATAAGACCGCACTTGGCCCGCGCCGCCAGCGTCGGCTTCGTCGCCCACCCGGCGCTGCGGATCGGCGATCGCGCCTACGCGATGAGCGCCCGCTCGCTGCCCAAGGAGCGCGCCGTGCTGGTCGTCGCCCGCGATCGCACCGACGAGATGCGCCGCGAGCTGGCCGAAGCCGACTTCATCTCCAACGCCGCGCACGAGCTGCGCAACCCGCTCGCCGGCATCTCCAGCGCGATCGAGGTTCTGCAGGAGGGCGCCAAGGACGATCCCAACGCGCTCGACCACTTCCTCGGCCGGCTCGCCGAGGACGCCGAGCGGATGAACCGCCTCACCCGCTCGCTGCTCACCCTGGCCCGGGTTGAGTCGCTGGGCGCGGGGGAGGCCGAGGAGGTCGACGTCGCCGCCGCGATCCGCGACACGGTCGCCGCGGTCGAGACCCCGCGGCACATCGAGCTGGCGACCGAGATCGAGCCCGATCTCGCCGCCAAGGGAGACCCAACCCTTCTGCGCCAGGTGATGGTCGGCCTGCTCACCAATGCCTTCAAGCACACGCCACTGCCCGGGCGCGTTACCGTTCGCGGCCGCCGCGACGGCGAGAAAGAGGTGGTGCTCGAGGTGATCGACACGGGACCAGGAATTCCAGAGGCGGAGATAGAGCGCGTTTTCGAGCGCTTCTACCGTCGCGACGAGTCGCGCAAGCAGGAAGGCTTCGGCCTCGGTCTGGCGATCGCCCGGCGCATGGTGAGCGTCATGGGCGGCGAGATCGGCGCCCGCTCGGTCGAGGGCGAGGGCAGCACCTTCTGGGTTCGCCTCCCGGTCGCCCAGCCCAGCCCGACCCCGGTTGCATGAGGAGAGCGAGCGACAGATGAGCAGTGGACGCATCCTCATAGCCGACGACGAGCCCTCGGTCCGCGACTCGGTCGGCTACGCGCTCGCCCAGGAGGGCTTCGAGGTGACCGCGGCCGCCGACGGGGACGAGGCGGCGGAGCGGGTCGGCGACGGCATCCCCTACGACCTGCTGATCCTCGACATCATGATGCCGGGGCCGAGCGGGCTCGACATCTGCCGCGACGTGCGCTCGCGCAGCGCCGTTCCGATCATCCTGCTTACCGCCAAGGACGCCGAGGTCGACAAGGTGGTTGGGCTAGAGGTCGGCGCCGACGACTACGTCACCAAGCCCTTCTCGGTGCGCGAGCTGCTCGGTCGCGTCCGCGCTCAGCTGCGCCGGCGCGAGCTCGATCGCGCACCGCTCTCCCAGGCGGTCAAGGTCGAAGCCGGCCCGGTCGCGATCGACCTCGTCCGCCACGTCGCCATGGTCCGCGACGTCCCCGTCAACCTGACCCGCTCCGAGTTTCAGCTGCTGCGCCTCCTGGTCGGGCGGGCGGGAGAGGTTTTCCCCCGCCGCCAGATCATGGAGGAGCTCTGGCAGACCGAGTTCGACGGCGACGAGCGCGCCTGCGACGTCCACATCTCCAACCTGCGCCAGAAGGTCGAGCGCGACCCCCAGAACCCCGAGCTGGTCCTGACTGTGCGCGGCGTCGGCTACAAGTTCGACGGCGGCGGCGCCTGAATAGGCTCTGTATATGGACCGCAGCCCAAGCTCAGACGAGGCCGCGGCGATCGCCGCGGCGATCGCCCGGTTTGAGGCCGAGACGGCGCCGCTGGAGGCAACGGCCGGGGATGCGGTCGGCCCGTGGCAGCGGGCTGCGCTGGTCGAGGGGGTCGGCGCGAAGGGCGTCGTCCAGAAGCACCTAGAAGGAGGATTCGAATGGCTGTCGTGAAGATCATCGAGCTGGTCGGCAGCTCGAAGACGTCCACCGACGACGCGGCGAAACAGGCGCTCGCCCAAGCGCAGGGCACGCTGCGAAACGTACGCGCGGTCGACATCGTCTCGACCGGGATCCGGGGCGAGAACTTGGACGAGTACCGCGCCCACGTGCGGGTTGCCTTCCTGGTCGAGGGGACCGAGGTCGATTGATGAGCGACGAGCCGAGGGAAATCTCCCGCGACGAGGCGCAGAAGCTGATCGAGAATGGCGCGCAGCTGGTCGACGTGCGCGCCGATCACGAGTGGGAGGCCGGCCGCATCGCCGGCGCCACCCATGTGCCACTTGCCGAGCTGGCCGAGCGGACCGGGGAGATCGACCCGGAACGACCCGTCATCCTCTATTGCCGCGGCGGCACCCGCTCGACGATGGCGACCGACGCGCTCGCCCACGCTGGCTTCGACGCGGCGAAGCTCGGCGAGGGGATCGTCGGCTGGGACGAGGCGGGCCTGCCGCTTGAGCCCGAGGACGGCTACGTCGCCGAGTCGGGCGAAGCCGCATCGATCCTCCAGGCACGCAAGAAAGCCGCCCAGGGCTGAATCGGCCGGCGGGGCTGAGTTGACCCCATCTCGTCGCAGAAGATTTTCAATCTGCGCACCACTCGTGACAGCGAAGCTTTTAGGGTGCAATCATGCACCTGATGAGAGAGAGTTGGACCGATGCGCGCCTGGACGACTTCGTCGTCCAGGTCGACAAGCGATTCGACGGTGTCGACAAGCGATTCGACGGTGTCGACAAGCGATTCGACGCGATGGACAGGCGATTCGACCGGGTCGACAAGCGCCTCGATGGAATCGAGGCAGACCTGAAGGGGATGCAGCGGGCGATGATCCAGGCCGCGATTGCCTTGACCTCGGCTTTCATCGCCGGATTTGCAGCCATGATCGCCCTCATCGCAACCCAGCTCTGAGCTAAATACCCTAATCCCTGTCAGGTTTTGCTATTTTCCTGGCATGGAGGTCGTCGTCGATCAGGACAAGCAGCAGCGCGGCAAGGGTCGTACCGGCACGCTCGAGAACCCGGAGACCTACGAGAACGTCCCGGGTCACATCATCCCGATCATCGAGCGGGAGTTCGACGACTTCGATACCGAAGCCGAGCAGTTCCTCTCCGGCAAGCTCGCCGAAGAGCAGTTCATCGGCTTCCGCCTCAAACAGGGCGTCTACGGGCAGCGTCAGCCCGACGTGCAGATGGTCCGCGTGAAGCTCCCCTTCGGCGGCGTCACGCCGGAGCAGATGGAGGCCTTCGGCAGCGTGGTCGAGAAATACGCGCCGCTCAACAAGGGCCACATCACGACCCGCCAGAACATCCAGATCCACCACGTGCCGCTGCGCGACATGGAGTCGTTGATCCGCGAGATTTCCCCAACCGGGCTCTCCTCGCGGGAGGGTTGCGGCAACACGATGCGCAACGTCACCGGCGACCCCTGGGCCGGCATCGCCGCCGACGAGGTCTTCGACCCGACGCCCTACGCCGGCGCCTACGTCCGCTACTTCGTCCGTCACCCGACGACGCAGCTGATGCCGCGCAAGATCAAGACCTCCTTCACCGGCTCCGCCGAGGACCGCGCGATCAGCGGCATCCACGACATCGCCTTCCTGGCCCGCGAAAGGGACGGGGTCAAGGGGTTCGAGATCCGGGTCGGCGGCGGCACCTCGATCATGGCCCGCGTCGCCCCGACCCTCTACGAGTTCGTCGAGGCCGACAACGGCGACTACATGAAGGTCGCCGAGGCGGCGCTGCGGATCTTCGACCGCCAGGAGTGGCTGCGCGTCAACCGCGCCCGCGCCCGGATCAAGGTCCTGGTCGACAAGATCGGCATCGACGCCTTCCGCGAGCAGGTCGACGCGGAGCTGGAGGGCGATTGGGTCGAGGAGCGCGACTTCGACGTCGAGCGCCTGCGCTTCGACGACGACGAGGAGGAGAAGGCCCCCGACGCCCCGGCCGCGGCCGCCTCCCCCAACGGCGACCGCAGCGAGTTCGACCGCTTCCTCCAGGGCAACGTGCAGCCCCAGCGCCAGGAGGGCTTCGCCTCGGTCGAGGTGAAGATCGAGCGCGGCGACCTCACCCCCGAGCAGTTCCGCGGCCTGGCGGCGGTCATGCGCGAGTTCACCGGCGGCTACGCGCGCAGCACCGTGCAGCAGAACCTGGTCCTGCGCTGGGTCCGCGACGAGGCGCTCTACGAGGTCTGGCAGCGCCTCGCCGAGCTCGGCCTCGCCGAGGCCGGCGCCCGCGAGATCACCGACGTCGTCAGCTGCCCCGGCACCGACAGCTGCAAACTCGGGATCACTAGCTCGATGGGGCTCAACCGGGCGATCAAGCAGCGGGTCGAGGAGATGGAGATTTCCGACGAGCTGACCCGCAAGATCCACATCAAGATGAGCGGTTGCCCGAACGGCTGCAGCCAGCACCACATCGCCAACATCGGCTTCTACGGCGCCTCACTGAAAGTAGGCGGACGGCAGCTGCCCGCCTACATCCCGCACATCGGCGGCAACTACGAGGGCGGTGAGGTGATCTTCGGCACGCGGCTGAAATCGCGACTGCCGGCCAAACGCGTCCCCGAGGCTGTGCAGCGCTGGATCGAGCTGTACGAGGCCGAGCGTGCCGAGGGGGAGGAGTTCAACGCCTTCGCCGAGCGGGTCGGCGCCGAGCGCTTCGAAGCGGCGGTCAAGGAGCTGACCATGCCGTCCGAGTTCAGCCTCGAGACGATGCAGCAGTTCATCGATTGGAACCGCTCCAGCCCCTACAAGGTGGAGCGGGGCGAGGGCGAGTGCGCGATATGAGCCCCGTGGCCGCCACAACGCCTGAGATCGACGCCGAGGAGGTCGCCGCGCGCCTCGAGGAGCGCTCCGCGCCCGAGGCGATCGAGTGGATGTTCGAGACCTTCGGCCAGAGCCACTACATCGCCTGCTCGTTCCAGAAAACGAGCGCGGTGACCGCTCACCTGGCCAGCCAGATCAACTCCGACGCGCGCTTCTTCTACCTCGACACGGACGTGCTCTTCCCGGAGACGTACGAGACCCGCGACAGGCTCGCCGAGCACCTCGGGGTTGAGTTCGACCGCTTCCACAACCTGACCCTCGCCGAGCAGGCCGCCAAGTACGGCGACGAGCTCTGGAAGAGCAACCCGGACGCCTGCTGCGGCCTGCGCAAGGTCGAGCCGATGCGCCGGGCGCTGTCTTCCGTAGACTGCTGGCTCGCCGGCGTCCGCCGTGAGGACTCGACGAGTCGCGCCAAGACCCCGAAGTTCACCTGGGACAAGCGATTCGAGCTGTGGAAGCTGAACCCGATCGCGGACTGGTCCGAGCGCGACGTCTGGAACTACATCCGTGAGCACCACCTCCCGTACAACCCGCTCCACGATCAGGGCTACCCCTCGATCGGCTGCACCCATTGCACCAAGCCGGTCGGGCCGGGCGGCTCGCCCCGCGCCGGGCGCTGGGCGGGTCTCGAAAAGACCGAGTGCGGGATCAACTGAGCCGGCTTTTCAGGTGCCCGGCAACGTCTTCTAAACATCCTTTCCCCGAACGATTGGTGAGATCCCCCGCATGAGCGACACGATGACCGAGCTTTCCCTGACCCTCGACGAGCGCCACACCGCCGACTTCGAGATGATCGCCAACGGCGGCTTCGCCCCGCTGGAGGGCTTCCAGGGCTCCGCCGACTGGGAGCGCGTCTGCGAGGAGATGCGCACCGCCGAGGGCGAGTACTGGCCGATCCCGATCACCCTGGCAACCGAGCTTGAGTGCGAGGTAGGCGACACGGTCGCCCTCGCAAGCGACGAAGGCAAGCCACTCGGCCAGATCAAGGTCACCGAGATATGGCAGCGCGACGCAAAGAGCGAGGCCGAGCGCGTCTACGGCACCGCCGACGGGGCCCACCCCGGCGTCGCCGCGATCTATGAGGAGCCAAGCCGCTGCATCGCCGGCCCGATCTCAGTCGACGCCCTCCCCGATCACGAGGAGGCCTTCATGCGCCGCTACAAGACCCCGGCCGAGCACAAAGCCGACTTCAAGGCGCGCGGCTGGAAGAAGATCGTCGCCTTCCAGACCAGAAACCCGATCCACCGCGCCCACGAGTACCTGACCAAGGCCGCGCTTGAGACCTGCGACGGCCTCTTCATCCAGCCCCTGATCGGCAAGACCAAGGCCGGCGACATCCCCGCCGACGTGCGCATGCGCTGCTATGAGGTGCTGATGGACAACTACTACCCCCTAGACCGGGTCGTCTTGGGGGTAAAGCCGGCGAAGATGCACTACGCCGGCCCCCGCGAGGCCGTCCTGCACGCGATCGTCCGCCGCAACTACGGCGCCACCCACTTCATCGTCGGCCGCGATCACGCCGGTGCGGGGGACTACTACGGCACCTATGACGCGCAGAAGATTTTCGAGACGATCGACATCGACGAGCTCGGCATCGAGCCGCTGATGTTCGAGCACACCTTCTGGTGCAACGACTGTGAGGGTCTTGCCTCGGGCAAGACCTGCCCCCACGATTCTGAGGCGCACCTCTTCCTCTCCGGGACCAAGGTCCGCGAGATGCTCGGCAAGGGCGAACGCCCGCCGCACGAGTTCTCCCGCGATGAGGTCGCCGACATCCTGATCGACGCCTACAAGGAGGACTGACGTAACGATGGCTGGCGAGAAAGGCTTCACCCTCTGGTTCACCGGGCTCTCCGGTGCCGGCAAGACGACGATCTCAGAGATCCTCGAGACCCAGCTGCGCGAGCGCGGCTCAAAGCTCGAGATCCTCGACGGCGACATCGTCCGCGAAAACCTCTCCAAGGGGCTCGGCTTCTCCAAAGAGGACCGCGACACCAACATCCGCCGCATCGCCTTCGTCGCCGACCTGCTCAGCCGCAACGGCGTGCCGGTGATCACCGCCGCGATCTCCCCCTACGCCGAGATCCGCGACGAGGCGCACGCGCTGATGGGCGAGCGCTTCATCGAGGTCTACGTCAAGGCCTCGGTGGATACCTGCGCCGAGCGCGACGTCAAGGGCCTCTACGCCAAAGCCTTCGCCGGGGAGATCAAGGAATTCACCGGCGTCTCGGACCCCTACGAGGTCCCCGAGAGCCCCGACGTGGTCTGCGACACCGAAGGCGAAAGCGCCGAGGAGTCGGCACAGAAGCTGATCGAGTACCTCGAGTCGCGGGATTTGATCCCCGCTGCTGCTGTCACTGCCTAGGTACGAGGCGCCTCCCTTGACGGATGCGCTCGGTTCCCTAACCTGCGGTTGATGCAGCTGGGATTGCGATTCGCGGGGCTTCTGGTGGTTCTGGCGCTGGTGTTTCCCGGGAGCGCTCTTGGGTTCGGGCCGCTTTCCAGCGTTGGGTCCGAAGGCGAAGGTGCTGGCCAGCTCAGGGATCCGCGGGGGATCGCGGTTGCGGCCGACGGCACCCTCTTCGTCGCCGACCATGGGAACGATCGGGTGGCGGTCTTCTCGCCCGGCGGCGGGTTCCGGGCGTTCGGCTCACAACTCGCCGATCCCACCGATGTCGCCGTCGATCCCCAGTTCGGCCGCGTCTACGTTGCCGACGACGGCAACAACCGGGTCGATGTCTTTGCCGCCAGCGGCGAATTCCTCTACGCCTTCGGCAAGGACGTCAACCCGCTCAACGGCAGCGATCGCTGCACGGCTGCCTCGGGCTGTCAGGCCGGGACGCCGAACGGCGAAGCCGGCGCGTTGATCGAACCGACCGGCGTCGCGGTCGGTGGCGCCAGCGTCTATGTCGCCGACCCGCAGAGCCAGCGGATCGACGTCTACGACCTGGCCGGCCTCTTCCTCTTTGCCTTCGGCAACGAAGTGAGCCCCTCCGGCGGGTCCACCTGCACCCCGGCGACCGGATGCGTGCTGGGCGCCCCGGGCGTGACCGCTGGCGCGATGAGCGAACCGTACGACGTTACGCCGACCTCATCCGGCGGTCTCGCGGTGACCGACAGCGCGAACTTTCGCGTCGACGTCTTCTCGGCCGCCGGCCTCTTCCTCTACGCCTTCGGCAAGGACGTCAACCCACTCGACGACAGCGATCGCTGCACGGTCGCCACGGGCTGCCAGGCGGGCGATGATGACGACGCGGCGGGAGCCTTCAGCCGCCCGACGGCGATTCTCAGCGATGGGCACGGGGACCTCTTCGTCGCCGATAGAGACAACAGCCGAGTCGCCCAATTCGCGCTCGAAGGGACCTTCGAGCGGGCCTTCGGCGAGGGTGTCCGCAACGGCGGCCTGGTGTTCCAGACCTGCACCCAGGCCAGCGGTTGCCTCGCCGGCAAAGCGAGCAACCTGGCCGGCTCGATCGCGAACCCCTACGGCGTAGCCGGCGATTGCCAGGGTGCCGTCTACGTCTCGGAGCACAGCAGCGCTCCCGGCTGGACCCGCGTCGAGCGCTTCGGCGAAGCGGGTACCGCGCCGCCGCCGTGCGTCGGCGCGCTGCCAACCCCGCCGCCGATCGAAGCGCCGGCCGCGAAGCCGCCGTCGAACAGGTTCCGCTTTGCCGGCCTGGTGAAGAACCGCGCTAACGGCTCGGCCGTGCTCTACGTGCGCGTGCCCGGACCGGGCAGGGTGTTCCTCTTTGGCAGGGGTGTTCGCCGGCTGGCGCGGGGGGCGCCGCGGGCAAAGGTAGTCAGGCTGCCCGTCAGGCCCAAGATTCCCCTGAAGCGCTTCCTGAAGGAGCACGGCAAGGGCAGGATCCGGGTCGAGGTCACCTTTGCCCCGGTCGGCAACGTCCCGCGCACGCTCGAAAAAGTGATCGTCTTACGACGGCATCGGTCCTAGCGGCACCTGCGGCTCGCCCAGTCCGTAGGTCTCGTAGGCCCCGAAGCTGGAGAAGGTCCTGTGGGTCGGGCCGTGGTAGTCCGAGGACGCCGTAGGAATCAGCTCCAGCTCCTCGCAGAGCGCCAGCAGATGGGCCGTCTGCTCCTTGCTGTGGGTCGGGTAGAAGGTCTCGACGCCGTCAACGCCGAGGGCGCGGATCAGCTCCTCGACCTCGGCCGGCTCGGAGATGTCCCAGTAGGGGTGGGCGACGACCGCCACGCCGCCGGCGTCCTTGATGACCTGCACCGCCTGCTCGGCGGTCGGCCAGCGGCGCGGCACGAAGGCCTTGGCGCCGGGCACCAGATACTCCTCGAAGAAGGGCCCGAGGTCGCCGCTGGCTCCGGCTGCCCGAGCGATGTGCGGGCGCCCGATCGAGAGCGCGTGGCCCGCCTCGCGTACGGCGTCCTCCAGGTGGAGGTCGAAGCCCTCGCCACGCAGCTTCTCGACGATCTCGCCGGCCCGGGAGACGCGCTCCTGCTGGGCCCGCTCGCATGCCGGCGCGATCGCCTCCAGGTCGATCCAGTAGCCGCAGACGTGCAGGTCTTCGGCGTACTCGTGCACGCAGGACATCTCGATCGCGGGCACCAGCTCGATTCCAACGCCCTCGGCAGCTTCCATCGCCTCCGGCACCCCGGCAATGGCGTCGTGGTCGGTGAGCGCCAGCGTCGTGACACCAGCCTTCGCAGCTTCCTTGACAACGTCTGCCGGGGCAAGCTGTCCGTCCGAGACCGTCGAGTGACTCTGAAGCTCGATCAACACGACGGCGCAGCCTATTGCCCTCTGAAGACGGGCGTGGTCCGGAGTCTTCCCAAGTTTCCGTCGAGACTCACGACGGCGCGGCGATGCGGGGCCTTGACGGGGTGACGGAGATACCCCTGAACGGGCGGATACTCAGAGCGGGCGAAGCCCGCGAGTCCGGGCAGGGGTATCTCCGTCACCCCGCCTGCCGTCTGAATAGACTGCGCCGCCGTGTTCACGAAGGTCCTCATAGCTAACCGCGGTGAGATCGCGATCCGGGTCGCCCGGACCCTCAAGGAGATGGGGATCGGGTCCGTCGCCGTCTACTCGGAGATCGACCGCGAGGCGCCGCACGTGCGCGAGGCCGACGAGGCGTATCTGATCGGGCCGGCGGTGCCCGCCGAAAGCTATCTCTCGATCCCAAAGATCATCGAGGCCGCCAAGGAGGCCGGTGCCGAGGCGATCCATCCCGGCTACGGCTTCCTCGCCGAGAACGCGGACTTCGCCAAGGCCTGCGCCGCGGCCGAGATCGTCTTCATCGGCCCGCCGGCGGAGGCGATCGAAGAGATGGGGTCGAAGACGCGGGCGCGCGAGATCATGGCCGCGGCCGGGGTGCCGATCGTCCCCGGTGCGACCGAGCCGGCGGAGGATGTCGCGGCGGCCAAGCGGCAGGCCGAGGAAGCCGGCTACCCGGTCGCCTGCAAGGCGGCGGGGGGCGGTGGCGGCAAGGGCTTTCGCGTGGCGATGAGCGTCGACGACCTCGAGGAGGCCTTCGAGGGCGCCGGCCGCGAAGGCGAGAAGTTCTTCTCCGACGACCGCGTCTATGTCGAGCGCTACCTCGAGGATCCGCGCCACGTCGAGGTCCAGGTGCTGGCCGACTCGCACGGCAACGTGATCCACCTCGGCGAGCGCGACTGCTCGATCCAGCGCCGTCACCAGAAGGTGATCGAGGAGGCGCCCGGCCCCCAGGTCGACGCCGAGATGCGCGAGCGAATCGGCAAGATCGCCACCGACGCGGCCGCCGCGGTCGGCTACCGCGGCGCCGGCACGGTCGAGGGCATGCAGGTCGGCGAGGAGTACTTCTTCCTCGAGATGAACACGCGGGTGCAGGTTGAGCACTGCGTCACCGAGATGGTGACCGGGGTCGACATCGTCCGTGAGCAGATCCTCGTCGCCGCCGGGGAGCCCCTCACGATCGCCCAGGAGGATGTCGAGCTGCGCGGCCACGCGATCGAGTGCCGGATCAACGCCGAGGCCGCCCACAAGAACTTCGCGCCGGCGCCGGGGGCGATCTCCACCTACCGCGAGCCGGCCGGCCCCGGCGTGCGGGTCGACTCCGGGGTCGAGGCGGGCTCCGAGGTGACGCCGATGTACGACCCGATGGTCGCCAAGCTGATCGTCTGGGACGTCGACCGCGAGCACGCGACGCGCCGCATGCTGCGCGCGCTGGGCGAGTACGAGGTCGGCGGCCTGACCACGCTGATCCCTTTCCACAGCGCGATCCTCGCCACCGAGCAGTGGGCGAGGGGGGAGACCTGCCGCGACCTGATGGAGGACCGCGAGTGGCTGAAGACGACCGCGCTGGAGGAGGCCGCGGCGCCGGAGGTGCCGGAGGGCGCCGAGGTCGTCAGCCGCAACTACAAGGTCGAGGTCTCCGGCAAGCTCTTCGACGTCAAGGTGATCGGCGAGGCCGCCGGGGGTGGCACGGTTGCCGCGACGAGCGGCAAGAAGCCGCCGAAGCGCGAGCGCAAGGCCGGCGGGGGCGCCAGCGCCTCGAGTCGAGGCCCTGCCCTCGCCGTTGCAGGGCACCGTGCTCAAAGTCGCCGTCGAGCAGGGCGCCGAGGTCTCCGAGGGCGACCTGATCTGCGTGATCGAGGCGATGAAGATGGAGAACGAGATCGCCGCCCACCGCTCCGGCAAAGTCACCGCCCTGAACGTAGCCGAAGGCGCAGCAGTCTCAAGCGGCGATGTACTAGCGGTAATCGAGTAGCAGCTCCTCAGCTCAGCTAAACGAGGGGTTTCTAGGGCGAGGGCGTGGGGTGTCCCTCCTGCGCAGCGGCGTCATGTTTTTCGCCCCTAGGGCACCTCGGACGGCCGCAAAGTTTCTGGCGAAAAACCCAGCAAGCAGGAGGGACACCCCACGCCCTCGCCCCTACTTGCCCGGATGATTCGCTTCGTGTTCTCGCCGTTCCTTTTCGCGTTCCCGTTCGCGTTCGCGCAGTTCCTTCTGGCGCTGGGCCCGCAGGCGTTCGAATTCGATTCGGGTCAGCGGCAGCGGCGGCGTGACTTCCCGGCATTCCCGCCCGACGCAGTTCTCGAATCGCCGCAGCTGCCGGTGGAGGAAGTTCCGAATCGGGTAGTAGTTCGGCTCCTTGACGATGTTGTTGAGCTCGTTCGGGTCCTTGTTGATGTTGTAGAGCTCCTTCTCGCCGTCGGGCCAGGCGATGTACTTGTAGGGCCCGAGACGGATTCCCTCGTAGTTCAGGGGTGGCGCCAGGAGCGATGCCTGCGCCGTGCTCGAGCTCTGCGCGCCGCTCGAGCCGTTCTGGCGCGTGCCGGTGCTGCCGTTGCCGCCGGCCTGCCCCCCATCCCCTTCGCCGGTGCTGGAGATCGCGCCGTTGGCTTCGACGTCGCTGGTCTGGACGAACGACTCGAAGAGGAGCGGGCGACGGGTGCGCAGTTCGGGGTCGCGAAGGAAGGGAACCATGGAGCGGCCGTCGACGCTCTTGTCTGGTTCGACGCCGGCCAGTTCGAGGATGGTCGGCGCGATGTCGATGTTCCCCGCCAGCTCGCCGGTTGAGCTGTCGGGCTTGATCCCCGGGCCGCGGATCAGGAAGGGAAGGTGGGTGGCGGGCTCATAAGCGAGGAACTTGCCGCCGATCAGGCGGTGCTCGCCATAGAAGAAGCCGTTGTCGGAGGTGAAGAGGATGTAGGTATTGCGCAGACGGTGCAGCTCGCCAAGCGTGTCGACGACCTCTTTGACCCCGTCGTCGATCGAGCGCAGCGACTCCAGCGCCTTGTCGTAGTAGACGCGGTAGGTGCGCTTGTCGCTCGGGGTCAGGTGTTCCGCTTCGCGGATGAAGGCGGGCTTGTCGCTGACGTTGCCCTCGTCGAAGCCTTCGGAGCGGTCGTGCGGCAGGGGCGCCCCCTTGAACCAGTCGTAGTGGCGCGGAGCCGGCTCGGGCCCGGCCGGGTGGCGGAAGTCACCATGCGGCGCGGCGTAGTCGAGCTGCATGTAGAGGGGCTGTTCGGGCGGGGTTGCGAGCAGTTCTTCCCTCGCCATCCAGTTGAAGACGTCGGTCTCATAGAGGCACGGGTTCCCTTCGGTCGGTTCGAAGGGGCAGCCGTATTCGTCACGGGTGCCGTATTCGCGCGTTTCCCAGCTGCCCGAGTCGCCGTAGGGTTCGCTGACCTGCCCGTTGTTGTTGAGCGTGTAGCCGTAGAAGTAGTGGTGGGTGTCGGCGTTGAGCACCGTGTGCCAGGCGTCCCAGCCCGGGGGCACCGCGGTTCCGTTGTCATACGGTTCGTCGCCGTAGCCGTTGAGGAACTTGCCGATGTGGATCGTGCGGTAGCCGGCGCCGTGGAGCCAGGTTGCGAGGTTGTGTTCGTTGGCGGCGCGGAAGGAGAAGCCGAAGTAGCCGCCGTTTGGCTGGACATTGCCCTTGACGCCGGTGTTGTGGGCGTAGCGGCCGGTCAGCAGGGACACCCGCGAGGGGCAGCAGAGGGGATAGGAAACGTAGTAGCGGTTGAAGGTCTCGCCTTTCTTGGCGAGCAGTTCCAGCGTGTTCGGCATCGCCCGCGTCTCGGGTGCGCCGGGGTAGGCGCTGAACGTCGCGTAGAGCTCGTCCAGGGTCTGGTCGTCGGTCTGGATCAGGACGAAGCTGGGCGGTTCGCTGTTTGGATTCAGCGGCGGTTCTTCTTCCGTCTCGAGGGCGTTAGCCTGGGAGACGCTCAGCGCCAGCGCGCAGAGCAGCGCCAGCAGCGCCGCCGCGATCGCCAGGCGCGCGTGCAGGGACAGTCGGATTTGGCTGGCTCGATCCATCGAATACGCGTCGCCCGGGGCGACTACTGGGTCAAAACCGCCGTCGCCGGGCGAAGTTGCGAACCGGGAACGCTAGAAAACGGCTAGGACGCGCCGAGCTTTTTCGCGGCGTCGCGGAAGTTTTTGACCGTCGCGCTGGGGGCTTTGCGCCCGTCGAGCTTCTCGCCGTGGCGGTTGACCCAGATCACCGGGACCTTCATTTTCAGCAGCGGCGCGACGTCGGTCGTGTAGTTGGAGCAGATGTGGACCCAGTTTTTCTTGCTCCCGATCCGCCGCGCGCACTCTTTGAAGTGGACTGGGTCGGGCTTGTAGCTGCGCACCTGCTGGGCGGTGACGACCAGGTCCAGTTCGGTGCGCAGATGGCGGCGGGAGATGCCGAGCAGTTTGTCGTCGATATTGGAGATGATCCCGATCTCGTAGCGTTTGCCGAGCCGGTCCATCGCCGCGTTGGCCTCGCGGAAGGGCAGCCAGTAGGCGACGCTGTTGGGCAGGAACTGGGCGCGCGAGGGCTCGATCTCCCAGCCCACCTCGCGGGCGACCTTGACGATCGTCCGGCGCAGCACCTCCGCATACAGTTCGTAGGAGCCCGCCATGATTTCGGCCTGCACCTCCATGAAGCGGGCCAGGAACGGGCCCTCTTCGAAGCTGAAGCCGTCTTTGGCCGCCTCTTTCTTGCAGGCCTCGACGATCCCCTTCTCCCAATCGATCAGGGTGCCGTAGCAGTCGGTGGTCACCCAGGTGATGGATTTCAGAGCGGGAAGGGGCATGGTCAATGGTGTTCGCGTCGCGAGATGGGCGAGAGGTCAGGCTTCGACATCGTCTCGCTTTGGCTCACGGGCGCGGCATCTTATAGGCTGCCGCCCGGCCCAGGCAGGGCTCCTCCTCCATGGATCTTCTCGAGTATCAAGGCAAGCAGCTTTTCGCCGCGCACGGCATCGCCGTGCCGAGCGGCGAGGTCGCCTCCACCGTCGAGGACGCCGTCGCCGCCGCGGGGCGGATCGGCTACCCCTGCGCGATCAAGGCCCAGGTGCTGATCGGCGGCCGCGGCAAGGCGGGCGGGATCAAGATCGCCGCCGATCGCGCCGAGGCTGAGCAACACGCCGCCGCGATCCTCGGCATGGACATCGTCGGTCCACACGGGGAGGGCCCCTTCCGTGTCGACCAGGTCTGGGTCGAGGGCGGCTCGGACATCGCCGCCGAGTACTACGCCTCGGTGATCCTCGACCGCGGCGAGAAGAAGCTGCTGGCGATGGTCTCGGCCAAGGGCGGGATGGACATCGAGGCCGTCGCGGCGGAGGATCCGGAGGCCCTGGTCAAAGAGCACATCGATCCCACCCGGCCCTTCACCGCTGCCGCGGCGCGGCCGATCGTCGAGGGCGCCGGGCTGGCGGAGGATGCGCTCGACGAGGCGGCGGAGGTCCTGGCGAAGCTGGCCGAGGTCGCGGCGAACGAGGACGCGACGCTGATCGAGGTCAACCCGCTGATCGTCACCGCGCAGCGCCAGGTGGTCGCGCTCGACGCCAAGGTGACGATCGACGGCAACGCGCTCTACCGCCACGAGGGCCTGGCCGAGCTCGACGCCGGGTCGATCGACGATCCGCAGGAGGCGATGGCGCGGGAGAAGGGCCTCACCTACGTCAAGCTCGAGGGTAACGTCGGCATCCTCGCCAACGGCGCTGGCCTCTGCATGTCGACCCTCGACGTCGTCGCCCAGGCGGGCGGCGCCCCGGCCAACTTCCTCGATGCCGGCGGCGGTTCCAAGGCGGAGGCGATCGTCGACGCGCTGACCGTGATCGTCTCCGACGAGAAGGTCAGCGCGATCCTCTTCAACATCTTCGGCGGGATCACCCGCTGCGACGAGATCGCCAAGGGCATCGTCGAGGCCTCGGGTCAGCTCGACCTCGGCGTGCCGCTCGTGGTCAGGCTCGACGGGACCAACTCCGAGGAGGGGCTGGAGATCCTCGCCGGTGCCGGCCTGTCCAACCTGCACCAGGAGACGACGATGCTCGGCGCCGCGCAAAAGGTCGTCGAGCTGGCGGGGGCGCCATGACGGCCCCAGACGTCGCCATGCTGCGTCCTCGGTCGGCCTCCTCGGGTCACGCACTGACAAGTGCGCTCCCCTCGTCGGACCTCCCTGCGTCCTTGCCTGGCAACGTCTGGGTCGCGTCATGAGCATCATCATCGACAAGGAGACGAAGCTGGTCGTCTCCGGCCTGACCGGCCGCGAGGGCTCCTTCCACGGGCTGCGCAACCAGGCTTACGGCACGCATCTCGCCGCCGGCGTCACGCCCGGCAAGGGCGGCCAGGAGGTCGAGGGCGTGCCGGTCTTCGACTCGATCCGCGAGGCGGTCGAGCAGGAGGGCGCCAACACCTCGATGATCTTCGTGCCGGCCCGCTTCGCCGCACCGGCGATCGACGAGGCGATCGAGTCCGGCGTCGAGACGGTGATCGCGATCACCGAGGGGATCCCGGTGCTCGACATGCTGAGCACCTACTGGAAGGCGAAGGAGGCCGGGGTGCGGCTGATCGGACCCAACTGCCCTGGCGTGCTCTCGCCGGGCAAGGCCAACGTCGGGATCATCCCGGCCCAGTTCTTCGACCCGGGCAAGATTGGCGTCGTCTCCAAGTCGGGCACGCTGACCTACCAGATCGGCAACGAGCTGAAGCAGGCCGGCGAGGGCAACTCCTCGATCGTCGGCATCGGCGGCGACCCGATCATCGGCTCGGACTTCATCGACATCTTGAAGCTGTACGAGGCCGACCCGGAGACCGAGCTGATCGTGATGGTCGGCGAGATCGGCGGCGACGCCGAGGAGCGCGCGGCCGAGTTCATCGCCGCCGAGGTCTCCAAGCCGGTGGTCGCCTACATCGCCGGCTTCACCGCTCCCCCCGGCAAGCAGATGGGCCACGCCGGCGCGATCATCTCCGGCTCCTCGGGGACGGCGCAGGCGAAGAAGGAAGCGCTCGAGGCAAAGGGCGTGCGGGTGGGCGAAAGCCCGACCGAGACGGCGCGGATCGCCGTCGAAGTGCTGCGCGGATAGGCCCGCCATGAGAGGGGACGGGGGGTGCCCCTGCCGTGGCTGGGGTTTTCGCCTTGCGGCGGGCATCTCTCGCTGACCCCGTAGTGCGAAAACCAGGACGCCGCGCACCGCAGGGGCACCCCCCGTCCCCTCTAATCGGGGTCTATGGCGCAGAAGCTGGCTGATCCGGGCCGAGCAGCTTGCGGAGCTGGGTGGCTATTCGGGGGGCTTCGGTTTTCAGTTGGCGGTGGGTTAGGCGGATGACTCGGTAGCCCGCCGCCTGCATTGCGGCGTCCCGGGCGCGATCCTCCTCGAAGGCTGCGCGGTGGCTGTGGAATTCCCAGCTGTCCATCTCGACGACGAGGCGGTGGGCGGGCCAGTAGGCGTCGACCTCGTGGCCGAGGATCGTGACGTTGGTGTGGGGAGCGGGGAGGTCGGAGAGGTGCTCGCGGTAGAACTCGGCGAAGTGGTCCTCCAGGGGGGAGCGGGTCGTGACGGGAGCTCGGGCTTCGGTCGGTAGCGGGCGAATGGGGCGCAGGGCGTGGCGGCCGTAGCCCTGCTCGCAGACGCGCTCCACGGCTGATAGCCGCAAGAGGTGGAGTCGATCGGCCTCTTCCCATGCTCGTCGCAATTGCCGAAAGTCGACCGCTTCGGCGAGGTCGAAGAGCGTTCGCGCGACCGTCGTGACCGGAATCCCGTCACGTTCGGTTGCCTCGCCTTCGTGGATGCGCCCGCGGTGTAGGCGAATCCCTTGGCGCCCGGGCCGAAACTGCCGACCGCCACGACCGGTCACGTCGACAATCGACCCTCGTTGTCGTGTAAGACCTCAAAGCGCCGCGGCGCTTTGATGGCTGAGCAGCGCGCCCTCGCCGCACGCAAGCACTGCGGAGAGCCAGCGCCCGCTTTGGTTGACACGGTTGTGCCCGACCGCGAACGCCTCCCGGTGCATTGGATGAAGGCGCCCGGCCCGGAGCCACCGCCTCATCGTCCCCTCCCCAATCCCGAGCTCCAGCAACTGCCGACGCCCAACCACCCCGTGCTGCCGATCCGCAAGCCGCGCCAGCGCTCTGCCAAGCACCTCGCCTTCCCGGCGCGAACGCCCATCCCCCCGATCCCCTTCGGGGCGTGTCCGAGTTTTCCGTGCCATATGGACCCATAAGCTCGGACACGCCCTGGGTTCGCCCCCCCGGTGGCTTCGCCTGGGCGGGGATGCCGCTACCTGGGGGCGTTGCTAGGCTCGGTTGCGATGGCTGGAGACACGATTTCATTCGCCCGGGGTGCGCCCTCAGCCGACATCCTGCCGCGGGACGCGGTGCGCGATGCCGCCGCGGTTGCGCTTGCCCAGGACTGGGAAAAGGCGCTCTCCTACGGGACCGGAATCGGCCACCCGGGGCTCTGTGAGTGGGTCGCCGATCGGCATGGTGGCCTCGACGCGGGGCAGGTGATGATCGCCAACGGGTCGCTGGAGGCCGGCTGGATGCTCTTCGAGCATCTGCTCGAGCCGGGCGACCGGGTCGTGGTCGAGCAGCCGACCTATGACCGCACGCTCTTGATGCTGCAGCGGCTCGGCGTCGAGCTGGTGCCGGTGCCTCTGGAGGCCGACGGCCTCGACATCGCGGCGTTCGAGGCGGCGCTTGCCGAAGGCCCGATCAAGCTCGCCCACGTCATTCCCAACTTCCACAACCCCGCCGGCTGCACGCTGTCGGCCGCGAAGCGGACCCGCCTGGTCGAGCTGGCCGCCGAGCGCGGCTTCTGGATCTTCGAGGACGATCCCTACCGCGAGCTCCCCTTCGAGGGCGAGGCGCTGGAGTCGATGCTCGCGATCGACTCGGCCGACCGCGTGGTCCACGCCTCCTCCTTCTCGAAGACCGTCAGCCCCGGTGTGCGGGTCGGCTACCTAGCCGGTCCTGCGGCCGAGATCGCGGCCCTGGCCAAGCGCGCCAACGAGACCTACATCTCACCCAACATGCTCGCCGAGGCGGTTGTGTTGGAGCTCTGCCGCTCGGGTGGCCTGGACAGCAACATCGATTTCGTCAAGGACGCTCTGCGCGACCGTCGCGACGCTCTCGTCGGGGCGCTGAGAGAGCAGATCCCCGAGGCCGAGTTCGTCGTCCCCGAGGGCGGCTACTTCCTCTGGCTCGATCTCGCCGCCGGGACCGATACGCCGACCCTGCTCGCCGAGGCGAAGGGTGAGGGCGCCGCCTTCGTCGCCGGCCCCGACTTCATGATCGAGGGAGGCGAGAACAGCCTCCGCCTCTCCTTTGCCAGCGTCCCCCCGGAGAAGATTCCGGAGGGGGTTGCCCGCATCGCCCGCGCCTTGGAGCGCGTCCGCGCCGCCTCTCCGGCCTAGTCGCCGCACCCCGATTGATCCGCTCCTGACTCTCTGCCCGTAGTGGGGGGGAACCCAACTGCGACCAGGAGGGCAGCATGGCTGTTCGGAAAGAAGCGAATGCGCTCGGCCGCGTGGCGAAGGACCCGGTCTCGCGGCGCAGGTTCCTCGCGCTGGGCGGCGGGTCTGCCGCCGCCGCGTTCCTCGTCGCCTGCGGCAGCGACAGCAGCTCCACCACGACCACCGCGGCCAGCTCCGCGGCCGGTGGCGATGCCGTGATCGAGGAAAAGTTCGGCAAGGGCGACGTCGGCATCCTCAACTACGCCCTCACCCTCGAGTATCTGGAGACGGCCTTCTACGCAGACGTCGTCAAGAGCGGCCTCTTCAAGGGCTCCGACCTGGCGACCATCCGCAAGTTCGGCAGCGAGGAGGCCGAACACGTCGCCGCCCTCACCGGGTTCGTCAAGAAGCTCGGCGGCAAGCCCGCGCCGAAGCCGAAGACCGAATTCCCGCTGAAGAACGCCAACTCGGTGCTCGGTCTGGCCGGGACGGTCGAGAACCTTGGCGCCGCTGCCTATCTGGGCCAGGCGACGAGCATCAAGAACCCGGAAGTGCTCGCGGCGGCGCTCTCGATCCACAGCGTCGAGGGTCGCCACGCGGCGACGCTGAACACGCTGCTGGGCGAATCGATCACCCCCGATGGCGCCTTTGCGGTGCCTGCCGGCGCCCCCGAAGTGCTCAAGTCCGTCGAACCCTTCATCGTCAGCTGAGCTGGCGAGCGAAGGAAAGGAGAACGAGATGACCGACCAAGAGCTGGTCCAACCCGAGCTCGCCGCTGTCCACATCGACGGTGACGGCGACGACCTCTCGCGCAGCGAGGCGATCCTCAAGGGCGCACTTGCCGCGGGGGCGATCTACGGAGCCATGTCCGTCGCGCCGTTCGTCAGCCGGGTGCTGGCGATGTCCGAAGGCGGCGACGTCGGCATCCTCAACTTCGCCCTCACGCTCGAGTACCTCGAGTCGACCTTCTACAAGGAAGCGAAGACCCGGGCGAAGGCGAGAGGCGAGCTGAAGAGCCTTATCGATCTCCTCGCCCGCGACGAGGACGAACACGTCGGAGCATTGACCGAAACGATCAAGAAGCTGGGCGGCAAGCCGGTGGCTGAGCCGAAGTTCGACTTCCCCTACAAGACCACGAAGGAATTCCTCGAGCTCGCCCAGACCTTCGAGGACACCGGCGTCAGCGCCTACAACGGCGCCGCGCCGCAGATCAAGTCGAAGGAAGTGCTGGCCGCGGCCGGCTCGATCGTCCAGGTCGAGGCGCGCCACGCGGCGGCGATCCGCCTGCAGAACAAGCGGGAACCGTCGCCGAGAGCGTTCGACCCCTCGCTCGACGAAGCTAAGGTGCTGAAGGCCGTCGAACCCTTCATCCAGTAGATCCGGGGGTGGACGTTTCAGATGAAGACGCCGGGCCGAAGCGCCGAGCGGCTCGCCGACGAGGAGCTGATGCCCCTGATCGGCAAGCAGGACGCCGCGGCGTTCGAGGTCTTCTACGACCGCCACGGCGGCGTCGCCTACTCGCTGGCGTACAGGATCGTCGGCGAGCGGGCGGCCGCCGAAGACGTGACGCAGGAGGCATTCGTCTCGATCTGGCGCAGCGGCGGCCGCTATGACCGGGCGCGCGGCAGCGTCCGCTCCTGGACGCTGGGGATCGTCCGCAACCGGGCGATCGACCTGCTGCGCAGCCGCTCCGGCCGGGCGCCGAAGCTCGGTTTCGACGACGAGGCGGTGCTCGAGCAGCGACCCGCGGAGGAGCTCACCGACATCGAGGCGCTGCGCCGCGAGACCGCAGAAGAGCTGCGCGGCGCGCTCGGCGAGCTGCCCGGCGAGCAGTCGAAGGTGATCGAGCTTGCCTATTTCGGCGGCTTCAGCCAGTCGGAGATCGCGGCGATGCTGAGCGTGCCCCTGGGCACGGTTAAGGGGCGGATGCGGCTGGGCTTGGAGAAGATCCGGGGACGACTTGCGGAGGGCTTGGCGTGAACGAGAGAGAGCACGAGATGCGCCGGGACGAGCTTGCGGCCTACCTGCTGGGCGCGCTCGAGCCGGGAGAGGCCGCGGCGCTGGAGCAGCACCTCGCCGCCTGCGAGGTATGCCGCACCGAGCTGGCCTGGCTGCGGCCGGCGGCCCAGGTGCTGCCGGAGACGGTGGAGCGGCGCGAGCCTCCGGCGGAGCTGCGGAGGCGGATCATGGAGGAGGTCGGGGCTGGCGCCAGCCGGCACCCCAGGCGAGAGCGACGAAGGCTATTCGCCGGCCTCCGCCGTGGCGAGGGCGGCCGGCGTCCCGCCAGCCTGCGTCCCGCCGCGGGACTGGTCGCCCTCCTTGTGATCGCGGCCGGGATCGCCGGCTACGCGATCAGCGACGGGGGCTCGGGGGGCAGTGCCACCACCGTGGCCGCCGGCCACGCACCCGGGGTGACCGCGGAGATGGTCCGCGACGGCGACTCGGGGACGCTGCGGCTGGCCAACGTCCAGCAGCTGCCTCCCGATCAGGTCCTGCAGGCGTGGGTGGGGCGCGGCAAGCGGATCGAATCGGCGAAGACGCTGTTCGTCCCCAACCGCGACGGTACCGCGACCGTCGCGATCGACCACATGAACGGCGTCAACACGGTGATGGTGACCGCCGAGCCGCGCGGCGGCAGCGACTACCCGACCAGCAAACCGATCGTCAGCGTGGCCATACAGCAGTAGGCGACGGACTATCGCCCGTACCTGTCCGACGAGAGGACCAGCTGCTCGGGGATCGCCGCGCGAGGCGGCGGCGCCGGATCGGCGCGGACCGAGACCGTCTCGGCGACGCTGTGCGAGACCTGGTGCGAGCCGTCGGCGGAGGAGATGGTCACGCCGTCGTCATCGCTGCTCTTCACCGTGCCCTCCAGACCCGGTTCCAAGCCCGCCGCTTTGAGGTAGTGCAGCAGCTCCTCGGCCTCGTTCTCGAAGCGCAGGACGCAAACCGCGGCGCCGACCTCGACGTCGGCCAGCAGCGAGCCCCGCTCGCGGGCGCCCTCGACGATCGGGTGGCCGTGCGGGCAGGTCGTCGCGTCGCCGATTGCCGCCCGCATCCGCTCCTCCAAGACAGGCGACATCGCGTGCTCGATCCGCTCGGCCTCCTCGTGCACCTCGTCCCAGGGGATGCCGAGCACGTCGGTGAGGAAGCGCTCGATCATGCGGTGGCGGCGGACGATATGGCTGGCGTGCTCGCGGCCGGACTCGGTGAAGCCGAGCGACTTGTCGGCGTTGCGCTCGACGTAGCCGTCATCGACCAGGCGGCCGACCATCTCGTGGACGGTGGGGGGCGAGAGCTGCATCGCGCGGGCGATGTTGGCGCCGGTCATCGGCAGCTCGGCCTCCTCCAGCCAGAACATCGTCTCCAGGTACTCCTGCTCGGCGACGGTCGCTGTCTCCTGCGACAAGCTTTGCTCCTTCCACGGGTCGATCAGTCGGGGCCAGCCGATACTAGCTAGCCGGCGGGGGCGATCAGCCGCGCTCCATCAGGGTCGAGACTACGGCCTCGTAGAAGCCGTCGCCCATCGTCCCCTCGGTGACGGTTGCGTTGTCCCAGGCGGCGAGCGCGGCGCGCAGGCCCGGGTCGCGCGCGGGGCCGTTGGCGACGACGAAGAAGCGTCCCACCGCAGCGGCGACCTCGAGATCCTCGACCGAGTCGCCGACCGCGATGCAGTCGGCCGGGTCATAGCCGCGGGCGCGGGCGTGAGCGGTGACGGCGTTCGCCTTGCTGACCATCAGCGGCACCAGGTGGTAGGCGTGGGTGGGGCCGTCGATGGCGGCCATCTCGCGGCCGATCGCGCCGTTGTCGAGCAGGCGCAGGTCGCCGTGGCCCTCGGCGCCGAGCAGCTCGTTGGCCTCGTCGACGTCGACCTTGCCGCGGAAGAGGTGAGAGAGGACGCGACCGTGGTGCCAGGGCGAGTGGTACTCGAGTCGCCCCTCGAAGCGCTCGAAGAGCAGCTTGGGGATGCCGCGCCGCTCGATCTTCTCGTAGACCGTGCCCTCCTCGTCGGGGACGAGCTCGCCGGTCAAGAGCGTCGTCTCGCCGTCGGCAGCGAAGGCGCAGCCGGCCTCGTAGATGTAGGAGGTCTGACCCATCAGCCGGGCGGCCTCGTGGACCTGGGGCTCGCGCCGGCCGGACATGATCGTGACCTCGACCCCGGCCCGGTGGCAGGCCTCGAGGCCGCGCGCCTGGGCGAGCGAGAAGCCCCCGTCGGCATCGCGGAACAGCGACGCCCCTTGGCCGAGAAGGGTCCCGTCGAGGTCGGTGTAGACGCATCGCAGTGCCATGGTGCGGTCGCTACGGTAGCGGCGTGCCCTGGAAGCTTGCCGATCGGACCCTCGACCTCGCGCAGCCCATCGCAGCCGGGATCGTCAACGTGACCGTCGACTCGATGTTCGAGGGGGCGCGCAGCGGGACGCCCGAGCAGGCCGTCGCCGACGGGCTTGCGCTGGTCGGGGCCGGCTTCGACATGCTCGACGTGGGGGCGGTGGCTGCGCGCAGCGGCCCGCCGGTGGCGGCGGAGACCGAGGCTGCGGCGCTGGTGCCGGCGATCGAGGGCCTGGCCGCGGCGGGCGTGCCGGTCTCCGCCGACACCTTCTCGGTCGAGGTGGCGCGGCGGGCGCTGGAGGCAGGGGCGGTCGCCGTCAACGACATCTCCGGCGGCTCGGAGGAGATGTTCGAGCTGGTCGCCGAGAGCGGTTGCGGCTACGTGCTGATGCACATCGAGGGGCCGCCGCGGGTCGATCGTCCTCCACGTTCCTACGACGACGTGGTCGAGCACCTGAAGTCGTGGTTCGGGGGGAGAGTCGAGGTGGCCTCGCGACTTGGAGTGGGCGAGGAGCAGATCGCGATCGACCCCGGACTCGACTTCGACCTGACCACGGCGCAGGATCTGGAGATCCTGCGCCGGCTCGACGAGCTGCGCGAGCTCGGCCTGCCGCTCTACGTCTCGCTCTCGCGCAAGGACTTCATCGGCGCCGTGCTGGCGGGGAGCTGGGAGGAGCGACTCCCGCCCGGCGAGCGCGAGTGGGGCACGGTCGCGGCGGCGGCGCTGGCGGTGCGCGAGGGCGCAGACATCCTCAGGATTCACGACCGCTCGACCTTGCAGGCCGTAAGGGTTGCTGGCCAGATCGCTCGACCCGCGCGGAGCCGCGCCTGATGGCGAAGAGTCTTCTGGAGACGCCTTGGGCGATCGCTATCGATCCTGCGCGAAGGGACGGGCGCATCGTCGCCGAGAGCAGCGAGCCCGAGCGCAAGGCGAAGCCGGTGGCGATGCCGCCCTCGCTCGACCCGGGCCTGGTCGAGGCTCTGGGCAGGGCTGGGATCGCCCGCCTCTACTCGCACCAGCGCGAAGCGCTGAAGGCGGCCGCCGCCTCCAACCTCGTGATCACCAGCGGCACCGCCTCCGGCAAGAGCCTCGCCTTCAACCTGCCGGTGCTCGACGGCATCGCCCGCGACTCCAAGCGCCGCGCCCTCTACCTCTACCCGACCAAGGCGCTCGCCCAGGACCAGGCACGCAAGCTCGCCGCGCTGCGCCCCCCCGGGCTGCGCGAGGCGATCTACGACGGCGACACGCCGCGCGAGGAGCGGCCGTCGATCCGCCGCCGCAACAACCTCGTCCTCACCAACCCCGACATGCTCCACGTCGGGTTGCTGCCCCACCACAAGAGCTGGGGCGACTTCCTCGCCAACCTCGGCTGGGTCGTGGTCGACGAGGCGCATACCTACCGCGGCGTCTTCGGCTCCCACGTCGCCAACGTGCTGCGGCGGCTGCGGCGGGTGGCGCGGGCCTACGGCTCCGAGCCCCGCTTCCTGCTCGCTTCGGCGACGATCGCCAATCCGCTCGAGTTGGCGGAGCGCCTGGTCGGCGAGCCGTTCGAGCTGATCGACGACGACGGTGCGCCGCGGACCGGGCGCGAGATCGCGATGTGGAACCCGCCGCTGATCGACAAGGCGAGCGGGACGCGCCGCTCGGCGCTCTCCGAGGCGGCGGAGCTGCTGGTCGAGCTGGTCTCCCAAGGAGTGAGGACGATCTGCTTCCTCAGGAGCCGGCGCGGGATCGAGCTGATCCAGCGCTTCGCCCGCGAGGCGCTGGAGGCGCGCGGCAAGCCCGAGCTGGCGGCGCGGATCGCCCCCTACCGCGGCGGCTACACGCCGCAGCAGCGGCGCGACATCGAGGCGCGGCTAGCGGCGGGGGAGCTGCTTGCCGTGGTCGCCACCGACGCGCTCGAGCTGGGGATCGACATCGGCGAGCTCGACGCGGCGATCTGCGTCACCTTCCCCGGCACCGTCGCCAGCCTGCGGCAGATGTGGGGCCGGGCGGGGAGGCAGCGGCGCGGGCTGGCGGTCTACGTCGCCGGCGCCGACGCGCTCGACCAGTTCTTCTGCCGCCACCCAGACGAGTTCGTCGGGAGGCCCGTGGAGGCGGCGATCCTCGACCACGAGAGCGAGCAGATCGCTTCGCGGCACATGGTCGCCGCCGCCTACGAGCTGCCGTTGACCAGCGCCGACGACGAGGTCTTCGGCCCGGGCTGGCGCGAGCGCGCGGAGCGGCTGACGTCGGCCGGCGAGCTGCGCCGTGCCGGCGGCCGGCTGCTGCCCAGCAGCAGCGAGTTCGTCGCCTCGAAGATCCCGCTGCGCTCGGCTTCGGCCGACTCGGTTGCTGTGATCGAGCGCGACTCCGGCGAGATGCTCGGCCTGGTCGAGGCCGAGCGGGCCTTCACGACGATCCATCCGGGCGCGATCTACCTCCACCTCGGCCGCTCCTACGAGGTCGAGCAGCTCGACCTCGAGGGCCGGCGGGCGATCGTCTCCCGCTTCGACGGCGACTGGTACACGCGGCCGAAAAAGGAGACCGAGATATACATCGAGCGGGTGCGGGAGCAGCGCTCGACCGCCGGCGTGGAGCTGCACTTCGGCGAAGTCTCGGTGAGCGAGCAGGTGATCGCCTTCCAGCGGGTCTCGATCTCCGAGCAGGAGCCGATCGACATCGTCGCCCTGGAGCTGCCGGAGCAGCATTTCGTCACCCAGGCGCTCTGGTACGTGCTGCCGGACCGGCTCAACGGCGCACTGCCGCCCGACGTGCTGCTCGGCGCCCTGCACGCCACCGAGCACGGTCAGATCGCCGTGCTGCCGCTGATCGCGATGTGCGACCGCTGGGACATCGGCGGCCTCTCGACCAACGTCCACTTCCAGACCGGGCGGGCGACGATCTTCATCTACGACGGTCACCCCGGCGGGGTGGGGATCGCGCTGCGCGGTTACGAGCAGTTCGAGCGCCTGCTCGGCGACGCCGAGCGGCTGATTGGCGAGTGCCCCTGCGAGTCCGGCTGCCCCTCCTGCGTGCAGAGCCCCAAGTGCGGCAACCTCAACGAACCGCTGCACAAGGAGGGGGCCCTGGAGTTGATGAGGGCGATGAAGGGAGCGCAGTGAAGGGAGGGGGTGGGGCTCGCCCTCACGAACAGCGGGGAGGTTCGGTTGAGCCCCACCCCCTCCCTTCTGAGCGCGCGCGTCAGATCGCCGTCATCGGCTCCAGTAGCTGCGGGGAGGAGACCGAGGCGTGGCGGCTGGCGGAGGAGGTCGGGCGGTTGCTCGCCGAGGCGGGGGCGACGGTCGTCTGCGGCGGGGGAGGCGGGGTGATGGAAGCGGTGGCTCGCGGTGCGGCGGGAGCCGGGGGCGAGGTGATCGGCATCCTGCCCTGGGTCTCGCCGGAGGACGCGAACCCACACTGCACCCACGTGGTTGCCACCGGGATCGGCCACGCGCGGAACCTCGCCGTCGCCGCCTCGGGCGAGGCGGCGATTGCGGTCGGCGGCGAATGGGGCACCCTCTCTGAGATCGCCCACGCCCGCAACCTGGGGCGGACCGTGGTGGCGCTGCGCAGCTGGAGCGTCTCGGGGCGCCAGCAGATGGAGGGAGGCCCGGGGATCGTTCCCGCCGAGACCCCCGCCGAGGCGGTCGCGGCCGCCCTAGCCGCGATCTGATTCACCTCCTGGCCAGAGTTGGCGCAGGGCGAGGATCGCGAGGGCGTGGGACCAGGCGAGGGGGGTGGTCGAAGTGGGAAGGCCGGTCTGCGCGTCGACGCGCTCGGGAAGGAGGCCGAGCGGGGTGGCGGCTCGGCGCAGGTCGGCGATCAGCCGCAGCGCTGCGCGGCGCTCGCCAAGCGCGGCGAGGCTCCAGGCGGCCCAGGCCGTGGGGGCGGTCCATGGGTCTTCACCGCCCGTCCAGCTCTCGGAGGGGACGATCCCGAAGGGGCCGGAGCGGGCGGCGAGGCCCAGCAGGGTTCGCCGGAGCACAGGGAAGAGGGCGGGGCGGGGGAAGGGGCGCACCGCCCAGGCCGCCGCCGAGTCCAGCCCCGAGCGAGGATTCCCGGCGTCCCGAACCAGACCGCGGGGAGTCGCGAAGAGGTGCCGGATGTGGGCGGCGCCGGCGCCGGAGGCGATGGCGTTGGCGAGGTAGTCGCCGGGGTCGCCCTCCTGGTAGTCGGCCCGTCCCCTCCACGCGGTCGCTCGCCGCGGCGCCGGGAGCCCGGCGGCGCGTCTTGCCGCGGCGGCCCAGCCGGCCGCGTCTCCCTGTGCGGCGCGGCCGGAGACGGGCGCGCCGTCTCCGCTGAAGCGAGCCGCCGCGCCGAGGTCGAGTCCGGCGAGGAGGCGTGCCACCCTGCGCGCCTCCGGCCGGTAGCCGGCCGAGGACATGGCGATCGCCGCGGTGGCCGCGTCGCGCGGCCAGACGTAGGCCCAGCCGTCGCGAGCCCCGGCGACGACCGCACCCGTTTGCCGGTCAGTGAGCGCCCGCAGCACCAGCAGCGAACGGAGGTACATCCGCCGCGCCCAGCCCGGAGCCGCAGGTCCCAGCGGCCGCGCTCCCGCCAGCCAGTGCCGGTCGGCACGGACCGCGCCCGGGCCGCCGATGCGCCGCACGACGACCGCCTTCTCACTGCCGAAGCGGGCGACCGTGCGCAGCACGTTGGTGCGCGGCACGTATCGCTGCCGGACCGAGTCGGCGCGCCACAGCGGCGGCGTCCTCCCGTTCTCGAGCCGCGCCCGCGCGACGATCGCATCGCCAGCCGGCACCGTCCCGGTGACCTGCCGCTGCGCCGGGACGACAACCAGCGCCCGCCCCGCCGGTCCCGGCGCCCGCAGGTCGACCACGTCGCCGTAGGCATCGACCGCCGCGGCGCGCCCGCCGCCGCCGACCACCGCCGTGCCGAGGAACGGCGGTGGCAAGCCGGGCAGGCCAGGCGGCGTCCGCGGGTCGCCCCGCTGCCCACCCGACAGCGCCAGCGCCGCCAGGACCACGGCGCCAAGCACGATTCCTGCACGGGCCCAGGCCATGGGCCAATCCAACCAGCCTCGTCCCGCCCCGGTCGCTAGCCTTCCGCTGCGCGGGCGCCGCCAGGCCCCAGCACAAGGCGAGGTAGCTCAGTTGGTAGAGCACACGACTGAAAATCGTGGTGTCGTGGGTTCGATTCCCACCCTCGCCATTGCTCGATCGTGCTCGGGGAGGACAGGGGGTCGATGAGCGACGCCGAGCTGCTCGCATTTTCCAAACGCGTTGTGGATCGTGCCTGGGCCGACCTGCCTCCCCCTGATCGCAGCTTGCTGGAGGCAATTAGGGCCGAGGGACGCGATGCCACTGCTCGCCCGCTCGGCGCCTACACCGACGAGCTGCGGCGTTCTGCGGGCTACGCGAGCTTCCCGGCTGCAGAGCGACAGCGCCAGGACGCCGCCGCCGGCCTCTGGATTCCCGAACTGAGGCTGGTGCTTCTCAACGTCGCCCATCCCAGCTTTCAGGGTCTCGACCGGCACAGCCTGGGATGGGCGTTAGCCAGGGTCGCCTGGCACGAGTGGGGCCATGCGCTTGCCTTTCACCGCGCCACGAGCGAGGACGTGTCTCGGGGCCGGGAGCTCCTGGCACTTGCGCCCCTCTCAATGGCCGAAAACGTCCGCTCTGCTGACTACCGTCAGCGCGAGTACACCCATGAGATCGTCGCCGAGGTCTATGCGCTGCTGATCAGTCGCCGGCGACGGGGCGCCACCGGAAGGCCGCCCTGGCTTTCAGCGAAAATCTATGAGCTAGTTAGGAGGGTAGTGGGATGGAACCAATGAGCTTGCCGCCCGGTTACCTCCTGCCCGAGGGGAAAACCATGCTGGACATCCTGCGCATGGATGCGGAGCTGCTGGCCAGCGAGGGCATCGGTCTCGAGTGGCCGGGCTTCGAGGAGCCCCCCGAGGGCTCCGAAGCCGACCCGGACTGATCAAATCCTGAAGGTGTGAGCGCTGGGCCAGCCGGCTTGAGTAACTGAAAATCGTGGTGTCGTGGGTTCGATTCCCACCCTCGCAATTGCTCGATCGTGCCCGGCTCTCCGGTCCCTTACCGTGGGCAGGGCATGAGTGGGTCGAACTTCGAGTTGACACCGATTGGAGCGGTCGAGTCGACGCTGGTCGATCGGGCTTTGGCGCCCAAGCAGGGAGACGAGGGGGCGCCTGAGGCGTCGATCGTCTTCGAGCCGGGTGTGATCGAGGCGCTCGACGGGATCCGGCCCGGGGACGAGATCATCGTCCTCACCTGGCTCGACCGCGCCGATCGCGAGACCCTGCGGGTTCACCCGCGCGGCGATCCCGCCAACCGGGTTCGTGGAGTGTTCGCCACCCGCTCTCCCGACCGGCCCAACCCGATCGGGCTGCACCCGGTGGAGGTGGTCTCGGTCGAGGGCGCGACGATGCGGGTGCGGAACCTCGAGGCGATTGACGGCACTCCGGTGCTCGACGTCAAGCCTGTGATCTGAGCGCGGCGTCGAGTGCGTCCGAGATCAGGTCGGGGCGTTCGATCTGGGGGTAGTGGGCGGCGTCGGGGAGCTCGATCGTCTCCACCCCGGTGCGCAACGCGCGGAGCCCGTCGAGGACCTCGGTGCGGGCCACCGGGTCGAGCAGCCCCCAGGCGAGGGTCAGGGGGCCGGGCCAGTCGCGGATCGCGCCATGCCAGCGCTCGGTGAGGCGTTCGCGCTCGGCCATGTAGTTGATAGTCAGGTGGGCGATGCGCTGGCCGCCGTTGTGGGAGATCAGCGACCACTGATCGGCTGCCTCATCGTCGCTTAGCGGGTGCCCGGGGGAGAAGACGCGCGAGAACTGGGCCCGGAAGCTCCTCTCGCTGGTCAGGCGGGCGAAGAGCGGGCCGAGCCGGCTGCGCAGCAGGTTCTGGCCGAGCGTCGGCTTCGCCAGGTGCAGCAGCATGCTGCCGTTGAAGAGCAGCACGCCTTCGATCTCGATCCCCAGCTCGCCGCGCAGGTCGCGGGCCATCAGCTCGGTGGCGACCGAGGTGCCCATGTCGTGGCCGACGACGAAGACCGGCGGCGAGCCGGCGCGGCGGACCAGCTCTTCGGCGGCGTCGGCCTGCCAGGCGAGCGTGTAGGCGTGGGCGCGCGGCTTCTCGGAGAGGCCGAAGCCGAGGAAGTCGAAGGCCAGCGTCGCCTGCCCGCTGCGCAGCTCGAACAGGGGACGCCAGTCATAAGAGCTGGAGGGGAAGCCGTGCAGGAAGAGCAGCAGGGGCGCTTCGCTTCCCTCCTGGCGGTGGACGAAGAGCTGCCGGCCGAGTACCTCCTCGACGGTCCCGGCGTCGCGCCAGCGCCGCACCCTCTCGGTCAGCACGCGTCGCTCACCCGCCGGCGAGGAAGCCCTCGGGCTCGGCGACCACGGGGTTGACCAGCTCGCCGATGCCCTCGATCTCGACCCGCACGGTGTCGCCGACGTGGAGCAGGTTGTCGCGGACCGGCTGGCGGCCGAGGCCGACGCCGGAGGGGGTGCCGGTGGCGATCGTGTCGCCGGGCTCGAGCGTGAAGGCTTCGGAGAGGTGGGAGACCTGCTGGAAGCAGTCGAAGACCATCTCGCCGGTGCTGGCGTCCTGGCGCAGCTCGTCGTTGACGAAGCAGCGGATCCGCAGGTCCTGGGGGTCGCCGAGCTCGTCGGCGGTCACCAGCCAGGGCCCGAGCGGCCCGTGGGTGTCGAAGGACTTGCCGATCGTCATCGTCTGCGCGCGCCCCTGCCAGTCGCGCACGCTGATGTCGTTGGCGCAGGTGTAGCCGGCGATCGCCTCGTGCGCCCGCTCGGGCGGCACGTGCCGGCAGCGCTTGCCGATCACCACCGCCAGCTCGGCCTCGTAGTCGAGGAAGGTGGAGACCTTCGGCATGTGGATCTCGTCCCCAGGGCCGACCACGCAGGTCGCCTGCTTGTTGAAGAAGACCGGCACTTCGGGCGCCTCCATGCCCATCTCGGCGATGTGGTCGGCGTAGTTGAGCGCGATCCCCAGGTACTTGCGCGGCGCCGCGGGGGCCAGCAGCCGCACCGCGGAGAGCGGGAGGCGGGGGGCGCCGTCTGCCAGCTCCTCCAAGCCGGCTTGGCCGACCCGATCGAGAGCCGCCGCCGGTTCGGTGGGCGCGTCCGTGGAGGAGAGGTCGGCGATCTCCTCGCCGTCGACGACCCCGAGCGCCGGGGCGCTCCCGTCCGTGACAAACCGGCAGAGCTTCATCGCGGTCGGACTCTCGCAGATAGCCGCGCGGCGCAGCCACTCGACTGGGGGTTCTCTAAAATCCGCTGCGAGCGATGGGGCTCGCTCCCTCATAAGCGCGGTTCGATCCGCTGACGGTCCCTACCACGTCCATCGACGCTGATAGGAGACCGCCCGGATGCAGGTAATGCGATTCGACCCTCGTCGTCTGGCCGCGATCTACGCTGGCGGCGTGCTCGGCGCACTGGCCCGGGTGGGCCTGTCCGAGGCGGCGCCGCACGGCCCGGATGGCTGGCCCTGGGCGACCTTCGCGGTCAACATGGCCGGCGCGCTGCTGCTCGGCTATTTCTTCGCCCGCCTCCGCGACCACCCCGAGGACAGCCTCGCCCACCCCTTTCTCACCACCGGGATCTGCGGCACGCTGACCACCTTCTCGACCATGCAGCTGGAGCTGTTCGAGATGGTCGACGGCGGGCACCTCGGGCTCGCCGCCGCCTACGCTGGCGCCACGCTCGCCATCGGCTACGCCTTCGTGCGGTTGGGCATCGCCATGGAGAGCCGCCTGGCGACTTTCCCCCCTCATAGGGTCGGTAAGTCGCCAGAGGGGTCGTCGTGAACGCGCCGGCTTGGATCGCCGTCGGCGTGCTCGGCGGCGCCGCCGCCGCGGCGCGCTTCCTGATCGACACCGCCGTCACCGCGCGCACCGACCACCCCTTCCCGCACGGCATCCTCGCCGTCAACATCGGCGGCGCGCTCGTCCTTGGCCTGGTCGCCGGCGCCGCGCTGGAAGGGCAGGCGCTGGTGATCGTCGCCGGCGGCGGCATCGGTTCCTTCACCACCTTCTCCACCTGGATCCTCGATTCGCACCGCCTCGCCGACGCCGGCCACACCCATCTCGTCTGGCTCAACCTCGGCCTCTCGCTGCTCGCCGGCTTCGCTGCCGTCGCCCTCGGCCACTGGCTCGGCGGGGAGCTTTAGCGTCGCCTTCGCGCTTTGTGCCGCATTGTGCGACAAAGGCGAACGCGCAAGCCCCCTCGCCGTAACGAGCCGTCCGCGCCTCGGTTTACCTTGGCTGAAATGGAGCAGCTCGATCCAACGATGTTCCAGGAGGCGCTGATCGACACCGTCGGCGGCGCGCCCGCAAAGCCCTCGACGCCTGCCCCACCGCCCGCCCGCGTCTGCCTGCGGGACCTCGAGGACGGCCAGCGTGTAAAGGGGGTCTACGCCGTGCGCGAGCGTGAGCTGCGGCGCAAGCGCAACGGCGAGCCCTGGCTGCGGCTGGTGCTCGGCGACGCCAGCGGCGGCGCCGAGGCGGTCGCCTGGGAGGACGCCGAGGCGCTCTACGCGCTCGCCGCGCCGGGCAGCGCCGTCGAGGTCGCCGGCGTCTTCGAGATGAGCGAGCGCTGGGGGGCGAAGATCAAGCTCTCCGGGCTGCACGAGGCCGCCGCGGACTCCTACGACCGCGCCGACCTCGCGGCCGAGTCGGAGGTCTCCTTCGAGGATCTCGAGGGCAAGCTGCGCCAGCTGCTGGACACGGTCCAGGAGCCGCAGCTGCGCGAGCTGCTCGACCGCTTCTTCGGCGAGCGCTCGGACATCTGGGCGCGCTTCCGCGACGCCCCCGCGGCGAAGGTTTACCACCAGGCCTACCGCCACGGCCTGCTCGAGCACACCGTCTCGGTCGCCCAGGCGGTCAGCGCCGCCGCCAACTTCTTCCCCGGCATCGACCGCGAGGTGGCGGTGGCCGGCGCGCTCCTGCACGACATCGGCAAGACCGTCGCCTACAACGACGACCCGCTGGCGATCGACCTCACCGACGCCGGCCGCCTGCAGGGCGAGATCCCGCTCGGCTACTACACGGTGCGCCGCGAGATCGAGGAGATCCCCGGCTTCGACCCCGCCCTGGCCCAGGCCGTCCTCCACATCATCCTCAGCCACCACGGCTCGCTCGAGCACGGCTCACCGGTGGTGCCCGCCACCCGCGAGGCCGTCCTCGTTCACATGATCGACAACCTCGGCGGCCGCCTCGGCAGCTTCGACCGCCTCGAGCGCCAGCTGCCAGCAGGCGAGTCCTGGTCCGGCTTCGACCGAGCCCTATCCGGCTCGGCGTACTTCGGCCAGCGCGACGCTGCCTAGCCAGCGCTAGAAGCGCCGGGTGCAGCGTTCGATCTTCTCGACGTTCTGGTCCGCCCGCTTGATGCACTTGATCAGGTGCTGGGGGTTGCCGCCCTCCACCTTGGTCACGTGGAGCGAGTGGCGGATCTCCCTCCGGACCTGGTGGTCGACCGTGTTCAGCGTCTTCCCGATCTGGTCGAGGCCGGTTGAGTGGATCGCGTCGGTGGTCGTCTTCAGGACCGGCTTGACGATGAACAGGTAGGCGAGGAAGAGGATCCCGCCGGCGACCGCCAGACGGATGATCCCCGAGGTGACATTGCCGAAGAGATTGCGAAGGATGTCCACGGCGGTGCACTCTATCCCGCTCGAAAGAGCCAAAATGCGGGTTTCCGGCGATTCCGGCGAGGGGCCAGGCAGGTCGCCGTCACTATCCTGGGCTCGTGGCCAAGGACACCGAGAAGCTGATCCGCCAGCTCTCGCTGATCTCCTTCCTGATGGCCCAGGGGAGGCCGGTCTCGGCTCTGGAGATCAAGCGCGAGGTGGAGGGCTACAGCGACATGAACGACGACGCCTTCGCGCGCCGCTTCTACGCGGACCGCGCCGAGCTGGAGAGCCTCGGCATCCAGCTCGGGGTGGAGAAACCCGGCGAGGGCTTCTTCGAGGCCGAGCTCTACTCGCTGCCGCCGGAGAACTTCTACCTCGACGCAATCGAGTTCTCCGATGACGAGCTGGCCTCGCTGAGCACGGCGCTCTCGCTGCTCACCGACGGCGGCTTCGCCTACGCCGAGCCGCTGCGCCTCGCCCTGCAGCAGGTCGCCTGGGGGCACCCGAACCCGATCAGCGAAGGCGAGCGGGCGCCGGTCGAGATGGCGATGACGGCGTCGGCCGGGGGCCGCGACCTCTCGCAGCGGCTCTCCAAGATCGAGACCGCGATCTCGCGCCGCAAGACGATCGAGTTCACCTACTACACGATGGAGCGCGACGAGACCGAGAAGCGCAAGGTCGACCCCTTCCACCTGGTCTTTCGCTCCGGCCAGTTCTACTTGATCGGCCACTCGCACGAGCGCGATGCGGTGCGCGTCTTCCGCCTCTCGCGCATCCAGGGCAAGGTCGGCTACGCATCGAAGGCCGAGCACGACTTCTCACCCCCCGAGAACTTCGACCGCCGCGACTACGGCCAGCGCGCCGACTGGCAGCTGGGGGAGATCCGCGGCACGGCGAAGATATTCGTCCGCGACCGCATCTCCTGGTTGATCGAGCGCGACTTCGGCGGTTACGGCGAGCTGCGACCGGCGCGCAAGAGCGATGACGCGCCCGGCAAGGGCTGCGTCCTCGAGACCGACTACGCCTCGCCGCGGGAGCTGATCGCCTGGGTGCTGCGCTGGCGCCAGAACGCCGAGGTGCTGGAGCCCGAGGAGCTGCGCGAGGAAGCGCGCGAGCGCCTCGACCTGCTCCACGATCGCCACCGCAGCGATTTCGAGCCGGCCGAGACGGTGGACCGGCCGCTGCGCGAAGCGCCGCCGCGCTCGCGCGGCAATGGTCGCGGCGAGGCGGCGATCCGGCCCGAGCGCTTCGCCCGCCTCGTCACCCTCGCCGGCATGCTGATCGACTCGGCCAAGAAAGGCGAGCGACTGCACGTCTCCGATCTGCGCCAGCGGCTCGAGCTGACCGCCGAGGAGCTGCAGGAGGACATCGACCTGCTCAACGTCGTCAACTTCGGCGGCGGCACCTACGTCCTCTACGCCGAAGTACAGGGGGACGAGATCGAGGTCGACTCCGAGCCCTACGGCGACAACTTCGCCCGCCCGGCGCGACTGCTGCCGCTGGAGGCCAAGGCGCTGGTCGCGGCGATCGACCTCTTCGGCGATCACCTGCCGCAGGGGGGGCTGCAGAGCGCCCGCAAGAAGATCGTCAAGGCGCTCGGCCACGACCCCTCCGAGGAGGGGTTGGAGATCGCCGCCGGCAGCGGCGGCGACACCGAGGTCGCGCGGGTCGTAAACGAGGCGATAGCCGGTCGCCGGGTGCTGGAGATCCAGTACTACAAGGAGAACGAGGACCAGTTCACCAAGCGCCGGGTCGAGCCCTACCGGCTGGAGAACGGGCGCGAGGGCTGGTACGTCGAGTGCTACGACCTGACCAAAGAGGGGGTTCGCCACTTCAAGCTCGACCGGGTCAAGGAGGCGACGACGAGCGGCGAGAGCTACGAGCCGCGCCGCGAGGTCGAAGAGCTGGCCGGGGTCGAGGGTTGGATGACCGACGGCGAGGTGCCCACCGCCCAGGTCGCCCGGGTCTGGGTCTCGCCGGAGCGGGCCCGCTGGCTGCGCGAGGAGCGGACCGTGGTCGAGGAGCTCGCCGACGGCGCCGTCGTCGTCGAGCTGCCCTACGCCGGGACCTCGTGGCTGGTGCGGGAGATCCTGCGCGGCGCCGGCGATCTGGTCGTGCTCGAGCCGGACGAGGCGCGCGAGGCGATCGCCGCCGAAGTCGCGGCCAGCGTGGCGTGAGAGCCCATCGATGACGTGACTTCCGCGCCTGGGCACGCGGAGATTCTTAGGATCGTTGCGCCCAATCCGGGGCCGATGACGTTGGCGGGGACGAACACCTATCTGTATGGGTCGGATCCTTGTGTGGTGATCGATCCTGGGCCGGACGATGCCGGCCACCTCGATGCGGTGCGCGCCGCGGCGCAGGAGCGCGGGGGGATCGGGCTCGTCCTGCTCACCCACAGCCACGGCGATCACACCGCCGGCGCGGCGCGGCTCGCCCCGGACGCTGTGCTGCCGGCGGGGGGCGAGGAGCACGGCGGCCTGCGGGCTCTCGCGACCCCCGGCCACGCCGCCGACCACGTCTGTTTCCTGACCGGCGACGGCGTCTGCTTCAGCGGCGATCTGGTGCTCGGCGAAGGATCGACCTTCGTGCCGCCGGACGGCGGCTCGCTTGCCGCCTACATGGAGTCGCTGCGGCTGCTCCAGGCCGAGCCGATCGAGCTGATCTGCCCTGGCCACGGCCCCTGGGTGACCGACCCGGCAGCGAAGCTGGCCGAGTACGTCGAGCACCGCGAGATGCGCGAGCGCCGCCTGCTCGCCGCCCTGGAGCGCGGCGAGCGCTCCAAAGACGCTCTGCTGGCCGAGGCCTGGTCCGACGTCCCCACCGAGCTGCGCCCCGCCGCCGCGCTCGTGATGGAGGCCCATCTGCAGAAGCTCGACCGGGAGGACAAGCTGCCGGGCGACCTCTGGGAGTGAGCGCCTATTTGCCGCCGAGGTAGCGGGCGACCGCGACGCCGTTTTTGCCGACCAAGGTTTGACCGCCCAGGAGGATCCGGTTGCGGGGCGCGATGAGGATCTCGGTTGGTATTGCGAACGTCTGCTTGCCGAATCCCGTTCTCACTTCTCCTCTGTGCCCAAACTCACGGTCGAGTTCGCCAGACCGTTTCATACGGATCAAGGAGAACGCACTGCTGTGCTGTGGGTGATTGAGGGGCTGCCCTGCCAATAGGATTCGCCCCTCTCTGTCGACCGCCAGGGCAGAGATCGACAGGGAGCTGGGAAGCTTGAAGAAGCCGCGGTGTCCGAAGCCGGTGTCCAGTGCTCCGTTGGGGAAAAGTCTAGTAAGCAGAATCTCAGTAGTCAGAGTTTCAGTAGTTACTGCGATGGAAGGCGGTGGCCCGGCGAAGTACATGCCCCCAACGCGATCCAGCGCCATGACGTTTGGCAGGATTTGGACTGGTGCCGAGCCGCTAGAGCCAAAACCCGTGTCGGCGCTTCCATCCGCCGTCAGCGCCCCCAGTGCCGCTGGGCCAATGGGGCCCATGCGCAGGCACTGGGTATGTTGGAGGCTGAGGTATACAAGGCGTTCGCCGGAAGCATCCACGGGAGTTCCCACATAGTTCATATCGGGGAGCTGGAGCACTCCGTCGTCGTCGAAGCTCGAATCGATAGCTCCTACAGCCGTCAACCGAGCCACATATGAGCCCTGTATGTCAGTTGAGAAGCCGGGGTAGCAAAGCTGGACTTCATGGGTGAAGTACCCGGTCAAGATGGGCCGGTCCTCGGCGTCGACAGTAAGTCCCGTAACCCCGACCGATGGCGTTTCATATTCGAATAGCGAGAACGGATAGACACTGTCCCTGTGCGGCAGAGGAGGCGGCAGGCTCAGAGTGCTGTCGAATATGCCGTTGTTGCCAAAGCTCGTGTCCCGCTTTCCGTTCGGCAGATATCGCATCACCGATGCCCACTCGGGCAATGGGCCCGGGAGCCAAGGAGGCCCTGGCGTGCTCGTAGCCTGCGCCGGTTGACTCGTTCCCGCGACCAGGATGCGACCTTCCGAGTCGGCAGCAACCGCTGCGAGGTTGAACTCGGTGCCGGCGGGGGCGCGAACCAGCAGGCGCCCGTGAACCCCGAAACGCAGGTTCGGTCGCCCATCGGGGAGATACTCGACGATCGAATCGGCACCGGCTATCACGAAACGGCCGCCTTGCCCCCAGGCCATGGAGGCGCCCATGCGCGCGGACCCTCCTTCACGGGGCCGCAGGGTCGCCGTCACCTTGCCGCCGTAGCCGAAGCTGCGATCAAGGTCCCCCGGTTTGGCGTTCGCAACCGAGGGAGCCAGGACCAGGGCTGCGATTGCCGAGCAGCTCACCCAAATCGCGTGGCGAATTCTTCTCGTGGACGTTGTCTGCATCTTCCCTCGGTCGATTTCCATCCGCGAGGTGGCGATCGTATTCGTGTCAACACCCGAAAGCTAGAAAGTCTCGACTTACTCCAGATGAATCGTGTCATTTGAAGCCGGAAGTTGTCCTGGCCAGCCAGTTAAGGTGCTCGGATGAGCAGGGCTCGAGCGGTACGGGCGGGACTTGTGGCGGGAGCCGCCGGCACCGGGCTGGCCGCGGCGACGATTGCCGCCGCCTGGCACTGGCTGGCGCGGCGGCCGTTGCCGAAGCAGAAGGGGACGATCGAGCTTGCCGGCCTGGAGGGGCCGGTGCGGGTGCGGCGCGATCGCTGGGGCGTGCCCCATGTCGAGGCCGGCAGCGCCGCTGACCTCTGGTTTGCTGAGGGCTTCTGCCACGGCCAAGACCGCCTCTGGCAGATGGACTTCTACCGCCGTGCCCTCTCCGGCCGGATCTCCGAGTTCGCCGGGGAGGAGGGGCTGCCGGTCGACCGCTTGATGCGCACGCTGGGGATGCGCCGTATCGCCGAGCGCGAGGCGGCGACGATCGACCCGGAGCTTCGGTCTTTGCTCGAGCGCTTCTGCGAGGGCGTGAACGCCGCCGCCGCGGGCGCCAAGGCACTCCCGTTCGAGATGCAGCTGCTGCGGCTCGAGTTCGAGCCCTGGCGCCCGGCCGACATCCTCGGTCTCGGCAAGCTGCTTGCCTTCGGCCTCTCGACCAACTGGGAGAAGGAGCTGCTGCGCGCCGACATGACCCGCGAGCTCGGCCCGGAGCTGGCCGCCAAGCTCGACCCCGGCTACCCGGTGGACAACCCGGTGGTCACGCAGGAACCGTGGTCGGGAGACGGCCTCGGCCTGGCCGAGCAGATCGACGCGGTCCGCCGCTCGATCGGCATGGCCGCCGAGGCGAGCGGCTCCAACAACTGGGCGGTCAGCGGGGCGCTGAGCGCGACCGGCTCACCGCTGATCGCCGGCGACCCCCACTTGCCGCAGAGCATGCCGGGCATCTGGTACGAGGTCGGCCTCACGCTCGGCGACCGCACCGTCCGCGGGGCCTCGCTGCCGGGCATGCCCGGCGTCTACATGGGCCAGAACAACGACGTCTGCTGGACCTTCACCAACGTGATGGCCGACGTCCAGGATCTCTTCGTCGAGAAAGTCGAGGGCGACAGCTACCTGTTCGAGGGCGAGTGGCGCCCGCTTGAGATCGTGCATGAGGAGATCGTCGTAAAGGGCCGCAGTGCGCCCGAGCCGCTCGACGTGCAGATCACCCATCACGGCCCGCTCGTCAACGCGGCGCTCGGCGCCGACGACGCCGAGCCGCTCGCCTTGCGCTGGATCACGCTCGATCGGCCGACTGCCTTCAAGGGGATGTTCGAGCTGCACGGGATCCGCTCCGGCCCCGAGCTCGTCGTCACTCTGGAGGGGCACACATCGCCCGCCTCGAACCTGATCTGGGCCGACCGGCATGGCTCGATCGGCTACAAGCTGGTCGGGCGGCTGCCTCTGCGCAAGGGCGGCTGTCCCGACCTGCCGAAGCCCGGCTGGGACGGCGAGTACGAGTGGGAGGGCGCGGTCCCCTACAACGAGCTGCCCGAGGTCGTCGATCCCGAGAGCGGCTTTCTGATCACCGCCAACAATCGCATCGTCGGCGACGAGTACCCGCACCACATCACCAGCGACTGGCTGGACGGCTTCCGTGCCCGGAGGATCGAGGAGCTGCTGCGTGCAAGCGATGAGCACGACATCGAGAGTTTCGAGGCGATGCAGTCCGACAACCTCTCGATCCCGGGCTTGGAGGCCGCGCGGCGGCTGGGAAGGCTGAATCCAAAAGGCCAGCGTGAGCTGAGCGCGGTCGAGCGGCTGCGCAGTTGGGACGGGCGCCTCGACCCGGACACGATCGCCGGCACGATCTACCAATCCTTCCTGCTGCGGCTGGCGCGCGAGGTCGCCCGCGCCGCGATCGGCGACCGTGACCTCTGCGAGCGCTGGCTGGACCGCGCCGACAACGGCTTCATGCCCCACGTCACCTCGCCCTGGCGCTGGCACTCGCACCTGATGGACCTCTGGAAGGAAGGCGACGAGGAGCTGATCGGCCGCCCCTGGGACGACCTCGTGCTGGAGGCGTTGGCCGGGGCTCTCGACGACCTCAGCGATCGCTTCGGCCCCGATCCCGAGGGCTGGCGCTGGGGCCACGTCCACGAGATGGAGTTCCCCCACCCGCTTGGCGAGTCCAATCCGCTCCTGCGCAAGCTGCTCAACCGCAGTCTGCGTGCCGGCGGCGCCCAGGAGACTGTCAGCCAGATCGCCTACGACCCCAACGACCCCTACAAGGCTGTCTGGGCGCCGAGCTGGCGCATGGTCGGCGATCCCACCGACCCGCAGCGCTCGCGCTGGCAGATGTTCACCGGCCAGTCCGGCCATCCCGCCAGCCGCCACTACGACGACCTCCAGGCCGACTGGCTGGAGGGCCGCACCCAGCCGATGGCCGGCGCGGGACCCTGGCAGGAGCTGGACCTGGTTCCAGCCGGCGGCTGAGCGCCCGATTGCAGCCCCTGTCGCGGCAAGGCCGAAACGTTGGCGGGGTGGAATGGTTGGGGGATAGATGCGGCGTATTGCTCTATGCCTGCTGGCGCTGGCCGCTGCTCTGCCTGCGAGCGCCGGCGCCGAGACGATCCACTTCCAGGGGAGGGACGTCGCCGTGCCCGCGGGCTGGCCGGTCTACCGCTTGGCCGAGCGACCGCGGATGTGCGTGCGGCTGGACCGCAGGGCGGTCTACCTGGGCACGCCAGGCGCAGCGCAGCGCTGCCCGGCGAGCGCAATCGGCCGCCGCCGGGCGATCCTCGTCGATCCAGGCAGCGGGGCGAGGGCCGCTCGGGCGCGGGCGAGCCAGGTCGCGCCCGTTCGCATCTCCACCGCCTCCGACTACACCGGCCTCGGCTTCGATGCCTGCACGGCCCCCTCGAGCCGATCGATGTCCGCCTGGGCCTCCTCGCCCTACCGCGCGATCGGCGTCTACATCGGCGGCACGAACCGCGGTTGCACCCAGCCCAACCTGACCGCCGACTGGGTCGAAGCGCAGACCGCCGCCGGCTGGAGCCTGATCCCGACCTACGTCGGCCTGCAGGCCCCGACCTCGAGCTGCAGCTCCTGCGCCAAGCTCAGCAGCTCGGTGTCCGCCGCGACGACGCAGGGGACCGAAGCGGCCAACGACGCCGTCAACGACGCCCGCCTCGCCGGGATCGGCGAAGGCAGCCCGATCTACTTCGACATGGAGAGCTACTCGCCGAGCGCCAGCGCCAGCAGCGCGACGCTGAGCTTCCTCGAGGCCTGGACCGCCCGCCTGCACACGCTCGGCTACGTCTCCGGCGTCTACAGCAGCAGCGCTTCGGGGATCAACGACGTCGCCGACCGGCTCGGCAGCGACTACCAGCTGCCCGACAACCTCTGGATCGCCAACTGGAACGGGCAGCAGAGCACCAGCGACCCCTATGTCCCCGCCAGCGGCTGGAGCGAGCACCAGCGCATCCATCAGTACCGCGGCGGGCACGACGAGACCTACGGCGGGGTGACGATCAACATCGACAACAACTACGTCGAAGGGGCGACCGCCGGCACTGGCTTCTCCGGCGAAGATCCGATCGGTCGCTTCGAAGCCCTCGTCTCGCCGGCCCCCGGGCAGGTGCAGGTCTCGGGCTGGGCCTTCGACCCGAACGCTCCCGCCAAGCCGGTCTCGATCCGCGCCTACCTCGGCGGCAAACCGGGCGAAGGGGGCACCTCCCGCTACGAGCTCGGAGCGATCGCCGTCAACCAGCGCACCGACCTCTCGACCCTCTATCCCACGGCGGGGCCCGCCCATGGCTTCGAAGCCAGCTTCCCCGTCGTCGGCAGCGGTCGCCAGCGGCTCTGCGTCTACGCGCTCGACATCGGCCCGGGCGCCGACAAGCTGCTCGGCTGCAAGGACGTCGGCGTGCCGCTGCCGCTCTCCCTGGTGCGGGTCAACGCGGCAGGCAACGCGGTTCGGCTGCAGCTGCGCTGCGAATGGCCCACCGGGACCCAGTGCCCGGGGCAGATTTTCGTCCGCGCTCCGGTTACGCAGCGCACCGTCATCCACCGCCGCGGCAGGGCTGTGGTCAGGACGAGGACGGTGCGGAGGGCGATCGCGCGGCGCTCCTTCCTGCTCACCGGCGGCAGGTCGCACACCTTCCGCCTCGGTCTCGGCAGCCTCGGGCACGAGCTCACCCGCGACGGCGCCAGGCCGTGGGGGCATCTGCTCGTCGCGATCCCCGGCGGCCGCGTGGGCAGGCAGCTGAGACTCAGGTAGCGGCGTCGGCCGCGGCGGCGTGCCGGCTGGCCTGGGTGACCAGCTCGACGATCTCCGCCGGCGCCTTCTCGGGAGAGCCGGCGTCAAAGGGCGGGTCGGGGTCGTACTCGATCCCCAGCTGGACGGCCTGCGCGACCTCGGGCCCAGCCTCGAGCCCGACCAGGTGCAGGGCCATGTCGATGCCGGCGGTGACCCCGGCGGCGGTGATCGTCTTGCCGTCCTCGACCCAGCGGCCGCCGACCGGATCGGCGCCGTACTTGGGCAGCTCGCCGAGGGCGAGCCAGTTGGAGGTCGCCCGCTTGCCCTCCAGCAGTCCCGCCGCGCCGAGGATCAGCGCGCCGGTGCAGACCGAGGTCGTCCATCTCGTCGTCGCGTCGATCTCGCGCAGCCAGGAGAGCACGGCTTGGTTCTCGAGCAACGCGTCGCTGCCGCGCCCGCCGGGAACCAGAACCATGTCGGCCTCGGCGACTTGATCGAGGCTGCGGTCGACGCTGAGGCCAAGCCCGCCTTCTGAGCGGACCTCGCCGGTACGCAGGCCGACGAATTGGACATCCCACCCGGGAACGCAGCGGAACACCTCATACGGACCGACGGCGTCCTGGGCGGCGAGCTTCTCGAAGAGGAGGATGGCGATCTTCATCGGTCGATCTTCGCTGCTGGAGGGACAGACGTCGAGTGGCAGAAATGACAATGTTCGCTAGATTTCTGCCATGAGCGGAGAGCGGCCATGACCCATCGCGTCGCCGCCGTCTGCCTCGACGGCCTCGTCGCCTTCGACCTGACTGCGGCCACGCAGGTCTTCGTCGCCGCATCCCAACGCGACGGGACGCCGCTTTACGAGGTCACGACCTGCTCGCAGGGTGGAGCCGAGGTTGCGACCACCACCGGTTTCCGCCTCGCGCCCGAGCATGGCCTGGAGGCGCTCGCGTGCGCCGACACCGTCGTCGTCCCCGGCTACTTCGCCCTGCTGGATCCTCCCCCCGGCGCGGTAACGGAGGCGCTGCGCGAGGCCGGAGCCAGAGGCGCCCGCGTCCTCTCGGTCTGCACCGGCGCCTTCGCCCTCGCCTACGCCGGCCTGCTCGACGGGCGGCGGGCGACGACGCACTGGGCCCACGCCGAGCAGCTGGCGGCGCTCTTCCCCGCGGTCGAGGTCGACGCCGCGGCGCTCTATGTCGACGAGGGCGATGCGATGACCTCCGCCGGCCTCAGCGCCGGCATCGACCTCAGCCTGCACGTCGTCCGCAAGGACTTCGGCGCCGCCGCCGGCGAGCGCGTCGCCCGCCGTATGGTCGCCGCGCCCCACCGCGAGGGTGGCCAGGCGCAGTTCATCAAGCGACCGCCGGCGGGCGAGCAGGGGTCGCTGGAGGCGACGCGCCGCTGGGCGGCGGAGCGACTCGCCGAGCCCCTCGACGTCGCCGCGATGGCCCGGCACGCCGCCGTCAGCCCGCGCACCTTCGCCCGTCGCTTCCGCGAGGAGACCGGCACCACGCCGCTGCGCTGGCTGCTCGCCCAGCGAGTGCTCGAGGCGCGGCGGCTGCTGGAGGATTCGGACCTGCCGGTCGAGGACGTCGCCTGGCGTGCCGGCTTCGGCAGCGCCGCCTCGCTGCGCGAGCATTTCCGCCGGGCTACGGCGACGACTCCGACCGCTTACCGGCGCTCGTTCCAGCCGGTGCCGGTGGCACAGTCTTCCGCCTCGACATGAGCCGCCGCGACCAGATCAAGTTGAGCGAGGAGGAGCTGCTGGAGCTGCTCGAGGGCGAGCGCGTCGCCGTCGTCTGCTCGAACGGGCCGCACGGCTTCCCGCACGCGATGCCGCTCTGGTTCGTGCCGCGCGGGGGCGAGGTCTGGATCTGGACCTACGCCAAGTCGCAGAAGGTGCGCAACCTCGAACGCGACCCGCGGGCGACCGTGCTGATCGAGACTGGCCATGAGTACGGCGAGCTGCGCGGCGCGATGATCGAGGCCGAGGCTGAGATCCACCGCGACTTCGAGACCGTGATCGGGTTCGCTGAGGAGCTGACCGTGCGCTACGCAGAGGGGATCTCCTCGGTCGAGGGCGACGCCAAAGCGGCACTCGAAGCCCAGGCCCCGAAACGGGTCGCGATCCATTTCAAGCCGAAACGGGTCGCGACCTGGGATCACCGCAAGCTGGATGGCACCTACTGAGCAAGGAGACGAGCAGACGAAATGAGACACCGCAAGCCGCTGGCCATCCTTCTTCTCGCCGCCGCCCTCGTGGCGGTGGCGGTCCCGGTCGCGACCAGCGGCGCGGCCGGGCGGGTGCCGAAGGGCTTCTTCGGCGTCGCGCCGCAGGGGCAGCTGACCCCCCAGGACGCGAGCTACATGAAGGCCGGCGGGATCGAAAGCGTGCGCTTCACGTTGATCTGGCCGGCGATCCAGCCGACGGCCGGCGGCGGCTACGACTGGACCTACTTCGACGAAGTGGTCGAAGTGGCGGCGCGCGCCGGGCTGCGGGTGCTGCCCGTGCTCAACAGCGCGCCGGGCTGGGTGGCCAAGGACAGCACGACGCTGCCGGTCAAGAGCGCCAAGCAACGAGCGGCCTGGTCCGCCTTCCTGGAAGCGGCCGTGAAGCGCTACGGGCCCGGGGGCGAATTCTGGAACGAGCACTCCCACGTGGGAGTCGACTACGAACCACCGATCCCGCAGCCGATGCCGATCCGCGAATGGCAGGTCTGGAACGAGGCCAACTTCTACTACTTCACCTACCCGGTCTCGCCGAGTGCCTACGCCAAGCTTGTGACCGTCTCGAGCAAGGCGATCAAACGCGTGGATCCAAGCGCGAAAGTCGTCCTCGCGGGCCTCTTCGGGGAACCCACGGCGAAGGGCAAGCGCGGCATGCCAGCGGCGAAGTTCCTCGAACGCCTCTACGCGGTGCCCGGCCTCAAGAACCGCTTCGACGGCGTCGCTCTGCATCCCTACGCGGTCGACGCGGAAACGCTCGAAGAACTGGTGGAGGAATTCCACCAGGTCAGCGTGGAGAACCACGATCGCCCGGGCCTCTACGTCACCGAGATGGGCTGGGGCTCCCAGAACGACTTCAAGCAGGTCGCCTTCGAGCAGGGCGTCCACGGTCAGGTGCTCCAGCTGCGCGGCGCCTACCGCTACCTGATCGACAACCAGCGAAGCCTCAACCTGAAGCAGGTCGACTGGTTCTCCTGGAAGGACCTGAGGGGCACCTGCACCTTCTGCGACTCGGTCGGCTTCTTCAAGGAAGGCCCGGGCTACAGCGCCAAGCCGGCCTGGCACGCCTTCGTCGGCCTCACCGGCGGTAGATCCCATCCGTGACGGCCGATCCGGCCGCGACCAGGGGTCCCTCCGGCAAGCAGGACTGGTTGAAGCGAAACGCCGCGCTCGTCCTGCTCGGGGCGGCGCTGCTCGCCGCGGCGACGGTGCTGCTCACCTACGCCTCCGGGCTGGCCCCCTTCCAGGACAGCTGGGAGTTCCTCATGCACAGGCGCGGGTTCACCGCCGACGCCTTCCTGCGCCCCCACAACGAGCACATAGTCGTGCTCCCGGTGGCGATCGACCAGCTGCTGCTGCGGATCTTCGGCATGGGATCGGCGACCCCCGAATTCGCCGCCCTGACCGTCGCCCTGCTGCTCACCGCGGTCCTCGTCTTCGTCTACGTCCGCCGCCGCGTCGGCCCCTGGCCGGCCTTGATGGCGGCGCTGGTGCTGCTCTTCCTCGGCCCCGCCTGGCAGGTCCTGCTCTGGCCCTTTGAGATCGGCTTCGTCGGCTCGGTTCTCTTCGGCGTCGCGATGCTGCTCGCGTTGGAGCGCGACGAGCGGCGCTGGGACGCCGTCGCCTGCGCCTCGCTGCTGCTCGCGATCGGCTTCTCCAGCCTCGGCGTCGCCTTCGCGCTGGGCGCCGCGGTCGACGTCTTTCAGCGGCGCCGCTCGCGGGGCTGGCGCCGTGCCTACGTCTTCGTCGTGCCGCTGCTCTTCTACCTCGCCTGGTATGGGGGATGGGGCCACGACGCCGAAGGCCACCTCTCCCTCCACAACGTCCTCGTCTCGCCGCGCTTCGTCGTCCAGGGCCTCGCCGCCTCGCTCGACTCGGTGCTGGCCCTGAGCACGATCTTCGACGAAGCGGTGGGCCGCTCGAAGCTCGGCTTCGTCCTCCTCGCCGTCTTCGCCGTCCTGATCGTCGTCGCCTGGCGGCGCGGGCGCGGCTTCTCGCCGCGCCTCTGGCCGGTCGCCGCCTCGGCGGCGGCGTTCTGGTTCCTCGCCGCCTTCAACTACTTCCCCGGCCGCGAGGCGTACTCGAGCAGGTACCTCTACGCGGGCGCGGCCTTCGCCCTGCTGATCGCCGCCGACCTCCTGCGCGGCGTCCGCATCGGCCGGCCGGCGCTCCTGGCCGGCGCCGCGCTGACCGCGGTCGTCGTCGGCTTCAACCTCGTGCCCCTGCGCGAAGGCAGGGACTTCCTGCGCGAACAGACCGTGCTGACCCGCTCCGACCTGGCGGCGATCGAGATCGCCGAGCGATCCGTCGAACCGTCCTTCGCGCTGACCCCCGAAATCGGCGGCACCTCCTTCCTCAACGAAATCGAAGCCGGCGAGTACCTGACCGCCGTCGGGGAATACGGCTCGCCGGCCTACGCCCCGGCGGAGCTGGCGAGCGCCGGCGAAGCGGGCCGGGTGCAGGCCGACGTGGTCCTCGTCAACGCCCTGCCGGTGACGGTCGAAACCGAAGCCGGCGTGCAGGGCGGGAGCAGCTGCGAACGGGTCCCGGCGGGGGGACCCGATGCCCCCGCGGTGCCGCTCGGCCCGGGGCTGACGAAGGTCGTGCTGGCGCCGGGCGAACCGGGGACGATTCGCCTGCGGCGCTTCGCGGCCGGCGAATACCCGCTCGTCAGCGAAGGAGTGCCAGGCGGCTCGACGACGCTGCTGCGCATTCCAGCCGACGCCAGCGCCCGGCCCTGGCGCCTGCAGGTGGAAGCCGCCGAGCCGGTGACGGTTTGCCGCTGAGAGCGAGCGCAGCGGCGAAGCCGGGCCCGGCTTCGAGCTCGCGCACCTCGGCCTCGGCGCCCGCCGGGAGCGGTGCCCCCAGGCCGACCCCGTGGCACTTGGCGACCGCCTCGCGGCGGGTCCAGGCGGCGTGGAAGGCGGCCGGCCGGTCCTCGGGCGAGGCCTGGGTGACCTTCGCCGCCTCCGCGGGCTCGAGCCCGCGCCGGGCGAGGGAGAGGAGGTCGCGGCGCGGCGCGATCCGCTCGATGTCCACCCCGACCTCGCGACCCCACGCGACCGCGACCAGCGCCCGGTCGCCGGAGTGGCTGAGGTTGAAGCGGAGCGGCATGGCTGCCTCGGCGAGCGCCGGCTTGCCCCCCGGCGCGACCCGCAGCTCGACCGCCGCGGGATCCTCGTCCAGGTACATGCCCAGCACCTGCCGCAGCGCCCAGCGGGCGGCGATCCATCGCCGCCGCGAGAGCGGGCTGCGCAGCGCCGCGGCGCGCTCTCGCTCCGCGGCGGGAAGGCGCCCGGCGCCGGGCCACTCCGAGTCGAGCTGAGCGCTCCAGACGTGGACTGGAGCCCCTGATAGCTTCACGAGCCCTTCACCCGCGCCAGCGTACCGGGAGCCCCGCCATGCGAAACGCGCCTACCGCCAAGCTGGCCGCCGCCGCCCTCGCCTTCGCCGCGGTCACCGTCGTCACCTACCTGGCCGCTCGCCCGCAGATGTTCTTCGCCTTCCCGCCCTACGACGACGAGGGCTACATGCTCACCGTGCTGCACTCCTTCATCGCGCACGGCCACCTCTACGACGACGTCTTCAGCCAGTACGGACCCTTCTACTACGAGGCGTGGGGTGGGCTGTTCTCGGCCTTCGGCATCCCGGTCAGCCACGATGCCGGCCGCGGCGCCACGCTGGCGGTCTGGATCCTCACCAGCCTGACGCTCGGGTTGGCCACGGCGCGGGTGACCGGCAGCTACCTGCTCGGCCTCGCGACCCAGATGCTCGTCTTCGGCGCGCTCGAGTCGCTGGTCAGCGAGCCGATGCACCCCGGCGGCACCGTCTGCCTGCTGCTGGCGGCGATCGTGGCGATCTCCTGCGCGGTGCGGGCGAAGGCGTCGGTGGGCGCGATGGCGGCGCTGGGCGGGGCGCTGGCCGCTCTGATCCTGGTCAAGATCAACGTCGGCGCCTTCGCCCTCGCCGCCCTGGTCCTCGTCTGCACGGTCAGCTACGCGCCGCTCGCCGAGCGGCGCTGGCTGCGGCCCCTGGTCGAGATCGGGTTCGTCGCCATCCCCTTCGCCCTGATGACGAGCAAGCTGGGCGAAGACTGGGCCCGCCACTACGCGGTCCACGTCGCCGCTGCGGCGCTTGCCGTGGTGATCGCCCTGCGCGCCCGCGAGACCCCGCGCCGCGCCCCCGAAGAGCTCTGGTGGCTGCTCGGCGGCCTGCTGGCCGTGGCCGCGGTCAGCTGCTTCGCGATCCTCGCCGCCGGCACCAGCCCGGGCGGCCTGCTCGAAGGCCTGATCGGCCAGCCGTTGCGCCAGGCCGACGCCTTCTCGCTGCCCTTCCTGATCGCCGATGGCGTTTACCTCTTCGACGCGCTGGCGCTGGCGCTGGCTGTCGCCTACTGGTGGCTCGCCCGCAGCGGCCGGTCGGGGCCGGCCTGGAGCGGCACGGTGGCGCTGCTCGGCATCCTGATCGGGGTCGAGCTGGCGCTCTCGCCGATCGGCAGGACCCTGCCGATCGAGAGCACTGGCCTGAGCGGCTACCCGCTGGCGCTGCTCCCCCTCGCCTGGGTGGCGCTGGTCCCACCGCCGGGGGGATCGCGGCCGGCAACTGCCTTCGCCTGCCTGCTGCTGCCGCCGCTGGCCGTCCTGCAGGGGCTTCACGCCTACCCGGTTGCCGGCAGCCAGGTCCAGTGGTCGGCCTTCCTGCTGGTGCCGGTCGGGGCGATCTGCGTCGGCAACGGCGTGCGCGGCCTGGCCCGCGTTCTCGACGGCGAGCGCGCCCGTCGCGGCATGTTCGCGGCCACCGCGGTAGCGGCGGCTCTCCTGCTCGGCTTCGTCGCCAACAAGACCCTGCGCGAACCGCTGGACGAAGCGCGGGCCGCCTACGACGCGCGCACGCCGCTCGACCTGCCGGGGGCGCGGGAGGTGCGCCTCGATCCGCTCGAAGTGAACCTCTACCGCCGCTTGACGCACCTGATCGACGTCAACTGCCGCTCCTTCGTGACCCTGCCGGGAATGGACAGCTTCTACCTCTGGACCAGGCAGGAACCGCCCACCGGCTACAACGCGACCGGCTGGCCGACCCTCTTCGACGACGCCCACCAGGAACGGGTGATCGAGGAAATCGACCCCGATCCCGGTCTCTGCCTGCTGGAAAACGAACCGCTCGCCGCGTCCTGGAGCGCGGGAACGATCCCCGACTCCCCGCTGGTTCGCTACATGCGCCGGGAATTCCACCCCTTTCTCAGCATCGGCGACTACCGGCTGCTGAAGCGCGCTCCGGACGCGTAGGGCCGCGCCGATAGGCTGCGCGGCCGATGGAGACGATCACGGTCGGGGTAGATCGGAGTACGGATGGGCGGCGGGTCGAGACGCCTCACGGGCGCAACCGCTGGCCGCGGATCGCGCTTGCGCTGATCGCCTTCGGCTTCGTCACCGTGATGACGATCCTGGTCGCCCACCCGCGGATGTTCACCGGGTTCGCGGCTTACGACGACGAGGGCTACATGCTGATCGCGCTCAAGTCCTTCGTCAATCACGGTCACCTCTACGACGACGTCTTCAGCCAGTACGGACCCTTCTACTACGAGGCGTGGGGTGGGCTGTTCTCCCTGTTCGGCATCCCGGTCGACCACGAAGGCGGGCGGATGGTCACGATGGTCGCTTGGGTTGTCTCCAGCCTCGTGCTCGGGCTCGCGACGATGCGTATGACCGCCAGCCTCCTCCTCGGCCTCGCCGTGCAGATGCTGGTCTTCTCCGCGCTGGGTGTCCTCTCGATCGAGCCGATGCACCCCGGGGGAATCATCTGCCTGCTGCTCGTCGCGATAGTGGCAATCTCCTGTTTCTGCCCCGATCGCCTCTCTCCCCTTGCCATGGCGTATCTCGGCGGTGCCGTGGCGGCGCTGCTGCTGGTCAAGATCAACCTCGGCG
>CAVYPC010000002.1:0-2840676 GCA_963770315.1 uncultured Solirubrobacterales bacterium
TCTTCGCGCTTGCCTCCGTCTCCCTCGCCTGTGTGGTCACCTATCCCGTTCTCTTTTCGCGCCGCTGGGTGCGGTTAGCGGTCGAGATCGGCTTTGTGGCAATTCCCTTCCTGTTGATGCTCGGCGACTTGGGAGAAGGGTGGGTGCGCCACTATGCGCTGCACGTGGGGTCTGCCGCGCTGGCGGTGGTGATCGCCTTGCGGGCACGGGATAGCGACCGCCGATCCAATCAGGAGCTCTGGTGGCTGGTGGGCGGTTTTGCCGTCGTCGCCGTCGTCGTCTGCGCGTCGATCGTCGCCGCCGGGACCAGCGTGAGCGGGTTGGTCGAGGGGGTGATCCGTCAGCCGTTGCGCCAGGCCGGCGCCTTCACGATCCCGTTCCTGCTTTCCAAGCGGCTCTACGGTGTCGACCTGCTCGCGGTGGGTGCGGCCGTGGCGTACTGGTATGCGAGCCGCCGCCGGGAGGGCCCGCCCGGAGGCACTTGGGCCACGCTCGTCTCGGTGTTCAGCATCGGCATCGGCGTCTTCATGGCGCTCTCCGTGATCGGCAAGATGCTCCCCTTTGACTCCGGGCAGCTCGCTGGGTATCAGCTCAGCTTTCTGCCGTTCGCCTGGGTTGCGCTGATCGTTCCCGCCCCTGACTCGGCTCGCCCCGAGCTTGCCTTCGCGCGGTTGCTGCTGCCCTTGCTGGCGGTTTTGCAAGGTCTGCACGCCTATCCGGTTGCCGGCAGCCAAACTCTCTGGTCGGCATTCCTGTTGATTCCGGTTGGGGCCATCTGCGTGGACAATGGGATTCGGGGCCTCTCCGCCACGCTGGCGCAACCGGCTGACCGCCGTGCGCTCGTCGGCTTTGGCGCCGTAGCCGCGGTGGTCCTAATCTGGTTCATCGCCAACGCGACCTTGCGTGAACCGTTGCGCGACAATCGCGACGCCTACGACAATGGGGTCGTGCTGGGGCTCCCTGGTGCCGAAAAGATACGTCTCGGCCAAGAAGAAGTGGACATCTACCGTGATGTCTCGGCTTGGATACGTGCCGACTGCTCGGCCCTGGTGATGCTCCCCGGAATGAACAGCTTCTATATCTGGACCGAGCAGGAACCGCCCACGGGCTACAACGCGACCGGTTGGCCGACGCTCTTCGACGACGCTCATCAGGAGCGCGTGATCGACGAAACCCGCTCGATTCGAAACCTCTGCCTGCTGAAGAACATTCCGATGGCAGCGGGCTGGGGCAACGGCAAGATACCCCGCGGCCCCCTCGTCGATTACCTCAATCGAGGCTTCAAGCCGCTGGTGAAGATCCAGAGCTATGCCCTGCTCAGGCGGAACGCGCCGCTCGGGGGACGATCTTGACCACCTGGATCTTCACCCCCATCTACCGTGACGTCCGTTCCTTCCGCATCCTCCATGAGCGCCTGTTGGAGGTGCTGCCGGGCTCTGCTTCGATTCCGTCCGGGCCGGCGCGCTTCGTCGTCGTCGACGACACCGCCGGCCAGGACCCCGAAATCGCCCGCCTGCGGGAGCTCGACGACGTCACCGTTCTGCAGCCCCCCTTCAACCTCGGCCACCAGCGGGCGATCGTCTACGCGCTGCGCAAGACCCTGCCGGAGATCGCCGACGACGATCTGATCGTCACCCTCGACGCCGACGGCGAGGATCGCCCGGAGGATCTGCCGCGGCTGCTTGCGCCTCTGGCCGGCGATCCCCGCCCGCAACAGAAGGTGGCGCTGGCGCTGCGGACGAAGCGCCGCGAGTCGATCGGCTTCAAGGTGATGTACCGGCTCTTCCGCCTCCTCTTCCGGTCGCTGACCGGGACCACGGTGCGCTCGGGCAACTTCGCCGCGATGCCCGGCTCCGTGGCGCGGCCGGCGCTGCGCCATCCGACCTTCGACCTCTCCTACTCCTCGGCGATCCTCGCCCTCGACCTACCGGTCGCCTACGTGCCCTGCGAGCGCGGCGAGCGCTACGAGGGCCGCTCGAAGATGACCTTCGGCAAGCTCGGCATGCACGGGCTGCGGATGCTGATGCCGTTCACCGACCGGATCGCGATCCGCGCCCTCGGCGTCTTCGTCTTCTTCCTCGTCTTCGGCGTGCTGGCCGCGCTGACCGTGCTCGGCATCCGGGTGTTCACCGACTCGGCGGTTCCCGGTTGGGCCAGCTTCACTGCGCTCGGCTCGTTGATCGTATCCCTGGTCGCCCTGGGCAACTTCGTCACGCTTTTCGTGCTTTTCTCCCAGACCCGCGCCGTCTCGCTTGCCAACATCGAGGACATGACCGAGGAAGCACGCAGTCAAGATCGCACCCCGACCGGAGAGCGCCGGTGACCCGCCTGCTGATCACCGGCGGCGCCGGCTTCGTCGGCTCCAACCTGGCGATCTCGCTCGCCGCTCGCCACCCCGAGTGGGAGATCCTCGCCCTCGACAATCTCTACCGTCGCGGCTCCGAGCTGAACCTGCCGCGGCTGGAGGCGGCCGGGGTCGAGTTCGTCAAGGGCGACGTGCGCGAGCCCGACGACCTGAAGCGGCTGCCGGAGCTCTCGGCGCTGATCGAGTGCTCGGCCGAGCCCTCGGTGATGAGCGGGGTCGACGGCGACACCTCCTACCTCGTCCACACCAACCTGACCGGCGCTTACAACTGCCTCGAGCTGGCCCGCCGCGACAGCGCCTTCATGGTCTTCCTCTCGACCAGCCGGGTCTACCCGGTCGAGCCGCAGGTGGGCCTGAAGCTCGAGGAGGCGCCGACCCGGTTCGAGCTGGCCGACGAGCAGGACGTGCCCGGCGCCTCTTCCGCCGGCATCTCCGAGGAGTTCCCGATCACCGGCGCCCGCACGCTCTACGGCACGACCAAGCTCGCCGCCGAGCTGCTGATCGAGGAGTACCGCGCCGGCTTCGGCCTGCCGGCCGTGGTCGACCGCTGCGGGGTGATCGCCGGGCCCTGGCAGATGGGAAAGGTCGATCAGGGGGTATTCACCCACTGGATGCTCGCCCACCAGTTCCGCAACCCGCTCTCCTACATCGGCTTCGGCGGCACGGGGAAGCAGGTCCGCGACCTGCTCCACGTCGACGACCTGGTCGACCTGGTCGAGCGCCAGCTGCTCGACCCCGAGAGCTGGGACGGGCGCGTCGTCAACGCCGGCGGCGGTCGCCAGTGCAGCCTCTCGCTGCTGGAGACGACCGAAATCTGCCGCGAGCTGAGCGGCAACGAGGTGCCGATCGAGCCGGTGCTGGAGACCCGCGTGGGCGACGTCCCGATCTACATCTCCGACTGCGGCAAGCTGTTTGGCCTGGACGAGTGGCGCCCGCAGCGCAGCGCGCAGCGCGTTCTCGCCGACATCCATGATTGGATCGCGGCCGATCCGGAGCGGATCGCATCGGCACTGAACATCGAGGCCCCGGTTGGGGGAAGGGAGCAAGGCTGAATGGCGGTAGCGATCATCACCGGCTCGGGAGGTCTGATCGGCTCTGAGGCCGTCGAGCATTTCATCGCCGAGGGCTTCGACGTGATCGGCATCGAGAACGACATGCGGGCCCGCTTCTTCGGTCCCGAGGCCTCGACCTCGCACGTGACCGAGCGGCTCCTCGCCGCACACCCCGAGCTCCGGGTCGAGAACGCCGACATCCGCGACACCGCCGCGGTCGAGCGCGTCTTCCGCGAGCAGGCGGGCAAGATCGAGCTGGTCGTCCACACCGCCGCCCAGCCCTCCCACGACTGGGCCGCCAGCGAGCCGCAGACCGACTTCGGCGTCAACGCCAACGGCACCCTCAACCTGCTCGAGGCGGCTCGCGCCCACGCACCCGAGGCGCCCTTCATCTTCTGCTCGACCAACAAGGTCTACGGCGACACGCCGAACCGGCTGCCGCTCGAAGACCTCGAGCTGCGGCTCGAGCTGCCCGAGTCCCACCACTACTACAAGGGCATCGACACCTCGATGTCGATCGATTCCTCCACCCACTCGCTCTTCGGCGTCTCCAAGGCGGCAGCCGACCTGCTCGTGCAGGAGTACGGCCGCTACTTCGAGATGCCCACGGTCTGCTTCCGCGGCGGTTGCCTGACCGGCCCCCAGCACGCCGGCGCCAAGCTGCACGGCTTCCTCGCCTACCTGATGAAGTGCACGGCGACCGGCACGCCGTACACCGTCTTCGGCTACGCCGGCAAGCAGGTCCGCGACAACATCCACAGCGCCGACCTGATCGCCGCCTTCGACGCCTTCCGCCGCGCCCCCCGGGCCGCCGCCGTCTACAACATCGGCGGCGGTCGCACCAGCAACTGCTCGATGCTGGAGGCGATCGAGATCTGCGAGCGCGTCGCCGGTCGCGAGCTGAGCTGGGAGATGGGCGAGGAGCCGCGGATCGGCGACCACCGCTGGTGGATCTCCGATCTGGCCCCGTTCGAAGCCGACTACCCGGACTGGAAGCTGCGCTACGGGGTCGAGGACATCCTGCGCGAGATGTACGAGCAGAATGCCGAGCGCTGGCTGGCGGCACCGGCATGAAGCTCTCCGTGGTGATGCCGGCCCAGAACGAGGAGGGCTCGGTCGGCGCCACGGTCGAAGGGGTCGTCGCCGCCCTGGAGCGGGAGGAGATCGACTACGAGGTCGTCGTCGTCGACGACGACAGCGAGGACACGACCGCCGGGGTCGTCGAAGCGATCGGTGCCGCCAACCCGCGGGTGCGCTGTCATCGCTCCCACTACGAACGCGGCTTCGGGATGGCGATCAGGGCCGGCCTCGACGTCTTCGAGGGGGACGCGGTCGCGATCGTCATGGCCGACGCCTCCGACGATCCCGAGGATCTCATCCGCTATCACCGCCTGCTCGAGGAGGGCTGGGATTGCGCCTTCGGATCCCGCTTCATGCCGGGCGCCCAGGTCCATGACTACCCGCGGCTGAAGCTGACGATCAACCGCCTCGCCAACTGGTTCATCCGGGTCCTCTTCCGCCACCGCTACAACGACACCACCAACGCCTTCAAGGCCTACCGGCGCGAGGTGATCGAGACGATCCAGCCGCTGCTCTCCAAGCACTTCAACCTCACCGTCGAGATGCCGCTGAAGGCGATCGTCAGGGGCCACAGCTACGAGGTGATCCCCACCTCCTGGACCAACCGGACCAGCGGCGTGCCGAAGCTGGCGATGAAAGAGATGGGAAGCCGCTACCTCTTCATCGTCCTCTACGTCTGGCTGGAGCACACGCTCAGCCGCGGCGACTACCGCGTCGGCAAGGCGAAGCCGAAGCCGAAACCGTCCCAGACGGCTCCTCGGTAGAACGGGTCCGACGCAGGTCGATGTTCGCCTCGAACCGTCCGCTGAGCGCTCGTGAGATTGCCCTCGCCGCCGGGGCCTTGGTCATCCTCAGCGCGCTGGCCTTCGCCCCGCACATCCTCCATGGCGGCTTCTACCTGGACGATTGGGGCGACGCGGCCGGGTTTCGCTACCCGCCCGGGGGGCAGACTTTCGGCAACGAGCTGTCCCATTTCTGGGAAGGCTTCCACTACCGGCCGATCCTCGTTCTCTACACGCCGCTGAAGTACCTCGTCTTCGGCACGCACATGGGCTGGATCATCGCCTGGACCCTGGCCCTCGGGGTGTTGGTCGCGGTTCTCCTCTACGGCGTGCTGCGCACGCTCGGCGTGCCCTGGTTCCACGCCTGGCCGATCGTCGCGCTGTCGATCGTCTATCCCTGGTTCGACTCGATCCGCCTCTGGGGGTCGGCGAACCCGCCGCCGGTCTCGATCGCCCTGGCCCTGGCAGGTCTGTGGGTCGCGCTCTGGGCTCTTCGGCGCCACTCGTGGCGCGTACACCTGATCGCATCGGCGCTCTACCTGGTGTCGATCCTGGCATACGAGATCACGCTGCCGCTGATCGCCGTCTTCGGCGGCCTCTACGTATTGCGGGCCGGGTGGCAGACCGGGCGGGTGCGCTGGGCGATGGACCTCGTCGTCGTCGCGATCGGGGCGGTCTGGGACAAAACGCAGACGGCGCGCGCCGTCTCGGGCGTCTCGGCCGCCCTCGACCATCTCAAGGAGATCGTCACCCACGGTGGCGAAATAGCCGGCCGGACGCTGATGCCGCTCGGCGCGCAGCCACGCACCGGCCCGGCCCTGGCCTTGCTTGCGCTCGTCCTTGCCGCCGGCCTGATCGTCTGGCGCTGGGCGCCGGAGAGGACCGAGCAGAGCTCGGGCTGGGGGCTGCGGGAGTGGCTGCTGCTGGCCGGTGCCGGCCTTCTCGTCGCCGCGCTCGGCTGGGTCATCTTCATCCCGGCGGACCCGTATTACACGCCGACCGTCTTCGGCGAGACCAACCGGGTCAACGCCCTGGCCGGCCTCGGCCTCGTGATCGCCGCCTACGCGGCGCTGGGGATAGTCGGCACCCTGGTTGCGGGGCTGTTCAAGCGACGGGCGTGGGCCGTGCCGGTGACCCTGGCGCTCGCCTGCCTACTCGGCGCCGCTTACGTACACGTGCTCGCGCGGCACATCGGTCTCTGGGACGAGGCCTCTCGCATCCAGACCACGGCGGCAGAGCGGATGCAGCGCCAGCTCCCAAACCTGCCACCGGGCTCCACCGTTTTCACCTCCAACTACCCCGCTTACCTGACCCTCGGCGTGCCGATCTACGCGGTGACCTGGGACCTCAACGGGATGATCAAGCTGCGCTACCACGACGGCAGCCTGGCGGGGTACCCGTTGATCGAAGGGGAGGAACTCGTCTGCGAACGCGAAAGCGTCGTCCTCCGCGGTGCGGAAGGCACGGTGGCCGAATCTCCCTACGGCCTGGCTCACTTCCTCAACCTCGGCACGGGCCACCACGCGGCTCCGTCCAACCAGCGGCGCTGCGCGGCCGTCGTCGGCAGCTACGCCCCAGGCCAGCTCTTCCTCTCGACTGCCTACTGAGCGATCTCAGGCTCGGTTCTGTCTCTCGACCTCGGTGAGGGCGGCGATGTCGTCCAGGTCGGCGGGGCGTCCCGCCGCTTGCTTCATCCGGATCAGATCGTCGAGCGAGACGATCGCGACCTCGTTGCCGTCAAGTTCGACGACCAGAGCCCGCTCGCGCATCTCGTCGAACCCATGTGCCCCCTTTGGCTCCTTGAGGATGTGGATCTGACCGTGGCGCGTGAGCAGAGGGGGGACGATCGCGGCGATGGCGAGGCGCTCGGGGTCGTCGACCGGGATCTCCATTTCGGCGTCTCGGGGGCGGGCCTCCAGCTCCGCGAGGACGGCCCCGAGGCGGCGCAGGTTCTCGGGACTGGGATCGGGAATCAGGTCGAGGTCCATGGTCGTGCGCCGGTGGCCGTGCACCTGGGTGGCCACGCCTCCGATCACGAGATAGTCGACACCGTGGCGGGCCAAGGCGGCGATCAGCTCGCCGAGGTCGAGCGGGTGGTCGACACCTTCCCTCATCGCACACCCCTGCGCGTGGCCGGGTGGTTGTCGCGCCGAGCCTGCTCGCCGGCAGTCGCCAGCCGCGAGGCGACGAGGTTCCAGCTCCTTGCCTCGCGGAGCCGCTCGCCGGCCGTCATCTTCCTGCCGACCGCAAGCTCGGACGGCGGCACGGGGCTCCGCAACGGATCGACGCCGAGGACCGGCTGTCGGCCCAAGACCAGCATGAGCCGCGCGAAGCGCTCCAGCGTCGGCGCCTCGATCCCGCGCTCGATCCGGCTGATCGCGTCCTGGCTGGTGCCGGCTCGCAGCGCGAGTCGGCGCTGGCTCAGGCCCTGTTGCTCACGCGCCTCGCGGAGGAGGCTGGCGATATCTGCATGAGATTGACACCGCATGAGGTGTCATTGTAGGAAAAGCGGAAGATCGCCGATCCGTTAGTCGCCGCGGGGCACAGCGCCGAAGCGCCGCGCCCAGGGGATTGGAAGCGGCTGGAGGCGGAGATTTCCGGTCATTGGGGCGATGTCCCTCAGGTGGCCCAGCAGCTCGGGGGCGCCGTAGCCCAGCTGCGCTGCTTCCCCGGCTGAGCGGGTCAGCAGCTGGTCGCCGGTGACCGGGTGGTAGGCGGCGAACAGCGGAGAGCGGCCGGGGCGCTCGGACTCGTACAGCCAGCCCTCCGGATCGCCGCTCGCCTCCGCCAGCGGTTGCGGCGCTCGGGCAAGGCGGGTTGCGGCGATCGCCGCTCGTCGCGCCGCGACCTTGGCCCGTGCCGCGGGCGAGGCCAGGCCGTTCCAGGCGGCAGGCTCGGCCGCCCAGCGGGCCGCATCGGCGGCGCCGGGCCTGCCGGCCGGCGGACGGTGGCGCTCGGTGACGAGGTAGCCGCCGGCGATCCAGGCAGGGATCGACCCACCCAGCGCCGACTCGGAGAGGGCGCCCAGCTCGCCGGCCAGCTCGCCCTCGGGGAGGGAGCCGATCGCGTAGCGGTGGCGGCGGCTGGCCTGGTCCACCGCCTTGGCGAGCCCGCGCAGCCCGGCGGAGCGCTGCGCCGCCGGCGTCTGCCGCGGCTTCAGCGGGAACGGGTCGAGGAAGCCGAGGTGCTCGACCACGTCGACCTCGGCGAGCAGCGGGTCGTCGGGGTGGGTGACGAGGACGTGCCGGCCGCTCGCCCTCTCCACGGCGAGCGAAAGCGAGTCCATGCCTGGCAGGGGGGCGAGCTCGACGTAGCCAAGCTCGATCGCGTCGTCGCCGACCTCGTCCCAGCGCTCGCGGGGCAGCGCCCGGAAGGTGCCCTCGACCTGGATCAGCCTTGCCGTCCCCTGGAAGCCGGTGTCGCGCAGGCAACCCAGGACGCGCTCGCCGCGGGTCGCGAGCGTCGAGTGCGGCGGGACCCAGGTTGGCGCCAGCCCCCAGCGCGGGACCTCGTAGGACCCGGCGCCGGGTAACGCCGGCTCGCCGTCCTCCACTGGCGACTTACCGTCTGTATAGGGGGGGTAAGTCGCCAGAGCGGGCGGCGCCGCGGTCACCGGCCCCGGCAGGTGCCGCCACTCGAGCTGGGCGCCTCCGGCCGAGAGCAGCCGCGCGATCGATGCGACCGGCGCCTCCGGATCGGCACGCAGGCCCTGCGGCAGCTCCTGCTCGAAGCTGCGGCGCCAGATGATCGTGTGCGGGACGGGGTTCGCCGGGCCGTCATCCGGGGGCAGCGCCCGCAGGGCGAAGCGGCCCTCCTCGCCCGCATCGGCGAGGGCGATCGCGTCGAGGCCTTCGTCCGCCGCCGCGAACCGGCGCAGGATCTTCTCCGCAAGGGCGGGATCGGCGGCGAGCAGCGCCGCTTCGCTGCCGGCCGTGAGCGCGACGAAGGGCCCGCCCGCCGCCGCGAGCGCCGCGTGCAGCGACTCGCCGGAGCCGTCGGCCGGGTCCGCCGCGACGATCGGCAACTGCGGGGACTGCCGCGAAACGGCCTCTACCGGGCGCCCCTGGGCGACCACCAGCTCCTCGTAGAGCTTGCCGTGGTCGGCCGCCATCTGCTGGACGGAGAACTGCTCCTTGGCGCGCGCCCGCATCTGCCGTCCCCGCGCCGCCAGGTGCTCGCGGTCGCGGGCCAGGTGTGCGAGCGGCTCGACGTAGCCCGCTACCGAGTCGCGGGGCAGGACCAGGCCGTCGTCTTCGTCGTCGAGCAGCTCGGCGATCGCCGGCAGGCCGGCGGTGACGATCGGCAGCCCCATCGACATCGCCTCGAAGACGACGACGGGGATCCCCTCGAAGGTGCTGGTCATCAGCAACACGTCGCAGGCCGCGTACCAGGGCTGCAGCCCTGGCATCGGCGGGTGCGTCAGCACGTGCTCCTCCAGGCCCTCGTCGGCGATCCGCTGGCGCATCTCCTCTTCCAGGTCGCCCTCGCCGACGACGTGGATCTGGAAGGGGACCCCTCGGTCCCGCAGCGCCGCCGCCACGTCCAGCATCAGCAGCGGGTCCTTCTGGGCGACGAGCCGTGCCGCGAAGAGGATCTGCAGGCGGTCGCCGGGAAGCTCGGCGACCGGGTCGGCCCGGTCCGGGGAGAACTCCTCCGGGTCGATGCCGGTGTAGATGACCTTGACCTTCTCGGCTGCCACGCCGTACTCCTCGACTGCATCGGCGACGTGCCTGTTCGACATCGAGAAGCGGTCGACGAGGTCGCCGTAGCGGGTGCTCACGTAGCGGACGTAGCCGGAGCGGTCGACCTCCTCGGCGTGCATCTGGACGACCACCGCGGGCGGGTCCGGCAGCGCCGCGAGGTCTGGCAGCAGGTCGAAGCCGATCCGCGAGTTCATCAGGTGGATCGCGCGCACCTTCCGCGAGCGCAGGAAGTCGAAGACGAACCGCGGCATCTCCTCCGCTGGCATCAGGTCGGGCAGCACCCAGACCTCCTCCGCGTAGGGCTCGACCTGGTCGAGCAGCGGGTTGGGCGAGGGCTGGGTGGCGATCAGCGAGGGCGCGAAGCGGTCGCGGTCTATCCAGCGGAACCAGTCGATCGTGTTCTTGTCGCTGCCCCCGTAGCCCACCCATGGGGCCAGGTAGAGGACCGGGATCCGCTCGCTCATTGAGCGCTGTGCAGCGATCGCCCCGACGACCCGGCCCCATCCGACCGGGTGGCCCGCAGCCAGGCGTGGGTCCGCTCGATGCCGGCGGCGAGAGCAATGGGGCGGAAGTCCAGCAGGTCGCGCAGCCGGCCGGTGTCGAGGACGATCCTGTGCACGTCGAAGCCGCGCTCGGGATGCGACCTGACCTCCGCCGGACGCCCGACCTGCGCCTCGACCAGGCGCAGCAGCTCGAGCAGCGAGGTTCCCTCGCCGCTGCCGACGTTGAGCACGGCCGGCCCCTCGTCGCGGTCGAGCAGGTCGACCAGCGCCCGGGCGACGTCGCCGGCGTAGACGTAGTCGCGCACGGTGGCGCCGCCGCCGTAGAGGTCGATCGGGTGGCCGTGCTCGATCCGGTGCAGGAAGGTGACGACGGCGCCCTGGCCGCGATCCGGCGTCTGGTGCTCGCCGTAGACCGTCGCGCAGCGCAGGACCCGGGTGTGCAGGCCGTGCTCCTCGCGGTGGCGGTCGATCTCCTCCTCGCAGGCGACGTGCAGCTTGCCGTAGGAGCCGAAGGGCCGGGTGGGGGCGGTCTCGGGCACAGGCACCCGCTCGGGCTCGCCGTACACGGTGCCGCCGGAGGAGACGTAGGTCAGCCGCGTCTGCGGACGCGAGCGCAGGGCGTCGAGGACCGCCCGCAAGGGCGCCAGCGTGAGCTCCTCGTCGCGCGTGGGGTCCGCCTCGGAGGCCGCCGGCAGCAGCCCGCCGGCGCAGTAGACGACGTGCCCGATCCCCTCCAGCACCCGCTCCAGGTCGCCGGCGTCGCTCGCGTCGCCGATGTGGAGGTCTCCCGGCGCGATCGCCGCGGCGACCTCCTCTGCCGGTCGCGAGCGGGTGAGGACGACAGGCGGGCGACCCCTGGCGGCCAGCTCGGCGACCACGTGGGAGCCGATGAAGCCGCAGCCGATCAGGAGCGGCCGCTCGGGCTGCCTGGCGGCGCTCATCGCCGCAGGAAGCTGCTCAGGCGCGGCGCGCCGTGGCGCAGTTTGGGGTTCGTGTAGGGGTCGGTGGCGGTGAGCGGCAGCCAGCGGTCGTGGAGCCTTTCCTTCTCCCAGTCCTCGACCTCGGTCGATCGGCTCGAGGACTCGAAGTGGTAGAGCACGGTGTCGGGGTCGTAGACAACGCGCATCCCCTCTGCCCCCAGCTTCAGGCAGTAGTCCATGTCGTTGTAGTTGACCGGCAGGGTGGGGCTGAGGCCGCCCACCCGCTCGAAGGCGTCGCGGCGGGTCATCAGGCAGGCGCCGGTGACCGCCAGGTAGTTCTGGGCGACGAGGACGTTGTTGGAGTAGCCCCTGAACTCGCCGGAGAAGCCGCGATAGATGTGGCCCGGATAGCCGCCGTTCTCGAAGAGGACGCCCGCATGCTGGAGGCGGCCGTCCTCCCAGAGGAGCCGACCGCCGACCGCGCCCACCTCCGGGACCCCCGAGTACATCGCCAGGCGCTCGATCCAGTCCGCCGTCACGACCTCCATGTCGTCGTTGAGCAGCAGCAGGTGCTCGCCCTCGCTGCGCACCGCGCCGCGGTTGACCTTGGCCGAGAAGTTGAACTCCTCCTCATAGTGGACGAGGCGGAGCCGGTCGCCGGCGATCGCCCGCAGGTCGTCGAGCACCCGCGGAGCGGTCGAGGCATCCACGACGCAGACGATCTCGTAGTTCTCGTAAGTGGAGACCTCGACGATGCTGCGCACGCAATGGGTCACCAGGACGACGTCCTCGTAGCGCACCTCGCGCGAGTTGCCCGCCGTCGGGATGACGATGCTCACCGCCGGCTGGCGCTCGAGGCGCGGCTGCAGGTGGTAGACGCCGGGGACTCCCTCGTCGCGCTCGGCGCGGGCCGGCAGACCGATCCGCTCGCAGTGGGCCTGGATCGCCCGGGTGCCCGCCTCAAACGCCCACGGCTTGGCCGCTTCGCCGCCACCGGCCGCCGACGTCTCCAGCGTCCGCCAGTGGTAGAGGATCTTGGGCACGTGCACGACCCGGCGCGCCCGCTCGGTTGCCTTCAGCACCAGGTCCCAGTCCTGGGAGCCCTCGAACTCGGGGTCGAAGCCGCCGACCTCCTCGACCAGGGAGCGCCGCAGCACGCTGAGGTGGCAGGTGTACATCTGGGTTCGCATCCGCTCCGGCGACCAGTCGGGCTTGAAGAAGGGCGAGGCGTGGCGGCCGGCGCGGTCGATCTTGTCTTCGTCGGTGTAGACGTAATCGGCCTCCGGCTCGGCCGCGATCGCGGCGTGGACCAGCGCCAGCGCATCGCGGTGCAGGGTGTCGTCGTGATCGAGCAGGGCGACGAACTCGCCCCCGGCCATCGCCAGCGCGTCGCTGGAGGCGGCGACGATGCCGCCGTTGGAGTCCCTGCGCTGGATGCGGACTCGCGGGTCCTCGCGCTGCGCCGCCTCGAGCATCTCGCCCACGTGCTGCTGGGTCGAGCAGTCGTCGACCAGGCACAGCTCCCAATCGGCGAAGCGCTGGGTGCGCACCGAGGCGAGCATCGCCGCCAGCACGTCGGCCGGGGTGTCGAACACCGGCGTGAGGATCGAGAACCGGGGGGCCGGCACCGCGCTAGCTCCGGCTGCGCCGCTTGCGCAGGCCGGCGACGCCCGTCCGGACGAAGCGCGGGACGCGGGCTTGCAGGCTCGCGGCAGCGTTGACCAGCCGCCCCGCGCCGGCCTCCAGCTCGGCGAGCCGGCCGCGCATCGCCCCCAGTTCAGCGTCCTTGCCGATCAGCAGGTCGCGCAGCCGCAGGACCTCCTCCTTGCTGCGGGCCAGCTCCTCGCGCAGCTCTGAGGCCTCCGAGCTGCCGCTCGCAGTCGGATCCGGTTGGGTCGAAGTAGCCTGCTCGGCCATGACAGCCGAGTCTATCCCGCTCCGGCGCGGAGGCCGGCGATGAGGAACGACCTGCTCCTCTTCGCCGATCTGGGCATTCAGCTGACGCTGACCGCGCTGCCGCTGATCGCGGCGATGCTCTTCGCGGCGCGCCTCGGCGTGCGCAGGGTGCCGGTCCTGCTGGCGATCGGCCTGGCGGCGAGCGGCGCCGCCGCGATGCTCGCCTTCTGGGCTTTCTACGCCGACCCGGTAGTCGGCAAATCGTTCTCCTACTTCGTCGCCTTCGGCTCGGTCATGCTGATCGCCTGGTTGCTCTATGAGCGCGAGATCGAGCGCGCCCTGCTGGCTCAGCTGGCGATGCCGTCGGGGCTCTGGGTGCTTGGCACGGCCTTCCTCGTCTTCTTCGGCTTCGTCCACGGCGGCGAGCACCAACCGCTGTGGACGGCCGCCAGCCGCTTCTCCGGCCAGCTCCCCTCGGACAACGACATCCCCCGTTACTTCTCCGAATTCTTCTTCTTCCACGGCCACCAGTCGCCGCCCGAATTCCCCGGCGAATGGCTGGCCAGCGACCGGCCGCCGCTGCAGGTCGGCTACGCCGTCTACGAGCGCACCTTCGGCTGGGACACGACCAGCCTGCGCTACCAGGTGCTGGGCGTCGCCCTGCAGCAGCTCTGGATCGTCGGCCTCTGGGCGCTGCTGCTGGCCGCCCGGGTCGGCCGGGTGACGCGGGCGCTGACGATGCTCACGGTGCTGGTCAGCGGCCTCGCCCTTGTCAACGGCTTCTTCGTCTGGCCGAAGCTGTTGCCGGCGGCGATGCTGCTGGCGGCCGCGGCGCTGGTCGTGACGCCGCTCTGGAAGGAGGTTCGCCGCAGTCTCTGGGCAGCGGCACTGGTCGCGGTGCTGCTCGCCTTGGCGATGCTCGCCCACGGGGCGAGCATCTTCGGCGTGATCCCGCTGATCGCGGTTGCGGCGTTCCGTGGGCTGCCGGGTTGGCGCTGGATCGGCGTCGCCCTGCTGGCCGGCATCGTGCTGATGGCTCCCTGGTCTGCGTACCAGAAGTACGGCGACCCACCGGGGAACCGCTTGACCAAGTGGTACCTGGCGGGCGTGATCGACGTCGACAGTCGCGGCGTCGGCGAGTCGATCGCCGACTCCTACAGCGAAGCCGGCTTCGGCGGCGCGATCGACAACAAGATCGACAATTTCGTCGTGATGAGCGGCGGCGAGCCGATGGCCGAAGGCGTCGAACACGCGGTCGAAGCCGCCGAAGCGGGGGACTGGAGAGCGACGGTCGAGAACGTCCGTGGCGTCTTCTTCTATTACCTGGTGCCGTCGCTCGGCCTGCTCCTGCTCGGGCCGCTGGCGATGGTCGCGGCGTGGCGCTGGCGGGGCCTCAACCCGGCCGAATGGCGCTTCGCCCTGACCTGCTTCGCCGTCTTCGGAGCCGGCGCGATCGCCTGGGGTCTGCTGCTGTTCGGCAGCACCCTGGCGATCCCGGTGATCCACCAGGGCACCTACCTGCTGCCGATCCTGGGGATCTGCGGCGCGGTGGTTGGCCTGCGAGCTGTCCTCCCTCGCTTCGCGATCTGGTGGCTTGGCCTCAATGTCGTGATCTGCCTGGCGGTCTACTCGCCCTCCTTCGAGCCGGTCGAAGGCACCGCTTTCTCTCCGACGACCACGCTGCTAGCGGCCCTCTTCCTCGTCGCCTTCGTCGCTGTCTCGCTCCTGCGCAGGGACGAGGCGGCGGTGCGCGAGGAAGCCCCGATCGCTGCTACAGATCCTCCGCTATCCGTGGCGCCTCGCGGTTGAAGACCCAGACGGCGAAGACGCAGACCACGACGAAGATCGCCAGCGCCGGCAGCAGATGGAGCGCGCCCCCGGCCGCCTCGGCCGCGGTCGGCGCGTCCGGTTCGATCATCCAGACCCGCACCTGCTCGAAGATCACCGCCAGCGGGTTGATCATCAGCAGGCGTTCGATCGAGGGATCGTTGAGGCCCTTTTCGCCGAGCGGATAGAGGATCGGCGTGGCGTAGAAGAGCATCTGCGCAAAGACCGTCCAGATGATCGCCACGTCGCGGAAGCGGACGAAGAGCACCGAGAGCGCCATGCTGACCATCGTGCTGAGGACGAACAGGACTGTCAGCGCGACGGGGAACAGCAGCCAGGTCCAGCTCGGGTCGACGCCCCAGGCGAGGATGAAGACGAAGACGATGATCAGGTTGACGCCCAGGTTGAAGAGTGCGGTAAGCACGGTGGCGAGCGGGATCACCAGCCGCGGGAACTGGGTCTTGCGGACGATTCCCTCCTGCGCCACGACGGAGGTCACCGAGTTTTGCGTCGCTTCCTGAAAGAAGGTGAAGAGAACGATGCCGAGCAGCAGCAGTACCGGGTAGTAGGGGAGGGTGTGTCCGATTCTGAAGACCTGGGTGAAGACGAAGAGCAGCACCCCGAACAGCATCAGCGGCCGCACCAGCGACCACACGTAGCCGAAGACGGTGCCGAAGTAGGCGCGTTTGAATTCGGTCGCCGACATCAGCCAGAGCAGGTCGAAGAAGCGGCGCGAGCCGCCGCCGAGGGCGGACGGGCCGCGCACCTCGCGCAGGATCGGCGCCTGGGCCTCCGGGCTCATTTCGCCGCCTCGCTCTCGACCTCTGCCGAAATCTCCAGCGGCAGCAGCACTACCCCGCGTCCCGAGGGGCCGCCGAAGACGATGAAGCTGGCCGCGTTGTGGACGTAGAGGGCGACACCGCCGCCGTGGATGCGGTTGACGCCGCAGTGGATGAAGTAGCGACCGGGAGCCAGGGGGTTCTCAATCTCGGCATCGACCCGGACGCGGCGGCCGGCGGCGAGGGGCCGCGACCCGTCGGCGTTCTCGACCGGCGCCCCGAACTGGAAGACGCCGAGGCCGTCGGCGTTGGCCATGATGAAGCCGACGTCGAGGCCGGGGAGGTCGCGCTTGGTTTCCAGCTCGACCCGCAGCCGGATCGGGTCGCCGTGTTCGAGGTTGGTCAGGCGCTCGCCGTCGCGCCCTTCGATCCAGGTGTCGAGCAGGCGCACCTCGTCGCTCGCCTGCGCGGCATCCCCCGTACCGAGTTCGCTGCCCTTGTCGAAGTTCGTGCGCAGGTACTGGCGGCCGATCTCCGCCGGGTCGCCGATGTGCTGGATCAGGCCGCCGTCGATCAGCATCGCCCGGTGGCAGAAGTCCTCGACCGTGCTCATCTCGTGCGTGACCAGGACGATCGTCTTGCCGGCGGCTTTCATCTCGCGGAAGGCGTCGCCGCACTTCTGCTGGAAGGCCGCATCGCCGACCGCCAGCACCTCGTCGATCAAGAGGATGTCGGCGTCGACCTCCATCATCAGCGAGAAGGCGAGCCGGACCAGCATCCCCGAGGAGTAGTTCTTCAGTTTCAGGTCGACGAATTCCGTCAGTTCGGCGAACTCGAGCACCGAGTCGAGCCGGTTGCGCGTCTCCTGGGGGGTCAGGCCCATCATCACCCCGTTCAGCACCACGTTCTCCCGCGCCGTCAGCTCGGTGTTGAAGCCGACCCCGAGCTCGATGAAGGGGGCGAGGCGGCCCGCCATGCGGATCGTCCCCGCGTCGGCTTTGTAGATGCTCGCCAGCAGCTTCAGCAGCGTGCTCTTGCCGGACCCGTTGCGGCCGACGATGCCGAAGAATTCCCCTCGCGCGATCTCGAACGAGACGCCGTCGAGGGCGCGTAGCTCGCGCGAGTCGCGCGAGGAGAACGGCCTCACCACCCGCTCTTTGAGCGAGTCGACGCGGTGGGTGGGGATGCTGAAGGACTTCTTCAGGTCCTCGACCTGAATCGCCACTTCGCGGCCGCTTTGCGGCGCTGTAGAGGGGTCCACGGGCGGGGAACGCTAGCGCGCCGCGCCGCCGTCAAGCAGCGCGCCCGAGACCGGGTGCGGTGATGGATAAGCGTCGAGGACCTGCGTGCACTGGAGCTGGAGGCCGAAGCCCGGCGGGGAGGTCGGGACCGCGACGGCGGGGACCCCTTCGCGGGCGCAGGTAGCTGCCGCCGCCTTCAGGGCGGCATCCCATGGCGGGGCACCGCGAACGGCGGTGTCGCGGGCCCAGAAGGAGGTGATGAGCGCGATCAGGAGGATCGCGCAGGTGGCCGCGAGCAGCGGCGACAGCCGCCGTGACTCCGGATGCCGCCGCACGGCGCCGTCGATCAGGACCACGGCGGCGCTGACGAGGAGCAGGGCGGGCACGATCGCGTAACGGCTGCCGGTGCCGTTGTGCATCCCTTCCAGCCACAGCATCTGGGTGCCGACGGCGCGCTGGTACAGCGAGACGACGAACATCGCCAGCGAGGTGGGGATCGCGATCGCGGCGATGTAGCGGGCGGCTGGAGTCGAGTGCCTCGCCCCGATCGCCAGGCCGGCCAGTCCGCCGACTAGAAGCGCGACTAGCAGCGGCCAGCCCAGGTGAGCCCAGGCGACGCCGCCGAGCTGCAGGCCGAACGGCGCCCCGTCGACGATCCGTTGCAGGTAGACGGTCCAGATGTCGCCGGTCCACAGCGGCGTCACCGCCGTTTCGCTGCTGAGGGCGAGCACCGGCACCTGCACCACCGCCCCGATCGCGAAGCCTGCGAGGATCGTCAGGTCGCGCCGATCGCGGACCGCCGCCGCCCGCAGCGCGGCGAGGGGGAGGAAGAACCAGACGCCCGGCGTGCTCAACCCGGTCGCCAGCGCGAAGAGCGCGGCGAGGACCGCCCCGCGCATCGTCCGCGGCCGCCAGAGCAGGATCCAGAAGGTCGCGAACAGCATGTACCAGGGGACGTAGGCGGCGGAGTCGAGCGACTCCAACCCCGCCACCGGGGTGAGGACCGCGAGCGCGGCGAGCGTCCCCCGCAGGTAGGGATCGCGGATGTGGGCGGCGCTGGCATGCCAGACGACGAGCCCGCTGAGGGCTACGACCGCGGCGGAGAGGATCGAGACGGCCGCCGCCATGTCCTGCAGCGGCACCAGGCTGGCGGCCTCGGCGATCAGGCGGGGAACGAGGACGAGGTAGGTGGCGTAGGTGGAGACGATCGCGTGCCAGAAGTCCTGCGACAGCGCTTCCTGGAGATAGATCGGCGCGTCCTCTGCCCAGAGCGAGTTGAGCGAGGCCGACCAGCCCAGGCGGGCGAGCTGGAGGACGATCGCGAGCGCCAGTAGCGCGACGACGAGGATCGCTCTCTCGCCCCGCCCCAGCGTCGTTCGGGTCGAGGGGGCGTCCGGGAACAGCGCTTCGCCTAGCCTCGAGAAGGGACCCCTGCGCATCGGCGGCACGATATCGGCGCCCCGGGGCGCCGAAGCCGGACGCCCGATCAGCTGTCAGGCTTCCCCGCCGTGGGCGACTCTCCGTCTGTCGCGGTCGTGATTCCGAGCTGGAGCTCGCTGGGCTACCTGCCTCGCTGCATCGACTCCGTGCGTGAGCAGGACGGCGAGATCGAGCTGCTCGTGGTCGACAACGGCTCGGGCGACGGCTCGGTCGAGTACCTGGAGCGCGAGAAGGTGCCGCACGTCTCCCTGCCCCAGAACATCGGCTTCGCCGCGGCGGTCAACCTCGGCGTCGCCCGGACGGCCGCGCCGGCGGTCCTGGCGCTGAACGCGGACACCGTGCTCGAGCCAGGTTGCCTGCGCACGCTGCTCGACGCGCTGCACGAGGACACGGCGCTCGGAGGCGTCCAGCCGCGCATCCTCCAGCTCGAGGAGGGGGAGTCCAGACACTCGCCGCCCGCCGCCCGCCTCTACAGCGCCGGCCAGGCGCTGACCAAGGATGGCCGTGCGTTGGAGCTAGGGATGGGCGGGGAGCAGGGGGGGTGGAGCGCCGAGCGCCGCGAGGTCTTCGGCGTCTGCGGCGCCGCCTGCCTGTTGCGCCGCGAGCTGTTTGCCGAGCTCGGCGGCTATGACGAGAGCTACTTCGCCTTCTATGAGGACGTCGACCTGAACGTGCGAGCCAGAATTGCCGGCTGGCGCTTCGAGTACGTTCCCCGGGCGGTGGTCTGGCACGTCGGCAACGCGTCCTGGTTGGAGGGCTTCCGGCGCCCCGCGGCCGACAACGCCCGGTTGGTCGCCCGCAACCGGTTGGCCACCCAGGCCAAGTTCATGCCGGCGGCGGCGCTGCCCCGGATCGTCGCAGTCGAGGCCGGGTCTCTGCTGCGGGCAGCGCGCCAGCGCCGCCTGCGGGCGACGCTCGCCGGCAAGCTCGCGGCGCTGCGGTGGCTGCCTCGCCTCCTGCACGAGCGCCGCCGCCAGCGTCAAAGCGGCGACCTGTCGGCTGCGCGCAGTTGGTTGGGAGTCATCTCGTGAGGATCTGCTTGGTCTCCTCCGAGAGCGGTCGGGAGGGAGGAATCGGGCATTCCTACAGGCGACTGGCGGCGCTGCTCGCCTCCCGACACGAGGTGACCCTCCTCCAAAGCGGTGGGCTCGACACCGCCGGCTCGGCCGCCCCGGACTCGAACGTGCGCGAGGTCGTGGTCGAGCCGTCGCCGCAGCTCGCCAAGACCGTGCTCTGCAACGACGATCATCGCCGCTCCGCGGCCGTGCTCGAGACGATCGAGCGGCTCTACGGGTCCGCCGGCCCCGACTATGTGCAGGTCCCCGACTACCGAGCGCATGGCCTGGTCGCGCTGCAGGCACGACGCGGCGGCCACCCGCTGCTTCGCGAGACGACCTTCGCCGTGCAGATCTGCTCCAGCGCCGAGCTGATCTCCCTCCACGATCGCACCATCGCCCAGCCGGGGAAGCAGCTGCTGGCAGATATCGAGCGCGAGCAGCTCCGCCTGGCCGACCGCGTCGTCTGGCGCGGCGGCGACGCCCTCGATCTGTATCGCCGCTACTACCCGTTCCCACTGCCCGAGGCGGTGCGAATCGGGGCGCCTTACGCCCGGCCGGCGGTTGCCCCATCCCACCCGCCGCGCGACCCGGGGGCGCCGTTGCGGATCCTCTACGTCGGCCGCCTGCAGTGTTTCAAGGGGGCGATCGATCTGGTGGAGGCCTGCCTGAGGCTGCCCGACGATGACTGGCAGCTGACCATGATCGGCGACGATACGCCGACCGCCCCGACGGGCCAGTCGGTACGCATGACCGTCGAGGAGATGTTCGGCGACGATCCGCGGCTGACGGTCGAGGACGCGCTGCCCTACGAAGACCTGCAGCAGCGCTGGTCGGCACACGATCTGCTCGTCGTCCCATCGACGTTCGAGGTCTGGTCCAACGTGACCGTCGAGGCGATGCGCGCCGGCCTCCCGGTTCTCGCCACCCCGGTCGGCGGGCCGGCGGAGCTGGTCGAGCCGGGGGTGACGGGTTGGCACGCTGACGGAATTGGCGCGGATGCGCTCCGGCGCGCGCTGCACCGCCTGCTCGAAAACCGTGAGGAGCTCGAGGAGGTCCGCGCCTCGGGAGCAATATTCGAGCGCTTCCTGCAGCTCACCGATCCCGAGGAGATCCTCGGCGACTACCAGCGGCTGTTCGACTCGATGCGCCCGCCGGCGGCGACGAAGCGAGCCCGGCCGCCCGTCGAGCCGCTGGTTACCGGGGTCGTCCCCTACTACCGCCTCTCGTCCTACGTAGAGGAGGCGGTCGGCTCGCTGCTCGCCCAGACCCATGGCAACCTTGAGGTGGTGGTCGTCAACGACGGCTCCTTCGAGCCGGCCGACGAGGTGCTCGCGCGCTTCGATGCCGATCCGCGCGTCCAGGTCGTCACGCAGCTGAACGGGGGCGAGTCCGCGGCCCGCAACCTCGGCATCCGCCTGGCTCGCGGCGAGTACGTGGCGATGCTCGACGCCGACAACGTCCTCGAGCCCGAGTTCGTGGCGCGGGGGGTCGAGGCCCTCCGCCGCGAGCCCGATCTCGCCTACGCCTCGTGCTGGATGCGCCTCGTCGCAGCCGACGGCTCGCCGGCCGCCGATGTCGCCGGATATGCACCGCTGGGAAATCGGGTTGTCCGCGACGAGCTGGAGAACTGGGATGGCGACACCGTCGCGGTCCTGCCCCGAAGGCTCTTCTCCGAGCTCGGCTTCGGCTTCGAGCCGGCCTCTGGGATCCAGTCGGACTGGGAGCTCTACAGATGGCTTCGCGAGGACGGTAGGTTTGGGATCGTGATACCCGATTGGTTGGTCCGATACAGGGTTCTCGACGAGTCGTTGATGAGGGCGCACGGGACCGACATTCACCGTCACAGCTGGGACGAGGCGCTGGCCAGGCGGCAGCTTCGGTCGACGCGGTGGACGGCAAATGCCTGAGATCGACGGCAAGAGCCCGACCGCGGACGAGGAGCGCCGCGTCGAAGAGCTGCTGCGGGTAAATGGCGAGCTTGCGGCGGAGATCCGCGACCTGCGGGCAAAGCGCACGAGCGGGCCCCGTTCGGCCGCGATGCCATCTGCGCGCCGGGTTGGGAGGCTCGCCGAAGAGCGCGACTCGCTCGTGGCCGAGCGCGACTCCCTGGCTGCCGAGCTGGTGGCGAGCCAAGGCCAGCTCGAGGCTCTGAAGCAGCACACCGACGGCTTGACCGAGAAGGTCGGCGATCAAGCCCGGCATATCGATGAGCTGAGCCATCAGGTCGCGCGGCTGCGAGCCGGCGCTGGCGGTTTGCTGCGCAGGCTCCTGGCGCGGCCCGGGAGATCGCCTCAACCGGCGCCTCCTGTGGAGCAACTGCCAGGGCCGTTGCTGCGCCGCCCGGAGGCACAGCTGCGGATGCAGCTCGATTACGCACTGGCGAAGCGGGCCACGCTCACCGACGACTTCTTCTTCGTACAGATCGGCGCCTTCGACGGGCGCAGGTTCGACCCTCTCTTCGCCTGGGTCCGGGCGCAGCGCTGGCGGGGCCTGCTGGTCGAGCCTCAGCCCCGTTTCTTCGCCGAGCTGGTCGAGAACTACAGAGGCCAGGAGGGTCTCGAGTTCCGGCGGGTGGCGGTCGGTGTGCGCAACGAGACCCGTCCGTTCTACACCGTCGCCGATGCTCCCGGAGTGCCGCGCGATGCCGGGATGATCGCCTCCTTCGACCGCGAGACGCTGCTCTCGCATCGCCAGTTCATCCCGGATCTCGACTCCCACCTGCGCAGCGAAGACATCGAGTGCGTGGCCCTCAACGACCTCCTCGCCGAGGCCGACGCCGACCACATCGACCTGCTTCAGATCGACGTCGAGGGCTACGACCACGAGCTCATCCGGGTGCTCGATTTCGAGCGGTTCGCTCCCTCCATCGTCCGCTTCGAGCACATCCATCTGACCCCCGAGCAGCATGAGGCGAGCATCGAGCGATTGATCGATCACGGCTACGCGGTCTGCCTCGAGGAGCACGACACGCTGGCCTGTAAGGCCAGCGACCTTCCCGCTGGCGACTGGTAGGCGGCTTAAGCGCGTCGGCGCCGCCGCCGCGCCAGGGCCTTGCGCAGTGAGATATCGAGGAGAGCGTCTTCGTCGATCGGGCGCCGCTCCAGCCCGGCGCCGTCGCGCCAGCCGCGCAGCCGGCCACCGAGTCCCTTCGCCGTGCGGTCCTTGAGCAGCTGGCCGCCGCAGATCGCCCCCTCGGCGGCGAGCACGCGGGCGGCGTCGCGCGGCTCCGACATCACGCCGTAGCGGCGCAGCATGTAGCCGCGGCTCCAGCCGGTGCGGGCGTACTTGTCGCCGCTGCCCGCCCCGAGGCTGGCCGAGTAGGCGTGGACCGCGCGCGCCGCCCCGGCGAGGCGGCAGCGGGCGCCGGCGGCGCGCAGCCGCAGCGCCAGGTCGAGGTCCTCGTAGTAGAGGAAGATGCGCTCGTCGAAGCCGCCGGCGGCGCGGAAGGCGTCGAGGCGGTAGAGGGCGGCGCCGCCGGTCGGGCCGAGCGGGTCGGGCGCCCTCTCGGCCGCCGCCAGCGGCTCCCCGTGCAGGTAGTCGAAGCCCATCAGGGTGCGGTCGGCGACGACGCCGGCGGAGTCGATCGACCCCGGTGCCGCTTCCTGGACGAGCACGCCGGCGACGCACTCGGCGCCCTCCGCCGCTGCGTCGAGCAGGGCCTCGGCGAAGCGCGGCTCGCACTCGACGTCGTTGTTGAGCAGGATCGCGGGATCGGCGGGCCGCTCGGCGACCGCCCGGTTCAGTGCCCGGCCGAAGCCGAGGTTCTCGCCGAGCTCCAGCAGCGTGACCTCGGGGAACTCGTCGTGTAGCACCTCGGCCGTCCCATCGGTCGAGCCGTTGTCCGCCACGACCACCTCCACGGGGCTGCTCTGGGCCTCGAGGCTGCGCAGCGTCCTGCCGAGCCGCTCGCGGCCGTTGTAGGTCGGGATGTAGATGGCGGGTCGCATTTTCGAGAAACTGGAGCATAACTGCTCGTGAAATGGTCAAGTAGAGATCCGTGAAACTGTATAGTGGGTATATGGAGGAAGCCCGGAAGGTTGAGTTCGGGGGCGACGGATATCGCCCGCGCGTCATCGATGGCGAACTCGATGAATTCATGACGGGACTGCCGGCCGTCAGCATTGAGGGGCCCAGGGGCGTCGGTAAGACGGTCACGGCAGAACGGCGAGCGGCCACGGTCCACAGGCTCGACGACAGCGACGAGTGGCTGATCGCCCGGGCCGACTCGTCGAGGTTAGTCCGCGGGGAACGGCCGATCTTGATCGATGAGTGGCAACGTCTGCCGGAGTCCTTCGACCGCGTGCGCAGGGCGGTCGACGACGGTGCCGCGCCCGCGAGCTTCCTGCTGACCGGATCTGCCACGCCGACCACCCTGCCAGTGCATTCGGGGGCCGGCAGGATCGTCCGCATGCGGCTGCGGCCGATGACGCTTCTGGAGCGCGGCGACGATCCCCCGACGGTAAGCCTCGCCGAGTTGCTCGAAGGCGAGCGTCCGCAGGTCGAAGGTCGCACCGATATGGACCTCGAGGGTTACGTAGATGAGATCCTTGCGTCGGGTTTCCCCGGGATTCGCCGGCTCCAACCGCGTTTGCGGTTGGCACAGCTCGACGGCTATATCGACCACATCGTCGATCGCGATTTCGACGAGCTCGACTACAACGTACGGAAACCGGCGACCCTTAGGCGCTGGATGGCTGCCTATGCAGCGGCAACCGCAACGACTGCGTCGTTCGAGAAGATCAGGGACGCTGCGACCAGTGACTTGGGAGAGACGCCGGCAAGGCCGACGACGCAGCCGTATCGAGATGTGCTGGGGCGACTTTGGATTCTGGACCCGGTACAGCCTTGGCTCCCGACCCGGAACCGCCTCAGTCGCCTGACCTCTCCAGACAAGCACCATCTGGCCGATCCGGCTTTGGCAGCGCGTCTTCTCGGCGTTGGGGCAAACGCTCTTCTCAAAGCTCGTCCGGCCGGGCCGAGTGTGCCGCGCGACGGAACGCTGTTGGGAGCTCTGTTCGAGTCGCTGGTAACGCTATGCGTGCGTGTCTACGCACAGCGGGCCGAGGCGCGGATCGCACATTTGCGCACCTGGAGCGGAGAACATGAGATCGACCTGATCGTCGAGCGGGGCCAGTCGATCGTCGCTTTCGAGGTGAAGCTCGGCGGGACGGCGACCGATCGGGACGTGCGCCACCTCCTCTGGCTCCGGGACCAGCTCGGCGACGAGCTCGTCGACGCCGTCGTCGTCACGACCGGCCGGGAGGCCTACCGCCGCCGCGACGGCATCGCGGTCGTGCCGGCGGCGCTGCTCGGTCCCTGATCGCCGGGCGCAGTAGGGTTTCAGCCTCGCGATGGAGCCCCTCAAGGGACTTATTCTCTCTGGCGGCGCGGGCACCCGCCTGCGCCCCATAACCCACACCTCGGCGAAGCAGCTCGTGCCCGTCGCCAACAAGCCCGTGCTCTTCTACGGGATCGAGGCCCTGGTCGAGGCCGGGGTGAAGGAGATCGGGATCATCATCGCGCCCGAGACCGGCGATGAGATCCGCGCCGCGGCCGGCGACGGCTCGCGGTTCGGCGCCGAGATCACCTACATCGTCCAGGACAAGCCGGCCGGGCTGGCGCACGCAGTGCTTACCGCGGAGGACTTCATCGGCGGCTCGCCCTTCGTCATGTACCTGGGCGACAACCTCCTGGCCGACGGCCTGCGCGGCCTCGTCGCCACCTTCCGCGAGTCCGAGCCCGACGCGCTGATTCTGCTCACGCCCGTCTCCGACCCCAGCTCCTACGGCGTCGCCGAGCTCGACGGCGATCATGTCGTGCGCCTGGTCGAGAAGCCGAAAGACCCCCCCTCCAACCTCGCTCTGGTCGGCGTCTACCTCTTCCAGCCGGCGATCTTCGAGGCCTCGCGCGCGCTGGAGCCGTCTTGGCGCGGCGAGCTGGAGATCACCGAGGCGATTCAGAGCCTGATCGAGGACGGCCACAAGGTGCAGTCCGAGGTGGTCAGCGGCTGGTGGAAGGACACCGGCCAGCTCGCCGACATGCTCGAGGCCAACCGGCTGGTGTTGGAGGAGATCGAGACGCGCCTCGACGGTGAGATCGACGCGGACTCGAAGGTCGAGGGCCGGGTCGTGGTCGAGGCGGGTGCGAAGGTGAGCGGATCGGTCGTGCGCGGTCCGGCGGTGATCGGCGCCGGCGCCAGGATCGAAGGCGCCTACGTCGGCCCCTACACCTCGATCGGCGACGACGTGAGGATCTGCCGCTCCGAAATCGAGCACTCGATCGTCCTCGCCGGCTCGGTGGTCGAGGATCTCGGCACGCGCATGGAGGCGAGCCTGCTCGGCCGCGAAGTCAAGCTGACCCGCAGCGACGGGATGCCGAAGACCCTGCGGATGCTGGTCGGCGACAAGTCCGAGATCAAGATCATCTGAGCCGGGCCACGTCGGCCCCTGGGCTTGGCTTCTCGGAAATGGGGCAGGCGAGCAGATGTCGCCCGCCCCGCCATCTACGGCCTCAGCCGCTCTTCATGATGCTGGGCAGCGGAGCGGTTTGGTTGGTCTTGAGCACCACGGCGATCACCTCCTCTCGACTGACGCGCCGGCCAACTGCTTCCTTCGAGTGGCCTCACCGAACACCACTTTGGTCAAGCGAACATGGAGTATTGCGCCGTCCCGGGTCGTAGGGTTTCAGGTAGGCCGGGGCAGCGTGTGGTTTCGTCCTCGGGGGTCGCCTCCCAGCCTCCGCCGAAGGCAAACCGGCCCCGGCCCCCTTCAAGAGCCAGGGGCGGGCAGACCAGCAGGGGCCACCCGCCCCCAGTTTCAAATCAGCCGTTCTTGACGATGCGGAGCATCGTCGGGACGGCCTGTGCGGCCTTGATGACCATGCGATCACCTCCTCCCATTCGGCTCGTAGCTACGGGTTCTGGCGCAGCAGACGTCGCGCAAATTTCGCGACGCATGGGGAACACGCAGAGGGGGACGGGCGGAAACAAGTAGATGTCGCCCGCCCCGCCACTTAGGCGTCAGCCGTTCTTTGCGATGTAGAGCATCGGCAGAACGACCTGCTCGGTCTTGAGCGCCACGACGATCACCTCCTTCCACTAGTTCGACTCACCGCACCCACATTTGGGGAACACAGCAAGCGTTGACTGGTCGGAGAATGCTCTAAATTATTTGAGCGATTAAGGCTGAGCGTCGCATCGCGCGTGCGACCAATGGCCAGCCTGAATGGGTCCGAGAAGCCGTTGAGGCCCACCGATCCGCCGGTGAGGAACGAGATGGTCGTTGAGTTGAGCAGAAGCGTGGATCGGTCGCGCCGGTTAGACGCGCCCGCGGCTGGGCGGGAGGTTTTGTCGCCCAGTCATTAAGGTGCCGGGTCGATGGCTGAGAGAACCGTAAAACGGCATTCGAGAGGTTGCCGCGACGGGAAGAAGAATCGCCTCTGATGGCGGGCGCGCGGTGAAGCTGCTCGTCGTCGGCGCCGCCGGCATGCTCGGCCGCGACGTGATGCTCGCCGCCGGCAACGCCGGCCACCAGGTGATCGGCTTCGGCCACGCCGAGCTCGACATCGCCGATGCCGGCGCGGTCGCCGCAAAGGTGGAGAGCGAACGGCCGGACGTGGTGATCAACTGCGCCGCCTGGACCGACGTCGACGGCGCCGAGGAGGCCGAGGAGGCCGCGACCCGGGTCAATGGCGAGGGGGCAGGCAACGTTGCAGCGGCCGCCGCCTCGGTCGGCGCCTCGGTCGTCTACGTCGGCAGCGACTACGTCTTCGACGGCAGCAAGGGCGCGCCCTACGTCGAGACCGACCAGACCGCGCCGCTCTCCGCCTACGGCCGCAGCAAGCTGGCCGGGGAGGAGGCGACCCGGGTGGCCAACAAGCGCCACTTCGTCGTCCGCTCCGCCTGGCTGTTCGGGACCGGCGGGCGCAACTTCGTCGAGACGATGCTGCGGCTCGCCGCCGACCACGGCGAGGTCCTTGTCGTCCGCGACCAGGTCGGCTCGCCCACCTACACCTGGCACCTCGCCTACGGCATCGTCCGCCTGATCGAGGGGGTCGAGTTCGGCATCCACCACATGGCAGCGGCGGGAGCCTGCTCCTGGTATGAGTTCGCGCGCGAGATTTTCGAGCAGGCAAACGTTGAGTGCAAGGTGATGTCAGCGACGACCGAGATGCTCGGCCGCCCGGCCCCCCGTCCCGCCTACTCGGCGCTGGAGAGCCAGCGCGAGCACGCGATCGAGCTGCCCCCCTGGCAGGACGGCCTGGCCGCCTACCTAGCCCAGCGCCGCGCCGAGGCGGAGGCTCCCGCATGAAGATCCTGGTCACCGGAGCGGCCGGCTTCATCGGCTCGACCTACGTGCGCCTGATCGGCGGCGAACACGAGGTGCGGGTACTCGACAAGCTCACCTACGCCGGTCGCCGCGAGAACCTGCCCGAGGGAACCGACCTCGTCGTCGGCGGGATCGAGGACCCGGCCGTCGTGCGCGAGGCGATGGAGGGCTGCGACGCGGTCGTCAACTTCGCCGCCGAGTCCCACGTCGACCGCTCGATCGACGACCAGGACGCCTTCGCCCGCACCCACGTGATCGGCACCGGCACCCTGCTCGACGCCGCCCGCGAGCTGGGGGTCGGCCGCTACCTCCAGGTCTCCACCGACGAGGTCTACGGCTCGATCGAGTCCGGCTCCTTCACCGAGACCTCGCCGCTCGACCCGTCCTCGCCCTACTCGGCGACCAAGGCCGCCGGCGACCTGCTCGTCTCCGCCCACTTTCACACCTACGGCACCGAGGCCTCGATCGTGCGCGGCTCCAACAACTACGGCCCGCGCCAGTATCCAGAGAAGTTGATACCTCTGATGGTCTTGAACGCCGTGCACGGTGACTCGCTGCCGGTGTACGGGGACGGGCGGCAGGTGCGCAACTGGCTCTTCGTCGAGGATTTCTGCCGCGGCATCCACGCCGTGCTGATCGACGGCCGCCCGGGCGAGGCCTACAACGTCGGCGGTCCGGACGAGTGCGAGAACATCGAGGTGGTGAAGCGGGTGATCGAGCTGACCGGTGCCGACGAGTCCCAGATCGAGTACGTCACCGACCGTCCCGGCCACGACCGCCGCTACTCGCTCGCCTCCGAGAAGCTGCGGGCGGAGCTGGGCTGGGAGGCGCAGGTCCACTTCGCCGAGGGCCTGGAGCGCACGGTCCGGTGGTACCGCGAGAACGAGGAGTGGTGGGGCCCGATCCGCTCCGGCGAGTATCGCGAGTACTACGAGAAGCAGTACGGCAAAGCGCTGGGCTGATGCCGCGGCGGTTGGAGACGAAGCTCGACGGCGTCGTCCTGCTCGAGCCCGAGGTCCACGGCGACGCCCGCGGGTTCATGGTAGAGACCTACCGTCGGGACACCTGGGCCGAGCTGGGCGTCGAGGTGGAGTTCGTCCAGCAGAACCACTCGCGCTCCTCGCGCGGGACGCTGCGCGGGATCCACTTCCAGACCGAGCCCGGCCAGGCGAAGCTGGTCCGCTGCCCGCGCGGCAGGGTCTTCGACGTCGCCGTCGACCTGCGCCGCGACTCGCCCACCTACGGTCAGTGGGAGGGCTACGAGCTCGACGACGAGGCCCACCGCCAGCTCTTCGTCCCGGTCGGCTTCGGCCACGGCTTCGCCGTGCTCAGCGACGTCGCCGACGTCGCCTACCAGCTCTCCAGCACCTACGACCCGGCCACCGAGGCCGGCATCGCCTGGAACGATCCCGACGTGGGTGTCGAGTGGCCGGTCGACGACCCTCTTCTCAGCGAACGCGACGAGCGGGGACCGCGCCTCGCCGAGGTAGCCGACACACTCCCCTTTTGACACTAAAGTCAAACAGGAGTGAAAATGTGTGTGTCAATTATGGCGCAGTGCCGTGGTAGCTTAGGACCCGGATGTCAACTGTGCGCGGGGGTGGTTCCCCGCTTCGCCAGACTCGACCCGCTCCGGCGGGTCTTGTCGTTTCTGGAGGACGTCTGACCTCCGCTGCTGTCGTCTGACCGGGCGTACCAGGCCGAGACTTTCGGCTTGAGCCGTGTTACTGCGGTCACATCGATCGGGTAGGGGAGGCCTGATGTGAAGCAGCAGACGAGGAGCAGGATCGCGACCGGGCTCGACCGGGCAAGGCTGCTGCGCCCAGCGGCACGGGTGCGGGAGGGCTGGCTGACCGCTCGGGCTGGCGAGGGCCGGGCGACCGGCCCGGACGATCTGCCGCTGCCCTCTCCGCGGCTGCGCCTTCTGGTCGACGGCCGCAGCGGCGGGGCCGAGCATTTCTTTTGGATCGGCGACCGGATGACGCGTTCGATCCGCGCGGCCGCCGCCGGCATGGGATCTCCTGTCGAGGGAATGGGGGCGATCCTCGACTTCGGCTGTGGGTGCGGCCGGGTCGCCCGCCACTGGGCGGCCCTCGATGGCCCCGAGATCCACGGCTGCGACTACAACGAGGAGCTGGTCGCGTGGAGCGAGGGCAACCTCCCTTTCCTGCGGGCGACCCGCAACGAGCTCGAGCCGCCGCTGCCCTACGTCACAAAGAGCTTCGACCTGATCTATGCCCTCTCGGTCTTCAGCCATCTCAGCGAGCCGCTCCAGCGCAGCTGGATCGGCGAGTTCCGCCGCCTGCTCCGGCCGGGAGGGCTGCTCGTGCTGAGCGTCCTCGGCGAGGCGGTTCGCGACCGCCTCACCGAGGCCGAGCAGGAGCGCTTCGACCGCGGCGAGCTGGTGGTCGAGCGACCGCGGATGTCGGGTCGCAACGCCTGCACGGCCTACCACCCGCGCCGCTACGTCACCGGTCGCCTGCTGGCCGGCTTTGCCGCGGTCGAGGCCTTCGACCTCGGCTCCCCCGAGCTGCGCGTGTTCCAGGACGCCTACATCGCGCGTCGCTGACCGACACACACTCTGCTGTTTAACACCTAATCGATCCGCCGCGGTACCCTTTCGGGCAGAGTGTCGGTCACTGCGGGGGTGGTCCCCGCTTCGCCAGACTTGACCCGCTTCGGCGGGTCTTGTCGCTTGTAGGGCTTAACGACCCTTGACTGTGGTGATCGCCAGGCTGGTCGCCAGTTTGGCGCCGATGCCGGTGTAGACGGCGGCGTTGACGAACGGGTTGTGCGCGGGGGCGTCGAAGCGGCGGTAGAAGCGCCCCATGCCGCGATGGAAGGCGATTTCCTGCCTGGGGGCGCGGCGGGCGCCGCTGGAGCCGCCCTTGACGTGCAGGGCCGTGCCGGCCGGCTCGTAGAAGACCTCCCAGCCGGAGTCCCAGAAGCGGTGGCACCAGTCGAGGTCCTCCATGTAGAGCCAGTAGCCCTCGTCGAGCAGGCCGACCTCGCGCACCGCCTCCGCGCGGCAGAGCATGAAGGCGCCGTTGACCGCGTCCACCTCACCGGGCTCGTCGTCGCCCAGCTGTGTGGCTCGGTACTGGCTGAGCGCGCCCGAGGCTCCGGCGGAGCGGCCGACCCCGGTGAAGTGGGCCAACGCGCCGAGCGGGGTGGGGAAGGAGCGCTTGCAGGCATGGTCCAGCTCGCCGCTCTCGGTGAGGAGCTTGACGCCGACCATGCCGATCCGCTCGTCCGACCAGAGCCGCGCCAGTGCTGTGTCCAGGGTGCCCGCGTGGACCTCGGTGTCGGGGTTGAGCAGCAGCACGGCATGCGCCGTGCTCTCCCGCAGGACGAGGTTGTTGGCGGCGGAGAAGCCGATGTTGGGGCAGCGGATCAGGTTCGCCTCGGGGAACTCCCGGGCGACCATGTCCGGGGTCGAGTCGGGGCTGCCGCTGTCGACCACGGTCACCCGCGTCTCGCCCGCTGCCGGGTGCTCTCGCAGCGAGCGCAGGCAGTTGCCCAGCAGCCATTCGGCGCCGTGGCTGACGACGATCGTCTCCAGGTCCATCGTTCAGCGGGCGCTGTTCGCGCCGGCGTCGAGGACGTAGCCGAGGACACCGTCGAGGACGTAGCCGTGATTCAGCGCTTCGTGTGCCGAGCAGGTCGCCAGCTGATCCCCGGTCACGGGATGGGTAGCGCTGAGCAGGGGGCTGCAACCGGGGGAATCCGTCGCTCGCAGCCAGCCGAGGACGACGCCGCCCTCGTCACTCAGCTTGCGTGCCCCGGCGTGCAGCGCAAGCTGGCGCAGGCGGGTTGCTGCTTCTCGCGAGGCGTCCCGCCTGGCCTTGGGTCCGGCAGCCCTTATCGGAGCCGCAACCCAGTGGCCGATCTTGCGCGGGTCACGGCTGGCGCGGCCGGGGCGCGCCAGGTCGCTGAGGAGCCGGCCGTCGTCGCGCAGGCGCAGGGCGATCAGGTCCCCCGCCGGGTGGCGAAACAGGGAGCCGAGCGCGATCGTGGGCATGCCTTCCGCCGGACCCATGGCGTAGCGGTGCCGGTGGGTGTCGGGGTCGGTATGACGCCACAGGGTGTCGACCCCCCAAGGGCCTGCGTGAGGGAGGTCGCGGCGCGGCAGGATGGGGTGAGCCTCGATCCAGCCGAGATCCTCCACCGGCTCGGCGAGGCCGAAGAGGGGGTCGTCTGGGCCCGCGACCAGGACCGGCTGGCCGGTCTCCGGCGCCATCCGCAGCTCCAGGCGCTCGAGCAGGGGCAACTGCTGCTGCTCTACGTACCCGTACGCGTGTCGCTCGCTGCCGAGGTCGTTCTGGTCGTCGCTGAGCTCGAAGTCCTGGCCCGACTGGATCAGGCGCCTCGTGTCGGGGACGGCCTGTTCGAGCAGGGTGCCGAGCTCGAACTCGAGTTCGTATCCGGGCGGCGATTGGGGGTTGTTGGAGACTATGCGGCGGTCGCCGTCGACTTCGATGTGACGGCAGAGCGGTTGCGTTCCCGGCGGCATCCAGGCCTCTGAGCCGTCCCAACGGCGTACCGTGCCGGGAGTGAGCTCCGGCAGGCGCGGTTCCTGGTTGGCGATGCTGTCGCGCATGGCGAGAACTGAACGGTCGCAGGAACGATCGTAGGTGAGATTCAGCGTGACCCCACGTTCGTCGAGTTTCGCCTCGCCGCCCGCGCGACGGTCGCTGCCGCCGGCGGGCACGGCCCGCCACTGGACCCGACCGTTTGCCTGCAGCGCCGTCGCCAGGTCGGCCAGGGCGGAGCCCTGGTGGCCAAGCTCCACTTGGGAAATCGGCAGCGCGGGCCGTCGCTCGAAGGTGACCGCAAGGGGCGGTACCTCCAGGCGTTCGCGGTCGTCCAGCTGGGCGAAGGCATGGCGCGATCCCCCCGGCGCTCGGGCGAGCACGATTGCCGAGATCCCTTCGTGGGCGAGAAAGCCGTAGAGCAGCTTCTCGACGAAGGCGGCGTGCCGCAAGATTGCGGCCCCCCCGGGCTCCAGCACACAGATCCAGCGGCCGCGCGCCTCGTCGACCGCGGCCTGCAGCCACCCTTGACGGCCTTCCCGCTCCGAGCCCACCACCCGCACGCCGTCGACCCCCTCGGCCTTCGCCAGAACCTCGAAGTCGACGCAGCTCTGCCGCGAGAGGTCGGCGAGGTCGCCCTCGCCCCAAGCGTCCGCCTCGCCGAGCAGCACGATCGACAGGGCCGGTGCCCAGCGCGCCTTGATGCTGTCGCGATGGTCGTAGAGCGCCGGGTGGCGACGCTCGATCGCCTCGTGAAAGGCGTGCGGCCCGTAGTCGACGGCGTTGACCCGGCTGAAGCCCTGGCGCCGGTAGAGGAAGGTGGGGCCGTCGGCGTGAATCCCGCGGATGCCCCGCTCGGCCAGCTGCAGGATCAGGTCCCAATCCTCGTGCCCCAGCACGATGTCCTCTGGGTAGGCGATACCCGTCGCCTCGAACAGGCGGCGGTCGAAGAGCGCCGGGGCCGGGCAGTAGTTCTCCTGCATCAGCAGCCAGAGGTTGTAGGCGGGGAGCTGTACGAAATCGGTGCGGTTGCCGAAGTGCTGCGCATGCGGATAGACGAACCCGACGTCCTCGGCGGCCGGCTGCAGCTGAGCGAGCATGCGCTCCAGCGCGTCGGGCAGGAGGCGGTCGTCGGCGTCGAGGGAGAGCACGTAGCTCGTCTCCAGCCGTTCCAGCCCGCGGTTGCGCGCAACGCTGGGGCCGGCGTTCGTCGGTTGCCGCAGCACGGTCAGCTCCGGGTCTGCGTCGAGGCGCTCCAGGGCCTCGATCGTCTCCGGGTCGTCGGAGCCGTCGTCGACGACGGCGATCTGCGCCGGCCGCAGGGTCTGGGCCTTGATCGACTCGATGCACTCGCCGAGGAAGATGCCGTGCCGGAAGCAGGGGACGATGACGCCGATCGTGCCCTCCGGCGCTGGATCGCGAGGCAGGCTCAGGGGCGCGGCGATAGCCGCATCGCCGCCGGCGCCGCCGAACAGCTCCTCGCTGCGCCCGCGAGTGCTCGCCGGGCGTGTGGTGAGCAGTCGCTCGTAGAGCTCCTCGTGGCGATCGCCCACCTCGATGCGGCTCGGCGGGATCTCGTAGCCCGCGAGCTCCTCCTTCGTCCGCTCGTCGGCGACCGAGAAGGCGTCGATCAGGTTCCCGTAGCGCCTGCTCACGTAGCGGGCGTAACCGGGCTGCTCCGGTTTCTCCGCGTGCACCCGCACGACGACCGCGGGAGGCTGGGGGAGACAGGTCATGTCCGGCAGCAGGTCGAACGCCAGGCGCGACCCCATGATGTGGGTCAGGCGCACCCCGCGGCTCTCGATGAAGCCGAGGATGAACTCCGGGAACCTGCCCCCGGGCATCGTGTCGGGCAGGTCCCAAATCTCCTCGGCGAACGGCTCGATCATGCTAAGACGGCGGTTCTTGGAAGGCTGGGTGGTCAGCAGCGACGGCGCCCAGCGCTCGCGGTCGATGCGCTCGAACCACTCGACGACGCTCTCGTCCGGCTCGCCGAGATCCACCCAGGGGGCGAGGTAGAGGATCGGGGTCCGCGTGTCGCCCATGCTCAGTAGGCGCCGTCGCCGCGGACGATCGCGGCCGGAGTGCGGAGCAGGATCGCCAGGTCGCCGGTGACCGAGATGTTGTCGAGGTAGTCCCGCTCCATCGCCAGGCGCTCCTCGAAGGTGAGGTCGGCGCGGCCGTAGACCTGCATCGGCCCGGTCATCCCCGGCTTGACGCCGAGCCGGATCCGCTGCCGCTCGTCATAGAGGGCGACCACGGCCTCCTCCTCGGGGCGGGGCCCGACCAGCGACATGTCGCCGCGGACGACGTTGATGAACTGGGGCAGCTCGTCGAAGCTGTAGCGGCGCAGCCGCCGGCCGCTGCCGGTGATGCGCGGATCGTCGGCGATCTTGAAGGCGGGCTCGTCGAGCTTCTCGAGGTCGACCAGTTCCCCCAGCTGCTCCTCGGCGCCCTTGACCATGGTGCGGAACTTCAGCACGGTGAACGGCTTGCCGTCCTTGCCGACGCGACGCTGGCGGAAGAGGACCGGGCGTCCCGAGTCAAGCAGGATCAACAGCGCGATCGCCGCCAGCAGCGGTGAGAGGAGGACCAGAAACGGGACGCCGATCGCCAGGTCCATGCCGCGCTTCAGGGCGACGGTCGAGCGCGGGGGGTCGGAGAAGCGGAAGTCGAGCACCGGCAGCTCGGCGAGGCGGTTCAGCTCGATCCCGGGCCCGAGCAGGCCGAAGTGCTGGGGGAGGAAGGTGAGCGCCAGGCCGGCCGCCTTGCACTCCTCGATCAGCCGCTCGGTGGCCGGCTCGCTCATCTCCTGCTCGGTCACGATCACCCGCTCCACGTCCCGTTCATGGGCGATCCGCGCGATATCCGCGGTCGAGCCGAGCCGGCGCAGGCCGCCGGGGGCCTCGCCGGTGCCCCTGTCGCTTTGCGAGGAGAGGTAGCCGACCAGGTGCAGACGGGTCTCGGGGTGGGTCGCGACGCGGCGTGCGACGACCCCCACGGCGGCGGCCGGGCCGACGACGATGCCCGCGGCGGTGCCGGCCAGACGGTGCCAGAAGAAGCGCAGCACCGCCCGCGAGGCGAAGTTGCCGAACAGGGCGCCGACGCCGACGGCGATCGCGCTGGGCGCCGCCAGGGGGCCGACGGGGCTCAGCGCCAGCAGGCCGTCGAGCGCCAGCGTCCCCAGCGCCGCCGCCGAGATCAGGCCGGAGAGCTCGTCGAGCGTGCTGTGGCGGATGCGCCGGTGGTCGTTGTCGTAGAGCCCGTGCAGCTTCAGCACCAGGATCCAGACCGGGCTGAACATCGTCGCCCAGAAGAGGGTGCCGATATCGGTCTGCGGGCTCGCCGCGGTGACGATGCAGAGCGTCGCCACCAGGGTCAGCCAGTCGCCGGTCGCGAGCAGGCGCCGCAGCAGCGAGCCGCGCCGCCTCGCCCCGGCGGCGCCGGCCAGCCCCAGGCGGGTCGCCGTTTCGGTCCTGCCGCCGCGCGGCGCCGGTCCCGGCGGCTGCGCCGGCCCGGTCTTGGGAGATGCGGTCTCCTGCGCCTTGCTCGTCATGGGATCACCCGCAGCTCGGTTTCCCGCGGAGGCAGTCTTCGAGTGGATTGAGACGGCGGGCGTGGATCAGATCCACCCGGGACGCAGCCTCGTTGCCGGCCTCTGCCTCGACTCTAGAGCGTAGGTAGTAGAGCTGCCAGTTGCGATCCTCGCGGGCGATTGCTTGCGTGAAGCGTTCCGCCGCGGTGGCGTAGTCGCGCTGGCTCTCGGCCAACAGGCCCAGCTGGACGTAGGGAGATGCGGCGAAGGGCTCGATCGAGCGTGCCGTGTTGGCGTGGTCGACGGCGCTTTCGAAATTGCCGCCGGCCGCGGCGGCCTGGCTGGCGTCGATCTCGTGCTGGACCAGCAGCGGCCCGATCAAGGCGACCGCGGCGATCCAGGCCAGGGCGAGCCCGGCCACGGCGAGGCCGAAGCGGCGCTCTTCGCCGTTCCCCGGCGCGTCGGGGCCCGGGGCGAGCTGCCTGCAGCGCGCGGCGACGAGCACGCCCGCCGCGCAGAAGAACACCGCGCCGAGCGCGGCGATCTCCCAGAACCAGTCGAGGCCGGCGACGATCGCGAAGGCGAGCATCGCCGCCAGCAGGGCCCCATAGCGCTCGCGCTGGGGATAGGGCGCGAAGCGCCAGGCGGAGAAGCCAGTCCAGAGAAGCAGCGCAACCAGCGCAAGCACGAGCAGGCCGCCGACCAGGCCCAGCTCGGCGAATGCCTCGAGGTAGAGCGAGTGCGCGTCGTGGACCGGCTGGGGGATCGAGCGGTGCCGATCCCAGGCGAATTTGTAGGTGCCGGCGCCGCTGCCGAGGATCGGCTTTTCCTCGAAGGCGTCAATCGCGACGCGGAAGAAGTCGTGGCGGCCGGCGCCGCTGAGCTGCGAGAAGTGCTGCTCGGGGTTGTTCGGGAATTGGAGGTCGGAGCTGGAGAACTGGTCCCAGGCGCGCCCCCCGATCGCGATCGCCACGCCGATCGCGATCACGGCAAGGGCCGCCGCGGCGCCGCGCAGCAGCTTTGGGTTGCGCGACATCTCGACCGCGCGGCCGGTTTTCTGCCCCCCGCGGCGCTCGGCCCAGCGCAGTCCGGCGAAGAGCAGCAGCGCGAGGGCGATGCCGCCGAGCAGGATCAGCAGCACCGTCACGCCCTGATCGACCGCCGCCTGGTTGGCGACGTTGTCGGCGAGGCTGCGGCGCGCCTGCACGGCAAGCACCGCCGGCAGCGCACCGAGCATCCCGGCCCCGAGCGTGGCCAGCAGCCAGAGGCGATCGCGCGAGAGCGCGATCGCGCATCCGGCGGCGATCGCCAGGGCGAGCAGCCCGCCGCGCGAGTAGGTGAAGTAGAGGGCGAGCAAAACTGCCGGCATCACCGCAACGGAGAGCCAGCGCAACGCGTCCCAGGCGGACTGCCTGCTGGACCAGAGCAGCAGCGCGACGCCGATCCCGAACATCGCGCCGTTCGCGTTCCAGTAGCCGAGCGGATAGATCAGGCGCGGCCCCGAGCCGAGCGAGTCGGCGACCTCGAGGACATGGGGCGCAAGGCGGCTAGCGAGGCCGAGCAGGGCGACGAGTGCGATGGCGATCGTCAGGCCTTCAGCGAAACGTTGGCGCCTTTGGTCGGTTTGGGCGATTAGGAATGCGGCTAGGAAGATCCCGAGGTAGACCAGGACCCGGTCTGCCTCGATCGCGCTCAGCTCCACCGACCCCGACCAGAGGGATGACATTGCAGACAGCAGGGAAAGACCCCCGATCAGCCCCGCAGCCCAGTAGAAGGGCCGAGCCAGGCGTGCCTGGGAGGCGCCGCCGAGGACCAGCAGGGCAACCACTACCAGCCAGACCGCGAGCCCGGCGACATGCCGATCGCTCACGCTGTATCCGCCTCCAGCCAATGCCAGACCCACGATCAGGGCCACTGGCGCGAGTAGCGCCGCGCTTTGCTCTAACCTTCCGCGCCATGTTTGGGACGCGTCAAGTCTCGGCCTCTGGTGCGGGCCGCTCGGTACTCGCTCTGTCAGTGCTGGCTCTGCTCGCATTGGCCTGTTTCCCGCTGCTCGCTCGCGCGGATTCCAGCAGCGGTATTCAGTATTCGGATGCTCCGCCGACCGCTACCGGCAACCACCCGATCCCGACGCAGTCGGAATCCCCCGCACACTCTTCCAAGAAGAACGGCGGCGCGACGGCGGGCACCAATTCCGGGGGATCGTCCGGCGGGAAGTCTTCTGCGGGCGGTTCATCCTCGAAGTCCGGTGCGGGTTCGGCGACCGAAAGCGGCAGCGGTAAGCAGGGTAACCCAGGCAACGGCTCGGCCAACGGCTCGGGCAACTCTGCAAAGCCCGCTGGCAGTAACGCCGAACCAGCTTCGTCGCAGAGCGACAGCGGCTCCTCGCCGCTGGTGCCGATCCTGATCGCGATCGCGGTTCTCGCCGCGATATCTATCGGCGCGGTGGTCATGCGCCAGCGTCGTCGTCGCGGCTCGGGCACCCCCGTCTCGCCGGAAGCGGGCTAGGCGATGTCAAGAGAGCCGAGGCGAGCGCTGAGGCTGCTGTGCGCCTGCGTGGCGCTGGTGGCAGCCTTCGCCACGAGCGCTTCCGTCGCCGAGGCTCTGCCGACGACGTTCTGGGGTGCTGTTCCGCAGGCGACCCCGAACTTCGAACAGCTCCAGCGGCTCGAGCGCGGGGGAGTGAGCAGCATCCGGATCCCGATCGTCTGGCCCGCGATCCAGCCGACCAGGAACGCCGCCTTCAACTGGTCTGGAATCGACGCCCAGGTCGAAAACGCCTCACGTGCGGGGATCGCGGTGCTGCCCTTCCTCGTCGGCGCTCCCGGCTGGGCGGTGCCGCTCGTCCCGGTGCCGGGCACCGGTGGGACCGTCAAGGCGTCGCGGGGCCTCCCGGTCTCCGGCGCCGCGGCCGCCGGCTGGTCGGGCTTTGTCAGCGCCGTTGTCGCTCGCTACGGCCCCAACGGCAGCTTCTGGGTCGAGCACCCGACGGTTCCGCCGCGCCCGATCCGCAACTGGCAGATCTGGAACGAGGAGAACTTCGAGTACTTCGTCGCCAGGCCCAACCCGGCCGAATACGGTCGCCTCGTCGCGCTCTCCTCCGGCGCGATCAAAAGCGTCGACCCGGGCGCCAGGGAGATCCTCGGCGGCCTCTTCGCCCGTCCCGGCGAGGCCGTGTTCAAACGCAAGCCCCCGCTTGCCTATTTCGCGAACGACTTCCTCGAGCAGATGTACGAAAAGACGCCGGGGATCAAGTCCAAGTTCCAGGGCGTCGCCCTGCATCCCTACACGTCCAACTTCCATCGGCTGATCCCCTACGTCGAAGAACTCCGCACCGTGCTGAAGGCGAATCACGATGCCGGCAAGGGTCTCTGGATCACCGAGCTGGGCTGGAGCTCCAAGCATCCGACTCCGGGGAACTCGTTCGCGAAAGGGCTGCAGGGCCAAGCGGCGCAGCTGAAGGGCGCCTTTGGCCTGCTGCGCGCCAACCAGCGCAAGTGGCACCTGCAGCAGGTCGACTGGTTCTCGGTCGACGATCAGCTCGAATCCTGCAACTTCTGCGATGGCTCGGGCCTCTTCGCCAAAGGGTTCAAGCCGAAGCCGGCCTGGTACGCGTTCGCGCATTTCGCCGGCGGCCGGCCGTAGCGCGCTTACGGCACGCACGCTACTTTCGGGGTCGCAGGGGTTGATGGTGGTGTCATGAGAGCGAAGCTCGCACTGCTCGCGCTGCCGATCCTGCTGGCGCTGCCTCAGGCCGCGGCCGCGGCGACGGTGCCGCCCGGCTTCATCGGCATCTCTCCGCAGAGCCTTCCGAACGAGTCCGACTACGCGCTGATGGAAGAGGCCGGGTTGAGGAGCGTGCGGCTGCCGCTGCCCTGGCCTCAGATCGAGCCGGTCGATCCCCTCTTCGAGCAGCCGGACTGGTCGGGGTTCGATCTCGGCGTGGAGCTTGCGGCTCGGCACGGGATGACGGTCCTGCCCTTTGTCGCGTCCTCCCCGTCCTGGGTCGCCCCGGAATCCAGGCTGGAACCGAGGCGCGGATGGCAGCTTCGCGCCTGGGCATCCTTTTTGCGCACGGCGGTTCGCCGCTATGGCGCCGGTGGCTCGTTCTGGCTCGAAAACCCGGACTTGCCTTACTTGCCGGTCCGCGACTGGGAGATCTGGAACGAGGAGAACATCGTCACCTTCGGCACCGCCGCCCCAGAGCGCTTCGCGCCCCTGCTGCGGACCAGCGGCCGCATCATCCATCGCACCGACCCCAGCGCCAAGGCGATCCTCGGCGGCCTCTTCGGGCGGCCGCTGCAGATTCCGCCCAACGTCGGTTCCGGCGACTACCTCAGTCGCCTCTACCGGACGCGCAACGTGAAGCGGTTCTTCGACGGCGTGGCGCTGCACCCATATGTTGCCGACGCCGCCGCGATGCGGGCCCAGATCCTCAACCTTCGCCGCATCATGCGCGTCCACCACGATGCCGCCACTCCGATCTACGTCACCGAGCTGGGCTGGGGGTCCGACAGCTTCGAGACGCGCTGGGAGCGGGGGCCGCAGGGGCAGGCGCGCGAGCTGGACCAGGCCTTCTCGATGCTCGCCAACCACCGCCGCTCCTGGCGGATCGGCGGCGTCTGGTGGTTCTCCTGGGCCGACGCGAAAGACGCCTGCCAGTTCTGCGACTCGGCCGGCCTGCTGACCGAACGACGCGAAGCAAAGCCGTCCTGGTACCGGTTCAACGCCTGGACCGGGGGAGACGCCGACATCGTCCCCCGCGCCCTCATCCCCTAAAACCGCCCGCCGACGGGCCTCAAACGTCTTCCATATAGACGTTTGAGGCCCGTCGGCCCGAGGCGGGCGTAGGATTGGTGGGTTGGGCACCGATGCGAACACCAGGGCAGGATCCGACTCGCTGGCGCCGTTCAGCGCCCCGGTAAGGCGCTGGTTCGAGGCGTCCTTCGAGGGCCCGACGCCGGCTCAGGCCGGGGGCTGGGAGGCGATATCGGGGGGCGCCAACGCGCTGATCTGCGCCCCCACCGGCTCGGGCAAGACGCTGGCCGCCTTCCTCTGGGGCATCGACAAGCTCGCCCGCGAGGGGGAGTTGGGTCAGGGGGTGAAGCTGGTCTATGTCTCGCCTCTGAAGGCGCTCTCCTATGACATCGAGCGCAACCTGCGGGCGCCGTTGCGGGGGATTGGGGCGGATATCTCGGTCGGCCTGCGCACCGGCGACACCAGTCAGAAAGAGCGGCGGGCGATGCGCAAAACGCCGCCCGACATCCTCATCACCACGCCGGAGTCGCTCTACCTGATCCTCTCCTCGGGTGCGCGCGAGATCCTCACCGGGGTTGAGGCGGTGATCGTCGACGAGATTCATGCGGTCGCCCAGAGCAAGCGCGGGTCCCATCTGGCGCTGACGTTGGAGCGGTTGGACCATCTGGTGAAGGACCATGGCGCCTCAGCCGCGGGTCCTGTCGCGGAGGAGGGGGTGTCCCCCCGGGCGCTGGGTTCCTCGCCGGACGGCGATGCGGCTCTCGCTGAGCAGGAAGGGCGAGGAACAGGACGCCGCGCCCGGGGGGACACCCCCTCCTCCACACCACCCGCGGGAGAGGCGCTAGGGGTTCAACGGATTGGGCTCAGTGCCACGCAGCGACCGTTGGAGCGGATCGCGAAGTTCCTGGTCGGTCCTAAAAGAGCTTGCGAGATCGTGGACGCGGGGGTGGCTAAGGAGCTCGACCTGGAGATCGTCGTGCCGGTTGAGGACATGAGCGAACCGGGTGCTCCCAGCTTTCCCAACGCCGACGGCAACCCCACGGATGGTGAGCCGCTGGCCCACGTCCGCTCGATCTGGCCCGCGATCTACCCGGAGCTATTGAAGCTCGTCCGCGAACACAACTCGACCATCATCTTCGTCAACGCGCGTCGAGCAGCGGAGCGTCTAGCTAAGCGCTTGAACGAGCTCGCCCTAGAGCAAGCTCCGCAAGAGCTGCCCGCCACCGAGCAAGCCGGTCACCCCTCTCCCGCGGGTGGTGACGGGGCGGGGGTGTCCGGACAGGCGCGGCGTCCTGTTCCTCGCCCCGCTGGCTCAGAGAGAGAAGCGCAGCCGTCCGGCGAGGAACCCAGCGGCAGTCCGGACACCCCCGCCCCGTCGACAGGACCCGCGGCTGAGGGCCTAGACCCCTTGCCCGAGATCGCCAGGGCGCACCACGGATCCCTCTCCCACGAAGAGCGCCTCGTGGTCGAGGAGATGCTCAAGTCGGGGCAGCTGCCGTGCCTGGTCGCGACGTCGTCGCTGGAGCTGGGGATCGACATGGGCGCCGTCGACCTGGTGATCCAGGTCGAGTCGCCGAAGTCGGTCAGCCGCGGGTTGCAGCGGGTCGGCCGCGCCGGCCACTCGCTGGGAGAGGTCTCGCGCGGCCGCATCTTCCCCAAGTTCCGCGCCGACCTGCTCGAGTGCGCGGTGGTGGCGCGGCGGATGCGCGAAGGGGCGATCGAGGAGACGGTGATCCCGCAGAACCCGCTCGACGTGCTCGCCCAGCACCTGGTCTCGATGGCCGCTCTCGACGAGTGGGAGATCGACGAGGTCGAGCGCCTGGTCACCGCTACCGAGCCGTTCGGCGAGCTCTCCCGCGAACAGCTCGAGAACGTGCTCGACATGCTCGACGGCCGCTACCCCTCGGACCGCTTCGCCGAGCTGCGACCGCGGATCGTCTGGGACCGTACCCGCGGCACCATGCACGGCCGCAAAGGCGCCCGCCAGCTGGTCGTCACCAACGCCGGCACGATCCCCGACCGCGGCCTCTACGGCGTCCACCTGCCCGACGGCCGCCGGGTCGGCGAGCTCGATGAGGAGATGGTCTACGAGGCGCGCGCCGGGCAGACCTTCCTGCTCGGGGCGACCACCTGGCGGATCGAGGAGATCACCCGCGACCGGGTGATCGTCACCCCGGCCCCCGGCCTGCCCGGCGCGGTGCCGTTCTGGAAGGGCGACGGGATCGGCCGCCCGGCCGAGCTGGGCCGGGCGATCGGCGCCTTCTCCCGCGAGGCGGTCTCGCGCGACCCCAAGGAGCTGGCCGGCGAATACGACCTCGACCGCCGCGCCGCCGAGAACCTGGTCGCCTACCTGCGCGAGCAGCAGGCGGCGACCCGGGTCGTCCCCTCCGACGAGACGATCGTGGTTGAGCGCTTCCGCGACGAGATCGGCGACTGGCGGCTCTGCATCCTCTCGCCCTTCGGCGGCCGTGTTCACTCGGCCTGGGGCCTTGCCCTGGGTCAGAAGATCCGCGAGGAGCTCGAGCTCGAGGCGGACGCGATCTGGTCCGACGACGGCATTGTCATCCACCTGCCCGACGCCGACGAGCCGCCGTCCGCCGACCTGATCATGGTCGAGCCCGACGAGCTCGAGGACCTGGTCGTGCGCGAGCTGTCGGGCTCGGCCCTGTTCGGCGCCCGCTTCCGCGAGAACGCGTCGCGCTCGCTCTTGATCCCGCGCGCCTACCCGGGCAAACGCACGCCGCTCTGGCAGCAGCGGCTGAAGTCGCAGAGCCTGCTCGAGGTCGCGCGCGACTTCCCCCGCTTCCCGGTCATCCTCGAGACCTACCGCGAGTGCTTGCGCGACGTGCTCGACCTGCCGTCGCTGCGCCAGATCCTCATCGACCTGCACTCGCGCAAGCTCGGCCTGGTCGAGGTCGAGACGCCGACCGCCTCGCCCTTCGCCTCCTCGCTGCTCTTCGACTACGTCGCGACCTACATGTATGAGGGGGACACGCCGAACGCCGAGCGCCGTGCCGCCGCGCTCTCCCTCGATCGGGATCTGCTGCGCGAGCTGCTCGGCCAGGAGGAGCTGCGCGAGCTGATCGACCCCGAGGCGCTGGAGGAGGTCGAGGCGCAGTTGCAGCACCGCACCGAGGCCGGCCGCGCCGGCGATCGCGACGCCCTGCAGCAGCTGCTGCGCAACGTCGGCGACCTCAGCGCCGGGGAATGCGCCGAGCGGGTCACGGAGGGCTACTCGGCGACCTCGATGCTGGAGAAGCTGGTCGCCGAGCGCCGTGTCGCGCTGGTCCGCGTCGCCGGCGAGGAGCGCTACATCGCGGGTGAGGACGCCGGCCTCTACCGCGACGCGCTCGGCGTGCCGCCGCCCGCCGGCCTGCCCGAGACCTTCCTCGAGGACCATCCCGACGCGATGCGCGCCCTGGTGCGGCGCTACGCCCGCACGCACGGCCCCTTTCCGACCGCGCAGCTCGCCGACCGATACGGGGTCGACCCGACCCCGGCGCTGCGCGAGCTGGAGCGCGAGGGGGCGCTGGTCCGCGGCGAGCTGCTGCCCGGCGGCAGCGAGCGCGAGTGGTGCGACTCCGATGTCCTGCGCCGGGTCCGCCGTGCCAGCCTCGCCCACCTGCGCCGCGAAGTCGAGCCCGCGGGGCGCGACCGCTTCGCCCGCTTCCTGCCGAGCTGGCAGAACGTCGACGCCCACCGCGCCGCCGGCGCCGGCCCGGACCGGTTGCGCGACGCGCTGGTGCCCCTGCAGGGAGTCGCCCTGACGCCCAAGGTCTGGGAGGAGGACGTGCTGCCGCGCCGCCTCGGCGCCTACTCTCCGGCCTGGCTCGACGAGCTCTGCACCAGCGGCGAGCTCGTCTGGATCGGCGGGGGAGCACGCGGCCGCGGCGACGGTCGCGTTGCCCTCTACTTCCGCGAGGACGTCCACCTCGCCGGGCCGCCGCCGGCAAACGCCAAGCTCGAACGCTCCGAGGGGGCCACGCAGGAGGCGATCCGCGAGCGGCTCACCTCCGGACCCTCCTTCTGGCTCGACCTGCTGGCCGACCTCGACTTCCCGGCCGAGGAGCTGCACAACGCCCTGTGGGATCTGGCCTGGTCGGGGGAGGTGACCAACGACGCCTTTGCGCCGCTGCGGGCGCCGCGCCTGCGCTCGGTGCCGGCCCACGAGCGCCAAGGTCGCCGCTTCGCCCGCCGCCGCTCCGGCTCCGGCGCCGCCGTGCAGGGCCGCTGGTCGCTGACCGCGCCGCTCTTCGCCAGCGCGCCCGGCCCGGGGGCGAAGCTGCGCGCCCAGGCAGAGCTGATGCTGGAGCGCTACGGGATCGTCACCCGCGAGACCGTGCTCGCCGAGGGGGTGCCGGGGGGCTTCTCCACCCTCTACGCCGAGCTCGGCAACCTCGAGCTGCTCGGCACCGCCCGCCGCGGCTACTTCGTCGAGGGCTTGGGCGGCGCCCAGTTCGCCCTGCCCGGTGCGGTCGAGCGGCTGCGCTCTCTGCCCGAAGGCGGCGCCTCCTTCCAGGTCCTCGCCGCCACCGATCCGGCCAATCCCTACGGCGCCGCCCTGCCCTGGCCGAAACCGCCCTCGGGCCGCCGTCCCGCGCGCGCCCCCGGCGCCCACGTCCTGCTCCGTGCCGGCGAGCCTCTCGTCTACGTCGAGCGTGGCGGACGCAGCATCCTGCGCCTCGGCGAGCTGGACGACGCCGGCCTCGCCGCCGCGATGCTGGCACTGGCCGAGGCGGTCTCCGCCGGTCGGCTGCCAAAGCTGGGAATCGAGAAGCTCGACGGCGAGCCGGTGATCGGCTCCGGCCACGAGGAGGCGCTGCTCAGCGCCGGCTTCAGCCGCGGCCCGCGCAAATTGACGGCCTCCGCCGGCTGAGCGCATTCAGTGAAAAATTTCAACCCGTCCTAAGCGGATATCCGATCTCGCCGATCAGCCGTCCATGCCCTCAATACAGCGCAGGTCCAAGCCAGCAAGAGCCACCCTCGTCCTCCTAGCCATGCTCTTCACCGTGCTGGCCGTGATCGCGGTCCGTCCCGCCGCCGGCCTCGCCGCCCCGGTCGAACCCGAACCGCCTCAGCTCAGCTTCGAACCGGGCAGCTACGACTTCGGCCTGCAGTCGGTCAACAACGGCAACAGCCAGGCGAACTTCCAGCTGCGCAACACCGGCACCGAAGCCGCCCAGGTCAACTCGATCGAAATCACCGGCTCCGGCTCCGAAGCCTTCTGGACCAACACCAACTGCTTCGGCTACAACCTGCAGCCCAACGAAACCTGTTATGTGCAGGTGTATTTCGGCCCCCGTGACGCACGCGAATACACCGCGCAGCTGCGCGCGAACGTGGGTCCTTACGCGTTCACCGCCGACCTCACCGGCACCGGCGGGCGGGCGATCCTCGAACCGGCCTCCAACCCGACCGACTTCGGCGTCGCCAAGGTCGGTTCCGCCGGGGTCGTCCAGGAGATCAGGGTGACCAACACCGGCAACATGCCGGGGGGCGCCTTCATCGCCGTCATCGCCGGCGGCGCGGTCGGCAGCTACCAGCTGCTCGACGAGAACTGCACCGGCCATGAGCTGATGCCGGCCGCGACCTGCACCCTGCAGATTCGCTTCCGCCCGCTCAGCGAAGGGGTCAAGACCGCGATGCTGGGCCTCTTCGGCGATAGCGACGGCGGTGCCCAAATCGTCCTCACCGGCGTCGGCGCGGCTGCCGACCCGCTGCCGGACTCAGCCCCGGCATCGGCGTCCGCGGCCGACACCGCGAGCACGAACGTCGTCGCCGGTCCCCCCGCCAGCTCGGCGGGGAAACCGCGCAAGCGCAGGCCCAAGATCCGGCGCCAGCATCGACGCGCCAATCTCAACAGCGCCCACCGCGCCGCCGGCAAGCATCTGAAGAGCGCCCCCGAAGGCCGTTAACGGCTGCGGCCGAGGCCGATCAGGATCCCGACCCGCCTGGTTGCCGCCTCGACTGCATCCGGGGACGCACGGCCCATCCTTTTCTTCAGGCGCATCACCGAGAGAACCCGGACCATCTCGGGCATCGCAAAGCTGGCCCGGCTCAAGCCCCCTTCGGGCGGCTCGAGCCTGACGTGCAGCGCGCTCCCTCGGTCCGTCGTTGTCAGCGGCAGCGCAATCACGAGTCCTGCCGCCGAGCGATTCATCCCGTCGATCGAGATCACGAGAAACGGTCGCCGACCCCCTTGCTCATGGTCGACCACTGGGTCGGGGTCGGCCATGTAGATCTCGCCGCGTCGGACCGCGCGACTACCGATCCGCATCGGGCCACCCGTCGGGGAGCTCAAGCCAGGCTTGCATCTCTTCGTGGATTTCGCCCCCGTACTTGCGGTAGGACTCGTCCATCGAAGCGAGCAGCCGTTGCTCCTCGATCAGGTCTACGGCCGCGTCAAGCATGTCGATCACGCTGCTTCCGGCTATCTCCGCCTCTTCGGCCAGGCGTAACTGCGTGCTGCGCCTGACGCGAATCGTCGTCGTCTCGACTACGGCCATAGCAGCAGTCTACAGATTCGTCTACATCCACCGTGTCAGAGTTCATGCCCTTTTAAGGCCCCAGCGTGCGATTCTCTCCCCCTGAAGGGATAATCAGGCCGATGGCCGATTCGGAGGAGAGCCTCAGCCCGGTCGAGCTGCTGCGCAGCGTGCCGCTCTTCGCCGACCTGAAGCAGGACGAGCTGAAGAGCTTCTCGCAGGTCGCGGTGCCCCGTTCCTTCCCGGCCTCGACCCGCGTCTTCCACGAGGGCGACCACTCCGACGCCTGCTACATCGTCCGCTCGGGCAGCTTCCGGGTCACCCGCGAGCACTCCGACGGGCGGGCGATCACGCTGGCGACGCTGGGGCCGCGCGACATCTTCGGCGAGCTGGCGATGCTCGACGGCGAGGTGCGCTCGGCCAGCGTCGAAGCCCTCAGCGACGGCGAGCTGCTGGCGCTGCCGGCGGGCGAGGTGCGGTCGCTGCTCGCCCGCCATCCCGAGATCACGGTGAAGCTGATCGCCGCGCTCGTACGCCGCCTGCGGGCCGCCAACGAGCGGATCTCACGCCAGTCTTTCCAGACCGTTCCCAGCCGGGTCGCGGGGGTCCTCTCCCAGCTCGTCGCCGAAGAGGCGCCGCGGACAGCCGAGGGGGGCTCGATCACGATCCGCATGAATCAGTCCGACCTCGCCCAGCTCGCCGGCACCTCGCGCGAGAGCGTCAGCCGCTTCCTCGCCGACCTCGAGCGCGCCGGCATCGTTCGGCCCGGCCGCGGCCGGGTCACGGTTCTCGCTCCGGCGAAGCTCCGTAACTACATTTTCTAGGTGATCGATTTCGCCAAGCTGCGCGCCTCGATGGTCGAGCGGCAGCTGCGGCACCGCGGCATCTCCGACGAGCGCGTGCTGGCGGCGATGGGGGAGGTGCCGCGCGAGGAGTTTGTCCCAGAGCGCTACCGCGGCCGCGCCTACGCCGACTCGGCATTGCCGATCGGCGAGGGGCAGACGATCTCTCAGCCCTGGATCGTCGCCGCGATCTGCCAGGCGCTGGAGCTGAGCGGCGGCGAGCGGGTGCTGGAGATCGGCACCGGTTCGGGCTACTCGGCCGCGGTCGTCGCCCGCCTCGCCGCCGAGGTGATCGGCGTCGAGCGCCACGGGGAGCTGGCGGCCTCGGCCCGCCGCGCGCTCGGCGCGCTCGGTGTCGCCAACGTCGAGGTTCTGGTCGGGGACGGAAGCCGGGGCGTGCCCGAGCGAGCGCCGTTCGGGGCGATCGCGGTCCACGCGGCCGCCCCGGCGCCGCCGCTCGAGCTGCTCGGGCAGTTGGCTGACGGCGGTCGCCTCGTCGTTCCCATCGCCGCCGACCGCGCCGACCTGCTCACCGTCTTTCGGCGCCGCGGAGACGAGCTGCGCAGAGAGGAGATTGGCCCCTGCCGCTTCGTGCCCTTGATCGGCGAGGAAGGGTTCGGGCCGCCCTAGACGGCTGGTCCCCCGGCCCTCGGCGGGCTAAGTGGGGATGGCGGGTGCGCCTCTGCAGGAATTGACACCCAAGAGCGGAGCTCTTGGGTGAATCTGGTGCGCGGCTTCGCCGCGCAGATACCAAATTGCATTTCCGCCGCTTCGCGACATTCCCGCAGAGGCGCACCCGCCATCCCCACGAAGCACACCGAGCTTCGAAAAGCTCTGCCTCTGGGCGTCGCCTCGGCTTGAAGCTTGGGAACCCCGGGACCGCTCGCTGCTTGGCCATTCCGGGGACGTGTCGAGACAGAGGAGCCTGGCCGGTCTGCGGGCGAATGTCGCGAAGCGGCCTATGCAATCTGGCGATTGCGCGGCCAAGGGCCGCGCTCATCATTCACCCCAAGAGCAGGGCTCTTGGGGTGTCAATTCGCCCGCAGACCGGCCAGGCTCCTCTGTCTACCTGCGGTCGGGGAATAGACCGTCTAGCGAGTGGGCCTGAAGCGCAGCTTGTTGCGGCCGCCGTGCCCGATCAGGTCGTCGCGGTGGCTGCCGATCAGCGTATCCGGGCCGGGGGAGCCCTCGAGCTGCTCGACCGACGGATCGACGTGACCGGGGGTGCAGGGGCCTCCCGCGCGGCTCACCGGGCCACCGATTTCGGCGGTCACACCGGGGGTGAAGCGGAAGAAGTTGGCGTCGTCTTCGCCCGGGCCGCCGTCGAAGATGTCGCCGTCGCAGGGATCGCCGCCGACCATCACGTCGCCGCCGGGCCCGCCAATCAGCGTGCTCTTGCCGCTGTTGTAGGGAACGGGAAGGTCGGTGCGGGCGCCGATCAGGGCGTCGTCTCCCGGGCCGCCTTCGAGCACGTCGGGATCGGAGTCGTCGCCGGCCTCGATCACGTCGCCCCCGGCGCCCCCGCGCAGCCGGTCGGCGCCGGTCCCGCCTTCGATCCGAACTTCGACGTTGGCCGGAATGCTGCCGTCGACCGTGACGGAGTCGTTGCCGGCGCCGGCGTCGATCAGGATCGTCTGTACGTCGGCTGGGCAGATCGCGTTGCCGCCTTCGTCCTCGCAACCCTCGACATTGGCCGCCGGGATGGGGTTGCCCGCATCGGTGACGACGAAGTTCGAGCCCTGCTGGGAGATTGCGATCGAGTCGTCGGCGCCGGTGCCGAGCACGCTGAGCGAGCCGCTGCGATCGAGGCTGCGGGCGCGGGACACGGTGGGGCCGGCGCCGGTCGGGGCAGGGTGGTCGCAGGATTCGGTCGCAGCGGCGCTGTCGCAGCTGGCACCGTCGGGGCCGCCGTAGAGGTCATCGGAGCCACCGCCTCCGTCGAGGTCGTCGTAGCCGGCACCGCCGTCGATGCGGTTCGGCCCGCCATTGCCGATCAGCGTGTCGTTGAAGGCCGAGCCGACGATGTCCTCGGTGTCCGCCGCGATCGTGTCGCGACCGTCCCCGTGCGCGGTGCCGGTCGCGAGGTCGACGGTCACCGCTTCGGAGGCGGTCGAGAAGGAGGCGATGTCGCGTTCGCCCGGCCCGCCGTCGAGCTTGTCGAAGCCGATGTCGCCGCGCATCACGTCTTCGTCGCCCGGCCCGCCGAAGATGTCGTCCCTGCCGTGGCTGCCGAGCAGCGTGTCGGTGCCGCCTTCGCCGTTGAGGGTGTCGTCGCCGAGCCCGCCGTCGACCATGTCGTCGCCCGAGCCGCCATCCAGGGTGTCGTTGCCGCGCCCGCCGTAGACGCGGTCCTCACCGCCTTCGCCGTCGACGACTCGCTCGCTGGCCTTGCCCGCGTAGAGGACGTCGTCTCCGCCTCCGGCTTTCATCTCGTCGGGGCCGCGGCCGCCCAACAGCTCGTCATCGCCACCGCCGCCGTACTCGTCGTCGGGGCCCTTGGCGCCGAGGAGCTGGTCTTCGCCTTCGCCGCCGATCAGGTTGTCGGCGCCCTTTTCCCCGAGCAGGCGGTCGTCGCCCCCTTCCCCGTCGATCGTGTCGTTCCCCCGCCCGCCGTGGATGCTGTCGTCGCCGGGACCGCCGCAGATCGTGTCGTTGCCGTTGGGCCCACCGCTGATCGTGTCGTCGCCACCGCCGCCGTAGATCACGTCGCTGGCCTTCTTGCCGACGATCGTGTCGTTGCCCGGCGTGCCGACGATCGTCGCGTGCTTGCCGTCGCAGGTCGCGGCGGAGGCGTGGCTCCAGGCGGGCAGCAGGAGGAACAGGGCTGCGCCGCAGGCGGCGGCGATCAGCAGGCGGAGGGCCGATTTGGCTGTGTAGGCCATTCTGCGCCTACATCGACCGCCTGATCAATCCCTACAGCGATGCAAACACCCGTCCGTCAATAGTGGGTAGCGAGGGGCGGCTCGTCCGGCTCAGCAGCCGACCGGATCCGGATCGCTCGCGTCCTTCATCACGTCGTCCCCGCTGCCACCGCCACCGCAGTTGATGACTTTGTCCTGTTTGCCGTCGACGGCATCGATGAAGTCGCTGCCCCCTTTGCCGAAGAAGCTGTCGGCGCCGAGGTGGCCGAGAAAGCTGTTCTCGCCGTTGTCGCCGATCAGCACGTCGGGCCCGTCGGAGCCCTCGAGGCTCTCGTTGCTGGAGCCGACCTGGTCGGGCGAGCCGCATCCCGCCGGCCCGCCGGTGCCGCCGAGCTCAACCGTGAGGGCGGCATCCGAGCGACCGTAGGAGACAGTGTCGTCGCCGGCACCGCCGTCGTAGACGTGGCCCTGGCAAACCGGCACCGAGGAGACGAGGAGGTCGTCTCCGGGGCCGCCGGACAGCTGGTCGGCGCCGGGATCGGCGTAGAGCACGTCGCTGCCGGCGTTGCCGATCAGCGTGTCGTTGCCGTTGTCGGGGCTGTTGTAGTTCTCGCCGGCTTCGAGCACGTCGTCGCCGGGGCCGCCGCTGAGCGTGTCGGAGCCGGCGTTGCCGTTGGCCCGCACCTTGACTCCGGCGGGAACGCTTTCGGCGATGCCGATGCTGTCGTCGCCGTCTCCCCCGGTGATAACCACCAGGCTGGTGGCGACGGCGACCGGGCAGCTGACGGCCGTGACGCTCGCGCTCGAGCAGCCGTCGCCCGGGACGACCGGCCCGCTGTCGGAGACGCTCCAGCCGCCGTTGAAGGAGACCTGGATGTCGTTGGGGGCGCCATCGCCCTGCACGATCAGGCTGGAGCCGTCGAGGCCCTGGTTGAGGATGACGAAGGTTCCGCTGCCGGGCGGGTCGGGTTCGGAGCCGCACGAATGCTCGGTGGCGAAGCCGTCGCACTCGTCGCTGCCGGCGCCGCCGAAAGCTTCGTCGGGCCCGCCCGCGCCGTCGAGGTCGTCATTGCCGACGCCTCCGTCGAGCCGGTTGACTTCGCCGTCGCCGACGATGTCGTCGGCCTGCGGCGAGCCGACTACGTCCTCGAAGCCCTGCAGCGTGTCGTGGCCGTCGCCTTTCGAGCGGTCGGAGTTGAGGTCGACGATCACCCCGCTGCGGGTGGCGCTGGCGTAGGAGACGATGTCCTGGCTTCCCGGGCCGCCGTCGAGCGTGTCTTCGCCGCTGTCGCCACGGACGATGTCGCCGTCGCCATCGCCGCCGGTTGCGGTGTCGCTGCCAGCGCCGCCGAAGACTTCATCCGTGTCGCCGCCGCCGTCCAGGGCCGGGTCGTCGCCGGAGCCACCGTCGATCTGGTCGCTTCCCGGGCCTCCCTCGAGCCGGTCGTTGCCCTTGTCGCCGTAGAGCGAGTCGTCGCCGCCGTCGCCGATCGCTTCGTCGCTGCCTTTGTCGCCGATCAGGACGTCCCCGTCGGCGCCGCCGATCATCCGGTCTGGGCCTTTCGCTCCGCGGATTTCGTCGCTGCCGCCGCCGCCGATGAGGCTGTCGCTGCCCTCGGCGCCGTTGAGGGCGTCGTTGCCGCCGCCCCCGTCGAGGTGGTCGGAACCGGTGTCGCCGGCGAGCCTGTCGTTGCCGCCGTCGCCGTAGAGCGCGTCGAAGCCCCGCCCGCCGTGGATGCTGTCGTCGCCGGGACCGCCGCAGATCGTGTCGTTGCCGTTGGGCCCACCGCTGATCGTGTCGTCGCCACCGCCGCCGTAGATCACGTCGCTGGCCTTCTTGCCGACGATCGTGTCGTTGCCCGGCGTGCCGACGATCGTCGCGTGCTTGCCGTCGCAGGTCGCGGCGGAGGCCTCTGCCGTCGCCCCGAAGAGCAGCGCGAGGGCACAGGCGGCGGTTCCGGCGAGCGGTCCCAGCGTGCGGACGGAAGCAGGGCTCATCGCCGTTCACATCGACCCGCTTTCGGCGTGCCTACACCCAAGTCCGAACAAATGTCCAGGCGGCCCGATCGCGACCGTCGATCGGCCATCACGTGGCCGCGTCCCCATCGGGTGACTTCGCCGACCGCGCTTGCCGCCGTCAGATACGCTCGCAGCGCCATGCGCGGCGGCATCTACGTACTCAACTTCTATTCCACGGTTTTCGTCGACCAGCTGAAGCGCGGTCGCAAGACCGCGACGATCCGGCTCGGCGACAAGACCGGCAAGTACGAGCGCGGCCAGGTGGTCTGGGTCACGGTCGGTTTCCGTCACAGCCCGCGCGAGAAAATCTTCGCCGCGTGCATCGACGACGTCGAGGTGAAGAAGGTCGGCGACCTCTCGCCGCGCGACATCGAGCACGACAACCCCGAGTTCCGCCGGCTCGAGGACGAGGTCAAGTTCCTCGAGCAGATCTACGGCCGTACCGTCGGCCGTGAGGACATCGTCACGGTGATCCGCTTCTCGCAGATCGTCGAGCCGCCGGGGGCGCACTTCGGCAATGGGGAGACGCCGCACCACAACTGAGTGGGGGCCGACGATCGCCGACTACGCCTTCCTCACCACCTGGCTGCTCGACTCGCCGCGCGACCCCGTCTGGGAGGCGATCTACGACCAGGAGCGCTGGCCCGAGTGGTGGCGCGGCGTCGAGGAGGTCGAAGAAAGGAACGGGGGCGACGGCGGTGGGGTCGGCGCGGTCTCGCGGATGGTCTGGAAGAGCCTGTTGCCCTACCGAGTCGAGTTCGAGATCACGACCACTCACGTCGAGCGGCCGTACATGTTGCAGGCCGATGCCGTCGGCGAGCTCTCCGGCATCGGCCGCTGGCGCCTCTATGAGCGTGACGGTGTCACCGCCGTCCTCTACGAGTGGAACGTGGCGACGACGAAGCCGTGGATGAACCTGCTGGCCCCGGTTGCCCGCCCGGCTTTTGAGTGGAACCACGACTGGGTGATGTCGCACGGCGCCACGGGCATCGCCGGCCTGCTCGGCTGCAAGTTGCTTGCCAGCGGCTGACCCGTACCGCTATCTTTCAGTGCCTTGGCACTCAGACAGTTAGAGTGCCAACGCCGCACGGGCCGCGAAACGGCTCTGTGGAGCTATTTCCCGACTTTGACCAGTAACACCGATCGATAACGGAGGTTCACGGATGAAGCTGAAGCCCCTCGGGGACCGGCTGATCGTCAAGCCGATTGAGGAGGAGGAAACGACCGCCAGCGGCATCGTCCTCCCCGACACGGCCAAAGAGAAGCCGCAGAAGGGCAAGGTCGTCGCCGTCGGCGACGGCGCGATCAACGAGGACGGCACTCGCCGCCCGCTCGACTTGAGCGAGGGCGACGAAGTCCTCTACTCCAAGTACGGCGGCACCGAGGTCACCGTCGAGGACGAGGAGCTGCTCGTGATGCGCGAGTCGGACGTCCTCGCCAAGCTCGGCTAGACGCCGTCAAACAGGACTTAGAGAAGACCAAGGAGGAAGGAACTCAATGGCTCACAAGGAGCTGAAGTACAAGGAGGAGGCACGGGGGGCCCTGCAGGCCGGCGTCGATGCTGTCGCCGACGCCGTCAAGGTGACCCTCGGCCCGAAAGGCCGCTACGTCGTGCTCGACAAAAAGTTCGGCGCGCCGACGATCACCAACGACGGCGTCACCATCGCCCGCGAGGTCGAGGTCGAGGACGTCTTCGAGAACCAGGGCGCCCAGCTGGTCCGCGAGGTCGCCACGGCGACCAACGACGTGGCCGGGGACGGCACCACGACGGCGACCCTGCTGGCGCAGATCATCGTCCGTCAGGGCCTCAAGAACGTCGCCGCCGGCGCCAACCCGCTGGCTCTGCGCCGTGGGATCGAGAAGGCCGTCGACGACGTCGTCGAGAACCTGCGCGAGAAGCAGTCCAAGGAGGTCGCCGGCAAGGAGCAGATCGCCCGCGTCGCCGCCATCTCCGCCGCCGACGATGAGATCGGCAACGTGATCGCCGATGCGATCGAGAAAGTCGGTAAAGACGGCGTCGTCAACGTCGAGGAGGGCCAGACCTTCGGCATGGAGCTGGAGTTCACCGAGGGGATGCAGTTCGACAAGGGCTACATCTCCCCGTACATGGTCACCGACCAGGACCGCATGGAGGCGGTGCTGGAGGACCCATACATCCTCATCGCCAACCAGAAAATCGGCTCCGTGCGGGACATCCTGCCGGTGCTGGAGCAGGTGATGCAGGGTGGCAAGCCGCTGCTGATCGTCGCCGAGGACGTCGAGGGCGAGTGCCTCGCGACCCTGGTCGTCAACAAGCTGCGCGGCACCTTCACCGGCGTCTCGGTCAAGGCACCGGGCTTCGGCGACCGCCGCAAGCGGATGCTCAAGGACATCGCGATCCTCACCGGCGGCGAGGTGATCACCGAGGAGATGGGCCTCAAACTGGAGAACACCCAGCTGTCTCAGCTCGGCAAGGCGCGTCGCGTCGTCGTCTCCAAGGACACGACCACGATCATCGACGGCGCCGGTGACGGTGAGGACATCAAAGGCCGGATCAACCAGATCAAGCAGGAGATCGAGAACACCGACTCCGACTTCGATCGCGAGAAGCTCCAGGAGCGTCTCGCCAAGCTGGCCGGCGGTGTCGCCGTGGTCAAGGTCGGCGCCGCCACCGAGACCGAGATGAAGGAGAAAAAGCACCGTGTCGAGGACGCCCTGCAGGCGACTCGGGCGGCGCTTGAGGAGGGAGTCGTGCCGGGCGGTGGCGTTGCGCTGCTGAACGCGCAGAGCAACCTCGATCCCGACAAGCTCGACGATCCCGACGAGGCGACCGGCGCACGGATCGTGCACCGCTCGCTCGAGGAGCCGGTCCGTCAGATCGCCGAGAACTCCGGTCTGGAGGGCTCGGTCGTCGTCAACAAGGTCCGTGACCTGAAAGCCGGCGAAGGCCTCAACGCGGCCAACGGGGAGTACGGCGACCTGATCAAGGCCGGCGTCATCGACCCGACCATGGTGACCCGGTCGGCGTTGCAGAACGCCGCCTCGATCGCCAAGAACATCCTCGTCACCGAGGCGATCATCGCCGAACCGCCGGAGAAGGAAGGCGCCGGCGGCGGTATGCCCGGTGGCGGTATGCCGGACATGGGCGGGATGATGTAACGACGCCTGCCCAGGCGTATCCTCGCCTCAACAGGCGAGTTGCTTTTGCGAGGGGCCCGGGAGACCGGGCCCCTCGTCTTTCACTGGCTCAGCGGGACCGGTTCCGGTTCGGGGGTGGGCACGGGGGTAGGCGTAGGCACCGGTTTCTTCGTTTTCGGCGGTGGAGGGGGCAGCGGCGGCAGGAGGCCGGCGTTGTATTCGGTGTACTGGAGGAAGCTCGGTCGCCGCAGCTTCAGCCGCAGCGTGTTGGTCGTGCGCGGGTAGAGGCGGAGGTCGTAGGGGTTCTCGCCGGGGCCGAAGCCGTCGTAGTAGACGAACATCCGCACCCGCGGTCGCCTTGCCATCCAGGCGACGAGCTGTTTGACGAAGCGGGGTTCGTCTTCGCCGTAGACCGCCCACTCGGCGATCGAGACCGGCTTGCGGAGCCACTGCTTGCCTTCGTAGAAGTGGCTGAGGTCTTTCCAGACGGGGTACTGCGAGTAGAAGTCGGTGCCGACCCAGTCGACCCAGCGGCTTCCCGGCCAGTAGTTGCCCGGGAAGTTGCCCTTCACCCGCGGGGAGCCGCCCGGCAGCGGGCTCCAGATGATGCTCACCGGCGCCGCCGGCAGTTCGGTTGGCGGCGGCCCTTTGGTCCGGTGGACCGGCGGCAGGCCGATTTCGGCCAGGGTGGCGTCGATGCCTTCCAGGGTGTTGCCGCCGCGCACGATGAGCGAAATCCGGCGGAACGCCTGCTTGTACCAGCCGGTCGTGTGTTCGCCGCCTTTCTGGCTGCCGTCGCAGTTGACCGCGGACCAGACGTTGAGGCAGCGGTTGGGCTCGCCGAGGGGGCGGATGTAGGCGAGCAGGCCGTGTTTGGCGAAGAAGTCGTTGAGCTGCAGCAGGTAGTCGTCGCCCGCTCCGAGCGCGATCTGCTCGGGGGTGATCAGCTCGGCCAGCGTCTGGTCGTCGGCGGTCGAGATGTGCAGGATCGGCCGGGTGCCGGTTTCGCGCCAGCGTTCATATGATTGGTTGAGGCTGTTGCCCCAGGGATGGAAGGTCTCCAGCAGCGCTGGGTGCTTGGCGAGCAGGCCGGCGAATTCGTTGAAGTCTTCGGTGCTGCCGCGGTCGCTGACGCCGAAGAAGACACCCGGCTTGGGCGGGGTCAGGGTCCGCGCCGACGCCTGCCCGGCGCAGATCGCGACGAAGACGATCGCCAGGATCGCCGCGCGCCTAGGCCTCCGCCAGGACATCGCCCATCTTTCTCGGTTCCACTCCGAGCTCCTCCGCGTCCGCGGTGCCGCGCTCGCTCGTCATCGCAACCTCCATCAGCTCTGCCTCCTCCCAAGTAGCGAACACGGCCTCGCCGAAGACGGAGCGGAGTCCGATCAACCCGGCGCGGATCATGGGCAGCGGCATGTGGACGAGCGGTCGGGGGCGTCCCGCGACGCGGCTGACCAGGTCGGACATCTCGTCGTAGCTGAGCGTCTCGGGCCCGGCCAGCTCGTAGCGGTCGCGCCCCTCGCGGTCGAGGGCGGCGAGCGTGCACCGGGCGGCGTCGTCGGCCCAGATCGGCTGGAAGCGGGCCTTCCCCTCGCCCGACACCGGCAGCACCGGCAGGAAGGAGAAGCGGCGCAGCAGCGTCACCCAGGGGTCGCTGCGGTCGTAGACGATCGAGGGCGCGAAGACGGTCGTTTGCAGCGACGAGGAGGCGATCGCCTCCTCGGCCAGCCACTTGGCGCGGAAGAAACGGGTGCGCTGGGCGGCGGAGGCGTTGAGGGCGCTGAAGAAGGCGAAGCGCTGCACCCCGGTGTGCTCGGCGGCGCGCAGCAGCCGCACCGTCGCCAGGCCGTTCAGCTCCTCGATCCGGTGCGGTGGCTGGTCGCGGATCGTCGCCGCCAGGTGGATCACGGTGTCGACTCCGCGCAGCGCCTGCCGCACCAAATATGGATCCGACATCTCACCGAGGTCGCCGAGGGCGATCTGCACGTCGACCCGGTGCGCGCCCAGCCGCCGCGGCTCGCGCACCAGGCAGCGCACGTCCTCGCCGCGCTCCAACAGCAGCGGCAGCAGTCGCGACCCGACGCTTCCCGTGGCTCCAGTCAGCAGCAGCATCGCGAAGCGATGCTAGTGATGACGCTTTTTCGGCTTGGGCTTGGGGCCGAGGATCAGCGTCACCTTGCCTTCTCCGGCGCTGCCGCCTGCCGGCGGCGTTGAGCCTTTGACGACCAGCGGCGGCTTTTTGCGCCCCTTCCTCGCCTTCGGCTTGATCACGGCGCTGACCTTGCAGCCCGCCCTGGACAGCGCGCCCGTCGCCTGCCCCAGCGTCATGCCGACGACCTTGGGCACCTTGCACATCGGTAGGGGCGGCGGACGGGTCTGCTGGGGTCTCGTTTCAGGCGGATTTACTTCGGTGTGGTCCGGTGGAACCTCGATGAATTCGGGCGGAGGCGTGTCCTCCAGGTAGGAAATGGTCGTTGAGCAGGCCGACTCGTTACGCGCCGCATCGGTCGCTTGAGCCGAGAAGAAGGTGATGGAGTTGTCCGGCACCGTGACTTCGATCCCCGCCCCTGAAAGCTGTGCTGCCGCCCCGGTTGCCACCGGGGCACCTGCGCATTCGAAGCCGTTGAAGATCCTCACTGTGGACCCGGCCTCGGCCGATCCCTTGATCTTCGGGTGGTTGTTGTTTGCTCCCGGTTCGGGGTCAGTGCTCGTGAGAGCGGGCTTGGCAGGGGCCATGCTGTCGACGGGATTGCCTTCGAGGCTGTCCATCGCCTTGGCTATGTCGAGGCGACCGCCGGTGGTCGTTTTCCCCGCCAGCGAAGGAACAGCGTCGACGCCCGCGAGCAGGGCGTTGCGTACTTCGTCCACCGTCGCCAGCGGTTTGAGCGAGAAGAGCAGCCCCGCCGCCCCGGTCACGTGCGGCGCCGCCATCGAGGTGCCTTGGAGGAAGTGGTAGTCCAGGGGGGCGCTGGCCGGCTTGTAGCAGGTGATTCCGAGATCGTCGAACCAGATGCCAGTGGTCGGGGTGGTTTCCGCGCCCGCCGTGAAGCCGAAGCGCAGCTTGACCGAGTGGCCGCCGAGGCCGGTGATCGGCGCGGTGTTGAACGGGGTCATCGCGAAGCTGGGCGTCGCGATTGGAATGTTGTTGAAGAAAGCGGAAGAGCCGTCGCTCAGCACCTGGTAGTAGGTGCTTCCGGATCCGACATTCCTGTATCGCTTGCCGCTCAGCGTGCAGGCGCCCGTGCCGGGCGGGATGGCGACCCCGTTGGTCAGCCTCACGTCGTGTTCGGAGGCCGGCGCCGGCGCTTGGTTCGGCGAGTCGCTCATGCCGAAGGAGGTCAGCGGGCCGTCGCCCGCGGCTGCTGGGCCGAAGCCTTCGGCGCCGGTTTGCGACCAGGTGGTCGAGAAGTCGTTCGCCTCGAAGTCGTCGTGGAAGCTCACTTCCAACCCCGGATAGGTGCTCAGGATCTCGGTGCCGGGCGCGCTCAGGTCAACCGAATTTGCGCCCCAGTCAGAGAAGCTTGCGAGCCCATCGGCTTGATCGGTTGCGGCGACGCAGATCACGTTGTCCACCGCGCTTTTTCCTTCTAGGAGGGGATTGTAATTGCACGGGAAGTGGGGGATGGAATCGTTGTCCTCGGCGTCGTTGCCGGCCGAGATCACGTAGAGGGTTCCCGGATTGGCGGCAATCGCGTCCCGCACAACGGTTTCGTTGAACGTCCCGCCAAGCGACATGTTGGCTGCCCGCGCCCCCTTCGCCCCAGCGTAGTTGATAGCCGCCACCTCAGAGGAGAACGGGCAACGCGCTTCGTTGCCGGCGCTTGCCGAGTTGGAGCAGACACGCAGCGCCATGATTCGAACGTTTTGTGCGACGCCGGTGATCCCGACTTCGTTGTTCCCAGCAGCGCCCATCGTGCCCGCCGTATGAATCCCATGCCCACCCGAGATCAGGTTGTCGTCAGTGGGGTTTCCGTCCGGCGTGGATATCGGGGCATCCGCGTTTGAGCCGACGAAGTCGGCGCCGTGGATGTCATCGACTATGCCGTTGCCGTCGTCGTCGACGCCTTCGGTGCCGGAGGCCTCCGTCGTGTTGGTCCAGGCAACCGAGCTGAGCTCGGCGTCGTTGTAGCGGTAGCCGGTGTCGATGTCGGCGATAACGGTGGTAGGGGTCCCTACGGTGCGATCCCATGCTGCCGGCGCGTTGACATCGGCACCCGCTACCGCGCCGGCGAAGCCGTTGATCCCAAGGCCGGTGCTGCGCAGCCCCCATAGTTCTCCGAAGAGCGGGTCGTTGGGGATCGCGTTAGGGGCGCTGTATCCGTCTCGTTCGGCGACGGCGACGGCTGGGTTCGCTTCCAGTTCGCGGGCCGCGTCGCGGGCCGTCTGCCCAGGTTCGACTTCGACTAGCTGGAAACGGCGGTTACCGAGGTCGCTCGCAAAGTCAACTTCGGCGTCGTTGCGGGCATCCACCCGATCCGCGCGGCTGGCTCCAGGCGCCCACTCGACGATCACCCGGCTCTGCGAGAGCACGGTCGGTGGAGTCGGTGGCGCCAGCGACGTGGCCGGCTCCTCCTGCCCCGCGAGGGCCGCCGGAGTGGCCGAAACCAGCCCCAGGAGGACGCACGCGAAGAGGATCCATGACCGGCGCACCGGCCAACCATAGCCAGGATCGACGCATGAGGCGGATCATTTTTGGCTGGTCTTCACGCTCATGCCGCGACTGGAATCCCTAAAATATGCACCCGCGCTTTTTGGCGGGGGCACGAAGCCTCTGCCCATCCAAAAGACGACCCCAGGAGATAAGCCTCGAATGACCTACGTCATCGCCGAGCCGTGCATTGGCCAGAAGGACAACTCGTGCGTCGAGGTCTGTCCGGTGGACTGCATCCACCCGACTCCGGACGAGCCCGACTACGACTCGGTCGAGATGCTCTACATCGACCCCGACGAGTGCATCGACTGCGATGCCTGCGTCGAGGCCTGCCCGGTCGACGCCTGCTTCGCCGAGGACCAGCTCCCGGCCGAGTGGGCCAAATACGCCGAGATCAACGCCGAGTACTACAAGAGCAAGGCTTCTGCGTAATTGTTTTCCGCTTGCTCAAGCCGTTTGCGAGCAAGCACCGGACGCATCGTCTCGTCGTAGCCTTCCACAGCCTGCTGACTGACGATCGGCTGCGTCCGCTCGAAGCGGGGCGACCCGCGATTTAGCTCACGAGCTGCTCTAAGGCCAGTTCGACCACCTGCGCCCGGGTGTGCACGCCGTGATCGGCGGTGATGAAGTGGCTGCCGATGAACAGGGAGAAGGCGAGCAGGCAGCGGACCTCGACCTCGTCCCCGTCTCGACAGAAGTCAGCAAGCAACGCGCGCATGAACTCCATTCGCCGGTTGTCGACCCGCTTCAGCCGCTTGGCGACAGCCTTGTCACGTCGGGCCCAATCGCGGATCGCAAGCTCGATCTTCAGCAGTTCGCCAGCTGAAGAGGAAGCCAGGGCGAACAGTCGCCTCAACCTCGCCCTAGCGTCCCCGCCCCCTTCCTCCACGCGCTCGATCACATCGTCGATAACCATTCGCTCCCATGTGTCGAGCATCTCCTCGAGCAATGCACGCCGGTCGCTGAAGTAGCCGTAGAAGCCGCCCTTGGTGACGCCGAGCACTTGGGCCAGCGTCTCGATCCGGACGGCATCGGGACCACCGACCGCAAGAGCCCGAAGCCCCTCTTCGACCCACCTAGCCGGCGGCGTGCGCGTCGCTGGCATCTCTCTCTATCCGCCTTGCATGAAGTCCAACGGGGAAGCATCATACGCCCCCGCATATATGCGCTACCGTATAACGCCCGTGAAGCTTCCGAAAGCCGCGCACACCTCCCAGGGCTGGCGGATCGACGAGATCGTCCCTGACTTTCGGCTCGAGGACGTGTGGGCACTGCCGACGCCCGGCGGAGCAGACGATTTCCCTATCTTGGTGCGGGGGATCGCCTCAGCCGACCCGGCGAAAAGCTCGCCGCCAGCCGCCCGCGCGCTGTGGCAGCTCCGCTGGAAGCTCGGCGAGTTGCTGGGCTGGGACGAGCCCGATACCGGGCTGGGCTCGCGAGTTACGAGCCTCCGGGACCGGCTGCCGGTCGATCTGCGCGACGCTCCGTCGGGCCCAACCTTCGATGCGCTCCCCTTCACCTCGCTGTACCTGCTCGAGGACGAGTGGGCAGTTGAGATCGCCAACGGGACCGTCCACGGAGTTGTGCATCTCTGTTGGGTGGCGGAGGGAACGGGCGGCTACCGCGCCCAGGTGGCCGTCTTTGTGAAGCCGAACGGTCCACTCGGCAGCGCCTATATGGCGGCGATCAAGCCATTTCGCCACCTGATCGTGTATCCGCAGATGATGCGGGAGCTCGAGCGGAGGTGGCACGAGCGATGACCGCACCGAATGACGATGTTGGCTAAGGACTTTGACGTCGTGGTTGTTGGCGGGAGCATTGCCGGCTGCACGGCGGCACGGCTGTTTGCCCAAGGCGGCGCATCCGTCGCCCTGGTGGAGCGACGCCCTGACCCTGCGGCCTACAAGGTCACCTGCACTCACGCCATCCTGCCGCCCGCCACGCCGACGATCGAACGGCTCGGCCTTGGGGCGTTGCTGGCCGAGCGCGGCGTGCCGAGAACCTGGGCTGAGTTCTGGACCCCTCACGGGGGATGGTTCGGCCTTGTTCCCGACGCTCGCGGCTGGGGAGTGACGCGCCGCACGCTTGACCCGCTCCTTCGAGACCTCGCCGCGAGCACGCCGGGGGTCGAGTTCTTCCCGGGATGCACAGCAAAGCGCGTTCTCCGCGATCGCGGCCGGCCGGCGGGGATCGAGGTCGAGGACCGTGACGGCAGGTCGCTGCAGCTCGGCGCCAGGCTGGTGGTCGCAGCGGACGGGCGCAAATCGTCGGTCGCGCGGCTCGCCGGAGTGCCAGGGCGCGTCCGGCCGCACAATCGCTTCTTCTACTTCGCCTACTGGCACGGGGTAGAGCGGACGGGGGTGCCGCCCGCCGGCCCTTCCTTCCGACTGTGGGTTCCCAATCCAGACGCTGCATCGGAATTCCCCAATGAGGACGGCCTCACGGTCCTCGTGGGCGTCTACCCGCGCTGGCGCCTGGCCGAGGTCCGGGCCGATCTGGAGGGCTCCTACATGCGAACGCTCACCGAGCTTCAGGATGGGCCGGACCTGAGCAACGCCGAGCGCGTCTCGAAGATCCTCGGCAAGATCGAGGTGCCCAACGTGATCCGTCCGGCAGCGAGACCTGGGATCGCCTTCGTCGGCGATGCGGCCCTGGCCGCCGACCCCACCTTCGGGTCCGGGATCAGCTTTGCGTTCATGGGCGCAGAATGGCTGGTCGACGAGACGAGCAGCGTTCTGGGCAGCCGCCAGGGCCTGGACAACGCCCTGCGCCGCTATCGCCGCAAGTTCGCCTGGCGTCTCGCCCCGCACCATCTGCAGATGGCCGATTTCTCGACCGCTCGCGAGATAATGCCAATCGAACGTCGCGCTTTCCGCCGGGCCGCCAGCGACCCGGTCTTCGCGCACGCGCTCGGCGAGGTTCTCGCCAGGGAGCGTTCGGTTTTTCACCTCCTTGACCCACGGGTCGCGAGCAGACTCCTGGTCCCTGGCGCAAGCCCATCGGAGGCGGCATGAACTGGCGTGAACGCACCCTGCTCGCTCTCGCGATCGTGGGGTTCGTCGTGCCCAGCACCATGACCGCGCTGTTCGTGGTCCGGCACGGCCTCACCCTCGATGGGTACTTTCGACACTGGGGCGAGTCACTGCCGGCAACCCAGCTTGCCCTCGATTTGAGCATCGCCTTCGTCGCGTTCGCGCTTTGGGCGGCGTGGGAGGGACGACGTCTCGGGATGCGCTCCTGGTGGGTCCCGGTCCCCGCCTCGTTCTTGGTTGGATTGTGCTTCGCCATTCCCCTATTCCTGCTGCTGCGCGAACGCACGCTTCACAAGCGAGCGACCCCTCGCCAGACGGAAAGGCGCGAACCGAATCTTCCGAAGGCGATGCCGTAGGACGTGCCAGTCGAGCTCCACGCTTCGATTCGTTGTTGCGCCGCCGCTCGCGCGGGGACTACTACGACGGGTTGGCAGAGGTCGCCGGCGAGGACGGCGACTTCGCGCTCGCAGTCCGCGCGCAGCGTCGAGCCGTCGAGCTTGGATGCGAGCTTCCCGAGTTGGCGCAAGACATGCTCGCCTGGTACCTGCTCAAGGCAGGTGATCGCGACGAGGGCGAGGCGGCCTTCGCAAGGCTGCGGGCAGTCCGTGGCCTGGCCGCCGGGACGAAACGAGCCATGCTGGTGCAACTCGGGGCGCAAGTACAAGCGCTGTTGCGGTTGAGGCTGAGGGCCGCTCAGCTATGTGGCATCGACCAAGCCTCTGCGGATCTGCCCGAACAATTGATGCAAGAGCAAAGAGCGCAGCCTGAGGCGAAAGCTCGACCCCTCGGGGGGCTCAAGCCGGCGAGTCGATCGAGGCTCCGGTGCGGGCAGCGGCTTTCATCGCCACGCTCGTGCCGAGGATCCAGGCGAACAGCGTGGCGGGGATCGCGATGATCACCCCACCCTCGAGAGAGAAGAAGCCGTCCTCGATCACGAACGAGGCAAGGAGGGCGATGTGCGCCACAGCGGCGAGGGCGGCAAGCGATGCCGTCCAACTCGGGAGGGGCTCGGTACGGACGGCCAGCGCCGCATAGGAGCCGAGCGCCAGCGCGGTCGGAGCTCCCGACATGGCGAGAAGGCCGAATGCGAGGTCGTAGAGCAGCTTGGGATCGGACGTGTCGGCTCCGCGGTAGACGAGCACGAAGAAGGACGTGAAGCCGGCGAGGAGCAGCGTGACGAAGCTGGCTAGGCCGAGAAGAAAGCACGCGGAGAGAACGCTCTCGCCGCCGGTCGTCTCCCGCAGCCACAGCCAGACGGCGGCGCCGAATACCAGCCAGAGAGACACTGCGGCCGCGTTGAGGAGCATGGCGACGAGCAGCGCTGGTCGATGTGCGTCTACGAAGCTCGCAATCTCGCCTGCCGTCGAGCCGGTCCCCGGAAAGGTCTCCATCTGATCGACGAATACGCCGGCGATCCCGAGGCCGATGCTCAGAATGCCGGCGAGGCCCGCGAGCCTCAAGGCATTGCTCCTGCCGCCCCATGTGTCCATCGTCGTCACGCGCCCTAGCCTCCCGGTTTCGATTTGACGCTCGCATCGTGCCGGGGGGAGGTCGCCCTGTCGATTACCTGCGGGTAATTGCGCCTCCTATTGGGGCGGCTAGAGTCGGCTCCAGATGGCCACCGCAAGCTCCCAGGTCGAGGTCGGTTCGCCGTAGCGCATGAACGGCTCTGAGACGATCACGTCCGATGTGGCGGTGGTGGGCGCCGGCCTCGCAGGCCTGGTGGCGGCGCGGCTGCTATCGCAGAACGGCGTCCGTCCTCTTGTCCTGGAGGCCCGGGACCGCGTTGGAGGACGCTTGCTCAATGAGGAGATCGGTGACGGCAAGGTCGTCGAGGTCGGTGGGCAATGGATCGGGCCGACTCAAGAGCGGATCGCCGCCCTTGCCGCGGAGTTGGGGGTCGCCACTTTTCCGACCCACGACGAGGGACGGCATCTGATCGAGATGTCGGGTCGCCTCGCCTCCTACAGCGGCGCCCTGACCGATGCCCGGATCGGCCTGGGCCGCGACCTGTCGCGAGCGATCTCCCCACTTGCCCTGATCGACTTCGAACAGGCCCGTGCCCGACTTGACCGGATGGCGCGACAGGTGCCGCTGGAGGCGCCATGGTCGGCGCCGAAGGCATCCGGCTGGGACAGCCAGACCTTCGCTACCTGGATCCGGCGCAACACCCGGATGGCGGCGGCCCGCAGCCTTTTCGAGCTGGCGACGGAGGCCGTCTGGGCGGCCGAGCCCGCCGACGTCTCCCTCCTGCACGTCCTCTTCTACACCCACTCCGGCGGCGGCTTCAACACGCTGATCGGAACCGGCGGAGGCGCCCAGCAGGACCGCTTCCACGGCGGCTCGCAGCGAATCGCCCAGCTGCTCGCCGAAGCCCTGGGGGAAGAGCGGGTGCGGCTGCGCTCACCGGTGCGCCGGATCGAGCACGGCGACGGCGGAGTCGTCATTCATGCCGACCGCTCCGCCGGTGAGCTTGGCGGGTTGACGGTGCGCGCCCGGCGGGCAATTGTCGCTGTGCCGCCGACCCTGGCCGGAAGGATTTCCTACGACCCGCCGTTGCCGGCGCGGCGCGACCAGCTGACTCAGCGAATGCCGCAGGGGACGGTGATCAAGACGATGGCCGTCTATGAGCGCCCGTTCTGGCGCGAGGAGGGTCTCTCGGGCCAGGCGACGAGCGACGTCGGACCGGCCCGCGTCGTCTTCGACAACTCACCACCCGATGGCAGCCCGGGGGTCCTGCTCGGCTTCCTGGAGGGCCGGCTGGCCCGCCAGTGGGGCGCACGAGCAGCGACCGAGCGGCGCGAGGCCGTCCTCGCCGGTCACGCCCGCCTCTTCGGCGAGCGGGCGATGAAGCCGGATCATTTCATCGAGCGGGTCTGGTCTGAGGAGGAGTGGACCCGTGGCTGTTACGGCTGCCTGATGACTACCGGTGGCTGGACGGAATATGGCAGCGCCCTGCGCGCTCCGATCGGAGCGCTGCATTGGGCGGGCGCTGAGACTGCAACTGTTTGGAACGGCTACATGGACGGTGCTGTGAGCTCGGGCGAGCGGGCGGCATCGGAGGTTCTCTCTACCTGGTGATCATCCCGGCCTGAGCTGCCTTAGGCCACCGTCTCAGCCGCCCGCGCCAGCGACGCCGCGATCTTCTTGCCCGTCATCAGCCTCACCCCGATAGCGCGCAGCTCATCCCGGCCACGGCCCCCCAGCGCGGCTTATAGATCGCTACCTCCTCCGGGCCAAGTTCCTGTTCGGCGGAGGCTTGATCTCTCCGTTAAGAGTGGGGAAGCCCCGGCTGCAGATCTCGCCGTTCGGCGGACGCCAGATGGCGGTTGAGGTGCTCTGCGAAGACAGTCGTGCGCTGCACGAAGTGGCCTGCGCTCGCTATGACGATGCGCTCGGCGCGCAGCTCAGTCGCAAGGGCATCGCCGATCCGCTCGAGCGCGTCAGAGTGTCCGCCGGACGCTACGAGGGCCGGAACGCCCGCGTCGCGCAGCGCCTCGAGATGCGGCCGAGCTTCACCTGGCAGCCGTCCGTGGTGAGCCCGCTGGATGCTGTGGACAAGATCGGGTGGCAGCGGTCCTTCGGGCACGTCGGGCGCCCCCGCGAGTCGCAGAAACTCACGAAGTGTCGAGGGCTCGGCCTCTAGACCGTCGGTCAGGACCGCGTTCCCCATGCGCTCCAGATTGTCTACAGCGGGATCGTCGGACCCCAGGTAGAAGAGCGGAGGCTCGATCAGGGTCAGTGACCGGACGCTGCCCGGGTTGTCCGCGGCGGCGATCAGAGCGCCGAGCGCTCCATAGGAGTGGGCGAGGATGTGGGGGCGCGACCCGAGCAGGGGGGCGAGGTCGGCAGCGTCCAGGTCGAAGTCGTGGTGGCCGGGTGGGCTCGGTGGATAGCCACGCCCGTGGACCAGCGCAAGCGTCCAGCGCGCGGCAAGGGGCCGCAGCTCCCGCCAGCTCGTGTCGGGGCTGGCTCCGCCGTGGACGAGCAGCAGCTCTGGGCCATGACCTTCGCGAGTCACGGCGATTTCAGTCATCGACCTAGGCTCGCAGACTTCGAAGGCGGCCCCATCTTGCGCGGGCGCCGCGTCCTGGTTGTTCCTCCGTAGCTGAGGTAGGCTCATACCTCCCGTGGAGGTTCGGGTCGCAACCGAGGGCGACGTCGACGGCATCACCGCGACGCTCGTCGCCGCCTTCGAAGCAGATCCGCTGTGGAGCTGGGCGTTTCCCCGACAAGGTCTCGATGCCCTCTGGCGCCTTCTCGTCTCCAGTGCGATGCGCTACTCGTGGGTCTGGGTTGCCGACGACTGTGCCGCGGCATCGGTCTGGATTCCGCCAGGCGAGAGGGAGCTGACCGCGGAGGAGGAGGCATCTCTCGGGCCGATGCTGGAAGGTCGGATCGGCTCGCGCGCGGCTGAGGTCCTGGCGCTCTTCGAGCGTCTGGAGCGCAAGCATCCCGACGGGCCGCCGCACTACTACCTGAGCCTGCTCGGAACCCATCCGGACCATCGGGGAAAGGGCCTCGGCATGGCCCTGCTCGCCGACAACCTCGCCACGGTCGACTCCGAGGGAATGCCTGCATATCTGGAGTCCAGTAACCCGGACAACGACGTGCGCTACGAGCGCCTCGGCTTCGTCCGGGCCGGTAGCTTCGAGCGGCCCGACGGACGGCTGACCTGCTCGACTATGTGGCGTGAGCCGCGCTGAATGTCGGCGGCCACCCGGGCAGAGCTACTGGACCACGGGGAGCGGGATGCCGCTCACCGGCGGCGGTTCGGCCATCGCCGGGGCGGCCTGCAGGACCGGCAGCTCCTGTGGCGTCGCCGCGACTATGCCGCGAGCGGCCTGGCGGATTGCCTGCGAGGCCGGTGAGTCGGGCTCGGCGGTGACCAGGGGGGAGCCGTTGTCGGCGTGCTCGCGCAGCGGCTCGGAGAGCGGCACCTTGCCGAGCAGCGGTATGTCGAGCTCGTCGGCGAGCAGCTGACCGCCGCCCTCGCCGAAGATCGTGAAGCGCTCGCCGCCCGGGGTGGTGAAGCCGGACATGTTCTCGATTACGCCGAGCAGCTCGAGGTCGAACTTGACGGCCATGTCGGCCGCTCGTTTGGCCACCGTCTGGGCCGCCGGCTGTGGCGTGGTGACGATCGCGAACTTGGCTTGCGGGAGGAGCTGAGAGAGGGTCATCGAGACGTCGCCGGTCCCGGGGGGGAGGTCGAGCAGCAGGTACTCCAGCTCTCCCCAGGCGACGTCCTCGAGGAACTGCTGGATCGCCTTGTGCAGCATCGGTCCGCGCCAGACCACCGCCGAGTTCTCCTCGACGAAGAAGCCGATCGACATCACCTTGACCCCGCTCGCTCCCTCGAGTGGCAGGATCTTGCGCTCGCCGTTGACCTCCGGTTTGCGGTTGACACCGAGCATGCGAGGCATCGAGTAGCCGTAGACGTCGCAGTCGAGGGCGCCGGCGGCATGCCCTTCGGCGCTCAGCGCCGCGGCCAGGTTGGCGGTCATCGTCGACTTGCCGACGCCGCCCTTGCCGGAGGCGACGCAGATCACGTTCTTGACCTGGGCGAGCGCGCCCTCCGGCAGCTTGCCGCGGCCGAGGGTCTGCTGCAGGTTGCCCTTCTCCTCGTCGGAGAGGACGTCGAAGCCGACCGCCACCGCGGTCACCCCGTCCAGCTCTGAGACCTGCTGGGCGACCGCCTGTTCGAAATGGGCCCGGATCGGGCAGCCGGCGGTGGTCAGCGAGACGACGACCTCGACCCGGCCGTCGTCCTTGATCTCGATCGAGCGCACCATTCCCAGCTCGACGATCGAGCGACGCAGCTCGGGATCGATGACGGCGCGCAGCTTCTCGGTGACTTGATCTTGGCTTGGGAGTGGCATCGCGGTCATTTTCGCAGAGCCCGCCCCCCGGCACGCCGTCCCCCTTCGGCCCGACATCCGTCCGCGGGGGGGAGAGAAGGCGCCGCTGCGTCCTTGGCCCTCCATCTGCAACGCGATCGAAGGAGGGCCGATGTCGGGGACGCGCGGGGGGTTGGGACGGATCGTGGCGATGGGGATCGCGCTTGCGCTGGCGCTGCTGTTGCTGGCGGCGCGCGAGGCGACGGCCGGCAAGTACTCCGTCGCTCAGTGCGGTTGGCACGTGGACGCCGATGCCGAATGGGCCGACACGACGGGCGGCGCCAAGTTCCGCCCCGACGCCTGGTGTGCGACTCCCGCCGGTGCCGACCCCTTCGAGGGCGCCCACATGAAGAGCTTCACCCGCGGCGGGGGAACAGTCTCCGGCACCCGCTTTGCCCGCTGGCGCTGGGTGGCGCCGCCAGGTACCGGCATAACCCGGGTCAGCGGCACCTGGTGGCACACGCTGCACGACGGCATGGAGCAGCGGATTGGGGCCGGCACCTGGAACGGGGGATTCGAGCCGTTCGCGGCCGCCGACGGCACCGATGTGACGCCGCGCGAATTCGCCGTCGACTTCGGCTCCTGGGCGCCGGCGATCGAGGACCGCCTCCTCTGCGCTCGTGCCGAGAGCAAGTGGTGCAGCCTCGATTCCGACTCGTGGTCGTCGATCCGGACGCTGACGATCACGCTCGATGACATCGCCGCCCCCTCGGGCGGGATCGGTGGCGAGCTGACCGCCGGCGGCTGGCGGCGGGGCGCTCAGGGGATCGGCTTCTGGGGCAACGACACCGGCAGCGGGGTCCGTTTCGGCGAAACCCTGCTCGACGGCGCTCGGGTGGGGCTTTCCGAGTACCCCTGCTCGATGGTCTCGATCGACGGCGAGTGGCGGGGCGTGCGGATGCAGCCATGCCTCTCGAGCGTCTCGGGCAATGGCACGATCGACACCACCCGGTTCAGCGACGGCAACCACAGCCTCCGTCACTGCGTCACCGACTTCGGCGGGAACGTCGGCTGCACCGCCGACCAGACGGTCGGCATCGACAACAACCCGCCGGCGCACCCGCGCAACCTCTCGTTGGCCGGGGGCGAGGGCTGGCGTCGCAGCGACGACTTCGACTTCTCCTGGGCCAATCCCGACCAGGGCCCGGCGAGCCCGATCTGGGGCGCCTACTGGCGGATCACCGGCCCCGCCGGTTACGACACCGGCGTCCAGCTGTCTCCCGGCCGCGACATCGCGGCGATCGGGGACCGCACCCTGCCCCGCCCCGGCATCTACGCCTTCCACCTCTGGCTGCGCGACGAAGCGGGCAACGCCGACCCGTCCTCGGCGATCGACGTGCCGATGCGCCTCGACGACGTACCTCCCGGAGTGGCCTTCGAGGCCGTCCCCGACCCGACGGGCGCAGAGCTTCCGAAGACGATCGCCGCCGAGGTCAGCGACGAGCTCTCGGGGCCCGGAGGCGGTGAGGTCCAGTACCGGCGGCTCAATGCCGAGCGCTGGGTCGAGCTGCCGACCAAGGTGCAGGCCGGCGCGAAGGCGGGGACGGCCCGCCTGGTGGCTGACCTGCCGGACAATCTCGATCCCGGCACCTACGTCTTCCAAGCCAGCGCGACGGACGTCGCCGGCAACGCCGCGTCGACGACGCGGCGTGCGGACGGGACTGAGATGGCGTTGCGCAAGACGCCGCCGCCGGTGGCCCCGAGTCGGCCGGCCGGGGAGGTACAGCAGGAGGTGTTGCCGGTGGCCCCTCGGGCCAAGACCCGCCTCTTCGCCAGGCTGCGCTGGCACCGCCGCCGCGGGCCCGAGGTGACGGTGCCCTTCGACGCCGGCGCGATCCTCTCCGGCCGCCTGCTCAGCGCCGATGGTGCCGGGCTGGCCGGGCGCGAGCTGCGGGTCGTATCGCGGCCCTCGCGGGGCGCGCTTGCCCCGCGCCGGATCGACACGGTTGAGACCGGTTCGCACGGCGGCTTTCGGCTCGACCTGCCCGCCGGCCCCTCGCGGCGCATCACCGTCGCTTACACGGGCGGGGCCGGCCTCGCCGCTGCCCGCCGTCCTGCCCTGGCGTTACGGGTGCGGGGGGCAGCGGTCCTTCATGCCGCCCCATCTCGGCTCCGGACCGGTCAGTCGGTGCGGCTCTGGGGCCGCGTACGCGCTCGCGGGGCACCGCTGCCGCGACGCGGCAAGCTGGTCGCGATCCAGTACTACGAGACCGCAGCGCGCCGCTGGCGGCCCGTTCTGGTCGTGCGCAGCGACCACAGCGGCCGCTTCCACACCAGCTACCGCTTCCGCTACATCGCCGGCACGGCGGAGATCCGCCTGCGTGCGGTCGCGCTGGCGGAGGAGCGCTGGCCCTACGCCCCCGGCGCCTCCGCCCCGGTCACGGTGCGGGTCAGCGGCTGACCATCGCCCGCCCCCGGGTGCTGCCGACTTTGACCGCGCCACGGGGGGTCAAAGTCGGTAGCAGCGCTCGGGTAGGGTGCGCGCTATGTCACAGGCCACGTTTCACACCAATGCCGGGGAGATCGTGCTCGAGCTGCACGACTCCGACGCCCCGAAGACGGTCGAGAACTTCCGCAAGCTCGCCGCCGACGGCTTCTACGACGGGCTGATCTTCCACCGGGTCATCTCCGACTTCATGATCCAGGGCGGCTGTCCGGAAGGAACCGGGACCGGCGGTCCCGGCTACACCTTCGAGGACGAGATCAACGAGCACAAGATCGTCCGCGGCGCGCTGGCGATGGCCAACGCCGGTCCGAATACCAACGGCTCGCAGTTCTTCATCGTCACCGCCGAGGCGGCTCCCTGGCTGGACGGAAAGCACACCGTCTTCGGTCGCGTCAGCGAGGGGATGGAGACGGTCGATGCGATCGAGTCGACCGCGACCGACGGCTCAGATCGCCCGCTCGAGGAGCGGAAGATCGAGCGCGTCGAGCTCTCCGAGTAGCACCGCTCAGCCCTTCAGGCCCGCCCAGAAGTCAACCCAGGAGCGCTCGGCGTCGATGCCGGCCTCGAGCGAGAGGCGAACTCCCCCCGGCAGCTCCTCGCCCGCCTGATCGAGGATCTGTTCGTACTCGGCCAGCTTCGCCGCATGGGCCTCCGTTTGATCGGTGGCCAGCGAGGCGGGGTCCGCACCGAAGAAGACCTTCAACAGCGCAAGGTCGCGAAGCTCGGTCAGCTGCCTCGTCGACTCCCCGAGCCAGTCGCGCATTGCCTCCCGCCCCCTCTCGGTCACCTTGTAGTGCCGCCGTCGCCGGCCCCGCTCCTCGCGACGCTCGCTGAGGTATCCGGCGGCCGCCAAGCGCTCCGGCTCGGTGTAGAGCTGGGCGTGCTGGAGCGTCCAGAAGTTGCCGAGACTGACGCCGACCATCTGCTTCAGGTCGTAAGGGGTCGCCTCGCCGGCTGCTTCCAGCAGTCCGAGGACGATGTAGGAGGTGGGCGTAAGCCGGATCTCGTTTGGCATCAGTTCATCTCAGATGGTATATTTTAGACGGTCTAGAATAGATTGTTGGACAGGAGGAGCCAAGATGCTGGAATCGAGGACCGTATCCCGCCCGGGATACAGCGCGGGTTTCGAGACTCTGGACGAGGAGGTCGACCTCGACTCGCTCTCGATCGAGGGTGAGATCCCGTCGTGGCTTACGGGGACCCTGCTGCGCAACGGGCCGGCCAGGTATGAGGTGGGTGAGCGACGCCTGCGGCACTGGTTCGACGGGCTCGCGATGCTCCACAAGTTCTCATTCGACGGCGGCCGGGTCTCCTATGCCAACCGCTTCCTCCGCAGCGAGGCCTACCGCGAGGCCGAGCGGGGGCGGATCTCCTACAGGGAGTTCGCCACCGATCCCTGCCGCTCGCTCTTCAAGCGCGCCGCCACCATGTTCCGGCCCAATTTCACCGACAACTGCAACGTCAACCTGACCAGGCTCGGGGACGAGTACGTGGCGATGACGGAGACGCCGCTGCCGGTCGCCTTCGACCCCGAGACGCTCGACGCGCTGGGGGTTGCCTTCCGCCCGCCGGGGACGCACGCGACCGCCCATCCCCATCACGATCCCGAGCGCGGCGAGCTGGTTGCCTACGTGACCCATTTCGGCCCGCGCACCGAGTACAGGGTCTTCGCCCAGCGCGACCGTCGCCGCCAGCGGCGAATCGCCGCCTTCCGCGTGCGGGAACCGTCCTATATGCACAGCTTCGCTCTCACCGAGCGCTACGCGATCCTCGTCGCCTTTCCACTGGTCGTCAATCCGCTGCGACTTGCCACCGGCGCTCGCCCCTTCATCGAGAACTACCGCTGGAAGCCGGAGTCGCCGACGCGGGTGCTGGTCTTCGACCGCGAGGACGGAGCCCTGCGAGGCACCTATGAGGCGGAGCCGTGCTTCTCGTTCCACCACGTCAACGCATTCGAGCAGGGGGGCGAGCTGACGATCGACATGGTCGCCTATGAGGATGCGTCGATCGTCGACAGCCTTTACATCGATCGCCTGCGCGCGGCGCCGCCTGCGGGGAGTGGGTTGGCGCGCCTGCGGCGCTACCGCCTCTCGCTCGATCGTGGCCACGTCGCCGAGGAGCAGCTCAGCGACGTGGCGATCGAGCTGCCACGGATCGACTACCGGGAGCGAAACGGCCGGCCGTACCGCTATGTCTTCGGAGTCGGCGTCAAGGACGATCCGACCGCCCCCGACTTCCTCAATGAGGTGATCAAGGTGGATGTCGAGAGCGGTGAGTCCCGCTCCTGGCGAGCGCCGGGCGCATATCCCGGCGAGCCCGTCTTCGTTCCCTCACCCGAGCCCGGGCGGGATGAGGACGACGGGGTCCTGCTGTCGGTCGTGCTCGACCAGCCCGGCGCCGGCTCCTACCTTCTCGTCCTCGACGCCCGCGACCTCGACGAGGTCGGCCGGGCCCGCGTCCCCCACGACATCCCCTTCGGCTTCCATGGGCAGTACTTCAGCTGAGGCTGTCTCCCGAGCGCTTGGCCCGCCGTCTCAGCAGCCCTTCGCCGGGCTTCCAGAGGCTGACCAGGCCGGCGACGAGGGTGACGAGGAAGATCTGGCCGAGCATCATCTCCAGGCCGGAGACCATGCGGCCGACCTGCCCGACGGGGACCAGATCGCCATAGCCGGTGGTCGTCAGGGTGGTGTAGCTGAAGAAGAGGAAGTCGCTTCCCTTGGTGGCCACGTCGGCGCCGAAGAAGCCGCCGCCTTCGATCCGATCGATCAGGCCGTAGGCCCAGGTGAAGAGGATGCCGAGGGAGGTGTAAACGCTGATCGCGCCGAGGATCGTGCGGGAGGAGACGTAGTCGGAGGTGACGACACGGCGCAGAACCGCCGCCATCGCCACGGCTAGGAGGCCGATGCTGATGAAGTTGGCGGCGCTGAGCCAGTGCCGCCCGCCGGTAGTCGCCGAGACCGCGGCGAGAAGGACCGCCAGAGCGGCGAGGCTAAGGGTTCGCCTGACGAAGACGGGCCGCACGTGGGAACTGGTCAGCGCGACCACCGAGGTCGCCCCCGTGACGGCGGTCAGCAGCACGGCTGCCCAGCCGCGATTAGAGATCACCGAGGCGAGCACGTAGGTGATCAGCACCAGCAGCAGCACCAACCCGAAGGCGTCGCTCGCGCGCTGCGCACGCTGCCGCCATCGCTCACGGTTCATCTCAGCTAGTTCGGCCGGCGGGGCGGCGATCCTGCGTGGAAGGCGCCTCCCGAGTGACCGCTCTCACGCTTTTCGCCGCCGCCCTAACCTAGTCTCCATTAGGTGTCGGGCGACGATCTCTATGCCTCTCTCTTCGGCGCGATCTACAGCGCTTATATGGAGCGTCCGCGGCTCAGCCGCCCGATCGGCCGGGTGATCTGGGGCGGCGATTCCAGGCACTACTACGAGAGCATGGGGGCGATCGCCGAGCTGGGACCGGGCACCACTGTCGTCGATTGCCCGTGTGGCGCGGGCCCGGCCTTGCGTGCGCTCCCCGCCGAGGGGTCGATCCGCTACGTCGGCGTCGATCTCTCGCCCTCGATGATTCGCCGTGCGCGCAAGCGGGCCACGACTCGGGGCCTCGGCGGCATCGAGCTCGTCGAGGCCGGCGCGACCCAGATCCCGCTGCCGTCCGGCGGCGCCGACCTCTTCCTCTCCTTCTGGGGCCTGCACTGCTTTCCCGATCCGGCGGCGGCGCTTACCGAGGCCGCCCGTGTCCTCGGGCCCGGTGGCCGCCTGCTCGGCTCGACCTTCGTCCGCGGCCGCGACAGCCTGCGCCAGCGGATCCTGATCCGCCCCGACTTCGGCGGCTTCGGCCGGGTCGGCACCCAGGCTCAGATCGAGTCCTGGCTCGGCGGGGCGAGCTTCGAGCTGTCCAGCGCCAAGCGCTCCGGCCCGATGTTCTTCTTCGACGCGCGCAGGGCCGTCTGACCGGCCTCAGCGGAGGGGGTGTGTCCGGTTTCAGCACATAGGCGAGGGCCGCTCGGTAAGCGAGCTGGCGGTCGCCGATCGGGTTCTCGTCCAGCGGCGGGAGCTGGTGATCATCGCCGCGCGGATCTCCCCGCCCGCCTACGTCAAGAACGAGCTGGGGGAGAGGCCGAGCGATCCGGCAAAGCGGAAGGCACGGGATCGCGGCGTCGCCGGGATCGAGGGCTATCAGCAAGTCCTGGGCCTAGGGCACCACGCGGCGAGGGGGCGCCGGCGCGGCAGGGGTTGAGCATCGGTCGATGAGCGGCCGTCCCCCGACCTACCGGCGATTGAAGCACCGCGAGGGCGGCCGTCAACCCCTCTCTGTGGGGGTCGGGCGCGGGGGAGAGGTGGAAGTGGGAGCACCTCAAACATGGCTTGTGATATTCCCTATGGCGAAGCGCACTGCAAAGACAGACGATGCGCGGTGTGGGCGGCAACCTTGGGAAGAACCTTCGACATGCGCGGGAGAGCCGCAGCATGACGCAGGAGGAAGTCGCGCACCGCAGCGGCGTTCACGCAACCGAGGTCAGCAGGATCGAGGGAGGCAAGCGCGACCCGCGAGTCTCAACGGTGGAACGGCTGGCCGATGCGGTGGAAGTCACGCCCGACAAGCTGCTTCAGGAGCCTTCCTGATCGAGATATCAGCTGAGGAGGGCGACGGCGCGAAGGGCTGCTTGGGTCGGCTCAACTATCTGAGCATTGTCGTTGTAGCTAAATAAGCCGACCTGTCTGAGATCGCGAATCGCCCGCGTGGCTGTACTGGTCTCTCTGGCGTCACCGGGGTCGCCGACGATCCTCAGCGAAAGCTCGTTGACTGTCAGGAGTCGCGGGTGCAGTTCCACGGCCTCTTCCAGGATCACCTGTTCCACCACCGCTGAGTTGTATTTGGGCGGAGTCGCACCGCCGTCGGTCATGGTTCCGCTCGCTTCACCAGACGATAGGAACGCTGCTCCAGCGGCGGATGTGCCGCCAGGCTGTTGACCAGCGCCACGGCTTCGATCCTGACGAGTCGCCGTAGGTGGTGTTCGATCCGTAGCTCAGCACGATCTCTCTCAAGAATGCGCAGTAGGTCGCCGGTCGAAAGCGGGCAGTCGATCCACCGCAGTGCTTCGATGATCTCCACCTGATCTGGATGAAGAACTTGAGCGACAAGTACGCCCCAGCAGAAGACTGTCTTCGGGTTGCCTCCGCCTAGACCACGCCCTTCGAGCGATTGGCTCATCGAGGCGGCAGCGTAAGAGTGCTCGATAATCCAGTCACTTCGATTCCCAGAACTAAAAATGGCCTGTGCAATGCCACAACTTCCAGTTGAAGGCATGAGCCGAATCGGCTGCTCAACCGCAGCGACGAGTTCGACTCATACCCTTCAATGAGGCGGTCTAGCCGGACTTCGAGATTGAAAGGACCGGCAAGGCTGGTGCCATCGGTGCAAGCGTCATCTGCTCACCCCCTCCCATAATTTTGATCTGAAAAATTAGATCATTTGCAACCCCCGAACCATATAAATACTCCCCTGGTTCCATTTGGATAACCGCTTAGACTTCAGCGCTCAGTCAAACGCAAGCATTCGCAAAGGAACGTCGCGTGGCAAAAGTTCGGATCGGCTTTGAGTCTCGAGCGCCCTTCTTGCAGCGCCTGGCGGTTGTGCTCGCCGATCCGTTGCGCCTGAAGATCGTGACCGAGCTTTACCTGCGGGAAATGAGCCCGACGCTCTTCTTTGAAGAATTTGGCGGTGGCTCAGTCGCCCGCGTGGCCCGACACTTCGAAGTACTCGCCAAGCATTGTTGGCTCCGATTCATCCGCAGCGAAACGGGAGGGAAGCGCTTTGGGGGAGTAGAGAGCTTTTACCGCGCTCCAGAGCTCGTGATTTTCGACAATGAGACCTGGGCTGAACTGCCGTACTCGATCAGGGCCGCATTCAGCGCAACGACCTTCAATCAGTTTGCCGAGCGCGTATCCGAGGCGATGCAGGCCGGGACGTTTGATGCTCGGCCTGATCGTCATTTCACTTGGACCCCGATCCTTCTCGATCAGATCGGTTGGGAGCGCATCCTTGAGGCCTTGAACGCGCTGTTCGAATCCCTTTTCGAAGAGCAGGAGGACGCCAAGCTCCGTATCTACAACTCGGGAGAGGACCCAATTCGCACTGCTGTAGCTCTGGGTGGATTCGAATCACCGGGGGCAGATCTCAACCGGGATAGCGAGCGCGTTGAGCTAGGCCTTGCGGAGAGCGCTCGGGGTCTCCCTCCGTTTACATGGTGCGTTTCAAAAGTATTTGCCGATCCTCTGTGTTTGAAGATCGTGGCCGAGCTGAGCTTAAGAGCAATGAGCGCGACCGAGTTCCATCGAACATTTGGCGGAGCTTCAAGAGCTGGAATCTATCGCCGTTTCAAGATGCTCACGGAACTCGGATGGCTGAGGAAGGTCGGGGAGGAAACGGGAGGTAAGCGACGAGGAGCCACCGAGCGATTCTTTCGTGCGACTGGACCGGCGGTCTTCGACAACGACAGTTGGTGCGAGGTGCCGAACTTGATCAGGACCACCAATAGCTGGACTATCTTCGAGCAGCTTTCCGAACAGTTCAAAGAGGCGATTGAGGCGGGCACGGTCGACGCCCGCCCAGACAGACATCTTTCCTGGTCGCTGCTTCTCCTTGATCGGCTCGGTTGGCAGCATGTGATGAAAGCGCTCGACGCTCTGTTTGCATTTATTTTCGAGGAGAAAGCCGCCGCGGAAGGTCGTGCTGCGGACTGCGGCGAGGAGCGGATTCGGATGACGGTCGCTTTGGCGGGATTCGAATCTCCGAAGGACTTGACCAAAGCCCCGTAGGCCTAGACCGGCAGTCCTCCCTGGACGTAGCGAAGCGTCACCTTGATGTCATAGGGTATTTACTAAGTCGGGACCGCGTGGTTCACCCCGGGGGCTCACTCCCATGGTCCGCCGAGGTACCTCCCCGACCGAACAAGGGCGAGGGGCGGGCGGACTGGGCCTGCCCGCCCCCGCCTTGAGCCTTCCTCCATTTGAGCGGTACTGCGGCTTCAGTCGCAAGACCTTGCTACTTCCCCTTGCACCTTTGGGAAGAAAAGTAGATGGAGATCGGGACTCAGGGAGGTGCATTCCGCCTTGGAATGCGATGCCGGAGGAGGAACTCGAACCCCCGACACGCGGACTATCACACTGGCAATCACCCAATGGGCGGAATCGAGCCCCCGATACTCGCCAGCCTGGGACTACTGCGTTAACCAGGCTCGAAGCACTTGGCGTGCCCCCAGGCGAGGCGGGGCACTGGTGCCAGGGGAGCGGTTCAGAATCCGCTAGCGAGCCGAGCCGCCACGCGCGGACTTCGGCGGCCCAATCAGACCTCGACGAATTCGTGCTCCACGTCGCCCGGAGTGATGAAGATGATCCCTCGCACATCCTCGGAGCCCGCGTTCCACGCGGTGTGGACGGTCCCGCGCGGGACGAAGACCAGGCTCCCCGCCGTCACGGACAGCTCCTCGTCGCCGAGCTTGAACGACGCCTCGCCCGCCGCGCAGTAGAACGCCTCGTCCGTGGTTGGGTGTTCATGGAGGGCCGGCGCCGGGGCGCCGGCGGGGATCGTCCCGATCAGCGCCGAAAACGCACCGCCCGTGTCCTTTCCGGTCAGGTTGAGGATCCCGTCGATCTCGGACTGGTCTACAACCGTGCATCCGTTGATCTTCTCCATAGACACGCACCTCCTTCGTTCCCCCATTGGTCGGCTTTTCGCCAGCCTACTTCGCTTATCTCCAGAACGAGAGTCCTTGTGGAACGGGGTTCGCGTGGGTCCAGAAGAACAGCTCGCGCTCCACCGTGATCCGCTGGAGAATCTCGTTGCGGAGGCGAGCGAAGCGACCGAGCTGGATCGGCTCGATCAGCATGTCGAAGTCGCTCGTCCCGAAGATGACGGCCGAGCGACCTTCGTGCAGTAGGCGTGCGAATGGTCGTTATGAGATTAGCTCCGTCCAATTCTCGGCGTCGGCTCTGTAGGGCGGGAATTTGGCTCTATCAGCGGAGGGGGTGGGATTCGAACCCACGAGACACCCGAAGGCATCTAACGGCTTTCAAGGCCGCCGCATTCAACCGCTCTGCCACCCCTCCGGGCACCCAGACGATGTGTCGATGCTAGCTGCAAATGTATGGACGGAAAGGCATGGAGTAAAAGGGAGTGACGGTGATTGGATACTGACTATGCGCCGGTTGCTCGTCTTCGCCTCGACGATGGTTTTCTTCGACGTCGCCTTCTACGCGGCGATCGCGCCCCTGTTGCCTGACTACGTCGCCAACTTCGGGCTGAGCAAGGCCGAAGCCGGGGTGCTTGCGGCGGCCTACGCGGCCGGGACCCTGCTTGCTTCGCTGCCAGCCGGGTTCGTGGCGACGCGGATGGGGCCGCGCCGCACCGTGATCGGCGGCCTGTTGCTGCTCGGCGCGTCGAGCCTCGTCTTCGGCTTGGCTCATGAGATCGCTCTCCTGGACGCGGCGCGCTTTGCCCAGGGGATCTCCGGGGCGCTGATCTGGTCGGGAGCGCTGACTTGGCTGATCACCACCGCCCCGCCGGAGCACCGCGGCTCGGTGATCGGAACGGCGCTTGGCACGGCGGTTGCCGGCGCCCTGATCGGGCCGATCCTAGGCGCGATCGCGGCCGAGGTCGGGACGGGGCCCGTATTCGGCGGGGTGCTCGGCATCGCCGTATTGCTGGCGGCGATCGCGGCACGTATGCCGGAACCCGGGCCGCCCGAGCAGCAGCCGATTCGGGAGGTGGCGACGACGATGCTCACCCGGCCGATCCTCACCGCGACCGCGTTCGTCGCCATTCCCTCGGTGATGTTCGGCGCGGTCGAGGTGCTGGTGCCGCTGCGCATCGACGAACTGGGCGGAGGAACCGTGACGATCGCCGGCGGCTTCATCGTCGGTGCCGCGCTCGAGGCGGGCTTGGCGCCGATCGCCGGGCGCTACTCCGACCGCGTCGGGCGTCGCATCCCGTTCGTGATCGGCATCGGCATCTGCGCCTGCGCGATGGTGGGCATCGCCGCGGCGCAGGCTCTGGGGCCGGTGCTGGCGGCCCTGATCCTCGGCTCGCTTGGTGCGGGCATCTGCTTCGCGCCGGCTCTGACCACACTCTCGGAGACGGCCGACCAGAGCGGTCTCCAGCAGGGCTTCGCGTCCGGCCTCTCCAACATGGCATGGGCGGCGGGGCAGACGGTAGGCGCGCTGGCGGGAGGGGGCGTGGCAAGCGCGACGGGATACGCGGCGCCGAGCCTGGCCGTCGCCGTGCTGCTCCTCTTCACCTCCGCCTATGCCTACCGCTCTCTGGCGCCGCCCCTGGTTCGACCGGCCGCGAGTTAGGCGGTTGGACGGGTTAGCGTACGCCCGGTGAGCAATACCTGGCGCAACTGGGCGGGGGATCAGCATTGCCGGCCGGCCGCGCTCGTCCGGCCGCGCGATCGCGACGAGCTGGCGGCCGCCGTAGCGACTGCCGTCGACGCGGGGCGCAGGGTGAGCGTTGCCGGCAGCGGTCACTCGTTCACCGAGGCGGCGTTGACCGACGGCACGATGATCGACGTCGCCGCGCTGAGCGGGACGATCGACGCCGACCCCGCCTCGGGCCTGGTCAAGATCGGCGCCGGCACCGTGCTGGCCGATCTCAACCCGGAGCTGCAGAGGCTCGGCCTGGCGATGGAGAACCTCGGCGACATCGATCGCCAGACGATCGCCGGCGCTATCTCCACCGGCACCCACGGCACCGGCGCGAAGCTGTGCAACATCTCCGCCCAGGTCGAGGCGGTGGAGCTGGTCGGTGCCGACGGGGCCGTGCGCGACATCGACCGCTCCCAGCCCGACCTCCTGCGCGCCGCGCGGGTCGGGATCGGCGCCCTCGGGGCGATCTCCGCGGTGACGCTGCGCTGCGTACCCGCCTTCACCCTGCGTCGCATCGACAGGCCGGAGCCGCGCGAGGAGGTGCTCGACAGCTTCGACGAGCGGGCCGAGGCCAACGACCACTTCGAGCTCTTCACCTTCCCCTACGCCGACTCGGCGCTGGTGCTGGAGCGCAACCGGGTGGAGGGACCGCCCCGGCCGCGTGGCCCGCTGGCCGCCTACCTCAACGACATCGTGCTCGAGAACTGGGCGCTGGAGGCGCTCTCGGCCACGGGCAAGCTGTTCCCCAAGGCGATACCCGCACTTTCCCGCCTCGCCGCCGCGCTCGCCTCGGGTGGGGAGACCGTCGACCGCAGCGACAGGGTGTTCGCCAGCGAGCGGCGCGTCCGCTTCACCGAGATGGAGTACGGCGTGCCGCGCGAGCACGGGCCGGAGGCGGCGCGGCGGGCGATCGAGTGGGTGCGCCGCAACCGCTACCCGGTCTTCTTCCCGATCGAGATGCGGGTCGCGGCTGGCGACGACGCGCTGCTCAGTCCTTCACATGAGCGCGACACCGCCTACATCGCCGTCCACCAGTACCGCGGGATGGAGTGGCGCCCCTACTTCGAGGCGGTCGAGGGGATCATGAGGGACTACGGTGGCCGCCCCCACTGGGGCAAGCGACACTTTCAGACCGCCGAGACCCTGGCGCCGCTGTACCCCGAGTGGGAGAGGTTCCGGGCGGCGCGCGACGAGCTCGATCCCGAGCGGGTTTTCGGCAACGAGTACGCGACCCGCGTCCTCGGTCCCTGACGAGCTCAGAGAAACGCTTTGCCCTCGCCCCTGTACGTGGGCACGACGTCGACGACCTCGCCGCCCTCGACCAGGTGGAGAGCGTCGAAGCGCTCGCATAGCTCGCCGGCCTTGGCGTGGCGGAGGTAGACGCGATCGCCGATCGAGAGCCGCGAGGCGGGCGGGCCGAGGAGCGGCGTCTGCACCTCGCCGGCGCCCTCCTCGGGGTCGAGTCGCAGCCCCGGCGGCAGCCACGGCGCCGGCAGCCGGGCAGGGTCGCCGCTGCCTGAGGCGAGATAGCCGCCGCCGAGCGCGGTCGCGACGCTGGGCGCCGGCTTGCGCACGATCGGCAGCGCGAAGCCGGCGGCCGGGGTCAGCGAGAAGCGGCTGTAGTGGTCGAAGAGGGCCGGGGCGTAGAAGCCGGAGCCGGCGGTGACCTCGGTGACGGCACCCTCCGCCGCGGTCAGCTCGAGGCTGCCGCTGCCGCCGCCGTTGACGATCGGCAGCTCGGCGAGCTCGCGGATCGCGGCGACGATCGCCCCCCGGCGCTCGGCCAGCTCGGCGGCGGAGCGCCGCTGCATGAAGCGGATCGCGGCGCCGCGCAGGCGCCGCCCGGGGGGCTGGTCGCCGACCCCGGCGATCTGGCCCTCGTAGGCCATCAGCGCGGCGAGCACGAGCTGCGGGCGGCGATCGATCTCCTGGGCAAGGGCGACGGCCTGCTCGACCGTATGGACCGGGGAGCGCTTGGGGCCGACCTTGACCCTGCCGCCCAGCGCCCACCAGCTCGCATCGACGTCGATGCAGACCCTGACCGGGGCGGCGCCGGCCCCCAGCACCGACTCGATCGCGTCGAGGTGCTCGGTGCAGTCGACCATCACTATCGGTGCGCCCTCCGGGTTGGCGACCGAGCGCAGCGCCAGCTCGCTCAGCGCCCCGGTGTCGGCGGTGGGGTAGGCAAGCAGCAGGTTCTCGAACCCCTGCTCGGCCAGCCAGAGCGTCTCCGGCAAGGTGAAGGTCATCAGGCCCTGGAAGCCGGGGTCGCTGCGCAAGATTCGCTCCAGCAGCGCTCGGCAGCGCAGTGACTTGCTCGCCACCCGGATCGGCTTGCCGGCGGCACGACCCAGCATCTCCGCCGCGTTTGCGCCCATCGCGTCGAGGTCGACGAAGGCGAACGGCGCCTCGACCTCGGCGAAGATCGCCTCGTAGCGTTCGTAGCCCTGCTCGATCGCGGGATTCACCAGGGCGAGACTAGCCGCGCCACTCCCCGGAGCCCGGCGCTATGGTTTTCCACCCCGGAGAGGTGGCCGAGTGGCTGAAGGCACTCGCCTGCTAAGCGAGTAGGGGGCGCAAGCTCTCTCGAGGGTTCGAATCCCTCCCTCTCCGCTGTTTGCCGCGATCAGTAGAAGTGCTGATACCGATACAGTGCCGCACGGGGACCTGAGGATGGGACCAACTGCACCGCTATCCGGAGGCGACAACGGGGCCAGAGGGAATGATCTCCGGCGTCGTCTGTTCCTGCTTGCTGGCGTTCTCGCGGTATTGGTCATCGTCGTCGTCGCCTTTGCTTCGACGCAGGGGGGAAACGAGACCTCGCTCAACCCGATCGCGCAGGCGGCGGTGCGAACGCAGAAATCTCCGGGCGCGAGGACCCTGCTCCATGCAACTGGCCATAAACAGTCCGGGTCTGGTCCGATCGAGATGAGCGGCCGGGGCGCGTTCAACGGCCAGACCAACCGCAGTGAGATGACGATTGATGCTCACGGCCCAACCGGTGATTTCGAGATGCAAAGCGTCGCGAGCGGGACTCATGTGTATTTCAAGTCGGAGGCATTTCAGTCAGAACTCCCTGGGAACGACGAATGGATGGGGCTCGATTTCAGCCAATACGCCCAGTCGGACGCGGCCCTCCCCGCCAACTCTGATCCAATCTCGGAACTCGACCTGTTGAAAAGCGCGAGCGACGAGTTTGAAACGCTTGAGAAAGAAACGATCCGCGGGGTGAGGACGACCGGATATCGAGGCACGTTTGACACGGGCCTTGAGTTCGAAACGTGGATCGACGGCAAGGGCTTCGTGAGGCGAATGAGGTTCAAGAATCCGAGCGACCCGACCTCTGTGGAGATGACCATGGACTTCTACGACTTCGGCATCTCGCCCGATATTGAGCTGCCGAATCCCGACACCGTCTTCGACGCTACGGACCTGGCTGGTCCCGAAGCGGGCCCGGGTGACTCCAACTAGCCCGGTCACCGTTCTACAGCAAGTGGAGGTTCTCGTGAGTCGGACTACCGCACGAAGAGGTAAGGCGAGCCACTTAGGACCGGTCATTCGTCCCCGGACAAATAGAGCTGATCAAGCCGGGCCTTGACTGCGGGTCCAATACCGTCTCATCAGGTCCGCTGTCGTCGTGAGCGGTTCAGGCGTGGCGTGAGCGGATGACGATGCGCGCGCCGCGCGAGGGGATCATCGTCACGTTGCGATGCACGGCGTGCTCGGGAGCGGGGTCGTCGGCTTCGAGGTCGAGGCGGCGGGCCATCGCCTCCAGCACGACGCGCTGCTCGGCCATCGCCAGCGCCGCGCCGAGGCAGCGGCGGATGCCGCCGCCGAAGGGGATCCACTCGTAGGTGCCGGGCTTGTGGCCGAGCCAGCGCTCGGGGCGGAACTCGAAGGGCTCCGGGTATAGATCTTCACGGTGGTGGATGAGGAGGATGCTCATCGCCACCGCCGTCTCGGCCGGCACCGCGTAGGAACCGAGGCGCCAGGGGACCTTCACCCGGCGCCCGACGATCGGGATCACCGGGCGCGAGCGCATGCCCTCGACGATCGTCGCCTCGATCTGGTCGCCTGCGTCGCCCTCGCCGCGGACGGCGTCGCGCAGGGCGTCGTGGGCGGCGGGGTTGCGGACCAGGCGCTCCCAGGTCCAGGCCAGCGAGTTGGCGGTCGTCTCGTGCCCGGCGAGGACCAGGGTCAGCAGCTCGTCGCGGACTTCTTTGTCGCTCAGCGCCTCGCCGTCCTCGCCGCGCGCCTGCAGCAGCAGCGAGAGGATGTCGCGCCGCTCGCCGAGATCCTCGGCGTGGCGGCGCTGCTCGATCACCGCATAGGTCGGCCGGTCGAGCAGCTCCAGCCCGATCCGGGTCGGGCCGACCGGCTCCTCGCGATTGAGGTTCATCAGCTCGCCGACCTGAGCCAGGGGCCAGGTCGAGGCGGCGACGAGGCGCTTGGTCGCGAAGCGCAGCCAGTGCTCGGGCGTGCCGCGCTCCGGCTTGCCCTCGATGCCGAAGATCCCCGCCATGATCACGTCGAGCGTGATCGCCTGCATCCGCGGCGCCAGGGCGAAGGGGTCGCCGATCGGCCAGCGATCGATCTCGCGTTCGGCGGCGTCGGCGATCATCTGCGTGTACTGCTCGATTGCCTCGCCGTGGAAGGGCGGCAGCAGCAGCTTGCGCTGGCGCATGTGGCGGGGGCCGGTCGCGGTGAGGACCGAGCTCGGCCCGACGATCGGCCGCAGCGGCGACTCGCCGGTCAGCGAGGGAGCCTGCTCGGGCTTGGCGGTGAAGAGCGAGCGCACGTGATCCGGATGGCTGGTGATCACCGGCCCGCCGGGGATCGTGCCGCGCATCTGGAAGACCTCGCCCAGCTCGCGACGGGCGCGGAAGACGAACTCGATCTGGCGCTGGTTGAAGCGCAGGGTCTGCAGCAGCGCCGGCAGCTGGATCTGCGGGGGCGCCGGCGAGCCGCTTGCTTCGGTGGCATCGATCGGGCCTGCCGGAGAAGGAGGAGCCTCGCCGACGAGGCCGTTCGCGGCCGGGGTTTGCGGCGGCGAAGCGGGATCGGCCAGCTGAGTCACAAGAGCAGTGTTACACAGATCGATGTCACACTCGGCAGCCTCTACAGTCATGTGACGTATGTACCGCAGGCGGACCAAGATCATCGCAACCGTCGGCCCCGCGAGCTGGGACGACGACATCCTGGTGGGCCTGATCGAGGCCGGCGCCGACGTCTTCCGCCTCAATTTCTCCCATGCCGATCGGGACCGCCACGCGCGCACGATCGAGTCGATCCGGGCGGCGGCGGAGCGGGGCGGGCGCGAGGTCGCCGTGCTGGGCGACCTGCCGGGGCCGAAGCTGCGGATCGGCGAGCTGCGCGGCGACGTCGCCGAGCTGGAGACCGGCATGCACGTGAAGCTGACCCCGCAGGCGGTCGAGGGGGACGCGGAGACGATCCCGGTCGACTGGCCGGGGGTCGCCTCGCTGCGCGAGGACGAACTGGTCTACCTCGCCGACGGCTCGATCCGCCTGCGCGTGGGCGAGGCTGAGGACGGCGGGGTGGACGCCGAAGTCGAGGTCGGCGGCACGCTCTCCTCCCACAAGGGGATGAACATTCCCGGCATCACTACCCGCGCCGCGACCGACGGCGACCTCGGCTGGGTCGAGTTCTCGGTCGAGCACGGGATCGACCTGCTCGCGATGTCCTTCGTCTCCTCGGCGGCGGATCTTCGAGCCGGTCACCGAGCGGCTCCGATCGCTCGGCTCCGATATCCCGCTGATCGCCAAGATCGAGAAGCAGCAGGCCGCCGAGAACGCAGAGGAGATCGTTCGCGCGGCGAGCGGCGGGATCATGGTGGCGCGGGGCGATCTGGGGATCGAGCTCCCCCTGGCCCAGGTGCCGGTGGTGCAGAAACGGCTGATCAGGGCCGCCGGCCAGCGCTCCAAGCCGGCGATCACGGCGACGCAGATGCTCGCCTCGATGGTGACCGAGCGCCGCCCGACCAGGGCCGAGGTGACCGACGTCGCCAACGCGATCTTCGACGGCACCGATGCGGTGATGCTCTCCGAGGAGACCGCGGTCGGTCGCCACCCGGTTGAGGCGGTGCGGGTGATGGACCAGATTGCGCGTGCGACCGAGCCCGATCTTCCCTACGGCGAGTGGCTGTTCACCCGCACCGACCAGGCGACCCAGGACGTCGCCGACTCGGTCGCGCAGAGCGCGGTTGGGGCCGTCTACCGGCTCAACCTGGCGGCAATGGTCGTGCCGACGACGAGTGGCCGCACCGCCCGTCTCGTCTCCGCCCACCGGCCCAACGTGCCGGTTCTGGCGATCTCGCCGCGGCCCGAGACGGTGCGCCGGCTCAACCTGCTCTTCGGCGTCACCGCGATCCACAGCGAGCACGAGACCGAGGTCCGCAGCCTGCTTGACGACTGCGCTTCGCTGGCGGTGCGGCATGGCATCGCGCAGTCGGGGGACCTGGTCGCGATCGTCGCCGGCATGCCCGATCAGGAGCTGGGCACGAATCTTTTTGAGGTGCATCGTGTCCCCTGACCGGTAGGCTGCCGCGCCAGTGACCGACTTCGACGCGATAGCGCAGGGGATGACGCAGGCGGTGCCCTTCGCCGGGCACCTCGGCCTGGAGATCGCCAGCGTTGGCGAGGGGGAGGCGCTCGTGCGCCTGCCCGAGCGCGCCGAGCTGACCAACCACGTCGGCTCCCAGCACGCTGGCGCCCTCTTCACCGTGGCCGAGGCGGCGTCCGGCGCGGCCTTCGTCGGCGCCTTCGCCGAGCGGATGGGCGACGTCACGCCGCTGGCGCGCAGCGCCGAGATTTCCTACGAGAAGATCGCAAAGGGCCCGATCGAGGCGAGCGCGAAGCTCGGCGTGCCGGCGGAGGAGGCGCTTGCCACTCTCGACGCCGAGGGCAAGGTCGTGTTTCCCTGCGAGGTCGAGCTGACCGACGCGTCCGGCCTGCGGGTCGCCACGGCGACGGTGCACTGGCACGTGCGGCTGAACAAGCCGGCGGCGACCGGGGCATGACGCTCGTCCGGCTCGAGCGTGACGGCGGCCTCGCCGTCGCCAGTTTCGAGAGCCCGCCGCTCAACCTCTTCAACCGGCAACTGCTCGACGATCTGCGGGCGGCGATTGACGCGGTCGAGGCCGATCCGCCACGGGCGCTTCTCTTCCGCGCCGATGGACGGGCCGTCTCCGGCGGCGTCGACGTACATGAGTTCGACGGCGTCACCCCCGAGCAGGCGAGCCGGCTCTGGGACGAGCTGATCGGGATGGTCGAGCGGGTCGAAGGGCTGCCGTTGCCGGTCGTCTTCGCCGCCCACGCACTCACCCTCACCGCGGCCTTCGAGCTGGCGCTGGGCTGCGACCTGATCCTCGCGGCGCGTTCGGCCCAGTTCGGCCTGGTCGAGAAGGTCGTCGGCCTGACCCCCTCGATGGGCGGCACCCAACGCCTCGCCGAGCGCGCCGGCAGCGGCCGGGCCCGCCACTTCGTCATCAGCGGTGGGCTCTTCGGCGCCGAGGAGATGGAGCGCTGGGGTGTCGTCAATCTCCTCCTCGAGGACGAGGGCTTCGACGCCGCCGCTCGCGCCTACGCCGCCGAGCTGGCCGCCGGCCCGACCAAAGCCCACGCGATGACCAAGCACATCCTGCGCCGCTACCGCGAAGGCGGCATCCCGGCAGCCGATCGGGCAGTGCGCGAGGACGCCGGCGAGCTCTTCGCCACGGAGGATCTCCAGCGCGCCGTCAAGACCTTCCTCGACAAGGGCCCCGGCCACGCCGAGTTTCAAGGCCGCTGATCGCGGGCACAGGCCCAAGCCCCGCCCCATAGAATGCCCCCAAGAGGCATCCAGCCTCGACCCGCGCCCGTAGCTCAGTTGGATAGAGCGTCGGTCTACGAAACCGAAGGTCACAGGTTCGAATCCTGTCGGGCGCGTTCGGTGAAACCCGCTTGCGAAGCGGGTTTCCGGCCTTTCGGGGGTCACTCGAACAGTGCGAGATTGTCGCTGGGGCAACGCCTGGGGCAATGTGAGGTCGGAGTGACGTTTGATCCCGGGCCTTGCGCCGGGTCTCCGGTCCACCTACGTTCGCGCGGCAAACGCGAATAAGAAGCGCCCCGGCAGCGCGCTAACGCCCCGGGGCCGGCACCGAAGTAGAAGCCTTCGATGCGAGAGAGACGGTACCGCCGTGGCGTTTTGACGGCCGTATCGCTGGCGGCTCTTTCGGTGCCCCGACCGGAAGGAGGGCCGCCGTGCCCGACACGCCCATCACCACGAATTGCGCCGAGTGCGGTCTTCCCAGTTACGCCGCCCAGGAGGCCCGAAACCAGCGCGTCGTCCTCGACTTCCTACTCGAACAGCATCCAGCCCAGTTGACGATCCCGGAGGTTGCCCAAGCGCTGTATGCCCATCCTGGCGACTTTGACAAGAGCGATGAAGTGGAGCGGGCGATCCGCGATCTCGTCGGCGGAGGGCTCCTGCACTGCCATGGCCCCTTCGTCTTGCCGACGCGAGCGGCGCTTTACTTCTCCGGCTTGGAGATGGAGTGATGGAGGTTGCAAGACGCTTCGGGGAGAACCTGCGCCGACACCGCAAAGCGGCCGACATATCCCAGGAAGAGCTGGGACTGCGCTGCTCGCTCCATCGGACCGAGATCGGTCTACTGGAGCGAGGGGCGCGGGTCCCTCGCATCGACACGCTGATCAAGATCTCCAGTGGCCTGGGCATCCGGATCGACTGCGCCCTGCTCGATGGGATCACCTGGACGGCAGGCACGATCGAGGTCGGGGCGTTCACGATTCTTTCTGGCTCCGATGAGCACGCAGGCCTCATGGAGCGCGCTACGGCTCCGTGAGCGCGGCAGTCGGAGAACGCCGACGTGGTCAGCTCGGACCCCGATTCAGGCGAGTAAAGCGAGCAGGCGTTCGGTTCGCACTGCGCTTCGTTCTGTAGTTCGCACTGCGGTTCGCACTGCACTTCGCACCTACGCCGGGCGAGTGACGCTCCAGGTCGCTTGTGGACTGGCTTTGCGCGTCTGTGGCTCGCTGACTTCTATTAGTCGTAAGAGGATTGGTTCCGCAGAATCGAGATTTCCTCGGTCGCTCAGTTGCCGCCAGGCCTTGCGGGACACCCCGCCGCCGTCAACCTCGCCTGGCTCTGCTGACCTTCGCCTATGAGGGCCACCGTGCCTCGTCGCCACTCGGCGCGTTGCACCATGTAATGTTTTGTCCGTCAACGTCAAAATGGGGCGGCGCCGCTACGAACGGCCCGCCCCCGGCTCACGAGGTACAAGCTCATGAGCGTTTCCCAGGATACGTCGGCCCCTGCGGCCGGTCCAGGCCGCGGCGACAAGCGGCGGCTCGTCAAGACCAGGACGCCAGGCGTCTTCAAGCGGATCGGCGCTGAGGGCGATGTACTCGGCTATGTCTGCGTCTTCCGCAGCGCGGGAAGGCAGTGCAAGCGCAGCGCCCGCACCTACGAGGAGGCGAAGCGGATCAAGCGCGAGAGCGAGACCGACCGCGACCGCGGCGAGCTTCAGGCGCGCACGTCGATCGGCTTTCTGCCCTATGTCGATGAATGGGTCGAGCGCTACCGCGGCCAGGGTAGACGCGGCTTCCGCGAGAACACCCGCGAGGAATACCGCCGCCTGATCCGCGCCTACGCGCACCACCACTTCCCACGCAAGCTGAAGCTGGTCGACGTGAGCACCTACGCGCTGGCGCGCTTCACGGATTGGCTCGCCGACGAGAAGGAGCAAGGCAAGCGCCTCAGCGACCGCACGATCGCCAACGCCGTGATCCCGCTGCGTGCCGCGCTGGCGACCGCCAAGCGTGAGGGCCTGATCCGCCACAACCCCGCCCAGGGCCTCGCCATGCCCCATCGCGAGCAGCTGCCCGAGGAGGAGGTCAAGGTCTTCAGCCGCGACCAGCTCACCGCCGTTCTGGCAATCGCGCCCGAGCGCCATGCTCTGCTGTTCGAGCTACTGGCCGCGACCGGTTTGCGGATCAGCGAGGCGATCGCTCTCCAGCGCCTGCATCTCCAGCTCGACCAGGACGAGCCCGAGGTCTGCATCCGCCGCGCCATCGTCCGCGACCGAATCGAGCCACCCAAGAGCAAGTACGGCCGCCGCGAGGTCCACCTACCGCCGTCGCTGGCAAGGAACCTCCGCGCTCATCTTGCCGCCCGGGCCGATCAGGATTCGACCGCGCTCGCGTTCCCCAGTGAAGCAGGAGGCCCGCTCAACCCCGGCAACCTCCGCCGCCGCGTCCTCAAGCCGCTCGTAGAGGAGGTCAGCGCTCCCTGGGCTGGTTTCCACACGTTTCGCCACACCTTCGCCTCGCTCCACCTCAGCCAAGGCACCAACCTCCTCCAGCTAAGCCGCGCCCTCGGCCACCACTCGCCGGCCTTCACGTTGACCCGCTACACGCACTTGCTGCCGGGGGACGAGGCGCCGGCACTCTATCTTTCGCAAGATCGCTTTGGGGACTGAATTCAGAAGTCTCTGAATTCGTCACGTAGGCGCTCACATGCTTGTGTGCTTGGCCCGGACGGGAGATTCACGGACGATTCATCTCTGTCTCGCGCCCAGTGCGAAAATCGTTTCTCCTATTCCAAGTGACGTTGATCGTCCGGAATTTGCGGGGGTTGTCGAGCGTCCACCTGCCCGCTGGGATTTTTTGCTGTATCAACGACTGTCCTTTAGCAGGGAATGGACGGGCTATTGAGGACGCTGAAAAACGTCGTACCAACGCCTGAGCAGGCGCTCGTAGTCGATAACGACGAGCCGGGCTACTGGCTTATTCGGGGAGCTGCTGGCAGTGGCAAGACGACGACGGCTCTTCTTCGGCTGAAGTTCTTGGTCCGCTATTGGCGAGATCGGCGTGAGGATCTTGGGATTGCCGGGCCGGTACGAGTGCTTGTACTCACCTTCAATCGCACTCTGCGCGGCTACATCGAGGAACTCTCTTTGGAGCAGATCCAGGCTGGGCCAGAGGTTGATCTGGAGATTGCGACCTTCGGCTCTTGGTCATCGACCCTGCTTGGCCAGGTGATTCTTGATCGCGACGCCCGTGGCGCTCGGCTCAATGAGCTAGCCAGCAATGAGTTCCCCTGGCGTCCAGAGTTTCTTGCTGAGGAGGTTGACTATGTCCTTGGTGGGTGGCTCCCAGCCGACCGCAGCGAATACCTAAGCGCCGAGCGGACCGGCCGTGGGCCTGTCCCCCGTGTCGATCGACCACTCCGCGAGCGCCTTTTGGGGCAGGTCATCGAGCCCTACGAGGTCTGGAAGCGGGAGCGCGGTGTGGTGGACTGGAGCGACCTAGCGGTTCAACTCGCCGAGAACCGCTTGACCACTCCCTACGACGTCGTTGTTGTCGATGAGACGCAGGACTTTTCAGCGAATCAGATCCGCGCAATTGCTAACCATCTTTCCGAGGAGTTCGTCTGCACCTTTGTCAGGGATACGACTCAGCGCATCTACCCCAACTTTTTTACCTGGCGTGAGGTTGGTGTGGAGTTTGGTCCACAGGGCAACCGCAGCCGCCGCCTTCGGCGGAACTACCGCAACACTCGTCAAATCGCTGCTTTTGCGCGACCTCTCGTGGACGGCATCGAGGCACTCGAAGACGAGGCAATCCCCGACTTCACTGGCTGTGAACGCGATGGCGACCGTCCAAAGGTGTTGCGGGGCCTGTATTCTGAGCAACTCGACTGGGCGATCCCCTACTTGCGTTCTGAGGCTGTTGGTCCTGAAGACACTGTCGCCTTCCTCCATCCTCGTGGTGGCGGTTGGTTTAGGGAGTTGCGGCAGCGACTGAACTCTGAGGATCTCTCCTGGACGAGCCTTACGCGAGAGGTCGAATGGCCCCAGGGTGATGAGCGGATAGCGCTCTGCACGATGCATTCGGCCAAGGGTCTGGAGTTCGATCACGTAATCATCCTCGGCTACAACGCTGAGGTCATCTGGTACCGAGAAGAGGAGAATGCCTCTTCAATTGACCTACAGCGGCGCCTATTGGCGATGGCCGTTGGCCGAGCCCGCAAAGGCTTGGTGCTCGGCTACAAGCCGAGCGAGGCAGCTCGCCTAGTCGACTTTCTCGACTCCGACACGTATGAGGCGATCGAGCTGTGAGCACCGCTGAGTTGGCGCGGGGGCAAGGGATCCAAGAGGTGTTGCACTACACCTCCGAGCGGGGTGCAATGGGCACCGTGATGAAGAAGGCGCTGCTTTCACGCGAGCAGGTCGAAAACGATTCTGACATCGCCTTCATCTTCGAGGGCATATGGGAGCGAAAGGATCCCGAGTGGGTCGACTACATCTCGCTGTCCCTGAGCCGCATCAACCTCGACCTCTTCCGTCGCTCACGGAGACACTTCCCTGACTACTGGTGGGCGATCCTTAGCTTTGATGTCGAGATTCTGGATCACGACGATGTCTGGTTCACTACGACGAACAACACCTATCCAGTGTGCAGGCGAGCGCAAGGAGAAGACGGGCTGGCAGCCATGTTTTCCCCTCAGGTTCCATGGGGACGGCAGGGATCGGTAAAAACCAGGTACCCAGGGATGTCCGGGGCTTGGACGACCTGCGAGGCGGCCGAGGTGCTCTACCCGCAACGCATCCCGCTGGAGTATCTGCAGCGGATCTACGTGCCCGGTGCTCAGCATCGAAGGCTCGTGCAGGCCTGGGCCGAGGTGTATGGCGCCGGGGAGCTCTCGGTCGAGGTAAACCCTGGCTCATTTGCGTAGGGGGCCTCGTGGAACCGCAAATTTCCGCATCTAGCGACCTTTAACGAAGCTAGCCCCGGAGAGTCCAGGCCTCCAGATACCTTGTACGTCAGGATGGCTCTTCAGACTGCAAGCAAGGCAACGCCCATCTCCTCGAGGTCTTCCCAATCAGCCACTGTCCGCTCTGCCCTCTGGGCCGCTTGGGGCGATGCGCTCGGTTTCCCGGCGGAGATGGCAAGTGAGCGCATGTTGCAGCGGCGCCTTGACAGTGCCGAGCCGGATGGCTTGCCAGCGTCTTGGTCGAGGAGAGTTGGAGGGCGCATGGGTCCGACGGTTGAACTGCCTGCGGGATGCACGTCCGATGACACTCAACTTCGTCTTGCCGTGGCCCGCTGCATCAGAACGACTGGGCGGTTCGACGTCGAGGCGTTCTCAAAGGTTGAGCTGCCAGTCTTCTTGTCCTACCAACTCGGTGCCGGACGCGGGACGAAGGCCGCCGCCCACGCGCTCGCGAAGCGAACGACGCGCTGGTTCTCGAACTTCTTCGACGAGCGGAATTTGCGCTACGTCAACTGCGGCGGAAATGGTGCCGCGATGCGGATCCAGCCTCACGTATGGGCTGCTCGCGATGCCAAACCCGAGACCTATCTCGCCCCTCTGCTGCGGGATGTTGTTTGCACCCACGGCCACCCGCGCGGGATTCTCGGCGCATGCCTGCACGCATTTGCCTTGTCTACTGCTCTTCATCAGGACTTTGTCCCGGAGCCCGATCGTTGGCCGGCGATGGTTGACCACCTTTCGCAGATCGAGCACGTTGTGGCAGCGGATGATGTTCTTAGCGAGCGTTGGTTGCCAGCCTGGGAGAGCGCTGCCTCTCGCAGTTTTAGCGAGGCGCTGGCCGAGACGATCATGGAGTTGCAGCACCAGATAGAGCTAGCCATTGCAGCGGCAGTGCGCTTGCGGGAGGGTGGCGATGACATCCGAATTTATGCCGAGTTGGCCAGCTCCCTAGGGGGACTGAGAAAGGAGACTCGCGGCGCAGGAACGACTACTGCCGTTCTGTCCCTTTGGCTGGCATGGGCGTTTTCGTCCGATCCGATCGGTGGCCTGCGGACTTCTTCCTTCTTGATCAACTCAGACACCGACACGATCTCGACTATGGCCGGTGCCCTACTTGGCGTCGTAGCGGCTGACGAGCCCCCCGGAGAGTTGCTCGATAGAGAGTTGATCACCCACGAGGCTCGGCGCTTGGAAGCGCTGGCGCGAGAACGATCTGCGCCCAGCTTCCCTCATCCCGATCCGCTGCATTGGCAGCCCCCCTCTTACCTTGCCGACGCACTCGGCCTGATTAACAATGAGCCCGCAGTGGCGGGCTTGGGCCCTGTGCGCTTTCTTGGCGAGTTGATTCCAGGCGAGGGAAATCGAGAAGAACTATGGCAGTGGGCCGTCACGGCGTATGGGCAAACTCTTCTAATCAAGCGCCGTTCGGAGTTGCGCGATCTGCCGCCTGGAGCACAGCCGCGGTCACGCCCTAGTCCCATGGCAACTAATGGAAACGCGAAGCCGTCGTCTGATTCACCCCCTGAGCGGTCTCGGTTTCCAGTCGATCCTGCCCAAGGCGCTGAGGTCTTTCTCTCCCACAGCGATGACGACCGCCTTCTCGGTGAACTTTTCCGCCACTATTCCCGGCAGGGACCTACGCCCGCCGCCGTTTTCGCGACGCTAGTTTTCTCACGCCTCTCAGATCACTGAGCCGCGGCGAGCACTCGGTGCTCGGCCCGTTTCGCTGCCCGATCATGCGAAGTCCTCATAGTCCCTCAAAGACCTCAGTGTATCTTGTATTGATACGCGATACAGTAGCTCGCCATGGTCAAGGATTCCGATGTCTATGTCCTCAGTGGGCTGCTCGCCCACGTTGGGTCTTGGAGCTACAGGTCGCTCGCGGAGCGTCTCCGTGTTCCGCACGCTGTCGTCCAGCGGGCGCTTTCGCGGGCTGAGGATGCGGGCCTCTATTCGGCGCCCCGCCGCAAAGTGCACCTCCCTCACTTCGAGGAGTTCGCCGTACACGCTCTGCGTTTCCTGGCACCCGCCCGACTGGGGGCTCTCACGCGGGGGGTTCCGGCGGCATGGGCGGCTGCGCCGATGAACGAAGCGATCAGTTCGTCCGGCGAAGAGCCCCCACCGGTATGGCCGTATGCCCACGGGCAGGTGAGGGGCCAGGCCGTAGAGCCGCTGCACCCCGCGGCGCCCGAGGCTGTTGGGGAGTGGTCGGACCTGGGTGAAATCCTGGCTCTACTCGACAGTCTGCGGGTCGGTGACGCTCGGGTCCGGAATGTGGCTGGGGATTTCCTTTCAGCGAGGCTCCATAGCCTCGCCGCTGGGTAGCACGATGTCGCGGTTTGGCCCAGTCGGTTGCGCCAGCAACATTTCGTAATACAATTCTCTCGTGGAGATCCATTCGTCGGCGCGAAAGCACGGAGTCGACGAGGAGGACATCGAGCACGTGATCGACAATGCGATGGCCATCGACGACCAAGACGACGATACGCGGCTCTATCTCGGGCCCGCGCGAAACGCCGGACTGCTCGAGGTGGTCACGCTCGTTGGCGAAGATGGTTCGGAGTTGGTGATCCACGCGATGACGATGAGACCAAAATACCGGCGACTGCTCCCGGGAGATTGAAGATGGCAAAGAAGAACTACGGCAAGACCGCCAGCGGCAAGCCGATCACCGACGACCTGATCGACCGACTCGCCAAGAAGGCCGAGGCCGGGTACGACGTTGAGGAGACGTTGAAGCGACGGCGAGGTAGACCGACGATCGGCTCAGCTCCGGCCAAGGTGGAGTCCGTGCGCCTCGATCCGGAGTTGCGCGACGCCCTTGACCGTCGCGCAAGGCACGACCACGAAGCAACCTCCGCGGTGATTCGCAAAGCGCTGCGTCAGTACTTGGCGACGGGCTGAGAGCCCACCTCTGGGGCAACAATTGGGGCAACATGCCCCACAGACTCCAGCCGATCCCAGCGGGACTCGATTCGCCGGAAACCGCTTGAAACCGGGCTCCACGTAGCCCAGCCGATCTGCGGGCTCGGGCTACGAAACCGAAGGTCACAGGTTCGAATCCTGTCGGGCGCGTTCCTTCTCGTTCCGGGTGAGGCCGGATTTTGCCTATTGCAGAGCCGTTTGCGGGGCTTCGGCCTGAATCGGCGTTCCGCACGCTTCCAGGCGATTCCGGGGCGTTCCGCGAGGCCGTGGTCTCATTTTGGTCTCATTTTTCGCCAGCGGCGAACTTGTCGGCGAGCTTCGCAAGCTCGCCCATCGAGACATCGAGGGCGGCGGCAATCCCCTTGACGGTCTCCCAGGTTGGGTTGGCTTCACCACGCTCAATCAGCGAGAGCATGTTCAGCGTGATCCCTGCTTCCGGCGCCAGCGCCTTGAGACTTGCACCCCGCTTGTGGCGAAGCTCGCGGATCGCGGTGCCCAGGGCGGGCTGAGGGTTTGGGGTCTGGCGTGGATTCACAATATGTTCGGAATCCTTGGTAGGCTTCCAGCGTCAAACATAAGTGGGGCCGCGCGAGTGGAGTCGCCGGCCCCGTGGCGACCGGCATAGGAAACCCAGGCCGATCGCAGCGGGAACGGTAGCGACCTACCGGCTCCAAGAAGCGGCGACCCGAAGTGCTTGCACACGACGGGCCGCCTGACCACAAGGAGCGTGTACTCCCTATGGCTGATCCCAACCCTACGGATTGTGCAGAGCGCTATCCCGCCGGCGAAGACGCGAAGGCCGAGCGCGTCGTGCTGGCATTCCTGCTCGAAGAGCATCCTTCCCAACTGACAATCCTTGAGTTGTCGCGGGCACTGAACGCGCATCCTGGCGGCTTCAGCACCAACGACGCGGTCGAGCGGGCTGTCCGCGAATTGGACGGCGCCGGCCTCTTGTATTGCCAAGGCGGCTTCGTTCTGCCGACTCGCGCCGCCCGCTACTTCGCGCGGCTGGAGGTGGAGTGATGCCCATCGAGGTCGCCCAGCAATTCGCCGCGAACCTTCGCCAAGCTCGAAAGCGATCTGGCCTCAGCCAGGAAGAGGTTGGCTGGCTCGCCTCGCTTCACCGGACGGAGATCGGTCTGCTGGAGACGGGCGCGCGTACGCCTCGGATCGACACTCTGGTCAAGGTCGCGGCGGCCTTGGACGTGCCGGTCGAGTGCTCTCTCCTCGATGGCATCACCTGGAACCCCGGCAGCACTCGGGCTGGCGCGTTCTCGCTCGCGGCCCCAACCAGCGCTCCTCAGGAGCGCGACGAGCTGGGGGGAGGTTGACCAGCCGAAATTGGTCTCATCGATCCAAAGACCAAAGGCAGATCAAGGAAGAGACCAAGAGCCCAACCAAGCTCCAACGAGCAACAGATTCAGGTGTTCCCAGAATCGACCCAGGACTCGCAGTAGCTCCAACCGGGCAGCTACTCCAGCTCCTCCCAACTACCAACCCCGAACACCCGACACACTGGGAACCCTCCGGTTCGACGCCTGGGCCGCATCTTGTTGATCTCCAAAGTTGGCAAATAGCTCGACGCCGATTTCCTCTGGGCGGCCGCGGCCGATTGTGGCACGGCTGCGCCGTGCTTTCGGGCCGCGAGTATGGCCGCCCGGAGGAGTCTGACCTTCGGTCTTTCGGGGTGCTCTCAACGAATGTCTGGGCGAGTTCGGCGATGCAATTCGCCGGTTTCAGCGACAGAGGGGGCATGAGGGAGAACTCAGCCCAATCCGAGCCCCTCTTTACCGAGCGGACCCTCGCCGCCTATCTGGCGGTCTCAGACCGCACGATCCGCAATTGGATCAGGCGCGGCGAGCTGCCCAGCTACAAGCTCGGCGCCGCTCGGCGGATCGACCCCGCCGATGTAGACGCCTTTCTGGAGGCCCGCAGAGAGGAAGCCGCGTGAGGCGCCGCGAGTCTCCGATCAAACGCCGCAACCCATCCGGCGAGATCGTGTGGGTGGCCCGCTACACCGGCCGCGACGGCAAGCGCCGGGTGGCCAAGCCCCAGTGGAACGGCGGTAAGGGCACGTTCGACAGAAAGAACGAAGCCCAGCGGGCAATAGACGAGGCTTACGGGATCTCAGACCGCCCCGACACTGTGGGCGGTTACTTCGCCACCTGGACGACTCAGCACCCAAGATCGGAACGCACCAACGCTACGAATGAACATCGGGTCAGCCGCGTGCTCGACGTCGATGTCGAGGGCATCGCGCTCAAGGACTGGCCGATGCGCGAGCTGCGCAGAAGGCACGCGCTCGCCCTGGTCGACCACATGCTGAGGATTCAGGGCAGAGCTACGACGGGCGTCGTCGGCATCGTCCGCTCGCTCTCGGCTATGGCCGAGGACGCGATCACCGACGAAGTGGCCGACCTCAATCCCTTCAAGGGAGTCCGCGTCCGCGCCGGCGATCCACGAGCCACGAAAAAGTGTCGGCCAATTCGCGTCTTCAGCTTTGAGGAGATGCACCGCTTCGCCAAGGCGGCCGGCCGCTATGAGGCAATGGTCCGCGTCTTCACTGACACCGGCATGAGGCTGGGAGAGGTGCTGCCCCTGCGTCGTGAGGACTTCGATGGCGAAACTCTAAAGGTCCGCCGCACCGCCCACGAGGGCGTGGTCCTTGAGGGAACGAAGACCGACCACGGCGAGCAGGACGCCGGCCGCGTCGTCCCGGTCCCGGCGACCCTAGCCTGGATGCTCGAAGCCCAGATCCCGACTAAATGACGAGGACTGCGAGCTGCTCTTCACCACGTCAACCGGCCGCATGTGGCGCGAGCGGAATTTCTACCGCGATGTCTGGAAGCCGACCAAGGAAGCTTCCGGCCTGGACATCCGCCCTCATGAGTGCCGCCACTCCTATGTGACCCATCTGCGCGCCGCCGGCGTCGATGACGCTGACCTGGCCGAGGTCGCAGGCCATCGCGTGGAGACGATGCTTGCGCGCTACACGCATGCTGTGGGCAGTTCATCGGCCGCGATCAGAAGGACGATCGGCTGACGAACTGTCCACAGCATGCGTCTTAGCGAGCTGATCGTCTCCTAAATGTCCCAGGGATCCCCTGCGCTGATCGCCTCGACGACCTTCAGAGAGACCTGCTCCAGCGTATTCCGCTCCATGGCCCGCTGAGCCCCTCCCTCTCGTCCAAACCAAAACTACGCCAAGCCTCGCGCCGGGTTCAGGTCATCGGGTGATCGATCTGGTGCCCTGAAAGCCGCAACGCCCAAGTTTCCAGCCCGGAATCTCTATCCGAGTCTCGACCTAGAGTCAGGCGGAATGGCAAGCCGGGGCAGCATCGAGAGCGGCGAAGTAGTCGAGCTGGCCGCCGCCAGTGATCGCATCCTCGAGAAGGAGCGCCATCGGCTGGGAATCAGCATCGCCGATCTCCGCAAACGCGCCGAGATACATCGCCAGATGCTCGACAACATGGAAGAGCAGCTCGCTCACGAGGAGCGCCTATTGCGCGAGGTAGAGGAGCTCTCCGACCAGCGCCCGCAGCTGCGGATCGAGCGACTCGACCGGCAACTGCGCGGGAAGCGACTGCAAGAGGTCGCGGTGGACATCCTCCGTCGTGAGGTCGGCGTCGACCGGGCAGTTCACTACCGCGAGTGGTTTGCCCTGCTGCGGGCCCATGGCTTCGAGATCCGCGGCAAGGATCCGCTCAACACCTTCCTCACCGGCGTCGGTCGCGCCGACGGCGTAGAGCGTCTTGGCGGTCGCTCCGGCCTCTACCGGCTGGTCGCCGAGCCAGTCTAGGTACAGCCAGAGTCCTTTTCCGTCTGGCGTCTTTGATTTTCTCCCAACAACAGATTGTGGTTAGGCACCACCGTGCGACAAAGGGAGTCAGGGTCCGGCGTCGCTCTCCAATCCAGTGGCCTGAGGAGGCGCGATGTTCGAGATCGATTTTCTGTCCGTCGGCGACGGTGCCCGCAGCGGCGATGCAATCGCCATGCGCTTCACCCGGCCGGATGGCGATGGCCAGCTGGCCCACGTGATAATTGACGCCGGCTTCAAGCCGAGCGGCGAAAAGCTGATCGACCACGTCGAACAGACCTACGGGGTCGACACGGTCGACCTAGTCATCCTCACTCATCCCGACGGCGATCACATCGGCGGGATGGGCGTGCTTCTCGAAGGCCTCCAGGTGAGTGCGTTGGCCGTCCACGACCTAGCCGCTAACGGCGGCGCCGAGCTCAAGGCGGCGCAGGCGACCACTGATCTGATCGCCCTTGCGAAGCGCCAGGGTACCGACGTATATGACGCCTTTCAGGGCCTGAACGCCTTCGGCGAAGCACTGCTCGTCGCTGGACCCTCTCGGCCCTCCTATCAAGCGCTGGTCGCCGAGGAGGTCTCCGAAGAGAAGAAGGGAACTCGTCGCCAAGCCTATAAGAGCACCTTGCGCGAGGCCGCAGAGCGGCTTTATTCGCGTGCTCTCTCCCGCTTCCCCGTGGAGACCGATTTCAGTGATGCCGGCGGAACCGAGGCGCGCAACAACACTTCCGCGATCGTCGACCTACGACTCGGTAGCAATCGCTTCCTATTCACCGGCGATGCGGGCGTGCCAGCTTTGAACGAGGCCCTCGACTACCTTGATGCCCACGGTCGCAGCGACCGTTACCCGGACCTCGTCCAGATCCCCCACCACGGGAGCCGCCACAACGGCTCGCGGGAGCTGATCGAGCGGATTGCTGGACCTCACAGCGCAGAGCGGCGCGGCGTCGCCTACGTCAGCATCAGCGAAGAAGCCGCAAGAGACCCGCGCTACCCCTCGCCACGGATCACGAACGCCTTCGGGCGCCGCGGCTATGAAGCTGCCGCGACGGCCGGGACGAGCATCTTCTTGGTCGGCGATGGCGCGATCCGCAACGGGGCTCCGCTGACCATCTTGCCTGCGCTCGATGAGACGATCGACGACCGACCCTGAGCGACTGATGAACCAGCTCCCCTTCAGCGTCTACGACTTTTTCGGCTACCTCGCCTGCGGCGCGGTCCTCCTCGGCGCGTTCATCGCCTCCTTCTTCGGCGACGCGTCCTTCCAGACCAGTCCGCCCCTCCCGGTCGGCTTCCTGCTCGTCATCGTCGTCTACGTTCTCGGCCAGATCGTCGCCAACGTCGCCGGCGATCTGATCGAGCGACGCATCGTCCGCAAGCGGTTCGGGACGCCCACCGAAGTCCTCCTGGGAAATCGGACTCCCAGTGAGTTCGAGGCGCGGTTCTTTCCCGGCTACTTCAGGGCCCTGCCTCCCGGCGTGCAGGCGCAGGTCAGGGCGCGTGCCGGGGATCGCGAGGGAGATGACCTTTTCCTTCACTGTCACGCACGGATGAAGTCCGATCCGGTCGTGCAAGCGCGGCTGGACACGTTCCTGAACCTCTACGGCTTCTGCCGAAACACGGCTATGGGCACCTTGCTCGCTGCGGTGTGCCTTCTCGCCGGCATCGTTCTCGGCAGCGCCGAAACCGGATCGGTCGCAGGACCGGGCTGGTGGCTATTTCTCGCGGCGCTCGCGACCGCGGGACTCTTCTATCGCTACCTCAAGTTCTACCGGCAGTACGGCTTCGAGCTGTTCACGAGCTATGCCGAGACCGAGCTCCAATGAGCACGGTCAAATCATTCGCCACCGGGGAAGGCGACACGTACTACATCCAGCACGGCTCGGACAACTTCACGATCATCGACTGTCGGATCGCCGAGGATCGCGACGACATCCTCGAGGAGCTTAGGGACCAGTCCGCCGAGAAGGGCATCACCCGATTCATCTCGACCCACCCCGACGACGATCACATCCGCGGTCTGGCACGTCTCGATGATGAGCTTGGCCTCCTGAACTTCTACGTCGTCAAGAACGAGGCGACCAAGCCCGAAGACACCGTCGACTTCGAGCGCTACTGCGACCTACGCAGCTCGACAAAGGCCTTCTCCCTGGGCGAGGGCTGCACCAGGCGCTGGATGAACAAGGAAGGCGACGGTCGTGGCTCCTCCGGCCTCAGCATCCTCTGGCCGAGGCTGGACGATCCCGACTTCCGCAACGCTCTCTCCTCGGCCGCCGAGGGCGGGAGCCCCAACAACATTTCGATCATCCTCAAGTACAGCCTCAACGGAGGCGTAAGCATGCTTTGGCTGGGCGACCTTGAGACGGACTTCATGGAGACGATCGAGGACAAGATCGAGCTCCCCGAGGTCGACATCGTCTTCGCCGCCCACCATGGACGCGCCCGGATGCCCACCAGTTGGATCGACCAGATGAACCCGAAGATCATCGTTATTGGCGAGGCTCCCAAGGAGCACCTCGAGTACTACGACGGGCGCGACCACATCCGCCAAAACACCGCCTGGGACATTACCTTCGAGAATGAAGCATCGCGCACGCACGTCTACGTGGGTAATCCTGACTACGAAGCCGACTTTCTCAAGGACGAAGGCCACGCCGACACCGTCCACGGCTACTACCTCGGCAGTCTCCGCACCGGCTAGGTCTCTCTCGCAATCTCAACCGCACCAAAGAAACGCTCACAACGAATAAGAGGAGCTACTACATGACTTCCAAAGACAATGATGCCCCTGGGATGAAGGGCGACCGCTCACGGACCAAACGCGGCCCGCTGCGGCGTAAACGCGACGACACGCTAGTCGGCAGGATCGAGAAGGAGTACGACCGCGACTTCGGGGTACGCAGCGACATGAAGCTCGGCACCTTGCTGCGCCACGAAGGCAAGGAGTCGCTCAACGACTTGCTCCACGACGAGTAGATCGTGGCCGACGTGGCAGCCCGCGCTGCCGCCCGCTGGTATGAGGCCGCCGAGGAAGCCGCCCTGCCGACCAATGCCCACACGACGCTGCGAAAGGTCCTCCGCTGGACCCTCAGCGAGGAGGCAGAGACGGCGATCGCCTACAACGGCGAGCTGCCTGTGATCGCCGCGATCGACGGCGCGCGGCTTATCTGCGCCAGGCCGGAGGATCTTGCCGCCGCCTCCTCGGACGCGGTAGTCACGCTTGACTCGATCCCGCTCGATCTGCCGCGGCGCGTCTTGGTCAGCTTCGGCCAGAAGGAGTACCGCTGGGGGTGGTTCATGGTCAGGACCTGGACTCTGGGCGAGCCCGGTCCGGCCGCCTTGGTCCTCGAAACGCGCACGCCGAGCTCCCAGTTGCAGGGTGGCGAGTTCGGCGGACGCGCGCTGCTGGAGAAGGCTGCGACCCGGCTCGGCTGGTCGTTCCCAGAGCCAGCATGAGACCGCCGGTGGTAAAGAGGGCATTCCCAAGGGAGTCATGGGGGCCGTTGCTAGGCTCGCCCAGCCCTGAGCGGGACCATCGATCAGTAAGAGGTCAGCCTTTGTGCGGGCCGACTCGAGGAAAGGAGCAGGGATGAGCGAGAAGGCAGAGGGCGGAGGCGAGCCTCAGGAGAAACCGGTGCCGACGCCGGAGCCGGTCGAGGAGCGCCAGGCACCCGAGCGCGGGGACAAGAGCGTCAACCTCTCGATCGAGGAGAGAGGCATGGTGGTGATGCCGGAGGTGCCGGTGCCGACCAACGAAGTCGACCTCGGCAACATGCCCAGCGCCGACGCTAGCCCCGGTGAGGGTGGCGGCGACGGCTCCGACGGTGGTGGCTCAACCGGCGATAGCGGCGAGTGATCCCTGGCACCTTCCTCGGCCTCGTCGCCTTGGCGGCGGCGCTCGGTCCCGGCTACCTCTACGTGAGGCGGGCCGAGCTACACCACAACCGCCCGGTGCAGAGCCAGCTCGGCGAGTTGGTCGAGATGGTGGTGATCGGCGGTGCCTGCTCGCTAATTGCAGCTGGCGCAGTGCTCGGCGTCGTCCACTCGAAAGGTTGGATCGACACTGCGAAGCTACACCAAGATGCAGGCGGTTACCTGCTGGCCGAGCCGTGGCGCTGCTTCGCGGCCGCAGTCGTCTTCTACGCGCTGGCTTACGGTCTTGCCTACGGGGCGAGCAAGTTTTTCCTGCGCAACTCGACCGCGGCGATCGTGCCGGGCGCGACCGGCTGGACCCAGGCGATGCGGGCATCGCTGCCGAAGGGGAAAGCGGTTTCGGCGATGGTCGAGCTGCGCGACGGACGCAAACTGGCCGGCGTCGTCGCTTCTTTCACCTCGGCCGAAAAGGAGAACCGTGAGCTCGTCCTGCGCAGGCCGATCAAAGCGAGCGGTGGGCCAGAGCGCGGTGAAGTCGAGCTGAGCGCCGACTTCATCACCCTGCGCGAGGAGCAGATCGCCCTGCTCAGCGGGCGCTACGTCAACACCGAAAAGTAGGCGAAAGCGCAATGGGCAGGCAACCGAGGGAGGACGCGATGGCAGGAGTTGAGTTCCAACGACGAGCTGAAGACTGTCCGCGATGCAACGCCCAGCTCGGGCAGCTGATCGAGAGGTTGGAAACCGGGGAAGCAGAACAGTTTGTGCTCACCAAGCACGGTCAGATGCGAGCTGTTGTCGTCTCCCTCGACGAATTCACTGCGATGAGAACCGCTCAGCCCTCCGGTGATATTCCGGAAGCTGCTTGAACGGCGACGTTCTTATAGCTCGGCCGGCGTGATGACGAAGCCGAGCCGATCAGCGCCACGGCGTAGCCGAGCGTCGAGAGTCACGAGGCGACAGTCGAGAATCTTCGCCAAGGCGACGTACTCAGCGTCGTAGGTCCGGCCCCAGCCAAACTCCTCCGCGAGTCGCCAGGCTTCGGATCCAAGCTCGGGCGGGTCCAGGCGCTTGACCGGGCAGGTCTCCAGCCGCCCGTGGATGATCTCGGCGTCCTCGCGGCTGATCTCGTCTTTCGACAGCTTGAGATGCAGGCTCGCGCGAACCTCCGACCACATCAGAGGCACGCTGGCCAACTCATCGTCCAATGCGTTGAAGCCGTCTCCCTCGCCGCCGCACGCCGCCGCAGCGACGTTGGCGTCAAGGACCAGCACTAGCGACCCCGCCGAGCCTCATCGACGGCGGCGACCCAGTTTGGAGCGGGTGCCCCTGAGGGAAGCCGTTTCCAAGCCTCGGGCAGCTCGGCCATCTCAGGCTCGTCGCTTTCCTCGTGCCGGACCTCGATCAGCTTGACGACCTCATCAAGCTCGGCGTCAGACAGCTCATCGAGGAGCGCGTGGGCTTTCTCCCGAGTGGTCATGCAGCAGATTCTACCCGCAGATCCTGCGACCTTCGACTGAAGCGAGCGCGCCTGTCAAGTCTCATATCGGTCGCACAATCGCCGCAAACGGCTCTGCCAAACGGGCGTTCTCCGGTCTACGAAACCGAAGGTCACAGGTTTGAATCCTGTCGGGCGCGTTCGCGGGAACCGTCTTTTGAAGCGGAAATTCGAGTCTCTGGGGGCTCACTCTGATAGTGCAAAAGGGGCCTTGGGGTAAGCTTCCCGCTGCGTCGCTTGAGGTCTGTTGTCTGCGCTACTGTTCCGCGTCGTGAGCGCCTACTACCTACGGATTCTCGACCAAGTGCTAGGAGCCATGCTCCGGGTCGAGTTCACGACCGATGGGCGCGAGATCACTGACTACGCCATCGTCTTGCTGTTGGCGCTCGACGGCTCCACCGAGACGGTTCGCGTCTACGACGGCGCCCATGGGCACAACGAGATGCACCGATACACGCGCAGCAGCGGCAAGCAGGCCGGGGCACCGTTTCATGCCGGTACCCTTGGGGAAGGAATGCGTGCCGCAATCGAGGAGATCGAGTGCGGCTATGGCGAGATGATCGAAGGATGGAAAAGGCAATGAGCAACGACAACGGACGCTCACCCGCCGCCAAAGTCATGGATGAAGCGATTGACCTCGCGATCGAGGGACGCTCGCCCTATCCTGATCGGGCCGCCTTCATCGACGCAGGCACGGCGTCGGCTGGCCACGAGATCAAGCGCGCGGCCGACGAAGGACTGCCTGTCGTCCTCGTTGCCGACGATGGCAGCTCTCGGATCTTGATGCCCGAAGCGGCAACTCGTTAGCCCTGTCGATCGGCTCCTGGGCAACCGCTTGAAATCGGGTTCCACGTAGTCCAGCCGGTCCACGGGCTCGGGCTACGAAACCCGAAGGTCACAGGTTCGAATCCTGTCGGGCGCGCTGGACCGTATCCCGGGTCCGGGCTGTCCTGGGATTAGGAGAACGGGCCTTGCTGCGGCTCGAGTTTGCGGCAACGGTCGATCTGACGCACGAGTCCGGGGCCCGATATACAGTCGATTCGTGCATTTCGTGCATAGAGATTTCAACGATGCGGACGAGTACTTCGGCGGGGCTGGCTCGGCCGAGTGGGAGGACATCGAACGGGTGCTCGATGACCTGGTCCCGCGGTTTCAGCCATCGCGTCAGGCAAAGAAAGAAAACACTCCGATCTTCGATCCGAAGGGCACGAACCGGGCCCTCACCGAGGCGGCGAAGGCTCGGGGATGGTCCAAGGTGCCGGTGCCGCCCACGCTGCGTGCATTCGGCAACGACTGGGACGCCGGCAAGGGGGGAGTGCTCGCCGAGTGGCAGTTCTCCAACTACCCGTTTCTCTGGAACAACGTGATCCGCACCGAGGCCGTCTTCATGCAGCAGCCCGACCTGCGCGGGGTGGATCGCGTCGAGGCCCTGCTCGTCGTGGCGAAGAGCGGCGTCTTTCCTTCGTCCAACAGCAGCCTGTACTACGAGCAGGCCGCCGCTCAGCTGGAGCTCGTCACCGAGCTGGAGGTCTTCGATGTGCCGATCCGGCTGGTGGGACTCGGCGTCCCCTTGAACGCTCACGAGATCGAGGCTAGGTGGGCCACCTATTCCGGGCGGACCAGCCGCACGCCAATCTCCGACGAACCCTGCCGGATGGAGATCGTCTGGACGGGCGCGACGAGTCAGTACGGCTCGCCGGACGCTCGCCTGAGGCGAATCTAGTCGAGGCTGGTCACCGGCTCCACGCCGGCGGGGATCGGATCGTCGCCGTTGCGCGAGGGCAGGAAGTCCTGGCTGTCGGGGCGCGGCTCGCCGCGACGATCGGCTGCGAAGCACTCCTCCTCGTAGGCGAGGCGCTGCTCCAGCTGCTCGCGATGGTGCTGCTCGGGGTAGATCCGGGCGTTCGAGCGTTCGGTGGGGGCCTCTCCGACCTGTTTCGCGAAGCGGAGCTGTGAAGTGGGCTTACCGGTGCGATCGGCGTAGTCGCGAAGGGTCTTCAGGTTCGGGAACACTCCCTGGTCGTCGGGCTCGCCGTCGAGTCGCTGCCGGCAGATGCGGTGGTACTTGGGGTCGAGCTCGGCGCCGATGTAGTGCCTATCCAGATCGCGCGCGACGACGGCCACCGTGCCGGCCCCCATGTAGGGGTCCAGGACGACGTCGCCGGCTTCCGTCGTGGCCAGGACGATCCTCGCCACGAGATCCTCGGGGAACTGGCAGGGATGGATCGTCTGCTCCTCGTGGTTGTGCTTGACGTTGCGGAACAGCCAGATATCGCCCGGGTTCTTGCCGTCGGGATGGCAGGTCAGCTTCCCCTTGCTCTCGCCCTTCCAGCCCTTCTTGTTCTGATACTTCTGGGGCACGCGGATGGCGTCGAGATCGAAGACGTAGTTGTCGCTCTTGGTGAACCAGAGGATGGTCTCGTGGCGGGCCGAGAACTTGCGGCGCCCATGGAGGCCGTGCTGCCTGACCCAGGCGATCCGGTTGCGCGGGATCAGGCCGAGATCCTCGAGGATGGGGAAGAAGCGAACGTCGAGCGGGATCAGCGCTCCCCGGTTCGAGTAGGCGCCGACTTGCCAGAAGATGGAGCCCTTGTCCGACATCACCCGGGCGCACTCCGCGAGGACCAGCTTCTGCTCCTCCAGGTACGCGGTCAACTCGCGCCGGTCCTCGTACTCCTTGCCGAGGTTGTACGGGGGCGATGAGACGATCGAGTCGACGCTTTCATCGGGCAGGCTGCGCAGCAGGTCGAGGCAGTCGCCGAGCAGGACATCGTCCAGTTGCAGACCGTCTGCAGGCATCGAGCGACTCTACTGAGGCGCGCCGATGTAACTCGAGCTAGAGATCGAGCCAGATGCCCTTTGGGCCTAGGTTGCGGATCGGCGTGCCGCCGACCTCGCTCTGGCAGCCCCAGGACTCGTGGATGTGGCCGCAGACCGCCAGGCGGGGGCGCTTCTCTTCAATCGCCTGGAGCAGCGCCCCGCTGCCGAAGTGGTCGCCGCTGCCGTTCGAGTCGCAATGCCCCTGCGGCGGCGAGTGGAGGACGAGGACCGCGCCCTGCGGGCAGGGGGCGAGCCGCTCGGCTGCGGCCTCCTCGTCGAGGTCGAAGCTCCAGTCCCAGGGCGTGGCGGGGATGCCGGCGCCGAGGCCGTAGAACTCCGCCCCCTCGATCGTCGCACCGGTGCCGTGCAGGACGGTCGCGGCGCTCCAGCCGGATGCCGCCTCGCGCAGGGCGTCCTCGGTCTCGTTGTTGCCGGGGACGAGCACGGTCGGCGTCTCGATCGCGGCCAGGGCGTCGATCGTCTCCTCCAAGCCCTCGTGGATCGAGGCGAAGTCGCCGGCCCCGATCACAACGTCGGCCTCGGCCGACATCTCGGCCAGCTCGGCGGCCCGGCCCAGGTCCCGGTGCAGATCGCTGAAGGCGAGAAGCTTCACGCTTGCGAAAGCTACCGCGCCGGCTCGGGTGCCGCTTCGCCTCCCGGCTTACGGCGGGAAAGCCGTTCGCGCCAGCGTTTCGCCGGCGCCTCTTCGGCCTCGGCCTGGAGGTCGAAGTAGAGCAGGGTTCGGCCGATCGCTATATACGGCACGAGCAGGGCGAAGACGAGGGCGCCGATCGCGTTGATCAGGATCAGCGAGATGTCGGCGAAGACCAGCGCGAAGCCCAGCACGGGGCCGGTGACGATGCCGATCAGCCAGAAGACGGCGGCGACGCGCAGCGTGTACCACCAGCGGCCGCGAACCAGCTCAGAGCTGCCACGGAAGGCCTTGCGCACCGTCTTGTCCTCGAAGAGGATCTGCTGCTGGAGGAAGAGCCAGCCGACGTACTTCCAGGCGGCGAAGGGAATGCCGACGACCGTGATCAGCATCCCGAACAGTGCCAGCGTCGCCAGCAGCTGCGCGCCGACCACGCGACCGAAGCGGCTCCACATGCCGCGGAAGGACGCGACGAAGCTCGCCTCGCCCGTCTCGCTGATCTGCCGCACGGCCGCGATCACAACGGCGGCGATGATCGCCGAGGCGATCGGGCCGCCGACACCGCTGATGATGTCGCCGAGGGCGCTGTGCAGGCCGGAGTGCCCGACCCTGTCGTCGAGCCGCCGGCCGGTGTCGCCGGTGAGCAACCGGGTCAACAGGTCGAAGCCGCCGATGATCGGGATCGCGGCCAGACCGATCGGGGCGAAGACACGCCAGTGGCGCCGGTAGAGGCCGGCCGAGGCAAGCAGCAGCTGGCCGAAGGCGCGGCTGCGACGCAGGTCGCCGAGGTGGAGCGGCCACCAGCGCGTGCGCCAGGCGATCAGCCCGATCAGCAGCAGCACCACGATCGGCACCAGCATCAACACCCAGGGCGAGTCCTGAGTGTGGTTGAGGAAGGAGGTGACGGAGGCGACGGCGCCGCAGAAGGACTTCGTCACCGTCGGCCCGAGCACGGCGCCGCCCGGCAGGTGTGGGCTGGTCGAGCGGATTTCTTCCATCCAGGTCATCGGCTCGAGCCAGCGGGTCTTGGTCTGCGCGCCGGTCGGCCCGTTGTTGAAGCTCTTCTCCCACTGGCCCCAGCGGCCTTCGTAGGTGAGCCAGGCAAAGCGACCGCGCGGACCGGGGTGGGTCGGCACCTGGATCGAGTGGACGACGAGCCGGCGCAGCGGGGAGCTGGTGTCGTCGCAGCCGACACCGGAGCCCTTGCGGCCGTTCTGGATGTAGACCGCCGGTTCGTAGAAGGTCGCGTGCGAGCCTGCCGCCGGGTAGACGACAGGGTGCGTGCCTTCCTTCTCGACCTTGCCGTCGCCCCAGTCGGCCTTCTCGCCGCCGCCGTGCTGGAAGAGACCGACTTCGCTGGGACCTTCGCGCAGCGCCTGAGCGGGACCGGAGGCTTCAAAGACGACCTGCATCCCCTCCCAGTCGCCCTCGTGCAGATCGTTGAACTGGTTGAAGTACCAGAAGAACCAGTACTGGATGGCGAGCCCCGGGCGTCCTTTCTGCCGCGCGACGTGGGCGTAGGTGACCGCGGGCGCCTGGCCTTCCCGTTTCAGCTTGGCGAAGTCTTTGGCGTAGTCGCAGGTGTCCCCGAGCGGGTCGGCCGGCAGGTTGAGGTGGAACCGTTCGCCGAGCCCGGCGATGTCGGCGGCCGTCGGGGCGCGTTTGACGAGCGTTTCGTCGCCGCTCTGGTCGGCTTCGGTCAGCGTCACCTTGGGATTGCCGAGAACCGTGTTGACCGTCGTCGGCTCGTACTGCTCGCCGCTGGTGTCGCAGATTTCGTCGCCTTCGCGCAGCATCAGCCGCGGCGTGTAGTCCTCGATCAGCTGCTGCACTGCGGACTCGCCGCCCCCGCCTGCCGCATTGGCGCCGACGGGGGAGGCCAAGCAGAGCAAGGCGACCGTCGCGGACGCGAGTGCCAGGCAGCGACCCATCGCTGCCAACGTACCAGCGGGGTTAGAGGCTCGCCGTGCTTTCCTCGGCGTCGAGGTCAGGGGCGCCGCCGTGTTCGGCGAGGGCGCTTTCGCTGCCACTGCCGGCCTGGCTCACCGAGTCGGCGATCTGGTTGGCCTGGGACTTGGGCAGCCCCTGGGCCCCCAGCGTCGACTCCAGGTTCGCCTTGCCTGCCGCCGTCGCCCCTGTCCATGTCGTGGCGTTTGCCATCCCCGTCCGATAACCTCGCCCGCGCTCATGCCCGACGTCTTCTGGATCGGCTTTGGAATCTCCGCTTTCTGCGTGCTCGTCGGCCTCGTCGCCGGCGCCAAATCGAGCACCACGCAGACGCTGACCGGCCTCGCGATCGGCGCCTACATCGGCCTCATGGCCGGCTTCCCGCTGCTCGCAATCGGCCTCGCGACCAGCTAGCACCGCCTCCAGGAATAATCGTTCCCCCTCCCGGGTAGCCGCCCTTTGCGGTTTTCCAGTCCAGCTACAGGAACGGAGCAGGAGATGGCCCAGGCGACCTCTATTCCCGCGGTGACCTTGCACGATGGGGTCGAGATCCCCCAGCTCGGCTTCGGCGTCTTCCAGGTGCCCCCCGACGACACCCAGCAGGTGGTCGAGGAGGCGCTGCAGGTGGGCTATCGCCACTTCGACACCGCCGGCGCCTACCGCAACGAGCGTGGGGTGGGGGCCGCGATCGCCGCCTCCGGGATACCCCGCGACGAGCTCTTCGTCACCACCAAGCTCTGGAACTCCCAGCAGGGCTACGAGTCGACCCTGGGCGCCTTCGAGAAGAGCCTCGCCCGGCTGGGGTTCGAGTACGTCGATCTCTACCTGATCCACTGGCCGGTCCCGACCGAGGGTCGCGCCCTCGACACCTGGCGCGCCTTCGAACGGATCCACGGGGAGGGCCGCTCGCGCACGATCGGCGTTTCCAACTTCCGCGTCGAGGACTTGGAGATGCTGGAGCGGGAAGCGGAGATCCAGCCGACCGTCAACCAGATCGAGCTCCATCCCCACTTCCCCCAGGCAGAGCTGCGAGCCTGGCACCGCGAGCACCGCGTCGCGACCGAGGCCTGGAGCCCGCTTGCCCAGGGGGAGCTGCTCGTCAACGAGACGATCGCCGCGGTTGCCGCCCGTCACGAGAGGACCCCGGCGCAGGCGATCCTGCGCTGGCACCTCCAGCTCGGCAACATCGTCATCCCCAAGTCCGTGACTCCGGCGCGGATGCGGGAGAACTTCGAGCTCTTCGACTTCGAGCTGAGCGACGACGACATGACCGAGATCGCCGCCCTCGACGTCGGCCAGCGGATCGGCCCCGATCCCGCTAGTTTCGTGGCCCCATAGACCTGCGACTTATCAATGCGGTCGCCGCGACCGCTTTCGTTGTCGGCGGCTCGCTGTTTGCGATCGGCGCGGCGCTGGCACAGATGGGTGCCCCGCCGACCCTGTACCTGTCGGTCTATCTGGTCGGCGGCGTCTTCTTCAGCACCGGCGGCTACGCCTCGGTGGTCCAGGTGGCCAACGAGCCCGAGCAGCCCGGTGGGCCGGCGCCGGACCGCTGGCGCTGGGTCTCGCGCGAGCCGAGCCGGCTGGCCTGGCTCAGCGCCGCGATCCTCTTCACCGGCACGCTGGTCTTCGCGATCAACCTCATCGACTCGCTCATCGAGGGTCTCGGCGCCGTCACCGAGGACCGGCTCGTCTGGTCGCCGGACATCGTCGGCTGCCTCCTCTTCCTCATCTCCGGCCACCTGGCGATGGTCGGGATCGCCGGCGGCTGGGGGCGCTTCTGGCGCCGCCGCGACCTCGGCTGGTGGATCGTCGCCGTCAACCAGCTCGGCTCGGTCCTCTTCATGGTCTCGGCGGTCGCCTCCTTCGTCCGCCCCTCCACGGGCGACGAGCTGGCGGTCGGCCTGGCCAACTGGGGCACCTTGACCGGCGCCCTCTGCTTCGCGATCGCCGGTGTGATGCAGGAGTTCGAGCACCCCGCCGGGCCGCGCCGCCGGCGCGCCTGAGGAGTTTTGCGAAGCCTTGGTCGCGGTGCTCAGGCGGCTATGGGCGTCGCTGCCTCGGCGCGGGCGGTGTAGTCGCCGAGGTCGAAACGGCCGAGGCGGCGCCGCAGCTCGAGGGTCGAGCCGGGGAACATCGTGCTGTTGCGGCCGTTCGCGTCGAGGTAGTAGCTCATGCAGCCCCCCGCGTTCCAGACCGTGCCGGCGAGGCGGGACTGGACCTCGGCGTTGAAGCGCTGCTGGGTCTCGGCGCGGACCTCGACGCTGGCCAGGGCGCGGCTGGACATCGCCCGCAGCGCCTCGACCATGTAGCCGATCTGGGTCTCGGCGAGCAGGATCGCCGAGGAGTGGCCGTTGCCGATGTTGGGGCCGAGCAGGACGAAGAAGTTGGGGAAGCCGTGGACGGTGCTGCCGAGGTAGCCGGTCGGGCTTCCCTGCCAGGTCTGCTCGAGGCTGCGCCCCTCGCGGCCGCGGACGCGCGCGGCGATCGGCAGGTCGGTGATCGTGAAGCCGGTGCCGAGCACGATCGTGTCGGCGGCGCGCTCGACCCCGTCGGCGCCGACCACGCCGTGCGGCCGGATCTCCTCCACCGCGTGGGGGACGACGTCGACGTTCGGTTGGCTCAGCGCGCCGTACCACTCGTTGGAGAAGAGCAGCCGCTTGCAGCCGATCGTGTAGTCGGGGGTGAGGATGCGGCGCAGCTCCGGGTCGGGGACGGCGCGGCGCAGGTGACGGCGGCCGGCCGCCTGCAACGGCGCCAGCAGCCGTGGCCTGCGGTTGGCGATCCCGAGGATCTCGCTGGTGCCGTAGATCCCTCCGCGCATGGCGCGCTGGGTGGCGGGGTAGCGCCGGAAGATCGCCCGGGCGCGGGGCCCGAGCGGGCGGTCGGGCTTGGGCAGGACCCAGTGGGCGGTTCGCTGGAAGACAGTGAGCCGCTCGACCCGCGGTTGGATCGCCGGCACGAACTGGACCGCCGAGGCACCGCTGCCGATCGCCGCGACCCGAGCGCCCTCGAGCGGGTGCTCGTGGTCCCAACGCGAGGAGTGGAAGACCTTGCCGTCGAAGCTGTCGAGCCCGGGCAGCTCGGGGATGATGGGCTCGCTCCAGGGCCCCGTCGCCGAGACCAGCACCCGTGCCGCGTATTCGCCGGCGCTCGTCCGGATCAGCCAGCGCTGGCGCCCCTCGTCCCACTCGGCGGCGAGCACGTCGGCGCCGCAGCGGATCCGGTCGGCGACGCCGTGCCCCGTGGCCACGTCGAGCAGGTAGCGGCGGATCTCGGCCTGCGGCGCGAAGGCTCGGCTCCAGTCCGGTTTCGGCGCGAAGGAGTACGAGTAGAGCGCCGAGGGAACGTCGCAGGCACAGCCGGGGTAGGTGTTGTCGCGCCAGGTTCCGCCCGGCTCCGCGCCGCGCTCGAGCACGACAAAGTCCTCGATCCCGGCGCGCCGCATGTGGACCGCCGCGCCGATCCCCGACATCCCGGCGCCGACCACCGCGACCCTGACCTCCCGCTCGCTCATGCCGGGGATTCTAGGCGGCGACTGGCCAGCTGGCCAAGAAGTCGCTCGTATCGTGCGAATCGACTCCTGGTTCAGGCCTCGGCCGTCTCGGGCCGCCGGACCTGGTGGCGACCCTCTCCGTAGCTGCGGGTCTCGTAGGCGATCATCGCCCAGATCAGGACGTTGGCCGTCGCCAGCGCGACGAGGGCCGGGACCTCGGTTGCCACCGGCACGAGGATCAGCAGGACGATTGCGAGCAGCAGCCGTTGGCGGTTGATCGTGTGGATGTGGCGGTAGCGGAAGGCGACGTGGCCGAGCAGGTAGATCGCCACGCCCCCGAGCAGGGCGAAGGCGGGCACGGTGTCGAGGTGCCCGCTGAAGTGCCCGATGGTCGTCTTCAAGCCGAGCGCGGCGAGGACGATCCCGGCCACCATCACCAGGTGCAGGTAGGAGTAGGAGTCGCGAGCCATCTCGTTCTGCGCCTTGCCCGGCTCGGCCTCGATCAGGCGGCGGCCGGCGACGATCGCGACGATGTCGAAGTAGGTCCACCACATCGCTGCGGTCAGCGCGACGCCGAGCACCGCGGCGGTTCCGATCCCGAGGCTGAGGCTGTGCGAGGCGCCGACGCCGATCGCGACGATCGACTCGCCGAGGGCGATGATCACGATCAACCCGTGGCGCTCGGCGAAGTGCTCGGGCATCAGCTTCCAGCCTTCGGAGCCGAAGAAGTAGGGGCCACCCATGTCGAGGAGTAAGGCGAGCGCCCACAATGCGCCCTGGGCGAGGCCGTCGAAGAGCGAGGCGGCGACCAGCAGCGCGACGGCGACCGCGCTGCTGACGGCGAGGCCGAGAACCGAGTGGCGCAGGCCGTCGTCCTCGGGGCTGGCGAGCATGAAAAGGGCGATGTGGGCAGTCCGCACCACGCCGTAGATCAGGGCGAAGGCGAGGGCCAGGTCGCCGAACGCGTCGGGCACGCAGAGCGAGACGAGCAGCAGTGCCGCCATCGCGCCGAACATCACCAGCCGCACCGCCCCCTCCTCGGGGTCGAGGACGCTAGTCAGCCATGAGTAGCCGGTCCAGGCCCACCACAGCATCCCCAGCACGAGCAGGCCCTGGACCAGCCCCGACCAGGTCGGGTGGTGGGACATCAGCGCCGTGCACTGGGTGATCGCGAGGACGAAGACGAGATCGAAGAAGAGCTCCAGCGGGGTCACCCGCTCGCCGTCGCGCAGCTGCGCGCCGAACCGGGACGATCGCGATTCCGCCGCGGATGCCATCGCGCCTATCTTGGCAAGCGCTGCCGGCCCCTCCTAGACGGTCGATCCACGACCCCGTAGCCAGACAGAGAAGCCTGGCCGGTCTGCGGTCGAATTGACACCCCAAGAGCCTTTCTCTTGGGGTGAACGATGGGCGCGGCCTACGGCCGCGCAATCACCAGATTGCATAGGCCGCTTCGCGACATTCGCCCGCAGACCGGCCAGGCTTCTCTGTCTCGACACGTCCCCGAAATAGCCAGGGGCTGCAAGTGCGGTTCTCAAGGTCGAGGAAGCTTCAAGCCGAGGCGACGCCTCGGGGGCAGAGCCCTACGAAGCTCGGTGTGCTTCGTAGGGATGGCGGGTGCGCCTCTGCGGGAATGTCGCGAAGCGGCCTATGCAATCTGGTACCTGCGCGGCGAAGCCGCGCACCAGATTCACCCCAGCGCGCAGCGCTGGGGTGTCAATTCCTGCAGAGGCGCACCCGCCATCCCCACTTAGGCCGCCGAGAGAGGGGTCAATCTCTAGGCGGAGGAGGTGTCTTCCGCCGCGTAGCGCTTCAGCAGTGCCTCCTCCTCGTCCTTCTTGGGGAAGAGGAAGAAGACCAGCGCCGCGCCGAGCAGCACGGCGACGATGCCGGCGGTGTAGGCCATCTGGTCGCCCTGCAGGAACGAGGCCTTGGCGGCGGCGACGATCTGCTGGCTGTATTCCGGGTATTGGGATGCGGTGTCAGCTGCGCTGGAGAAGGACTTGGTCAGCTCGCCTTCGACGTTTTCGCTGACCTTGCTCGCTTCGGGCGAGGAGGCGATCGCGGCGCTGGCGGCGGCGGCGTAGCCGGCAGTCAGCAGGGCGCCGAAGATCGATTGCATGATCGCTCCGCCGAGGTCGCGCTGCAGGTCAGCCGTGCCGGAGGCCATTCCTGCGCGCTTGACCGGCACCGAGCCGGTCAGCGAGTGCGAGGCGGGGGTGCCGGCGAAGCCGACCCCGATCCCGATCAGGGCGTAGCCGAGGCCGACCTTCCAGTAGGAGATGCCCTGCTTCCAGAGCAGCAGCATCGTGAGGAAGCCGAGCAGGCAGAAGACGTAGCCGATCAGCAGCGTAAAGCGGGCGCCGCGTACCTCCACCAGCTTGGCGGAGCGGGGGGCGACCACGACCATCAGCGCCGCCGCCGGCAGGATCGCCAGGCCCGAGTCGACGGTCGAGTAGTCGAGCACGTTCTGGAGGAACTGCTGGCCGATGAACATCGCCCCCATCAGCGAGCCGAAGACGATGATCCCGGCGCAGGCGGCGACCCAGAAGATGCGCCGCGAGGCGACCTCGAGGTCGTAGAGCGGCGAGCGCGCCCGCCGCTGGCGGATGACGAAGGCCGCCGCCGCCGCGATCGCGATCGCGCCCAGCCCAATTGCCAGCGTGCCCTTGCCGGGAACCGGGGCGAGGTTGATGCCCAGCACGAGCGCCGCGATCAGGAGGATCGAGAGGACGCCGCCGAGGTTGTCGACCGGCTCGGTCGTCTCGTTGACGTGGGCCGGGACGTAGCGCCACGCCATGTACAGGGCGAGAGTGGCCAGCGGCAGGGTGACCAGGAAGACCGAGCCCCAGTCGAAGTGCTCGAGCAGCGCTCCGGAGAGCAGCGGCCCGAGTGAGGCGATCGCGCCGCCGATCGCCGACCAGAGGGCGATCGAGCGGGTCCGCGAGTTGCCGGACCACAGGGCGGTGATCAGCGCCAGCGTGGTCGGGAAGGCCATCCCGGCGGCGACGCCGCCGAGCACACGGGCGACGAAGAGGACGCCGTCGGAGGGCGCGAAGCCGGCCAGCAGTGAGGCGGGGATCGAGAGCCCCATGCCGAGCAGCAGCATCATCTTGCGCCCGTAGCGGTCGCCGAGCGCGCCGAGGTAGAGGACCGAGGTCGCCAGCCCGAGCGAGTAGCCGACCGCGATCAGGTTGAGCGTCGTCTGCCCAGAGCCGAACGCCTTGCCGATGTCCGGCAGGGCGACGTTCGCTACCGCGAGGTTGAGGTTGGCTACGGCGGCGACCAGGATCAGCGCCGCGAGCACGACGCCGGCGCGTTTGGGGCTGGTCTCTGCCATCTGCCGCTGCAACCTATCCCAGCTTGACGCTTCTCACGCGGGAAAGCGACCGGGCCTGAGAGGATTGGCGCCATGGCGGACGATCGCAAGCGGCCCGAGCAGCCGCGCGCCGAGAAAGTCCTGCCTGGCATCTGGAGGCTGCGACTGCCACTGCCCTGGCCCGGAGTGCCGCACGGCAACGTCTGGGCGGTTGCCGCCGACGGCGGCATCGTCCTCTTCGACACCGGGATCGGCGGCAAGGGCGGCCTGCGCCGCTTCGATCTCGCCCTCGCCCAGGCGGGCTTCGGCCTCGAGGACGTCCGCCTGCTCGTCTGCACCCACTCCCACACCGATCACTACGGCCTCGCCGCGCCGATCGTCGAAGGCGCCGGCTGCGAGCTCTGGATGCATCCTGCCTGGGAGCACATCAGGCTGATGGCCGAGGATCCGGTCGCGGCGCTGGATCGCCGGATCGAGACCGCCCGGCTGAGCGGTTTCCCACCGGACCTACTGGAGCGCTACCGGCAGCGGCACAAAGACGACGACGACAACGGCATCGACGGCATCGCCGTGCCCGACCGGGATCTCGTCCCGGGGGTCGAGGTCGAGACCGATCTCGGCGTCTGGCAGGTACACGAGACGCCCGGCCATGCACCGTCCCACGTGGTTCTCCATCAGCCCGAGCGCAAGCTGATGATCTCCGGCGATCACCTGCTGGGGCGCACGGTGCTCTTCTTCGACCACGGCCACAGCCCCGACCCGATCGGCGAATTCCTCGGCAGTCTCGAGCGGATCGAGCCGCTCGAGGTCGACCTGGTCCTGCCCGGCCACGGCCGCACCTTTCGCGATCCTGAGACGAAGATCGTCGAGTCCCGCCGCCAGGTCGGCGAGCTGATGGGCAAGACCCGCGAAGCCCTCGCGGAGGGGGAGAGGACCGCTTTCGAGATCGTCGCCGAGCTGCTCGGGCCCGAGAACGTCAACTCGCCAGGAAGCGCTTGGGCACTGCAGATCGTCCTCTCCTGCCTCGACCACCTGACGATTTTGGGCGAGGTCGAGGCGGTCGAGGGAAGCGATCCGCGGCGTTGGAAGCTTGGGTAGGTAGGCTCCGCGCCGTGGCTAGCTTCACTCTTGTGCGCGAGGTAGATGCGCCGCCCGAGGTGGTCTTCGATGTGCTCACGGACCACCGGCGCTATTCCGAGCTGACTCCGCTGCGCAAGTCCGTGCTGGAGCGGGAGGGGGAGCCGGCGCCCAACGGCGTGGGCTCGATCCGGAAGCTCACCGCGGTGGGGCCACCGATGCGCGAGGAAACGATCGCCTACGAGCGGCCGGATCGCTTCTCCTACACCGTGCTCTCCGGGTTGCCGGTTCGCGACCACGTCGGGACCGTCCTGCTGGAGCCGGCCGGGGACGGGACCAGGGTCACCTATGCGATACGGACGACGCCCACCATCCCCTTGGCCGGAGCCCTCGTCGTCGCCACGATCAAGCAGGCGATCACGCAGCTGCTGAACGGGGTCTCCGCTGAGGCCGAGCGCCTCGCCGCCGCGGGGGCCTGACCGGCCCGGATGGGCCAGCCGATCGACGCGAAGGAGCTGTGGTGGTGAAGGGCCGGCTGGCTGCCATGTGGATCGGTGCCAAGCGGCTCTGGCGCGAGCACCGCTGGGCGACGGTGGCGCTGATCGCCGCCGTCGTGGTCGTGATCGGGGGAATTGCCGGGATCGCCTACGACAAGCTCAAGCGCCCCGCTGACATCCACAACGAAGCGGTCGCCTTCAAGCCGCAGAAGCCGAAGGTGCAGAAGCGAAAGACGGTCAGCTGGCCGCTCTACGGCTACGACCGCGCCCGCACCCGTTACCTGCCGGCGAAGGGGGTGCGGCCGCCCTTCCGCAAAGTCTGGCGCTACAAGGACGGGCCGCTGCTCGAGTTCCCTCCGACGATCGCCGGCGGCAAGCTCTACTTCGTCAACAACAGCGGCTTCGCGATAGCGCTCGACGCCGACACCGGCAAGCAGCTCTGGGAGCGGCGCATCGGCCGCCTCAACGCCTCCTCGCCCACCTACTACAAGCACCGCCTCTACATCGTCAACTTAGTCCCCGGCCACGTCGTCAAGCTCGATGCGCGGACCGGTCGCATCCTCTGGAAACACTCGCTGCCAGGGAGAGCCGAGTCGTCACCGGTCGTCGTCGGAGACAGCCTCTACTTCGGCGACGAAGACGGCAACCTCTACTCGCTCAGCACCCGCAACGGCCACGTGCGCTGGGCGACCGGGCTGGGCGGGCCGATCAAGGCCGCGCCCGCCTACTACGGCGGCGTCCTCTACGTCGGCGATTACGGCGGCTACATGAATGCGGTCGAGGCCAAGAACGGCAAGTTGGTCTGGCAGAGCGACTCGCTCGGCCAGGGCTTCGGCACCTCGGGCGCCTTCTACTCGACCCCGGCGGTCGCCTTCGGCCGCGTCTACGCCGGCAACAACGACACCCGGGTCTACAGCTTCGACCGCCGCGACGGGACGATCGCCTGGACCTACTCGACCGGCGGCTACGTCTACTCGGGGCCGGCCGTCGCCAGCACCCGCCACACCGGCCCCACCGTCTACATCGGTTCCTTCGACGGCAACGTCTACGCGCTCAACGCGAAGAGCGGCGAACCGCGCTGGATCCGCTCGGCGGGCGGCTCGGTGATCGGCTCGCTGACCGCGGTCGGCGACATCGTCTACGCCGCCGAGTTCGACGGCACCTCGACCACCGGCTACTCGATGAAGGGCGGCCACCCAGTCTTCCACTACCCGCGCGGCACCTACACGGCGGTGGTCTCCGACGGCCGCCGCATCTACCTGGTCGGCTACTCGAGCATCACCGCCCTGCAGCCTTTCAAGCACAGGCTGGGGCTGGCGAACCGGATCGTCGCCCGATAGACGGTCGATTCCACGACCCGTAGGTAGGCAGAGTCATCTAGCCCCGAGGGGAGAGACCGCCCGGCGGGGGCGGCGGCGCCTTGGGCGGGAACGGGGCGTAGGAGGGGAAGCGGCCGTTGTGGATCTTGTTGCGCAGGACCCCGAGGCTGGCCGGCGAGCTCTGGATCCGGTAGGAGCTGGTCGAGCCGAAGTCCTGGTAGTAGATCAGCATCTTGGCGCGCGGATGGCTTTCCACCCAGGTCATCAGCTTGCGCACGTAGGCCGAATCGTCGCCGCTGTCGACGCTCCACTCGGTGATCGCGAAGGGCTTGCCGGAGAAGCGTTCGTAGAGGCCGTTCAGGGATTTCCAGTCCTGGTTGTCGGAGTAGAAATCGGTGCCGGCCCAGTCGACCCAGCGGGATCCCGGGTAGTAGTGGCGGGGGCGGTTGTGGGGGACCGTCGGCGAACCGCCCGGCAGCGGGCTCCAGATCACTTCGACCGGCGCCTTGGGCAGGCCGCTCGCTTCGCTTTGCAGCGGCGGCAGGCCGGCTTCGTGCAGGCGAGCGTCGATCTCCTCCCGCTTGCCGCCGCCGTGGACGATCACGTAGATGCGGCGGAAGGCGAGTTTGTACCAGCGAGGGCTGTGGGCGGCATCGCGCGGCTTGCCGGAGCAGTCGTAGGAGGCATAGACGTTGAGGCAGCGGTTGGGCTCGCCCAGCGGCCGGATGTAGGCGCGCATGTTCTTCGCCCAGAACAGCTTGTTGAGGCGGATCAGGTATTCGTCGCCGCCCCCGGTGGCGATCCCGCGGGGGCTGATCAGCTCGTGCCCGTCGCTGTTGTCGGCGGTGGTGATGTGCAACACCGGCCGTGCCCGCGCCGCCTGCCAGCGTTCGATCGACTCGGGGAAGTCGGAGCCCCAGGTGCGGAAGCTCTCGATCAGCGCCGGGTGCTTGTGCAGGGCGCTCGAAGAACTGGCCGAAGTCGGCACTGTCGCCGGTGTCGCTGATCCCGAAGAAGACATTGTCGCCGCGCGGCACCAGTGAGCCAGCGGCGGCCGGCGAGGCGGCGAGCAGGCAGAGCGCGGCCACGGTGCCGAGCGCGGCCAGGGTCGCCTTGTTGCGGAAGCGGCTCACAGTGAGCTGGACATGGTCGCAAGCGACGCTCAGCGGCAGGCGACGGCTCTAGGCTATGCAATTCCCCTGGCGCTTTTCCCTTCGCACATGACCGGAAAGTCGCCAGTGCGTGGCACACTGGGGGCCGAAATGACTACGGCGGAAGGGTGATTCGGTGGCGCTTGATCAGAGCAAAGTGGGACAGCACGTCGCATCGCAGATGGAAGCGATCGAAGCCGACTACGGGGACGACAGCGAGATCGGCGACATCTGCACCATCGTCGAGATCAGGGGGCCACACGGCTCGCACGTGCGGATGCGAAGCACCGCCTCCTCGCCGCACTCGACCCTGGGCCTGCTCAAGCTGGCCGAACAGGTGGCGCTGGCCAACTTTGGCCGCGACGACGTATAGGCCGGGCCGCTAAATGTCGATTCCACGACCCGTAGCCAGACAGAGAAGCCTGGCCGGTCTGCGGTCGAATTGACACCCCAAGAGCTTTGCTCTTGGGGTGAACGATGAGCGCGGCCCTTGGCCGCGCAATCATCAGATTGCATAGGCCGCTTCGCGACATTCGACCGCAGACCGGCCAGGCTTCTCTGTCTCGACACGCCCACGGAAACGACCAAGCTGCAAACGCGGTCCCCCGGGTTCTCAAGCTCGAGGAAGCTTCAAGCCGAGACGACGCCTCAGAGGCAGAGCTCTTCGAAGCTCGGTGTGCTTCGTGGGGATGGCGGGTGCGCCTCTGCGGGAATGTCGCGAAGCGGCCTATGCAATCTGGTACCCGCGCGGCGAAGCCGCGCACCAGATTCACCCAAGAGCTCCGCTCTTGGGTGTCAATTCCCGCAGAGGCGCACCCGCCATCCCTGCCTAGCCCCCCGAGAGGCGGTGGGATCAGTCAGCGCTTGGGCGTCACCGAGAGCAGCCGGATCGTGTAGCTCTCGCTGTAGTGGGAGCCGCCCGCGTCGCTCGTGTCGGCTTCGCTCTCGGCCGTGCGTTTCAGCAGCAGGCCGTCGGAACGGCGACGCCATTCCTCTCGTTTCGAGGTTCCCGTGGTGGCGCCGCCGAGCACGCTCCGCGTCTCGATGTGAGTTGCGTCGTAGGACTCGCCGCCGACCGACACCGGCTCGACGCCGAGGACCCTTGAAGAGCTCGATATCGAGGAGTCTTCGGACTCGCAGTGGCTGGAGAAGCGCGAGCCCGGCTGCACCGACACGGGGGTGCTGTGGCAATCGAATGCGTCTTCCTGCCCGGTTTCGAAGAATTCGTGGAATTCGGTCACCCTCGCCGAGGCTCCACCGCCCGCGGCCGGGCACGCTTCCGCCTCGCTCCAGCGCCCAGCGAGCACCTGCCACCGCTCCCGCTGACCGCACCGGCCCGCGCTGAGGACGATCGTCGAGACGCCGCCGTAATCGTGGGTGGCGTCGAGGACGCTCTTCACCGTCTCCGAGCCCTGCGTCGCGTAGCGGTACACGCCGAGCTCCGGTTCCTTCGCCCCGCTTTCGGACCCGCCGGAGTCGTTCTCTGCCCGGAACGACCGCACCGCATCGTCCACCGTTGCCTTGGCGGGCTCGTCGCGGGGCCGGTTCAGCCAGGCGAGGAGCGCCAGCGCCGCCACGCAGGCAGCGACGAGCAGAGCGATCTTGCGACCCCGTCCCATTCCCCGTAGGAACCCCACGGCGTTTATCTTTGCAGCAGCGGCGACCTGGGAGTGTTAGGAGGCGGCGACGATCTCCAGCACTTCGGCGGCGTACTTGGAGACGAAGCTGGGGCCGACGCCGCGGATCTCCAGCAGGGCGTCGTCGCTTGCAGGACGGGTGGCGGCGATCGTCTCGAGAGTGGAGTTGTGGGCGATCGTGAAAGCCGGCTTGCCGTCGGCGGCGCGCAGGCGCCACGCCTTCAGCTCCTCGAACAGGGGCGCGTCGGCGGCCGAGAGATCGACGGGTGGGGCCGCGGGCTTCTTAGCGCTGGGCTTGCGGCGAACGGCGATCGTCGCGGGATCGGGCAGCCAGCCCTGCGGGTTGCAGACGTCGCAGCAGCGATCCAGCGGCTGCCCGGCGGCGCTGTCGCCGAAGTGGTCGAGGACGCTGCGCCGCCGGCAGCGCTCGGAGTAGATGAACGATTTGATCGTCTGGTAATCGCGCCAGCCGCGCTCGTGGGCGATCGCCAGCTCGGGGTCGCCGGCGCGTTGCTGATTGAAGCGAACGAGGCGTCCGAGGTCGGCCTTCATCGCCAGCAGTACGGCCTTTGCCGGCAGGCCGTCGCGGCCGCCGCGCCCGGCCTCCTGGTAGTAGGCCTCGAGGCTGGTCGGGATCGCCATGTGCCAGACCGAGCGCACGTCCGCCTTGTCCACCCCCATGCCGAAGGCGTTGGTGGCGACGATGACGTCGACCTCGCCTGCCATGAAGCGGGCCTGGGTGCTGCCCCGGTCCTCGGCCTCCATGCCGGCGTGGTAACGGTGGGCGCGCAGCCCCGCTTCGCGCAGCGTCGCGGCGACGTCGTCGGTGTCGCGGCGGGTGCCGCAGTAGACGATCGCCGGTCGGTTGGCGGGATCGGCGAGGCCGGCTTCGAGCAGCGCCATACGCCGCGCCTTGGAGCCGGTGCCTTCCAGCCGCACGACGTCGAAGGAGAGGTTGGGCCGATCGAACCCCGAGCGGACCCGCAGCGGCTCGCGCATCTGGAAGCGCGCCGCGATCTCGCGCGCCACCGCCTCGGTCGCCGTCGCCGTGCAGGCCATCACGGTCGGCCGGCCGAGTCGCTCGGCTATCTCGGGCAGTCGCAGGTAGTCGGGGCGGAAGTCGTGCCCCCACTCGGACACGCAGTGCGCCTCGTCGACCGCGAGCAGGTCGATCCGCCTCTGCTCGATCGCGTGCAGGAAGACGGTCGAGCCGAAGCGCTCCGGCGAGCAGTAGACGATCCGCGCCTCGCCGTTGCGGACCTGGGCGAGGGCGGCGCGAGCTGCCTCTTCGCTCATCCCCGAGGAGATCATCGCCACCGGGTGGCCCGCCGCGGTCAACCGTCGCCACTGGTCGTTCATCAGCGCGATCAACGGGCTGACGACGATCGTCAGGTCCTCCGAGGCCAGCCCCGGAAGCTGGTAGCAGAGGCTCTTGCCGCCCCCGGTCGGCATGACGATCAACGAGTCGCGCCCTTCCAGCGCCGCTTCAACAGCCTCCCGCTGTCCCGGCCGCCAGCTCGTGAACTCAAGCTTCTCCAGCAGCTCGTCGGCCCGGTTCTGCGTTTGAGCGGTCATCGGCCGCTCAGCCTATGGTGATGACCGGCGGCCGAGAACTTGGTCTCTGGACTCGCCGGCTAAAAGCGCGCAAATTGGTTTCAACCCCTGTACACCGGGCATTGGATGAGTCTCTCTATCTAAAGGAGGAGCGATGTCCACCGTCGCAGTCATCGCCATAGTCGTCGTTGCCTTGATCGTCCTTGCGATTGTGGTTTCGATGGTCCGCCGTGCTCGTGATCGCCGGCAGTTCGCCGAGGTTCAGGGCGAGGCGCAGCACGAAGACGTACAGCACCACCGCGAGAAGGCGGAGGACAGCCGCACGGAGGCGGCGATCGCCGAGGAGCGGGCGGAGCGGGCGAAGGTCGAGGCCGAGCTCAACGAGGAGCGGGCCGACCGGCGCGAGCGGGAGCTTGGCAGGAACAACTAGGAGGTAGAACGATGGCTCAGACTAAAACCAAAGCCCCATCGAAACGGTCCGCGGGTTCCAAAAAACCCAACGCCCGTTCGCGAGGCTCAACCAAAAAATCGACGAGCTCGCGGAAACGGGAGAGCTTGTCCGCGTCCACCCCCGTCGCCGCAGTGAGCAACGCGACCGACAAAGCCACCACCGCCGTCGGCAACGCGACGGACAAGGCAAAGATCCCGTTGGTCGCCGGCGGCGCTGCCCTCGCCGGAGCAGCCGGTGGGGCGATGCTCGGCGCCCGCCAGGCTCGCCGCCACCGGCGAGGCTTTGGCAAGGCCGCCAGGACTGCAGGCACCCTGGGTATTCAGATGGGTCACCTTGCGTCCGAGCTGCAGCGCAATCGGGAAGCGACGAACGGCAACAGCCAACACCGGTCGCCGCTTGAGGTCGTCCTGGAGGGCCTCACTTCGCGACGTTCCCGCCCCTGAGAAGCTATGGCAGGACCCGCCGGCTGAGTGCTCGATCCCTCTGGGCGTGTCTGCGGGCCTGCTGCTATTCGCTGACGATCTTCGCCGGCACCTGCGAGAGCAGCTCGGCCAGCGCATCGATCTGCTGCGCCAGCTTGCGGGTATCGGCTTCGGTCAGCTCGGTGTAGGGGACGAAGCCGTCGCCGCGGCGGTAGGGATTCAGCGAGGCGTAGACCTTGTCGAACTGGGCTTCGATTTCCTTCGCCAGCTTCGGATCCTTGCCGGAAAGCAGCGGCTCGACCGCTTCGAACGCGGCCTCGGCGCCTTCCACGTTGGCCTCGAAGTCGACCAGGTCGATGTGCGAGTAGCGCTCCTCCTCGCCGGTGATCTTCGAGGCCGAGACCTCGCCGAGCAGCTCGTTGGCCCCGTTGGCGATCTGCACCGCCTGCAGCTCGACCGTCTTGACTTTGTGCTGCAGATCCTTGACGTCGATCAGCAGCTGCTTCGCGACCGGTGCCATGCCGGCGGTCGTGCCTTCGGCCCAGAGCGCTTTCTCGATCCGGTGGAAGCCGCCGAACCGATTCGCCGGCACGTCGTTTTCGCGGGCGTCGATGCGCGGGTCGAGGTCGCCGAAGGACTCCGCGACCGGCTCGACTCGCTCGTAGGGGATCCGGGCGGCGGCGTAGAGAGCCTTCGCCCCCTCGATGTCTCCCGCTTCGACTGCGGCCACGAACGGCGCCGTCTTCGCGACCAGCTGGGCGCTGTTCCGCTCGAGGTAGTCGCGGTACCGGGCGATCGCCGCTTCGACCTCGGGGCTGCTCTTCGCCTCGCCACCCCCGGTGATGGTCAGGGTGCCGTCTTCGTCGGAGCCGCCGTTGCAGCGCAGGGTGTATTCACCCTGTTCCAGGGTCAGCGAGAAGCTGCCGGAGATGCCTTCGGAGAGGTTCTCGACCTCGCCGAGGATCGTGTCCCCGTCGAGCACCTCGAGCTCGGTCACCTTCGAGCTGCCGGTGTTTTCGACCTCGAAGGTCATCGGGCCGGCGGGAGCCTTGGCCGTGTGCGGGTCGCAGCCTTCGTCGGTCAGCTCGAAAGCCATCGTCCTGGCGCCCTGCGGCGCGTCTTCGCTGGAGCCGCAGGCGCTCGCGAAGACGGCGATGAGGCCGGTGGCGGCGAGGGCCAGGGCGGCGCGGACGGGGAATCGATTCATCTGAGCGAGGCTCCTTGTCGGTGTTTCCAGCAAAAGTTAGGGCACCCTAACAAAAACCTACAAATCGGGTCGGAATATCGCCGGGCTGCTCAGCCGAGCAGCGTTTCTCCCACGTAGCCCCCCTGGCGCGCGCCAGGGGGGACGGCGAAGATCGCGCTGCCGACGTGCTTGATGTACTCGTTGAGCGCGTCGTTGGAGCCGAGCTGTCGCTGGATCGCGACGAACTGGCGCTCCGGGTCGCGCTGGAAGCAGATGAAGAAGAGCCCGGCTTCAAGCTCGCCGAGGCTCTCGTCGACCCCGTCGGTGAAGGAGTAGCCGCGGCGCAGGATCCGCTCGCCGCCGTTGACCGGGGACGAGGCGAGCCGCACGTGGGCATCGACCGGGATCGTCGGCTGCCCGCCCTGGCTGGCGTCGAGGTCGAGCGGTTCGAACTCGCTGCTCTCGCCGAGCGGCGCGCCGCTGTACTTGTGGCGGCCGATCGTCTGCTCCTGGTCTTCCAGGGCCGAGCGGTCCCAGATCTCGAGCAGCATGCGGATGCGGCGGGTGACCAGGTAGCTGCCGCCGCGCATCCACGCCGGGCCGTCGCCGCTTCCGAGCCAGACAAAGCGCCGCATCGCGTCGGTGTCCTCGGCGCGGATGTTCGCCGTGCCGTCTTTGAAGCCCATCAGATTGCGCGGCGTCTCCTGGCCGCGGCTGGTGCTCGCGGTGCGGCCGAAGCCGAGCTGCGACCAGCGCATGACGACCGCGCCGCGCCCAATCCGGGCGAGGTTGCGGATCGCGTGGAAGGCGACCTGGGGATCGTCGGAGCAGGCCTGCACGCAGAGGTCGCCGCCGCTTTCCTCCTCGTTCAGCTCGTCGCCGGGCAGCGCCGGGATCGTGCGCAGGGCCGCCGGTCGCTTCCGCCGCAGGCCGAGGCCGCTCCGTTCGAAGAGGCTCGGCCCGAAGCCGAAGGTGACGGTGAGGCGGGAGGGGAGGAGGCCGACCGTCTCGCCGGTGTCTTCGGGTGGGGCGAGCTGGACGCTGTTGGCATCGCCGATCATGTCGCCCGCGGTCATCTCGGCGGCTGCCCGGGACCACTCGCGCAGCAGGTCGCGGAGGTCGGAGCGACTGTCGGTGACCAGGTCGAAGGCGGCGAAGTGAAGGCGGTCCTGGGCGGGCGTGTCGATTCCGGCCTGGTGCTCGCCGTAGAAGGGGACCGAGCCGGTGCCGTCCGACTCCGCCTCCGCGGTCTCCTGGCCGACCAGATAGCCGGTCGCGCCGCCGAGCCCGATGCCGGCGGCACCGACTCCGGCCGAGGCCAGCAGCCGACGACGGGTGATCGGGTTCATCGTGAAAGAGGAGCGACTGGCGTCACGCCGGGCTTTCGGCGGGCGCCGTGCTCGCGCGCACCCGTCGGCGACGCAGGCGCAGCCGATCCGGCCAGAGCACGAAGAGCGTCATCGGGATCGCGTAGAGCAGATAGACCAGCGCCTCGCCCACGGTCGGCTGCGGCTGCAGGCCCAGCATCCCGGTCAGCAGCGAGCCCGAGATCGTCCCCGGCTGGACCAGCCAGGTGAGGTCGATCGCCTGCCCCTGCAGGCCGTTGAACCAGGCCGCCTCGTGCGCGGTATGCAGCGAGGTCGAGAGCAGGCCGGCGGCGACGAAGACGAGGATCAGGCCGGTGATGCGGAAGAAGCGAGTCAGGTTGATCCGCACGCCGCCGCGATAGATGCCGACGCCGATCGCGACCGCCGCGACCAGGCCGATCACCGCCCCGGCCCCGGCTGCCGTCGTGTCCGTCGCGTCCTGGAAGGCGGCGAGCAGGAAGACGGAGGTCTCGAAGCCCTCGCGCAGCACCGCGAGGAAGGCCATCGCGACGAGGGCCAGCGCCGAGCCCCGTGCCAGCGCCGTCGCCGCGCTCCCTTCCAGCGCCGCTTTGATGCCGCGGGCGTTGCGCCGCATCCAGACGATCATGTAGGTGACGGCGGCGACCGCGATCGAGCCGATCACCGTCTCCAGGCCCTCCTGCTCGCGCTGCGGGAGCTGTTCGCCGACCACCTTTAGAAGTACGGCGATACCGAGGCAGAGGGCGACCGCGATCGCGACGCCGATCCACATCTGCTTGATCGCGTCCTGGCGGCCCTCCTTGACCAGGAAGGCGGCGATGATGCCGACGATCAGCGCTGCCTCGACGCCCTCGCGCAGGGCTATGACAAGAGTTGGGATCAAGAGGTTTAGGTCTCCCTAATTAGGGGGTCCGAAAACCTAGCATAGGGGTTGGGATTAGGCCGTCTAAGGCAGCCAGGGCTCGTACCACTGGGCGAGGCCACGGGTGAGCTTGTCGGCCTCCTTGGGCCCCCAGGTCCCGGGCTCATACGGATGCACCGGGCCCGGGTCGTCGAGCAGCGGCTGCACGATCCGCCACGTCTCCTCGACCGTGTCCTGACGGGTGAAGAGCTGGTAGTGGCCGCGGAGGGCGTCGCCGAGCAGGCGCTCGTAGGGCTCGGGCTCCTCGCCGGGGACCTTTTCGAAGAGGACCTCGAGGTCGGCCGGCTCGAAGGCCTCCTCGCCCGCCTTCTTGGCGTAGAGGCGGGTACGGGCGCCGGGTGTGGGCTCGATGCGAAAGGTCATCTGGTTTGGGTCGGGCCGCTTCTCCCCGCCGATCCCGAGGCGCGGCGGACGCTTAAAGGTGATGGTGACCTCGCTTGCCTTCGCCGGCATGAACTTGCCGGCGCGGATGAAGAAGGGAACGCCGCTCCAGCGCCAGTTGTCGACCTCCAGCTCGACCGCGGCGAAGGTCTCGGTGGTCGAGTCCGGGGCGACGTCCTTGACCTCGCGGAAGCCCTCGTACTGGCCGCGCACGTAGCGCCGTGGGTCCGCGGTGCGGGTCGCTTTGAAGAATTCCAGCTTCTTGTCGCGGATCGAGTCATGGTGATTGCCGGTCGGCGGGCCCATCCCGACCAGCGCCAGCACCTGCAGGGCGTGGTTCTGGATCACGTCGCGCATCGCCCCGACGGCGTCGTAGAAGCGGCCGCGGTCGTCGACGCCGAAGTTCTCGGCGATCGTCATCTGCACGTGGGCCACGTGCTCGCGGTTCCAGACCGGCTCCAGCAACGAGTTGGCGAAGCGCAGGTAGGCGATGTCCATCACCGGCTCCTTGCCCAGGTAATGGTCGATGCGGAGGATCTGCTCCTCTCCCAGCACCTCGCACAGCTCGGCGTTCAACGCCCGTGCCGATTCGAGGTCGTGGCCGAAGGGCTTCTCGATCACCACCCGCGCGTTCTCGGTCAGCCCGGCTGCGCCCAGCCCGTGAACCACCATGGCGAAGAGTGACGGCGGGATCTCGAGGTAGAAGACGGGACGTTTGGCGTCGCCGATCGCCTCGCCAACGCGCTCGAAGGTGGCGGCGTCGGCGTAGTCCCCCTGGATGTAGGTGAGGCGGGCGGCGAGGCGGTTGAAGACGTCCTCGTCTGGGTCGCCGACCGTTGCGCCGATCGCTTCGTGGGCGTGCTGGCGCAGTTTCGCCGTGTCCCACTCGTCGATCGCCACGCCGACGATCGGACAGTCGAGCTTGCCGCCGGCCTCCAGCCGGTAGAGCGCCCGGAAGGTCATTTTCTTCGCCAGGTCGCCGCTGATCCCGAAGATCGTCAGCACGTCGGCCGCCTCGCCGCCGGACTTTGTCGCCGCATTGCTCATCGCGGTGTCAGGCTATCCGAGCGCTGAGGCTAGGATGGCTCAGGCGGTCCCGTGCGGGCCGCTTCCCTGCAGAGCACGAGCGGAGGGTTGCGATGGATCTGGGAATCGTCGGTCTCGGACGTATGGGCGCCAACATGGCTCGCCGCCTGATGCGCGACGGCCACCGGATCGTCGCCCACGACGTCAATCCCGATGCGGTCTCCGCGCTGGCGGGCGAGGGCGCCGACGGCGCCTCCTCGCTGCAGGAGCTGGCCGCGAAGCTGAGCGCGCCGCGGGCTGTATGGGTGATGGTCCCCTCCGGCGAGATCACCGAGCAGACGGTCGCGGACGTCGCCGCGGTGCTCGAGCCGGGCGACGCGATCGTCGACGGCGGCAACTCCTACTACCGCGATGACATTCGCCGTGCCGAGATGCTGGGCGAGAGGGAAATCGACTTCGTCGACTGCGGCACCAGCGGCGGCGTCTTCGGCCTCGACCGCGGCTACTGCCTGATGATCGGCGGCCCCGACGGCGCGGTGGCGCGGCTCGACCCGATCTTCGCGACCCTCGCGCCCGGCGTCGAGTCGGCGGAGCGCACGCCGGGCCGCAGCGGCGACCCCTCGCCCGCGGAGAACGGCTACCTGCACTGCGGCCCGAACGGCGCCGGGCACTTCGTGAAGATGGTCCACAACGGGATCGAGTACGGGATCATGGCCGCTTACGCCGAGGGTCTCAACATCCTCAAGAACGCCAACGCGGGCAAGGTCCAGCGCGAGGCCGACGCCGAGACGGCACCGATGGAGCAGCCCGAGTACTACCAGTACGACCTCGACCTGCCTGAGGTCACCGAGGTCTGGCGGCGCGGCAGCGTGATCGGCTCCTGGCTGCTCGACCTGACCGCGGCGTCAATGCAGGAATCCCCCGACCTCTCCGAGTTCGCGGGCCGGGTCTCGGACTCGGGCGAGGGCCGTTGGACCTCGATCGCGGCGATCGACGAGGGCGTGCCGGCGCCGGTGTTGACGACGGCGCTGTACGAGCGCTTCTTCTCGCGCGGGCTCGACGACTTCGGCGACAAGGTGCTGTCGGCGATGCGCAAGCAGTTCGGCGGCCACGACGAGAAGGCTTCGTAGCGCCCGCAACCGGGTAGGCGACTCCGATGGCGATCGAGACCAAGATATTCCCCGATGCCGATGCGGCTTCGCGCTACGCGGCCGAAGCCGTTGCCGCCGCTGGCGAGGAGGCGATCGAGGCGCGGGGCGAATTCAACCTCGCGCTCAGCGGCGGCAAGACGCCCTGGGCGATGATCGGCCTGCTCGGCGAAATGGAGGAGATGCCCTGGGACGCGGCGCACATCTACCAGGTCGACGAGCGGGTCGCACCGCCTGGCGACGAGGCGCGCAACCTGACCCACCTGGTGCAGATGCTCTCGATCGACCATCAGGCGGCGCTGCGGCCGATGCCGGTAACCAGCCGCGACCTCGAACTGTCCGCGGCCGAGTACGAAGTGCACGTTCCCGAGCGGCTCGACCTCATCCATCTCGGCCTCGGCCCCGACGGTCACACGGCCTCGCTCGTCCCCGGCGACTCGGTGCTCGAAGTCGACGATCGCCGCGTCGCGATGACCGGCGAGCCCTACCAGGGTCACCACCGGATGACGCTCACCTATCCGGCTCTTGCCGCAGCAAGGCAGATCCTCTGGCTGACGCTCGGCGAGGGTGCCCGCGAGCCCCTCGCCAGGCTGCTTGCCGGCGACACCTCGATCCCGGCCGGCCGGGTCGAGAACGACAGCATGCTCGTCGTCGCCGACGAGGCCGCGGCGGGCCGCGCTTAGAGACTGATCCACCGCCTCTCGGCGGGCTAGGCAGGGATGGCGGGTGCGCCTCTGCAGGAATTGACACCCAAGAGCGGAGCTCTTGGGTGAATCTGGTGCGCGGCTTCGCCGCGCAGGTACCAGATTGCATAGGCCGCTTCGCGACATTCACCCGCAGACCGGCCAGGCTTCTCTGTCTCGACACGCTCCCGCAATAGCCAAGGCTGCAAGTGCGGTCAGGGCTCCCAAGCTTCAAGCCGAGGGCGACGCCTCGGGGGGGCAGAGCTTTCGAAGCCCGCCGAGAGGTCGTGGGGTCAGTCTCTACGCGCCGGCCGGGACTTCCGCTCTCAGCTCGGCTAAACGCTGGAGTCGCGGGTCGTCCTTGCCCACCATGCGCGCCAGCCAGCCTTCGACCTCGCCTAGATCGAGCTCGTCCTCGGCGATCGCCATCTGTTCGATGTCGATCCAGTCCTTGCGACGATCGAACATTGCCTTGCAGACCGCGAGGTGCTCGGGGGCGAGGATCGGCACCGTGATCTCGCCGAACGGCACCCGTCGTGCCCGCTTGCGCATCTCCTCGTGGATCGGGTCGTAAGCGAAGAAGAGATCGACCGCATTGTCGCCCCACCAGAGTCTGCACTGGCCATCTCGTTCCAGGGCGGCGGGGTCGAGGTCCTCGGTGGCGATGCCGAGCGGTGTAAGCGCGTCGGTCGCGTCCCGCCAGCGCCTGGCTGAGATGAAGAGGTTTACGTCGATGTCGATCGTCGCCCGCGGCGTCGCGTAGTAGGCGAGTGCGAGAGCGCCGCCGAGCGCATGGGGAATCTTCACCGCCCTCAGCGCTTCATGAATCGCAATCACCTTGTCCGGCAGCGGCGGCGCTTCGCCGAGGGCGGATTTGGGAATGGGCTCGGTCATGCCCTGGTCGAATCCAGCCTGGGGAACTGCAGTGGCTCGCCCTTTCGTCCTCCGTGGGGAAGAGCATCGGCCAGCAGCAGCAGGTCGACGAGAGCGCTGCCGCGCTCGCTCGGCGTCGCGGCCATCCACTCGGCAATGGCACTCTCCGCCTCGTCCCGGCGAGACGCCTCGCGGCCCTCGCGATGGCCAAATCGAAGCAGGTCGAGGAGCATGTGCCGCAGGGTCGGATCCGGGGCGTGGCCCTTGCCCAGCTCCGCAATCAGCTCGCGAGCAGCACGATCGACCGTCGGCCGCGCTATGGGCGCCCCGACTCTCCTCGCCGCTCGGCGCAGCTCCGTGGCGTCGAGGGATTTCCCCGACTTCTCGCGAGCCTTCTCGATGACTGCGTCGTCGAGCTCCCGGAAGGAGACGAGCGTGCGACTGCGAGGACCCCTGGAAGTATTGGCAGACTCGCGAATCTCGAATCGCCCAGACTTGGTGGCGGCAATGAACGCCATAGTGGGTTAATTATACCACTATTTTTTGAGAGGGAGTGCCGTGACCGGGGCCACCAGGGCCGAGCCAGGCGAATAGCGAGGCGGGACCTCGGCTCAGGCCGCGCCCAGGGAGACCGCGTGATTGGCGACGATGCGGCCGGCCGGATCCCACTTGCGCTTCGCCTCGCCGAGGCGGTCGCAGACGTCCGGCGGCAGGATCGCGTCGACGTCACATGGCCCCTCGACGAAGTTGTAGTAGCCGCCGTTGGCGGCCCAGGGGCGCATCGTCTCGTCGATCTTGCCCAGGTGCGCGGAGATTGCCTCACCCAGCTCCGGCGCCATCAGCATGCCGACGCTGTATATGGCAAAGCCCGCGTCGAGGTGCGAGAGGGCGCCGCCGCTCTCGTCGGGACGACCGAGGGCGCCGCCGAGGTGGCGCAGCTCGCTGAGCAGCAGCGGCGAGCCCGAGCCGGGCCCGGCGACGCTGACGAAGGCGTCGATCGCCTCGTCGGGAAGCTCGCGGATCGTCTGGCCTTCGCCGACCCCGGGCACGGGGCTCTCGGGATCCATGTGGATCCGGCACAGCCCGGCCGCGGGCATCCAGGCGAAGGTGTCCATGATCGTCTCGCCGATCTCCCGCAGCGGCGCGATCGTCGCTTCGCCCGTCGCCTGGTCGCCGATGCAGGCGGCGTCGATCGTCAGCAGCGGCACGCCGCGGATCGGCTCGGGCACGTCGGGGATCGGCGGCGGGGTGATGAAGCGGACGACCGAGGTGACCTCGTCGGGCACCGTTGCGGCCCAGTCGCGGTAGGTGCGGACCGCGTCGGCCCCGACCTCGGCGGGGAAGACGAGGGCGCCCGCGTAGATTTCGGCGATCGGCAGCAGGGCGAGGTGCAGGGCGGTGACGACCGCGTAGCCGCCCCCTCCGCCGCGCAGCGCCCAGAAGAGGTCGGCGTCGTTCTCGGCGTCGACCGTGCGGGCATCGCCGTCCGCGCTGACCAGCTCGATCGCCGTGACCCGGTTGCAGGCGAAGCCGTGGCGCCGGCCCAGCCAGCTCAGCCCGCCGCCCAGGGTATAGCCGACCACGCCCACGTCGGGAGCGGAGCCGGGCATCGAGCTGAGCCGGTGCGCACCCGCGGCCTCGCTCAGCTCGAGCACCAGCACGCCCGCCTCGACCCGCGCCGTCTGGGCATCGGGGTCGACCTCGATGCCCCGCATCCGCTCGGTCTTGAGCAGGATCGTGCCGTCGAGCGGCGCCAGCGGCGCGGCGCCGTGGCCGGTGCCCTGCGCGGCCACCTTGAGGTCGTTTTCGGCGGCGAAGCGGACCGTCGCGGCGACGTCCTCGACGCTCTCGGCGAAGACGACGGCGTCGGGGCGCTGGTCGGCGGCGAGATTCCAGGCAAGTCGCGCCTGATCCCAGTCGGAGTCATCGGTGGTGGCGATCCGGCCGGCTATCTCCAGCCCGGTGAAGTCGGTCATCTGGGGTCTCCTTGCAGAGTCGGCGAAAGGTCAGCGAAGAATCAGCTCAACTTCAAGCGGTTCACTGCGTCGCCCGCCCCGACCAGAACCTCGCTCACCATATCGGCAGGGAAAAGGCCGTGCGAGGAGATTCCGGGATCCGCCTCGAGCCGGGTGGCCAGCGCCGCCGGGTCGCCGATCACGCCGCGGTAGTCGGCGATGACGCCGCCGTCGGGGCTGCGCGGCACGTCGCGCAGCTCGACCTCGGGGCCGAGGCGGGCGAGGGTCGAGCGCAGGCCGAAGGCGAGCAGCTCCAGCGGCACGGGCGCGCTGAGCGACTCGACCGGCTTGCTCGAGTCGGCGATGACGACGAAGCGCGCCGCCGCCGCCGCGACGATCTTCTCGCGCTGGTGAGCGGCGCCACCGCCCTTGATCAGCCAGCCGTCGGGCGTCACCTGGTCGGTGCCGTCGATCGCGATGTCGAGTCGCTCCAGCTCGCTGAACTCCTCGACCGGTATGCCCAGCTCCCGTGCCTGCTCCTCGGTGGCGACGGAGGTGGCGACGCAGCGGATGCCGCTCAAGCCGCGGCGGGCGAGCGCGGGCAGGAGGTGGGCGACGGTCGACCCGGTGCCGAGCCCCACCGTCATCCCGTCCTCGACCAGCTCCGCCGCCGCCGCAGCGGCGATGCGCTTCTCGTCGTCCATGGACACCGCGGCGGACTTTATGCTCGCGCGGAGATGGACGCACGGATCTGGTTGACCGGGAAAGGCTGCGAGCCGCGCTCGTTTGCCCTGGGCGAGCGGACTGCGATCGGCCGCGACCCGGAGGCCGACGTATGCATCGACGACGAGGCCGTCTCCTGGCATCACCTCCAGATAGAGGGTCGCGGGGGCGTGCTGATGGCGACCGACCTCGACAGCCGCAACGGCACCGCGCTGAACGGCGAGCCACTCGACCGCCCCCGGCGCCTCCGCGACGGCGATGTGCTCACCCTGGGGGACTACCGGCTCGAAGTCTCAGACCCCGTCCCGGGTAGGGCGGGGGCGACCGTCGCCGCCAGCCAGCCCTCGGTCGAGCTCAACGAGGAGGAGCGGGCCACCGCGGCGGCGCTGGTCGCTCCGTACCGCAGCGAGGGCGCCTTCGCGGGCCGGCCCGCCACGCGGGCGGAGCTTGCCGAGGCGCTCCACGTCAGCGAGCGCACCGCCCAGCGCCGCCTCGACGCCCTTGCCGCCAAGCTCGACGTCCCCGGCGATTCCGGCCGCGAGCGCCCCCGCCTGATCGCCGCCCGCGTGATCGAGCTGGGCCTCGACCGGCCCCAATAGACCTGGCTCGGACCCGGCCAAATGTGGCTCGGTGGAGGGCACGGTTGTCGTTGGCGCGCACGCCTCGGTCGCGCAGCATCGATGGGGCAAGCTCACCGATGGAAAGGAAATGCCATGCGTCATCGATCACTGCTCATCTCATTCGTTGCTTTGCTCGCACTCGCCATTTCGGCAACCGCGGCCTCGGCCGCATCGCCGCGCGCCGTCGTCTATTCCAAAGCGACGACGGTCGGCGGCGAGACCAAAGGCGGTCTCTTCGCGGTCAAAGCGGGGCACCTGAACCAGATCACCGAAGACCCGACCGATACGGAACCCGCCTTCTCCGTTGATGGTCGCACGATCGCCTTCGTCCGCGGGGGAGACATTTACTCGATCCGCCCGGACGGCTCCGGCCAACGACAGCTGACCAGCGGCGCGCCGTTCGACTCGACGCCGATCGTCTCGCCCGACGGCAAGCGCGTCGTCTTCGAGCGGCGGACCGCTGCCGACGGCCCCGCCGACCTCTACTCGGTCAGGGTTCTGGGCGGTGGTCTTCACACTCTCACCGGTGGCGCCGCCGATGACCACGGGGCCGATTTCTCGCCGGACGGCCGCACGATCGTCTTCGTCCGCGACAGCGGCACTCCGGCCAACACGAAGGAGGACCTCTACTCGATCCAGGCCAGCGGCGCGCGCATCGTCCGCCTGACCCGGACCGAAGGCGTCGACGAGTTCAAGCCGCGCTACTTCGCCGGCGGCATCCTCTTCTCTCGCGGTGAGAGCACCGAAGGGCCGGCGGCCTACGCCGACGTCTACACGATGCGCCGCAACGGCACGCGGGTGAAGCCGTTGGTCGCCGGCGTCGGCTCGGCCTACGTCGAAGATGTCTCGCCCGACGGCCACACGCTGCTGTTCCGCCGCGACCAGGGCCTCTGGTCGAAGCGGATCGGCCCCGGGAAGGCACGCAAGCTCGCTCAGCTCCCCGACGGCTCGAAGACCAACGGCGTCTTCTCGTCCGACGGGCGCAAGGTCGCCGCCTTCGTCGCGGTCGAAGATCAGCAGTCGCTCGTCGCGATCGACGTCCCGGGCGGCCGCCAGACCGAGCTCGCCGAAGGCTTCGAGGCCTCCGAAAAAGACGGCACCGTGCTCGGCCCGGTGATCGCATGGCAGCCGGTCCGATAGGACGGCGCCGGTAGGACCCTGCCACGCGGCGGTATAACCGCCGCGTGGCAGACCTAGCTATCGGCTCAACCCTCGCCGGCTATCGCCTCGACGCCCTGATCGCCCGGGGCGGGATGGGGGTCGTCTACCGGGCGACCCACCTGGCCCTCAAGCGGCCGGTGGCGCTGAAGGTCATTGCCCACCACCTCAGCGACGACGCCGGCTTCCGCCGGCGTTTCCTGCGCGAGTCCCAGCTCGCTGCCCAGCTTGACCATCCCGCCGTCGTCCCCGTCTACGACGCGCGCGAGGAGGGCGGCGAGCTGATCGTCGCCATGCGCCTGGTCGAGGGCGGCGACCTGAAGAAGCGAATCGAAGGCGGCGGCCCGCTGCCTCCGGCGGAGGCGGTCGAGCTGCTCGGCCAGATCGCTGCGGCGCTCGATGCCGCCCACGCCGCCGGGATCGTCCATCGCGACGTCAAGCCGCACAACATCCTGCTCGAAGGCGACCGCGCCTATCTGACCGACTTTGGCCTCGCCAAGGCGCTCGGCGACAGCGGCGTGCTCAGCGGTGCCTCGATCGTCGGCACGGTCGAATACATGTCGCCCGAGCAATGGCGCGGCGAGCGGGTCGGCCCGGCAGCGGACGTCTACTCGCTCGGCTGCGTCCTCTACGAGTCGTTGACCGGGGTCGTTCCATATGCGCGCCGCGGCGGCGATGTCGAGCCCGAGCTGCCACAGGGCCTCGACGCGGTGATCGAACGCGCCGTCGCCAAGGATCCCGGCGAGCGCTACGCGAGCGCCAGCGAGATGATCGAGGCCGCCCGCGAGCGCCAGGGCGGGGCGCCGGCGGTAACCCGGGTGCTCTCCGAGGCGCCCGACCGGCCCACGCTTGCACTTACCGGGAGCGATGCGCCCCCAGGGACCCCCGGCTCCCGGCGGCTCGGCCCGAGGGCGAAGCAGTGGATCGGGGCCCTGATCGCAGCCGCTGTCGGCGCGGTCTCGCTGGCCTTTCTCTTGCTGGGCGGCGGCGGCCCCTCGGTCTCGGCGCCGATCGAGGTCGCCCGCCCGCCGCTGCGCCTCGCGGTCGGCGCCGGCGCGGTCTGGGTCAGCAGCGCCACCGACGGCACCCTCTCGCGGATCGACCCGGAGGCCGTCGCGGTCAGCGGCAAGCCTCTGCGGCTCGACCGGGGTGTCTCCGGGGTTGCGTTCGGCGCCGGCTCGGTCTGGGTCTCGAGCCCGCGCCGCGGCGACGTGCTGCGCATCGATCCGGACACCGATCGGGTGATCGCGAGGATCGACGTTGGCGGCCGCCCCGGCGCGATCGTCGCCGGAGGCAACCGGATCTGGGTCGCCGACGACGACGGCGCCGGGGTGACGGCGATCAACGCGCGGGGCGGGCGGATTTTCAAGCGTGGCATCCCTCCGCACGTGGCGCCGTTGCGCCTCGCGGTCGGCGCCGGCGCGGTCTGGGTCAGCAGCGCCACCACCGGCGCGGTGCGGCGCATTGACCTCGGGACCGGCGCGGTGGGGCCGCCGATCCCCGCCGGCCGCGGGCCGGCCGGGGTCACCGTCGGCGGCGGCCTGGTCTGGGTCGCCAACAGCCGCTCGGACCGCGTCACCCGGGTCGACCCGGCGACCCACGCCCTTTTCGGCATGCCGATCGCGGTTGGCGGCCGCCCCGGCGGGATCGACGCCGGCACGGAAAGCGTCTGGGTCGCCAATGCCGCCGACGACACCGTCAGCCGGATCGGGATCGAAAGCGGCGAGACGACCGGCGATCCGCTGTCCGTCGGCCCCGATCCCGGTGCGATAGCGGTCGGCTCCGCGGCGGTCTGGATCGCCAACAACGGTGACGGGACCGTCACCCGCATCGAGCCCTGACCCGCAATCAATAGGATCGTGTCACCGGTGAAGCAGGACATCGACCAGCTCTGCATCAACACGATCCGCACGCTGTCGATCGACGCGATCCAGAAGGCGAGCTCGGGCCACCCGGGCACGCCGATGGCGATGGCCCCGGTCGCCTACACGCTCTGGCAGCGCTTCCTCCGCTTCGATCCAGCCGACCCGATCTGGCCCAACCGCGACCGCTTCGTACTCTCCGCCGGCCACGCCTCGATGCTGCTCTACTCCCTGCTCTTCCTGGCAGAGGTGCAGGCGGTCGAAGCCGACTACGAGGTCGTCGGCCGGCCCTCGGTCTCCCTCGACGACATCGAGCGCTTCCGCCAGCTCGACTCGCGCGCTCCGGGCCACCCCGAGTACCGCTGGACCTCCGGCGTGGAGGCGACCACCGGCCCGCTCGGCCAGGGGATCGCGACCTCGGTCGGGATGGCGATCGCCTCCAAGTGGGAGGGCGCCCGCTACGGGGCCGAGCTCTTCGACTTCGACGTCTACGCGATCGCCGGCGACGGCTGCCTGATGGAGGGCGTCTCCAACGAAGCGGCCTCGATCGCCGGCCACCTGAAGCTCGACAACCTCTGCTGGATCTACGACAACAACCACATCACGATCGACGGTGTGACCCGGCTCGCCTACGAAGATGACGTCGCCGCCCGCTTCATGGGCTACGGCTGGAACGTGACCAGGGTTGGCGACGCCAACGACACGGAGCTGCTGGGCCGTGCCTTCGAGGAGTTCAAGGAGGAGGAGGGGAGGCCGACGCTGGTCATCGTCGACTCCCACATCGGTTGGGGCTCGCCGCACAAGCAGGACACCGCCGCCGCCCATGGCGAGCCGCTCGGGGAGGAGGAGGTGCGCGAGACCAAGCGCGCCTACGGCTGGCCCGAGGACGCCCAGTTCCTCGTCCCCGACGGGGTCAGGGAGCACTTCGCCGCCGGCGTCGGGGCGCGCGGCGCCGAGCTGCGCGCAGCCTGGGAGGCGAAGCTGGCCGTCTACGCCGGGGAGAACGCGGAGCTGGCCGCCGAGATCGAGGCGACCCAGAAGCGCCAGCTGCCCGACGGCTGGGACGCCGGCATCCCCAGCTTCGAGCCCGACGAGAAGGGGTTAGCGACGCGGAAGGCCTCGAGCAAGGTGGAGAACGCGATCGCCGAACGGGTCCCCTGGCTGCTCGCCGGCTCCGCCGACCTCACCGACTCGACCTCGGTCCGCCTCGACTGCGACGGCGCGGTCGACTTCGAGCCCGGCGCCTACGACGGCCGCCAGCTCCACTACGGGATCCGCGAGCACGAGTCGGCGGCGATCTCCAACGGCCTCTCGCTCTCCAAGCTGCGCCCGCTCTGGTCGACCTACCTCACCTTCTCCGACTACGCGCGGCCGGCGATCCGCCTCTCGGCGCTGATGGAGCTGCCGGTGATCCACCTCTTCACCCACGACTCGATCGGCCTTGGCGAGGACGGCCCGACCCACCAGCCGGTCGAGCAGCTCGCCTCGCTGCGGGCGATACCCGGCCTCGACGTGATCCGGCCCGCCGACGCCAACGAGGTGGCCGAGGCCTGGCGGGTGGCGATCGACCGCACCCACCAGCCGGTTGCCCTGGTGCTGACCCGCCAGAACGTGCCGGTCTTCGACCGCGGCAGGTACGCCCCGGCGGAGGGGCTGCGCCGCGGCGGCTACGTGCTCGCCGACGCCGAGGGGGGAGAGCCGGAGGCGATCCTGATCGCCACCGGCAGCGAGGTGGCGCTGGCCGTCGCCGCGCACGAGGAGCTGAGCGGCGAAGGCATTCGCTCGCGCGTCGTCAGCCTGCCCTGCTGGGAGCTGTTCGACCGCCAGGACGCCGCCTACCGCGAGGAGGTGCTGCCGGCGAACGTCAGCGCCCGTGTTTCGGTCGAGGAGGCCTCGACGCTTGGCTGGGATCGTTACGTCGGATCCGCCGGCGTCAAGATAGGGATGCACACCTTCGGCACCTCAGCGCCGCTGAAGGACGTCCAAGACAAGTTCGGCTTCACCCCTGACCGGGTGGCCGAAGCTGCAAAGGAGCTGCTCTCATGAAGCCGACCGCGAAACTGCACGAGTTGGGTCAGAGCCTCTGGCTCGACAACATCACCCGCACGATGCTCGGCGACGGCACTCTGAGGGGCTATATCGACGAGCTTTCCGTCACCGGCCTGACCTCCAACCCGACGATCTTCGACAAGGCGATCTCGGGTGGCGATGCCTATGACGAGCAGATCGCCGAGCTCGGCAATAGCGCTGTTCCCGAGGAGGGCATCGGCGCCACTCCCCCCGAGCGGATCTTCTTCGAGCTGGCGCTCGCCGACCTGCGCGATGCCACCAACCTCTTCGCCGCGGTCCACGAGCGCACCGCCGGCGTTGACGGCTTCGCCTCGCTCGAGGTCTCACCCCTGATCGCCGACGATGCGGAGGCGACCATCGAGGAGGCGGCCGCGCTCCACGCCAAGGCGGAGCGCGACAACCTCTTCATCAAGATTCCCGGCACCGAGGCCGGGCGCAAGGCGATCGAGGAGTCGATCTTCGCCGGCATCCCGATCAACGTCACCCTGCTGTTCGACGACAAGCAGTACCTCGCCGCGGCCGACGCCTACATGCGGGGGATCGAGCGGCGGATCGAGGCCGGCCTCAGCGCCGACGTCGCCTCCGTCGCCTCGATCTTCATGAGTCGCTGGGACGTGGCGGTCGCCGACGACGTGCCGGAGGAGCTGCGCAACCGGCTTGGGCTGGCGATCGGCTTCCGCGCCTACCGCGTCTATCGCGAGCTGCTCGGGTCGCCGCGCATGCAGCGCCTGATGAACGAGGGCGCTCGCCCGCAGCGCCTGCTCTGGGCCAGCACCGGGACCAAGGACCCCGAAGCCTCCGATGTCCTCTACATCGAGGGCTTCGCCTCGGCGCTGACCGTCAACACGATGCCCGAGCCGACGCTGCACGCCTTTGCCGACCACGGCGAGGTCGGCGACCTCGTCCCACCCGACGGGGGCGACGCCGAGCAGGTGCTGGCGGAGTTCGCGCGGGCCGGGGTCGACATCGACGCGCTCGCCGAGCGCTTACAGGAGGAGGGCAAGGCGAGCTTCGCCAAGTCGTGGGATGAGATGCTGCAGACGATCGAGTCCCAGCTCGGAGCGCGGGCGTGAGCGAGGGCACGGGGGTGAGCGAGGCAAAGCCGACCCTGCGCTGGGGAGAGGCCTGGCCGGCGCTGGAGCGCCACCAGGCGCAGATCCGCGACACCCACCTGCGCGACCTCTTCGCCGCCGACCCCGAGCGCGGCGAGCGCCTCGTCGCCGACGGCGCCGGCCTGCACCTCGACTTCTCCAAGAATCTTGTAACTGACGAGGCATTGATCATGCTGGGTCAGTTGGCCCGCGAGCGCGGCGTCGAGGCCCGCCGCGAAGCGATGTTCGCCGGCGAGCACATCAACGTCTCCGAGAACCGCGCCGTGCTGCACGTGGCGTTGCGCATGCCCCGCGAGCGCTCGCTGATCGTCGACGGCGTCGACGTGGTCAGGGAGGTGCACGAGACGCTCGACCGGATGGGCGATTTCGCCGAGCGGGTCCGCTCGGGTGCCTGGACCGGCCACACCGGCAAGATGATCCGCAACGTCGTCAATGTCGGCATCGGCGGCTCCGACCTCGGCCCGACAATGGCCTACGAGGCGCTGCGCCACTTCAGCCACCGCGACATGACCTTCCGCTTCGTCTCCAACGTCGACGGCACCGACTTCGCCGAGTGCACTCGCGACCTCGACCCGGCAGAGACCCTGTTCGTGATCTCCTCGAAGACCTTCACCACGCTGGAGACGATGACCAACGCCCGCACCGCCCGCGAGTGGCTGCTGGCCGGGCTGCGTGGCGAGGAGGCGGCGATCGGCAAGCACTTCGTCGCCGTCTCGACCAACGCCGACGAGGTGGCCAAGTTCGGCATCGACACCGAGAACATGTTCGGCTTCTGGGACTGGGTCGGCGGCCGCTACTCGATGGACTCGGCGATCGGCCTCTCGACCATGCTGGCGATCGGCCCCGCGCAGTTCGCCGAGATGCTCTCCGGCTTCCACGCGATGGACGAGCACTTCCGCGAGGCGCCGCAGGCCGGCAATCTGCCGATGCTGATGGGCCTGCTCTCGGTCTGGTACGGCGGCTTCTTCGGCGCCCAGACCTGCGGCGTGTTCCCCTACGACCAGTACCTGCACCGCTTCCCGGCCTATCTGCAGCAGCTGACGATGGAGTCCAACGGCAAGCACGTCACCCTGGAGGGCACCCGCGTCGACTACGACACCGGGGCGATCTTCTGGGGCGAGCCGGGCACCAACGGCCAGCACTCCTTCTACCAGCTGATCCACCAGGGGACGCGGCTGATCCCCTGCGACTTCATCGGCTTCATGCAGAGCAACAACCCGCTCGGCGACCACCACGACATCCTGATGTCGAACGTCTTCGCGCAGACGCAGGCGCTTGCTTTCGGCAAGACGTCTGAGGAGGTGCGGGCGGAGGGGACGCCGGAGGAGGTCGTGCCGCACCGGGTGATGGAGGGCAACCGTCCCTCCAACACGATCCTCGCCGAGCGGCTCGATCCCTTCACCCTGGGCACCCTGGTCGCCCTCTACGAGCACAGCGTCTTCACCCAGGGGGCGATCTGGGGGGTCGACTCCTTCGACCAGTGGGGAGTCGAGCTGGGCAAGGTCCTGGCGAAGCAGATCGTCCCCGAGCTGCAGGCCGGCGAGGAGCCAAAGCTGAAGCACGACAGCTCGACCAACGCCCTGATCCGCCGCTACCGTCAGGCGAGAGCGAAGGTGTAGGCGGTGCCCGGCCTCGGCGCCCTCCCGCTTGCGGCGTCGGAGTCCAACCTGCTCGCCGCGCGAGAGCTGATGGCGTTCACGCTCGCCTTCCACATCGTCCTCTCCTGCCTCGGCGTCGCCCTGCCGGCGATGATCCTCACCGCGAACTGGCTGGGGCTGAAGCGAGACGACGCCGACGCGATGCGGTTGGCGCGGCGCTGGTCCAAGGCGATGGGGGTCACCTTTGCGGTCGGCGCCGTCACCGGCACCGTGCTCAGCTTCGAGTTCGGCCTGCTCTGGCCGAACTTCATGGCGCGCTTCGGCGACGCCTTCGGCATCGCCTTCGCGGTCGAGGGGCTCTTCTTCTTCACCGAGGCGATCTTCCTCGCGATCTACATCTACGGCTGGAAGCGGCTCAGCGGCTGGGCGCACTTCTGGTCCGGCGTGCCGATGGTGATCACCGGCATCGGCGGCGCCTTCTCCGTCGTCACCGCCAACTCGTGGATGAACCAGCCGCAGGGCTTCACCCTCGACGCCGCCGGCAAGGTGGTCGAAACCGAGCCCTTCAAGGTGCTCTTCAACCCGGCCTGGAGCTACGAGGTCCCGCACATGATCCTCGCCGCCTACATGGTCGTCGGCTTCCTCCTCGCCTCGATCTACGCGGTCGGCATGCTCCGCGGCCGCCGCGACCGGCTGCACCGGCTGGGGTTGCTGATCCCGCTCACCATCGCCTGCATCGTCACCCCGATCCAGCTCTTCGTCGGCGACACCGCGGCGCGCGAAGTCGCCGACCACCAGCCGGCCAAGTTCGCCGGCATGGAGTGCATCCAGAAGAGCGGCGACGACCAGACCGAGTACGTCGGCGGCATCTGCACGAGCGACGGGGTCAAGGCGTCGATCCCGATCCCCGACCTCGACTCCTACCTGGTCGGCTTCAGCAAGAGCACCGAGGTCACCGGTCTGAACGACATCCCGCCCGACGAACGCCCGCCGGCCAACACCCTGCTCCACCTCGCCTTCGACGCGATGGTCGGGATCGGCTCGGCGCTGCTGCTGCTCGGCCTCTGGCTGGCGTGGGCCTGGTGGCGGCGGCGCGACATCCCGCGCACGCCCTGGTTCCTGCGCGCCGTCGCCGTCTCGGGCGCCGGTGCGATCCTGGCGCTGTGGTTCGGCTGGATCGTCACCGAGGTCGGGCGCCAGCCCTGGATCGTGCAGGGCTACATGCGCACCTCCGAAGCGGTCACCGAGGCGAAGGGGATCTGGTTCGCCTTCGCCGGGGTGCTGATCCTCTACGCCGGGCTCGGCACGGGCGCGATCCTCGTCCTGCGGGCGATGTCGCGCCGCTGGCGGGCGGAAGAGGACGACGAGGCCGAAGCCCCGTACGGCCCGCAGGCGCCGGTGGCGGAGGGGGCGGGATGACGCGCGCCGACCTGGCCGCGGCGATCCTCTGGATCGGGGCGACGCTCTACGCGGTCTTCGGCGGCGCCGATTTCGGCGGTGGCATATGGGACCTCGTCGCCGGCGACGCCGAGCGGGGCGAGCGGCCGCGGGCGCGGATCCAGCGCTCGCTGACCCCCGTCTGGGAGGCCAACCACGTCTGGCTGATCTTCATCCTGGTCGTCCTCTGGACGGCCTTCCCGGAGGCCTTCGGCGCGATCATGTCCACTCTCTACGTGCCGATCGCCCTGGCCGCGGTGGGGATCGTCCTGCGCGGCGCCGGCTTCGCCTTCCGCAAGTCCATCCACCGGCTCGATCTGCGGCGGGCGATGGGCGCCGCCTTCGCCCTCTCCTCGGTACTGACGCCGTTCTTCATGGGGACCGTGGTCGGCGCGATCGCCGCCGGCAACGTCCCGCCGGAGGGCAATGGCGACGCCTTCTTCGAGCTGGATCGAGCCGCTGCCGCTGCTGACCGGGACGCTCTTCGTCCTCAGCGGCGCCTACCTGGCGGCGATTTTCCTCGTCGCCGATTCCGATCGTGCCGGCGACAAGGAGATGGAGGGCTATTTCGCCAGCCGCGCCCTGGCCGCCGGTCTCCTCGGCGGCGTCATCGCATTGGCCGGGATCGTCGCCCTGCATGCCGATGCCCGCTACGCCTACGACCGGCTCGTCGTCGAGGGGCTGCCGCTGGTGATCGTCTCCGCCCTCTGCGGCTTCGGGGCGCTGGCGCTGCTGCTCCTTCGCGCCCGCCGCGGCCTGCGCCCGCTCGCCGTCGGCGCCGTCGTCGCCGTGATCTGGGGCTGGGGAGTCGCCCAGTTCCCTTACCTGCTGCCGACCTCGCTGAAGATCGACCAGGCGGCGGCGCCCGGGCCGACCCTCGACGCGGTCCTGATCGTCTTCGTTGTCGCCGCGCTGGTCGTCCTGCCGGCCCTGGGTCTCCTCTACTGGCTCAGCCAACGGGAACTGCTGGGCGAGTGATGACCGACTCCGCCCGCGCGGTCCTTTTTGATATCGACGGCACCCTGCTCGTTACCGGCGGTGCCGGGGCGGTCGCCTGGCAGCGTGGGTTCGAGGAGCTCTACGGGGTCGAAGCGAACATCTCCGAGCACACCGATGCCGGCATGACCGACCCCGAGATCGCGGCGATCGTCTTCCGCGAGGTGATCGGCCGCGAGGGAAGCCCCGAAGAGCGCTCGAAGGCGATCGGCTGCTACCTCAAGCACCTCCCCGATGCGGCCGCCGAATCCGACGGCTACCGGGTGATGTCGGGCATCGAGGCACTGCTCGATCGCTTGATCGACGAGGGCGTGCTGCTCGGCCTGGTCACCGGCAACATCGAGGCCGCTGCCCACATCAAGCTCGCCCGCGCCCGCCTCAACCGCTTCTTCTCCTTCGGCGGCTACGGCTCGGACTCGGCAGACCGCACCGAGGTGACTGAAGCTGCCCTGCGCCGCGGCGAGCTCGTCTCCGGCGGCACCCTGCAGGACGGCGCCTGCATCGCAGTAGGCGACACCCCCCGGGACGTCAAAGCCGGCCACGGCGCCGGGATCAGGGTGGTTGGCGTGGCTACGGGCTCCTACAGCGTTGAGGAGCTAAATCAAGCTGGCGCTGACTGGTCGATCTCCCAGGTTTCCGATGGCTTTCCGGCCTAGAGGGCCATCCGGTAGGGGCGAAACGTCTTGTACTTTTTCGGCCACGCCTCCGGGCGCCAGCCCGACCGCGATCCACCGAAAAAGTTAAGTGGAGTCCCTGCCGGATGGCCCTCTTACGCCAGCGAGCAACGAGCCTGGTAGATCGACAAGAACCCATTCTCGAAGCCGTTACGTGCCGCACGCAGGTAGAGGCGCCAGACCCGCACCCGTTCAGGCCCGGCCAGGCGGATCGCCTCGTCGAGGTTCTCGTCCAAGCGCCGCGCCCAGTGGCGCAGGGTCTCGGCGTAGTCGGCGCCGTGCTCGGAGACGTGGCGGGTGGCGAAGCCGGCTCTTTCCAGCGCCAGCAGGACGCGCGATAGGTGGAGCGGTTCCCCGTCGGGGAAGACGTAGCGCTCGGAGAAGGCGCCGGCGTCGGGATCGGTGTGGCGGAGACGGGCGATGCCGTGGTTGAGCAACCGCCCGCCCGGCTCCAGCAGTCCCGCCAGGGTGCGCGCGTAGACGTCGATCTGCTCCTCGCCGACGTGCTCGACCATGCCGATCGAGGCGATCGCGTCGAAGCGCTCTCCGGCCAGGTCGCGGTAGTCCATGACGCGGATCTCGACCCGGTCGGCGACGCCGGCCTCCTCGGCCCGCTGGCGCGCCTTTTCCGCCTGCGGCGGCGAGAGGGTAATGCCGACGACGGATGCCCCGCGCTTGGTGGCCGCCCAGAGCGGGAAGCTGCCCCAGCCGCAGCCGACGTCGAGCACCCGGTCGCCCTCCTTCAGCGCCAGCTTGCGGGCGACCGTCTCGAGCTTCTCTTCCTGCGCCGCCTCGAGCGTCTCGGCGCCCTCGGCGAAGAAGGCGCAGCTGTAGGTCATCGACTCGTCGAGGAAGAGGGCGAAGAAGTCGTTGGAGACGTCGTAGTGATGGCGAACGGCGCGGGCGTCGCGCTCCTTGCTGTGGCGGCGACCGCTGAGGACCAGCTCGGCCGCGGGCCGGCTGGGCGGTCGGGTGAGGCCGGCGGCGCGCACCACGCCGAGCAGGAGCCGCGCCTTGTCGCCTCCCTCCAGCGAAGGTGGCTGCCAGCTGTCGAGCAGCTCGATCACCGCGTCCATGTCGTCGACCTCGATCTCGCCGCTGACGTAGGCGCGGCCGAGGCCGAGCTGGCCCGGCGCACGCAACGCGTGCGCGGCGGCCCGGGGCGAGCGCACGTAGAAGGTCGGCCCGTCGCCGTCGGTCGACGAAAGCCGCGTCCCGTCCCAGAACTCGACCGTGAAGGGGCGCTCGGGGATGCGCGCCTCGATCTCCCGGCGCAGTGCCACGGTGCTTGCGAAAGGCATCGAAGAAACCTTATAGGGAGGTTGCCTCGGCTTTCGGTCGCGCTGCGCCGTATGATCGGCTGGCGTGGCGGGACCTCTTCCATCCGACATACAGCCGGTTGCCAACGAGACGCGCGACCGGATCATCACCGGCCTGGTGACGCTGGTGCCGTTCATCGCGATCGGCTTCGCCGGCTGGCAGGTCTGGGGCAAGGCGCTGCACTGGAGCGACGTCTTCCTCTTTCTCGGCATGTACGTGCTGACCGGCCTGGGGATCACGGTCGGCTTTCACCGCCACCTCACCCACCGCGCCTTCAAAGCGAAGCGCTGGTTGCACGGCCTGCTGGCGATCCTCGGCTCGGCGGCGATCGAGGGGCCGGTGATCTCCTGGGTTGCCGACCACCGCAAGCACCATGCCTTCTCCGACGAAGAGGGGGACCCGCACAGTCCCCACGTCGATCACGGCCACGGCTGGAGCGGGGCCATGCGCGGGCTCTTCCACGCTCACATGGGATGGCTCTTCATCCACACCCAGCGTGGCAACAAGGAGCGCTTCGCCCCCGACCTGCTCAAAGACCCGACGATCAACTGGGTGGACCGCACCTTCATCCAGTGGGCGATCCTCGGCCTCCTCGTCCCCTTCGCGCTCGGCTGGGTCATCGGCGGCACCTTCTTCGCCGCGCTCACCGGCCTGCTCTGGGGGGGCCTGGTACGGGTCTTCGTCCTGCACCACTTCACCTACAGCATCAACTCGCTCTGCCACGTCTTCGGCAACCGCGACTACGAGACGACGGACGAGTCGCGCAACCTGGCCCTGATCGCGATCCCCACCTTGGGCGAGGCCTGGCACAACAACCACCACGCTTTCCCGACCTCCGCCGTCCACGGCCTCGGCCGCTGGCAGGTCGACCTCTCGGCAGTGGTCATCGACCTGATGGAGAAAGCCGGTTGGGTGTGGGATGTGGTGAGGGTTTCGCCCGAGCGCCTGGCGGCCAAAGCCGCGTCTTGAGACAGGCTCTTAGGGTGCAGCCTTCGATTCGTACCAGTCGATCCAGCCGTTGCACGCTGCGCTGAGCGGAACTATGCGGCGCTTGCCGGCACGCACGGCGACCAGGTTGCCTACGTAGGCGACGTCGTCGTAGCCACTGAGGCGCTGCAGGAAGCTCGGCTCCGCGGCGGTGAGCGCGAACCGCACCCGGCCGCCGCCACTCGCGTAGCTGCCCGCCGGCCAGAACTGCCCGTCGTTGGCGAGGCTGATCGTGTTGGGGCGCTGGCCGTCCAGGGCAGGCTTCAGCTCCTGCCGGAAGCCGGGCGCAGACAGCGTCAGCGAGAAGGGGGAGAAGTACTGGAGCGAGAGGTGCCAGCGGCCCCTTGGCAGATCTATGGCCTGCGCCGTGCGCTCGCCGGTGTGCAGCTGGCTGCCACCGTCCCAGCTTGCCTTGGGCGCGATTGCGACGTCCGGGAACAGTGACGCCCGGCCCCGGTTGGAGAGGAGGATCCGGATCTCCGGCGAGTCGCAGCCAGCCCGGGCGCCGGCGTCGGTCCCCTCGAGCAGCACGTGGCGGTCTTCGGGCACTTCCCCCGTCCTTTTCCAGAGCAGGAAGGAGGGGGTTGCGGCGATGCGCTTGAAGCCCGGCGGGGCCTGGCTGTTCCAGGCGGCGCGGCCGGTGATCACGTAGGGGAAGCGGTCGAACGTGCCGCGCGAGAAGGAGTCGAAGTCGATCGGGCTGTAGGCGTCACCGGTGTCGAACGGCTTCTCGGGATTCTCTTCGACTTCGGGATCGGGGAACTCGACCAGCGGCACGTGGGTGTCGGCGCCGAGCAGCTCGTAGGGGGCGTAACGGTCCTGGCCGGCGTAGAGCACGGGCTTGCCGCGCAGGATCGGCATGAAGGCGCGCAGCTCGGCGCCGTGGCCGGGTGGGCCGACCGGGGCGTCGCGCAGCGCTAGGAAGCTGGAGTACACGGCGCCGCCGATGAAGATCGTCGCAAGCGTGCTCCAGGCCAATCGCCGCGCATCCCCCCAGCCGAGCTCCGCGAGCAGGGGGCGGATGACGACCAGCATCGCCAGCGGGGCGCCGATCATCAGCGCCTTGGCATGCGAGTAGTCGCCGCTGGTCGGCAGGGCGGCGAGGTAGAGGGCGATGCAGGCGCCCAGCCCGATCGGCACCGCCAGCTCGCGCCGCCGCAGCCACCAGCTCGCGCCGACGATCAGGGCGAGCACCCCGATCGCGCCGGCGAGGCCGGTCAGGTGGCCGCCGCCGGGGGCTTCGAGCCGGTAGTCGGTCGCCGGCCAGACCCCGAGTGCCTCGACCGGCGAGACCGGCCCGTAGGTGTTCGTCCCGGCCACTTTGTTGAAGCTGTGGACGAAGCCGAAGGGGCCGACCAGAGCGGCAGCGCCGACGGCGATCAGGACGAGGATCGTCAGCAGCGTCGCCGGCTTCGTCAGGAAGCGCAGCAGCGAGCGCGGCGCCAGCGCCCGCCGCACTTCGGGCAGGGTGAGGCTCCACAGGGCGACGATCGCAATCGGCCAGGCGAGCCCGGCGAAGCTGTAGGAGAAGAAGATGCCGCCGGCCAGCGCCAGCCAGGGCAGGGCGAAGCGGAGGCGTGCCGGGAGGTCGTGCGGCAGCCGGCCGGGATCTCGCAGCCCCACCGCGACGGCGAGCACGAAGAGCGCCTCGGCCAGCTCCTTGAAGGCGCCCTGGGCGAAGTAGGAGGCGCCGAGGTAGGAGACGGCGACCATCGTCGTCGCCAGCAGCCTGCGGCCCGGCCCGAAGCCCGGCAGCGCCGCCAGTGCGGTCAGCCCGGTGAGGATGCCGATCGCGAATATCTCACCGACGAACGCCTGGCCGAGCCCGATGCCCGGCACCGCCGCGGTCGCGACCGCGAGCCCGTGCGGGCCGAGGGGGTAGCCGGAATCCGGGATCGGGCCGGCGCCGCTGCGCAGCCACTCGGCCCAGGCGAGGTGGAGGCCGAGGTCGTTGTTGAAGCCGACCCCGAGCAGCCCCCAGCGTCCGCTGATGGCGAAGGGAATCGAGAGGACGACGGCGACCGCGAGCGCCACCGGCAGGCCCCGGCGCAGCGCGTCCCACCGCCGGTGGGCCTCTGGGCTCTCCACCGGGTCGCCTGCGGGCCCGTCTGCAGCGGGGTGCGTCCTGACGACGACCGCAATCGCCGCGACCAGGAGCAGGGCCAGGCCCACGGTGGCCGAGGTGCCGTGGCCCGGGGCGCGGGCGAGGGCGCCGGTCACCGTCAGCACGGCGCCGAAGCCGACCGCGGGCTCCAGCCACGACCACGAGCTCCGGCCCGCGAGAAGGAGCAGCGCCCGACCGACGAGCAGCGAGGCGACGCAGATCAGCGCCGCCGAGACGTAGGTCCCGATCATCAGAGAGGGCAACCTATTTCAGCCGCCGCCCCCGGCGCGGCGAGCCTGGTCGTCAGTACTTCTCGGCCGCCCGTTCGAGCGTCTCGCGCAGGTTCTCGCTGCGCAGCGGCTTCTCGTGGCCGGCGGCGACGACCTTCGGCTCCAGGGCCGCCAGCTTTCGCACCGACTCCTTCGCCTTGGCGTGGTCCCAGGCCCAGGCCGGGTGGGGCACGCTCGCCTCGCCGGGCGGAAGCGGACGTCCCAGTCGCACGGTGCTGTCGATCAGGTAGACGACGTCGCTGACCAGCGCCACGCGATCGCTCTCTCGCCAGAGCCCGATCAGCCCCGGCGCGTGGCCGGGGAAGTGGACGACGCGGAAGCCGGCCACCTCGTCTCCCTCGGAGACGGTGCCGGCGATCTTCACCGCGCCGCCGTCCCAGCGGCGCAGCAGGGACGGATAGATCCAGCGCACTGGCGCAAACGGCAGCTGCGAGAGGTCCATGTATGAAGCGACCGAGGCGTCGCTTTCGGCTTCTCCGACCTCGTCCGCATGGCAGTAGACAGGCGCATCCAGGCCGGGGGCCGTGCCCCGGTGGTCGGCATGGGCATGGCCGAGCACGATCCGCTTCAGCCCGCCGAGCTGCTCCGCCGCAGCCCGCGCTGCCTTGGTCATTCCCTTGGTCCCGGCGTCGAACTGGATCACGCCGTCGCCGTCCTCGAGGAAGTAGACGCTCATCCCCTTTTTCAGGTCGCCCCGCAAGAGCCAAACCCCGTCGGCCACTCTCTCCATGCGACAAGCCTAGCTCTAGGGTGGTCGCCGCATGCCAACGTTGTGGAAAGTCGGGATGGTCGTGCTGGTCGTCTGCCTGGTCGCGGCGATGGCGATCGCGATCGTCCGCCTGGCGACCACTCCCACCGAAATCCTCGGCGACGGCTTCCGCGGTCTGCCGGCTCGCCACGGCGGCGTAACCCCCCACTAAGAAACGGCCGGCGGGCCGGGCGTTAGTATCGGCCCGGCCGGACCAGCGACCCAGGAGGAGGCGGCGTGTTCACTCGCATCGTGGTTGGAACCGACGGATCGGAGACCGCTGCCGAGGCGGTCCGGCAGGCCGTGGACCTGGCCAAGCTCGCAGACGCCCAGCTCAGCATCGTCAGCGCCTACGAGCCGGTCTCCAAACGCCGCCTCGAGGGTGAGCAGCAGGACGCCCCGGCCGATGTCCAGTACGAGATCGGGCCGCGCGAGGACGTCAACCTGGTGCTCGACGCCGCCGCCGCCGCCGCCAAGAAGGAGGGGATCGAGGTGCAGACCCACCCGGTCCAGGCCGAACCTGCCGAGGCGATCCTCAACGTCGCCGAGGAAACCAATGCGGATCTGATTGTCGTCGGCAACAAGGGGATGACCGGAGCGCGCCGCTTCCTGCTCGGCAGCGTTCCCAACAACGTTTCCCATCACGCACCTTGCAGCGTGATCATAGTTCGGACTACGTAGGCCTCCGAGCCTAGAGCGACGGGTCCGTCGCTCTACCGGCGTCGATCAGGCCGGCGCCTTGGCGTTCTGGGGGCAGGCCGATGTCGCGGGCGGTGTTGCGCAGGCGTTCGATCGTTTCGTTCACCCTGCGGGTGGGCGATGCCTTCGGATCGAGTACGCCGCTGGCGAGGACCATCGCCGCCACCCCGGAGACGTGCGCCGCCGCCATCGAGGTGCCGATGTAGCTCCCGGGCTCGCCGAAGCGGCGCGGGTTGCCGCCCTTCAGCGTCACCTGGTAGATCGACCGATTCGAGACCGAAGGGCAACCGCCGAGCGGAGCGCCTCCCCCGGGGGCGAGGACGTCGACCCCCTGGCCGGGCAGCAGCGAGTAGCTGCCCAGGCAGCCGCCCTCGGTGGTGCCGCCGACGCCGATCGTGTGGGGACCGGTAGCCGGGGGGGCGACGCAGGTCTCAGAGCCCAGATTGCCGATCGAGGCCACCGTCACGACGCCTTTGCGGTAGGCCTCGCGCAGCTCTTCGTCGACGCCGGGCACGTTCTTGCCGCAGCCGAAGTTGAAGCTCATGTTGATCACGTCGGCGCCGTGGGCGACGGCGAAGTGGATGCCGCGGGCGATGTCGTCGGCCTGTCCGCTGCCATGCCGGTCGAGCACGCGAACCGGCATCAGCTTTGCCCGGTAGGCGAGCCCGACTAGCCCGATCCCATTGTTGGACTTCTCGGCGATCGTGCCCGCGACGTGGGTGCCGTGACCGTTCTCGTCGAGCGGTATGCGGTCGTCGTCGACGAAGTCGTAGCCCTTGACGAACTGGCCGGAGGCGAAGTCCGGGCTGCGGCGGAAGCGGCTGCCGTCGTTGCGGTAGGCGATGCCGGTGTCGAGGACGGCGACGACGATGCCGCGGGCGCCGCGTCTGCCCGCCTCGATCAGGTGCTGCCAGGCGCCGACCGCGTCGATGCCGCCGGGCGAGACGGGCAGCAGCGCCGTCCCGGTCCCTTCCCAAGGCAGGAAGTTCCACTGCAGCGAGACCCAGCCGCCCGGTGGGCCCGGGGGGATGGAGAGCGGTCCCGGGTCGTCGGGGATCTCCGAGTCCGGCGGCGATGCATCGGGGCTGGAGCCCGAAGCGGTGGCGAGATAGTTGGGCGTCGCGTAGGCGATCCTTGGGTTGCGCCGCAGCGCCGCTACCGCACGCCGCACGCCGATCCCCGGCCGCAGGTTCACGGTCCTCCCGGTCCGCGCCCCCTTGAGCTTGAACACGACCTGGTGGGGGGCGAATTCGCGCGCCGGGGAGATGCCGGTCGCCGCGCCCGCGGGCGTTACGGCGATCGCCGCTGAGAGCAGCATGAGCGCTGCGAATATCGGAATGCTTCGAGTCATCGTCGATCGCCGCCGCTCACGAGGCCTGCCCTTGGGCGCGCTACCCCATCAAACACCGCCCCACCCGTGAAGTTGTCGGTGCCACATACTTCCGGATCGATGCCGGACGGGGTCGCCAGCGACGCGCAACAACGCCTGATGGGGCTGGCGATTGAGCGCGCCCGCGAGGCGGAGGGCCACGGCGACGTGCCGATTGGGGCGGTCGTCGCCCGCGACGGCGAGCCGCTGGCGGCCGCGGGCAATGAGCGCGAGCTGCGCCGCGACCCGACGGCTCACGCCGAGATCCTCGCGATCCGCGCCGCCGCCGAGGCGCTCGGTGGCTGGCGACTGCCCGGGACGACCCTCTACGTGACGCTCGAGCCCTGCGCGATGTGCGCCGGCGCGATCGTTCTCGCCCGCATTCCCGCGGTCGTCTACGGCGCCCCCGACCCGAAGGCGGGTGCCGCCGGCAGCGTCCTCGACGTCCTCGGCGAGACCGCCCTCAACCACCGCCCGCGGGTCAGCGGCGGCGTGATGGAGGACGAGTGCGCCGCGCTGCTGCGCGAGTTCTTCGCCTCGCGCCGCGCCTCACGGCCGGCAGGCTGAGCCAATACCCTTCGGGATATCCCGGAGAGGTGTCCGAGTGGCTTAAGGAGCGCGACTGGAAATCGCGTGGGCGGGGTTAACCCGCCTCGTGGGTTCGAATCCCACCCTCTCCGTTGATCTTCGTCACACTGGCTGACCAGCCAGCGTGGCAGAATCGGCGCCAGTGAGCGAGGGGTTGCCCGAACATCTCGACGTGCTGATTGTCGGTGCCGGCATCTCCGGCATCAGCGCCGCCTATCACCTGCAGGAGCGTTGCCCTGGCAAGAGCTACGCGATCTTCGAGGCTCGCGCCGACCTCGGTGGAACCTGGGACCTGTTCCGCTATCCCGGCATCCGCTCGGACTCCGACATGTACACGCTCGGTTACCGCTTCAAGCCGTGGACGGGAGCGAAGTCGATCGCCGACGGCGCCTCGATCCTCGAGTACGTGCGGGAGGCGGCGAGCGAACACGGGATCGAGGAGAAGATCCACTTCCATCGCCGCATCGTCGGCGCCGAGTGGTCGAGCGAGCACTCGCGCTGGACGGTCGAGGTGGAGCGCACCGACAGCGGGGAGACGGTGTCGCTGACCTGCGGCGTCCTCTGGGCGTGCAGCGGCGCCTACCGCTATGACGAGGGCTACACCCCGGACTTCGAGGGAGTCGATCGCTTCTCCGGACCCGTCATCCATCCCCAGGGCTGGCCCGAGGATCTGGACTACGCCGGCAAGCGGGTCGTCGTGATCGGCAGCGGCGCGACGGCGGTGACGCTGGTGCCGGCACTGGCGGAGAAGGCCGAGCACGTGACGATGCTGCAGCGCTCGCCCACCTACATCATCTCGCGGGCCGCCGAAGACAGTGCCGTCGAGAAGCTGCGCCGCTTCCTGCCCGAGCGCGCTGTCTACTCGCTGATCCGCTGGCGGAACGTACTGATGAGCACCGCCTTCTTCCAGCTCAGCCGGCGCCGGCCGGAGCTGGTGAAGAGGCTTCTTCGCAAAGGCGTGGAGCGCTCGCTGCCGGCCGGCTATGACATCGACAAGCACTTCAAGCCCCGCTACAACCCCTGGGACCAGCGTCTCTGTGCCGTTCCAGACGGCGACCTCTTCAGGGCGATCTCGGCCGGGCGCGCCTCAGTCGTGACCGACCAGATCGCGACCTTTACCGAGCGCGGGGTCGAGCTCGCGTCCGGCGAGGAGCTCGAGGCCGACATCGTCGTCACCGCGACCGGGTTCAACCTGTTCCTGCTCGGCGGCATGCAACTCGGGGTCGACGGGGAGGCCGTCGACTTCTCCAAGACGATGGCCTACAAGGGAATGATGCTGGGCGGCGTCCCGAATTTCGCCTACAGCATCGGCTACACCAACGCCTCCTGGACGCTGAAGGCGGACCTCACCTCCGAGTATGTGTGCCGCCTGCTCAATCACATGGACGCCAACGGCTACCGGTACTGCGCGCCCGAGGTCACCGACCCGTCCCTGGCCACGCTGCCGATGATCGACTTCAGCTCCGGTTACGTGCAGCGCGCCATCGACGGGTTCCCGAAGCAGGGCTCCAAGGAACCCTGGCGGCTGCGGCAGAACTACCCACTCGATGTGCGCACGATTCGGTATGGCTCGATCGACGATGGCGCGATGCGGTTCTCCGCGGGAGCGTTCGCGGCTCGACCCGCCGAGCCCGGTGAGGCGCTCGCTGTCACCGAAGCCGGATAGTGCTTCTGGCCGGCTTCTGCGCATAGACTCGCGGCGTTGCGATGACCGAGCTGACGGACATGCAGGCCGAGCTGTGCGCGAAGAGCGAGACCGACTACTCGGACCTGCGCGCGTTCTTCATCAACTGCACGCTGAAGCGCAGTCCCGAGGTGTCCAACACGCAGGGGCTGATGGACATCTCGATGGAGATCATGCGGCGAAACGGCGTCGCGGTCGAGTGCATCCGCGCGGTCGACCACGAGATCGCCACCGGCGTCTGGCCCGACATGACCGAGCACGGCTGGGAGCGCGATGAGTGGCCGGCGATCTTCGAGAGGGTGATGGCGGCCGACATCCTCGTCCTCGGCATGTCGATCTGGCTGGGGGAGAAGTCCTCCGTCGCGACCCAGATCGTCGAGCGCCTCTACGGCAACTCGCACCTGCTCAACGACGCCGGCCAGTACGCCTACTACGGCCGCGTCGGGGGTTGCCTGGTGACCGGCAACGAGGACGGGGTCAAGCACTGCGCGATGAACGTCCTCTACTCGCTGCAGCACCTCGGCTACACGATCCCGCCGCAGGCCGACTCGGGCTGGATCGGCGAGGCGGGGCCGGGACCTTCGTACCTCGACGAGGGATCGGGCGGGCCGGAGAACGACTTCACCAACCGCAACACCACCTTCGCCGCATGGAACATGCTCCACCTGGCGCGGATCCTCAAGGACGCCGGCGGCATCCCCGCTCACGGCAACCAGCGCACCGAGTGGGACGCCGGCTGCCGCTTCGACTTCCCCAACCCCGAGCACCGCTGAGCAGCGCATCCGACATTCACCCCCCTGGGGTGGGGTGAATGTCGGATGCGCCTCAGCTGGCCTGCTGCTCCAGCCGCTCGGCGAGGCGGTTCATGCCGCGCTCGCTGGCCGCCGCGGCGGCGGCGGCCCAATCGGTGGCGCGGTCGGGTGGACGCTCGACGCCGGCGTCGCGCAGGGTGGCGATGTCCTTGAAGGCGAGCAGGTCCTCGCGGGCGTCGAGCAGGGCGCCGCGCAGCTTGGGCCGCGGCTCGCGGATCGCGTTGTCGAGGATCGCCTCCAGCGAACCGTGCTTGCGCAACAGCTCCGCCGCCGTCTTTGGCCCGACCCCCTTGGCACCGGGCAGGCCGTCAGAGGGATCGCCGCGCAGGGCGATGAAGTCGGGCACCAGCTCGGGGTCGATGCCGTAGCGCTCGCGCACCTCCGCCGGGCCGACCTCTTCGGCGCCTTTGCCGCCGCCGGTTTTGACGTAGAGGACGGTGACCCGCTCGCCGGCGCACTGGTACATGTCGCGGTCGCCGGTGAGGAGCAGCGCCCGTCCGCCGGCCTCGGCCTCGCGGCGGGCGTAGGTGCCGAGCAGGTCGTCGGCCTCGAGCGAGTCGCTGGTTGCGACCGTCCAGCCGAAGGCCTCGAAGAACTCCCGGGCGGCGGCGAACTGGGGCGAGAGGTCGTCGGGCATAGCCGCCTCACGCTCGGCGTGGTAGGCCGGGTAGAGCTCGGTGCGGTAGGAGGCGGCGTCGGGACCGAAGCAGAGCACAACCGCCCGCGGCTCATGCACTTCAACCTCCCGCAACACTAGGTTGGCCGTGCCAAGCAACGCATTGACGGGCTTCCCATCGGTCCCCACGATCGAATCCGGCAGCGCATAGAAAGCGCGAAACAGCATCGACGGGGTGTCGACAGCGAGTAACGGGGGTTCGCTGACAGTCACCGCAGGAGCCTATCCCGGTAGGGCTGGAGCGTCTTGTACTTTTTGGCCACCGTGATCCGCGGAGGACGACTCCGGTCCCACCCAAAAAGTTAAGCGGAAGCCCTGCCGGGATAGGCTCGACGCGCATGGGTTTCATCGAACCCACCCCACCACCCTTCGAGTACGAGGAGTGGAGACGCCGCCCCCACCTGGAGCGGATCAAGGTGCTGGCCCAGGACTGGGCGCTGAACGGCTTCGGCACGCCCTACTTCGTCTACCTGCTCTACATCGTCAAGCTCGTCCTCTACGCGGGCGGCGGCCTGCTGCTGATCTCGGCGACCACCTCCGGCCTGGGCGGGCTCGGGGACCTCGGCTCCTGGTGGACCGAACCGATCGTCTTCGAGAAGGCGGTGATCTGGACGATGCTGTGGGAGGTGCTCGGCCTCGGCGCCGGCTCGTTGCCGCTGACCCTGCGCTTCTCGCCGATGATCGGCGGCGTCCTCTACTGGCTGCGACCGGGAACGACGCGGCTGCCGCCCTGGCCGGAGCGCGTACCGCTGACCCGCGGCACCCGGCGGACCCCCTTCGACGTCGCCCTCTACGCCGGCCTGATCGCCGCCGCCCTCAACCTGCTGCTCTCCGACGGGGTCGCTGCGGCGGGCACCGCCGCCGGCCGCCTCGACCCGGTCGCGGTCGGCGCTCTGCTCGCCCTCCTCGTCCTCCTCGGCCTGCGCGACAAGGTTCCGTTCCTCGCCGCCCGCGCCGAGATTTACGGCAACCTGGCGCTCATCTTCCTCTTCCCGCTGACCGACATGATCGTCGCCGCCCAGCTTGTCTTCGTCTGCATCTGGTGGGGAGCGGCGTCCTCGAAGCTGAACCGTCACTTCCCCTTCGTGGTGACGGTGATGATCAGCAACACCCCCTGGAATCGCTGGCGGGCGGCGAAGCGGCGTCTCTACCGCGATCACCCAGAGGACTTACGCCCCTCCTCGACGGGTGCGCTTGCCGCCCACCTGGGCACGGTGATGGAGTTCACCCTGCCTCTGGTCCTGCTCGTCTCCCAGGGTGGGATCGTCGGCACCATCGCCGTCGCCGGGATGGTGATCTTCCACCTCCACATCCTCTCCACCTTCCCCCTGGCGGTGCCGCTGGAGTGGAACATCTTCATGATCTTCGGCCTGCTCTTCCTCTTCGGCCACTACGGCTCGACGTCGTTCTCGACCATCGACGACCCGCTGTTGATCGCGATCCTTGCCCTGACCTGCGTCGGCCTGCCGGTGCTCGGCAACTTCCGCCCCGACCTCGTCTCCTTCCTGCCCTCGATGCGCTACTACGCCGGCAACTGGGCCACCAGCCAGTGGCTGTTCAGCAAGGACAGCGGCGCGGAGGGGAAGCTCGACCGGGAGATGGTCAAGGCGGCGCCGGTGGTGACCGAGCAGCTGCTGAAGTTCTACGACAGGGACCTGGTCGAGGTGCTGCTCTACAAAGGGCTCGCCTTCCGCGCGATGCACTCGCACGGGCGCGCCCTCAACGGTCTCCTGCCCCGTGCGGTCGACGACGTCGAGCGCTACGAAGTGCGCGAGGGCGAGCTGGTCGCCGGAGTGGTGCTCGGCTACAACTTCGGCGATGGCCATTTCCACGACCAGCGCCTGCTCGCGGCGATCCAGGAGCGCTGCCGCTTCGAGCCCGGGGAGGTGCGGGTGGTCGTGCTCGAGTCCCAGCCGGCCCACGAGCAGCGCCAGCGCTACCGGATCTTCGACGCGGCCACGGGCCTGGTCGAGGAGGGCTGGGTGAACGTCGCCGACATGGTCGAGCGTCAGCCCTGGCTGGACGAGCGCCCGTTCCCGGTCGAGACGATCGCGAAGGGCAAAGGCGCTGCCGTCGCGGTTCCGCCAGCATGAGCGAGGCGATCGTCGTCGGCGCCGGGCCCAACGGGCTCGCCGCTGCGGCCACGTTGGCCGCGCGCGGGGTGGGGGTGACGGTGATCGAGGCGGCGCCGACGATCGGCGGCGGCACGCGCACCAGCGAACTGACCCTGCCGGGCCTGTTGCACGACGACTGCTCGGCCGCGCACCCGTTCGCTCCGGGCTCGCCGGCGCTGACTTCGCTCGACCTCGAGCGACACGGGCTGGAGTGGGCGTGGGGGGAGATCGACCTCGCCCATCCGCTCGACGGTGGGCGCGTGGTGACCATGCAGCGCTCGATCGAGCGCACCGCCGCCGGGCTGGGGGCGGCGGGCCGCAGCTGGAAGCGGCTCTTCGGCTCGCCGTCGCGGAACTTCGCCGCGCTCAGCGAGGACATCATGCGACCGCTGCTGCACCTGCCGCGGCACCCCCTGGCCCTGGCCCGCTTCGGTCCGGCGGCGCTGGCGCCGGTGTCGGCGCTGGTCCGCGCGCTGCCGACGCCGGAGGCGCGGGCGCTCTTCGGCGGCACCGCCGCGCACTCCTTCAGCCCCTTCTCGCGGCCGTTCAGCTCGGCTGCGGGGATGGCGCTGACCTGCGCCTGCCACCACAACGGCTGGCCGGTCGCCCGCGGCGGCTCGCAGTCGATCGCAGCGGCGCTGGCCGCGGTCGTGCGGGAGCACGGCGGCAGGATCGAGACCGGCAGGCCGGTGCGCTCACTGGAGGAGCTGCCGGCAGCCGACGCCGTGCTGCTCGACCTCGCCCCCGCCGCGGTCGCCGACATCGCCGGCGACCGGTTGCCGCAGCGGGTCGCGCGTGCCTACCGCCGCTACAAGCACGGCCCGGGCGCCTTCAAGGTCGACCTCGCGGTCGAGGGCGGCGTGCCCTGGGCCGACGATGCATCGGGCAGGGCAGCGACCGTGCACGCGATCGGCTCCTTCGAGGAGATCGTCGTCTCCGAGCGCGAGATCAACCGCGGCCGGATGCCGGAGCGACCCTTCGTCCTCGTCGGCCAGCAGTACCTCGCCGACCCTTCGCGCTCGCGTGGTGACGTCCATCCGGTCTGGGCCTACGCCCATGTCCCCAACGGCTACGAGGGCGATGCCACCGAGGGGCTGCTCGACCAGATCGAACGCTTCGCCCCCAACCTGCGCGAGCGGATCCTCGCCCGCCATATCCGCCCTCCCGCTGAGCTGGCCTCCTACAACCCCAACTACGTCGGAGGCGACATCGTCACCGGCGCCAATACGCCGTGGCAGTCGACGATCCGCCCCCGCCTTGCGCTCGACCCCTACGCGACCGGCATCGCCGGCGTCTACATCTGCTCCGCTGCCACCCCACCCGGCGCCGGCGCCAGCGGCATCAACGGCTACAACGCGGCCCGCTCGGTCCTGCGCGGGCTCCCGCGGGAATTCGGAATCAACCATCTAGATTCCAGGGGGTGAAGGCACTCGACGTCAAAGGGCTGGAGAAGCGCTACCCGACCGGGGTCGAGGCGCTGCGCGGAGTCTCGCTGGAGATAAAGCCAGGGGAGCTGTTCGGGCTGTTGGGGCCCAACGGGGCAGGCAAGTCGACCCTGATCCACTGCACGACGGGGCTGGCACAGCCGACCGGGGGCACGATCCACGTCTTCGGCCACGATGCGATCGCCGACTATGGAGCCGCGCGCCAGGCGGTCGGGCTGGCGCCGCAGGAGGTCAACCTCGACTGGTTCCTGACCGTCGAGGAGTCGCTCGATTACCACGCTGGCTACTTCGGCATGCCGAAGCGGGAGCGGCGGGAGCGGACCAAGGAGCTGCTGGAGACCTTCTCGCTGACCGAGAAGCGCGACGAACGCACCCGCACCCTCTCCGGCGGGATGAAACGGCGGTTGATCCTGGCACGGGCGATGATGCACCGGCCGCGGCTGCTGATCCTCGACGAGCCGACCGCCGGGGTCGACGTCGAGCTGCGGCTGGAGCTGTGGCACTACGTGCAGCGGATCAACCAGGAGGGAACGACGATCCTGCTGACTACGCACTACATCGAGGAGGCGGAGCAGCTCTGCGACCGGATCGCCTTCATCAACGAAGGCAAGATCGTCGGCGAGGGCACCAGCACCGACCTGGCCGCCCGCTACGGCGTCGACAACCTCGAGGACGCCTACCTGGCCCTGGTCGGGCGCAAAGAGCTGTCGCGCTCCCACATCGAGGAGCCGGTGTTGTGAGCGCCGCCCAGATCCGCTTCGCGACGCTCTGGCGGCGCGAGGTCAACCGCTTCATGAAGATCAAGAAACAGACGATCGGCGCGCCGCTGCTGGAAACCTTCCTCTACATCTCGGTCTTCGGCGCGGCGCTTGGCTCGCGGGTCGGCGAACTGCACGGGATCGATTACGTCGTCTTCGTCATCCCGGGCCTGATCATGATGTCGTTCTCGATCAACGCCTTCGCCAACAACTCCTCCTCGATCCTGCAGCAGAAATTCCAGGGGGCGATCCAGGACCAGCTCTCCTCGCCGGCTTCGCCGCTGGAGCTGCTGCTCGCCTTCTCGCTCGGCGGCTTCATGCGCGGCCTGATGGTCGCGCTGCTGACCTTCATCGCCGCCTCGCTGCTGGTCGACCTGCCGGTCGAAAATATCCTCGTCCTGATCCCCTCGCTGTTCCTGGTCGGCTTCTTCTTCTCGCAACTGGGGGTGCTGATCGGCGTCCGCGCCGAACAGTTCGACGACGTCGCCTTTGCCCAGACCTTCGTCCTGCAGCCGCTGATCTTCCTCGGCGGCGTCTTCTACTCGGCGACCCTGCTTCCCCAGCCCTTCCAGACGCTGACCCACTTCAACCCGATCTTCTACATGATCAACCTGGTCCGCTACGGCTTCGTCGGCTTCACCGAAGTCAGCGTTGCGCTCTCGCTGCTGGCGCTGACCGGGGCGACCGCGGCGCTCTTCCTGGTCAACCTGAGGCTGTTCTCGAAGGGCTACCGCTTGCGGGCGTAGCGCCACGCCGGCACTGGACGCTTGATCGATGCAGCGCCAGCCTTTACCGTTGCTGGCCTTCACCTCTTCGTAACCGTGCAGGGCGCCGCAAGAGCGGCGCAGAAAGGAATCGACTTGAAGCAGATTCGTCTTGTTGCGGCGGCGACCGTCGTCGCCGTCCTCTGCGTGTCCGCGTCGGCTCTCGCCGCGCCCTACAGCCCGCCCTCCTCCACCCCGGCGGCCTCCGTCCCCACCGTCTTCATCAAAGGCAGCAAAGAGGGTGCCCTTCGCTTCGAAGCTCCGAAGACGATCGTCAACGGCGAAGAGCTCGCCGTGGTCAACACGACCAATCCCAAACAGGTGGGCCCGCACACCTTCTCGCTGGTCACCCAGGGCTCGGTCCCGAAGACCGCCAAGCAGCGCCAGCTCTGCTTTACGCCGAAACACATCTGCAAAGCGATCGCCGCTTGGCACGGGGTCAAAGGCAACGGACCGGTGAAAGTCAACCCGGTCGAAGCCGGCCCCGAAGGCTGGAGCACGCTCGGCAGCCTGACCAAGACCGGCGACTCCTGGTTCACCGGCACCAAACCGGGGAGCTCGTTCGAGCAGAAAGTGGATGTGGACACGACGGCCGGCGCGTCGCGGATCTACTTCATGTGCGCGATCCATCCCTGGATGCACGGCTCGATCAACGTGCTGCCCGGCGGCTAGCCACGGACGGCTCGCCTCAATCGTCCGAGCCGCGCCTGGGGCGCCGAGGCTTTCTCGGCGCCCTGGGCGGCGGCGCTCTTGCCGCGCTGCTGCCGTTCGATCTCCGATCCGGCCAGGCGGCCCCGGCCGCAGCGCAGGGCCGGCCTGCCCCCGCGCCGTTTCGCGCGCCCCTGCCGATTCCGGCGGAGCTGGGCGAGGCGCAGCTCGACATCCCCATCCGCGAGGCCGATGTCCAGATCCTGCCCGGGCCCAAGACCCGGATGTGGACCTACGGCGGGACGTTTCCCGGGCCGACCGTCCGGCGTCCCGCCGGGCACAGAACGGAGGTCACCTTCCATCACCAGCTCCCCCGCAAGGCGGGTGAGCTGACCGTCCACCTGCACGGCGGTCACAACCGCACCCAGTACGACGGCCAGCCTGGCGGGTTGACCGCCTCGCATCCCAGGTCCTTCTACTGCGACATCCCGAGCGGGCTCTCGCCGCGCAGGTCGGGCAACGACCTCTTGATCGAGCCCGGCGCGCGGAAAACCTACGTCTACGACCTGCGTGAGGACGGCCGTCCCGAACGGGCGGCGCTGCAGTGGTACCACGACCACCGCCTCGACCGCACCGCTCGCCACGTCTGGCGCGGCCTGGCTGGGATGTGGATCGTCGACGACGAGCTGGACGCCTCGCTGCCGCTGCCGGCGGGCGAGCGGGACGTCCCCTTGATGATCGCCGACCGCAGCTTCGATCGCCACAACCAGCTCACCGATCCCTTCACCGGCCGCCGCCCTCCCGCCGACGGCGTCGCCGGCCACCGGGTCCTGGTCAACGGCGCTTACATGCCGCACCATCGGGTGACGCCGCGGCGCTACCGCTTGCGCCTGCTCAACGTCTCCGGCTTCAGCGCCTACAACGTCCATCTCTCCAACGGCGCCCCGATGATCCAGATCGGCACCGACAGCGGCCTGATGCCCAGGCCGGTGCGGCGCAGCCACATCCTGCTCGGCCCGGCCGAGCGGGCCGACGTGATCGTCGACTTCGCCGGCGCCGCCGAAGAGTCTGTCGAGCTGCGCAGCGGGCCGCGCCACGACGGCCACGACGCTCCCGGGGCCAAGCCCTACGTCGGCGCCCTGATGCAGTTCCGCGTCGGCTCGCGGCGGTTGCCGGACCGCACCCGGGTGCCGCGCAGGCTGCGGCCGCTGCCGGCCTGGACCAAGCACGTCTCGCGCAAGCCCGATCACACCTGGACGATCTCGATCGGCGGCCTCTTCAAGCCGGTCTGGCAGATCAACGGCCGCACCTTCAATCCCGCCCGCGCCGACACGACCGTCGCGCTCGACTCGACCGCCACCTGGGAGATCGTCAATCGCACCGGCGTCGCCCACATGATGCACCTGCACCACACCGACTGGTACCTGCTGGCGCGCGACGGCAAGCCGCCACCGCCCTGGGAAGACTGCCTCAAGGAGACCTTCTTCCTGTATCCCGGCGAACGGATCCTCCTCGCCGGGCACTTCGCCGATTACACCGGCAAGTTCGTGGTCCACTGCCACATGCTCGACCACGAGGACCATGGCCTGATGAGCCAGTTCGAGGTCGTCAAGGGCTGATTGAAGCATTGTGCCCCCTCCAGTGGGGACAATGCTTCAATCGTCGGCCTCCAGGGCCGTCGCGATCCAGGCCAGGTAGCCGCTGCTGCCGGCGACGATCGGCGTGGCGACGATCTCCGGCTCCTCGTAGGAGTGCAGCTCGCCGATCGCCGCCTCGACCTCCGGGTAGCGCGACGCCTCGGTCTTCGCCAGGCAGATCCACTCGCGTGCGGTCTCGACCTCGCCTCGCCAGCGGTAGCGGCTCGAGATCGGACCGACGACCTGCACGCAGGCGGCGAGGCGACGCTCGACCAGCGCTGCGCCGAGCCGCTCGGCCTCCTCCTCGGAGGCGACGGTGGTCAGCACCTGGAGGTACTCGGCCATCCGGGCCCTAGCTCGGGTCGGCGACCAGCACCTCGCCGTCGGCGTCCGGCATGACAAGGATGGCGCCCTCGCCCGAGGGGTAGGCCTCCTCGCCGTGCTGGATGACGTCCATGCCGACGGCCTCCTCGTGCTCGCTGACACGCAGAGAGATGAAGAGCCCCATCGCCCGCAGCAGCACGTAGGTCATCCCGAAGGCGTAGAGGGGGGTGACCAGCGCGGCGAGGGCCTGGTGGCCGAGCTGGGAGGCGTTGCCGAAGAAGAGGCCGTCGGCGACGCCGTTCCAGGCGAGCGAGGCGAAGAAGCCGATGAAGAGGATGCCGGTGAAGCCGGCCACGCCGTGGGCGGCGAGCACGTCGAGCGTCTCGTCGACCCGGGTCCGCGGTCGCCAGACGATCATGAAGTAGCAGGGCAGCGCGCCGACGGCGCCCAGCACCATCGCCCAGCCGGGGCTGATGAAGGCGCCGGCCGGCGTAATCAGGACGCAGCCGACGACGATCGCCGTTGCCGCGCCGATCGCCGTCACCTTGCGGCCGCGGATCAGGTCGAGCCCGAACCAGACGACGAGCGAGCAGGCCGGGGTCAGCAGCGTGTTGACGAAGGCCAGCACGCTGGGGTTGCCGGTCGAGAAGCCGCTGCCGCCGTTGAAGCCGAACCAGCCGAACCAGAGCAGGCCGGCGCCGAGCAGCACGTACATCGCGTTGTGGGGGAGCAGGGCCTGGCGGCCGTAGTCCTTGCGCGCGCCGACCACCACCGCGGCGGCGAGCGCCGAGAAGCCGGAGCCCATCTCGACCGGGATGCCCCCGGCGAAATCGAGGGTGCCGCCCGCCGCCAGCCAGCCGCCGCCGAAGGACCAGTGGGCGAGCACCGAGTAGACGAGGATCGACCAGAGGGCGACGAAGATCAGGAAGGGCCCGAAGCGCATCCGCTCGACCACCGCTCCGGAGACGAGGGCGGCGGTGATGATGCAGAAGGTCGCCTGGAATGCCATGAAGAGCAGGTGGGGGATCGTCGTCCCTTCGCGCGGGACGAAGGTCACGTCGTGCAGGCCGACGTAGCCGAGGCCGCCGATCAGCGAGCCGTCGCCGTCGAAGGCGAGCGAGTAGCCGACCAGCGCCCAGACGACGCCGGCGACGGCTATCGCCCCGACGCACATCATGAAGGTGTTGAGGGTGTTCTTCGAGCGCACCAGCCCGGCGTAGAAGAGGCCGAGCGCCGGGGTCATCATCAGCACCAGGGCGGTGGCGACGAGCATCCAGGCGGTGTCGCCGGTATCGACTTCCGCGGCGAGCGCCGCGATCGGCAGGGCACTCATTTGTCCACCGGCGTCACCGCGGCCTGGTCGGACTCGCCGGTGCGGATTCGCACCGCCCGCTCCAGGGGTAAGACGAAAATCTTGCCGTCGCCGACCTCGCCCGTCCGGGCGCCGTCGCAGAGCGCGTCGATCGTCGCTTGGACGAACTCGTCGGAGACCGCGATCTCGAAGCGGGTCTTGTCCTCCAAGCCCACTTTCACGGTCGTGCCGCGGTAGGTCTCGACCCGGTCGAGCTCGCCGCCGTGCCCCTGCACGCGGCTCATCGATACCCCGCGCACCTCGGCCCGGTAGAGCGCTTCCAGCACGTCGTTCGCCTTCTCGGGGCGCACGATGCCGATCACCAGCTTCAACGCGATCCTCCTCCCGTCTCCCAAGCCAGAGCAGGATGAGCCTACTTTGCTCAGGTGTCTCTGTGCACCTCGGTGGCAGCCGCCTGGTCGCGGGGGCGGACGACGATCTCGTCGATGTTGACGTGGGCGGGCTGGGCGACCGCCCAGCGGACGCACTCGGCGACGTCCCCGGCGCTCAACGGCTCCATCCCCTCGTAGACCCGGCGGGCCGCCTCCGCGTCGCCGCCGAAGCGGACCAGCGAGAACTCGGTCTCGACCATTCCTGGCGCGATCTCGGTCACCCGCACGGGTTGCCCGAGCAGCTCCAGCCGCAGCACGCGCAGCATCGAGCGCTGCGCGTGCTTGGCGGCGATGTATCCGGAACCGCCGCGGTAGGCCTCGAAGCCGGCGATGCTGGTGATCGAGACGACGTGACCGTTCCCCGATTCGACCAGGCGCGGCAGCAGCGCCCGGGTCATCCGCATCGTTCCCAGCACGTTCGCCTCATACATCGTGCGCCATTTCTCCTCGTCGGCTTCGCCCAGCGGTTCGAGCCCGTGGGCGCCGCCGGCGTTGTTGACGAGGACGTCGCAGCGGGGCAGGCGCGCCGCGAACTCCTCGACCGAGCCCGGGTCGGTCACATCGAGCCGGCGGGCCTCGCCGCCGATCTCGCCCGCGATCGCCTCCAGCCGCTCGACCCGGCGGGCGCCGAGCACGACATCGAAGCCATCTCCCGCCAGCGCCCGCGCCGCAGCGGCGCCGATCCCGCTCGATGCCCCGGTGATTGCCGCAATTCGCGCCATTTGCGGCGAGCGTACTACCGGTAGGGGGGAGAGTCTGCGCCGCCCCTGACTTGGATGCTCATGAAGACGACATCTTCATATGCCATATTTATGCCATGCGAACGACGCTCGACCTGGACGACCGGCTCATGGAGGCGTTGATGGCTCGTTACCCCGGCGTCAGCAAGACCAAGGCGGTGGAGGCCGCGATAGAAGATCACGTCCGGCGTGGGGCCGTGGACTGGCTGCTGGAAAACGCCGGCAAGATCGAGATCGAAGACGTCTCGAAAGAGATGCGCGCGATCGATCGGCGGATCTGAGTGGTTCTGCCCGACACCTCTGTATGGGTCGATTACTCGCGTCGAGGGGCGGAAGGCCAGGCTGCGGGAATGCGTGAGCTGTTGGATAGTGGCGAAGTCGTTGCCTGCGGCCCTGTCGCCGCGGAGCTCCTCGCCGGTGCCGAGGGGAAAGTCGCGGAGCGGATGTGGGAGACGCTGTCGTCGCTGCCATGGGTGGAGCTGGACTCGCCCGGCTGGCGTGAGGTCGGCACGGTCGCCGGTCGCCTGCGGCGGGACGGCCAGGCCTTGCCGCTTACGGATCTCGCCATCGCCGTTGCTGCTGCTCGGGGAGGGCACGCCCTCTGGGGCTTAGATTCCGACTTCGAGCGGATCGCTCCGGTCCTGGACGGGCTCGAGCTGTACCGGCCGGGCTGAGGCCTACTCGCCGATCAGCTCGATGCGGTAGCCGTCCGGATCGCGGACGAAGCAGATCCGGTGACCCTCGATGCGGCCGCCGGGGCGATAGGGGGGCTTCTCGGGGTCGATCCCCTGCGCGGCGAGGTTCTTCGAGGGTGCCGTCGAGATCCTCGACGGCAAGGGCGATGTGGTTGTAGCCGCTGCCGTGATCGTAGGAATCGACGCCGTGGTTGTAGGTCAGCTCCAGGCGCGGGTCTTCGCCCGGCATGGCCATGAAGACGTTGATCGCCTCCTCGCCGATCGGCATCCGCGCGACCTCCTCGAAGCCGAGCTTCTCGTAGAAGGCGACCGAGCGATCGATCTCGCCGATCCGGTAGCAGGTGTGGAGGAAGCTGGGCATGCGATCTCCCCGGAAGGCTACTGTTTCTCTGGATGTCCTCCGAGATGCTGGCCAAGTCGCTGACCGTCCACGGGCGCTCGATCTCCTACCTCGAAGCTGGCAAAGGCCCCGCGCTGCTCCTGATCCACGGCATCGCCGGCGAGTGCGGGCATTGGCGCGAGACGATCGAGCCGCTCGCCCGTCACCACACCGTGATCGCCCCCGACCTGCCGGGTCACGGTGCCTCGGCGCCCGGCGGCGGCGACTACTCGATCGGGGCGCTGGCCACCGGCCTGCGCGACCTGCTGCTTGCGCTCGGCCACGAGCGCGCCACCCTGGTCGGGCACTCCCTCGGCGGCGGGGTGACGATGCAGCTGGCCTACCAGTTCCCCGAGATGGTCGAGCGCATGGTCTTGGTCTCCAGTGGCGGGCTCGGCCCCGAGGTGAGCCCGGTGCTGCGCGCCGCCGCCCTGCCCGGCGCCGACCTCTTCATCTCGGTTACGGCGGGCGCCGGGCAGCGGGTCGGCTCGGTGCTCGGCCGGGGCCTGTCGGCGATCGGCCTGCGACCCGGCGCCGATGTCGCCGAGGTTGCGCGCGCCTACGCCTCGCTCGAGGATCCCGCCCGGCGCGCCGCCTTCCTGGACACCCTGCGGGCCGTCGTCGGGACCCACGGCCAGCGGGTGGGCGCCGCCGACCGTCTCTACCTGGCCGAGGCGGTGCCGGTGCTGATCGTCTGGGGCGCCCGCGACTCGATCATCCCCGTCCGCCACGGCGAAGACGCTCACCGGGCGATTCCCGGTAGTCGCCTCGAGGTCTTCGAGGACGTCGGTCACCTGCCACAGGTCGAGGCGCCGGGCCGTTTCGTCGCCGCGCTCGAACGGTTCCTGCGCGAGACAGAGCCCGCCGAGTTCGACCGCGATGAGTGGCGGGCGAGGATCAGGGCGGTTGCCTGAGGCGCCCTTGCCGTTTCGCACGTGAAATTGCGCTTGCCAAAGCGGAAAGGGCCGGCCTTCTCGCCTCAATAGAATTTTTCGGATGACGAATCGGGAGCGACGGGTCCGGCGCAGGACACACCGCCTGAGCTGGAAGAAGAGGGTGCTGATCCCGATCGGGGCTCTCGCCGGTGCGGCCGCCGTGGCCGGCACGGTGGCGGGGAGCTGGGCGGTCGACGTCTACAACTCGGCGCCGCCGCTTTCCAGCCTCAAGCCCGTGCAGAAGGGGCGCTCCTCGGCGATCTACGCCGCCGACGGCAGCCTGATCGGCTTCATCCGCGCCAGCAGCGTGCGCCAGCCGGTCCCCTCGCGGGCGCTGCCGCAGAACCTCAAATACGCGACGGTGGCGATCGAGGATCGCAACTTCTTCGAGCACGGCGCGCTCGATCCGGCCGGGATCGCCCGCGCCGCCTGGAAGGACCTGCTGGCAGGCGGCAAGCCGGTTCAGGGCGCCTCGACGATCACCCAGCAGCTCGTCCGCAACCTCTACATCCGCGATCCCGAAGAGACGATCAAGCGCAAGCTGGTCGAAGCGCACCTCGCCTACGAGGAGGAGGAAGCGCACTCCAAGCAGTGGATCCTCACCGCCTATCTCAACACCGCGCCCTATGGCACGGTGGAAGGGGAGACCGCGGTCGGCGCCGAGGCGGCGGCGCAGACCTACTACGGCAAGCCCGCCCGCGAGCTCGACCTGACCGAGGCGGCGATGATCGCCGGCCTGCCCCAGGCGCCCTCCGAATACAACCCCTTCCTCGACCCGCGCGCCGCGCTGGAGCGTCGCAACCAGGTACTGGAAGCGATGGAGGACCAGGGCTACATCACCACCTCCGAATTCCACGAGGCGATCCACAAGGGTCTCGGCCTCAACCCGGGCCACAAGTACCGGGTGATCCGCGACCCGTTCCTCTTCGACCTGGTCCAGCAGGAGCTGATCGACAAATACGGCCTCAACACCGTCCGCTACGGCGGCCTCAAGGCGTACACCACGATCGATCCCGAACTGCAGGAACGAGCGCAGGAAGCGGTTGACTCGTGCAGCGTCTGCTATCCGGAAGGCGGCCCGGCGGCGGCCCTCGCCTCGGTCGATCCCGCCAACGGCCAGATCGTCGCCCTCGCCTCGACCGAGGGCTCCGCCGACGAAAGCGAATTCAACTACGCCTGGCAGGCCCACCGCCAGCCCGGCTCCTCCTTCAAGACCTTCGTCCTCACCACCGCGATCAAGCAGGGGATCGACCCCGACAGCACCTACTACGACGGCACCTCGCCGAAGACGCTGGACCTGCCGGGGGGCGGGACCTGGACGGTCAACAACGCCGAGCCCGGCGGCGGCACGATGTCGCTCGCCTCCGCCACCTGGGAGTCGGTCAACGTCGTCTTCGCCCAGCTGGACCTCGACGTCGGGTCCGAAAACGTGACCCACACCGCTCACCAGATGGGGATCGAAGCGCCGCTGGAATCCGTTCCGGCGGAGGCGATCGGCGGCCTCGCCATCGGCGTCACGCCGCTTGAAATGGCCGACGCCTACGCGACCCTGGCCAGCGGCGGGATCCACCACGACCCGACCGCGATCGCCCGGGTCGAGTTCCCCACCGACAAGGTCGACGAACCCACTCCCGATTCCGGCGACCGGGTGCTCACCGAGGGCGAGGCCTACGAAGTGACCAAGCTGCTGGAGGGAGTGATCACGCAGGGCACCGGCGCCGGCTACACCTACATGGGCTGCAATGCGGAGGCGGGCAAGACCGGCACCTCCGAGGATCTCTCCGATGCCTGGTTCGTCGGCTACACGCCGCTCTACTCGACCGCGGTCTGGGTCGGCCACCCGCAATCGCGCGAATCGACCGGTTTCGGTGGGCCGACGGCAGGGCCGATCTGGCGCTCCTTCATGGAATCGGCCGTCGCCGGCGACTGCCCGGAATTCGCCGAACCGGCGAGCCTGCCCGAACTGTCCGGCCTCGACAGCGGCCACACCAGCGGTTCCTCGGGCTACTCGAGCGAAGGCGAAGAAGAATTCGAATACGAAGAAGGCGAAGAAGAAGAAAGCCCGGAAAAGGGCAAGGGCGGAGACCAGGGGGCCGAAGCCGAAGCAGCGCCCGAATCGGCGCCCTCCCCGAGTCCGACCCCCGCGCCCGCCGCCCCCGGTGGCGGGGTGTCAGCGGGCGGTGTCTCTCCGAGCGGTTAGTCCGCGATCAGCCCCACACCTCGATCCTGGCGACGCAGGTGACGTCGCCGAACGGGCGTTCCTTCTTTTCGACGATGCCGCCGTCCGCTTCGCGTCCGACCTCCGAGGACGTGTTGCCGTCCACCGTCAGCACCATGCCCTTCCTCGACTTCTCCCTGACGAGGCCGATGTGCTCGTTGCCGAAGAAGGTGACTATGTCGCCCGGTTCGGCATCGGCGGCGCTGACGTCGTGCAGGTTGTTGTTGCCGGCGAGGGCGTCGTTGGTGATGTTGCTGGCGAGCTGGAAGCCGCAGCTGCTCTGGGCCTTGCCGATTTTTTTCACCGCATAGCCGGCGAAGTAGCCGCACCACGGTCCGCCGAGCGGTCCGCCGAAGTACTCCTCCCAGACGTCGACTTTGGGGCCGCGATTGGTGTTCGCCGGCGACTCCGTCATGCCGACATGTTTGAGCGCCCACTCGACCGCGGCCTTCGCACCTTTTTCGCGGTCTTTGTGGAGCTTTTCGCGCTTGGCCTTGCGGCCCTTCTCACGTTTGGCGTCCTCCGCGGTTCGCTTGCTCGCGTCGCGCAGCAGGCGCTGAACCGGTTCGGTGATGCGGCCCGAATCGGCGCCGATCGCTTTGACGCGACCGTCGCTGAGACCGATCAGCCAGGCGACGAATGCCGCGCAGCGCGCGGTGCGCCTGCCGTATTCACCGTCCTCCATGATGCGCCGCCAGGGGAATTTGTAGTGCTCGCAGCAATGGTTGAGTCGCTCCTGCAGCGCCTTGACGTCCGGGCCCATCAGTTCCGGCGAGACCAGCCTCAGCTCCCGGTGCACCTCGTTACTGCTTGATTTCCGCGGCCTGTCCATTTTCCTGCGCTCCTTCCTCTGTTTCTGTTTTCAAACGCCTCCTGGGAGGTCGAGGCCGATCCTTTTCGTCTTGATTAATAAATACATCCGTAGTTTTCCGCCGAGTTGGTATGAGTGTGTAAGGAAAGGGGGATGAGATCGTCGCCCGCCCTGCGCCCACGCCGCCGCCGGATCGCCTTACGCTGAGCGTGATGTTTGGACACCGGATCCCCCTGCGGCTGGGCGGCGAGCCGCCGCCCCCCTGGCTCGGGCTGTTGGCGACTCTGCTCGCGGTCGCGGTCGGGACGCTGATCGTCTACCCGCTCAAGTCGGCGGCCCCGGTCGTCTCGCTCGGTGTCGTCTACCTGCCGGCGATCCTCCTGATCTCGGTCGTTTGGGGGCTGCGCCTCGGGTTGCTCGCCTCCGTCGCCAGCGCCGTCGCCTTCAACTTCTTCCAGATCCCGCCCCTGCATCGCCTCGCGATCGCCAGCGGCGAGAACTGGGTCGCGCTGGCGGTCTTCGCGATCGTGGCGATCGTCAGCAGCGCCGTCGCCGGGTTGGCGCGGGCACAGGCGGTTGAGGCGGAGCGGCGCCGCGAGCAAGCGGACCGTGCTCTGGCGGAGCTGGCCGCGCTCTCCCGCGAGCGCGACAGGATGCAGGCGGAGATGGTCGAGGCGGAGGCGCTGCGCCGCAGCGATGAGCTCAAGACCGCGTTGTTGCGGTCGATCTCACACGACCTGCGTACCCCGCTCACCTCGATCATCGCCGGCGGCACGGCGCTTGGCTCGATCACCCTCACCGATGAGGAGCGGGCCGATTTGAGCGAGGCGATCGTCGCCGAGGGCGGGCGGCTCTCGCGCCTGGTCGAGAACCTGCTCGACATGTCCCGGTTGGAGGCGGGCAAGGCGGAGCCGCATCGCGAGCAGACCGACCTCGCCGAGGTGCTGGATGGCGCCCGCGACGCCGTCGCCGGCTCGAAGCTGGTGCGGCTGGCCCTCGATCGCGACCTGCCGACCGTCGAGGCGGACGCCGCCCAGCTCGAGCGCGCCTTCGCCAACCTGCTCGAGAACGCGATCCGGCACGGGGGCGGCAGGCCGGTCACGGTGCGGTCGAGGCTGCTCGATGACAAGATCGCGATTCGCGTGGTCGATCAAGGTCCGGGCATCCCCGAGAGCGAGTGGCAGCGCATCTTCGAGCCCTTCCAGCGTGGCGAGGCGAACGTGGCGGGGGGAGGCTCGGGGCTGGGGCTGGCGATCGCCAAGGGCTTCGTCGAGGCAAACGGGGGTGAGATCGCGGTCGAGTCGTTGCCCGGTCAGGGGTCGAGCTTCGTCGTCGGCTTTCCGCGCAGCGGGCGAGCCGGCGCGTGAACGGCGCCGCGCGAGTCCTCGTCTGCGACGACGAGCCGCAGATCCTCCGCGCCCTCAAGGTGATCCTCCGCGACGCCGGCTATGAGGCCGTGCCGGCGTCGACCGGGGAGGAGGCGCTCGACCGTGCCGCGGTGAAGCCACCGGCCGCGGCGATCGTCGACCTGATGCTTCCGGATATCGACGGTGTCGAGGTGACCAAGCGGCTGCGCGAGTGGAGCGAGATGCCGATCATCGTCCTCTCGGCCGTCGGCGAGGAGGAGGCCAAGGTTCGCGCCCTCGCCGCCGGCGCCGACGACTACGTGACCAAGCCCTTCGGCCCGCCCGAGCTGGTGGCGAGGCTGGAGGCTGTGCTGCGGCGCGCCCAGCCCGAGGGGTCTGAGCCGACGATCGTCGCCGAGGGTCTCGAGGTCGATCTCGCCGCCCGCAGCGTTCGGCGCGACGGCGAGCCGGTGCACCTGACCCCGACCGAGTTCGAGCTGCTGCGGGTGCTGGCCCGCAACCGCGGGCGCCTGATGACCCACCGCTCGCTCCTGGTCGAGGTCTGGGGGCTCGAGTACGCCGACGACTTCCAGGTGCTGCGCACCCACGTCGCCAACCTGCGCCGCAAGATCGAGCCCCCCGACGGGCCCCGCTACATCCGCACCGACCCCGGCGTCGGCTACCGCTTCGCCGCTTAGATGGTCGATTCCACGGCCTGTAGCTAGACAGAGAAGCCTGGCCGGCCTGCGGGCGAATTGACACCCCAAGAGCTCTGCTCTTGGGGTGAACGATGGGCGCGACCTACGGTCGCGCAATCACCAGATTGCATAGGCCGCTTCGCGACATTCGTCCGCAGACCGGCCAGGCTTCTCTGTCTCGACACGCCCACGGAAACGATCAAGCTGCAAGCGCGATCCCCGGGTTTTCAAGCGCGAGGAAGCTTCAAGCCCGAGGCGACGCCTCATGGGCAGAGCTTTCGAAGCTCGGTGCGCTTCGTGGGGATGGCGGGCGCGTCTCTGCGGGAATGTCGCGAAGCGGCGGCAATGCATCCGGTATCTGCGCGGCGAAGCCGCGCAGCAGATTCACCCAAGAGCTCCGCTCTTGGGTGTCAATTCCTGCAGAGGCGCGCCCGCCATCCCTGCCTAGCCCGCCGAGCAGGCCCATCTAGAGCGAGTCTTTACGAAATCTGTATACGCGGGGCCGGATCGTTCATGCGGCCTTGACGGGGTTGGGCGCAAGATCGATTCGTGGATCTCGTCTCCCTCGCCCTAGCGCTGATCGCCTTCGCGATCTTCTACGCCGCCATCGAGGCACTGGACCGGCTCGGATGACCCAGGGCTGGGCTCAGATCCTCGTCTTCATGCTCGTCCTCACCGCGCTGGTGCCGCTGGTCGGCGGCTACATCGCCCGCGTCTTCGGGGGCGAACGGGTCTTCCTCTCTGCCGTTGTCGCGCCGCTCGAGCGCTTCACCTACCGCGTGCTGCGCGTGCGGCCCGACGACGGGCAGGACTGGAAGGCCTACGCCCGCTCGGTTGTCGTCTTCAGCCTGCTCTCCTGGTTGGTGCTCTACCTGATCCTCCGCACCCAGAGCGTCCAGCCGTTCAACCCGGAGGGATTCCACTCCGGCCCCTGGAACCTCAGCTTCAACACCGCCTCCTCGTTCGTCACCAACACCAACTGGCAGTACTTCGGCGGCGAGACGACGCTCTCCTACTTCGTCCAGATGGCGGGCCTGACCGTGCAGAACTTCGTCTCCGCCGCGGTTGGGATCGCGGCGCTGGCGGCGGTGATCCGCGGTTTTGCCGCCCGCTCCGGCAAGGCGCTCGGCAACTTCTGGGCCGACCTGGTTCGCATCACCCTCTACATCCTGCTGCCGATCTCCTTCGTCGCGGCGCTCGTCCTCGTCTCCCAGGGAGTGATCCAGACCCTCGACGGCTCGCAGGCCTTCCACACGATCGCCGGCGGCGCCCAGACGCTGGCGCTGGGGCCGGTCGCCTCCCAGGAGGCGATCAAGGAGCTGGGGACCAACGGCGGCGGCTTCTTCAACGTCAATAGCGCGATGCCGTTCGAGAACCCGAGCGGCTTCACCAACCTGGTCGAGCTGCTGCTGATCCTGGTCATCCCCGCCAGCCTCACCTACACCTTCGGCCGCATGGTCGGCAACCGCCGCCAGGGCTGGGCGCTATACGCGGCGATGACGATCATGTTCGCGATCGGCGTCGCGGTCGTCTACGCGGCCGAGCAGCACGGCAGCCCGGCGCAGCACCACGCCGGCGTCCTCACCCACGCCTTCGGCGGCTCCACCGGCGGCAACATGGAGGGCAAGGAGCAGCGCTTCGGCATCGCCGACTCCTCGCTGTGGACCGCGGTGACGACGGTGACCTCCTGCGGCGCCGTCAACGCCGCCTTCGACTCCCTCACCGGGATCGGCGGCCTGGTCCCGACTGCAAACCTCTCCACCGGCGAGGTGATCTTCGGTGGGGTCGGCTCGGGCCTCTACTACATGCTGCTCTTCGTCCTGCTCACCGTCTTCATCGCCGGGCTGATGGTCGGCCGCACCCCCGAGTTCCTCGGCAAGAAGATCGAGTCGCGGGAGGTGAAGCTGGTCCTGGTGGGGGTGCTGGTGACGCCCCTGCTGGTGCTGTTCGCGACCTCGTGGGCGGTTGCCGGCCACGACGGCACGATCTCGATCTACAACCCCGGCCCGCAGGGCTTCTCGGAGTCGCTGTATGCCTACATGTCGCAGGCCAACAACAACGGCTCCGCCTTCGCCGGCTACACCGGCTTCATCCAGCCCCACGCGCCCGGCAACGCGGGGGCCTATGGCTATGACTTCGCCAACCTGCTCGGCGGCCTGGCGATGCTGTTCGCGCGCTTCCTGCCGATGATCGCCGCGCTTGCCACCGCCGGCTCGCTGGCCGGCAAGAAGGTCGCCCCGGTCGGCGCCGGAACCTTCCGCGCCGACTCTCCCACCTTCGTCGTCCTTTTGATCGGCGTGATCGCGATTGTCGCCGCGCTCACCTTCTTCCCCGCCTTCCTGCTCGGCCCGACCGTGCAGGGGCTGACCGACCAACTGTTCTGAGATGACCGGCCTGCGCAAAGACCTGCTCACCGCGACTATTGCGATCGTCTTCTTCACCCTGCTGCTCGGCATCGCGTACCCGCTCCTCACCACCGGCGTCTCGCAGGTGCTGTTTCCCAATGCGGCCAACGGCAGCAGGATCGAAGAGGACGGCGAAGTCGTCGGCTCGAAGCTGATCGGACAGGACTTCCGCGGCGAGCCGCGTTACTTCCAGAGCCGCCCGTCGGCGACCGAATACAGCGCCGACGTCACCTACTTCAACAACCTCGGGCCGAACAACAGGGAACTATCCGAATTCTTCGCCGAAGAGCTCCGGGCCTATCTGGCTCGCGAGCGACGCTATGACCCCAGCCTCGCGGCGGCCGACGTTCCCGTCGACGCGGTCACCACCTCGGCCTCCGGGGTGGACCCCCATATCTCCGCGGCCAACGCGCGCATCCAGGCGCACCGGGTCGCCGCCGTCCGGCGCCTGCCGCTGCGGCGCGTCCTCGACCTGATCGGCGAGCACACCGAAGGCCGCTTCCTCGGCCTCTTCGGCGAGCCCGGCGTCAACGTCCTCGAGCTCAACCTGGCCCTGGACAAGATCCCGGCAGGAGGGGTGGGGAGATGAGCGGCGAGACGCTGCGCAACGAGCCCCGCTCGCTCTTTGACCGCGCGATCGTGCTGCGCGCGCTCCTCGACTCGTTGGCGAAGCTCGATCCGCGCCACCAGTTCCACAACCCGGTGATGTTCGTGGTCGAGATCGGCGCCGTCATCACCACGGTCGGCTGGCTGATCCAGCTCTTCGGCGGCCCACCTCTCGGCGGCGGCGACGAGCCGGCCTGGTTTGCCTTCTCGATCGGCATCTGGCTCTGGCTCACCGTCGTCTTCGCCAACTTCGCCGAGGCGTTGGCGGAGGGGCGGGGCAAAGCGCAGGCCGACGCGCTGCGCTCGATGCGCACCGAGACGGTCGCGCGGCTGCGCGAGGGCGGCGAGAAGCCCGCCTCGGAGCTGCGCCGGGGAGACGTGGTGGTGGTCGAGGCCGGCGAGACGATCCCCGGCGATGGCACGGTGGTCGAGGGAATCGCCTCGGTCGACGAGTCGGCGATCACCGGCGAGTCGGCGCCGGTGGTGCGCGAGTCCGGCGGCGACCGGAGCGCCGTCACTGGCGGAACCCGAGTGCTCTCCGACCGGATCGTGATCGAGATCACCCAGGAGCCCGGTCAGAGCTTCCTCGACAAGATGATCGCCCTGGTCGAGGGGGCGGAGCGGCGCAAAACGCCCAACGAGATCGCCCTCAACATCCTCCTCGTTGGCCTCACGCTGGTCTTCATCGCGGTCGTCGTCTCGCTGCGGCCGTTCGCCAGCTTCTCTCACACCGACACCTCGGTCGTGACGTTGGTCGCGCTGCTGGTGGCGCTGATCCCGACCACGATCGGCGCCCTGCTCTCGGCGATCGGTATCGCCGGCATGGATCGCCTCGTCCGCCACAACGTGCTCGCCCTCTCGGGCCGCTCGGTCGAGGCCTCCGGCGACGTCGACGTGCTGCTGCTCGACAAGACCGGCACGATCACGCTCGGCAACCGCGAGGCGATCCGGCTCATCCCGATGCCCGGGATCGAGGAGTCCGAGCTCGCTGAGGCGGCGCAGCTCTCCTCGCTCGCCGACGAGACCCCCGAGGGCCGCTCGATCGTCGTCCTGGCCAAAACCGAATACGGGATCCGCGAGCGCGAGCTGACGACGCACGAAGCCCACTTCATCCCCTTCTCGGCCGAAACGCGGATGAGCGGCGTCGATGTCGACGGCAACCGCTACCGCAAGGGCGCCGGCGACGCGATTGTCAGCTACGTCGAGGAGCAGGGCGGGCGCCCTCCCGCGGAGCTGCGCGAGCAGCTCGACGCGATCGGCCGCGAAGGCGGAACGCCGCTGGCGGTCTGCCGCGACAACCACGTGCTCGGCGTCGTCTACCTCAAGGACATCGTCAAGGAGGGGATGCGGGTCCGTTTCGACGAGCTGCGGCGGATGGGGATCAGCACCGTGATGGTCACCGGCGACAACCGGCTGACCGCGGCGAAGATCGCCGAGGAGTCGGGGGTCGACGACTTCCTGCCGGAAGCGACGCCGGAGCAGAAGCTGGAGCTGATCCGCAGCCACCAGGCCGAAGGCCGCCTGGTCGCGATGGCCGGCGACGGCACCAATGACGCTCCCGCCCTGGCCCAGTCCGACGTCGGCGTGGCGATGAACACCGGCACCCAGGCGGCCCGCGAGGCGGGCAACATGGTCGACCTCGATTCCAATCCGACGAAGCTCATAGAGATCGTCGAGATCGGCAAGCAGCTGCTGATCACCCGCGGCGCCCTGACCACCTTCTCGATCGCCAACGACGTCGCCAAGTACTTCGCGATCCTGCCGGCGATCTTCGCCTTCACCTACGCCGCGCACGCGGGCGAACGAGGGCCGCTCGACTCGCTCAACCTGATGTCGCTGGGCACGCCGCTCTCGGCGATCCTCTCGGCGATCGTCTTCAACGCCCTGGTGATCCCGTTGCTGGTGCCGCTCGCCCTGCGCGGGGTCCGGTACCGGCCGATCGGCGCCACGGCGCTGCTGCGGCGCAACATGCTGATCTACGGCCTCGGCGGCCTGATCGCGCCCTTCGTCGGGATCAAGCTGATCGACCTGATCATCCACAATCTCCTCGGTGCATGAGATGGCCGCCGGACAGCTCAAGGTCTTCATCGGGATGGCCGCCGGTGTAGGGAAGACCTACCGGATGCTGCAGGAAGGCCACGCCGAGCAGGATGCAGGGCGCGACGTCGCGATCGGCTACATGGAGCCGCACAAGCGCCCGGAGACCTCGGCGCTGGCAGATGGCTTGGAGACCGTGCCGAGGCGACGGGTCCGCTATCGCGACGCCGAGCTGGAGGAGATGGATCTGCCCGCGCTGCTGGCGCGCTCTCCCGAGCTGGCGCTGATCGACGAGCTCGCCCACACCAACGCCCCCGGAGCGGAGCACGGCAAGCGCTACGAAGACGTCCGCGACGTCCTCGCGGCCGGAATCGACGTCTTCTCCACCGTCAACGTCCAGCATCTGGAGTCGCTCAACGACCAGGTGGCGGAGCTGACCGGGGCGCGGGTCCGCGAGACGATCCCCGACGCGGTCCTGGGCGAGGCCGATGAAGTCGTCCTCATCGACCTCACCCCCGAGGCGCTGATCGGGCGCCTTCAGGCCGGCAAGGTCTACCCCGGCGAGAACGTGCAGGCGGCGCTGAGCAACTTCTTCACGGTGGAGAACCTGCTGGCATTGCGCGAGGTGGCGCTGCGCCAGGTCGCCCAGGAGGTGGAGGCCAAGCGACTCGTGGTCGAGGAGCCGCTGGGCACTCGCGAGGAGCGGTTTGCGGCCGAGGCGCCGCAGGCGGTCGGCGAGCGGTTGCTGGCGCTGGTGCGCCCGCGGCCCTCCTCGCAGCGGTTGGTCCGCCGCGCCTGGCGCTCGGCGCAGCGGCTCGGCACCGACCTCGATCTGCTCTGGGTGAAGCCGCCGAACGAGCCGATCGAGGGCGAGGTCGCGCGGCAGGTGACGGCGCTGCGGCACCTCGCCTCGGTCCTCGGCGCCAACTTCCTGATCGAGGAGAGCGACGATCTGGTGCGGGGGGCCGCGGAAACGATCCGTGAGCGTGGCAGCACCTACGTCATGGTCGGCGAGTCGGGGCCGAGACGCGGGCTCGCCCGCCTGCGCGAGCCGTTGCCGCAGCGCCTGATGGAGGCGACCCCACCCGGCGTCGACGTGCGGATCGTCGCCCTCCGCGGTCGCAGGGAGGAGGAGGCCGGCGGCGATGGTTGAGCACGTCCTCGTCGGCGTCGCACTGCTGCTTGGGCTCGGCGGCGGCTACCTGATCTCCCGCTCGCGCTGGGGGAACGGATCCCACCAGCCGGACGCCGTGCGCCAGATCCTGCTGCCGTTCACCGGCACGGCGATCTCGCGCCGCGCGGTCGACGCCGCTCTGCGACTGGCCCGCGCCGAGGGCGCCACGCTGATGCCCGCCTATCTGGCGAGCGTGCCGAAGCGCCTGCCGCTCGATTGCGCGATCCCGGCCGAAGCCGCCAAGGCGATGCCGATGCTGGAGGCGATCGAGCAGCGGGCGACCGCACAGGGGGTCGGCGTGGACGCGAGGATCGAGCGCGGTCGCTCTTATCGGCACGCGCTGGCGCGCCTGCTGGAGCGGGAGCGGTTCGATCGCGTCGTCGTCCCGGCGACGGTCGAAGGGGGCGCGGGGCTGTCCGGCGACGATCTCATCTGGGTGCTGGAGAAAGCCCCGGCCGAGGTCCTGATCCTGCGCCCGGACCCCGCCGACGAGAGCCGCGTCTCGGTTCGGGAGCATCGGGATCCCCGCTCTCCTGCCGCCGGTCGGTTCATGATGCGGCGGTGAGCGATGCCGACGAGCGCGCGCTGATCCGGCGCTACCGCACCGCCCGGCGCGATCCGGGCCTTGCCGTCCTCGAGGGATTCCATGCCCTCAAGCACGCGCTGCGCTTCGGCGCCGAGGTGATGGAGGCCGTCGCTGCGGATACGCAGCAGCTGCGCGAGCTCTCGCTCGAGCTTGCACCAGACCTGGCCGGCTCGCTGGTGGAGCGGACCGCTCCGGTTGCCGCCGAGGTGCTGGCCGAGCTGGCGCCGCAGGCGCCGCGCACCGGCGTCGTCGCGATCGCCCGCCGGCCCGGCGTCGACCTGGCCGCGGTGCTCGGCGAGGCGCGGCCCGAGCCGCTCGTCCTGCTCGAGGACCCGCGGACGATGGGCAACATGGGCGCCTGCGTCCGGGTCGCCGCCGCCGCCGGCGCGGCGGGGGTTCTGACGACCGGGCCCAACGACCCCTGGCATCCGGACGCGCTGCGCGCCGCCGCCGGGCTCCACTTCGCCCTGCCCGTCGCCGCCGTCGCCGAGTTGCCGGCGAGCGACCGGCGGCTGATCGCGATCGATCCGGGCGGCGACGACCTGCGCCCGGCGGAGCTGCCGCCGCGAGCGATCCTCGCCTTCGGCACCGAGCGCTACGGGCTCAGCGACGCCCTGCTCGAGCGCGCCGACGCCCGCCTCGGCATCCCGATGCGCCCCGGCGTCTCCAGCCTCAACCTGGCGACCGCGGTCGCCGCGGTCCTTTTCGCACAGCGGCTCTGATTGGATAGCGGCGGCGATCCATATACGATCGACTGGCTCTATCCACCCGCCGAAAGGACCCGCGTGCCGTTCGCAGACATCAACTTTGGCGAAGCGCTCCTCGTCGCCTTCGAGGTTTTCTTCTTCGTCATCTGGATCTGGATCCTGATCACGATCCTCACCGACCTCTTCCGCGACCACGAGACCTCCGGCTGGATCAAGGCAGCCTGGGTTCTGTTCCTCGTCTTCATCCCCTTCCTCACCGCGCTGATCTACCTGATCGCCCGTGGCAGCGGAATGCGCGATAGGACGATCAAGGCGCAGGCGGAGGCGAAGCAGCATTTCGACTCCTACGTGCGCGAACAGGCTCACACGTCGCCCGCCGACGAACTGCACAAGCTCAACGATCTGAAGGAAAAGGGCGCGATCTCCAGCGAGGAGTTCGACAAGGCAAAGGCCAAGCTGCTCACCTGAGCCGCTTTTCCGCCACCGCGGCGACTCGTCGCGGTGGCGGTTTCTCCTGCAAGGGGCAGGATTCTGCAAGGGAAGTTGCAAGTTATTAGCAACTCCTAACAATCTTCAGGCGACTTCGTTAGCGTGCTGCGCGATGCGCGCCCGTCCCAGCTCCTCCCGGTGGCTGCTGCTGCCCGCCGCCCTGCTGCTCCTCGTGCTCTGCCTCGTGGCGAGCGCGCCGGCTGAGACCCTGCAGGAAAAGCTCGACGCGACGCAGGGCAAGCTGAGCCATGTGCGCGAAAGCCAGAGCTCGCTCTCGGCGACGATCGCCGAACAGAACAGGGCGATCGACTCGATGCTCGGCGAAGTCTCGCGGCTGCGCCAGCAGCAGCTCGGGCTCGAGTCCGAACTGGAAGACAAGCAGGGCGAACTGGACAGCGCCACCGCAAAGCTGGAAGCCGAACAGCACCGGCTGGCGCTGATCCGCGACCGCCTGCAGCGGGCGCTCGACGTGCTGCGCGAACGGCTCGTCTCGATGTACGAGGCGGGCAGCCCCGATGTGCTCAACGTCGTGCTCGAATCGGAGACCTGGTCACAGGCCAGCGTCCGCGCCGAATACCTGAGCCGGGTCCAGGACTACGACAACTCGGTTGCCGACCGGGTCAAGGGGCTGCGCGACGAAGCGAAGGCAGCGGTCGAGCGGATGGCGGCGATCCGCGTGCAGCTGAAGGAAGCGCGCGACGCGATCGCGGTCAAGGAGCGCGAAGCCGCCGACGCCCGCGCCGAAGCCGCGGCCCGCTTCGCCGACCTGAAGGAAGCGCAGGCCCAGCGCCAGCAGGAGCTGGAAGGGCTCGAGTCGCGCGAACAGGCACTGGGCGACAACCTGGCGGCGATCTCCGAACAGCTCTCGGCCACTGGGGCGCCGGTGTCGACCGGAACGCCGGCCCCGCTCACCCCGGGCCAGAGCGCCGAATACATCTCCGAAAGCCAGGCGAGCGTGCCCAGCGAGGCGCCGCCGGCCGTGCAGGCGGCAATCGAAGCCGCTAACTCGATCGCGACCACCCCCTATATCTGGGGCGGCGGCCACGGCTCCTTCGAATCGTCGGGCTACGACTGCTCGGGCGCGGTCAGCTTCGCCCTCAACGGCGGCGGTTTCCTCTCCAGCCCGCTCGACTCGACTGGGCTGGAGACCTGGGGCGACCCCGGTCCCGGCCAGTGGATCACCGTCTACGCCAACGCCGAACACGCCTGGATGATCATCGCCGGCCTCGCCTTCGACACCGTCGGCGGTCCCGGCCCGCGCTGGCACCCCGAACTGGTCGATTCCCCTGAAGGGTTCATCGCCCGCCATCCCAGCGGCTACTAGCTCCTCGTGCGTACGAGCTCGGTGAGGTAGCTGGGGCACTCGGTGCCGGGGAGGAGGCGGTCGTCGGGCTGGGGTGAGCTGGCTGCGATTCGCAAGCCGATCGTTCCCGCCCAGACCGGCAGGTCGTAGTCCTCCTCGTCGTCGAGCGGGCCGCCGGTTCGCACCTTGGCCGAGGTCTCGTCGAGGCGGAGCCGCAGGACGCTCGTTCCCTTCAGCTCTTGCGCGGTGGGCAGGCGGGCGTCGCCCCACCGGCTCGGCACGAGCTTCTCGGTGAACGCCTCGAGCGCGCGCGCCTTGTCCTCGCTCGCCTCGATCTTCTCGGCGCGGCCGAAGACGACCACCGAGCGGTAGTTGACCGAGTGGTGGACGGCCGAGCGGGCCAGCACCAGCCCGTCGAGCAGCGTGGCGGTCAGGCAGAGCTCGGCCCGCTCGGCGCGGCGCAGCGTCGTGCTCGCGGCGGAGCCGTGGATGTAAAGCCAGTCCCCGGCGCGGGCGTGCAAGGTCGGGATGACGACGGGGTGGCCGGCCGGGGCAACCGTGCCGACGTGGGAGACGATCGCCTCGTCGAGGATCGCCTCGACGACCTCGCGCTCGTATGCGGCCCGGCTGGGCATCCTCGTCACCCGGGTTCTCGGCCCCGTTGCCATCGCCCCTCCATATCTGTTACAGTACAATTCTGCCTACTGAACTGACACAGTATCGTATATCTGGCGCTGGAGCGGCGGAGATCGCAACCAGCATCGAAGCGGGCATCGAAGCGGGGACGCTCGCGCCGGGCGCCCCCCTGCCCGCGGTCCGCGCGCTCGCGACCGAGCTCGGCGTCAGCCCGACCACCGTCGCCGCCGCGTTCAAGGACCTCCGCTCGCGGGGCCTCGTGGTGACCCGCTCGCGCAGCGGGGCCCACGTCAGCTGGCGCCCACCGGTCGCCGGAGCCTGGCTCGGCGCGGCCGCCCCGACCGGCGCCCGCGACCTGGCCAGCGGCAACCCCGATCCGGAGCTGCTGCCCGACCTGGCTCCGCTCCTGCGGCAGATCGAGCCACCGCGTCAGCTCTACGGCGGGGATCCGGTCGATCCGCGCTTGCTCGAGCTCGTCCGGGCCGAGCTCGATGGGGATGGGATCGCCGCGGCGCACCTCGCGGTGGCGAACGGCGCCCTCGACGGGATCGAGCGCGCGTTGCAGGCGCGGCTGCGGCCGGGCGACGTGGTTGCCGTCGAAGACCCCGGCTTCGCCGGCCTCTTCGACCTGTTGCGTGCATTGGGCTTGGCGCTGCGCCCGGTGCCGGTGGACGGGAGGGGCATGATCCCCTCGGCTCTCGCCGCGGCGCTCGCTGAAGGGGTCGACGCGGTCATAGTCAACCCGCGCGGGCAGAACCCGACCGGGGCTTCGCTCGACGAGGAGAGGGCGGGGGTGCTGCGAGACGTCCTCGCTCTGGAGCCGGAGATCATGGTTGTCGAGGACGATCACCTCGGCCCGATAGCCGGCTCTCCCCGCTTGACCCTGACCGGCGGTCGCAGTCGCTGGGCGGCGGCCCGCTCGCTGGCAAAGTCCCTTGGGCCCGATCTGCGGCTCGCCGTGCTTGCCGGCGACGCCCACACGATCAACCGGGTGCGGGGGCGCCAGGCGGTCGGCCCTGGCTGGGTCAGCCACCTGCTCCAGCGCATCGCGGCGGAGCTGATCGGCGGCGGGGACGTCGCCCGCCTGCTGGAGCGTGCGGCCGCGATCTACGGCGAACGCCGCGAGCGCTTCGTCGCGGCGCTGGCCGAGCGCGGGATCGAGGCGAACGCGCCGACCGGCCTCAACGTCTGGATCCCCGTACCCGACGAGACCAGCATCGTCCAGGCGCTGCTGGCGGAGGGCTGGGCCGTAGCCCCTGGAGCCCCCTTCCGCCTTCAAGCAGAACCAGCAATCCGCGTCACCATAAGCTCTCTACAGCCGGGGGAGGCGAAGGCAGTAGCCGAGGCGATCGCCACCTCCCTCCGACCGTCCCAGCGCACGCGCTCTGCATAGGAACCTCCCGGTAGGGGCTGAAACGTCTTGTACTTTTTCGTCGTGGGCTCAGGGCGCCAGCCCACCTACGATCCATCGAAAAAGTTAAGTGGAAGCCCCTGCCGGGAGGTTCCTCATCCAGGCGTTGCGCCGGACTCGACCGGCCGGCCTTCCGTCTGCCACGTTCCAACGCCCCCCCGGGCGACGTGGATCGTCTCGAACCCCTCGCGCTGCAGGACCGAGGCGGCGAGGCCGCTGCGTTTGCCGCCCTTGCAGATCGTCGCCAGGGCGCGGTCGCGGGGCAGCTCGTCGAGCCGGCGCGCCAGCTCGCCGTAGGGGATGTGGAGTGACCCGGCTATGTGGCCCTCGGCGTACTCGCCGGCGGCGCGCACGTCGAGGACCAGCGGCGGGCGCTCTCCCGCCAGCAGCCCGGCCAGCTGCTCGGGCCCGATCGGCTCGATCCTCGCCACCGCCCGCTCCTCCGCCCGCCAGGCGCTCATGCCGCCGCCGAGGAAGCCGCGTACCCGCAGCCCGACCGCGGCCAGCAGCTCCGCCGCTTCCAGCTCGTTGCCGTCGGAGGCGGCGACCACGACGATCTCGGCGTCGGGCGGGACGACCTGGGCGACCTTGGTGGCGAAGCCGGTGTCGTAGCCGGAGGCGCTGATCGCGCCGGGGATGTGGGCCTCGTCGAACTGCTCGTTGGTGCGCGAGTCGACGGCGAAGGCGCCCGCCGCGATCGCCGCCTCGAAGCGGCGCGGCGTCAGCCGCGCCGGCGAGCCGATCGACTCGATCAGCGGGCCCTGGTTGAGGGCGACGATGTGCTCGACGTTGGGCGGTCGCTGGCCCAGGCTCGACACCGCGTCCGCGACGAACTCCGCCTCGCCGTCGAAGGACAGCGCCCTGTTGTGGCGGCGCTCGAAGCCGATCGTCGAGGAGGTCTTCAGGCTGATGCCGGAGCTGCCGCAGAGCGAGCCGCCGAGGTGCCCGGGCCAGACCTCGACCTCGTCGGGCAGGGCGAGCAGCCGTTCGTGCAGCGAGCGGAAGATGTCGGCTGCGCCCTCGCGCGGTTCCACCGCCAGGTCGGGGCGGGCGACGTCGCCGACGAAGAGCGAGTCGCCGCTCAGCACCGCGACCGGGTCGCCGCCGCGGTCGGCGTCGCGCAGCAGGAAGGAGGTGTGCTCGGGGCGGTGGCCGGGCGTGTGGACCGCCTCGATCGCGACCCCGTCGCCCAGCTTCAGCGTCCAGCCGTCGGCGAAGGGCTCGCACTCGTACTCGGCTTCGGCCAGCTCGCTGACGTGGATCGTCGCCCCGCTCGCCCGTGCCAGCCGCCCGTGGCCGGAGACGTGGTCGGCGTGGTTGTGGGTCTCCAGCACGTGCTCGATCCGCACCCCGTGCAGGCGGGCCAGCTGAAGGTAGGGATCGATGTCCCACTGCGGGTCGACCACCGCCGCGACCCCCGCGCCGGGGTCGCCGATCAGGTAGGAGGCGCAGCCGAGATCCTCGTGGATGATTTGGCGGAAGAGCATCGGTCGACTTGCTGAGGATCGTTGAAGGGGTAGCGTTCTCGCTCAGAGTAGCGGCGAGGAAGGAGCGGCGATGGGAGTCGAAGAACAGACGTTGTTGGAGGAGGAGCTGAGCGCTCTGCTCGAGGTGGAGCGCTTCGATCCACCGGCCGAGTTCCGCCAGGCGGCTCTCCTTGCCGACCCGGCTGTCTATGAGGAGGCCGCGGCCGACCCCGAGACCTGGTGGATGCGGCAGGCGACCGAGCTGCTCGACTGGGCCGAGCCGCCGAGCCAGGCGCTCGACGACTCCAACCCTCCTTTCTACAGGTGGTTCGCCGACGGCAAGCTGAACGCCTCGGCGAACTGCCTCGATCGCCACGTCGAAGCGGGGCTGGGCGACCGGGTCGCCTACCACTGGCGCGGCGAGGAGGGGGAGGAGCGCGACATCACCTACGCGCAGCTGCTGGCGGACGTGCAGCGCTTCGCCAACGCGCTCAAGGACGTCGGGGTCGGCAGGGGCGACGTGGTCGGGATCTACCTGCCGATGATCCCCGAGGTCGTCGTCGCGATGCTCGCCTGCGCGCGGATCGGCGCCCCGCACAACGTCGTCTTCGGCGGCTTCTCGGCCGAATCGGTGCGCGAGCGGATGGAGTTCTCCGAGGCGAAGGCGCTGGTCACCGTCGACGGCGCCCGCCGCAAGGGCAAGACCGCGCCGATCAAGGCCCAGGTGGACGAGCAGATGGGGGAGCTGGCCTCGCTGGAGACGATCGTCGTCGTCCGCCACACCGGCATCGATTGCGCCATGCAGGAGGGGCGCGACCGCTTCTACGACGAGCTGATGGACGCCGCCGACCCCGAGTGCCCGCCCGAGCCGCTCGACGCCGAGCACCCGCTCTACATCCTCTACACCTCGGGCTCGACCGCGAAGCCGAAGGGGATACTGCACACGACCGGCGGCTACATGACCGGCGTCACCGCGACCCACCGCTACGTCTTCGACATCAAGCCCTCCTCCGACGTCTACTGGTGCGCGGCCGACGTCGGCTGGGTCACCGGCCACTCCTACATCGTCTACGGCCCGCTCTCCAACGGTGTCACCAGCGTGATGTGGGAGGGCGCGCCGGACTATCCCCACAAGGGGGTGTGGTGGGAGACGATCGCCCGCTGCAAGGCGACGATCCTCTACGCCGCGCCGACCGCGATCCGCACCTTCATCAAGTGGGGCGCCGAGATCCCGGCCGAGCACGACCTCTCCTCGCTGCGCCTGCTCGGATCGGTAGGCGAGCCGATCAATCCCAAGGCCTGGCTCTGGTACCACAAGGTGATCGGCGGCGAACGCTGCCCGATCGTCGACACCTGGTGGCAGACGGAGACCGGCGCGATCATGATCACGCCGCTGCCGGGCATCACCGCGACCAAGCCGGGCTCGGCGACGACGCCGTTCCCGGGGGTCAGCGCGGAGGTGGTCTCCGAGGGTGAGGGCGAGCCGATCGAGAGTGGCCAGGGACTGCTGACGCTGACCCGGCCGTGGCCATCGATGCTGCGCACGCTCTACAAAGAGGACGACCGCTTCGTCGAGACCTACTTCTCGCGCTTCGGCAAGGAGACCTACCTGGTCGGCGACGCAGCTCGCCGCGACGAGGACGGCTACTTCTGGGTTATCGGTCGCATCGACGACGTCGTCAACGTCTCCGGCCACCGCCTCTCCACCGCCGAAGTCGAGTCGGCGATCGTCGCCCACGAGAAAGTGGCCGAGGCGGCGGTGATCGGCCAGTCCGACGAGCACACCGGCCAGGCGATCTGCGCCTTCGTCACCTTGCAAGGGAGCACCGAGCCCTCGGACGCCCTGGTCGAGGAGATCCGCGGCACGGTTGCCGATCGGATCGGCAAGTTCGCTCGGCCGAAGCGGGTGGTCTGGGCCGACGACTTGCCGAAGACGCGCTCGGGGAAGATCATGCGCCGCCTGCTGCGCGACATCGCCGAGGGCCGCGCCCTGGGCGATGTGACGACGCTGCGTGATCCCGACGTGATGGGGGAGCTCGAGGCGAAGATCGCCGAGGAACACGACGCGGACGAAGGCTGAGGCTGTCGATTGAAGCCTTTTCCCCCTTATAGGGGGTAAAAAGCTTCAGCGAGCATCACGGGATGCGCTGGTCGACGATCCGCTCGACAGCGATCTCGAGCGCCTCGAGCTGCTCGCGCACGCTGCGCAGTTCGCGCAGCGCCACCGCCTCGGCCGAGAGCTGCTCGGCTTCCAGCTCCTTCTCGACCTCGGCGATCTCGGGGCCGAGGAAGCGTTGGGCGAAGGCGCCGGTGAGCAGCGCGACGAAGCCGATCCCGACTACCAGGATGAAGACCGAGACGACCTCGCCGCCGGTCGTCGTCGGGTAGATGTTCGAGCCGAGCGTCGTCATCGTCGTCACCGCCCAGTAGATCCCGTCCCAGTCGCTGAGGTGCTGGCTCTTCTTCTCGAAGGCCTCGAACAGCGCCCCGCCGCCGACCACGGTCAGCACGGAGAGCAGGAGCGCGTAGCGCAGGCCTTCCAGCGAGAAGACCTCGCGCGAGAGCTGGGCGAGGCGCAGCAGGCGGAGCAGGCGCAGCAGGCGGAGCGCCCGCAGGCCCTGCAGGCCAGCCGGCAGCAGGGGGGGCGTGAAGACGACGATGATCAGGTCGAGCGGGTGGTGGCGGAGCCAGGTGCGCCGGTCCGGCACCACCGCCAGCATCACGACCAGCTCGATCAGGAAGGCGATCCAGGTGACCCAGTTGAGCGCCCGCGCGACGTCCTCGAGCCAGCCGCCGGGATGCGACTCGGAGATCGCGACCATGGGCAGGGTCAGCGCCGCCGCGATCAGCATCGGCGTGTTGAGGGCTTCGGCCACGCGCGTGCTGCGCGCGTCCATGCCGGGCCCGTAGGGGACGAGCTTTTCGGTCGCCTCTGCGCTCATCCGCGTCTTCTTCGACGCGATGGCCCCGGTGCCTACCCTGCAGGCTCAATCGCCACGGGTCGCCTGAAAAGGTCAACTACTGGAGCCAGATGCCTGGGAACTGCCGGACTGCGCCATTGGCGATTCCACACCAGGCGTTTCCATTGATGGTATTGACGGTGCTGCAGCTATAGTCGCTGTTGTAGTTTGAGTAGTAGATTTTGTAGCCGTAAACGGCGCGATTGGATGGCCGCTCCCACCACACCCTGACTTCCGTGCGATACGGGGTGGAGACGCTCAGTTCGGTTGGACTGAAGGTTCCGCCCCACGCTGCTTCGGGAATGGAAAAAGAGCCACCTGGGCCGACTAGCCCTTCGACGGATGGAGCGGCCTGCACCTGGTAGTTATAGGGGTAGTACTGGGAGAGGAACAGCAGCCGGTACTGGACCACGATCCTCTGGTTGCTGTAAGTCGAACACGAGCCTGGCGCCCGGGTAATGCTTCGCGCCGGCATGATGAGGTTCGCGAAATTCCAGTCGGCAAGCGCCTTGGTCACCATGCCGCCGCCCGCGCCGGTGCACCCTCGCGTGGTGAGCGAATAAGCCGACGCGGACGACGCGAAGGCGCCAAGGCACATGGTCACTGCCACAGCAATGAGCAGTGCTTGCATTCGCTTGGTTCTTGCCATGTCACACCATCCTTAATCGGGATTAGGCTCTCGTCGCTGAGACTACTGGTTGCATTTGATACTTGCTTGAAGTCGTATTCAAACTTAGTTTGCTAAGCTAATTAGCGAAGCTAATGACTCAGGAGACTGCGGATACCCCGCTCACCGATTCAGCCGCGAGGCTGCGAATGGCGATCGTGCGGACGGCGCGGCGGTTGCGGCAGGAGGCGGCCGGGGCTGCTGGTGAGCTGACGCCTACCGCGGCGGCGGCGCTGGCGACGGTGGAGCGGCACGGGCCGCTGACCCCCAGTGAGCTGGCCGAGATCGAGCGGGTCAAGCGACCGACCGCGACGCGAACGCTGCGGGTGCTCGGCGAAGCCGGCCTGGTCGAACGGGCGCCGGACCCCGAGGATGGGCGCAGCGCCCTGGTCAGCGTCACCGCGGCGGGGCGGGAGCGGCTGCGCCGCCTGCGGGGCCGCAAGAACGCCTACCTGGCTCGTCGCATGCGCGACCTGCCCGCCGCCGACGTCGAAACGCTGGAGCGGGCGGCGGCAATCCTCGAGGGGATCCTGGAGCAGCCGCGGGCGCCCCGGCGCGAGAGGCCCTTGTGAGCGCCGCGGTAAGGCGCAGCTTCCACTCCCTCTCCGTTCCCAACTACCGGCGTTACTTTGCCGGGCAGGTCGTCTCGCTCTCCGGGAACTGGATGCAGACGGTCGCCGCCCTCTGGCTGATCCTCGACCTGACCGGCAGCGGCATCGCCGTCGGCGCAACCACCGCCCTGCAGTTCCTGCCGATGCTCCTCTTCGGTGCCTGGGGCGGTCTACTGGCCGACCGCTTCCCCAAGCGGCGGCTGTTGATGGCGACGCAGGCGCTGATGGCGCTCCCGGCCCTCGCCCTCTTCGCGGTCACCGTTACCGGGGCGGTCGCACCCTGGATGGTCTTCCTCGCGGTCTTCGCGATGGGCGCCGTCAACGCGGTCGACAACCCGACCCGGCAGAGCTTCGTGATCGAGATGGTCGGCGCCGAGCGCGTCGTCAACGCGGTCAGCCTCAACAGCGTCATCGTCCAGTCGGCGCGGATCGTCGGCCCGGCGATCGCCGGGCTCTTGATCGCAGCTTTCGGCGTGGGCCCCTGCTTCGCCGTCAACGCCCTCACCTTCGCAGCGATGATCGCCGCCCTCTGGCGGATGAACCCCGCCCAGCTGCGGGCGGCGCCGGCTGGGGGCCGCGAGCCCGGGGCGATCCGCGCCGGGCTGCGCTACGTCCGGCGGACGCCCGAGCTGGCCGTGCCGCTGGCGCTGATGGCCCTGGTCGGCACCTTCGGCTTCAACTTCCAGGTGGTGCTGCCGCTGCTCGCTCGCTTCAGCTTCGACGGCGGCGCCGGCACCTACGCGGCGCTGGTCTCGGCGATGGGCGCCGGCTCGGTGGCCGGGGCGCTGATCGTCGGCGCCCGCGGGCACACCGGCCCGCGGCTGATCGCCGCCGCGGCGCTCGCCTTCGGTGCCACGGCGGGGCTCGCCGCGGCGATGCCCAGCATGGCCCTGGAGATTCCGATCCTTGCCCTGCTCGGCGCCGCCGCGGTCACCTTCGCGGCAACCGTCAACTCGACTCTGCAGCTCGCGGTCGAGCCCGCCATGCGGGGCCGGGTGATGGCCCTCTACTCGGTCGTCTTTCTCGGCTCGACGCCGATCGGCGGCCCGCTGGCCGGCTGGCTCTCGCAGGCCTACGACCCGCGGGTGGCGCTGCTGCTCGCCGCGATCGCCGGCGTCTCCGCCGCCTGGGCGGCCCGCGTCTCCTTCGCCCGGATCCGCACCCGGGCGAAGGAGAGCGAAGCCGTCGCTCAGCCGGTGTAGCCGGCTTCGCTGAGGTAGGCGGCCGCGGCCTTCGCCGGCGACTGCTTTTCGAGTTCGACCCGGGCGTCGAGCTCCTGCATGACCGGGAGCGTCAGCCCCTTCTGGACTTCGACGATCGTCTTTTCGTAGTCCGGGCCGGCTTTGTCGGCGACCGCTTTCTTGGTCACGAAGATGACGTTGCCTGCCGGGAAGACGTGCTTGTCGTCTTCGAGGATCACGAACTTGTCCTTCTCCGCCGAGAGCTGCGCGTCGGTGGTGAAGAGGATCGAGAGGTCGGCCTGGCCCGTTTCGAGGACCTTGTAGCGGAGGCCGATGTCGACCGGGGTGAACTTCTTGAATTTGAGCCCGTAGTACTTTTCGAGCCCGGCCAGGCAGTCGATTCGCTGGCGACACTCGGGCGAGCCGTCAAGGGTCAGGTTTTCCGACTTCCCCTGCAGGTCGGAGATCGTTTTCAACCCTTCTTTTTCGGCCGTCTTCTTCAGCGTGCCGACCGCGTTGGCACTGGCGAACGGGGTGGGCGGGAAGGCCGTCAGGTCTTCCTTTTCGAATTCGGCCTTTGCCTTTTCGTACGCTTCCTGCGCGTCGGCGGGGACTTCTTCGGGTTCGAGTCCGAAGAAGGAGGTCAGCGCCGTGCTGGCGTACTCCGGGTAGCCGGAAATCTGCCCCGACTTGACCGCTTGGTGCGCGACCGTTTCGGAGCCGAGGTTGAGCGCCGACTTCACCTTGTAGCCGGCGGCCTTGAGGGCCTGGGCGTAGATTTCCCCGAGGATTTCCTGTTCGGGGAAGTTCTTCGAGCCGATCGTCAGCGTCACCTTCGAGTTCTTCGGGTTGGAGACGATCGCACCGCCTTCGCTGCTGCTTTCGGTGCTGTTGTCATCGCTCGAGCCACAGGCCGCGACTCCGAGACTGAGGAAGAGCGCAAGCAGTACGGCTATCGAGGCGCGCGCCCTCTTGGTCGTGGTTCTCACTGTGCTTCCTCTCTTGTCGATTGCAATGCGGTCGTTTCCTGGAAAAGGTCAGGCTGCACTGAGCCGCAAGCCTCTCGAAGTGAGCAGACGTTGCAACCAGGCGAGCAGGAACTCGAGCGCCAGGGCGAGCAGCGCGACGAGAATCCCGCCTGCCAGGAGGCCGTTCTCTCCGTAGACGTTGCGGTTGATGATGAAGTCGCCGAGGGTGAGCACGCCGGCGATCGGCCCAATGGTCGCGGTGGCCACGATCGCGATCGCCGCTCCGCGGATGCCCGCCATCCAGGTCGCCACCGCAAGCGGCATCTCCACCTTGAAGAGGATCTCGGCCTCGGTCATGCCGATCCCGCGCGCCGCGTCCACGGGGGCCCGGTCGACCTGGCGGATGCCGACGAAGGCGTTGGTGAGAATCGGTGGGATGCCGAGGATCGCGAGGGCGATCGTCAGGTTGAGCAGACCCACCCCGATGACCGCCGCCATCAGCGCGATCAGCGCCAGCTCGGGCACCGCCCGCCCGACGTTGCCGAGACCCACCGCGAACAGCTCCCCGACGCCGCGATGGCCCAGGTAGAGGCCGATCGGCAGCGCCACGACGATGGCCAGCGCGAGGGCGAACAGGGTGACTTCGAGCTGGTTGAGCGTCAGTTCGATCACCTCCTCGAGCCCACCCACCTTCTTGCCGCCGGTTACGTTGGAGCTCTGCGGCTCGAAGATGAATTCGATCGCGCCGCCGATCGAGGCGGGCAGGAAAGATGGCATGAAGGCGCCGATCATCCAGCCGCCGCCCTTCGCCACGGAGTCGCGAAGCGCTCGGCCCCTACCAGGGCCATGTGGAAGGAAAACGCCATCAGCATCGCTATGGCGGCGGCGATGATGATGCTGGTCGGGAAGGTGAGGTTGCCGCTGCCGTAGATCTTCACCCCGAGGCCGCCGCCGTTGACGAAGACCGCAAAGGTGGCGAGGGCGACGGTGCTGACGGTGGCGATGCGCAGGCCGGCGACGATCTCCGGCGTCGCCAGGGGCAGCTCGACCCGCCAGAGGATCTGGCGGTCGGTCAGCCCCATCCCGCGCGCGGCGTCCTTGGTCGCGGCCGGCACGTTGGCGAGCCCGGTCAGCGTGTTGCGGTAGATGATCTGCAGCGTGTAGGCGCTGAGTGCGACGATCACGGTGTCGCGGCCGAGTCCCGTGACCGGCAGCAGGAGGAAGAAGAAGGCGATGCTGGGCACGGTGTAGATGACCCCGGTGATGGCGAGCAGCGGCGCCTGCAGCCAGCGGCGTCGGTGGGCGAGCAGGGCAAGGGCGATGGCGACTGCGAAGCCGGCAACCACAGAGAAGAGGACCAGTTCGAGGTGCTGCAAGGTGGGGGTGCCGAAGCTGCCGATGTTTTCCTTCGCCCAGTCGAAACAGAAGAGGTGACTGCTTTGGGCCTGGCAGGGAAGCGTCTCGGAGGTGCGTTCGTGGAAGAAGCCCTTGCCCACTTCCCCGACCGCCGCGAACGGCAGCAGGTGGCTAGTCATGGGGCCGCTCCACAGCGCTGTGCTCGTCGGTCTTAGCCTTGGGCGAAGCGAGGAACTCGGAGATGATCTCGACCGAGAGCACGCCGGCGATCCGCCCCTGGTGGTCGGTCACCGCCGCGTACTGGGCCTCGCCCTGCAGCAGGTCGGCGAGCGCGTCGCGCATCACGTCGTCGCGGTCGAGCAGTGGCCCGAGCGGCGAGTCGGGCTGTGCCGGCACCGTCTCGGCAGCGAGGTCGCGCTCGGAGAGCCAGCCCAGGGGCCGCCGCTCGGAGTCGACCAGCAGCGGGTAGGGCACCTCGGCACCGGCCAGCTTCGCCCGCACCTCGGCGGTCGCCTGGCCGACGTGGGCGAGCGGCGCCTCCCAGAGGTCGATGTCGGCGACCCGCATCAGCGCCAGTCGCTTCAGCGCCCGGTCGGCGCCGACGAAGTCCTCGACGAAGTCGTTGGCGGGGGCCATCAACAGCTCGGCGGGGGTCGCGTACTGCTCGACCCGGCCGCCCTCGCGCATCACCGCGATCCGGTCGCCCATCTTGATCGCCTCGTCGATGTCGTGGGTGACGAAGAGGACGGTCTTGCGGATCTCCGCCTGCAGGCGGAGGAACTCGTTCTGCAGGCGCTCGCGGTTGATCGGGTCGATCGCGCCGAAGGGCTCGTCCATCAGCATCACCAGCGGATCGGCGGCGAGCGCCCGGGCGACCCCGACCCGCTGCTGCTGGCCGCCGGAGAGCTGCACGGGGTAGCGCTCGCCCAGCTCGGGGTCGAGGCCGATCAGCTCCAGCAGCTCGGTGCTCCGCGCCGCGATCCGGTCCTTCTTCCAGCCGAGCAGCCGCGGCACCGCGCCGATGTTCTCGGTGATCGTCTGGTGCGGGAAGAGGCCGACCTGCTGGATCACGTAGCCGATATCGCGTCGCAGCCGCGCCGGGTCGCGGTCGCGCACCGACTCGCCGCCGATCTGCACGTCGCCTTCGCTCAGCTCGACCATGCGGTTGACCAGGCGCATCGCCGTCGTCTTGCCGCAGCCGGAGGGGCCGACGAGCACGCAGACCTCGCCGGCGGCGATCTCCAGGTTGAGGTGGTCGACCGCGGCTTCGGCCGAGTTGCCGTAGCGCTTGGTGGCGTTCTCGTAGCGGACTGCCGAAGCGGCGGCGGACGGGACTTCGTCAGTGACCTTGGGGTCGGGCACTCCTCACGAGCCTATACCCAGGTGAGCCGCTCTCTCACGCGCTCGGACGACGATCTCCGCCGTGCCCTCGACCTCGCCGCCGCGCATCAGCACCCGGCCGGCGACGACGGTGGTGTCGACGATCGAGCCATTGGCTGCGTAAACGAGGTTGGAGGCGAGGTCGCCGACCCCGAGCTCGGGCGAATCCCCGCGCAGCAGCAGGAAGTCCGCCGGGGCGCCCGGGGAGAGCGGCTCGGCGCCGCCGGCGAGCAGCGGGGCGCAGGCGCCGGTCGCGACCGCCAGCGCCTCGGCGGCGGGGAGGACAGTCGGGTCGCCGCTGGCGTGGCGCTGCATCAGGGCGAGCGTCTTCAGGTCGGTGAGGAGGTCGAGCGAGTCGTTGGAGCCGGCGCCGTCGGTGCCGAGGCCGACCGCTACCCCGGCGCGCCGCGCCGCCGGGTAGGGGAAGACGCCGCCCACCGCCAGCTTCAGGTTGGCGACCGGGTTGGTGACGACGGTCGACCCCCGCGCCTCGATCAGCTCCAGCTCCGCCCGGTCGAGCCAGACGCCGTGGGCGAGAACGGTGCGCCCACCCAGGAGACCAAGGCGGTCGAGGTAGAACGCAGGCCGCTCCCCATGGGCGGCGAGGCACTCGGTCACCTCCTGCTCGGTCTCCGCGAGGTGGATCTGGAGGGCCAGTCCGCGCTCGGCCGCCTCCTCGCCGGCCCAGCGCAGCAGCTCTTCGCTGACCGTGTAGATCGAGTGCGGCGCCAGCGCGGCGTCGATCTCCCCGCCCCCTCCCGCCAGCGCTTCGAGCTCGGCCTCCGCCCGCGCCCGCGTCTCCGCGGTGCGCCCGTCGGCGTCGAAGAGCGGCCCGCCGATCGTCGCCCGCAGGCCGGCGTCTTCGACCGCCCGGGCGGTTGCCTCGGGCTGCCAGTACATGTCCCAGAAGCGGCCGGTGCCGGTGCGGATCATCTCGGCGCAGGCGAGGCGCGTGCCCCAGTAGACGTCCTCGGCGTCGAGCTTTGCCTCGACCGGCCAGATCCTCTCCTGCAGCCAGCGCATCAACGGCAGATCGCCGCCGTAGCCGCGGAAGAGGGTCATCGCGGCATGGGTGTGGCCGTTGACCAGGGTGGGGACGAGCGGCGCGCCGCCGGCCTCGATCGTCTCGTCGCCGGTCTCAGGCGCCACCTCGGGCCCGATTGCCGCGATCCTCCCGTCCTCGCAGCGCAGGCCGACCGTCTCGCCGCCGCGCATCGCCCCGAGGACCGTCAGCCCGCTCATCGGCCTGTGTCGATAGGGGTCATCGGGATCAGCCTGGGGAGGACGGCGTCGAGGGCTTCGCGGAGACGGGTTGCGTTTCGCTCGCGGTCGCGCTCGAGCTCGGCCGGCGAGAGCGGTTGCGCCGCGATCCCGTTGGCCAGGTTGTCGACCACGCAGATCGCCGCGTAGGGCAGCCCCAGCTCGCCGGCGACGACGCACTCCGAGGCCAGGGTCATTCCGACCAGGTCGGCGTGGGCGGCGATCAGCCCGATCTCGGCCGGCGTCTCGAAGCGAGGTCCGTTGGTCTGCCAGTAGACGCCGCCGTCGCGCAGCTCTCCCGGCGCGGCCTCCCAGGCGGCCAGGACCTCGCCGCGCCAGGCCGGGTCGAAGCCCGGCGTCGCGTGGGCGTGCGTGCCCTCCAGGCTGGTGACCGTCACCTGCAGGGCGATGAAGTCGTGCGGGCAGACGAAGCTGCCCACGCCAAGGCCTGCGTCGAGCGAGCCGACCGAGCAGATCGCCAGCACCCGTTCGCAGCCCGCCTCGGCCAGCGAGCGCAGGTTCGCGGCATGATCGACCCGGTGAGGGAGGACGTAGGCCTCGGCGGGGCCGTGGCGCTGCAGGACGACCGCCCCGTGCCGCGCCGCCGCCGCGGCGATCTCGCCGCCGCTCGGCCCGGCGGCGCTGCTGCCGAGGATGACGGCCACGCGTCCCACGGGGCGATCCTATTTGCCTATCGTGGGCACATGGCCGATCGCCCATCCGGCAGGGAGGAGACCGACGATGCCCGCCTCGACCGCAACCTCAGCGAGCTGCTGCAGGAGCTGCGGGTGGCGCTGCCGGGCGTCCAGGTCCTCTTTGCCTTCCTGCTCGCCGTCCCCTTCCAGCAGAACTTCACCGAGATTTCGAGCTTCGAGGAGAAGGTCTATTTCGCCACCTTGCTCTGCACCGCGGTCTCGGCGGCGCTGCTGATCTCACCCACCGCCTACCACCGCCTCACCTTCCACCTGCAGCAGAAGCGCCAGCTCGTCTTCATCGCCAACCGGCTCGCGATCGCCGGCCTCGGCTTCCTCGCGCTGGCGATGACCGGCGCGATCATGCTGATCACCGACGTGCTCTTCGGCGGCGTCGCCACCGTCGTCTTCAGCGCCGCGGCGGCGGCGATGTTCGTCACCCTCTGGGGAGTCCTGCCGCTGCGGCGTCGGATCGCCCTGGCGCGGGAGGAGCACAGCGGCTCAACATAAAGAGGTCCGCTCGTCTTCGGCGCGCTGGCCCCAGAGCCCGACCATCTCGTCGGCGAACCTGTCGACCAGGGCGACGCCCGGCGCGTGCGCGAAGAGCATTTCCAGGTCGAACTCCCAGACGAGGATCTTGAGGTCGAGCGAGACCGGCAGATCCTCATCGACGTCCTCGCCGAGGATCTCGTAGGCCTCGCGCAGGACCGCGACGTTGGCGGCCTTGTCGGCGGCGAAGATCGCCTGCGCCGGCGGTCCGTTCGCGGCAACCCGCTCGCGGTGCTCCTTCTTGCGCTCCTCGTAGTCGGCGATCGCCCTGTCTTCGCTCAGCGCTTCGACCAGTCCGACAACCTCCTCGCCGAAGCGGTCGCGCAGCGAGGCCGGCTCTACCTCGGCGTGCTCGGCGACATCGTGCAGCAGCGCGGCGGCGAGTACCTCATCCGGATAGTTGTGCTCGACGAGCAGGTCGGCGACCGCCAGCGAGTGCTCGATGAAGGGGATCTCATCGCAGCCGGTCTGGCGGAACTGGCCCCCGTGGGCGCGGCGCGCAACCGAGAGGGCACCCCGGACGAGCGCGGAGCGCTCTGCCCTGGCGTCGATCCGACTGGAGGAGAACGGCATTCCACGGTGCAGCGTAACGGACCAAACGAGAAAAGTACCCCATTCGTACCGAAAGAGGGACGGATGTATTGCTCAGGTCGCCGCGGCCGCGCTCGGTGCTGGCGCTCGCGCCTCCAGCTCGGCCCCCTCGACCCCCAGCTCGATCGCGTCGGGGTCGCCGCCCGCCGCGACCCAGCGCTCGCGCGCTTCGGCCCCGAGCCGGTCGAGCTGCTCGTCGGAGTGCAGCGGATCGTGGTGGAAGAGGACGGTGCGCCGGGCGCCGGTGCGCCGGGCGAAGCTGAGCGCGTGCGAGATCGAGGAGTGCCCCCAGCCGAGGTGGTCGGGGTACTCGGCGTCGGCGTACTGGCCGTCGTGGATCAGCAGCGAGGCGTCGCGGGCGAGGGCGAAGCCGGAGATCCATTCCTGCTCGAGCGAGTCGAGGTCGGCGCCGAGGGCGGGCTCGTGATCGGGGATGTAGGCGAGCGAGTCCTCGCCGTCGTCGATCCGGTAGCCGAGCGTCGGGCCGCGGTGGGAGACCGAGGCGGCGCGGATCCGCGCCGGGCCGATCTCCCACTCTGTCTCCGGCGTGCTGCGGAAGGAGACGTCGCAGGGCAGCTCGCGCACCTCGACCGGGGAGAGCGGCGCCGAGATGTAGCGGGCGATGCGGTCGCGCAGCGAGGCCTCCGGCGAGGCCGGGCCCCAGATCACGATCTCCGTCTGGGGGCGGAAGCAGGGGGCGAAGAAGACCAGCCCCTGGATGTGGTCGAGGTGCAGGTGGGTGAGCAGGATGTGCAGGCGGGTGGGCTCGTCCGGCAGGGCGAGGCCGAGGTTGCGGATGCCGGTGCCGGCGTCGAGCGCCAGCAGCGAGCCGTCGGAGAGGGTGACGCCGACGCAGGAGGTGTTGCCGCCGTAGCGGATCGTCTCCGGGCCGGGGGAGGGGACGGAGCCGCGGGTCCCCCAGAGCTTGACCCTCACCGCATCCCTCCCGAGCCGTTCTCGGCGGCGGGCCAGAAGACGGCGATCGCGCCGCGCGAGCCATGCGCGGTCTGGATCGGGAAGGCCGAGGCCTCGACCCGGTGGCGGGTGCCGTCGGCGGAGCGGATCTCGAAGTTGGCGTGGGCGGGACGATCGTCGCGCACGGCGACCACCAGCGGCAGCTCGTCGTAGGGGATCGGCTCGCCGCCCTCGTCGAAGGGCCCGAAGAGCGCGCCCCACTCCTGTGGCCCGACCGTGCCCAGCTCCTCCCACGATTTGCCCAGCAGCAGCCCGGCCGCCTCGTTGTAGAAGACGAGCAGCCCGCCCTCGTCGACCAGGAAGGCAGGGGTCGAGAGGGCCGACATCAGATTGCGAGCGAGAATCAGCTCCAATGGCTTCTGGGACGAAGTTGGCACGTAATCGCCTACCCTCGAACGCGGGTGTGTACACCGGCTGTGACTTTCGTCACTTAGGCAATTTACAGCGCCCGAGCTGACGTGAGGCAAGGGATGGAGGCCGGGTTCAAGCGGGTGGATGACGATATCCGTGAGCTGAGAAGCGAAATGAACGCTCGCTTCGACCGGCTGCAACAGACGATGTTTCACGGCGTGATCCCCCTAACTGGAGCTCTAGCGGAGGCCCGCCCTACAGCGAGGCGAGCAGGAGCTCGCTCAGCTCCGGCTCGAGGTCGCGCAGGCGCTGCGGGTCGCAGCTGGCGGCGCGGGTCGAGACGAGCGCCATCGCGGCGCCGATCAGGCGCCGCTCCAGGCCCGGCAACGGTGTCGCTCCGCCGGGGTCGGCGAGGACGGTGCGCAGCATCGCGCCGAGGCGCTCGACGAGGTCGCGGCGGGCGGCTGCGAGTGCCGCGATCTGCGGCGGCGGTTCGGCGCTGAGCAGACGGGCGACCGACGGTTCCGCGGCGAGGAAGCCGAGGGCGGCGTCGATGCCGGCTCGCGCCCGGCCGCGGCGATCCGCCTCGGCGATCGGTCCGCGCTCCTCGACCAGGTCCGCGCAGCTGCCTTCGATCTGCCGGCAGAGGAGCCCGGCCTCGGTTTCATACGCCGCCAGCAGGCAGGCCCAGAGGTCCTCGAAGTGCTGGTAGAAGGTGCGGCTCGAGACGCCGGCCAGCTCGGTCACGCGGGCGGCGGTGAGGCGGCCGTAGCCCTGCTCGGCGAGCGCCGCCGCGGCGGCCTCGAGCAAACGCTGGCGCTGGTGCGAGCGGACCAGGTCGGCGGGCAGGCCGTGGCGACCGGGCGGGAGGCGCACCGGGGCGGCGGTGTCGAGCGCCGCCGGCTCGGCGAGGGCGGTGCCGGCGATCAGCCGCAGCTCGGTCATTGCTCGACCCCCGTCAGCCGGGCCCGCTCGCGCGCCAGCAGGATGCTCGCCCGCTCGAAAGCGCCTTCGGCCTCCTCCTTGCCGAAGTAGGAGCCGGCCGCGAAGTGCATCAGCTCCGGCAGGGCCTCCCAGAGCCGGCTCGGGTCGCCGGCGCTGAGCGCCTCGCAGACGCAGGCCTCGATTCCGCCGACGACGAAGGCGCCGGTCGCCTCGGGCGGCGCCTCGGCCGGATCGATCTCGGCGCGGGGGCTGTCGATCGCCGCCGCGAGCCGCTCCACCGCCGCCTCGTGCCGGGCCATCGCCGGCTCGCCGGCGATCTGCACCTCGACGAAGAGCGCCCGGGCGATCGCCGGCCGCGCGGTGACGAACTGGAACAGCCGCACGATCGCCTCGCGTACGCCTGCCTCCCAGCCGGGTGTGGTCACCGCCACCTCGAGCACGCTGACGCAGAGCCGCTCGATCCAGACGGCGTAGGCCTGGGCGAAGCAGTCCTCCTTGCTTTCGAAGTCCTTGTAGAACTGCGCCCGGTGGCCGCCGCTGTGCTCGAGGATGGCGCGCACCGAGGTCTCGCGGAAGCCGAGCTCGCCGCAGGCCGCCAGGACTCCTTCCATCGCGCCCTCGCGCGCATCGCCCTCGGAGCTTCCGTTTGCTCCCAGCGAATCGACCCGATTTACAGCTGCTGAGGCTTCCGCTGACATACGCCCTATAAAAACTACTCCTTTTTTGCCAGATATGAAATCTTTCTCAAGTCGGCTACCCTCGACTCATGCAGTACCTCTCGCAAAGACTGGCCTCCAAGCCGGCTTCGAAGCGGGGGGGAGGCCCGCCCCCCAGCGCTCTGCCGGCGCCGCAGCGCGAGCGGATCCTCGACGCGACCGAGCTGCTGATCGCCGAGCGCGGCTGCGCCGGCACCTCGATCGAGGCGATCGTCAAGGCGGCCGGCGTCTCCTCGGTCACCTTCTACGAGTTCTTCAAGGGCAAGGAAGAGTGCTTCGTCGCGGCGTTCGACCGAGCGGTGGATTCCGCGGCGGCCGAGCTGGCACGGGCGGCGGCGGGGGATCCGGCGGCGGGCGGCCTCTCCTGGCCCGAGCAGATCGCCACTTGCCTGCGCGCGCTGACAGCGCTGATCGCCGGCGAGCCGGAGCGGGCGCGGCTCTGCCTCGTCGAGGCGCAGACTGGCGGGCCCGAGCTGAGCCTCCGTTTCGAGGCGGCTCTCGATCGTGTCGCGGGGAAGCTGCGCGAGGGACGCTCCCTTCCGACCGCACCGCCCGATCTGCCGTCGACCCACGAGGAAGCGACCGCCGGCGCGCTCGGTTGGCTGCTGCGCGAGCGGCTCGAGACAGGCGATGCGGAGAAGCTGCAGGCGCTCTATCCCGAACTGGTCGACATCGCCCTGGCCCCCTATCTGGGAAGTGGCGAGGCGCTCGCAACCAACGGTGCTGAGCGGGATGGCTGACGGCGGCTCACGAGCGGCGGGAGCGCTGGCCTCGGGTGATCGCCTGCCGCCGGGCCGCCACGGCCTGCCGCGTGCCTTCGTCGCCGAGAACCAGCGCGAGCGCCTGCTCAACGGGGTCGTCGAGGCGGTCGCCGAGCACGGCTACAACGCGACCACGATCTCCCGCATAACCGCCGCGGCGAGAATCTCCCGCCGCACCTTCTACGAGTACTTCGAGGGCAAGGAGGATTGCTTCCTCGCCGCCTACGAGATGATCGAGGCCCACGTCCTCGACTCGATGCTGGCGGCGCCGGGGGCGGGGGAGCCCTGGCCCGACCGGGTGCGGGCGCGGCTCGCCGCCCTCCTCGACGTCCTCGCCCGCGACGCCGCCGTCTCCCGCGTCTTCCTGATCGAGCCGCTCGCCGCGGGCGGCGACGTCGCCGCCCGCTACCGCGAGGCGATGCAGCTGCTGGCCGCGACCCTGCGCCCCGAGCCGCCGCCCTCCGAGCTCGACATGGAAGTCCGCGACCAGGCCCTGATCGGCGGCATCGCCACCCTGATCGTCCGCCGCCTCAACAGCGGCGGCGCCCAACGCCTCCCCGATCTCCTTCCGGATCTCACCGAGCTCGCCCTGGCGCCTTACGTGGGACGCGAGGAAGCCAAGCGCATCGCTGCCGCGGCCTAACCGTCTTCCTCTTGAGTCTCCGGCACCGGCACCGCGACCACTTCGAGGCCGTCAATGCAGGCAAAGTCGTCGGGGTTGCAGGTGTAGAGAGGGAGATCGTTGGCCAGCGCGGTTGCCGCGATCATCGCGTCGAAGCTGCGCGCCGCGGTCTTGCGCCCCGAGCGTCGCAGCGAGGCAGAAACCCCGCCGAATGCACGCGCCGCGCTTGCGTCGAACACGAGAGAATCGAAGCTCGCCTCGGCCTGTTGAAGGTGGGCCTGTCGCCTGCTGCGCACCATCTCATCCTCGGCGACGATTGGGCCAACGGCAAGCTCCGTAAGGGTGACGGTCGTTATCAGCGGCTGAGCTGGAAGCGCGCTTGCGTTCTCGAGGCGCTCGAGCAGGATGACCGTGGAAGTGTCGAGAACACCTCTCTGCGCCGCCGTCGGCTCAGCGCTCACAGACGGGTATCCAGCAGGCTGTCGATGTCGGCGCGAAGAGCGGCCGGGTCTACTCGCGGCAGCTTGCGCCAGCGACGAACCAGCTCCTCGGCCGTCAACGGCTCGCGGGCTATGGGCCGCAGCTCGGCCACGGGTCGTCCGGAGCGGGTGATCGTTATCCGCTCGCCGCGTGCCGCGCGATCGACGATATCGCCGCCGTGATTGCGCAGATCGCGGATGCTCACCTCTGCCATGGCAGAGGTGTATCACGCTGACGGCAGGCAATCAGGGGTCGATTGCAGGCAATCTAGAGCCGAAAACCTTCATCTCAAAAACTTCTCCTTGCATTTGTAAACCATTTCTTTTATGCTGCCCCCAGCGCCGCCTCAGGGAGGGCGACGCGGAAGCACCCCACACAGGGATAGGGACAAGGAGAGAGATTTGATGTTCTCGCCAATGCGCAACCGCTTCGGCATCCCGGGCGCGATCTCGGTGATCGCCCTCGTTTTCGCGATGATGGGCGGCGCCTACGCCGCCTCTAATAACAGCGGCAAGGCCACCGCTTCGGCCAAGGCCAAGAAGGGGCCGCGTGGTCCGAAAGGCGCAACCGGTCCGGCCGGACCGGCGGGTCCGCAGGGCCCCGCCGGCGCCAACGGCAAAGACGGCGCCCAGGGCGCCAAGGGCGACACCGGCCCGCAGGGACCGCAGGGCCCCGAAGGGCCCGAAGGCGAAGAAGGCTCCCCCTGGACTGCTGGCGGCACCCTTCCGGTCGGCTCGACCGAGACCGGGGTCTGGTCGGGATCGTCCGCCCGCTTCACCCTCGAAGGCGAAGAAGCGATGGAAGACACCTCGGTCAGCTTCCCCATTCACCTCGCATCGGCGCCCACCTTCGTCTACGTGGCCGCGGACTCCGAAGGCAACATGAGCAGCGCAGCCGGCTGCCCGGGGGTATCCGGCGGCGTGCCGAAAGCCAGCTCGGGCAAATTCTGCGTCTACGGCGTTGGCCTGAAATTTGGGGCCCTCAACTTCCCCGGTTCTTCCGTGCAGCTCATCAACCCCACCAGCGGAGGGGAAGTCGAAACCACCATCCCTGCGGGAGCCGTGCTGAGGCTCTCCTGCGCGGTGGAACGCTGCGTCAACCACGGCCTCTGGGCGGTGACCGGCTAGCCACGACCGGCACCCACCCCGGGCCGGCCAAGCCGGCCCGGGGTGGGTGCCGGTCCACGCTCGATCACCAACAGCACACCGCAATCACTCATCGATGAAACAGCGAGGAGAGCACGTGAGGGTTACGCAGACACCGGCCAGGCGACTCATTGCAGCGACGACGCTGGCCGCATTGGCGGCTTGCGCCATTGTCTTCCTCCTCGCCCCGGCTGGCGCCTCCGCCGCCCCACCCCAGCTCTGGCAGAGCTGCGAAAGCGGCACCGGCGCCGGGCAGTGCGCCCAGCCCCGCGGCATCGCCGCCGATCCCAAAGACGGCCACGTCTTCGTCGCCGATCTGATTGGCAACCGCATCGTCGAGTTCAACCCCCTGGGCGAATTCGTCAAGACCTGGGGTTGGGACGTGGTGCAGTCGGGCCCCGGCAACATCGGCACTGGCTTTGAGATATGCGTGCCCGATAACGGCGACGTCTGCAAAGCGGGGGTCGAAGGAAGCGGCGCGGGTCAGTTCAGTGGCGCGTTTGGCGTCGCCGTCGACTCCGCCGGCAACGTTTACGTTGTCGACACTGGCCTCCCATCCAACCAGCGCGTGCAGAAGTTCTCCCCCGCCGGCCAGTTCCTCGCGGCATTCGGCGGCGACACGGTTGCCTTCGGCCCCGATGACTCGACCAACAAAGAGACCCAGGAAATCTCCATCGCCCAGAGCGCCGGGACCTTCAGGCTGAACTTCACCAATCCCTTTCCAGGTGGGACCAACGCCGAAACCGCTCCCCTGCCCTTCAACGCCTCGGCCGCGGAAATCCAAACTGCGCTGAATGCATTGCCCTCGATCGCCGGAGTTGGCGGCTCGGTCTCGGTCACGGGATCGAACCCCTTCGTCGTCACTTTCGAAGGAAACCTCGCGGGCGATGACGTGCCGCCGCTCGCCGTCACCCTCGACGCCGGCGCCCAGCTCAAATGCTCGACCCCGACCGTTGCCGAATCGATCTCCTACCAGTGGCTTCGCAACGGCGGCGAGATCGAAGGCGCCACCGCCTCCACCTATACCGCCACCGCACAGGACAAAGGCGATGCGATCCAGTGCCGGGTCACCGCCACCAACGCCAACGCCGCCTCCACCCAGCTCTCTGAACCGGGGCAGCTGATCGCCCCGGCCCCCGGGCGCCCTGCCCCACGTCATCCGGCCTCGATCCCAGCGCCTGAAGCAAGCGCCCCGCTCACGGTTGGCGGCGGCGGGCAGACGCTCAGCTGCGATCCAGACGAAGCGGGTTGGAAGGACAGCAGTGGAAACTTCCATTACCGCTGGTATCGCAACGGCGTGAGCATCAAAGAAAACGCCAGCAATCAAACCTACACGGTGACCGCAGCCGACCTCACCGCCCCCGCGGTCTTCCAGTGCGAAGTCAAGGCCGAAAGCTTCTTTGCCGCAGGTCGCTCCGAAGCCGCCAAGATGAGCGAGAACCTCGCAAGCTCCCCGGCGCCAAGCGCGCCGCCGGCACCCGAAGTCCAAGCGAACGTCTCGCCCGCCAACATCACTGCCACCCTCCTCGACGGCGGTGGTCCGGAGGTCTGCAAAGCAGCCGATAGCTGCAAAGCCGGCAGCAAAGGCAACGCCGCAGGCCAGTTCGGCGAGTTGGGGTTCGGCGACTTCATCGCGATCGACCCCACCGACAGGGTCTACGTCGGCGATCGGAACCGCATCCAGCGCTTCGACGCCGGCGGCGCCTACCAGGACGAGTGCTCGGTGCCGGGCACCGTGCAGTCGCTCGCCACCGACTCCGCGGGCAAGCTCTACGCCGCCTACGAAGGTCAGCCGGGTGTGCGCAAGCTTTCCTTCCTCGCCGGCGGGGAATGCGAAGAGATCGAGCGCTTCGAAATCCCCAAGCTCGGCGAACGAGAACCGCTACCAACCGCCGTCACCGTTGAAGCTGCGGGTCGGGTTTATGCCTTCAGTAGTTACGCAGGTGGAGGCAATGCCGATCCCCCCCTCGACCGGATCTTCGAGTTCGACCCCGCCGGCAATGTGATCGACCAGTTCGGCAAGAGCGAATTTGGCAGCTCGAACGGCCTCGCCACCAACCTCTGCCCGGGCAGCGAAGCGCCAGGCAGCCTGTACGTCTCCAACATCGGCGGCTCCCCCTCCACCACCAGCACCTTTATCCGTGCCTACGGCACGCAGCCGGCCGGCTGCTTCAAAGCGAGGGCCCTCCCCGCCAACCCGATCGCCGAAACCAGCGCCACGCTCAAAGGCACGGTCAACCCCGGTGGCACCCTGACCAGCGAATGCCGCTTCGAATACGGCACCACGATCGCCTATGGCACCACGGTGCCCTGCGCGGAGTCCCCGGCGACGATCGGCTCGGGCACCAGCCCCGTATCGGTGCACGCCAACATCGCCGGCCTGCAGGGGGCGACCGTCTACCACGTCCGCCTGCGGGCAAAAATCGGCGGCGAAACCGAGACCAGTCCCGACGTGAGCTTCAAGACCCTCGGCCCGCCGACGATCTCCGCCGAGCAGGTCGTCTCCGCCACCGACACCGAGGCCGCCCTGAAGGCGCTGGTCAATCCCGAAGGCCTCGCGACCAGCTGTCATGTCGACTATGGCCCCGACACCTCCTACGGACAGAGCACGCCAGGGGTCTCCGTCGGATCGGACCGCGGCGATCACTCGCTGACGATCCAGCTGACCGGCCTCAAAGCCGGCGCCACCTACCACTGGCGCTACCTCTGCGCCAACACCGCCGTCTTGAACGGCGGCATCGGCGAAGGCGAAGACCGCACTCTCAACACCTACCGCCCCTTCGCCCCCCAGGCCGACTGCCCCAACCAGGGCTTCCGTATCGGCGCCTCGGCCCCGCTGCCCGACTGCCGCGCCTATGAGATGGTCTCCCCGGTCGACAAAAACGGCGGCGACATCATCGCCGGGCGTAAAGGCATTGGCAATGCAGCCGAAGGCTACGCCCAGGTATCCCCGGACGGCGAAAGGCTCGCCTACGCCACCAAGGGAAGCGCCGCCTTCGGCGAAGACCCGCCCAACAGCTTCGTAATCGACCAGTACCTGGCCACTCGCGATGAAGGGATCGGCTGGTCGAGTGAGGGCATCCACCAGCCCTTCGGCCACCGCGTCAAAGAAACCCTTACGGGAGCCTTCCGTGAATTCAGCGCCTTTTCACCCGACCTCTGCAGCGCCTGGGTGTTTGACCTCCAGAGCCCGGCCCTAAACCCCGACGCCCAGCCCGAAGCCGCCAACCTCTACCGCCGCCAGAACTGCGGCGCCGATGCCGGCAGCTTCGAAACGCTGACCACGGCGCCGCTGCCGCTCGAAGGCAGCAAAGCGCGGAGCAGCTATGTCAACAGGGATTCGGTCCAGGGGGTCTCCGCCGACTCCCGCCACGCGATCTTCTGGGCCCGAGCGCCGCTCACCGCCGATGCCGCCGCGGGCACGGGCGCCCAGCTCTACGATCGCTTCGGCGGCGCCCTGCACCTGGTCAGCGTCCTGCCCGGCGGTGAAGCCGACCCGATCGGCGCCACGGTTGGCGGCGCTGGCGGGGGCGGGCTCGACAACCTCGAGGGAGCCGTCTCCGAAGACGGCTCCTATGTCTACTGGAGCTCGGTTGGGACCGGATCAGTCGGAAAGATCTACCTGCGGCGCCACCCCGAGCAGGGCATCGTCAAAGGCGAATGCGCCAAAGCGAGCAAAGCCTGCACGATCGCGGTCAGCGCCGGTAACAACGCCTTCTTCTGGGCAGCCGCCTCCGACGGCTCCAAAGCCCTCTACTCAGAAGGCCAAGACCTCTATGAGTTCGACCTGGCCGAAGCCGAAGCGGGGGAAGCGCCGAGGCTGATCGCCCACCACGTGAGGAACTTCGGCGATGACTTCAGGGGAGGAGTCACGGGCGTCTCCAAGGACCTCTCGCGCGTCTACTTCCTCTCCACCGACGTGCTGGCGGGTTCGGGGCAAAACAGCGAGGGCGATGAAGCGAGCGCGGGCCAGCCCAACCTCTACCTCTACGAAGCCGGCTCTGGCTCCTTCGCCTTCGTCGCCACCGTGCTCGAAGGCGACGCGGGCAAGCCCGAGCCCGACGCAGAGAGGATAAACGGCATCTCCTACAACCTCGTCTCCCCCAACCCGCAGGTCCGCGCCACCAGGGTCAGTCCCGACGGCACCCGCATCGCCTTCGAGTCGCGGGCGCAGCTGACCGGCTTCGACAACACCGCGGCCGCCAGCGGCAAGCCAGCGGTGGAGGTCTACACCTACACGGCCGGCGGTGCGCTTCAGTGCATTTCCTGCAACCCGAGCGGGGCGAGTCCGGCCACCCGCGAACTGCCCGAATCCTATGCGCATCCTGGGGAAGGCTTCAAAACCAGAGTCCAAGCTGCCGCCTGGATCCCTGGGTGGGAACACCCGCTGCACGCCTCAAACCTGCTCTCCCCCGACGGTAACCGCCTGTTCTTCAACTCAAACGACGCGCTCTTGCCGCGCGACACCAACGGCGCCCAGGACGTCTATGAGTGGGAGGCGCCGGGGACGGGGGGTTGCGATGCCGAAGATGCCAGCTACTTCCCCCAAAACGGCGGCTGCCTGTATCTGATCTCGAGCGGCGAAAGCCCATTCGAATCGGAATTCTGGGAAGCGAGCCCGGATGGGCGAGACGTCTTCTTCACCACCGGGTCGAGCCTTTTGCCCCAGGACCCCGGCTCGCTCGACCTCTATGACGCGAGGGCCGGCGGCGGCTTCCCCCAGCCTCCCGAGCCGGCCCAGTGCGAAGGCGAAGCCTGCCAGGGACCGGTAACGGCGCCCAACGACCCGACCCCTGCCTCCTCCTCTTTCCGCGGTCCCGGCAGCAGCGTCAAAAAAGCGCCCTCGAAGCGGCGCTGCGCGAAAGGCAGACGCCAGGTGCGCAGGGCGGGCAAGGTCCGCTGCGTCAAGCGAGGCGCAAAGAAGAAGGCAAGCCGAGCCGCCAACCACCACGGGAGGGCCAAACGATGAAGCGCCTCGTCTCGATACTCGCGATTGCCCTCGTCGGGGTGGCCTTCGCCCCCGCTGCAGCCCAGGCCAACTTCGGCCTCTTCGGCTTCGACTTCACCTTCACCAACGAAGACGGCAGCATTGCCACCCAGGCGGGCTCCCATCCCTATGCCGCAACTGGTTCCTTCGGGTTCAACTTCGGCGAAGAAGCAGGCCGCCCGTTCGCCGAAGGGCGGCTCAAGGACCTCTTCAACCATCTGGCGCCAGGCATCCTCGGCGACCCGACCGCCTACCCGCGCTGCTCCTCGCTGGCCTTCCTCCAAGATGCGAACTGCCCGCTCGAGACCCAGGTCGGCGTCACCGCCGTCTCACTCGAAGCGAACTGGGACTCCTCGCCGGTCTTCAACCTGACCACGCCCCCCGGCGTGCTCTTGCGGATCGGCTGGAGCGTCGGCGGCCAAGCGAACATCGTGGTCGAGTTCGTGCTCAGCCCCGAAGCCCCCTACCACGCGATCGCGATCTTGCGCAACACGCCGCAGACGCTCGACGTGCTCAGCGCCAAGATCCAGGTCTGGGGCAACCCAAGCGATTCAAGTCATGATGGCCTGCGCGGTGAATGTCTGAGGGAAGTAGTCAAAGAGGAACCCCCGATCACCGAACCCGGCGCCTTCCAGTTCGAAGGCACCGGCGAGCTCTGCCCGACCCCACCCAACCCAAGGCCGCTGCTCACCTTGCCGACCAACTGCGCCGAAGCGCTGGCGATCACCTATGACGCGACCTCCTGGACCGACGGCGACAAAGACGGTCTGCTCGACACCGATTCAGGCGGGGTGACGATCCACGACGCCCAGGGCAACCCCCAGCCCTTCACCGGCTGCGGCAAACTGGGCTTCTCGCCAAAGACCGAATCCAAGCTCGGCACCGAATCGGCGGAGACCGGCTCGGGCCTGGACTTCAACGTCGACTTCAAGGACGAAGGCCTGACCAGCGTCGAAGGGCTGGCCCAGTCCTATGTGAAGAAAGCGGTGATCACCCTGCCGGAAGGGCTGACGATCAATCCCTCGGTCGGAGAAGGCCTGGCGGTCTGCACCCCAGCCCAGATCGCAAAGGAGACGCTTCACTCCCAACCGGGAGAAGGCTGCCCGGAGGCCTCCAAGCTGGGTTCGCTTGAAACTCAAACGCCAGTTCTGGACGAAGCGATCAACGGCTCTGTCTTCTTGGCCCAGCAAGACGACGCGGCGACGACCACCCCCGGCGCGGAGAACCCCTTCGACAGCCTGATCGCGCTCTACCTGGTCCTGAGGAACACCAACCTCGGCGTGATCGTAAAAGTGCCGCTGAAAGTGGAACCGGATCCGAAAACCGGGCAACTCGTCGCGACCCTGGAAAACAGCCCCCAGGTCCCGATCGGCCACTTCAACTTCCACTTCAAAGAAGGCGCCAGGGCGCCGCTGATCACCCCATCGGCCTGCGGCACTTACACCACCGAGGCAAAGTTCTACCCCTGGTCAGACCCAAGCAACCCCAGAACCGTCACCTCCTCCTTCAAGATCACCAGGGGAGTCGGCGGAGGGCCCTGCCCACCGGGGGGCGTGCCGCCCTTCCATCCCGGCTTCAGCGCCGGAGCGCTGAACAACAACGCCGGCTCTTTCTCTCCCTTCAACATGCGCTTGATCAGATCAGACGGCGAACAGGACATGACCAAGTTCTCCTCGATCCTGCCCCCGGGTGAGATCGGCTCCTTGGTCGGCGTATCGAAATGCCCCGATTCGGCGATCGCGGTCGCCAGATCGAAGACCGGCAGGCAAGAGATCGCCAGCCCCTCTTGTCCCGCCAGCTCATTGATCGGCCACACCCTGGCCGGAGCGGGAGTGGGGGGAGCATTGACCTACGTCGGCGGCCAGATATATCTGGGAGGCCCCTACCACGGCGATCCCCTCAGCGTGATCTCGGTGACCCCTGCGGTCGCCGGTCCCTTCGACGCCGGGACGGTGGTCGTCAGGCTCGCTTTGACCCTCAACTCAAAGACCGCCGAAGTAGAAGTCGACGGCGCCAACTCAGACCCGATCCCCCACATCCTCGACGGGATCGTCTTGAAGGTCAGGGACCTGAGGGTCTACGTCGATCGCCACAACTTCCTGCTGAACCCAACCGGTTGCGACGAATCGAGCGCCAAAGCGACCCTCTTCGGTTCCTACCTGAACGTCTTCGATCCAGCCGACGATGTCCCGGTGGCGCTCTCCGATCGCTACCAGGCCGCAAACTGCCTGAACCTCGGCTTCAAGCCAAAGCTCGGCTTGAACCTCAAAGGCGGCAGCAAGCGCGGCGGCCACCCGGGCTTGATCGCCAACTACACGCCGAGAAAAGGCGATGCGAATGTCAAAGGCCTGGTCGTTCGTCTGCCGAGATCCGCATTCCTCGACCAGGCTCACATCAGGACGATCTGCACCCGCGTGCAGTTCGCTGCCAAGGCCTGCCCTCCCGGTGCCCAGTATGGCTTCATCAAAGCCTGGACGCCCTTGCTCGAAGAACCGCTCGAAGGGCCGGTCTGGCTGCGCTCCTCGAGCCACAAGCTGCCCGACCTGGTCTTCGACCTGCACGGCTTGGTCGACGTCGAGGTCAGCGTGCGGATCGACTCCGCCAACGGCGGGATCAGGGCGACGCTTGAAAACTCACCGGATGCGCCGCTCTCCAAAGTCGTCTTGAAGATGCAGGGCGGCAAGAAGGGGTTGATCGTCAACAGCCGCAATCTCTGTGGGGCCACCTCGAAGGCCGCTGTGGACTTCACTGGGCATAACGGGAAGCAGTTCAGCGCCCATCCTGTGATGCAGGCTGATTGTGGGGGGAAGAGGAAGCACAAGCGCGCCAGTCACTAGGCTGGCGCTCCTTGAAGGAGCCCAGCCGCATGTACAGGGTTGCTATGGCCGTATGCCGGCCGGTGGTTGCGGCGTGGGGGCGGCTGGAGGTCGAGGGGCTCGACTCGCTGCCCGCGAGCGGGCCGGTGCTCGTGGTCGGCAACCACGACAGCCACTGGGACCCGGTGGCCGTCGGCGTGGCGGCGATCCGTCGCCGCCAGATCAAGGCGCTGGCCAAATCGACGCTGTGGGACGTGCGCGGCCTGAGCCCGGTCCTGGACGGCATGGGGCAGATCCCGATCGAGCGGGGAGCTGGCGACGTGGGGGCGCTGTCGCGGGCGATCGAGGAGCTGCGCGCCGGCGCCTGCATCGGCGTCTTCCCGGAAGGCACCCGCTCGCGCGGGGAGGTGCTGCGGGCTCGCAGCGGCGTCGGGCGCCTCGCGCTCGAGGTCCCCGAGGCGAAGCTTGTCTGCGTCGCGATCGAGGGAACCTCCAACCTGACGGGCTTTCCCCGGCGGCCGCGGCTGCGAGTTCGCTTCTTCGAGCCCAGGGGAGGGCAGGCGCGGCCCGACGAGGAGCCGGGTGAGATCGCGGTGCGGCTCGTAGAGGAGATCCGCGAGCGGGTCCCCCCGTCGATCTCCTTCCGCAAGCGCAGCTAGCTGTCTGCGAGTGGTTTTGTCTACAATTGTGCGATCATGTACCGCATGGTTTGGACCGACGAGCGAATGGACGACTTCGCGAAGCACACCGATCAGCGCTTCGACGCCGTCGACAAGCGCTTCGACCGGGTCGACGCGGATTCTCGCGCCCTGCGCGAGGAGATGAAAGCCGGGTTCGACAAGATCGACAGGCGCCTCGACAAGATCGACAAGCGCTTCGACAAGGTGGATGAGCGCTTCGACAAGGTGGATGAGCGCTTCAGCAGGGTCGACGAACGCTTTGAAGCGATGCAGCGGTTGATGCTCCAGTCCAGCGTCCTGGTCATCGTGGCGCTGATCGGTCTGATCGCGACGCAGGTGTGATCGCGCGAGTACCCGACCTCTTCCTTGCGTGGCTTAGGTTGAGCCGACCGGTGCGACGAAGGTCCGGCTGCCGACCCGGACACCGATCGCCCTGGTGCGCGAGAGATCGAGCGCGGCGCTGAGCACGGCGTCGGAGTCGTCCCCCCAGCGGTAGCGGAAGGAGCCGGCCGATTGCTGGATGCCGTTCGGCCCGCGCACGAAGACGCGGCAGAGGGTGCCGGAGGGCGCTCCCTTGACATACATGTGGATCTCGGTGCCGTAGGCGTGTGGCTCCAGGTTTGCGCTGATCTGCAGACCTGGCGGCAGCGAGGGGAAGGCGACGTGCTGCTCCGGCGTGCCACTCGATTCGCCCGGGAGCACGAAGATCGCCAGGACTGCTGCGGCCACCGCCGCGGTGACGCCACCGAAGGCCAGGCCGAGCCGCAGCCGTCGTCGCCGGCTCTTGCGCCGCTCGGCGCGGATCGTCGCCGCGACCCGGTCGGCCAGCGAGGGCGGCGGCGCCGGCGTGGTGCCGAAGTGCTCAGGGTCGGCCAGCGGCAGCAGCTGCGCCACCCCCGCCAGCGACTCCAGCTCGGTGCGGCACTCGGGGCAGCCATCCAGGTGCGCCTCGAGTGCCGCACGCTCCTCCTCCGGCAGCTGGCCGAGCGCGAGGGCGCCCAGCGACTCGCGCCACTCGCGGCATCTATCAGTCGTCATAGCCGATCTCCTCCAACGCGACCCGCAACGCCCGCAGCCCGTAGTAGACGCGACTCTTGACGGTGCCCTCAGGTATGCCCAGCTCCGCGGCCACCTCGGCGTAGGGGCGGCCGCGGTAGTAGGTCTCGACCAGGACCCGGCGGTGCTGCTCGCCGAGTCGCCGCATCGCCTCCTCGACCTGCCAGGAGAGCAGTGCCTCCTCGAAGGGCTCGACCGTGGGCTCGATCCCGCCCTCGGCGACGGTCGGGCGCGAGGCCCGTGCCCGGCCGAGGTCGATCACCACGTTGCGCAGGATCGCGAACAGCCAGGTGCGCAGCGAGCCGATCTGCGGGTCGAAGCGGGCGCCGGCCCGCCAGGCGCGCAGGAAGGTCTCCTGGACCGCCTCCTCGGCCAGCCCCGAATCGCCCAGCGAGCGCATCGCAAACCCGTAGAGCTCGCCCGCATGGGCGGCATAGGCCTCGCGCACGTCCCGCTCGCCACTGAGCGCGCCTGGCGGCATCAGGCTGGGCCTTCGATTCGGTGGGTGCGCACACCCCGGTGTACTCGCATGTGCGTTCGTCGGTTCAGCTCAGGCACAAATTGTAGGCAGAAGCTTTTGATTTAGCGCGCCACTCGCGCGAGGTGTTTTGTCTACGCTTCTGCCATCATGTACCGCGTGGGCTGGACCGACGAGCGAATGGACGAATTCGCAAGGCACAACGACCAACGCTTCGACGCGATCGATCGGCGTTTGGATCGACTCGAGGATCGGTTCGCGGGGCTGCAGCTGACGCTGCTTGTGTTCAGCGGCGCCGTGATCGCTGCTCTGATTGGACTGATTGCGACCCAGCTGTAAGAGGCGGCGCCCCCGACGGCGCCGCCTCGCTGACCTATTCGAGTTTGCCGATCTTGAAGATTTTGGTGCCGCAGTCGGGGCAGGTGCCCTGGATCGCCGGGCGACCGTTTTTCATGGTCACCTGTTTGGCGTCTTTGATCTCGACCTTCTTGCGCTCTTTGACGCAGTAACCCTCAGGCATTGGGGGTCTCCTTTCGTTGCCGCTCCGGGCAAGACTCGCGTTAGGCGCGAGGTGGATTGGGGCGAATGTAACGGAGGCTGGGGACGAAGCGGCAAAAGATCGTGCGATTCAGCACGATCCCTTATTTGCCTTCGGCTGCTTCCGAGGCTTCTTTTGCCTGCTGGATCAGTTCCCCCAGCCGGGCTTTGGAGCCCCCGCTCGTGCCGGCTGCGCCGCCGGCTTCGCTCGCTCCTCCGGCGCCCTTGTCGCCGCCGCTCGTGCTCTTGCCTTCTTCGCTGGGCGACGGCCCGCTGGCCCCGCCCTTCTTGCCGGTGCCCGAGCCGCCTTCGGCTTTCAGTTCTTCAACCTGGGCTTTGAGCGCCTGCAGTTCCGCTTCGAGCTGGGCGCTGCCCGATCCGGCGGCTTCTCCGCCTCCTGCGCCGATCTGCGCTTCGAGCTGCCTTTGCAGCGCCTGCACGTCGTCCTGGCTGACAGAGCTTTCGCGGGCGTCGATCGCCAGGTAGATCGCCGCCCCGCCGATGCCGATCGCGATCACGGAGAGGGCGAGGAAGACGCGGGTGCGCATGCCGAGCTTGCGCTCGACCTCTCCTATCCAGGCCCGCAACCCGTCCAGCGACATCGCTCCAATCTAGTCGAGAACCGCGCCGGGGAGCCAGGTCAAATACCCTCCGGTCCGCACTTCCCATCCCCGAGAGCTCAAGGAGAACCCGCATGCCCGAGGCAGTGATCGTCGACACCATCCGCACGCCGATCGGCCGCGCCTTCAAGGGCTCGCTCGCCCAGCTTCGCCCCGACGAGATGGGCGCCTACGTCGTCGACCAGCTGCTCGAGCGCAATCCCGAGGTCGACCCGGCCTCGGTCGAAGACCTCTTCTGCGGCTGCGGCATGCCGCAGGGCCTGCAGGCCTTCAACATCGGCCGCATCGTCTCGCTGCTCTCCGAGAAGCTGCCGCAGGAGGTCAACGGCGTCACGGTCTCGCGCTACTGCTCCTCCAGCCTCGACGCGATCCGCCACGCCGGCAACGCGATCAAGGCCGGCGAGGGCGACGTCTACATCGCCGCGGGGGTCGAGTGGGTGAGCCGCTACAACGAGCGCACCGAGCCCGCCGGCGCCGACGACCAGAACCCCAACCTGCAGGGCAACGACGGCCAGCCCAACGCCTACATCGAGATGGGCAAGACGGCGGTCAACGTCGCCGAAAAGTACGAGGTCAGCCGTGCCGACATGGACAAGTTCGCGCAGCGCTCCCAGGAACTGGCCGTGCAGTCCCAGGAGGACGGCTTCTTCGACCGCGAGATCGTCCCGGTGAAGCTGCCCGACGGCACCGAGGTCGCCAAGGACGACGGGCCGCGAGCCTCCTCGACCCTGGAGAAGCTCTCTCAGCTGGAAGAGTCCTTCGGCGGCGGCGGCGTCACCGCCGGCAACTCCTGCCCGCTCAACGACGGCGCCGCCGCGGTGCTGCTGATGAGCGACACCAAGGCCAAGGAGCTGGGGCTGACCCCGCGCGCCCGCATCGTCACCGCCGCCACCTTCGGCAACGAGCCCGAGTACATGGGCGTCGCCCCGATCGGCGCGATCAAGAAGGTGCTGGAGCGCTCCGGGATGACGATGGAGGACGTCGGCACGGTCGAGCTCAACGAGGCCTTCGCCGCCCAGGTGATCCCGATCATGGACGAGTGCGACATCCCGCTGGAGAAGCTCAACACGCACGGCGGCGCGATCGCCCTCGGCCACCCCTTCGGCATGACCGGCGCCCGCATGATGGGCACCCTGCTCAACGTGATGGAGACCGACGACCACCAGGTCGGGATCGAGACCATGTGCGTAGCGGGTGGGCAGGGCAAGGCAATGCTCGTAGAGCGGATGAGCTGAGGTAGGCGGATGGAGGGCCGACCCGAGACGCTGACTTACGAGAGCAGCGGTCGGGTCGCCCGCATCACCCTCAACCGGCCCGACCGCGGCAACGGGATCGTGCCGCGGATGCCGGCCGAGATCGCGGCCTGCGTCGAGCGGGCCAACCTCGACCCCGCCGTCCACGTCATCGCCCTCGCCGGCAACGGCAGCGGCTTCTGCGGCGGCTACGACCTGGTCGCCTCGGCCGAGGGCGACATGAGCGGCCTGGACGGGGTCGAGGCGCCGCCCGGCTCGCCGCTCGACCCGGCGACGATCGCCGCCAACCACGCGCCGGAGTCGAACTGGGACCCGGTCACCGACTTCCAGTTCATGTCGCGCAACGTGCGCGGCTTCATGAGCCTCTTCCACTCCGAGAAGCCGGTGCTCTGCAAGGTCCACGGCTACTGCGTCGCCGGAGGCACCGACATGGCGCTCTGCTCGGACCTGCTGGTGATCGGCGCCGACGCCAAGATCGGCTACCCGCCGGCTCGCGTCTGGGGCTCGCCGACGACGGCGCTGTGGGCGGCGCGTCTGGGGCCGATGCGGGCCAAGCGGCTGCTCTTGACCGGTGACTCGCTGAGTGGCGAGCAGGCGGCGGAGTGGGGGCTGGCGACCGAGGCGCCACAGCCCGATCAGCTCGACGAGCGCTTCGAGGCGCTGCTGGAGCGCGTCGCGCGAATGCCGATCAACCAGCTGGTGATGATGAAGATGCTGGTCAACCAGTCGCTCTACGCGCAGGGCCTGCACCAGACCCAGCTGCTAGGCACCTTCTTCGACGGCATCGCGCGCCACACCGAGGAGGGCCACGGCTTCGTCCGCCGCGCCGCCGAGGGCGGCTTCAAGCAGGCGGTGCGGGAGCGTGACGAGCCTTTCGGCGACTATGGCCTGGGGGGCTTCGGTGTCGAGTAGCAACGGGCGGCCCCCGCGCTCGCGCTCTATCGCCGTCGTCGGCGGCGGGTTCGGCGGAGTCGGTGCGGCGGTCATGCTGCGCCGCGCCGGCTATGAGGACGTCACCGTCTTCGAGAAGGGCGAGCGGGTCGGGGGCGTCTGGAACCACAACACTTACCCCGGCGCCGCCTGCGACGTGCCCTCCCATCTCTACGAGTTCTCCTTCGCTCCCAACCGCTGGTCGCGCCGCTACGCGCCGCAGGCGGAGATCCAGGCATACGTGGAGGGGGTGGCGCGGCGCTTCGGCGTGCTCGACAGGGTCCGAACCGGCGTCGAGGTGACGAGCGCCACCTGGGACGAGGGTCGCGGCAGGTGGGTGCTCCAGACCAGCGCCGGCAAGCACGAGGCCGAGCTCCTGCTCACCGCCTGCGGCCAGCTCTCGGTCCCCAAGACGCCGGCGATCCCGGGCCTGGAGAGCTTCGACGGCCCCGCCTTCCACACCGCCGAGTGGCGCCACGACGTCGACCTGACCGGCAAGCGGGTGGCAGTGGTCGGCACCGGCTGCAGCGCGATCCAGGTCGTGCCGGCGATCCAGCCGACCGTCGGGCAGCTCGACGTCTACCAGCGCTCGGCGGGCTGGACCTTCCCGAAGATGGACTACGCCTACCCCGAGTGGGCGCACTCGCTGTTCAAGCGCTTCCCCGCGCTGCGCCGCCTCGACCGCGCCTCGATCCTGGCCTTCATGGAGTTGGGGGCGGCCGCGATGACGCACCACCAGTGGCTGCTGCCTGCCCTCCGCAGCGTCGGTCGCCGCCAAATCACGGGGACGATCGAGGACCCGGAGCTGCTCCGCAAGGCGATGCCGAGCGATGAGTTCGGCTGCAAGCGGATGATGCTCACCGACGAGTGGTACCCGACCCTGGCCAAGCCCAACGTGGAGCTGGTGACGGAGCGGATCGCCGCGGTGACCCCGACTGGCATCCGCGACGCGGCTGGCGTCGAGCGGCCGGCGGACGCGCTCGTGCTCGCCACCGGCTTCGCCACCCACGGCTTCGTCGCGCCGATGGAGATCACCGGCTGCGAAGGCGCGCTGGCACAGGAGTGGGAGGAGGTCGCCCGCGCCTACCTGGGCCTGAGCGTACCGGGCTTCCCCAACATGTTCCTGCTCTACGGCCCCAACACCAACGGCGGCACCGGCTCGGTGATCTACACGATCGAGGCTGGGGTCGGGCACGTGCTCGCCGCCCTGGGCGAGCTGGATCGCGCCGAGGCGAGCCGGATCGAGGTGCGCCGCGAGGCGGCGGCGGACTTCGACCGCGAGCTGCGCGACGCCCTCGCCGGCACGGTCTGGCACAGCGGCTGCACCAACTGGTACGTCGACGAGAACGGCAGCGACCCGCAGCAGTGGCCCTGGCTGTGGCGCACCTACCGGCGGCGCACGGCGAAGCTCCAGCCCGGTGCATACGCTCTGGCCGTATGAGCGACGCCCCCGTCCACCCCAGCTCGCGGATCACCCCGGAGACCGCCCGCGCCTTCCTGCCCGGCAGCTTCCCCGGCGACCTCGGGATCGAGCCGCTGGAGATCGAGGATTCGCACTCGCGCGGGCGGATCGTGGTCGACAGGCGCCACCTGCATCCCGGCGGCTTCGTCCACGGCGGGGTCTGGACCGCGCTCGGCGACACCGTCGCCGCCTGGGCCACCTTCCGCGGCATCCCGCCGGGCTACAACTTCACCACGATCGAGCTGAAGCTGAACGTCTTCGCCGCCGGCGTGCTCGGCGACGAGATCGTCGCCGTCGGCGAGCCGCTGCACACCGGCAAGAGCACGGTGGTGATCGAGGTGAGGATGGAGCGCCGCCGCGAGGGCGTCGAGCCGCGCTTGGCGGCGAACCTGATCGTCAGCCAGTTCGTCCTGCCCCCGGCTTGACCGACTACGTCTTCGGCTACGCCTCGCTGGTCGAGCTGCGTCAGACGCAGATCGTGGGCGGCGTCGAGCGGGTGCCCGTCCCTGGCCGGCTGCGCGGGTATCGCCGTTGTTGGGGCGCCGCGATGAATAACTGGGAGGGGGGAGACACGGTCAAGCACTACCTCGATCCCGAGACCGGGGAGAGGCCGCGCATCCGCGTCGCCTACCTCGACATCTACGAGCAGGCCGGCGGGGCGGTAAACGGGCTCGCGCTTCCGGTCGATGCCGATCGCCTGGCGGCACTCGACGCACGCGAGATCAACTACGAGCGCATCGATGTCTCCGCCGCCTTCGAGCCGATGCCGGCCGAGGGCGAGAGCGCGTCATCAGAGGAGCGCTCCCCGCGCGTCTTCACCTATCTGGGCCTCGGTGCCGCCCGCGAGCGTTGCAGGCGGGGAGTCGCCGAGGGCAACGCCTTCGCCGCCGCCGACTACGCCAGCGCCGTGCGCAGAGCCTTCGAGCGCCTCGCCCCCGACGCCCTCGCCGAGTTCGACCGCACTACCGACCCGCTCCCGTTCCCCCAACGCGACCTTTCTGTAGTTCTCCCTCTGGAAGGGGCCTGACCAAGCAGATCAAGGACGCAGGGAGGCTGACGAGGGGAGCGCACTCCGGTGCGTGACCCGAAGGCGGCCGACCGAGGACGCCGATATGCGCCGGTCAGGGCTCTTCCAGCCTTTCGATCTGGGGGAGGCGCCATAGCAGGCTGGCGATCGTCAGCCCTATCGCCGAGCAGAGCAGCGCCAGGAACCACTGGCTCGCCGTGAGCAGGGTCATCTCGAAGAAGTCGCGCACCGGCGCGGCCGCCAGGATCAGGGCAAAGAGGGCGCCCAGCCCCGCCACCATCGCCAGCATGTAGCTCTGGATCGCGATGTGCTCGCGCCCGGGCCCGCGCTCGAGCAGCAGCACGAAGGCGAGGCCGAGCACGATCAGCGTCGTCGTCGCGGCGGTGCGGCCGGCCTCCAGCGAGCCGCCGAAGACGGTGTCGACGAGGAAGAAGCAGAGGATCGAGCCGAGTGCCGTCGCCAGCCCGGCCGGCACGGCGAAGGCGGCGAGCGCGCGCAGCAGGCGGCCGCGGTAGAGCGGGCCGTCCGAGGGCGCGAGGGCGAGGACGAAGGAGGGGATGCCGATCGTCAGGAAGGCGGCCAGGGTGAGATGGCGGGGGAGGAAGGGGAAGGCGAAGCCGGGCACCGCGACGAGCAGGATCAGCGCCGCGGCATACACGCTCTTGGTCAGGTAGAGGCGGCCGAGGCGGTGGATGTTGCGGGCGATCCGCCGCCCTTCGGCGACCGCTTCCGGCAGCCGCGCGAACTCGTCTTTGAGCAGGACCACGTCGGCGACTCCCTTGGTCACCTGGGCGCCGGAGCCCATCGCCACCGCGAGGCGCGCCTGCTTCAGGGCTGGCACGTCGTTGACCCCGTCGCCGATCATCGCCGTGTAGCGGCCGCTCGCTCGCAGTGCCTCGACCAGGGCCTTCTTCTGCTCGGGCGCGATCCGGCAGAAGATCGTGTTGCTCTGCGCCGCGGCGGCGAGCTCCTTGGGATCCTCGGGCAGCTCGGAGCCCTCGATCACGCCGGCGTCGGCGGGCACCCCGACGGCGTAGGCGACCGCCGTCACCGTCGCCCGCGCGTCGCCGGAGATCAGCTTCAGGTCCACGTCCCCCTCGCGCATCGCGGCGATCGTCTCGGCGGCATCGGCACGCAGCGTCTCCTCCAGCACGACGAGGGCGATCGGCGTCAGTCGCGGCGGTGGCGCCTGCCACGGGTCGTCGGGCAGCGGCTCGCCTGCCCGGCCGAAGGCGACGACGCGGCGCCCGGCAGCGGTCTCCTCCTCCAGCTTGCGGGCAAGGCCCGGCGGCAGCGCCAGCGCTCCGGCCTGGGCGAGGATGTCTGGCGCGCCGAGGACGTAGCTGACGCCGCCCAGCCGCAAACCGCTCCACTTCCACTTCGAGGAGAAGGGAACTTCGCCGCCGACCCGGCCCGGCTGCGCCGGGAAGGCCTCGGCGACGGTTTCCAGGGTCCGGTTGCGGTCGCCGGCGCTGGCCGCGAACCGCCCCAGCGCCTCCTCGGCGTCGCCCTCGTCGACCCCCTCGGCGGCCTCGACCCCGAGCAGGCGCAGCTGCCCGTCGGTCAAGGTGCCGGTCTTGTCGACGCAGATCGTGTCGACGGCGGCGAGGCTCTCGGTGGCGCTCATCTGCTGCACCAGCGTGTCTTTGCGCGCCAGCCGCACGGCGGCGACGGCGAAGGTGACGCTCATCAGCAGCACCATCCCCTCGGGGATCAGCGTCACCAGGCCGGCGGTCGCCGTCTGTGCCGCCTCGACCAGGTCGGTGCTGCGCAGCTGGAAGGTGAGCAGCAGCAGCGCTGCCAGCGGCGCCATCGCCCAGGTGCAGGCGACGATCACCCGGTTGACCTCGGACTGCAGCGGCGAGGGCGGGTGGCGGAACGCCTTCGCCTCGCCCGCCAGGCGCCCCGCGTAGCTCTCCTCTCGAACCGCGTCGACCCGGTAGCGCCCCGAGCCGGAGATGCAGAAGGAGCCCGAGAGCGCCCGGTCGCCGACCTCCTTGCGGATCCCGTCGGCCTCGCCGGTCAGCATCGACTCGTCCAGCGTCATGCCGCGGCTGGCGATCGTCTTGCCGTCGGCCACCAGCTGGTCGCCGGGCTCGATCGCGATCACGTCGCCCGGCACGACCTCCTCTGCCAGCAGGCTGACGACGGCGCCGTCGCGGAGCACCTTTGCGTGCGGCGCGACCAGCACCGCCAGCTCGTCCAGCGTCTTCTTCGCTTTCAGCTCCTGGCGGATGCCGATGTAGGAGTTGACGATCGCGATCAGGCCGAAGACGGCGTCGGCGATCAGCCCCAACGAGAGGATCAACACGAAGAAGACGCCGATGATCGCGTTGAAGAGGGTGAAGACGTTGCCGGCGACGATGCTCGAGACCGAGCGCGAGGAAGTGTCCGGCGGGGTGCCGAGCTTGCGCAGGCGCTTGGCCGCCTCGGCGCTGCTCAGGCCGCGCTCGGCGGCATCCGTTGTGTCGGTTGCGGTAGCGGCCATCAGGGGACATTCAATAGGGTTCCCCGCGGATGGCTTTAAAACTCGGACTCAACCTCGGCTACTGGGGCATCGGCCCTGCTGGCGATGACGCGGTGGAGGTCGTGCAGGCGGCCGAGGCCGCCGGCTTCGAGTCGGTCTGGGCGGCCGAGTCCTACGGCTCCGACGTGGTCAGCGTCCTCGCCTGGCTGGCGCCGCAGACCAGCACCATCAATCTGGGTGCCGCGATCCTGCAGGTACCCGCGCGCCCGCCGGCCGCCGCGGCGATGGCCGGGGCGACGATCGACAAGCTCTCCGGCGGCCGCTTCCTCTTCGGCTTCGGGCCGTCCGGGCCGCAGGTCTCCGAAGGCTGGTACGGCGTCCCCTACTCGAAGCCCTGGGGCCGGACCCGCGAGTACATCGAAGTCGTGCGCGAGATCGTCGCCCGCGAGGGCAAGGTCGACCACCAGGGCGAGCACTATCAGCTGCCGCTGCCCGGCGGCGAGGGCAAGCCGTTGAAGCTCAACTTCCACCCTGAGCGCAACCGGATCCCGGTCTTCGTCGGCGCGATCGGGCGCAAATCGGTCGAGATGGCGGCGGAGATATGCGACGGCTGGATCCCGATCTTCTTCAGCGTCGACGCCTTCGAGCAGACCTGGGGCGAGCACCTGGAGGCGGGCTTCGCCAAGGGCGGCCGCCAGCGCTCCGATCTCGAGGTCTCGCCCTCGCTGCAGGTTGCGATCGACGGCGACCTGGAGGCGGCCAAGAACGTGGTCAAGACCGGCCTCGTCCTCTACTTCGGCGGCATGGGCAGCCGCAAGACCAACTTCTACGTCGACCTCGCCCATCGCTTCGGCTTCGGCGAGGTCGCCGACGAGGTCCAGCGTCGCTTCCAGGACGGCGACCGCGGCGGCGCTTTCGAGGCGATGCCGGACGAGATCGTCGAGGCCACCTCGCTGGTCGGCACCGAGGCCGAGGTGGCGGAGCGGATCGAGCGCTTCCGCGGCGCCGGCGTCGACCGGCTGATCGTCTCTCCCGTCCACGTCGAGCGCGACCAGCAACTGCACACGATCGAGCGCTTGGCCGCCCTGGCGGGCGGCTGACCCGCTCCTACCCTCATCGCATAACCTTCCGCGCCGCGTGAAGATCGGAGTGCCGAAAGAGACCGCCGAGGGGGAGCGCCGGGTCGCGCTCGTCCCCGACGCCGTGAAATCGCTGAAGAAGAACGAGCACGTCGCCGTGCTCGTCGAGCGCGGCGCCGGCGAGGCCGCCGGCCATCCCGACTCCCAGTACGAGGAGGCGGGAGCCGAGGTCGTCGACCCCGACGTTGCCTGGGGCGCCGACGTCGTCCTCCGCGTCGCCACCCCCACCAACGAGCAGATCGGTCGCCTCAACTCCAATCAGCTGCTGATCGGCCACCTCTCGCCCTGGACCGCGGCCGAGACCAACAAGGCGCTCGCCGCCGCCGGCGTGACCAGCTTCGCGATGGAGGCGATCCCCCGGACCACCCGCGCCCAGGCGATGGACGCGCTCTCCTCGCAGGCCGCCGCCGGCGGCTACGCGGCGATGCTGATCGCCGCCCGCGAGTCGGGCCGCTTCTTCGGCATGATGACCACCGCCGCCGGCACGGTGCCGCCGGCAAAGGTGCTGGTGCTGGGCGCCGGCGTTGCCGGCCTGCAGGCCGTGGCCACGGCGAAGCGGCTGGGCGCGATCGTCACCGGCTTCGACATCCGCCGCGCCGCCTGGGAGCAGATCGCCTCGCTCGGCGGCCGCCCGCTCGAGCTCGACTTCATCCCCGACGCCGAAGGCGAGGGCGGCTATGCCCGCCCGCTCACCGACGAGGAGAACGCCAAGGTCGTCGAGGCGATCGGCGAGAACGCGGCCAAACAGGACGTGATCGTCACCACCGCCGCGATCCCCGGCCGCCCGGCACCGCTGCTGATCACCGCCGGCGCGGTGCGCGCCATGCAGCCCGGCTCGGTGATCGTCGACCTCGCCGCCGAGAGCGGCGGAAACTGCGAGCTGACCGAGGCGGGGCAGACGGTCGTCGAGGGCGGCGTCAAGGTCGTCGGCCCGCGCAACCTCGCCAGCGAGATGCCGGCCCCGGCTTCGCAGCTCTACGCCAAGAACCTCGAGAACCTGCTCGGGCTGCTGATCGGCGAGGACGGCGCGCTGAACGTCGACTTCGAGGACGACATCGTCGCCGCCGCCTGCATCACCCACGGCGGCGAGATCCGCAACGAGAGGGCTGCCAAGTGAGCCTGTTCACCGAGATCACGATCTTCGTCCTCGCCGCCTTCGTCGGCTTCGAGGTGATCTCGAAGGTTCCGACCACCCTGCACACGCCGCTGATGTCGCAGACCAACGCGATCCACGGCATTGTCATGCTCGGCGGGCTGATCGTCGTCGGCTACGCCAACGACCCGCTCGAGTACGTGATCGGCACGATCGCGATCGCCTTCGGCGCGATCAACATCGTCGGCGGCTTCATGGTCACCGACCGGATGCTCGGCATGTTCTCCAAAAAGCCGAAACCGAAGGCCGACGCTGACGGGAAGGGCGGCAAATGATCGAGGCCGTCTTGAAGCCGGGCGGCGACGCCGCGACCGCGCTCTACATCGTCGCTTTCTCGCTCTTCATCATCGGGATCAAACGCGGCACCCACCCGACCTCGGCCAAGCAGGGCAACCTGATCGCAGCGGGTGGCATGGTGGTGGCGGTCATCACCACGCTGCTGCTGGACGGGATCGGCAACTGGGGCCTGATCGCGCTCGGCCTGGGGATCGGCACGTCGATCGGCGTGATCGCCTCGATCCGCGTGCAGATGACCGAGATGCCGCAGATGGTCGCCCTCTACAACGGCGTCGGTGGCGGCGCCGTGGCGCTGATCGCCTGGTCGGAGATCCGCCACGGGATCTCGCTCGGCGAGGAGATCCCGCTCGACACGCTGATCCCGGTCCTCTTCGCCGCCGTGGTCGGCTCGGTCTCCTTCTGGGGCTCGAACATCGCCTTCGCCAAGCTCCAGGATCTGATCCCGACCCGGCCGCTGGCGGTGCCGGGCCAGCAGGTGATCAACGTCGTCCTGCTGATCGGCATCGTCGCCGCCTGCGTCAACATCGCCACCCACAACGGCGATCCCTCGCAGGCGATCTTCATCGCGATTCTGATCGCCGCGGGACTGCTCGGCAACCTCGTCGTGCTGCCGATCGGCGGCGCCGACATGCCGGTCGTGATCTCGCTGCTCAACGCCTTCACCGGCCTCTCCGCCGCCGCGGCGGGCTTTGCCCTCGACAACGTGGCGCTGATCGTCGCCGGCACCTTGGTCGGCTCCTCGGGAACGATCCTGACGATGGAGATGGCGACCGCGATGAACCGCTCCGTGGCTAACGTCCTCTTCGCCGGCTTCGGCGGCGCGCCGGCGGGGGGTGGGGGAGGCTCCACCGAGGAGAGACCGCATACCTCGATCGGCGCCCAGGACGCGGCGATCAAGCTCGCCTACGCCGACTCGGTCGTGATCGTCCCCGGCTACGGCCTCGCCGTCGCCCAGGCCCAGCACGCGATCAAGGAGGTCGCCGACGAGCTGGAGAAGCGCGGGGTCACGGTCAACTACGCGATCCATCCGGTCGCCGGCCGCATGCCCGGCCACATGAACGTCCTGCTCGCCGAGGCCGACGTGCCCTACGAGCAGCTGCGTGAGATGGAGGACATCAACCCGGAGATGCCGCGCACCGACGTCGCGGTCATCGTCGGCGCCAACGACGTCACCAACCCGGCGGCCAAGAACGACCCGGACAGCCCGATCGCCGGCATGCCGATCATCGAGGTCAACGAGGCCCAGCAGGTGATCGTGATCAAGCGCTCGCTCAGCCCCGGTTTCGCCGGCATCGACAACGACCTCTTCTACGAACCGAACACCTCGATGCTCTTCGCCGACGCCAAACAGGCGGCGTCGGACATAGCCTCCGAGATCCAGAACCTCTGACTGCCGCCCCGAGGGGGAGAGAATCGCCGTCGCTGCCCTTGACCGGGTGTGGACGAGCGGGGACAGGGGACCGTGGAGTGGATTGGGCTCCTTGCCATCGTCTCTCTGGCGATGATCGGCCTGGTATCCCTCGGCGTTCGGGTTCCCGGGACGGCGCTGGCGCGGGCGGTGGCTTCGCGGATCCTCTGCGCCGCCGCCCTGGCTGACGGTTGCGGCGACGAGCCGGTCCTCATCGCCACCTACGGGACCGAGGTTGGCGAGCTGGTGCGGCGCCACATGCCGTGGATTCTCTTCGAGCAGGGCTCACGGGCGATGCCGGTCGACTTCAGGCGCTGTCGCAGCAGCGCCTGCGGGGACGGCTCAGCGCGCGGCCTGGTCCATGAGACCGATGGCGGGCTGCCCGTCACAGCCTTCGTGCACGTGGTCGACTGCAGGGACAGCGCGGGTGGGAGAAGCGACCTCGACGTCACCGCCGGCAGTCGCGGCGAGCCCGATTGCGCCGCTGAGCGCGCTGGCAACCTCTACCTGCAGTATTGGCTGTACTACGCCGATTCCGCCACCCTGCGCGGCGTTCCGCTCGTCGGCGCGGCCGGCTATCACCACGACGACTGGGAAAGCGTGCAGTTCCGCATCGGGCCCGACGGCGAGGTCGACGAGCGGGCTTCCTCCCACGACGGCTACAACCACGACCGCGGCATCGCCAACTGGGGAGCGGACGCGGGGATCGGACCGCTCGAGGACTTCGCCGAGGCAGTTGGCGCTCGCCCCGACGGCGGCTGGGGCGAGGAGACCCACCTGCTGCTCGTCTCCGGGGGGAGCCACGCCGGCAACGCGATCGGCATTCCCCACATCGATCGCTTCATCCCCGGACGCCGCGTCCACCTCGTCCCCCTGGAGCCGATCGCGGCCGCTGAAGGAGCCGCCTACCGCTTTGCGATCAGCCCGCCCTGGCACAAGTGCGTCTGGCGCGATCCGGAGGCGAGCGGCACGGGTTGAAGGATTTTCCCCACGATCGTGGGGAAAATGCTGCAATCGGCGGGCGCAGCTACTTCGGCGGCATCCGCAAGGCGCCGTCGAGGCGGATCGTCTCGCCGTTCAGCATCGGGTTGGCGACGATCTGCTCGATCAGCTGCGCGTATTCCGCCGGGCGGCCGAGCCGGGAGGGGAAGGGGATGCCCGCGCCGAGCGCGGTGCGCGCCTCCTCGGGCAGTGCCGCCAGCAGCGGCGTGTCGAAGAGGCCGGGGGCGATCGTGACGACGCGGACGCCGCGCGAGGCCATGTCGCGCGCCGCGGGCAGGGTCATGCCGACGATCCCTCCCTTCGAGGCCGCGTAGGCGATCTGGCCGATCTGGCCATCGTAGGCGGCGATCGAGGCGGTGTTGACGCAGACGCCGCGCTCGCCCTCCTCGTCGGGCTCGTTCTCGCTCATCGCCGCCGCGGCCAGCCGCAGCACGTTGAAGGTCCCGATCAGGTTGACCTTGACCACGTTGGAGAAGAGCTCGAGGTTGTGGGCGCCGGCCTTGTGGGCTACCCGCTCGGCCCAGCCGATCCCAGCACAGCAAACCGAGATCCTCAGCCCGGCCTCGCTCGCCCCCGCCGCCAGCTCGACCGCCGCCGCGACGGCGGCCTCGTCGGTCACGTCGGCCTCGACGAAGCTCGCGCCGGCGCCGAGCTCGGCCGCCAGCGCCTCGCCCTTGGCGGTGTTGAGGTCGGCGATGACGATGCTGGCGCCGGCCGCCGCCAGCGCCCGTGCCGTCGCCTCGCCGAGCCCCGAGGCCCCACCCGCAACCAAAGCACCTGTGCCTGAGATTTTCACAGCCGCCGTAACTTAACCGCTAGGGTTTTCCCATCGCCACCGAGGTGACGGCAAGCTCCAGCTCCAAGGAAGCGATCGCGGACCGGCTCGCGGAGGCTCGACGGCGCACCTATGAGCTGATCGAGCCGCTCGACGACGAGCAGCTCAACCGCGTCTACTCGCCGATCCTCAGCCCGCTCGCCTGGGACCTCGGCCACATCGCCAACTTCGAGGAGCTCTGGCTGGTGCAGACGATCGGAGAGCGTGAGCCCCTGCACGGCGAGCTCGGCCGCCTCTACGACGCGATCGAGAATCCGCGCAAGAGCCGCGGCGAGCTGCCGATCCTGCGCGACGCCGAGCTGCGCTCCTACCTCGCCGACGTGCGCGAGCGCACCCTCGAGGTGCTCGACCAGGTCGAGATCGCCGCCGCCGCCGGCGATCCCCTGCTGCGCGATGGGTTCGTCTACGAGATGCTGATCGCGCACGAGCTGCAGCACAACGAGACGATGCTCCAGCTGCTGCAGATGGTCGACGGCTACGAGCTCCCCCCCGAGCATCGCCGCACGCCCGCGGACGTGTCCGAGTTTTCCGTGCCATATGGACCCATAAGCTCGGACACGCCTGGGTCGGAGGCGATTCGTGTGGAGGGCGGCGAGTACGAGATCGGCGCTGGGCCTACCGGCTTCGCCTACGACAACGAGCGACCCCGCCACAAGGTCGAGCTGCTCCCGTTCGAGATCGATCGAACCCCGGTCACCAACGGCGCGTACATCGCCTATATGGAGGAGACGGGAGCCGAGCCGCCGCTCTACTGGGAGCGCGACGGAGGGAGCGGTTGGGTCCGCACCGCGATGGGTCGCCGCGACCCGGTCGATCCCAGCCAGGCGGTTATACACGTCTCCTGGCACGAGGCCGACGCCTTCGCCCGCTGGGCGGGCAAGCGGCTCCCGACCGAGGGGGAGTGGGAGGCCGCCAGCCCCGGCCTGCACGCCGTGGGCCAGGCCTGGGAATGGACCTCGTCGGACTTCCTCGCCTACCCCGGCTTCGAGGCCTTCCCCTACCGCGAGTACTCCGAGCCCTTCTTCGACGACGAATACAAGGTTCTGCGGGGGGGCTCGTGGGCGACCAGCCCAGCGGTCATGCGGCCCAGCTTTCGCAACTGGGACCTGCCGCAGCGACGGCAGATATTCGCCGGCTTCCGCTGCGCGAGGGACGGCGGCCGATGAGCCCCGGCGCCGCCGCCGAGGCGATCGAGATCAAGGTCCGCCTGCGCGCCGACGGCGGCGCGGCGATGGCGCGGGACATTCGCCTCGGCCTCACCGCCAGGCCGAAGGAGCTGGCGCCCAAGTACTTCTACGACGAGCTGGGCTCACAGCTCTTCGAGCGGATCACCGAACTGCCCGAGTACTACCCGACCCGCACCGAGCGCGAGATCCTCTCCCAGCGCTCCGCCGAGATCGTCGCCGCCGCCGGGGAGCCCGGGACCCTGGTCGAGCTCGGCTCCGGCTCGGCCGCCAAGACGCGCCACCTGCTGAGCGCGATGCGCGACGCCGGCTGCCTCGCCACCTACGTCCCGGTCGATATCTCCGAGGAGATCACCCACGAAACCGCGAAGTCGCTGGTCGAGGAGTATCCCGGGCTGACGATTCGCGGTCTGGTCTGCGATTTCGAGCACGACCTTGAGCGGATTCCAAACGGCGGCGGCGGCCGGCTCGTCGCCTTCCTCGGTGGCACGATCGGCAACCTCTACCCGGACGCCCGCCACGATTTCCTCACCCGCATCGCGGCCCTGCTCGAACCGGGCGACCAGATCCTGCTCGGCACCGATCTGGTCAAGGATCCTGACCGGCTGGAGGCCGCTTACGACGATCCCGGTGGGGTGACCGCCGAGTTCAACAAGAACGTCCTGCGGGTGCTTAACCGCGAGTTCGGCGGCGATTTCGACCTGGACGAGTTCGAGCACGTGGCGCGCTATGACACCGAGGCGGCGCGCATGGACATACGCCTGCGCTCGCTCGCCGAGCAGACCGTGCGGCTCGACGGCCTCGACCTGACCGTGCGTTTCGCCGCCGGGGAGGAGATGCGGACCGAGATTTCCTCCAAGTTCACCCGCGAGCGGCTCGAGAGGGTCTACCTCGATGCGGGCCTGCGGCCGGACGGGTGGTTCACGGATCCCGCCGAGGACTACGCGCTCAGCTTAGCTTCGGTTTAAAGTCTTGGACCTTGAATACCCGTAGGAAGATCGAGGAGGACCCAAATTGAGCCTTGACGTCTACCTCTACGGGGAGCGTGTCGGAACCCTGTTCCCCGCAGGTGACAACGACTACAGACTCGCGTATGACCCGGAGCTGGTTGGAAAAATCGGACCGGGGAAAGCGCTGCTCAGCAACTCCCTGCCGGCCCGCCCCGAGCCCTACAGCTCCGAGGCCACCAGGGCCTATGTCGAGGGCCTGCTGCCCGAAGGGCCGCGCCGCGCGAGGTTGGGTCGCGAGCTGGGCCTCGACGCAGCCGACGGCTACCTGTTGCTGGCCGAGCTGGGCGAGGACTGCTCCGGCGCGGTCACCTTCCTGCCGGCGGGGCAGGCCCCGCGACCGCGCGAGCGCTCCTCGCTCGCCTGGCTGAGCGAGGACGAACTGGCGGAAGTGGTGAAGCCACCCCCGCCACGGCTGTTCAGCCCCGACTGCAGGCAGCGGATGCGGTTCGCCCTGCCCGGGCTGCGGCACAAGCTCAGCCTGATTCGCGACGAGGACGGCGGGCGCTGGGCCTGGCCGGAGGCCTGCGCGCCGAGTACCCACGTGATCAAGCCCGAGACCGGCGAATACCCCGAATACGTCGCCAACGAGATGTTCTGCATGACCGTCTGCCGCCAGGTCGGGCTGCCCGTCGCCAAAGCGACGGTGGAGGAGATCGCGGGGCGGCGCTGCCTGGTCTCACCTCGCTATGACCGCGTCGTCGGCGAGGGCGCCGACGTCAAGCGACTCCACTGCGAGTCCTTTTGCCAGGCGCTCGGCATCCTGCCCACCGCCGACGACGAGAGCGAGGAGAGCGAAGCTCCCGGCTGGACTGAAGCCCGCGGGCTGCTGAACGCGGTCAGCCGCCCCGACGAAGTGGTGAACCTGCTCACCGCGGCCTTCTGCAACTACATCCTCGGCAACGGCGATGCCCACGGCAGGAACTTCGCCCTGATCGACCGGGAGAAGACGTCGCTCTCCGGGGCGGAGAGGAAGTGGCGGCTCGCGCCGCTCACCGACATCACCTCGACCGTCGTCTACGACGATCCGATCCACCACGGGCTGGTGATCTCCGAGGAATACCAGGAAACGTCGTACCTGCTCGAACTGGCCGAAGTCTGCGAAGAGTGCGAGTTCGACTTCGAAGTCCTGCGCGGGCTGGCGTCCACCACCGCGACCCGGATCGGGATGGCGGTGGAGACGATCGCCACGCGATCGAAGAAGGAAGGCTGGCACGCGCCGATCGTCGACAAAATCGTCGAACTCGCCGCCGATCGATCCTTCGGGTTAGGGGCTGAGGTCGAGTATTAGACCGGCCTGGCCGGTCTAGAGGGCCAGCGCCTCGATCGTCTCGCCGAGCTTGTCCGGGGTGACGATCGGGGTGAGGATCGGCAGCGTCACGCCGCCCTCGACGAAGGCGTCCAGCCGCTCCCGCATCTGCTCGGGGGTGCCGAAGACGAACATGTCCTCGATCAGCTCCCAGGGGGCCGCCGCCGCCGCGCCCTGACGATCGCCGCTCTCCCAGGCGGCGACCATGGCGTCGATCTGATCGCCATAGCCGAGCCAGCGGTAGAAGGCCGCGTAGACGGGCACGGTGATGTAGGAGGAGAACATGAAGCGGGCCAGCGGCTCGACCGCCTCGCGCTCGCCCGGCAGGCAGAAGAAGCGGCAGAGCAGCTCGAAGCCGTCCGGTGCCCCCTCCAGCTGCGCGGTGACCTTGGGCAGGCCGCCCAGCGGCAGGAAGTTGGTGAAGGCGCCGTCGGCGCGCTCGACCGCCAGCTCGAGCATCTTGCCGCGCAGCGCCGCGAGCACGATCGGCACCCGCTGGGCGGGCGCGGCCTCGAGCTTGAAGCCGCTCTCGGTGCGCTCGCCGTCGAGCGCCGTCCGCAGGAACTCGAGGGTCTCGCGCACCTTGCTCAGCGGCCGCTCGAAGGGGATCCCGTTCCAGCCTTCGACGATCCGATCCGAGGAGGAGCCGATGCCGAGCACGAAGCGCCCCCGCGAGGCATCGGCCAGCGCCGCGGCCTCCTGCGCAAGCAGCGCCGGGCCGCGCTGGAAGACGCCGACGATCCCGGTGCCGAGCCGCGCCCGCTCGGTCCAGGTGGCGCTGAGGGCGAGCGGCGTAAAGCCGTCGGGGCCGTTGGTCTCACCGCTCCAGAGGTCGGTGTAGCCGGCGGCCTCGGCGCGCTTCACGAGCTTCTCGTGCGCGGCCAGCGGCGTGCCCGGCAGCGGCAGCGTCAGTCCCCACCTCTGGCTCATGCAGCGACCCTATAGGGTGCGGCACCCATGGGGGAGACCTCGCCAGATACGGCCTCGGATCGGGCCAAGCCCGACCGCAACCTAGCCCTGGAGCTGGTGCGGGTGACCGAGGCGGCGGCCCTGGCCGCCGCTCGCTGGGTCGGGCGCGGCGACAAGATCGCCGCCGACCAGGCGGCGGTCGACGCGATGCGCTTCGTCCTCGACTCGGTCTCGATGGACGGCGTCGTGGTGATCGGCGAGGGCGAGAAGGACGAGGCGCCAATGCTCTACAACGGCGAGCAGATCGGCGATGGCAGCCCGCCCGTGGTCGACATCGCCGTCGATCCGCTCGAGGGGACGACGCTCTGCGCGCTCGGCATGCCCAGCGCGCTCGCCGTGATCGCGCTCGCCGAGCGCGGCACCATGTTCGACCCCGGCCCCTGCGTCTACATGGAGAAGATGGCCGGCGGCGAGGAGATCGCCGACCTGCTCGACCTCGACCGGCCGCTGCCGGAGACGCTGAAATTGATCGCCGAGCGCAAGGGCGAGGGCGTCGGCGACGTCACCGTGGTCATGCTCGACCGGCCGCGCCACGAGGAGGCGATGCGCGAAGTGCGCGAGGCGGGCGGGCGCATACGCCTGATCACCGACGGCGACGTCTCCGCCGCCCTGCTCGCGGTCTCAGACCGCTCTCCGGTCGACCTTCTCTGGGGGATCGGCGGCACGCCCGAGGGCGTCCTCAGCGCCGCGGCGCTGAAGTCGATGGGCGGCCAGCTGCTCGGCCGCCTCTGGCCGCGCAACGACGAGGAGCGCAGCGCCGCGGTCGACGCCGGCTACGACCTCGATCGCGTCCTCGCGGCCGACGACCTCTGCTCCGGCGACGACGTCTTCTTCTCCGCCAGCGGCGTCACCGACGGCGATGTCCTGCAGGGCGTCCGCTACCGCGGCGCCGGCGCCACCACCGAATCGCTGGTGATGCGCTCCCGCTCCGGCACCGTGCGCCGCGTCCATGCCCGCCACGATCGCGCCAAGCTGCGGGCGATCATCGGCGAGCGTTACGGCTGAGTCGCGTGCGGGTAGGGGGCCACGGATGGACGTAGGCATCGCACTTCCCAACGCGGTTCCCGGCGCGACCGGCGCCGAGCTGACCGAGTGGGCGCGGCGGGCCGAGGCGCGCGGCTTCTCCAGCCTCGGCACGATCGACCGCATCGTCTACGACAACTACGAGCCGCTGATCGCGCTCGCGGCGGCGGCTGCCGTCACCGAGCGGATCGGCCTGGCGACCACCGTGCTGCTGGCGCCGCTGCGCACCAACCCCGCGGAGCTGGCCAAGCAGGCGCGCAGCGTCAACGCCCTCTCCAGCGGCCGGCTCACCCTCGGCATCGGTCTCGGGGCGCGCGACGACGACTACGAAGCGAGCGGGGTCGAGCTGCGCGGGCGCGGCAAGCGCCTCGACGCGATGCTGGAAGAGATGAAGGAGATCTGGGCCGGGGAGGAGATCGGACCGACGATCGCGGGCGCGCCCCGCCTGATCGTCGGCGGCCACGCGGACCCCGCCTACGAGCGCGCCGCCCGCCTCGGCGACGGCTGGATTGCCGCCGGCTCGGGCCCCGACCAGGCTCGAGAGGGGGCCGAGAAGGCAAGGGCGGCCTGGCGCGGGGCCGGTCGTGAGGGCGAGCCCCACGTCATGGCGCTCGCCTACTTCTCGCTCGGCGAGCGCGCCGAGGAGGACGTGCGCGAGAACCTCATGGACTACTACGCATGGCTCGGCGAGGACATCGCCAGGATGATCGGCGACAGCGCCGCCAAGGATGCCGAGGCCGTCGCTCGGTACGTGGCCGCCTACGAAGAGCTCGGCTGCGACGAGCTGGTCTTCTGTCCCAGCTCCGCCGACGCGCAGCAGGTCGACCTCCTGGCCGATGCCGCCGGCCTTTGAGCCTGAGGTTTAGATCGCGATGCAGTCCTAACCTCAGGCGCAACGCGATCTGACCTCAGTCCAGCAGGCCGACCTGGCGCAGGATCGAGACCGAGTCCGAGTAGACGTCCTTGCGCTTGATCAGGCCGTCCTCGAAGGGGATCGAGTCGATGCCGTCCCAGGAGATCGTCTGCCCGGTGGGCGCCGCCTCGAGGTCGCCGCGGCGCATGACGTTGGAATGCGTCGCGGTCGCGGTCCACTCCTGCACGACCTGCCCCTCGTGCACGTAGAGCCGCCGCGTCTCGAACCTCAGGTCGGGCCAGCTGGCGAAGATCGAGGCGATGTGCCGACGCACGTCCTCGCCGCTCGCCGACTCGCCGGCGGTGTGGTTGGCGAAGACCATGTCGGGCGCGTGCATCGCCACGATCGCGTCGAGATCCTGCGCGTTCCAGGCGTCGTTGTAGCGCCCGATCGCCGCGGTGAGGCTCTCGACGGAGTCGGCATCGCTCATACCCACTCACTCTATCCCGGTCCGGTGGTGTGAGAATCGGTGCGATGAGCGGGTCGACCCCCGACGAGCTGCCGACGATCTCGTTCGCCACCCCGGCCGAGCTGGAGGGGTGGATCGAGCGCCAGGATGCGAACTCTCCCGGGCTCTGGCTGAAGATCGCCAAGAAGGACTCGGGCGTGAGCAGCGTCAGCTATGCCGAGGCGCTCGAGGTCGCGCTCTGCTTTGGCTGGATCGACAGCCAGAAGAGGGGCTTCGACGGGCAGTACTTCCTGCAGCGCTTCACGCCGCGGCGGCCGCGCGGCCGTTGGTCCCGGATCAATCGCGAGAAGGCCGAAGGTCTGATCGAGTCGGGAAGGATGCGGCCAGCCGGGCTGGCCCAGGTCGAGGCGGCGAAGGCCGACGGCCGCTGGGAGGCTGCCTACGCGGGCCAGCGCACGGCCGAGGTCCCACCGGACCTGCAACGCGAGCTCGAGCGCAACGCCGCCGCCGGCGAGTTCTTCGCCACGCTCGACAGCGCCAACCGCTACGCGATCGTCTACCGGCTGGAGGAGGCAAAGAAAGAGGAGACGCGGCAGAGACGGCTGCGAAAGTTCGTCGGGATGCTGGAGCGGGGGGAGAAGATCCATGGCTGAACAGGCGCGGCTCAGCGCCGACGTGGTCGTGATCGGCGCCGGCCTCTCGGGGCTGCGGGCGGCGCGGGCGATCGCCGACTCCGGCCGCGAGGTCATCGTCCTGGAGGCACGCGACCGGGTCGGAGGGCGTCTGCTCAACTCGACGCTGGGCGACGGGGTGACGGTCGACCTCGGCGGGCAGTGGGTCGGCTCGGACCACGTCCGGGTGCAGCGGCTCGCCGGCGAGCTCGGGATCAAGATGTTTCCCCAGCACGGCAGCGGGCGGAACCTGCTCGACGTCGCCGGCAAGCGCCGCCGTTACCGCGGCACCATCCCGCGCCTCGGCCCGCGCGTCCTCTGGGATGCCTTCTTCGCCCGGCGCCGCATCGACCGCATGGCCCGGGCGGTGGGCGCCAAGACGCCCTGGACGGCCGACCGCGCGGCCGACCTCGACCGCGAGACCCTCGCCGAGTGGTGCGAGCGCAACGTCCGCACCGAGGTCGCCCGCGAGCTGATCGGCCTGGCCGGGCGCACGGTGTGGGGGACGGGGCCGGGGGAGCTGTCGCTGCTCCACGTGCTCTTCTACGTCGCTTCCGCAGGCGGCTTCGACAAGCTGATCGACACCGAGGGCGGCGCCCAGCAGGACCGCCTCGACGGCGGCGCGCAGCTGCTGCCGCTGGGGCTCGCCGAATCGCTCGGCGGGCGGGTCCGGCTGGGCAGGCCGGTGCGCCGGATCTCGCAGAGCGACGCCGGGGTCGACGTCGTGGCCGACGGCATCGAGGTCGAGGCCGGGCGGGCGATCGTCGCCGTTCCCCCCGCGATCGCGGCCCGGATCGAGCTGGCCCCCCTGCCCGCCGGCCGTCAGCGGCTCGCCGAGCGGCTGCGTCCCGGCGCGCTGACCAAGTGCGTGGCCCTGTACGAGGAGCCCTTCTGGCGCGCCGACGGGTTCAGCGGCGAGTCGGTCACCGACGCCGGGCCGGTGACCCTCACCTTCGACAGCTCGCCCCGCGACGGCTCGGCCGGTGTCCTGCTCGGCTTCGTCGGCGGACCCGAGGCGCGCGATCTGGCGGCGAAGCCGGTGGCGGAGCGCCGCGGCCCGGTCCTCGCCTGCTTCGAGCGTCTCTTCGGCCCGCGTGCCGCCCGGCCGCTCGAGTACGCCGAACAGACCTGGGCGGAAGAGGAGTGGTCGGGCGGTGGGCCGACCTCGAACTTCGGCCCCGGCGGCTGGACGGAGTGCGGCCCGGCGCTGCGCGAGCCGGTCGGTCGTGTCCACTGGGCGGGCACCGAGACCGCCACCGTGTGGAGCGGATATATGGAGGGTGCTCTTCAGGCCGGCGAGCGGGTCGCGGCGGAGGTGACGCTGGAAAGCGGCCGCTCCGTGGGTTAGGGTCGGTTCGACCGCGCCTCCCACCAGAACGGAGCCCCCTGCATGGCGTACGAGATGAAGATCCGCGGCACCGAGGACGAGGTGAAGATCCGCAGCCCCTGGGCTGCCGCCCTGCTGCCGATCGTCACCCTCGGCATCTATCACCTGGTCTGGTGGTACCGGATCAACCGCGAGCTGCGCGACTTCGGCAAAGCCAAGGGCTATGACCTTGGCCAGAACCCGACCAACTCGGTCCTGGCGCTGTTCCCCGGAGGCATCGTCATCGTCCCCGCCCTGATCACCTACTGGCGGGGGACCAAGCGGGTGATGGGGGCGTCCAAGCTCGGCGGCAAGGAGCCGCTCAACGGCTGGATTGCGATCATCCTCTACCTGCTTCTCTCGCCCGCCCTCTGGGCCTACATCCAGGTCTCTCTCAACGACCTCTGGCGCCAGGAGGCCGAAGCGCTGGCAGGCCAGGAAGCGCCACCGGACTCTGAGCTGAATCCTCAGCCGCTGCCGCCCGAACCGCCGCCACCGGAGAACCCCGCGCCTCCCACCGCCTGAGAAAACCCGGCGAGCCCTACACTCGCCGGGATATGGATCGCGCCCTCCTGACGAAGACGCTCGCCACCGCCGGCGAGCCGTCCTACCGCGCCTCCCAGGTGTGGGAGTGGGTTGCGCGGGGGGCCGCGTCCTACGCCGAGATGACCAACCTGCCGGCCGCGCTGCGGGAGCGGCTCGAGGCGGCGGTGCCGCTCTCGACCCTCGATCTGCAGGCCGAGGCCAAGTCCGACGACGGCACCGTCAAGGCCCTCTTCCAGACCGCCGACGGACGGCCGATCGAGGCGGTGCTGATGCGCTACCGCGACGGGCGCCGCTCCGTTTGCCTCTCCTCGCAGTCGGGCTGCCCGCTGACCTGCAGCTTCTGCGCCACCGGCCAGATGAAGTTCGGCCGCAATCTGAGCGCCGACGAGATCCTCGACCAGGCGCTCCACTTCCGTCGCGTCGAAGCGATCGACCACGTCGTCTTCATGGGGATGGGGGAGCCGACGATGAACCTCGACGCGGTGCTCGCCGCCTGCGAGCGCCTGCCCGAGCTCGGCGTCACCAACCGCCGCACGGCGATCTCGACCGTCGGCTGGGTGCCGGGGATCGATCGCCTCGCCGAGTGCGCGATGCCGGTCAGCCTGGCGCTCTCCCTGCACGCTCCCAACGACGGCCTGCGCTCGCAGCTGATGCCGGTCAACGACCGCTACCCGCTGGCCGAGGTGCTCGCCGCCTGCGAGCGCTACCGCGCGCGCCGCCGCCGCAAGATTTTCGTCGAGTACGTGATGCTCGACGGGGTCAACGATCTGCCCGAGCACGCCCGCGAGCTCGCCGCCCTGCTCGACCGCCGCGTCTACAAGGTCAACCTGATCCCCTACAACCCGACCGGCGCCTACGACGGCTCCTCGCCGGAGCGGATCGAGCGCTTCCGGGCGATCCTCGACGAGCACCGGCTCGGCGCCACCGTCCGCCTCACCCGCGGCCGTGACATCGATGCCGCCTGCGGCCAGCTCGCCGCCAGCTCGACCTGACGAGGGTCTCTGGCGACTTTTCGTCGTATATCGGGGGGTAAGTCGCCAGGCCGGGCAAAACTGGCCAGCCAGCCAGTACTATCCACGGCGATGCCGGCCGAGACCGTCGTTCCCGCCGCCAAGCCGCCGCAGATGTCGGACAACCCGGTGCGGCGGGTGGCCGACGATCTTCGCGCCGAGTGGCGGGGGAGGGGCAGGTACCCGCCGGGCCCCGGCGACTTCAGCCTCGCGCGCACCCACCAGATCGCCCACGACCCGCTGCCGCTGCTGCTCTCCAACTACGAAGAGCACGGGCCGATCTTCAGCATGCGCCTGCTCCACACGCGGGTTGTCTTCATGCTCGGCCCGGAGGCCAACAACTTCATCACCGTCGCCCACCCGGAGAACTTCCACTGGCGCGAGTCGAGCTTCGGAGACCTGATCCCGCTGCTCGGCGACGGCCTGCTGACGATCGACGACGACTACCACGACCGGGCGCGGGCGATCATGATGCCGGCCTTCCACCGCCGTCAGCTGACCGCCTCGGTCGACGCGATGGAGGCGGAGGCGGAGGCGGCGATCGGCGAGCTGCGGCCCGGCACCGTCGTCGACGTCTACGCCTGGATGCGCAACCTGGCGATGCGGATCGCGATGCGCGCCTTGCTCGGGCTCGACCCCGACGAAGCCGGCAAGGGCGCCGCCGCGGCCGAGCACTTCGAGCGGGCGCTCGGCTTCTACGGGATCGACTACCCGTTGCGTCTCCTGCGCGGCCCGGGTTCGCCCTGGCGCAAGCTGAGCGCTTCGCGCCAGGTGCTCGACGAGATCGTCTTCGGCGAGATCGAGCGGCGGCGCGCGGCTCCCGACGACGAGCGCCAGGACATACTCAGCCTCCTGCTCGGCGCCCGCGGGGAGGCGGGCGAGGCTTTCACCGACCGCGAGGTGCGCGACCAGGTGATGACCCTGATGTTCGCCGGCCACGACACCTCGACCTCGACCCTCACCTTCATGATGCACGAGCTGGCGCGTCACCCCGACGTCGTGGAGCGGCTTTGCGAGGAGCAGGACCGGGTTCTAGGCGGGGAGCCGCCGACGGTCGACCTGCTCGAGCAGATGCCCTACCTCGACATGGTCCTCGACGAGGTGCTGCGGCTCTACCCACCCGCATGGATCGGCCCCCGCCGAGCGGTCCGCGACTTCGAGTTCGGCGGCTACACCGTCCCCCGCGATGCCTACGTCAACTACTGCTCCTGGGCGAGCCACCGCATTCCCGAGGTCTTCCCCGACCCCGAGGCCTTCATCCCCGAGCGCTTCAGCCGCGAGCGCAAGGCGGCGCTGCCGCGCGGCGCTTACGTCCCCTTCGGCGGCGGCCAGCGGATCTGCATTGGCAAGCGCTTCGGCCAGACCGAGGTGAAGCTGGTGGCGACGATGCTGCTGCAGCGGCTGCGTCTCGACGCGCTGCCGGGCCGCACGATGACCGTGCGCCAGATGCCGACCCTCTCGCCCAAGGGCGGTTTGGCGATGCAGGTCCGCGAGCGGCGCGGCTGAGCGATCGGCGATGATCCGGGCCGATGCGGGCTCTGGTCATCTCCGACACCCACTTCGGCGCCTGGACCGGGCGCGACCTGCTGCGGGAGGAGCTCTTCCTCGAACGCCTGGCGCCGCAGCTGGAGGGGATCGACGAGCTGATCTTCCTCGGCGATCTCTTCGACTTCCTCTTCGGCTCGGTCGGGAACGCCGTCGACGCCGCCGACGGCCTGCTGCGCCTGATCGCCGAGAAGCTGCCGGGGAAGCGGCTGGTGTTCCTCGCCGGCAACCACGACCACCACCTCGTCCACCGCGATGCCGAGAACCGGCTGGAGGCCCAGCTGGCCTCCGGCCTCTCGCCGACGGAGGAGGGCAGCCGGGCGGCTGGCGACGATCCGGACCGGCCGGGGCCGGGCTTCTTCCGCTCCTTTCTCGCCCGCCGGCTGCCCGGAGTCGAGGTCGAGATCGCCTATCCGGCCTACAGCTTCGCTGGCGTCCTCTGCACCCACGGCCACTACCTCGACCCTCACGCCCGCCTCGCCGGATCGCGCGGCGACCGGCTGCTGACCCGGACGCTGTGGGGGATCGCCACCGGCGGTCCCGAGCAGCCGAAGACGATCGCCGACTACGAGTCTGTGACCACCTTGCTCACCGAGTGGCTCTACATCGCTGCCCAGATGCCGCACGGCACCCATGCCCAGCAGAACGTCTTTCGCGCGGCGCAGCGGGTCGGGCGGGTCGGCTCGGCGCTCGGCCTGCCGCTGCGGGGGGCGAAACGGCTGGCCGCCGAGCTGCGCGACCGCGGCATCGGCGACGGCTCGGCGGGATCGGGGCTGCCCAGCGAGGAGCACTTCGACTCCGTGGTCCGCGCCGAGACCGAGCGTCAGCGCCGCGAACAGCCGGCGCCCGAAGCCGCCTGGCCGCGCCCCGCCTACCCCGCGGCCAGCGTCGTCTCCCCCAGCGACCCCTCCGAGCACGCGCTGGAGGCCTTCGCCCAGGTGGTCGCCAACCTGGGTTGGAACCGCGAGGCCGACCGGATCGTCTTCGCCCACACCCACCAGCCGCTGGCCTGCGTGCGCTCCAGCGGCGACTCGCGCACCCGCTACTGGAACACCGGCTCCTGGATCTATGAGCCGGACCTCGGCTCCCGCCAGGCCTACGCCCGCTACCTGCGCTACGCCTGGCCGGGCACCGCGGTGGCGATCGACGACGAAGAGCCCGAGCCCCGGGCGATCGAGCTCCTCGCCGACCTGAATCCACTCAACGGGGGCGCCGGGATGCCGGGCCGGTGACGGTGCTTGCGGCCGAGGCCTGGCCCGCCGTCTTCGGCGGCCTGATCCCGATCGTCGGTCTCGTCGCGATCGGCTACCTGATCGTCCGCGCGGTGCGCGACAACGACGAAGAGGACGACTGACGTCTGTCCGGCGGGTTGGAACGGGGACCGAGCGGGTAGCGTCCTGGCTTCGAGATTTTCGACAAAGGAGACGAGAATGCGCGTGTTTCCCAGGCCCTTCCGCCGCTCGGCTGTCGCAGTCGCGGCGGCCGTCGTCGTTGTCGCCGGCATAAGCGCGGTGGCGCTTGCCGCGGGCGGCGCGACCGTTTCGAAGAAGCCCCAGGTCAAGATCAAGTGCCCGCCCCAGGTTGCGAGCGGCAAGAAGGTGACCTGCAAGCTGTTCGGCCGGCTGCCGCAGGGCCCGGCGGGCCCGCAGGGGCCGAAAGGGGCCAAGGGGGACAAAGGGGCAAAAGGGGACAAAGGCCAAAAGGGCGACACCGGCGCCAAAGGGGCGACGGGGGCAGCTGGTGCGGACGGCGCCAACGGGGTCTCCGGCTATGAGGTCGTCAGCCAGACCTTCAAAGAAGTCTTCATCCAGAACAGCGGCGGCTTCCGCGGGCTCAGCGAAGTGAAAACCGTGAGCTGCCCGGCCGGGAAGCGCGCGATTGGCGGCGGCAGCGACCTCGGCACGAACGCGACCCAGAACGGCCAGCAGCGCAGCGTCTCGGTATCGCTGAGCGCCCCGAACGGAACCGGGACCGGCTGGTCGGTGCAGCTGTTCAACAACGAAGTCACCGGCGGCGGAACCTCGATCGACCTCAAGGTCTACGCAATCTGCGCCAGCGCAGGTTGAGCTAGGGAGAGCAGCCAGCTCCAAGCAAATCAAGTAGTCCGACTGGCGCCCCTCCCGCGGGTGGCGGCGTAGGGGGACCCACCCCCGAGGAAGCTTCAGCTACCGCAGGGGGTGGGGGTTCCTGCGCCGACAGGACCCGCGGGCCGGGGCACAGCGCCGGTCGGACTACTTGATGAAGAGCATCTCCTCGTACTTGGGCAGCGGCCAGAGATCGTCGGTGACGACCTTCTCCAGCTTGTCGGCTGCCTCGCGGACCTGGGCCATCGCGGCGATCTGCGCGTCACGTGCGTGGATCGCCAGGTCCATGCCCTCGAGGTCGTCCGGGTAGGCGTTTGCCGCTTCCAGCGCCGCCAGCGCGACGACCAGCTCGTCGACCAAGCCACGCGTCTCGCCCTCGACCGAGGAGACGCCGGACTCGGCGATCAGCGCCAGATGGCGCAGCGCCGCCGGCAGGATCATCGTCTTGGCGATCGAGAAGGTGGTCTCCGCCTCGATGTTGGCCCGGATCGCGTACTGCTCGAGCCAGACCTCGTAGCGGGACTCCAGCTCGCGCTTGGAGAGCACGTCGTAGTTCTCGAAAGCCGCGATCGTCTGGTCGGTCAGCACCTCGGGCAGGGCGTCGGGCGTCGTGCGCAGGTTCTTCAGCCCACGCTGTTCGGCTTCGGCGTGCCACTCCTCCGAGTAGTTGTCGCCGCTGAAGCAGACCTGCTTGTTGTCGGTATAGGCGTCTTTGACGATCTCGATCACGGCCTCGGGCATGGCCGTGCCGCCGGAGAGCTTCTCCTCGAGCTTGCCGGCGAGCTCGTCGATCGCCTCGGCGGCGATCGTGTTCAGCACCGTGTTGGGGAAGGCGAGCGACATGCTCGAACCAAGCGCCCGGAACTCGAATTTGTTGCCGGTGAAGGCGAAGGGCGAGGTGCGGTTGCGGTCGCCGCCGTGCATCGGCAGCTTCGGCAGCACCGTCGCCCCCAGCTCGAGGAAGGAGGCCGGCGTGTTGGGGTCGCCTTCGCCGGTCGCGATCGCCTCGAACACTTTCTCCAGCTCGCCGCCGAGGAAGATCGAGATGATCGCCGGCGGCGCCTCGTTGGCGCCGAGGCGGTGGTCCTGGCCGATGTTGGCGACCGAGGCGCGCAGCAGGCCCTGGTGCTTGTTCACCGCCTGGATCACCGCGGCGCAGAAGAAGAGGAAGTGGATGTTGTCGGCCGGCGTCTTGCCCGGGTCGAGCAGGTTGGTGCCGGTGTCGGTCCCCATCGACCAGTTGTTGTGCTTGCCGGAGCCGTTGACGCCGGCGAAGGGCTTCTCGTGCAGCAGGCAGACCAGCCCGTAGCGCCGCGCGACGCTTTCCAGCACCTGCATCATCAGCTGCTGATGGTCGGAGCCGACGTTCGAGTTCTCGAACACGGGCGCGATCTCGTACTGCGCCGGCGCGACCTCGTTGTGGCGGGTCTTGACCGGGATGCCGAGCTTGCGCATCTCCAACTCGGCCTCCAGCATGCAGGCCAGCACCCGCTCCGGGATCGAGCCGAAGTAGTGGTCGTCCAGCTCGTGGCCCTTGGGCGGCTTGGCGCCGAACAGCGTGCGGCCGGTGGAGATCAGGTCGGGACGCTCGAAGAAGTACTGCTCGTCGATCAGGAAGTACTCCTGCTCGGCGCCGACGGTGGTGAAGACGCGCTTGCTCTCCTCGTCGCCGAGCAGCCGCAGCGCCTTGATCGCCGAGCGCGAGAGCGCGTCCATCGAGCGCAGCAGCGGGATCTTGCCGTCGAGCGCCTCGCCGGTCCACGACGCGAACGCGGTCGGGATGCAGAGCAGCGCCCCGTTCGGGTTCTCGAGGATGAAGGCCGGGGAGGTGGGGTCCCAGGCGGTGTAGCCACGCGCCTCGAAGGTGGCGCGGACGCCGCCGGTGGGGAAGGATGAGGCATCGGGCTCGCCCTGGACTAGCTCCTTGCCGGAGAAGCCGGCCAGCGCGGTGCCCTCCTCACCGGGGTCATAGAAGGAATCGTGCTTCTCCGCGGTCGAGCCGGTCAGCGGCTGGAACATGTGGGTGAAGTGGGTGGCGCCGTTCTCCAGCGCCCACTCCTTCATCGCCTCGGCGACGGCGTCGGCGAGGCTCGGGTCGAGCGCCTCGCCGTCGGCCAGGGTCGCCTGCAGCTTCTCGAAGACGTCGGCGGGCAGCCTTTCCCGCTGCACGCCGACCGAGAAGACGTTGGCGCCGAAGGGGTCGTTCTCGGGCAGGGTCAGGTCGAGTGCGCCGAGGGCCTCCCCGTTGGAGCTCCACTGCGCGGCGGTCACGTTCTGCTGGCGGATACGAGTCATCGCTGTGTCAGTCCCTCGCTTGCGGCGCGCCCGTCCGGCGGGCACGTTCGGTTACCGGTCTAACTCCCTTATGAAGAGCCAGAGGAGCGTAATGGGAAGGCGCTCAAAATGCCTTTGTACCGCGGTACAACGATCGCCAGGCGGCCTTGTCCACCGGTCGAGCCCGGGCCCCGGGCTCAGCTCAGCGGCCGTCGCAAGGTGGCGATGACCCGCTCGACCGCGTCCTGGTCGGGCTGCACCGGGGTGCCGCGACGCCTCACGGCGATCCAGGTCAGCGCGGTGGCCGCGGCCGAGCCGCCGATGCCGAGTACGAGAAAGGCGACCTCGGTGTCAATCCGGCCGACGAGCCAGGCGAAGTTCATGCCGAAGAAGCCGGTGAGGAAGGTGAGCGGCAGGAAGATCGTCGCCACCACCGTCAACCAGTACATCGTCTCGTTCAGCCGCAGGTCCATCAGCTTCGCCATCGAGTCGGCGGCGGCGTCGATCCCGTCGACCATCCGGTTGAGCTGCTCGTAGATACGTTCGAAGTAGCGTTCATTGTCGGACTCCAGTCCGTCGACCTGGCCGATCTCCTCGCCGATTCGCTCGAAGATCCCCCGCTGGGGGCCGAGCTGGCGGCGCATCGTCGTCAGCCGTAGGCTGATCGCCCGCAGCGTCCCCATCCGCACCCGCGCGTTACCGGCGTCGCCGGCGAGGATCTGCAGTCCCTCCAGGGCCAGCTCGGTGTTGTTGAGCGCGTCGAAGGCGGTCGCGACCATCGCGTCGAGGACGGCGTAGACGATGTACTGCTCGCTGCGGCCCTCCTCGCTGTAGCCGGGCAGGATGTTGGGCAGGGAGACGCGCTCGCGGTGAGCGGTGAGCAGGTAGTCGCCGTGGACCAGCACGTTGACCTCGATCGCACCGACCCGGGACGTGTCCTCGCCGTCGTGGTGCTCGCTCTCCAGGTAGCAGTGGAAGGGGAAGACGACGTGCTGGCCGTCGGCGTGGAAACGGCGCGAGGGCGGCCCACCCCGTTCGAATTCGAGCAGCGCGCGCAGCGCCTGCGGTGCGATGTCGAGGGCCTCACCCAGCTCCTCGCCGGACACCGCACCGAGGCTGAGGTCGATCCAGAAGAAACGACCCTGCTCGCGCAGCGACGCGATCCGTTCGCACTCGCTTCCTCCCAGCCCCTCGACGATCTCACTCATCGGCGAACGAGGCTAGAGCCGCATGAGGACGTGTCCGAGTTTTCGGTGCGTATTGGGCCGGAAAACTCGGACACGCCCCTGGGCGGCGGCCGATATAGCCTTTCCCGGTCCCCGAGCTGGAGGAATCACCCGAATGTTCGTCTCAAAGGCCGCCGTCGTCGGCGGCGGCACCATGGGCGGCGAGATCGCGCAGGCGATCGCCGCCTCCGACATCCCCGTCGTCGTCAAGGACATCGACCGGAAGTTCGTCGATGCCGCCATCGAGAAAGCGCGTGCGATCACCGAGGGCAAACTCGGCCGCCTGGTCAAGAAGGAGAAGCTGACCCAGGAGCAGGCCGACGCTCGCCTCGCCGAGGTGATGGGCTTGATCGTGGGCACGACCAGCTACGCCGACTTCGGCGACGTCGACTTCGTGGTCGAGGCCGTGCCGGAGAGGATGGAGATCAAGCAGGCCGTCTTCCGCGAGCTCGACGCCGCCACCCCCGGGCACGCGATCCTCTCCTCCAACACCTCCTCGCTCTCGATCACCGAGATCGGCGAAGCGACCCTGCGCCCCGACAAGGTCGTCGGCTTCCACTTCTTCTACCCGGCATCGGTGATGCCGCTGGTCGAGGTGATCGCCAGCGAGGACAGCTCCGAGGAGGCCGTCACCGCTGCCTACAACTTCGCCCAGGCGATCAAGAAGCAGCCGATCGTCTGCGGCGAGGTCCCGGGATTCGTCGTCAACCGCATCCTGATGGCGACGATCGGTGAGATTTGGCGCGCCCAGGAGGAGCAGGGCCTCTCGCTGAAGGCGATCGACGAGGCGATCGCGGCGGCAAAAGGCGCGCCGATGGGCCCCTTCTTCCTCACCGACCTGCTCGGCCTCGACACGGTTCTGCACGTCGCCGAGCACCTCAACCGCTCCTACGGGGAGAGCTTCTACGTCCACGAGGGCCTGCAGGGCCTGGTCGCCGAGGGCAAGCTCGGCGCGAAGAGCGGCGGTGAGGGGTTTTTCAAAGAGGGAGAGCAGAACGTCCCCGGGGACGCCGAGCCGGACGCAGAGGAGCTGGTTGCCCTCTTCACCGGCCGCGCCCTGATCGAGGCCTGCAAGCTGGTCGAGGAGGGCGTCTGCTCGGTCCGCGACATCGACCTGGGGATGATGACCGGGGCCGGCCTCGACCCGCGCAAAGGCCTCTTCCCGCCCTTCTGGAAAGCCGACCTGGAGGGGCTCGACACGATCCTGGAGCGGATCGAGCAGCTCGAGGAGCGCCACGGCGAGCGCTTCGCTCCGCCGATCACCTTGAAGCGCCTTGTCGCCCAGGGCCGCCTCGGCCTCAAATCCGGCCAGGGCTTTTACCCGTACCCGCAGCCCGACGAGGGCGAGCAGGCGGAGACGGTGAAGCTGGAGACCCGCGGCGACGTCGCGATCGCCTGGCTCGCCAACGCGCCGATGAACGCGATCTCACCCGATGTGATCCGCGACCTGGGAACGGTCTGGGAGCGAGTCAAGGCCGCCGACGGGGTGGGGGCGATGGTGGTCGCCTCGGCGATTCCGATCGTCTTCTCGGCCGGCGCCGACATCAAGGCCTTCACCCAGATGGACGAGGGCGCCGGTGAGGCTCTGCTGCACACCGCGCACGCGCTGCTGCGCGAGCTCGGCACCGACAGCGTCGCGACTATCGCCGCGGTCAACTCGATCGCCTTCGGCGGCGGCTGCGAGCTGGCGATGGCTTGCGACGTGCGGATCGGCGCCGAGGCAGCCGTCTTCGGCCAGCCTGAGATCAAGCTTGGGATCGTCCCCGGCTTCGGCGGCACCCAGCGGCTGCCGCGCCTGGTCGGCCCGAACAAGGCGCTGGAGATGAACCTGGTCGGCGACGCGGTCCTCGCCGGCGAGGCGCTCGACTCGGGCCTCGTGAACCGGGTCGTCCCCGATCACGAGCTGTTCGAGACCGCGCTGATGTGGGGCCGCAAACTGGCCGGCCAGGCGCCGGTCGCCCGGGGGCTGATCAAGAGCGCGTCGCACAAAGGCGATCTCGACGAGGGCATCGAGGCCGAGAAGCAGGCCTTCGCCAGCGCCTTCGCCAGCGAGGACGCCAAGGAGGGCATCTCGGCCTTCCTCGGCAAGCGAACCCCCAAGTGGAGCGGGAAGTAACAGCCACAGCGAGCGATGTAGGGCGACTCGCGGAGCTGATCCGCGAGTCGGGCAGCACCGTTGCCTTGACGGGGGCGGGGGTCTCGGTGCCGTCCGGGATCCCCGATTTCCGCACCCCGGAGAAGGGGCTGTGGGAGAACGTCGACCCGATGGAGGTCGCGCACATCGACGTCTTCGAGCGCGACCCGGCCCGCTTCTGGTCCTACTACCGGCCGCGCTTTCACTCGCTGGGAGATAAACGGCCCAACGCGGCGCACGAGGCGCTGGCCGAGCTCGAGCGGCGCGGCCTGCTGGCGGGCTTGATCACGCAGAACATCGATCGTCTGCATCGCGCCGCCGGTTCGCGCGAGGTGGTCGAGGTGCATGGCTCGATCGAGACCTCGGGCTGTCGGGCCTGTGGAGCCTCCTATGGGCTGGAGGAGGTCGATGCGCTCTTCGACGGCGACGGTGTCGCCGTCTGCGCCTCCTGCGGCGGTGCGGTCAAGCCCGACGTCGTCCTATTCGGCGAGATGCTGCCCGAAGCGGCGATACGCCAGGCGCAGGCGCTGGCGGCGAGCGCCGACCTGATGATCTGCATCGGCAGCTCGCTGGTCGTCCACCCGGTGGCGTCGCTGCCCGCGCTGACCGTGGCGGGTGGGGGCAAGCTCGCGATCGTCACCCAGGGGGAGACCCCGTACGACGGCGACGCGGTGCTGAAGCTCGACGGCGAGGTCGATGCGGAGCTGAGCGCCCTGCTCGCCGAGCTGGGCTGACGCTAGCCGAGGCCCTGTGCCTTGGCCCTGGCCGCGGCGGCGACTTCGGCCGGCGTCACGACGATCCCGGCCTCGTCGCACTTGCCGTTGATCGTGCGTGCGCGCGGGTTGTCGTAGTTGGCGCTGCGGGCGCAGATCGCCTTCGCGTCCTCGCCGCAGCCGTTGACCGGTTCGCCGCCGACCCGCCCGGCGACCACGGCCGAGACGCAGCCCGCCCCCGGTGCGGGCCGGCTATCGCCGGCCGTGGCCAGGATCAGCGCCAGGATCACGCCGACGGTGACGAGGGTGCCCGCGATCACCACGTTGCGCTCGCGCGAGGTGAGCTTGCGCAGAGGCGTGTTGACGCGCTGAAAATGGCCTTCCAACGGCATTTGCGGCAGGTTAGCGCCTCGCACGCCCAGCCCGTTTCTCCATTTGGGAGAAGCATTTCGGCCGATCTTTAGACGCGTGTACGTAGAGGTCGCGCCCGGATCGCGACAGGGTGGTACGCAACCGCCGCTGGGCTCGTGAATGTCATTGGAGAGCGCTCCGGATGACGCCCGATGGATTTGGCGGCTCCCATCACAAGAAAGGAACACCGGAACAATGGACCTGTTGGCGACGTTGGACACGGGCAACAACTCGTGGCAGATGACTGCCGCGACGTTGGTGGGCCTGATGAGCATCCCGGGGCTGGTCGTGCTCTACGGGGGGGTGATGCAGAAACGCTGGTCGGTGAACTCGATGATGATGGCCTTCGTCGCCTTCGCGATCGTGCTCATCCTCTGGTGCCTGTTCGCCTTCAAAATGGCGTTCGGGACCCCGACGCACTTCCTCGCGGACAGCGGCTTCTTCGGCAACTTCTGGGGTAAGCCAGGCTCGATATTGAGCAGTGCGAGCCTGCTTAACGAAGCGCACATCCCCGAGTACGCCGAATTGGAATTCACCTTCCCCGAGTCGACCCTGGCCTACTTCCAGATCGTCTTCGCGGCGATCACGCCGATCCTGATGCTGGGCTCGGTGCTGGGCCGGATCAATTTCAAGGCCTGGATGCCGTTCGTGGCGCTCTGGACGGTGTTCTGTTACACGATCAACGCCTTCCTGATCTGGGGCGGCGGCTTCTTCGCCCAGCACGGCGCGGTCGACTTCTCCGGCGGCTACGTGATCCACCTGGCCGCGGGAGTCTCCGGCTTCGTTGCGGCGGCAGTGATCGGACCGCGGCTGCAGCGCGACCGCGAGGTCGACGCGCCGAACAACCTGGCGATGGTCGCCGTCGGCGCGGGTCTGCTCTGGATGGGCTGGAACGGCTTCAACGGCGGTGACTGGTACGAAGCCAGCGGCATCGCCTCGGCCGCGATCCTCAACACCAACCTCTGCACCGCGGTGGCCTTCCTGGTCTGGGTCGCCTTCGACTACCTGACCGGGCGCAAACCGAGCCTGATCGGCAGCGTCAACGGGATGATCGTCGGCCTGGTGGCCATCACCCCCGGCGCCGGCTTCGTCAACGGCTGGGGGGCGATCATCATCGGCGTCATCGCCTCGACGCTCGTCTACTTCGCGCTCAACTACCTGAGCCGGGTACGACCGTTCCGCAATGTCGACGACACGCTTGGTGTGGTCTACACGCACGGCTTTGCGGGAGTGGCCGGAGGCCTCCTCGTCGGGATCTTCGCCAACAGCTCGATGGCGGAAACCGTGCTGGCGGGGACGATCTCCGGCGGTGGGCTGCACCTGCTCGGCTGGCAGGCGCTGACCGCGCTCTGGGTGATCGTCTTCTCCGCGGTGATGACGTTCATCCTGCTGAAAATCGTCAGCATCTTCGTGCCTCTGCGGATGACCGAGGAGGACATGGAGACGGGCGACGTCGCAGTCCACGGGCACGAGGTTTACCCCTCCGACGTGCCCTCCCTGGGCTACCCCGACGGCATGCCGAGCCAACGGCCGGCGCCCGCTGCGGGGGGAGCGGTCTAGGGCAGAGCCGGGCGGTCCCCTGCCGCCCGGCTGTCGCCACCCCCACGGAACCGCCCCCGAGCTCTCCCGGGGGCGGTTCTCGTTGGTGGGCGAGTCCTGCGTGCAGGTGGCTGTGGAGCACCGCGTCGCTTTCGCCGGGGTGGCTCCCAGCCGCAACCTCGAGGACAGAATGCTATGAATTCTCTGAGTATCCGGACTGTGCCGCTGCAGGCCGCCGGGGGCAGGGGTCAAACCCAACGGAAGGAACGGAGAATGAATCGCAACGTAAAGATCCTCGGCCTCGCTCTGGCGGCGGCCTTCATGCTGGGCGCCGTGACCGCCTCGGCCGCCCTGGCAGAAGGAAAATTCACAGCCAAAAGCTATCCCGCGCACCTGTTCGGCTCGGATAGCAACGACAAGTTCACAGTCCTCAGCCAGACGGTCGAATGCAAAAAACAGACCTTCACCGGCCTGTTGACCGAAGCGTCGGAATCATTCACCCTCACGCCTACCTACGGAGAATGCCAGGACACCACCAACGGAAAAGACGTGACAATCACACTCAATGGATGCACCTTTACCCCTCGCGTGGTTGCGGTCACAAGCAAAACCGACGCTCACGGGATCGTCGATATCTCCTGCCCTGCGGGCAAAGTAATTGAAATCCACTTTTTCAATGACAAAACGCATCTCAAATCATGGTGCACAGTGACGATCCCTCCGCAGAAAGGCAAAAAAGTCACATACACAAACAAAGGCAACGGCTTCCGCCTCAACGGGGGAGTCAACTCAACCGAAGAATCGGGAGAAGTCCAAGAACTCGAAGGAACAGGAAAAGGCGAATGCACCTTGGGTGTGGACGTCAACTTCAGCACCGGTGTGTACGACCTCGGGCTGGCTCTTGAAGGGACAGAAGGCGACGCAATCGACGTCGGCTGACGCCGGGTAGCTGCCTCGACCCCGAATTGCCGGGATGGGCGCCGCGGTTCAGCCCGCGGCGCCCGCCGGACCGCGGGCGATCTCGCGCAGCACGTCAAGCATCGTCGCCACCGCGGGGGTGACCGCGGCGGCGCGTGGGGTGGCGGCGAAAACCTTGCGCACCGGGCTCCGCGGATCGAGCCCGCGGATGCGGATGTCCGGGCGGACAGTGGAGAGCGCCAGCTGGGGGATCAGCGCCACTCCGACCCCTGCGGCGACGAGCCCCTGCACCGTCTGGTAGTCGTCGCTTTCGAACGAGACCCGCGGCTCGAAGCCGGCGGCATGGCAGGAGCGGACGACGTGGCGGGCGCAGGGGCTCGTCGCCGAGGTCTGCACCCACGACTCCTCACGAAGGTCCTCGAGCCGCAGCTTCCTCCGCCGCGCCAGCCGGTGCGCGGCCGGCAGGGCGAGGTGCAGCGGGTCGTCGAGCAGCTCGAAGCGGCGCATTCCCGCCCCCAGCCGCTCGCCGACGCCGACGAACTCGAAGAGCAGCACGATCTCGAAGTCGCCGGCTCGCAGCCGTGGCGCGATCTCCTCGGATTCGCCCTCGGCGAGGCCGACCTCGACCCCCGGGTGGGCCGCGCGGAACCTGGCCACCGCCAGCGGCACCAGCGTCGCTCCGGCGGTGGGGAAGGAGGCGATTCGCAGCCGCCCGCCGCGCCCGCCGGCGATCGCCGCCACCTCTGCCTCGGCGTCGTCCATGCGGGCCAGGATGCCTTCGGCGTGAGCGACGAGCGCGGCGCCGGCGGGCGTCGGTCGCACGCCGCGGCGATCGCGCTCGATCAGCGGCGCTCCCAGCTCCCCCTCCAGCGTCGCGATCGCCTGCGATACCGCCGACTGGGAGTAGGAGAGGGAGTCGGCGGCGTCGGAGAAGGACCCTCTGTCGACCACCTCGCGGAGAACGTTGAGACGGCTCGCGTTCAGCATAAGCAAAGCTTATCTACTACATAGGCAAGAACAGTTGTGCTGATACAAGGACCGTGCCAAGATCGCCGCGAACTTTCCCTTCAGCTTCGTATCCCGACTCCAAGAACGAAAAGGAGGCACCGATGGCCCCCAGGATCATCGTTTCCTACGACGACACCGACAACGACCGCGACGCGCTGGCGCTGGGCCGGCTCCTCGCCTTCTCCGGCGCCGAGCTCTCGCTCGCCTACGTCCGCCACTCGCAGGGTGGGGCGCTCGAGCAGAAGGAAGCCGAGGAGCTGCTCGAACGCGGCGCCGAGGCCGTGGGCGCACCGGGCATGCCCCGTCACGTCATCGTCAACCCGGGCACGAGTGTCGGCCTCGCCGAACTGGCCGAGCGGGAGAACGCCGACGTGATCGTCTTCGGCTCGGAGTATCGGACCGCGGCCGGCACGGTCAAGCCGGGAATCTCGGCCCACAAATTGCTGCTCGGCGGACCGGCGGCGATCGCCGTCGCCCCGGCCGGGTTTCGCGACAGGCCCTCGGCGGGCGTCAACACGATCGGCGTCCTCGGCGAGGGCGACGACGCTGCCCGCGCGACTGCGGACAGCCTCGCCGCGGCGCTTGGCGCCAGCGTGGTCGAGTTCAAGGGATCCCCGGTCGACCTGCTCGTCGTCGGCTCGCGTCCCGAGTCGCCGCAGGGCAAGGTGACGCTCAGCGCCTCCAGCGACTACGCGGTCGAGGCCGCTAGCTACCCGGTGCTGGTCGTTCCGCGCGGCGTCACGGTCGCCTTCGAGGCCGGCGCCGACGCGCCCGAGCCTCGGGCGCCGCAGGACGAGCCCGAGGCGCCGCCGGTCAGCGCCTGAGGAGCCGAGCGAAGGGCCCTAGCGGGCTCGGGCTTTGGTCACGAGGATCACGGCCGCGACCTCCGGGTCGCGGCCGTTGATTCTTTTCTCCGCGTCGCCGAGCGGCACCGGCTGTGCCTGCTGGCCGCTGAGCATTTCCGCCACGGTTGCCTCGGGCAGCTCCGCCTCGACGACGAAGGCGTCGGGCAGCTTGGGCGGCTCGGTCTTCTCCAGGACGCGCCGGGTCACGTCCTTGGCCGAGCGCTCGGCGTTCGACCACCCCTGACCGAAGGAGAGGTCGGGGTTGTCGAGGTGCGGGCCTTCGAGGATCCTCAGCGAGCTCTCGCGCGGCACCCATTCGCGTTCGCCGAGCTCGAGCGGACGGTCGGTCAGCCAGGGCTCGAGAACCTGGCGCCGCAGCTCATCCAGGCTCAGGTTGAAGGCCCGGGCGTGGTTGATGCCGCCGCTGATCTCGACGTGGAAGGGCACGCGCCAACCATATGGATGCGGCGATTGCGGCGCATTCGCGATGATCCGCCGGTGAGCGCCCCCTATCCCGCGGCAGTCATCTTCGACAACGACGGCCTCCTGCTAGACACGGAGTCGGTCTGGACACGGGCCGAGCACGACCTCTTCGAGCGGCGCGGGCTCGAGTTCACCCCGGCCGACAAGCGCGAGCTGGTCGGCACCTCTGCCGAGATCGCCGGCGGCATCCTCGAGCGGCGCCTCGGCCAGCCCGGCGGCGCGGTTGCGCTGATCGAGGAGCTGAACGAGCTGGTGGTCGCCGAGCTGGAGCACGGGGTGGAGGCGATGGTCGGGGCGCGCGAGCTGCTGCACGCCCTGAAGGAGCGCGGCACGCCGATCGGGCTCGTCTCCAACTCGCCGCTGGCGTTCGTGCGCCGCTCGCTGGAGATCGTCGGTTTCGACGATCGCTTCGACGTCGTTCTCAGCGCCCATGAAGTGGCCGCGCCCAAGCCGTCGCCCGATCCCTACCTGGAGGCTTGCCACCGGCTCGGGGTCGAGCCCTGCGCCGATGTGGTCGCGCTAGAGGATTCCCCCACCGGCGTAGCAGCAGCCCGCGCCGCCGGCCTCACCGTGATCGGCGTGCCTTCCCTTGAGGGGATCGCTCTCGAGGAGGCGCATCACATAGCTGAGTCTCTCCTGGACGGTGTCGTCTCGCGACGTCTCGCCCTCTGAGGGGCTGAGACGGGGATGCCCTCGCCCGGACAAAGCGCGGCCTAATTAGGCCGCGCTTTTGAGTATCCGCCCGTTCGAGGGCATCCCCGCCTCAGCCACGCAAAACGCGGCGGCGGCGGAGGACGCGCTCGCAGAGTTCCGTTAGCTCTCTGACGTTGCGCTCGTCCTCGAGCGGGAGCTGGCCTTGCAGTGCGGTGTTGGCAGCTTCTCCCGCTTGCTTGCGTCGCTCGTTTAGCTCGCCCATGTCCCTCTCGTGGTCGGGGTCGGTGAGCGCGCCGTCGAGCTCGACCAGGAGTGCCTCCAGGGCGATGCGGAGCTGCAGGGCCGCCTCGCGTAGGCGGCCGGCGTCGAGGTCGGCCCGGGCGCGCAGGACCAGGGTCTCGCAGGCGTCGACCCGCTCGCGGCCTCCGAGCACGGCGGCGAGCCGCTCCTGCGGGCGCAGCTCTTCGTCGCGCTGGTGCCGTCGCGAGCCGCTCGCGGTGCGCACGTCGACCTCGTGCGCCGCTGAGAAGCGACCGGTGGCGACCTCCTTGCCGCTGCCGTGGCCGATCCGCACCGCGGCGGCCCCCTCCACCCTCAGCTCGGACCCGAGCGGGTCGGCGCTCGCCGCGGCCTGCGCATGGAGCGCCCGGTTGAGCAGGTCGATCCCATCCGCGACCGTCGCGTCGATCGAGTCCTCGGAGGCGACCGCCTCCCGCAGCCAGCGATCGGCATCGGCGCTGGATCCGAGGGGCTCCTCCGCCCGCACTACCGTGACCCGGCTCAACGGCACAGACTCGACGCTGCCCCCGGGCTCCGACTCCTTCGGCCGGCGGCGACGCCGGCGGGGCGGGGGCGGGGCGCCGACGGTTTCGACCACGAGCACCTGCTGGCGGTCTTCGGACCGAGCCAGGTAGCGGCCATCCGGCACCTCGAGCGTGCCGGGGAACTCGAACTGCACGAATCCGAAGAGCTGGTCCAGAAGGCCGATTCTCCTGGATCGAGGAGCCGGGGGCGGCTCAGTCGCCGCCGGCGTGGGCGGCCTTGCCCTTGTCCGGCAGCGAGAACTTCGACGGTCCTCTGGGAACCTTGGGGTTGTCGATCTGCCCAAGGCGATGGGTCAGTCGCAGCCACTGCTTCGGTTTGAGCAGTGCGTTGAACTGCTCGCCGAAGGCCCCCGCTTCCGGCCGGTAGCCGACGTGGACGTGGTCGTAGTGATCCGGCAGGGCGAAGCTGGTTTCCCCGGGCAGGTCCTCGAGTGAGATCACCTGGTGTGGCTGCATCGTCCCCTGCAGCTGCAGCACGGTTTTGATCAGCTCGTCGGTGAGGGTCCCGGGGCCCTGGTTGCCGGTCACCGGTACGCCGTTGATCGTCGCGATGTCGACGGCGTCGCCGGTCGAGTGCTCGGAGACGTTGCCGGACGTGGTCAGGTAGCTGTGGCCGCACTCGAGCGCGGTGATCGTCAGCGTGAATCCTTTCGAGACCAGGTACTCGAGCATTGCCAGCACCCGGCGGTCGATCTTGCCGGTGGCGATGTCGGTGCGGCCGCAGTCGTAGATTTCGAGATGTTCGTCGGCGAGGACGCGACGCTCCAGCGCCTCCTTGGGGAGCAGCAGCACACCGGCGCCGCCGAGCTGCGCGGAGAACGGGTTCTTGCCGTCGGCGCGGTAGATCGCGGTTGCCTCCAACAGCTTCCAGCCGTCGAGGATCGGCTTCGGATCGATTCTCGGCGCGCCCTTGCCGGCCGGCCGGATCGAGAAGTTGATGTGAGGGTCGATGCCGTCTTCGCCGGCCCCGATCCGCGCCAGCACCGTCCCGGCAATGACCTTCGACCCGACCTTGAGCCTTCCGTCGGCGCCGCTCGCCGCGGCCTGGTCGACTCGTTCGCTTGCCTGGGCCCGCTCGTCACCGGCGGTTCGGCCGGGCAACGCGTAGAGCCGCGGCCGGATGTTCTGGCTGTCGACCGGGACCCGTTTCTCCTTGCCGGTCGGCATCACGATCTTGCGGTGGTCGCGGACGATCGTCCCGAGCTCCGCGTAGATGTAGCGGTTGCCGTAGGCATCCCGCAGGACGACGAAGCGGCCGAGCCTCTTCGAGTTGCCCATCTTCACGATCACGCCGTCGTTGACGGCGACGACCGGGGCGTTCTCGGCGGCGAAGATGTTGATCCCGCGCCGGGTCGGCGAAGAGGAGATCACCTCGGCGGCGTTGCCGTATTCCTTGCGTTGCTCGGGGGTCGCCTTGCTCAGCGCGGCGCGGGTGGAGATGTCGTCGGCGTAGCGGGCGTCGGCGGCGACCGGGAAGTGCGCCCCCTCGGTCAGGCCGGTCAGCGAGCCGACCAGATCCGTGGGCAGCTTGCCGTAGGCACGCGCGTAGAGCAGAACCTCCTGCACGTACCAGTCGGCGTGGTTGTAGGCGAAGATCGCCTGGTAGAGGTTGCTGCTGCCGCCCGCCACCTTCAGATAGTGGGCGGCGGCGCAGATCGCGTCGACCGGGTTGTAGGGATCTTTGTGGCCGTCGCCGTTGGCGTCGAGACCGTATTCCTCCCAGCTCGATGGCAGGAACTGCATCCAGCCCACGGCGCCGGCGGTCGAGGGCCCCATGTTGGTGCCAAACGCGGTCTCGATTTTGTTGATCGAGGCGAGCACCTCCCAGGGGATGCCGTACTCGGTTCCGCAGGCCTGGTAGATCGGCAGCAGGAAGGGGGGGATCTCGAAGGAGTCGATGACGAAGTTGGGGACCCCGATCGGCGCCGGGCCGAAGGGGGCGATCGTCGTGCTGGGGTTGGCGCTCGTCGGGGCGCCGCCCTGGCCGAACTGGGAGCCGCCGTCGGTGCCTTCGGCCGGCGGTTGGTCGCCGGCGGTTGCGCTCGGAGCGCTGACGCCGCCGCTCGCGCCGCCGCCGATGCTGAGGCTCTGGTTGCGTTCGACGCCGGCATTGCCGGGGGCCGCTTCGCTCGCATCGAGGCTGGCGCCGCTGCGAGCTTCTCCGCCGGGCTTGGGTTCCGCGTCTGCCGGCGCTTTGTCTTCGGTGGCCGGGGCCGGAGCGCTTCCTTCTTCTTCCTCGCTCGTGTCGGAGGCCGATTCGCAGTCGGGGTCTTCGAGGTCGACCAGGCCGTCGCCGTCGTCGTCGACGGCGTTTGCGCAGGCCGGCACCTCTGCCGTGGGGAGAGTGGGGACGGTGGCGATGCCGCTCGCGGCCTGGCTGCCGCCGAGCCCGGCCGTGGGGTCGGCGCCGGCCATGCCGACACCGAGCGCGGTGACGACCGCGAAGCCGATCAGAGCAATGGTCAGTGCGAGCTTTTGTCTCATGCGACGGCGCCTCTGCTCCCTGCGTGCACTGGCGTGTCCCTGCCTGTGTCCGCCCTCTCCCCAAGCATGAAGCACGACCACGCTACTGGCTGGCACGGAGGGGCGCAATGCGCCGCAGCACCCCCCAACATGCCCTTAATCAATGGTCGACCCATGCCTGTCGCCGGGCAGCATTTCAGCCCCTTCGGATGGGCCGGTTAATAACTTGTTTCAGCCCTGGAGCGCAGAATCTCTAAGGTGTTCCCGATGAGCCTCGAGGACGACGACCAGGACGGGTTGCGGGCGCGCAGCGAGCAGGCGATCGGCGAGCTGGCGCAGGCCCTGCTCGATAGCCAGGTGCTCGAGAACGCCGTCGCCGCCGCCTTTGGCGCCCGGGAGAAGGCGATGGAGGCCCAGCACGCCGCGATGGCGGCGCTGAACCTTCCCTCCGCGGGCGATGTCGAGCGCCTCGAGCGTCGCCTGCGCTCGGTCTCGCAGCGGCTCGACGAGGTCGAGGACGAGATGGATCGGGTCTCGCGTGAGGTCGGGGGCCTGCGGCGGCAGCTGGCCGCGGAGCGGCGCGAGGAGAGCGCCGAGAGACCCTCCAGCTCTTAACTCTAACCCTCGACTTGAAGGTTAGATAGAGCCTTGGCGGCGGCTCGGCCGGCCTGCGCCGCCGCCCGTTCCAACGCTTCCCCATCGAGTGCCGCCGCGCCCTCCGGTTCGGCGACGATCGAGACCGCGGCGGCGGCGATTCCCAGCGCACGGGCGCGGGCCAGCACGGCGAGCGTCTGCATGTCGGCGACCGCGGCGCCTCCCGCCGCTACGGCGTCGGCGGGCAGCGTGTCGAGGCTCGCGATCGTCACCGGCCGCACCTCGTCACCCAGCGCCCCGCGAAGTCTCTCCAGCAGCGCTGGGTCCGCCGGCACGGTCTCGCCGGCGGCGACGCCGAAGGAGGCGGCGCTGCCGGAGGTGGCGAGCGCGGCGGTCGCCAGCAGCAGCTCGCCGGCCCGGGCCGCGGCGCCGAAGGCGGCGCAGGTGCCGACCCGCACCACGCGCTCGACGCCGAGCTTCGCCAGGTCGGCAAGCACCAGCGCGGCGCTGGGCCCACCCATCCCGGTGGCCTGGATCGTCAACGCGTCGCCCGCGGCGGTGCGACCGGTGTAGCCCCAAAGCCCGCGCGCGTGGTTGCTCATCTTCGGCTTCTCCAACAGCTCCTGGGCGAGCAGCAGCGAGCGGCCGGGATCGCCGACCAGGATCGCGTCCGGTGCCAGTGGGGCGGTGGGGCGGAGGCGAGCGGGCATCGGCAGCGCATCCTTCCACTGATGAGAGAGCCGCGCTCGGGATTTTCTCCACCCGTCTAAACACAGCCCCCACAGCCCTTCGTAAGTTGACCCGGATGAAAAAGGTAGAGGCCTATATTCGCCATGAGGCATTCGAGCCGATCAGGGCTGAGCTGGTCGACAGGGGAATCCCCTCCCTCTCGATCGGCGAGGTCAAGGGCTCGGGTCGCCAGAAGGGGATGGTCGAGCGCTATCGCGGCTCGGCCTTGACCGTCAGCGTGCGGCCCAAGCTGAAGCTCGAGGTGGTGGTCGAGGACAAGGACAAGGGCGTCGTCGTCGAGGCGATCCTCAAGCACGCCCGCACGGGCGAGGTCGGCGACGGCAAGATTTTCGTCCTGCCGGTGGAGGAGGCGATTCGCATCCGGACCGGCGAGGGCGGGGAGGTGGTGTTGCAGGCCCATTCCGAGGAGGAGATCCACTCCTCCGGCTAGCCTCGCCGTTCGTGGCCGCCGACGAGCGCATCTCCCTGAGCGAGGCCTCGCGCCGCTCCGGCGTATCGACGAGCACGCTGAAACGCTGGGCGGCGGAGAAGATCGTGCCGGTGCGCCGCGGGCGCTGGACCGCCGCCGCGGCTGCGCAGGCGCGGGTCGTGGCGCGAATGCGAGAGCGGGGCCACTCGCTGGAGGAACTGAAGCGGGCGGGCCGCGAGGGCCGGCTCGCCTTCGGCTTCGTAGAGGATCTCTTCCCCAGCCCCGAGGAGCAGGTAACGGTGGAGGAGGTGGCGGCCGAGACCGGTCTCGAGCCCGAGCTGATCGAGCGCATCCTGGTCATCCTCGGAACCCCGCTGGGCCAGGAGCGGCTGCTCAGCCCCGAGGACGTGAAGGCGCTGCGCCACTGCGCCCGGGTCCTGGCCGCGGGCTTCCCCCTCGTCGCCTTCCTGCAGCTGGTCCGCGTCTACGTGCAATCGATGCGGCGGATCGCCGACGCCGAGGTGCGGCTCTTCCACCTCTACGTGCATGAGCCGCTGATCCGCGACGCGCTGCCCGAGCTGGAGATCGCCGAGGAGATGGGCGAGCTGGCCGCCGACATCCTGCCGCTGGCGGCGCCGCTGACCGACTATCTCCACACCCGCTACCTGCGCTACTTCACCGAACAGGACGTGGTCGGCCACATGGAGAGCGACCTCGACGCGGCGGCGTCCCATCTCGGCCAGGTCCCGGTCACCCTCTGCTTCATCGATCTCACCGGCTTCACCCGCTACACCGAGGAGGAAGGCGACCTGGAGGCGCTCGACGTGGTCGAGAACTTCGTCGAAACGGTCGAGGCGACGCTGCCGCCGGAGGCGACGATCGTGAAGACGATCGGCGACGAGGTGATGGTGGTCTCGCCCGAGCCGAGCTCGCTGACCGAGTGGGCGGTCGGCCTGCTCGACCGCTTCCCGGAGCGCCCGCGCCCGCGGGTCGGGATCCACTACGCGAACGCGTTCTACCGCGACGGCGACTACTTCGGCACCCACGTCAACCTGGTCCACCGCGTCGTCGACCGCGCCCAGGCGGGCGAGGTGCTCGTCACCGACGGGGTCACCGGCTCGCTCGAGGAACGGGGCCTTGCCTGCGAGCCGATCGGCGAGGTGGCGCTCAAGGGCTTCCCGGTGGCGACCCCGCTCTACATCGTTCGCCGGGCCGAATAGCCCTCAGCGGCTCGGCAGGGCCAGCCGGTGCGTGTTTCCGATCTGGGCGATTCGCTCATCGTCGATGCCCGCCCCCGTGGCGACTCGAGGCCATGACCTCACCGCCTCCTGGACCTCGGCCAGGATCTCCTCGGCACGCCCACGTTTCATCGAGGCGGTGCGGCCCACTTCGCGAAAGTCCTCGACCGTGAAGTTGTCGCGCTTGGAGTTGATCGACATCTGATGGCGTGAGGTCCAGGTGCCGGATGGATTGAAGGCGTAGACCAAGTCAAAGGCGGGGGAGAGCCGCCACCTGCCATTCCGGTCCATCAGAAAGGCGATGTTCTTGACATGATCGTCCTGGTTACGGGCGACGACGTTGAACGCCATGCGGCGGAACTGCTCCTCGATCGCCCCCATCGACAGTCCGAGGCGTCGCATGACGAGCAGGGCCTCCTCGTAGGAGTGAGCGCCGGCCTGGTTGTAGTCGAGGTGGGCCATGGCTCCCAGCGATTGCAGGTGCAGCTTCGAGCCGTCCGCGAGGCGATCGAAGCGGCGGGTCATGAAATGGCGGCGCCCGTTCTCTGGGAGCAGGCGGCATTCCGTCATTTCGATCCCGGCTTCGATTGCCAGTCTGGAGTAGACCCACTCGATCGCTCCGTAGCCGTCTGGCTCGCCCAGGTCGCGACTGCTGTCGTTCACTCCGTCGAACTTGAGGATCCAGTGCTCGAACCCGGGCTCGACGTCCAATTGCCCGGAGCGGACCTCGCCGGTGGAGGGATTGAGCGCGATCAGCGCCTTTGCACGAGCGCCGCCAGCAGAGCTGCCGACCCTGAGGATCTCCTCGAGAGCGCCACTGCTCTCCGACTCTTGGAGCGAGACGTTCAGATCCGCACGCTCCGACAGCACCGAGGCCGCTAGTTCAGCCAGGGCGCCGACGTCGATCCGGTGGCTTTTGGTCGGTCGAGGGCCCAGTGCCGGCGCGTACTCGAGTGCTCCCATGCCGCGCCGGCCGATATAGCAGAGGCGCTGCACCGAGTCGAAGCTGTCCGGGGTGCGCCCTTGTCTTGCGAGCCAGGTGTCTATCAGCGTGTTGCCGTAGCGGTCGGGGAGGGAGTCGGCGAGAAGCCCAGGCAGCCCCTTGAAGCTCTCCGGCGCAAGGGCCGGGAAGCGGTAGCGGGTTCCTTTGCTCAGCGGCATGGCCAGCGGCGAGACATCGAGGTTGCCTGAAGCGAATTCGGGCTCGTACTCGAAGACCGCGCTGCTCGCCCCTTCTTCGATCGATACCGCGCCGATCCGTTCGCCCCACAGCTTGACTTCGGCCAGGGTGCTCAAGTCTCTGTCGACCGCGGAGAGGAGGCCCGCTGCCGTTCGCGGCCGCGACGCTTCAACTGGTCGATCGGGCTCGGCACAGGCTCAGGCACCAGCAGATCGAGCCCCTCGATCAGGCCGAGGATGCGAAGGACGCGGATCATGGTGACGAGCTGGGTTGGCTTGCCGTCCTCGAGGTTGCGGATAGTCGGCGTCGATACGCCGGCTTCGTCGGCGAGTTGCCGTTGGGCGAGGTTCTGCTCCAGCCTGGTTTGCCTCAACCGCCGGCCGAGCTCTTCGACCACCGTCGCGTCGGTCAGCTGAGACTGAATATGCATAAACGTTAATCTACTATAGCTTAAGAGTAAAAACAAGCTTAAAGAAAAGAGACTTTGTCTTTAAGTTAAGCATGACGCTGCCCCAAGCAGCAGGCCTACACTCACTCTCTTAATGAAGAGCGGCACTTTCAGCGATAGCGATGGGATGATCGAGGCGGTGCGCGAGGGAGGCTTGCTGCCGGCCGGGACTCCCGTTGTCGCAATGCTTTCCGGTGGGCGGGACTCGGTTTGCCTGCTTGACCTCGCGGTGCGCGTGCTTGGTCCAGATGCGGTCATCGCCCTGCACGTCAACTATGGGTTGCGCGACGACTCCGATGCCGACGAGGGGCACTGCGCAAAGCTCTGCGAGGTGCTCGGTGTGGCACTCGAGATCGAGCGGCCGCGCCGCCCCGAGGGGCCCGGCAACCTGCAGGGCTGGGCGCGCGATACTCGTTATGCAGCCGCGGCACGCCTGGCCGAGGGGGGAGGCACCCTGATCGCCACCGGGCACACTGCCGACGACCAGGTCGAGACGATCCTCTACCGGCTCGCCTCTTCGCCGAGCCGTCGCGCCCTGCTCGGCATGCGCCCCCGCGACGGCAAGCTGGTGCGGCCGCTGCTCGGCTTCACCCGCGAGCAGACCACCGCCTACTGCGAGCAGCGGGGGCTCGCCTGGCGGGACGATCCGACCAACGCCGAGCCCGCCTACGCCCGCAACCGCGTCCGCCACGGCCTCGCTCGGGCGCTGGCTGATGTCCACCCGGCCGCCGCCCAGAACGTCCTGCGCACGGCGGAGCTGCTGCGCGACGAGGCCGAGGTGCTGGACGCGCTGGTGGCGGCTGAGATCGACGGGTCCAACGGCTCGCCCCGCAACACGATCGAGCTCGACCGCCTCGCCGAGCTGCCGCCGGCGCTGCGCCGGCTCGTCGTCCAGCAGCTCGCGGACCGCGCCGCCGGCCGCCCGGTGGCCGGCGCCGCCCGCCACGCCGAGGAGGTGGCGGCCCTGCGCCGCACCGGCACGGCGATGCTCGACCTGGGCGGCGGCGTACGGGCGATCGCCGAACGGGGCACGCTGCGCGCCGAGCGCTGAACCGCCGCCGACGGACCTAAGACGTCTTGTATAGGTGTGTTTTAGGCCCATCGGCTGTGGAAGACTGCGGCCGATGACGGATTCGATCGGTGAGACGCTTGTCTCCAGCGAGAACCTGCAGCGGCGCGTAGCCGAGCTGGGCCGCCAGATCAGCGAGGACTACGAGGGCCGCGACCTCTTCATGATCGGGGTGCTGAAGGGCGCCGTCATCTTTCTCGCCGATTTGATGCGCCACCTCGACGTCCCCTGCGAGATCGACTTCATGGCCGTCTCGAGCTACGGCTCGCAGACCGACTCCTCCGGCGTGGTGCGGATCCTCAAGGATCTCGATGCGCCGATCGCGGGCAGGCACGTCCTGATCGTCGAGGACATCATCGATTCCGGGCTCACGCTCCAGTACCTGATGCGCAATCTCAACGCTCGCGAACCGGCTTCCCTGGAGGTCTGTGCGCTGCTGACCAAGCCCGACCGCCTGCGGGTCGACCTCGAGCCGCGGTACGTCGGTTTCCGCATCGCCGACCGCTTCGCGATCGGCTACGGGCTCGACCACGCGCAGCGCTATCGCAACCTCGACTACGTCGCTGCACTGGACAGTTGATCCGCCAGGCGCGGAAACCGCCCTGGTACGCTGAATTTTCCCGTGAGACGTTTCTTCAAAAGCGCGGCGTTTCCGATCCTGCTGGTGGTAATCCTCGCCTTCGTCGCCCAGCGAGTGATCAGCAACCCACCGAGCACCGAAACGCCGTCCTACAACGAATTGGTCAAGCCGAAGACCGGCCTCATCGCCAGCGGCCGGATCGAAGAGGTGACGATCAACACCAAGGACAACTCGCTCGACGTCAAGGAAAAGGGCGAAAACGGCGACAGCTTCTCGACCGGCTACCCGCCCAACACCGAGCAGAGCCTGCTCGACGAGCTCGAGCAGAACAACGTCAAGACCACCGTCCACGGCACCGGCGGCTCCAGCCTGCTCTCGCTGCTCACCTACATCCTGCCCTTCGTCCTCTTCTTCGGCTTCTGGATCTTCCTGATGAACCAGATGCAGGGCGGCGGCTCGCGGGTGATGAACTTCGGCAAATCGAAAGCGAAGCGGATGTCGGTCGACGCGCCGAAAATCACCTTCCGCGACGTTGCCGGGGTCGACGAGGCGGTTCAGGAGCTGCAGGAGATCAAGGAATTCCTCGAGAACCCGAAGAAATTCCAGGCGCTCGGCGCCCGCATTCCCAAGGGCGTCCTGCTCTACGGCCCGCCCGGCACCGGCAAGACGCTGCTCGCCCGCGCCGTCGCCGGTGAGGCCGGCGTCCCCTTCTTCTCGATCTCCGGCTCGGACTTCGTCGAGATGTTCGTCGGGGTCGGTGCCAGCCGCGTCCGCGACCTCTTCGAGCAGGCCAAACAGAACTCGCCCTGCATCATCTTCATGGACGAGATCGACGCCGTCGGCCGCCACCGCGGCGCCGGTATGGGCGGCGGCCACGACGAGCGCGAGCAGACGCTGAACCAGCTCCTGGTCGAGATGGACGGCTTCGAGATGAAAGACAACATCATCCTGATCGCCGCCACCAACCGCCCCGACATCCTCGACCCGGCGCTGCTGCGGCCGGGCCGCTTCGATCGGCAGGTCGTCGTCGACCGGCCCGACCGCAAGGGCCGCAAGAAGATCCTCGAGGTTCACACCCGCGGCAAGCCGCTGGCCAAGGCAATCGACCTCGACGCGCTCGCCGGCCAGACCCCCGGCTTCACCGGCGCCGACCTCGCCAACCTGATCAACGAGGCGGCGCTGCTCACCGCCCGCACCGGCAGTCGCGAGATTTCGATGAAGGAGCTCGAGGAGGGGATCATGCGGGTGATCGCCGGCCCCGAGAAGAAGACCCGGGTGATGAGCGAGAAGGAGCGCCTGATCACCGCCTACCACGAGCTCGGCCACGCGATCGTCGGCCACCTGCTGCCCAACTGCGACCCGGTTCACAAGATTTCGATCATCAGTCGCGGCCAGGCGCTCGGCTACACGATCAGCCTGCCGACCGAGGACAAGTTCCTCACCAGCCGCGCCGAGCTGACCGACACGATGGCGATGACGCTGGGCGGGCGCGCCGCCGAGGAGATCGTCTTCGGCGAGATCACCACCGGCGCCTCCAACGACCTCGAAAAGGTGACCGAGACGGCGAAGCAGATGGTGATGCGCTTCGGCATGTCCGAGCGGCTCGGCCCGCGCGTCTTCGGCCACGATCGCGGCCAGCCCTTCCTCGGCCGCGAATTCAGCACCGAACCCGATTACTCCGACGAGATCGCCCGCGAGATCGACGACGAGATCCGCCGCATCGTCGAGGCCGCGCACCAGACCGCCAAGGATCTTCTCGGTGAGAAGCGCTCCGAGCTCGAGCGGATCTCGGGGATCCTGCTGGACCGGGAGACGATCGACGCCGAGCAGTTCGTGGCGCTGCTCGACGGCAAGCCCGAGGACGAGATTTTCGCCGACGACGAGGAGCCCTCGCAGCCGGTCGAGCCGGCGCCCGAGCCGGAAAAGGCACAGCGCGAGGGAGCCCGGCCAGCGCCGCGTCCACGGCCCGGGTTCGCCGGCGGCGACGCGAGCTGAGGGACACGGGGTGTCTCTCGCCCGGGCCGATGAGGGCGCGGGTGATACTCCCCGCATGAATCCCAAGCTGATGGGGGTCGTCAACGTCACCCCCGATTCGTTTTCGGACGGGGGGCTCTTCCTTGATGCGGAAGCTGCGGTAGCTCATGGCCGCCGGCTGGTTGAGCAGGGGGCGGAGATCCTCGACGTCGGTGGGGAATCGACGCGGCCCGGTGCAGAAGAAGTTTCCTCCGCGGAGGAGCTGGCCCGGGTTGGGCCGGTGGTTGCGGCGCTGGCGGGGACGGCGACCGTCTCGATCGACACCTCGAAGGCCACGGTCGCTCAGGCGGCTCTCGACGCCGGGGCTTCGATCGTCAACGATGTGAGTGCCCTGCGCCACGACCCCGAGATTGGCGCCGCCTGCGCCGAGCGCGACGCAGTGCTGGTGCTGATGCACATGCAGGGGGACCCGCGCACTATGCAGGAGAACCCGGTCTACGACGACGTCGTGGACGATGTCAAGGCGTTCCTCGCCGCGAGGCTGGAGACGGCCGTCGACGCGGGGGTCGTCGAGGAGCGGATCTGGCTCGACCCGGGGATCGGCTTCGGCAAGACCCTCGACCACAACCTGGAGCTGCTGCGCCGGCTCGGCGAGCTGCGCGAGCTGGGGCGGCCGCTGGTCATCGGCACCTCGCGCAAGAGCTTCATCGGCAAGGTCGACGGCTCCGCGGTGGGGGATCGGCTCGGCGGCACGATCGCCTCCGCCCTGCTCGCCGCAGTCGAGGGGGCGGACGTGCTGCGCGTGCACGACGTCGCCGAGACGGCCGAGGCGATGAAGGTCGCGAGCGCGATCCTCGGCTAGGTTTTCCGTTCATGGACGAGCCCAACGGCAACGGGATCGAGTCGCGGGTCGAGGTCGAGCTGCGCGGGATCTCGATCTACACCCATCACGGCGTCAGCGACGCCGAGCAGGAGATAGGCCAGCGGCTCGAGTTCGACATCTCCTTCGAAGTTCCCGATTGCGACGCCGTCCTCACCGACCGGATCGAGGACACCGTCGACTACAGCGAGGTCTGCGACATCGTCGTCCTGGCCGCGACCGAGCGCAGCTACCGGACCCTCGAGCGGCTCGCCCAGGTGGTGGGCCAGCGGCTGATCGAGCGCTACGGCTGCGAGTCGGTCAGGGTGCGGGCCTCCAAGCCCGAGCCACCGCTGCCGCTGGCGATGCAGGAGGTCGGCGTAGAGGTGACGCAGGAGCGCGGCGAGGCCGAAGACGAGGAGAACGGCGAGGAGTCCTGAGCGTGCCGGTGCGGATCGGCTACCTGGGGCTGGGCTCCAACGTCGGCGACCGCGCCGCCCATCTGCGGGCGGCGATCGAGATGCTGGGCGAGCGCGGGGTGGAGGTGGAGGCGGTCTCCTCCGGCTATGAGACCGAGCCGGTCGGCGAGGTTCTCGATCAGCCCGACTTCCTCAACGCCGCGATCCGCATCCGCACCGCCCTGGAGCCCAAGGCGCTGCTCGATCTCTGCAAGGAGATCGAGGCCGAGCGCGGCCGCGCCCTCGACGCCCCCCGCCACAGCCCCCGCCCGCTCGACGTCGACCTGCTCCTGCTCGGCGACCTGGAGATGCAGACCGATCGCCTAACGCTCCCCCACCCAGAGGTAACCAGCCGCCGCTTCGTACTGGCTCCCCTCTTGGAGCTCGATCCGGACCTTGCTCTCCCCGGCGGCTTGCGCTTGAGCGATGCACTCGCCGGGCTTGGGTCCGGGCAGCGTGCCCTGCGGGTGGGCCCGCTCTAAGAAGCCGACGCGGTCTCTGAGCGCAGCGGCTGCAGCCAGGCGGGCGGCAGGATCGGCGGGGTCTTGCCGGGGTAGTTCGGGACGACGCGCTTGGCCAGCTCGCCCGCCGGGCGCCCCTCGATCGCTGGTCGGAGATCATCCATCGTCATCGCCAGCCCGAGGCTCGGGGCAATCTGGAAATCGGCGACGTTGAGCTGCTCGCCGTTCAGCACGCCGGCGCCGATCCAGGCGTCGACCCGGTCCAGGAGGCCCGGCAGGGCGGAGAGGTCGCGGCGGACGTTCTCGTCGTCAGCTCCGTTGAAGCGAGCCGAGAGTGCGACGATCGGCGCCGCGGTCATCATCGCCAGGTCGATCGGGATCCCCAGCTTCGCGCCCTCCGAGTAGCTGCGCAACGGTGCCTTGTCCTTCTTGATCGACCACCAGAGCAGCTGGCGGATCGGGTGCTGCAGCTCCTCGTCACCGAAGCGCTCCGCCTCCTCCACCGCCGCCCGCTTCTCCGGGTCGGCGGGGAACAATGGCGGCTCCGGACGCAGGCGCTCGAACTCGCGGGCGATCTCCCTCGATCCCTGCACGCGCTGACCGTCGATCTTGATCGCCGGCACCGTGTTGCGAGGGAAGCCGAGCGCTCGCAGCGCGCCCTTGGAGATCACCGGCATCAAATCGGTGCGCTTGTAGGCGATCCCCTTATGGTCGAGCATCAGCTCCGCGGCGATGCTCGGGTGCGATGCCGGGATCACGTAGAGACGCGCCTCCATGGCGAGCCATCATAGACTCGCGCCGTGCTGCTTGCGGTAGACGTCGGCAATACCCAGACCCACCTCGGCGCTTTCGATGGCGAGCGATTGGTCGAGCACTGGCGCTTCCAGACTCGCGCCGGCGCGACCGGTGACGAGCTCGCCGAGCGGATCGCCGGCATGCTCGCGCTCAGCGGGATCGGCCTCGACGATCTCGATGCCGCCTGCGTCTCGTCGGTGGTGCCGCCGCTGGGCACCCAGTACGAACAGCTCACCGAGCGCTATATGAGCGCCGCCTGCCTGGCGATAGGGCCGGGGGTGAAGACCGGGATGCCGATCCGGATCGACAACCCGCTCGAGGTCGGCGCCGATCGTCTCGTCAACGCGGTCGCCGCCTACGAGCGCTTCAAGACCGCCTGCGTGGTGGTGGACTTCGGCACCGGGATCAACTTCGACGCGGTCTCCGAGGCGGGCGAATACCTCGGCGGGGCGATCGCGCCGGGGCTGGAGATTTCGCTGACCGCGCTAGTCGAACGCGCCGCTCGCATCGGCCGCATCGACCTCGAGGAGCCCGAGACGGCGATCGGCCGCTCCAGCCGGGCCGCGATCCAGTCGGGCGTGGTCTTCGGCTTCGCCGGTCTGATCGACGGCGTCGTTCGTCGGATCGAGGATGAACTGGGCGAGGTCAACCTGCTCGCGACGGGTGGCCTTGCGTCGTCCATCGTCCCCTTCACCGAGACGATGGACGAGGTCGATGAGATGCTTACCCTGAAGGGTCTGCGTCTCATCTATGAGCGAAACGCCTAAAGCCCAAGCGCCCCTCACCGATCCCTTCGAGATCGGCGGAGTGCAGATCGCCAATCGCGTCCTGCTGGCGCCGCTGGCGGGGATCGGCAACTGGTTCGTTCGCCTGCAGGCGAAGCGGCACGGAGCGGGGCTCGCCGTCTCGGAGATGATCTCCAGCTTCGGGCTGCACTACCGCAACGAGCGCACGCTGCGCGAGCTGATGCGGATCCACCCCGACGAGCACCCGGTCTCGGTGCAGCTCTTCGGCCACGACCCCGAGGTGATGCGCTCCGGCGCCGCGGTCGCCGCCGAGGCCGGCGCCGACCTGATCGACATCAACATGGGCTGCCCCGTCCGCAAGGTCCGCAAGACCGGCGCCGGGGTCGAGCTGCTCGCCGATCCCGAGCTGGCGCTGGCGCTGCTCGCCGGCGCGATCGAGGGCAGCGGGTTGCCGGTCACGGTGAAGCTGCGCTCGGGCCTTCGCCCGGGCGACCGCTCCGGCTTCGAGCTCGCCGTCCGCCTCGCCGAGGAGGGCGGTGCGGCGGCGATCGGCTTCCACCCGCGCGCAGCCACGACCAAGCACAGGGGCACCCCCGACTACGCGCTCACCCGCCAGCTGGCCGAGCGGATCGAGGTGCCCGTGATCGTCTCCGGCGGCCTCGACGACGCCGATTCGGTGCGCAATGCCTACCGCGAGTCCGGCGCCGCCGCGGTGATGCTGGCCCGCGGCTCGCTCGGCAACCCGTGGCTGTTCGAGGAGCTGACCGGGCGCCGCACCGAGCCGCCCTCGCGCGAAGAGGTGGTCGCCGAGCTGCTCTGGACGGTCGACCGCGCCGAGGAGCACCTGGGGACCGAGCGGGCGGCCCGTTACCTGCGCAAGTTCTACCCCTGGTACGTCGAGGCGCTGGGCGTTCCGGCCGAGGTGGCGGAGGAGCTGCAGCGCAGCGCCGACCTGCCCCGGGCCAGGCAGCTGATCGCCGCCCAAATTCCCCTGAGTGCCCGGCTGGCGCCCTCGCTATAATCCCGCGACTTCGGGCCCAGGTGTGGCGTGGCGAAAGCCGTCGCACCCGGGCGTTTTTTGGTCTCAGAGCCAAACTCCAAACTCCTAGCCAGTAAGCGAGGTCAGCGCAAAGTGACTCGTCAAGCCGTTATCACCCCCGAAGGGCTCGAGAAGCTCAAGGAGGAAATCGAGTACCTGTCGACCGCCAAGCGGCGCGAGGTCGCGGAGCGCATCAAGGAAGCCCGCGAGTTCGGCGACATCTCGGAGAACGCCGAGTACGACGACGCCAAGAACGAGCAGGCGCTGGTCGAGGGGCGGATCGCCCAGCTCGAAGAGCGGCTGCGCCGCGCCACCGTGATCGACGAGAAGGACGTCGACACCGACGAGGTCAGCTTCGGCTCGGTCGTCCACGTCAAAGACCAGAAGACCGGCGACTCGGAGAAATTCCAGATCGTCGGCTCGACCGAGGCCAACCCGCTCGAGCACAAACTCTCGAACGAGTCGCCGATCGGCAAAGCGCTGCTCGGCCACAAACGCAACGACGTGGTCACCGTCGAGGTGCCCCGCGGGCCGAAGAAGAAACTCAAAATCACCAAGATCGAGAGCGCATAGCGGTCCAATAGGCTCGCAGCGATGAGCGAGCCAGAGGAGCAGCAGCTCTCAGACGTCCTCCGCGACCGGCGGGAGAAGTTGGATCGCCTCAGAGGCGCGGGCATTGACCCGTTTCCTCATTCCTTCGACGAACGCGAGGAGATCGGCGAGGTGAGGGCTGCCCACGAGGGCCTGGCCGCGGGCGTGGAAACCGATTCGCGCCACCGGGTCGCGGGGCGGATCGTCGCTCGTCGTGGGCACGGCAAGGCGGCGTTCCTCGACCTGCGCGACGGCAGCGGGCAGATTCAGCTCCACGCCACGGCCGAGAAGCTCGGCGCGGAGGCGTTCGAGCTGCTGGTCGATCTCGACCTCGGCGACTTCGTCGGCGTCGAGGGCACCGCCCTGGCGACGCGACGCGGCGGCGAGCTCTCGCTGGCGGTCGACCACTGGCGCCTCCTGGCCAAGAGCCTGCGGCCGCCGCCCGGCAAGTTCCACGGCCTCGAGGACGTCGAGACCCGCTACCGCCAACGCGAGCTCGACCTGCTCGCCAACGAGGAGAGCCGCCGCGCCTTCGCGATCCGCGCTCGCGCGATCGCCGAGATTCGTCGCTGGCTCGACGAGCATGGCTTTGTCGAGGTCGAGACGCCGGTGTTGCAGCCGCTCTACGGCGGCGCCCTGGCCCGCCCGTTCGTCACTCACCACAACGCCCTCGACCGCGACTTCTACCTGCGGATCGCGACCGAGCTCTATCTGAAGCGGCTCGTCGTCGGCGGCATCGACAAGGTCTACGAGCTCGGCAAGGACTTCCGCAACGAGGGCGTCTCGCACAAGCACAATCCCGAGTTCACGATGCTCGAGTGGTACGAGGCCTACGGCGACTACGAGAAGACCGCGCACGACCTCGAGCTGCTGGTTGCCGAGGTGGCCGAGCGGGTCCTGGGAACGACCGTGGTCGAGCGAGATGGCGTCGAGATCGATTTCGCGCCTCCCTGGAAGCGGCTGACCTTGCGCGAGGCGGTGCGCGAGCGAACCGGCATCGACATCGCCGAGCACCCCACCCGCGAGGCGCTGGCCGCGGCGATGGGGGGCGAGCCGGACCCGGCGGAGGGCTGGGGCAAGCTGGTCGACGGCCTGCTCTCCAGGTCGGTCGAGCCCGAGTTGATCCAGCCGACTTTCATCGTCGACTACCCGGTCGAGCTCTCGCCTTTCGCCAAGGCCCACCGCTCCGAGCCGGGCTTGGTCGAGCGCTGGGAGGCCTTCGTCGGCGGGATCGAGATCGCCAACTCCTTCAGCGAGCTCAACGACCCGGATGAGCAGAGGCGCCGGTTCGAGCAACAGGCGGCCGAGCTCGAGCGGGGCGACGAGGAGGCGCAGCCCTACGACGAGGCATTCGTCGAGGCGCTCGAGTACGGGATGCCACCGACCGGCGGTGTTGGCCTTGGTATTGACCGGCTTGCGATGATGCTGACGGGAGCCCGCAGCCTGCGCGAGATCGTGCTTTTCCCGGCGATGCGCTCCTGAAGCCCCGAAATGGGGCCGAAAAACCCGCTATGAGCGGCAATCGGGGTCCCAGGGCCGGGTGGGCACTCTCGGTATCGTTTAAAGGACACATGGGCGCCTCCCGATAGACGAAGGGCGCCTCCGGTACTTCCGACCGCAAATCGCGTTTGACCTGTAGGGGTCGAAGAGAGGAAGCCTTTGTTCGAGAGATTCACTGAGCGAGCTCGTCAGGTTGTGGTTCTGGCGCAGGAAGAGGCTCGCACGCTGAAACACAACTACATCGGCACCGAGCACATCCTGCTCGGGCTGCTGCGCGAGGAGGAGGGCCTGGCTGCCCGCGTCCTCGAGTCTCTCGACATCACGACCGAGCGCGTGCGCTCGCAGGTCGTGCGGATCGTCGGTTCCGGCGAGGAGGTCACCTCCGGCCAGATTCCATTCACGCCGCGGGCCAAGAAGGTGCTCGAGCTGGCGCTGCGCGAGGCGCTCTCGCTCGGCCACAACTACATCGGCACCGAGCACATCCTGCTCGGGCTGGTGCGCGAGAACGAGGGCGTCGCGGCTCGCATCCTGCTCGACTTCGACGCCGACTCCGACAAGATCCGCAACGAGGTGATCCGCATGCTGTCCGGTCCCGGCGGCCGCCGCCAGGGCGGCGGCGGAGGGGGCCAGGGCGAGGGCGCCGGCAAAAAGTCCTCGAAACTGCTCGACCAGTTCGGCCGCAACCTGACCAAGCTCGCCGAGGAGGGCAAGCTCGACCCAGTGATCGGTCGCGAGACCGAGATCGAGCGGATCATGCAGATCCTCTCGCGCCGCACCAAGAACAACCCGGTCCTGCTGGGCGAGCCCGGCGTCGGCAAGACGGCCGTGGTCGAGGGCCTGGCCGCACGGATCAACAACGGCGAGGTGCCGGAGCTGCTGCGCAACAAGCAGATCTACACGCTCGATCTGGCGGCGCTGGTCGCCGGCTCGAAGTACCGCGGTGAGTTCGAGGAGCGCCTCAAGAAGGTGATGAAGGAGATCACCCAGCGCGGCGACATCATCCTCTTCATCGACGAGCTCCACAACCTCGTCGGCGCCGGTGCCGCGGAGGGCGCGATCGACGCCGCCTCGATCCTGAAGCCGGCGCTGGCGCGCGGCGAGCTGCAGACGATCGGCGCGACGACGCTCGACGAGTACCGCAAATACCTCGAGCGCGACTCAGCGCTGGAGCGTCGCTTCGCCCAGATCAGGGTCGATCAGCCCTCGGTCGAGGACACGGTCAAGATCCTCGAGGGTCTGCGCGAGCGCTACGAGCAGCACCACCGCGTCAACATCACCGACGACGCGCTGAAGGCCGCCGCCGAACTTGCCGACCGCTACATCTCCGACCGTTTCCTGCCCGACAAGGCGATCGACCTGATCGACGAGGCGGCCTCGCGGATGCGGATCAAGTCGATGAGCGCGCCGCCGGTTTACCGCGACCTCGAGGAGGAAGTGGAAAAGACGCGGCGCGAAAAGGAGTCGGCGATCGAGGCCCAGGAGTTCGAGAAAGCGGCCAACCTGCGCGACACCGAGCGCCAGCTGACGACGCGCAAGCGCCAGCTCGAAGACGAGTGGTCGGAGGGCGACTCCGCCGAGCGCCCCGACGTCGGCGAAGAGGAGATCGCCGACATCGTCTCGATGTGGACCGGGATCCCGGTCTTCAAACTGACCGAGGCTGAGACCAAGAAACTGATCCGCATGGAGGAGGAGCTGCACAAGCGGGTGATCGGCCAGAAAGTCGCGATCACCGCTGTCTCCAAGGCGATCCGTCGCTCGCGCGCCGGGATCAAGGACCCGAAGCGCCCGTCGGGCTCGTTCATCTTCCTCGGCCCCAGCGGGGTCGGCAAGACCGAGCTGGCGCGCACCCTCGCCGAGTTCCTCTTCGGCGACGAGGAGGCGCTGGTGCGGATCGACATGTCCGAGTACATGGAGAAGCACGCGGTCAGCCGCCTGGTCGGCTCCCCCCCCGGCTACATCGGCTACGACGAGGGCGGCCAGCTGACCGAGGCCGTGCGCCGCAAGCCCTACAGCGTGCTGCTGCTCGACGAGATCGAGAAGGCCCATCCCGACGTCTTCAACATCCTGCTGCAGATCCTCGAGGACGGGCGGCTCACCGATGCCCAGGGGCGCACGGTCGACTTCCGCAACGCGATCGTGATCATGACCTCGAACATCGGCGCCTCGGAGATCGCCAAGAACACCTCGATCGGCTTCACCGTCGCCGACGAGACCGGCATGTCCTACGGCGACATGAAGAACCGCATCATGAGCGACCTGAAAAAAGTCTTCCGGCCCGAGTTCCTCAACCGGATCGACGAGGTGATCGTCTTCCACAAGCTCGCCAAGGAAGAGGTCAAGGAGATCGTCGACCTGATGATCAACCGGGTCCGCGTCCAGGTCGCCGAGCACGAGCTGCAGCTGGAGCTGAGCGACGAGTCGAAGGATCTGCTGGTTGACAAAGGCTGGGATCCCTCGATGGGCGCCAGGCCGCTGCGCCGCGCGATCCAGCGCTACATCGAGGACCCGCTCGCCGACGAGGTGCTGCGCCAGGGGCCGATGGTCCCCGGCTCGACCGTGATGGTCGAGCGCGACGCCTCCGGCGACGAGGAGGACAAACCGCTGAAGCTGACCATCATCGCGCCGAAGAAGCCGCTGAAGAAGGCCACTCCCGAGCCAGAGAAGGTCGGCGTCGGCGCGAAGAAGGACGACGAGCCGCAGCCGGACGACCCGCCCGCCGTCGACGACGAGAGCTGAGCGGCCCGGCGCGAGAAGCGCCTTATGGTTCAGGACATGCGTGAGCCCGGTCGCACTGCCATAGGCACTTGGAGCGGGGGGAGGTTCATCCGCTACGGCGAGACGATCGAGGAGTCCCGACTGGAGGCGTTGCTGCGTCCCGGCGGCGGTATCGACACCGTTCTCACCGCTGACACCTACGGGCAGGGCGAGGCCGACCGGATTCTCGGCCGGGCGCTGGCCGGGATGCCGCGGGACGACTTTTCGCTGGTCGGTGCGGTTGGGCACGACTTCTACGAGGGGGAGCGGGATGGGCCGCGGGGGTTTCCTCGTTTCACCGATCCGCGCTTGCGCGGCGCCGGCGAGTACGCCGGCTACCTGCGGATGGCGGCCGAGCGCAGCCTCGAGCGCCTTGGTGCCGAGCGCTTCGACCTGCTGCTGCTGCACAACCCAGACCGGATCGGCTACTCGAGCGAGGCGGTCTGGGATGGGATGGAGGCATTGCGCGAGGCGGGGCTGACCGCGCAGATCGGCGTCGCGCCGGGGCCGGCCAACGGCTTCACGCTCGACCTGATCTCCTGTATCGAGCGCTTCGGCGAGCGGATCGATTGGGCGATGATCATCCTCAACCCGTTCGAGCCCTGGCCCGGTGAGCTCTGCCTGCAGGCGGCGGCCCGCCACGAGGTGAAGGTGATCACGCGCGTGGTCGACTACGGCGGCCTCTTCTGGGGCGACCTGAAGCCTGGGATGGAGCTGGCCCAGGGCGACCACCGGGCGTTTCGCCCCGACGGCTGGATCGAGGCCGGCCTGGAGAAGCTGGAGAAGGTCCTGCCGGTCGCCGAACGAGCCAGGTTGACGCCGATCCAGCTCGCCTGCCAGTGGAACCTCGCCCACCCGGCGGTCGAGTGCGTTGTTCCGACCCTGATCCAGGAGGCCGGCGAGGAGGCCTGTCCGATCGAGGCCAAGCGGGTCGAGCTGGCGAAAATGCCGGCGGAGCAGAGGCTGAGCGAGGAGGACGTCGCCGCGATCCGCGCGGTCGGCGACAACGCCGGCTGCATGGCGTTGAAGGGCGCCAATCCCGGACACGAGGGCGAGGAGCGCCCCGACCGCTGGGGGCTGGACGACAAGCTAGCTGCCGTGGGCGAGCGCTGGGGGATAGACCCCGAGCGCGACCTGGCCACTGCATAGCCTTCCCGCATGACCCGCCCCTGGTGGACCCTCGTCGGCACCTGCGCCGGCCTCTTCCTCCTGATGCTCGACTCGACCGTCGTCGCTCTGGCGCTCCCCAGCATTCGCCACGACGTCGGCGCGACGCCGGCCGGGCTGCAATGGGTGATGAACGCCTATCTGCTCGCGATCACGGCACTCGTCGTCACCGCCGGAAGGCTGGGCGACATGTTCGGCCGCAAGCGCCTCTTCCTCGCCGGCATGTGCGTCTTCGCCCTCGGTTCGATCCTCTCCGGCGCGGCGAACGACGAAATGGCGCTGATCGCCGGCAGGGTCCTGCAGGGGGTTGGAGCGGCGCCGATGCTGCCGCTCTCCCTGGCGATCGTCTGCAACGTGTTCCCGGCCGACCAGCAGGCCCGCGCGCTCGGCATCTGGGCGGGGATCTCGGCCGTGGCGCTGGGGATCGGCCCGCTCGCCGGCGGCGCCCTGGTCGACGTCGACTGGCGGCTGATCTTCTGGATCAACCTGCCGATCGCGGCCGTCGGGATCGCGATCACGGCGCTCGCCGCGCCGGAGTCCCGCGACCCCGGGTCGGGCAGGCGGATCGACCTGCCCGGGTTGCTGGCGCTCGGCGTCGGCCTCACGGCCGCGGTGCTGGCGTTGGTCCAAGCGCGAGACTGGGGAACGGGGCTCACCGTCGCCCTGGCGGTGCTCGGCCTGATCTGCCTCTACGGCTTCTGGCGGATCGAGCACCGCGTCGCCGAGCCGATCGTCGACTTCTCCCTCTTTCGCAACGGCCCCTACTTTGGCGCCAGCGCCGCGGCCTTCGCCCTGGTCGGCGCCTACTGGTCGGTGATGTTCTTCCAATCCCAGTACCTGCAGGACGTGCGCGGCCACTCGGCGGTTCTGAGCGGCCTGATGATCCTCCCGGTCACCGTCCCGATGATCTTCGTCTCGCCCTTCTCGGGACGGCTGATCGCACGCTTCGGGGCCCGCCTGTTGATGACCGTCGGGATGGTTCTCGGCACGCTGGGGCTGCTGGCGCTGACCCGGCTCGGGGCCGACAGTCCCTACGGCCTGCTGCTGGCCGGATACCTGCCCTTCGGGGTGGCCCTGGGCCTCGTCTACGCGCCGATGTCGACCGCCGCGATGGCGGCGATGCCGGCTGAGAAGGTCGGCATCGCCTCCGGCGTGCTGGCGATGGTCCGGGTGATGGCGGGCACGGTCGGGCTCGCGGTGACCGGCGCCGTCTTCCGCGCCCTGCTCGGCGACGACGGCTCGTTCGCGGACGCCGTCGCCGGCTCGACCTGGGTCCTGGTTGGCCTCTGCGCAGTCGGGGCGATCCTTACCTGGGCATTCGTGCGCGATTCCGGCCGTCCAGCGCCCACTCCGCACCGCCATCACCGTCATTTCCATCTATAAGGGATGGCCTTGCGTGACCGATTACCTTGACAACGTCCTTCTCGACCTTTCCAGTCAAGATTAGCCAGACCGCATTCCAGAGCGGAATTTGCCATCCTAGACTGGATGTCTTTGCCGCCCGGGGATGAGCTTCACGAGTTAGCGGAACGACAGGATCCCCGGCTGCTGAGGGCCCTGGACGTCGTCGCCCCCGGCGGTGCTCTGCGCGAGGGGCTCGACAATATCGTCCACGCCAGCACCGGGGGGCTGATCGTCGTCGGCGATCCCGGCGACATCTCCCACATGCTTTCCGGCGGGATCCGGCTCGACATCGACTACACCCCGGCGATGCTCTACCAGGTGGCGAAGATGGACGGGGCGATCGTCCTCAACCCCGAGGCGACCAAGATCGTCTGGGCCAACGTCCAGCTGATGCCGGACCCGACCATCCTCTCCTCGGAGACGGGAACCCGCCACCGCACCGCCGAGCGCGTCTCCAAACAGACCGACGCCCTGGTCGTCGCGATCTCCCAGCGCCGCGACGTCGTCTCCCTCTACGTCGAGGGGACGAAGTACATCCTGCAGGAGATCCCGGCGGTGCTGGCCAAGGCGAACCAGGGCCTGGCGACGCTGGAGAAGTACCGCGAGCGGCTCGAACAGGTCTCGAACCGGCTCACCGTGCTCGAGTTCGAGGGCGGCGGCGTCCTCTACGACGCGCTCACCGTCCTCCAGCGCGCCGAGCTGACGACGCGGATGGCGGTCGAGGTCGAGCGCTACATCGTCGAGCTGGGGACCGAGGGCCGCTTGATCGAGATGCAGCTGGAGGAGACGATGGTCGGCGTCGCGATCGACAAGTCGGCGCTGATCCGCGACTACAGCGTCGAAGACTCCGAGGGGAACCTCAATACCGTGCTGCAGTCGCTGGCGCGGATGCCGCACGAGGACGTGCTCGATTTCGGTCGCCTCGCCGAGCTGCTCGGCTACGACCGCAAGCTCAACACCCTCGACTTCCCGGTCGCTCCCCGCGGCTATCGGGTGATGGGCCGCATTCCCCGCATCCCCAAGCTTGTAGTCCAGAAGATCATCCAGGAGCTCGGCGGCTTGGAGGAGGTCCTGGCGGCCTCCGACGAGGCGCTGGAGGCCGTCGACGGAGTCGGCCCGACGCGGGCCAAGGACATCCGCGAGGGCCTGCGGAGGCTCCAGGAGGTCGACCTGGTCGACCGGTACTTACAGAGTTGACGGCTATGGAGGCCGTCGCAAATCGAAAGGAGCAAGCGATTCCCGAGCTAGAGGAGGCCACCGAGGTAAGCGTCGAGGAAGTCGAGTACGTCTGCGACTTCGAGGAGGGCGACAAGGTCGTCTATCCGCATCACGGCGCTGGCCTGGTGATGAAGAAAGAAACGCGGGAGCTGATGGGGGAGGAGCGCGAATACCTCACGATCAAGATCCTCCACAACGAACTCACCGTGATGGTCCCATGCGAGAACGCTGGCAGGGCGGGGCTGCGCCGGGTCATCGACGAGGTCGAAATCAAGAAGGTCACAAGCGTCCTCACCGATGACGTGTCGGAGATGCCGAAGAACTGGAACCGGCGCTTCAAGTACAACCGCGAGAAGATCAAGACCGGCGACGTCTTCGAGCTGGCCGAGGTCGTTCGCAACCTGGCGCTGCGCGAGATGGAGAAGGGCCTCTCGACCGGCGAGAAGCAGATGTACACGCGGGCGAAGAAGATCCTCGCCTCGGAGTTCATGTACGCGCTCGACAAGGACGAGGAAGGCGCGGAGGAATACCTCGACGGGCTGCTGGAGGAGCGCTTCGCCGCAACCGTCTAGCAGCGCCGCAGCGTCCGTCACCGCGGTCATCGCGGCTGCCGGTTCCGGGGAGAGGCTCGGAGCCGGCGGTCCGAAGGCCTTCGTGCCGCTGGCCGGCCGGCCGATGGTCGAGTGGTCGATCGCGGCCATGCGGGCGGCGGAGAGCGTGCGCTCGATCGTCGTCGCCTGCCCGCCGGGCCATATCCACGGGCTGGGGGGGGACGACCCCGGCGTGGTCGACGGCGGGGCCACCCGCTCGCAATCGGTTGCCAACGCCCTCGAGGCGGTGGAGACCGAGCTGGTCGCGATCCACGACGCCGCGCGACCGCTGGTGACCCCGGAGCTGGTCGAGGGCGTGGTTGCGACCCTGATCGCCGACGCTGAGGCGGACGGCGCCATAGCCGCAGGTCCCGTGACCGACACGATCAAGCGCGCCGCCGACGGCCCGATGAAGGATTCTCCACACGAGAGTGGGGAAAACCCTTCAATCGTCGTGGGGGGGACGGTGGATCGTGGGCGCCTTTGGGCGGCGCAGACGCCTCAGGTGTTCCGGACCGAGGCGCTGCGGCGCACTCTGGAAGCGGATCCCGCCGGGGTCGAGGCGGCGACCGACGAGGCGATGCTGATCGAGGCGGCCGGGGGGAAGGTGCTGATCCATCCAGCCCCAGCGGAGAACCTCAAGGTGACGACGCCGGCCGACCTGAAGCTCGCCGAGCTGCTCCTCGGCGAGCGCTCAGCGCAGTAGGACGAAGACGAGCGCCGCGGCGAAGCAGACCTGGCCGACCCCGAGCGCCACGCCGAAGCTGACCGCACCGAGCGCAACGGCGACGGCGGTGCCGAGGACGAGCGCGCCGAGCATCAGGGCGAGCTGGTGGATCATCGCGGCGAAGGCTCCCGCCGTGGATCGGCCGGCAGGCCGGCGGCCGCCCTGGCGCCGTCGGCGAGATGGCGCTTTCGCCTCCGCTCGTAGAGGCGGCGCTGGATGTGGAGGGTCGTCACGCCGGCCAGCACGATCGCGGTCAGGTTGACCGCGAGCTGGGCCATCGCCCCTCGCCATTCGGACCAATCGGAGACGGCAACCGCAACGCCGATGTTCGCGGCGGCAGGGATCGTCGTCACCGAGATCAGCACGCCGATCAGCGCCCCGGACTTGGCCGAGGTGAGCGAGAGCATGCCGGCCGCCCCGGCGAAGCAGGCGACGATGAAGGAGAAGTCGTCCGGCTTGGAGATGAACTGGGTGAGGGGATGCATGGAGCTGCTGAAGTCGGCGTCGAGCATCCCGGTCGCCTGCGAGATCAGAGTGAAGAGGAACGCCGCGGTGATCCCGCAGGGGAAGCCGATTCCCAGCGCCGTCAGCGAGCGCAGGGCGACCTTTGGCCGGCGCTCGACGATCGCCACGCAGAAGCCGGCCAGCGGCCCGAACTCCGGCCCGACGACCATCGCGCCGACGATCAGGATCGGCGAGCCGAGGTAGATCCCGACCGAGGCGATCAGGCAGGCCAGGACCATGAAGATGAGGAAGTTGCCGCCCAGCTCGGTGTTCTCGGACGTGCGGGCCTCGACCTCCTCCCAGACGACGGCGTCCGAGGGTGCGCCGCGGGCGGCCCGCTCGGCCTCGTCGGCCGCGGCGGAAATCTGCGAGTCGATCTGCTCGAGCGAGATCGATCCGTCCCGGGCCACTCCGAGCTCTTTCAGGTCCTCGATCAGCACGCTGGCGTCCTCGCGGGCTATGTCGCAGAGGACGACGTCGCCGCTCGGCTGGCGGGCGGCGCCGGCGAGGTGGATGAGGTTGCAGGCCGACGGCGTCGCTTCGAGCAGGCCGAGGACCTTCTCGGCGCGATCGGATGGGACGACGATCCGCAGATGGACCATGCGCCGACCCTACCGAGGGATACCGGCAGCCAGGCGCTCGTCGCGCCCTCCAATCCCGGCACGTCCTCCAGGCCATAACTTGTGGACTGTGCTGACCGACTACCACCTCCACCTTCGTCCCGACGAGCCCGATACGCCGCCCGAGCGGTACTTCACGGCGGAGAACGTCGAGCGCTACCGGCAGGCGGCGGCCGCGGCCGGGGTCGAGGAGCTGGGGGTATCCGAGCATGTCTACCGCTTCAGCCAGGCGCTCGACCTCTGGCGCCACCCCTTCTGGGAGGAACAGGCGCGCGACGATCTCGACGCCTACTGCGAGTTCGTGCGCGGCGCCGGCCTCAAGCTCGGGGTCGAGTGCGACTTCGTGCCGGGCGCCGAGGACCGCACCGCGAACCTGCTCGACGCGCGCGACTTCGACTATGTGGTGGGCTCGGTCCACTTCGTCGGCGAGGCGGCGGTCGACCACGAGGGCTGGGACGTCTGGGAGGGGCAGGGGGACGCCGACGAGGTCTGGCGCCACTACTTCGAGGCGCTCGCCGAGTGCGCCAGCTCGGGCCTCTTCGACATCCTCGCCCATCCCGACCTGGTCAAGGTATGGGGTCGCGCCCGGCCGCTGCCCGAGCGCGACCCCCGCCACTTCTACGAGCCGGCGGTGGAGGCGATCGCGGCGAGTGGGATCGCGGTCGAGGTCTCAACCGCCGGGCTGCGCAAGCCAGTCGGCGAGCTGTATCCGTCGCGGGGCTTCGCCGAGATGTGCGTCGAGGCCGGCGCTTCCTTCGCGCTCTCCTCCGACGCCCATCTGCCCGAGCAGGTCGGCTTCGGCTACGAGCGGGCGCTGGAGCTCCTCGGCGACCTCGGCGTCGGGGATATCTGTGTCTTCGAGGGACGGCGCCGCCGTTTGGAGCCCCTTCCCGCGCGGGTAGGCGAGAATCGCTGATCGCATGAGCGTCGGAATCGGCTACGACAGCCACCGCTTCGCCGCGGGCCGGCCCCTGATCCTGGGCGGGGTCGAGATCGAGCACGAGCGCGGGCTGAGCGGCCACTCCGATGCCGACGTGCTCGCCCACGCGGTGATCGACGCCCTGCTCGGCGCCGCCGGCGGAGGCGACATCGGCACCCTCTTTCCCGACGACGAGGAGCGCTGGCGCGACGCCGACTCGATCGACATGCTGAGCACCGTGGTCGGCACGATCGGTGGCCGGATCGTCAACATCGACGCGACCCTCGTCTGCGAGCAGCCGCGGCTGGCGCCCTACCGGGCGGAGATGGAGCGCACTCTCGCCGAGGTGACCTCTGCCCGGGTCAGCGTCAAGGCGACCACCAACGAGGGAATGGGCTGGGTCGGCCGCGGCGAGGGAATCGCCTGCATAGCGGTCGCCTCGGTTGAGAGCGAATAGGCTTCGCGGCTCGATGGGAAAACTCGGCTCAATCGCAGCGGGCGTGCGCCAGGCCGCCTCGGACAAAGCTTTCGAGGTGAAGGTGCTGCACGAGTCCGGTATCGCCGGCCTGCATCGCCCCGACAAGGCCGTGCAGGTCGTCTCCGCCTTCGTCCGCTGGGGTGCCTCGCCGGCCCTCGGGATCACCGTCGCGGCGATCCACTACCCGCACGAGACGGCGCTGATCGACGAGCGCGGCTCGCTCACCTTCGAGCAGCTTCATCGCCGCTCCAACGCGCTCGCCCACGCCTTCGAGCGGATGGGGATCGGCTACGGCGATGGGGTCGGGATCATGTGCCGCAACCACCGCGGCTTCATCGAGGCGACGTTGGCCGCGGCCAAGCTCGGCGCCAGCGCGCTCTACCTCAACACGATGTTCGCCGGGCCGCAGCTGGTCGAGGTGACCCGTCGTGAGGGTCCGAAGGCGCTCGTCTACGACGAGGAGTTCGCCGGGCTGCTCGACGGGGTCGACGAGGGCGTCCAGCGGGTGGTCGGTTGGAGCGAGGGGGAGACCGACGCGCCGACGCTCGACTCGTTGATCGCATCCGCCGAGGACTCGAACCTGAAGCCACCCCCCGACAAACCCCGCTTCGTGATCCTCACCTCGGGGACGACCGGGACGCCGAAGGGCGCGCAGCGCTCCAGCCCCGACGGGCTGTTCGCGCTGGCGGCCCTGATCGACAAGATCCCCTACCGCAGCCGCGAGACGATGATGATCGCGGCGCCGCTCTTTCACTCGTGGGGCTTCTTCCACTTCGTCATGAGCCTGCCGACCGCTTCGACGCTCGTCTTGCGCCGCCGCTTCGATCCCGAGGAGACGCTGCGCGCCGTCCAACAGCACCGTGCCCAGGTGCTGGCGGTGGTGCCGGTGATGCTCCAGCGCATCCTGCAACTCCCCGAGGAGACGCTTGCTTCCTATGACCTGTCCTCGTTGCGGATCACCTCGCTCTCGGGGTCGGCGCTGCCGGGCGAGCTGGCGGTCGAGTGGATGGACCGCTTCGGCGACACCATCTACAACCTCTACGGCTCGACCGAGGTCGCCTACGCGACCGTCGCCACCCCGCGGGACCTGCGGCTGGCGCCGGGCACGGCGGGGCGCCCGCCGCGGGGCACTGTGGTGCGGCTCTACGACGAGCAGGGGAGCGAGGTGCCGCGTGGCGAGGTGGGCCGGATCTTCGTCGGCAACGAGATGTCCTTCGAGGGCTATACGGGTGGCGGCGGCAAAGAGGCGATCGACGGGCTGCTCTGCAGCGGCGATGTCGGCCACCTCGATTCCGCTGGGCGCCTCTTCATCGATGGCCGCGACGACGAGATGATCGTGTCCGGCGGCGAGAACGTCTTCCCGCGCGAGGTCGAGGATCTGCTCGCCGACCACGAGGCCGTGGTCGAGGTGGCGGTGATCGGGGTCGAGGACGACGAGTACGGGCAGCGGCTGAAGGCCTTCGTCGTCGTCGCCGAGGAGGCAGAGGTCTCCGAGGAAGAGCTGAAGTCCCACGTCAAGGCGCACCTCGCCGGCTACAAGGCACCGCGCGAAGTCGAGTTCATGGCGGAGCTGCCGCGCAACGCCACCGGCAAGATCCTCAAGCGCGAGCTGCAGGCGCGCGAGGCCGAGAAGTCGGCCTAGATGGTTGATTCCACGACCCCGCACGCCTGGATGACGCGCGTGGCACTGCGCATCTCTGCGTCCTCGGGTTTGCCTTTGCAACCAGCAAAGGCCGCACCCTGTGTCCTTGATCTGCTTGGCCACGCACGCCCCCAGTCGCACGCGGTCGTGGAATCAACCATCTAGTCCTCCGCGCTAATTGCGGGGTTTTGAGCTCGATGCCGCTGGCATCGCTTCCGGAGTGGGTAGTAGGTTGCGATGGATGGGTGAGCCCGCCGTCAAGTTGAATGCTTTGAAGGAGGCGACTGGAGAGATCCAGGGCGTCGCCGGCCAGGCGCTGGAGTGGGTTCGGCAGAGCGAGGAGCGTGTTGCCCGAGCCGATCGGCGCAACGCCGAGATCAAGCAGCGGGCAAAGGTAGCGCTGGGCAAGATCGGCGGGGAAGGCCGCGACCGAGTCGCCGCTGAGCGCGAAAAGCGCCGGGCGGTCGAGTTGCGCGTCGTGCGCGCCGAGGAGGGCCGGGACAGGGCCGAGAAGGCTTTCGAACGGGCCCAGAAGCACGCTGAGGCCGACCGCGAGGCGCTCGCCAGCCAGATGACCGCAACCAAAGCACAGGCCGATCAGGCGCTGGCGCGGGCGGTCAAGCACACCGAAGAGGAGGCGTCGAAGCGAACCCGCGAGGTGCTCGAAAAGGCGCAGGCGGAGTCCGACCGGCGTGTCGCCGCCGCCGAGCAGCGCGCCGCCGAGGCCGAGGCGCGTGCCGAGGAGGCTCACCAGCTCGCGGTCCGGCTTGAGTCGGAGATCGAGGAGCGGGTCATGCAGGGCACCGTCGACGTGCGCCGCGAGGCCGACGAGCGGGTGCGCAAGCTGGTCGAGAAGGTCGAGGGAGAAGCCGAGGAGAAGGCTCGAGGGCGAGCGGAGGAGCAGCTCAAGGCCGAGTCGGAGCGGATTCGCGGCCAGGCCGAACAGCGCGAGGAGCGCCTTCGCCGTGCCGCCGAGGACGAGATCAAGGCGAGCGCCAAGCGGGCTAGGCGCGAGGTGCTTGCGGCGGCGGACGAGACCGCCCCCGCCTGGTCGCGCAACGAGTCGCCTTCGGGCGCCGGTTACCGCACGTTCTAGGCGTCAGGGGCGGGAGCCCCTACGTCCAGGCCGATCAGTCGATCTCCCCCATACCATCACGGCCGTGAGGGAGGTTCGAATACGGGACACGCTTAGCGGAGAGCTGCGCGCTTTGGATGCTGGTGCCGAGGTGGGGATATACGCCTGTGGGCCGACGGTCTACAGCCGGATCCACATCGGCAACGCGCGCCCGTTCGTTGTCTTCTCGCTTCTGGCCCGTTTTTTGAGGTCGGAGGGCTACCGCGCTCGTCTCGTCGTCAACGTCACCGACATCAACGACAAGATTTACGACGCGGCGCGTGAGGCGGGGGAGCTTTCGGCTGAGCTCGCGGCGCGGATGAGCCGGGCCTACTTCGAGGACACCGATCGGCTCGGGCTCGGGCGGCCCGATGCCGAGCCGCTGGCTACCGAGACGATCGGCGCGATCGTCGCCCTGATCGGCGACCTGGTGGAGTCCGGGCACGCCTATGAGTCCGGCGGCGACGTCTACTTCCGTGTGCGCAGCTTCGACGGCTACGGCAAGCTCTCCAACCGGCGCGCCGAGGACATGGATCAGGGCGAGGAGACCGGCTCGGCCTCGCTCAAGGAGGACGCGCTTGACTTCGCCCTCTGGAAGGCGCACAAGGAGGGCGAGGACACGAGCTGGGACTCCCCCTGGGGGCCGGGGCGGCCGGGCTGGCACATCGAGTGCTCGGCGATGGCCGAGGCCGAGCTGGGCCCGTCCTTCGCGATCCACGGCGGCGGCTCCGACCTCGTCTTCCCCCATCACGAGAACGAGATCGCGCAGTCCGAGGGCGCCGGCCGTCCCTTCGCCCGCCTCTGGATGCACAACGGGATGATCGAGACCGGTGCCGAGAAGATGTCGAAGTCGGAGGGCAACATCTTCCAGCTCTCCGAGGCGCTCGACCGCTATGGGCGCGAGGGGGTCGTCGCGTACCTCGTCTCCGGGCATTACAGGCAGCCGTTGGCTTTCGGGGCTGAGCAGATGGAGCAGGCCGTCGCACAGGTCGAGCGACTTAGGAACTTCTTCCGCGAGCATCCGCTCGGGGAAGACCGTGGAGGGGACCTGGGGGAGGTCTCGCCGGAGCAACAGCATGGAGGCTCCGGCGAGACCTCCCCCAGGTCCCGACTCATCGCCTTCCGCGATGCGTTGGCTGATGACTTCAATACGCCTCGGGCGATGGCTGAGGTGTTCGAGCTGGTCGGGGAAGCCAACCGATCGGAGGTGCCGGGGGCTGCGGAGGCGGTGCACGAGATGTTGGAGCTTGTTGGGCTCGGGTCGCTGGCGGAAGCTGAGGGCGTCGCCGATGCTGAGGCGGAGAAGTTGCTCTTGGAGCGGGAGGAGGCGCGGGCGGCTAAGGATTTCGAGCGTGCGGATCGGCTCCGGGGCGAGTTGGCCGCGCTGGGCTGGGAGGTTCGGGATTCGGCTGACGGTGCCAAGCTCGTGCCCAGGTCATGACCGAGTCCGCCGCAAGTCAGATCATCTACGGTCGCCGCCCGGTCGAGGAGGCTGAGCGTGGGAGGCGTCGCGTACGCCGTGTCTGGCGGGCGCCGGAGAGCTCTGCCGAGGAGCTGGAGCATCTCTGCGGCTCGCCCGACCACCAGGGTGTCGTGGCCGAGGTCGATCCATATCCCTATGCCGATCCCAACGCTTTGCTGAGACGCGAGGGGGCGCTGCTGATGGCGCTCGACCAGGTTCAGGACCCGCGCAATCTCGGCGCCGTCTGTCGCTCGGCCGAGTTCGCCGGCGCCGCTGGCGTGGTCATTCCGGATCGCCGCTCGGCCGAGGTGACCGCAGTCGCCTGCAAGGCGGCGGCGGGGGCGGTCGAGCACCTCGCGGTCGCCCGCGTGCGCAACCTCACCGACTGGCTAGCCGAGGCGAAGGCTGCCGGCTTCTGGGTCTGGGGTGCCGATGCCGGCGCGAGCCAAGCCCCCTGGGATGTCGACCTCGACGGTCCGACGGTCCTCGTCCTCGGCGGCGAGGGGAAGGGCATCCGGCCGCGTGTCGCCTCCGCCTGCGACGGCCTGGTTTCCCTTCCCCAGGGAGGCGAGGTCGAGTCGCTGAACGTCTCGGCCGCGGCCGCGGCACTGCTCTTCGAGGCCGTCCGCCAGCGCTAGACCTCTGGCGGTAACTGCAACGGCAGTTGCAATTTCTCGCAATTTGGGGTTGACAGAACTCTGCTGGGCGGTAAGACTACGCCGCCAATAAGGGTGAACCTCAGCTTGAGTCTGAGTTTCCCCGGTCAATAAAGGGCGCCACCAGGGGAGGTACCGGCGCCACGACCCTTCATCTCAAAGGAGAAGGATCTGTGGCTCTTTCCTCGCCTACGCAGGAATTGCGACTCCCCAGCGGGCATTTCAACGGCTCCACCCGTCCCAGTTCTAACCCTCAACTTGAGCTTGATGACCATTATCTGGTCGCCCTGGCCAAGGAGGGGAGGACCGATGCCTATGACTCGATCGTCCGCCGCTACCGCGGCTTCGTCCGTCTCAAGGCCTCGTCCTACTTCCTGCTCGGCGGTGAGAGCGACGACCTGATCCAGGAAGGCCTGCTCGGTCTCTACAAGGCGATTCGCGACTACCGCAGCGACCGCGAGTCGAGCTTCCGCAGCTTCGCCGAGCTCTGCATCACCCGTCAGATCATCACCGCCGTGAAGACGGCGACCCGCAACAAGCACACCCCGCTCAACCAGTACGTCTCCTTCAGCCAGACGCCGGCCGCGGCGGGCGACTCCGACACGACCCTCGACGAGATCCTGCCTGGCCCGAGCGTCGCCGACCCGGTCAACCAGGTGATCGCCACCGAAGAGCTGGAGAGCCTCGTCACCTGCCTCTCGGGTACCTCGGGCGTCCTCTCGGACCTCGAGAGCCGCGTCCTCTCCCTCTACCTCGACGGCCACTCCTACGAGGCGACCGCGGAGCGCCTCGAGTGCGACACCAAGACCGTTGACAACGCCCTGCAGCGCGTCAAGCGCAAGGTGGCTGCTCACCTCGACTCGCGTGAGGTTCCGGCGTAGGGCCCATCCGGGCAGGGGTTTCGCTTAACTTTTTTTGAAGACAGCGGGTAGCTGTCCGCTGATGCATCCGCAAAAAAAGTACAAGACGCTCCACCCCTACCCGGATGGGCTCGGAGGTCCGACCTCGACGTCGAGGTCGAGGGCGTCGAGGAAGGAAGCGGGGTCGAAGGCTTGCGCGGGCGCAAGCGCTCCGCTGCGGTCGTAGGCGGGGTCGGCGCAGAGCAGCGCGCCGTGCGCGAGGCTGGCCGCGGTGAGGCCGTACACGTCGCTGCCACGGACCGTGCCGCGGCGCACGCCGGACCTGCCCCTTGCTTCGCAGTCGATCGTGAACCGCGCTGCCTTGCGACTCCGCTCGCTCGGAGCGGCCGGCAGGCGGCGGATCGCCGCGCCCATCCCCCGGCGCAACGGAGTGCGCATCGCCAGGCCGAGCAGGGGGGAGGAGATGACGGCAAGCGGCATCAGCCGCGGCGGAACCACCATCCCGTTGAGCAGCGTCCGGACCTGCTTGGTCTCGACGTGCCGCGGCACCGTGACCTGCTCGCCGGCGGGATAGCGCAGCATCCGCTGCTCCCCGATCGGCTCCGGAAAGCGCCAGCTACCACCGTCGGCGCTGCGCGGCGCCGGCCGCCAATCCCCATCGGACCACACCACGTCGCCGCCGCGCATGATCTCCAGCCCCGAGAGGGCCGTGCCATGGGTGGGCGCGAAGCCGTGCACGCAGTAGGCGACGACGATCTCCTCTAGCGGCCCCATCCCCTCGGCGGTGAGCGCCGCAATCAGGTCGCCCGGCAGGTAGTCGAAGCCCATCCCGGGGACCAGGGCAGCCCCCGTCTCAGCCGCCCGATCCCCATATCGATCGAAGACCATCCGCATGAACCCCTGCTCGCCGGTGGTGTCCAGGTAGTGCGTCCCGGTCTCGGCGGCGGCAGCCACAACCGGCTCCCCATGCAGCGTGAACGGCCCAGCACAGCCCAGCACGACCGAGCAGGGCTCGAGCATCTTCCGCAGCCCGGCCGGATCGTCAACCGGAACAGCGGCGAAGGGAATGCCCCCAAGCTCCTCCGAAAGCGCCCCCAGCTTCCTCGCATCCCGCCCGGCGACCAGGAAGTCAGCCCCAAGCCGCGCGAGCTCGCGGGAGATCAGCCCGCCGGTAAATCCGGTTGCGCCGTAAACCGCAATCGGCCCACTCTGGGGCTTGCCGTCAGCTGCCATCTACGGCACGGTAGCCGAGGTCCGGCGAAGATCGCTCAGCACGTAGTCGAGCAGCTCGCGGCCGTGGTCCGAAGCCACGGAGATGTCGTCGGAGCTGATTCGGGCATGGTGCAGGGATTGCATGCGGAGGACGTCGCCGTCGGTTCGGTTGTTGGGGAAGACGCCCGCGTAGGAGACGCCCAGGCGCTCCAGGTGGTCCGCCAGCAGGGCCGTGGCTGGGTTCTCCAAGGGAAGATCGAGGTAGATCGCGTCCAGGCACTTGGTATGGAACAGGTGGTGGCGCTCGGCGGTTACCACGGCCTCTAGGTCCGCGCCCGGTTCATGGGCCGTCAGGAGGGCCAGGTTGTGGTCCTCGTCGATCTCCACGTGCAGGCCGGTTCGCTCCCGGACCGTCGTTCCGGCTGGGGGATTGGCGAGGGTTCCACGCAGCTCGCACAGCTCCAGCGTCTGCCCGATGATCTCGTGGTGGCGCTGCGGCGCGTAGACGGCGCGCTCGTGGCCGTCGTTCAGCTTCGTGTAGAAGAGCGCCGCCGATTGGCGGCGGGGGCGCTGCTCGGCTGCCGCGTCGTTGGAGACGGAGGCGGGGATCCAGCCGAGCAGGAATCCCGTCTCGTGAGCCCCCAGCTCCAGGTTGGCGCGCTGGCTGTAGGGGTGCGCTGCGGTCGCCTCGCTGTACATGCCCGCCAGGCCGCGCTCCGTCGCCCAGTCCATCAGGTGGCGCTTGGTGCGGGTGAAGAGATGCTGGCCGCGGGCGGAAGGCATCGTCACCGCCTGGCCCGAGTGGCCGATCGCGTCGCCCGCCGCGGCCAAGCTCATCCCCTCATGGCAGAGGAGCTCCCCGGCGGCCGACTCGGCGACCCAGGAGACGTAGGTGCCGGCTTGCAGGCGAGCTTCGACCTCGGCGACGTCGTAGACCCAGCGAAGGTCATAGGTGTCGCCGTATGCGGCGCGAATCGCCTCGCTGAGGACCCTTCCCTCGCCGGGCTCCAGGTACCTGAAAGTGACTGTGTCCGTTCCCACGCCGTCGATATCCCCCTCTATATTCGGTTAGACGCCCGCCTAGCTCAATTGGCAGAGCGCTTCCCTTGTAAGGAAGGGGTTCCCGGTTCAAGTCCGGGGGCGGGCTCTCTTCTCAGGCGCCGCCGCTGCCGAGGACGCGGGCCTTCTCGGCAGCGAGCTCCTCGTCGGTGAGGACGCCCTTCCGGTGCAGCTCGGCCAGGCGCTCGAGGCTCTGCAGGCGACTGTCCTCGCCTTCCGCGGCGGGCCCCGGAGTCGCCGCGGGCGCGTCGTCTCCACCGCCGCTCGGTTTGCGCATCTCCGGCAGTCGCAGCTTCGAGGCCCGCTCGCCGATGTTGGCGCTCTTGACCGCGCCGGCGACCCGGTCCCTGGCACCGCCGAAGAAGTCGCTGAACTGGGCATCGGGGAATTCCTCTTCGGACTGGCGTCGCAGCTCGTGGATGCCGAAGGCGGCGAAGCCGGCGATCACCAGCGTGGTCAGGAAGGAGCGCAGGTTCTGGACCGAGGCAGAGAGGAAGTAGAGGCAGACGACGATCGCCAGCCCCGCGTACACGTAGGGGACGTAGTCGCGCAGGGCGGGCGCCATGAAGCGACGGCTGGAGCGGGCCGAGCCGGTCGGGGAGCCGAGCCAGCCGGCGATCCCGAGGAGGACGCCGAAGACGATCACCGTCGTCGCGATGCTGGTCATCAGCGAGGTGCCGATCGACCAGGTCGCTTCCGCGGCCGGCTTGACGCTTTCGTCGGTGACCAACTGGTCGACCACGATCCCGCCCGCTATCTCGCGGAAGACGATCACGGCGAAGCCGGCCGCGACCAGCCCGACGCCGCAGAACAGCACGGTCACCCAGCGCCCCTCGCGCGAGAGGTAGATCGCTAGGCCGAAGGCGAGCAGGGTGAGCAGCGAGAGAACCAGCGCCAAACCCTTGATGCCCACGGCGATGTCCTGCGCCGTCTTCAGCTGGTCGGAGCGCAGGATCGTGATCTGACCCGCGTCGGGCGGAAGCTTTTCGGCGAGCTGCGCGCCGATCCCGACCTGGCTCGCCAAGTTGGTGACGAGGCTGCCGAGGTTGAGGGTGACGTTGCCTTCCGCGGTGGAGACCGCTTCTTTCTTGTTTTCCAGCACCGCGAGGAGCTGTTCGTGAGCGGCCCGGTTGGCGTCCTTCCAGAGGCCTTCCGCGGTCGAGCTCTTCAGCACCTGTTCGGCGCCGCTGCCCGCCACCTGCCGCAGCCCACCGGACACCGGCCCGGCGAGCTGCTTGGTTTCGCCGGGCAGGATGCCTTCGAGTTCTTTTTCCACGTTGACGTTTTCGTAGAGCTGGTCGATCAGGTATTCGCCGACCGCGGCGCGGACCTTTTCGTTCTGGATCAGACGGCCGCTGGTGCCGACCCAGTCGTCGGTGTTGAGCGCCTGCCGCTCGGTCCAGATCGCGAAGACGCTGAGGAAGGCGAGCACGGATCCGAGCACCACCAGGGCTTTGACAGTGCGTCGCCTTGCGCGGCTCATCACTGGGGATGCTATACGTGACTGCCGTGAAGCTGGAGGGCATCCACCACATCACCGCGATAACCGCCGACGCGCAGGAGAACGTCGACTTCTACGCCGGGGTGCTGGGCCTGCGCCTGGTCAAGAAAACGGTCAACCAGGACAACCCGACCGTCTACCACCTCTTCTTCGCCGACGAGAACGGCAGCGCCGGCTCCGACCTGACCTTCTTCGAGTTCCCCGGCGTGCCGGTGGGACGGGCCGGCAGCGGCGACGTGCACCGGATCCTCTGGCGCGTCGGCTCGCCGCGGTCGCTCGACTTCTGGTCCGAGCGGCTCGGCGCCCGGGGCATCGAGTCCGAGCGAGCGGGGGAGAGCCTGCGCTTCTCCGATCCCGAGGGGCTCGACCACGAGCTGCTCGTCGCAACGGTCGGCGACCAGCCACTGATCGCCGACCACCCGGAGGTGCCCGGCGAGCTGGCGCTGCAGGGCTTCCACGCGGTGCGCGCCTACAGCGGCTCCCCCGACGCCAGCGCCCGCCTGCTCGAGGCGCTCGAGTTCGAGCCCGCGGCTGGGGGTTGGGAGGCGCGGGGCGAGAAGCGCGGCGGCCTCTACCTCTACGACGATCCGCCGCGGGAGCGCTCGCTGCAAGGCGCCGGCAGCGTTCACCACGTCGCCTGGGCCTCGACGATCTCCGGGCACGAGGCGTGGCGGGAGAAGGCGATCTCGGCAGGAGCGCAGCCGACGCCGGTCATCGACCGCTTCTACTTCCGCTCGATCTACTTCCGCGAGCCGAGCGGCGTCCTCTTCGAGATCGCGACGCTGGGGCCGGGCTTCACCGTCGACGAGCCGCTCGAGCACCTCGGCGAGAAGCTCTCGCTGCCGCCCGACTACGAGCATCTGCGGGCCGAGGTCGAGCCACAGCTGCGCCCGGTCGTCAACCCCCGCGTGGCCAGGACGGAGTGAACGGAAGCTTCGTCTGGAGGGACGCCGGGCGGGTGGTGGTGTTCCGCCGCGACGGCATCGCCCAGGCGCCGCAGCTCCTCCGCGAGCACGGTTTCGACGAGTTTGAGCTGCTGACCACTCCCCGCGCCCTCCCCGGCGCGCCCGAGCTCGAGGCGGCCGCGAGAGCCGTCCACGCGGTCCCCGCCGGACAGGTGCCGGAGGCCGCCGCCGAGCTGCTCGATCGAGCCCGGGCTCCGCGACTGGTCGCCCTCGGCGGCGGCCGCACGATCGACACCGCGAAGGCGGTCGCCGCGGTCAGCGGCGCCCAGGTGGCCGCGATCCCGACGACGCTCTCCGGGGCGGAGATGACCGGGATCCACCGTCTGCCCGCGGGCGCCGAGGCGCGCGTCCGGGCCATGGTGCGTCCCGAGCTGGCGATCGCCGACCCGGAGGCGATGACCAGCCAACCGGAGGGGGCGCTCCGCGCCAGCGCGATGAACGGCCTCGCCCACGGCGCCGACTCGCTCTACACGCCCTTCGCCAACCCGGTCTCGCGGATGACCGCGCTGCGCGGCGCCAAGCTGCTTGCCGGCTCGCTCGACGAAGCGCCGGCGGAGCGCAACCGTGCCGCGCTCGCCCAGGGCTCGCTGCTCTGCGCTTACGCGATCGACTCCGCCATGTTCGGCCTGCACCACGTGATCTGCCAGACCCTGGTCCGCGTCTGCGGCAGCCCACACGCCGAGACCAATGCCGCAATCCTGCCCAGAGCAATGTCCTTCATGGTCCCCAGGGCCCCCGACCAGCTCTCCGACCTGTCCGAGGCGCTCGGCACCGCCCCCGAGAGCATCGAACCCCGCATCCTCGAGCTGGGCGGGAATCCCGCCGGCCTCGGGGCTCTAGGCACCGACCGAAGCAAGCTCGACCAAGCTCTCGAGTCCATGCTCGTGCGCCCGGAGCTGGCGTTCACGCCGGAACCGCCTTCTCGAGATGACCTAGAGCAGCTCATCGAGTCCGCCTGGTAGTCACCTCCGGCGGGTTGCCGCGACAGGACCCGCCGGCCGGTAACTCCCCGGGCACCCCCGTGTAGCGCTGTGTAATGACCGAAGAACGCCTACGGCGCTACCACGACTTCACCCGCGCCCACGGCGTCAACTGGCCCCTCTACCTGCTGGCGAGGGTGTTCATGACGCCGTTCTTCCTCACCTACTTCCGCCTCGGCCGCACCGGGCGCGAGTACGGGCGGGTCAACGGCGGCCTGATCGTCGCCGCCAACCACCGCAGCTTCCTCGACCCGTTTGCGATCGGCGCCGCGCTGCCCTGGCGGCGGCCGATGCACTACGTCGCCAAGGTAGAGCTGTTCGAGCGTCGCTGGCAGGGCTGGCTGCTCTCGCGCCTCGGCGCCTTCCCGATCCGCCGGGGCGAATCCGACGAGCTGGCGATGGAGACCGCCCGCCTCGCCGTGGAGCGCGGCGGCACCGTCTGCATCTTCCCCGAGGGGACGCGGATCCGGCGCGGCACCCTGGGAACGCCGAAGCGGGGGGTTGGCCGGCTGGCCCTGCAGACCGGCGCTCCGGTCGTCCCGACCGCCGTCTTCGGCAGCGAGCACGTGCGCCGCGGCTGGCGCATTCGCCCCCGGCAGGTTCGGGTGCGGCTGGGGAAGGCGATGACCTTCCCGCGGGTCGAGGAGCCCTCGCCGCCGCTGGCCGAGTCGGTGACGGCGCGGATCTGGCCCAACGTCCTCCTGCAGTGGGAAGAGATGGGCGGCCTGCCGCCGATGCGCCGCGCCGCCGTGATCGGCGCCGGCAGCTGGGGCACCGCGGTCGCCGTGCTGCTGGCCCGCGGTGGGCTCGAGGTGCAGCTCGGCGCCCGCACCGCCGAGCAGGCGGCCGAGATGGCCGAGGCGGGCGAAAACCGCCGCTATCTGGAGGGGGTCGAGCTGCCCGGCTCGTTGCTGGTCCGCCCCGCCGCCGAGATCGAGCTGGCCGGGCTCGACCTGGTCTGCCTGGCGATTCCCTCGGGCTCGCTGCCGCAGGCCGTCGGCGCGATCGCCGACCGGGTCAGCGACCGCTCCTCGGTGCTGCTGCTGACCAAGGGCTTGATCGCGCCGCTGGGTCAGCTGCCGGCGGAGTACGTCGGCGAAAGGATCCGCGCCCGCGCGGTCGCCTGCCTCGGCGGGCCGGCCCACGCCCGCGAGGCGGTCTCCGGCTCGGCGGCGTTGGTGCTCGGCTCGGGCGACCCCGACCTGCGCGATCAGCTCGGCGAGGTCTTCGATCGCGCCGGTCTCGTCTGCGAGCGCTCGCACGACGTCGCCGGGGTCGAGATGGCCGGCGCCGCGAAGAACGCCGCCGCCCTCGCCGCGGCGGCGAGCGAGCCCTTCGGCCTCAACGCGGCGGGGATCGCCGCCGCCCAGGTCTGGCGCGAGTGCATCTCCTACGCGATCTCGCGCGGTGGCGAGCTGGAGACCTTCTCGGGGCTGGCTGGGGTCGGCGACCTGACCGCGACCGTGCTCGCCCCCGCGGGACGCAACCGGCGCGCCGGCGAGCTGCTCGGCCGGGGGACGCCGGCCGCGGAGATACCCGCGCTGATCGGCCAGGCGTCGGAGGGCCTCGACGCGGTGCCGCTGCTGGCCACCGCGATCGCCGCCTCGGGCAGTCCGGCGGACGCATTGGGGGGTCTGGCGGCGCTGATCCGCGGCGAGATCGACGCCGAGGGATGGGTCGCGGGCCTGCGCCGGGTCGAGCGCTCGCGGCGGGAGGCTGCATGAGCCGCCCGCGAGCCCACCATCTAGGCTTCGCCCGTGAGCGGTGCGAAGGAGAACGTCGAGCCGGCGAGCCTCGACCCGGCCGCCAAGGCGGAGCTCGACCGCGCCTTCGAAGAGCTCTACCGCGACCACCTCAAGGACGTCTACTCCTACGCCTACTACCGGGTCGGCAACCAGCACGACGCCGAGGACCTGACCGAGCAGGCCTTCCTGCAGGCCTACCGCCACTTCGACCGGGCGCGGCGCGAGTCCGACGGACGGCCGCTGCGCCCCTGGTTGATCCGCATCGCCCACAACCTGGCGCTCAACTACTACCGCGATCGCTCGCGCCGGCCGCAGACGCCGCTGGAGAACGCCGATCCGATCCCGGCTCGCCACGGGACCGAGGCGATCGCCGAGGGGCGCGAGGAGCTGCGGCAGGTGATCGCGAAGCTCGACGACCTGCCGGACGACCGCCGCGACGCGCTGATCATGCGCTTCGCGCTCGGCATGGACAACCGCGAGATCGCACGCGCGCTGGGGCGCAGCGACGGCGCCACCAAGGTGCTGATCCATCGCGCGATCAAACAGCTGCAGGAGGAGATGGGAGATGAGTGAGGGGAGCGAAAAGCTGACCGGTAGCACCTGGGACGTCGAGCGCCTGCTCGGCGACGCGCTGCGCCCGATCGAGCCGCCGGAGCGGCTCTCCGGCCGCTTCGAGGACACGCTCTCCGCCGTCACCCAGGCTGCCGCCGAGGAGCTCTCCGACTGGGCCGAGGAGCTCTCCGAGAGCGAGCTGCGGGCGCTGCGCGACCCGCGCAACTGGGTGCGGCCCGTGGTGGCCGTCGGCGCTGGCGGGATCGCCACCGGCGCCCTGGTTCTGCTCGAGATGCGCCGCCGCGGCCGCCAGCAGACGAAGGGTCGCCTGCGCTCGGTCACGGGGCGCGTCGGCCTATAGGGAGCCCGCGACCGCGATCAGGACGTAGGTCGAGGTGAGCCAGAGCGCGTAGCGGCGCGAGGCGAAGCCGGCGATGAGCAGGCCGAGGGCGCCGGTCAGGATGTGGAAAGAGTTCGCCCAGCCGTTTACCGAGAGCAGGCCGAGGGCGTCACGGGCATCGCCCGGGGATGCGAACGAGGAGTTGTAGAAGAAGCCGACGATCCCGTAGATCACGAGGCCCGCGCCGACCAGCGTCGCGTACAGCCGTGCGGGGCTCGCTTGCTCCATGCGCGGCGATTGTAGGCTCCTCGTCCGCGATGGAGCAGACCTGTTACCGACATCCGAACCGGGAGACGCGGGTCTCCTGCTCAAACTGCGGGCGGCCGATCTGCCCCGATTGCATGACGCCCACCCCGGTCGGCATGCGCTGCCCCGAGTGCGCGCGGGAGCGGACCAAGGTGACCCGGGGCGCCGGCGAAGCCTCGACGTTCAACCGCGCTCCGGCCACCTTCATCCTGATCGCGATCAACGTCGCCGCGTTCTTCGCCGAGATCGCGACCGGCTCCGGCGGCTTCGGCACCATCACGTCTTCGCTGATCCCGGAATTCGGCCTCTTCGGCCCATCCGTTGCCTCGGGGGAGTGGTACCGGCTGGTTACCAGCGCGTTCCTTCACGCTGGCTTGTTTCACATCGCCGGCAACATGATCCTGCTCTTCTTCCTCGGCCGGATTCTCGAGCCCGGGATCGGGACGCCACGTTTCGTCGCGGTCTATCTGGTCTCGCTCTTCGCCGGGTCGTTCGGTGCCTTGTTGCTATCGCCGGATAACTTGAGCATCGGGGCCTCGGGGGCGGTATTCGGTGTCCTCGCTGCCACGTTCGTGATCGCCAAAGGGCGTGGCGTCGATGCACTGGCCTCGACGATCGGCATTCTCATCCTGCTCAACCTTGCCTTCAGCTTCGGCGTCCCGGGGATAAGCATCGGGGCCCATCTCGGTGGCCTAGCCGGCGGGGTTCTCTGCGCGCTGTTCATCCTTGCCGGCGAGCGCGGCTACCTCGGCGAGCGACACACGCCGATGGAGCTGTTGGCAATGGCCGCGATCGGCTTCTTCGCTATCGCTTCGGCGATAACCGTCGCGTAGGGTCAGCGCGGAGCCTGCACTTCGGCGAAGCCGATGTTGCCCGGTGGGTCGACGAGGTCGGGATGGAGGATGTGACCGAGCAGCTCGACGCCGTCGACGAGGCGTGGGCCCGGGCGGGAGAACGTCGCGGCCGCGTCGACCGCGTAGACCCGGCCGGCGCCCAGTGTGGCGATCCACTCCCAGTGCTCCACCGCCTGCGCGTGCGATTCGCCGACCTGCCAGCCGCAGGGCATCGCGATCACCACGTCGGGGCCGAGCCCGGAGAGGGCGCCCCACTGGACTTCGGGGGACTTCAGCCCCGGTGGCCCGGCGACGTCGTCGCCGCCGGCGATCGAGATCATCTCCGGGATCCAGTGGCCGCCGACGAAGGGCGGGTCGAGCCGACTCGAGCGCGATCACCCGGGGTGCTCTGGCACCGGAGACGGCGGCGCGGACGCTGGCCAGGCGGCCCTCCAGTTCGCCCCGCATGCGGTGGGCCTCCGACTCGAGGTCGGTGGCCTCGCCGAGGCGGATCACGTCCTCGAGCATCTCGCCGAGCGTGCTCGGGTCCTGCTGCAGGACGCGCGGCCGGCTCGGCAGGCGTGCCGCAACCTCGAGCACGTCCTCGTAGGAGACGGCGCAGACGTCGCAGATCGCCTGGGTGACGATCAGGTCGGGGGCGAGCTCGGCGAGCCGCTCCTCGTCGAGCTCATACAGCGCCCGGCCTTCGCCGACCGTGGCCTTCACGGCGGTGTCGATCTCCCGCGCGCTGAGGCCCTCGGCCAGCACGGTACGGGTCAGGTGAGGGAGTGAGGGCGCCTGAGACGGGTAATCGCACTCGTGGGTGACGGCGACCACGCTGTCGCCGAGGCCGAGGGCGAACAGCATCTCCGTTGCGGATGGGACGAGGCTGGCAATGCGCATCAGGGGCTCAATATGGCACTCTCGCGGTTCCGCGGGCGGGAAAGCTATATTCATCAATTGCCGCATGGCCGAAGACGACCTCCCCCGAAGTACCGGGCAAATACTCCAGGCTCCTAGCCGATGAGCGCTCTCCTGCTCGTCCTCCTGCTCGTGCTGGTCGCCGTCAACGGCTTTTTCGTCGCGGCCGAGTTCGCCCTCGTCCGCACCAGGCGCGGCAAGATCGAGCAGCTGGCCGAGGAAGGCGAGAGCGGCGCCGACACGGTGGTGCGGCAACTGGACGAGATCGACGAATCGCTCTCCGCCTGTCAGATCGGGATCACGATGGCCTCGATTGGGATCGGCTTCCTCGGCGAGCCCTCGCTGGCGAAGCTGCTGGAGCCCGTCTTCGGCGGTCTCTCCCACGGGGCCGCCGCTGCCCTCTCGCTGGCGATTGCCTTCACCCTGGTCACCGCGATCCACATCAGCATCGGCGAGCAGGTGCCGAAGATGCTGGCGATCAACCAGGCCGAGCGGACCGCGCGCCGCGTCTCCCGCCCGCTCAACTGGTTCCGGGTCGCCACCACCCCGGCGACCAAGGCGCTGAGCGCGATCTCCAACGCGATCGTCCGCCTCTTCGGCGTCGACCCCACCAACATCGACGAAAAGCACACCGCCGAGGATCTGAAGCAGATCATCGACAGCTCGCGCATGGGGGGGACCCTCGACCCCGGCGAGGCGGGGATGCTGGGCGGGGTCTTCCATCTGCACGAGCAGCAGGCGCGCGAGGTGATGACGCCGATCCCCGCGGTGGTCACGGTCGACGCCTCCGAGACCGTGGAGACGGCGCTGCGGCGCTGCGTCACCTCGGGCCACACGCGGTTGGTGGTGATCGAGGAAGACAACCCCGACCGCGTCAAGGGGATTGTCCACAACAACAGCCTTGCCCGCCTCTATATGAGCGACGGCCCGGAGGCGCGGATCGAGCCGGTTGTGCGCGAGGCGGTGATCGTTCCCGAGACCCGCCCCCTCGACGACCTCCTTCATGACCTCCAGGTGCAGCGCACTTCGCTCTCGGTGGTCGTCGACGAGTACGGTCGCACGGTCGGGATCGTCACCGTCGAGGACATCCTCGAGGAGGTGGTGGGGGAGATCGAGGACGAGACCGACCCCCGCGCCGCCGCGCTTCGCCAGCTCGCCGGCGGCGAATGGTTCGTGCGCGGCCATGTCTCGCTCGGCGATCTCGCCGACCGCGGGATCGAGCTGCCGGTCGACAGCGACGCCTATAACTCGATCGGCGGCTACGTCTTCGGCGAGCTCGGGCGGTTGCCCAAGCGGGGCGACTCGATCGTCGCCAACGGCTACACGATCCGGGTCGAGTCGGTGCGCGAGAACCGGGTCGAGGCCGTGCGGATCAGCAGTTCCGTCCGGCCCTCGGCCTAGGTTTCCTGAGCAACCCGCGTTACGCCTAACCCTGGAGGTATCGCATGTGGGTTGTGCGCTTGAGCGACAAGCAGCTGGAGGTTCTAAGGGCGCTGTTGCGCTCCGAGGAGCACCTCGGACCAGCGCTCAAAGGGGCTGTCGAGGCACTCGACCTGGCCCGTTGGGACGATCTGCCCGAAGCCGAGCTTCCCTGGGACGAGGTCGAAGCGACCGCCCGTCGCCAGGGCTGCTCGCCCGCCGACGTAATTTGGGACCGAGCCGGGCGGCGCTAGTCGTAGCTATAAAAGCCGGCGCCGGACTTGCGGCCTAATTTGCCTTCGCCGGCCATCTGGACCATCAGCCCCGGCGGCTTGTGGGCCGGGTCGGAGGAGTCGGCGTAGAGGGCGTCGCCGATCGCTTCGGAAACGTCGAGGCCGACGAAGTCGAGCAGCGCCAGCGGGCCCATCGGGTGACCGGCGCCGAGCTTCATGCAGGAGTCGACCTCACCGGCCTCCATGCCAGTGCGCTCGATCAGCCGCACCGCGTCGAAGAGGTAGGGGAAGAGAAGGCGGTTGACGACGAAGCCGGCCTGGTCGGGGACCTCGACCGCGGTCTTGCCCATCGCCGCGCACCAGGCGAGCGCCTTCTCGCGGGTGGCGTCGCCGCTGTCGGGGAAGCAGACCTCGACCAGCTTCATTCGCGGCACGGGGTTGAAGACGTGCAGGCCGAAGAGGCGGCCGCCGATGCCGGCGGCGGTGGCGATCTCGGCGATGCTCAGCGACGACGTCGTGGTGGCGAGGTCGGCATCCGGGCAGGCCGCGGCGACGGCGCTCAGCACCTCGCCCTTGGGCTCGACCTCCTCGATAACAGCCTCGACGACGATGTCGCACTCGGCCAGATCCTTGGGGTCGGTGGTGACGCGCAGCCGCGAGGGCTCGGCACCCTCGATCTTCGCGCACGCAGCGACGACTTTCTCCTCCGCCCGCCAGGCTGAAGCCTCGCTGCGGGCAAGCAGGATCGTGTCCCCGGTCATCGTGGAGACAGCCGCAAGCCCGGTGGCAATAGCTCCGCTGCCAGCTATCCCCGGCGCCTCGTATCCAGTTCCCCCGCTCATCTGAGGACGGGTTCCTATCACGTCCCTTCAGCCAGGTGCCTTTCGGCCACCGCAAGGGGGCGTGTCCGAGGTTTTGGTGCCATAGAGACCCATAACCTCGGACACGCCCCGATTGACTGATCAGTCAATCGGCTATCTTGGAGTGGAACGGCGCGACCGTAAGACGGCGGGCACGAGACGAACGGAGGCTTCGATGTCAGGCAATGGAAACGGCAAGTTCGGTGGCCGCGAGGTCGTCATCGTCGAGGCGGTCCGCACGCCGATCGGGCGCGGTCACCCCGAGAAGGGCTACTACAAGGACGTCCATCCCTCGAACCTCCTCGCCAAGGTCTACGGCGAGCTCTTCGAGCGCTCCGGAGTCGATCCCACCGAGACCGGCGACGTGATCACGGGCTGCGCGCAGCAGTTCGGCGAGCAGGGGGTCAACATCGGCCGCAACGCCTGGCTCGAGGCCGGCCTGCCGATCGAGACGCCCGCGACGACGATCGACCGCCAGTGCGGCTCCGCCCAGCAGGCCGTCAACTTCGCCGCGGCGTTGATCGCCAGCGGCGTCCACGACGTCGCGGTCGGCTCCGGCGTCGAGCACATGGGGCACATCTCCTTCGCCGACGGCTACGAGGTGATGAAAGAGCACGGCTCACCCTTCTCGCCGGAGTTGATGGAGCGCTACGACCTGATCCCGCAGGGCCTCTCGGCCGAGATGATCGCCGACAAGTGGGAGATTCCCCGCTCTGAGCTCGACGAGCTCGGGGTCCGCTCGCAGCAGCTCGCGGCCCAGGCAACCGAGGAGGGTCGCTTCGAGCGCGAGGTTGTCCCCTTCAGCGTCAACGGCGATACCTACGTTGCCGACCAGGGCCTGCGCGAGACCACGCTCGAGGGCCTCGCCAAGCTGAAGCCGGCCTTCAAGGAGGACGGCAAGATCACCGCCGGCAACTCCTCCCAGGTCTCCGACGGCGCCGCCGGGGTGCTGCTGATGGCGCGCGAGAAGGCCGACGCCCTGGGCCTGAAGCCGCGGGCGCGGATCTACGACCAGACGACCGTCGGCGTCGACCCGGTGATCATGCTGACCGGCCCGATCCCGGCGACCGAAAAGCTGCTCGAGCGCAACGGGATGAAGATGGACGACATCGACCTGGTCGAGATCAACGAGGCCTTCGCCTCGGTCGTCGGCGCCTGGCGCCGTGAGCTCGATCCGGACATGGACCGGGTCAACGTCAACGGCGGCGCGATCGCCCTCGGCCACCCGCTCGGCTCGACCGGCGCCCGCCTGATCACCACCCTGCTGCACGAGATGGAGCGCTCCGACAAGGAGATGGGCTTGGTGACCATGTGCTGCGGCGGCGGTCTCGGCACGGGGACGCTGATCGAACGCGTCTGAGTCGGCCAGACGCCTCAGACGGGGATAGATTGAGGCCTTCGTCCAAGTCGAACGGAGGAGCCTCTTGAGCAAGCGATTTTTCGTGCCCTTTGCTGCTGTCCTGGCCAGTGCCCTGCTCGTCGTCGGGTGCGGGAGCAGCGACAACGACAGCACCGAGACTGCTCTGACCAAGCAGCAGTTCATCGCGAAGGCCGACGCGATCTGCAAGCAGGGCAACAAGGAAATCGAAGAAGGGTTCGAATCGTTCGCCGAACAGAACGACATTCCCCAGAACCAGGAACCGAGCAAGGGGCAGGGCAGGGAAATCGTCGAAACGGTGCTCGTCCCCAGCATCGATTCCCAAGCCGAGGATATCCGCGCGCTGGGCGCCCCCAGCGGCGACGAGGACGAAATCTCGGCGATGCTCGACTCGCTGGACGAAGCCGTCGAAGAAGCGGAAGAAGACCCGGAAGCTCTCTTCGCCTCCAAGTCGGACCCGTTTGCCAAGCCGAACAAGCTCGCGCGGGAATACGGCCTTAAGGTCTGCGGCAAGGAATAGCCGCGGCCTGAGCTCAGCAGAGGCACCTGGCTGCCCGGCCAGGTGCCTCTATATATGCTGCCCAGTCGATGGACCTGACGCTTTCGCCATCGGAGGAGCAGTTCCGCGACGAGGTTCGCACCTGGCTCGAAGAGAATCATCCCGGTCCCGAGCCGGAGGCGGGCCTCGACGAGGTGATGGCCTTCCGGCGCGAGTGGCAGCTGAAGCTGCACGCGGCCGGTTGGGCTGGGATCTCCTGGCCGAAGGAGTACGGCGGTCGCGGCGCGACGCTGATCGAGCAGGCGATCTTCGTCGGCGAGGCGGCCCGCCAGGAAGCGCCGAGCCCCGCCAACGTGCTCGGCCTGGCGATGGGCGGACCGGTGGTGATCGCCCACGGCACCGACGAGCAGAAGCAGCGCTATCTGGAGCCGATCCTCACCTCCGAGGAGATCTGGTGCCAGGGCTTCTCTGAGCCCGAGTCGGGCTCAGACCTCGCCTCGCTGAAGACCAAGGCGGTCAAGGACGGCGACGAATGGGTGGTCACCGGGCAGAAGGTCTGGACGACCTTCGCCCAGTACGCCAAGTGGTGCATGCTCGTCGCCCGCACCGACCCCGACGCCCCCAAGCACAAGGGGCTCACCTACTTCCTGATGGACATGGACCAGCCCGGCGTGGAAGCCAAACCGCTGGTGCAGATCACCGGCGAGGGCGAGTTCAACGAGGTCTTCATGGAGGAAGCGCGGATCCCCGATGCCAACGTCGTCGGTGGGGTTGGCAACGGCTGGTCGGTGGCGATCACGACGCTGATGAACGAGCGCGCCGGGCTCGCCTTCGGCGCGATCTCGCAGATTTCGAACAGCCTCCGTCGGCTGAACGAGCTGGCCCGCGAGACGCGGGTCAACGGCGGCAGCGCAGCGGACGATCCGGTGCTGCGCGACCGGCTCGCCCAGCTCCACATCGAGGCCGAGACGATGCGCCTCAACGCCTACCGCGGCCTGACCAAGACGATGCAGTCGGGCATCCCCGGCCCCGAGGGCTCGCTGGGCAAGTGGCAGTGGGCCGACATCAACCAGCGGATAGGGGAGCTGGCGCTCGACATCGAGGGGGCCTACGCGCCGCTCGATCGCGGCGCCGAGCACGCCGTCGCCAACGGCGCCTGGCAGTACAGCTTCCTCCGCTCGCGCGCCAACTCGATCGAGGGCGGCACCACCGACATCCTCAAGAACATCATCGCCGAGCGGGTGCTCGGCCTGCCGAGGCTGCGCTAGATGGCTTCCACCAGACTTCGATTGCAGCATTGCCCCACCCATGGTGGGGAAAATGCTGCAATCTCCCTGGCGGGCGGTCGCTGACTCATGTACTTCGATCTCACCGACGAGCAGCAGGCGATCAGGTCGACCGCGCGGGAGTTCCTCGCGGCCCGCTACAAATCGGAGCGGATCCGCGCGCTCGCCGAGAGCGAGCGGGGCTTCGAGCAGTCCGACTGGGGAGAGATGGCGGAGCTCGGCTGGCCCGGCCTGGCGCTGCCGGAGGAGTGGGGCGGGCAGGGACTCGGCATCGTCGACCTCGCCGTCCTCTTCGAGGAGATGGGCTACGCACTCGCCCCCTCGCCGCTGCTCTCGAACACGGTCGTCGGCCTGGCGCTCTCCTTCTGCGGCTCCGACGATCAGCGCGAGCGCTTCCTGCGGCCGCTGGCCGCGGGCGAGAAGCGAGGCGCACCGGCCCTCTGGGACGCCGGCTCCGCGGCCAACCCGGGCAGCTTCACGATGGAGGCGAAGCCCGACGGCGACGGCGTCGTCCTCGACGGCGAGAAGATCCTCGTGCCCGATGCGGCCAGCGCCGACTTCTTCATCGTCGCCACCGCGGACGGCAAGCGGCATCTCATCGGGAGTGGCGCCGATGGCGTCACGGTTGCCGCCGAGCCCTCGATCGACCTCACCCGCCGCCTCCACTCGGTCCGCTTCGAGGGGGTGAAGGTCGCGGCGCAGGACACGATGCCCGCCGACGGGGCCGACTACCACCCGGTCTTCCTCCGCCTCTGCGTCGCGCTCGCCGCCGAGTCGACCGGGGTCGCGCAGCGGACGATGGAGATGGCGGTCGAGTACGCCAAGGACCGCCAGCAGTTCGGCCGGCCGATCGGCGCCTACCAGGCGGTCTCCCACCGCTGCGCCCAGATGCTGCTGGAGACCGAGAACTCTCGCTCCGCCGTCTACGGCGCCGCCTGGGCGGCGGACGCGGAGCCCGAGTCGCTGCCCCTGGCCGCTTCGATGGCCAAGGCGTATGCCTCCGACGCCGGCTGGCGGGTTCCCGACGCCTCGATCCAGGTCCACGGCGGGATCGGCTTCACCTGGGAGCACGACCTCCACTTCTTCCTCAAGCGCGGCAAGGCCAACGCCGCGATGTTCGGGACCGCCGGCTGGCACCGCGAGCGGGTCGCCGACCTGGTTCTCGCCGAGGCCCCGGCCCCCGCTCCGGCTTGAGCGCCCGCGATCGCATCTCGGTCGCCGCGATCGGCGTCACGGTCGCCGACCTCGAGGCCGAAGCGAAGCGTGCCGAGGCGGCCGGCGTCGAATGCGTCTGGGCGCCGGAGCTGTTCCGCTCCTCGGTCACCCAGGCCGCCTACCTGGCGGGGCGGACCGAGACGATCGGCATCGCCACCGGGATCGCCTGGGCCTTCACCCGCAGCCCCTTCATCGTCGCGATCAGCGCCCTGGACATCGACGAGATGTCGGCCGGTCGCTTTCGCCTCGGCCTCGGCTCCGGCGTCAAACGGCTCAACGAAACCTGGCACAACGCCGAGTACGGCAAACCGGCACCGCACCTGCGTGAGGCGATCGAGGCGACGCGACTGATCATGCAGCAGGCCGGGAAAGGCGAGCCGATCCGCTACGAGGGTAAGTACTACGACATCGACATCAAGGGCTGGGTTCGCCCGCACCCGGCGCCGCGCGAGTCGGTGCCGATCTACACCGCCGGCGTCCAGGGCGGCATGTGCCGCATGGCCGGCGACGTCGCCGACGGGTTGATCGGGCACCCGATCCAATCGCTGCGCTGGATCGACGAGGTCGTCGTCTCCTCCTTCGAGGAGGGGTTGAAGCGCTCCGGTCGCGAGCGCAAGGATTTCGACTACCTGCCGACCGTCTGCTGCGCGATCGACGACGATGAGGCCCGTGCGATCGAGATGGCCCGCCGCACGATCTCCTTCTACGCGACGGTGAAGACCTACATGCCGCTCTGGGAGCTGCACGGCTTCGCCGACAACGCGGTCGCGGCGGGGGAGGCCTTCCGTCGCGGCGACCTCGCCGCAGTGCCGGCCGCGATCAGCGACGAGATGGTCGACACCTACTGTGCCGCCGGCCCGCTCGACAAGGTCCGCGCCAGGGTCGAGGCGACCGCGCAGCGCGCCGACGGCCTCTTCCTCACCCCGCCGACCTACTTCATCTCCCCCGAGGAGCTGAGCGAGTACCAGAACCGCCTGATCGACGCCTTCGGCCCGGCGGTGTGACCGACGCGAGCGAGTCTCGCGAGCTCGAAGTGCTCAGCCGGGTCCGCGAGATCCCGGCGGGATTCGTGCGGACTTACGGCGACGTCTCGCCCGGTGCGCCGCGCTTTGCCGGAGCGGTGCTGTTCGAGTGCGACGACCCCGACCTGCCCTGGTGGCGGGTGGTCCGCGCCGACGGCTCGCTGGCCAAGGGCGCCCAGCAGCGACGCCATCTGGTCGCCGAGGGCGTCCCCTTCCGCGGGGAGCGCGTCGACATGCCGCTCGCTCGAATGCTCACCTAGGCTCTGGCGACTTACCGTCCCCTGCGGGGGGCTAAGTCGCCAGAGCGCTACCCGTCGCGCGGAGTGATGCGGAAGACCGAGACGACCTCGGCCTGGTGCGCCTCGGGATGGGCGACGTACGCGCTGGGGCCGCCGCCGAACCAGCCGGACGCTTCGTTGTTGCCGACGAAGATCCCCGGGTGGTGCTTGCCTTCCCCGTCCTCCACCCAGACCTTGTCGCCCTCCTTGAATTCCTTCGGTCCGTCGCTCATGTGGCCAAGAGCCTACCGGCGGCCCGGCCCCAGTGGCTGAACGTGGGGCCGGGCCGCGGCGCCGCCCGTCCTATGGGCAGACGACGATCAGGTGGAAGTCGGCGTCTTCGGGGTCGCCTTTGGCGTCGCGCGTGCGGACTTCGATCGCGTTGGCGTTGGCGGGCGAGGTGTTGGTCTGGGCGAACCCCGCCCCCGGCGGGGTAGTGCCGGCGTTGTTGCGGCCGGCGACATCGGCGCAGCCGCTGATGTTGACCGGGAAGGCGACCGAGACGGCGCCGCCGCCCTCGGTTGCGGAGATTCCCGCGTCGCTGGCGCGCGCCAGGGCCGCGTTGCCCGGCGACGCCGGGTTGTTGACGACGGCCCAGTAGGTGTGGGTGGCGCGTTCCGCGGTCCGCGCCGCCGGCACGACACCGAGCTTGTTGGTGTTGATCTGGAAGCCGGTCAGCGTCTTCTGCTTCAGCTTGCCGCCGCCGATCGTCTGCTTCTTGATCGCGCCGCCGTTGATGTTCTGGGCGGCGATCGCCGTGCCCCCGAGCGCCACCACGAGGGCGATCAGGGCCACCACCATGGCCGGCGACGGGTGCCTGGTCTTCAACCTGCTCATTTCGGCTCCTTTTGACGGGGGCAAGGGGTCGTGCCTGACCTTTACCCAACATACGAAGGGTAAACCCGATACGCCTATATGACAGAAACCGTGCTTCTAGCTCGGCAGGGCGGCGACGAAGCGCTCGAAGGCCGCCATGTCGCTCACGGCGGGGCCGTGGCCCGGGAGGATCAACCTGGGCTCGAGCTCGGCCAGCTTGCGGATCGAGCGGCGGTTCTCGACCGGATCGGGGGTGAGGTCGCGAGTTGGCTCGGCAAGCCGGCTGCGCAGGGTCACGTAGGTGATGTTCTTGATCACGTCGCCGCAGATCGCGACCCGGTCGGACTCGCGCCAGAAGATCACCTCGCCGGGAGCATGTCCGGGCGCGTGGATGACGCGGAAGCCCGCGACGTCGTCCCCCTCGCTCAGGACCCTGTCGACCTTGCGCGGGGGTCCCGCCCAGAGCCGCCCGAAGAACGTGGCCATCGGGTGCGGGGTCGCCGAGACCGGTCGCCTTCCCTCCATCGCATCGACGTCGTCCCCGTGGCAGGCAAGGGGGATGCTGCGTTCTTCGCAGATCGCCTTCGCCGATCCCTGGTGGTCGGGATGGACGTGGGTGAGGGCGAGGAGGGAGAGGTCGAGGCCCGCCGTCTGCTTGCGAATCCTGCCTGCGTCCCAGTTGCGGCCGGCGTCGATCAGCACGTCCTCGGCCAGGTAGACGTTGATCAGCGGGCGGGGGAATTCGTCGAGCCGCCAGACGCCCGGCGCCAGCTGCTTCACCGGTGGCCGATGCCCATCGTTCCCCGCGGGTCGCCGCTGTGCTCGGCGAGATCCTCCAGCTCGGCGATCTTCCGTTCGCCTTCGACCAGCGCCGGGTGACCGGCCGGCAGCGGCTCGATCAGGCGGCGGATGCGGTTGCGGACCTGCAGCGCGAAGTGGGGGGTCGAGGCCCCCGCCAGCGCTCGAATGTCCTCGGCGGTCGCCTCGTGCCCACCCAGCAGCTCTGGGCTCTCCGCCTCGCTCACGGTTCTTCGCCGCCGATCTTGGCCAGCTCGGCCAGCTCGTCGATTTCCGCCTGCTCGCTCACGCTGATGGCCTCCTGGTCTCCGATTGCCCAAACGTGGTTGTAGAAGGCGCGCGTCGGATCGGTCGTGTAGCCCGGCTTGACGTCGAGCAGGTATCCGCGCAGCGCCGCCGGAAGGGTATCGGCGCTGTCGGTGAGCAGCAGCGGTCCCCAGGTCCCCGACGCCGAGAGCGGCGCCGCCGCGGCCGCGTCGAGCGGTTCGTCGGAGCGGGCGACGACGAAGCCGTGGCCCGGATCGTTGATGTTCCAGCCAAAGTCGCCGTCGCCGTAGCGGGCGAGCGCGATCGCGTTGGAGACCGGATCCTCTCCGGAGACCCGTCGCACCCGATCGGAGAGCTTGCCGATCTGGCGGACCACGTCGGAGGAGATCGCCGAGGAGGGCCCGAGGACGAAGACCGGGGTGTGGGGATCGCGTTTCAGCGCCGCCGCGGTCGGCGCCGGCAGCTCGTCCTTGCCGGCGAAGAGGACCGGATCGCCCGAGCGCGCGGCCCACGCCGCGGCCGGCATCGCGAAGGCGGGCTCTGCGGCTGGCGCGACCACGATGTGGTCCGGCCGCCCGCCGAGGAGCTCGTCGCGCAGCCCCGCGATCGCCGCGGCACCGCCCGTGCCGCCTTGCTCGCCGACGCGCCTCGTCTGGAGCCCCGAGGGGACCGAGGCTGCGCCGATCGCGAACGCCTGAACGCCCTTGGTCGCCTTGCTGCCCTGTGGGTCGAGTGCGTCGAGCGACGCCTCGGTCGGGTCCGGAATGCCGTCCGCTTCGGAGATGAGGACCGGCGCGCCCACCGGCGCAGCCATCAGCACCGAAGAGGCGATCGCGGTGCGCCAATCGTCTGCGTCGACCAGGGTGACGGCATCCGGTCGCTGGGACGGCTCGGTCGAGGGGTAGGTGGCGAGAGCGACACCGGCCGCGTTGGAGGCCGGGTCGGGACCGCCGACCCGCGTCGTGTTGGCGGTGGCGAAGGCGGGATAGCCGAGCTCTTCCGGGGCTCGAGCGGCGGGCGCCTCCGATGGCGTGCTGGGCGCTTCGCTCACCGGCGCGGGGGTTTCGGGGGCCTCGCTCCCCCCGCCCCTGCCGCCGAGGATCGCGGCGACGATGAAGACGACGGCGAGGGCGAACAGCCCGGCGACCGCCTTGAGCGCACCCGGGATTGGCTTGCGGCGCCGCTTTGGCGGGACGGACGCCTTTGCCGGTTTGGTCGCCTTCGGCGCCGGGACCGGCTCCTCGCCAGGCCGCGAGGCCGGCAGGTCCGCGTTGATCGGCCGCTCCTTGGGTGCCACGGGCGGCAACGCTAGACGGTTGACCGACCGGCGGCTATCTCGGGCGCTGGCTGGTTGGTCAGCTAAACTTCCGGGACGGTTGACTGACCAGTCAATCAACGACACGAGCTAGCGCGTCGACGAGGCGCGTCGACGAGGGGGACGGATGGATTTCGCACTGAACGAAGAGCAGCAGGACTTCAAAGACCGCGCCCGGGCTTTCGCCCGCGACGTGATTCGCCCCGCGGCGCGCAAGCACGACGAAGAGGAGAGCATTCCCTGGGAGGTGGTCAAGGAGGCGCGCAGGCAGGGCTTCCAGGGCCTCGAGGCGATCCAGCGCTCGGCCTCGGACTCCGACGGGCAGATGCAGGTGATCTCCGCCGAAGAGTTCCACTGGGGCTGTGCCGGGATCGCCCTCGCGATCTCCGGCTCCGGCCTCGCCGCCGCGGGCATCGCCTCCTCCGGCACCCCCGAGCAGATCGCACGCTGGGTCCCCGAGTGCTTCGGCGCCGGCGACGAGGTCAAGCTGGGCGCTTACGCGGTCACCGAGCCGCAGGCGGGCTCCGACGTGAAGAGCCTGAAGACGACTGCCAAGCGCGACGGCGACGAGTGGGTTCTCAACGGCACCAAGGTCTTCATCACCAACGGCGGCATCGCCGACGTCCACGTCGTCGTCGCCACCGTCGACCCCACCCTCGGCACCCGCGGCCAGTCCTCGTTCGTGATCGGCAAAGGCACCCCCGGCCTCAGCCAGGGAAAAAAGGAGTCGAAGCTCGGCATCCGCGCCTCGCACACGGCCGAGATAGTCCTCGAGGACTGTCGCATCCCGGCCGAGAACCTGCTCGGCGGCGAGGAGAAGCTCGAGAAGAAGCTGCAGCGCGGCCGCGAAGGCAAGAAGTCACGCGGCGCCGACGCTCTGGCGACCTTCGAGATCACCCGGCCGCTGGTCGGCGCCTCGGCGCTGGGGATCGCCCAGGCCGCTTATGAGTGGACCCTCGAATACCTCGACGGCCGCTCCGAAGGCGGCACGCCGCTGCTGCAGACGCAGCGGATCCAGCAGACGCTGGCCGACGTGGCCACCGAGATCGAATCCGCGCGCCTGCTGGTTCAGCGCGCCGCCTGGATGGGTCGCAACGGCATCCCGATGCGCGGCGGCCAGGGCTCGATGTCGAAGCTCAAGGCCGGCGACGTGACGATGTGGGCCACCACGACGCTGATGGACCTCGTCGGTCCCTATGCCTGGAGCGCCGATTGCCCGCTGGAGAAGTTCTTCCGCGACGCCAAGATTTACCAGCTGTTCGAGGGCACGGCGGAGATCCAGCGCATGGTCATCTCCCGCATGCAAGCTCGCGAATACGCCGAGCGTCTTGGCTATGCGGCGGAAGTGGTCGCTGAGGCGGAGAAGGCTGCCCAGAAGGAGCCGGTCGCGGCGTAGGGACGGGGGTCCCCCGTCGCGAACCCGCGTCGGTCGTGATGCCAGGGTCCTGATCTCGCCGGCTCACAAGTTCTCGTCGGGGGACCCCCGTCCCTACGCAAGCGCGATTGCACGCTTTGGGCCGCCCCGCTTGTGGGGCTTCTTGCCCCGCTAGCCTCCTCGCGATGCTGAAGACTCGTCTTGCCTCGGCGGCAGGGGTCGTTGCCGTGGTGGCGTTCGTCGTGTTGCTTTGCGGCGCTGCGGCGGCGCCGGCTAAAGACCTTGAATCGACGCTCAATGCCAAGGAAGCGAAGCTTTCTAAGGTTCGCGATCGCAAGGGCGTCCTGACTTCGACGATCTCGCACTACAAGTCGAAGATCGAGAGGCTGACCGGTGAGGTCGCGGCACTGAGGGCGCAGGAGTCCGAAGTGCGGGTTCGGCTCGACGCCAAGCAGGCCGAGCTGGACGGTGCGATGGCCGAGCTGGACGTCGCCAAGAAGCACCTCGCGGTTATCCGGGCCCACCTGACCCGGGCGCTGGTTTCGCTGCGGGAGCGGCTGGTTGCGATCTATGAGACCGGCACCCCCGACATCCTCAGCGTGCTGGTCGAAGCGGGCGGCTACGAGGAGCTGGTCAACCGCACCGAGTACCTCAACCGGATCCACGGGCTCGACGAAGCCGTTGTCTCGCGGGTGCGCGACCTGCGTAACCAGATAAGGAGCACCGTCGCCCGCCTGCGTTCCGCCAAGGACCGGATCGAAGCGGCTCGCGACGCGATCGCCGCCGAAGAGCAGACTCTCGCCAGCGCCCGTTCGGCCGTTCAGCGGAGGCAGTCGACCCTGGTCGAAGCCCGGCGCAGCCGCGAGGCGGCGTTGGAGAGGATCACCCAGACCGAAGAAGACCTCGACGGCGACGTTGCCTCGATTCAGGCCGAACTAGCGGCGACCCTGGCCGGCACGGGCTCGGCGCCGCTTCCCGCCGGCCCGATCCAGGGCGGCAACGGCAGCGGCTTGATCTGGCCGGTCGACGGCCCGGTCGTCTCGGGCTTCGGCTCGCGCTTCGGCGGCAGCGAGTTCCACGAGGGGATCGACATCGCGGTTCCCAGCGGCACGCCGATTCGCGCCGCGGCAGCGGGGACGGTGATCTTCACCGAGCCCGAGGCGAGCAGCGGCGGTTACGGCAACTTCACCTGCATCGACCACGGCGGCGGGCTCTCGACCTGCTACGCCCACCAGGAATCCTTCGCCGTGTCCGCCGGCCAGCAGGTCTCCCAAGGCCAGGTGATCGGCTACAGCGACTGCACCGGGCACTGCTTCGGCCCTCACGTCCATTTTGAGGTGCGGATCGACGGCGCTCCCACCGATCCGATGGGCTATCTGTAGCGGCTCCAGGCACGGTCCCTACCGAAAATCGCTCAAAAATTCAATTAGTAGGTATCTCTGCGCGGTTCGCCCCTGCGACCCTTGGGTAGCAAGCGAGACGGAGGCGAGATGGTCCGGCAGGCCCACAAATACCTCGCAGGTGCGGTATCCGGCACGGCTCTGATCGGAGTCGCCGTGGTTGTCTTCGTCATGCTCGTCTCGTTGCAGACCCTGCGGGCCTGGCCGCTCGCCGGCATCGGCGGTGGTGGCGAGGACTCCGGCAGCGCCGCTGCCCCGGGCAAGCCCGCGGCAGCGCCGACCGGCAGCTCTGCGATCGCCGGCGGCGAAGCCGGCAAGGGCGCTTCTGCGGATGGCGGGCGGAGCGCCGCGACCGGCCATGGCGCAGGCACGGGCGGAAACGGCAGCGAGCTGGCTTCGGCCGATACCGGTTCGCCGATCGCCAGCGCGCCCAACGCGACCGCGCCCGACCCCACGCCAGCCTCCCCCACGGGGAACGGCGACTCCAACTCGGCTTCCTCGCCAGGATCTTCCACCGGCGCCGCCTCGAGCGGCAGCGGCTCCGATAATCGGAACGGGGGCGGCGGAGGGCCGATCAAACTTCCCGGATCCGGTGGTGGCGGAGGAAGCGGTGGGGGCAGTAGTGGAGGCGGCCCGTCGGTCTCCGAAACGGTGAGCAACACCGTCAACGACACCGTCTCCGGCGTCGACGATGCGACTGGCGGCGCGCTGGGCAAAACCGGAGCCACGCACGTCACCGAAGAAGTCGTCAACGGCGTCGCGGGGCCCGAATCGCCGGTCGGCGAAACGATCGACAAAACCGTCGAAAAAGTCAAAGAAACGGTCGGCGGCTTGCTCGGTGGGGGCCGCTAGCCGGGCTCCCCGTCTTTACCGTCACAATGCCGTCCGATGCCCGAGCGCGGACAGGCAGGTGCGGTCGCCGACCCGATCGCAGGTTCTCCGGTCTACCCGGGCAGCAGCCGCGTGAACGAGCGCGGCCATCTCGAGATCGCCGGCTGTGACGTGGTCGAGCTCGCCGCCGAGCTCGGCACCCCCGCCTACATCTACGCCGAAGATGACATGCGGGCGCGGGCGCGGGCCTATCGCGAGGCATTCGAGCGGCGCTGCGAGGATTTCGAGGTTCTCTTCGCCAGTAAGGCCTTTCCCTGCACCGCCGCCTATCGGCTCTTCGCCGAGGAGGGCCTCTCGGTCGACGTCGCCTCGGGCGGCGAGCTGCACATGGCGCTGCGCGCCGGCTTCGATCCCGGCCGCATCCACATGCACGGCAACAACAAGAGCGACGAGGAGATCCTCTTCGCGAGCCGGGCCGGGGTCGGTCACCTGATCCTCGACTCCTTCGACGAGATTGAGCGCTGCGAGCGGCTGCTGGAGGAACCTCAGGACGTCTTGGTGCGGGTGACGCCGGGGATCAAGCCCTCGACCCACGACTACATCCAGACCGGACAGCTCGACTCGAAGTTCGGCTTCGGCCTGGAGGACGGGCGGGCCGCCCGGGCGATCGAGCGGGTGCTCGCCTCCGACGTGCTGAACCTGGTCGGGATGCACGCCCACATCGGCTCCCAGATATTCGAGCTGGAGCCCTACAAGCTGGCGATCCGTGCGATCGGCGAGCTGGCCGGCGAGTGGTGCCGACTGGTCAACGTCGGCGGCGGGCTCGGGATCGCCTACACCGCCGAGGACGAGCCCCCCTCGATCGACTCCTACGTCGAGGTCAAGGTGCGCGGGGTTGCCGAGGTGTTCGGCGAGGGCGTGCGGATCCTGATCGAGCCGGGCCGCTCGCTGGTCGGCAACGCTGGCATCACCGCCTACCGGGTCGGCACCGTCAAGGAGATCCCCGGCGTCCGCACCTACGTCGCCGTGGACGGCGGCATGTCGGACAACATGAGGCCGATGCTCTACGGGTCGCGCTACGAGGCGCTGATCGCCGACAGGGCGGGTTTCCCCGCCGACACGGTGGCGACGATCGCCGGCATGCACTGTGAGTCCGGCGACGTGCTCGTGCGCGACGCGACGCTGGCCGCTCCCGCGGTCGGCGACGTCCTCGTCACCCCGGCGACCGGAGCCTATGGCCACGCCATGGCGAGCAACTACAACGGCGTGACGCGTCCCCCCGTCGTCTTCTGCCGCGACGGCGAGGCGCGGGTCGTCGTGCGGCGCGAGTCCTACGAGGACCTCACCTCCCGCGACGTCGATGCCTGAGCCAGTTCGCATCGGGCTGCTCGGGCGCGGCACGGTCGGCGGCGCCTTCGCCGGGCTGCTCGCCGAGCGCGCCGACGCGGTCGAGGCTGCGACCGGCCGGCGCCCCGAGCTGGCCGGCACCCTGTCCCGCGGCGAAGGCGACTTCGGCGAGATCCTCGCCCGCTCCGACCTGATCGTCGAGCTGATCGGCGGCACCGATCCGGCCCGCGGCTACGTGCTCGACGCATTGCGCGCGGGGCGGCCGGTCGTCACCGCCAACAAGCAGCTGCTTGCCCAGCACGGCGAGGAGCTCTTCGGCGTCGCCCGCGAGGCAGGCGTGCAGCTTCGCTTCGAGGCCGCCGTGGCCGGGGCGATCCCGATCGTGCGCACGATTCAGGAGAGCTTCGGCGTCACCGAGATCGACAAGGTGTTCGGGATCGTCAACGGAACCACCAACTTCATCCTCAGCGAGATGGCCGCCACGGGCGCCGCCTACGAGCGGGTCTTGGCGCGGGCGCAGGAGCTGGGCTACGCCGAGGCCGACCCGACCGAGGACGTCAACGGCGCCGATGCGGCGGCGAAGATGGCGATCCTCGCCCGCCTCGCCTTCCACACGCCGGTCACCCTCGACCAGGTCGCCTACGAGGGGATCGAGCAGGTCAAGCCCGACGACCTCGCCTACGCCAAGGAGCTCGACCTCTCGCTGAAGCTGCTCGGCGTGGCGGAGCGGCGCGACGGCGGGATCAGCGTCCGGGTCTTCCCCTGCTTCCTCTACAGCGGCCACCCGCTGGCGCCCGTCGGCGGGCCCTTCAACGCAGTCATGGTCGAGGCCCCGGCGATCACCGAGGTGACTATGTCGGGACCGGGCGCCGGCGGCGTCGAGACGGCCTCGGCGGTGCTCGGCGACGTCGTCTCGATCCTCTCCGGCGACGCTCCGATTCACGAGGCGCGCGAGGAGCTGCCGCTGGTCGCCGACGTCACCTCCTCCTTCTACCTCCACCTCGAGGTCGCCGACCGCCCCGGCGTCCTGGCGCGGATCGCCCAGGTGCTGGGCGAGAACGAGATTTCGGTGAAGAGCGTCGTGCAGCGCGGGATCGGCGACGACGCGCGCCTGGTGATGGTCGTCCACGAGTGCCTCGAGTCGGGCTTTGGGGCTGCGGTCGAGGAGATCGGCCGGCTCGATGAGATTCGCTCGCAGCCTCGTTTCATCCGGGTGATCGAGGAGGAGTTCGTTTGAGCCCGGTGCCCCTGATCGAGAGATACAGGGATCGATTGCCACTGGAGGACGGGGACCCGGTCGTTTCGCTCAACGAGGGATCGACGCCCCTGATCGAGGTGCCGCGGCTCTCGGAGCGGCTGGGGGTTCGGGCCTACCTGAAGTTCGAGGGGGCGAATCCGACGGGCTCCTTCAAGGACCGGGGGATGACCGTCGCCGTCTCGCGTGCCAAGGGGCGGGGAGCGGAGGCTGTGATCTGTGCCTCCACCGGCAATACGGCGGCCAGCGCGGCGGCCTATGCGGCGCGGGCTGGGATGCGCGGGGCGGTGATCGTGCCCGAGGGCAAGATCGCGATCGGCAAGCTGGCTCAGGCGCTGATGCACGGGGCGCGGGTGATCGCCCTGCAGGGGAACTTCGACGAGGCGCTGCGGATCGTGCGCGAGCTGGCCGACAAGCACCCGATCGAGCTGGTCAACTCGGTCAACCCGTACCGGATCGAGGGCCAGAAGACCGCCGCCTTCGAGGTGGTCGAGGAGCTCGGCGAGGCGCCCGGGGCGCTGGCGATCCCGGTCGGCAACGCCGGCAACGTGACCGCCTACTGGCGCGGCTTCGAAGAGCTCGGCGTCTCCCCGATCGTCTACGGCTTCCAGGCCGAGGGCGCGGCACCGCTCGTCCTTGGCGCCCCTGTCGCCGAACCGGAGACGGTCGCCTCGGCGATCCGGATCGGCAACCCGGCACGCTGGGAGGAGGCGATGGCCGCCTTCACCGCCTCGCGCGGCCGGGTGGCGGCGGTCTCCGACGAGCAGATCCTCGACGCCTACCGCTGGCTGGCCGCCAGCGAGGGAGTCTTCTGCGAGCCCGCCTCGGCGGCCTCGGTCGCCGGCCTGCTCGCTCACGGCCTGCCGGTCGTCGAGGGCGCCGCGCCGCCCGAGTCGGTCGTCTGCGTCCTCACCGGCCACGGCCTCAAGGACCCCGATACCGCTCTCTCCAAAGCCCCGCCGGTGATCAACTGCGAGAACGACCTCAGCGCCGTAGAGCGCGCGGTGTTCGGTTGACCGTCCGCCGCCGGGTCGTCCGCGTTCCGGCCTCCTCGGCCAATCTCGGGCCGGGCTACGACGTGATGGCGGCCGCTCTCGACCTGTTCCTCGAGCTGGAAGTCGAGGAGACGGGGGAGTTCTCCTTCGACCCGGCGGGCCTCGATGTGCCGACCGGGCGCGACAACCTGATCGTGCGCGCCTTCGAGAGCCTGCACTCCGCCGATGGGATCGCCTTCCGCCTCAAGAAGACCGTTCCGCTCGGCCGTGGGCTCGGCTCCAGCGCGGCGGCGATCGTCGCCGGTCTCGTCGCCGCCGACCATCTCTACGAGTTGGCGCTCTCCGAGGAGGAGCTGCTGGCACGGGCGACCGAGCTGGAGGGGCACCCCGACAACGTCGCGGCGGCGATCTTCGGCGGCTTCGTCATCTGCGACCCGGCCGGCGACGGCCCCCCGGACGCCTCGCGGTTCCCGCCGCCGGACGGGCTCGAGGGAATCCTCGTGATTCCCAGCGAGGAGGTCGCGACCGAGCGGGCACGCGCGGCGATCCCGAGTGAGATCCCGCTCGGCGATGCGCTCGGCAACATCTTCTCCGCCGCTCGGTTGACGCTGGGTCTGTACCGGGGCGACCTCAGCCTGATCGCCGCCAGTCTCAAGGACAACATCCACCAGGACCGCCGCCGCGCGCTCTATCCCCGCTCGATGGAGCTGGTCGAGGGCGCGCGCGACCTCGGCGCCCTGGGGGCGACGATCTCGGGCGCCGGACCCACCGTCCTCGTCTGGACCACCTGGCAGGACGCCGGCAAGGTGAGCGAGGAACTGGAGCGCCGCTGCGGGGACTGGGCGGAGGTCCGCCGCATCCCCTTCACCCCGCACGGCGCCGACGTGCCCGAGCTCTGACTTAGATGGTTGCTTCCATCTAATGGACTGGGTGATCCAGATCGGCCTGATCGAGCTTGCCCTCGGCGGCCTGCTCGGCTGGGCGATGGTCATTCGCGAGGAGAAGCGCGAGTGGCTGCAGCGGATCGGCGTCGTCGCCCCACAGCGCATCCGCCAGGTCCACCTCGACTACGTGATGATGGGCTTGATCCTGATCGGCGTCGGCCTCGCCGTCCCCGACCTGCCCCGGGCGATCGCCATCGCCCTGGTCTTCGGCACTCTGGTCAACCCCTTCCTCTTCGTCCCGCTCGCCTTCGACCCCGAGATCGAGAAGCGGCTCTGGTACCGCTCGCTCGCGGTCGTCTCCTTCCTCGGCGTCAGCGGCGGCCTCGTCGCGGCGGCGATCGTCGGTCCCTGAGGGGGGAGAGTTTTCGTCGTCATGCCCTCTAGGGGTGCATGCGGCTCACGCGGCATGCCAAGAACTACCTTCGGCGCCTTGGGGCATCGGTGGGAGAAGTCGAACGAGTCGTTGAGAACCCTGTCGAATTCGATCGCGACAGGAACGGAAAGCCCCGATATACGGGGGAGCTTCAAGGCGTCCGCATCCGCGTGGTCGTCGCACTTGACGAACCGGACTTGATCGTCACAATCCATGACAGGAGAAGCTGATGCGAGCCGATTACGACAGCGAGGCCGATGCTCTCGACATCGAACTCTTTCGGTTCGAGCACCTTGAACGCCAAGATTCGGTTCACGACACCTACTGCCAGGTTGGGTTCGCGGGCGGTAAACCGTCTAGCATCGAGGTGCTCACCCCGGCCGACCACCTCGATCTACTCGACGTAGTTGCCGATCGCTATAACCTTGACGGTTTAGCGCTACGTGCCGCGGCCCAGGCAGCCCTCGCGGCTCCAGATCGGGTGGTCGAGCTCGAAGTAGCCGCACGAGTGGCTGCCTGACGAGCCATCTGGGAATCCTCGTTGGTTGACGCCGCCGTAGGCGCAATTAACATCGCGGTGTGCCGGTCAGACCTCCATGGCTTCTGGCGTTTGCGTTGCTGTTGGTGCTCGTCGCCGTCCCGGCGATGGCCCAGGCGACGCTGGTCTTCTCCCGCAACCCGCTCAACCCCAGCATCTGGTCGGCGGCGGACGACGGCTCTGGACAGCGGCGCCTGGCGCCCGGATCCAACCCGAGACTCTCGCCCGACGGCCAGATAGTCGCCTTCCTCCACCAGGGCAAGGGCCGTTCCTCTCAGCCCGAGTTGATGCTGATGCCCGCGAACGGCAGCGCGCCGGTGAGCAGGCTGGCGGTCGGTTGGCGCGAAATCTCCACCTTCGCCTGGTCGCCCGACTCGGCCTCGGTCGCCGCTGTGCTCGGTCCCGAACTCGGGCCCAAGCGCCTGGTCCTGATCGACACGGTCAGCGGCACTCAGCAGACCGTCGCCCAGGGCTACTTCAACGGCGTCAGCTTCTCCCCGCAAGGCGGGCAGCTCGTCTACGGCCGCTCGGTCAGCGAAAAGTATCCGCCGCGAAGCGACGTCTACCGGTTCGAAATCCCGATTGGCGAGTCGGTCCGCTACGTACCGCCGGTTCGGCTCACCCACGACCAGCGCTCGCTCAGCCCGCTGTGGGGCCCGGGCGGGACGATCGTCTTCGTCAAGCAGCTCGGTGCGAAGCAGCGGCGCTACGGTCCCAAGAGCGAGTTCTTCCTGATGAATTCGGCAGGAAAGGGCGTACGCCAGCTGACCCATACCAAGGTCGATCCGCTGCTCTTCGGGCTGACGCCGACGCAGTGGTCGGCAAACGGCAGTCGCCTGCTCGCCGAGTTCAACGGCCAGGACACCAGCTATGCCGTCACCGTCAACCCGCGCACCGGCGCCCAGCGACCGGTGACGAAGGAACGCGAGCAGGGCTTCGCCGGCACCGCCCTCTCGGCGGACGGCAGGTTCATCCTCGGCATGACCGGCGGCTTCGAACCGGGGCCGGGACACAAGGTTCTCAGCATCCCCTACGGCGGCGGGAAGCCGAAGCTCCTGGCGAAGAACGCCTTCGAACCAGACTGGAGCCGTTGATGGCCGGCGATTTCACGATCAGGCACCGCGACGAGTTCGAGACGATGGAGGGGTCGGGGGACGCGACCTGGAAGCTGGCGCGCAAGGCGCTCGGCACCTCGGCATTCGGCTTCAACCTGGTCGAGATCGCGCCGGGCGGTCAGATTCCCGAGCACGATGAGGCCGGCAGCGGCCAGGTCGAGCTCTACGCGATCCTCGAGGGCGAGGCGGTGCTGCGCATCGAGGGCGAGGACCATCCCGCCCCGGCGGGCACCTTCGCCTCGATCGAGCCTCCCGCGAGCCGCACCATCCTCAACCGCTCCGACGCGCCGGTCACCGCGCTGCTGATCGGTGTCCAGCCGGGCGGCGGCTACGAGCCGATGGGCTGGGTCTGAGCGACGAGACCGCATTTACCCCCGCATAGGGCGGGTAAATGCAAACTCGTTGGATTTGGTTACCGACCGCCCCTATAATCCGGCAACCTGTCAACCCGTCGCGCGCCCGCTCGGAGAAGGCGCGGAAACCGGGAGGTCAACTTGTCGGATATCCAGTCCCGTGAGCTTCACGGCGAGAACGGCCCCGTCCGCTACTCGCCAGAGCGTGCCTACCGGCCCCTCGTCTCGCCCCCCAGCGTTGAGGACAAGGACGCCTGCGCGATCTATGCCTCCGTGCGCAAGGACGCGACGCCGAGCCACGAACCGATCGAACGGGCGATTCCCGCCCTGCAGAAGATGCTCCACCGTGCCGGCAACGTCGACGGCGAGGGGGACGGCTGCGGCCTGCTGGTCGACATCCCGCGCAAGATCTGGGCCGAGGAGGTCCGCACCGGCGGCCACGACCCCTCGCTGACCCTCGACGACGCCTTCGCCGTCGCCCACGTCTTCATCGAGCGCTCGCAGGATCTCGAGCAGGTCCAGCACGATGCCCGGGAGCTGCTGGGCAATGGGGGCTTCCGCATCCTCGCCGAGCGGATCGGCGTGGTCGACTCGCCGGCGCTGGGCCCGACCGCGCGCGAGGAGGAGCCGCACTTCTGGCAGGTCGGCGGCCTCGTCGCCGACGCCTCGGGACGCGACCGCGTCCTCTTCGACCTGCTGATCGAGCTGGAGCAGCGGCTCGACGTCCACATCCCCTCGCTCTCGGCGACCACCTGTGTCTACAAGGTGATGGGTGCGCCGAAGATCCTCGGCGAGTACTACCCGGACCTTCGCGACGAGCGCTTCGAGACGATCGGCTGCTTCGGCCACAACCGCTACTCGACCAACACCTGGCCCTCCTTCAAGCGGGTCCAGCCGTTCTCGGTGCTCGGCCACAACGGCGAGATCAACACGATCGAGCAGCTGCGCCAAGAGGCGCGCATGCTCGGCGTCCCGATCCGCTCCGGATCCTCGGACTCCCAGGACCTCAACCGCACGATCGACACGCTGGTCAGCCGCGACGGCCTCAGCCTCGCCGAGGCGATGGAGATGGTCGTACCGCCGATAGTCGAAGAGATCCGCTCGCTGCCGGAGGACCTGCACCGCTTCTACATGTACCTGCACCAGGCGATGGGGCCGTTCGCGCAGGGGCCGGTGGCGCTGATAGCGCGCCACAGCGACGAGTGCGTCTTCTCCGCCGACGCGCTCGGGCTGCGCCCGCTCTGGCAGGTGGAGACCACCGAGGACTTCGTCTTCAGCTCCGAGCCCGGCGTCGTCGCTGTCGCCGAGATGGTCTCCGAGCCGAAGCCGCTCGCCCCCGGCGAGAAGGCGCTGGTCTCGATAGACCGCGGCGGCAGGCGCTCGACCCTGCACCCGCACGACGAGATGCTGCGGCTCGTCCGCGACCGCTGGCTGGCCCGCAACGGGGTCGACGAGGCGGGCCCCTACGACCGCGCGCTGGAGACCGGCGGCCCGCTCGAGGGCGGTGACGTGCCCGGCTACTCCGATGCCGGGCCCGAAGAGCCGGTCAAGGTCGCCGACCGTATCCTCGCCGGCTTCGGCTGGCAGCGCGACGACGTCAAACTCGTCCAGCAGATGGCCTCCAACGGGGCCGAGCCGGTCGGCTCGCTCGGCTACGACGGCCCGCTCGCCGCCCTCTCGCCGGAGCGCCAGAACCTGGCCGACTACTTCAAGGAGACGGTCGCGGTGGTCACCAACCCGGCGATCGACCGCGAGCGTGAGATGGAGCACTTCTCGACCCGCTCCGTCTTCGGGCGCCGTCCCTCGATCGACGCCGCCGGCGAGGACTCGGGCACGGTCGAGACCTCCTTCCCGGTGATCCTCGGCGGCCATCACGGCATGGCGCCGCTCTCCGACAAGACCTACCGCCAGATCGCCCGCGAGCACCACACCTACCTGCTCGAGGATCTCTGGGAGGAGTTCCGCGGCCGCGCCGCCGCGGTCGACATCTCCCTGCTCGAGTCGGAGACGACCCGGGGGGCGATCGAGCGGATCAAGCAGGAGGCGGTGAAGAAGGTCCGCGACGGCGCCGAGCTGCTGGTGCTGACCGACCGCACCGTCTATGACGCCGAGCGGCGCTACCTCGATCCCCACCTCGCTACCTCGGCGGTCGACCAGGCGCTGAAGCAGTTCCGGGTCGAGCCGGGGGAGGAGAACCTGAGGCGACGCTGCGGCATCGTCCTGCGTTCCGCCGCGGTGCGCAACGTCCACGACACGATGCTGGCCCTCGGGCTCGGCGCCAACGGCGTCTGCCCCTACACGATGATCGAGGTGATCTGCGTCGAGGATTACCGCACCGACATCGGCAACCTCTGCGCGGCGCTCGCCAAGGGGATCGAGAAAGTGATCTCGACGATCGGGATCCACGAGGTGCGCGGCTATGCGCGCCAGTTCTCCTCGATCGGCGTACGGCCCGAGCTGGCCGAGATATTCCAGACCGAGGCCTTTGCCGCCTCCGAGAAGGGCGGCGTCGGCTTCGCCGGCCTCGACGAGAGCAGCAACGCGCGGGCGCGGATCCTCGCCGGCGACGAAGACGCCAAACCGGCGAAGACCTTCCGCTTCTACCCCAAGGTCTACAAGGCGGCGATCGCCACCGCCAACGGCTCCGGCTCCTACGCCGAATACTCCGAGAAGGTGCGTGACCTGGAGGCCCAGAGCCCGATCTCGATGCGTCACATCATGGGCCTCAAGGGCGATCGCGACCCGGTCGACCCGGCGACCGTCGACGCCGGCATCGGCCATCACGACTACCCGGTGGTGATCTCCTCGATGAGCTTCGGCTCGCAGTCCGAGCCGGCCTTCCGCGCCTACGCCGAGGCGGCGAAGTCGATCAACATCCTCTGCGTCAACGGCGAGGGTGGCGAGATCCGCGACATGTACGGCCACTACCGCAAGTGGCGTGGCCAGCAGGTCGCCTCGGGCCGCTTCGGCGTCTCGGCGGAGATGATCAACTCCTCCTACCTCGCCGAGATCAAGATCGGTCAGGGCGCCAAGCCCGGCGAGGGCGGCCACCTGCCCGGCAAGAAGGTCTCCGAGAAGGTCGCCGCCGCGCGTAACGCGGCCCCCGGCACCGACCTGATCTCACCGTCGAACAACCACGATCTCTACTCGATCGAGGACCTCGCCGAGCTGATCGACGAGCTGAAGACCGTCAACCCCGACGTGCGCGTATCGGTCAAGGTGCCGGTGGTGCCGAACATCGGCACGATCGGCCTCGGCATCGCCAAGGCGGGGGCCGACATCATCACCCTCTCCGGCTTTGAGGGCGGCACCGGCGCCGCCCGCCAGCACGCGCTGCGCCACGTCGGCCTGCCTTCGGACATCGGCACCCGGGCCGTGCACCGGGCGCTGATGGAGGCCGGGCTGCGCAACCGGGTCGAGATCTGGGCCGACGGCGGCTACCGCACCGGCCACGACATCGTCAAGCTGCACTGCCTCGGCGCCAACCGGGTCGGCTTCGGCACCCTGGCGATGGTCAGCCTCGGCTGCACGATCTGCCGCGGCTGCCAGCTCGACACCTGTCACGTCGGCATCGCCACCCAGATCGAGACGGTCGAGCAGGCCCAGGACCACGGCCTGAAGAAGTTCACCCCGCAGGAGGTCGACGTCGCGGCGGAGAGCTGCGCCCGCTTCTTCCAGGCAATGGGCGAGGAGGTCAAGGAGGTCGTCGCCTCGCTCGGCTACGACCGCGCCCAGGACCTGGTCGGCCGCTACGACCTGCTCGAGCAGGTCTCCCACGCCGATCAGATCGACCTGGCGCCGCTGATCACGCCGCTGGAGGAGTTCCTCGACCTCGAGCCGCTCGACCTGCCGGTCGCCGCGGAGATGGCCGAGGAGCGCGCCGAGGCGGGCCTGGTCGTCGCCCGGCCGATCCGGATGGAGGCGAAGCAGGCCTCGGCCCAGATCGGCTCCCTCGCCGGCGACATCTGCTCCGGACGCACCGTCACCAACCACTTCCCGCGTGCGACCGACGCCAACGACCGCGTGCTCGGCACCGAGCTGGCCGGCGCGATCGCCCGCTCGCGCATCTTCGACGGCGGCCCCGAGTCCAACGACGACGTGCTCGCCGACCTCGAGTTCAACGGCGGCTCGGTCGCCGGTCAGGGCCTCGGCGCCTTCAACGCCTACGGCGTCTCGATCCGGGTCGAGGGAGGCGCCCAGGACGGCGTCGGCAAGGCGATGCTGGGCGGCACCCTCGCGGTGCTCAAGGGCAAGGGGGCGAAGGGGCAGCGGCTCAACGGCTCGGTCGGCAAGTCGTTCGCCTATGGCGCCCAGCGCGGCCGTCTCTTCGTCCAGGGCTCGGCCGATTCGCGCTTCTGCATCCGCCTCTCGGGTGCCGACGTGGTGCTGGCCGGCGAGCCGGCGGAGGCGATCGACGACAGCCGCGGCTGCCTGGTCGATCGCGCCAACGCCAAGGGCTTTGCCTTCGAGTACATGACCTCGGGCCGTGCGGTCGTCCTCGGCGACCTCGGTCCCTGGGCCTGCGCCGGGATGACCGGCGGCCGCGTCTACGTCCGCCACAACGCCTTCGGCATCGACCGCGATGCGATCGAGGCGCGACTTGGAGAGGGCGCCAAAGTGGAGCTGAAGGAGATCGACACAGAGGGCCAGCTGGACATCGACGATCTGCTCTCCCACTACGCCGACGAACTGCGTGCGACCGGTCAGGACGAAGAGGCCGAGCGGATGGCTGCGCTGGCTTCGGATGCAGCTGACAACTTCCTCATGGTCGTCCCGCACAGGGTCCAGGCGGATCCCTCCATCTCCACCGAGTAGCGCGCAGCAGAGGCAGGGGTGCACCTCCCGCGGAACCCGCGCTCGGCCCGGGCGAAGGGACCGAGGTTTTGCGGCTCACAAGTTCCGCCGAAGGTGCACCCCTGCCTCTGCCCCGGGTCAAGTCGGCGGGTCTGGCGAGGAGGGACGGGTCCCCCTCGGATGGAACTTGTGAGCCGCATAGCTTGATCCGGCCGTGAAGGCCGAGCGCGGGTTCCAGCGGAGGGGGACCCGTCCCCTCCTCGCGGATCAGCGAGTTCGAGTCAGGAGGTCGGCTATCGCTCGGACCTCACGCAGCAGGCCGTCGAGCATCTGCTCGGTGTTCGTGTGGATGCGCCACTCGGCCAGCTTGCGGTCCTGCTCCACCTGGTCGATGCGGCACTCCAGCTTGGCCAGGCGCTTGTCGGTGCGCTTCTCGCTCTTGCGGAGCCGCTGCTTGACGTAGAGCCGCGTGTCCTCGCGCAGGGCGTCCAGCTCGCGCTGTAGCTCGACGTCCCCGTTCCCTTGCTCGGCGAGCATCTCCTCCACGCCGCTGCGGACGCGCTCTATCTCTTCGTGCAGGCGCTGTCGCGCCTGGTCGGCCGCGACGGATGGATCGAGCGGGGAGTCCATGGGCACCACTCTACGGGCGCCGCAGGCCGGAATTTGCGCTTAGAGCCTGTCTCAAAACCCGCGTGTGCGGCTGGCGAGCGCCGGACCAAGCGGGGCAAGGACGCAAGGAGGCCAAATAGTGGTGACTATTTGGCCGACTGAGGACGCCGCACCGCGCAGTGTGTCCGGTGCCGCCAGACGTGCGCGGGGGTTTTGAGACAGGCTCTTAAAGCTCTTCAGCCTTCGAGCACGAAGAGGCGGTAGCTGCCGATCGCCAGCTCGTCCTCGTTCGCGAGCTTGCCCCACTCGACCAGGTCGCCGTTGACGAAGACGCCGTTGAGGCTGCGGTCGTCGAGCACCCGCAGCGCCTCGCCCGGTTCGGAGACGACGAGCGCGTGGCGGCGCGACACGCTGGGGTGATCGAGGCGGATATCGGCGGTGATGCTGCGCCCGATCCTGGTCCAGCCGGTATCGATCTCGAAATCGAGCACCTTGCCATCGCTGTCGCGACAGACCAGGTGGCGGCTGCCGGGGGACAGCCCCGCCCGCAGCTCCTTCAGCCAGCTCGACGGAGCGACCTCGGCCTGCGCCTCGAACTCGGCTGTGGCCTCGCCGTGCTCCTGCATCGATTCGAAGATCGAGTCGAGCTGGAAGCTGGAGGCACCGCAACGGGGGCAGGGGGGAAGCTCGTCGTCCTCGCGCAGGGAGAGCTGTGAGCCGCACTCGACGCAGAAGTAGGTTCCGGGGCCGGGGAATTTCCCGGTGGCATAGCTATCGGAAGCTGGAGTGGGGGTGAGACTGGCAGAGATGGCGTACTCCTTCCAGGCGCGTTCCGTTGATCGATCCTAGCGCCCTGTACAAGTGGGGGCAATCCGGGTTTTGCCGCAGCAATACCCCCCGCGGCGCTCTGTCAAACGCTGAGGCCGCCCCGCAAGGCTAGAATCGCGCCCTCGCATGGGTCCGTTCGGCGCAGAGATCGAGGTCGACGCTCCGCGGGAGCGTGTCTTCGCCACGATCGCCGACCTGGCGCGGCGCCCCTCCTTCACCGACCATTTCCTCACCGGCTTTCACCTGACTCGGATCGAGTCGAGCGGAATCGGGGCTGGGGCGCGGTTCCGCGTCGCCTCACCGCTGCGATCGGTCTGGATGGACACCGCGATCGCCGAGCTCGAGCAGCCGCACAGGATCGTCGAGCGTGGTCGCGGAGGTCGTGGCAACAGGATCCCCTCGACCACGGTCTGGGAGCTGAGCGAGGGCGCGGCACTGACCGGAGTTCGGGTCTCACACTGGACCGAGCCGTCGAACCCGATCGACCGCCGGCTGGAGGCTTTGGCCGGCAATGCGTTCTGGGAGGAGCGTGGCTGGCGCGAGGCGCTGAGGCGGCTCCGCGACCAGCTGGAGAGCGACGAAGCCGCTCCGGCTCCGGTCGCGGTGGCAGGTGGCAACCCGCATGCGACCGGCATCCCGTAGGGCGCCTTTATAGACTCTCGCCGCCGATGGCATCCTTCCCCCGAATCACGCTGTCGCTGTTCGCGGCGCTCCTGCTCGCAACGACCGCCTTCGCCCTTTCGGCCTGCGGCTACTCGAGCGACTCCAAGGATGTCGCCGAGGGCGAGCCGGTGAAGCTGGGCGAGCTTCAGTACAACGTCATCTTCTCCCGCTTCCTCAACCCCAAGGACAACGAGGACTCCGCTTATCTGATCGGCCAGCCGCAGACTCCGCCTGGGCACAGCTACTTCGGCGTCTTCCTCGAAGTCCAGAACGAGAGCGAAGAGCCGCAGACGCTGGCAAACTCGTTCACGATCACCGACGCCGGCCATCAGACCTTCGACGCGATCCCCAGCGAAAGCCTCTACGCGCTGCCCTTCGGCGGCGAAGTCGAATCGCAGGAACAGATCCCGGTTCTCGACTCGACCGCGCAGCAGGGATCGATCGAGGGCTCGCTGGTCCTCTTCGAACTGCCCGCCTCGGCCTCGGAGAACCGGCCGCTGACCCTCTCGATCCCGGGTCCCGAAGGCCCGGCAGCGATCACGCTCGACCTCTAAGCGCTGCCACGGGCCCGAGGCCGATGTTTCAGAGCCCGGCCGAGAGGACCTGGGCGGCTATCGGCGCGGCGACTTCGCCGCCGGCGGCTTCGGCTTCGATCAGCAGCACCCCGACTGCGAGCTTGGCGTTTTCGGCGGGGGCGAAGGCGGCGAACCAGGCGTCCTTGATCTGCTCCGGTTCTTCTTCGCCTTCGGAGTCCGGGCGCGGGCCGAGCTCGGCGGTTCCGGTCTTTCCCGCGACCTGCGCCTCCGGGATCGCGGCGGCGAAGCCGGTCCCGTTGGTGACCACGCCGATCATCAGTTCGGTCAGCTCGCCGGCGATCTTCTCCGAGATCACCCGCTCCGAAGTGTCTTCGGGCCGCAGCTTGCGGTTGGCGACGACCGAGGTCGGCTCGCGGACGCCGTCGTTGCCGATCGTCTGCGCGACGGTCGCCATCTGCAGCGGGGTCGCCAGGACTTCCCCCTGTCCGATCGCGCTCACGCCGAGGTCGAGTTCGTCACCGATGTCGGTGGGGATAGTCGATTCGGGTGGATCCACCGCTTCGACGATCTCCGGCGCGTAGAGGGTCGGGGGGGAGTTGAAGCCGAAGCGCTCGGCGGTGCCGACGAGTTCGTCGTTGCCGATCTTCGGCCCCAGCGGAGCGAAGTCGGCGTTGCAGGACTCGGCGAACGCCTCGCGGAAGGTCCCGCCGCAGAACTCGCCGTTGGCGTTGCTGATGAAGCGGCCGCCGACGTTGACGCCGTCGACGATTTCGAATTCGTCGTCGAGCGAGACGACCCCCTTCTGCAGGGCGGCCGCGGTGGTGATCGTCTTGAACGTGGATCCGGGCGGTTGCGGCGCCGAGAAGGCCTGCCCGGCGAGCGCCCGCACGTCGCCGTTGCGAGCGTCGAGGACGGCGACGCCCCCGGCACGTCCGGCCAGCCCGGAGACCGCCGCCACCTGCAGGTGGGGATCGATCGTCGTCTTCACCGGCGCCCCCGGCTGGGGTTCTGCCTGGGAGAGGATGCGCGCCGAGCCGCCTTTATCTTCGACCGCGAGCAGCGAGCCTCCGGGCCGGCCGGCGAGCCGCGCGTTGAAGGCCTGCTCGAGGCCGCTGACGCCCACCGGCGTGCCGGCCGGGAACCCCTGCCGGGCGAGCGCCGCGACGTCTTCTTCCTCGGCCATGCCGACTTCGCCGGTGACGTCGATCGCGGCGCTGCCGAGCGGGTGTTCGCGCGCATCCGCGGGCCCCTCGGCGAGCGGCGTCCCGTCGCGGGCGAGGATCGGCGCCCGCGGCGCCAGGTCGATCCGATTTTCGAGCTGCTCGCCGGCCTCGAGCCCGGGGAAGACGAGGCTCGGATTCCAGGCCACGCCGCCGTCGGCGTAGGGGATGTCGACGTCGGCTTCCACCTCGCCGAAGGCGACCGTCCCCGCTTCGATCGAGACCGGGACCAAGGTGACACCGTCTCCGTCGACCGGATCCCGGGGGGAGCTGGCGTCGAGATGGCGCAGGGTGGCGACCTCCGCCGCTTCGCGGTAGGCGGCGGCGAACTCGTCCTCGCCGGTCGAGCGGCGCGAGGCGTCGTTCAGCTCCCGGTACATCGCGGCGAAGTCCTTGTGCGTCCAGGCTTCGGTGAAGCGCTCGGCGGCTTCCTTTTCCGGCGATCCGGGCGCACCCGTCGCGGCACCGAGCGCGAAGGCGATGACGGCGATGACGATGAGGGGAAGCGCGCGGGTGAGGAGACGGCGGCGCCGCAGCACCTCGGGAGGCAGGGGGTTCACTGACCGGAATTTAGTGTGGGGAGGGGTCGGGTGCTACCCCCGGCTCAACCCGTGCAGGCACCCGTGTCCACCGGGGTCGCCGTCTCGTTTAGCGCGGAGCGAACTATTTCGTTTGGAATTGCAAATCCTCCCGGAGGGCCCGCGGTGGTGGCGGCGAAGACGGTGGCCATCACCCGGCCGCGGGAATCGACGAGCGGGCCGCCCGAGTTGCCGCTGCGGACGCTGCCGCGGAGGAAGGCGATCGAGCGGTGGATCGGCCCGTTGCCGTAGGAGTCCTCGCTGATCACGGTGTTGGTGTCGCCGATGCGGGCGGCGGCGACGGCGTAGGGGCCGTTCTCGGGGTAGCCGAGGACCGCCCCGGCCGCGCCGCGCTGCGGGTCGGGAGCGATTTCCAGCGCCGGGACCGAGGTGTCGATGCGCAGCAGCGCGAGGTCGTTCTCGGGGTCGTAGTGGACCGGGGTGGCGTCGAGCGAGGCGCCGTCGACGGTGGTCACGGTCGTGTCGTCCTCGCCGGCGACGACGTGGGCGTTGGTCACGACCAGGCCGGGTGCGGCGACCCAGCCGGATCCCTCGACGCCGAGGCCGCAGGCGGTGCCGAGCACGCGCACCACCGAACGGCTCACCCCGGCCACGTCCGGGTCGGAGGCGATCGCCGGGTCCGGCGGTGCCACCGGGGTGGTGGGACCGGCGATCGAGGGGGCGGGGTCGACGCGGTTGAGCGCGTTGAGGACGGGGCCGGAGGGCGGCAGCAGGTCGTTCAGCCTGCGCAGGATCAGCGAGCGCTGCACGTCGCTGCGCAGCTGTGCGGTGCTCGGGGCGTGCAGCGCCACCGCGCCGAAGACCCAGATCAGCCCCAGGGCCACCGCGGCGACCAGGGCCGCGCCGCCGGCGCCGTCGGCGAGCCGCAGGGCTTCGCGGCGGATCAGGCGCTCGCGCAGTCCCAGCGCCAGGCTCTCCAGCGTCACGGCGACCATGGCGCCGACGAGCAGCGCTCCCAGCGCCGCGATTAGGGGCGCGTAGGGAGAGTTGGCCCCTTCGCTCAGCAGCAGCGGGCCGACCCGGCTCCCGGCCGCCGCGCCGGCGACGAAGCCGAGCAGGGTGAGCATGCCGACGATCAGCCCCTGCCGGTAGCCCCACATGGCGAAGGCGATGGTGAAGGCGACGATCGCCCAGTCGAGAACGGTCACGGCTAAATACAAGCAGGCCACGGCAACGAGGCCACGGTTTAGGCCCGTCACTTACGTTCAGTAAGCTGCAGCTCAGTGGAGGCCCCATCCGCGCAAGAGCAGCCCACCGGCGTCTGCCCGCACTTCCACGCCGCGATCGAGCTGATCGGCAAGCGCTGGACCGGCGCGATCGTCTTCGCCCTGACCGAGGGGCCGCTGCGCTTCGGCGAGCTGGCCAAGGCGGTTCCGGGACTCTCCGACCGCCTGCTCTCGCAGCGCTTGCGCGAGCTCGAGCAGGAGGGCTTGGTCGAGCGCGAGGTCGAACCCGGCTCGCCGGTGCGCGTCACCTACTCCCTGACCGAGGCCGGGGCCGAGCTGCGGCCGGCGATAGCCGAGCTGAAGCTCTGGGCTCGCCGCTGGCGCTCTGGGTAGCCTCACCCAGGTGGAAGAGCTACCCGGGCCGTTCCCCGTCGGGCGCTACGCCCGCAAGCTGGAGGAAGAGATGCGTCGCCGGGCCCGGGTTTCTCTGATCGGAGAGGTGACCGGTCTCGGCCGGAGCAAGGCACAGGTCTATTTCGAGCTGCGCGATACGGAGGGCGCCGTCCCCTGCGCGATCTGGCTGAATGAACTGGAGAAACTCGACCTTCCCGGGGAGGGACTTCGCGATGGAGCCGAAGTCGTCATCAGCGGGGGTCCCGACTACTACCGTGGCAGTGGCCATGCGTCGCCCAGCTTCTTCTTTCGCGCCACTCATATCCGCCTCGCCGGCGAGGGCGATCTGCTCGCTCGGCTCGAGGCGCTGCGCAAGCAGCTCCGCTCCGAGGGGCTCTTCGAGCTGCAGAAGCAGCTGGCGCGGCCCCGGCTGCCGAAGACGATCGGTGTGGTGACGGCGGAGAGCGGCGCCGCCCGCCGCGACCTGCTCGCCGGGTTGCGGCGGCGGGGCTGGGCCGGGACGGTGATCTGGGCCTTCGCGCCGGTCCAGGATCGGCGCGCGGCACCGGCGATCGCGGCGGCGATCCAGGAGCTGGCGGCGACGCCGGCGGTCGAGGCGATCGTCGTCGCCCGCGGCGGCGGCAGCCTCGCCGACCTCTGGGCCTTCTGCGACGAGACCCTCTGCCGCACGGTGGCGATGCTGCGGGTGCCGGTGATCAGCGCCGTCGGCCACGAGCGCGACTCGACCCTGATCGACGACGTCGCCGCCGTCGCCTGCTCGACTCCCACCCACGCCGCCGAGGCTGCCGTTCCGCTCGACTGCCACGTCGCGCGCAGCGCCCTGACCCGCAGCGCCGCCGCCCTGCGGCGGACGGGGGAGGGGGCGGTGGGGAGCCGCAGCCGGCACCTGGTGGCGCTCGCCCGCGGTCCCGCCCGGGCGCTGCGCCGCGAGCGGATCGCGCTCAACCAGAAGACGCGTGAGATCCGCGCCTCCTCCGAGCGGGGGCTGGCCGAGCGCCGCGCCTTCCAGCGCCGCCTCGCCCTCGTCGTGCTCTCCCGCGCCGCCGGCCGCGCCGCCGGCGCGGAAGCGAACAGCCGGCGCGAGGCGCTGCGGCGGGCGGAGGTCGCCTTCCGCGCCCACGACCCGGAGCGCACCCTGGAGCGCGGTTACGCGCTCGCCGAGGACGGCGGCGGCGAGCCGGTGACCAGCGCCGCCGCGGCGATCGCCGCCGGGCGGGTAAGACTGCGCTTCGCCGACGGCGGCGTCGGCGCCGAGATCGATCGAGACGGGAGCGGAGGATGAGCGAGAAGCCGGAGTCCTACGAGGCCGCGGTGGAGCGGCTGGAGCAGATCATCGACCGGCTCGACTCCGGCCAGGCCGGGCTGCGCGAAACGCTCGACCTCTGCCGCGAGGGCCGCGAGCTGGTCACCTACTGCGCCGCCGAGCTCGACGCGGTCGGCGAGGGCCTCAAGGAGCTGCGGCTCGACGAGCTCGCGGCGAAGCTGGAGACGGCCCCGAGCGAGGGCTGACGCGGAGGATCATGGGTGAGATCGCGGTGCTGCGGGCGGCCCCCGGGGACGCTCCCCTGGTGGCGCGGCTGCTGCACGACTTCAACACCGAGTTCGACGACCCGACGCCCGGCATCCCGGTCTTGGCCGAGCGAGCGAAGGAGCTGATCGCCGCCGGCACGATCGTCGTTCTGCTCGCCGGCGAGGGGCCGCACGGGCTTGCTCAGTTCCGCTTCCTGCACTCGATCTGGAGCGAGGGCCTCGACGTCTACCTGGAGGAGCTCTACGTCGTTCCCGCCCGCCGTGGCGAGGGAATCGGCAGGGCGCTGCTCGAGGCGACGATGGCGACGGCGCGCCAGGGTGGCGCGACCCGCGTCGACCTCAATACGGCCGAGAGCGACACCGCGGCGAGGGCCCTCTATGAGAGCGCCGGCTTCACCAACCGCGAAGGCGGCGGGGACGGGCCCTCGATGCTCTACTACGAGCGCGAGCTCTGAGTCACGCGGGGCCGGCGCAGAGCCGCCCCAGCGCCGGGCAGCCCCGACAGAGCTCCCAACTGCGCCGCTCCGCCGGCGCCACCGGGAACTCGCCCGCTCCGATCCGGGCGATCGTCGCCGCCAGCTCCGTGCGGCCGCGCCGCATCGCCTCGCCGTCGAGCAGCTCGACGACCGGTTCCGCGGGGCGCTCGAGGAAGACGTAGGCGACCTCGACCTCGGCGGCGGCGCGCGCCTCGGACACCGCCAGGGCGTAGATCGCCCGCTGGGTCTCGTACTTGGCGGCGCGCTCGGCCGGCGCCGCCCCGTTCAGGCGGTCGGTCTTGTAGTCGACGACCAGGGGCGGGTCGCCGTCCCGCTCGACCAGCAGGTCGATCGAGCCGCGCAGCGTCGCACTGGCGACGCCGAGGAGCAGCGGCACCTCCGCGCGTGAGGCGGCGCCCGCGGCGAGGACCCGCTCGCGCAGCAGGCCGGAGCCGAGCCAGGCCCGTACCGCAGCGAGCAGCTCGGCTTCGGTCGCGCCATCCGGATCCAGCCCCGCGGCGACGGCGTGGCGCCGAACCGGATCGGCGCCCGGCTCCCGCCACCCGTTGGCCTGGCTCCACTCCAGCAGGGAGTGGACGGCCGCGCCCCGGGCGGCCGCCTCTTCCCGGGAGTCGGTTCCCTCCTCACCCACGCTGTCGAGATCGAGGACGCGCTCCATGTAGAAGCGGTAGGCGCATTCCCCGTAGGCGGCGATCGCGGTGTAGGAGAGGGGGCGGTTGGGAACCGTCGGCGGCTGGCGCTCCAGCAGGGGGACCCGGCCCTCGCCCAGCGGCGCCTGCGGCTTCGCCTCGCTCCGCGTCGCGGTCAGCGCGGCGGCGCGCTCCGGCGAGGGCGAGTTGAGGCGCACGGCGATCTGCGACGGCTCGAAGCTCGCGTCGAGCCCCTGGCGCGGCTGCGGGGCGGGGATCGCGATCGTCGAGTCGCGCTCGCGCTCGACCTCGAAGCCGTCGAGGATGCGCTCGATCACCGCGGTTCCGGGCTGCGTGCCGCGCCCCGGCTGGGGCATCGCGACGCCGCTGAGGATCAGCCGCTGGCGCGCCCGGGTCGCGGCGACGTGGAAGAGGCGCAGCTCCTCGGCCGCGTCGCGCTGCTGGCTCTCCGCGCAGAGCTGCTCGTGCGCGTAGAGGTTGATCGAGGCGGCGCCCAGCCGGCGCAGCTGCAGGCCGACCCGCGGCTCCTCGTCCTCGTGGCCCAGGGTCAGCGGCGGCAGGCGCGAGCCGGCCAGCAGCCGCCGCGAGAGGCTGGGGACGGCGACGACGCCGAACTCGAGCCCCTTGGCGCTGTGGACGGTCATGATCCGCACCCCGTCGTGTCCCTCGATCGCGCTCGCCGCCTCCGCCTCGGCGTCGGCCTCGGCCCGTGAGGCGAGGAAGTCGAGCAGGCCGCGCAGGTCCCTGCCCTCGCGCGCCTCGAACTCGCCGGCGAGCCGCATCAGCTTGCGGACGTTGGCGAAGCGCGCCTCTCCCGCTGGGCGCATCAGGACCGCGAGGTCGTAGCCGGTCTCGGCGATCGCGGCGTCGATCAGGCCGGCCAGCGGCAGGCGCCCGGCGCGCGCGCGCAGGCGCTCGATCGTGCGCGCGAAGCGCCGCAGTAGCGCCAGCTCCGACTCCGGGATCGCCCCCAGGCGCCCGGGGTCCTCCAGCTCGGCTTCGCCCAGCCCGGCGGCCCCTTCGACCGCGGGCCAGACGTGCCGCCTGCGGCCGGCGGCGGCGCGCAGCAGCCAGAGCGTGTCGGGGGCGGCGGCGCAGGCGGGGGAGGCGAGCGCGCCGAACAGGGCCTGGTCGTCGAGCGGGTTCGCGATCGTCGCCAGCAGCGCGCAGACGTCGGCCACCTGCTGCTGGGACCAGTAGCCGCGCCCGCCGATCGTGTAGGGGCGCAGGCCGGCGCGCTCCAGCGAGTCCTCGTAGGCGTCGAGGTGGGTGAAGGCGCGCAGCAGCACGACCATCTCGCCGCGCTCGACGCCGCCCTCGGACAGCTCCCGCAGCCGCTCGGCGACGAACCGCGCCTCGGCCAGGTGGCTCGGTGGCGTGTCGGCGTCGGTCGCCGGCGCCAGGTCGATCCCCTCGGCGTCCCAGCCGTCGCGCGCGGTGAGCAGCAGCTCGACTGCGGGGAGGTCGTCGCCGGGCGGCTGCGGCAGCTGCGGCGGCGCGCCGACCCGCAGCGGGTGGAAGGCCTCGCCGAGCAGCTTCTCGCCGATCGCGTTGACGGCGCCGATCACCTCGGGGCGCGAGCGGAAGTTGCCGCTCAGGTCCATCGCCATCGCCTCGGCGCTGCGCTCGACGGCGCGGCGCTGCTCGCGGAAGACGTCGAGGTCGGCGTGGCGGAAGCCGTAGATCGACTGCAGCTCGTCGCCGACGACCATCAGCTCGGTCCGCGGCCCGCGCAGCGCCTCGATCAGCCGCAGCTGCAGCCGGTTGGTGTCCTGGAACTCGTCGACCAGCAGGTGGCTGAACCGCGACCGGTAGGCGTTGCCGATCTCCTCGCGTTCGAGCAGCGCGACCGCGCGCAGCTGCAGGTCCTCGAAGTCGAGCCCCTCGCGGCGCTCCTTGACCGCCTCGTAGCGCTGCGAGAAGAGCCCGAGCAGCTCGGCGATGTGACGGTAAGCATCGCCCCCCTCGCCGGCCTCCGCGGTGCGGGCCACCGCCGCGTCGATCGCCTCGCGGTAGGCGGCCATCGATTTCGCCTTGCTGTCGGTTCTCAGCGCGGCCAGCTCGTCGAGGTTGGGGAGGCCGTCGGCGTCGAGCACGGACAGCGCCCGCTCGACCAGCTCGCGGACGGAGTTGGCCGGCTTCAGCTCCTCGAGCGTCTCCCTCGCCGTCTTGGCGGCGCGGCGGACGGCGGCCTCCAGGTCCGGCGCCGGGGGCTCGGGCAACCGCGGCGCCGCTATCCCGCGGCTGCGCAGCTCGGCGTGGACGCCGCTGACGATCGCCCGCAACCCGCCGATCTCGAACGCCGCCACGGTCCGCTCGCGAGCCTCCTCGCCGTCGCCGACCCACTCCGCCAATGCATCGTCGAAGGCCTCTCGCGCCGCCCGCTCAGCCTCTGGCCCGTCGAGGATGCGGAAGCGGGGGTCGATCCCGGCCGCCACCGGGTGGCCGGCGAGGAGGCGGTTGCAGAAGCCGTGGATCGTCGTCACCCAGGCGCCGCCGATCGCCCCCAGCAGCTCCTGGGCGCGGGGCGAGCCTGCCGCGGCGCGCAGCTCCAGCGCCGCGCGGATGCGCTGCCGCAGCTCGGTTGCCGCCTTGTCGGTGAAGGTGAAGGCGAGCACCGCATCGGGGGAGACACCCAGGTCGCAGACGAGGCGGCAGTAGCGGTCGACCATGACGCCGGTCTTGCCGGTCCCCGCGCCGGCCTCGACCAGCACGTCATGGCCGCCGGCCTCGATCGCCAGCGACTGTTCCGGGGTCGGGGCGCGAGCGGTCATCGCTCCTCCCACTCGCCGTTCTCGGGCTCGGCCGGGGACCGGTCGCGGCGGCAGATCGGGGCGAAGTCGCAGAAGGAGGGGCAGACGTCGTGCCCGCGCAGGCCGCGGCGCGGCCCCGGATCGCGGCGCACGTCGCCGCGGCGCATGCGGGCGACGATCTCACCGGCGCGCGCCCGGGCGTCGGACAGCAGCCGCTCGAAGCCCTCGCGGTCGACCAGGTCCTTGTCGTAGAGGCGGTAGGAGGCGAGCTGCGCCGCGGCGTCCTCGCGGACGGCCCCGCGCGGGCGCCGGCTCGAGGTCCCGCGCAGCGGGTGGTAGAGCCCACCGACCGCTTCCGCTCCCCAGTGCTCGGCGACGGCGATCAGGTAGAGCTGCAGCTGCAGCTTCGCCTGCTCCTCGAACTTCTCGCGCGGCGTGACCGCGCGCGAGAGCTTGTAGTCGAGGACGAGCGCGCGGCCGCCGCGGTCGCGGTCGACCCGGTCGATCGCCCCGTGCAGCCCCCAGCCGTCGATCTCGAGCACCGGGCGCTCGACCTCCTCGCCCTCGCCGAAGCCGGCCTCGAGCAGCCAGGGCTCGAAGCCGCCGGTGTCGCGCTGCGCCTCGTCGGCCAGGAAGCGCGCCAGCAGGCCCTCCACCCGGCGCGAGATCGCGCGCTCGGCTGGATGGGTGCCCAGGCCGCGCTCGGCCGCCAGCTCTGCGACCAGCTGGCGCGCCCGCTCGATCCAGGCGCCGAGCGAGCCGGGGCGGGGGAGGGCGTCGCCGCCGGGCCGCTCGCGATAGAGGCGATCCAGCACGGCGTGCATGAGGCCCCCTTGGACGAGTGGGTCGGGAGTCGGATCGAGCGGCTGGGGGTCGAGCTCGTGCGAGACGAGCCAGCGGTAGGAGCAGACGTCGAACCCCTCCAGGGTCGTGCCGCCGTAGGCGGGGACGGCGGCGAGGGCGCCGAGCACGGCCGGATTGGAGATCGGGCCGGGGGCGCGGCTGGCGGCCTCCGCGGCCCGGGCCCTGGCCAGCTCGGCCTCCGATGCGGCCAGATGCCGCGGGAAGAGGACGCAGGTCAGATCGCGGGCGACGGTCAGCCCCGCCTCGACCGCGTCGGCCTCCCCATCGCTCGGCGGCGGCTCGAGCAGGCGGCGGACGTCGTCGAGGAAGGGGGAGCGGGCCTCGGCGACGCCGTTCTCGTCGCTGTCGCGGTAGGAGAGGAAGAGCCGCCGGCTGGGCAGCGCCAGGCAGGCGTGGAAGAGGTAGCGCTCCTCGGCGTCGGGATCGCGACGCGGCTCGAGGCCCAGCGCGAGCCGCTGCGCTTCGGCGAGGAAGGGGTCTCCGCCACGGTCGCGCCGCGGGAACTCGCCGTCCTGGAGCGAGGCGACGAAGGCGTGCTCGAAGCGCGAGGCGCGCAAGCGGTAGGGGCTGGCGATCCGCACCCTGCCCTCGACCGGCCCGCTCCAGGCGCGGAAGCGAAGCTCGCGCAGCGTCGCCGCCAGATCCTCGGGCCGGGGCGCCAGCTCGGGGAGCTCGGTGAGGTCGTCGAGCGCGGTGGAGATCGCGCCGGCGGCGCGCAGCTCCAGCCCGTCGCCCCGCTCCGGCGCCGGGCCGTCCTCCTCGCCGCGCAGCGGTCGCGAGGCCATCGTCGCGGCGAGGCGGGCGACCGCTGCCGCCAGCCCGGCGGGCCCTTCCCTCGCCGCCTGCCTGATCCGCTCGAGATCGCCGGGCAAGCGCTCGTGGCGCTCCTCCCACAGCTCCAATGCGGCCGTCGCGCTCTGCAGGCGGCGGCGGCGAACGGCGCGCTCGAACCAGTCGACCTGCGCCGGGCGCAGGCCCGAGGGGCCGCGCAGGAAGCGCAGCAGGTCGCTCGCCCGGCCGGCGCCGAGCTCGGCCTCCAGCAGCGCGATCAGGGTCCCGCCCACCGAGGTCCCGGCGACCGGCACCTCGGCCTCCAGGGCGACGGCGATGCCGTAGGACTCCAGCACGGCGGCGAGCAGCGGTCCGCGGCGCGCCGGGTCGCGCACAGCGATCGCGATCGCGGCGGGGTCGGCGCCGGCGGCGATCAGCTTCGCCACCTCGGCGCCGATCGCCTCCGCCTCGCCGCGCTCGCCGGCCGAGCGCAGCAGCGCCAGCGCCTTGCCCACGGGGCACCGCGCGGGCTCGGCCTCGCCGAACTCGCGCTGGATGTGGACGAGCAGGGGGTCGATGCCGAAGGGTTCGAGCTCGGCGGGCTTGGCGAGCGTCTCGGTCGCCGTCGCGATCTCGCGCAGCCCCGCCGGCAGCGACGCTCGTGCGGCGAGCGCGGCGTCGCTCTCCTCATAGGGGAGGGCGACGGTCACCTCGGCCGCCGCGCTCAGCGCCTCGAGCAGCCGGCGCTGGTTCGGCGTGAGGTCGCCCGGCTCGTAGAGGAAGACCGGCCGTTCCCTCCATGCCGCCGGCGTCGCACGCAGCGCCTCGATCGCGGCGAGCGCGACGCCATGCGCGTCGGGCAGGCCGACGCGGTCTCGCACCTCGGCATAGGCGGCGAAAAGCGTCGCCAGGTCGCCGAGGTAGGCCGAGGCCTCGAGCGTCTGCGCTGCGGAGCCCAGCGAAGCCGGCTCGAGGCCAGCGCTCTGCAGCTCGTCGAGCAGGCGCTCGAAGGGGATCGCGAAGCCGGGCCGCGCCGCCGAGCGGCGCAGCGGCCCCAGCTCGTTGCGGTGCGCGTCGATCCCGGCCGAGACCGCCGCCAGCCGCTGGGCGGGCGTCAGCTCGGCGGCCGGGAGCGCGCCGGTGGACCGCGCCACCTCGCGGAAGAGATCGGCGAAGGTCATCGCCGAGCCACCGAGCACTGCGCCCGACCCCGAGAGGCTGCGCTCGAAGCGGAAGACGTCGTCCAGCGTCGGCAGGATCAGGACCGGATTGCGGTCGAGCGCCTCGCGGAAGAGGGCCTGGATCCGCTCGGCGCGGCCGGAGTTGGGGGGTCCTTGGATCAGTTTCAGCGACATAGGCGAAGCGATCCAGCATAGGTCGGCCTCCGGCGTGCCCCCCAACGCCGCCAAGCCCCGACGGGAAGCCGCAAATGGCGCGATTCCAACCCCCGCTTTGCCGTCTTCCGGCCTCTCTAGATTGGGACCGGCAAATGGCCCTCTGTTTCGTAGACCCAGCCGACGCGATCCGCGCTATCTCCGACTCGATCGGCCGCGAGGCGCGCCGGCAGCTGCTCGGCGAGGCCGTCCGCTCCTGGGTCGACGAGATCCCCGACGACGAGCTCGAGGTCCACTACGCGAAAGCGCTCTCCGAGCTCGACGAGCACGACCTCTCGATGCTGGCCGCCTGGCACGGCTCGCTGGAGCTCGGCCAGCCGGTTCCCAACCGCGACTTCCTCATGGGCGCCTTCGGCTCGCTCGGCGAGAACCGCCGCGAGGCGCTGAAGCTGGCCGCCGGCTTCCGCGGCGAGGAGGCGGTCGACGCCGGCGTCACCGAAGACGACGCGCTGGAGCTGGTCCTCGGCCTGCTCTCCCAGCCCCGCCTTATGGAGCTCGCCGCCGAGGCCGTCGATCTGTACGTGTGGGACCGCGCCGGCTCGGATAACTAGGAGGCCCGGTTCAGTCAGCAAAGGCTGACCTCTGTCATACGTGATAGCCTTTTTGTATGACGATGCTCAGCTTCCGCGTTGCCGATGCCGAGGCGGATGAGGCGCAGCGCTGGGCAGAGGCGTTGGGCCTAGACCGCTCGGAGCTTTTGCGGGACGCACTCCATCGACATCTGGTCCGACTTCGGAGCGAGATCGACGCCGTGACCTGGGAGCGGATTCCGCCAACCGATGCAGAGCAGTCGCTGGAGCAGATCGCGGACTGGGGGCCTGCAGAGGATTGGGGGGATTGGACCAATGCGGCGGGGTGAGATCTGGTTTGCGGCGACTCCCGGCGGTGACCGTCCGGTCCTGATTCTTACGCGCGATCCCGTCGCCGATCGAATCCAATCCGTTGTCGTTGCAGCGCTGACGCGGACGCGGCGAGAGCTGGTGTCGGAGCTTGCTCTTACTTCGGTCGACGACGATCTCCCCACCGACTGTGTGGTCAACTTCGACAACGTTCACACGATTCCGCGGTCGGCGTTCCGCCGTCGCGTCGTCTCGCTCTCGGATGCCCGGATGGGCCAGGCGTGCCGGACTCTGCGCGACGCCGTGGGCTGCTGACTCAGGCCGTGTGGGATCGCGCCGGCTCGGATAACTAGGTCAAGGCCCCTGCTTTCGCTGGGGACGGCGGGGCGGTGGGGGAGCGTGCCTGCCGTTGGCGGGGAGGCGACGGAGGACGAGGACGAGGCACACGCTTATGCCGACGATGACGGCAAATACCGCGTTGGCGGAGAGAGCGGGAGAGACGAGGGCGACCAGCGCTCCGCAGCAAAGCCCGGCGAAGGACGCGAAGAGGAGGAAGGGGAGCCCGTGGTTTCCGGTGCGCATGGGCGTTCCCCTATGAGACGGTGCTCAGCCAGAAGCCGAGGTAGACGGAGACGAGGGCAATCGAGTAGAGCTGCCCGTCCGTGTCGCCGCGTTTCAGCTGGTGGATGGGGAGCTCCTTGCGCCAGCGGGCGACGACGATTGCCTGGCAGGCGGCAAACATGTCGGCGATGCCGAAGAGGGGGATGGCGGCAAAGAGGCTGCGGTCGGCGGGCAGCGCGGAATAGACCTGGGGGAAGAGCTGATGGCCAAGCAGCCAGACGACGAAGAGCCCGGTCGCCAGGGTCAGTGCGACTCCCTTGATCTTCAGGGCGATCGCAGCATGCGATTCCCCCAGTACGCGAAAGGGGTGCCGTACCGACTCGTGAAACGCAGGGCCGGGGAAGAGGATCAGGGCAAGCGCGGTGCCGGCGACGTATCCGTCGCCGGCCAGGAGGACGAGGCTCCTGTCCTCGGGAAGGAAGGGCATGGCGACCGGAAGGCTGAAATGCTGAAGGATCGCAGCGGTGAGCATCGACTGGGGAAACTGTTCTGCTCTGAGCGAGCTGATTACGAAGGAATGCTAATAACCCTATTCGGGTATGCGCGCTGTCGTCAAGCTATTGCGGCTTGGCGAGGGCGGCTCGCACGTCGGCGATCGCCTGCTCGTTGTCCTGGAAGTGAACGGCGGTCAGGCCCGCCCGCTCCGCGCCTTCGCAGTTGATCTTCACGTCGTCGACGAAGAGGCAGGACTCGGCCGGCGCACCGATCTGATTCAGGGTGAGCGCGTAGATCTTCGATTCGGGCTTGCGGCAGCCGACAAAGCCGGAGTCGACGACGGTCTCGAATATCTCGTCGACGGGCAGCATCGGGCGCCACAGCGGCTCCCACTCCCGCACGTTGTTGGTCAGCATCGCCATCCGGTAGCCGGCGGCCTTCAGCTCGCGCATCAGGTCGATCATCGGCGGGTTCGGCTCGAGCGCCTCGAAGTAGATTTCTTTGAACCGGTGCATCTCCGGTCGGTGGCCGAGCAGCGGCTCGAGGCTGTCGGTGAGCTTCTCCAGGAAGGCGACCTCGGTGATCTCGCCCCGCTCCATTTCGAAGAGCGGGTTGTCGCCGTTGGCCTCGGTGGCCGCCTGCATCGCCATCCCCAGGGTCTCGGTCGAGATCCCGGTCTGGTCCTGGAAGGCCATGAACGACTGCACCAGGGGAGTGGTCAGCACGCCGCCGAAGTCGGAGATCACAACCTCGATCCGGCCGCCTCGCTCAGTCATCGGCACGGACCAGCTCGTAGTGGCCAAGGCCCTCGCGCCCCTCGACCGACCAGCGGAAGAAGGCGACGTCGGCGAGCAGCCCGGGCCGGCGCACTTTGGCGGCGCTGATCAGCGTTCCGGCGCCGCGCTGCAGCGGGCCCTCCTCGCCGTCGGTCCACAGCTCCAGCGTCGCCCGCCGCTGTACGCCGTCGGGCCCGTACTCGGTCGAGAGCAGCGTCTCGGAGACCTCGACCGGCGCCCCGTCCGGGCCGCAGAGGACCGTGACCACCTGCTCGTCGCCGTGCTCGCTCGATCCCGCTGGGCGCACCGCGCTCAGCGCAAGCAGCCCCCCGTCGGAGAAGACGATCCCAATCGATCGTCGCAGCACCCGCTTCGCTTCTTCGCTCATCATGCGGGAGCCTATGGAACCAGCGACCATCCGCACCGCCGACCCACATCGCGACGCCGCCGCCTGTGTCGCGATCTACGCCCCGCACGTCGAATCGGGCGCCACCTCGTTCGAGGAGGCGCCGCCCGACCCGGCCCGGTTCGCGGAGCGGATCGCCGCTGTCGCCGCGACCTACCCCTGGCTGGTCGCCGAGCGCGACGGCGAGGTCGTCGGCTATGCCTACGCCTGCCCTCACCGAGCGCGACCGGCGTACCGGTGGGCCGTCGAGGTGTCCGTCTACGTCGGCGCGGCGGAGAGCCGCCGCGGCCACGGCCGGGCGCTATACGCGGAGCTCCTCGAGCGGCTGCGGCGCCAGCGCTTCCAGATCGCTTGCGCGGGGATCACGCTGCCCAACGAGGCCAGCGTCGCCCTCCACGAGGCTGTCGGCTTCGCCGCGGTCGGCGTCTACCGCCGGATCGGCTGGAAGGACGGGGCCTGGCGCGACGTCGGCTGGTGGCAGCTCGAGCTGGAGCCGGCGGGAAGCGGCCGTCCCGCCGAGCCGCTGCCGCCCGAGGGGTAGGCCCGGGTACCATTGGCCGATGCCCGAGAACCAAACCGAAGTTCTGACCGAGGATGACGTGCTGGAGGCGCTCGAAGAGGTGATCGACCCTGAGCTGGGGCTCGACTTCGTCTCGCTCGGCCTCGTCTACGGCGTCGAGATCGAGAAGGAGGACGTCTACGTGACCTTCACGCTGACCACCCCCGCCTGCCCGATCGGCCCCCAGGTGTCCGAGCAGATGAAGGAGTTCGTCGGCGACCTCCCCGGAGTCACCGCCGTCCACCCGAAGATGATCTTCGACCCCCCCTGGTCGCCGGAGATGATGACCGAGGACGCCAAGTTCGCCCTGGGGTTCTGACCCGAGTCGTTGATTCGCGTCCAAACGCCTTGAGTCTCGAGGCACTCGGCTCGTAAGCCGCGCCTGCCACGGGTTTCAGTCTGTGCCCCGCAACGCGCAAGGGGCGGATCGCGGCCGGGTGATCTGCCTCGTGGCCTCGAGCAGCGTGGCCTTGGGCTTGCCGACGGGTCTGGACGGCGGTCTTCCAGCGTGCGCCGATTTGCGCGGGTGCCAAGTCGTCTGACGGAATTTGCAGGGCAAAAGCGAGAGAGGGAGCCCTTGGTCGTGGGGCGCGAGCTTAAAAACTCAGAAAAGCTTGACCGTCGCTGGCGGGACCCGGTATCAGTGCCCCGTCCCGAGAGGGATGACGGAGGCGCCGACTACAGGCGGTGCCGCTAACGAACGAAAGGAACAGGATGAGCATCAAGCTAAAGGCCCTGGGGCTGGGCATCCTCGCCGCCCTGGCGATCAGCGGGGTAGCGGTGATGAACGCCTCGGCCGAATCGCAGGCGACGGGTCACTTCACCTCAGAAGTGGCAAACCCGACGCTGAAAGTGGACGACACGGTCGAACCTCACAGGCTCCAGCTCTCGATCGAAGGTCTCACCGGGATCGTCTGCGACAAATCGAGCTACGTGGTGACGTGGACCGATGGCGGGACGACAACCAAAGACATCACCGCCGAACCGAACTATGAAACGTGCCATACAACAGGCTCGGCCAAAGCCGTTGCGATCAAAATGAACGGATGCAAGTACACATTCACACAGCCGAACAAAGAATCCGCCAAAACAGAACACACAGTCGATCTGACGTGTCCGGCTAATCAAAAAGTGGTCATCGAACACGAAGGCTGCGTGATCGAAGTCCATCCGCAGAACAACCTGAAAGGCGTCGGCTACACGACACTCCAAGAAGAAGTCGGCGGCAAAAAAATCCACGCGATCACATTGACGACGAACGTGAAATTCGTTGCCACAATCCACAATTTCCCCTGCAACCTCATCCTGCCGACAGAAAAAGTCTCCGAACTCTCGGGCTCTGCAACAGTCACAGGGTTCAATGGTGCTGCCCGGCAGAGCATTACAGCTACAGGTTCCGTCAACTAAGCAGGCATAACGCCGAGGGCGCTGAGCCCTGACGTGTATCCGGGGCCCGGGGCGACAGCTCTGGCCCCGGATGTTTCTAAATAGACACAATAAAAACCCTTGACAGGCATCAGATCAATCCGATATGTTGCCTATAGAAGCCACTGGCTTCGCGGGGAGAGGCAGACTGAGGCAGTGATTTGGCAGGGAGATGCTGTGATGGGGAAAATATTCTCGAGAGATGCGTGGCTGGTAGCGCTGGCCGCCGTGGCCTTGCTCTCTCTGCTCTCCTTGGTTAGTGCGGAGGCGACGCGGGCGGCTGCGCCCGAACTCCTTTTCCGCCTGCAGGCGGAAGGCGACGGCGCGGGGGAGCTCCGCGCGCCGAACGGCGTGGCCGCGGATTCGAGCGCTAAGCGCCTCTACGTAGCCGACGGGAGCAATGCGCGGGTCAGCGAGTACACGCCTTGGGGAGCGTTCGTCAGGGCGTGGGGCTGGGGAGTCGCAGACGGTGCAGCGGAACTTCAGGTCTGCGGCCCGAGCGAACCGGAGCTGACTCCGCCGCCCTCGCTCTGCCAGCGGGGGATCGAAGGTGATGGCAAGGGCCAGATGAAGGTCCCGCGGGGCGGCATAGCGGTCGACGGCGCGGGAAACGTTTGGGTGGGAGACCTCTTAAACAAGCGTGTGCAGGAGTTCAGCCCGACGGGCCAGTTTCTGTTGATGATTGGTGGGGAAGTCAACGCGACCAAGGTTGGTGAAGGCGCGCCGCCCGCTGAGCAGAACGTCTGCCCGATCGACCCCGGCGACGTCTGCCAGGCGGGCACGGTGGGCAACGCCCCCAGCTACTTCGCCGACGTCATCGGCGCCACCAAGAACGCCTACGGCAGCTACATCGCCTACAGCCCAACCGCCAACGCGATCCTGGTCGGCGACAGGGACCGGATCCAGATCTTCAACCTCGACGGCAGCTTCCGCGAAGAGATCCCCTTCGAAGGCGAACTGGCGGCGTTCGACGAAAAGCCGGTGATCGGTCTCGCCACGGACCCGGCGGGCGACATCTACCTGGCGATTCAGGGCCTGGACGACATATACAAGCTGAGCCCGGCGGGTGTGCCGCTCGAGCCGGGCAAACCGGGCGCCTCGAAGTTCGCGGTGAAAGACCCGATTGGGGCGGTCGCGCTCGACGACGCGGGTGACGTCTACGGGGGCGACAAAGCCGCCTTTTCGGCCGAAAACGGGGAAGGGCGGGTGCTCGAGTTCGACATGGGTGGAAGTCAGCTGCTGCCGACGAGCGAAGAAGAAGCGCTCTTCTCCCCAGGAGCAGAAGCGTTCTTCTTCCCCTACATCCCCTCTGATGGCCCGGCAATCGAGGGCTTGGCGGCCAATCGCTGCGCGGGGGAGGAAGCGCCGGGCAATCTCTACCTGGTCGCTGCGAGCGAAGGGGCTGCTGCCTACCTGGAAGGCTACGGCACGCCGCCGCTGGCCTGCGAACCGCCGCCGCCGCTGCCCCCCGATGTCACGGCCCAGTACGCGACGACGGTGAAGGGCGAAAGCGCGAGCCTGCGGGCGGAGATCAACCCCCACTTCTGGCCCGACGCAACCTACTACGTCGAATACGGGACCGGCAAATGCTCGGAGGGCGGCTGCACGAGCAAAGAGCCGCCGACGGCAGCGAGCCTGACGAGCAAATCGATCAGCAAAGCGCTGAGGAGCGGCGGCGTTTTCCTGGCCGGCCTCACCCCGGGAACGACCTACCACTACCGCTTCGTCGCCAAAAGCACCGGTGGAGGTCCCGTCTACGGCGTCGACCCAGATGGAGCAGGCCCCGCGGAAGCAGGCTTCGAAGATGGCGCGGAAGGAACGTTCAGAACCTTCCCGCCGGCAACGGCCCAGCCGCCCTGCGAAAACGAAGCGCTCCGCAGCGGTCCCGCGGGCGAGCTGCCCGACTGCAGGGCATACGAGCTGGTCTCGCCGCTCGACAAATCGAACGGCGACGCGGCGCTCCTGCCGCCGGACAAAGTCTTCTTCGAACTGAACCAGAGCTCGAGGTCGGGCGATCGTTTCACCTACGCCTCGCTCACCCCCTTCGCCGAACCGGAATCGGCGCCGTACATCTCCCAGTACATGGCGAGCCGCGACCCGGAGAGCGGCTGGAGGAGCGAGTCGATCTCGCCGCCGCACTCGGCGCCGGCGCTGGAAACGACCCGCTCCCTCAACAACGAGTACAAAGCCTTCACCGCCGACCTCTGCACCGGCTGGCTGCGGCACAACTCGGTGGCGACGCTGGCAGGTGGGGCGATCGCGGGCTATCCGAACATCTATCGGCGCGACGGCTGCGCCGGCGCTGCAAGCTATGAAGCGCTGAGCACGAGCAAACCGCCGACGCGGCCGGCGGCAGGCTACGAGCTTAACCTGGAGGGCTTCGCCGACGAGGAACCGAGCAAGGCGATCTTCGTGGCCCAAGACGCGCTGACGGCGGACGCACCGGTACTGCCCGAAGAAGCGGTCGGAAAGGAATTCCAGCTGTACGAGCACACGCCGGGGGGGCTGCGCTTCATCTGCCGCCTGCCGAGCGGAGCACCCTACGGGGGGGCCTGCGCGGCGGGGATGGCGGCGGGGTCGTCCGACGACAACGCGGCAGCGGTGCAAAACGCGATCTCAGCCGACGGCTCAAGAGTCTTTTGGACCGCATACAAAGGCGGCCTGGGGTCGGGGGTGCCGGAGGGGATCGCAGGCAAAATCTACCTGCGCCTACATCCGGAAGAAGAACAGAGTGCGGTGTCGGGCCTGGAATGCAGCGAACCCGAGAAAGCCTGCACGATTGCGGTCTCGCAGTCGGTCTCGCCCGAAGCGGCGCAGTACTGGGGCGCGGCAAACGACGGCTCGAAGGCGATCTTCAAGATCGTCGACGGCCCGCTGAAAGACAACCTCTACGAATTCGACGTCAAGAGCGAAACGTCGAGGTTGATCGCGGGCGGTGTCGAGGGGCCGATGGGGATGAGCGAAGACGCCTCGCGGATCTATCTCAGCTCGACCAAAGTGCTGGGAGCGGGGGGCGGCGAGGGGGCCAAAGCGGGCGCCCACAACCTCTACCTCTACGAAGCGCCGAAGGAAGGCGGTGAAGCGAGGTTCACCTTCGTGATGGCGCTGGCCGGGAGGGACCTGCTGGGAACCGAACTGCAGCCGGGGGCGGTGCGCGACCTGCCGAACGACCGCTCCTCGACAGTGAGCGCCGACGGGCTGCGTGCGGCTTTTGGCTCCTCGGCCGCGCCGACGCCAACGGGATACGACAATCTCGACGCCGAAAGCGGCCAGGCCGACGAGGAGGTCTACCTCTACGAGGCGAAAGCGAACCGCCTGGTCTGCGTCTCGTGCAATCCGACGGGGGCCCGGCCGTCGGGGGTAGCGGACGAAGGCGCCTGGATGGCTGCCCGCCTGCCTCGCCGCGGCCGGGCTCTCCTCAACCCCCCGCACCCGCTCTCCGAAGACGGCAGGCGCCTCTTCTTCGAGAGCCACGAGGCGCTCGTCCAGCGAGATGGCAACGGCACCTGGGACGTCTATGAGTGGGAGGCCCCGGGAGCTGGCAGCTGCGATGAAGCCGACTCGACCTTCAACCGGGCGGCGGGCGGTTGCGTCGATCTGATCTCCTCGGGGGAGAGCGCCTCCCCCTCCAAGCTGCTCGACGTCGACGCCGATGGCTCAAATGTCTTCATCGGCACCCAGAGCAGCCTGATCGCCACCGACTTCGGGTCAAACGACGTCTATGACGCGCGGATCGGCGGTGGCTTTCCACTGCCCACGACCAACGCCCCCTGCGAAGGGGAGGCCTGCCAGAACCCACCCGGACCGCCGGCGGACCTGACCCCGGCGAGCGCGGGCTTCGAAGGCAAGGGCAACGCGAAGAAGCCCAGGCACTGCAGGAAGGGCTCCGCCAGAGTCCGCCGCCACGGCAAGAGCCGCTGCGTGAGGAAGGCGAAGAAGCCCCGAGCCGGTCGAGGTGCTCGCAGCGGAGCAGGTCGATGAGGCGTCTCGTCTCCACCCTCGGCGCCGCGGCGCTCCTGGCCCTGATCCTGGTTGCACCGGCCGGCGCCAGCTTCGGCCTCTCGAAAATGCAGGTCGAGTTCACGAACTCGGAAGGTGGAGTGGTGAGGCAGGCCGGCAGCCACCCCTTCGCCCAGCGGATCTCCTTCGAAGTCAATAGCCGCGAAGCGGGGGGCGTGAGGTTCGTCGACGGGGCGATCAGGAACCTGAGCGTGGCGGCACCGTTGGGCCTGGTCGGCAACCCGACGGCGGTTCCCCGCTGCGATACCGCCGACTTCATCGATTCCCACAGCGAACCCTCTGCCTGCCCGGATGCCGCCGCGGTGGGCATGCTCACGGTCGAACTCGCCGGCGGCCTCGGCATTGTCGGCGAGGAAACCGTCCCCGTCTACAACCTGCATCCCGCCCCCGGAGTGGCGGCGAAACTCGGCTTCGTGATCCAGAAAGTACCGGTAACGGTCAACCTCGGCATCCGCCCGACCCCCCCATACAACATCGTCGGCACCCTCGCCAACGCCGCCCAGGTGCTGGAAGTCGTCGGCTCCAGGCTGGTCCTCTGGGGCAACCCGGCGGAATCCGCCCATGACGAAGAACGCGGGCATTGCCTCTACTTGAAAGTCAAAGGCACCTGCAAAGTGGAAATCGCCGAAAAGCCCTTCCTCACGTTGCCGCGGAGTTGCGGGGGCCCGCTCCTCACGGTCTTCGAAGCGACCTCCTGGTGGAGCGGGGACGACCCCGAGAACCCCGGACCGCCCGCCGAATTCGCCGGCAGCGCCGAATCACCCCCGCTGATCGACTGCTCCTCGCTCGGTTTTGCGGCGGGCCTGCAGGCAAAGCCAAGCACCCAGAGCGCCGAGAGCCCCACGGGCCTCGAGCTGAACCTCGACCTCAGCGACCCGACCATCAACGACCCTCATCAGTCCGCCCACTCTGACTTCCAAAAAGCAGTGCTCACCCTGCCCGAAGGTGTGACGGCGAACCCCTCCCTGGCAGAAGGCCTCGCCAGCTGCTCGCTCGAGGACCTGGGACGCGAGAGCGCCGCCTCCGAACCCGGAGAAGGCTGCCCGCAGGCGTCGAAGGTCGGCACCGTGGAAGCGGAAACCCCGGTCCTCGAAAACCAGATCCTCAAGGGCTCGCTCTTCATCGCCACCCCCAACGACCCCGCCGCCCCCGGCAAGGAGAACCCCTTCGACACCTTGCTCGCCCTCTACATGGTGATCAAGGACCCGGAACTCGGCATCGTCTTGAGGCTCCCCGGCCGCCTTGACCCGGACCCCAAGACCGGGCAGCTCATCGCCACCTTCGACGAAATCCCCCCTTACCCGGTGAGCCACTTCCGCGCCCGCCTGCGCGAGGGCGGCCGCAGTCCCCTGATCAGCCCCCCGGCCTGCGGCACCTACACCACTGAGATGGAGCTCACTCCCTCTGGCGACCCCTCTCACCCAGTGGTGGTGCCCTCCGACTTCCAGATCACCCGGGGCGTTGGCGGCGGCCCCTGCCCCCCTGCCGGGCCGCCGCCTTTCGCCCCGGGCTTTCAGGCCGGCACCCTCAACAACAACGCGGCCTCCTACTCGTCGTTCTACCTGCACCTGACCAGAAACGACGGCGACCAGGACCTGACTCGCTTTGACGCCACCCTGCCTCCGGGCCTGCTCGCCAAGCTGGCCGGCGTGGACAAATGCCCAGATGCCGCGATCGCCGCCGCCAAGGCAACGAGCGGCAAGGCAGAGCTCGCCTCCCCGAGCTGCCCGCCCTCCTCGGAGCTCGGCAGCGTGATCGGGGGCGCGGGAGCCGGCTCGGAGCTCACCTACGCCCACGGCAAGCTCTACCTCGCCGGGCCCTTCGGCGGGGCGCCGCTCTCGGTCGTCGGCATAGTCCCCGCGGTCGCCGGGCCCTTCGACGTCGGCACCGTGGTCGTGCGCCAGGCACTCGACGTCAACCCAAAGGCCGCCGTCGGGGAAATAGACGGGGCCCACTCGGACCCGATCCCCCACATCCTCGCCGGCATCCCCCTGCGGGTGAGAAACATCCGCGTCCTCGTCGACCGCCACGACTTTACCCTCAACCCGACCGACTGCGATCCCTTCGCCGTCCAGGCCCAGATCTGGGGTGGGGGATCGAATCCCTTCAGTGCCTCAGACGATACCCCGGTCGCCAGGTCGGCCCGTTTCCAGGCCGCCAACTGCTCGCGCCTCGGGTTCAAGCCACGCCTCTCGCTGACCCTCGAGGGTGGCACCCGGCGAGGGGACCACCCGGCGCTTAAAGCCATCTACAGGCCGCGCAAGAACGACGCCAACGTCTCCGATCTCGTCACCCGCCTGCCCCGTTCGGCCTTCCTCGAGCAGGGCCACATCCGCACGATCTGTACCCGCGTTCAGTTCGCCGCCAAGGCCTGTCCCAAAGGGTCGATCTACGGCCACGCCACCGCCTTCACGCCCCTGCTCGAAAAGCCACTCAGCGGCCCCGTCTATCTGCGCTCCTCGAACCACAACCTGCCCGACCTCGTCCTGGATCTGCACGGGCTGGTGGACGTCGAGGTTTCGGCCCGGATCGACTCGATTAAGGGCGGCATCAGGGCCAGCTTCGAAAACACCCCCGACGCACCGCTCAGCAGGGTGATCTTCTCCATGCGGGGCGCCAAGAAGGGGCTGATCGTCAACAGCAGGGGCCTCTGCGCCAAGCCCTCGCGCGCGACCGTCGATCTCGGCGCCCACAACGGCAAGAGCCTCCACCTGCGCCCGCAGCTTAAGGCCGCTGGCTGCGGCCCTCACTCGCGGCACCGTTAGCGTCCTAGCAGAGCGCATCCTTGAGGTTGACAGGCGGTTCCCCAGAGCGCGCCGGCTCGCGCGCGTGCCAAGTCGCCTGACAGGTTTTGCAGGGCAAATTGCGACTAGGGATCCTCGCGCCATCGCCTCCGGCTCATAACACTTAGAAAAACTTGACCATCAACACTCCGGCAGATATCAGTGTCCTGTCCCGAGAGGGAGATGGAGGCACCGACTACAGGCGGTGCCTCTAATAAACGAAAGGAACAGGATGAGCATCAAGCTAAAGGCCCTGGGGCTGGGCATTCTCGCCGCATTAGCGATAGGCGCGGTCGTGGTGATGAGCGCCTCGGCCGAATCGCAGCCGCAAGGTCACTTCACCTCAGAAGTGGCAAACCCGACGCTGAAAGTGGACGACGGGGTCGAACCGCACAGGCTCCAGCTGGCGATCGAAGGCCTTACCGGGATCGTCTGCGACAAACCGAGCTACGTGGTGACGTGGACCGATGGCGGGACGACAACCAAAGATATCACCGCCGAACCGACCTATGAAACGTGCCACACAACAGGCTCGGCCAAAGCCGTCCCGATCAAAATGAACGGCTGCAAGTACACATTTACACAGCCGAACAAAGAATCTGCCAAAACAGAACACACAGTTGACCTGACGTGTCCGGCCGGTCAGAAGGTGGTCATTGAACATGAAGGCTGCGTGCTCGAAGTACATCCGCAAAACGGGCTGAAAGGTGTCGGCTATACGACACTCCAAGAAGAAGTGGGTGGCAAAAAAATCCACGCGATCACAATGACGTTAAGCGTGAGCTTCATCATGACAGTCCACAACTTCCCCTGCAACCTTATCTTGCCGACAGAAAAGGTCAACACACTCTCTGGCTCTGTGACAGTCACAGGGTTCAACGGTGCTGCCCGGCAGAGCATCACAGCGACAGGCTCCGTGAACTAGGAGGCATACTTTTTTGCCTTTGCTCTTGCAGCCCAGACATCCGTCGTCTGGGCTGCCAGGCAGTTGCACGGGCGCAGGTCCACGGGAGCCTTTGACAAGCGGTTCCCCAGAGTGCACCGAATCGCACGGGCGCCAAGTCGCGCGATGGATTTTGCAGGGCAAAAGCAAGGAAGGATCCCCACTCCCGGGAATGCCGGCTAAAAAGCTAAGAAAAACTGGATCGATGCTTTCGCTCCCGGTACCAGTGTCCTGACCCGAAAGGGGAGATGGCTGGGCATCTTCGCCGTGCTGGCGATCACCCCAGAGCCTTTAGCTTGATGCTCATCCTCAGAAGTGGCAAACTCGACGCTGAAAGTGGACGATGGGGGTCGAACCGCACCTGATTTGAGTTGGGGCAAAACAGAACACACAGTGGACCTCACTTGACCGGCCGGTCAAAAAATAGTCATCGAACACGAAGGCTGCGTGCTCGAAATCCATCCGCAGAACGGCCTGAAAGGCGTCGGCTACACGACACTCCAAGAAGAAGTGGCAGGGCAAAAAATCCATGCCATAACAATGACGTTGAACGTGAGATTCAACATGACAATCCACGAATTCCCCTGCAATAAATCCTGCCGACAGAAAAGTTAGCCCTCACTCGTGGGCTCTGTGACAGTTACAGGATTTAACGGTGTTGCCCGTCAGAGCGTCACAGCCACAGGCTCAATTAACTAAGCGGGCATACCCCTTCTGCCCTTGTCTTGCAGCCCAGACCCTGTCGTCTGGGCTGCAAGGTCATTAAGCTCTCACCGCGCGCCTACGGATGGCCGCAGTCCGAAAGTCCGTAGCCTGCCGCGAGATCTTCAATGTCTCTGTACGGGTATGACCCAAAGGAAGTCGGATCTTTCTCAAGCTGGACGATGAACCTTTCCATACCCGTGATGACACTGGCAAGCTCCTTGCTCTTGGCCGCCGGTGGATGCAGGGTCTTGAGTTCTTCGATCTCCTGCTCGAAGGTCGGGGCGATGGCGACGCGAACCATTTGGTGAGCCGCGACCTTGTCTGGTTGTCCTTCGGTTTTTTGGAGAAGGTGCGGCGATACCTTGCGAATTTCAGAGCTCCCATGCCTGCAGATGGCGTTTGCCTGCGCGAGGTACTGCGTTTTAACGCTGCCCGTGGTCGTCGCATCGCTTCCGCCGCCTCCACAGCCTATGCCGCTCACGACGCTAACGAGTGCGATAGAAGCCGCTACGAGATAGCTATGCCGCATCAGTGCCTCCAGCCGATGATTGGGTTTAGGGATGACCGCACGCATGGAGTCCATACTTCGCAGCCAACGCTTCGGAGTGGATATACGGATTGCGATTGGAGGTGGGGTGTCCCACCGCCTGGTCGATTGCGGCTTCCGTAGCAGAGAAGATGGCTTCGAGCTCGTCCCTGTCCCCTTCAGGGGGTACCAGGGCGCGAATGTTGAGTATCTCCCGCCTAAGACCCGGTCTCGCTACATCCTCGGCGAGCTTTCTTGCCATGGTGTACCGGGATATCTTCGAGGCCAGGCGAAGTATCGGTTGAGTCATCGCCTCTATGTCGGCGCTTCGCGCTTCGCAGATCGCGGTTGCCTGCCTGAGAAACGCTGCCTTCGACGGCGCGTTGGAAGCGCTTTCGCCACCCGTCCCGCATCCGATCACGAAGAGGACAGCCAGGAGCGCGACCGCGCCCCCGAGGCACGGTCGCAGTACGGATAGCTCTTCCCTGGTCATTATTCGCAGTACCTTTTGTTTGATCGAATAATAAGGTAGCTTATATCAAAATGGAGAGGAGCAAGGTGCTATGCGGCCGGGGGAGGAATCGATGCGTACGTTGAAGCTGGTGGGGGCCTGCCTGCTCGGCGCTGTCGTCGTGGCAGGATGCGGCTCGAGCGCTGAAGGTTCGTCAAGGTCGGAATACATCGCCATGGCAGACAAGATTTGCGCGAAGCAGAACCGGATCATTCAGCGGCGGATCGCGCCGGAGGTGAAGGGCGCCACCGGGCTGCCGATGCCCATTGGCTCGGCACAGGCCGTCCGCAAGGTCTTGATTCCCGGGCTGACCGAAGAGATCCGCGGACTGCGGGGCCTGGCGTCTCCCCCCGAAGACTCCAAATTCATCGAGGAATTCCTGTCGGCGATGCGTCTGATGGTCGGCCGGGCCGTTCGCAGCCCGCCCTACGTGGCAAAGGCGCCCCGGCCGTTCCTGCGGACCGAACTCATGGGCGAGCAGTACGGCTTCAAGGTGTGCGGATATGTTTAGTCGTCTCGTCGTGACGCCAATCTGCCTGGTAGGCGTTATGGCGCTTCTTGGCGGCTGCGGAGGGGGCGATGCCGCTCAGTCGCAAGCGACTGGCCCTAAAGCGGAATACATCGAAGGCGCCGACGCCACCTGCTCGAGGCAGACCCGCAAGATCCATCGGCTGATCGAGCCATATACGGAAGGAGGGGGATACGCAAATCTCAGCGCGCCGCAGGCGACCGCGATGGTTCGCAATGTGCTCGCGCCGCAGCTGGGCTATGAGATTCGCAGCGTCCGGGCCCTTGTCCTGCCCGAAAAGTATGTCGGGCAAGTCCAGCATTTCCTCGCCGTTTGGCAGCAGGCCGTGGACGAGGCCGAAAAGGATCCCGTGGCGTTCATCCATGAAACGAAGCCCTTTGCGGAGGACGAACGCCTCGCGCGCGAGTTCGGCTTCGAGGTCTGCGGCTCGCTCTAGCCGTCGGTGGAGCCCGCTAGCTGCTCGATGCCGCTGGCGCGTTGGCCGCCGGCAGCCAGCATCAGTTTGAAGTCGTGGGGGCTGGAGGCGTAGTCGAGGGCGACCTGCTCGGCCACCTTGCCCGCCATGACGTAACCCAGCAGAGACTGGTCGAAGGTGCGCATGCCGTAGTACTCGCCCTCGGCGATCACCTCGGTGATCTTGCCGGTCTCCTCGGGGCTGAGGATCAGGTCCTGGACGCGGCCGGTGACGACGAGGACCTCGGAGGCGGGGACGCGGCCCTCGCCGGTTATGTCGGGAACGAGGCGCTGGGCGATCGCTCCCCTCAGGGTCGAGGCGAGCATGACGCGGGCCTGGTGCTGGAGGTGGGGGGGAAGAAGTCGATGATCCGGTTGATCGTCTCGGTGGCGTCCAGGGTGTGGACGGTGGAGAGGACGAGGTGGCCGGTCTCGGCGGCGGAGAGCGCCGTGCGGACGGTCTCCTCGTCGCGCATCTCGCCGATCAGGATCACGTCGGGGTCCTGGCGCAGGACGCGGCGCATCGCCCGGGCGAAGCTCTGGGTGTCGGAGCCGACCTCGCGCTGGTTGACGATCGAGCCTTTGTCTTCGTGCAGGTACTCGATCGGGTCCTCGAGGGTGACGATGTGGTGCGCCCGGGTGCGGTTGATGTGGTCGATCATCGCCGCCAGCGTCGTCGACTTGCCCGAGCCGGTGGTGCCGGTGACGAGGACGATGCCGCGCTGCTCCTCGGCCAGGTTGGTGACCACCTCGGGCAGGCCGAGGTCCTCGACCGAGCGGATCTCGAAGGGGATCGCGCGGCATACGATCGAGGTCGAGCCGCGCTGCCTGAAGGTGTTGACGCGGAAGCGGGAGAGGCCGGGGATAGCGTAGGAGAAGTCGGCCTCGCCATCCTGCTCGAACTCGGTCAACGAGCGGACCTCGGCGATGTCGTGGAAGGCCTTTTCGGTGTCCTCGCCGCTGAGCGGCCCGTGGCCCTCCAGCGGGGTCAGCTCGCCGTGCAGGCGGATCGTCGGCGCCGCCGCCACCTTGACGTGGAGGTCGGAGCCGCCTCGCTCGACGAGTGTGCGCAGCGCTGAGTCGATCTCGAACATCCCGGCTTTTATCGGCCGGGACGCTCGATCTCCTTAGCGGCAGCTCAGGTGACTTCGCGCAGTTTCTGCGCTTCGCCCAGCTGCTGCAGCTTTTTGAGGCTCTGGTTCTCGATCTGGCGGATCCGCTCGCGGGTGACGTTGAAGGTGCGGCCGACCTCGTCGAGGGTGCGCGGATGCTCGCCGCCGAGCCCGTAGCGCAGTTCCAGCACGCGGCGCTCGCGGTAGGAGAGGTTCTCCAGCGCCTCCTTCAGCGCCTCTTTGGTCAGCAGGTCCGCCGCCCGGTCGAAGGGCGACTCAGCCTTCTCGTCGGCGATGAACTGGCCGAACTCCGACTCCTCCTCGTCGCCCACCGGCTTCTCCAGCGAGACGGGGGCCTGGGCGGAGCGCTTGATCGAGTCGACCTCCTCGGGGTCGATCCCGGTCACCTCGGCGATCTCCTCCGGGGTGGGCTCGCGGCCCAGCTCGGTGACCAGCTTGCGCTCGGCGCGGCCGATCTTGTTCAGCTTCTCGACCACGTGGACGGGGATGCGGATCGTGCGCGCCTTGTCGGCCAGGGCGCGGGCGATCGCCTGGCGGATCCACCAGGTCGCGTAGGTGGAGAACTTGAAGCCCTTGCGGTAGTCGAACTTCTCCGCCGCTCGGACCAGGCCCAGCGTCCCCTCCTGGATCAGGTCGAGGAAAGGGAGGCCCTGGTTGCGGTAGTTCTTGGCGATCGAGACGACCAGGCGCAGGTTCGACTCGACCATTTTCTGCTTGGCGTCGAGGTCGCCACGCTCGATCCGCTTGGCGAGTTCGACCTCCTCCTGGGCGGTCAGCAGGCGGACTTTGCCGATGTCCTTGAGGAACAGCTGGAGGCTGTCCGTGGTCATGTCCGGTTTCAGGTCCAGCGCGGCTTTGGAGCGGCGCCGGCCTTTACGGCCGGTGTCGGCGGGCATCGCGTCCGCGGCCGCTTTCTGGGCCGGGTCCATGTCCTCGACGAGCTCGATCCCCTGCTTCTCGATGTGCCCGTAGAGATCCTCGACGTCGGACTCGTCGAGATCGACCTCAGAGACCGCCGAGGCGATGTCCCCGAAGGTGAGCACGCCGAGCTGCTGACCGCGATGGATCAGCCCTTTGACCTCCTCGAGCTCCTGAAGCTCTGCAACCAGCATCTATTCTGCACCCGTCTTTCTGCGTCAAAAAAGCGGACCAGCGACGCGGTCCGCGAAGTAGGAAAAGCCTCAAACGTCTGTTCGCATCTTAGGCGCTTCAGTTTCTGAAGTCAAGGCCCCTCGTGCCCAATCCGGTGAGAAATCCACGCCCCTGGCTGCGTGCCTTCTGGCAGCGAGCCTACCGCGAGAACGTCACCGGCCTCTCGGCGATGGTCGCCTACAACCTGATGCTGGCGATCTTCCCCTTCGCCCTGCTCGTCCTCTTCGTCTTCGGCCAGGTGCTGAAGATCAAGGGAGTCGAGACCGGGGTATTGGACGACCTGCAGCGGCTCTTCCCCAACGCCGAGCAGAAGACGCTGAGCGACGCCCTGGAAAGGATCGAGGACAACTCGACCACGATCGGGATTGCCGCCTTCCTCGGCTCGCTGTGGATCGGCGCCTCCTTCTGGGGGGCGATGGACACCGCCTTCGGCCGCATCTACCACGTTCAGTCCCGCGGCTGGGTCGAGCAGAAGCGGTTCTCCTTCGCGATGCTGGGAGTGGTGCTGCTCTTCATCGCGGCGAGCATCCTGCTGCCGACGATCGAGGCGACGCTGGTCTCCAGCACCGACCGTCTGCCGCTCGGCCTCTCCGACATCAAGGCGATCGACACGACGCTGCTGCTGGGCCTGGCCGTGTTGATCGTCTTTGCGATCTGCTGCGTGATCTACTGGGCGGTGCCCAAAGGCCACATGCCCTGGCGGGATGTCTGGCCCGGGGGGGCGTTCGTCACGGTGGCCGCCGGCGTCGCCAACTGGGCCTTTCCCTTCTACCTCTCGAACGTCTCCAGCCTCTCGCGCTTCGGATCGACGCTCGGCTTCGTGCTGATCGCGCTGCTCTGGTTCTACCTGCTCAGCCTGGCGCTGCTGGCGGGCGCGGTGATCAACTCGCTCCGCCACGAGCTGCACGACACGGGGGAGCTCCCCTACATGTAGCTGGGGCCGGGCAGAAGCCCGGCCCCAGCTCGATCGGAGAACGTCTAGCTACTAGTAGACGTTAGCCACTTCCGTCAATTCGAGATCGAAATTCTGCCTCGTCTCGTTGGTGCCAGCCGCGGCCGGAAGCCCCGACTGCGAGTTGACGAGACCGTTGATGCTGATCGGGATGAACCCGAAGAGCGTCAGCACGCAGCCGCTTGCGCCAGGTGCCGCAAACGAGTTGTCGACGAACTGACCGTTGTCCAGGTGAACGATCGAGAGTTTGTCGACGCTGAATGAGGGTTCGATGCCGGTGATCGGTTTGTTCGGCGGTGGGGGATTGGTGGTGTTCAGCTGCAGATTGAGTTTGATTGGGGTCGTGGGGGATCCCACGTAGCAATTTTCGCCCAATAGACCCGATGGGTTGGTCAGGTGAACTTTGATCGGGAGGGTTATTGGTTCCACGAATGCGTTCCCTGGTACGCCGGCCAGTTCGGTCGTCGCGTACAGGGTCAGCGCTTCGCTTCCGAAGAATTCAAGCAGCCAGGTCAGGCCGGTCAGACCGATGACGCCCCCGGGAACTTTCTGTTTCACCGGTGGGAAGGTGCCGCCGACGAAGCTGCCCCCTTCCGTGAGGCCTCCGACGAGGTCCATCGGATTTTCGATCGGAACGTCCTTGGTGCCCATCTGGAAGTGGCCGCCGTCGATGTGGATTCGCTGGCACAAGGCGACGATCGGGACTTCTTTGGTGGTGGGGCAGCCTTTGAACTGTTTGTAGCCTTCTTTTGGTTCTGCTGCTGATGCAACAGGCGCGAGAAGAGCCAGGGCCGCGATCGCCGCGCCAACGGCGGCGAGCAGCCCGGCATAGGTTCTCGACTGGGTCATATTGCCTCCCATAAACGTTGTAGTTCCCTGATCTTTTTAAAAGATCAATTCGATCGATCATCTCTGATCAACCTGCCCGAGTCAAGGGCCGCGGGTCAATCGGTCCGTACGGGGGCATCGAAAAGCGTCTGATAAAGACCGTCCACCAGGGCACGGGCGAGGGTGCAGTCACCGCCCAGCTCGAGAGCGGCGGTGTCGCGCTCGATGACCGCATCGAGCCAGGCGGCGGCCGAGCCGTGAGCCCATGCATTGGACTCCCCCTGCAGGGTGGTGGTGCAGGCGGCCATCGCGCCGTTGTCGACCCTGACCGTGACCCCCACCAGTCGCGGCGTCCCGTTGTTGGAGAGTTCCGCCGCCATCCGGCAGGAGCCCGCCAGCTCAGCTGGCGGACGCAGCAGTGGCAGGGTGAGCAGGAACGCGGCCTCGACGTCGATGCGGCCGATCGGTGCGGTGAGGTGCGGCCGCCGGCGCCGCTCCCAGCGAGCCGCCGCCGTGAGCGGAGCGATGCCCTGGCGCAGCCAGTCGGTAACGGCGTAGGGGGTGCCACGACCGCTGCCGGGCCGGGCCTTGATCTGACCGGCGAAACGGAGTGTTCCGAGGCGGCGCTCCAGCGACGGATAGCTGAGCGAGCCGATCACCCGGTCGAGCTCGGTGAGCGAGTGGGGGCCGGCCGCGAGGACGCGCAGCATCGTCGTCGACCAGCCCTCGGTCAGGGCCTTGATCGCCGCCTTCGCCGCGTTTCCCTCCAACAGAAGCGGGCCATTCGGGGCTCGGTTGAGCCAATCCTCGAGGACGGCGATGACGAAGAGCAGCTCCCGCCCACCCTCGCTCAGCTCGTAGTCGATTACGCCAGGGAAATGGTTGCGCCGCTGTTTGGCGATCGCATTGATCTCCACCAGCCGCTTGAGCTGGGCGCGCAGGGTCGTCTGGGCAGGGGAGCCGGTATCGCCGCGCAGCTCAGCCTGCTGCTTGGGGCCCTCGGCGAGGGCTCGAAGGATCAAGACGTTGAGCGGCGCAGCGAGCAGGATCAGGGTTTGCGCTCCAGAGCGCGCCCCATTCTCGCTCTCGTTGACCGTGCTCATAGTCAAGCGGAAGCATTATGACACTAATCAGTTTTATTTGGGAATACATCGGATCTCGCCTACCCGGTGTAGCCGGCTTCCTCGAGATATGCGGCAGCCACCTTTGCCGGCGATTGCCCTTCGAGCTCGACCCGGGCGTTGAGCTCCTGCATCACGGGGAGCGTCAATCCCTTCTGGACCTCGGTGATGCTCTTCTCATAGCCCGGACCCGCTTCTTCCACGGCCTCGAGCGTGGTCACAAAGACCACGTTCCCCGCCGGCAGGGCCCGCTTGTCGTCCACGAGGCTCATGAACTTGTCCCCTTCCCCTGCGAGCTGGGCGTCCGTGGTGGTCACGAACGAGACATCGGCCTGTCCAGATTCCAGGACCTTGTAGCGGCGGCGGGGGTCGACGGGGGTGAACGACTTGAATATGAGCGCGTAATTCTTTCTGAGGCCCGCCAGGCAGTCTCTCCGTTTGCGACACCCGGGTGGGCCGTAGATCGTCAGGCCTTCCGATTCGCCCTCCATGCCGAAGAGGTTCCCCCAGTGATTCTCTTCGTTGGTCTCCCTCAGCGTCGCGAGAACGTAGGCCCTGGCGAACGGGGTCGGCGGGAAGGCCGTCAGCCCTTCCTCTTCGAAGTCGGCCCGGGCGCTCCTGAAGGCTTCCCCCGCTTTCCCGGGGACGTCCCTCAGCTTGACGCCGAACAATGAGGACAGGACCGTGCTCAGGTAGCCCGGGTAGCCGGAGATCCCCCCCGACCGCAGCGCCTCCCGGGCAGCCGCCCCGGCGCCGAGGTTGGAGTCTTTCTTCACCCTGTACCCGGCGGCCCTCAAGGTTTGGGCGTAGATTTCTCCAAGGATTTCCTGTTCTGGGAAGCTCTCGGAGCCGACCGTCAGCGTCACCCTCGCGTTGTGCGCATTCGAGACGATCGGGCTGTGCCCCTTTTTCCCGATGCTGTTGGCGGCGTCACTGCTGCCGCTGGAGCCGCATGCCGCGACTCCGATGCCAACGAGAAGCACAACCAGCATCGTGAGGACAGCCTGCAACCCGCCGGCGGTGGGCCTCGCCATGCTTCGCCTCTCTGGACTCAGAGCTACTTTCGGCCCTCGACGAAAATCTCGAACTGGGAGGGCTTCGGCTTGCGCGGCTTGCCGCTGCCGGCAAAGGTGTTGGCGAGGCGCATGCCGACCGAGTCGTAGAGCTCGGCAAGCTCCTCGGCGGTGTAGAGGCGCTGGCGGAACGGGATCGGCTCGTACTTCTCGAAGACCTCGCCGAGGCGGATCGGGACCGTAGATCCTTCGATGTAGCGGTCCTCGGCGTTCCAGTGGTGGTCACTGAGTTCGAGCGTCGACTCGCCGACGATCCAGGATTTCTTCGGCAGGTGGGCTTCGGCGTGAAGGACGTTGGGCAGCTGCACCAGGTGGCCGCCGCCCTCGCGCAGCGCCTGCGCGACTACCTCGAAAGTGCGGTAGTTCTCCGCGTCGGTCTCGAAGTAGCCGACGGCCCCGTCGTTGAGGCTGAGGACGATGTCGAACTCATCGCGGAGGTCCAGCTCACGCAGGTCCGCCTGGAGGAAGGAGATTTCCAAGCCTTGAGCGCCGGCGTCGCGCTCGGCCATCTTGAGCAGGTCCGCTGAGATGTCGACCCCGACCACCTCGAAGCCTCGGCGCCGCAGCTCCAGCGAATGTCGCCCAATACCGCAGGCAAGGTCGAGCACCCGCTCGGTGCCCTGCGGCTTCAGCATCGCGATCGCCCGATCGACTTCGGCCCCCGTCCTGTCTGCCCAGGGCATCGCCGCCGTGATCGGCGGAAATCCCGAGCGATACCAGTCCGATGGCACTTCGACTGCGGTTCCCATCAATCGGGAAGTTTATATCAATCGCGGTGCCCGTTGCTCGGAGGCCAGCTCGGCGATTCGGCTCTAGCTAAGCCGATGATGCTGAGGAAGAAGGAGGAGAAGATCGTCTGCACGCCGAGGATGATCAGCACGGCGGCGAAGACGAGCAGGCGCTCCTCGGAGATGTTGCCGAAACCGCGGCCGATCCAGGTGCCGACTATCGCGCCCCCAATCGCCAGCCCGATAAGCGCCACCAGGCCCCCAGTCGCCAGGCCGTGCTCCATGCGCAGATTCTCACGGCCCCAGGCGAGCAGCCGGTCGGGGCGCTCGCCGAGCGCGTCGACGGCAAAGGCTCTGGCGCTTACCGCCAGCGCGACCACCTGCGCCCCGACCACGGTCAGCAGCGCCGCGGCGATCGTTGCGTGCAGCTGCCATTCGCGGCCGAGCAGCGAGATGCCCGACAGCGATAGCGCCATGCCCAGCAGGCCGAGGCTCAGCATCGCCATCCCCGGCACCATGAACAACGCGGTCGGGCTGTTGACCAGCAGCAGTTTCAGGTGGCGCCAGCCATCGCGCAGAGAGGAGAGCTTCGATTCGCCGGCCCGGGGCCGGTAGTCGATGTCGAGTTCGCTCACCTGCAGTTCCTCCTTGACCGCCCGTACCACCATCTCCGAGGCGAACTCCATGCCGGTGCTGTGCAGGCGAAGCCGCGGCAGCGAGTCGCGGCGCAGGGCGCGCATGCCGCAGTGTGCGTCATGGACTCCGGAGCGGTAGAGCAGGTTGAGGAATCCGCTCAGCACCGGGTTGCCGATATAGCGGTGCAGCCACGGCATCGCCCCCGGCAGGATGCTGTTCATACGGTTGCCGATCACCATGTCGGCACCCTCCTCGAGCTGGGTGACGAAGTGGGGGATCTCGGCGAAATCGTAGGTTTGGTCGGCATCGGCGGTGACGATGTAGCGACCGCGCGCCGCGGCGAAGCCGGCCAGGTAGGCGCTGCCGTAGCCACGCCGAGCCTCATGGACGACCCGCGCGCCCGCGGCAGCGGCCAGCGCGCCGCTGCCGTCATCGGAGTCGTTGTCGGCGACGACCACCTCGCCCGGAAGGCCGCTCTCCTCCAGCACGCGCCGCGCCGAGCGCACGCAGGCCTCGATGCTCTCCGCCTCGTTGAGGCAGGGAATCACCACCGATACGAGGGGCTCGACCGCCTGTCTCCCTGCCAACCTCACTGGTTTCGATTCTAACTCAGTGGCGTACCAAAACCGTGCGGGCGTGCGAGAATCCCCGCCGCAATGGACCTGCTCCTCTGCTGGCTGATTGCGCCGGCTGGCTTGCTCCTGGCGGCGGTGGGACTCTCGCTGCTGATCGAGCGCCTGATCGGCTTCGCCCTTCCCTGGACCGTCCGGCCCGCCCTGGGGCTCGCGGCCGCGATCGTCCTGGCCCAGTTCGGCACCGCGACGGCGACCAGCGCGAAGCTGACGCTGCCGGCGATTCTCCTCCTCGCTCTGCTCGGCCTGGTGCTGGGTCGCGAGATCCCGGAGCGGCGCCCGGCCGGTGTGGAAGCGGCCGCTGCGGCCGCCGTCTTCATCCTCTACGCCGCGCCCTTCCTGGCGATAGGAGAAGCGACGCTGGCCGGTTACATCAAGCTCGACGACACGGCGACCTGGCTGGCGATCACCGATCACATCTTCGAGCTCGGGCGCGGGCTCGGCAACCTCGACCCCTCCACCCATCAGCAGGTGCTGGCCGACTACCTGGGCGGCAGCTATCCGATCGGCGGCTTTGTCCCGGCGGCGCTGATGTCGGAAATCTCCCGCCAGGACGTCGCCTTCACGATTCAGCCGTCGATGGCCTTCGCCGCGGCGGCGATGGCTCTGTTGATCTTCGAGTTGGCCCGCCGCCTCATCCGAGGCGCCGGGCCCGCCGCGGTCATCGCCGTCCTTGCCTCGTCCTCCTCGCTGCTGCTCGGCTACTACCTCTGGGGGGGAGTGAAGGAGCTCGTGGCGGCGGCGTTGCTGCCCCTGGGCCCGGTCCTGGCCGGCTGCGCCGCCGCCGAGGGCTGGCCCCGCCGCGCCTGGGCTCCAATCGGGATCGCCGTGGCGGCGGCGGTTGTCGTGCTCGGGCCCGGCGGGGCCGTATGGGTGGTGCCGACGCTGTTTCCGGCGGCGGTTGCGGTCCTGCGCAGGTTCGGCCTACGCGCGGCCCTGGGCATCGCCGGGTCGGTGGCAGCCTTCTCGATCTTCCTCGTCCTGCCCGTCATCTTCACCCCGACTGGGATCTTCGATGCGCTCAATGGAGGGGTCACGGGGGAAGCCGAGCTCGGCAACCTGAACGGTCCGCTCAACTTCTTCCAGCTCGCCGGAATCTGGCCCACGCTCGATTTCCGCTTCGGTCCGCATCTGAGGCCGGCCGTGATCGCGCTGGCCGCGATCTGCCTGACGATTGCCGCGGTCGTGGCAATCGTCGCCGCCCGCGTCGGCGAACGCGACGGCGTGCCCCTGGTCGGTTACGTCGCCGGCGGCGCGGTGGGCGCGCTGGCGATCGCCCACTTCGGCTCTCCCTGGGTGGATGGGAAGGTGATGGCCACGCTCTCCCCGGTGCTCCTGGCGGCGGCGCTGATCGGCATCGTCATGCTCGTCCAGCGCACCGGCTTCCGCATCGAGGCCGCCGTGCTGGGCGCGCTGGTCGCAGCGGCGGTCGCCTGGTCGGCCTTTCTTGCCTACCAGGGGGTCTGGTTCGCCCCCCGCTCCCATTTCGCCGAGCTCGAGGAGATTGGCCAGCGCTTCGCCGGCGAAGGCCCGGCGCTCGGGACCGAGGTCTCCATCTATGGGCCGCGTCACTTTCTGCGCAAGCTCGACGCCGAAGGGGCCAGCGACCGTCGCCGGCGCCCGGTCAACCTGGTCGGGGGAGGGGAACCCGAAGATGGCCAGTACGTAGATCTCGACGAAATCCTGACCTCCGAACTCGACCCCTACGCACTGCTCGTCGTGCGTCGCTCCGCCGCCGAGAGCCGCCCGCCCGCCGGCTTCGAGCTCGCTTACCAGACCGATCACTACGACGTCTGGCGCCGCCGCCGATCGCCGGGAACGCTGATCGAGCACCTGCCGCTGGGAACCCCGCTGGATGCCGGCGATGTGCCGGAATGCTCCGAAGTGGGGCGTCTGTCGCAGGCCGCGGGAGAGGGGGGGAAGCTGGTCGCCGCACGGGTTGGCACGCCGCTCGCGATCGAGTTCCACTCGCTGCCGCCGGGCTGGACGGCGGTCTCCCCCTACGCGTTCGCGCCCAGCGGCTCCGGTGTGGCGCGCGGCGAGCTGACCGCGCCCGGGGGGGAGTACCAGCTGTGGCTGGCCGGCAGCGTCTTCGGCGGCCTGACGCTGCGCATCGGCGGCGAGGAGGTGGCCTCTGAGCGGGCGAAGATCGACAACGCCGGCGGCTATGAGCCGCTCGGCCCGGTGCATATCTCCGCCGGCACCCATAGCGTCGAGGTCGAATACGAAGGAGCGAGCCTCTTTCCCGGCAGCGCCGTCCAGCCCTGGGCGATCGGGCCGCTCGAGGTGGAGGAAGTCGGGCGCGACGACCTCGGCATGGTCACCGTGGCTGCCGTCGAGTACCGGCGCCTTTGCGGTAGGCGCTGGGATTGGATCGAGGCATACAGCCGGTGAGCCGGGGGAGCGGGGCGGCGCACGTCGGCCTCAACCTGATCTACCTGGTGCCTGGCGAGACCGGCGGCACCGAGACCTACGCTCGGGAGCTGATCCCGGCCCTGCTCGCCGAGCGTCCCGGCCTGCGCATGACCGCCTTCCTCAGTCAGGAGGCCGCGGGGGCGCGGGATGCTCCTTGGCTGGAGGCGATCCCCTCGGTGATGGTGCCGGTGCGGGCCCGCCGCCGGTCGGAGTGGGTTCGCGGCGAGCAGCAGCTCCTCCCCCGGCTGGCCGCCCGCGCCGGCGTCGACCTCCTCCACAGCCTGGCCAACACGGCGCCGGCTTGGGGTGGATTCAGGCGCGTCGTGACCGTCCACGACCTCATCCACCGGATCCATCCGGAGGCGCACTTCGGCCGCACCTCGACCGTCTTGGGATGGCTGGTCAAGCTCGCGGTGCGGCGGTCGAACCGCGTGATCGCTCCATCTGCCAGCACCGCCGCCGACATCGTCAGGCTGCTTGGCGCGCGGTCCGGGGAGGTCGACGTCGTCCCTCAGGGCGTCGCCCCGCCGCCGCTCCCCAGAGGGCGGGCGGGTGACGTGCGCGCTCGCTTTGAGCTTGGCGAGCGACGCGTCGTCCTCTGCGTTGCGGCGAAGCGGCCCCACAAGAACCAGGTTCGCCTGATCGAGGCGTTTGCGTCGATCCCTGCGGAGCGGCGGCCGCTGCTGGTTCTGGTGGGCTACTCCACCCCTTACGAGGAGGAGCTGCATCGTTGTGTGCGGGCGTTCGGACTTAGTGGTGACACGCGTGTCCTCGGCTGGGTCGACGCCGCCGAGCTGGAGGGCCTCTACGCGGCGGCGGCGGCATTCGTCCTCCCCTCGCTCTACGAGGGCTTTGGCCTGCCGGTGCTGGAGGCGATGGTGCGGGGCCTGCCGGTCGCCTGCTCGGATCGCGGCTCCCTCGCCGAGGTGGCCGGCGGCGCGGCGCTCCTCTTCGACCCGGAGTGCCCGCGACAGATCGCCGCGGCGATCGAGGCGCTGTTGTGGGATCGGGCCGAGGTCGAGCGCCTGCGCGCGGCGGGCCAGAGGCGGGCGGCGGAGCTCGACTGGCGCGTGACCGCGCGGGGGACGCTGGCGAGCTACCAGCGGGTGCTGGCCGCGAGATCGACCGTCTAGGTTGCAACCCGATGCGGATCGCGCTCGTCTATGACTGTCTGTATCCGAACACGATCGGCGGGGCCGAGCGCTGGTACCGCAATCTGGGTGAGCACCTCGGTGAGCGGCACGAGGTCACCTACCTGACCCGGCGCCAGTGGGGGAAGGAGGGGCCCGCGACCCCTTTCCAGACGATTGCGGTCACCCGCGGCGGGGATCTCTATACGGGCTCGGGACGGCGGCGGATCGGCCCGCCCCTGCGCTTCGGCTGGGGGATCTTCCGGCATCTGCTGCGCCACGGACGCGGCTACGACGTCGTGCACACCGCGTCTTTCCCCTACTTCTCGGTGCTCGCCGCCGCTGCGGCATTGCGGCTCTGCCGCTCACGGGCGATGCTCGTGGTCGACTGGCACGAGCTGTGGACCCACGGCTACTGGCGCTCCTACCTGGGACCGCTTGCCGGCAGGGTCGGTGCGGCGATCCAGGATCTCTGCCTGCGCCTCCCCGACCGCAGCTTTGCCTTCTCGCGGATGGTTGAGCAGCGCCTGCGCGAGTCGGGTCACCGGGCGCCGATCGTCCGCCTGCGAGGCGAGTACGCCGGCCCGGGCACCCCGTGGAGGGAGGACGGTGGAGACCCGCCCGACCCACCCCTGGTCGTCTTCGCCGGCCGCCACATCCCCGAGAAGCACGTGACCGGCATACCGTTGGCGATTGCCGCGGCGCGGCGCGAGATCCCCGATCTACGCGGCGCGATCCTCGGCGAGGGGCCGGAGACCGATGCGGTGCGCCGGCTGGTGCGGAGCCTCAATTTGGCGGATGTCGTCGAAGTCCCGGGGCGGGTCCCACCGGCACAGGTCGAGAGCACCATCGCCGTCGCCTCCTGCCTGCTCAACCCAACCGAGCGGGAGGGCTATGGCCTGGTCATCGTCGAGGCCGCCGCGCTTGGGACGCCGGCGATCGTCGTCGCCGGGCCGGAGAACGCCGCGGTCGAGTTGGTCGAGCCCGGCGTCAACGGGTTCGTGGCCGGATCGCGCGACCCGGACGAGCTGGCAACGCTGATCGTCGCGGCGGCGCGGCGCGGTGGGGGGTTGCGCCGCTCGACTCGCGACTGGTACGAGCGCAATCGCGAGGCAATCTCGATCTCTGGCTCGCTGGCGCAGGTTGCCACCTGTTACGCGGATGCGTGATCGCGAGCGACTACGTCGACCCTGTCTATCGCTGAACGGCAAGCCCTCGATCCGAGACAACACCTTGCTGTTTACATAAAAATCAGGTAGATTTTTTAAACTGGGGTTCCGGGAGGGACTACTCGACGGGAGGGATTGACTTGAAGCTATTCAAGAACTTGGGCGCTGCTAAATACGTGAGCGCCGCCAAGGACCACCTGGGTGCAGCCGGATTGATCGTGGCTGTGGTGGCCCTTGTGGCCGCCCTTGGTGGCGGCGCGCTCGCCGCCACTGGCGGTAAGTCGGACGCCACCGCCTCGAAGTCCAAGAAGGGGCCGCCCGGTCCGAAGGGGCCCAAGGGCAATACCGGTCCCGCCGGGCCCGCAGGACCCGCCGGTCCACAAGGGGCGGCCGGCTCCAAAGGTGACAAGGGCGACGCCGGTTCTGCCGGCTCGGCGGGGGCCGTGGGAGCGCCCGGCGCCGTGGGAGCGACCGGCAAAACCGGCCCGGCCGGCACCGCGGGGACGGCCGGCGCCACCGGCCCCACCGGTCCACAGGGGCCCCTGCAGCCAAACAAAACCGAGACGGGCGCCTGGGCCGCGGTGATAGGCAGCGAAACCTTCGGCGGGGCCGGGATTAGCTTCAATCTCCCGCTGCAGAGCCCGCTGGCGGCAGCGAACGTTCATATCGCGCCCAATGCCAACTGCCCCGGGACGGCTGCCGATCCAAAAGCAGAACCAGGTCACCTGTGTGTATACGAAGGGGACACCCTGTTTGGTGCGGGCACGGCCATTGAAAGCATCAACAAGCCGGAGGAAGAAGCCCCAGGAGCATCCGTAGCTGGCGCGGTCCTCCTCGTCAATGGAACGGCAGGCGAAATTGCGCAGGGCAGTTGGGCGGTAACGGCTGCTCCTTAGGGGGTCGCCACAGGTCGCCACAACTGACCCGCATGCTGCCGAGCTCCGACTCTTCGGGTCGGAGCTCGGCAGCGGAGTCATCGGCTCAAAAACTGAAGGTGCATCCGTCAAGTCCGTATTTGGCCGATTGCAGGTCGGATTTGTGGAATTCTTCGCCGAACTCAATAAGCGTGATTATCCGGTGACTCTTAGCGGTGTCGAGCTCTTCCTGCATTGCCGTCACGATGGCTTCAATTTCTTCTTCATCGCCACGTGGTGAGCCCAGGTCGCGGAGTTCGTCGATCGTGCCCTGCATGGCTGGCGCAAGGACCGTACGGCTTAGCACCGTGATCGTTCTGCCTTCGAACGGGATGGATTTACCGCCGTGCTGCTTTTCGTAAGCTTTGATCCCTACCGAGATTCGCGGTTCGAAGTCTTCGCAAATCGCCCCGGCGCGCTGAATGAATTGAGCCTTGGTGAGGGATGACGCCTGTAGTTGCCCTGAGCTAGACGTGCCGTCGGCAGAGGTGCTTTGGGAGCTCCCAGAATCGCCGCGCCCGTCACCCCCGCCACAACCGACGCCGATAGCGGTAAGCATCGCGGCGGCTATGAGCACAACGATCCTCTTATAAGACAATTTACACTCCTTAATCAGAGATATCCTTACGAAGGAACAATACCGCGCCTCCCAAGGCCCCACATTTGGGGAGAAAGCGTGCCCCGTTAGACGTGATCTGGCCCGGAATCACGCGGGGCGCAGATCCCCGCAAGGCACCGATCGGCACGCGCGTGAATCACGCGAACGTCTGAGTGCGCCAAACCCTGCACTGCGCGAATCCGCGCGCGCGGAAAGAGCACACGCGGTCGTTGCAGGGGAAACGCGTCGCCCTGGCGGCATCGGTAGCCAGAGCAGGGAGGGATATGAAGATTCCTTGATTAGTCAACCAATAGCAGCTAAGGCTTGTGCTGTCCCGAACGGGGCACGCGCCGCGTTGATGGGAGGCACGGCGCGCCAGGAGGTAGCAACGAAAGGAACGATCAAGAATGACTCGTAACCTGAAGATGCTCGGCTTGGCTTTGATCGCGGTGTTTGCGCTTAGCGCAATGGCCGCGGCGGCCGCACAAGCCACGCCGCTATTCACAGCGACTAGTTACAACGCGTCAATTCACGCGACAACCGAACAGAAAATCGGGGGGGAAAGCGAATACTTCGAATCGATCGGGCGCAAGGTCGAATGCGAAATTGCTCACTTCACCGGCACAGCGACTGCTAACTCGAGCACACTGTCGATCACCCCTGACTACACAGACCATACGCAGGGCGGAAACTGCAAAGCCGGGCAAACGCTCACCGCGACAGTCACAGAGAATGGATGTAGCTATCTGTTCCACACCAAAGAAAAAACAGCGACGGACTACGATGTAACCGTAGACATTGTATGCCCGACGAAACCAATCGAAGTACACGTCAGCGGTGAAACCTGCACAATAACAGTGGGATCACAGACTGCGGGCGGAACGCTTACAGCGGTTAATAACGGTAAACACGTTGACCTGTCGGGCACGGTCACCGTCAATTCTACCGTCCACAGTAAAAGCACCTTGGTCTGCGGCGTGACGTCGGGGACCTCGAAAGAAGTAACGACGAACTACAAAGTTATAAAACCGATTACAGTTACAGCCCTCGAAGACAAAGTGGGCGGCGCAGAAATCGGCGTCTCGATCAGTGGTAGCTAGTCGCAGCTAGTGCGACGAAGCCGCACTGCCTAGCTTAGAGGCAGCGATGGCAATGACTGGGGCCGGGAGTGATCCCGGCCCCAGCCCTGCTGTCGGCGCGCGCTGATGACTAAGGCTACGACGGGCCGATGCCTTGCGTGCTCCCATTAGGGCTCGCGCTTACACCAGGGATGGCCCGGCGCAGCACAGATGAAGGAGAGGACGAGACATGACTCGTAACCTGAAGATGCTCGGCTTGGCTCTGATCGCGGTGTTTGCGCTGAGCGCGATGGCCGCAACGGCCGCACAAGCCACGCCGCTATTCACAGCGACTAGTTACAACGCGTCAATTCACGCGACAACCGAACAGAAAATCGGGGGGGAAAGCGAATATTTCGAATCGATCGGGCGCAAGGTCGAATGCGAAATTGCTCACTTCACCGGCACAGCGACTAAAAACTCGAGCACACTATCGATCACCCCTGACTACACAGACCATACGCAAAGTGGCAACTGCAAAGCGGGGCAAACGCTCACCGTGACAATCACAGAGAATGGATGTAGTTATCTGTTCCACGCCAAAGAAAAAACAGCGACGGACTACGATGTAACCGTAGACATTGTATGCCCGACGAAACCAATCGAAATACACGTCAGTGGGGAAACCTGTAAGATAACAGTGGGATCGCAGACTGCGGGTGGAACGTTGACAGCGGTTAATAACGGTAAACACGTGGACTTGACCGGTGCCCTCACCGTTAAAACCACCGTCCACAGTAAAAGCACCTTGCTCTGCGGCGTAACGTCGGGGACCTCGAAAGAATTTACGACGAATTACAGAATTATAAAACCGATTACAGTTACAGCCCTCGAAGACAAAGTGGGCGGCGCAGAAATCGGCGTCTCGATCAGCGGTAGCTAATCGCAGCTAATGCGAGGAAGCCGCACTGCCTACTTAGAGACAGTGATGGCAATGGCTGGGGCCGGGAGTGATCTCGGCCCCAGTCCTGCTGTCGGTGCGCGCTGATGGCTAAGGCTACGACGGGCCTATGCCTTGCGTGCTCCCGCGCTTGCGCCCGGCTCAGCACAGATGAAAGAGAGGACGAGAACCATGACTCGTAACCTGAGGATGCTCGGCTTGGCTTTGATCGCGGTGTTTGCGCTGAGCGCAATGGCCGCGGCAGCCGCACAGGCCACGCCGCTATTCACAGCGGCGAAATACAACGCGTCAATTCACGCGACAACCGAACAGAAAATCGGAGCGGAAAGCGAATACTTCGAATCGATTGGGCGAAAATTCGAATGCGAAATTGTCCACTACACCGGTACAGCAACCTCCGACTCGAGCACACTGTCGATCACTCCTGACTACACAGACAGCACCCAGGGAGGCAACTGCAAAGCGGCCCAAACGCTCTCCGTGACGGTCACGGAGAACGGGTGCACCTTTCTATTCCATGCCCAAGAATTCATGGATGCCGCTAAAGACTACACAGTTTTTGTAGATGTTGTCTGCGGCGCTAACCCAATTGTGGTGAATGTCCTTGGTGGTGCCTGCATAATCACAATTGGATCACAGACTGCGGGTGGCACCCTGACAGCGGTAAACAGCTCTGGACACGTTGAGCTATCGGGGACGGTGAGCGTCAAATCGACTCTGCACAGTGAAAACGGCCTGATTTGCGGTATTCCGAAAGGCACCAAAAAAGAACTGACGACGAGCTATGCAATCCACAAAGCGATCACATTTACAGGTGAAGAAGATCAATCGCCGTTTGCCGCCGACCCGATCTCCATCAGCGGTAAATAGAAGCAGCGAACACAGGTGAGGCTGCTGACTTAGCGGCACTGGGAAGGGCCTGGAGTCGGGAGAGATCCCGACTCCAGGCTTGCTGTCGTGGGGTTCAAGTACAGCGAAAACTGGAGAGTGCCTTGACAGATACTTGATAGTTCCGATATGATCGGCGACGTTAGATTGGGGGGCAGGGGCTGGGTGAAGGATTTTCTTGGCTCGGGGGGATTTGCACGAAGTTTAAAGAGGGGTAATGGATTCTGTCGTGTGGTTTTGGCGCAGGCTTGCTGTAGGCGGGTTGGGAGGAGCGGCGTTTTCGTTGCTGGTCTGCCTGGGGTTATTCGTGTCGGGAGCTTCGGCTGACGTAGACGTCTGCTCCTTAGGTGGTGTCGCGGGCGAAGCGGGTGCCTGCAGTGAACCGAAGGGCGTCGCCGTGGACAGCCAGGATGGCCTGCTCTACGTTGCCGACAGCGGCAACAATCGGGTCGACGTCTTCGATGTCGGATCGGGTGACTTTCTGCTTGCGTTCGGCTGGGGAGTGAGGAGCGGCGCCGGCGCGGCGCAGACCTGCGGTCCCGCGGCAACGCCGCCGAGCACCAGCTGCCAAACCGGGCTCGCCGGTTCCGGCGCGGGGCAGCTCAACGAACCGAAGGGGATTGCCGTCGACAATGACGCCACCAGTGCCGCTTTCCATGACATCTACGTCTTTGACGGCCCCAATAAGCGGATAGAGAGATTTCATCCCTCCGGGGAATTCGTGTTGAGCATCGGCTCGGCCGGTGGCGGTGCGGGCCAGTTCGAATCGATCAGGGGCCTGGAAGTCGGGCTCGGTGGTCTGGTCGAGGTTATCGACACCGCTCCAGCCGGCAGCTGCCCGTTCGGAGGCGACCAGTTCAGCAAGCGGGTTCAGAAGTTCACCCCCGCGGGCGCTCTGGCTGAAGCGCCGACCCCCTTGACCGGCACTCCGTGCGGGCAGGTGCAGGCATTTGCCCTGGACTCCAGTGGCGACTTCTACGTGGGCAGCGACGACGTGGTCGGTGTGATCCGCAAATACCACCCGGACGGCACCCCGTTCGGCTCGCCCTATCCGATCAATCCCTCCTCCAACATTCGCGCGTTGGCGGTAAATACCGCGGGCGACCTCTTCGTTGGCGACAACAGTGAAAGGACGACCGCCATATATCGATATGGCCCTGCTGGCGCCCTGGCGCGGGTTTTCTATGGCGATGGGACGATGCAGAGCTCGCCGATCTCCCTGGCTCCATTCAGCAACGGTGACGGGGACGTCTTCGCCGCCTCTGGCGGCGTGGAAGGCAAGGTCACCCATGTCGCGGAGCCGCCGCCTGGGCCAGTGATCTTCAGCTTTAAATCCAGCAGCAGGGCAGGGAGCCCACCTTTTGCTCCAGAAGGGGAAATCAGCAACACCAAAGCCTCGCTCGCCGCCGAAATCAATCCCGAGGGCAAAGCCGCCACCTACCACTTCGAGTACGTCGATGAGAAAACCTGCGAAGACGACGTCACGGCGGAAGGCGCGGGCCACTGCTTCGATGACGCGAAGCGGGCACCGGCCGAAGCAGCGGAAGACCAGACGGTTGGCTCGGATTTCACCTTGCATCTCAAAAAAGAGGAAATCGGTTGCCCCGACCCTCTGAATGAAGCGGGGGAACCCGAAAGCAAGTGCCTTTCCCCCAAAACCCGATATCGCTGGCGCGCCTTCGCGATCAACGCCGATGGCGAAGGCAACGGCCCGGTGGAAGGCGAACCCTTCGAAACCAAGCCGCCGCTGGAATTCGGCCAGATCTTCTCGATCAAGGTCGGCACCGTGGAGGCGAGGCTGCACGGCGAAGTCAACCCGCTCGGTGTCCCGGCGACGGGCTGGTTCGAATACGTCGATGACGCGACCTTCAACGAAAGCGGCTTCGAAGAAGCGACCAAGATCCCCAACATCGCCGAAGAAGCCCCGCTCGACTTTGGCGCCGCGGAAGGACTGATCCCGGGCGTCGTCCAGCTCGGCTCGCTTACGCCTGGTACGACCTACCACTACCGGCTCGCCGCGGTGGATCCACTGATCGAACCGCTCTTCAGCGAAGCGCGGACGTTCACCACCTTCGCCAAGCCTCCGACTCCGCCACCATGCGCCAACGACGGCTTCCGCACCGGTGCTTCGGCGGTGCTGCCCGACTGCAGAGCCTACGAGCTGGTCTCCCCGGTTGAGAAAAACGGCGGCGACATCGTCCCCCTGGGCGACGCCGACCTCACCCAGGGCGCCGCTGATGGGCAGAGCATCACCTACGCCGCCTATCGCTCCTTTGCCAAGGCCCAATCGGCTCCCTTCGTCTCCCAGTACCTGGCTCGCCGCGGCGAAGCTGGCTGGGAGAACGAAGCGATCAGCCCGCCCCGCGAAGGCCAGAGCTTCTACGACGACCTGCCGCTGATTACCTCCCCGTACAAACTCTTCTCCGACGACCTCTGCTCGGGCTGGGTGCTGAGCGAAACCGAACCGGTGCTGGCCGAAGGGGGGCTGGCGGGCTACCCCAACCTCTACCGGCGCGATAACTGTGGGGCCGCGGCGGGGAGCTTTGAAGCGCTGACCCCGACCGTGCCCGCGGAAGGCGACCCCAACCAGTTCATCCCCAAGCCACAGGCGTTCTCGGCTGACGGCAAATACACGGTCTTCACCGAGGAGGGCAAGCTGAACCCCACGAGCGAAGGCGGGGTGATATGCACCAAAGCACAGGCGGAATCCTGCACCCGCCAGCTCTACATCTCCCACGGGGGTGAAGTGCCGCAACCGGTCTGCATTCTGCCCGATGGCGCGGCGATCACCGACCCCTGCTCGGCGGGACTCGTGCGTGCGCTCGACGGCGGTGTCAACGAGCGCTCAGATGACGCTTACCAGGCGCTCTCGGCCGACGGCTCGCGGGTCTTCTGGACCGACTCGGCAAATGGCTCCAGCCCTGGCGCGCTCTACGTGCGGATCAACCCCGCCCAGGAGCAGAGCTTGGTGGAAGGCGGCAAATGCAGCGAGCCGGCCAAAGCCTGCACGCTTTTGATCTCGGCGGCTGCGGCGCACTTCCGCAGCGCCGCAGCCGAGGGCTCAGTCGTGATCTATACGGTCGGGACCAACCTCTTCGAATTCGACGTCGACAAGGCGCTGGCCGAGGAAGCGGGGGCGAGCACGCTGATCGCCGAAGGCGTGCGGAACGTGCTGGGGGCGAGCAGGGACGCTTCGCGTACTTACTTCGTCTCGACCAAAGCGCTGAGCGGAGAAGAAGCAAACAGTCAAGGCGACAAAGCAAAAGCGAACCAGCCGAATCTCTTCCTGTACACGGCGGGAGCGGGAGGTGGCTCGACCACCTTCGTCGGGACGCTGGCGGGCGCCGACAAAGCAGCCGACACTGACCAGCCGCCGCGATCGCGGACGTCGCGGGTGAGCCCCGGCGGAGGCGACCTCGCCTTCGTCTCCCAGGCGCCGATGACCGGCTATGACAACACCGACGCGGTCAGCGGGAAGACTGACGATGAGGTCTTCCTCTATGACGCAGGGGAAGCGAAGCTTCGCTGCATCTCCTGCAACCCGAGCGGGGCGCGGCCAGTGGGGCGGGACCTGAACGAAGTTGGGCAGATCGAAGACTGGGTCGCGGGGCAGATCCCCGGCTGGACGAACGGGGCGCGCTTCTCGCACATCCTCTCCAACGACGGGCACCGCCTCTTCTTCGAAGCCGCCGACCCGCTCGTCCTGCGCGACACCAACAGCACGGTCGACATCTATGAGTGGGAGCGGGCGGGGGGCGAGGAAGAATGCGAGGAAGCGGGCGCCGAACTCTTCTCCAAAGCTGCGGGCGGCTGCATCAGCCTGATCTCTTCAGGGCAGAGCCCCAGCAACTCCGAACTGATTGACGCGGGCACCGAAGGTGCCGATGTCTTCTTCAAGACCCAAGCGAGCCTGCTGGTCCAGGATCCCGGCCTGATCGATATCTATGACGCGCGGGAAAACGGCGGCCTTCCCCCGCCCCCCCCGCCTGGGGAACCATGCGAAGGCGAAGCCTGCCAGAGCCCGCCACCACCTCCCGAGGATTCCACGCCGGCCTCCTCTGCCACCGAGGTGAACGGCAACGTGCGCGAAGAAGGCAAAGCCGCCCGGCGCTGTGGGGCGGGCAAGCGCAAGGTCCAGCGCAAAGGCAAGGTCCATTGCGTGAGCAAGCACAAGCGAGCGCAGCGCCACCACCGAAAAGCTCACCGGCGACGCGGGGGGATGGCACGATGAAACGGCTATTTGGCTCCCTGGTGCTCATTGCCGCGCTTGCGCTGCCCGCCAGCGCAAGCGCGGACTTCGGCTTCAAGACGCTCGAAGCGGGCTTCGTCGACACGGGGGGAGAAGCGGCGCTGCAGGCGGGTGCTCACCCCTTCGGCTTCACCGCGACTCTGGCGGTGAACACGGTCGGCATCGGCGAAGAAGGGAAAGAACTGCCCACGGGTGAACTCGAGGATCTCAAGATCGCCTCGCCGGCGGGCCTGGCCGCGGATCCCACTGCTGTCCCGCGCTGCCCGACGGCCACCTTCATCATCGTCGTCACCGGCGATGGTGTCTGCCCCGATGAAACCGCCGTGGGGGTGACCAAAGTCAACGTCTCCTTCGTCCCCGAGCTCCCCGAAACGGAATATGAATTCTCACCCGCCGTCTACAACCTGCCGCCGCCCCCCGGGGTTGTGGCGAGGTTTGGCTTCGCCGTCGTCAACGTGCCCGTCATCATCGATGTTGGCGTCACCCCCGATCCCCCCTACCGTGGCCTGGCCTCGTTGACGAACATCTCCAATTTCGTCCAGTTCTTTGGTTCCACGACCACCCTCTGGGGAAACCCTTCCGCCTCCGTTCACGACACCGAACGGGGGATTTGCGCGGAAGACAAAGGGAGCATGACCTGTCCGGTGGAAGCGCTCAAAAAACCCTTCCTGACGGCGCCGCGCAGCTGCACCGGGCCGCTTGTCACCGACTTCCGGGGGCAGGCATGGAACAGCGGCGAGAAAACGGAAGGCAGCGCCATCACTCCACCCGGGATGAACGGCTGCGCGCGACTCGGCTTCGGGCCACGTCTGGATGCTCAGCCCACCAACCATTCCGCCGAGGGCCCCAGCGGCTTTGACTTCAACCTCGATATAGAGGACGAAGGCTTGACCAACCCCGAAGGCCTCGCTGCGTCTGACATCAAGAAAGCCGTCGTCACCCTGCCGGCGGGGGTCACTGCCAACCCGTCTGTCGCCGAAGGCCTCACCACCTGCTCTCCGCAAGATCTCGAAAGGGAGACCGTCGCTTCCCAGCCGGGCGAAGGCTGCCCGCAGGCCTCCAAGGTAGGGACGGCAGAAGTGCAGACGCCGATCCTGGAAGGGACGATCCTGCGGGGAGAAATCTTCATCGCCAGCCCCGACGATCCGGCGACGCCTGGGCCGGGAGCCGAGAACCCCTTCGATTCCCTGCTCGCCCTCTATCTGGTGGTCAAGGACCCGGGTCTCGGGGTGATCGTCAAGCAGGCAACCAAGATAGAACCCGATTCGAAGACCGGGCAGCTGATCGCCACCATGGACGACCTGCCCCAGTTCCCCCTCGGCCATGTCAGCCTGCACTTCCGCGAGGGCGGCCGCAGCCCGCTGATCACCCCGCCAACCTGCGGCACCTACACCACCCAGGCCCTCTTCTACCCCTGGGCGGATCCCGAAAACCCGCTCCCCACCACGTCTGACTTTCAGATCACCCGGGGCGTCGGCGCCGGCCCCTGCCCCCCCGCCGGAGCCCAGCCGTTCGATCCGGGCTTCGGGGCCGGCACCACCAGCAACGACGCCGGGCAGTACTCCCCCTTCAACATGCGCCTCACCCGCCGCGACGGCGACCAGGACCTGACCAAGTTCTCGACCACCCTGCCACCGGGGCTCGCGGCGAAGCTAGCGGGCGTCTCCAGGTGCCCCGACGCGGCGATCGCCCTGGCCAAGACGAAGACTGGAAAGGAAGAGGTCGCCTCTCCGAGCTGCCCACCGAACTCACGGATCGGCCGCACCGTGGCTGGGGCGGGGGTCGGATCTGAGCTCACCTACGTGCCCGGCAGCGTTTACCTGGCCGGCCCCTACAACGGTGCGCCGTTCAGCGTGGTGGCGATCGTCCCCGCCGTGGCCGGCCCCTTCGACGTCGGCAACGTCGTCGTCCGCCTCGCCCTGCGAATCAATCCCAAAACGACGGTGGCGACCGTGGACGGCGCTGCCTCGGACCCGATCCCCCATATCCTCGCCGGCATCCCCTTGCGGGTACGGGACATCCGCGCTTACGTCGATCGCCCCCAGTTCACCTTCAACCCGACCAACTGCGACCCATTTGCCGTCGGGGCTGAGCTCTGGGGCGGGGGCGCCGATCCCTTCAGCAGCGCCGACGACGCCCCGGTGCCTCGATCGGCCCGCTTCCGGGCCGCCAACTGCGCCAGTCTCGGCTTCAAGCCGAGCCTCGACTTGCGCCTGAACGGAGGGACCAGGCGCGGTGGGCACCCGGCGCTGCGGGCCACGGTCACGCCGCGCCCCGGCGACGCCAACTTCTCTGACGCGGTCGTCACCCTGCCTCGCTCGGCCTTCCTCGATCAAAGCCACATCAGAACGATCTGCACCCGCGTGCAGTTCGCTGCCAACGCTTGCCCCGCGGCGGCGATCTACGGCTTTGCCAAGGCGATCACGCCGATTCTCGACGAACCCATCGAAGGCCCGGTCTACCTGCGCTCCTCAAACCACAAGCTGCCCGATCTGGTGGCCGCCCTCAAAGGCCCTCCCTCGGCACCCGTCAACGCCGAACTCATCGGCCGCATCGACTCCCACAAAGGCGGCATCCGCTCGAGCTTCGAAGCGATCCCCGACATCCCGGTCTCCAGCTTCGTGCTCACCATGCGGGGCGGCAACAAGGGGCTGATCGTCAACTCGCGCAACCTCTGCGCGAACAAGTCACGCGCAATTGCGCGCTTCACTGGGCAAAACGGGCGCCATTATGACTTCGAGCCACTGGTGCGGGCTACGAAGTGCAAGCATTCCCATGCTAGAAAGGCTCGTTAATCAGGAAATCTATAGCGCTTGAGGACGCGGCGTATTGCCGGACAGTGCCTCGTAGAGGCCGTCGAGGAGCGACCGTGCAAAGCGCCCGTCACCGCCGATCTCGAGCGCGCTGCGGTCGTTGTCGATCATCGCCCGCAGCCATGCCGAAGCCGGTCCCAGCGCCCAGGCGTCGGGGTGGCCCTGCAGCCGGGTGGCGCAGGAGACGACCCGGCCTTCCCGCACCTCGATCATCGCACCGGAGAGGCGGTGCTGACCGCTGTCGGGGAAGGTCACACCCATGCGGCAGGAACCGCTGGTATCGCTCGGCAGGCGCAGCAGTGGCGTCGCGAGAAGGAAGGCGGCCTCCGCGTCGTGGCGACCGAGCGGCGAGGTCAGCGCCGGCCGGTGCCGGCACTCCCAGCGGGCGGCTGCGGCGATCGGTGCGATCCCCCGGCGACCCCATTCGCTGACGGCGTAGGCGGTGCCCCTGCCGTTGCTGGGCTGGGCGACGACCTGATCGGCGAGCCGCATCGCCGCCAGCCGGCGCTCGAGCGCCGGATAGCTGAGATTGGCGATGATCCTGTCCATATCGGTTAGCGAGAGCGGCCGCGCCGCCAGCGCGCGAAGCATCTTGGTGGACCAGCCCTCGACCAGCGACTTGATCGCTGCCTTGGCGGCGTTGTCGCGAAGGCTCAGGGAGCCGGCCGGCGCGACGCCGAGCCACCGTTCGAGTGCATCGATCACGAAGAGCAGGTCGCGACCCGCCCCGGTGAGCTCGTACTCGAGCACTTCCGGAGAGCGGTTGCGGCGCCCTTTTGCGATCGCGCCGACGGCGACCAGTTGCTTCAGGCGCGCGCGCAGCGTCGTCTGCGCCGGCAAGTCGGTGTCGCGGCGGAGTTCCGCCTGCTGTTTGGGCTTCTCCGCCAGGGCTTGGAGGACGGCGACATTGAGCGGCGCAGCGAGCAGCACAAGGGTCTGCGCCCCGGAGCGCGCCCCGTTCCCGCCCCCGTTGACCGTATCGCCAGTCAAGCTGAGCCATTATGGCATTAATAAGTTTTATTTGAGAACAGAGCGAGATCGATCGCCGGGTTGAAGCGGAGACTCAGCTGACCGGACTGCGAACAGCACGTGGTGAACGCGGTCGAAGACCGTTTCGGGCAGCTCCCGGGCTCCGGTTATCCGCATGCCCTCGCTCTCCGCATCGATCAGTGTGCAGAACCAGCTGTCGATGGGGCCTGACACGCATGCATCGGGTGCCTGCCGCGGGTGAACGGAACCAAGGGCGACGCGACCGCTTCGGACCTCGAGCAGGCCCAGAAGACAGCCGTCTCTCTCGTTATTTGGGGCCTCCGCGGCGAGCTGGCACGAGCCGGACACCCTCGGCGGGATGTCGAGCATCGGCGCGACCAGCTGCAGGGCGCCGTCGATGTCCACCCGGCGCATCGGGGCGGCGCCGTCGGCGCGGTTGCGGTGCTCCCAGCGAGCCGCGAACATCAGCGGCACGACGCTCCGCCGCAGCCACTCGGTCACCGCATACGGAGTACCGCGGCCGCCGCGGGTTCCGATCTCGAGCTGCTCGGCGAAGCGCATCGTTTCGAGACAGCGCTCGATGGCGGGGTAGCCGGCGACGGAGATCCGCTTGTCCAGCTCGGTAAGGGTGAGGGGTTCGGCGGCGAGGCAGGTGAGCACGGTTGCGCACCAGCTGTCAACGAGTCCTTTGATCGCCACCTTGGCGCGGTCGCTGCCGAGCTCGAGCGGCTCCTCCGGGCCGCCGGCGAGCCAGCGTTCGATGCTCTCGGCGACGGTGAGGAGCTCGTGTCCGCAATCGGTCAGCTCGTATTCGAGGGCCCCTGGGAAGGAGTTGAGCCTTCGCTTGACTATCGCCCCAGTTGCCTCCAGCGCGTTGAGGTGGTTGCGCAGGGTGCTCTGCGCGGGAGAGCCGGCGTCGCGTCGCAGGTCGAGGCGGCCCTTGGCGCTCTCCTCGAGCGATCGCAGTATGAGGAAGTTTCGGGGAGCCCCCAGCAGTGTCAGGGCTTGTGCACCAGCCCGCACGCACTCTCCATTCCGAGACGATTATGAAAACCATCATGACATTACTAAGTTTTATTCGGGAATGGCGCGGTCCCTCGAGGCCGGGGCCTCAGGACACCTGGACCCCGAACAGGGTCTGGTGAAGCTCGTAGAGCAGCTGGCCGGCGAGCTGTTGCTCGCCGCCGGAGCTGACTCGTTTCACATCGGCCTCGATCAGGGTGTCGAGCCAGTCGCCGGCGGGGGCGGAAGCCCAGGCATCCGCGCCCTCGTCGAGGCGCGGCTCGCAGGAGACGACCGATCCCTTTTCCACCAACGCCGTGACGCCAGCCGGGTTGGGGATCACGTCCTCGTCCAGCTCCACCGCCAGGGAGCAGGTGCCCGAGAGCCTCGGCGGCAGCTCGAGCAGTCGCAGGGTGAGCAGGAAGCCCGCCTCGACGTCGAGGGCCGCGATCGGTGCGGTATCTCCGGGCGGGAAGCGGTGCTCGAGCCGCGCCGCGGCGGCGAGCGGAGCGATTCCTTCGCGAAGCCAGTCGGTGGCGGTGTAGCGGATCTCGCCGCCGCTGGCGGGGAGGGCGTCGAGCAGGCCGGCGCCCTCCATCTCCTCGATCTGGAACTCGACGATGTCGTAGCTCAGAGTGCCGACGATCTCGGTCGCCTCGGCGACCGTGAGCGGTTCCCTCGCGATGGCGTGCATCACCGTCGACGACCAGCCGCTGAGGAGCGCCGACAACGGCGGCCCGGCCTCGGGGCCGAGCTCCAGCGGCCCCTCGGGGCAGTTGTTCAGCCAGCGTTCCAGGACGAAGCCGACGAAGAGCAGCCCATGCCCCGCGGGCGAGGCCCGCAGCGATGTATCCCACTCGATCGGCGCGTCCGGGTCGGCGTCCGGGTCGGTCGGTTCGACCAGGTAAGGGTCGGCGATGATCTCGAGGGCGACGGGATCGTCGGGATCGGGGAGCTCGGCCTCGTCCAGCAGCTCCACGCCCGTTGCGGCTTCGGCCAGTAGTTTCAGCAGGATGCCGCGCTCCATCGGACTGACGAGGTAGAGCAGCGTCAGTGCTCCGGCGCGCGCCTTGAACCCTCCCTCTTCGACTCGGCTTTCAAGTGTCTCGGTCAACGCTCAGATACCGGAATGCCGAACAGGGTTTTGTGCAGGGCGTCGACCAGGGCACGGGCAAGCCAGCGGTCGCCGCCGGACCGTACCCGCTTCGCGTCGGGCTCGATCACCGTGTCGAGCCAATCGCTGGCGGAGGCAGCGGCCCACGCGTCGGCCTTCTCGTCGAGGCCCGCCGCGCAGGAGACGATACGCCCCTGCTCGATGCGCGCGGTGACGCCCGTCAGGCTGGCGCTCTCGTCCTCCGCCAGGTTCAGACCCAGCGAGCAACTGCCGGAGAGCTCCTTGGGCAGTTTGAGCAACGGCAGGCTGAGCCGGAAGCCGGCCTCCACGTCGAGGGCGTCGATCGGCGCCATGTTCTCGTGTGGGGTGCGCCGCTCGAGGCGGGCCGAGGCGATCAACGGAGCGATCCCAGCACGCAGCCAGTCGGTGGCCGCGTAGATCGTTTCGCCGCCCTCGACCGGCAGGGCCTCGACCTGCCCGGCACTCCGCATCGCCGCGATGTGACGCTTCAACCCGCGACGACCCTGGTTCTCGACCGTCTGCCGCAGCTCGAGCATCGTGAGCGGTTCGCGGGCGAGCGCGTGCACCACGGTCGCCGACCAGCCTTCGGCCAGCGCAGCGACGGCTCTCTCCGCTTCCGGGCTGTCGAATGGCACCGGGCCCTGTGGCGCGCTCTGCAGCCAGCGCTCGGTGACGAAGCCGGTGAAGAGCCCTTCCCGGCCCCCGGAGGTGACCCGGTATTCGCGCCCCGGCCCCACCTTGAGGGGATGCTCGAGCATCTGTCGCAGGATTCCGCGGTTGATCGGGTCCGCGGCCATCAGCAACGCCTGCGCGCCCGCGCGCATCCTGTTTCTCCTCGCGCTGAAATCGCCTCCCAACACGCCAATGGATTGTGCCACGTGAAGTCTTTTAAGGGAACCAAGTGGGTCTTTCGGCTCGATTTGGGCGCGATCCTGCGGGTCGGAGCGTGCCGGGACTCAAGCCTGAGGCCCTTGTTGTCGAGCTAGATAAGCGAACGTATGAGGGAGCAGCTCAACAGCAACCCGCTCGTCCAGCTCGCCGTGGTCGGCGTGCTGCTGGTCGGCGTCGCGATCTTCGTCATGTCTTCTGGCGGTGGCGGCGAAGAAGAAGAATCGGCGGGCGCCAGCGAAGCGACGGTGAGCGTCGCCGGCACGAGCGCGTCCGGAACCGCGACCGGGGCGACCCCGGGGGAAGCGGTCGAAGGCGCGGTCGAAGCCGCGACCGAGCAGGTAGCCGGCGGTTCGCTCTCATCGGCCCTCTCCGCGGTCGATCAGGCCGCCAGCGTCGCTCCGCCCCTGCCGCGCCCCGTCCTCGCGGCCTGGAAGGCCAACGAGACCCTCGTCCTGCTCTTCATCCGCGCCGGCGGCATCGACGACCGGCTGGTCAAGACCGCGACCGATGGGCTGGCCGGGTTCGACAACGCCGCGGTCTTCGTCGTCCCCGCCGCCCAGATTTCCCGCTACGCGGCGATCACCGAGGGCGTCGGGGTCGACCAGGTGCCGGCGCTGGTCGTGGTCACGCCAAAGCACCTGAAGAAGACGGTCCCGACCGCCTCGGTCAGCTACGGGTTCCAGAGTCCGCAGAGCGTCGCCCAGGCGGTGATCGACGCCGGCTACAAGGGTCCGACCGTCGACTACCACCCTTGAGGGGCTGAACATGGAATCGCGGGACTTCCCGAGCCACCTGCGGCCAGTCCCCGACTCCGGCGACTCGACTGCGCCGGTGCTCGATCCCGCGGCCGGCGGCACCCCCGGCCTCACCCCGCCGCACGTCCGCGGTCGCTCCAGCGGCTTCGTCACCGACGTCATCGTCGACCTCGGCTACGTCTCCGACGACGTTGCCCGCCAGGCGATCGAGGCGGCGCGCACCGCGGGGCGCCCGCCGGAGCGGCTGCTGGTCGAGCAGCGGGCGATCAGCGCCGATCAGCTCTCGCGTGCGATCGCTGAGCGCTACGGCCTCGACCACGTCGACCTCTCCACCTACCAGGTGGACATGGCGGCGGCCAACCTGATCTCGGTCAACACGGCGCGCCGCTACCGCGCGCTGCCGGTCGGCTTCGTCGACAAGGAGACGCTGCTGGTCGCGATGGCCGACCCGACCAACGTGCTCGCGGTCGACGACATCCAGATCGCCACCGCGCTCGACTGCCGCGTCGCAGTCGCCGCCGAGGAGGACATCGAAGCGCTGATCGGCCGCCTCAACACGCTGCAGAGCGCCGTCAGCGAGGCGGTCACCGAAGGCGAGGCCGAGGCCGAGGACGAGCTGGCCGAAGTCTCCGACATGGAAGTCAGCGCCGAGGACGCGCCGGTGATCAAGCTCGTCTACAGCATCCTCGGGCAGGCGGTGGGGGAGGGCGCCTCCGATGTCCACTTCGAGCCCGGCGAAGACGAGATGCGGGTCCGCTTCCGGATCGACGGGGTGCTGCGCGAGGCGGCGCACGTGCCGAAGCGGATGGTCAACGCGGTCGTCTCCAGGGTGAAGATCATGAGCGACCTCAACATCGCCGAGAAGCGGGTGCCGCAGGACGGCCGGGTCAGCGTCACGGTCGAAGACCGCCGCGTCGACCTCCGTATCACCACCCTGCCGACCCAGCGCGGCGAGGGGGCGACGATCCGCATCCTCGACAAGGAGAACGCCCAGCGCTCGCTCGACGAGCTCGGCATGGACGGGAACGGGCGGGAGCGCTTCGAGGAGGCCTTTCACCAGTCCTACGGGGCGGTGCTCGTCACCGGCCCGACCGGTTCGGGCAAGTCGACGACGCTCTACGCGGCGCTGCAGGAGCTCAACGAAGTCGAGAAGAACATCATCACGATCGAGGACCCGGTCGAGTACCGGCTGAACGGGGTCAACCAGATCAACGTCAACCGCAAGGCGGGGCTCGACTTCGCCACCGGGCTGCGCTCGATCCTGCGCGCCGACCCCGACATCGTGATGGTCGGCGAGATCCGCGACGGCGAGACCGCGCGGATCGCGATCGAGGCGGCGCTGACCGGCCACATGATGTTGACCACGCTGCACACCAACGACGCTCCCGGCGCGATCACCCGCCTGACCAAGATGGGGATCGAGGCCTTCCTGATCGCCTCCGCGGTCGACTGCGTGGTCGCCCAGCGGCTCGCCCGCAAGCTCTGCAGCCACTGCAAGCGGCGCACGATCGTCGCGCCGCAGGCGCTGGCCGAAGCGGACATCCGGGTCGGGGGGGAGGTCGAGGCCTACGAGCCGGTCGGCTGCTCGCGCTGCAACCAGAGCGGTTACCGCGGCCGGGTCGGGATCTACTCGGTGATGGCGCTGAGCGACCACCTCAAGGAGATGATCGTCTCCCAGGCGCCGGAGGCGGAAATCGCCGCGATGGCGCGCGAAGAGGGAATGCTGACCCTGCGCGAGGACGGCCTGCGCAAAGTCCGCGCCGGCCTCACCAGCCTCGAGGAGATAGTCCGTGTCTCGGCCTGAGCGTCCCGACGGCAGCGATACTCGGTACCCGGTATTCAGGAATTGGCCCGGACGGTCGATCTAGGCCTCATGGCCTTCGATTTCGCAGAGGTGCTCCGCCGCATGGTCGAGAGCCGCGCCTCGGACGTGCACATCACGCCGGGGGCGCCGCCGTCGATGCGCGACAAGGGCAAGATCGTGCCGATGGAGGGCTTCGCCGTGCTCAGCGGCCAGGAGACCCGCGAGGTCGTCTACAGCATCCTCAACGACGACCAGCGCAAACGCTTCGAGAACAACAAACAACTCGATTTCGCCTACGCGATCCCCGGCGTCGCCCGCTTCCGCGTCAACTGCTTCTTCCAGCGCGGCTCGGTCAGCGCCGCCTTCCGCCTGGTGCCGCAGGACATCCCCGCCCTCGACTCGCTCGGCGTGCCGCAGGTGCTGCGCGAGCTCTGCGCCAAGCCGCGCGGCTTTGTGCTCGTCACCGGCCCGACCGGCTCGGGCAAGTCGACGACCCTGGCGGCGATGATCGACGTGATCAACTCCGAGAACCAGGATCACATCCTGACGATCGAGGACCCGATCGAGTTCCTGCACCAGCACAAACGCTCGATCGTCAACCAGCGCGAGGTCGGCTCCGACGCGCCCGACTTCGCCCTCGGCCTGCGCGCCGCCCTGCGAGAGGATCCCGACGTGATCCTGGTCGGCGAGATGCGCGACCTGGAGACGGTCTCCACGGCGCTGACCGCGGCCGAGACCGGCCACCTCGTCTTCGCCACCCTGCACACCCAGTCGACGGCGCAGACCGTCGACCGGATCATCGACGTCTTCCCGCCTCAGCAGCAGGGGCAGGTGCGGACCCAGCTCTCGATCGCCCTGCAGGGGATCGTCACCCAGCAGCTGCTGCCGACCGCCGACGGGATGGGGAGGACGGTCGCCACCGAGGTGCTGGTGCCGACGCCGGCGATCCGCAACCTGATCCGCGAGGGCAAGACGCACCAGATCTACGCCGCCGTGCAGACCTCCGGCGCGGTCGGCATGCAGACGATGGACGCCGATCTAGCGCGGCTGGTGCGTGCGGGGACGATCACGCGCACGCTGGCCGAACAGCGCGCCTCGGTCCCCGAGGAGCTCAAGCGCCTGCTCGGCCCCGAAGCGGTGCCGACCGCTGCGATGCAGGCCAACGGGTTTGCGCAGGCTCCTCCGTCGCAGCCCATCTACGCCCCAGGGGCATAGCCGGTGGCGGGCGCCAGCACCTTCGCCTTCCGGGCGATGGACGTCGCCGGGGCCGCCACCGCGGGTGAGCTCGAGGCTCAGTCCAAGGCGCAGGTCACCGAGCAGCTGCGCCAGCGCGGCCTGATCGTCCTCGACGTCAGCGAGAAGAAAGCCCCGTTCGCGATCGAGGACATCTTCAAACGCTGGCAGTCGGTCGACGTGCGCGAGCTCGCCGTCTTCTCGCGCCAGTTCGCCACCCTGGTCGCCGCGGGGATGCCGATGCTGCGCACCCTGCACACGCTCGAGGAACAGACGAAGGACGAGAAGATCAAGGTCGCCGTAGCCGGGCTTCGGGCCGACGTCGAGGCCGGCAGCACGCTGGAGCAGGCGATGGAGCGCCACCCGGACGTCTTCAACCGCCTCTACCGGGCGATGGTCCGCTCCGGCGAGGAATCGGGCCGGCTGGAGGACTCGCTCGATCGGGTCGCCTTCCAGGTGGAGAAAGCCGACGCGCTGAGGCGCCAGGTCAAATCGGCGCTGATGTATCCGCTGCTGGTCTTCGGCTTCGCGGCAATGGCGCTGATCGGGATCGTCGCCTTCGTCATTCCCGTCTTCGCCAAGGTCTTTGAAGAACTCGCCGCGGAACACCCCGAAGAAGAAGGCGGCCTGCCGATTCCGACCCAGATCTGCGTCTCGGCTTCACACGCGATCACCGGCTACTGGTTCATCCTCATTCCGGCGTTGGTCGGCCTGACCGTCGGCTTCTTCCAGTGGAAGAAGACCGACCGCGGCAAGGAGATGTGGGACCGCTTCAAACTTCGCCTTCCGGCGCAGATCGGCGACGTGATCCAGAAGGTGGCCCTGGCCCGCTGGTCGCGCACCTTCGCCGGCTCGGTCTCGGCCGGCGTGCCGATGCTGCAGTCGATCAAGCTGACCGGCGAAACGGCCGGCAACGTCGTCATCGAGCAGGCGATGGAGGATCTCTACGCCGCCGCCAAGCGCGGCGGCTCGCTGGCCGGGCCGATCGAGCGCAACCCGATCTTCCCGCCGATGGTCGGCCACATGGTCGCGGTCGGAGAGGAAACCGGTCAGCTCGAGCACATGCTCTCCAAAGTCGCCGACTTCTACGAGACCGAGGTCGACGCCAAAGTCAAAGCCCTCACCTCCCTGATCGAGCCCCTGATGATCGTCTTCGTAGGCGGCGTAGTCGGCTTCATCGTGATCTCGATGTATCTGCCGATCTTCAGCCTCTACGAAAAGATTCGCTGAGCCATACGAGTCGGTCCGGGTCTAGCCTTACAGAGCTTCTCAAGCTTTAAAGGGTTAGCTTGCTATCCTTTAAAAGCGTCGCAAGTTTTGAAAGGATGCCGGCAGCGTGAATCAGACTGCAAATTCCTTGCTCGAACCTCTCGGTCACCATGAGCGTCGCCTGTGGGAGCCGAACCCCGGTGCAATGGGTGGACGGCTGGCCCGTCGCGGGGGATGGTATGAGGCCTTCATACCGGTGGAGATCGCCGATCGCGGTTTCGCCCTCGACGAAGATGTGGTTGCAACCGTCGCGTCGGCCACCAAAGCACTTGCGCGCCTCGACTCGACCGAGCCGCGCCTCACCTCGCTCAACGCCTTGGCAACTGCGCTGCTGCGCTCGGAGAGCACTGCCTCCTCGCGGATAGAGGGCCTTGCGATCTCGCAGAAACGCCTGGCCCGCGCCTCATTCGAGGATGCGGACTGGCAGGCGAAAGACAACACCGCCACCGAGATCCTCGGCAACGTGAAAGCGATGCAGCAGGCGATTGCACTGGGGGTCTCTGGCGAGGAGATCTCGGTCGATGACATACGCGACATCCATCGCACGCTCTTGCGCTTCTCGGTCGATCGAGAGATCGCCGGTGTGATCCGAACCACGCAGAACTGGATCGGCACTAACCACTTCCACCCAGTTGGAGCGGTGTATGTGCCGCCTCCGCCGGAGCACGTGCAACGACTGCTCGAGGATCTCTGCCGCTTCATCGCGCGCGATGACCTCGCGCCGATCGCGCAGGCGGCGATCGTCCACGCTCAGTTCGAGAACATCCATCCGTTTGCGGACGGCAACGGCCGGGTGGGTCGTGCGTTGATTCACACTGTCCTGCGCCGCACCGGAGAGGCGGTCAACTATGTCCCGCCGATCAGTCTCGTGCTGGCGGCGGCGCAGAAATCCTACGTCGCCGGATTCGGTGAGTTCAGCAGCGGCGATGTGAGCAGTTGGTGCGATCTCTTCGCCGCGGCGACCGAGCGAGCAGCGGGCGAAGCGGAGCGGATGGCCATGACGATCGACGGTCGACAGGTTGAGTGGCTGCAACGACTGGGCAATCCCCGCAGCGATGCCGTGGTACGCCAGCTGATCGCCAACCTGCCCGGCCAGCCGGTGATCGACGTTGCCACCGGGAGCAGATTGACCGGCAGATCCCACGTGGCCGTGAGCAACGCCCTCGTGCAGATGGAAGAGGCGGGCATAGTTCGCAAGCTCAACGAGAAAAAGTGGGGCAGGGCCTGGGAGTGCGATGAGCTGCTCGGGCTGCTCGAAGACTTCGAGGCGTCAGTCACCGTGGCTTGACAGAGCTGAGTGTTACTCAGTTATATGAGGGAACTGTCGGCGGGTGATCGAGTGGCCTGACTTTTGGCTCGATGAAGACCAAATTTCGGGGATCAAGGGATCTGGCAGGTGGTCGATTAGGGGTCTGTGATGAATCTGCCAGTGCTTCGGTGCAAAAGGCAAACCCGCTGCGAGGCGGGGGCGCAAAGCTTGCGGGGCTTCCATCCGGAAGCCGGCCGGGCTACCACCGGGGTCGACAGACACCACGTGGCTGAAACGCGACGGGGCTCTGGCGAAACCGAAAAGACCATAGGAGGTCTGTTCTGATGTTTCTCCAGAATCTCCGGGCCAAAGTAGGCGCCCGGCTCAACGGCGACAAGGGCGAGGCCGGCTTCACGCTGATCGAGCTCCTCGTCGTCATGCTCATCCTCGGCATCCTCGCCGCGATCGCCATCCCCGCCTTCTTCAACCAGCGGGAAAAGGCCAACGACGCGCAGGCCAAGTCGATGGCTCGTACCGCGGAGACCGCGATGGAGACCTACTCCACCGAAAACAGCGGTAAATACAACCTCGTAACCCCAACGAAGCTCCACGAAATCGAGAACACGATCACCGTTAACGAAGGCACCACGCCGACCGGCCCGTACCTTTCAGCGGCCGCTTCATCGGGCACGAATGGCGGTGGCTACACGCTGACGGTTACCTCGCCTGCAACCAGTAACACGTTCTCGATTGCCCGAGCGGAAGGCTCCGGTGTGCCGACGTTTACCTGTACCACGGCACCCAAGGGAGGGTGTCCGACCGGGGGCGACTGGAGTAAATAGTCGTCTGACTTGAAGTTTGGCCCGACATGGCCAATGAATGAATTTGTAAAGGGCGGGCCTTCGGGCCCGCCCTTTACCTATTTTTGGCCTAGACGTTTGGTCGATACGTCCATGAAATGCGTCTCCACTGCGGGTATATGGGCTCTTAGCTCAAGACCATCGGCGATCCGTCGATCTAGAAATGGACGTATGACCGTGGTCAATCGACTTGTCAGCCGAATCTTCTCTCGCCTCGCCTCGGAGCGAGGCTTCGCCATCCCGACCGTGATGCTGATGACGGTTGCGGCGATGGGGGTCGCCACGGTCGGCGTGATGGCCTCGATCCAGGGACAGAGCGGTGTCGTGCGGGACCAGGGGACCAAGACTGCCCTCGAGGTCGCCGAATCGGGCGTCAACCAAGCCCTTCTCTATTACAACCGCGGCGTGGCCCCCTGCACTCCGGCCGGCGAAGGCGACTGGTGCGGTCCGGTGACCGGCATGTCGGTCAATGGCGGCGCCGTCGCGTACTGGTCGCGGCTGGTAAGCGGAAAAGACTGTGGAGTCGGCAACGAAGTCGACTGCGTCGAGATCGTCTCCCAGGGTACGGTCGGCGGGGTGACCCGCCGCGTCGACGTCAGCGCCTCCACCGTCCCAACCGAGGAATCGGCGGGCCCTGGGCCATTTGCCACGGCCGGCGTGCTTTCGCTTGAATCGATGTCTCTGGACTCGAACGCCGCCATTCACACCGGGGCCTCGACGAATGGGAATCTGACGCTCAGAAGCAACGCCAAGCAGTGCGGTCAGGCGAGTGTCGGCATCGGCAAAGAAATGAAGATGGAAGGCAACTCGAAGTACTACTCGAACTCGAAATGCACGACCAGCTACAGCACCTACCTCAAACAGGAGCTCACCTTGCCCCCGGTCAATCAGGGCGATGCGACTACCAACAACGACAACGGGCGCTTCTTCACCCAGGACCTCGTCAGCGGTAACAAGGCGGATGCCTGCTGGAACGGATTTACCGCAGAAGGCAAAAAAACCACGAACTGCGGCACGCGGGCCCTATTGGTCGACAACAACAGCGCGCTGACGCTCAGCGGCTCCGTCTACAGCTTCTGCAAGCTGACGCTGCGCAGCAACAGCGCGCTCTATGTCAAGGCCGGGTCGAACGTGACGATCTACTTCGACTCCCCCGAGGCCTGTGGATACGCGTCCGGGACCAAGCAGCTGGACCTTCAATCGAACTCGCGGATCACCTCGGCCACCGGGAGCCCGATCAGCGTGGCGATGCTCTTCGTCGGCTCGGAAACCCGCTCGACCAAGATCCTGCTCAACAGCAACACGACGGTCAACGGGCCCTGCGACCAGAACTTCGTCATCTATGCGCCGCGATCAGAAGTTGAACTGAACAGCAATTCGCGCTTCTGCGGTGCGATCGCCGGCAAGACCGTGCACCTCGACTCGAACTCCGAAGTCTGGTCGGCGAGCGGCTCGGAAAGCTTCAGCCTGCCGGGGCTTGAATTGCCTGAAACCGCGGCCCACTACACGCCCTACCGGTTTCTCGAATGCTCTGCAGTGGAAGCAAACCCACCCGACGCGGGGTGCTGAGTCCGATGCCGGGGGTGAGGAGGGGAGCTTCGCGGCTCTGTTCCGATGAGGGCTTCACGCTGATCGAGCTGTTGGTCGCGACGACGCTCGGCCTGATCGTGATCGGGGCGGCCGTGACGATGTTCGTCAGCGCAATCCACAGCCAGCCTCGGGACACCTCAAAGGTGGCGGCCATGCAGGAAGCGCGGACCACGGTCGACCGGATGACCCGCGAGCTCCGCCAGGGCTGGGAAACGCCGACGGCCTCTCCCAGCCAACTCGCCGTGGTGACCTACGTCAAGGCCGCCACCTGCGGTGGGGCCGCGGCGAGCACGGCGATTCCCTGCCGAGTCACCTACACCTGCTCCGGAACCACCTGCACCCGTGTCGTCGCTCAGCCGAACGGCAGCGCCCCGGGCCCGGCCGTGAGGGTAGCGAGCGGGCTCACCAGCACCAATGTCTTCACCTACTCGCCAAGTGCCACTGACCCGAGCTACATCGGCGTGTCGCTCGCGGTCTCCGCTGGCAGCGGTCAGCCGTTCACCCTCGGCGATGGCGTGGCCCTGCGCAACTCGAGCGAAGAATCATGAAGCGCGAGGAGGGTATGACGATCGTCGAGGTGGTTGTCGCCGGAATGATCCTGATCGTCGGCGCCCTCGGCGTGCTCGGTATCGTCGACGCCGCCGGCCACAACGTCTTCCGCGCCGAACAGAGCCAGGTAGTCGCCAACCTGCTGCAGCAGGAAATGGAGAAGCTGCGACAGGTTCCCTACAGCGAACTCGCCCTCACCTCGCTTCCCTCACACGCCGCCGATCCGGAAGACCCAAACTCCCGCATCGCCAGCACCAGCTTCTTCTACACCGGTCGCAACGGCACCGGCCTCAAACAGATCGTCTACAACGGCGGCACCAGCGACGGGAAAACGATCAAAGGCGGCACGGTGAATCCCGGTCCGACCTCCTTCCAGGTCGGCAACTTGAAGGGCACCGTCTACCGCTATGTGGTCTGGGATACCTGCCCCGCCGCTCTCTGCGCCGATGGCAGGCATCTGAAGCGGGCGGTCGTCGCTGTGCGCCTGAACCAGACGGCCGCCGGTGGGACGCGTCGGTACCAGGAAATCCAGGGGCAGTTCGTCGATCCGGAAGTCGAACCGGCGACGCTACCCGAACAGGAACCCGGGGGTCCGGACAGCGAATCTTGGACGCTCTGGCTCACCGACACGACCTGCGACCAGGCCGAACGCCAAGCCCCACCGACTGAAAAAGGCGATCACCTGACCCACAACACGAGGGGGGATTGTGCGCTCGGGAAACACGTTGGCGCCACCCCGGGCGCGCCGGATCTGCTTTGGGCCGAAGCTCCCGCCGGCGAAGCCGACTACAACTACGACTTCGCGACCGACGTGGAGCCCAAAAGCGGGGTCGACGAAGGGCTCCAGTTGCTGCCCGGGGGAAACTGCGACGCTGCCGCGACGACGGAACTGGCGACCGGAGTCGCCCCGGAACCCGATCCACACCCGGACGCCTTCCAGAAGGTCCATCGCTGGGTCTCCCCTCCGATTTCCTCTCACGCAGGGAGCCAAGACTTGTTGTTGACCGGCGAAGGCACCCTCAGCCTCTGGACGCGGACCCTGGGCGGTGTCGTATATCCGGGGCGGATCTGCGCTTGGCTCTTCGCCAGGTCGGAATCCGGGAACTCGGCGACCGATTCGCTCGTGGTCAACCTCGGCCCGCCGACGAGCCTCCACTTCAGCTATTTCGCCCAGTCATGGCCGAGCAGTGGCTGGACCGAGATTTCCATACCTTTGAGCTTCGGCTATGCCGACGAAGGCGGCGCCCTGCCGCTGCCCCCGGGCTCCCGGCTCGGCTTGGCGCTGAGCGTCGACTCGGAAACCTCGAGCGCTCTGCAGCTGCGCTACGACATGCCCAGCTTTGACAGCCGGATCCAGCTGGCGACGACCGGCGCACCGCCGCCGGAAGCCTGAGAGTCGGCCTGCGCGACTAAGTCAAGTCGTTACTTCGCCGATACCTCGGCGAACCTCCGCGCATGAGCACCATGGACCAGGCGACGACGACCATCTTCCTTCTTGTCTTCGGGCTGCTGATCGGCAGCTTCCTGACCGTCGTTGCCCACCGGGTGCCGAGGGGGGAATCGGTGGTCGGAGGCCGCTCGCACTGCCCGGCCTGCGGCGCCCAGATCGCCGCCTACGACAACGTCCCGATTCTCTCCTGGCTGCTCCTGAGGGGAAGGGCGCGGTGCTGCGCGACGCCGATCTCGCCGCGCTATCCACTTACCGAGCTGACGGCTGGGGCCCTCTTTGCCGCGGTTGCTCTCGTCTTCTGGGGCGACGCCGGGGAGATCTTGCTCGGTCTGGCCTTCGTCGCGATGCTGATCGCTATCACGCTGACCGACCTCGAACGGCGGATCATTCCCAACAAGATCCTGCTGGCTGGGACGATCGTCGGCGTGGCGATCGTCGCGGTTAGCGACCCGAGCAGCTTTCCCGAACGGGCAATCGCCTTGGCGGCCGCCGGAGGTCTGCTTCTCGCCGTTGCGCTTGCCTACCCGCGTGGCATGGGGATGGGCGACGTCAAGCTGGCGGCGGTGATGGGCCTCTACCTGGGGCGGTCGGTGGCGCCCGCCTTGCTGATTGCGTTCGCGGCCGGCTCGCTGGTTGGCCTCGCGATGATCGCGCGGCACGGCTCCGCGGCGCGCAAGCGGGCGGTCCCTTTTGGACCTTTCCTGGCCTTTGGCGGGGTAGTGGGCTTGCTCGTCGGCGATCAGATCGTCGAGTGGTATCTGAGCTCGTTCTGAGGCGCCGGGCCTTTCGCTGTCGAGGGCCCGTTCAAGTTTTCCTATAACTGAGTAGTTGCAGGGCGAAAGGTCTGCGGCTTTTTTGTCGATTCAGGTCTGGCGTGCCTTCCTTCACCCTGACCAAGCCGAAGACCGGCCCTGTCGTCGGCCTCGATATCGAGGCCGGCAGCATCGCCGCGGCCGAGGTGACGGCGAACGGGTCGGCACAGGTGACCGCCTCGGCGATCGGACCGCTGGACCCCGGCGCTTTCCACGAGGGGGAGGTGCTGGATCCGGGTCGTCTCACCTCGGCGCTGAAGTCGCTCTTTGCCGAGCACAAGCTCTCCAAGCGGGTGCGGCTCGGCATCGGCAATCAGCGTCTCGTCGTCAGGACCATGCGACTGCCGGCGATCGAGGACCCCAAGGAGATGGAGGCGGCCGTTCGCTTCCAAGCACAGGAGCAGATGCCGATGCCACTCGATCAGGCGGTGCTCGAGTACCAGGTCGTCGGCGGCGTTGCGGCCGAGGGAGATGGCTCTGCCCAGGTGGACGTCGTTGTCGTCGCCGCCCGCCGGGAGATGATCGCCTCCTTCATCGAGCCGATCCGCCGCGCCGGCCTCGACCCGGTCGGCGTCGACCTCTCCGCCTTCGGCATGATTCGCGCCCTCGCCGGCACCGTCCCAGCGCCCAGCGGCGCCGCCGGCCCGGGTGAGGCCTCGCCCGGGACTGTTCTCTACTGCAGCATCGGCGACGTCACCAACCTCGCCGTCGGACGCGGCAGGGCCTGTCTCTTCACCCGCGTCTCCCACGTCGGCCTCGGAGCGATCTCGGCCCGCCTCTCCGCTGCCCGCGGGCTCAGCCCCGAGCACACCGCGCAGTGGCTCTCTTATGTCGGGCTGGAGACTCCGGTAGAAGACTTCGAGGGTGACGCCGAGACCATCGTCGAGGCACGCCGCTCGCTGGAGGAGGGTGTCGGCTCTCTCGTCGACGATCTGCGCCTCTCGCTCGACTACTACGGCGCCCAGGAGGGAGCTGTGCCAGTCGAGCGGGTCGTCCTGTGCGGCCCCGGCAGCTCGATCCCCGGCTTGCCCACCCGGATGGAGGCCAGCCTCGGCCTGCCGATCTCCGTTTCCCGACCGAGCTCCTTGAGCGCTTTCGACGACGCCTCGGCTGCGCGACTGACCCTTCCTTTCGGCTTGGCGTTGGAGGAGTAGAAGGTGCGTCCCGTCAATCTGATTCCACCCGAGGACCGTCGCGGTGAGCACGCGCCATCGCGTACCGGCCCGCTCCCCTACATCTTCCTCGGCGGGCTCGTGGCTCTCCTGCTCGGCATCACGACGCTCGTCGTGACGAACAACCAGATCGCCGAAGCCAAGAATGAAGTTGCGAGGGTCGAATCCGAAGACGCGGTTGCGTCGGCCAAGGCTCAGAGCCTCGCCTCCTACACCCAGTTCCGCACGATGAGCGAACAGCGGGTGGAAACGGTGAGCAACCTTGCCAACAGCCGCTTCGATTGGGAAAGGGTGATGCGCGAACTCTCGCTGATCCTGCCGCGTGACGTCTGGCTGGTCGGACTTACGGCTACGGCTACGCCGGGTGTCAGCGTCGCCGGGGGCGGTGGCACTTCGAACATGCGCGGCTCGATCCCGGGACCGGCTCTGGAACTGAGCGGCTGTGCCCACGGGCAGGAGGCGGTGGCCGGCTTCGTCACCGCCCTCAAGGACATCGATGGAGTGACCCGGGTCGGTGTCCAATCCTCAGAACTGCCGGAAGAAGGCAAGGCCGGTGGGGGTGAAGGGGGAGGGTCGGACTCCAGCGGGGACGAGTGCCGGACCCGCAAGTTCATCGCCAAGTTCGAAATCGTCGTCGCCTTCGATGCGGCGCCGGTCGCCGAAGCCAGCGGCGAAGAAGCGCCGCCCGTGGCGACCGGGACGGTCGAAACCGGCAGCACCGAAAGCTCCGAAGGCGAATGAGATGAAGCTGAAGATGACCTCATCGAATCGGGTCGTGGTAACCGCGATCGGCCTCGTCGTCCTCGCGCTGATCTTCTGGACCCAGGTGCTCAGCCCCAAGCGCGACGAAGCGAGCAAGCTGGACGCCCAGACCAAGCAGTTGCAGTCCTCGCTCGCACAGCATGAAGCGGAAGTGGCCGAAGGCGAAGCCGCAAAGAAGGAATTCCCCACCGCCTACCAGCATCTCGTGGTGGTCGGCAAGGCGGTACCGGGCGGCGACGAAACCGCCTCCCTGCTGGTTCAGATGGACCGGATCGCCAGCGGCACTGGAGGCATCTTCCGCAATATCAAGCTCAGCGCCGCGGGGAGTGGAAGCGAAGCTGCGCCCGCGGCGACCGGCAGCGGAGAAACGCCGGCCTCACCGACCGAGGTCGCGGCCTCGCTGCTGCCCCTCGGCGCCACTGTCGGCTCCGCCGGCCTGGGGGTCATGCCCTACGAAGTCACCTTCGACGGCAGCTTCTTCCAGATCGCCGACTTCATCAAGGGCCTCGACTCGCTGGTGGATACGAAGAAGACGCGAGTCAGCGTCGACGGCAGGCTGGTCACCGTCGACGGCTTCTCGCTGGAAGCCTCCCCCGAAGAGGGCTTCCCGGCGCTGCAGGCGAGTTTTTCCCTGACGACCTATCTGACTCCCCCTGACGAAGGGGCCGCCCCCGGCGGCGCCCCGGAAGCCCCCGGCGCCGCCGAAGCGACGCCGACGGCGACCACGATTGGAGGAGCGGGATGAAAACGCCCAAGCGGCCCGACATGAAGATGCCCGAGCTGAAGGTTCCGGGATTCGCCAGCGACCTCTACTACGACCTGCGCGACCGTCGGCTGCTGCCACTCATTGCCCTCGTCGTGGTTGCGATCGCGGCTGTCCCCTTTCTCCTGGGCGGCAAGGATGAAGGCGCCTACGTGGCGCCCTCTGGGACGGCGCTCTCCACGCTCGGGTCCGGCTCGGAGACCTCCAAGCTGACCGTCGTCGAGGCAACTCCCGGGCTGCGCGATTACCGCAAGAGGTTGGCCGACCGCAGCCCAACGAATCCCTTCAAGCAGCGGTATACCGGGCTGCCCAAGTCGGCCCAGGTGGAAGCGTCGGGTGTGGGCGCATCGAGTGCGGAATCAGCTGGCGAATCCAGCTCTGGCGGTTCTGCTGGCTCCGAAACCGAAGTCACCGAAACGGTGGTGCACCCTGGTCCCGCCGGAGCCTCGCCCGGCAACGCCTCGCCCGGCAACTCCCCGGCGGGTGGCGCCGCGATCTCGCCGACCACTCCCGGCCTGCACTTCTTCGGCTATCGGCCTGACGTCCGCTTCGGCGCGGCGGGCTCCGGCAAGCTGAACGACTACGAGCGCCTGCCGGTCGGGAAGGTGCTGCCCGCTCATAACCCGGTGCTCGTGTTCATCGGCGTCTCCGAAGACGGCAAGAGGGCCATCTTCGACATCCCGGGCAGGGTTGCGTGGGTCAGGGGCTCCGGTAAGTGCGGTGGGGGCAAGCGGAGCTGCAAGGTGATCATGCTGCGAGCGGGGCAGGCGGTGGACGTCATCACGGGGGATCCCAACCGCAACTTCCGACTCGCGGTCAAGAAGATCGACTTCGTCGAAGTCGATCGGTCCAAGCAGGGCAAGTCGGTTTCCCCCGCGAACCGCAAAAACCCTGAGCCTGTCCAAGACTTCATTAAGTAAAGCCACAGCGCTACACTTGCTAAAGCGAGGCTCCTCAACCTGGGCTTCGCTCCTTTGTGATGAGCGCCGAAAGCAACTCTCGCTGTCCCGTCTGCCGCACCGCCGACGTCGTCTGCGGAAAGTGGACCCTCCTGGTCATCCGTGACCTGGCCGAGGGGCGCAGCCGCTTCTGCGAGCTGGAGCGCTCGCTGGAGGGGATCAGCCCGCGGACGCTCTCGCTGCGCCTGCGGGCGCTGGAAGAAGAGGGCATCGTCGCCCGCAACACCTTCCCCGAGGTGCCGCCGCGGGTTGAGTACGCGCTGACCGAGAAGGGCGAAGCCCTGGTGCCGCTGATCGAGGACATGCGGCGATACGGCAGTCGCTGGCTGCTCGAAGAAGAGCCGGCGCCCGTCCCCGCTTAGCCGATCCTGCAAGGCGTCGTGCAGGCGCAGGAGGAGCTGGGGTTGGGATGAAGGCTGGGGCGTGCGCGATCCGCTGCTCAACGAGGCCCTGCGACGGCTGGCTGCCGAGGCGGCTACCCGCTTCACCACGCTCGTCGCCAGCGGCGACCAGATCCCCTTCGACGTCGCCGAGCAGGCGGGCCCCGACGATGCCTTCTTCCATAGCTACGTCCCGCTGACGGCGCGCTACGTGCGTGAGCGGGAGGACGAGCTGCGCTCCCTGCCCGCCTTCGAGCCCGCGCGCGAAGCCGTCGCGCTAGCCGGCGTCGCCGCGCCCTATCTCGAGCAGCTCGGCGAGAACGTCCCCGCCGAGCCTGGCGAGCGAGCGGCGCGCCTGCTGATCGTCTTCGTGGCCTCCCTCTGGGACGGCTGCAGCGAGCTCTCGCTCGACCGCGAGCGGCTCGAGAGCGCGATCGCCGTGCTCGATGCCGAAGCCGGCGACATCGACGAGGCCGACATCGTCGTCGTGCCGATCGTCGGCCTGCGGATGCCGGTGGGGCGGTTGCAGCTGCCGCACGGCGCGCAGCTGGTTCGCGCCGACAGCTTCGAGGCCCCGATCGAGGCGATGCGCAGCGAGGGCATGGGCCGCGCCGCCTGGGAGCCGCAGTTCCTGGCGATCGCCGAGCAGGGCGAGGGCGCCGACAGCGCCGCCGCGGCGCTGCGCCAGCTGGGCGAGCTGATCAGCGTCATGCGTCTCTTCAAGGGTGGCGGCGTCGGCCTCGGACCGCACGCCTTCGCGCCGACCGGCGAGGGCCGCTGGCGTCGCATCGCCACCGGCGCCCCGGCGCCCCGCGGCGACGGCTACCGGCTCGACGAGGAGGAGACGGCCCAGCTCGTGGAGTTCGCCGAAACGCTGGAGGCCAGGCCCGACCCGGCCGGCCCGCTGGCCTGGGCGGTGGGACGCTTCGAGCTCGGCTGCGAGCGCCCTTCCGCGCCGGAAGGGCTCAGCGACCACCTCTTGGCTCTGCGCGCCGTGCTCGACGGCCAGGGGCCGGTGGGCGCTTCGCTGCCGATGAGGGCCGCGGCGCTGATCGCCGACGGATCGACCGACCGCCTCGGCGCCCGCGAGCGGGTCGAAGCCGCGCTGGAGCTGGAGCGCACGCAGATGTCCGGTGTCGCCGCCGACGGCACCGCCGAGCTTGCCGGCTGGGTGGAGGAGTGCGTGCGCCGCATCCTCCGCGAAGCCGCCCTGGGCGAGTTGGGCACGGACTTGAACGAGGCCGCCGACGAGACCCTGATCGCCACCGGCCTCGACGGTGGCGACGTCGAGATCGCCGTAACCGCGCAGGACATCGAGCCCGAGCTTGAGCCCGAGACCAGCTGGTCGCCGCCACCCCACCCCCAGCCCGAGCCGGTTCCACTTCCCACGCCTGAAGTCCACCGTCCAGAGCCGACGATCGAGGAGGAGTACGACATGGACCAGGACACCCGCATCCTCGAGCCGGTCCCGGTTGCCGAGGAGATTCGCATCACCGCGACCAACTGGCTCGACGAGGTCGAGGTCGATGAGAGCACCCTCGACTTCCCGGCGATAGACGGCGACGTCTCCCACCGCGAGCGGATCGATACCCCCCGCGTGCGCCATCTCTTCCCGGTCCCCGAGGACGCGGACTGGGAGGTCCGCGAGCTCAAGTACGACCGCTACGATCACCGCAGCGCGAGCTAAGCTCGGCCTGCGGCGATCTCGATTCGCTCCTCACTGCTGGCGAAGAGGTAGCGGTTGATCTCGGCGAGGCCGCCGAGGTCGTGGACGTCTTCGTCCAGATAGGGGACGCGGATCACGCCCTTAGTGCGCAGCTCGGCCGCCAGGTGCTCGATGTTGAGGGCGTCGCGCTCGGCCAGCGCCTGGTAGTCGGCGAAGTTCTCAGCGACGCGCTGGGCCAGGTCCGCATCCCCCAGCTTCGCCGTCAACGCTCCGTCCAGGTCGGCGCCGTCGCCACGCAGGCGCTCGGCGGGATAGTGGACCTTGTTGACGATGACGCCGCCGAAGGGCAGCTTCGCCTCGACCAGCTTGCGGTGGAAGTAGACGGCCTCGTCGATCGGCTCGCCCTGGGGCCCGCAGATCACCAGGAAGCAGGTATGCGGATCGGCGAGCAGGTTGTTGACCCGTTTGGCGCGGGCCTGGAAGCCGTCGACCATGCCGCTGAAGGCGTTGAAGAACTCGGCCAAGTCGGCGAGCAGGTCGAAGCCGACGATGCGCTTCAGCACCCCCAGCGCCACCGTGGCGCTGCGCCCAGCAACCTTCGCCGCGATGCCGGTCGGCTTCATGAAGACCCGCAGCGAGCGGCCTTCGATGAACTGGGTGAGGCGCCGCGGGGCGTCGAGGAAGTCGAGCGCGTTGCGGGTCGGTGGCGTGTCGAGGACGAGCAGGTCGAAGCGCCCTGAGGTGTGCAGCTCGAACAGCTTCTCCATCGCCATGTACTCCTGTGAGCCGGCCAGCGCGTTGGATATCTGCTGGTAGATGCGGTTGTTCAGGACCCGGTCGCGCGACTCCTCGTCGGGCGCCTGGCGGGCGACGAGCTCGTCGAAGGTGGCCTTGGCGTCGAGCATCATCGCCCACAGCTCGCCCTTCATCTCGATCCCCTGCTGCTCGAAGAGCGCCGGGTCGACCCGGCTCGCCTCGTTGCCCAGCTCGCGCAGGCCGAGCGAGTCGGCGAGCCGCTTGGCCGGGTCGATCGTCAGCACGCAGACCCGCAGCCCACGCGCCGCCATGCCGGTGGCGATCGCCGCCGAGGTCGTCGTCTTGCCGACTCCGCCGGAGCCGGCGCAGATGCAGATGTCCTTGCCTTCGAGGATCTCGTCGACGGCCGGCATCAGTGGATCACCCGAGCCTCTTGGCGAGCTGCTGTGCGGCCTTGACGCCCAGCTCCGGCTCGAAGAGGAAGGGGAGGGTCTTGACCGGAGCCTCGACTCTGCGGCGCAGGCGGGCGAGCTGGGCGCGCTGGGAGCGCGCACGCCCCTGCTCGGAGACCGCGGCACGCGCCGCGGCGCGTGCGATCCCGTTCTCGCCGCCGGCAAGCTCGGCGAGGCGCTCGGCCTCCTCCTTGGAGAAGCGCTCCGGGTAGAGCCCGTTGAGGTAGATGCGATCGACGGCGACGCCGACCTCGGAGCGAAGGTCCCGCTCCAGCGCCGCCGACTCGTTGACCGGCATCTCCTCCGGCAGGGCGACGATCGCGGTGCCGGTGTGCTCGTGGTCGGTGATCAGGCGATCGAGCTGCTGCGCCTGGGAGTGGATCGGGCCGACGCGGGCGATCGCGGCGAAGGTGCGCGGCGTCTGCAGGAAGCCGATCCCGTGCCCGGTGGCGGGGGCGTCGACGATCACCAGGTCGTACTTGCGCCCGCTCTTCACCTTGCGGTCGAGTTGCGCCAGCTCCCAGATCTTGCCGATCGTGACCAGCTCCTTGAGGCCGGGGGTGGCGGCGGCGAGATAGGAGAAGATGCGGCTGCGAAAGAGCAGGTCGCGCATCGCCCGGACCTTGAGCTGGAGCAGGACGTACTCGCGCATCGACTCGTCGGGGTCGATCGAGATCGACCAGAGGTTCTCCGCCATCTCGACCTCGTGGAAGCCGACCTCGGTGTGATCGAAGATTCGCGAGGCGTTCTCCTGAGAGGAGACCTCGCAGACGATCGTGCGCTTGCCCGCTTCGGCGGCGCGCAGGCCCAGCGCGACCGCGACGGTGGTCTTGCCGACTCCTCCCTTGCCGGTCACGAAGACCAGTCGCTTGTCGAGAATGTCTGGGATTGGGGTGATTCCTAGCAATTTCGGGAGCCGGCAGGAAAAGCGGGTGCTCATGCGAATACCCGCGCAATGGGATTCCTCAGCCGCAAGAACAAGTCCGCGCCCGTCTCGACCGAAGATCCGCACCCGATCGTGGAGGAGCTTCAGGCGATGGAGGACGCCGTGCCCGAGAAGCCTCAGCCCGCGGATCCTGTCATCGAGGATGCGCCGGACACCGAGGTGGCCGAAGCCGAGGAGTGGGATGACGCGCCCGTTGCGCCGCAGGTCGCCATCGATCCGGATGCCGAGGATGAGGACGACGGCCCGGTCCGCTTCATGCCCAGGGACCTGATCGCGCCCAGCCGGCACGAAGCTGTGGTTGAAGAGCCCGCTGCCGAGGTCCCCACGAAGCACGCCGAGGTGATCGCCTTTGCCAATCAGAAGGGTGGGGTCGCGAAGACCACCACGACGCTGAATCTCGCCGTTGCCTTCGCCGAGTCCGGGCACCGGGTGCTCTGCATCGACCTCGACCCGCAGGGGAACCTGACGATGAGCCAGGGGATCGATCCCGACAAGGTCGAGAAGAGCCTCTATGACGTGCTCGTCAACGACATGCCGATCAGCGAGATCATCCAGCACCGCGAGATCGACATCGCCGTCGCCTCGATCGACCTGGCCGGAGCGGAGATCGCGATGAGCACCAAGATCGGCCGCGAGCGCTCGCTGGAGAAGGCGCTGAAAGAGGTCTCCGGCGACTACGACTTCGTCTGCATCGACACGCCGCCCAGCCTTGGGCTGCTGACGATCAACGCGCTGACCGCGGCCAACAAGGTGATCGTCCCCGTTCAGTGCGAGTATCTCTCGATGCGCGGATTGGTCCAGCTTCAGAACACGCTCAAGATGATCCAGGAGAACCTCAACCCGGACGTCAGGATCGAGGGCATCCTGCCGACGATGCTGGACTCGCGCACCGTCCACGCCAAGGAGGCGGTGGAGATCCTCGAAGAGAACTTCGGCGACCTGGTCTTCCGCTCGCGCATCCGCAAGGCGATCAAATTCGCCGAGGCTCCGGTCAAAGGCGCCAGCGTGCTCAAGTACGATTCCCAGAGCAACGCGGCCGGCTACTACCGAGAGCTGGCGAAGGAGGTCTTGGCGAATGAGTCGGCGTAAGCGGGCGAGCATGCGTGAGGGTCCCCTCTCGGACCTCTTCCGCTCTACGTCTGAGGATGCCCCGCTCGATCCGCCCGAGGGACCAGGGTCTCAGCCTGCGGGTCCTGTCGCGGGCCAGGACTCCTCGTCCTCGCAGGCTGCGGGCGAGGGGCCCAGCCCCACGCCACCCGCGGGAGAGGCGCCGCCCGCCGACAGCGCCGAGGGATCAACCGAGTCTCCCCCCGAGCGCCTGAAAAGAGTCTTCTCCGAGGAACCGGCTCCCCGGCACGAACCGCCCTCTGAGACTCCCCGCTACGGGCGGGAGGAACCCGAGTACGAGCCGCCGGGCAGCGGTGAGCCGCACCAGCCCGTTATCCGGGTCGTGGGGGTCGGCGGTGCCGGCGTCAACGCGGTCAACCGGATGGTCGACGCGAACGTGCCCGGGGTCGAGTTCATGGCTGTCAACACCGATCTTCAGTCGCTGCAGCTCTGCGTCGCCGACGTCACCGTCCACATCGGCGACGAGCAGACGCGGGGCCTCGGCGCCGGCGCCGACCCAGAGGTCGGCCACCGCTCGGCCTTCGAGGAGCAGGACAAGATCAAGCGCCTGCTCAAGGGCTCCGACATGGTCTTCGTCGCCGCCGGCGCCGGCGGCGGAACCGGCAGTGGCGCCGCCCCGGTCGTCGCCCGCCTCGCCCGCGAGGTCGGCGCGCTGACCGTCGGCATCGTCACCAAGCCGTTCAGCTTCGAGGGCTCCCGGCGCGGCGCCCAGGCCGGCAAGGGGATCGAGGAGCTGGCGGCGGAGGTCGACACGCTGATCGTCGTTCCCAACGACCGCCTGCTCGAGGTCCTCGACCAGCACACCTCGATGGTCGAGGCCTTCCAGGTTGCCGACGACGTGCTGCGCCAGGGCGTGCAGGGGATCTCCGATCTGGTCACCCTGCCGGCCGTGATCAACCTCGACTTCGCCGACGTGCGCACGATCATGTCCGAAGCCGGCCGGGCGCTGCTCGGGATCGGCATGGGCAGCGGCGAGGGCCGCGGCCTGCTGGCCGCCGAGAAAGCGATCTCCTCACCCCTGCTGGAGACCTCGATGGAGGGGGCGCGGGCGATCCTGCTCTCGATCACCGGCGGGCCCGACCTCTCGCTGGTGGAAGTCAGTGAGGCGGCGAAGCTGGTCGGCGAGGCCGCCCATCCCGACGCCAACATCATCTTCGGCGCCAACATCGACGAGGAGCTGGGCGACCAGATATGGGTCACCGTCGTCGCCACCCGCTTCGACGGCCAACCGGTGCCCCGTCGCAGCGCGGAGCCGATGATCCGTCGCACCAAGGACGCCGGCCGCGGCCGCACGCCGCGCAACGAGAAAGCCGGCGAGCTGAGCAGCCTCGACGTCCCCGAGTTCCTACCCGGGTAGCTCCCGCGCCATGAACGGCGTCGTCGCGGCGGGCCACCCCCTCACCGCCGAGGCGGGGGCAGATGCTCTGCGCGAAGGAGGCAACGCGGTCGATGCCGCGGTGGCCGCGGCGCTCGCCTCCTTCGCCGTCGAGAGCCCGCTGACCGGCTTCGGCGCGGGCGGCTTCATGATGGTCAGTCGCGGTGAGGAGACCGTCCTGATCGACTTCTTCGTCGCGGCGCCGGGCAAGGACGGGATCGAGCGCGGCGAGGAGCTGGTCCCCGTGCCCGTCCACTTTGACGAGGAGACGGTGCAGACGTTCTACGTCGGCCCGGCTTCGTGCGGGGTGCCGGGGACGGCGGCGGGGCTGGAGCTGGCGCTCCGGCGGTTCGGCACGGCGCCGCTGGCCGACCTCAACGGCGCGGCGGTGCGGCTCGCCCGCGAGGGCGCCCCGGTCAACGCCGAGCAGGCCTACATCCTCGAGATCCTCTGGCCGATCCACGAGCGGCTGGCCGAGACCCGGCAGCTCTACGCGCCGCGGGGGCGGCCGTTGGCCGAGGGCGACGTCTTCCGCTTCCCGGAGCTGGCCGAGGCGCTGGAGCGCTTCGGTGCCGAAGGCGCCGAGCCCTTCTACCGCGGCGAGGTTGCCGCGGCGCTATGCGGTCATGTGGCCGCGCACGGCGGCACCCTGGGACCGACCGATTTGGCCGGATACGAGGCGATCGAGCGGCGTCCGATCCGGACGCTCTTTCGCGGCGCCGAAGTGCTGACCAACCCGCCGCCCTCGTCGGGCGGGATCCTGATCGCCTACACGCTTGGCCTGCTGGAGCGGCTGGGGGAGCACAGCGGTCCCGAGCAGCTGGTCGCGGCGATGGATGCCGCCAACCGCGCCCGCGGCGAGGAGTTCGCTGAAGCGCTCTACGGCGAGGGCCTCGAGGCAGCGCTGCTCGACCCCGCCCGGCTCGACCTGAAGGCCGGCGACCTGCTGGGCTCGACCACCCATATCGCCGTTCTCGACGAAGACGGGATGTGCGCCAGCGTCACCTGCTCGAACGGCTCGGGGTCCGGCGTCCTCGTGCCCGGCACCGGGGTGATCCTCAACAACATGCTCGGTGAGGAGGACCTCAACCCGCTTGGCTTCCACGCGATCGCACCCGGGCGCCGAGTGCCCTCGATGATGGCGCCGACGGTGGTGCGACGCGATGGCGAGATCGAGCTCGGCCTGGGCAGCGCCGGCTCCAACCGGATCCGTTCGGCGATCGTGCAGACGGTGGTGCGGGCGGTCGAGCAGGGGATGAGCGCCGGCGACGCGGTGCGGGCGCCGCGCCTGCACTTCGAGCAGGGAATCGTCCAGGCCGAGCCGGGGATCGACGAGGAGGCGCTGGCGCGGATCGAGGCGCGCGGCATCCCGGTCCTGCGCCGGCCGCGGATCAACCTCTTCTTCGGCGGCGTGCAGGCGGTCGCCCGCGATCGCGCCACCGGCGCCCTGAGCGGCGGCGGCGATCCCCGTCGCGGCGGCGCGGTCGCCACCGCCTGAGGCGCGTGTAGCTGGTCGACCCACCCTGGGTGATCCAATTACCAGCACGTCCTAGTAGGCGTAAGAATGGGGCCGATGATCGATTTCGAGGCGGAGGGACTGCTCGACGACGTCGGGGGCGAGGCCCGCGAGGCGCGGCGCGAGCTGCTCGAGCGCCTCGCCGGCGAAGGCGTCGCGCTGGAGGATCTGCGCGAGGCGGTCGAAGGCGGGCGCATCACCCTGCTGCCGGTCGAGCGGGCGCTGGCCGGCGACGGCCCCCGCTACACCCCGCGTGAAATCGCCGAGCTCGCGGGCGTCGATCTCGACCTGCTCCAGCGCGCCACGGCCGCCCTCGGCATCCCCAACCCCGATCCCGACGATCGCTCTCTGACCGGTGCCGATCTGGAGGAGGCCCGGCGCGTCGGCGCCTTCCGCGAAGCCGGCCTGCCCGAGGAGGGGATCGTGCAGGTGGCGCGGACGATCGGGATGGCGACGGCGCGGATCGCCGAGGCCAACCGGGACCTGGTCGTCCGCACGCTGATGCAGCCGGGGGACACCGAGCAGGATCTGGCCCTGCGCTTCGCCGCCGCCGCCGAGTACATGCTGCCGATCTTCGAGCCGACCCTCTCGTATGCCTTTCGCTCCCACATGCTCGAGCAGATCCGTCGCGATGTGATTGGCGCCGCCGACCTCGCCGCCGGCCAGCCCGGTGCGATGTCGGCGGTATCGGTCTGCTTCGCTGACCTCGTCGGCTTCACCAAGCTCGGCGAGCAGGTCGAGACCGAAGAGCTTGGCTTGATCGCCGGTCGCCTCGACGAGCTGGCGACCTCGGTGGCGGAGCCACCGGTGCGGCTGGTGAAGCTGATCGGCGACGCCGCCATGCTCGTCTCCACCGACGCGATGGCGATGGTCGAGGCGGCGCTGCGGATGGTCGAGGCCGCCGACGAGGAAGGCGACGATTTCCCGCGCCTGCGGGCGGGAATCGCCCACGGCTCGGTCCACGTGCAGGCGGGCGACTACTACGGCCGCCCGGTCAACCTGGCAAGCCGCCTGACCGCGATAGCCAAACCCGGCAGCGTCCTGCTCGACGCCGCCGCCAAAGCCGCGGCGGGCGAGGGCTTCGACTACTCCTACGCCGGCGAGAAACGCCTCAAGGGCTTCGACTCCCGCACCAAGCTCTTCCGCGCCCGCCGCCCCGACCCCAAATAGGGGGGCGAATTCAGGTCGATTGAAGCCTTTACCCCACGATTGTGGGGAAAAGGCAGCAAGATACGGCGGGGCAGGTCTGGGATTTGGTTCGCAGGCAGCATGGCGTGGTGACCCGGTCGCAACTGCTCGAGCTCGGGCTCGGCCCGCGCTTGATCGAGCATCGCATCGCGAAGGGTCGTTTGCATCGGCTCTGGCGCGGTATCTACGTCGTCGGGCGACCTGAAGTGAGCCAGAAGGGCCGTTGGATGGGGGCCGTGCTGAGCTGCGGCCCCCAGGCGCTGCTCAGCCACCGCAGCGCGGCGGCGCTGTGGGATCTCGCGCCAACCTCGGCCATGCGGGCAATCGACGTAGTAGTCCCGACGGGGACATTCCGTCGGCGCCCCGGGATCGAAGTGCACAGGCGAGTTGACCTGGGGCTGGAGCACCGTCGCGAGGTAGCGGAGATACCCCTGACGGACCCGGTCTCGACGCTCGTCGATCTTGCCTCCTGTGCGCCAGGATGGCGAGTGGAGCAGGCGATCAACTCGGCGGATCGTCTTGGCCTAGTCGATCCCGAAGTGCTTCGGCGCACCGTTGCGGAGCTCGGGCCGAGACCTGGCATGGCCCGCATGCGACGGCTGTTGGGACTCGACGCCCTCACCGACACCGGCCTGGAGCGCAAGTTCTTGGCGATCGTACGGGCCGCCAAGCTGCCCACGCCCGAAACGCAGACCTCGGTGAATGACTACCGGGTCGACTTCTACTGGCCGCAGCTCGGCCTGGTCGTGGAGACGGACGGTTGGCGTTATCACCGGACATCAGGGGAGCAGGCGACCGATCATCGCCGCGACCAAACGCACGTGACATCCGGCCTCGTCAGTCTGCGCATCGCCGAAGACCAAATCCGCTACGAGCCCGATTACGTGCGCCGTACTCTCACCGCCGTGGTCGCCCGGATCGAAGAGAGCCGCCCCTGATGTTGCAGCTTTTTCCCACCCATGGTGGGGACAATGCTGCAATCGGCCGCGTCCCCCGCGCGGGCTTAGGCCGGCTTGCGGCCGGAGAGCAGCAGGTTGTAGAAGAGCTCGGCTGGGAGGCGGGGCTCGAGCAGGCGGGTATCAACCTTCTGCAGGGCGATGTAGCTGTTGAAAGCGAAGCGGCGCCAGCCCCAGGGGACCGATTCCGGCTCGGCGCTCGCCTCGACCGTGCGCAGGCCCCAGCCCCAGGCGTTGGCGAGCAGCTCCTCGCCGCCGACCCTGCGCTGCTCGAAGCCGGTGTCGCTCAGCAGCCGTCGCAGGTCGGCGGGGGCAAAGGCGTGGACGTCGACCTCCCCCTCCAGGGCATGCTCGTCGGATTGGTCGACCTCGAGCACGGCGCGCGGGCGCGCCCCAACCAGTCGCCGCCAGGCGGGGGCGGCGATCAGCCCGGCCCGCTTCGGCGCCGCCGCCAGCCGGTCGCCGTAGCGCGAGGGCTCGCCGCAGAAGGCGATCGCTCCGCCGGGGCGCAGCACGCGGCGGAATTCGGCGAATGCGCGCTGGAGGTCGGGGATGTGGTGCAGGACGGCGTGGCCGAAGACGAGGTCGAAGCTCTCGTCCTCGAAGGGCAGCTCCTCGGCCTCGGTCGCCATGGTCTCCGCCTCCAGGCCGAGCGACTCCGCGGTGGCCGAGAAGCGCTGCAGCATGCCCGGCGAGATATCGGTCGCGGTAAGCCGCTCGATCGTCCCCATCTGCAGCAGGTTGAGCGAGAAGTAGCCCGTGCCGGAGCCGATCTCGAGCCCGTCGGCGAAGGCCACCCCATCGAGCCCACCCAGCGCCTTGGCCAGCTTCCGGCGCACCTGGCGCTGGCCCGTGGCGCCGAAGTCGATTCCCCACTTGGCGTCGTATTCGCCGGCCGCCGCGTCGTGGTAGCGGGTGTTGACGTCCTTGATGTGATCGGGCGTGGCGGTGGGTGAGGCGGGCATGGGGCGGAAACCGTACACGGATCGGCGCAACGCACTTGGCGCGGAGCCGCAATAGCGTCCCCGGCCGTGGCGCGCGAGTACGTCCAAGAGAATCAGCCCCCGGGGGTTCCGCCGCTGCCGCTGACCGGGGAGCGGACGCTGCCCGACCTCCCCGAGGAGAACTACTGGTTCCGCCGCCACCTGGCGGTCTACGAATGGATCGCGGCGCGGGTCGGCGGCGAGCGGGTCGTCGACATGGCCTGCGGCGAGGGCTACGGCTCCGACGTGCTGGCCAGGACGGCGGCGAGCGTAGTCGGGGTCGACGCCAACCCGGAGGCGCACGAGCACGCGCGGCTGCGCTACGTGCGTCCCAACCTGCGCTACGAGCGCGATCTGGTCGAGAGCTTCGCCGAGCCCTGCGACACCGTCGTCTTCCTGCAGACGATCGAGCATGTACAGGACGCCGGCGCGATCCTCGAGCACTTCAAGTCGATGCTGGGAGGTCGCGGCACCGTCTATGTCTCGACCCCGAACCTGCTCACGCTGGCGCCCCCCGGCGCCGAGAAGTCCGACAACCCATGGCACGTGCGCGAGTACCGCGCGGAGGAATTCCAGGCGCTCTGCGAGGCGCACTTCGAGCGGGTCGAGCTGCTCGGCCTCTTCCACGCTCGCAAGCTGCGCGCCCACGAGATCGCGATCGAGCTCGGTTGGGACCGCGTCCACAAGGCGCTGCGCTTGACCAAGCCCTTCTACGACCGCTTCACCCCGGCGATCTCCGCCGCGGACTTCAAGCTCGCCGAGACCAATCTCGACCGGGCCTTGGACTTCATCGCTGTCTGCCATGCCTGAGGAGAGCGCCGGCGACCTGGCGATCGTCCTCCACAGCCACATGCCTTACGTGGAGGGCTTCGGCACCTACCCGTTCGGCGAGGAGTGGCTCTTCGACGCCGTGATCCGCTCCTACCTGCCGGTGCTGGAGGTGGCACGGGACCTGACCATGACCGTGACGCCGGTGCTGGCCGACCAGCTCGAGGACCCCGGGGCGGCGCAGCGCCTGCGCGAGTTCCTGATCGAGTGGCGGGTCGGGGCGGCGGAAGCCGATATGCCGCAGGTGCCGGTTGAGTGCCGGCGGGCCTGCGAGGCGGAGCTGGTGCGCTACCGGCATGCGCTGGACCTGCTCGATGCGGCCGGGGGAGATCCGCTGCGTCCGTTCCAGGACGCGGCCGGCGAGGGGCGGATCGCGCTGGCCACCTCAGCCGCGACGCATGCCGTCCTGCCCTTGCTGGCGACCCGGGCCGGGCTGCGGCTGCAGCTCGATGCCGGCATCCGCTCGCACCGGCGTCGCTTCGGTTGGGACGGCGGCTTCTGGCTGCCGGAGTGCGCTTACGTGCCGGGGCTGGAGCGGCGATTGGCCGAGCGGGGGGTGCGCTGGTTCTGCGTCGACCAGAGCGCTCACCGCCAGGATCCCCAGGACGCGCTGACGCCGGTCGCCACCGGCGCCGGCCCGGTGGCGCTGCCGATCGACTGGGAGGCGATCCAGTGGCTCTGGTCGCTGGACGGCTACCCGTCCGACCCGGCTCATGCCCAGTTTGCCGGCAAATCCCTGCGCGGGGTCAGGCTCTGGAAGGTGGGCGGCGGGGCTTATGACCCGGTTGCCGGCGAAGCGGCGGCGCGGCGGCAGGCCGGGGAGTTCCTCGCCGCGGTCGCCGCGCGGCTTCGCGACTTCGCCGCGAAGCGGGGACGCCGCGGCCTGCTCGTCTTCGCGATCGACACCGAGCTGCTCGGTCACTGGTGGTCGGAGGGGGCGATCTGGCTGCGCGAGGTGCTCGCCGGCGCCGCCGGCGCCGGCGTCCGCCTGCTCACTGTTCCCCAGGCGCTGTCCGAGCACGAGCCGGTCGAGCAGCCGCTGGCTGCCTCGACGTGGGGCGAGGAGAAGGACCTGCGCACGTGGGACTCGCCGCAGGTCGCCGACCTCGCCTGGGGGGCGCGGCGGCTGGAGCTGCGGCTGCTGCGGGCGCTCGCGCAGGGCAGGCGCGGGCCGGCCGCGCTGCGGGCGGCGCGGGAGCTGCTCGCCGTCCAGGCGAGCGACTGGGCATTCCTCGACAAGCGCGGCCAGGCGGGCGACTATGCCTTCCAGCGCGTCACCGACCATGCCGAGGCATTGCTGGAGGCCATAGACTCTGCCGCCAGCAGCGACCCGAGTATGCGTGCCCTAGCCCCGGATCTGAGCCTCGCTCCACTACTGGAGCCCTAGCGCGAACCAGATGACGCGCGTCCTGATCCTCTCCTGGGAGTACCCGCCGCTGATCGAGGGCGGCTTGGCGCGGCATGTGCGCAAGCTCTCCGAGGCGCTGGTGGAGCGCGATGTCGAGGTCCACGTCCTCACCCGCGGCGGCGAGGAGTCGCCGGCCGAAGAGCGCCGCGGCGGCGTCCACATTCACCGCATCCGCGAGCCGCGGCGCCCCACGGAGCTGGGCGAGTTCGTCGCCTGGGTCGAGCGGATGAACTCCGACATGCTCGCCGCCGGAGTCGAGCTCGGCGACCGCTACAGCTTCGACCTCGTCCACGGCCACGACTGGTTGGTGGCCAACGCCTGCGACCACCTGGCGAAGCGCTTCGAAGCACCGCTGGTGACGACGATCCACGCCACCGAGCACGGCCGCCACCAGGGTTGGGTCGACAAGCACCCGCAGAGCTACATCCACGGGGTCGAGCGCTGGATCTCCAACCGCTCCGAGCGGACGATCGCCTGCTCGCACTACATGCGCGAGCAGATCGTCGACATCTTCGGGGTCGACGAGGAGCGGGTGAGCGTCATCCCCAACGGGATCGACCCAGACGACCTGCCGGCCCAGGACCCGGCCGAGCTGGCGAGGCTGCGGGCCGAGTTCGCCGCGCCGGAGGAGAAGCTGGTGCTGCTGATCGGGCGGCTCGTCTACGAGAAGGGCTTCCAGCTGGCGCTGGAGGCGATGCCGCGGGTGATCGAGGAGGCGCCGGGGACGCGCTTCCTGGTCGCCGGCTCGGGCACCCACGAGGAAGAGCTGCACCGCCAGGCGGAGGAGCTTGGCCTGATGGAGCACGGCACATTCCTCGGCTGGATCGGCGACGACGTCCTGCACTCGCTCTACCGGATCGCCGACCTGACCGTGGTCCCATCGATCTACGAGCCCTTCGGCTTGGTGGCGCTGGAGGCGATGGCCTCCGAATGCCCCTGCATCGTCGCGGACACCGGCGGCCTGCGTGAGGTCGTCCCCCACGAGGAGGTCGGGCTGCGCTTCCGCTCCCACGACCCCGAAGCCCTGGCCGAGGTCGCGATCCGCGTCCTGCGCGACGACGAGCTGGGGCAGAAGCTCGTCGCCGAAGCCTACGAGCACCTGCGCCGCTTCGACTGGGGCGACGTGGCCGAGCAGACCGCCGTCGTCTACGCCGAACTCGCCGGCGACCCCAGCCCCGCCTGAGCGACTGGCCCGAGATCCCGAGGGGGTGCTCCCGTGCGCCCGCTCAGCTCTTTGCGCGGGCAGGAAGTCACGTCGGATCCGATGTGTATCGTCTGTACGACATAAGCATCCTCACGGATGTATCCCGACGGCGGCATCCCGGCGAACGCCTGTGGAACCTTTTGTCAGCAGACAGGAGAATTGCTGCCAGTGGATATCGCCACCCACTTCGGGCGGAATCTGAATCGTGCGCGCAAGCACGCCGGCCTCTCGCAGGAAGAGCTCGGCATCCGCGCGACACTTCATCGCACGGAGATCGGCCTGCTCGAGCGGGGAGAACGCCTGCCCCGCATCGACACGGTGATCAAAGTGGCGGGTGCGCTGGCCATTCCCCCGAGCGAGCTGATCAAGGGGATCGAATGGTCACCGGGCAGCACGACGACCGGCGAGTTCAAGCTCGGCGCGGAGGATCCGCGGCCGGGCTAGCCGAATGGTTGCGAGATCGACCGGCGCCGCGCCGCCGAGATCAGGGCTGGGGGAGGGTCGTCGGGGCGGTTGGGTCCGGCTCGACCGGGTTGGGCCAGCGCAGATCCTCGGGTGCGTCGCGCATTCTCACGATCCGGGCCGGGACGCCGGCGACCACCGCGTTGGCCGGCACGTCCTTGGTGACGACGGAGTTGGTGCCGACGATCGAGTTGTCGCCGACGCGGACGCCGCGCAGGACGCAGGCGCCGTAGCCGATCCAGACGTTGGAGCCGACCTCGACCTCGCGCATGTAGATGCCCTGCTCGCGGATCGACCGCTCGACCTCGACGACGCCGTGGTCGAAGTCGATGAACATCGCCCGATCGGCGATCACGCACTGCTCGCCGATCCGCACCCGCCGGTAGGCGGAGATCGTGCACTCCTGGCCGAGCACGGTCTTGGCGCCGATCTCGACGACCCCCTCGTGGCAGCGGATCTTGGTGCCCTGGCCAAGCCAGACGAAGCGGCCGAACTCGACCCGGCCGCGGCGGGCGATCTGCAGTTCGAGGCCGCTGCCGAGGAAGAGCGGGCCGTCGGTGCGCCAGCGCCAGCCGGCGCGGGTGAGGAGGCGGCGCCATGAGTAGCGCAGCGCCAGCAGCGCGTACTGCGGCGTCAGCATCCCGTTGCGGGCACAGAAGCGGAGGAAGCGGATCACGGCGGGGCGCACTTTAGACTCCGCCGCGCATGCCCGACGCCGCCAAATCCACCTCGCTCTCCGAGCGCCTCGTCGCGGGGGACAAGCGGGCGCTGGCCCGGGCGATCACGCTGATCGAGTCCGACGACCCGGCCGGCTGGGAGCTGGTGCGCGAGGTCTACCCGCGCACCGGCAGCGCCCGGATCGTCGGCTTCACCGGACCGCCCGGGGTCGGCAAGAGCACGCTGATCGGGGCGCTCACCGCCGAGCTGCGCAAGGCCGAGCGCGAGATCGCGGTGCTCTCGATCGACCCCTCCAGCCCCTTCACCCGCGGCGCATTGCTCGGCGACCGGATCCGCCTCTCCGACCACTTCCTCGATCCCGGCGTCTTCATCCGCTCGATGGCCTCCCGGGGCGCGCTGGGCGGCCTCTCCGAGGCGGCGCTTCAAGTCGCGCTGGCGATGGACGCCGCCGGCAAAGACGATGTGCTGATCGAGACCGTCGGCGTCGGCCAGGCCGAGATCGACATCGTCGACCACGCCGACACGATCGTGCTGGCGCTGATGCCGGGGTCGGGCGACTCGATCCAGGCGCTGAAGGCGGGGGTGATGGAGATCCCCGACGTGATCGTCGTCAACAAGGCCGACCACCCGATGACCGACACGATGGTGCGCGAGGTGCGCGGCGTGCTCGCCCTCTCGCACGAGCCGGGCAAGTGGCAGGTGCCGATCCTGCGCACCGAGGCGGCGCGCGGCGAGGGCGTCGAGGAGCTGGCGGAGAAGATCGACGAGCACCGCGCCCACATCGAGGCCGAGGGTACGCTCGAGCAGCGCCGGGCGCGCAACCTGCGCAACGAGGTGCTGGGGATCGCGACCTCGCGCACGCGGCGGCGTATGGAGGCGACGGCCGCGGCCGACCCCGAGACCGCGGCCCTGCTGGAGCGGGTGGTGCGCCGCGAGCTCGACCCGGCCAGCGCCGCCAGCGAGCTGATGGAGCGGCAGGCCGGTGAGTGAAGCCGCGGCCGGGGCGCTGCCGAGCGTCGCCGAGGCGCTCGGCTGGACCGGGTTCGAGCTGGACGACGCCGGCGGCATGGCTGTCGGCCGGGTCGAGGGTGTCTACGCGGATGCGGAGGGTGGCGGCCCGGTCTGGCTGGTCGTCGGCACCGGCCGTCGCCGCCGCGCCAGGACGCTCGTCGTTCCCCTGCGCGAGTGCGCCGCGATGCCGGGACGCGTCTGGGCTGCCCAGGGGCGCGAGGCCATGCTCACCGCTCCGGTCATCGACCCGACCCGGCCACTGCTGCGCGAGCACGAGGTGGCGATCTGCGGCCACTACGGCATCGGCGAGCGGGTCGGCCGCCACGCCGAGGTCGCGGCGCGGCCGCAGGGCGCGGTCACCGCACAGCCGGCCGCCTGAGGCCTAGGGCTGTCAAGCGGGCGTTATCTGCGCGTAATCTCGAACTGCAAAGCTCAGGCGGATGGCACTCCTGATCCTGTTCGGATTCATTGCCGGGGCGGCGACCGCCCTCTCTCCCTGCGTACTGCCTGTGCTGCCGATCGCGCTGTCGGCCGGCGCGACCGGCGGCCGGCGGCGGCCACTCGGCATCGTCGCGGGCCTCGCCGTCTCCTTCACCTTCGCGACGGTCGCGCTGGTCTACGTGATCTCGGTGCTCGGTCTGCCCAACGACCTCTTGCGCAAGCTGGCGATATTCGTCCTGATTGCCTTCGGCGTCACCTTGATGATCCCGCCGCTCGCCGCCAGGCTCGAGGCTTGGCTCAGCCGCTTCGCCGGCCTCGCCGGGGGACCGCGCGGCGGCGGGGACGGCTTCTGGTCGGGGGTCGCCGTCGGGGTCAGCCTGGGGTTCGTCTACGCGCCCTGCGCCGGGCCGATCCTCGCCGGCGTGATCACCGTCTCCGCCTCGCAGTCGTTCACCGCGGGCCGGCTGGCGGTGGCGCTCAGCTACGGCATCGGCTCGGCCGCGGTCCTCTACCTCTTGATGCTGGGGGGTCGCCGTGCGATCGCCCCTCTGGCCCGGCGCGGCATCGGCCTGCAGATCGCGATGGGCGCGGTGATGGTGGTCGTGGGTTTGGCGATGTTCCGCGACTACGACGTCAAGTTCCAGAACACGATCGCCGCCGACCTGCCCAGCTTCCTGGTCAACCCGGCCCACGGGCTCGAGGCTATGGACGGGGTGCACAATGCCCTCGCCGACGTGCGGGGCTCGAGCGGCGGGCTCGGCGAAGCTGCGGCCAATGCGGCGCCGTTGCCGGCTGCGGCGCAGGCGGGCGGCGGTCCGGCATCGGGCTTGCCCGTGCTCGGCGAGGCGCCCGAATTCGTCGACAACCAGCAATGGTTCAACACGCCCGGCGGTCGGCCGTTGACGCTGCGCTCCCTGCGCGGGCGGGTGGTTCTGGTCGACTTCTGGACCTACAGCTGCATCAACTGCCTGCGCACGCTGCCCTACCTGACCGCTTGGGACCGACGATTCCGCAAGGACGGCCTGACGATCGTCGGCGTCCACTCGCCCGAGTTCCCCTTCGAGAAAGAGGCGAGCAACGTCGAAGAAGCGATCGAACGCAACGACATCCGCTACCCCGTCGCGCAGGACAACGACCTCGCCACCTGGAGCGCCTACGGCACTCAGTACTGGCCCGCCGAGTACTTCGTCGACGCCCGGGGCCGGGTCCGCTTCGCCCATTTTGGCGAGGGGTCCTACGGGGAGAAGGAAAAGGTGATCCGGGAGCTGCTCGCCGAAGCGGGCAAGGCCCCGAAGGGCGCACCGACGCGGGTCAGCGCGGTTGCCCCGTCACCGCGGGTGACCACCCCCGAGACCTACCTCGGAGCCGCCCGCGCCGAACGCTTCGTCAACCCGATGCTCTCGCCCGGCAGCCACGACTTCGGCGCCCCCGAAGCGCCGCCCGCCGACAACTTCGCCTATCGGGGGCGCTGGCGGATCGGCTTCGATTCGGCGACGGCGCAGGGCGGCGCGCTCGACCTCTCCTTTGGGGCGCGGCGGGTGTACCTGGTGCTCGGCTCGCCGGGGCACAGCCGGCGGATGCGGGTGCTGCTCGACGGCCGCCCGATCCCGAGTAGCCTCGCCGGCACCGACGTCCACCATGGCGTCGTCACGGTCTCCGCTCAGCGCCTCTACAACCTGGTCGACCTGCCCAAGGTCGAGCACCGCACGCTTCGGCTCCTGCCAGAAGCGGGGGTGACGGGCTACGCCTTCACCTTCGGCTAAGAGCCCGTCTCTAGCAGCCGAGCTGGCGGGCGATCACCATCTGCTGCACCTCGTCGGTGCCCTCACCGATGGTGAGGATCTTGGCGTCGCGGTAGAAACGGCAGACCGGGTACTCCTCGATGTAGCCGTAGCCGCCGTGGATCTGCACGGCCTCCTCGCTCGCCCGCACCGCGAGGCGGCCGGTGATCAGCTTCGCCTGCGCGGCGGTGAGGGTGAACGACTGACCCGCATCCTTCTCCAGCGCGGCGCGCCAGGTGAGCAGCCGGGCGGCCTCGATCTGTGCCGAGAGGTCGGCGATCTTCGCCTGGATCGACTGGAACTTGGAGATCGCCTGGCCGAATGCCTGGCGCTCTTTGGCGTAGGCGATCGCCTCGTCGAGGGCGCCCTGGGCGAGTCCCACTCCCATCGCGGCCACGCCGATGCGGCCGCCGTCGAGGATGTGGAGGAAATTCTTGAAGCCGTCGCCCCGGCGGCCGAGCAGGTTGGCCTCGGGGACCCGGCAATCTTCAAAGCTGAGAGGTCTCGTGTCGGAGGCGTTCCAGCCCATCTTGCGGTAGGGCTCGCCGGCCTCGTAGCCGGGGGTGCCGGTGGGCACGATCAGGTTGGAAATCTCCTTGCGCCCGTCGGCGTCGCCGGTTACGGCGGTGATCGAGACGCAGCCGGAGATGTCGGTGCCGGAGTTGGTGATGAACTGCTTGGCGCCGTCGATCGCCCACTCGCCGTCGGCGAGCTTCGCGGTCGTCCGCACGTTGCCGGCATCCGATCCCGCCTCCGGCTCGGTCAGCCCAAACGAAGCGAGCTTCTTGCCGCTGCAGAGGACGGGCAGCCACTCGTCCTTCTGCTCGTCCGTCCCCCACAGATAGATCGGCATCGTCCCCAGCGACGTATGCGCCGCCATCGTGATGCAGACCGAGGAGTCGATCCGCGCCAGCTCTTCCACCGCCAGGACATAGGAGAGCGTGTCGGCCCCGCCGCCCCCGTACTCCTGCGGAAACGGTATCCCCATCAGCCCCAGCCCGCCAAGCTTCTCGACGATCTCGTAAGGGAACCGCTTCTCCCGATCCAGCTCCTCGGCAACCGGAGCAACCTCCTGCCGCGCAAAATCGCGCACAGTGCTCTGGATCAGCTTCTGCTCGTCGCTCAGCTCAAAGTTCACGAGCGGGAGAGTATGCGCTTGGCTCGGGGAAAGCTTGCAGCTCGACTTCAGCTGCTGAGAGGACGGGCGGGGGTGCCCGGTGGCGCAGCGGCGTCCGTTTTTCGCCCCGCAAGACTAAGCGAGAGGGGCGAGGCTCCCGGCGAAAAACCCAGCAAGCAACCGGGCACCCCCGCCCGTCCCCCACCTACAGCTGAAGCGACTTCACCTGCAGCAGCTCCTCAATCGCAAACCGCCCATTCTCCCGCCCGTGCCCCGACTGCTTGTAGCCGCCAAACGGCGCCAGCGGGTTGAACGCGCCGCCGTTGATCTCGATCTGGCCGGTGCGGATGCGCTTGGCGATCCCGATCGCGCGATCCTGGTCGCCCGACCAGACGCCGCCGGCGAGGCCGTAGACAGTGTCGTTGGCGATCCGTACCGCGTCGTCCTCGTCCTCGTAGGGCTGGATGACGAGCACCGGGCCGAAAATCTCCTCCTGGGCGATCGTCATCTCCGGCGTCACCTCCGAGAAGACGGTGGGGCGGACGAAGTAGCCGTGCTCGAGCCCCTCGGGGGGCGCCGCGCCTCCGGTCACCAGCTTCGCGCCTTCGGCCTCGCCCTTCTCGATGTAGTCGCGGACGCGCTCGCGCTGGACCTCGGAGACGAGCGGGCCGAGCCGGGTCGAGTCCTCGAACGGATCGCCAGGCGTGTAGGCCTCGGCGGCCGACTTCGCCAGCTCCTCGGCTTCGGCCAGCTTCTCGCGCGGCACCAGCATCCTGGTCAGGGCGCTGCAGGTCTGGCCCGAGTTGAGGTAGCACTTGGCGACCCCGTCCGGGATCGCCTGCGCCAGGTCGGCGTCGTCGAGGATCACGTTCGGGGACTTGCCGCCGAGCTCCATCGCCACCGGCTTGACCGTCGCCGAGGCGAGCTCCGATACGCGGCGCCCCGCCCGGGTCGAGCCGGTGAAGGAGACCATGTCGACGCCGGGATGGGCGGCGATCGCCTCGCCGACCACCGGCCCGGTGCCGGTGACGAGGTTGAAGACACCGGCGGGGAGGCCGGCGGCCTCGATCACCTCGGCGAGGATGAAGGCGTTGAGCGGCACGACCTCGCTCGGCTTGAGCACGACCGTGCAGCCGGCGGCCAGCGCCGGCGCGACCTTGGCGGCGATCTGGTTCAGCGGGTAGTTCCAGGGCGTGATCGCGCCGAGCACGCCGGCTGCCTCGCGCAGCACGCGGGAGTTGCCGATCTCCTCTTCCCAGGCGACTTCCTCCATCAGCTTCGGCATCGCCGCGAACTGGCCGATAGGGAGGCCGGCCTGGATGATCTGGCTCAGCTTGATCGGCATCCCCAGCTCCTGGGCGATCGTCGCGGCGATCTCCTCGGAGCGCTCGCCAAGCCCCGCGGCGATCGCCGAGAGATAGCCGGCGCGCTCCTCGCGCGAGGTCTGCGACCAGGAGTCAAAGGCGCCGCGCGCCGCGCGTACGGCGAGGTCGGCATCCGCCGGCGTGCAGGCCGGGATCGTCGCCATTGTCTCCTCGGTCGTCGCGTTGACGACCTCGATCGTCTCGGTGCCCTGCGGCTCGACCCACTCGCCGCCGATGAAGACCTTGTCTCTCGCCTGAACCTCAGCCGCCGTAGCCATCTCGCTCCTCCTGGTAGTCGCTCTAGGTCGATTGAAGCATTTTCAGCGCCATGACCCGGAAAATGCTGCAATCAGCCGGACGCCGCTGTGGCGAGCTCATTGCTTGCGACGCCGGGGCCGGGCACGGCGCGGGCATCGCGCGCATGCAGGATCTCGCCGCAGCTCGCGCAGATACCGCGGTCGTTGACCTCTCCGCCGCACTCCTTGTGGACGATCAGCATCGGCGGGCCGTCGGGCTCCGGCGAGTGACGGTCTCCCCAGGCGAGCAGGGCGACCAGGGCCGGCCAGAGGTCGAGCCCCTTCTCGGTGAGGAAGTACTCGTAGCGCTCGGGGGCGGTCTGGTAGGGCCGCCGTTCGAGGATGTCCTCCTCGACCAACCGTTGCAGGCGGGCCGAGAGCACGTTGCGGGCGACGCCGAGCCCCCGCTGCAGCTCGCCGAAGCGGCGGTTGCCGTTCATCACGTCGCGCACGATCAGCAGGCTCCAGCGCTCGCCGACCACCTCCAGCGCCTTGGCGATCGAGCAGACCTGCCCCGGGTAGTCATTGCCCAGCACGAGAGTGATCTTCGCACACAAGGTTGCATCAAGCAACCGAGTCGGCTAGGGTGGCGGCACCATGAGTTGCTTGATGCAACTGAGGCGAACTAGCCGATTGGAGGCACTGGGATGAGGCTGATTTCAAGGCACAGGCACCAGAGACAGGCAAAGGCTCCGCGGATCTCGATCAGCCAGGCTGAGATCGCCGCCGACCTCCACTACCCGGCCGGTCGCCGGCCGGGTGCGGGGGGATCGGTCGCCCGGGATCGTCGGGGGGTGCGATGAGCGGCGACGCCAACGGCGCCACCGCGGTCGACGCTGCGCTGGCCTTCGCCGAGACGAGCCCGGAGACGAGCCGCAGCCGCACCCTGGTCTGGCAGGACCCGGTGCCGACCGCGGCCGCGGGGGCGACGATGACCGGCATCGAGTACATGGAGGCGATCGTCGCCGGAGATGTCCCGCCGCCGCCGATCGCGGTGACGATGCGGTTCGGGCCGGTCGAGGTTGGCGATGGCCGCGCCGTCTTCGCCGGCGATCCGGGCGAGGAGCACTACAACCCGATCGGCGTCGTCCACGGCGGCTATGCGGCCACCCTGCTCGACTCGGCCCTTGGCTGCGCCGTCCACACCACCCTGCCGGCCGGCGTCGGCTACACCTCGCTCGGCCTCGAGGCCAAGTACGTGCGCCCGATCACCCGCGACACCGGCCGGGTCGTCTGCGAGGCGAACGTCCTCTACCGGGGCCGCCGCCAGGCGACCGCGGAGGCCAAGCTCACCGCGGCGGAGAGCGGCAAGCTGCTCGCCCACGGCGTCGCCACCTGCATGATCCTCGAAGCCTGAGCGGGGGTCGGCGTTAGTCGGAGAGCTCGCGCGCGAGCTCGACCAGGAGGCGGACGCCGAAGCCGCTGGCGTCGTTGCCGGTATAGGGGCGGCCGACGTCCCAGGCGGTGCCGGCGATGTCGATGTGCGCCCACGGGGTCTCGCCGACGAACTCCTTGAGGAAGGAGCCGGCGTAGATCGTCCCCGCCTTGCGCTTCGCCGCGGCGTTGGTGAGGTCGGCGACGGTGCCTTTGGTCAGCTCCTTGTACTCGGGGTGGAGGGGGAGGCGCCAGACCAGCTCGCCAGTGGCCGTGCCGGCGAGCAGGACTTCGTCCGCAAGCTCGTCGTCGTTGGAGATCAGCGCGGCGTAGGTCGAGCCGAGAGCGATCAGGACGGCGCCGGTCAGGGTCGCCAGGTCGACGATCCGTTCCGCCCCCAGCTCGACCACATAGGCGAGCGCGTCGGCGAGGATCAGCCGGCCCTCGGCGTCGGTGTTGTTGACCTCGACCGTCACCCCGTTGTACTGGGTGATGACGTCGCCGGGCTTGATCGCGGTCCCCGACGGCATGTTCTCGGTCGAGGGGACGACCGCGATCAGGTTCACGGCCAGGCCCAGCTCGGCGATCGCGCCGACAGCCTCAAGCACCGCGGCGGCGCCCGACATGTCCATCTTCATCTCGTGCATCGAGGCGGAGGGCTTGAGCGAGATGCCGCCGGTATCGAAGGTGACCCCCTTGCCGACCAGGCCGAGGGTGGGGCCCGAGCCGCCACCGTCGTAGCGCAGCACGATCAGCTTCGGCTCCTCCGCGGTTCCCTGGCTGACGGCGACCAATCCGCCCATCCCCTTGGCGGCAATCTTGTCGCGACCGAGCACGTCGGTGCTGACTCCCTTGTGATGGGAGGCGATCTCGCGCGCCCGGCGGCCGAGGAAGGACGGCGTGGCGACGTTGGAGGGCAGGCTCTGCAGGTCGCGGGCGCGGTTCTGCGCCTCGGCGCAGATCCGGGCGTCCTCGGCCGCGCTGGCGGCGCAGCCGGCGGAGGAGAGCATCGTCAGCGACTCGATGCGAGGGGGAGGAGGGTCACTCGGATCACTGCTCTTGAAGCGGTCGAAGCTGTAGTCGGCGAGGATCGTTCCGGTGACGATCGCGGCCGCGATCGCTTCGACGATCAGCTCCTCTGCGTAGTCGCCCGGAAGTACCCAGGCAAGCGATTTGGCTCCGAGCCGGACGGCCTCTTTGGCCACGACCGCGGCGGCAAGGCGGAGCTGCTCCATGGTGTGTTTCCCACGCTCGCCGAGCCCGACCACGAGAACGCGCGCGGGTCGGTCGGGATGCAGCAGCGCCAGCTTTTCGAAGCTCCCACCCGCCTCGCTTGCCCCCGGTGCGGCAGCGAACTCCGCTGGCAGCTCCTCGCCCTCGTAGAGGCCCACGACGAGCAGGTCAGCGGCTGCCTCCAGCGGGCTGTCCTGGCTGACGGCGACGTTCACGGCGCCCGAGTCTATGCGCTGGCTCACGCAGCGTCGTGCGCGGTCGCGCTATGGTCTCGGCAGGGCCTTGCGGCCCTGTCCGAGCCGAGACCCGGCACACAAACTAGGCAAAGAAAGGCCGCCAGATGCCCAGCACCGTAATCCTTGGAACCGCACGCACGCCCTTCGGCAAGATGGGCGGGACCCTCTCTTCGCTTGATGCCACCGACCTTGGCGGCCACGCGATCTCCGCCGCTCTGGAGCGCTCCGGCGTCGCTCCCGAGCAGGTCGACCAGGTCGTCTTCGGCCAGGTCTTGCAGGCCGGCCAGGGGCAGATCCCCTCGCGCCAGGCCCAGATCAAGGGCGGGATCCCGAAGGAGGTGCCCTCGGAGACGATCAACAAGGTCTGCGCCTCGGGCATGCGCTCGCTCGGCATCGCCGACATGGCGATCCGCGCCGGCGACGCCGACGTCGCCGTCACCGGGGGCATGGAGTCGATGAGCGGCGCGCCGCACCTGCTGCCGGGCGCCCGCTTCGGCTACCGGATGGGCCACGTCGAGACGATCGACGCGATGGTCCACGACGGCCTCACCAACCCCTTCACCGAAAAGCAGATGATCAACGAGGCGAGCGAGGTGTCCAACGAGCTGGAGATCACCCGCGCCGACATGGACCGCTTCGCCGAGCGCTCGCACCGGCTCGCCGCCGAGGCGACCGACGCCGGCCGCCTCGCCGATGAGATCGTCGGCGTCACGGTCCGCTCTCGCAAGGGCGAGAACACGATCGAGGTCGACGAGGCGATCCGCCCGGAGACCACGGTCGAGACGCTGGCTGGGCTGCGGCCGATCGGCGGCGAGGACGCCACCCACACCGCCGGCAACGCGCCCGGGGTCAACGACGGCGCCGGCGCGATCGTCGCCGCCTCCGCGGAGTGGGCCGAGAAGGAAGGCCGCCCGGTGCTGGCCCGAGTCCTCTCCTACGGCACCGTCGCCGACGACTTCCCCTACCTGGCGAAAACCCCCGCCAACGCCGCCAAGCAGGCGCTGGAGAAGATTGGCAAGAGCCCCGAGGAAGTCGACCTCTGGGAGATCAACGAGGCCTTCGCCTCGGTCGCCCTCAACTCGGTGCGGATGCTCGGTATCGACGAGGAGAACGTCAACGTCAACGGCGGCGCGATCGCGCTCGGCCACCCGATCGGCGCCTCGGGCGCCCGCATCGTCGGCTCCTTGGTTTACGAGCTCGGCCGCCGGGGCGGCGGCCTCGGCGTCGCCGCGATCTGCAGCGGCGGCGGCCAGGGCGACGCGATCGTGATCGAGGTCAACGGGTCTTAGCTTGAGCCGCGCCGCGGCCTTCTTCGACCTGGACAAGACCCTGATGGCGGGGTCTTCGGGGATGCAGTTCGCCCGTGTCGCGGCCCGGCACGGGATCGTCGGCCGCCGCCAGCTTGCCAGCTGGGCGGTCGAGCACCTGCGCTACCGCCTGCGCGGCACCACCGACGAGCGTACGACCGATGTGTTGCGCGTGGCACGCGATCTGATCGCCGGCGTGCCGTCGCGCAGCCTGGAGCGGATGAACCCCGAGGTGATGGCGGCGATCCTGCCGCGGGTCTACCCGCAGATGCTCGACGAGGTCTATGCCCACCAGGACGCCGGCCGCGCCACCTTCATCGTCAGCGCCGCCGGCAATGGCGTGGTCGAACCCCTGGCCGCGGTCCTGGGGATGGACGGCGGGATCGGCACCCGTTACGAGATCGACCGCGACGGCGCTTTCACCGGCCGCTTCGACGGGCCCTTCGTCTACGGCGACGGGAAGGTCGTCGCGATGCAGGCCTTCGCGGCCGAGCACGGGATCGACCTGGCCGAGTCATTCGCCTACTCTGACTCGCTCTCGGACCTGCCGATGCTGCGCGCCGTCGGCAACCCCGTCGCCGTAAATCCCGACCCGCCGCTTGCCGAGATCGCCCGCGAGGAAGGCTGGCAGACGATGCGCTTCGAGCAGCTCGGCCGCCGCCTCGTCGCGCTCGCCGTCACGCTGCTGGCGACGGTCGCCGGCTTCGGCGCCTCCCGCATCGCCGCTCGCCGCAAAGCCCCGACCCGTCGCTTCCCTGCCCGCCGCTAGTCACTCTGTGGCGACTTAGCCCCCTGTATAGGTCGGTAACTCGCCAGAGCTCCGCCTAGACTGTCCGCATGGCGACTGAGCCGCGGCAAAAAGCGCTCGACGAGCGCGAGGCGGAGCGCACGACTATGTCGGGGCATCCGATCAAGCCGCTCTATGGGCCTGAGCTGGCGCCGGCCGATCCCGAGGAGTCGATCGGCCGCCCCGGCGAGTACCCATTCACCCGCGGGCCTTACGAGTCGATGCACCGCGGCAGGCTCTGGACGATGCGCCAGTTCGCCGGCTTCGGCACGGTCGAGGAGACCAACGAGCGCTTCCACTACCTGCTCGACCACGGTCAGACCGGGCTCTCGACCGCCTTCGACATGCCGACGCTGATGGGCTACGACTCCGACCACGAGCGCAGCCTCGGTGAGGTCGGCCGTGAGGGCGTCGCCGTCGACAGCCTCGACGACATGGAGCAGCTCTTCGACGGGATCCCGCTCGGCGGCGTCAGCACCTCGATGACGATCAACGCGCCGGCGGCGATCCTGCTCGCCTTCTACGTGCTGGTCGGCGAGCGGCAGGGCGTGCCGGCGGAGAAGCTCGGCGGCACGATCCAGACCGACATCCTCAAGGAGTACATCGCGCAGAAAGAGTGGTGCTTCCCGATCGAGCCGGCGATGCGGCTGGTCACCGACATGATTGAGTGGTGCACGGAGAACATGCCGCGCTGGCATCCGGTCTCGATCTCCGGCTACCACATCCGCGAGGCGGGCTCGACCGCCCAGCAGGAGCTCGCCTTCACCCTCAAGGACGGCTTCACCTACGTCGAGCGGGCGCTCGAGCGCGGCCTCGACGTCGACGACTTCGCCCCCCGCCTCTCCTTCTTCTTCAACGCTCACATCGACTTCTTCGAGGAGATCGCCAAGTACCGGGCGGCACGGCGGATCTGGGCGCGCGAGATGCGCGACACCTACGGCGCCAAGCGCGAGGAGTCGATGCGGCTGCGCTTCCACGCGCAGACCGCGGGCGTATCGCTGACCGCCCAGCAGCCGCTCAACAATGTCGTCCGCACCTCGCTGGAGGCGCTGGCGGCGGTGCTCGGTGGCACCCAGTCGCTGCACACCAACTCCTTCGACGAGGCGCTGGCGCTGCCGACCGAGGAGGCGGTGCGGGTTGCGTTGCGCACCCAGCAGGTGATCGCCTTTGAGTCGGGCGCCCCCAACACGCCGGACCCGCTCGGCGGATCCTGGTTCGTCGAGAAGCTGACCGACGAGATGGAGGCCGCCGCCTACGACTACTTCGCCCGCATCGACGAGCTGGGGGGGATGGTCGAGGCGATCCGCCGCAACTTCCCCCAGCGTGAGATCGCCGATGCCGCCTTCACCTACCAGCGCGAGCTCGACGAGCGCAAGCGGATCGTCGTCGGCGTCAACGACTTCGTCCAGGAGAACGAAGAGGCGACTCCGATCCTGCGGATCGATCCGGCGCTCGAACGCAAGCAGACCGATCGCCTGGCGGCGACCCGGGCGCGCCGCGACGGGGCGGCTGTCGAGGCCGCTCTGGCGGAGCTGAAGCGCGCTGCCGCAACCGACGCCAACCTGATGCCGCCGATCATCAAGGCGGCCCGCGCCCGTGCAACCGAGGGCGAGATGATCTCGGCGCTGCAAGAGGTGTTCGGTACGTACACCGAGAGCCCGGTCTTCTAAGCTCCCGCCACAATGGAGGCAGCAACCGCCCGCAAGATCCGCGTCGTCGTCGCCAAGCCTGGCCTGGACGGGCACGACCGCGGCGCCAAGATCATCGCCCGGGCGCTGCGCGACGCGGGCATGGAGGTGATCTACACCGGCCTGCACCAGACGCCGGAGCAGATCGCCGAGACCGTTATCCAGGAGGACGCCGACGCGGTCGGCCTCTCAATCCTCTCCGGCGCCCACATGACGCTGGTGCCTCGAGTCGTCGCGCTGCTGAAGGAGCAGGGCGTCGACGACGTCCTGGTCACGGTTGGGGGCACGATCCCCGCCGAGGACATCCCCGAGCTGAAGGAGTTGGGGGTCGCTGCCGTCTTCACGCCTGGGGCGGGCACCGATGAGATCGTCGACTTCATCCGCGCCGGCGCCGAAGAGCGCCACGAGCGCGAAGAAGCTTGAATCTCTCGAGCGTGATCTAGGTCACGCCGAATGGCACACGTCCACGTGTATAGATAGACTGATTGACTGGTCAGTCAACCAGCCTGAGCAACAGCCAAGGAGGCTTGAAACTTGAAGATCTGCGTCCTGGTCAAGGAGGTTCCGGACGCCGCCGTCCAGAAGCGCATCGACCCCGAGACGATGCGCATGGACCGCAGTGGCGAGAAGAACCTGAACCCCTTCGACACCCACGCAATAGAGGCCGCTATGCAGATCAAGGAGGGCGGCGCGATCCCGGTCGAGGAGGTCGTCGCGGTGACGATGGGTCCCGACTCCGCCGTCCGCGCTCTGCACAAGGCGGTCGCACTCGGCGCTGATCGCTCGGTGCACCTCTCCGACGACGCCCTGTCGGGCTCCGATGTCTGCGCCACCGGCTACTCGCTGGCGAAGGTGCTCGAGTCCGAGAGCCCCGACCTGGTCCTGCTCGGCCAGCAGTCGGACGACGGCGAGTGCTACACGATCGGCGCCGTTGTCGCCGACCACCTGCAGATGCCCTCGCTGACGCAGGTGATCAAGATCGACGTCACCGACGGCAAGCTGCGCTGCGAGCGCCAGGCCGAGTACGGCTACGACACCGTCGAGGTCGAGTTGCCCGCTGTGATCAGCGTCGGCGACGCGATCAACGAGCCCCGCTACCCGAGCCTCAAAGCGATCATGGGAGCGAAGAAAAAACCGCTCGACGGCAAGGCGACCGCCGACGTCGGCATCGACGGCGGCATGGTCGGCACCGCGGGCTCCAAGACCGCGGTCCTCGCGCTCAACCCGCCGCCTCCCAAGCAGGCCGGGGAGATCATCGAGGACGAGGACACCAACGAGACGGTCGAAAGGATCGTCGCCTGGCTCGACGAGAGGAAGCTGATCTGAGTGTCTCCTTCCGACAGTCAGATCCGTTCTGTCTCGCTGCAAACCTGCGCGGGGGCGTCGTCCTCAGTCGCTCGCGTGCCATTCGGCACGCCACGCTCCCTGCGTCCTAGCCCCGCTTGGTTTTCGCGGTCAGAAGCGAATCTGACCGCCGAAAGGAGACACTAATGGCAGGCATCCTGGTTTACGCCCTTCACGACGACGGGGGCAACTTCAACAAAAACTCACTCGGGGCTATCTCCGAGGCGGCCAAGCTGGCCGGTGAAATCGGCGGTGACGCCGCTGCGCTGGTCGTCGGCGATATCGCCGACGACGCCTGCGCCTCACTCGGCAACTGGGGCGCGACAAAGGTCTACCGGGCCAAGAGCGTGCCCGAGGGCCTCGCCCAGCCGATCGTCGACGCGATGGCCAAGGTCATCCAGGACGAGGGCTTCGGCTACGCCCTGTTCGGCGGCGGCCTGCTCGGCTTCGAGATCGGCGCCGGTCTAACCGCCCGCCTCAACGCCGGCGTGACGATGGAGGTGACGCAGGTCAAGGTGCAGGACGGCAAGCTGGTCGTCGAGCGCCCGATCCTGCAGGACTCCCAGATCGCCGACGTCGGTTATGTCAGCGAGCCGGGGATCATCATCGGCCGCCTCAACGCCTTCGACGCGAAGGAAAGCGGCGGCAGCGCCGAGGTCGTCGACGTCGAGGTCGAGCTGTCCTCCTGGTCGACCAAGGCGACGCTGGTGCAGCGCGGCGAGCAGCGCGGCGCCGACGTCAACATCGAGGATGCCGACATCCTCGTCGGCGGTGGCCGCGGGCTCGGTGCCGCGGAGGGCTTCAAGCAGTGCGAGGAACTGGCCGAGGCGATGGGCGGGGCGGTTGCCGCGACCCGCGCCGTGGTCGACGCCGGCTGGTACCCCTACGCGGCCCAGATCGGCCAGACCGGCAAGACGGTCGCGCCGAAGCTCTACCTGGCCGCAGGCATCTCCGGCGCTATCCAGCACAAGGTCGGGATGCAGAGCTCGGAGAACATCCTGGCGATCAACAAGGACCAGAACGCGCCGATCTTCGAGTTCTCGGACCTCGGCGTGGTTGGCGATCTGCACAAGATCGTCCCCAAGCTGACCGAGGCGATCAAAGCGAAGAAGGGGGGCTGAGCCGACCGGCTCGGCCTTCTCCCGACCGCGCAAAAGGAGTTAGAGATGCCAGCAGCAGTAGCACCAAGCGAGTTCCCGCCGCCGTTCGACGCGGCCGACGTCGTCGGCCCGCCGACCGATCCGGAGGACGATCGAATAGAGGTCGGCGTTGCGATCGTCGGCGGCGGGCCCGCCGGGCTCGCCTGCGCGAACAAGCTGATGCAGCTGCTGGAGGACGAGCCCGAGCTGACCGAGAAGCTGGGCGAAGTCCCGGTCGCGGTGATCGAGAAGGGCAAGGTTGCCGGCGCGCATCTGCTCTCCGGGGCCAACATGAAGCCCTCGGCGATGGAAGAGCTCTTCCCCGACCTCGACAAGTCGGAGTGGCCGGTCTACCAGGAGGTGACCAAGGACGCGCTCTACCTGCTGACCTCGAAGGCGGCGCTGCCGCTGAAACCGACGCCGCCCAACTTCCGAAATCACGGCAACTACGTCACCTCGGTCTCGAAACTGGGCCGCTTCCTCGCCGACAAAGCCGAGGAAGCAGGCGTCTACATCCTCTCCGAGACGGCGGCGACCAAGCTGCTGGTCGAGGACCGTGTCGTCAAGGGCGTGCGCTCGGGAGACCGCGGCCGCGGCAAAGAGGGAGAAGAGCTCGGCAACTTCGAGCCCGGTTCCGACGTAGTCGCCAAGGCGACCGTCCTCGCCGAGGGAACCGTCGGCCACCTCACCTACGCTGCCTACGACTACTTCGACCTGCACGGCGCCGACCCGATGCGCTGGGAGCTCGGGGTCAAAGAGGTCTGGGAGGTGCCGAAGCCGCTCGACCGCGTGATCCACACGATGGGCTGGCCGCTGCGCAAGGCGCCCAAGTACAACGAGTTCGGCGGCAGCTTCATCTATCCGATGGGCGAGGACAAGGTCTGCATCGGCCTCGTTGCCGGCCTCGACTACACCGATGCCACCTTCAGCGTCCACGACGCGCTGCAGCTGATGAAGACCCACCCCTTCATAAAGCAGATCCTCGAGGGCGGCAAGCGGGTTGCCTGGGGGGCGAAGACGATCCCCTCGGGCGGTTACTTCGCGATGCCGAAGCGCCTCGCCGTCCCCGGCATGGTGATCGCCGGCGACGCCGCCAGCATGGTCAACATCCCGACCCTGAAGGGCGTCCACTACGCGATGCACGCCGGCATGTACGCGGCAGAAGCGATCGTCGCGGCGCTCAAGAAAGACTCGGTCAACTTCGAGGCATACGACGAGAAGGTCCACAACTCGCTGATCGAGAAGGATCTGTACGAATCGCGCAATATGCGCCAGCCCTTCACCAAGGGCTTCTTCCTCGGCGGCGCCTTCGCCTCGGCGATGACGGTGACGAAAGGCCGCTTTCCGGGGGGGCACTGGGGCCAGGAGGACGATGCCGAGGTCGAGGTCGAGATCGGCAAGGCGGGCGACATGTACATCCAGCCCGACAACGAGCTGACCTTCAGCAAGCTCGACTCGGTCTTCCTCTCCGGCAACGCCACCCGCGACGATGCGCCGAACCACGTCCGCATTCAGACCAGGGTGCCGCGCGAGATCGCCCAGACCTGGGTCGCGATGTGCCCGGCGCAGGTCTACGAGATCCCCGACGAGCAGCTGGAGAACGGCGCCGCCGAAGTCGACGTCCACGTCACCGCCTCCAACTGCGTCCAGTGCGGCGCGATCACCGCCAAGGGCGGCCGCCTCACCCTGCCCGAGGGCGGCGACGGGCCTCTGTACCAGGAGACTTAGCGAAGACGCTTCAAATTGGGCGCGATTTGCGCGCCACGCGTGTGTCTCGGCCTTCTACGGCTGGGCCATGTTCGCGAGCCCCTTTCTTGGCCACTTGGCGACCGTTGTCGGGCTGATGGCGGGGGGCATAGCAGTGGGCGGATTCCTCGGACACGCTCGACCGAGCTTGTCGGAAGAGTCCGACTCGGAGCTCAGACGTGCCACGACAGTGGGTGGGTTGATCGGGTCGACCGCCGTTGTCCTTGCGGTCGTCCTGTCGGTTGCCTCTGTTAACTTATTGTCTTAGCCACTGAAGGATCGGCCATGAGCGAAGCAAGGGCTCTAATTTTCTTATTTGTCGGGGTGGTCTTGTTTTCGAGCGCCGCGGGGGTGGTTTTGGCGCTGACGCATGCAAGCGGGACGGTCTATGGCCTGACAATCGGTCTGGGCGCCGCGCTCGGAGGGTGGGTCGCTGGGAGCATCGTTGTGCGCTACGCCAGGCTCGAGGAGCGGAAAAAGAGAGAAGAGATCATCCTCTCGCGCTAGGCGCCGGAGGTGCGCGGTAGCGTCCGCTTCGTGCTGGCGCTGGGGATAGTCGCTGCGGTTGGGGCTTCGGTCCTCTACAACACCTCGATCGCGCTGCAGGCTTTGGAGGCGCGCGAGGTTCCCGGTGAGCACTCGTTGCGGGTCTCGCTGATCGGGCGGCTGGTGCGGAATCGGCGCTGGCTGGGGGCCACGGCGCTGGGGCTGATCGGTTGGCCGCTGGAGATCGTGGCGCTGCTACTGGCGCCGCTCACCGTCGTCCAGCCCTGCCTGGCAAGCGGCTTGATCCTGTTGCTCTGGCTGGGCGCGACGCGGCTGGGCGAGGCTCCGGGCCGGCGCGAGGTGCTGGCGGTGGCGGCGATCGTCGCCGGTGTCGGCGGGGTGGCCTGGGCGGCGCCGGAGCGGACCACCGACCACGCTGGGACGGCGGCGATCGCGCTGGCGCTGGTGTTGGTCGCGATCCCGGTCGCCGCGCCCTATGTCCTGCGTGCGCGCAGCCGACATTCACCACACCAGGGGGGGGTCGAAGTCGGATGGGCTCGCGCGGTGGCGACCCTGACCGTGATCAGCGCCGGCTGTGGCTATGCCTGGACCGCGATCGCCAGCAAGCTGCTCACCGACGAGCTCGCCGCCGGCGCGATCCTGGTTGCGGCCGCTTGGCTCGCGACGGCCGCGGTGTCGGAGGGGCTGGCCCTGCTGAGCGAGATGAGTGCCCTGCAGCGCCGCGCCGCCACCCACGTGGCGCCGATGATGTTCGCGGTCCAGATACTCGTCCCGGTGCTGCTCGCGCCGCTGATCTTCGGCGAGTCGTGGGGCGGCACGCCGCTGGGAGGGGCCGTTCTGGTCGCCTTCATGGCGCTCGCCGTGACCGGAACGGTTCTCCTCGCGGGCTCGCGGGCGGTCGGCACGGTCCTGGAGAGTGCGCACGCGGAGGAATCCGGCTGAGTCGGAGTCCGCGGGCACTGCTAGCCTTGCGGCGCCTTGGAGCGGTGTTTCGTCCTGAAGGCACTTTCCCAGTTAGACGACGAACGACACCGTGGGCTCAGCCGAGACAATCCGCCCTGACGCCAGTCGCTTCGCGATCGGTTTCGACCATCGTGACCGCGCCAGGCTGTTCGAGCTGTGGACCGAGGTGCTCGATTCCGAGCAGTGGTCCGAGGGGCGGATGCTGGAGGCCTTCGAGCGGCGCTGGTCGCAGTGGAACGGCTTGCCCAGCCTGGGGTTGTCGAGCTGGGCCGGCGGCGCCCTCGCCGCGCTCGAGTTCGCCGGGGTGCGCGGCGAGACCGTGCTCTGCCCATCCAACACCTTCATGGCGACTCCGCTCGCCGCGGTCAACGCCGGCGCCGAGGTCGAGTTCGTCGACTGCAATCGCAGCGATCTCTGCATGTCGTTCGAGGACTTCGAGCGCAAGGCGGAGGGCTCCAAGCCGAAGGCCGCGATCCTCGTTCACATCGGCGGTCACATCGCCTTCGACTCCGAGCGGATCGCCGCCTACTGCCGCGAGCACGGGATCTTCCTGCTCGAGGACTGCGCCCACGCGCACGGCGCCGAGTGGGGCGAGCGCAGGCCGGGCGCCTTCGGCGACGCCGGCGTCTACTCGCTGTACGCGACGAAGACGGTCTCCACCGGCGAGGGGGGCGTCCTCGTCTCCGCCGATCCGGAGCTGATCGAGTTTGCGGCCAAGTTCCGCAACTACGGCAAGTTCGAGCACGAGGTCGACGGCCTCAACTTCCGTATGAGCGAGTTCACCGCGGCCCTTGGCCTCGTCCAGGCCGACCGCATGGAGGAGATCGTCGCCTGGAAGAACCGCTACGCGCGTGAGCACCTCGATGCGCTGCACCCGGCCCGCCTCGAGCTGCCCGAGGGGATGACATCGGGCCTCTACAAGTACATCGTCTTCGATCCGATCGAGAAGTCGACGGGGCGGGTCTACGAGGAGCCCTGCCACCGGATCATGGGTCGCGACGACGACCTTCCCAACACGGACTGGGTAGCCGAGAACCACTGGTGCGTGCCGCTCTACTACCGGCCTGAGACCCGCGAGGGTGCCCTCGCAAAGGAGGAAGCATGAGAGTCCTGGTAACCGGCGGCGGCGGTTTCATCGGCTCGCATGTGGTGGACCGGCTGATGGAGGATGGGCATACACCCCGGATCTTCGACCTCAGCGCTTCGCCCTATCACTCGCCGCTCGAAGTCGAGACCTTCACCGGCAGCATCACCGACCCCGCCAATCTCGATCTGGCGATGCGCGACTGCGACGCTGTCATCCACCTGGCCGCGGTTGCCGACGTCTCGCACGTCCTCGCCGACCCGGTATTGGCGGAGGAGGTCAACACGCGTGGAACGCTCAATGTGCTCGAGGCGGCGTGCCGGGCGGAGGTGGGGCGGGTCGTCTACGGCTCGACCACCTGGGTCTACAGCGACTGCACGGAGCAGGCGGTCGACGAGGAGACGCCGATCCCGGCGCCGCGCCACCTCTACACGGCAACCAAGCTGGCAGGGGAGACCTACTGTGCCGGCTACGCCGAGCTCTACGACCTCGAGTACACCGTCCTGCGCTTCGGCATCCCCTATGGCCCGCGCGCCCGCGCGGCCGGTGTGGTGGCCAAGTTCACCGACCTGGCTTTCGAAGGCAAGGCCTTGACGATCGCCGGCGACGGCAGCCAGACGCGCAGCTTCATCTACGTCGAGGATCTCGCCGACGGGATCGTGGCTTCGCTGGCCCCAGAGGCCGCGGGCCGCACCTACAACCTCTCGGGCGACGAGGTCGTGACCATCCTCGAAATCGCCGAGCGGGTTCAGGAAAACACCGATGGCTGTGAGATCGTCCACACGCCGCCGCGCCCCGGCGACTTCCCGGGCAAGGAGATTTCCAACGAGCGGGCGCTGGAGGAGATCGGCTGGAAGGCCGAGACGAGCTTCCGCGAGGGCGTGCGCCGCTATGTCGAGTGGGTGCGCAACACGACGCGGCCACCCGACCCGGTGCCCGGGCTGAAGCCCGTGCTCAGCCACAACGGCAACGGCAACGGCCGCGCCCCCGGTTCGCTGCTGGAGGGCGCAAGCGAGGAGACAGGAGAGCGCCCGCCGCGGGTCCTGGTGCTCACCGCCGACATCGGCGAGGGCCACGACCTCCCCGCCCGGATGATCAAGGAGGACGTCGAGCGCGAGATTCCCGGCGCCACGGTCGAGATCGTCGACGGCCTCAAGGCGATGGGCCGGATCTCCTCCTCGGTGGCCCGCGACGGATCCCGTTTCACCTTCCGCTGGATGCCCTGGCTCTTCGACCTCCAGTACTGGCTGATCACCAAGTTCGCGCCGACGCGCTGGCTCATGCACCACCTCAGCTACCTGGTCGGCGCCCGTGGCCTGATGCGCGTCGTCGAGCAGCACCAACCCGACGTCGTCGTCTCCACCTATCCAGGCGTGACCGCGGTGCTTGGGATGCTGCGCGAGAACCGGCGCCTGCTGGTGCCGGTGCAGTCTGCGATCACCGACCTGGCCGGGCTGCGCTACTGGGCGCACCCCGGAGTCGATCTCCACTTCGTCACCCATCCGGAGTCGATCGAGGAGGTCGAGCGCCTGGTCGGGCCGGGCAGCGTCGAGTGGATGCGACCGCCGATCGCCCGTGACTTCCTGATGCCGCGCACGCGCGGCGCCGCGCGCGAAGCGCTTGGCGTACCCACCCATGCCCGCCTGGTTCTCGTCTCCGGGGGCGGTTGGGGGGTCGGCGATCTCGAAGGCGCGATCGATGCTGCGCTCTCCGGCGAGGACACGCTCGTCGTCTGCATCGCCGGCCGCAACGAGGCAGCGCGCGAGAAGTTGGAGCAGCGCTACGGGGACAACGAGCGGGTACAGGTGCTCGGCTTCACCGAGCAGATGAGCGACTGGATGGCGGCGGCCGACGCGATGGTCCACTCGACCGCCGGCCTCACCGTTTTGGAGGCGCACATTCGCGGTTGCCCGGTCGTCTCCTACGGTTTCTCCGCCGGCCACCTGCGGGCGAACAACGCGGCCTTCGAGCGCTTCGGCCTGGCCGAGGTGGCGCGCTCCGAGCACGAGCTCGTCTCGGCACTGCGCCACCTGACCCGGGAACGCCGTTCCCCCGACTCCTCCTTCGCCTCGCTCCCGTCGATCGCCTCGCGCGTCCTCACCGCACGGCCGCGGGTCAAGCCGCAGCCGGTCTGGCGCCTGCGGATGGAGCGGGTCGCGACCGCGGCCAGCGTTGCCATCGTCGCCGTCGTGATGCTGCTCGCCGTGATCCACCGCGAGACGCCGTACCGCGTGATCGCCAGGCCGCTGGAGAGCCGTATCCATCTCGGCAAGGACGAAGACGCCGTCACGCCGGCTGGACAGGCAGCCCAGGCCGCCGCCGCACGCAGCTCCGTCGCAGAAAGCCCTTGATCGGCAGGCTGCTCGGCGCCGGGCTCTCGGCCGGCGCGCTCCTTCACGTAGGGCCGGCTCTGGCCCCGATCGTGCCGGGCTTGGGGTCGAAGCTGGGGATCGCGCATCGCCAGGACGGCGTCGAAGGTGTGGCGCTCACCTTCGACGACGGCCCCCATCCCCAGGGCACGCCGATCGTGCTGGAGATCCTGCGCGAGGCCGAAGCGCAAGCGACCTTCTTCCTGGTCGGAGAGCAGGTCGAGCGCCGCCCGGCATTGGCCGCGGAGATCGTCGCCGCGGGTCACCGGGTCGAGCTGCACTGTCACCGCCACCGCAACCTGCTGCGGCTGACCGCGGGGCAGTTCCTGGAGGACGCCGAGCGCGCCCGGGCGGCGATCGAGGAGGCGAGCGGGCAGGCCGTCGCGGACCACCGTCCGCCTTACGGCATCTACAGCGCCGCGGCCCTGCGAGCGTGCCGGCGGCGCGGCTGGCGCCCGGTGCTCTGGTCGAAGTGGGGGAAGGACTGGCGGGGTCGAGCCACGGCGCACTCGATCGCTCGCCGCGCGACCGAGTCGGTCGGCGATGGCGACATCGTCCTACTGCACGACGCCGACTACTACAGCGCCCCCGGCTCCTGGGTTCGCACCGCAGCGGCCCTGCCGATCATCCTCGAGGAGCTGGGCAACTGCGGGCTGAAGGCCATCTCGCTGCGCCGTTGAGTCGGTGGCGCGAGGGTCCATTGCTCGCAGCCGGCAAAGGCTTCGTCGAGTCGTCTCGCCATCGAGCTCCTTGGCCGATCCTGGTCGAAGATTTCCTTGGTCACTGGTTCTCCGTCCTGTAGGGGGCGTTGAGGAAGTCTCTCCTCTCCGTCAGACGAAAAAACCGCACTTAGCGGGAAAACCCGAAACCGGCTGTTGCCTCTGACTTTTTCTTCTCGCTATGCGCGAAGAAAACGCCAGGCTAACCGGCGAAGGCGGCGATCTCGTCGGCCAACCGCTGCGGCTGGTCAAGTGGCACGAAGGTGCTGGAGTCGGCGATCTCGACCAGGCGCGCATTTGGGATCTCAGCCGCGAGGCGCTTCGCCGACTCGAGCTTGAACAGGCGATCTTCGGGGGCCCAGGCGAGCAGGACCGGCAGCTCGGAGGTGCGCAGCTTCGCCGCCGCCTCCAGCGTGTAGCGCTTGTTCATTCCCACCGTCACCTTTTTGGCGTCATGGCGCACGCCGGGGTTATTCATCACCGGCTCCATCCAGGAGGCGACCAGCTCGGCCGGAATCGGCTTCTTGGAGAAAGGCTTGAAGGCAGCGCGGCCGAAGGCGCCGATCCGGAAGGGGGCAGCCAGAATTGCCATTCCGCCGGGCAACTTGGCGATCGGTGGCATCGCCTTGAAGATCCCTGGAGGGAAGTTCTCGTAGGAATCGCAATTGGTGAGGACGAGGCGGCCGATCCGATCCGGGTGGCGGGTGACGAGAACCTGCGACATCGCGCCGCCCGAGTCGTTGCCGACGATCGTCACGTCGCTCAGGTCGAGGGCCTCGAGAAAGCTCGCGATCAGCGCCGCTATCCCGTAAGGGGAGAGGTCGGCGTCGGGGTTCATCGCCAGCTGATGAGCGGCGATCGGCCAGTCCGGCGCCAGGCAGCGATAGCGATCGGAGAGGCTGTCGACGACGCCGTCCCAGAGGCGGCCATCGACCAGGTAACCGTGAACGAAAACGACTGGCTTGCCTTGGCCGGCCTCGCGGTAGCGGACCGTTCCTGCGGGCAGGCTAACCTCGCGGCGCTGGCTTGACTGGCTCATTGCATCCTCCTCGGGCGCTTCGGTCGGGGCGGCAGAAGCGGTAAAATACATACAGACAGTATGAATGTCAAACGGAAAGGTGGGGGGATGGCCCCGGAGGCGCGCCGCACTCAGGCGGAGCGCTCGGAGTCGACGCGAGGCGCTCTGATCGAGGCCGCGCGCACGCTGTTCGCCGAGCGCGGCTACGCCGACGTCGGCACCGAGGAGATCGTCCGCGCCGCCGGTGTCACCCGGGGGGCGCTCTATCACCACTTCGGCGGCAAGCGCGACCTCTTCGAGGCGGTCTACGAGCGGGTCGAGGTCGAGCTTGCACAGCGGATCGCCACCGGCGCGCTGGCCTCAAATGCCAGTTCCCCGCTGGAGGCGATGCGGGCTGGTGCGGAGACGTTCCTGCAAGCCTGCACCGAGCCGGAGGCCCAGCGGATCGCATTGCTCGACGGACCGTCCGTGCTTGGCTGGGACCGCTGGCGGGAGATCGCCGCCGAGCACGGTCTCGGCTTGATCGAAGCCACCCTGCAGGCCGCGATCGAAGCCGGCGCGATCCGCGACCAGCCCGTCCGTCCGCTCGCCCACGTGCTGATGGGGGCGCTCGACGAGGCGGCGATGCTGATCGCCCGCGCTGAGGACCCCGAGCAGATGCGGACGGAGGTCGGCCGCACGCTCGACACCCTGCTCGCCGCGCTCAGCGCCGGCTAGCGGGGAGCGTGGAAGACTCGCCGGTCCTGCGCTTCTGGGGCGCCTCGGCGATCGTCGGCTCGAGAAGATCGGCGTGGGCGAGGCGACGCGACTCCTTCTGCGCGTACATGCGCACGTCGGCGAGCTGCAGCGCCGCCGAGGGCTCGCTCTCCTCGCGTGGGATCTCAACCGCGCCCCAGGCGGAGCTGACGTCGAATCCGGGCCCGGTGGCGGTCAACGCCCTGGTTGCCGCCCTGGAGACCGTCTCGAAGCGCTCCCGCGGGCAGGTGAGCAGCACGCAGAACTCGTCGCCGCCAATGCGATAGGCGACCCCGTCCTCGCCGACCGCGTCTCGCAGCGCCGCGCCGAGCTTTGTCAGCAACTTGTCGCCGGCCGGGTGGCCGAAGGTGTCGTTGTAGTGCTTGAAGCCGTTGAGGTCGAAGAGCAGGAGCATCACCGGATCCTCCTCGCTCGCCCGGGAGACCCGGAGCGGCAGGTCCACCTGCATCCGGCCCTGGTTGGCGAGTCCGGTGAGCGGGTCGGTTCGCACCTGCTCGAGCAGCGCTTTGTTCTCGCGGTCGCTCATCGCCAGCCGGACGATGACCGCGGTCATCGTCGCCGCCCAGAGGACGGTCGAGAGGCCGCTGGTCGCGCTGAAGTACTGCATCGCGAAGAGGCCGATCATCACTCCGGCGAAGACCGGCGGGACGATCATCTCGCGCTGCCGGTCCTCTTCCGGCGAGGTGATCTCGGCCGCCGCGGCGGGCTGCCAGACCGCCGCGCCGAGGCAGACGGCGGCGATCAGGTAGATCGGGTCGATCCAGTTGCCTTCCGGCAGCGCTTCTCCGGTCGATTGCAGGGTGAAGGCGATGTCGGCGATCACCAGCGCCGAGAGACCGGCGAGCAGCAGCGACCAGGTCCGGCCGGGGCGCCAGCCGGTCAGGGCGACGACGCCGACCACCAACGCCACCATCGCGATGTCCCCCAGCGGGTAGGCGAGGGTCGTCGCGACCTGCAGCGGCGTGCCTTCGGTCTTGCCGGCGACGAAATCGAAGACGAAGGCGGCGCCGAGCGCGGCGGTGCCCAGCGCAGCGATCGCTCCGTCCATCCACAGGCGCCAGTTCATCTCGTGCGCTCGGGCGCGCACGAGCAGCGCTAGCCCGGCGTAGGCGAGGGGGTAGAAGAGGAGGTAGCCGACATCGGCTGGCGAGGGGTAGGGGGCGTCCGCGTTGCCTTCGATGAAGATCGCCCAGTAGACCTCGGCGGCGCCCCAAATGAGGATCGAGAGGCCGATCAGGATCCAGGCTCGCCGCTCGCGACCGAAGGCCGATGCCCTGACGAGACAAGCGACGCCGGCGCCCAGGACGACCGCGTCGTAGACGACGCTGCTGAGCGCGGAGTCGAGGCCGCCGCCGATGCCGAGCCAGGAGCGAAGGGCTACGAGAAGCGTGCCGCCGAGCAGCAAGACCGCCAGGGCACCGCGCAGGACGCGGGCGAGCCCGCTGTCGTAGACCGCCGGTTCCCTCGTCGTCATGCTCAGCTATCGGCAGACCGAGGGCGTTTCCCAACCCCTGCATAGGCGTGCTTGCGCACTTCTCTAGACTTTAGGACGATGAAGGCAGGAATTCACCCCGAGTACAAGCTCGCGAACGTGCATTGCTCGTGCGGCAACCAGTTCTATACCCGCTCCACGGTGGAGGATCTGCACGTCGAGCTCTGCTCGGAGTGCCACCCCTTCTACACCGGCAAGCAGAAGCTCGTCGATACCGGCGGCCGGGTCGAGCGGTTCCAGCGGCGCGCAGCCAAGCACGCCAAGGCCGGGAAGTAGGCCGTGAGCCCAGAGGTGGGCTCCCAGCAGGCTGAGGCCGTCTCCTCGAACGGGGCAGACCCGCTCCGCATGCCCGACGGCGCCCTGGTCGCCAAGCGCGACGCGCCGGTCGGCGGCCAGGCGGTGCTCGAGGGGGTGATGATGCGCGGTGTCTCAACCTGGGCGGTCGCGGTGCGCAACCCCGAAGGACAGGTCGAGCTCACCTCCGAGTCGCTGGTGCCGTGGGCGAAGCGGCACCGTCTCTGGCGAATACCGGTGCTGCGCGGCGTCGTCGCCCTTGGCGAGTCGCTGAAGATCGGCTTTCGCGCCCTCTCGATCTCCGCCAACGCGCAGATAGAGGAGGACGAGGAGGGCAAGAAGGAGGAGATCGGCGGCTGGATCTGGGGGCTGACGATCGTCCTCTCGCTGGCCCTCTCGATCGGCCTCTTCTTCGTCGTCCCGGTCGGGCTGACCAGCCTGATCAAGGACCAGCTCGGCTCGGCCTTCCTCTTCTGGCTGATTGAGGGCTTGCTACGGACGGGGATCTTCATCGGCTACATCGTCGTGATCAGCCGCCTGCCCGACCTGCGCCGGGTCTTCGAGTACCACGGCGCCGAGCACAAGACGATCTCCTGCTATGAGGCCGAAGACGAGCTGGTGCCCGCGCGGGCCAAGCTCTACTCCCGCCTGCACCCCCGCTGCGGAACCAGCTTCCTGCTGATCGTGATGGTGCTGGCGATCTTCGTCTTCGCCCCGCTCGGGCTGCCGGCCTGGTACTGGCTGCTGGCCTCGCGCATCCTCGGCATCCCGCTGATCGCCGGGCTCTCCTACGAGGTGATCAAGTGGGCCGGCAAGAACCGCCGCAAACGCTGGGTGCGGGCGGTGATGTGGCCGGGTCTGATGCTGCAGAACCTGACCACCCGCGAGCCCGACGAAGAGCAGCTCGCGGTGGCGATCGCGGCGCTGGAGAAGGTGCTCGCCGAGGAGACTCCGCTCGGCCAGGGCGAGTCGCCGATAGAGATCGTCGCTTAGCCGTCGCCGTCCATCTCAGCCTCCAGCCGGAGCTGTGCCTCGAGCTGAGCAAGCCACTCCTCGTTGTGAATCAGTGCGCTTTCGGCGAAGAGGCCGAGTAGGACCGGCGTTCGAATGCCGCTCTGCTTGAAGTCCGCGAGCGAGCTGCGCAGATCTTTGTCGTATATGCGAGCGCGCACACTCCGCAAGCGCTCCTGTGCGCGCCGCGCCAATTCCGCTTGCTCGGCGGGTGGCAGCGCGTCGGCGAAAAAGAAGCGCAGCAGGCCCTCGGAGCGAACCTGCGGGGTGACTTCGAGCGGTGAGCGCAGCCACGCGAGGAGCGCGTCCGCTCCCTTTTCGGTCAGTGAGTAGCGCGAGCGAACACGGGCGCCCTGCGGATCATCCTGCCGGGCGACGAAGCCGTGTTTCTCGAGGCGTGCCAACTCGGGATAGACCTGGGCGAGCGATACCGGCCAGATGTTGTTGGTCGCTGCGTCGGCCGCCTTCTTGATCGCGTAGCCGGAAGTGGCGCCGAGGCGCAGCATCCCCAGGATCAGGAAGGAGATCGGTTTTAGCTTCATCGCCCTGCGCACCGGCGTGGATCGGGTTGGCGGGACCGGTCCCCGGGGACCAATTGATACACAGCTTGGTATCCGCTCTGATGCATCAGAACTATTATATCGAAGCGGAATGTCCGATCGCAGGGCATTGCCGGGGACGGAGGAGCGATGCATGACTTGCGGAGGAGCTTCATCGTGGTCTTCAACGTGGGCTTGGTCCTCGCGTTCGCCGCTGCCGCCGTGGCCGCGTCGAGCTGGACGACGGTCCGGGCGGGGAACCTCGTTCTCAGAGTTGAAGGCAAGCTCTCGCCGCGCGCCTACCCGCGCCATGAGTATGCGCCCGCCTCCTTCCGTACCCGTGCCCAGATCGCGACCAGCGACGCCACCCATCCTCCCGCGCTCCGCGAAGGCGTCGTCTACATCGACAGGAACGGTACGCTCGACGCCCGTGGCTTGCCCGTCTGCAATGCCGGGCAGCTCGAGGCCCGCGACACGAAGGCGGCGATAAAGGCCTGCGGGGCGGCAGTTATCGGCAGCGGCGAGGGTACGGCGGAGATCGCCTTCCCAGAACAGAAGCCGATCGTCGTCAAGAGTCCGATCACGATCTTCAACGGTGGCGTCAAAGGTGGCACGACGACGATGTTCCTCCATGCCTTCATCACGGTGCCGACCCCGTCGGCGATCGTCAGCAGCTTCAAGTTCACCCGCGTCAAGGCGGGTCGCTACGGACTGCGAGGGGTGGCGAAGGTCCCCGTCATCGCCGGCGGCAGCGGTTCGGTGACGGCTTTCGACTTCAAGATCAAGCGGCTCTACACCTACAAGGGAGAGCACAAGAGCTTCGACCTGACCAAATGCCCGGACGGTCACATCGATGCTAAAGGGACGGGCGTTTTCAGGGATGAAGCGCGGGATGGCGTGCACGATGGCGAAACGACGACTCTCTCGGCGAGCCTGAGCTTTCCGTGCACGCCTAAGGGGTAGCGGCGGCGGGCGGCGTCGTCACCCCGCCCGAGCTGCGCTTATCGTTAGCTGCATGATCGAGTCGCTCGTTGAGCAGATCGAAGCTCGGTTCTCCGAGCTGGAGGGGCTGATGTCCGATCCGGAGGTGATCTCGGATCGGCAGCGTTATGCCGATGTCGGGCGGGAGTACCGGGAGCTGCAGCCTGCTCGGGTGCTGGCGGCCGAGTGGCGGACCCTTCAGGACGATCTGGAGGGAGCGCGGGAGCTGTTGGAGGAGGGCGAGGATGCCGAGTTGCGCAGGGTGGTCGACGAGGCGCCCGGGCGGCTGGCGGAGCTGGAAGAGGAGATCCGGCTGGCGATGGTCGAGCGCGACCCCAACGACACCAAGAACGTACTGGTGGAGATCCGCGCCGGCACGGGCGGCGACGAGGCGGCGCTGTTCGCCGGCGACCTCTACAAGATGCTGACCCGCTATGCCGAGGAACGCGGCTTCGCGACCGAGGTGCTCTCACAGTCGGCGGCCGAGGTGGGTGGCTTCAAGGAGGTGACCTTCGCCGTCAAGGGCGAGGGCGCCTACTCGATCTTCAAGTACGAGGGCGGCACCCACCGCGTGCAGCGGGTGCCGGAGACCGAGTCCCAGGGCCGCATCCATACCTCGACCGCGACCGTGGCCGTGCTGCCCGAGGCGGAGGAGGTCGAGGTGGAGGTCGACCAGAACGACCTGCAGATCGACGTCTATCGCTCCTCGGGACCGGGCGGGCAGTCGGTCAACACGACCGACTCGGCGGTGCGGATCACGCACAAACCGAGCGGGATCGTCGTCTCGATGCAGGACGAGAAGTCGCAGCTGCAGAACCGCGACAAGGCGATGCGGGTGCTGCGGGCGCGGCTCTACGAGCGCGAGCTCGCCGAGCAGCAGGCGAAAGTGGCGGCGGAGCGCAAGGCGCAGGTCGGCAGCGGCGAGCGCTCGGAGAAGATCCGCACCTACAACTTCCCCCAGGGTCGCGTCACCGACCACCGGATCAAGCTGACCTCGCACAACATCGACGCCGTCCTGGCCGGGGGTTTGCTCGAGTTCACGGATGCCCTTGCTGCCGAGGAGAAACGACAACGCCTTGAAGCAGCAGCGGTCGCATGATGTGCGTGACCGGCTCATATCGGCGTCCTCGGTCGCTCGCGTGCAGAGCACGCCACGCTCCCTGCGTCCTTGATCTGCTTGGTCACGCACGCCCCCGGCACTGACTTGGCTGCTGTGAGGGAAGCACTCGCTTCGGCATCGGATGCTCTACGAGCCGCGGGTGTCGACAACCCGAGGCTCGATGCAGAACTTCTCCTGGGTGAGGCGACCGGCTGGGATCGGGCGCGGCTCGCGACTGAACCGGAGGCGGGAGTGGCGGCGGGCGCAGGGAGGCAATTTGGCGAGATGGTGCGGCGGCGGTTGCGGCGAGAGCCGGTCGCCTACATCCTCGGCCGCAAAGGGTTCCGGAGCATCGAGCTGGCGGTCGATCGGCGGGTGCTGATTCCCCGCCCCGAGACGGAGCTATTGGTCGAGCTGGCGCTGGAGCTGCAACCCCGACGCGTGCTCGACATGGGAACCGGGTCCGGCGCGATCGCGCTTGCGATCGCCGATGAGCTGCCGGGATGCGAGGGGATCGCGACCGACACCTCGGCAGCGGCACTGGAAGTCGCGCGAGTCAACGCTGAGCATCTGGGTCTCGCCGAGCGGGTCCGGTTCGTTGAGGGAATGCTGCCCGACCTGGTTATGGGCTGGGTAGGGGAGGGGGGAGCGGATGCCTTCGATCTGATCGTCGCCAACCTGCCTTACGTCGCCGAGTCGGAGTGGGGTGGGCTCGAGCCGGAGGTCACCCAGTGGGAGCCGCGCGAGGCGCTGCTCGCCGGCCCCGACGGGCTCGATGTGATCCGCACCGCGATCCCGGTGGCGGCAACGGCGACGCGATCGCTGGCGCTCGAGGTGGGCATCGGCCAGGCGCCCGGGGTGAGCGAGCTGCTCTTCGAGGCCGGCTTCGCGACGATCGAGACCCGCTCTGACCTGGCGGGCATCCCCCGCATCGTCTGGGGGCGCAAATGACGGGGGCTCTGGCGACTTTCCCCCCCACGTATGTCGGTAACTCGCCAGAGAGCCGACCGTGACCGAGGTCGTCTCGATAGATCGAGATGGGGCAGATGTGGCTCGCAGCGCCTTGGAGCGGACGATTGCGGCCGGTGGGGTCGCCGTCTTTCCCGCCGATGGCCTCTACGGCCTCGCCTGCGACCCGCTCGAAGCGGCGGCGATCGACCGCGTCCACCGGATCAAGGGTCGCGACGACGGCAAGCCCTCGGCCGTCATGTACTTCTCGCCGCTGGCGATGCGCGAGCTGATCGAGGGTCTGGGGCCCCAAACCCGGCGGGCGGTCGCCTCTCTGCTGCCCGGCCCGGTGACGCTGGTCGTCGCCAACCCAGGCGGTCGCTACCCGCTCGCCTGCCGGGAGGACCCCGCCCGGCTCGGTGTTCGGCTGATCGGCGGACCGCTTGCCGGTGCGATGTGCCCGCTCTTCCAGACCTCGGCCAACCTCAGCGGCGAGCCCGCCCCGGCGAGCTTCGGCGAGGTTCCGACCGAGATCGCCGCCGCGGTCGACCTGGCGATCGACGGGGGTGAGCTGACGGGCCTGCCCTCGACGGTGGTCGACCTGACCGATCTCGACGAGAGTGGCGAGTGGAAGGTTCTGCGCGAGGGAGGCCTCTCTCTGGGGGACCTAGCAGCCAGGCTGACCGCGATAGGGGAGGCGGACTAGCCGGCGCGAGGTGTTGTCGCGCTCGTTGGACTCGAAGAGCAGCTGCTTGGGGTCGACGGTCATGGTGAAGGCGAAGCAGCCGCGCAGGCCGCTGACGTCGATCCACTGCTTGTCGTAGTCGGCGGGGTAGATGTCCGACCAGCCGACCGAGGTGCCGAGCGTGACCGCGTCGGTGTAGGGGTCCTGGTCGCAGCCGGGGTAGTGGCGGCTGCTCGGCGAGCGCTTGCCGGGGCGCGTGCGCTCGAGGTCGCGCAGGCAGTAGTTCAGCTTGGGGCTGGTCCGGATGACCGGCCCGACATCCCCCTGCGGCCCGACCCGGCGCAGCTCGAAGCGGGCGAGCTGGTGCACCTTCCAGTAGCTGCCGCCGAAGTAGGCGCCGACGTCGGTGAAATGCAGCCTGGCGCCGGTCCGCAGGACGAGGCGTCCGCCGCCCTTGCGGTGGATCCGTTGATTCACCCGCATCGTGTGCCAGCCGTCGCGGTGGCCGCGCAGCTCCATCGGCCCCTTGCCGCGGCTCTCGACGTCGCTCGTCGCATGCAGCATCAGCTTGCCCCCATAGCTGCCCTCGTAGATTTCAGACGGCTTGCCGATCCGCAGGTTGGGGCAGAGCAGGCGATGCGCTTCCGGCCCTTCGCAGGGGTTGGCGACATCCGCCGATGCGGCCGGCGTGGCGAGAGTTAGGAGCAGAGCGGCGATCACAAGCGGCGCGCGGGCCTTCACGCCCCGCAGGCTACTCAGAAGGAGCCCTTCGAGCACGAAAGCGCGTATGGTCGCTCGACTTTGTGGATCGCTCCAGTGTGGAAGCAGCTGTCGGGATCGCAGCGGCGCTGGATCGTCGTCAAGGCGATCTTCGCCACGGCGGCAGTAAACGTGGCCGTAAACGCCACGTTCGCTTGGCTTAGTGTCCAAGGCCAGGACGGAGTGCCGCTATGGGGCGCTCCGCTAGCGGAAACCACCACTTTCTGGAATGTTGTCGGGACGCTGTTCCTGCTGCCGCTGATCACTTGCGTGCTGGTCACCAAGGCAGTGCGGCGAGATGTCAGCTTGGGTTCGCTGGCTTCACTGAGCCGGCTTCGCTCTACCTATGGATGGCTGGCCGCGTTGCCGTCGACGCCATGGCGACGGGGGGTTGCCTTCGGCGCTATAGCCCTGATGGCTCTGGCGCCGCCCCTGACCCTGGTGCTCGTCGCGTCGGGCTTTCCGGAGCTCACACGAGGACAGTTTGTCGCCTTCCATGTTGTCTTCACTGTCGCTCTCGGTGCGGTTGTCACACCGGTCATAGCGCTGTATGCGATGGCCGATCCATCCGCCGGCCCTCAGGCCGATCTGTCGTCATAAGCAAGGTGGCTATCCCGACCCGTTGGTATCGTCGCTCAGGCCATGAGCGAGTTGCCTGAGAACCTCCAAGCTGCCTCCTTGGCCGAGGTCGATCCGGCGATCGCCGCCGTGCTCGAGGCCGAGCTGCGACGCCAGCAGGGGACGCTGGAGATGATCGCCTCGGAGAACTTCGTGCCGCAGGCGGTGCTGGAAGCGGTCGGCTCGGTGCTGACCAACAAGTACGCCGAGGGCTACCCCGGCAGGCGCTATTACGGTGGCTGCGAGGAGGTCGACGTCGCCGAGCAGCTGGCGATCGACCGGGCCAAGGAGCTGTTCGGAGCCGAGCACGCCAACGTCCAGCCCCACGCCGGCGCCCAGGCCAACAACGCCGCCTACATGGCTCTGATCGAGCCGGGCGACACGGTCATGGGGTTGGCGCTGGATCACGGCGGTCACCTCACCCACGGGATGAAGCTGAACGTCTCCGGCAAGCTGTATGAGATCGTCGCCTACCACGTCCGCCGTGAGGACCTGCGGATCGACATGGAGGAGGTCGAGCGGCTCGCCCACGAGCACCGGCCGAAGCTGATCGTCGCCGGCTGGTCCGCCTACCCGCGCCAGCTCGACTTCGCCGCCTTCCGCGCGATCGCCGACTCGGTCGGCGCCAAGCTGATGGTCGACATGGCGCACTTCGCCGGCCTCGTCGCCGCCGGCGAGCACCCCAATCCGGTGCCGCACGCCGACGTCGTCACGACGACGATCCACAAGACGCTCTGCGGACCGCGCAGCGGCATGATCCTCGCGCGCGAGGAGCACGCCAAGGCGATCGACAAAGCGATCTTCCCCGGCCAGCAGGGCGGTCCGCTGATGCACACGATCGCCGCCAAGGCGGTGGCGATGAGGATCGCCGCCGGCGAGCAGTTCCGCGCCCGTCAGCGGCAGACGATCGCCAACGCGCAGGCCTTCGCCGCCGGCCTCGAAGTGAACGGCGTGCCGGTCCTCACCGGTGGCACCGACGTCCACCTGGTCCTCGTCGACCTCACCCCCAGCGGCCTCGACGGCAAGACCGCCGAGGCGCGCCTGGAGGAGGTCGGGATCACGGTCAACCGCAACGCGATCCCTTTCGACGAGCGACCGCCGATGAATCCCTCCGGTTTGCGGATCGGCACCCCGGCGCTGACCACCCGCGGCCTGGTCGAGGACGACCTGGCCGAGATCGCGGCGGTGATCGCCACTGCCCTCAACGGCGACTTCGACGCCGAGAAGTCGGCGCTGGCCGAGCGCACGAGGGCATTGATGGAGCGCTACCCGCTTTACCCCGAGCTCTCCGCCGCCGCTGTCTGAGCAGCTGAAGATATGGGTGGACATGAGCGCCCCCGCTCACGTCCTGGTCCTGCGCCCGATCATCGAGCGATTGCGCGAGCGGGGCCACACGGTCGAGGTGACCTCGCGCGACTATGCGCAGACGCAGGCGCTGCTCGAGCTGCACGCGATGGAGCACACCCCGATCGGCCGCCACGGCGGCGCCTCGCGGCTGCGCAAGGCGCAAAGGCTTGGCGCCCGCACCACGACGATGCTCCGCTACGGCCGCGGTCGCTCCTTCGACCTCGCCCTTGCCCACGGCTCCAACGACCTCGCGATCGCGGCGCGGCTGCTGGGCGTGCCCGAGACCAACATGCACGACTACGAGTACGCGGTCACCCAACACCGGATCGGCTGCCGCCTCGCCAAGCGGGTGATGTTCCCCGACACGGTCCCAGCCGAGCGGTTGCGCCGCTTCGGCGTCGGGCCAGAGAAGCTCTTCGCCTATCCCGGCCTGAAGGAGGAGTACTACCTCTATGACTTCGAGCCCGATCCCGAGGCGCTGGAGCGGCTCTCGGTCGACACCGGACGGGTCGTCGTCGTCGTGCGGCCGCCGCCCGACGTCTCGCTCTACCACCGCAAATCGAATCCACTCTTCCCCAAGGTCTTGGAGCGCCTCGGCACCGACAGCGGCGTGCACGCGATCGTTCTGCCCCGCACGCAAGCCCAGCGAGAGCTGGTCGAGAGCCTGGCGCTGCCCTCGCTGATCCTGCCCCCGGGGGCGGTCGAGGCGCAGAGCCTGGTTGCCCTCGCCGACCTCGTCGTCTCCGCCGGCGGCACGATGAACCGTGAGGCCGCGGCACTGGGCGTTCCCGTCTACACGACCTACGGCGGCCGCCTCGGCGGGGTCGACGAAGCGTTGATCAGGTCGGGAAGACTGCGGCCGCTGACCGACCCGCGGGCGATCGAGCTCGAGAAGCGCAGCGCGGAGCAGGCTCCGACCAGGCGAGACCCTAGCCTGCTGGTCGAGACGATCCTAGGTACCGTCGGAGCCGACCATCCCGCGGCAAGCCAAATCTCACGCTGACTCCCCAGCCCTGCCCGACGACGTCCAGGCCCAGCTGGAGCACTTCATCGCGCTTGCCGGGGACGGCGAGTCGCGCCCAGTTGACCCTGTCCTGCGCGGCCTCGACATCCTCATCTCAGCCGCCTTCCTGCTGGTTCTCTCGCCGCTGCTGGCTCTGACCGCACTTGCGATCCTGCTGACCTCGGGCCGGCCGCTCTTCTACCACGGCGCCCGCGTGGGCAGGGGCGGGCGGCTCTTCCGCATGTACAAGTTCCGCACGCTGAAGCCGGACGCCGAGGACCGGCTGGGCCCCTACCTGGGAGAGGAGCTCTCGCGACGCACCGAAGACGAGGTGACGCGGATCGGGCGGCTGCTCCGCGCCATCCATCTCGACGAGGTGCCGCAGCTGTGGAACGTGCTGCGGGGGGACATGGCGGTGGTCGGGCCGCGGCCGATCCGGCCCGCCTTCTTCACCGAGCTCTGCGAGGAGATCCCTCAGTACTGGCAGCGGCTCGTCGTCCGCCCCGGCGTCACCGGCTTCGCCCAGACCCGGATGACCAGGGAGGAGTCGTGGGCCGACAAGCTGGCTCACGACATGGAGTACATCGCCGACCGCTCGGTCCCGCTCTACATCAGTGTTCTGCTCGCGACCGTGGTCAAGGTCCTGGGTCGCGGCCCCGCCGCCGGTTAACCGGCGGGAGCCCCCCACGCGGCCTACCCAGCTACTATTAATCAGTTTTTCTCAATCAAACTCAAAGCACGACTGGGCTCGGGGCGGCCGCGCTGAAGGGAGCAAAGATGAATCGCAAGGCCAAGATCCTCGGGCTCGTCCTTTTCGTGGCGGTGGCGACGGCGGTTGTGACCGCCGTGTCGGCGCAGGCCGAAGGCGAGAAATTCACAGCGGCCAGCTATCCCGCGACAATCAGCGGAAGCGGCGAAGTGGAACTCACCTACGGCGAAGCGGGAGCGACTGAAATCTGCAAAAAAGAATCGCTCGACGGGACCCTTAAAGAACCGTCGACCACGCTCGAACTCGTGCCGACGTACGAAGAATGCAGCATCACGTACACCGGCGGCGGTGGCGGCGGTGGGATAGTCACGACAATGAATGGATGCGCGTACAAAGAGACACCGCCGGTGAAACTCACCGTCGACATATTCGAAATCGCCACCGATCTTGTCTGCCCGCCGGGCAAAGTGATGGAAAAACACGCCCCCAAAGAATGCACATTCACATTCCCGGCTCAGGCCAACATGAGGATTGACGTCTACGAAGACGACACAGCGACGGGCAAAGTCAAACTCAAATTGAGCGGTACCGCGTTCACCTACACCGTCGACAAAGGACTCCTCTGTCCACTTAAAGCCGGCACCTTCAAAAGCGGGAAAATCACCGGCAGCAAGACCCTGTCGGCTTCGAAAGAAGGCACTGGAATCAGCTGGGACGTGGGTTAAGGGCAGGCGGTCAGTGACGCAATTGTCGCTGAGCTCGGCGCGGGGCGGTTGTTTGCCGCCCCGCGCACGTCAGGGCGTTGCTCTCGTGGACCGCCGCGGTTGAGAGACTGCCGCTATGTGCGGCATCTGCGGAGTTGCTGCGGCTGAGCCTGGCGCGGTCGCGGACATAGAGGCGGTCAAGAGAATGAATAGCCGCCTCGTCCATCGCGGCCCCGACAGCGACGGCGTCTTCCACGACGGTGGCGTGGCCCTGGCGATGCGCCGGCTCTCGATCATCGACCTCGAGCACGGCGACCAGCCGATCTCCAACGAGGACGGCAGCGTCACCGTGGTTCAGAACGGCGAGATTTACAACTACCGCGAGCTGCGGGGGGAGCTGGAGCGCGCCGGCCACCGTTTCCGCACTTCTTCGGACACCGAGGTTCTGGTCCACCTCTACGAGGAGCACGGCGACGGTTTCGTCGAGCGCCTGCGCGGGATGTTCGCGATCGCGCTCTGGGATGGGCGCGAGCGGCGCCTGCTCCTGGCGCGCGACCGCTTTGGGATCAAGCCGCTCTACTACCGCCTCGCCGAAGGGACGTTGTCATTTGCCTCCGAGCTGAAGTCGATGCTCGAGCTACCGGGGTTTTCGCGCAGGATCGATCCCAAGGCCGTCGCCGCCTACCTCGCCTTCAACTCGATCCCGGCGCCGCTGACGATCTTCGCCGAGGCGCGCAAGCTGCCCCAGGGCACGCTGGCGGTCTGGCGGGACGGGGAGCTGACTCAGACGCGCTTCGCCAGGCCGGCGCCGGTCGAGGCCGAGCGGGTCAGGCGAGGCCCGGCGGGAAATCTGGCGGACGAGCTGCGCGAGACCCTGCGCGGCTCGATCCGCGCCCACCTCGTCGCCGACGTCCCGGTCGGCGTGCTGCTCTCCGGCGGGGTCGACTCGGCCGGAATCGTCGCCCTCGCCGCCGGTGAGCAGGCCGACCCGGTGAAGACCTTTTCGGTCGGCTTCGAGGAGGCGAGCTTCGACGAGCTCGACCGGGCGCGGCTCGTCGCCGAGCGCTACGGCACCGAGCACCACGAGATCGTCCTGCGGCCCGACGCGGTCGAGCTCCTGCCGAGGCTGGTCGAGGCCTTCGACGAGCCCTTCGGCGATTCCTCGGCGCTGCCGACCTACCTCGTCTCCGAGCTGGCGGCGGGAGAGGTCAAGGTCGCCCTCTCGGGGGAGGGCGGGGACGAGCTCTTCGGCGGCTACTACACCTACGTGGCGGATCTGCTGGCGCCCCGCGTCGGCCGCCTCGCCGCGCTCGCCGCGCCGCTGGCCGAGATGCTGCCCAGCTCCGATTCCAAGGTCAGCCTCGACTACAAAGCGAAGCGCTTCGCCCGCGCCGCCCATCTGCCGCCGCTCGAGCGTCACCACTCCTGGAAGGAGATTTTCTCGCGGCACTCGCAGGCGACGCTGCTGGGGGGGAGGGATCCCGGCTGGGACCCGGTCGACCTCTACCGCGAGCGCTACGCCGAGACCGCCGGCGCGGAGCCGCTTGCCCGCCTGCAGGACGTCGACCTCGGCATCTACCTGGTCGACGACCTGCTGGTCAAGACCGACCGCTCGAGCATGGCGCACTCGCTGGAGCTGCGCGTTCCCTTCCTCGACAACGAGGTCGCGACGATGGCGCTCGGCCTGGCGACCCCACTCAAGGTCCGCGGTCTGGCGAAGAAGCGGCTGCTGCGGCAGGCGCTGGCGCCGCTGCTGCCGAAGGAGGTCCTGCGCGGTCCCAAGCAGGGGTTCTCGATTCCCGTCGCCGCCTGGCTGCGCGGGCCGCTGCAGGGGTTCGCGCGCGAAGCGCTCGGCGCCGAGACGCTTTCGCGGCAAGGTTGGCTCGACCCGGCCACCGTCACCGGCCTGCTCGATCGCCACTGCTCCGGCCGCGAGGATCTCAGCCGCCAGCTCTGGGGGCTGATGGCCTTCACCCTCTGGTTCGACAGGTACGCGAACTAGCCTGGACCTGTGCCCGCGTCGGTCGAAGCTCTCCTCGCGTTCCTCCTCGCGGGGATCCTCGCCCTGCTGCTGGTGCCGCTCACCGACCGTCTCGCCCGGCGTATTGGCGCGATTGACGTCCCCGACGACCAGCGCTCTCTTCACGCCGCGCCCACGCCACGCCTGGGCGGGTTGGCGATCTTCGCCGCAGTCCTGATCGCCGCCTTGATCTGGCTGCCCTGGGATGCCGAGACTCGGGCGATCCTGGTCGGCGCGGCGCTGATCACGGTTGTCGGGATGCTCGACGACATCTACGAGCTCGGTGCCGCGCCGAAGCTGCTCGGCCAGACGGTGGCGGTAATCGTGCCGGTCTCGGCTGGGGTCACGGTCGACAGCTTCACCGTCCCCTTTCTCGGTCAGCTCAACCCGGGCTCCGTGGAGCTGCTTTCCCTGCCGGGTGGTGGCGCGATCGATCTCGGGGACGTCGGCACGGTGATCGCCATCGTCGCGATGATCAACGTGATCAACCTGATCGACGGCGTCGACGGCCTTGCCGCGGGTGTCTGCGTGATCTCGGGCGTCGCCCTGGCGGTCGTTGCCCTCTCTCTCGAGCGTAACCCCGCTGGCGTCCTCGCTGCGCTCACGGCTGGCGCTGCGCTCGGCTTCCTCCGTCACGGCTTCCCCCCGGCGAGCACCTTCATGGGGGACACCGGCTCCAACCTGCTCGGCTTCCTGCTGGGCGTCGTCGCGGTACAGGGAGCGCTGAAGACGAACGCGGTCATCGCCCTATTCCTGCCGCTGATCATCCTCACCGTGCCGATCCTCGATACCGGCTTCGTCGTAGCGAAGCGGCTCAAATACGGTCGCCCCGTGTACAAGGCCGATCGCTGGCACTTTCACCACCGGATGGAAAACATCGGCTTCTCGCAGCGCCGAACGCTCGCCTACCTCTATGGCTGGACCCTGGTCATGGCGGCGCTGGCGCTGGCCCTGCGCTTCGTCCCCTACAGCGACAATCACGGCCACTTCAACGTGCTCTGGACCGCCGTGGTGGCCGCCTTCGGGCTGCTGGCATTGGCGGCGAGCGTCTACCTCATCTACGTGCTCGAGATCCTCAAGCTGCGCCGCTTCAGCCGGATCGACCCCGAGACCGGGGAGTTCGAAGCTCTCCTGCCCGCCGATGAGACCACCACCCGGTAGGTCTCGGCAGCACTTTGTGCGAGGTTGTGACAAGGGGCACGAACTGGCTCTAGAAAGCGGATCGACGCCCCTTGGGATATAGTCGCTCATCCGCTCACACGCCCGAGAGATGGGCGCTGTTGCGGCTGTTGTTGACTCTATGTCTCCTCCCAAGCATGTCGACCTCCTGGTGCTAGCCGCCGCCCTCGCCGTGTTCGCGCTCGGTGGGTTGCCGCTGCTCGGTTACGCCGTGGCGGCAGTCGCCTGGCTCGCCCAGCGCGGAGTCCAGGTCTTGGCGGGGCGCCGGGTCACGGCCGAGCTGGCGGCAGGCAATCGTCAGCGGGCGATGGGGATCGTCGCGGCGACCACGCTGGGCCGTGTCTGGCTGATGGTCACCGCGGTGCTGCTCGGCGGTCTCGCCGAGCGCGAAGCGGGCCTCGCCGCCGCCGTCCTGCTGCTCGTCCTCTTCACGATCTCGTTTGCCGCACAGGGGATCGCTCACCTCTTCGAGCCCGAAGGGCAGGCGGGATGAAGACCAAAACCAAAGTCCTGATCGGGCTCGGCACCTACCTTGGGATCGCGATCCTGATGCTGCTGATCTTCGGCAGCTCGGGCAAAGACGAATCGTTCCAGCCTCAGAACGAGTTCAAGCTCGAACCGTGGGTCTCGATTCACCTCGCGGGAATCGACCTGAGCATCAACAAGGCGGTGCTCTACCTGGTGATGGCGAGCGCGCTGACGATCTTCGTCATGGTCTGGATCTCGCGCCGGATGGCGCAGAAGCCGAACCGGGTGCAGACGGCGATCGAGGTCGCCTACGACATGACCAAGAACACCATCACCGGCGGCAACCTCGAGCCGAAGGCGGCGGCGCGCTGGTTCCCGTTCCTCGCCGCGCTCTTCTTCTGGATCTGGTTCTCGAACATGCTCGGCTTCCTGCCGCTGCCGACCAATACCGAGCACCAGATCAGCGTCTTCGGCCTCGAAATCCCCTCCTTCGCAATCTACGCGGCGACCGCCAACCTCTCGATCCCACTCGTCCTCACCCTGGTCGTCTGGCTCTCCTACCACTTCGAAGGGGTCCGTTCAAAGGGCCTCATCCCCTACCTCGCGAGCTGGCTGCCGCCGGGGCTGGAGGACATGAACCCGATCGGCAAGGCCTTCATCTTCGTGATCGAGGCGATCTCGCATTTCGCCCGCCTGATCTCGCTCTCGGTGCGACTCTTCGCCAACATCCTCGCCGGCCACCTGCTGCTGCTCTTCATGGGCGGCGGGTTGGCTGTCCTGCTGGGGATCGCGGCCCTCGGCGCCCTCACCTTCCCGCTCGCCTTCTTCTTCTTCATCCTCGAGGTCGGCCTTATCGCGACCCTGCAGGCATTTATCTTCTCGACCCTCACCGCGATCTACCTGGGCGGAGCCACCTCCGCCAGCCACTAGAAAAGGAGCGCTGTTTCAATGGATCTGTCCCCTATAGCCGCCGCGATCTCCGACGAAGGGATCGAATCGGCCGGTAAGGCGATCGCCCTCGGCGTCGGTGCCGGCCTCGGCTCGATCGGCGCTGGAATCGGCATCGGCTTCATCTTCGGCAAGGAGATCGAGTCGGTCGCCCGCCAGCCCGAGATGAAAGACGAGCTTCAGAGCATCCGCTGGCTCGGCTTCGCCCTGACCGAGGCCGTGGCCTTCTACACCTTCATCTTCGGCCTGATCGCCTTCTTCCTCTAGGCCGATCGCGTGGAGCTCTTTGGTCATATAGCGGGCATCGTTCCCTTCGCCGCCGAGACGGCGGGCGACGAAGGGGGCGGCAGCTTCCTGGTCTCTCCCGGCCTCGGCCTGATGATCTGGACGCTGGTCCTATTCCTCTTCACCATGTGGGTGCTGAGCAAGGTCGCCTTCCCGAAAATCCAGGAGGCGCTCGACAAACGGGCCAAGACGATCGCCGAGTCGATCGAGGCGGCCGAACGGCAGCGCCGCGAGTCCGACGAGCTGCTCGAGGAGTACCGCGGCCGTCTCGCCGAGGCCCGCGAGCAGGCCGACGACATCATGGCCCGCGCCCGCAAGGCGGCGGAGACCGCCGAAGCGGAGGCGACCGCATCCGGCAAGGAGAAGCGCGAGGAGCTGGTTGCGGCGGCGACGCGCGACATCGAAGCCGAGACGCGGCGCTCGCTGCAGCAGATCCGCAAGGAGGTCGCCGACCTGACCGTGCTTGCCACCGAGAAGGTAACCCGCAAGAGCCTCACCCCCGAGGACCAGCGCCGCCTGGTCGAGGAGGCGCTCAGCGAGGTCGACTTCACCTCCCTCTCAGGGGCGGAGAGCTAGTCGATGCAGGACGCAGCCCGCGTATATGCCGAGGCGCTCTTCGACGTGGCGAAGGACAAGGGCAAGCTCGACCCGATCCGCGACGAGCTCGCCCAGCTCGCCGATGCGCTCGACGGGAACCGTGAGCTGCGGGTCTTCTTCTTCAGCCCCTACTTCTCCTCGGCGGAGAAGGTGGACGGGCTGAGGCGTGCGGTGGACGGCGCCGATACGGAGTTCGTCAACTTCCTCGAGCTGCTGATCGAGAAGCAGCGGATGGCTGAGATATTCCGTATCCGTCGGCACTTCGAGGATCTCTGGAAGACGGAGAACCGGCGAATCGACGTGACCGTGACCAGCGCAACCGAGTTGGACCCGGCCGTCGTCGCCAAGATCGGCGAGGAGATCGAGCGCCAGACCGATCAGAAGGTCGAGCTGGCGAGCCGGGTCGACGCGGAGATCCTCGGTGGCATCGTCTTGCAGGTCGGCAACATGGTCCTCGACGCGAGCATTCGCAATAGCTTGGAGAAACTTCGAAAGAGCGTCGCCCAGGCGGCGTAAGGAGGCATAGAGCACCCCTATGGAAATCAAGCCCGACGAGATCGCATCGATCCTCAGAGAGAGGATCGAGGGACTGGACACCGGCAGCGCGGACCTCTCCGAGGTCGGCACGGTGCTCTCCGTCGCCGACGGAATCGCCCGCATCCACGGCCTCGACAACTGCATGGCGCTCGAGATGCTCGAGCTGCCCCATGGCGTCACCGGCCTCGCCCTCAACCTCGAGGAGGACAACGTCGGCGCCGTGCTGTTCGGCGAGTGGGACAAGATCGTCGAGGGCGACACGGTCAAACGGACCGGCCACCTGCTGCGGATTCCCGTCGGAGACGAGCTCCTCGGGCGCCTCGTGGACCCGCTCGGCCGCCCGCTCGACGACAAGGGCGAGGTCGCGACCACGCAGACCCGCCCGGCCGAGTTCAAAGCGCCCGGCGTCGTCCAACGTCAGCCGGTGACCGAACCGGTGCAGACCGGGCTGATGTCGATCGACGGGATGATCCCGATCGGCCGCGGCCAGCGAGAGCTGATCATCGGCGACCGCCAGACCGGCAAGACGGCGATCGCGATCGACACGATCATCAACAACCGCGACAAGGACATGGTCTGCATCTACGTCGCGATCGGGCAGCGGATGTCGACCGTGGTCCAGCTGAAGGAGGTGCTGGAGGAAAACGGCGCGATGGAGAACACGATCATCGTCGCCGCCCCCGCCGATGAGGCCGCGCCGATCAAGTTCATCGCCCCCTACGCCGGCTGCGCGATGGGCGAGCACTTCCTCTACAACGGCAAAGCGGCGCTCTGCGTCTACGACGATCTGACCAAGCACGCTTACGCCTACCGCCAGATGTCGCTGCTGCTGCGGCGCCCGCCGGGTCGCGAGGCGTACCCCGGCGACGTCTTCTACCTGCACTCGCGGCTGCTGGAGCGGGCGGTGAAGCTGAACGACGAGCTCGGCGGCGGCTCGCTGACGGCGCTGCCGATCATCGAGACGCAGGCCTCAGATGTCTCTGCCTACATCCCGACCAACGTGATCTCGATCACCGACGGCCAGATATTCCTCGAGTCCGACCTCTTCAACTCGGGCGTGCGGCCGGCGATCAACGTCGGCATCTCGGTCTCGCGGGTGGGCGGCAACGCGCAGACCAAGGCGATGAAGAAGGTCGCCGGAAAACTGCGCCTCGACCTCTCCCAGTACCGCGACCTGGAGGCGTTCGCCCAGTTCGGCTCCGAGCTCGACCCGGAGACGCAGAAAACGCTGAACCGCGGCGAACGGCTGGTCGAGCTGCTCAAACAGAAAGAGCGCGAGCCGCTCGAGATGGCCGACCAGGTCGCCGCGATCTACTCCGGCACCGGCGGCTTCCTCGACCGGGTCAAGACCGAGCGCGTCGGCGAGTTCCTGCGCGACCTGCGGATTCGCTTGCGCTCCGAGAAACCCGAGCTGCTGGATCGGATCGCCGAGACCGGCAAGCTCGAGGAGGCCGACGAGGAGGAGCTCGGGGCGGCGATCCGCGACTTCGTCGACGACTTCGGTGCTGACTTCGACGAGCACGGCGACCCGATCGAGGCCGGCGAGTCCGACCGGATCCGCTCCGAGCAGGAGCGGGCGAAGCCAAGCCGCGTCGAGGAGGCCGCGAGCGAAGCGGAGAAGGAGGCCACCCCCGCCTGACGGCGCGGGGTTCGCTAGAGCATGGCTTCCCAGAAGGACGTCAAGAACCGCATCGCGTCGATCAAGAACATCAACAAGATCACGCGGGCGATGGAGATGGTGGCCGCGGCGCGGTTGCGCCGTGCCGAGCAGCGGATCGAGCAGCTGCGCCCCTACGCGCAGGGGATGCGCAAGCTGACCCGCCGCGCCGCCGAGCAGGCGGGCGGGATGCCGCGCGTGCCGGTGATGGTCGAGCGCGAGAACGTCGAGCGCGTCGGCGTCGTCCTGGTCACCGGCGACCGCGGTCTGGCGGGCGCCTTCAACACCAACGTGATCCGCGACGGGCTGCGCTTGCGCGACGAGTTGCGCGCGCAGGAGGTCGAGACGGCCTTCTCCGCGATCGGGCGCAAGGGCGTATCCGCCCTGACCTTTCGCAAGCAGGACGTCCGCACTTCCTACGTCGGCTTCACCGACCGGCCCGGATTCGCCAACGCGCGCGAGATCGGCGAGGAGCTGACCGCGCGTTACGTCGACGAGGAGCTGGACCGGGTGGAGCTGGTCTACAACCGCTACGTCTCGCCGCTCACCCAGCACGTCTGGCGGCAGACGCTGCTGCCGCTGCAGCAGGCCGACGTGATCGGCGAGGGCGCCGCGGAGGAGGAAACGGACGCCGAGGAGACCGAGATCGAGAAGGCGCACAGCCAGGCGCTGTGGGAGTACGAGCCTGAGGCCGAGGAGCTGTTGGCGCAGCTCATCCCGGAGTACGTGAACATCTCGGTCTACCGGGCGCTGCTCGAGTCCGCCGCCTCCGAGCTGGGGGCGCGGATGACCGCGATGCGCAACGCCGCCGAGAACGCGGAGACGATGATGGACGATCTCACCCTGGAGATGAACCGGGCCAGGCAGGCGGAGATCACGCAGGAGATCCTCGAGGTAGTCGCCGGCGCCGAGGCGCTCGGCTAGAGACTTCAAACAGAAAGTCAGGAAAAGGAACCAATGGCCGAGAGCAACGGAAGCAACGTAGGACGAGTCGAGCAGGTGACCGGCGTGGTTGTCGATGCGGTCTTCCCGGACAAGCTGCCGGGGATCTACTCGGCGGTGAAGATCGAGATGGCCGGCGACGAGGACCGCGAGGCGACCGAGCTGGTCTGCGAGGTGCAGCAGCACCTCGGCGACGACCGGGTGCGCACGGTGGCGATGGACGCCACCGACGGCCTGCAGCGCGGCGACAAAGTGATCGATACCGGCGGGCCGATCTCCGTCCCGGTCGGCGACGCGACGCTGGGCCGCATCTTCAACCTGCTCGGCGAGCCGATCGACCAGGGCGAGCCGATCGAGGCCGGCGAGCGCTGGCCGATCCACCGGCCCGCCCCGGAAGCCTCCGAACTCGCACCCACCCAGGAGATCCTCGAGACCGGGATCAAGGTGATCGACCTGCTCGCGCCCTACGCCAAGGGCGGCAAGGTCGGGCTGTTCGGCGGCGCCGGAGTCGGCAAGACCGTGCTGATCCAGGAGCTGATCCGCAGCATCGGTGAGGAGCACGAAGGCCTCTCCGCCTTCTGCGGCGTCGGCGAGCGCTCGCGCGAGGGCAACGACCTCTGGCTCGAGATGAAAGAGTCGGGCGTGATCGACAAGACGATGCTCGTCTTCGGTCAGATGAACGAGCCGCCCGGCGCCCGGTTGCGCGTCGCCCTCTCGGGATTGACGATGGCCGAATACTTCCGCGAGCAGGGCGGTCAGGACGTGCTGCTGTTCATCGACAACATCTTCCGCTTCGTCCAGGCGGGCTCGGAGGTCTCGGCGCTGCTCGGCCGGATGCCCTCCGCGGTCGGCTACCAGCCGACGCTGGAGACCGAGATGGGCGAATTGCAGGAGCGGATCACCTCCACGGAGCGCGGCTCGGTGACCTCGGTGCAGGCGGTCTACGTCCCCGCCGACGACCTCACCGACCCGGCGCCGGCCTCGGTGTTCGCCCACCTCAACGCGACCACCACGCTCTCGCGGGCGATCTCCGAGAAAGGGATCTACCCGGCGGTCGACCCGCTCGACTCGACCTCGACGATCCTCAAGCCCGACGTCGTCGGCGAGGAGCACTACCGCACCGCGACCGAGGTGCAGGAGGTGCTGCAGCGCTACAAGGAGCTGCAGGACATCATCGCGATCCTCGGCATCGACGAGCTCTCCGACGAGGACAAGCAGACGGTCTCGCGGGCGCGCAAGATCGAGCGCTTCCTCTCGCAGCCGTTCTTCGTCGCCGAGCAGTTCACCGGCCGCACGGGCGAGTTCGTGCCGGTCGCCGAGACCGTGCGCGGCTTCCGCGAGATCCTCGACGGCGAGCACGACGACCTGCCGGAGGGCGCCTTCTACATGCAGGGCTCGATCGACCAGGTCACCGAGAACGCCAGCGCGGCCGCGGCGGCTTAGGGGCGAGCTTGGCCGGCGAGACCAAATTCGAGGTCGAGGTTCTCACCCCCGAGGGGGAGGTCTTCAGCGGCGAGGTGAGCCAGGTCTCGACCCGGACCGCGACCGGTGAGATCGGGATCCTCGCCAACCACGCGCCGTTGCTGGCGGCGCTGCGACCGGCGGAGCTGCGTCTCTACGAGGGCGGGGGAGAGCCCCGCCGCTACGCCCAGGCGCATGGCTGGCTGCAGGTGTTCGGCAACCACGCCCGCCTGCTGCTCGAGGAGGCGATCGAGCCCTCGGATCTTGACGCGAGCGTGCTGAAAGAACAGCTCTCCGATGCGGAGCAGCGACTTTCCGACGCAGAGGATGGCAGCGGCGAGCAGAAGCGAGCCCGGAAAGACCGAGACCGAGCGGAAGCATTTCTCGCGATTTCCCAGGGGTGAGGCAGGTCAGGTGTCCCTCCCCCGGAGGCCGTTGCGCAGCAGATCGCTTGCTGCGATTCGCCTTGCCTGTCCTTGAGCCTCCGGGAGAGGGACACCTGACCTGCCTGACGCCCCGCGAGATCCGGCCATCCTCCGCCGGAATGTGGCCGAAGGCCGCGACATTCCAGCGAAGGGACATCGGCTCGCCCTTCACGAAGCCCTCGCGTAGCTCTGTCGAGTCTCGGTCCGTTCAGCTTCGAGAGCCGGAGGTGCTTTGGCTAGCGGGGGATCCGGTCGTCCTCCGTGGGAATGTCGCGAAGCGGCGATATGCAATCTGTCTTCTGCGCGGCGCAGCCGCGCACCAACTCCGTCGCGAAGGGCCCGAAGGGCCCGCGCGACATCAATTCACGCGGAGGACGACCGGATCCCCCGCTTTGCGAGAGCTCCTATGAGCGAGGAGCTGGTTGGGCTTGCGACACGATTGATCGGGTACGACACCTCCGACTCGGATGGGGTGCTGGAAGCGGCTGGCTTCGTCGAGGGGTGGCTGGACGCTCGGCGGATCGGGGTCGCTACCGAAGAGGTGCGGGGGCTGCCGGTGCTCAAGGCCGAAGTCGGGCCGCAAGACGCGCCGACTGTGGTCCTCCATGGGCACCTGGATGTGGTGCCTGGGCGGCAGGGTCAGTTCGACCCGCAGGTCGATGGCGACCGGCTCTACGGCCGCGGCGCCTACGACATGAAGGGGGCGCTGGCGGCGATGCTGACGACCACCGCGGCGATGCGCGAGCAGGAGCGGGTACGGGTGCGGCTGGGCATCGTCGGCGACGAGGAGTCCGAGGAGGAAGTCGATCGGGGCAGCGACCGGCTGGTCGACGGGGGCTTCGTCGGCGACTTCGCGATCACCGGCGAGCCGACCGACCTGCAGATCGGGGTCGAGGCAAAGGGGGTGCTGGCGCTGCGGCTGGAGGTCAGCGGCGTCGCCGCCCACGGCGCCACTCCCTGGCTCGGCGACAACGCCGTGCTCAAGGCGCACGACGTTTTCCGCAGTATCGAGTCGCTACCGTTCGCACGGCACAGCTCGGAGCTGTTCGACCGGCCCTCGATCAACCTGGGGAGGATCGTGGGCGGCGACGCGCTCAACAAGGTGCCCGACCGATGCGCAATCGACGTCGATATCCGCTACTTGCCCGATCAGGACCCCGACACCCTGCTCGAGCAGGTTCGCAACCTCCCCGACACCGAGGTGACGTCGCTGTTCACCCGGCCCCCCGCGGTGGTCGACCGCAACTCGCCCTTCGTCCTCGGCCTGCGCGAGGCGGCCTCGGCGCACCACGACGGCGAGCCGATGAGCGTCGGCCGGGATGGCGCCTCCGACGCTGTCTCCTTCCTGCGGGTGGGGGTGCCGGCGGTCGAGTTCGGGCCGGTCGGCGAAGGCCATCATGGCCCGGCGGAGTGGGTTTCGATCTCCTCCCTGCTGGCCTACCGGAACATCCTCGAAGGGTTCCTGCGGGGGATTCCGGACCGGCTCGAAGGCTGCTGAGCGGAAGCGATGGTTGAGCAGCCCTTCAAGAAGCCGCCCCCAACAGGCGACTTCGAGCCGCCGCCGAAGCCGAAGCGCTACTGGTGGCGCTTCGGCCTGGCCTCCGTCGTGATCATCGCTGTCACCGCGGCGGCGACGGCGGCCAGCATCCTCCTCTACATCGGCAGCATCGCCGACGCGCTCTCGCACAACAACAAACTGCAGAACAAGGTCGAGCGCGTCCTCGCCCAGACCCACGGCGGCGAACCGGAGAACATTCTCATCATCGGCTCCGACAAGCGGGCCAGCGAACCCGAAGACCCCGGCCGCTCCGACACGACGCTGCTGCTGCGGCTCGACCCTGACAAGAACGCGATCGCGCTGATGTCGATCCCGCGCGACCTCAAGGTCGAAATACCCGGCTACGGGACCGAAAAGTTCAACGCCGCCTACTCCTACGGGGGACCGAAGCTGACCCTCCAGGTGGTGAAGGAACTGACCGGGCTGCCGATCAACCACGTCGTCAACGTCGACTACCTGGGCTTCGTGCGGGCGGTCGACGCGATCGACTGCGTCTACGTCGACGTCGATCGCCGCTACTACCACTCGAACGTCGGGGTTCCGCCCTCCGAAGAATATGCCGAAATCGACATCCAGCCGGGCTATCAGCTCCTTTGCGGCAAAAAGGCGCTGCAGTACGTGCGCTACCGGCACACCGATACCGATCTGGTCCGCGCCGCGCGACAGCAGGACTTCCTCAGTGCCGCCCGACAGCGCGTGCCGATCGATCAGCTCGTGCTGGGGCGCAACGAACTGATCGACATCTTCACCAAGTACACGACCTCCGACATCAGCGACACCCAGACCATGCTCGAAGTGCTGAAGCTGTTCGTCGCTTCGCGCAACGCGGCGATCAAGGAGATCCACTTTCCGGCCGAACTCGGTCCGAGCTTCGTCTACGCCACGCCGACCGCGATCCAGGGCGCCGTCAACAAGTTCCTGGGCATCGAAGCCAGCGGCGGACCGCGCGGGTCCCTGGATGAGGCCGAAGACTCCGGCGCGAAGCAGAAGAAGGGGAAGAAGAAGGCCCAGCGCAAGAGCAAGCCGAAGCCGCATCTGGCGGCGCCGAAGCCGCCCGGCAGCGACGGCCTGGTCCCGGCTGCCGAAGCCGGCGAGCTGGAGGCCAAGGCGGTTGCCCGCAAGGCAAGCAGCGGTTTCCCCGTCTTCTACCCGGCGCGCCTGCCCTCGGGCGCGTTCTACGTGGAAAGCAACCCCTACTACCACGTGCAGGACCCGCGCTACTACCACTTCAAGGACACCGACGGCAAGCGCCACGCCGCTTACCGGATGACGCTGGAGATGGAACTCCCCGACGGCATCCACTACTTCGGCGTACAGGGGATCCGCGGCTGGACCGACCCGCCGATCCTCTCCAACCCGAGCCTGACCAAGACGATCCGGGGTCGCGAGTACGACATCTACGTCGACGGCGATCGCGTCAAGATGATCGCCTGGCGCCGCGGCGACAACGTGTACTGGATCTCCAACAGCCTGCTGCAGGTGCTGACCAACGACCAGATGGTCGGCATGGCGCGCTCGGCGCAGGCGATAATCCCGAACAAGAAGCCAAAGAAGCAGGGGAGGGCGCAGCGATGACGGAGAGCAGAGAGCCAATCGGGGTGGTCGGGGTGGGCTGGGTAGGCCTGGTCACCGCCGCCTGCTTCGCCCAGCTGGGCCACCGCGTGGTGGCGCGCGACATCCTCGCCGAGAAGGTCGACGCCCTCTCGCGGGGCGAGACGACGATTCACGAGCCAGGGCTCGGCGAGCTGCTCGCCCGCAATGCCGAGCGCCTCACCTTCACCACCGAGATGGGCGAGCTGCTGGACGCCGCCCGCCTGCTCTTCGTCTGCGTCGATACGCCGCCGACCCGCTCCGGCGACGCCGACGTCTCCCGCGTCCGCTCGGTGGTGGAGGAGCTGCGCGCCGACGGCGATCACGTGCTGGTGATGAAGAGCACCGTGCCGGCCGGAACGGGGGGCACGATCCGCCGCGATCGCCCGGGCCTTTCCTATGTCTCCTGTCCGGAGTTCCTCAAGGAGGGCTCGGCGGTCGAGGACTTCATGCACCCCGACCGGGTGGTGATCGGCGCCGACCCAGGCGACGAGGGGGCCGGCGACGCGGTCGCCTCGATCTACGAGCCGCTGGGAGGAGAGATCGTCCGCACCGACGTGGCCAGCGCCGAGATGATCAAGCTCGCCTCCAACGCCTTCCTGGCGACCAAGATCTCCTTCGTCAACGAGATCGCCAACGTCTGCGAGGAGGTCGGCGCCGACGTCGGCGAGGTGGCCCGGGGCATGGGCCTCGACCAGCGCATCGGGCCCTCGTTCCTGCGGGCCGGGATCGGCTACGGGGGCTCCTGCTTCGATGGCGGTGAGACCCTGCTGGTCAGGCACCATGGCACGGTCAAGCTGGTTTCCTTCGAAGAGCTGTGGGAGCTTGCCGGACAGGATGAGGCAGTTGAGGATGCCGGTGCCATTTCGCCCGAGGATCTCTGGGCGTGGTCATGGGTCCCGGGAGAGACAAAGCCGGAGTGGATGCTGGTCTCGGCCCTCACCAAGCGGGACTACCAGGGCGAGATGGTTGAGATCCGGACGAAGATGGGCCGCCGTGTTCGCGTCACCGCTGACCATCCGGTGATCGTTGGCGATGGTCGCGACGACGAGGTTGTCACCACCGTACGGGCGGAGGACGTGAGCGAGTCCGATTGGCTGCCCCTGGCTGGCGGAATGGGCGAAGGGTTCGCGCCGAAGTCGTACTCGGTGCTTGGCGCGGTCGAAGACTCAATCCTCGCGGGGGAGGTCATCGTCCGTCCAGAGGCTCGTGAGGTCAGCGCCCTTCGGGCCAGGCCTGTCGCGGAGCGCATCGCGATTCTCGACCATCCTCGTGGGCAGGCGCAGCGAATGGGGGATATCTCCCGCAGAGGCGCCCTGCGACTGCCGGAGGCCTGCGGGGCGGAAATGGATCTGCGAGGCGCAACCCTCGGAACTGCCCGCAATGGCACCTACCTGCCCGAGCGTCTCGTGATCGACGAGGCGTTCTGGCGGGTGGTCGGCCTCTATCTCGCCGAGGGCCACGTGGGCCGGGATCGAGGGCGAGGGGGTGTTGTGCGCCAGCGCATCACGTGGTCATTCCACCCCGCCAGGGAGGAGCACCTGGTGCGGGAGGTCATCGGCTATTGGGAAGGGCAGGGAGTAAAGGCGACGCCGTTCACGGCACCCACCTCGCGAGGCGTGCGGATTTCCTCTCGCATTCTGGCGTCATGGTGGAACGAGATCCTCGGTCTGGGGCGTAACAGCTACGAGCAGCGACTGCCGAACATGATTTGGGAGCAGTCCGACTCCCGTAAGTGGGCCCTGCTGTCGGGCTTGTGGGAGGGAGACGGCTCGTGGTCGTTTGTCAACGGCGGTCCCAGCGTGACTCTGGACTTCGGCACGATCAGCGACGAGCTGGCAGACGGTGTGGCTCGCCTGCTCGGAGAGCTTGGCATCGTCTGCGCGTGGCGCAGGGGTCGCACGGCGAGATCGACCAAGGAGACTCACTGGCTAAAGGTCAGCGGCGCGGACCAGGTGGAACGGGCGATCCTCCTAGTTCCCGAGGCGCAGAGGTCGAGTGTGATCGAGGCGATAGGGCGGCAGAGAAAGAGGATCGCTCCCACTGGGTACCGTCGCTTCGGCAATTCGCAGATGGCATGGGTCCGGGTTGCGGAGGCGACGAAAGCGAAGTTCCAGGGACCCGTCTACTCGGTGGAGGTACCCGGCTCTCAAACGGTCGCAACTAGCGGAGGGCTTACCCTCCACAACTGCTTCCCCAAGGACGTCAGCGCCCTGAAGATGCTGGCGGGCAATACGGGCTACCACTTCCAGTTGCTGAACGCGGTGATCGAGGTCAACGAGCTGCAGAAGCGGCGTGTGGTGCAGAAGCTGCTCAACCACCTGGGGTCGCTCGTCGGGCGGCGGGTGGCTCTGCTCGGACTCGCCTTCAAGCCGGACACCGATGACATGCGCGAGGCCTCGAGCCTGGTGCTGGCGGCGCGCCTGCAGGGAGAGGGGGCCGAGGTGGTCGCCTACGACCCGGTTGCCGCCGACGCGGCGCGCGACCTGCTCGAGGGGGTCGAGCTGTGCGACTCGGCGCCGGAGGCGCTCGCGGGCGCCGACGCGGCGGTGCTGGTCACCGAGTGGCCGCAGTTCGCCGAGCTCGACTGGGCCGACGCGGCGGGTCGGATGGCGCGGCCGCTGCTCGTCGACGGCCGCAACTTCCTCGACCCAAAGGTCTTGATCGCCGCCGGGTTCGAATACGAGGGAATAGGCAGGGTTGTGACTGGAACGCCCTCCCCAGCCGCCACCGACTGAATGCAGGCAATCGTTTTAGTGGGAGGCGAAGGCACCCGCCTCCGCCCGCTCACCGATTCGACCCCTAAGCCGGCGCTGACCCTGGTCGACCGGCCCTTTCTCGCCTACATGATCGAGTGGCTGGCGGGGCACGGCGTCACCGAGGTCGTGCTTGCCTGCGGCTTCCTGCCCGACGTTCTGCGGGCGGCGCTCGCCGGCGAGGAGGAGCGCGCGGGGGTGAGGATCCGCTACGTCGCCGAGCCGGAACCGCTGGGCACCGCAGGGGCGATTCGCTTCGCCGCCGATTCGCTGGGCGATGAGCTGGGCGACCGCTTCCTGGCGTTGAACGGAGATGTGCTCACCGACCTCGATCTGGGCGCGCTGCTCGCCGCCCACGAGGAGGGCTCGGCCGAGGCGACGATCGCCCTCCACCCGGTCGAGGACTCCTCGGCCTTCGGGTTGGTCCGGAGCGGTACGGGGGGGGTGGTCCTCGAGTTCCTCGAGAAGACCGGCGAGCGCGAGCCCGGCGAGATCAACGCGGGCATGTATCTGCTGGAGCGCTCGGTGCTCGACCTGATCCCTCCCGGCGAGAACGTCTCGATCGAGCGCGAGGTGTTCCCGCGCCTGGTCGGCAAGGGGCTGCACGGCCTCCTCCTGAACGGCTACTGGCTGGACATCGGAACGCCCGAGCGCTACCTGGAGGCGAGCTGGGACATCCTCGAGCGGCGGGTGGCGACCCGGGTCGAGCCCACCGGCCCGAGCGTCCTGGTCGACCCCGGCGCCGAGGTGGACGACGATGCGGTGGTCGGGCCGCGGGCGGTGGTCGGGCCGGGGTGTCGTGTTGGGGCCGGGGCGCGAGTGCTCGAATCGGTCCTGCTCGGCGGCTGCACGATCGGGGAGAACGCCCGCGTTGCCGGCTCGGTTCTTGCGCCAGGGGTCGTCGTTGAGGCGGGCGCCGAGTTGTTAACCACCGTCGTCGCCGCAGATGAAAGAGTCCCCGCCTGACCATGCTCGACGACGTCCTCGGCATTCCGGATCACCTTCGCGACGCCCTTTGGCGGGTCGAGTCGGCGCGCCTGGCACCGAGTGAGTCCGCCGGCGTTCTGGTCTGCGGCGTGGGCGGCTCGGCGATCGGTGGCGATCTCGCCGCGGCGGCCCTCGGCGAGGGTCTCGTCCGGCCGCTGCTGACCGTGCGCGGCTACACGCTGCCCAACTGGGCGACGCCCGAATGGACCGTGCTCTGCTCGAGCTACTCGGGGGAGACGGAGGAGACGCTTGCCTGTTATGCCGCCGCCGGGGAGCTCGGCGCTCGCCGCGTCGTCGCCAGCACGGGCGGCGCTCTGGTCGACGCCGCCCGTGCGGCCGGCGACCCGGTGATCGGCCTGCCCGGGTTGCTGCCCGCCCCCCGCACCGCCGTCGCCTACATGCTGGTCTGCGCCGCCGGCGTCGCTACTGCGGCGGGCGTCGCGCCGCGCGTCGATGGTGAGCTCGAGAGTGCTGCTGCCTTCCTCGAGGCGCAGAAGGAGGCTCTGCGCGCCACCGCTGCCGACATCGCCGCCAGGCTCGAGGGTGCGATCCCGATCGTCTACGGCGCCGGTCTGTCCGCCGCGGTGGCGCGGCGCTGGAAGACCCAGCTCAACGAGAACGCAAAGCTGCCCGCCTTCTTCTCGGCGCTGCCGGAGGCCGATCACAACGAGCTCTGCGGCTGGGGCGCTGGCGATAACGAGCTCGCCGCGGTGCTGCTCGAGGATGCTGGCCAGCACCCCCGCGTAAGCCGCCGCTTCGAGCTCACCGCCGCTTCAATCGAAGCGGCTGGGGCAACCGCCGTGCGGGTGGAGTCAGCGGGCGAGACGCCGGTCGAGCGACTGCTCTGGACCGTGATGCTCGGCGATCTCGTATCCCTCGCCCTGGCCGACGCCCGAGGCGTCGATCCGTTGCCGATCGAAGCAATCGACAGTCTCAAGGCTGCGCTCGGACGTCCTTGAGTGGCCAGCCTGGCTCTTCTCGCTCATCTCCGTATCCTTCGCCGGGACCAATAGATCGAAAGGAACCGATGGCAACCGCCACCTCAAACCACAAGGTCGCCGACATCGGCCTCGCCGACTTCGGGCGCAAGGAGATCGCCCTCGCCGAGGTAGAGATGCCGGGCCTGATGCAGACCCGCGAGGAGTTCGCGGCGCAGCAGCCGCTGGAAGGAGCGCGGATCACCGGCTCGCTCCATATGACGGTGCAGACCGCCGTGCTGATCGAGACCCTGATCGCCCTCGGCGCCGAGGTCCGCTGGGCCAGCTGCAACATCTTCTCTACGCAGGACCACGCCGCGGCCGCGATCGCCGCCGCCGGTATCCCGGTCTTCGCCTGGAAAGGCGAGACCCTGGAGGAGTACTGGTGGTGCACCGAGCAGGCTCTGCTCTGGCCCGACGGCGAGGGCCCGAACATGATCCTCGATGACGGCGGCGACGCCACCCTGCTAGTCCACAAGGGCGTCGAGTTCGAGAAGGCTGGCGCCGTGCCCGATCCGGCCTCGGCCGACTCGGAGGAGTTCCGCATCGTGCTCGAGACCCTGCAGCGCTCGCTCGAGTCCGACCCGCTGCGCTGGACCCAGATCGCCGAGGGGATCAAGGGGGTCACCGAGGAGACGACTACCGGCGTGCACCGGCTCTACCAGCTGGCCGAGACCGGCGACCTGCTCTTCCCGGCGATCAACGTCAACGACTCGGTCACCAAGTCGAAGTTCGACAACCTCTACGGCTGCCGGCACTCGCTGATCGACGGGATCAACCGCGCCACCGACGTGATGATCGGCGGCAAGGTCGCCGTCGTCTGCGGCCACGGCGACGTCGGCAAGGGCTGCGCCGAGTCGCTGCGCGGCCAGGGTGCCCGTGTGATCGTCACCGAGATCGACCCGATCTGCGCATTGCAGGCGGCGATGGAGGGCTACGAGGTGCGGACGCTCGACGACGTCGTCGAGACGGCTGACATCTTCGTTACCGCCACCGGCAACAAGGACATCGTCACCGCCGACCAGATGGCGCGGATGAAGCACAACGCGATCGTCGGCAACATCGGCCACTTCGACAACGAGATCGATGTCGCCGGGCTCGAAGCATCCCCCGCCGAGAGGGTCAACATCAAGCCGCAGGTCGACGAGTGGCGCTTCCCCGACGGCCACTCGATCATCCTCCTCTCCGAGGGCCGCCTGCTCAACCTCGGCAACGCGACCGGCCACCCGAGCTTCGTGATGTCGAACTCGTTCACCAACCAGGTGATCGCGCAGATCGAGCTCTACGGCCAGCCCGATGGGTTCACGGCCAAGGACGTCACCGTGCTGCCCAAGCACCTCGACGAGAAGGTCGCGCGACTGCACCTCGCGGCGCTAGGCGTCGACCTCACCGAGCTGTCCGAGGAGCAGGCCGCCTACCTCGGCATCCCGGTCGAGGGCCCATACAAGCCCGATCACTATCGCTACTGAGTCAATGCGCGCGATGATCCTGGCGGCCGGGCTCGGCACCCGGCTGCGGCCGATCACCTACGGCATGCCGAAGCCGATGGTGCCGGTGCTCAACCGGCCGGTGATGGAGCACGCGGCCCGCTTGCTGGCTCGGCACGGATTCGGCGAGGCGATCGCCAACCTGCACTGGTTCCCGGAGCTGATCGAAGGTCACTTCGGCGACGGCTCGGACTTTGGCCTGGAGCTCTCATACAGCCACGAGGAGAAGCTGCTCGGTACCGCCGGCGGGGTCCGCAACGTCGCCGATTTCCTCGGTGACTCGTTTCTCGTCGTCGCCGGCGATGCGCTCACCGATATCGACTTCACGGCAATGCGCGAGTTCCACGAATCCCACGGCGGCCTGGTCACGATGGCGACCAAACGAGTTGCCGATACCGACCAGTTCGGCGTCGTAATCGCTGCGGCCGACGGGCGGATCCAGGGGTTCCAGGAGAAGCCCGACCCCGCCGAAGCCCTCTCCGACCTTGCCAACACCTGCATCTACATGTTCCGCGCCGAGGTCTTCGACTACTTTCCGGAGCCGGGAACGAGCAACGACGCCGGTCCCGAGGATCCGCCCGAGTTCGCCGACTGGGCGAAGGACGTTTTTCCGGCCCTGCTCGAGGCCGACGTGCCCTTCTACTCGCATGAGATCGACGCCTATTGGAACGACATCGGCAACCTCGACGAGCTGCGCCAGGGCAACCTCGACGCGCTGCGCGGGGCGGTCGAGGTCGAGCCCGGGGCGCCGCAGGTGGCCGACGGCGTACGCGCCGCCAGTGCGCTCGACGGCGCCGACGTGACGGCGCCGATCTTGGTTGGAGAGAGAGTCGAGATCGGCGCAGGCGTTCGAATCGAGGGCCCGGCGATCGTCGGCGATGGCTGTCGAATCGGCGATGGCGCCCACATCCGCGACTCGATCCTGCTCGAGGGGGCCGAGCTGCCAGCCGAGGGGATCCTGATCGGCGCCATCGCGGCTCGCGCGCGAAAGGCTTGACAGACATTTGACATCTGGCGCGCCACAGGCGCGCCGATGGCCCGCACGATCGGGCCATGAACCTCCTCCATGCAGTTGCCGCCGGCCTGGCACCGCCCCTCTGCGCCGCCTGCGGGCGAGCCTGCCGGCACGAGGCCGTCGTCTGCACCCGCTGCGCGCGGCGACTCGCCGCCGCCGATCCGCTCGACGGAGCCGGCGCCCCCGGCCTCGACCGCTCCTGGTCCTCGGCGTCGCACGAGGGCACCGCCCGCGAGCTGGTCGCGGCGCTCAAGTTCCGCCGCTTACTCCCGGTCGCCGGCCTGATGGCCGATCGCATCCAGTGGCTGGCACCCTCCACGCTGCTGAGCGGCACCATCGTCCCCGTGCCCACAGCGCCCCTGCGCTCCGCCATCCGCGGCTTCGATCCAGCGGCGGAGATAGCCGCAGCCCTTGCCCAGCGAGCTGAGCTGCCACTCCAAGCCTGTCTCGCTCGCCGCGGCGGCGGCCGCCAGGTAGGCAAGCGTCGAGCCCAGCGCGTCGGCCACCCCCCACGTATTCACACGAAGGGCGCGGTTCCGCGCAGCGTCCTCCTGGTAGACGACGTCCTGACCACAGGCGCCACGCTCAACTCCTGCGCCCGAGCCCTCCGCCAAGCTGGAAGCGTTCGGATCGTGGCAATCACGTTTACCCGGCGTCTCTGAGTGGAGAGGATCGGGTGTCCCCCCGGCGGAACCCGCGTCGGTCCCGGGCAAGGGCTCAATTCCGAGGCGGCTCACAAGTTCCGGCGAGGGGACACCCGATCCTCTCCACCGAGGGGTGCCGGTCTCCGACCAGCTTCTGGAAAAGTTCCTCCTTGCCGCGACTCGGGTACAGGCGTAGCATCGAGGCAGACACCCAAAGGAGGCCAATATGCGGATCGAGGTGCGTGGGCGCAACGTCGAGGTTGACGAGGAGCTGCGGGAACACGTGGTCAAGCGATTTCGTCGTGTCGGCAGGCAGGTCTCCGAATTAGCGATGCTCGATGTGACCGTCTGGGAGGAGCGTAACCCGGCGATCGCCGATAGCCAGGTTGCCGAGGCCACGCTGCGGCTCAAGGGGGTCACTTTGCACGCCAAGGAGGCCTCCCCCGAGATGGCTCACACGATCCACGAGCTTGCCGAGGACATCCGCCGTCAGGTCAAGAAACACCGAGCGCTCCGGCGTAAGCGTCGCAAGACCCGCCGCCTGGTCAATCAGAGGCGCGGCCGCACCGCCGAAGCCTAGCCCCAGCCCCCTCGCTACCCTTGGTCCATGGCAAATGCCAGGGACATGGTTACGCGCGCGCTGCGCGTCGGCGAGGGGCGCAAATTCAAGGCGTACGAGAAGCGCGCCGCGAAGATCAACGCGATCGAGCCGGAGATGGAGCTGCTCAGCGAGGAGGAGCTGCGGGCCGAGGCCAGCTCGCTGCGCGAGCGGGCCCACGGCGGCGAGGCGCTCGACGACCTCCTGCCCGAGGCCTTCGCGCTGACCCGCGAGGCGGCGCGGCGCAGCATCGGCCAGCGCCATTTCGACGTGCAGCTGATCGGCGGCATGGCGCTCAACGACGGGGCGATCGCCGAGATGAAGACGGGAGAGGGCAAGACCCTGACCGCGACCCTGGCGGTCTTCCTCAACACGCTCGCCGGCGACAGCGTCCACGTCGTCACCGTCAACGACTACCTCGCCCGCCGCGACGCCGAATGGATGACACCGGTCTACGACGCGCTTGGAATCAGCGTCGCCGCGATCCAGGACTCAGACGACCACGAGGCGCGGCATGTCAAATACGCCTGCGACGTCGTCTACGGCACCAACTCCGAGTTCGGCTTCGACTACCTGCGCGACAACATGGCCGGAACGCTGGAGCAGTGCGTCCAGCGCGGTCACCACTTCGCGGTCGTGGACGAGGTCGACAACATCCTGATCGACGAGGCGCGCACGCCGTTGATCATCTCCGGCGCGCCCGAAGAGGCGGCGCAGATTTACTACCAGTTCGCCCGCCTCGCCCGCCAGATGGATGGGGTGCAGGCGAGGGACCGGCTGAAATCCCTGGGTGAATCGAAAGACACCTCGGAGGCCGAGTACGACTACGAATTCGACGAGAAGCACAAGACCGTCTCGCCGACCGAGCGGGGGGTGAAGCGGGCGGAGGAGTTCCTCGGCGTCGACAACCTCTACCTGGGCGAGCACGGCACCCTGGTCAATCACCTCAGCCAGGCGCTCAAGGCCGAGTCGCTCTATAGGAAGGACAAGGATTACGCCGTGGTCGACGGTGAGGTGATGATCATCGACGAGTTCACCGGCCGCATCCTCGAGGGCCGGCGCTGGTCGGAGGGCCTGCACCAGGCGGTCGAGGCGAAGGAGGGGGTGGCGATAGGCGAGGAGAACCAGACGCTCGCCACGATCACCCTGCAGAACTATTTCCGCCTCTACGACAAGCTCTCCGGGATGACCGGCACGGCCCTCACCGAGGCCACCGAGTTCATGAAAATCTACAAAGTGCCGGTCGTCGAGATCCCGACCAACCGGCCGATGGTCCGCGGCGATCACAACGACCAGATATTCAAAACCAAGGACGGCAAGTGGAAAGCCGTGCTCGAGGAGATTTTCGCTCGCCACGAGAAAGGCCAGCCGATCCTCGTCGGGACCGTCTCGGTCGAGGTATCCGAGATGATCTCCGGAGAGCTCAAACGGCACGGGGTCGAGCACGCGGTGCTGAACGCGAAGCCCGAGCACGCACAGCGAGAGGGTGAGCGGATCGCCGAAGCAGGACGCAAGGGCGCGGTGATGATCGCGACCAACATGGCCGGCCGTGGCGTCGACATCAAGCTCGGCGGCGACCCCGAGCACCTGGCTCACAAAGAGCTGAAGAAGCAGAGCTTGAATCCTGGCGACGATGGCTTCGAGGAGGCTCTGGGGGCAAAGATCGTCGAGATGGAGCCACAGTGCAAGGCCGAGGCTGAGGAAGTGCGCGAGCTCGGCGGCCTCTATATCTGCGGCACCGAGCGCCACGAATCGCGCCGCATCGACAACCAGCTGCGCGGCCGCTCGGGTCGTCAGGGCGACCCAGGGGAGACGCGCTTCTTCCTCTCCGCCGAAGACGACGTGATCCGCCTCTTCTCCGGCGATCGCATCTACAAAATCCTCGATCGCCTCGGGCCGGTCGACGAGGATGGCGCTGAGATGCCACTCGAAGCCGGGATGCTGAGCAAGACGGTCGAGGGCGCGCAGAAGAAGGTCGAGGAACAGAACTTCCTGATCCGTAAACGGGTGCTCGAGTACGACGACGTGATGAACGAGCAGCGCCGTGTCGTCTACAAATACCGTCGCGAGATCCTCGAGGGGCGCGACATGTCGGACATCGCGCGCGACGAGATGGAGGGAGTGATCGAGCGCCTGGTCGATGAGTACACGCCGGGCGACGAGCTCGATGAGTGGGACATGGCGGGACTGGAGCTGCAGCTGCGCCAGATTTGGCCGGTGGGCATCGAGGTCGGCTCGATGGCACCGGAGACGGTCGATCGCGAAAAGCTCAAGGACGCGCTCGACGAAGACGCGATGAGCGCCTACGACGATCGCGAGCAGAAGCTCGGCGAGGAGCTGATGCGCTACCTGGAGCGCTCGATCCTGCTCCAGGTCATCGACAACCGCTGGCGCGAGCACCTCTACGACATGGACTACCTGCGCGAGGGCATCCACCTGCGTGGCTTCGCCCAGATCGACCCCCTTGTCGCCTACAAAAACGAAGGCTTCGCGATGTTCGAGGAGTTGATGCACTCGATCTGGGAGGAGTTCAGCAAGCTGGTCTTCAATGCCGAAATCGAAGTCGACCCCTCGCAGATGGAAGGGACCTTCGCCGGCAACGGCGGTGCCGCGCCGACCGCGCTCGACTACTCCGGCGGTACCCCCGACGCGCAGCCCTCGGCGCTGCAGGAGGTTGCCGCTGGGGTCAGCGTGACCGAAGGGACGGCGCGGCCGAATGGCGGGGGCAACGGCGCCCCGCCGGCGGGGGCGGTCGAGACGGTGGTCAAGGACGAGCGGGAGAACATCGGCCGCAACGATCCCTGCTGGTGTGGCAGCGGGAAGAAGTACAAGAAGTGCCACGGAGCCTGAGGACGTCCTAAGCCGGCGCATCTCGGGGTCCTCGGTCGGTTGGATCGGGTCACGCACCTAAGTGCGCTCCCCTCACCGCCCTTCCCTGCGTCCCCCGACCTGCTTGGCTTACGACGTCCTCAGATGGCTGATCCAGTTCGAGAGTTCATCCGGAGCTTCAACGAGCGCGACCTTGATGCGTTCGTAGCTGTCCTGGATCCCGAGGTGGAGCTGCACTCGATGAAGGGGCTGCGCAAAGGGATAGGGGCGGCGCGGCTTTGGGCTACGCGTCCCCCTGGCGGGGTGCAGCAGACGGTTGAGCTGGAGGAGCTGTATGAGGAAGGGACCGAGTCCGGTGGGGGGTCGGCGGTGGCGTTGATCAAGCGCGTCTGGCATTGGGACGAGGACGGGTCGCCGGCCGGGGAGGACGAGATGGCCTGGCTCTTCGAGCTGCGCGACCATAGGGTTCGTAGCTGGCGCCCTTTTGAGGACCGCGCCGCCGCGTTGCACGCGGGCGGTTTCGAGCACGGCGTCGGATAGGGCTACCATCCCGCCTGTGGAGTCGATTGCCGCATCCAACAAAGAGGCGACCGACGCCTGGAGCGGGCCGCTCTTCGATCGCTTCGTCCGGTTCCGCGAGCTGGTCGCTGGCGGGTTGGGGGCGCACGGCGACGCGGCGATGAGGGTGCACCCCCCGCGGCCCGGCGACAGCGTGCTCGACCTCGGCTGCGGTTTCGGCGACACCACGCAGCGCCTGGCCGAGCTGATCGGCCCGGAGGGCGAGGCAGTCGGCGTCGACGTCTCCGAGCCGTTCGTCGCCATGGCGCGCGAGGAGGCCGAGGCGGCCGGGGCGGAGCGGGTCAGCTTCGCGGTTGCCGACGTGCAGGTCGGGGACCTGGGAGAGGGCTTCGACTACGCCTTCTCGAGGATGGGGATCATGTTCTTCGCCAACCCGGTCGCCGCGCTGCGCAACGTTTGCGAGGCCCTCTCCCCGGGCGGCCGGCTCTGCGCGGTCGTCTGGCGCCGCAAGGAGGACAACGAATGGGTGCGGCGCGCCGAGCTGGTGGTCGACGAGTACCTCGACCACCCGGAGGAGAGCGACGAGCCCACCTGTGGGCCGGGGCCCTTCTCGATGGCGAACGCTGACACGGTCAGCGAGCAGCTCACGATCGCCGGCTTCGAGGAGATTTCGTTGCAGCGCTGTGACCTGCCGCTGAAGATCGGCAACGACCTCGACCACGCCGTCGAGTTCAACATGGCGCTCGGTCCCGCTGGCGAGGTGCTGCGCCTCTGGGAAGACCGGATCGACGAGATCCGCCCCAAGATCGCCGCCGATCTGCGCCAGGCCCTGGCCGGGTTCGACGGGCCCGACGGCGTCTTCGCGCCGGCCTCGACCTGGATCATCGGAGCCAGGGCGCCGAAGGCGTCCGCGCTCGATCAATAACCTGTTCGCATGGCCGAGGCCGCCTCAACCGAATCGGTACCGGCGCGGCTCGCCGAGATCCGCGAGCAGTTGAAGCTGCTCTCGGACTACCTTTGACCCGGCTTCGCTCCGCGAGGAGGCCGAGCGGCTCGAGGCCGAGATGGGACAGCCCGGCTTCTGGGACGACCAAGAGGCCGCTGCGCGCATCTCGGCCGCCCATGCGCGCGCCCAGCGCAAGCTGAAGACCTTCGAGGAGCTGGAGTCCGAGGCCGGCGACCTCGGCGAGCTGGCCGAGATGGCGGCCGAAGACGAGGAGATGGCGGCCGAGCTGGCCACCCAGATGGCCTCGGTCGAAAGGCGGCTGGCCGAGCTCGAAGAGGCGCGCCTGTTCAGCGGCACTTACGACGCCGGCGACGCGGTGGTCACGGTCCACGCCGGCGCCGGCGGCACCGATTCTCAGGACTGGGCCGAGATCCTGCTGCGCATGTACCTGCGCTGGGCCGAGCGGCGCGGCTTCGAGGTCGAGATGAAGGAGGCCTCGCCGGGGGAGGAGGCCGGCCTCAAGTCGGCAACCTTCGTCGCCCGCGGCGAGAACGCATACGGGCTCTTCGCCGCCGAGCGGGGTGTGCACCGGCTGGTGCGGATCTCACCCTTCGACTCCTCGGCTCGCCGACACACCAGCTTCGCCCAGGTCGACGTCGGGCCTCTGGTCGACGAGGACGTCGAGGTGGAGATCAACGACGACGATCTGCGGATCGACACCTACCGCGCCTCGGGGGCGGGGGGTCAGCACGTCAACAAGACCGACTCGGCGGTGCGGATCACCCATATCCCCACCGGAGTCGTCGTCCAGTGCCAGAACGAGCGCTCGCAGACGCAGAACAAGGCGGTGGCGATGCAGCTGCTGCGCTCGAAGCTGATCGAGCTGGAGGAGCGCAAACGCGCCGAAACGCTGGCGAAGGAGCGGGGCGAGGTCAAGGAAGTCGCCTGGGGCTCGCAGATCCGCAGCTACTTTCTCCATCCCGACCAGCGGGTCAAAGACCACCGCACCGGGCATGAGGTGGGTGACGCGCAGCGGGTGCTCGATGGCGACATCGACGACTTCATCCGCGACTACCTGAACAAGACCGCGGCCTCGTCGGCCAGCTGAGGCACCTCGCCCGCGATGGAGTCGCTGACCTATCTGGAACGAGAGGCCGAGCGCGAGCCGGACGGCCTCCTGGTCCTCCACCACGGCCGCGGGACCGACGAGCGCGATCTGCTCGGGCTCGCCGACGCGCTCGATCCGGGCCGACGACTGCGCGTGGTCACCCCCCGGGCGCCGCTGACGCTGCCCGGCTCCCCCGGCTATCACTGGTACCTGGTCCCCCGTGTCGGCTACCCGGACCGCGACACCTTCCACGCCGCTCGCGGCGACCTCGCCGAGCTCCACGACCGGCTCTGGGAGGAGACCTCGATCGGGCCCTCCCGCACGGTGCTCGGCGGCTTCTCGATGGGGACGGTGATGAGCTACGCGATGGCCCTGGGCGCCGATCGGCCGCCGGTGGCGGGGATCCTCGCCTTCAGCGGCTTCGTCCCGGTCGTCGACGGCTGGCTGCCCCATTTCGAGGACCGCCGTGGGACGCGCGCCTTCCTCGCCCACGGCCGCGCCGACCCGATCATGGAGATCGGCTTCGCTCGGCGCGCCCGGGAGCTGCTCGAAGCCGGTGGTCTCGAGGTCGAGTACCACGAGTCCGATGTCGGCCACCAGATAGATCCCTCGAGCCTGCCGGCTGCGACGGAGTGGCTTAGTGAAGCGATCCCGGCGCTTGCCGAGTGAGCATCTCCCGCCGGAGTCGGCGGCGGCGAGGGTCTAATCGGTCTGAGACCAGACGACTTGCCTCTCGGAGGCGTGCTTGACCGTCAGTTGCTCGATCTCGTAGCGACGGCAGTTGCCGGGAGCCTCAGCGATGTTGAGCCGCACGGTGAAGTGACCGGCCGCCTCGACCTTGGCCATTTCCGCATCGCTCAGCCTCTTGGCGATGCGGATTACGCCGATCCCACCGAGGTGGCGCTTCGCCGTCCCCAGGTCGAGCGAGCCCTTGCCGCCCGCGGCGCTGTAGTCGACTGCCGCCGCGGCGGGTTCGTAGGTCGTGTAGCCGACCGTCAGCCGCACCCTGTTGTGCGATCCGTAGACGACGAGGTGGGGGCGGGCGCTTTTCAGCAGGCATTCTTCGGGTGCGGCGGAGTCGGAGGCATTGGCCTTCTTCTTGTCGTCCTCGCTGTCTTCGTCGCAGACCCTTTCGACCTCGGCTTCGCTGAGCTCGTCTTCTTCGAATTCTTCTTCCGCGAGTTCGCAGGGTTCCGCTTCGAATTCCCCTTCTTCTTCGAATTCGAATTCCTCCTCGAAAGCGAAGGGCGAAACGGCGGGGGCGGTCTGTGCTGCCTGGGCCGACTTGACCCCCAGCAGCAGTGCGGCAAGGATCAACGGCACGACGAACGTCACGAGCCAGGCGATGCGGGCGGTCGGTGCGCTTCGGTGCGCGGTCGTATCGGACTTCCCTTCCACGCCTCCAACATCGGCTCGGTGGCCGATCCGCTTTAGCGCCGGCCTCAGTCGTCGAGCACGCCCTCCATCTCCAGCAGGGCTTCCTTCATCGGCAGCCCGCCGCCGTAGCCGCCGAGCCCGCCGCTGCTGCGCAGCACCCGGTGACAGGGGACGACGATCGGGATCGGGTTGGCGCCACAGGCGGTCCCGGCGGCGCGCACCGCCCGCTCGTTGCCCGCGCTGGCGGCGATCTGGGTGTAGCTGCGGGTCCTGCCGTAGGGGATGCGGTCGATGGCGCGCAGGGCGCGGAGCCGGAAGCCCTTGCTGAGCCGCCAGTCGAGCGGCAGGTCGAACTCGCGCAGGCGCCCCTCGAAGTAGCGGTCGAGCTGGCGCCTGACCTCGTCCAGTTGCGCCGGCGCCTCGAGCACCCGCGGCGAGATGCGGGCCGCCAGATCCTCGAGCGTCTCCTCGGGATCTTGAACCGGCAGGTTGACGCGGACGAGGCCGCGCGGCGTCGTCGCGACGAGCAGCGGACCGAAGGGCGAGTCGACGGTCGCGTAGGCGACGTCGAGCAGGCCCTCGCCGGCGGCCCGCTCGGCCAGGTGTTCGAGGCTCGTCTTCATGCCAGTTCCTTTCTCAGTCGCTTCATTCCCTCGTGGAGGCTGCGGCGGGCTGCGGCTGGCGAGCAGCCGAGTGCCGCAGCGATCTCGGCGTGGGGGAGGTCGCAGGCGTAGCGCAGGGCCACCGCGGCGCGCTGCTTCGGCGGCAGTGCGCCGACGGCGGACCAAACCCCGTCGTCGGGAGGGGGGTCGGCGGTCATCGCCATCTCCTCCACTTCCGCAACCGGAATCGGCCGCCGGCCGTTCGCCCGGTGGTGGTCGATCGCCTTGCGGTGGGCGATCGTCAGCAGCCAGCCGCGCAGGTTGCTGTCGTCCTTCAGCTTCGGGTAGGCGCGCAGCGCAGCCAGGAAGGTCTCCTGGAAGCAGTCCTCGGCGTCGCCGCGGCCGACCGCACCGCGCAGGACGGCCATCACGTCGGTTGCGTACGCGTCGAGGAGCAGCTGGAAGGGGGGCAATGCGGTCACCTAGTGAATTAAACGCTGTGCCCCGACCATGCGTGAGAGGACACCTACTTAAAGCCTACCTGCAATAATTGCAAGTAGGACTATGGGAACCGTCGCCGCGGAAAAGGCCCTAAACGGACCGCGAGAGCAAGTCGGGCCGGGGCTCTTGACTCTCCGCGAGTCTCAATGGCTTGAGCGGAAGTCAAACCGGATTGCGCCCCGCGATCTCGCCAATCAGCTCATCGGCTTCGCCAACGCGGATGGCGGCCTCCTCGTCGTCGGTCTTTACGACGGAGAGATTGAGGGAGCGAGCCTGACCCCGGGTCGTTTGGACGCACAGATGCAGGCAAGCATCGACTTCTGTCATCCCCCCGTTCCCGCTCGCCACCGCTCGGTCGAATGTATCGACAGTCTGGGCGAGCCCAATGATCTGCTCGTATTCGAGGTCGATTCGAGCGAGGTCGTCCACGTCAACCAGAAGGACGAAGTCTTCCTGCGGGTTGGTGACGAGAATCGCCGGCTCAGCTTCAGTCAGCGACAGGAGCTCCTCTATGACAAGGGCCAAGCCAGTTACGAGGCTCGACCCGTCGAGGGGTCGAGTCTCGAGCTGCTGGACGAGGAACTGTTGGCCGAATACGTCTCGGCGATCAAAGCGCCGGATGCGCGAAGGCTGCTGCGAGCGCGCGGACTTGCGACAGAGGCGGAGCTGACGATTGCCGGCTGCCTGCTCTTCTCCGAGGCGCCACAAGCCTTTTTCCCCGAGGCGTTCGTCAGGGTGTTGCGCTACCGGGGGCAGGAGCGAGGCAGTGGCACCCGCCAACAGCTGATCGAGGACGTTCGCATAGAAGGCCCGATACCGCGCCAGCTCTTGAAAGCCAAGGAGGAAGTCGGGCGCTTGCAGCCGATCCGGCGCGCACTGCGGTCGAGTGGACGCTTCGGCGATGTGCCCCTCGTGCCCGACGATGCGTGGCTGGAGGGGCTAGTCAACGCGGTCGTTCATCGCTCCTACAGCATGGTCGGCGACCACATCCGGGTTGAGGTCTTCGACGACAGAATCGAGGTCTCGAGTCCGGGGCGGTTCCCGGGCCTGGTCGATCTTGGCGACCCCCTTGAGACGACCCGCTTCGCTCGCAACCCCCGCATCGCCCGCGTGTGCGCCGATCTAAATTTCGGTCAGGAGCTGGGCGAGGGAATCCGGCGCATCTTCGAGGAGATGCGCCATGCGGGCCTAACCGATCCGATCTACCGGCAAACGTCTGGAAGCGTGGAGCTGAAGCTCCTCTCCGAGCCGGTCGATCGTCAACTCGAGGCGGGCCTGCCAGAGAGCGCCAGGGCTATTGCGGCGGCATTGAGGTCGGCGGGACGTTTGAGCACCGGAGAGGTGACGGACATCCTCGGCGTGTCCCGGCCGGTCGTCCAGCGAGAGCTGGGGGCGCTGAGAGACGCCGGGATCGTGGAGTGGGTGGGCAAATCACCCAATGACCCCAGGGCCTTTTGGAGGCTGAAGACCCGATGAGCAGCGAGGCGCTCTACTTGCAACTACTTGAAATAAGACTTGAAACGAGCTTGGGGCAATTTTGATGCATCGATCTGAGTTGGAGGCGCTGGTGGGGCAAGCCCTAGCCGAGGATGTCGGTGGCGGCGACGTCACCTCGGAGGCGACGGTGCCGGCGGGGGCGCGGGGGCGGGCGCGGATCGTGCAGAAGCAGTCGGGGGTGGTCTTCGGCCTGGGCGTGGTCGCCGAGACGATGCGCCAGTGCGGGGTGGAGGACGTCGACAATCTGGTGGTCGAGGGACAGTGGCGGGAGGACCTGCCAGCCGACGTGGTCTTTGCCTCGGGACCCGCGGCGGCCCTGCTCGCGGCGGAGCGCACCGCGCTCAACTTCCTCGGCCGCCTCGCCGGCATCGCGACCCTGACCGCCCGCTTCGTCGAGGCCGTCTCCGGGACCGGCGCCCGCATCCTCGACACGCGCAAGACGACCCCGGGGCTGCGGACCCTGGAGAAGGCGGCGGTCGCGGCGGGCGGTGGCGTCAACCACCGCATGGGCCTCTACGACGCGATCCTGATCAAGGAGAACCACATCGCCCTGGCGGGAAGCGTCGCCAAGGCGATCCACGCGGCGCGCACGGCGCAGCCGCGGATGGCGGTCGAGATCGAGTGCCGCGACGTCGAAGAGGCGGCCTACGCGCTGGGTGCCGGTGCGGACAGGCTGCTGCTCGACAACATGACGCCGGAGGAGCTGCGCGAAGCCGTCGCCTTGCGCGACACGGAGCGCGGCGACGACGGGCCACGGTTGGAGGCCTCCGGGGGCGTCACCCTGGAGACCGTCCGGGCAATCGCCGAGAGCGGAGTCGACTTCATCTCGGTCGGCGCCCTGACCCACTCAGCCCCGACGCTCGACTTCAGCATGCTGATCGAGCCGGCGTGAGGGACACCCGTCCCTCCCTGTCTCACTTGAGCAGGCGGGAGAGGCGGCGATCTTTGAGCACGCGGCCGCCGGTCTGCTCTTTCGGGCAGTAGTTGGTCTGGTGTTCGGCGAAGAAGACGGCCTCGATCGTGGTGCCGCAGCGCGGGCACGGCTCGCCCTCGCGCCGGTGCACCTTGAGCGGCATCGGCACTTTGTCCGGGAGCTCCGCCCCGATCGTCTCCTCGTAGTGGTCGATCGCGTCGCCGAGGACGTGCAGCGCCGAGTGCAGGCGCTCTACCTCGCCGTCCTCCAGCTCGGATCCCTTCTTGAAGGGGGAGAGCCGCGCCTCCCAGAGGATCTCGTCGACCCAGGAGCGACCGATGCCGGCGATGTCGCGCTGGTGGCGGAGCAGCGGGTGCAGATGGCGTGGCTGGTCGACCGCCGCGGCGAAGGCGCCGAGGGGCGGGGCGGGCCACGCTTCCGGTCCCAGGGTCGCGACGGCCTCGTCTTCGCCGACGGCATCGGTCGTCAGCAGTTTCGCCCAGGCGCGCTGCTTGGTGCCGAACTCGCGCAGTCGCAGCTCCCGTCCGCCCTCGAGTCGCACGAGCACCCGCGACGCCCGGTCTCTCGGCGAGGCTCTCTTCTCGAAGACCCGTAACCGCCCCGCCGACATCAAGTGGATCAGCAGGGCCAGGTCGCCGAGCTCGATCACGGGCATCTTGCCGATCCGGCGCACGCCGGTCAGCTCGCGGCCGGCCAGCGTTTCGAGCGGCGGCTCGAAGGTCTTCATCACGTTCATCCCCGGGGCCAGCGCCGATTCCACCGTGGTGCCGGCCAGAGCGGAGCCCAGGCGACGCACCGCGATCTCGACCTCGGGCAGCTCGGGCATGCCGAGAGAGTAGACTTGTGCTCAGTTCATTCGACTGGACTCAGGCCAAGGCCATGCCAGCGAACATACGACCAGCGAGGCCCTTTTGACGATGTAGGGGCCTTTCGAGGCAACCGCAAATGAGAGAGCTGCCGACGATCAACGAGCCGGTCCCGATGCTCGACCTCTCACCGCAAGAGGTCGAGGAGATGTCGCGCGAGGTGCGCGAGCTGGCGCGCGAGCGCGACGCGGTCATCCTTGCCCACAACTACCAGGTGCCCGAGGTGCAGGACGTCGCCCACTACACCGGCGACTCACTCGGCCTCTCGCGCCGGGCGGCCGAGTCCGACGCCTCGACGATCGTCTTCTGCGGCGTCCACTTCATGGCCGAGACGGCCTCGATCCTCTCGCCGGGGAAGACCGTGCTGATCCCCGACCTCGACGCCGGCTGCTCGCTCGCCGACGCGATCACGGCGGAGGAGCTGCGCGAGTGGAAGTCGCGCCACAGCCCCGACGCAGTCGTCGTCATGTACGTCAACACCTCGGCCGAGGTGAAGGCGGAGACCGACTACTGCTGCACCTCCTCCAACGCAGTCAAGGTCGTCGAGCACATCCTGCGCGAGCACGGGCCCGAGACCGAGATCCTCTTTGGGCCCGATATGTGGCTGGGCGCCTACGTCGAGCGCGAGACCGGCCACTCGATGCACGTCTGGCCCGGCGAGTGCCACGTCCACGCCGGGATCCGACCCGACGACATCAAGGCGCAGCGCGCCGCCCATCCCGACGCCGAGTTCCTCGTCCACCCCGAGTGCGGTTGCGTGACCCAGGTGATGGAGTTCGTCGCCGCCGGCGAAGTCGAGGAGGAGGGCGTGCACATGCTCTCCACCGGGCAGATGCTCGACTACGTGCAGCAGCGCCCCGACGGCGAGTACATCGTCGCCACCGAGAACGGCATGCTGCACCCGCTCCAGCAGGCGGCCCCGGCTGCGAGCCTGATCGAGGCCAACCGGATGGCCTACTGCAAGTACATGAAGATGATCACCCTGCCGAAGCTGCGCGACTCCCTGCGTGAGATGAAGTTCGAGGTCAGCGTCCCGGCCGCGATCGCCGAGCGGGCGCGGCTGCCGATCGAGCGCATGGTCGCGATCGGGTAGTCCGAGGGCGCAGCCGACGCAGCGGACCGATGCGCAGATAAAGTCGTCCTCCCATGTCGTCGCCCGAGGTCATCTCCGAGCAGGCCGCCAGCCCCGAGCAGCTGCATGAGCTGGCTCAGCAGCTCCGCGTCGACTCGGTCCGCGCCGCCGCCGCGGCCAACTCCGGCCACCCCACCTCCTCGATGTCGGCCGCCGACCTGATGGCCGTGCTGCTGAGCAAGTACCTGCGCTACGACTTCTCCGCCCCCGAGAACCGGGCAAACGACCACCTCGTCTTCTCCAAGGGCCACGCCTCGCCGCTGCTCTACGGGATGTACAAAGCCGCCGGGGCGATCGACGACGAGGAGCTGCTCACCTTCCGCGAGTTCGGCTCCCGCCTGCAGGGCCACCCGACCCCTGAAATTCCCTGGGTCGACGTCGCCACCGGCTCGCTCGGCCAGGGCCTGCCGATCTCGATCGGGATCGCGCTCGCCGGCAAGCGCCTCGAGTCGGCGGACTTCCGCGTCTGGGTGCTCTGCGGCGACTCCGAGCTGGCCGAGGGCTCGATGTGGGAGGCCTTCGAGCACGCCGGCTACGCCGGTCTCGACAACATGATCGCGATCGTCGACGTCAACCGGCTGGGCCAGCGCGGCCCGACCATGCACGAGTGGGACACCGGCTCCCTTGCCGCCCGCGCCGCCGCCTGCGGCTGGGACGTGCAGGAGATAGACGGCCATGACCTGGAGGCGATCGACGCCGCCTACGCGCGGGCTCTAGCGGCCGACACCCCGGCTGTGATCTTCGCCCGCACGAAGAAGGGATCCGGGGTCGCGGCGGTCGAGGACCAGCCGAACCAGCACGGCAAGCCGCTGGCCGATCCCGAGGCGGCGGTGGAGGAGCTCGGCGGCATCCGCTCGCTCCGGGTCGAGGTGCAGTCGCCGCCCCAGGCACAGCCGTACGAGATCGCCCGCCAGCCGGTGGGCAGGCCCGCTTATGAGGTCGGCGAGAAGGTCGCGACCCGGGCCGCCTACGGCGACGCCCTCGCCTGGCTGGGGTCCGTCGACGAGAAGGTCGTCGCGCTCGACGGCGAGGTCGGCAACTCGACCTACGCCGAACGCTTCGCCGCCAAGCACCCGGATCGCTTCTTCGAGATGTACATCGCCGAGCAGCAGATGGTCGCCGCGGCGGTCGGGCTGCAGACGCGCGGCTGGAAGCCCTTCGCCTCCTCCTTCGGCGCCTTCCTCAGCCGCGCCTACGACTTTGTCCGCATGGCGGCGATATCTAACGCCGATCTGACGCTCTGCGGTTCCCACGTCGGCGTCTCGATCGGGCCCGACGGGCCCTCGCAGATGGCGCTCGAAGACATCGCCTCCCTGCGCGCCGTCTACGGCAGCGTCGTGCTCTACCCGAGCGACGCCAACCAGGCCGTGCGGCTGCTCGACGCGCTGCGCGAGCACCGCGGCATCGGCTACCTGCGCACGACCCGCGAGGCGACCCCGGTGCTCTACGGGCCCGACGAGAGCTTCGAGATCGGCGGCAGCCGCACGGTCCGCACGAGCGACCGGGACCAGGTCACCCTGATCGGCGCCGGGATCACGCTGCGCGAATGCCTCGCCGCCGCCGAGCAGCTCTCCGGCAAGGGCATCGCGGCGCGCGTCGTCGACCTCTACTCGGTCAAGCCCGTCGACGCCGATGCGATCCTCGCCGCGGCGGGGGAGACCGAGGCTCTGGTCACGGTCGAGGACCACTGGCCCGAGGGGGGGATCGGCGAGACCGTCGCCGGCGTTCTCGCCGAAGCGGGCGCCAGCACTCCCCTGGTGCGCCTCGCGGTCACCGGCAGACCCGGCAGCGGTCCCCCGGAAGCGCTTCTCGCGGCCGCCGGCATCGACGCGGCAAGCATCGTCGACGCGGCGGAACGCGCCCTCGGCTGACACGGGCTCGCGCCCAGGGCGATCTGACCGATCAGTTCGCCCTATCCTTCCGGCGGATTGCGCGCGATGGCGACTTCAGGCGAAAGGAGCGGGCTTGGCCGGTTGATCGATCGGGAGACGATCAAGGTGGTCCTGGCCATCGTGGCGATAGCGATCGTCGTCGGTGCCGCCACCTGGTACGCCTGCGGCGACTTCGGCATCGTCTTCGGCATGCTGGGCGCGCTGGCGATCGTCCTGGCGGCGATCCAGTTCGCCGATGCGCGGCACACTCTCGGGAACATCAAAGAGGTCAGCAGGAAGCTCGAGGGGTCGACGACCGACCTGCAGAATCTGCGCGAGGACCTCACCACGTCGACCAAACGACTCGAGGGGCAGTTGTCGACCAGGTGGATCGGGGTCTTCCCGGACTACCTGCCTCAGATAGTCGATCTGGTGGGCTCGGCGACGGAAAGCGTCGTGATCTTCTGCGACTTTCCCGCCTACGGAGAATTCACCAAGTGGGACGCATACAGGAAGTACGCGGAGGTCATCCGTGAAAAGGGCCCGCTCGTCAGCCTGCTCTGCCTGGACGAGGACAAGCGCCGAGCGCTCGCCGAGCAGCAGGTCTCCACGGGCGGCGGCTGGGAGAGCTGGAGGAGTGCCCACGAGGATCGGATCGGCGAGTACCTGGCCGACCAGGAGCACGACGACGATCCGAAGACGATCTCGCGCCAGGGGCTCGTCGACCTCCTCTGCGCGGGCGACGCGCGCGCGCTCAGGGACGAGTTCGGCGCCGCGGAGAAGTGGACAACCAGCCTGGTCATGCCGCTCTACTTCTGGATCGTCGACAACGAAAAGGCGGTGTTCGGCCTGGCGCCGTTCGTTCAGGAGAAAGCGCTCGAGGTTGGTTTCCGCACCGTCGACGGGAACCTGATCGGCGCGCTCAACGGGATCTTCGGTCGCTACAGGGAGGAGAGCCAAAAGCCCCGACAGCGATCCTCTGGAGTGGCTCAGTCGTCGTAGGCCATATCGTCGAGGACCGAGATCAGCAGCTCCCAGGTGGTGGTCACGGTCGACGCGTATACATGCTCCGTTGGGGTGTGCGCTTCGCGGATCAGCGGGCCGAAGGAGATCGCATCCAGGCTCGGCCTCTTCGCGATTATCGCTCCACACTCCAGGCCACCGTGGATGACGTTGAGTCGGGGCTTCCCGCCGTAGACGGCTTCATACGCCCTGACGGTTGCATCGAGGAGGGGGGACCGCTCGCGTGGCTCCCAGCTCGGATACTCGTCCCTGATCTCCGCGGCTGCGCCCGACGCGACGGCAAGCTCCCGGACGCGAGCCTGGATCCCGGCCAGCGACGTGGCCAGAAGGCTGCGCACGCTGGTGAAGACCCTCGCCTCCGCATCTTCCGTGTGGATTGCGGCGAGGTTTGCGGAGGTCTCGACCACGTCTTCGTAGCGCTTGCTCATTGCCACCACCCCGTGCGGAAGCTCGCTCAGGAGGCCCAGGAGGCCTGCCGATGCGCGATCGGCGATGACCGGGCCCCGCCTCTCGCTCTCGCTCAGCTCGATCGTCAGCTCGGGCTCCGCCTCCCTCCGGGCGGTGCTCAGCTGGTCGCGCAGCTCCTCGACCAGCCCCTGCGCCCGGGGAAGGTCGCCGGGCGCGATCGAGAGGCCGGCACGCGCGGCATGGGGTATTGCGGTGTGGGCGGAGCCACCGTCGATCGAGGAGAGCCAGAGCCGGAGGCCGGCGCCCCGCAGGCGCTCCAGCGCCTCGACGATCAGCTTGATGGCATTCGCCCGAGGCTCGTGGATCTGCATGCCGCTGTGACCTCCCCGGAGGCCTTCCACGCGGAGCTCGACGCTGTGAAGGTCGCCGGCCGGGCTTTCGCGGGGCAGCGGGAACGCGATGTCGACGTCGCTGCCTCCCGCCGAGCCGATCGTGAGGGCGTCGGCCTCCTCGCTGTCGAGGTTGATCAATACGTCTGCCTTCAGCAGCGATGCGTCGAGGTCGAGGGCGCTCCAGCGCCCACTCTCCTCTTCGACGGTGAAGATCAGCTCGAGGTCTCCGTGACGGACATGGCGGGCGTCGATCAAGGCCAGGCAAGCGGCCACGCCGATCCCATTGTCGGCGCCGAGCGTGGTGCCGCTGGCGAAGATCCGGTCGCCGTCGCGGCGGGGGAGGATCGGATCGCGCTCGCAGTCGTGGACGACTCCCGAGTCCGCTTCGCAGACCATGTCGAGGTGCGCTTGGATCGCGACGGCCGGTCCGTCGCTCCGGGTGCTTGCGGGGACGCGGATGACGGTATTGCCGCGGCGGTCGACCCGCGAGTCGGCACCAGCGTCCCGGGCGATGCCGAGGACGTAGTCCCGCGCCTGCGACTCATGGCCCGAGGGGCGGGGAATGGCGTTCAGCGCGGCGAAGTGGCGCCACAGCTGGACGGGCTCGAGACCTCGATAAGCATCGGCGACCATCGGCCCGGCGCCACGATAGCGAATGGGGAGGCGCCCCCTCCTCACCTAATTATCAGTAAACGCTAATAATGAGCTAAGCTCTCCCTTGCATTTTATGGGCGGGGAGTTGCGCGGCCGGCGGGTCGCAGGAGTCACCCTGTATCCGGAGAAAGATCCGCGGGAATGGCCAGAGCTAGAAAGCAGAAGAAGGGCGCCGAGCCGTCGGCGCCGCGCAACCGCAAGGGCGGCGCGCCGATCATCGAGATGCGCGACGTGACCAAGGTCTACTCGGGCGGCCACATGGCGCTCGACCGGGTCTCGCTGGCGATCGACCGCGGCGAGTTCGTCTTCCTCGTCGGCCCGACCGGCTGCGGCAAGTCGACGCTGATCAAGATGCTGATCCGCGAGCTCGAGGCAACCGACGGCAGCGTCCGCATCGCCGGCCGCGACATCGGCGCGATGTCGGCGAAGAAAACCCCGCACCTGCGGCGCAACATCGGCACCGTCTTCCAGGACTTCAAGCTGCTTCCCGACCGGACCGTCTACGACAACGTCGCCTACGCGCTGCAGGTGATCGGCGCCCACCGCGGCGAAATCCGCCGCCAGGTGCCCGAGATCCTGCGCCTGGTCGGTCTTTCGACCAAGCTGCACAGCTTTCCCGACGAGCTCTCCGGCGGCGAGCAGCAGCGCGTCTCGATCGCTCGCGCCTTCGTCAACCACCCGCCATTGCTGCTCGCCGACGAGCCCAGCGGCAACCTCGACCCGGTGACGTCGATTGGCGTGATGCAGCTGCTTTACCGGATCAACAAGACCGGCACGACCGTCGTCGTCGTCACCCACGACCGCGAGATGGTCGACAACATGCGCCGCCGCGTGATCGAGCTCTACGAGGGCCGCGTCGTCCGCGACGAGGTAAGCGGCGGCTACACCGAGGAGTCGACGTCCGAGTTCGGCCTGCGGATGCGGGCCGAGATGGGCGTCGGGCCCGAGGGGCAGACCAACGGCCATACCCACGACTCGCTCTTTTGAGATGGCCGACCCCACGACCACGCACGCCTGGATGACGCACGTGGCACTGCGCATCTCTACGTCCTCGGGTTTGCCTTTGGCACCACCAAAGGCTGCACCCTGCGTCCTTGATCTGCTTGACCACGTGCGCCCCCAGTCGCACCTGGCCGTGGAGTCGGCCATCTGATGTCGCGACTTCTCTTCTTCACCCAAGAGGCATTCCGGGCGCTGCGCCGCAACGGCGCGCCGAGCATGGCGGCGGTCGTCACCACGGTCGTCACCGTGATCCTGCTCGGGGTGCTGATCCCGATCTTCCAGACCACGCAGGCGAAGAGCAACCAGGTGCGTGACAGCCTCGAAACCCGGGTGGCGATCTTCGACGACGCGACCAAGGCCGAAATCGCCAAGCTGGAAGACCAGTTGCTGGCGATCCCGCACGTCGCCTCGGTCAAGCTGATCAGCAAGGCCGAGGCGCTGGACGAACTGACCGAAGACCTGGGAAAGCAGAAGAGCGGCGAACTCCTGACCCAGCTGCACTCGAACCCCTTGCCGGCGAACTTCTCGGTCAAGGCCGACGACGCGAGCAACCTCGACTCGGTGGAAGCGGCGATCGTGCCGCCGGGCCCCAACGGCAAGCCGCAGCCGATCTCGCCGATCATCCAGGATCAGTTCAACCGCCAGGAAGATTCGAAGAAGATCGAGCAGGTGACGAGCGCGCTGAAGATCGTCCTCACCGTGATCACGGCGCTGCTGATCATCGCCTCGCTGATGCTGGTCGGCAACACGATCCGGCTCTCGATCTACACCCGCCGCCGCGAGGTCGAGGTGATGCGGCTGGTCGGCGCCACCCGCTGGTTCATCCGCTGGCCGTTCATGATCGAGGGGGTCGTGGTCGGCTTCTTCGGCGGCCTGGTGGCCATACTTATCCTGTGGCTGGGCAAGCTGACGATCGTCGACCCCCTGAGCGACAGCATCGGCTTCCTCGCCGCGCAGAACAGCACCACGCTCTCCTTCCCGGCGCTGGTCGCGATTCTCTTCGCCGCCGCCGTGCTGGTCTCGGCGGTCGGCTCCGGCGTCACCCTGCGCCGCTTCCTCAAGGTCTGAGCGCGGCATGAGGGCCGGTCGTACGGTTGGCCTGACGGCCGCGCTGCTCTTCATGCTCGCGGCCGGGCTCTGGATCGGTGGCCACCCGGCGAAGATGCCCCCCGTCCTGCGCGACGTCTTCGTCGACGACTCGGCGGGGCTGACCGCCGAAGCGAGCGAGCTGATCGAAGACAACTACTACCGCCCGGTCTCGCAGGGCAACCTGATCGACTCCTCGCTGCAGGGCATGGTGCGCGGGTTGCGGCGGCGTTACAGCGACCGCTTTTCCGACTACTTCTCGCCGGAATCGCTGGCTCGCTTCAACGAGGAAATCGAGGGGCGCTTCTCGGGGATCGGCCTCACCGTGGCGGCAACGAAGGACGGCCTGGGGATCGAAAGCGTCTTCAAGGGCTCGCCGGCCGAGCGGGCCGGGATTGTGCCCGGGGAGACCATTGTCTCGGTCGACGGCCGCTCGATCGCCGGCCTCGACTCCAATGCCGCCACGGCGCTGATCAAAGGCCCCGAAGGGTCCGAGGTGACGGTCGGGGTGCGCAGCACCAAGAGCGACAGGACGCGCCAGGTCCGCCTCGTCCGCGCCCAGATCTCGCTGCCGGTCGTCAGCAGCAAGCTCGAGACGGTGAATGGGAAGAAGCTCGGCTATGCCCACCTCGCGACTTTCAGCGAAGGCGCTGACGTCGCGCTGCGACGGGCGGTGCGCAAGCTGCAGGAGGAAGGCGCGCGGGGGTTGGTGCTCGATCTGCGCGGCAACGGCGGCGGCCTGCTCGAGGAGGCGGTGCTGACCGCGGGCATCTTCCTGCCCAAGGGCGAAACGGTGGTCTCGACCGATTCGCGCAGCCAGGGCCACGCCGTCTACAAGACCAAGGGCGGCAACCTGCCGTCGTTGCCGATCGTCGTCCTGATCGACCGCAATACCGCCTCGGCGGCGGAGATCCTCACCGCGGCGCTGGCCGACGACGCCGGGGCGAAGACGGTCGGCACCCGTTCCTACGGCAAGGGCGTCTTCCAGCAGGAGATGGATCTATCCAACGGCGGCGCGCTGAAGCTGACCGTGGGCGAGTACTTCACGCCGGACGGGACCAACCTGGCCGGCAAGGGGATCCACCCCGACGTGCCGGCCCGCGACATACCGGGCACGGCCCGCGACGAGGCCCGCGACCGGGCCCTCGGGGTGCTGTCGGGGCAGTGAGCGAGCCCGTCTGGCGCAAGCACCGGGAGCGACAGCGCGGGCGCGGTCGAGGGCGCCGGCAGGCGCCGCCGAAGACCGCCCGCGACGCGGTCGAAGCGTTGCTGCGCGACGAGCTCGGCGGCCGCGGCTTCCGCGCCTCGCTGGAGCTCGAGGCCGGTAAGGCCGCCGATGCGGCGGAGTCGCGCGGCGGCCCGCGCCGCGACCTGACCGCATTGCCGACCTTCACCGTCGATCCGGCGACCGCGCGCGATTTCGACGACGCGGTCTCGGCGCGGCGGGAGGGCGAGGCGATCAGGCTCTGGATCCACATCGCCGACGTCGCCGCCCACGTGCCCCCGGGCTCGCCGCTCGATCGCGAGGCGAGGCGGCGGGCGAACAGCACCTACGTGCCGGGCGCGGTCGAGCCGATGCTGCCGAGCGCGCTCAGCGACCAGGCCTGCAGCCTGGTGCCGGGGGTCGAGCGGCTTGCGGTGACGACGGAGGTCGAGCTCGGCGCCGGCGGTCGCCCCGGGCGCGCGAGCTTCTATCGCAGCCGCATCCTCTCCGACGCGCGACTCGACTACGACCAGCTCGACGTCATCTTCTCCGGCCGTGCCGAAGCGCCGGAGGCGGTCGCCGAGTCGCTTGCCGTCGCCCGCGAGGCGGCCGCGGCGCTGGGCGAGCGCCGCGGTGCGACCAGCCTCGACGTCGAGTCCTTCGAGCCCGAGTTCCGCTTCGACTCGCGCGGGCACGCGGTCGGTGCCCACGGCGTCGCCCAGACCGAGTCGCACCGCTTGATCGAGCGGCTGATGATCCTCGCCAACGAGCAGGTCGCAGCACTGTTGGAGCGCAAGCGGGTGGCGGCGATCTACCGGGTCCACGCGCGGCCGGACCCGCCGCGGATAGAGCGGCTGATCGCACAGCTGCACGCGCTCGAGATCCCGACGCCGCCGCTGCGCGGCACGCCGGCGCCCCGGCAGGCGGCCGAGCTGGCTGCGGAGGCGAGTCGGCTGGTGGCGCGGGAGGCGGCGCGACGCGGGCACGGCCGCGCCGCATATACATCGCTCGTGCTGCGCTCCCTCAAACAGGCCTCCTACAGCGAGCGCAACAGCGGCCACGCCGGGCTCGGCAGCGCCGCCTACTGCCACTTCACCTCACCGATCCGCCGCTATCCGGACCTGCTGGTCCACCGGGCGCTGTTGGCGGCGCTGGGGGAGGGGGAGCCGGCGCCGAGCGCCGCCGAAGCACGCGAGGCGGCCCGGCACTGCAGCGAGCGCGAGCGCGAGTCGATGCGGATCGAGCGCCAGGCAGACGACATCTGCGCCGCCTTCCTGCTCGAGCGCGAGCTGCGCGAGCGAGGCGCCGAGACCGCCTTCGAGGGGGAGGTCTCCGGGCTGATCCGCGCCGGCGCCTTCGTCGGCTTTGGCGGCGAGCTGGGCGACGTCTACGAAGGCTTCCTGCCGGCTCGCATCCTGGGTGGCGCTGAGCGCTTCGAGCTGAACGAAACCGAGACGGCGCTGGTCGGGGCCGAGTCCAACCGCAGGCTGCGGCTCGGGGATCCGATATCCGTCCGGGTGAGCGGGGTCGAAGCGGCGCGAGGACGCACCGACCTGGAGCCCGTGGAGGAGCTCGGTCGTGGCTAAGAAGGGCAAGAAGAAACGCGACCCGGCATCGGGCGACGTCGCCACCAACCGCCGGGCCCGGCACAAATTCGAGTGGATCGAGAAGGTCGAGGCTGGGGTCGTGCTGCGTGGATCCGAGGTCAAGTCGCTGCGCAACGGCAAGGCGCAGATGACCGACGCCTACGCTGTGGTCGACAACGGCGAGGTGTGGCTGCGCAACCTCCACATTCCGCCGTATGAGCCGGCCAGCCGCGAGAATCACGAGCCCGAGCGCCCTCGCAAGCTGCTCCTGCACCGGGCGGAGATCGAGCGCCTGGTCGGCAAGACCGCGGAGCGGGGCCTGACCCTGATTCCGACCCGGATCTACTTCAAGGGCTCGCGAGCCAAGGTGGAGCTGGCGCTGGCGCGCGGCAAGGAGGGGCGCGACCGGCGCCGCGAGATCGCGGACCGGGACGTGCGGCGCGAGGTCGAGCGCGAATTCAAGGGCAGAATGAGGTAGCTTCGCGTCTATGGCCGATTTCGTCAGCGACAACGTCCAGTACATAGTCGCCGGATTGGTGGTGGCGATCCTGATCCTGCTGCTCGCGACAAGCATCGCCCAGCGCCGCGGCAAGGAGAAACAGAAAAAGAGCCCCACGGGCCAACCGCCCCCGCCGCCCCCATCTCCCTCGGCGTCGCAGGCGCAGCCCGCGAGTGGAGCTGTCCCTGTGGCACCCCCCCCCGGGCCGCCCTCGGGACAGCCGCTGAACGCCAAGGAGAAGCGCAAGCAGGCTCGCCTGCAGCAGCGCACCGCCCGCGCCGAACATCGCAAGCGCAGTCAGGAAGAGGCTAAGCGTCGCCGCGAAGAGCGGTCGAGGAAACGGTCCGAACGGCGCAAGAAGCCGACCGCGGGCGGAGGCTCCGGTCGCCGGGCGAAGAAGGAAGCGGCGAAGGCCGCGCAGGAGCTCGCCGCGGCACGTGCCGCGCAGGAGCGCTCGCTGTACGAGCAGCAGGGCGCGGCGCCGGCCCAGCCGCCACTCCCACCGCAGCCCCAGTTCGCCCCGCCGCCGCAGGCCGTGCCGCCACCCGTACCGCCGCTTCCGGCGGCCACGCCACCGCCACCGTCGGCCCCTCTCCCCCCGCCACAGTCGGGTGCGACGCCCCCGTCCCTGGCGGCCGAGGGTGGCTATGACCCGGTGGTCGCCGAACAGCGGGTGCAGGACAAGGTTGCCGAGATCCAGCGCGAGGAGGAGCGGATCCGCGCCGAGGCCGATCGCCGCATCGAGGAGGCCGAGAGTCTCCAGCGCGAGGCCGAGTCGCGGCGGGCGCAGGCCGAGGCCGGCCAGACGACGCAGAGCATGGCGGCGATCCCGCAGCCACCTCAGCAGCCGGTTGTACCACCGCCGGAGCCGCCCGCGGCCCCACCCGACATGCAGACGGCGGAACAGCAGCTTCAGCAGGGGCGCGAAGCCCAGGAGCGCTCGCTTGCCGAAGCGCAGGAGCGGCTGCGGCAGATCGAGGAGAGAACCAAAGCGGCCGAACGGCGTGCGGCAGAGGCCGAGCGCCTCGCGAAGCTGAAAGCGCAGGAAGCCGAGCGCCAGCAGCGCCTGCGCGAGATCGAGGCAAGCGTCGCCCAGGCCGAGGAGCGCGCCCGCGAGGCCGAGCGCCGCGCCGTGGAAGCGGAGCAGGCCGTGCTCGGATCGGTGCAGGGCGGTGTCGAGACCCCGCTGAGCCCCCAGCCCCTGCCGCCGGTATCTCCACCGCAGCCGCCGCTGCAGCCACCCGCGTCGCAGCCGTCGCAATCGGCGCCTCCGCCACCGGAGCCCCAGCCCGGCCCGCCTCCGGCCCCGCCGCAGCTGCCGCCCCAGCCGCTCCCACCGTCACCGCCGGAGCCCGAGCCGACGCCGCCGGCGATGCAGCCGGGCGAGACGATCGAGCTCAACGAGGTCAGCTTCGAGCAGCTGCGCGGCCATGGCCTCTCGGTCACTCAAGCGACCCGGCTGCTCGCTCATCGCGAGCGGGTCGGACGCTTCCAGTCGATTGACGAATTGGACGAGATTCCGGGGCTTCCTCGGGAGTTTGCCGAAGACCTGAAGAGACGGTCCCGGGTCTGACCCCTGCGTCCCGGGGACGCCCGGCCAGCTCAGGACTCGTATTTCTCCAGGAGCTTGAGCCAGATCTCGCTGCGCGTTGGGTAAGCGGCGACTGCATGGCGTAGCTGCCTGAGGGGTACTTCTCCGATGATGGCGACGGTTGCGGCGTGGAGGAAGTCGGCCGTCTCGAAGCCGGTGAACGTGGCGCCGACGATCGTCTGTTTGCTCTGGTCGACGACCAGGCGGGAGGTGCCGCCGGTGTTCTTGCCCTGGAAGCTGGCGCCGGCGGTGCTGTCGGTGGGGACGTCGATTGCGCGGGCGTCGATGCCCGCCTCCCTGGCCTGGGCCAGGGTCTTGCCTGCGGCGGCGACCTGGGGATCGGTGAAGGTGACCCTGGGGGAGCCGATGCCTTCGGCGATCGCCTCGACTTCGCGGCCGAGCACGTTTTCGGCCGCGACCCAGGCCTGGTACTTGCCCATGTGGGTGAAGAGGGCGCGGCCGGTGACGTCGCCGACGGCGTAGAGCCACTTGCGGCCGCCGACCCGCAGCCTCCCGTCGGTCTCGAGGAAGCCGTGCTCGCCGGGGTCGACCGCGGCGGATTCCAGCCCTATCCCCTTGGTGCGCGGCGTGCGCCCGATCGCGACGAGGAGCTCGGCGGCCTCCGCCCGCCCGCCGTCGTTCAGCTCGACCGCGATCCCGGCGCCGCCGGATGAGATCCGCTCGGCGAGCACCCCCGTGCGCACGTCGATTGCGTAGGAATCGCGCAAGGAGGCGGCTACCTGCTCGCCGGCGAAGGGCTCCTCGCGTGGCAGCAGCCGCTCCTCGCCCTCGACCAGGGTGACCGTGGTCCCGAGCGTCGACCAGGCCTGGGCCAGCTCCGAGCCGACCGGGCCGCCGCCGAGGACGATCATGCTCTCCGGCACCCGCTTGGAGGTCGTCGCGTCGCGGTTGTTCCAGGCGCGGACCGAGTCGAGCCCCTCGATCGGCGGCATCGCGGCGGCACTCCCGGTCGCGATAACGACTGCCTTGCGGGCGAGCAGCGTCTCCCCGCCGACGCTGACGCGCTTCTCGCCATCCAGCCTGCCCTCGCCGCGGAACAGCTCGATGCCCCGTTCCTCCAGCCAGGGAAGCTGTCCCGAGTCGTCGAGGTCGTGGATCACCTCGTCACGCCGGTCGAGCACCGCCCGCGGGTCGAGATCCCCGCCGACCGCCGCCGCGACACCGGGCACCCGCCGTGCCTCGGCCAGCAACTCGCCGGGGCGCAGCAGAGCCTTCGATGGCATGCAGGCGTAGTAGGAGCACTCGCCGCCGACCAGGTGCTGCTCGACGATCGCGACCGAGAGCCCGCCGTCGGCGAGGTGCCCGGCGCAGACCTCCCCGGGGGCGCCGGCGCCGATCACGATCGCGTCGAATTCTCGCTCCGGCATCCTCTACACCGTACAATCGAGGGCACATAGCACGGGGGCGACAGGCTTCGACGCGGTCGATCCGTGCGAACGGTTGCAGGTCGAGGTTGCCGGAGGCCTCGTTAAACACCGGCACCAACCAATACGTGCGGACCATGAGTTCGCCCTCGCTGCTTAGTTAAATCTAAGTGAGTGAGAGTCGGCCCTCTCCCGCCCGCGGAGGGGGGCACCGGCTTCAATTGCGGGCTTACCCGGGGGGATCGCCCCGTCCGCCAGGGGACATTTCAGAGGGCTTTGCCTTCCGCAGTGCCCGCCGGCGCGGACCCCGGAAGACGAGAATCAAGCGCCGGCTAAACCTGTAGAAGCCTTCGCACTACGGCCACGGACGCCGGTTCAATTCCGGCCGCCTCCATGAATTTCGACCAGCCACGAGTCCAGAGATGCCGAAGATGAACCGCTACGTCGCATTCCTGCGCGGGATGAATCTCGGCGCTCGGCGCATTGCCAACAAGGATCTCCAGGCTCATTTCGAGGGGCTTGGCTGCGAGGACGTCGCCACCTTCCGCGCCAGCGGCAACGTGATCTTCGCATGCGACGGGGAGTCGCCGGCGAAGCTGACCTGCCGTCTCGAAGATGGCCTCGCCGATGCGCTCGGCTACGAGGTTCCGGTCTTTCTGCGCTCGGCTGAGGAGCTGCTGGCGATCACCGCGCAGGAGGCATTTGACGCGAAGCTCGTCGAGGCTTCGAAGGGGAAGCTCCAGGTGGCGCTGCTGAGGAGGAGGCCGTCCGCCGCAGCCGCCAAGCAGGCGCTGGCGATGTCGACCGATGCTGACCGCCTCGCGATCGACGGTCGCGAGCTCTACTGGCTCCCGCAGGGTGGCTTGTCGGATTCCGAGCTCGACCTGACGGCGCTTGGCGCCGCGCTCGGTCCGACCACTATCAGGACCAAGGGTACGATCGACGGGATCGCCGCCAAGTACTTCTCTGACTGAGGTCCCGGTCGACGGGATGCCCCGTTCCCGATGTGGAGGTCAATGGAGCGCGGGTGGCTTGCTCGAGTCCGACCGGGGGAGGGCGGCCAGCTCGATGTCGGCGCTGACCGAGCCGATCTCCTCGGGCAGCGCGGAGAGCTGGACGTTGGAGACGAACTCCAGCGGCCGGCCGAGCGGGCGGAAGAAGTTGTCGTAGTGGGTTGGCACAACGACGCGGGGTTCGAGGCGGGGGAGTATCCGCCGCCAGTAGTCGCGGGTGAAGCCGCGCCCAGCGACGCCGGCCAGGAACACGTCTACGCCGCGCTCGTGGATGGCCTCATCGATCAGGTTGGCGCTGCCCTGGTGGTACAGGCGTACCCCGGCGACCTCGATCGATATGCCCCAGACCTGGCCGCAGCGATAGGCGCCGGGCGAGAGCGAGTCGAGGTGCTCGCAGGTGAGCTCGCCGTCGTAGGGGACCGCCAGGCCGAGCAGCAGCTTCGAGTGGACACTGGGGGTGAAGCGGACCGTGAACGGCCCCAACTCGTAGGCGTCGTAGGACTCGACCTCGACCGCGCGGTCGGCCAGGCCGTGCAGCGCCATCAGGTTGAGCAGCGAGCTCGATCCGTACGCCTTGCAGTCGAAGCGGCGGGCGATCGCGGGAGCGTCGACGGCGTGGTCGAAATGCGTGTGGCCGACCAGGACGCCCACGACCTCGCCCTTTGCGCCGCCGAACCGATCGAGGGCGGCCGGGTCGGGCAGGGTCAGGCGGCGAGAGAGGAGGTTGCGGAACGGGACTCGCGAGAGGTAGGGGTCGATGAAGAGGGTGTGGCCCTCGTGGGTCAGCCGGTAGCCGGACACGCCGAGCCACTCGATCTCCAGCCCCTGCGGCAGCCCCAGCGGGCTGCGCTCGAGCTCGCTCAGCGCCTGTCCGTCCTGGCGCTCGGAGGAGCGCCTCGTCGCGCGCGCTTTCGCCAGCTCGGCGATATGTCGGAGCGGTTCGGCCATTTGCCTACCCGGTCTTGACCGCGACCGACAGCTCCGGGGAGGTCGAGAGGGTCTGGAAGACGACGCAGTAGCGCTCGGTCAGCTTCAACAGGGTCTTCGAGCTCGTCCTCGCTCGCCTCGGTGTCGAGGTCGAACTCGAGGCGGATCGTGCGGAAGCCGACCGGCGCGTCGCGGTCGACCGCCAGGGTGCCGCGAAAGTCGAGCTCGCCCTCGGCCCGCACCTTGCCCGACTCGAGTGGGATCCCCAGCGAGGTGGCCACCGCTCGGAGCGTCACTCCGGCGCAGGCGACCAGGGCCTCGAGCAGCATGTCGCCCGAGCAGAGCAGGGTGCCGTCCCCGCCGGACGCCGGGTGCAGGCCCGCCTCGGCGAGTGCCCGCCCGGTGTCGACCGAGCAGGAGACCCCTTCGCCGAGGGAGCCGCTCGCTTCCAGGGTGACCAGCGCCGCCTCGGGGTTCTCCTCGTAGCGACGCTTCAGCGGGGCCTGTACGCCCTTCAGGGTTTCGGAGTCCATCCCTTGAGGTTACGTGGGTCCGCCCAGTAGGTTCACCATCCCGTGGGCGATGTCTTCCTCCTCGCATTCCTCGCTGCGCTCTACCCGAGCTTGCTCGCCGCTACTACCGTGATGCTGCTGCTGCCACACCCGAAGCGACTGCTGCTCGGCTATCTGTGCGGCGCTGCGATGACCAGCGTCACGCTCGGCCTGATCATCGTCTTCGCTCTGCGCCACGCGGGCCTGGCGAAGACGACGCAGGTCACGCTTGGTCCCGGCGAGGACATCGCTCTCGGCTGCCTGGCGCTCGCGATCGCCTTCGTGCTTCATTCGGGGCGCGATCAGAAGCTGGTCGAGCGACGTCGGGTGCACAAGGCGGCGAAGGGCGAGGGCAAGCAAGGGCCGCCGCGCTGGCAGCAGGCCCTCGGCCGCGGCTCGGCTCGCACCACCTTCGTCGTCGGCGCGCTGCTCACCCTGCCGGGGGCCACCTACATCACCGCCCTCTACCGGATCTCCGACGAGAACCTCGCCGATCCGGTCACGGTCCTGGTCGTGCTCGCCTTCAACGCGATCATGTTGATGCTGCTGGAGATCCCCCTCCTCGCCTACACCTTCGCCCCGGATTGGACTCCAAAGGCGATCGAGCGCTTCAAGCGCAAGCTCAGCGAACGCGGCCGCATCTGGGGGGTGCGCGTCGCAACGGCTCTGGGTTTCCTGATGATCGCCCGCGGTGTCGTCGCCCTGCTTACGTGAGAGTCCCCGATGGAAGCCCGCCGGGGTGGGCTCCAGGTCGACTCTCGTAACGTAGGCCCGATGGCGATCGCTACCGCAACCTCTCTCGACGTCCACATGGGCGGCGCCTTGCTGTTCGCCGACGTCTCCTTCAAGCTCGAGCCGCGGGAGCGGATGACCCTTTCGGGCCGCAACGGGGCCGGCAAGTCGACCCTGCTGCGGATGCTGGCCGGCGAGCTCGCGCCCGACTCGGGCAGCCTCGTCCTGCAGAAAGGCGCTCGCGTCGCTCTGCACGATCAGCGCCCACCGCGCGAAGCCGCGATCTCCCTCGGCGAGTACGTCTTCTCCGGTCGCACCGACATGCTCGAGACCGAGGTCGAGCTCGAGCGCCTGGAGGCGGCGATGTCGGGCGGCGAGGCCGGCGGGGAGATCCTCGAGGCCTACGCCGCCGCCCAGCAGCGACTCGAGCACGGCGGCGGCTATCGCTGGCGCGATGGCGTGCTCGCCGTGCTGCGCGGGCTCGGCTTCGGCGGCGAGGAGAGCGAGCGCTCGCTCTCGACCTTCTCCGGCGGCGAGCTCACCCGCGCCTCCCTGGCTCGGGCGCTGGCGAGCCGGCCCGACCTGCTGTTGCTCGACGAGCCGACCAACCATCTCGACATCCCCTCGCTGGAGTGGCTCGAGAAGTACCTCCGCGACCTCGACGCGGCGGTCGTCCTCGTCGCCCACGATCGCTGGTTCCTCGAGGCGGTCGGCACCTCGGTGCTGGAGCTGGAGGCGAAGCGGGCGCGCTTCTTCGCTGGCCCCTGGCATGCCTGGCGCAAGGAGCAGGCGGCCCGTGAGATCGCCCGCGGCAAGGCGATCGAGCGCCAGGAGGCGGAGATCGAGCGGATGGAGCGCTTCGTCGAGCGCTTCCGCTACAAGGCGACGAAGGCCCGCCAGGCGCAATCGCGGTTGAAGCAGATCGAGAGGATCAAGCGCGATGGGGTGGAGGCCGAGCAGCGCGACCGGCGCAACCTGCGCTTCTCCTTCGTGCAGCCCGAGCGGCCGGGGCGGATCGTGCTCAAACTGGTCGGGGCGACGATCGAGGTGCCGGGCCGCACCCTTCTCTCGGACTCCCGCCTCGAAGTCGAGCGCGGCGAGCACGTCGTCCTCGTCGGCCCCAACGGTGCCGGCAAGACGACCCTGATCGAGACGCTCGCCGGGGCGCGCGATCCGGCTGCCGGCTCGGTGCGGCTCGGCCACAACGTCAAGATCGGCTACCTCTCCCAGCACGCCGACACGGCGGCGGGGGAGGGAACGGTGCTCGACGCGGCGCAGCGCCAGACCGGCCTCAGCGGCCAGAAGGCGCGCGATCTGCTGGGCGGCTTCCTCTTCTCGGGAGCCGACGCCCAGAAGCAGCTCGGCGACATCTCCGGTGGCGAGCAGCGGCGGCTCTCGCTGGCAATCCTGGTCGCCTCCGGCGCCAACGTGTTGATCCTCGACGAGCCCACCAACCACCTCGACCTCGAGAGCCGCGAGGCGCTCGAGGACGCCCTCCTCGCCTTCGAAGGGGCGGTTGTCCTCGTCTCCCACGACCGGGCCCTGCTGGAGGCGGTCGGCACCCGCACCCTGGTCTGCGAGGACGGCGAGCTGCGCAGTTACCCGACCGGTTGGGCGACCTACCAGCGCGAGCGCGACGAAAAGGAGGCGGCGACTACGGCCGCGACGAAAGCCGCCAAGCCGGCGCCCACGGCCGGCAATCGCAATGCCGGGCGTGCCGCCAAGAGGGCAGCGCGCAAAGCCGGCCGCCTCGCCGAGCGGATCGAGCGGGCGGAGGCCGAGCTGGGCGAGCTGGAGGAGGAGCTCGCCGACCCCGAGGCGTGGTCGAGCCCGGGTCGAGCCGAGCGGGCGGAAGCGCGTCACGCCGCCGCGAAGCTGGCCGTCACCGAGCTCTACCGACAGTGGGAGGCAGCCGAAGCCGAGGTCAGCGCAGCGGGCGATCCAACCTGACGCGTGCCCCCTGGGCCGGGATCAGGGTGGTGTTGTGGAATTTGGCTCTCTCTGGTCTGGGGTTGGGAGCACTGAGCTCGGCCCGCTCGAAGATCGTTTGCAGCACGATCCGCATCTCGTATTCGGCCAAGGCAGCGCCGATGCAGCGGCGCACCCCGCCGCCAAAGGGGATCCATGTATAGGTGTCCGCCTTGCTGTCGAGAAAGCGCTCCGGGCGAAACTCGTCCGGATCCGGGAAGAGATCCTCGCGGTAATGAAGGGCGGAGACCGGCACCATCACCATCGTTTCCGGCGGCAGGTCGTAGCCACCGATACGCAGCGGCGCGGCCAGTTTGCGCCCCACATCGCCGACTACAGGTCGCGCCCTGAGTGTCTCCTTGATCGTCGCGTCGAGATAGTCGACCTCCCCGGCGGCAAGCGACTCTTGCAGCCGCGCCAGCACCCGCGGGTTTCGCAGCAGTCTCTCGACTGCCCAGGCCAGCCCGGTTGCGGCCGTCTCATTGCCGGCGGTGAGCAGGGTCACCAGCTCGTCGCGCAGTTCCACGTCACTCATCGGGCTGTCGTCCTCGTGGCGGGCCTGCAGCAGCAGCGAGAGAACGTCGTCGCCCTGGGCGCCGGGTTCGCTTTCGGCGATCTCGGCACGGCGCAGGGCGATCTTCTCGTAGATGAAGGCGTCGAGCTCCTCGCGAGCCACGAGAAAACGGGCCCAGGGGCTCCAGCGACCAAGGTTGCGGCGCAGCGGCGGAAACGCGGAGACGAGGCCGACGCGCCGGTTGAAGGTCTCGATCAGCCGCTCGAAGCGGGCGAGACCCTCCTCGTCATGAACGCCGAAGATGGTGTGCATGATCACTATCAAGGTGATCTGCTGCATGTGCTCGTGCAGCGCGAACGGCTTGCCGACCGGCCAGCTCTCCATCTCGCGCAGCGTGACGTCGCGGATCAGCTCGCCGTAGCGCTGGATCCGCTCGCCGTGAAAGGGCGGCAGCAGCAATCTGCGCTGGCGCATATGGGGCGATCCGTCGAGGTTGAAGAGCGAGTTTGCCCCAAGCGACGGTTCCAGCACGGTCGCCCGGGCCGCGCCCCCCCGCGACAGCTCGGGAGAGGCTGTGAACAGCTCTTTGACCAGCGCCGGATCGGTGATGTAGACGAGCCGCCTGTAGAGCGGAAAGGAGACGGTGAAGATGTTGCCGTAGCGGCGCTGGGAGCGGATTGGGAACGCGATCGGGTTCCACAGGTAGCTTCCAACCTGAAGGAGCGCGGGCATTCGGGTCCCGGGTGGGAAAGACGCCGACGATGCTGTGAGCGGGTCTGGAACCGTAGCCTGCTCCATCTGATCGCACCCTAGTGCATCGTCTCGGCACGCGCCCGGAAAGCTTCAGAAGACGATGGTTCGGGCGCCGTCGAGCAGCACGCGGTCGTCCAGGTGCGCCATCACGGCGCGGGCGAGGACGAGGCGCTCGATGTCGCGCCCGATCCTCATCAGGTCGTCGACCTCGTCGCGGTGGCTCACCCGGGTCACGTCCTGATCGATGATCGGCCCCGCGTCGAGCTCCGCGGTGACGTAGTGGGCGGTGGCGCCGATCAGCTTGACGCCGCGCTCGTGGGCGCGGGCGTAGGGGTCGGCGCCGACGAAGGCGGGAAGGAAGCTGTGGTGGATGTTGATCGCCGGGGCGCCGACGCCGCGCAGGAAGTCTGGCGAGAGGATCTGCATGTAACGGGCGAGGACGAGCAGGTCGATCTGGCCGCCGAGCAGCTCCAGCACCCGGGCCTCTGCCGCCTCCCTGCCGTCACCGCCGATCGGCACGTGGTGGTAGGGGAGGCCCAGCGCGGCGACCTGGTCGGCATGGTCGGGGTGGTTGGAGACGACGGCGACGACTTCGGCGCCAAGCTCGCCGCTGCGCCAGCGCCAGAGCAGGTCCGAGAGGCAGTGGTCTTCGCGCGAGACCATGATCGCCACCCGCTTGCGCTCGGTCGACTCGGCGAAATGGTGATCCATCCGCATCGGCCCGGCCAGCTCCTCCGCGAAGCGCCGGTAGAGCGCCTCCCGCTCGTCCTCCGGCGCGGGATCGAAGGCCATCCGCATGAAGAACCGATCCTCGCGACTCGAGTGCTGGTCGGCGTCGACGATGTTGCGGCCGGCGTCGGCGAGGAAGCCGCTGACTGCGGCGATCAGGCCCGGCCGATCGGGACAGGCAAGGAGCAGACGCGTGGTGGGGGGCTGGTTGGCGATGCGGGGATCATCGCGGTTGGAGCGCAGGATCGCGTTCAGCGGCGGATTCGGAAATCGAGGATTCACGCCTGAATTTGTGCATATCGGCACGCACTCCGTGAGCTCTGTGAGCGCGATCACCTTTTGGCCCTTGGAACCTCGCCACGGTTCCGCGCTTGCTTACAAAACGCACATATTCCATTCCCGTCCTCCTGATCGCCCTTGTCGTCCCGGCGGTCGCCATCGCCGCCCCCGGCGGCGGCGACGGCCCACGGCGGATCGGCCTCGCCAGTGCGAAGCCGGTCGAGGTCGCGGCGCTGACCGGGCCGGTCGAGAGCTTCCACCGGGCGATCCGCGAGAGCATCCACCGGATCCGCCTCGCCGACCGGGCGAGGCTGCGCAGACAGCACCGCGAAGCCTTCGCGAGCCTGCCCGGCGGCGTCTCGCAGGCAACCCTCGACGCGATCGGCGCCTGCGAGTCCGGCGGCGACCCGACGGCGGTCTCCTCCGACGGCAGCTATCGCGGCAAGTACCAGTTCGACTACGGCACCTGGGAATCGGTCGGCGGCTCCGGCGACCCGGCAGCAGCCTCCGAACAGGAGCAGGACTACCGCGCGGCTCTCCTCTACGCCCAGTCGGGCTCCAGCCCCTGGCCTGTTTGCGGCTGAGCAAACCACCACCAAGCTGGAAGGACCCGGGGGTCCCCCCGCCTGGAACCCGCGACGGTCGCTGTCCCTAGGGCCCTTGCCCCGCCGGCTCACAAGTTCCCGGCGGGGGAACCCCCGGGTCCTCCGAGCAAGCTGGCGGAGTGCAGGGAGCTTCCGAGGACGAGGTGCGGGCGTCCCCCTGCGGGAACTTGTGAGCCGGCGGGGCTGGGACCCTTAGCTGGGGTTTCGACGCGGGTTCCGGCAGGGGGACGCCCGCACCTCGTCCTACGATTGCTGCCATGAACGACGACGCTGTTCCGGCGCCGGACCCGGGAGGCCCCACCAGGAAGCCTCCTGAGGAGGCGATAGCCGAGGCGAGGGTCAGGGCGCCGACGCGGGGGAATCGGAAGCTGGAGAGCTTCTTGGATGCGGTCAACGGCGACGAGCAGGTGCGCGCCTGGTGGTACATGGCCCAGGTCCACGCCGAACGGCTGGGGATGTCGGATCACTCCTGGGTCCACACCCAGATCGTCCTCAACATCTCGCTGCGCCTGCTGCGGCTCCTGGTCAAGGCCGGAGTGGAGCCGGCCGTCGTCGCCGACCACGGGATGTCGGCGCGCGACGCCGAGGTGGTCGTGGCCGGCGGTGCCCTCCTGCACGACGTCGGCATGTCGATCCACCGTGCCGACCACGAGGCCTACAGCCTCTTCCTCGCAAACGGAGCCCTGGAACGGCTGCTCACCGGCGTTTACCGCGAGCCCAAGCGGACGATCGTCGCCGCCGAGATCCTGCACGCGATCATCGGCCACCGGCGGCGCGGTGAGCCCTACACGCTCGAGGCCGGCGTGGTTCGCGTCGCCGACGCGCTCGACATGGCCCAGGGTCGCACCCGGATCCCGCTCGAGGCGGGGCAGGAGGGGATCCACTCGATCTCCGCCGCGGCGGTCGACGAGGTGCGGATCGAGGCGGGAGAGGAGCGGCCGGTGCGGATCGAGATCGAGCTCAACAACTCGGCCGGCATCTTCCAGGTCGACGACCTGCTTGCCACCAAGATCCGCGGCACCCCGCTGGACGGGCGGGTCGAAGTCGCCGCCAAGATCGAGGGCGAGACCGAGAAACGCCTGCTAAGCGGCTTCAGGCTCGACTGAAGCCGCGGTCAGGAGTAGCGCTCGAGGTCGGCGCGGCGCATTTCCTTGCGCTTCTCGAGGCGTCCCTGGACCAGCGACAAGACGATCACCAGGATCGCGAAGAAGGCGATCACGCCAAAGCAGAAGAAGGTCACCGTCTTATCGGTGGTGGGGCCGGCGAGCCCGACCCCGTTCTCGGCGAAAGCCATGGGGGTCGCGACCAGCAGCATCGTGAGCGCCGCAAAGAGCGCGGCAACTATCTGCTTACGACGAGAACTCATCAAGTTGGCAATCTACCGAATGAGCCGGGGGTCCTCCTGTGGGAACTTGTGAGCCGGCGACGTATGAGCTCTGGCCGAGCGACCGTCGCGGGTTCCCACAGGGGGACCCCCGGCTCATTCCCTAGGATGCGCCGCCATGTCTGAGTTAGAGGCTCTGCTGCTGGGGATCGTCCAGGGGCTCACCGAGTTCCTGCCGATCTCCTCCTCGGGTCACCTGATCATCGTCCCCTGGCTGCAGGACTACACGTTCCTGATCGACCACCCCCATTTCAACAAGACCTTCGACGTGGCGCTCCACGCGGGAACCCTCGTCGCGGCGATCGCTTATTTTCGCCACGAGGTCGTGCAGCTCGTTCGCAGCTTCCTGGTGGCGGCCCGAGCACGGGCGATCGAGACCCCCGACCAGCGGCTCGCCGTGGCGATCGCGGTGGGCACGGTCCCGGCGGTGATCGCCGGTGGGCTCGCCTCGGGTTTCATCGAAGACCACCTCGGCGAGCCGTGGATGATCGCGATCCAGCTGATCGTCTTCGGCGCGCTGCTGCTCTACGCCGACAAACTGCCCCAGCGCAAGTCGCTAGAACAGTCGACGATCAAGGACGGCTGGTACATCGGCCTCGCTCAGGTTCTGGCGCTCGCCCCGGGAACCTCGCGCGCCGGGATCACGATCACGGCGGCTCGCTACCTGGGCCTCGACCGCGACGCGGCCGCGCGCTTCTCCTTCCTGCTCTTGATCCCGATCGTCGCCGGCGCCACCGTGTTCAAGGCGGCGAGCGCGATCCACGAAGGCCTGCCCAGCGGCGTCGCCGGGCCGATGATCGTCGGCACCGTCGCCGCGGCGGTATCCGGCTACCTGGCGATCGCCTTCCTGCTCCGCCTCCTGCGCACGTCCTCCTATGCCCCGTTCGTCTATTACCGCTATGCCGCCGGTGCCGCGATCCTCTTGATCATCGCCACTGGGCTCAGGCCGGCGACCTTTTAGTCAGTCTTATCCAAGGTTTATCGGGATGTTCACCCGAGGCCCCGGCGGAGGGGGCAGGATGAAGTCCTCACGAGACTCCTCTCTCGTCGCAAGCGGCCCACCTGCCCTGGGCCGCTTGCTCTTTCTGGAGGCGGCCGCCGGCCGGCGGCCCGGTCTTTTCCTGGCGGTTCCCGCAAATTAGGCGTTTCGTCTTGTGAAATTCCTGTGAAAGCAGGGATTTCGCCAGGCGGTCCGACGGTCGGTGTGCATACAATCGCGCTGTACGACGGGTATGGGCAGATTCTTGACCGGACGTGCTCGTCGGCCAGCGGTGCCGCAAACGTGAACTCACAGCAGACCATCAGGCTCGCGGTTATCGACAACGACAGCGGTTTCGTGACCGTGCTGGCGAAGCGCACCGAAGTCGCCGGCTGGCAGCAACGCACGCTGGGGGGCGCTATCCCGCCGGAGGAGCTGGTGGCGATGAAGCTGAACGCGCTGCTGGTCGACCCCGCCGTCCTCGGCGAAGACGCCTGGGAATATCTGGAGCGGGTCTGCGGGATGCTTCCCGACCTCGGCGTGGTCGTCTGCACCGGTCGCTCGACCGTGGCGCAGCGGGTGCGCGGCCTGCGTCTCGGGGTCGACGACTGGATCACCAAGCCATGTCACCCCGAAGAGGCGATCGCCAGGCTCGAAGCGGTCTCCCGCCGCCGCCGCCGCGCTCGTCCGCAAGTCGAAGCGGGCCCGGTCCTCGCCGGCGAGCTTGCGATTCGCTCCGACCGCTTCCAGGCTTTCGTCGGCGACGTCAGCCTCGACCTGACCCGGCGCGAGTTCGAGCTCCTGCAGCTTCTCGCCGACGCTCCCGGGCAGGTGCTCGAGCGCGAGGCGATCTACCAGCGCGTCTGGGGTTACGCGATGGCGCACGGGGATCGATCGGTCGACGTCTTCATCCGCAAGCTGCGCCAGAAGCTGGAGAAGCTCTCGCCGGGTTGGAGCTATATCCACACCCACTTCGGCGTCGGCTATCGCTTCGACCCCGAGCCGGCGGGTGGGGCTGTCGCCGCGCCGGCAGAGCGCAGGACGGATGTCGATCCGGCGCCGGTTCGGGACGCCTTCACCGCCGCCTGACCGGCCCGTTTCCCGCTTTACATCTTTTTTACATCTTCGATACAGGCAGGCAACAAGCTGTCAGCGGGCCGCTGAGAGTGTGGCCTCGTATCCCTCTCGAACTAAGGAGAAACGCGTGACCAGGAGACTTCTCGGTGTCGCGATGGCGTTGGCTCTGGCGATCGGCGTCACCGCCTGCGGCAGCTCGTCCTCGGACAGCAGTGGTTCGTCCACCTCGCCATTGGTTGGCGCCGGCAGCACGCTGGTTGCCCCGCTGATGTCCAAATGGCAGTCCGACTACGCCAGCAAGAGCGAAGAAACGGTCACCTATGGCGCGATCGGCAGCGGCGGCGGGATCGACCAGATCACCTCCCGCTCGGTCGACTTCGGCGCCTCCGATGCGCCCTTGACCCCGGAACAGTTCGAAGAAGCCGACGGAGTCGAGCAGATTCCCTGGGCGCTGAGCGGCACCGTGCCCGCCTACAACGTCAGTGGGGTGCCCGACAACCTGAAAGTGGATGGCGAAATCCTCTCCCGCATCTACCTCGGCACCATCACCCAGTGGGACGACCCGGTGATCGCCAAACTCAACCCGGGCGTCAACTTGCCGAGCACGAAGATCACGCCCGTCTACCGCAGCGACGGCAGCGGCGACACCTACGCCTTCACCAACTATCTCTCGGCGGTCAGCCCCGAGTTCAAGTCGCAGGTGGGTACCTCGACCACGGTCAAGTTCCCGACCGGGGTCGGCGCCGAAAAGAACGATGGCGTCGCTGCCGCGATCTCGCAGACCGACGGCGCGATCGGCTACGTCGGGCTCGCCTACGCGCTGTCCAACGAACTCAACATGCCGCTGGTCGAGAACCTGGCCGGGAACTTCCCGGAACCTGGCGTCGAAAGCGTGGAAGCGGCCGCCGACGCGGTCAGCAAGATCGGGCCGAACAACGAAATCTCGCTCGCCAATCTGCCCGGTTCGGCCAAGGACGCCTACCCGATCTCGACCTACACCTACGTGATCGTGCCGCTCGAAAGCGAAAAGGCGGATGCGCTGAAGAAGTTCATCACCTACGCGATCGGCCCCGGCCAGGAATTCGGCCCCGACCTCGACTTCGCCCCGCTGCCGAAGCAGGTCGTCGCCGCCGGCAAGAAGGCGATCGCCAAGATCAGCGGTTGAGATGGAGGCCGGCGCCCTCGAGAACCCTGTTCTGCGGGCCCGGCGCAACCGTGCCGATCGAATCGGCGACCCGCTGCTGCGAGGCCTCTCCGGCCTCGCGGCAGCGGTTGCGGTTGCCGTCATCGCCGGGATCGCCTATGAGGTGATCCACCTCGCCTGGCCGGCGATCACCGAGTTCGGTCTGGGCTTCGTCACCACCAACGACTGGAACCCGGTCACCGAACGCTTTGGGGCCGCCCCCTTCATCTACGGGACGGTCGTCACCTCGGCGATCGCGCTGCTGTTTGCGGCGCCGCTCTCGATCGCGATCTCGATCTACCTGACCGAGCTGGCGCCGAGCCGGGTGCGGCGGCCGGTGGCGACGCTGGTCGACATGCTCGCCGCGATTCCCAGCGTCATCCTCGGCCTCTGGGGGATCCTCGTCCTCGGGCCCTTCATGCACGACACGGTCGAGCCGGCGCTGAAGAGCACGCTCGGCTTCCTGCCGATCTTCAGCGGCGATCCCTCGGCCTTCGGTTACCTGACCGCCGCCCTGATCCTGACGATCATGACCACGCCGATCATCACCAGCGTCACCCGCGAGGTCTTCGAGACGGTGCCGGGCGATCTCAAGGAGGGCTCCTACGCGCTGGGTGCGACTCGCTGGGAGATGATCAGGCAGGTCGTGCTGCCCTATTCCCGCGCTGGGATCGTCGGCGCGACCATCCTCGGCCTCGGCCGCGCGATCGGCGAGGCGATCGCGGTCGCGCAGGTGATCGGCGGCGCGACCGGGATCAATATCTCCCTCTTCCACACCGGCAGCACGATGGCGGCCCAGATAGCGGCCCAGTTCCAGGGTGCGCCGGGGGCGCTGCAAAAGCCGTCGCTGGCCTATCTCGGCCTGATCCTGCTGGTGTTCGCGGTGATCGTCAACGTCGTCGCCCGCATGATCGTTCAGCGCGGCACGCTGAGGGACGTCGACGTCACCCCGACCGAGGCGGAGGCGCTGTGAACGGCGCCGAGAGCCACGCGTTGCTGCTCGATCGCGGCAACCTGAAGCGGCGAAACCGCGCCAACCGGCTCGTCGGCGTCTCCTCGACGATCGCCGCCCTGCTCGCGGTCGCCGTGCTGCTGATCGTCGTCGGCTCGGTGCTCTCCAAGGGAATCGGGGCCCTCAGCCTCCATTTCCTCACCACCCCGATGGGCCTCTTCGGAGATACGAGCGGGGGCATCTCCAACGCGATCGTCGGCACCTTGATCATCGTCGCGATCGCCGCGCTGATGGCGATTCCGGTGGGAATGCTGGTCGCGATCTATACCACCGAGTTCGCCCCCGACCGGATCGGTCACGCCATCCGCTTCGTGCTCGACCTGCTCAACGGGGTGCCGACGATCATCACCGGCATCTTCGTCTACGGCCTGATGGTCGCCGGCAATCGGCAGAGCGGCTACGCCGGCTCGGTGGCGTTGGCGATCATCATGCTGCCGATCGTCGCCCGCACCGCGCAGGAGGTGCTGACCCTCGTTCCCGGCGCCCTCAAGGAGGCCGCCTACGCGCTTGGCATCGCCCGCTGGCGAACCCTGGTGCGCGTAACCCTGCCGACGGCGGCCGGCGGCCTGCTCACCGGCGCCCTGCTTGCCGTGGCGCGCGTGGCGGGGGAGACGGCGCCGCTGATCCTGACCTGCTCGATCTTCGGCCAGGGCGTGCTCACCGAACCGAGCGAAGCGCTCGCCTCGATCCCGGTCTTCATCTTCCAGTCCTCGGAGTCGCCCAGCCCCGAGGCCCATACCCAGGCCTGGGCCGCGGCCCTGATCCTGATCGCCTTCGTGCTCGTCCTCAACATCGTCGCCCGTGCCTTCTACGCCCGTTCCCGCAAGCGCATGGGGGCCTGACCCCCGAGCGCTCGACCCCCCAGCCGAGGAGTCCTAGGATGGACAGCAGAGACCCGACCGAGAGCCAGACCATGACCGAGCAGAACCCAGAACCGCAGGCAAATCCCCAGGCCCCAGGCCACTCGCGCCCGCTCGTCTCGGTGGCCGGCGAAGCGACGGCAAAGCCCGCGAAGCGGATCCGTGAGATCGGCAACGTCGAGCTGCAGGGCCTCGACGCTTACTACGGCTCCAATCACGCGGTGCGTGACGTCAGCCTCGGCTTCGACTCGGCCAAGGTGACGGCGATCATCGGTCCCTCCGGCTGCGGCAAGTCGACCATGGTGCGCTGCATCAACCGCATGCACGAGGAGATCGAGGGGGCCCGCAGCGAGGGCAAGGTGCTGCTCGACGGTCTCGACCTCTACGACCCTCGAATCGACATCGTCGCGGTGCGGCGCTCGGTCGGGATGGTCTTCCAGAAACCGAATCCGTTCCCGACGATGTCGGTGCTCGACAACGTCACGGCCGGCCTGCGCCTGACCGGCGCCTCGCGCAGCGAGCTCGACGAACGTGGCCACGAGGCCCTGGTCGGGGCCGGCCTCTGGGACGAGGTCAAGGACCGGCTCAAGGGTCCCGGGGTGGGGCTGTCGGGGGGTCAGCAGCAGCGCCTCTGCATCGCCAGGGCCCTGGCGGTCGATCCCGAGGTGCTGCTGATGGACGAGCCCTGCTCGGCGCTCGATCCGTTGGCGACGCTGAGGATCGAGGAGCTGATCGGCGAGCTGAAGGAGCGGGTGACGATCGTCATCGTCACCCACAACATGCAGCAGGCCGCCCGCGTCGCCGACACGACCGTGTTCATGCTCGGTGGCGAGCTGGTCGAGGTCGGTCCCACCGACGAGGTCTTCACCAATCCCAAGGACGAACGGACCGAGCAGTACGTCACCGGGAAGTTCGGCTGATGGCCCTGGAGACGCGCAGCCAGTACCAGGAGGAGCTGGAGCGCCTGGAGGCGAGCGGCCTCGGCGGCCTCGACCTCGTCAACGGCTCCCTCGACCGCACGATGGAGGCGATCGAGCACCAGGACGTCGAGCTGGCGCAGCTGGTGATCGCCGACGACGATCGGATCGACGGGCGTTATCTGGAGGTGCACCAGAGCCTGATCACGCTGCTCGCCACCCAGTCGCCGGTGGCGACCGACCTGCGGCTGATCTCGGCGCTGCTGCACGTGCTGAAGAACGTCGAGCGGATGGGCGACCAGTGCGTGAACATCTGCAAGATGATCCCGTTGACCGGCAATGAGCCTCCGGCCGACGAGGAGATGGTGAGGCTGATCCTGGCGATGGGCCGGCAGACCCGCACCCTGACCAGCCAATCGAAGCGGGCCTTCGAGGAACGCAACGTCGAGATGGCGCGCGACCTGGTCTGCCAGGACGACCTGGTCGACAATCTCAACCGCGAGTGCTTCGGCCTAGCGCTGGAGATCGGCGACGATCCCGACCGTCGCGAGTGGGCGATGACGATGCTGCTGGCCGCGCGGGCGATCGAGCGGATCGCCGACAACGCGGTCGACATCGGCGAGCAGGTCGCCTTCGTGGTCACCGGGCTCTTCAAAGAGTTCGAGGACGCCTCTCACCCGAACGTGTAGGGGCGGAGCTCGTCCCCGAAAAGCGTCCAAGTTCCGGCTTTCCGTACGGGGTTGAGATCCGAAGCTTCTGGGAACATGACCAACGAGTCCGGGATGCTCTGCGCCGCTATCGATATCGGGTCCAACACCACGCGGGTGCTCGTTGCCGAGCCGGTCGACGGGCAGCTGAAGAAGGTGATGGAGCAGCGGGCCTACACGCGGATCAACAAGGCCCTCGACGCCGAACGGGAGATTCCGACAGAGAAGGCCCGCGAAGTAGCCGAGGTCGTCGCCACGCAGGTCCGCCTCGCCCGCGAGCTGGGCGCGGAGACGATCCGCTCGGTGGCGACCGCCGCGATCCGGGAAGCGAGCAACGGCGAGGCCGTGGCGCTGGCGATCGGCGAGCGGTCCGGGGTGCCGGTCGAGATTCTCAGCGACGAGGAGGAGGGCAGGCTCTCTTTCATCGGCGCCACCAAGACCCTTGGCCACCCGGTCCCCGGCAGGGTCGGCGTCGTCGACGTCGGCGGCGGCTCGACCGAGATCATCCTCGGCACCGTGCCGGGCGGTGTGCAGGAGGTTCGCTCCTGGCGGGTTGGCTCCGGCGTGCTCGCCGACGAGCTGATCGCCTCCGATCCGCCCTCGGCGGCGGAGATCCGCAAGATCCGCGATCGGATCGACGACATCTTCGCCGGGGTCAAGATCGAGCAGCCCGCGCAGGCCGTCGCGGTGGGGGGCAGCGCCACCTCGCTGCGCCGCCTGGTCGGTGCGGTGCTGGAGTACGAGACGCTGGAGCGGGGGATACGCGTCCTGTGCAGCGACCCCGCCGCCGACGTCGCGCGGCGCTTCGAGCTCGACCCGGAACGGGTCCGCATCCTCGCGACCGGCGTGCTGCTGCTGGAGAAGCTCTCCGAGCTGCTCGGGCAACCGCTGCAGATCGGCAAGGGAGGGTTGCGCGAGGGGGTCATCCTCGACCTGCTCAACGGCAACTCCAACGGCTCCTCGCCCGCCCGCCTCGCCGCGTAGGCCCGCCTGGATATATCGAGGCGGCTGCTCTAGCCTGCGCGCGTGGCGCGAGCGCGAGAGGTTCCCGGGTTCGATTGCGATGAGTCGTTCTCGCGTGCCGCGGCGCGGGTGGTCGAGGTTCGGGCCGCGGAGGTATTCGCCCATTCGGATGGCGTGCTCGACATCGGCGAGATCGAGCACGTGCATGACATGCGGGTGGCGACCCGGCGGCTGCGCGCGGCGCTCGAGGTCTTCGAGCCGTGCTTCCCGGCCAAGCGACACCGTAAGGCGCTGAAGCGGGTAAAGGCGCTGTCCGACGAGCTCGGCGAACGCCGCGACCGCGACGTCTCGATCGAGTTCCTCGAGCGATTCGCGGAGGAGGCGCCAGCCGGCGACCGTGACGCGCTCGCGGCATTGATCAAGCGCCTCCGCCATGAGCAGCGGGAGATGAACGACGAGCTTGCTCCGTACGTCGCGCCGAAGCGGTTGAAGAAGCTGCAGCGGCGCCTGCGCAAGCTGACGAAGGCGGCGAAAGGATGAAGCCACGCCGTGTGGAGGGCCTCGACCCGGCGGCCCCGCTGCGTCCCAACGCGGCGCGGATCGTTCGAACCAGGCTGGACGAGCTGCGGTCCCTTGCCCCGGCGGCGCTCGAGCCCTCAGCCGCCAGCGCCCAGCACGACATGCGCATCGCTGCCAAGCGGCTGCGTTATGTGCTGGAGATCGCCGGTCCGTGCTTCGGCCCCGAGGCGAAGCTGGCCCGCGATGCCGCCAAGGAGCTGCAGGGCGTGCTCGGCGACATCCATGACTGCGACGTGATGCTGCCGCGGGCCGAGGACATCGAGTCGCTCTGCGACCTGCTGCGCACCCGCCGCGAGCTGCTCTTCCAGCGCTTCACGGAGCTCTGGCGCGAGGAGCTCGAGCGAGGCACTTGGGCCGCACTCGACAGATTCACTGGATAGTCACACTTTTTCCCTGCTCAGGGGCGAATCTGGAGGCGACCTGAAGGATAGAGAGAGAGGAAGGCACCGATGACTTCCCGTATTGACCTGCACTGCCATTCCACCGCCTCGCAGCTCTCGCGGCTCGGGGTCCAGCGCTCGCTCGGGCTGCCCGAGTGCGCGACGCCGCCAGAGGAGGTCTACGAGCTGGCGAAGCGCCGGGGGATGGACTTCGTCACGATCACCGACCACGACACGATTGACGGCTGCCTGGAGCTGGCCGACCGTCCCGACTGCTTCGTCTCCGAGGAGCTGACCGCCCGCTTCGCCGGCGAGCCCCAGGCGGTGCACATCCTCTGTTACGGGATCACTCCCGGAGACCACGAGTGGCTGCAGGAGTACGCCGGCGATGTAGAGGCCTGCGCCGCGTACCTTCACGAAAACGAGATCGCCTGCGCTCTGGCGCACCCCTTCTACAACGTCGCGGCGCCGCTCATCCGGCGCCATCGCCGCTGTCTCGCCGAGCTCTTCCCGATCTGGGAGGTGCGCAACGGCTCGCGCGCCGCGGAGCTGAACATGCCCGCCGTCATCTATGTCGAGACCCACGGCAGCACCGGGATCGGCGGCTCCGACGACCACGCCGGCGTGGATATCGGCCGCACCTTCACCGAGGTGGCGACCTCGTCCACGCCGGAAGAGCTTTTGCAGCGGCTGCGACGCGGCGAAGCCGAGGCCGGCGGCGAACAGGGGAGCGCCGCCAAATGGGCCCATGCCGCGATGGCGCTGGCGACCCGTGCGCTGGCGCTCGATGCGACGGCGGCCGGCGACTCCGTCCCCGATCCTGCCGCTGTGCTCAAGATCGCCCAGAGGGTGGTCGGACAGGGCAGCGCCCGAGAAGGGGCGATCGCCGCCGACATCGGGCCGGACGACGCTCGCGCCCTGCTCGACTCCTGGCTGGGCTCGATCGGGATCGAGATGCGGGGGCGCGAGCTGATCGCCTACCTGCAGTCCGAGGACTTCTCCCACGCCGATCTCTATCGCCGTGCCCGCCGGGTCCACGACCGCCGCCTGCGCGTCGCGGTCGACGCCGGAACCGCGGCCGTCTCCAGGGGCGAGGTGCCGGCGGCGATCGGCGGCCTCTTCGAGGCGCTGCTGCCGGCGATCCCATATGCGCCGCCCACCGTCTTCCTCGGCGCCGAGAAGGCGAAGCTGGGCGGGCGCGCCGGTGAGCGGCCCCGGGTCGCCCTGATCGCCGACGGGATCGAGGCCATGCACGGGGTCACCCACACGATCGAGGAGATCCGCGAGCGCGGTGTGCCGGGCTTCGAGGTCGAGGTGGTCGGCACCGATCCGGGAGTCGACCGCCGCCTGCCCGCCGCGACGTCGTTGCGCGTCCCCTTTTACGAGGGGATGACCCTGGGTGTCCCCGGCCTGCCCGACCTGGCCGAGACCCTCGCCGAGGGACGCTACGACCTCGTCCACGTCACCGCTCCCGGGCCCGCCGGCGTCGCCGCCTCGCTCTTGAGCCGCGTCTCCGGGACGCCGCTCCTCGCCAGCTACCACACCGAGCTCTCCGTCTATGCCGGGCTGCGAAGCGGCGACGACGGTCTCGAAGTGATCTCGCGGGCAGCGCTCGGCGCCTTCTATACCGCCCCCTCGCGGGTCCTCTCGCCAAGCCCGGCGGCGGACCGCTCGCTGCTCTCCCTCGGCGCCGCCGAGGATCGGATCGATCGCTGGGAGCGCGGCGTCGACGTCTCGCGGTTCGGACCGGAGAAGGCCGCCCCGAGCGCCTTCCCCGGCGAGCTGCGGGTTCTCTACGCAGGCCGGTTGACCAGCGAGAAGGGGGTGGACCTGCTCGCCGAGAGCTTCCTGCGGGCGCGTCGTGCCGAGCCGCGCCTGCACCTGCTGCTGGCCGGCGGCGGCCCCGAGGAGGCCGGGCTGCGGGATCGGCTCGGCGAGCACGCGACCTTCCTCGGCTGGCTCGAGGGCGAGGAGCTCGCCCGCGCCTACGCCAGCGCCGACATCTTCCTCTTCTGCTCCCGCACCGACACCTACGGCCAGGTCGTGATCGAGGCCGGCGCCAGCGGCCTGCCGGTCGTCGCGATCGGCGAGGGTGGTCCGGCGGCGCTGATCGAGAACCGCCACACCGGAATCCTCTGCCGCCCCGACGCCGACCACCTCGCCGGCGCGGTGCTGCAGCTCGCCTCCTCGCCGGCGCTGCGGCAACGTCTCGGCGCGGCGGCCGTCGCCGTCGCTCGCTCGCGCACCTGGGAGCGGGCACTGGAGCAGCTCGCCAGCGGCTACCGGCGGACGCTGGCCGAGTCCGCGGCCGCCCGGCAAGCTTCATCCCGGGCTGCCTGAGGCGGAGGGGACGGGCGAAGGTGCGGCAGTACGATTGCCCGATCGACGATCCCGCTCTCTATTTCAACCGCGAGCTTTCCTGGCTCGACTTCAACCAACGGGTTCTGGAACTGGCCGAGGATCCCGAGGTTCCGCTGCTGGAGCGGGTCAGGTTCTGCGCGATCTACGCCTCCAACCTGGACGAGTTCTTCATGGTCCGGGTCGCCGGGCTCTTCGACCAGCTCGACGCCGGGATCGACGCCCGCGGGCCTGACGGCCTCGCCTCCAAAGAGCAGATCGACGCGATCCAACCGCGCGTGCTTGAGCTGGACACCCGCCTGCACAGCTGCTTCAACGGGACGCTGCGCCCAGCGCTGGAGGGGCAGGGGGTCCGCATCGTCTCGCTGGAGACTGCGAGCGAGCAGGAGCGCCGCGAAATCGACACCCGCTTTCATGAGCAGGTCTTCCCGGCGCTGACCCCGCTCGTCGTCGGCCTCGGCCGGCCCTTCCCGTACATCTCCAACCTCTCGCTCAGCCTCGGCGTGCTGCTCCGCGACCCCGACAGCGGCACCGAGATCATCGCCCGGGTCAAGGTGCCGAAGGAGCTGCTCGGTCGTTTCCTGCGGGTGGGCGAGCGAAACGAGGTTTTCGTGCCGTTGGAGGAGGCGATCGCGGCAAACCTCGACGCGCTTTTCCCCGGTGCCGAGGTTGTCGACCACGGCTACTTCCGGGTCACCCGCGACGCCGACTTCACGATCTCAGACGAGGCCGACGACCTGCTGCAGGCCGTCCAGGACGAGCTCCGCCGCCGCCGCTTCGGCGAGGTCGTGCGGCTCGAGGTGGCGGCGGGGATGAACGCGAAGCTGCGCGGCCAGCTGATCGACGCTCTGCGGCTCGAAGACCGCGAGGTCTACGACGTCGACGGACTGATCGACTTGGCCGACCTCGGCGACGTCGTCGACGCCTCCGGCAGCCACCCGGAGCTGCGCTACGAGCCCTGGTCGCCGGTGACCCAGCCGCGCCTGCAGGGGGAGGACGGGGACCCGGTCGACATCTTCGCCGCGATCCGCCAGGGCGACATCCTCGTCCACCATCCCTACGACTCCTTCGCCAGCTCGGTCGAGCGTTTCGTCGAGCAGGCCGTCGCCGACCCCGACGTGCTGGCGATCAAGCAGACGGTGTATCGGACCAGCGATGACTCGCCGCTGGTGCCGGCTTTGATCCGCGCCTCAGAACGGGGCAAGCAGGCGGTCTGCATGGTCGAGCTGAAAGCCCGTTTCGACGAGGAGGCCAACATCCACTGGGCGAAGTCGCTGGAGGAGGCCGGCGTCCACGTCGTCTACGGCATCCCGGGGCTGAAGACCCACGTCAAGGCGATCCTGGTCGCCCGCCGCGAGGGCGACCGGGTGCGCGAGTACGTCCACATCGGCACCGGCAACTACAACCCGACGACGGCTCGCCTCTACACCGACCTCGGCCTCTTCACCGCCGATCCCGAGATCGGCGCCGACGTAGCCGAGATGTTCAACTTCCTCACCGGCTACGGGCGCCCCGCCGGGTACCGCAAGCTGCTGGTCTCGCCGACCACGATGCGCGATCGCATTCTCGGCGAGATCGAGACCACCGTCGAGGCACACCGCGCCGGCGAGGAGGCGCGGATCGCGTTGAAGATGAACGCGCTGGTCGACGCCCGCTGCATCCAGGCGCTGTACGAGGCCTCGCGGGCGGGGGTAAGGGTTGACCTCAACGTGCGCGGCGTCTGCTGCCTGCGGCCGGGGGTGCCGGAGGTCTCGGACAACATCCGCGTTGTCTCGATCGTCGGCCGTTTCCTCGAGCACTCGCGGATCTACGCCTTCCGCCGCGGCGAGGAGACCCGGGTCCTGACCGGCTCGGCGGACCTGATGCCGCGTAACCTCGACAGTCGGGTCGAGCTGGTCGCTCCGATCGAAGACGAGGATCTGCGGGCGGAGCTGCTCGACGTGCTCGAGCGCTGCTTTGCCGAGAACGCCAACGCCTGGGAGCTCGGCGCCGATGGCGCCTGGACGCGGCTCGCGGCGCCCCCGGGGGAACGCCGGAGCGTGCAGGAGGAGCTGCGCGAGCGCCACAGCGTCCGCGCCGCCGAGCATCTTGCCGCGGCGCCCGGCTGAGCTCGATATGGGGCACGGCCGAGACTGGCACGATCACTAGGATTGGCGCGTGGTCCGCCTCTCCCTTCTACCGCGTGACAGCGCCTTCTTCGATCTCTTCATCGAGGCCGGCAAGAACACCGTTCACGCCGCCCACCTGCTCGACGAGATGATGGGCGTCTGGCCCGATGAAACCGACCTGTCGCGGGAGATCCTCAAGGCCGAGCAGGAGGGCGACCGGATCACCCACGACATCATCAAGCGGCTGAATTCCACGTTCGTGACGCCGATCGACCGCGAGGACATCTATCGCCTGGCGACCCAGATGGACGACATCGTCGATTTCACCGAGGAAGCAGCCGACCTGCTCGGCCTCTACCAGATCGAAGCGCCGATGGCGCAGGCGCAGGCGCTGACCAAAGTGCTGGTGGCCGCCTGCGAGCAGCTCTCCGCCGGGTTGGAGCACCTGCGCGAGCTGAAGGGCCTGGATCGGTACTGGATCGAGATCCACCGGCTCGAGAACGAGGGTGACCGGATCTCTCGCGACGCGGTCGCCTCGTTGTTCTCGAACGGGATTGACCCGATGGTCGTGATTCGCTGGAAGGACATGTTCGCCGTGCTCGAGAACTCGATCGACGCGACCGAGACCGCGGCGCAGATACTCGAGGGCATCGTAATTAAAAATTCGTGACTGCCTCAGATCGTCACCAGTGAGTTCCGACGTCATCATGGTGATCGTCGTTGGCACGGCACTGGCCTTCGACTTCACCAACGGGTTTCATGACACGGCGAACGTGGTCGCGACCTCGATCTCGACCGGCGCGGCCCGGCCGCAGGTGGCGATCGGGTTCGCCTCGCTGCTCAACTTCGTCGGTGCCTTCATCTCGATCTCGGTTGCCGCGACGGTTGCCAACGACGTCGTCGACGCCGCCGTGATCACGCCGACGATCGTCTTCGCCGGGCTGATCGGCGCGATCGCCTGGAACCTCATCACCTGGTGGTTCGGGTTGCCCTCCAGCTCGTCCCACGCGCTGATCGGCGGCGTGGTCGGCTCGGCGGTGGCGGCGGCGGGTGTCGATGCTGTGCTCGCCGAAGGGCTGGTGGGCAAAGTGCTGATCCCGGCGGTGATCGCCCCGCTCGTCGCCTTCGTGGTCGCCGGGCTCAGCATCGGCATCGTCTACCGGGTGGCGGGGCGGCAGCGGCCCGGCCCGGTTGCACGCGGCTTCCGCTATGGCCAGGTCATCTCCGGCGGCCTGCTGGCCCTGGCCCACGGCACCAACGACGCACAGAAGACGATGGGCGTGATCACCCTGGCGCTGATCGCCAACGGCACCCTGGCGGCAAACGCCGATCCGCCCCTCTGGGTGATCGTCTCGGCGGCGACGGCGATCGCGCTTGGCACCTACATCGGCGGCTGGCGGATCATCCGCACGACCGGCAGTCGCATCATCAAGATGGATGCGGCGCAGGGATTCTCGGCGCAGGGGGCGGGAGCGGCGGTGATCCTCGCCTCGACCCATTTCGGCTTCCCGCTCTCGACCACGCACGTGATCAACGGTGGTGTGATGGGCGCCGGGGCAGGCAAGCGGGTCTCCGCGGTGCGCTGGGGGGTGGCCGGGAACATCGTCTTCGCCTGGCTGCTGACCCTCCCCGCCGCCGCCGCGATCGGCGCCGCCGCCTACGGCCTGACTCGGGTGTTCGGCACGGGCGCGCTGGGGCCGGTCCTGGTCACCCTGATGGCGCTTGGCCTCGTTGTCGCCGCCTTCGCGCGGCGGTCCCAGCAGGGCGCGCCGGTCCCGGCAAGCTGACCCGTGGCGACGATCCTCGAGACCAGGGACCTGATCGAGACCGTCGTCGCCTCGTTGGTCGCCGGGGTCGGTATCACCGCGATCTTCTCCGTGGCGATCTGGGGAGGTGTTCGCTTCGTCGACCTCAGCCGCGGAGGGCGGCCGCTTGCCGCCGGGGCGGCGGCGGCGCTTGCGGGCCTGGCGCTGGCCACGACCCTGGCCGCGGTCGCGTTTGGCATCGTCGTGATGACCTCGAAGTAGCGGCGTACAATTTTTCTTGTGCGTAACCTGCGAAACGTCGCGATCGTCCTGCTGCTTGCCTTGGCGGTGGCCTTCGCCCCCGCGGGCGGCAACGCGGCAGATGCGATCCTGACGGCGATCACGATGGGCTTCCTGGCGGGGATCGCCTGGACCGTGTTTGTCTTGAGCCGCCAGAACCAGCTAACCCTGGCGGCGCTGAGCGACGGCCGCCGGGCGATCCTCTACGCCGCGCTGGGCATGATCGCGCTGCTGATCGCCGGCAGCGACGAGCTCTTTTCCAGCGGCGGCGGCACGCTCGTCTGGATCCTCCTCCTCGGTGCTTCGGTGGCCGCCATCTGGAAGGTATGGACCGAGGCCAACGCTTACTGAGTCGCCGCAAACGCGTTACAGACTTTTTCGACTGAGCGCGCCACACGCGCGTTTGGGGCTGGGATGGTCGGGCCGTGTCGTGCCAGGCCGCCAGCAGCTTTCGCAGGGAGGGCGGGACCGCGTCGGTCGAGTTGGTCGCCGCGGTCCCGTTCCTGTTGCTGGCGGTCCTGGTGGCGGCACAAATTGGGCTTGCCGGGCAGGCGCTGTGGTCGGCTGGGGTGGCGGCACGGGCGGGAGCACGGGCGGCGCTGGTCGGAGGGGACGCGAAGGCCGCGGCGCGGCGGGCCCTGCCGCCGCTGATGCGGTCCGAGGCGGAGGTGAGCGGCGTGGACACGGTCTCCGTCCGGGTTGCGATCCCCCGGCTCCTGCCCGGCATGCCGCGCTTGACTGTTAGCGCGAGGGCCGGATTGGCGGAAGGCGATGGGTAGAGAGGAGGGGCAGGCGACGGTGGAGCTGGTTGCCGCGCTGCCGGCGTTGCTGCTGGCGGGGTTGCTCGCCCTGCAGCTGCTCGCCACCGGCTACGCCTTGACCCTCGCCGACGGCGCCGCCGAGGCTGGTGCTCTGGCGCTGGCCTCGGGGCGTCCCGCCGTCGCCGCTGCCCGTGAGGCACTGCCGGGCTGGGCCGAGGACGATGTCGACGTCTCTGTAGGCGGCGGGCGCGTCAGCGTGCGCCTGCGGCCGCCGTCGCCGCTGCCCGCGATCGCCGAGCGGCTCGCCGTTACCTCCTCGGCCGCGGCGAGACCTAGATGATCGAGATGACGGGGGTCTTCGCCATGCGGGCTGAGGTTGGCGGCTCCAGTCGCGGGCCGGTCGTTCTGGTCACCTCGGTTGGCGCCGCGACCGGATCCAAGGCGGCCGCCGCAGCGCTCGCCTGCGCCGGCTCCGAGGCGGATCGGGCAGGGTTGCTGATCGACCTGGCGAGCGGCCGGGCGCCGCGCCCGGCGCTGATCGCGACGGCCGCCGCCCGTGAGCTGGAGGAGCGACTGGCGGTTCATCTCCCGCAGGCTGAGGTCGCCTCCCGCGGGCAGCTCTGTCAGCTCGCCCTGGCCGCCGATCCGAGTGGCCTCGACGGCATCGCCGCTGCCCTGCCGACCGTCCGCGACTCGGTCGCCGTGGTCCACCTGCCGCCACACCTGCTGCAGCCAGCGCTCGAGGAGTCGCGCATCGAAGCGAGCGCCGTGCTCTTGCGCGCCGATCTGGCGGAGGACCGCTCGTTGACGGCGCTGGCAGCCGGCGATCTGATCGGGCGTGGCTTGCGGATCGCGGTGCTCAAGCGACCGCTCGGCTGGATTGCCGCGCGCCGGGCCCTGCTGGGGGCGCTATCGCCAGACGGCGGCGGACTCCCCGCTCGCGCACGCGAGCGCCTGCTGGGCGCGACGCGGGGCCTCGCGACCGGCGAGCGGGGGCTCGTCCGCTAACGCGCTATGGGGTGGCGGCGTGCCAGGTGCCGACGTCCTTGAAGCCCTCGCCGTTGGCTTCGCCCTTCTTCGAGTCGTCGTCGAAGGTGTAGAGCGGCCGGCCTTCGAAGCTCACCTGGCGCAAGCCGTTGTCGGGACGCTTGACGGTGCCGAGCGCGACCGGGCCGGCGGGCTTGACGCCGGCCGCCACGACCAGCGGATGCCAGTCCTTGAGACAGGAGCCCTTGCAGATGAAGGTGCCGTGCTTCTCGGCGCTCAGGGTGTAGAGGGTGAGGCCGTTGTTTGCGGTCAGGACCGTCTTGCCGAGGGCCTGGCTGTGCGCCTCCTTGACCACGCTCTTCGTCGTCTTCGCTGCCGCAAGGCCGGCGAAGAGGCCGGCGGCGGCCAGGATCGCGACTAGCGGAAGGATCGCGCGGCTTGGCGTGTATCGGCGGTGACTCGTTCGGGATTGCGGCATGACGCTCCTCGGGTCGGTTGCGGCTCGCCCGTCTTACGGACGCGATTCCGCGATGGTTCGATCTCACATCTTTTCGATTCTGCGCGCCACGCGTGCGCCCGCGCCCGCGATGGTCGCGACATGGACGATCGCAGGCAGGCGGGGCAGGCTCTGCTCTTGGCCCTTGGGGGAGCCTTTGCGCTGATCGCCGCGGCTCTGGGGCTGGTGGCGATAGCGGGGGCCGTGACCGGGAAAGGGAGGGCGCAGCGGGCAGCCGATCTAGCGGCGATCTCGGCGGCGCGGTCGATGCGCGACGACCTGGCGCGGCTGCTGGCCCCGCCGACCCTGCCGAACGGGTTGCCCAATCCAGCGCATATGGAGAAGGCCGCCTATCTGTCGCGCGCGCGGGTTGCGGCTGACGAGGCGGCGGCGGCAAACGAAGTCGCGGCGGCGCGCCTGCGGGTGTCCTTCCCCGATTTGTCCTCCTTCGCCCCGCTGCGGGTCGAGGCCGTAGTTGTCGGCAGCGTCGGCGCGCAGCGGGTCGAGGCCTCGGCCGTGGCCGAAGCCGCTGCGCCGGCGGCGAGCGGCGGCTCGATGCCCTCCGTGGCCAGCGGCGGCGGTTACGGCGGGCCGCTCGTCTACCGCAACGGAGAGGGAATGCGGCCCGACGTCGGCACCGCCTTCGACCGGATGGCCGCCGCGGCGGCGCGTGCCGGTCTGGCGCTGGTCGTCAACTCCGGCTTTCGCTCCGACGCCGAACAGGCGGCGCTCTTCGCCGCCCATCCCGACCCGAGATGGGTCGCCCCGCCGGGCCACTCGTTGCACCGCTGCGCAACCGAGCTCGACCTCGGGCCGGAATCCGCCTACGGCTGGCTGGCCGCAAACGCCGCCCACTTCGGCTTCGTCCAGCGCTACTCGTGGGAGGCCTGGCACTACGGATACGATCGCCCGCCGGCGCCCTGCTCGGAGGCCGGCAACGCGATCGGCGCGACGGGGGGCGGGGGAGACGGAGCGCTGGCCGAAGCCGGGCTTCCCTCGTTCGTCCCAAGCCGCTTCCGAACGCCGCTGCTGCGCGCCGCCGCGCATTGGAACGTCTCCGCGGCGCTGCTCGCCGCGCAGCTGATGGCCGAGTCGAACTTCAACCCGTTCGCGGTCTCGCCGGCGGGCGCCCAGGGCATCGCCCAGTTCATCCCCTCGACCGCCGCCGCCTACGGCCTCGGCGACCCCTTCGACCCGGCAGCGGCGATCGACGCCCAGGCCCACTTGATGTCGGACCTGATCCGCCAGCTCGGCTCCCCCCAGCTGGCCCTGGCCGCCTACAACGCCGGCCCTGGCGCGGTCGAAGCCTGCCACTGCGTTCCGCCCTACCCCGAGACCCAGGCCTATGTCAGCCGAATCCTCGCCCTGCTGGGCGGCGCTGGGGCGCTGGCTGCGCCGACGTTCGAAGTAAGGCTCGTGGCTTAGAATGGGCTAAACTATGTGTATGCGTTTACACATTAATTTGGATGACGATCTGGCGCATGAGGTCGATGAGCTGGCGGGTCCCCGTGGCCGCAGCAAGTACATCCGCGAGGCGATAGCGGCGAAAGTAGACGTAGACCGCAGAATCGCTGTGCGTCGGCGGTTCTTTGGGTCGATTCCCGACTTCGCTCCTTGGATGACGCCTGAGTGGATCAGCGAGAATCGCAAGCAGGAAAGCGAGGAGCGCGAGGAGAAGTTGGCCAAGCACTGGCGGCGTGAGGACTGATTCGTGGGCGTGGTGCTTGACTCATCCGTGGTGATCGATCTGCTGCGAGGTAGCGCAGTCGATTCCAGCCTGCTCGACCCTGGGCGTGAGCCGGTGATCGTCTCGACGGTCACCGTTCATGAGGTCCTTGCTGGAATGAGAGCGGGAGAGGAGGAGCGCACGCAGGGGATGCTTTCCAGCTTCGCCGTGATTTCCTTTGGCCTGGGGGAGGCAGAGCTCAGCGCTAGGTGGCGGATGGAATACCGGGCACGCGGAGTCACGCTTAAGCTTGCCGATGCTGCAATTGCCGCCACTGCAGCGATTCGCAATCTTCCCCTTGCCACCGGCAACATCAAGGACTTTCCGATGCCGGAGCTGCGCGTCGAGCAGTGGCCGCCGTCGCCCGTTTAGACTTCCGCCCGATGGCAACCGTCGAGATACAGGGCGTCGAGGGGATGCAGTCGCTGCTCGGCCAGGAGATCGGGCCGAGCGAGTGGCGCGCTATCTCCCAGGGCGACATCGATACCTTCGCCGAGCTTTCGGGCGACGATCAGTGGATCCACGTCGACGTCGAGAAGGCCAAGAACGAGAGCCCCTTCGGCACGACGATCGCCCATGGCAATCTCACCCTGGCTCTGGTCGACGGCTTCCGCAAAGAGATGATCTCCTCGACCGGCTTCGCGCTGGGCGTCAACTACGGCTGGAACAAGATCCGCTTTCCTGCCCCGGTCCCGGTCGACAGCAGGGTCCGCGGCAAGGCCGAGGTCGTCTCGGTAGACGAGGTCGGTGGCGGCTGGTGGCAGGTCGTGACCCGCTTCACCCTCGAGGTAGAGGGCAACGAGAAGCCGTGCTTCGTCGGCGACTCGGTGACGCGGGTGATGGCGCCCGCCGGTTAGCGTCAATGGTGAGCAGGGCTGAGTCCGCTCGTGGCTAGGTCGCGCCGATATTGCGAGCGAGAGAAGGTTGTTCGTACGAAGGAAACGCTCCAGCCAACCGCTTAGGGCTTCTCAGTAGCCCTCGCCGTCTTGGCGTCTCATGCTGGACATCCCGATTTAGCGGGTTCGCTGACGCTAGGCTGCGACGTGCTTGCCAGCTGGGACGAAGTGTTCCAGCTTTGCGTCCCGTTCTAGAGCGAAAGGAATGCCCTCTTCGGTGAGCTTGACGACCTCGGCATAGGAGCCGCCAGCGGCAGACCAGCCCTCGACGTCGGGGGACTCGGCCCACCAGCCGTCGGCCTCGTGGTGATAGATGACGCGCACGGTCTCCATTGGATCCTCCACGTCAGAGTAGCTTTCGGGCCTCGTCCTCGGCAAGTCCAATGTCCCTGACGAGGATCTTGCGCACGAGGCCGGAGGGGATTGTCGCGTTGTCATGGAACGCGAAGGTCAGGTGGTCGGCTCGGCGCTTCCAAGCGGCGATGCGAGCCAGTTTGCCGCGCAAGGCGATAGTCGAGCGGCCTGCGTTCCAAGGTGGCCAGCATGCGCTTTGCCTTCATCGACGGGAACTGCCCCATGCGCCGCGAGTCTAGAGAGACCGTCGGATTGTTTTGTCTGCATATGTCTTGAGGGGGGATCGCGGTCGGTTGGCGCCGACGCCCTGGCTACTCCGTGGGTTCGAAGCTGGATGTCGATAGTCGTTCAAGAGCGTCGATCGTGTGGGCGCAAGCTCGCGCGGCCTCGATCCCCTTCGTTTCAAGATGCTCGAAGAAGAAGGCGCGATGAGTCTCGTGCTCGTGGAAGTGGTGCGGAGTGAGGACGGCCGAGATGACCGGGACGCCGGTATCGAGCTGGACCCGCATCAGCCCGCCGATCACCGCATCGGCGACGAACTCGTGCCGGTAGATGCCGCCATCGACGATGAGTCCCGCCGCCACGATTGCGTCGTAGACCCCGCTTTCCGCAAGCCGCATGGCGTGTAGCGGAATCTCGAAGGCGCCGGTCACCTCGAAGAGGTCGATTCGCGACTCCGGGATGCCGAGTTGCCCAACCTCCGCGACGAAGGCCGTCCGGCTCTGGTCGACGAGATCCTTGTGCCAGCACGACTGGACAAAAGCGACACGCCTGCCCTGGTCGGATCGTTGGATCGAATGCCTGTCGTTCATTTGCGCAGCTCCCCCCGCCGATGGCGCCCGCCCGGCTGACGGGCGCCCTGCCTCCGCCTATTTGACGGTCAGCGTGCCTTCCATGCCCGCTTCGCGGTGGCCGGGGACCGTGCAGTAGTAGGTGTAGGTGCCCGGTTTCAGGTCGACCGTGGTCGAGGTTTCTTCGCTGGCGATCAGGTCGGTCTTGCCGACGGTCTTGCCGCTCGAAGTCTTCGATCGCGACGTCGTGGGTCAGGCCCTGCGGGTTGTTGAAGTCGACCGTCACCTTGCCGGCCTTGGCCGACGCTTCGGTGGTCGTGTAGGCGAGTTCGCCGTTCGGATCGGCTTCGAATTCGACGGTCGAGCCGCCGCCTTCGCCGCCCCCGGCTTCCTTGTTGCCTTCGGCTGCTGCGCCGCCGCCGGTCGCTTCACCCCCGCTGGAGGTCGTGGTCGTCGTGGTCGAGTCGCTGCTTCCACAGGCGACGAGGGCGACCGAGGCGAGTGCGAGGGCAAACAGCGCGGCGAGCTTCTTCATCGGACTGGATCCTTTCCTGGGGGAAACGCTCAGGGGGACTTTAGACGGTTCACGGACCGTCTAGCTCGGATACGACCCGCGGGCCGACCCGGTTCAGCGGCCCTTGAACTCGGGCTTCTCGCCGCTGAAGAAGGCGATCGCGCCTTCGCGCAGATCCTCGGTTCCCATGCTGTCGGCGATGCCGTGGCGCTCCAGCTGCAGGTGCTCGGTGAGGCTGTTCTCGATGCTGACCCCGCACAGCCGTTTGGCCATCTTCACGTAGTGCGGTGCCTTCTTGGCGAGCTTCTCGGCCTTGGCGCGTGCCTCGTCCATCAGCTCCTCAGCTGCGACCACCTCCGAGACCAGGCCTTCCGCGAGCGCCTCCGGGGCGGTCATATTGGGGTCTTCGAGGAGGATTTCCAGGGCCCGGCTCGGCCCGACCACGCGCGGCAGGAAGTAGGTCATGCCGCCGTCCGGGGAGGCGCCGATGCGCCCGTAGGCGCAAGCGACGAAGGCCGTCTCGGAGGCGATCCGGATGTCGCAGGCGAGGGCCAGCGAGAAGCCCGCCCCCGCCGCGGCGCCGTTGACCGCCGCGATCACCGGATAGGGGATGCGCCGCAGGTCGACGATCGCCGTGTGGAGGGCCTCGGCTCCGCGCCGAACCTGCGCCGGCAGGTCGATCGAGTCGTCTTCGACCCCGGTTTTGAAGCTGTTTACGTCGCCGCCGGAGCAGAAGGCGTTGCCGGCGCCGGTGACGATCAGCGCTCGCAGCGGCGCTTGATCGGCGAGCCAGGCGAAAGCGGTCCCCAGGTCCAGGATCATCTCGGGGCTCATCGCGTTGAAGCTCTCGGGGCGGTCGAGAGTGAGCGTGCCGATCTCACCGTCGATCTCGATTCGCAGCGTGCTCAGCTCGGGCGGGCTCAGGGTCTGGGTCGTCATCTAGCTCTCCGTGTCGGGCTTCGATGAGGCTTTGTGCCCCTCATAGGGGGTACAAAGCTTCATCTTCGCTTGGCCGGGTGGCCAGGAGCCTACTCTTTGCTCGGATGAGCGAAAGCGACCAGGAAACGAGCCGCGCCGAGCGGATCGCCCAGCGCCGCCGCGAGCTGCCCGATTCCCCTGGCGTCTACCTCTTCCACGGGAGCGACGACGAGTTGCTCTACGTCGGTAAGGCACGCTCGATCCGCAAGCGTGTCGCCTCGCACTTCTCTGGCGGGGAGACGCGGCTCACCACGCGGGTCGACCGCATCGACGTCCTCGTCACCGCGACCGAGGCGGAGGCCCTTCTGGCCGAGCAGAGCTTCATCAAGCGCCATCGGCCGCGCTTCAACATCCGGCTGCGCGACGACAAGTCCTACCCCTATGTCTGCGTCAGCCTCGACGAGGATTACCCGCGGGTCTATTTCACCCGCGAGAAGCACCGCTCCGGACGTGCCTACTTCGGCCCCTTCTCCAGTGCCAAGCGGGTGCGCGAGACGCTCGACCTGCTCGGCAAGCTGTTCCAGTTCCGCACCTGCGAGGGGGCCGAGCCGGGGCGCCGCTCGGGCAGCCCCTGCCTCGACTACTTCATAAAGCGCTGCGGGGCGCCCTGCGTCGGCTACATCAGTAAAGACGAGTACCGGCGCAACATCGACGCGATCGTCGATTTCCTCTCCGGCCGCTACCGGCGGGTCGAGGCCGACGAGCAGGCGAAGATGGAGGAGGCCGCCGCCGCGCGCGAGTTCGAGCGCGCCGCCCTGCACCGCGACCGGCTGAAGGCGATCCAGTCGCTGTTCGAGCGCCAGCGGGTCGCCGGCGGCTCGGTCGGCACCGCCGACCTGATCGGGGTCGCGACCGAGGGGGCGGACGCCAACGCCCAGGTCTTCCAGGTGCGCGACGGCATCCTCGCCGAGCGCCAGAGCTTCTACCTCGACAACCAGGCCGAACGCGAGCCGGCCGAGGTGGCCGAGGAGTTCATCGGCCAGTACTACTCGGCCTCGCCGGCGATGCCTCGGACGATCGTCGTCGGCCCCTACCTGAGCGAGCGCGCCGAGCTGCTGGCCGCGGCATTGGGAGAGAGGCGCGGCTCGCCGGTCGAGGTGCGGGTCGCCGAGCGCGGCGACAAGCGTCGCCTGCGCGAGCTGGCCGAGCGCAACGCCCGCCTCGCCCTCGACCAGGACCGGCTGCGGCGCGAGCACCGCCGCCAGCGCCGGGTCGACTCGCTCGCCGACCTGCGCGAGGCGCTGGGGATGGAGGAGCTGCCGATCCGGATCGAGGGCTTCGACATCTCCAATCTCGGCGGCGAGCACACCGTCGCCTCGATGGTCGTCTTCGAGGGCGGTGCGACCAAGAAGTCCGACTACCGCCGCTTCCGGGTCCGCGGCGAGCGCAGCAACGGGTCCGACGACTTCGCTTCCATGGAGGAGGTGCTGAGCCGTCGCGTCAACCGCTACGAGGAGCAGGTGGACCTCTCGCCCCACGACGGCAAGCGCGACGAGAGCTTCGCGGCGCTGCCGTCGCTGGTGATGGTCGACGGCGGCAAGGGTCAGCTGGCCGCGGCGATGCGCGTCCTCGGCCCGTTTGCCGAGCGCGGCGTCACGATCGTCTCGCTGGCCAAGCGCGAGGAGGAGGTCTACGTTCCCGGCGGGCGGGTGCCGATCGACCTGCCGCCCGATTCCGAGGCCTCGAAGCTGCTGCAGCGTGTGCGCGACGAGGCGCACCGCTTCGCGATCGAGCACCATCGCGGTCGCCGCGACCGGGCGATGACGGGCTCGGTGCTCGACGACCTCAAGGGTGTCGGCCCGGCCCGCAAGCGTGCCTTCCTCGAGCACTTCGGCTCGCCCGAGCGGTTTCTGGCGGCGAGCCGGGAGGAGCTGGAGTCGGTGCCCGGCGTCCCCGGCAAGCTGGCGCGCGAGATCCACGAGCAGCTGCACAGGACCGGTGGCTAGGGCATGGCCGAGGCCGAGAAGACCGGCGCCCCCGGCGTGAGCCGCGACGGGGACGGGGCGGGAAGCGAGGTCGACCTCGTCGTGATCACCGGCCACTCCGGCGCCGGCAAGTCGGAAGCGATCGCCGCCTTCGAGGACGGCGGCTATTTCTGCGTCGACAACCTGCCGCCGCGGATGATCGGCAGCCTCGGCGAGCTCTTCCGCCACGAGGGCAGCGGGGTGGAGCGGGCCGCCGTCGTCTCCGACGTGCGCGGGGGCGAGTACTTCGAGGGCCTGCTCCAGGTCCTGGAGGAGCTCAGCGCCGACGGGTTGAAGCCGAAGCTGCTCTTCCTCGAGGCCGACGAGGAGGCGCTGCTCGACCGCTACAAGGAGACGCGCCGCCGCCACCCGCTCGCCCCCGAGGGGAGGATCGTCGACGGAATCCGCGCCGAGCGCGAGCTGCTGGCGCCGCTGCGAGCCCGCGCCGACATGGTGATGGACACCAGCGGCCTGACCGGCGGTCAGCTGCGGCGCCGGATCGCCGAGGAGATGCTGGGCGGCCAGGACGGCGGCAAGCTGGCGCTGACCCTGCTCACCTTCGGCTTCAAGAACGGTCCACCTCGGGATGCCGACCTCACCCTCGACGTCCGTTTCCTGCCGAATCCCCACTACGTCGACGCGCTGCGACCGCTGACCGGCCTCGACGAGGCGGTGCGCGCCTACGTCGAGTCGGGAACGCAGGCGGGCGAGTTCTACGGCCGCCTGCTGCCGCTGCTCGAGTTCCTCGTCCCCGCCTACGTCGCCGAGGGCAAGAGCCACCTGACGATCGCCGTCGGCTGCACCGGGGGCAGGCACCGCTCGGTCACCGTCGCCGATCGCATCCGCCGGGCGCTGGAGGGGCGCGACGGCGTCTTGGTGCGGGTCAAGCACCGCGACCTCGAGCCATAGACTGCTTCGGCTTTGTCCGAGGACTCCACGCCCGTCATCTCCATCCGCGGCCTGCGCAAGAGCTACGGCGACGTCGAGGCGGTGCGCGGCATCGACCTGGAGGTCCGGCCGGGAGAGGTATTCGCCTTCCTCGGTCCCAACGGAGCGGGCAAGACCACCACGGTGGAGATCCTCGAGGGCTACCGCAAGCGCAGCGGCGGCGAGGTCACCGTCCTCGGCGAGGACCCCGAGCACGCCGGCCGCAGATGGCGCGAGCGGATCGGGATCGTCCTGCAGAGCTGCCGCCTCGATCCCTACCTGACCGTGCGCGAGTCGCTCGAGCTCTACGCCGGCTACTACGCCGCGCCGCGGCCGATAGGGGAGACGATCGACCTGGTCGGCCTGGCCGGCAAGGCGGACGCCCGCGCTAGCTCGCTGTCCGGCGGTCAGCAGCGCCGGCTCGATGTCGGCATGGCGTTGATCGGCGACCCCGAGCTGCTCTTCCTCGACGAGCCCACGACCGGCTTCGACCCCTTGGCGCGGCGGCAGGCCTGGGAGACGATCGCCGGCCTGCGCGAGCTGGGCAAGACGGTGTTCCTCACCACCCACTACATGGACGAGGCGCAGCGGCTCGCCGACCGGGTGACGATCATCGCCGCCGGGGAGATCGTCGCCCGCGGCACCCCGGAGGATCTCGGTGACCGCGAGAATCGCCCGGCGCGGATCAGCTACCGCGAGGACGGGCGCGAGGTGGAGCTGGAGACGACGACTCCGGTCCAGACCCTGAACGAGCTGACCGGCAGGGCGCTGGCCGATGGGCGCGAGCTGGAGGGGCTCGAGGTCACCCGGCCGAGCCTCGAGGACGTCTACCTGGAGCTGACCGACCAGACATGAGCCTCGTCTGGCACCAGTTCCGCTACGACCAGAAGGCCTTCTGGCGCAACCCGGCCTCGGTCTTCTTCACGGTCGGCTTCCCGGTCATCCTGCTGCTGATCTTCGCCACCGTCTTCGGCGATCAGACCGTCGACGTCCGCGGCGGGATCGAGACGACGACCTACTACGTGCCGGCGATCATCACCCTCTCGGTGATCTCGGCGACGATGCAGTCGCTGGCGATGTCGCTGGTGATCGCGCGCGAGGACGGGCGCCTGAAGCGGGGGCGGGGGACCCCGATGCCCCCCTGGGTCTTCATCGCCGGCCGGATCGGCAACTCGATCGTGGTCGCGCTGATGATGATGGCCCTGATCGCGGCGATCGGCCGTCTCGCCTACGGGGTCGCGATCCCCTGGGACCGGCTGCCGGCGATCGTCCTCACCCTGGTCGTCGGCGCCGCCGCCTTCTGCTGCCTCGGCATCGCCCTGACCGCCGCGATCCCCTCCCAGGACGCCGCTGCGCCGATCGTCAACGCGCTGCTGCTGCCCCTCTACTTCCTCTCCGGGGTCTTCATCCCCGACGACCAGCTGCCCAGCGGCGTCATCCACTTCGCCGACGCTTTCCCGATCCGCCATTTCTTCGAGGCCTTCTTCGACGCCTACGTGCCGGGCGGCGGCGCCGCCGTCTCCTGGGGCAACCTGGCGGTCGTCGCGATCTGGGGCGTCGTCGGCCTCCTGCTCGCCGTCCGCTACTTCCGCTGGACGCCGCGCAGCGGCTGACGAGCGTCACCTTTTGCCCCTCTGGGGCCCAAACGTGAGGCTCGTCCCCGTTGGGCGGCCGACCGGACGCCGGGTTGCCCCTATAGCCTCTCCGGCCCGATGTTGCACCATGTTCTTCTAGAGGTCTCCGACCTCGAGCGGAGCGCGTCCTTCTACGACGCGCTGCTCGCGCCGCTGGGCTGGCGGCGCCATTTCGAGGAAGACAAGACGATCGGCTGGGGCATCGCCAAGCCCGTCTTCTTCATCGCCGCCCACCATCCGCCCAAACCCGGCTTCGGCCTGCTCAGCTTCTCGGGGCTGGGGATCGTCGCCGTCAAGGCGGCCTGGGAGGGGGGCGTGAGGGCCGGCGCCAAACCCATCGGGGAGCCCGGCGAGCGACGTTCGCACGGGTCCGGCTCCTACTCGGCGTTCCTGCAGGACCCGGACGGGTACGAAATCGAGGTGACGATCGGCAGTGACTAGCCTCGGTACGACAAAGAATCGACCCAGGAGGAAATGACTTCATGGCTGTGAAGGTCGGCATCAACGGCTTCGGCCGCATCGGGCGCAACCTCTTCCGCGCCGCTCACGCGGCGGGGGCGGACCTCGATTTCGTCGCCGTCAACGACATCACCGACACCGGCACGCTCGCCCACCTGCTCAAGTACGACTCGATCCTGGGCCGTTTTCCGGGTGAGGTCGAGGCGGGGGAGGGATCGATCTCGGTCGACGGCAACCCACTGAAGGTGCTCTCCGAGCGCGACCCGGCGGCGCTGCCGTGGGGCGATCTCGGCGTCGACGTGGCGATCGAGTCGACCGGGCTCTTCACCGGCCGCGAGGACGCCGCCAAGCACCTCGCGGCGGGCGCCAAGAAGGTGATCATCTCGGCTCCCGCCAAGGAGCCGGACATCACCGTCGCCCTCGGTGTGAACTTCGAGAGCGACTACGACCCAGGCCAGCACCACATCATCTCCAACGCCTCCTGCACGACCAACTGCCTGGCGCCGCTGGCCAAGGTGCTGCACGAGGCGTTCGGGATCGAGCAGGGCCTGATGACGACGATCCACGCCTACACCGCTGATCAGCGCCTGCAGGACATGCCGCACAAGGATCTGCGGCGGGCCCGCGCGGCGGCGATCAACCTGATCCCGACTACCACCGGCGCCGCCAAGGCCGTCGGTCTGGTGCTGCCGGAGCTGAACGGGAAGCTGAACGGGCTCTCGGTGCGGGCGCCGGTCGTGACCGGCTCGGTCGTCGACCTCGTCTTCACGCCCTCCCAGCCGGCCGACGTCGAGGCGGTCAACGCCGCCGTCAAGGCCGCCGCCGAGGGCCCGCTGAAGGGGATCCTCGCCTACACCGAGGATGAGATCGTCTCGACCGACATCGTCGGCGACCCGCACTCCTCGATCTTCGACGCGGGCCAGACGATGGCGATCGGCGACGGCAAGCTGATCAAGGCGGTCTCCTGGTACGACAACGAGTGGGGCTACTCGAACCGCTGCGTCGAGCTGGCGGGCAAGGTCCTCTGAGCCCCATCCGGAGGGCGCCGTGAGCTGGGTCAAGCAGAGCGTCCGCGACGCCGACGTCGCCGGCAAGCGGGTGCTCGTCCGGGTCGACTTCAACGTGCCGCTCGACGGCGGGCGCGTCGCGGACGACACGCGGATCGAGGCGGCGCTGCCGACGATCGAGCTGCTGCGCGAGCGCGGCGCGGCCGCGATCCTCGTCTCGCACCTGGGCCGCCCCAAGGGCGAGGTCGACCCGGCGCTCTCGATGCGGCCGGTCGGGGAACGTCTGGGCGAGCTACTGGGCGCCGCCGTGAAGCAGGCGCCGGCCGTGGTCGGGGCGGAGGTCGAGACGATGGCCGCCGGACTCAGCCCCGGCGACGTGCTGCTGCTCGAGAACGTCCGCTTCGAGCCGGGTGAGACCGAGAACGACCCGGGGCTCGCCGCCGCGCTCGCGCGGCTCGCCGACCTCTACGTCAACGACGCCTTCGGCGCGGCCCACCGCGCCCACGCCAGCACCGAGGGGGTCGCGCACGACCTGCCCGCCTACGCCGGCCTGCTGCTGGAGAGCGAGGTGAACGAGCTGACCCGGGTGGTGGAGTCGCCCGAGCGACCGCTGGTCGTCGTCCTCGGCGGCGCCAAGGTGAGCGACAAGGTCGGCGTCATCGACCGCTTCCTCGAGATCGCCGACAGCGTCCTGATCGGCGGCGCGATGTGCTTCAGCTTCTTCCGCGCGCAGGGGATCGCCACCGGCAGCTCGCTGGTCGAGGAGGAGGGAGTGAAGCTGGCCGAGGAGGCTCTGCGGCGCGCCGAGACCTCCGACTGCGAGCTGATGCTGCCGGTCGACCTCGTGCTGGGCGAGAGCTTCGACGCGACGACTGAGCGGCGACCGAGCGACGGGGTGGAGGTGCCGGACGGCTGGATGGGGCTCGATGTCGGGCCGCGCACCGCCGCCGCCTACGCCGAGGCGGTCGCCGGTGCCGGCACCGTTCTCTGGAACGGGCCGATGGGGGCCTTCGAGCTCGAGCCCTTCGCCGCCGGGACCAGGGCGGTCGCCGAGGCGGTCGCCGCGAGCCCCGCCACCACGGTGGTCGGCGGCGGCGACTCGGTGGCTGCGTTGCACCGCTTCGGGCTGGCTGAGAAGGTGGATTGGGTGTCGACTGGAGGAGGAGCCTCGTTGGAGCTGCTGGAGGGAAAGAAACTGCCGGGAGTGGAGGCACTGAGAGATGCCTGAGCGCACCCCATGCATCGCCGCCAACTGGAAGATGCACAAGACCGTCGCCGAGGCGGCGGCCTTCGTCGACGCGCTGCTGCCGCGGATCGCGGCCACCCAGCACGACGTCGTCCTCTGCCCCTCCTTCCTCGCCCTGAGCGAGGTGGTCGAGCGCAGGCGCGGAACCGCAGTCCGGGTCGCCGCGCAGAACATGCACGAGGAGGCTGCCGGCACGTTCACCGGCGAGGTCTCGGCGCCGATGCTGGTCGAGGCCGACGTCGATGCCGTGATCCTCGGTCACTCCGAGCGCCGCCAGTACTTCAACGAGACCGACGAGGCGCTGGCGCGCAAGGTGCCGGTGGCGCTGGCCGCGGGCCTCGAGCCGATCCTCTGTGTCGGCGAGAGCGAGGAGGCGCGCGACGCGGGGCAGACCGAGGGCGTGCTGGAGCGCCAGCTGCAGGCCGATCTGGCCGGGGTCGAGTCGGCTGGGCTGGCGTCGGTAGTCGTCGCCTACGAGCCGATCTGGGCGATCGGCACCGGCCGCACCGCCACGCCCGAGCAGGCGCAGGAAGTGTGTGCCTTCATCCGCGACGTGCTGCGCGAGCGCGGCGCCGTGGCCGACGCGGCGCGGATCCTCTACGGCGGCTCGGTCAAGCCCGCCAACGCCGCCGAGCTGATGGCCCAGCCGGACATCGACGGCGCGCTGGTCGGCGGCGCCAGTCTCGATCCGGATGAATTCGCCGCGATCGTAGAGGCGGCATGACGGACCCAGACGTCGCCATGCGGCATCCTAGGTCAGCCTCCTCGGGTCACATGACGGACCCAGATGGCGCCATGCGGCGTCCTCGGTCGGCCTCCTTAGGTCGCGCACTAGAGAGTGCGCTCCCCTCGTCGGGCCTCCCTGCGTCCTTGCCTGGCGGCATCTGGATCTCGTCATGAGCCAGTCGGTTGCTTTGGTCATCCTGGATGGTTGGGGATTGGCGCCGCCGGGCCCGGGGAACGCGATCTCGCTCGCCGAGACGCCGGTCTTCGACCGCCTCTGGGAGCAATACCCGCACACCCAGCTCTCCGCCCAGGGTCGCGACGTCGGCCTCCCCGATGGGCAGATGGGCAACTCGGAGGTCGGTCACCTCAACCTCGGCGCCGGCGCTATCGTCAAGCAGGATCTGGCCCGGATCGACGACGCGATCGCCGACGGCGGCTTCTTCGAGAACGAGGCACTGCTGGCGGCCTGCGATCGCGCCCGGCGCAGCCCGCGCGGGCGCCTGCATCTGCTCGGCCTCGTCTCCGACGGCGGCGTCCACTCCGGCTGGGAGCACATCGAGGCGACGATCGAGCTTGCCTCGCAGGAGGGCATCCCCGACGTCGTCTTCCACGCCTTCACCGATGGCCGCGACACCCTTCCGCACGGCGGCCGCAGCTACCTCGCCGAGCTGGAGCGCTGGCTGCGCCAGGCCGGCCGCGTCGCCACGGTCAGCGGCCGCTACTACGCGATGGACCGCGACACGCGCTGGGAGCGGACCAAGCTCGCCTACGACGCGATCGTCCACGCTCGCGGTCTGCACGCCGCCGGCTCGGCTGAGGCGATCGAGGCTTCCTACGAGCGCGGAGACACCGACGAGTTCGTCAAGCCGACGGTGATCGGCGACTACGACGGCGCCGCCGATGGCGACGTGGCGATCTTCGTCAACTTCCGGCCTGACCGGGCTCGCGAGATGACCCGCGCCCTGGCCGAGCCCGGCTTCGACGAGTTCCCCCGCAGCGGCCCGCTCCTCGACCTGACGACGATGACCCAGTACCGCAAGGGCTGGCCCTACCCGGTTGCCTTTCCCGAGGCGCGGCCGCAGACGACCCTGGCCGAGGTCGTCTCGGAGGCCGGTGGTCGCCAGCTGCACGTCGCCGAGACCGAGAAGTACGCCCACGTCACCTACTTCTTCAACGGCGGCCGCGAGGAGGAGTGGGAGGGGGAGGAGCGCCGCCTGGTCGACTCGCCGCGAGACGTGCCCACCTACGACCACAAGCCGGAGATGAGCGCCCGTGCCGCCGCTGACACCTTCGTCTCGCAATGGTCGCAGGGCGACTTCAAGTTTGGGATCGTCAACTTCGCCAACCCCGACATGGTCGGTCACACCGGGGTCATCCCCGCCGCCGTCAAGGCGGTCGAGGAGGTCGACGTCTGTCTCGCCGACGTCGTCGCCGCGGTCGAGGGCGGCGGCGGCGCCTGCATCGTCACCGCCGACCACGGCAACTGCGACCACATGCTCGAGCCCGACGGCTCGCCCAACACGGCCCACTCGCTCAACCCGGTGCCGCTGATCGTCACCGCCGACGGGCTCCAGCTGCGCGATCACGGCATCCTCGCGGACGTCGCGCCTACCGTGCTCGAGCTTCTCGGCATCCCTCAGCCCGATGCCATGACCGGAACGTCTCTGGTTACGAGCAGCGGCGACCGCTCTGCCGGTCCCCACCACCAGCCTCCGGCTGGTGGAAACTAGTGCGCCTTCGGCGCAGAATCACTCCGCGGTGCCGGGGGGAGGGACCGTCAGAGCGGTCGCCGCTGCTCGCATCGAAAGCTTGCACCGGACGATGAGGCACGAGCGGGAGAGGTTGAGCTTCGAGATCGCGGCCCGGGACGGGGTGGCGCGAGCTGGGGTGCTTCATACGGCGCATGGGGAGGTCCAAACGCCTGCCTTTATACCTCTCGCCACCAAGGCCACTGTGCGCGGGTTGGAATCTTGCGAGGTAGCTGACATTGGCTACGAGCTGGTGCTGGGGAACACGTACCACCTGTTCGTCTCTCCCGGGCCGGATCGGATTGCCGATGCCGGGGGGCTGCACGGGTTCATGGGGTGGGATCGAGCGCTGATCACCGACTCAGGCGGCTTTCAGGTCTTCTCGCTCGCCCACGGCGGCGTGGCCGATGAGGTCAAGGGGAAGGGGCGCCCCGGCGGCGACCATGGGTCCGTCGTCTCGATCGGCGAGGAGGGGGTGCGGTTCCGCTCCTACAAGGACGGACGGTCGCTGTTCATCTCGCCCGAGGTCTCGATGGAGGTGCAGGCGAAGCTGGGCTCCGACATCGCCCTGGTCTTCGACGAGTGCACGCCTTACCACGCGGATCGGGACTACACCGCGCGCTCGATGGAGCGGACGCATCGCTGGCTCGAGCGCTGTCTCGACTGGCATCGCGAGTACGGCCCCGCGCGACAGGCTGTCTTCGGCATCGTCCAGGGCGGCGTCCACGAGGACCTGCGGCGCGCCTCGGCGCAGGCGATCTCCGAGGCCGGTGTCGATGGGATCGCGATCGGCGGCACGCTGGGGCGCGACAAGGAGGAGATGCGCGGCGTGCTGGAGCTGACCGCCCCGCTCCTGCCCGAGGAGGCGCCGAAGCACCTGCTCGGGATCGGCGACGTCGACGACCTGCTCTCTGGCATTGCCCTCGGCCTCGACGTCTTCGACTGCGCAATACCCACCCGCTTGGCTCGCCACGGCACCGCCTTAGTCCCCGACCCGGAGAACCGCTTCCGCCTGGACCTGCGCAAGGCGGGATGGGAGGGCGACCGCAACCCGATCGCCGACGGCTGCCCCTGCCCCGCCTGCCAGCATCACGACCGCGACTATCTCAGCTACCTATCTCGCGCCGAGGAGCTGACCGCCGTCCGACTCCTCTGCCTCCACAACCTGACCTACATGAACGAGCTGGTGACCCACGCCCGCACCGCGATCGGCACCGGGACCTTCAGCTCGTACGCAGACTCGGTTCTGAGCGGCACCGCTCCCTGGGAGGCGCTTGGCTGAGGGGGTCGGGGGTGTCCCCCTGGGCGCGGCGTCCTTGTTTTTCGCAGTGTCAGCTCGGCGAGAGGCGTAAGCCGCGAGGCGAAAACCCAGCCCCCAGGAGGACACCCCCGACCCCCTCTTCTACGGGCCTCCCTATTCGGTGTTCTTCTTGACCAGTTCCTTGAACTCTTCGACCACCTTGTGCACCGAGTCGCCGGCCACTTCAGTCGCATGGACTCCCGTTGCCTTGTCCGTCGCGACAATCACGGCCGCTGCCACCGCGGCCGCAATCAAGACCAGCGCCACGGCCGCCATGACGAAGCGGGCGAAGCGGGAGAAGGCGCCGCGCTTCTTGGCTGGGGCCGGTGGGACCACGGGTGCGGGTGGAGCTGAAGTCGGTTGCGGCGCTCGAGCGACCGGTCGCCGGCTCGGCGACGCCGGGCGCCACTCGGTTCGCTCGGTCTGGTCGAGTCGCCGCGTCGCGGTCTCGCCGCCGAGGACCCGGGTTGGCGCGGTGCCCTCCTCCTCGAGGGGCAGGGTCACGTCCTCGCCCTGCAGACCCAGCTGCAGCCCCCCGGCGAGCTCGTCGGCGCTGGCGTAGCGCCGCGACGGCTCGCCCTCCAGCGCCCGCAGGACCGCGCCGCCCAGCGTCTCCGGCACTTCGTCGTTGTAGGTGCTCGGCGGCAGCGGGCGCTCGTTCTGCTGGCGCACGGCCAGCTCGGCCAGGGTCGAGCCCTCATACGGCAGGCGGCCGGTGAGGAACTGGTAGAGGACGACGCCCAGCGCGTAGACGTCGGTCGCGGGGGTCGCCTCCTCGCCGCGCACCTGCTCGGGGGCCAGGTAGGCGGCGGTGCCGACCACCGACCCGACCTGGGTGATCCGCGTCTGCGCGAGTGCCCGGGCGATCCCGAAGTCGGTCAGCTTGACCGTCATCGCGCCGCCGCCGACCGGGCCGCCGACGACCATCAGGTTGCCGGGCTTGACGTCACGATGGATGATCCCGCGCCGGTGGGCATAGTCGAGGCCGGCGCAGGCCTGGATGCCGGCCTCCGCCGCGGTCTCGGGACTGACCGGTCCCTGTCGTTGCAGGATCTGCGCCCCCGAGCGGCCCTCGACGTACTCCATGACGATGTAGTGGCGGCCGTCGTCGAGGCCGGTGTCGTAGACCTGGACGATGTTGGGGTGGATCAGCTTGGCGACGGCCAGCGCCTCGCGCCGGAAGCGGGCGACGAAGCGCTCGTCGTCGGAGAGGTGCTCGGCTAGGATCTTGACCGCGACGGTGCGCTCGAGGATCAGGTCGGTGGCGCGGTATACGTTTGACATCCCACCCGAGCCGAGTCGGTCGCCGAGCTCGTAGCGGCCGGAGAGGGTGCCCGCGTCCATCATTCGCCTTCTCCCGCCGGGCTCCCGGGGCTGACCCCGCCCGAGGGGCTTTCGACCGCGCCTTCTTCGCTGGGGGGCGGGGCGCTCCCGTTTTCCAGCCCTTTGCCTTCGCCTTTGGCCTGCGGCGGCAGCGAGGGCGAGGCTGGCTCTTCCGGTGCTTCCTCTTGCTTTTCCGGCTTCGCTTCCTTTTCCTTCCCTTTTTTCTTTTCCCCCTTCTCCTCTGGTGCCTTTTCTTCGGGGCGTTCTTCCGTTTCCGCTGGGATCGCCGCCGGGGCGATCGCTTCGGTGGTCGATTCTTCGCAGTCGGCGATCACTTCTTCGAGCCGCGCCGCGCCGTCCTCGAGCGCTTGCTTCAGCTTCCTGTCGACGCCTTCCAGCGCTTCTATCTGTTCGCCCACCTGCTGGGCCGCGCTTTCGGCGCCGATGCAATCGCCTTCGTCGGAGAGCTGCTGGACGGTGTCGAGGTTGGCGGTTATCTCCCGGGCCGTCTCTCCCGGCAGCAGCTTGGCGTCTTCGCCGCCGCAGGCGACGAGCGCGATCGCCGCGGTGGCGCCGAGCCCGAGGGCGATCAGCGAGAGGAGCGAACGGGGCATCGAGCCGAGTCTAGAGAACGGTCTCCGGTGCAGAATTTCCCTGCATCTGAACGTCATGAGCCGACCCGGAGCCGTTCCCCCAGGCGCCTTGGCAGGCCGGCGGAGGAGATCGCCGCCGCGGCCCGCTCGACGTCGTAGCTGACGCGGTGGAAGCGGGCGGTCTGCGCGGCGGTATCGAGCTCCAGCCAGGCCGCACGCGGGTCGCCGTCACGCGGCTGGCCGACGCTGCCCGGGTTGATCAGCCAGCAGCCTGCACCTACCTCGAGCAGCGTGTCGTCGCTCGACTGGGCGCCGCGGATCCGGTCGCCCTGCTTGCCGGCCGCCGGCCGCACGAAGAAGAGCGAGACGTGGGAGTGCCCGATCAGGGCGATCCGCGCCGGTTGCACGTCGAAGCAGGCGTCGGCCTGCTCGGCGGAGAGGACGTACTCCCAGACCGGATCGCGCGGAGAGGCGTGGAAGAGAGCGATGCCCTCGCGCTCGCCCGAGGGCTCCAGCTCGCGCAGCAGCGCCAGCGTTCGCTCGGCGACGTTCTCCCGCGTCCAGGCGACCGCCTCGGCGGCGGCCTCCGAGAAGGCAGCGACGTCGAGCGCGCCGAGGACCGCGAGATCGTGATTGCCGACCAGGCAGAGGGCACAGCGCTCGCGCACCAGGTCGGCGCACTCGTCGGGCTCCGCTCCGTAGCCGATGACGTCGCCGAGGCACCAGATCTCGTCGACCGCGGCGTTGTCGATCGCCTCGATGACGGCCTCGAGCGCGGGCAGGTTGGCGTGGATGTCGCTGATCGCGGCGATGCGCACGGCGGCCAGCGTACCCCGGCCGCTCCTGGCTCATACGATGCGCCTGTGAGCGAGACCGAGTCGATAGCCGAGCTGCGCGCCGCCGTCCGACGGGCGGCACTGGCGCTGCGCGACGGCGAGCCGACCGGTCCGGAGCCGACGCTGGACCGGCCGCCGAAGCCGGAGCTGGGCGATTACAGCTCCAACGCGGCGATGCTGCTGGCGGCGCCGCTGGGCGAAGCCCCGCGCGAGGTGGCGACACGGCTCGGCGCCGAGCTCGAGCGCCAGCTCGGCGCCGAGGACAGCGTCGATCGGGTCGAGGTGGCGGGGCCGGGCTTCGTCAACCTCTTCCTCTCCGACGAGTGGTACCGGCGGGCGATGGCGCGGCTGGCGGGGGCCGGGGAGAGCCTCGGCCCGGCGCCGATCGCCTCGCCGCAGCGCATCCTGATCGAGTACGTCTCCGCCAACCCGACCGGGCCCCTCCACGTCGGCGGCGGCCGCCACGCTGCCTACGGCGACGCCCTCGTCCGCCTCCTGAGGGCGGTCGGGCACGAGGTCCAGAGCGAGTACTACGTCAACGACGCGGGTGGACAGGTGCAGCGCTTCGCCGCCTCGATCATCGCCGCGATGGGTGGCGGCGAGCCACCCGAGGAAGGCTATGAAGGGGAGTACATCGCCGACTTGGCCGAGCGCCTGCGGGCGGAGGGCATCGACCCCGCCGACGCCGAGGCGGTGGGTCAGCGCGGGATCGAGCTGATCCTCGAGGGCGTGCGCGCCACGCTCGACCGCTTTGGGGTTGACTTCGACAACTGGTTCTCGGAGCGCAGCCTCTACGCCGGCGGCGAGGTCGAGGCGGCGCTGGAGCGACTCGAGCAGCGCGGCCACACCTACAAGAGCGAAGGCGCGCTGTGGCTGCGCAGCACCGACTTTGGCGACGACAAGGACCGGGTGCTGATCAGGGCCGACGGCGAGCCGACCTACCTCGCCGCCGACGTCGCCTACCACCGCGACAAGCTGGAGCGCGGCTTCGAGCGGCTGATCGACGTGCTCGGCGCCGACCACCACGGCTACGCACCGCGCGTCCGCGCGGCGATCGCGGCCCTCGGCGCCGATCCCGAGGTGCTGGAGGCGTTGATCATGCGCCTCGTCCACATCGTCGAGTCGGGAGAGCGGGCGCAGATGTCGAAGCGCAGCGGCGACTTCGTCTCGCTCGACGAGCTGGTCGACGACATCGGCGTCGACGCGGCCCGCTGGTTCATGCTCTGGCGCAGCCACGACACCACCGTCGACCTCGACCTGGAGCTGGCGCGGCGCGAGTCCAGCGACAACCCCGTCTACTACGTGCAGTACGCGCACGCACGGATCGCCAGCATCCTGCGCAAAGCCGGCGGCGAGGCGGGCGAAGCCGGGGCGCCGACGCCGGGCACGTCCCTGGAGGGAGCCGAGCGCGACCTGGTCAAGCGCCTGCTCGAATTCCCCGACGAGGTTCGTGAGGCCGCCGCGCGCCGCGCACCGCATCGAATCTGCGCCTACTCGACCGCTGTCGCCGCCGACTTCCACGCCTTCTACCGCGACTGCCAGGTCGTCGGCGCGGAGGGGGAGGGGGTCGAGCGTTCGCGCCTCGGCCTCTGCCAGCTCACGCGGCGCACGATCGGCGCCTCGCTGGACCTGCTCGGCATCTCCGCACCCGAGAAGATGTGAAGGTCCTGGCGGAGATCCCGCCCCGGTTGTCTCCCGACCTCCGGATTGGGACGCTGCGCCGGGGCGACCTGGAGGCGTTCGGCGGTCTGCGGGAGGAGTTGCCGGGGGTCCGCTCGGTGCTGGTGACGGGGGAGGGGGACGTCCGGCGGCGGGGGTCGGTCGGGCTGGCCGCCGCGGCAGCCGCGGCGGGGACCCGCACCGCGCTTTTGGAGTGCGATCTGGTCGAGCCCGGCCTGGCCGATGCGCTGGGCCTCGCCGTCGCCCCGGGGCTGCACGAGTACCTGCGCGGGGTCGCGGACACGGAGGCGGTGCTGAAGCCGGTCGTTCTCGCCGGACCGGGTTCGGCCGGGGTGACGGAGCCGCTCGTCTGCATCGTCGCCGGCCGGCCAACCCCCCACGGCCCCCGCCTGCTCGCCTCAGACGCGTTCGCCCAGGCGCTGTCGGGTCTCCGCGCGGCTTACGACTTCCTCGTCGTCGACGGGCCGGGATTGGACCAGTGGGGCTCGCTGACTCTGGCGATGGCGCACACGGACGCGACGATCGCCTGTCTCAGCCGGGCGGATTCCGGCCGTCAGCTATCGGTTCCGGTGGTTGGGATCGCGATTCAGGACTGAGAGCTTGTCTCAAAGGGACGGGCTCTCAGAGGTCGTAGCGGGCGAGATCGGCCTCGAGCCGCTCGGCGTTCTCGCCCCGCGGGCCACCGGCCCCGCCTGAGCCCCGGGGCGGGGGCGGTTTCGCCGCGCCCCGCCAGCGGCATATGCCGAGCGCCAGCGCCACCGCGGCCAGGGCGAAGGCGATCGCCGGCACCAGATAGGCGGAGAGATCGAAGCCGGTGCCGCCGGGCAGCGCCAGGACCGCCTGCCCGTACTGGGCGACCAACGCGTCCTTGATCTCGGCCTTCGTCTTGCCTTCGGCGATCAACCGTTTGACGAAGACCCGCTCGCGCTGCGCCTGGGGCGATTCGGCCAGCTCCAGCAGGGTGCCGCAGATCGGGCACATCACTTCGGCTTCAACGTCGGAAATGTTCGTCTGCGGGGTCGCGGCCGAGGCGGGGGAGGCGAGTGCCAGCAAGGCCAGCGCCGTGACGAGAATCGATCCGCCGCGCTTCACCGGCGCCCTTCGACGATCGGCTCGACGTTGTCTTCGAGGAAGCTCCGGTCGACCGGCCCGCGCCAGATCAGCGCCAGGCGGCCCCGCGGGTCGACGAGGAAGTTCTCCGGAACCCCGGTCGAGCCGAAGGCGGCGCTGCGCTCGTCGCCCACCGAGCGCAGCTGCCGGTAGCCGACCCGGTAGTCGTGCAGGAAGGCGAGCGCGTCGTCGCTGTTGTCCTGGACGTCGATGCCCAGCACGCTGACGCCGCGCTTGCGGTAGCGCTGCGCGAAGCGGTCCAGCTCCGGCGCCTCCTGGCGGCAGGGGATGCACCACGAGGCCCAGAGGTTGACCAGCACCCAGCGCCCCCGGTAGTCGGCGATCGAGCCCTCGCCGCGGCCGCCGAGGATTGGCAGCACCCGGTCGGGGACCGGGTCGCCGACGGCGATCTTCGCCTCGCCCTTGCTCAGCAGGCCGAAGCCGAGCAGGGCGATGACCGCGCAGACGGCAAGAAAGGCGAGAAAGGCGCGAGCGCTCATGGCCAGCGAACACTAGCCCTCGCGCCTTCTCGACTGGCCGTAGAATCAAGCGCCGGCGCGGATGCAGCTCAGCTGAACCCGAACCCCTCTAACCAATCGCGATAGCCTGCCGATTGCTGTGGGCATCGAGACTGGGCAGGCTCAAGGCGGCGGCGCCCCCACCGAGGGGAAGTTTGGACGAGGTTGGCGCCTGACGAAGACCGCGTGGGCGCTGATCAGGCAGGACCCGACGATGATCTCGATCGCGCTGATAGGCGCGGGCTGCGGGTTGGCGGGAGCCGCCGGGCTTCTGTATTTCTCCGGCTACTTCAGCTCGCCAACCCATTCACGGGGCGACTTGGCGCTGGTGGCGATCGTCGGCCTCTACCCGATGACCTTCCTGAGCGTCTTCTTCAATGTCGCCTTGGCCGGTGCCGCCGCGGCCAGCTTCGACGGCCGACCGATCGGCGTCCGCGAAGCGCTCGGCATCTCCTGGAAGCGGATGGGCCGGATTGCACAGTGGTCGCTGCTGGCGGCAGGAGTGGGGCTCCTTCTGGAGCAGATCGCCTCGCGGATTCCCGGTGCCGGGCGCCTCGCGTCCTGGCTTCTCGGCGCCGCCTGGAGCCTGGCGACGATCTTCGCCGTGCCTTTGCTGGCGCTTGAGGGCGCCGGACCTCTCGAGACCGCCAAGGAGTCGGTCCACCTGATCAAGAGCAAATGGGGTGAGGGGATCACCGGCTTGGTCAGCATCGGCATCTGGACTGCCCTCGCCATGATCCCGATAGGAATCCTCTTCGGGATCGGCCTCAGCGTCAGGAACCGGGACGCGACCCTCGGCGCGGCGCTGATCGCGATCGCGGTCGGGGCGATCCTCTTGGTCTCCGCTATCTCGCTTGCCACCCGGCAAGTCTTCTCCGTCGCCCTCTACCGGTACGCCAGCGGAGCACCCAACACCGGGGGCTTCGCCGCCGCCGACCTCGAAGAACCGTTCCGCCGCCGCCGCGGCCGCGACTGACCCGGGCCCGATCTAGGGCAGGGTCGCGAGGAGCCTGCACGCGATTGTTGCGCTGTTTGACGCTGACCGGTGGCGGTTTATCCGACCGCCGTCGCCGCCAGCGGGATCCGCTCGGCCTCGGCCGCGCGGAGAACCTTGCGATCGAAAGAGGCCAACTCGCCGCCGGTGCGGGAGGCGGTGGCCAGGCAATAGGCGTCCGGGAGGCTGATCGGATGACGGGCGCGGAGCCGCGCGGCCTGGATGCCGATCGCCTCGCTCGGCTGGTTGACCGCCACGCCGAGTGCGCCGATCGCCTCCCGTGCGCCCCGGAGCCGAGCGTCGTGGGCAGCCGGCGCGACCAGCACCTCGGACAGGTTGATGACGCTGATCAGCCGCGTGGTGTCCTGCGCTTGCCAGCCGCTGAAGAGCTGGCGAGACCGGGAATGGTGGGGGTCGGAGCCGTCAAGCGCGCCGATCAAGATATCGGCGTCGAGCACGACCTTCAACGCTGCTCGTCCTGCGCGTCGAGCTGTTCGAGATAGCCGGGCGGGTAGGTGCCGGTGAGTGCGCCAAAAGCGCCCTCGAACGTGAGCGCGTCTCGGCGGATCCGCACCTCGCCCTCGCCGAGCGCCTCGATCACCACTTGGTCTCCGGCACGCAGACCAGCCTCCTCCAGAGCGGTGACGGGAACGGTGACTTGGTGCTTCGTGGAGATCCTCGGCATGCCCTTTACCTTACCAGTAAAGGCTGAGATGAGTATCTCTCGATCTTCCCCAGGGTTTTGTGGGGGAATCGGTACGGCCGATAGCATCACGAAGCAAGGGAGAGGCCCATGCTCGACAAAGTCCCCGCGATCATCAAGCGCTATTTAGAGTTCGATGCCGGGCGCGACGTCGACGGGATCGTTGCGCTCTTCAGCGACAACGCGACACTCGTCGATGAAGGCGAAGCCCGCAACGGGCTCGATGCCATCCGAGGCTGGCGGACCGGCGCCGCCTCAGAGTACGAATTCACGACCACGATTACCGGCAGCGGGGCGCTCGGGGACGACCAGTACCGCGTAACCGCGGGCGATCCGCCGAGAGATCAGTCGATTGAGCCGGCCGGCGCGACCCACTGACTGGTGAAGGTGAGCACGGTTGCGAGCGTGTCGAAGTGGCGGTCGTAATGCAGTACCCCGAATCCCCGCTCCGCTGCTGCGGCGGCGATGAGGGCGTCGGGGACCCTGACCCGGTGGGCGCCGGCGGCGCCGCGCTGGGCCAGCTTGCGCATCGCCCAGGTCGCGGCGTCGGTGACTGAGCGGCTGATCGGTGCCTGGCGAAAGCCAGCCATCGCCACCGCGACGCGCTCGACGGCATCGCGGTCGGGCGCGTCGAAGATCATCTCCATCGTCACCGGCGGACAGGCGACCAGTTCGCCTGCCTTCGCAACCTCGCGCCATTTCGGCGCGACCTCCTTGGCGCCGGCGCGCGCCCAGGCAGAGGTGTCGGCAACCCAGGGACCCTTGGGCCAGCTCACCGGCCCCAGGCGCGCTCGCGGGCGCTCCGCAAGCGATCGAGGTCAAGACCGGAAGTGCCGTCGGCGACGCTGAGCGCGAAGTCCACGGCTTCCCTCTCGGCGGCCTCGTCGCCCTCGAATGCCTCGGCGCCACGCAGCGCCAACTCCCGCACGACCTTAGAGGTCGGCGTCGAGGGGCCCATCGCGGCGCGGCCACGCTTTATTGCGCGATCCAAGGCCGGGTCGCGGGGGACCTGCACACGGTCATTGCGCTGCTTACGCTGCGTTGCCATGGAATGAGTGTACCCGCTGGCGGATACCAGAGACACGCCCGCGCCGCGCCGAAGTTGCCGCCAATGGTTCTCGCAATTGCGGCGAAGAAGAGGGACTTCGATCAGGCAGTGGCGGCAGCGAGCGACCGCCTCAGGCAGCACCGTTGAACTGATAATAGAGCTGTTATCATGGGCACACATGGCAGCTTCTAAAAAGACTTTCGATGCGCTCGTTGCGGAGGAGCAACTCGCAGACCCCAGCTTCAAGGCCGAGTGGCAGCGACTCTCCCCGGCGCGGGAGTTCGCGGCGACTCTGCTGCGCTATCGCGCGGAGCACAAGCTGAGCCAGCGAGCGTTGGCCAAAAAGCTCGGCGTCTCCCAGCCGCGCGTCGTGAAGCTCGAGTCCGGGGAGCACAACCCGGAGATCGACACGATCATCAACGCAGCGCGCCGGCTCGGGATCGAGTTCGTACTCGACGTGGCTCCGACGGCTCGCAAACCCACGCTGGTGACCGCACGAGCGCAGAAGGGCGGAGCGATCGACCACGACGAGGTGTCAGTCGTCGCGGCATCTGCCTGACCTATGGCCGTTCGCGAGACCCTGCACTCTCCCAAGCCCGTGACGTCGACGCGCGTTTGACTTGTGGGCAAGCTGATCTACTCGATGAGCGTCTCGCTCGACGGCTACATCGCCGGGCCGGACGGGAGGTTCGACTGGTCGGTGCCCAGCCAGGAGCTCCACCGCTTCCACAACGAGCGGGCCCGCGAGCTCGGCTGCCACCTGCTCGGCCGGAACCTCTACGAAACGATGGTCTACTGGGAGACGGCCGACCAGAACCCGGAGCTCGGTGAGGTCGAGCGCGAGTTCGCGGGCATCTGGCGGGAGCTTCCAAAGGTCGTCTTCTCGACGACGCTCGAGGAGGTCGAGGGCAACACGCGGCTGGTGCGGGACGGCGTCGTCGAGGAGGTCGAGCGCCTGAAGGCGGAGGAGGGAGGGGACCTGGGGGTCGGCGGCGCCGGGCTAGCCGCGACCCTGATTAAGGCCGGCCTGGTCGACGAGTTTCAACCGTTCGTCTACCCGGTGATCGTAGGCGGCGGCACGCCGTTCCTCCCCGGCCTGGAGGAGACGTTCGACCTGGAGCTGGTCGAGACTCAGACCTTCGGCTCGCGGGTCGTCTCCATGCGCTACCAGCGGTCCCGGCGAGAATGAGCCAGCCAGGCCGACGAGCGGCACCCCGGAACCGTGCCGGCTCTGGCGAGGGATCGCCAGCACTTCTGCTTTCACGGGAGGCTGTCGCACAAACCCCCTGCTTTTCGGTCCGTTCACGCCGAGAAAATGGGTCATGCCTCAGAACTTCCTCAGCTGTGACCGTGACCAGCCAATGCTGCTGCCGCCGGACCTGCGCGAGTGGCTCGACGAAGATCACCTCGCCTGGTTCGTGATCGAAGCGATCGAGGAGCTCGACCTCGAGCCCTTCTATGCCTCCTACCGCGCCGATGGCCACGGCCGCGCCGCGCATGACCCGAAGATGATGGTGACTCTGCTCACCTACGCCTACGCGGTCGGTGAGCGTTCCTCGCGAGGGATCGAGCGCCGCTGTCGCGAGGACATCGCCTTCCGGGTGATCTGTGCGAACCAGGCTCCCGACCACGCGACGATCGCCCGCTTCCGGGTCCGCCATCAGGAGGCTCTCGGAGACCTTTTCGGTCAGGTGCTTCGCCTCTGCGCCGAGGCCGGACTGGTCGAGGCTGGAGTGATCGCCGTCGATGGCTCGAAGTTCGCCGCGGCGGCGAGCGACAGCGCCATCCGCACCTACGAGCAGATCGCCGCCGAGATCGTCGAAGAAGCAGGACACATCGACGCCGCCGAGGACGAGGTCCACGGCGATGCTCGCGGCGACGAGCTCCCCCAGCACCTGGCCCACGGTGAGGGCCGCCGGGCCTGGCTGCGAGAGGCGAAGAAGCGCCTCGACGCAGAGCGGGCCGAGCGGGAAGATCCGGTCCCAAGGGCACGCGAGGAGCGGCTCGCCCTCTGCCGTCGGCGGTTGGTCGAGGACTGGCAGACCGAGCACCGGGCAAACCGCGACTACGAGGCCTATCGCGCTCGCGGAGTGATGAAGGACGGTCGCCCCTTCGGCGCCCCACCGAAGCCCTACGAGCCGCCGGCCGAGCCCGAGGGCAAGGTCAACACCACCGACCCAGACGCAAAGCGAATGAAGTTCGGTCGCAACTTCATCCCCGCCTACAACGCCCAGGCCGTTACCACCGAAGGCCAGATCATCGTCGCCGCCGAGATCACCACCGAGGGTGTGGACTTCGAACAGCTCGACCCGATGATCTCCGCCGCCGAGCGGGAACTCAAGGGCGCCGGCATCACCGAGTGCCCCGGGGTCGTCCTCGCCGACGCCGGCTACTGGTCAAACGGTCACATCGACGCCCTGCGCGAGCGCGGCATGACTCCGATCGTCGCCCCCGACACCACCCGCAACCGGCCGCGGAAGACACGCCTCGGCGGGCCTTACGACTTCATGCGAAGAGTGCTCGCCACCGAGTCCGGCGGCACTCTCTACTCACAAAGACAGTGGATGGTCGAGCCGGTCTTCGCCCAGATCAAGGCGAACCGAAGGATCGAGCGCTTCAAACGAAGAGGCCTGGCAGCCGCAAGCTCGGAGTGGCGCCTGATTGCCGCCACTCACAACCTCCTGAAGCTCTACCGGCACTCCCTGGCGGCCGCGACAGCCTGATGGGGGGCCTTCGGGCGCCTGCCGTTTTCGCAGATGTCGGATTGCGGCGTCGTCGGCGCAAATCAGTGGGGTTTGTGCGACAGCCTCGCGTGAACGCGGTAGCGGCGTCGTCTCGAGGTTTGGCGGTTGTTATGCGCTGCGCAGCTCTGACAGCAGGGCTTGCGGGGGTGATCACGTGAACGCCGTGATGTTCTCCTATGGGAAGAAGGTGCCGGCGGTTGCCGGAGAACGTCTACCTTGGCCTTTAATCGCGCAGGCGAGATCAGGATCCGGGCGCCAAATCGCCACTACGAACAAAAAAGCTCGCGCTCTACCAGTCGGCCGGAAATCGCCTAGGATGGCTTTGGAATGAGGAATTCCGCCACGCGGACGTAGCTCAGCTGGTAGAGCGCGAGCTTCCCAAGCTCCGCGAAAACGAGAACGGAGGCGAACGGGGGCTAATGTGCCGGATTGGCATTTGGCTCTGCAAAGCCGTTTCGACGTTTCGTCTGCGCTCGCGATTTAGCCCTCGTTCGCCTCCGTTTGTCAGGATTTTCAGCGGGGGTGTTGGGAATCTGTTGGGATTTCGGCTGGGGTGTGGCATGGCTTTCCTGCCTTCTCGCACGCATAAGGCTCTCGCTCGCGCCCCTGTCTTGGGGGCGCCTGCCAGGTTCAGCGATGGGTGCTTCGTGGGCGCAGCCCGCCTACGAGTGGATGGATGTAGATGTCTTCGATTGCCTGAAACAGGAACATCGATGGTCCACCCAAAAGGAGATCGAGTTGGCAGAGCAACGCGGGCACTCGCGCCATTCAACAGAGAGAATCGCCTGCCCGAGCGCTACTTTCGAAGGATGGCCAAAGAGATCGAGCGCAAGTTCCTGCTGGACGAGCTTCCCAGCCATGCCGATGACCGGGATTCGATCGACATCGAGCAGGGATACCTCGCGATAGATGGAGAAGCGGAGGTGCGAGTCCGTCGAGCCGACCAGGATCGCTTCATCACGGTCAAGGGTGGTCGGGGGGAGGTTCGAGATGAGATTGAGATCGCTATTGGAGAGGAGCAGTTCGCGGCGCTTTGGCAACTGACCGAAGGGCGCCGTCTGACCAAGCGCCGGTTGGTCATCCCACTCGAGCGAGGGCTCGAAGTTGAGATCGACGTTTTCAAGGGCGATCTCAAGGGCCTCCTGATCGCTGAGGTCGAGTTCGAGAGCGAGGCCGAAGGCGAGGAGTTCGAGCCGCCCGACTGGCTCGGCGATGAGATCACTGGAGACCAGCGTTACTCGGGACAGAGTCTGGCCCGAGATGGCGCTCCCACCGTGTAGAACCCGCCTCGAGCGGGAATCGGCATGACATGGCATCCAGCCGAGCGATGCGAACGCTGAAGCGCTCCGCCGCCGACCGCCGCACCCAGCTCGCAGCGGGAGGCCTCCTTGCGGCCGGGGCCGCGCTGGCGGGCAAGGCTGCACTCGAACGCGGCGAGTCGGATACCTCCTCCTCGGGCGCGAGCCGCGCCTATCGCCTCAAGGGCAAGGAGGGCCCAGCCGAGGGGATCGTCCGGATCGCCACCGGGCGGGCCGAGAAGGCGCTTGAAGAGCTGCGACGCGCGGGGGAGGGCGATGACCTTGCCGGGTCTGTTCATTCGGCGCGCAAGGACCTGAAGAAGCTCCGAAGCGTCCTGCGGCTGATCCGTTCGGCGATTGGCGAGAAGCGATTCCGCACGGAAAACAAGCGCTACCGAGATGCCGGCAGGCGCCTTTCGGCAAGCCGCGATGCTGAGGTCAAGCTGGAGACGCTGGCCGGGCTCGCAGAGCGCTTCGACGAGGAGCTACCCGGCGAAGCGGTGAAGGCTTGGCGCGCGCTCCTGTCGGAGGAGCACGAAGAGCTGGGGGATGAGGATGCGCTGGCCGTTCAGATCGAGAGCGCGATAAGCGAAATCGAAGTGGGACGTGACGAAATTGGCCGCTGGCAGCTTTCGGAGGATTCCTGGGATCTCTTCGCCCCCGGCATTGGCCGCACCTACAAGCGCGGCCGGCGCGAAATGGAACGGGTCCGGGCGAAGCGCCGCAGCGAGGACGTTCACCAGTGGCGAAAACGGGTCAAGGACCTCTGGTACCAGCTGCGCATCGTGCGGAAGATGTGGCCCACCCTCCTCGGCGAGACGGCTGACCAGGCTCACGAGCTGGCCGACCTGCTCGGAGATCATCACGATCTCACGGTTCTTCGTGAAGACCTTAAGGCTCGCGAGGAGCTGTTGGACGAAAAGGCGCTCGCGACGGCAATCGGGCGCCGCCAAGAGGAGCTGCTGGATGGTGCGCTTGACCTTGGCGCTCGCCTTTACGCCGAGAAGCCGAAGGCGCTCCTTCGTCGTCTGTGCGCCTACTGGGAGTCCTGGCGGAAAGGTTGAGCGCCACTCTGGTGGTCGCCAGCGACTGCCCTCGACTCGGGAACTGGGCCTTGGGTCTCTGCCCGCGAGCTCCCTCGCCCAAAGATGGCGACGAGGGCGGGGACCAGCAGAGTTCGGGCCAGCAGCGTGTCGAGCAGCAGCCCGATGCAGAGTGCGAAGGCGATCTCGCGGAAGCCCTGGATCGGGATCAAAGCGATCGCCGCGAAGGAGAGGGCGAGGATGACGCCGGCCACGGTGATCGTCCGGCCGGCGCGAAGGCCAGCACTGCGGATCGCCGGTCGCAGCTCTTGGTCTTCGGCCTCCCTCCAGATGCGGCTGATCAGGAAGACGTTGTAGTCGGCACCGAGCGCCAGCAGCAGGATCGCGCTGGCGACCGGCACGAAGAAGGCCAGCTCGCCGTAGCCGAGCAGGTCTTGAAAGACGTAGACCGTGAGGCCGAGGGCGGCGGCGACGACAAGGAGGCTGCTCCCCACGAGGTAAAGCGGCGCGCTCCAGCTCCCGAGAAGAATCCAGAGCAGGACGAGCAGCACCACCAGTGCGGCCGGCGTCACCCGCTCGAAGGCAGTGGCCGTCTCGTCGGTCAGTTCGGAGGCGATCGTGGTGTCGCCGGTGACTCCGGTCTTCGCGCCCGCGAGTCCGCTGCCCTCGAGCAAGGCCGGCAGGTCGGCTTCGACCCCTGAGAGAGCATCGATCGCGTTGGCGCCGTCGGGATCGCCTTCGAGAGCCAGGACGTAGCGCGCCGCGCCGCCGTCAGGCGCGAGCATCACCCCTGCCCGTGAGGGGACCGGCTGATCAGTGGGTCCGAGCACGCCCACGATCCCGTGCTCGCCTTCAAGCTTGGTTTGGAAGCTCGCCAGTTGACCTTCTTGCTCTGCGATGCCTGGACCTTCGAGGACGAGCATGGTCGGCCCGAGGACTCCGGGGCCGATGCCCGCCGCCGCCGCGTCATATCCCTGGCGGGGTTCGCTGGTCTCCGGCAGCCCCCGCATCACTGGATTGCCCAGCTCGAGGTGGCGCAATCCACTTGCGGCCACCAGCAGGACCGCGACGCAGAGGAAGGCGGTTAGCACGGGAACCCTGACAGCGGCGCCGAGCAGGTGGCCGCGAGCGCCGGCCTTCTCAATCGCTTCTTTCTTCCCTCCTTCTCCCTCCCCGGAGGATTGCCGAGCGAGCCCGCGTGGCCAGAGCAAGGCCCGGCCAAAGATCGCCAGCGCCGCCGGCACCAGCGTCATCGCCACCAGCGCCGAGACGATCACCGCGACCGCCATGCTCGGACCGAAGGCACTGAGGAAGCGCACCCCGGAGAGCAGCAGGGTCAAGGTCGCCCCGGCGATCATCAGCGCCGCGGTCAGAATCACCGGCAAGAGCTCGCTGGTTGCCTCGGCGACGGCGTCGGTCGTCCCCGCGCCCTGGCGCAGTCGCTGCCGATAGCCCGAGACGAAGAAGACGAGGTAGTCGGTGAGGACGCCGAAGATCAAGGCGACGATCACGGGCTCTGCCTCGCGGGGGATCGAGAGGCCGTAGCGTTCGGCTATCCAGCCGAGGACGCGGTCGGCGCAGAGATAGGCGATCGCCACCGTTGCCACCCCGAGCAGGGGGATGCCCAGGGAGCGGAAGTAGAGGGCGAGGATCCCCACCACGAGCAGGGCCGTTGCCAGCTCGACCCAGATCAGGTGGCTTTCGGCGATCTTGGTTTCCGATCGGGTTCCCGGCAGGGCGCCGGTCACTTTCACCACCGGCGCTGAGGTGGCTCGGCCGAACCCGCCGGCAAAACGCTCCGCGCTTTCCTGGGATTCCTCTTCGCTCAGCGACGGGTCGAGATAGAGGTAGGCGACGATCGTCGTCGCCCGCCTTCCACTGCCGAGCATCCCTGGCGTGTCGGCGATCGGCACCGCTTTGACCGCGCTCGGGCCTTTGCTCCGGTCGGCGACGGCGATGTAGCGGGCTGCAGCCGAGGCCTGGGCTGCAGAGAAACCTTGTGGCTGGCGCGCGACGACCATCGTGCGGCTCAGCAAAGGAAGGCCGAACGTCTTGATTGCCTGTTTTTCCACCTCGAGCGCTTCGGAAGAGTGCGGCAGCAGGTTTCCCAGCTCGCCGGCTTCGGCTTCAAAGGCCGAGGGCAGATGGGCGACTGCCAAAACAGTGGCGACGATCCAGGCGGGGACGATCAGGAAGCGCAGCCAGACGATTGCCCGGCCGCCGCGGCTCCACCTGAGTTCGCCCCGCGAAGGACGAGAATTCTTATGCGACATCGTCATCGCCTACCCGGCTGGCGCTCGACGCAAGCGGCCCCGGTTTTGCCTCACCGGCTCGGGGTAGGTGGACGGCAGCGGGCCGCCAGCCCGGATCCCGGCGGCTTTCATCGGCGTTAGGCCCGGTTCCCGCTTGGGTGAGAAGACCAACCGCCGGTTGGCGGAGAGGCGTCCGGGCTGGCGGCAAAGCACTTCCCAGACCGATTCAAAGGGGCTTCAGATGTCAGACCAACTGCAAGGAAAGAAAATCGCGGTCCTCGTCGCCAACGAGGGTGTCGAGGAAGTCGAGTTGACCAGTCCGCGCGAGGCGCTGCACGAGGCTGGCGCCGAGATCGACCTACTCGCCCCGGAAGACGACGAGATTCAGGCCTTCAACCACCTCGACAAGGGCGAGACCTTCACCCCGGACAAAGCTGTGGGCGAGGCGGACCCCGACAACTACGATGGCTTGGTGCTGCCGGGCGGCGTCGCCAATCCCGACCAGTTGCGCACCGATACCGATGCGGTCCAGTTCGTCCGCTCCTTCTTCGAGGCCGGCAAGCCCGTAGGGGTGATCTGCCACGGGCCGTGGACGCTGATCAACGCGGACGTCGTCGATGGCCGCACGCTCACCTCTTGGCCAAGCCTTCAGACCGACCTGCGCAACGCCGGAGCCGAGTGGGTCGACGAGGAAGTCCACGTCGACCATGGCCTAGTGAGCAGCCGCAAGCCCGACGACCTCGAGGCCTTTAACGCGAAGATCATCGAGGAGTTCGCCGAGGGCGTGCACGAGGGCCAGCGAGAGAGCGCATCAGCTAGTGCATAGGGCGTGCTCCGGCCCGTGAATCTTCCGCGCCGGTTCACAGCCGGACTCCCGCACTTCAGCCCTCGGTACCCTCGAAAGGGGTTGGCTCAGTAACACTCCGCGCCGGCACGTACTCGCCGCCCCGCAATCGCCTTACCGACCCTTCAGCGACGGCTTCCCGCAGGGCGGAGCGGAACCGACCCGGGCCCCAGTAGCGGGCGCCGACCCGGTGGGCCAGCTCACGACGGTTGGCGGCGCCGCGATCCTCGAGGGCTCGTTCGATGATCGAGATCTCGCGGTCGAGATCGAGTCCGCTGTCTTCGCCGGGGGCTGAAATGGTGAGGCCGCGCGACGCTCCCAGGCGGCCGGGGCCGGGGCGGTAGCGTCGCCGCCCGGCCCGTTCGCGCTGCTCTCGCATTTTCGCCCGAGAGCGGATGCGCTCCGAACGTGCCCTCTCCTCGTCCTCGGCGGGTTCGGGTTTCGCGTCGGCATCTTTTTCGGCCGGCTCGGGCTCCCCCTCCGCGGTCAACGGCTCGGCGATGTCCTCGAGCTGGCGCTGCTCGGCCTTGACGCCGAAGGCGAGCTCCGCGACCCCGCCGATTGCCATCACCACCGCCCCGATGAAGAAGCCGATTGCGACGGCGCTCTGTTCGCCGGTATTGATCAGATGGCCGAAGAGCAGCGGCCCGACGATCCCCCCGGCCGCGGTGCCGACCGCGTAGAAGAAAGCGATCGAGAGCGCCCGCGTCTCCATCGGGAAGATCTCCGAGACGGTCAGGTAAGCGGAGCTGGCGCCGGCCGAGGCGAGGAAGAAGATCGCCAGGATGAAGGCCATGAACGACCACGTCGTCAGGTCGTTGCCGAGTAGGAAGACCCCGAGGACCGCGGTGATCAGCGCCGAGCCGAGGTAGGTGAAGGAGACCATCGGCTTGCGGCCGACGGTGTCGAAGAGGCGGCCGAGGGTTAGCGGTCCGAGGAAGTTGGAGGCGGCGAAGAGGGCGATATAGAGCGGGATCGTGCCGGAGCCGACGTTGAAGAATTCGCCCAGCAGGGTGCCGAGGTCGAAGGTGACCGCGTTGTAGAGGAAGGCCTGGCCGACGAACAGGGAGAGGCCGAGAACGGTCCGGCGTGGATATTTCTCGAACGCGGTGCGCGCGATCTCTCGGAAGCGGATCCGCTCGCGCGGCTGGACCACCAGCGAGTCGCCGGGCTCCGACAGCTCCTCGCCGGTGTCCTCGCGGACCTCCTCCTCGATCTGGCCGACGATCTTCTCGGCCTCCTCGTCGCGACCGTGGATGAACAGCCAGCGCGGGCTCTCCGGAACGTTGCGACGGACGAGGAGGATGCCGACCCCGAGCAGCGCTCCGATCCCGAAGGCGAGGCGCCAGCCGAAGTCGGCGGCGAACAGGGCGGTGTCGAGAAGCACGACTGCAGCGAGCGCGCCGCCCGCGGCCCCGACCCAGTAGCTGCCGTTGATGATCAGGTCGACCCGCCCGCGCACCCGGGCCGGGATCAGCTCGTCGATCGCCGAGTTGATCGCCGCGTACTCGCCGCCGATGCCGGCGCCGGTGAAGAAGCGGGCCGCGTAGAAGTACCAGGCGGCAAACGAGAAGGCGGTCGCCACCGTCGCCGCGATGTAGAGGCCGAGGGTGAGTAGGAAGAGCTTCTTACGCCCGAAGCGGTCGGTCAGCTGTCCGAAAAAGAGCGCGCCGAGGCACGCCCCTCCGACATAGAAGGCGGCGGCGGTGCCGATCTGGCTGGCGTCGAGGACGATGCCGCTGCCGGGTTCGGTGAGGCGGTCGCCGATCGAGCCGACGATCGTCACCTCGAGGCCGTCGAGGATCCAGACGGTCCCGAGGCCGATCACCACCATCCAGTGAAAGCGCGACCACGGCAACCGGTCGAGGCGCGACGGGATACGCGTCTCGATCGCCGCGGCCTCTGACCCGTTGCCGCTCATGGAGCCGATCTACCCCTGCCCCAGCCGGTCAAAACGGCCTACGCATGCTTAGTTCGGACCTCATGGGGTAACGGACCGGCGAGGCGACGAAGAGAGTTGAGATGCCTCCTCGGAGTGAAAAGACGCGAAACTCGCTCGCTAGTGGCTTTCGCCGGGTAGCCTGAAGGCAAGGGCGATGCTCTCTGCCTTGAGGCATCTGGGATCGGTCGCTGATCTCTGGCACGGCAAGAGATGAATGACGTGACCGAAACAATCGAGCAGGATCGGCTGTTCCTCAGCATGGTTTTCGAGCATGCCGAGGAAGCCCTTTCGGCCTTCGGCGCTCCGACCTGAACAGGCAGCGCATGGCTTTGCGGCAGCGCGGGTATTGGCCTTCCGAACGAAAGGAGATCCAATGCCCCCTCGTGGAGTGAAAAAAGGCAGCAAGCGGGCTCGCCAGTACGAGCACATTAAGGAGAGTGAGAAAGAAGCAGGCCGCTCCGAGAGCCGGGCCGAGGAGATCGCGGCTCGCGCCGTCAACAAGGAAAAGGCGAGGTCCGGGGAATCGAAAAGCTCCTCGCGTAGCTCGACCCGCGGCCGCTCGGCAAGCAGTCGTGGCGGTAAGCGCTCGGGGAGCGGGCCCGGCGGGCGCACCCGCGAGCAGCTCTACAACGACGCTAAGAAGATGGGGATCGAGGGACGTTCGAAAATGAGCAAGTCCCAGCTTCAGCGCGCCGTGGCGGGAGCGGAAAGCTGACAAGGCAGGCGCGGGCTCAGCCGTTGGACTCAGCCTGCCGGGGGGCGCTCGCCGAGGGCTCCCAGAAGTCCTCGACCTTAGTCGCGTCGCCTTCGTCGATCTTGCGCGACACCGCCCAGATTTCGACCGGTTCGGAGTCCTCGTTGCGGTGCGAGCGGGTGGTGCCGGGCGCCACCCGTACGACCGAGCCCGCCTCCACCTTCTCGACCTCGTCCTCGAAGCGCATCATCAGGGTGCCGCGGGCGACGATGTAGATCTCCTCCAGGTTCTCGTGGAAGTGGCCGGTTCCCTGCTCGAAGTCGGAGTGGGGTGGCACCCGGATCAGGGTCACCGCGACCTGCTCGGCGCCGAGGGCCTCCTTAAGGCTGCGGAACTCACCGGGAACCTCGGTGCCGGCGTAGGCGTCCTCGACATCGTCCGCCCGGACGATGGAATAGCCGCTCACATTGCCTCCCGTTGCCCGCTGACCAGCACTCAGGTTTTGCGCTCGAGGTCGGCCACTTCCTCTGCCTTCTCGTCGGCTTTCTCCTGGGCGCGATCCAGCTCCTCCTCCTTCTCGCCCTTGCGCTCCTCCCGTTTGCCCTGGCGGCGGAGGGAGGGGTCGTCGGCGAGGTCGCCCGCCGCCTGCTTCGCCCTGCCGGTGATCTTGTCGAGGATTCCCATCTCTGAGTCCTTTCTCGTTTGGGATACGGGCTCCCCGTACCCTGGATCCCTGGTGGCCGAACCGCAGAAGGCCGATCACCCTTGCTTTGCAGCCGAGTCCGCCAAGAAGCGCAGATCGTCCACCAGGCCGGCCAGCGCATCCTCGCGCTCGTCGTGGTCGCGCAGCCGCAGGACCGCCGAGGGGTGCAGGGTCAGCGCGGTCACCGGCGCAAGCGGCGAGTCGATCAGCCGGCCCCGGTCACGGGTGACTCGGACCGAGGGGCCGAAGAGGGCTTTGGCTGCCGTTCCCCCCAGCGCCAGCAGCCCCGTCGGCTTCACTGCCTTCAGCTCTGCCTCAAGCCAGGGCCTGCACGCCTCGACCTCCCCGGCACGCGGAGTCTGGTGCAGGCGACGCTTACCCCGTGCTCGCCACTTGAAGTGCTTGACCGCGTTCGTCAAGTAGACGTCCCCGGCGTCGATACCGGCGCTCTCCAGAGCGCGCGCGAGAACGCCTCCCGCCGGGCCGACAAAGGGCTCGCCCTCGACGTCCTCGCGGTCGCCCGGCTGCTCGCCGACCAGCATCAGCTCGGCCTTCCTCGGGCCGGTGCCGAAGACCGTCTGCGTTGCGTCCTTCCACAGCGGGCAGCCACGGCAGTCCTCGGCGGCGCGACGCAGCTTGGCGAGCGAGAGGCTCACGGGGACGAACTCGGCGGCGCTGCTCGTCTCGGCGGCCATGCTCCGGTCTACCCCAACCCACCCGCCGACAAGCCCCGCTTCAGGTAGCGGGCGTTGGCGGGCGCGTAGCCCTTCCAGTCGTTGTTGAGGTAGACGAAGACCGGCCGCCGTGAGCGCCAGGCGGCGATCCGCCGTCGCCAACCGTCGAGCTCTGCCTCGGAGTAGTTGCCACCGCGACCGCGATGGCCGTAGTGCAGGCGCAGGTAGGCGATCTCGCCGGCCGGCTGGGCATCGGGCAGCGGCCGACGCTTGTCGTCGCCGATCGCCAGCGAGGCGCCTCGCTCCCGCACCGGGGCCGCGAACCAGCTCGGGTGGCGGAACTCGAAGCAGTGGTGGGCGCAGGGCAGCTCGTCGAGCGCCGAGGCAAGCAGGTCGTCGTCGCGATGGAAGCTCTCCGGCAACTGCCAGAGCACGGGACCAAGTCGCCGGCCGCGCCGCAACGGCTCAAGGGGCTCCCAGAAGCGCGCGACCGCATCTGGGATCTCGCGCAGACGCTTCATGTGGGTCAGGTAGCGACTCGCCTTGACCGCGAAGAGAAAGTCGCCAGGGACCTGTTCGACCCAACTGCGAACCGTCGATTCCTTCGGCAGCCGGTAGAAGGTCGCGTTGACCTCGACGGTGTCGAAGATCTCGGCGTAGCGCTCGAGCCAACGCCGCTGCGGCAAGCCATCCGGATAGAGGCTGCCGCGCCAGTCCTCGTAACTCCAGCCCGAGCAGCCAATCCGCACCGGGTGCATCCGCAGCTCTCTACTCGTCTGGCGGGATCGCCTGGTCGGCCTCGCCGCGCTCGACGCTCTCGCGTTCTTCGGAGTCGCGAACGTCGCGATCTGGAAAGCGATGCTGATCTCCGTGCTCGGCGATTTCCTCCAGGCGCCGCTCGGCCTGCTCGAAGCCCTCGGCCTCACCCTCACCGGCCTCTTCGAGGGGCTCACGGGCGGGGTCGTCGGACAGCGGCGTCACCTCACCGCCGATCCGGCGCGCTTCGGCTTCTGCGGCTTGGATCTCGCGCTCGTCTCTCTCGTTGGTTTTCTTCGGTTTCTCGGTCATGCGGATGCGTGGGAGTGACTTAGACGAGGCAAGACTTCACGCCCATATAGGTCGATTGCCGCGAGTGGGTCGGCGCCGGAATTGTTCATCAACGCCACCGTCGTCGCGCCCAACTCCTCGACCTGGCGGATTCGTTCGACGTGCTCGTTGGGATCGGCGGAGATGATCATCGCCTCAATCAGTTCCTCGTCAGAGATCTGCGCCTCGCCGTGCTCGTACATCGCCTTCGGGTCGTGCCAGTCCTCTTTGTAGAACTCCTTCGGCTGGGCGCCCTTCCAGACCCGGGCGCCCTCGAGCGCAGCCTCGTCGGTATCGGCCCAGGAGAAGGCGACTTGCAGGACGATCTCGCCCGGCTCGCGGCTGGCGTCGGAGGCCGCCGCGCGGTACGCCTCGAGGATCTCCGGCACGGCTTCGGGGTCGGCCAGGGTCCAGAGGCCGTCACCCTGGCGACCGGCGACCGCCGCCGCTTGGGGACCGAAGGCCGAGACGTAGATCGGCGGACGGCGGCCCTCGGGCAGGCTGTGGATGAAGGCGCCGTCAGCAGCGAAATGGTCGCCCTCGCCGCTCAGCTTCTTGCCGTCCCAAAGCGCCCGGATCATCTCCAGCGCCTCCTCCATCCGCTCGATCTGCTCGCCGACCGGCGGCCAACCGTGCCCGAGCGGCGCCTCGTTCAGCGCCTCGCCCGAGCCGAACCCGAGGTAGGGACGCCCCGGGAACATCAGCTCCATCGTCGCCCAGGCCTGGGCGATCAGGGCCGGGTGGTAGCGCGGTCCGGGTGGAGTGACGCCGGTGCCGAAGAGGGCACGGTCGGTCGCCTGTGCGGCGGCGCCGAGCCAGACCCAGGCGTTGCCCGACTCTCCACCCTCCCACCAAGGCTGCAGGTGATCGCTGCAGCCGATCCCGTCAAAGCCGGCGGGCTCGGCCTCGATCGCTTGACGCAGCAGGTCGTCGGGGCCGAACTGCTCGTGTGCGCAGAAGTGCAGGTAGCGCATGCTGGCCTACTTCGCCCGAGCGATTGCCGCTCGCAGCTCGTCCTTTCCCATCTTCGAGCGACCCTTGATTTCGAGTCGGGCCGCCTCTTCGCTCAGCTCCTTGCGCGTCTTCGCTTCTCCCCTGCGCACCTTGTTTGCCTCTTTGCCTAGGGCGGTCTTGGTTTTGCCCGACAGGTGTTTCAGGGTTTTCTTGCGTTTAGCGCCGGCCTGTGCCTTTTTCACGTTGCGCTGCGCTGCGGCCCGCTGCTTCTCTGAGGCCATGCCGCGCTCCTACCCCGTTTGCGGGCGGACAAAGCGCGGGTAGGCCAGGACAGTGGCAGCAGATACTCCGACAACCGTCGTGCTCGATGTCGACGGCACCCTGGTCGACACCAACTACCAGCACGCGATCGCCTGGCACCGGGCGCTGCGCGAGCATGGCTACGCGGTGCAACTCTGGAAGATCCACCGGCACATCGGCATGGGCGGGGACCAGCTGGTCGCGGCGCTGATCGGCGAGGAGGGCGAGCGCTCCGACGGCGAGGCGATCCGCGATGCCGAGGGCGAGGCATACGGCGAGCTGATCGGTGAAGTGCAGGCGATGGACGGCGCCACCGAGCTCCTGCGGGAGCTACGGGAGGACGGCGCCAAGGCGATCTTCTCCAGCTCGGCAAAGGCCGAGGAGGTCGAGCATTACCTGGATCTCCTCGATGCTCGCGATTTGGTCGAGGGTTGGACCACCGCCGCGGATGTCGAGCGCACCAAGCCGCACCCCGATCTCATCCACGTCGCCCTGGAGAAGGGCGGCAACGACGGCCCGGCGGTGATGGTCGGCGACTCGACCTGGGACGTGAAGGCCGCCCAGGCAGCGGGCATCCCGACCCTGGCCGTTCTGACCGGCGGTTTCGCCGAGGCAGAGCTGCGCGAGGCCGGAGCGGCCGAGGTAGTCAAGTCGATCGGAGCGCTGCGCAAGGATCGCAGCGCGTTGGCAAGGCTCGTGAGGACCGTGTAGGTGCCGGCCTCATGGGGTAGTCGTCGCGGCATGACGATTATCCGGACGGTCGACAAGAAGAAGATCGAGATCGAGATCGGTGCCGCGATGCTCGAAGAGGAGATCAGCCACGTTGCCGCAAGCGAGGTCCCGATGGTGCGGTTGAAGCGCGCTGGCGAAGACAAGTTCGTCTGGGTCAACGCTCGGCACATCGTCTCCCTCGAGGACGACGACGCTGGTTGACCTATGCGACTCGGCTACACGCTCTCCAGTGAGGAGTTCGATGCCCCTTCGCTCGTCGCCCAGGCCGAGCGTGCCGAGGAGGCGGGGTTTGCCTTTGCCTCCATCTCCGACCACTTCCATCCCTGGATCGAGGAGCAGGGCGAGAGCCCGTTCGTCTGGGGGACCCTGGGAGCAATCTCTCAGCGGACCGAGCGGATTGAGCTGATCACCGGCGTCACCTGCCCGACGACGCGCATCCACCCTGCGATCGTCGCCCAGGCTGCCGCCACCGCCGCGAGCCTCCTGCCGGGGCGGTTCTCGCTTGGCATCGGCAGTGGCGAGAACCTGAACGAGCACATCCTCGGCGGCCGCTGGCCCGGGGTCGTCGAGCGCCAGGACCGTCTCGAAGAGGCGATCAAGGTGATCCGAGAGCTCTGGGAAGGCAAGCTGATGAGCCACCGCGGTGAGCACTTCACGGTCGAGAACGCCCGCGTCTACTCCCTTCCCGAGGAGCCGCCGCCGCTGCTGGTCGCGGTGGCCGGAGAAAGCTCGGTCGAACTTGCCGCGCATCGGGGTGACGGGTTGATTGGCACCGCCCCGATCTCCGAGTCGGTTGAGCAGTTCCGATCCGAAGGAGGCGAGGGCAAGCCCACCTACGGCCAGCTTCACGTCTGCTGGGCGGAGGAGGAGGATGCGGCGAAGAAGCTGGCGCTGAAGCAGTGGCCCAACGGCGCGATCAGCGGCAGCTACTTCCTAGAGCTGCCTTTGCCGGCGCACTTCGAAGAAGCCGCCGAGACCCTCGATGAGGAAGACATCGCCGAAAGCGTTGTCTGCGGCCCCGACCCCGAGCGGCACCGGGCGGCGATCGAGGAGTACGTCGATGCCGGCTACGACCACGTCTACGTCCACCAGATCGGACCCGATCAAGAGGGCTTCCTCGAGTTCTACGAACGCGAGGTGCTGCCCGGCTTCAGTTGATCGCTCCCTCCTGTGATTTGCAGGGTGGGCCTCAGCCCTGCAGTCGCTTCGCCAGCATCTCCTTGCCCTGCTCGGCGCCCTTTCGGCTCGTCTCCTGCGCGCGGCGGAAGAAGTCGGCCAACTCGGAGTCGCCCTCGCGATCGGCATCCTCGATGTAGGTCTCCAGCCGCAGCACATTGTTTAGGCACTGCTCGGTGAACCAGATCACGTTGTAGTCCTTGTCCTTGGTGCCAGTGACCTGGCCGGTCTCCTGTGAGCCCATCTCTAGCCTCCTGAGTCGATTGCAGGTACTGAGCGAGCTACCCCGAGGATCGCGAGTAAAAACGGGTCCACCAACGATCCCGTTCGTTGTAGGCGGGTGGCTCCTCTGGGAGCGCCGCCCTTCAGCTCACCAGGAGTGCGAAATTGGCCACGACTGCGAGTGGGGTGCCGACCAGCGAGAGGTAGCGGAAGAGCTTGGCGAAGCCGCCGCGGTAGCGGACGCTCTCCATCAGGGTCAGGCCGACGACGTGCGCCATGTTGACGAGAGCGATTCCGATCGCGATCAGGATCGCGGCAGCGGCGCGGCCAGTGACCTCGCCCTTGTCGACAGCGACCGCACCGGCAAGGATGGCAGCGACGATCGTGCCGAAGATGCCCGCGACCATGCCGGCGAAATCGGCGCGTGAGAGGCCCGGGAGATAGGCGGAGCCGACCTCATGGCCCTCGGCTGGGTCGCGGGTCCCTGGCCCGGCGGTCTCGACCCAGACGACGTGCTCCTCACCGTCTCGATCGCGGTGCAGAGCGACCAGGCGAAGTGGTGGCTCGAGACCGGCTTCGGCCTTTTCGAGCAGGCCTTCCTCGAACCAGCGCGCCTGCGCGCGCTCGTGCTCGAAGATCACGATCTCGTCGGCGGGCGCCTTCAGCAGGGCGTCCTGGGCTGCCTGGATTGGGTCGGGATCGCCGACTTCCCCCGTGGCTTCGATGCCGTTCGCGCGGAGCTCTTCGAGCACGCGCCCGAGTCGGGCCTCGGCTTCCTGGCGTGGCTCGTCGATATCGCCAAGCGTGTGCCGGAAGGCATTCGCCTCGACCGCTGGGGCTATCACCCGCAAATCGACCTCACCAGCTTGACCGTGGGTACCGCCAAGGCGGATCTCGCGCAGTGACTCCGGGCCCAGCGGGTCGTCGGTGACGATCGCCAGCAGTCGGCCTGCCATCGGTCCTCGACTCGATTCTGGGTTCATGGCCGTCGCCTACCCCTGAGCTGAGGGACGAAAACGCAGCGGGCGGTTCGACATGCCCTGACGTGGGTAGGAAACCAGCGCTTGTTTCTCAACCGCAACCGAAAGGAGGACAGAGATGGCTGAGCTGACGACGTTGGAGGAGAAGCTCGCGGAGGTCCTGGGCCTGGCCCAGGCCGCGCAGGGTGCCACCGAAAAAGTCGAAGGGATGGTCGAGGATGAGGAAATCGTCGCCACCCTGAAGCAGATGCGCGATGAGGCCGAGGAGACCGAGCGTCGCTGCACCGAGGCGGCCGATAGCCGCGACGGCAAGAAGACCGCGATCCTCCAAAAAGCCCAGGAGACGAAAACCGAGGCGACCGAGATGATGTCGACCTACCTCGGCGGGGAGTCGGACGGGCTCGACGGCTTCGAGTTCCTGACGATGGCCGAGGCCGGCGAGGTGGGGCACTGGGCAGTGCTCGGCAAGCTGAACGACTCCGCACAGGAGAGTGAGATCGCCGAGTTGGTCGAGTGGGCGCTACCGATCCAAGAGCGTCACTTCGCCGACGTGAAGGACGGCTCGCTGAAGCTGGCCGGGGAGAAAGACCCCTACGAAGAGTCCTAGCGACAGAAGCTAGGGCCATGCAAATCAGGAGACGCCGCCCAGGGGTCGCCACGGCAGTGGTGGCACTCGGCGTCTCTCTCATCGTTCTTTCGGGATGTGGCGACCTCAGTCGCGACGAGCTGAACCGCGGGGTCGAATCGCTGAGCGCCCTGGCGGCGCAGGGTGAATTGATCGCCAACGGCGTCGCCCGCGACGCGACCAAGTCCACCTACACGCGCGTGATGGCGAAGACGCTTGGCGGCGAAGCCGCGCATGAGGCCGAAAAGCTCGCCGACGCCGAACCATCGCCGGATGTGACCAAGGAGCGAAACGCTGCCGTGCAAGTGGCCGGGGAGCTGGCTGATCTCTTCTCCGAGCTACAGACCTTCCCTGGCGACGAGCATCACGGAGCGCTCGTTGAAAAGCACATGGGCGAAATCAAAGAACAGGCCGACGCGATCGTCGCTCGCCTGACCGGGGAGCCGGCGCAGTGAAGGCGATGCTGAAAATCGCCCTCGGGATCATCGCCGCGCTCGGCGGCTTCCTCGACATCGGCGACCTCGTCTTCAACACCCAGGCGGGGGCGCTGTATCGCTACGACCTGCTCTGGGCGGTCGCGCTGGGGACGATCGGGATCGGCGTTTACGCGGAGATGTGCGGGCGGATGGCCGCGGTGACCGGGCGGCCCGTCTTCGACTCGATCCGGATGCGGCTCGGGTTCGGGATGGGGCTGGTGGCGCTGGTCGCCAGCACCCTGGTCAACGTGCTCACCGTCGCCGCCGAGCTGGGCGGCCTGGCGATCATCCTCACCCTGCTCTTCGACGCCGCCTTCAGCCTCTTCGTCGTGCTCGCCGCGATCGGCCTGGTGGTCGCCGTCGCCCTGCTCCCCTTCGGTGGGATCGAGCGGATCTTTGGCTACTGCGGACTGCTGATGCTCGTCTTCGTCGCCACCGTGATCCACCAGGGCCCCGACTGGGGCGCGGTGGCGCACGGCTTCATCCCCTCGCTCAGCGATTCCAAGCTCTACCTCTACTTCGTCGTCGGCGTCTTCGCCGCGGCGCTGATGCCCTACGAGGTCCACTTCTATTCGTCCGGGGCGATCGAGGAGGGCTGGACCGAGGAGAACCTTAAAGAGAACCGCCTCAACGCGATCATCGGTTACGGCCTCGGCGGCGTCCTCGCCTGCGCCCTCGTCGTCGTCTCGGGCTATCTCTTCCATCCGCTCGGCGTCGACCCCGCCGACCTCGGCACCGTCGCCCTGCCGGCCCAGGGCGCCTACGGCGAGACCGGGTTGTTGCTGGCGCTCGGCGGGATGATGTTCTGCGTCGGCGGGGCCGCGATCGACTCCAGCTTCTCGGCCTCCTACAACCTCGCCCAGTTCCTCGGCTGGGAGTGGGGCCGCTACCGGGGACCCGAGAAAGCGCCGCGCTTCACCGCCTCCTGGCTCGTCTTCCTCCTTCTCGCCACGGCGATCGTGCTGACCGGAATCAATCCGGTCGAGATCACCGAGTACTCGGTCGTCTTCGCCGTCGTCGCCCTGCCGCTCACCTACCTGCCGATTCTGATGCTCGCGGGCGACCGCTCCTTTATGGGAGAGCACGCCAACGGGCGAATCTCGACCGCGTTGGGCTGGGCCTACTTCGTCGTCATCGTCATCCTGGCCGTCGCCGCCATCCCGCTGCTGTTGATGACGAACGGGGGCGGCGGATGAGCAAGGAGGGCGAGATCCTGGTCGTCCATCGGCTGCTCGACGAGCAGATCCTCGACAGCGACGGCAAGCGCTGCGGGCGCGTCGACGACATCGAGCTGCAGGGCAGCCCGCCACGCATCACGGCCCTCCTGGTCGGCAAGGGCCTCTACCCGCGGCGAGTGCCGAAACGTCTGCGTGGCCTGGCGCGAAAGCTGGCCGGGCCGGAGCGCTGGGGCGCCAACGCGCTGCGCGTGCCCTGGGAGAAAGTCGATGAGATCGACGCGGCCCTGCACCTCTGCTGTAAGGCGGAGGAGCTGGGCCTGGGCGAAGGCGACGATCCGGAGCGCTGGATGGTGAGGAGGCTGCCGTGGAACTGAGCCACGAGCGCTTCGCCCTAAGCGACCTGGTCGGAAAGCCGGTCTGCGACAGCTCGGGCCGGCGGCTCGGGCGCGCCTTTGAGGTGAAGGCCCACTGGCAGGACGACCGCATCGTCATCGACGAGCTCCTGGTCGGGCGGGGCTCGCTGTGGAAGCGGCTGCGCGGCCCCGCTGCGAAGGCACGGGGGATCGGCTGGGAGAACGTGGCCGAGGTCGGCGAGCGGATCGTCGTCCGCGGGTAGAGGTGTTCGCGATGAGCAAGAGCGACGGGGCGCGGATCGGTATCGATGGAGTGATCGAGTGGCGCGACGAGGAGGGCAAGCTGCACCGGGTCGATGGCCCGGCGCGAGTCTTTCCAAGTGGCCGTGAGGAATGGCTCCGCCACGGCCGCCTTCATCGCGCTGAGGGCCCGCTGTGATCCACGCCAACGGATCGGTCAAGTACTACGTCGACGGCGTTCGCCATCGCGAGGGCGGGCCGGCTTGCGTTTACGTCAACGGAACCGAGAAGTGGTACCGCGAAGGCAAACGCCACCGCGACGACGGGCCGGCGGCGACCTACCCGGACGGACGCCGGGTCTGGTTCGTGGAAGGCGAGAAGGTGCGCGAGGAGCGCAGCGCTCGCCATCCCTCGCTGGTCAAGGCGAGGTAGACCTGTCCGTCCGGTCCGCGCCGCTCGAGCAGAAGCCCGCGCCGCACCGCCCGGCCTCGCAGCCGCACGAGATCGCGGTGGCTGAGCTTCGGGAATCGCGAGACAAGGCTCGACGCCGGGCAAAACCCGTCATCGACAGCCTCGGCGATCGCCGCCAGCAGCTCCTCTGGCTCGGTCTTCTTCATCTTTCTCATCTTCTGCTCTAGGTGTGTTTGGACAGAACCGCCGTTGGGTAAATCGCTGCCATGCTGCGGGAGAGGAAAGAGGGACCCGAAGCGCCAGGTACGCGAACGGCGCCTTCCCTCGCCCGCACCGTTCAGGCTCTGCGGATGATTCGCGGTCGTCGTCCCCGCGCATTGGATACCAGACAGCTCCGTCTTCGCTGAGGAGTTCTTGCTCTGATTTGTGGGGCGGTCGCTGGGGTAGCGGTACTGCGTGGGTGAGTTACTCGGCATCTACCTCAACGACCACTTGGCCGGAGCGACCTTGGGGGTCGAGCTGGCGCGGCGCCTGCGGGCGAGCAACGAGGACGATCCGGCGTTCGGGCCGGTGCTGGCCGAGGTCTGCGCCGAGATCGAGGCCGACCGCGAGACGCTCAAGGCGGTGATGGATCGGCTCGGGGTGGGTCAGAGCAAGCTCAAACCGCTCGCCGCCGTCCTCGGTGAGCGACTGGGCCGGTTGAAGCTGAACGGGCGGCTGTGGGGTTACTCGCCGCTGAGTCGCCTCGACGAGCTGGAGCTGTTGCAGATCGGCGTCGCCGGCAAGCGCCGGCTGTGGCGAGCGCTCGAGCACACCCACGCCGGCGAGCTTTCAGGCTTCGATCCTGGCGCCCTGGCAGAACGGGCAACCGAGCAGCTGAGGCGGCTCGAGGCACTGCACCTGAAAGCCGCCGCCCTGGCTCTGTAGCCCGGGCGCCACGTTTTGCCTTGACCTCTGGGGGTACAGACGGCCAAGAGGCCTAGGGGAGCGGCCGCCGCTCACTCCTCGCCAATTCCGAATCCCCAGACCTATGGGAAGGCGAGCAAGAAGATGAAGGTAATCGTCACTGGCGCGACGGGAAACGTCGGCACCAGCACCGTCCAAGCGCTCAGCGAGAGCCAGGAGATCGATGAGATCGTTGGGCTGGCCCGCCGCAAGCCCACGTGGACGCCGCCGAAGACCAGTTGGGTCGAGGCCAACATCCTCAATTCCGATCTCGGTGCGATCTTCGAAGGCGCGGATGTGGTCATCCACCTGGCATGGGCGATCCAGCCCTCACGCGACGCGGTGACGCTGGAGCGGATCAACGTCGAGGGCAGCCGGCGTGTCTTCGAGGCCGTTGCGGCGGCTGGCGTGCCGAAGCTGGTCTATGCCTCCTCGGTCGGCGCCTACTCGCGCGGGCCCAAGGACCGTGAGGTCGACGAGAGCTGGCCTACCGAGGGCACCGAGACCTCGTTCTACTCGCGCCACAAGGTTGCGGTGGAGCGTGAGCTGGACCGCTTCGAAGCCGACAATTCCGGGACGCGCGTCGTGCGGCTCCGTCCCGCGCTGATCTTCAAGGACGAGGCCGCGACCGAGATTCGCCGCCTCTTCGTCGGGCCGTTCCTCCCCAACTTTCTTCTCCGCCGTAGCCTCCTCCCGGCGCTTCCCCGCGTCGACCGTTTGCGCTTTCAGGCCGTGCATTCCGAGGATGTCGGGCGGGCCTACTTACGAGCCGTCCTGGCGGATGTGGACGGCGCTTTCAACATCGCCGCCGAGCCGCCGCTCAGCACTGGCGAGTTGGCGGAGCGGATCGGTGTGCGCAGCTTCCCGGTCCCGCCCCGGGTGGTGCGACGGCTGGCTGATTTGAGCTGGCGGATGCGTCTGCAGCCGACGCCGCCGGGTTGGCTCGACATGGCACTAAACGTGCCGTTGATGTCCTCTGAGCGGGCGCGCAGCGAGCTCGACTGGGAGCCTCGCCACAGCGGCGTCGATGCGTTGGAAGAGTTGCTCGTGGGAATGCGCGGAGGTCACGGCGCCAAGACCCCTCCGCTCGAAGCCGACAGCGCTGGCGCCCGGCTTGACGACCTGAAGACCGGCGTCGGCGCCCGCCAGTGGGGTAGCGATCGCGACGAGCAGATCGTCAAATATTTGGCGGACGCACACTCGATCGAGCGCCAGGCGCTCGCACAGATGAAGGCGGCCCCCTTTCTCGCCCCCGACAAGCGCTTGGAAACGGCGTTCACCCAGCACCTGCACGAGACCGAGGAGCAGGAGCGTCGGGTGCGCGAGCGCTTGGAAGAGCTCGGTGGCAAGCCATCTTCCCTGAAGGACGCGGCCGGGGCAGCAGGGGGTTGGGCGATGGCGGCCTTTGCCGCCGCCCAGCCGGACACCCCTGGGAAGCTCGTGATGCACGCCTACTCCTATGAGCACATGGAGCTCGCCGCCTACGAGCTGTTGAAGCGACTGGCCGAGCGATCCGGCGACGAGGAGACGGCGCGGATGGCGGCGGATATCGCCGTCGAGGAGCAGCGGATGGCCGAGCGCCTGGAGGAGGCCTTCGACGCTGCGGTCGAGGCCTCCCTGGCGGGCGTCGATCCCGACCAGCTCGACTCCGCGCTGCTCGCCTACCTGCGGGACGTCCATGCCCTCGAGGGCCAGGCAATGAAACTTCTGGAGGCCGGGGCGGAGCGGGTCGACAACGAGCATCTCGAGGCGGCCTTCCGCGACCATCTCGATGAGACCGAGCGTCATCGGGAGCGGATCGCGGGCCTGCTGGAGGAGCGTGGCGCCAGGCCTTCGCTGGTCAAGGACGCGATTCTGAAGGCCGGCGGACTCAACCTCTCCGCCTTCTTCGGCGCCCAACCGGACTCGACGACCAAGCTCGCCGGTTTCGCGTTCGCCTTTGAGCATCTCGAGGTCGCCGCTTACGAACTTCTGCAGCGGGTCGCCGTCCGGGCCGGCGACGAGGGAGTGGTCGCGGCGGCGGAGGAGATCCTCGCCGAGGAGCGGCGGGCGGCCGCGCGGGTCGCCGAGAGTTGGAACCGTCCCGAGGTGCCGCTCGGAATGGCCTCATAAAGCGCAACCAGGAGGAGGGACCCCAATGGAGTCTGGACAGAACAGAAAATTGGCAGTGGTGACTGGTGCCTCCAGCGGTATCGGCTTGGAGTTGGCGAGGGTCTTCGCCGAGGAAGGCTTCGACCTGTTGATCGCCGCCGAGGACGCCGAGCTGATCGGCGCCCAGGAGAGCCTGAAAGCGACCGGAGCCGAAGTGCAGGCCCACAGGGTTGACCTCGCCACGGAAGCTGGGGTGATCGAGCTCTACCGCCATATCCAGAACACCGGCCGCCCGGTCGACGCGCTCGCGCTGAACGCCGGAATTGGGGCGGGCGGGGCCTTCGCGACCGAAACGGAGCTGGCCGACGAGCTGAAGCTGATCGACCTCAACGTGCGCTCGACCGTCCACCTCTGCAAGCTGGTGGTAGCCGACATGGTCGAGCGCGACGAGGGGCGGATTCTCTTCACCTCCTCGATCGCCGCGACGATGCCCGGTCCCTTCCAGGCTGTATACAACGCTTCCAAGTCCTTTGTGCAGTCCTTCGCCTTGGCGATCCGAAACGAGCTGAAGGACACCGGCATCGCGGTCACCTCGCTGATGCCGGGCGTGACGGAGACCGAGTTCTTCGAGCGCGCCGAGATGGAGGACACCGAAGTGGGCGCCGGCGAGAAGGACGACCCCGCCGAAGTCGCACGTCAGGGCTTCGATGCCCTGATGGCAGACAAGGAGAAGGTCGTCGCCGGCGCCTTCAAGAACAAAGCTCAGGTCGCCGCCGGACGGGTTATCCCCGACCGCGTCAAGGCCGAGAAACACCGCGAGATGGCCGAACCGGGATCGGCCGAAGAGGAGGACCGATGAAGGCGCTCACTTTCCACGGCAAACGCGACGTCCGGGTCGACGAGGTCCCCGACCCCAAGATCGAGCAGCCGACCGACGCGATCGTCCGCATCACCTCGACCGCGATCTGCGGCTCGGACCTGCACCTCTATGAGGTGCTGGGGATGTTCATCGAAGAGGGCGACATCCTCGGCCACGAGCCGATGGGGATCGTCGAGGAGGTCGGCTCGGAGGTCAGCCAGATCAAAGAGGGCGACCGCGTGGTGATCCCCTTCAACATCTCCTGCGGCGAGTGCTGGATGTGCAAGGAAAAGCTCTTCGCCCAGTGCGAGACCACGCAGAACCGCGAGCAGGAAAAGGGCGCTTCCCTCTTCGGCTACACCAAGCTCTACGGCGAGGTGCCGGGGGGCCAGGCCGAGTACCTACGGGTGCCCCAGGCCCACTTCGGGCCGATCAAGGTGCCCGAGAACGGCGCCCCCGACGAGCGCTATCTCTTCCTCTCCGATGTCCTGCCGACCGCCTGGCAGGCGGTCGAGTACGCGGCGATCCCGAAAGGGGGCAGCGTCGCGGTCTACGGGCTCGGTCCGATCGGACAGATGTGCGCGCGGATCGCCCGCCATAAGGGGGCGGAGACGGTGATCGGCGTCGATTCCGTGCCGGAGCGCCTGGAGATGGCCCGCCGCCACGGGGTCGAGGCGATCGACTCTGCCGAGCATGACGACGTGCCGGAGATCGTCAGGGGGATGACCGACGGCCGCGGCCCTGACGGGGTGATCGACGCTGTCGGCATGGAGGCTCACGGCGCCCACGTCGCCGAGCTGGCTCAGAAGGCGACCGGCCTGCTGCCCGACTCGCTCGCGGCGAAGGCGACCGAAAAGGCCGCGGTCGACCGGCTCTCGGCATTGCTTGAGTCGATCGACACGGTGCGCCGGGGTGGCACGATCTCGATCTCCGGTGTCTACGGCGGCCAGCTCGACCCGCTGCCGATGATGCAGCTCTTCGACAAGGGCGTGCAGATCCGCATGGGCCAGGCTCACGTGCGGCGCTGGACCGACGAGATCCTGCCGCTGCTCGAAGGCGACGAGGATCCGCTCGGGGTCGACGACCTCACCACCCACCAGTTGCCGCTGGCGGAGGCGCCGAGCGCCTACTCGATGTTCCAGAAAAAGGAAGACGGGGCGATCAAGGTCGTCCTCAAGCCCTGAGCCGGAAGGAGATTGCGATGGCAAAAGACCACGGTTCGAGCGTCAATAACGACAAGCAGTACGAAGGGCTGCGCAAGAAGGGAATGAGCAAGCAGCGTGCCGCTTCGATCGCCAACTCCTCGGAATCATCCAAGAAGGGTGGAGAAAAGAGCGGCAAGGGCAAGGGTGGCAGCAAGTCGCAGAAGCGAGCGGCCGGCCGCGAGGGCGGCAAGAAGTCAGGGAAGTCGAGCTAGCGGTGAAAGCCCTCCTCATCAACTGCACCCTGAAGGCGAGTCCGGAGAAATCCAACACCGAGGCGCTCGCCGAGGTCGTCGCCCACGCCCTGCGCGAGGAGGATGTCGAGGTCACTTCGGTGCGGGCGGTCGATCACTCGATCTCTCCCGGCGTCGAATCGGAGATGGGCGAGGGCGACGAGTGGCCCGGCATTCGTCGCCAGATCCTCAACTCGGAGATCCTCATCTTCGCCACGCCGACCTGGCTCGGTCGCCCTTCGAGCATCGCCCAGCGGGTCCTGGAGCGGATGGACGCGATGATCGCCGAGACCGACGAGGACGAACGCCCGGTCGCCTATAACCGCGTCGCCGGCGTCGTCGTCACCGGCAACGAGGACGGCGCCCACCACGTCATCTCCGAGGTCTCCGGCGCGCTCGGCGATATCGGCTTCACGACCCCCGGCCAAGCCTGGACCTACTGGAACAGGGGACCCGGTCCGGGCGAGGACTACTCGGAAACCGAGGACGGCCACGAGTGGTCGCACTCCACCGGCCGGGCTGCCGCGGCGAATCTGCTGGCCGTCGCGAGAGCGCTCGAGGCCAAGCCGATCCCGCCGCCACCTTCCGAATGAGCGGACCTGGGTCTCGCCTGCGCGGGCGACTCAGGCGATCGGACTGCGCGGGGCCAGGAATCAGCCGCAGGCGGCGTGGCGCGGGCTTCAGCTACCTCGACCCCGAAGGCGGGCGCATCGGCGACGAGGACACCCTGGAGCGAATCCGGGCGCTGGCGATCCCGCCGGCCTGGCAGGACGTCTGGATCTGCGGCGACCCCTACGGCCACATCCAGGCGACCGGCCTAGACGAAGCGGGGCGCAAGCAGTACCTCTACCACGAGCGCTGGCAGCTCAGAGCGGCGCAGCGCAAGTTCGAGTCGATGCGCGAGTTCGCCGCGATCCTGCCGAAGCTGCGTCGCGCGGTGAAAAGGGATCTCGGTCGCGAAGGGGTACCGCGCGAGCGGGCGCTGGCCTGTGCGGTCCGCTTGCTTGATCTCGGCTTCTTCCGGATCGGCGGCGAGGAGTACGCCGAAACCAACGAGAGCTTCGGAGTTGCCACCGTGCTCCGCGAGCACGTCTCAATCGAGGGCGAGGAGGTCGTCTTCGATTTCCCGGCGAAGAGCCGCCAGCGTCGCGTCCAGTCGATCTGCGATCCGGAGGTCAAGGTGGCGATCGAGGCGATGCGCCGTCGCCGCAGCGGCCCCGAAGATCTACTCGTCTTTCAAGAGGACGGCGCCTGGCGCGATGTCCGCTCCGAGGATGTCAACGCCTACCTGCAGGAAAAGGCCGGCGAGGAATTCTCGGCCAAGGACTTCCGCACCTGGCACGGAACCGTGCTAGCCGCGGTCGAGCTGGCGCGGGAGGGAGCGCCGGGCTCGAAGGGCGGAGGGGAGCGCGCGATCCGGACGGCGGTCAAGCGTGTGGCCGAGCGCCTCGGTAACACTCCGGCGGTCTGCCGCAGGTCCTACATCGACCCGCGGGTGCTCGACCGCTTCCGTGACGGCAAAGCGATCGAGCTGCCGATGCTTACGCCGGAAGGCACAGTCACGCCCCGAAAACAGAACCTGATCGAGCGGCGGGTCCGAGAGCTGATCGAGTAGCGGGGCGGTCCCCATGGAGAATCGGCCGCTGTCCGGGTCTACTTTGGCGTCCGGCACATGGTCGAGCATCGCTGGCGAACTGACCCCCATGTTCCTGGCACCTCCACTGGGCCTGCGGGATCTATACGTTGCCTGATCAAGACCGCGCACGCCGGAGACCGACACGTGCGTATCGTCAGGAGTACGGTCGCCTGAACTCCTCAGATCACTCCGTCGGGACCTCTACGCACTCAAAGGCGAGGACCTCGGCGAGCTTGTCGAAGTGTGCGTCGCGATGAAGCACTGCGACGCCGCCATGCTCCGCAGCGGCCGCGGCGATCAACGCATCGGTGATCGGCACGCGGTGGTAGCCGTCGCTTCGCTCGGCCAGCTCGCCGAGGGCAGCCATCGCCGCATCGGTCACGGCGCGGTCGTTGCGGAGGATCCGTAGCGCGTCGAGCTCGCTCTCGATCGCGGCGTACTCAGTGGAGTTGCGCGCGGAGTAGAGGATCTCCATTCGCACGATCGGGGTGATCCACAGCCGGTCAGCGAGGATCGCCGCATCCAGCAGGTCACCGAGCTCACCCGGGAGCCCAGCGATGCGCCACCAAGCCGAGGTATCGGCGACGAAGGGGGCCTCGCCGCGCAGCAACTCGGAGGCAACCACCGCGGGGTCGCTACCGCTCGTTGCCGGTCAGTTGCTCGATGTGCTTGAGCGCATCCCGGTCCAGGCCCTCCGAGTTACGCAGACGCTTGGCGAGCAGGCGCAGCCGCTCGAGTCGCTGCGCCTCGCTCAAGGCGGGTTTCTCCGCGGTGGGGGTGGTGTTCAGCAACGGATGGCTCACAAGGCCGAGGATAGCGCCCGACCTAGCGGCAGCCGGCTGTAGGGCGCCGCGGTGTTTTCGACCTTCCCAACCCTGCCTGTTGGGAATTTGTTGGGAACGCGTCGCCGTCACGACTTGATATCACCTCGCAAATGGCTTGCTGATGGGGAATCTGCGTCCAATCCGGCCTTAGAACCCCTTTCAGAAAGAGGTTCCGTGAAGCCGGCGACGAATCCATAACGCGTAAACCCGAGAAGGGAGAACGCAATGGCTTCACCGTTGGTCCCCGACGAGCTCTGGGAGGTGGTGGAGCCGCTGATCCCGAAGGTGAAGCGCCGATACCGCCATCCGGGTCGCAGGCGGATCCCCGATCGGCAGGTGCTGACGGGCATCCTCTTCGTCTTGAAGACCGGCATCCCCTGGGAGGACCTGCCACAGGAGATGGGCTGCGGCTCAGGGGTCACCTGCTGGCGGCGCCTGGACGAGTGGCAACGCCAGGGCGTCTGGCAAAAGCTTCACGAAGTGCTCCTGGCGAAGCTCAACGCAGCCGATCAGATCGACTGGCAGCGGGCCGCGGTCGACTCCTCCCACGTACGCGCCTTTGGGGGGGCGAGCACACCGGCCCGAGCCCGGTGGACCGCCGAAAGCCCGGCTCCAAGCACCACCTGATCACCTGCGGCGCCGGCAACCCGCTCGCCGCAGAGCTCAGCGCCGGCAACGTCAACGACGTGACCCGCTTCGTGCCCTTGGTGGACGCCGTCCCGCCGATCAAGGGCCGCCGCGGGCGCCCGCGGCGAAGGCCGCGGGAGGTCTACGGCGACCGCGCCTACCACTCGCGCCGCTCCCGGCGCGAGCTGCGCGGGCGCCGGGTCAAGGTGAGGGTCGCCCGGCCCGGCGATCCGCATGGATCCGGCCTGGGCCGCAAGCGCTGGGTCGTGGAGCGGACGATCGCCTGGCTTCACCACTACCGGCGCTTGCGGGTTCGCTACGAGCGTCGCGCCGACATCCACGAGGCCTTCCTGACGATTGGCTGCTGCCTGATCTGCTTCAAGCAGCTTCAGGCGGCGGAGTCATTGTGAAAGGGGTTCTTAGGCCGGGAGTAGAGCGGTTTTGTCCTGGTTTCCCGCTCTAATTCGGCCTTCAAAGGGCTTGGGAATGGGAAATCTCTCCGAACAGCGATGATCAACTTCAAACGGGTAGTTGGTCTGCCCCGGTTTCGACGACACCTGACCGCTGGGGTCGAAAGACTCTGGCAAGGAGGAGTCGATGCCACCCACCAAGAGGCCATACCCGCCGGAGTTCCGGCGTGAAGCAGTGCAGCTCGTCCAGAACACGGACCGCTCGATCGCCCAGGTCGCGCGCGACCTGGGCGTCTCCGATCAGACCTTGCGCAACTGGTTGAACCAGGCTGACGTGGACGCCGGCCGCCGCGAGGGTTTGAGCACCGACGAGCGAGAGGAGCTCAGGCGCCTGCGTCGTGAAAACCGCACCCTGCTGCAGGAGCGAGAAATCCTCAAAAAAGCCGCGGCCTTCTTCGCCCGGGAGAGCGAGGGGCGGTGACCGATGCCTACCGGTTCATCGCCGCGGAGAAGGCCAACCACCCGATCTCGCTGATGAGCAGGATGCTTGGCGTCAACCGACAGGCCTTCCACGCCTGGGAGCGGCGCCCTCCTTCCCAGCGGGCGCTCGAGGACGCCTTCCTGACCGAGCGCATCCGCGAGATCCACAGAGCCGCCCGTGGTGTCTACGGTGCCCGTCGCATCCACGCCGAGCTGCGGATGGCCCACGAGATCAAGGTCTCGCGCAAGCGGGTGGAGCGGCTGATGCGGGGGGCCGGGATCAGCGGTCTGGTGCCTAAGAAGCACGGGCGCACGACGATCCGCGTGCCGGGTGTGAGAGTGGCCGACGATCTGGTCAAGCGCGACTTCCGCCCCGCCGGACCAAACGTGCTCTGGGTCGCCGACATCACTTACCTGCGTAGCTGGGAGGGCTGGGTCTACCTCGCCGCCGTCCAAGACGCCTTCTCGCGGCGGATCGTCGGTTGGGCGATGGCCGAGCACATGAAGGCCGAGCTGGTCACAGACGCGCTGCAGATGGCGCTTGCCCGGCGCCGACCTGAGGCCGGCCTGATCCATCACTCCGACCAGGGATCGCAATACGTATCTCTTGCCTTCGGCCAAAAGGCACGCGACGCCGGGGTCGCCGTCTCGATGGGCTCAAGAGGCGACTGCTTTGACAACGCCGTCGCCGAGTCGTTCTTCGCCACCCTGAAGAAGGAGCTCGTCCGCCGACGCTCCTGGCCAAACCGCCAGGAGCTGCAAAGCGCCGTCTTCGACTACATCGAGTCGTTCTATAACCGCGAGAGGAGGCACTCCACACTCGGCTATCTCTCTCCGAGGGAGTTCGAGATGATCTCAACCCATCAACAAAGAGGAACTGAAACAGTCAAGCCCTGACCTGTCGCTCGAACCGGGGCAGACCAAGTGTTGGGATTAGCTCCCGCTCTATGCCAAAGAAATGGCTCTAGAATGGGAAAATCTTGCGCGAGCTTCCCAAACTTCGCCCAAATGAGAATGGAGGCGAACGGGGGGGGCAATTCGCCGGATCTGCATTTGGCTCTGCAGAGCGGTTTCGGTGTTTCTCTGCGCTCGCGATTTAGCCTCGGTTCCCCTCCGTTTGCCTGGGTTATCGCCGCCGCTGTTGGGTTTTTGTTGGGAAGCGGTACGGCCGATAGCATCGCAAGCAAGGGAGGCCCATGCTCGACAATGCCCCCGAGATCGTCAAGCGCTACTTCGAGCTCGATGCCGAGCGCGACGTCGACGGCATCGTCGCACTCTTCAGCGACGATGCGACCGTCATCGACGAAGGTGAAGCCCGCGATGGACTCGATGCCATCAAAGGCTGGCGGACGGGCGCCGCCTCCGAGTACGAGTACACGACCACGATTACGGGTAGCGAGGCGCTCGGGGATGACCAGTACCGCGTAACCGCGCGGCTCGAAGGCAACTTCCCGGGCAGCGTCGTTCATCTCAACCACGACTTCACCGTCGCCGATGACCGCATCCGGCGCCTGGAGATCGGGCCGTAGCGTGTACGCCCGATGACCTCAAACGACCCCGGCCGCGAGCCGGTCCGCTTTCTCGTCTTCTCGGCCTCCCTCAAAGCCGAGTCATTGAACGGGCGCCTTGCCAGACTCGCCGTCGCCGCCATCGAGGCCAACGGCGGCATCGTCGATCAGCGGCCGATGGCCGACTTCGACACCCCGACCTACAACGCCGACGCGCAGGACACCGACGGCTTCCCTCCGGCGCTGAGCAGCTCCGCGACTGCATCCAGGCCAACGACGCCTTCGTGATCAGCCCCCCCGAGTACAACGCCTCGATGCCGGGCGGGTTGAAGAACTCGATCGACTGGGTCTCACGCTTCAGCCCGCAGCCCTTCAACGAGAAGCACTGCCTGCTGCTCTCCACCTCGCCCTCGATGGTCGGCGGCAACCGCGGGCTGTGGGCACTGCGAATGCCGCTCGAGCACCTCGGCGTGCGTGTCTACCCCGACATGTTCTCCCTCGCCCAGGCCCACCAGGCCTTCGGCGAGGACGAGCGAATCGCCAACGCCCAGCTACAGGAGCGCTTCGAGGCGACGATCGTCGGCTTCATGGACCTGGTCGAGGCCTCCAAGCACTACCCGTGCGCGAAGACGCGCTGGGTGGAGTACCTGGGCGAGCATCCCGACCCGATGGTCGATCGAGTCGAGTAGCCGGCGCGGCGTAGGCGTGTCCGGTGCCGCCGCAACCTGACATCAGCACAATCCCGCCCGCGAGCATGAGCGCCGCGCCACGTCGCGAGCGGCGGCTCGGCCACCAGCCCTGGCTCCGCGCGAACCAGAGCAGGCCGGCGAGGCAGAGCAGGGCGGCAACGTAGAAGTTGAGCCGCAGCCCGAGGATGTGATGGCGGGGTCGACGCGCAGCGACTCCTCGAAGATGCGGAAGGCCGAGTAGCCGGCGACGTAGAGGGCGAAGAGGCCCGGTGGGCGGATACGGCGGTGGTGCCCCAGCCAGACGAGGAAAGCGGCGAGCGCCAGGTTCCAGATCAGCTCGTAGAGGAAGGTCGGGTGGAAGGTGGCGAAGCTCTCATAACCCATCGGCCGGTGAGCCGGTGAGATTTGCAGCGCCCACGGCAGGCTGGTCGGGCCGCCGAAAAGCTCTTGGTTGAAGTAGTTGCCTACCCGCCCGATCGCCTGGCCGACGAGCAGCGCCGGGGCGGCCGCGTCCATGAAGACGGCGACCGAGACCCCGGCCCGGCGCAGGCGCCAGATGCCGACGAGCGTGCCGAGGGCGATCCCACCCCAGATACCCATGCCGCCGTCCCAGACGGCGAACGGCCCCCACCAGTGCGCCGGCACTTCGGCGCTGCTGGTCAGGTTGAAGTAGAGGCGCCCGCCCACCAGCCCGGCGGGGAAGCCCCACATCGCTACGTCATAGACCAGCTCGCGCGAGCCCCCCTGTGCCTCCCAGCGGCGAATCGTGATTGCCACGGCCGCCGCCAGCCCAACCACGTACAGCAGCCCGTAGACGTGGACATCGAACGGCCCGAGGTGAAAGCCGCTTGAGGCGGGGCTTGGGATCGAACCGCTCATGGGGCCTGGATTCTGCCGCAACGCGAACGCCGGAAGTTAAAGAGAACGAGTCTCACTCTTATGTTAGGGTGCCCGCGTCCGGTACGGCAGAGGCCGCCGCCGGGACTCCCCAGCCACCCACGTTCAAGGAGACCCGATGCCCCGATCAAGTGCCCGCGCTTCCGTCGCCCTTCTCATCCTCGCTGCGCTGGCGGCGGCGCTGCTCGCTGGATGCGGGGGGTCGAGCTCAAGCGCCACCAGCTCCTCCGGCAAGCTGAATGTGGTCGCCGCTGAGGACTTCTGGGGCTCGATCGCCGAACAGCTCGGCGGCGAAAAAGTCGAGGTGACGAACATCATCACCAACCCGGCCGCCGACCCACACGACTACGAACCGACGAGCGAAGACGCGAAAACGCTGGCCGGCGCTCAGATGTCGATCGTCAACGGGATCGGCTACGACGAATGGGCCTCCAAGCTGCTCGCCGCCAGCCCTGAATCGAGCCGCACCGAACTTACCGTCGGCGACGTGCTCGGGCTGAAGGAGGGCGACAACCCGCACCAGTGGTACTCGCCGATCTCAGTCCACAAGGTGATCGACGCGATCGTCGCCGACTACAAGGAAGCGCTGCCCGGCGACGACGCCTACTTCGACGAACAGCAGGAAGCCTTCGAAACCGAAGGGCTGGCCGAATACGACGACCTGATCTCGCAGATCAAGTCGAGCTATTCGGGAACGCCGGTCGGTGCCTCGGAGAGCATCTTCGAACCGCTGGCGCCCTCGCTCGGGCTTAAGCTGACCACCTCGAAGGGGTTCATGGACGGGATCGCCGAGGGCACCGAACCGACCCCGTCTGAGAAGGCGAGCGCCGACGAACAGATCAAGGACAACCTGATCAAGCTCTGGGTCTACAACAGCCAGAACGCGACCCCCGACGTGAAGCGCCTGAACGAAGAAGCCGAAGCAGCCGGAATCCCGATCGCCACCGTGACCGAGACGATGACCCCCGAAGGCGCGAGCTTCCAGCAATGGATGGCCCGCGAGCTGAAGGGGATCGAGGCGGCGCTCGCCAAGGCGGGGGGCTGAGACGGAGGCCACGGCGAAAACCAGTCCCGCGCCCGGGGCACGGCAGGAGGGCGGCGAGGCGATTCGGCTCGAGGGGGCCAGCGCGGCGCGTGGCGCTGGCCCGATCTGGTCGGGCCTCGACTTGCGGATCGGCAGGGGCGAGTTCGTCGCCGTCCTCGGCCCCAACGGCGCCGGCAAGTCGACCCTCCTTCACGTCGTGCTCGGCCTGCTTCCGCTCAGCACCGGCGCGGCGGCGGTGCTCGGCGAGAAGCCCGGCGCGGCGAGGAGCCGGATCGGCTATCTGCCGCAGCGGCGCAGCTTTGACTCCGGCACGCGGATCCGCGGCGTCGACATGGTGCGGCTCGGCCTCGACGGCGCCCGCTGGGGCCTGCCGTTGCCGCAGGCCCTCAGCCGCACCGACCGGCTCGCGCGCGAGCGAGTCGAGCAGATGGTCGAGCTGGTCGGCGCGACCGCCTATGCCTCGCGCCCGATCGGCTCGCTCTCCGGTGGCGAGCAGCAGCGGCTGCTGATCGCCCAGGCGCTGGTGCGCGAGCCGGAGATCCTGCTGCTCGACGAGCCCCTCGACAGCCTCGACCTCTCAAACCAGGGTGCGATCGCCTCCCTCGTCCAGCGGATCTGCGAGAGCCAGGGGGTGACGGTCCTGCTGGTCGCCCACGACGTCAACCCGATCCTCGGCTACCTCGACCGGGTCGTCTACTTCGCCGGTGGCCGTGGCGTGCAGGGGGCACCGCGAGAGGTGATCGACGGCTCGACCCTGAGCCGCCTCTACGGGGCGCCGATCGAGGTGCTTGAGACCTCCGACGGGCGCCTCGTCGTCGTCGGCACCCCCGAGCCGCCGGCCCACCACCACGACCGCCACGATCATGGCTGAGCTCGCCGCCCTCTCTTGGAACCCGGTCAGCGACTTTGAACAGCTGACCGAATTCCCCTTCATGGTGAACGCCCTGCAGGCGGGGACGATCGTCGCGGTGATGGCCGGTGCGATCGGCTGGTTCATGGTCCTGCGTCGCCAAACCTTCGCCGGCCACACCCTCTCGGTGATCGCCTTCCCGGGCGCGGCGGGGGCGACCCTGGCCGGGTTGCCGCTTGCCCTCGGCTACTTCGGCGCCTGCGGCCTCGGGGCGCTGGTGCTCGCTGCGGTCAGCGGCCCCGGCCGGGTGGCGCGCAGCGGCGAGTCGGCGGCGATCGGCACCGTCCAGGCTTTCGGCCTGGGCCTCGGGTTCCTCTTTGTCAACCTCTACAGCGGCCAACTCGCCAGCCTGGAGTCGCTGCTCTTCGGAACCTTCCTCGGCATCACCACCGGGCAGGTGCAGACGCTGTTGTGGATCGCGCTCGCCGCTCTCCTCGTGCTTTTGGCGATCGGGCGGCCCCTGCTCTTCGCCTCGGTAGACGCCGAGGTCGCCCGCGCCGCCGGGGTGCCGACGCGGGCGTTGGGGGTGGTCTTCCTGTTGCTGCTCGGCCTGGCGGTCGCGGCGACCGCCGAGATCACTGGCGCCCTGCTGGTCTTCGCCCTGCTGGTGATGCCAGCGGCGACAGCGCAGCAGATCACGGCGCGGCCCGGACCCGGGCTGGCGCTCTCGGTCGGGTTGGCGCTGGCGGTCACCTGGGTCGGGCTGACGATCGTCTACTTCTCGCCTTATCCGGTCGGCTTCTGGGTAACCAGCATCTCCTTCGGCCTCTACGTGTTGGTGCGGCTATGCCTGGGCGCGGTTCGCCGTCTCCCGACTGCCTTGCCGGTGGGAGAGCCCGTCTGATGTTCGCGCACGAGTTCATGCGCAACGCCTTCCTCGCCGGCACCCTCGTCGCGCTTGCCTGCGGCCTCGTCGGCTACTTCGTCGTCCTGCGCAGCCAGGTCTTCGCCGGCGACGCGCTCAGCCACGTTGCCTTCACTGGCGCCCTGGCGGCCGCGGCGGCGGGAGTTGACGTTCGGCTCGGCCTTTTCGTGGCAACGATCGCGGTGGCGAGCGGGATGGGGCTACTTGGCGAGCGCGCCCGCCCCGACGACGTCGTGATCGGATCGGTCTTCGCCTGGATTCTCGGCCTTGGCACGCTCTTCCTCTCGATCTTCATCAGTGGCTCGAGCGGCTCCAACGGCACCACTGCGGTCCGCGTCCTCTTCGGCTCGATCCTCGGCCTCTCGTCGGCCGACGCTCGTCTCGCCGCGGCGATCGCGATTCTCGCCTGCCTGGCGCTGGCGGTGATCGCCCGACCGCTGCTGTTTGCCTCGGTCGACCCCGAGGTAGCGCGCGGGCTCGGCGTGCCGGTAAGGGCGCTCGGCCTCGGCTTCTTCATCGTCTTGGCGGTGGTCGCGGCGGAGGCGACGCAGGCGGTTGGCGCGCTTTTGCTGCTCGGCTTCCTCGCGGCGCCGGGCGGCGCGGCGCGGCTGCTGTCCGACAATCCCTGGCGCGGCCTCGGGCTGTCGGGGGCGATTGCCGTCGGTTCGATGTGGATCGGGCTCGCGCTCAGCTACCAGATCCCCGCGCTGCCGGCGAGCACGGCGGTGATCGGCGTCGCGACCGCGACCTTCCTCCTCGCCGTCGCCGTCTCCTGGCTGCGTCGCCGCTCCCGTCCGCCCGCGTCTCGGGAAATCGACGGGGTACGGGGTGGGCTATCTCTAGGATCGAGAGCATGAGCACCGCCACTCAGACGAGCTGGGCCGACCACGCCCTCGCCACCTTGCGAGCCGCTGGCTATCGTCGTGGCGGCGCCCGCACCGTTGTGGTTGAAGCGCTCGCTCGCCACGATTGCGCCGTCACCGCGCTTGACCTCGACGACGAGCTGCGGCGGCGCAAGGCTGGAGTGGGGCGGGCCAGCATCTACCGCGCGCTTGAGCAGCTCAAGGAACTTGGCTTGCTCCGCCGCATCGAGGTTGCGCGGGGAGTCGCGGGCTATGAGCGGATCGAGCCCGACGGCGAGCACCACCACCATGCGATCTGTCGCGACTGCGGCAGGATGATTCCGTTCGAGGACGCCTCGCTGGAGCGGGCGATCGACAAGGTGAGCGGGCGGATGAGCTTCGATGCCGCCGAGCACGAGGTGACGATTCGCGGCCGCTGCGAGCGCTGCGCGGCCTGAGCGATCGGGTTAGCGAGTCGCGGTTGCGTGCGTGGCAGCCTGCGCTGCCGTAGGCCCGGAGGCATTCGGCGCGAGATGGCTGCCGGAGGCGAGGACCCCGGCAGCGAGGATCGCGGCGGTGGTCAACTTGAGGCGCCGCTGGGTCATCCAGCTGGGAGAGTGGGTGGCGATCCAGGCGCGCATCCCGGTCGCCGCCGCCCCCGCCGTCATCGCGCTCGCCATGCACTGCATGCACATGGGCTCACTGTAGCCGTGATCGTCTCAGTACCCGACCGGATGGCGGACGACGAAGCCTTTCGGATATGGCGGTTCATCGTGCCAGCGAGGCCCAGTGGTGCCGGCGACATCGCCGCCGGTGTCCCAGCGCAGCCCGGCGATCACCGCGTAGACGTGCTTGCGGTTGGCGTAGATCGTGATCCAGCTACCCGGCCCCGGAGCGCCCCAAGTCGTGAACGACCCTGACACCAGCGGCGCTTCGAGCAGACCGCCGCCGTGCAGCGCGTAGCTGACCGATCCCGAGCAGTCATAGCCTCGATCCCACCAGCGGGCGTGGCCGCCGCCCCAGACGTAGGGGGTGCTGCGAATCCGGTTCGCAGCCGCGATCCCTTGCTTTACCGCTGCCGGAGCGCCCGGCGGCGCGAGCGCCTTTTCGCCGGCCAGAGTGGAGATGGTCGCTTCGCCGGTCGGTGCTTCTTCCGTGGTGACTTCGGGCCTTGGCGAGACGCCGCCCGGAGACGCCTGGGCGACGGCGCCGAAGGCGCAGGAAATCGCCAGGACCGCGAGGGCGAGCGCGGTGACCAGGGCTCTCCGCGTTTTGACTCTGTTGCTCTGCCTCACCTCCACTACATCGGGCACGAGTCTCTGCGATTGAGGTCTGCATTTTGAGGCCCAGCTCCGAGAGGGCCATTCGGATCGGTCTACTCAAAAGCCCTGTCGCCAGGTCCCTGAGCGGTGCCACCAGACTTCTGCACTCGCCGTCAGTCGATCGAGCCGGCCGGCGCGACCCACTGGCTGGTGAAGGTGAGCACGGTCGCGAGGGTGTCGAAGTGGCGGTCGTAATGGAGCACCCCGAATCCCCGCTCCGCTGCTGCGGCGGCGATGAGGGCGTCGGGGACCCTGACCCGGTGGGCGCCGGCGGCGCCGCGCTGGGCCAGCTCGCGCATCGCCCAGGTCGCGGCGTCGGTGACCGAGCGGTTGATCGGCGCCTGGCGAAAGCCAGCCATCGCCACCGCGACGCGCTCGACGGCGTCGCGGTCGGGCGCGTCGAAGATCATCTCCATCGTCACCGGCGGGCAGGCGACCAGTTCACCTGCCCTCACCACCTCACGCCATTGCGGCGCGACCTCCTTGACGCCGGCGCGCGCCCAGGCAGAGGTGTCGGCAACCCAGGGGCCCTTGGCCCAGCTCACCGGCCCCAGGCGCGCTCGCGGGCGCTCCGCAAGCGCTCGAGGTCAAGACCGGAAGTGCCGTCGGCGACGCTGAGCGCGAAGTCCGCGGCTTTTCGCTCGGCGGCCTCGTCGCCCTCGAAGGCCTCTGCGCCGCGCAGCGCCAACTCCCGCACGACCTTAGAGGTCGGCGTCGAGGGACCCATCACGGCGCGGCCGCGCTTGATCGCGCGATCCAGGGCGGGGTCCCGGGGTACCTGCACACGGTCGTTGCGCTGTTTGCGCTGTGTGGCCATGGAATGAGTGTACCCGCTGGCGGGTACCAAAGTGCGCCGCGTACCGCTTTCGACTATCCCAACGCTGCCTGTTGGGATTCGCTGGGAGCCCGCCGCCGTTGCGGGGCCGACCTCACCCGCCTCTGCTGAACTTTACGATCCGGTGTTTCTCGGCTGTGCAGCGATAGTTTGCCCCGTCGCCGTAGTAACCGGCGATCTTGCAATGGAAGCCGAGGACGTCCTGGGTGGGTCCGCTCCCTCCTGCGATTGCCGAGTTATAGGCCCGAACCACTTGCCGGGCCTTGGGACAGCCGACCCGCTTTGCCTTGATATCCCAGCTGGTGAGCGTCGCAATGTTGCCGCAGCTCTGAAAGCCTGCACGCGAAGACGCGGCCGCGGTGGGCACTGCAATCGCGAACACAGCGACAGCGGTGAGCGTTAGCCAACCCAAGACGCTCACGCCCAGTTGGTTTCGAGTCATCGCCCACATCTGGACCATTCTTTCCGATCGCTTCGAGCGAAGCAACCGTGGAGCCGCCTCACCGCGCCGCAGCTCAGAGGCGAGCATGGGCTGGTCTGCTGCTGCTGCTGCTGCTTGTCGCCGGTGTCAACGCCGGTTGAAAACCGGACCACTTCTGCCGGTTGAAAAGTGGACCACCCCCGGCGTCGGGAAGAGATCGGCCTGAGGTCAAGGTCCCGCCTGCGGAGACGAGCCCGTAGGGCGAGGCGGAGCAGGCGGGAGCGCTCAGTCCCTGGGCGGCGGAGAGCCCAGGTCCTTGTCGCGCAAGCGGTAGCTGTCGCCCTTGAGGCCGAGGATCTCGGCGTGGTGGACCAGGCGGTCGATCATCGCCGCGGCAACCACTTCGTCGCCGAAGATCTCACCCCATGCGCTGAAGGGCTTGTTCGAGGTGACGATCAAAGATGCGCGCTCATAGCGCGCTGAGACCAGGCTGAACATCAGGTTTGCCGCCTCGGGATCGAACGGGATATAGCCGACCTCATCGACCACGATCAAGGGCACGAAGCCCAAGCGGCGCAGCTCCTCCTCGAGCTTGCCCTGGCGCTTTGCCTCTCCCAGGCGCGCCACCCACTCCGTCGCGGTGGCGAACTGCACCCGCTGCCCGGCCAGGCAGGCGCGGATACCGAGGGCGATCGCCAGGTGCGTCTTGCCGGTTCCCGGTGGACCCAAGAGGACCACGTTCTCTTTGCCGTGCAGGAAGTCGAGTTGGCCGAGGTGCTCGACCACCTGCTTCTTCACCGTGCGCTGGAAGGTGAAGTCGAACTCCTCCAGGGTCTTGCGCGCCGGGAAGCGGGCAGCCTTGATCCGGTTCTCCCCTCCGTGGGACTCCCTGGAGGAGACCTCGGTGGAGAGCACCGCCTCCAAGAAGCGCTCGTGTGACCACTCCTCCTCACGGGCACGCTCGGCGAGCTTGGGGAGCGCCCTCGCTGCAGCCGGCATCTTCAGCGCCCGGAAGAGGTGGGTGAGCTCCGCAGTCTTGGTCATGCCGGGATCAGCTCGTCATAGCGCGCCAGAGAACGCAGCTCGACGTCGACCTGGGGCCCGCGGCGGCGGGTGCCGCGAAGATGGTCGAGCAGCTGCTGGTGGGCGGGATCGGTGAAGGTGATGTGCCGGGCGAAGGAACGCTGGTGGGAGGCGACGAGCGCCCCGGTGCCCAACTCGATCGCTGTGAGCTTGCGCTGGCTGACGCGCACCTCCACGCGCCGCCCCGCCGCCCGCGGGTCGAGGGAGTAGTCGTTGGTGTCGAAACGAAGATAGGGCTGCTGGGCCACGCGCATGACGAAGCGGCGGTCGGTGTCGGGCATCTGCACGGGCAGTGGCCGCATCCGCTCGCGCTCCTCAGCCAGGCGCTCTGCGGGGACGGCACGGATGCCGCGGTGAAGGCGGGTATTGGCGCGATTCTCAAACCACTCGTCGAGGCTGGCTTGGAAGTGCTCGGGAGAGGCGAAGCTGCGTCCCGGTTCGAAGTTGGAGCGCAAGAAGCGGTGGGAGCGCTCGAGGATGCCCTTGGACTCGGGGTCTGCGGCCTCGCAGATAGACCAGCCGAGCGGCAGGGCGCCGCAAAAGGTGGCGAAGGCCTCGGTCGGCTTGCCTTTCGGGGCGATCGCCGCCTCGCGGTCCCAGACCGCGGTTTCGGGCAGGGCGCCCAGCTTCGCCAGGCAGCGACCCATGCCCCAGAGGATGTCGGGAGCCTGCTTGGCGAAGATCAACGCTCCGGCGCCGGCACGCGAGAAGCCCAGTGCGCTTGTGACGACCCATCCCCGCCTCGTCTGCCCGTGGCCGACCGGGATCTCGGCCCTCGGCTCCCAGAGGTCGAACTGGCAGATCTCTGCGGGGCGATAGACGGTGCGCTGGTAGGTGCGCCTGGGCGCAAAGCGCGGTCTGACCTCGCGCAGGTGGTCGTCGAGGATCGTCTTGCCGCCCTCATAGCCCAGCTCTGCGATCAGCTCGCGGATGCGGGTGGCGGGCATGCGGTGATCGGAGCGCAACAGGCGCTCGATCTCTTCTTTGAAGGGGTCGAGCTTCGAAGGCGCCTTCGGCCGTCGATAGGCCGGCGGGTCCTTTGCGGCAAGGGCGCGGCGGATTGTTTCCCGGTGCAAGCCCGTACGGCGGCGGATCTCCCGAATCGAGACGCCGTCGATGAAGTGCATCCGCCTGATCTCCGCCCAGTGCTCCACGTCGATCACCCGCTCCTCCTCGCCTCGATCTCTTCGATCGGGCGAGCGTCCAGACCCGGCCGGATGACTCCGGCCCCACGCCAGGGGGGTCAGTTTTCGACCGGCGCAGGTGGTCCAGTTTTCAGGCGGCGCCTACAGCCGGTCAGTTGCTCGATGTGCTTGAGCGCGTCCCGGCCGCAGGGCACCGCGGTATTTTCGACCTTCCCAACGCTGCCTGTTGGGAATTTGTTGGGAACGCGTCGCCGTCGCGACTTGATATCACCTCGCAAATGGCTTGATGATGGGGAATCTGCGTCCAAGCCGGGCTGAGGCCGGGAAGTAGAGCGGTTTTGGGTGTTGGTTCCCGCTCTACTAATCGGCCGAAAACGGCTTGGGAATGGGAAATCTCTCCGAACGGCGATGATCAAACTTCAAACGGGTAGTGTTGGGATTAGCTCCCGCTCTATGCCAAAGAAACGGCTCTAGAATGGGGAATTTACACGCGGACGTAGCTCAGTTGGTAGAGCGCGAGCTTCCCAAGCTCGAGGTCGCGGGTTCGAGACCCGTCGTCCGCTTTTCGGGAGAAGCCCGCTACACGAAACGCGACGTATACGAACGGTAGAACTGCAACTGCTCAGTGCCCGGTTGCAGGGTGGCTCCAGACGCGGGTCGAAAGAGAAAGCAGGAACGGTTTCGAGGAGCCTGCCTGACGGCTGGGCCCGCCGACGAAACCGCCTCCGGCGGGCTCAAGGAAGGCACTGGTCGGGGGAGGGCTGACGCCTGTTCCGGGCGCCAGCCGCTATCGCCTCCCACGGATTGAGTAACTCGGATTCAGGCCTTTCCTCTGCGCACGCGCGCCTTGCGCCCCCCCTTTTGCTTCGTGCCGCCGCTATCGCCGTCGACCACGCGGTAGAAGTGCTCGATCGCGCCGCGAACCTGCTTTTCGTCGACTACCTCGAGCAGGCCGCATTTGCGCAGCTCGGTCACGTGGTAGTTGACCGTGCTCAGCGGCGCCTGCAGCTCTAGGCTCAGGTCCTTCGGGGACAGGATCCGCCCGCCGTCGAGCCCGAGCACTTCCAGGATTGACACCCGAAGTGGGTGGGTATTGGCACGAGCTAGGAGTTCCCAATTCACGACTACCTCACTTTCGTTGACCAGGTAATACCGAAAAATATTAGCTCAGATCATCAAAATCGGGTAATCTAGCTTTGTGATTGCCCAGAAAAAGGAGATCCGGATGAGCGGGGGCGCGGCGGTTCGGAGCATTCTGGCTAGCGCGGTTTTGGCTCTGGGGGCTGCTTTTGTCGGGACCCCCACTGCAGGTGCCGACACGGCAGGCATCATCGCCCCGCAGCACCATCCGCACACGCCTGCCGATGGCTGGCAGGCCGGAACCTGCATCACCGATACGCCTACCTGCACGGTCATCACGGCGGACAAATTCTTCAAGAACGCGGCTGGCCACCCGCAGGTCGGCTTCACCCAGTTCACGGTCAGGAACGAGGCGGGGACGCTCGGGCCCGAAGCTCCGATTGGCGAACTGAAGACGGTTCGGGTCGACCTGCCGGTGGGCCTCAGCGTCAACCCGCAGGCGACTCCACAGTGCGCCAACGTCTCCGATCCGGGATCGTGCCCGGGGAACACCCAGGTCGGGGAAAGCGAGGTGACGGCTTCGGTCCTGGGGCTTCCGGCACCTCCCGTGCTCGGGGTAACCCGAGTCCCCGTCTACAACCTCGTGCCCAAAGACGGCGAACCTGCTCTGTTCGGCCTCAATCTGGTCGGCAACAACGTCTACCTGCGGGCCGACCTCGCTTGGGACGGCGATTACCACGAGGGCTTCACCATCGACGTGCCCGAAGCCCCCAAGCTCGAACCGCTGATCGAAGGCCTGATTCTGAGAAACCGGCTCGTGTTCGACGGTCGCTCCGGGGACGGCACCTTCATCACCACCCCCAGCACCTGCTTCGACCCCGAACAGCCGCCCCACGAGAACGTCTACTCGACCTACCTGCTCGCCAGCTCGATCGAAGAAGAGAAACAGTCCAGCTACGTCTTTCCGCAGAGCGCTTTTCCGGCCTTCGAATCGCCACTGCCAGAAGGCGAAAAGCCAATCGATTGCGCGGGCATCCCCTACGAGCCCTCGCTCGACGTCAGCCCGGGCACCGTCCAGACCGACTCACCAGCGGGTCTCGCGGCGAACGTGCAGGTGCCCCACATCCCCGGTGGGGGTTCGCGCGAAAGCTCGCAGACCAAGCAAGCCAAGGTGACGCTGCCCCTCGGCATGGGCATTAACCCCTCGGCGGCCAGCGGCAGCCTGCAGACCTGCACCGACGCCCAGTTCGGCAAGGGGACGAGGAACCAGGTCGGCTGTCCGCTCGCCTCGAAGATCGGCGTCGTCTCGATCGACACGCCGCCGCTCCCCGACGGCTCGCTGACCGGCAACGTCTATGTCGGGCGGCAGCTGAGCCGCGACCCGGCCTCCGGCGAGGAGTACCGGATCTTCGTCGAGGCGGGGTCGACCCGCTACGGCATCTCGGCCCGCCTGGTCGGAAACGTCAGCGCCGACCCCCAGACCGGGCAGCTGACCACGACCTTCGACGACAAGGAGCTCGGCGGCCTGCCGCAGGTCCCCTTCAGCTCCTTCAAGCTCGACTTCGACGATGGGCCGACGGCGGTCCTCACCAGCCCGGGGAGCTGCGGGCCGAGCAAGTCGACGACGGCGATGACGCCGTGGTCGGGCAACCCGCCGGCCACGCCCTCGCATGAGTTCTCGCTCAGCACCGCCCCGGGTGGGGGCGCGTGCGCGAAAACGCTGGCCGCACGCCCGTTCTCGCCGAGCTTCGATGCCGATACGGCCAAATCCAATGCGGGCGCGTACAGCCCGCTTCAGATCGACATCGGCCGCACCGACGGCAGCCAAGAGCTGAAGGGAGCCGACGTGACGCTTCCCCCCGGCCTCACCGCGAAGCTGGCGGGCGTCCGCTACTGCCCAGCCGCAGCTCTCGCCGCGGCCGCCGCCAACAGCGGTAACGCCGAGGCCGCCTCCTCGAGCTGTCCGGCATCCAGCCTGATCGGCCACGCCGCCGTCGCCGCCGGCAGCGGGCCCTCGCCAATCCACATCGGCGGCAAGGTCTTCCTCGCAGGGCGCTACAAGGGCGCCCCCCTCTCCCTGGCAGTGATCACCCCCGCCACGGCCGGGCCGTTCGATCTCGGCACGGTCGTGGTGAGGGTGGCGCTGTTCGTCGATCCCCGCACCGCCCAGGTGCGGGCGGTGTCGGACCCGATCCCACACGTCTACGGCGGCGCCCTGCTCGACGTGCGCTCGATCTCGGTCAAGCTGGACCGCAAGGAATTCTCGCTCAACCCGACCAACTGCTCGCAGTTCTCCTTCGCCGGGTCGTTGCTCGGCGGTGGGGCCAACCCGGTCGATCCGGCGGCCTTCTCCTCGTTTGCCGTCTCGGCGCCGTTCAAGGCCAAGGGCTGCGAGTCGCTCGGGTTCAAGCCGAAATTCTCTCTGCGCCTCTTCGGGGCGACTCGCCGCGCCAAGAACCCGAAACTGCGCGCGACCCTGACCCCGCGGGGGGGCGACGCCAACTTCGCCGGTGCCGCGGTCACCTTGCCGCGTTCGCTCTTCCTCGACCAGAGCAGCATCGCGAACGTCTGCACGCGGGTGCAGTTCGCCGCCAACGATTGTCCCAGGGACTCGGTCTATGGCTATGCGGAAGCTTTCTCACCGCTGCTCGACGGGCCGCTCAGTGGCCCGGTCTACTTGCGCTCCTCCGACAACACCCTGCCCGACCTCGTCGTCGACCTGCACGGCCAGGTGGACGTCGAGCTGGACGCTCGCATCGACAGCGTCCACGGTCGTATCCGCAACACCTTCGACATGCTGCCCGACGTGCCGGTCTCGAAGTTCGTACTCACCGTGCCGGGCGGCCCCAACGGCCTACTGGTCAACTCGCGCGACCTCTGCCCGCGCAAGAAGTCCGCACACAGAGGCAAGGGCCACGGGACCCGGGCCCACGCGAGCCGTAAACGCGGCAGGGCCAAGGGCTTGCGCGCACTGGTCCGATTCCAGGCCCAGAACGACGCGAAAGCCAATATGCGGACGCTGGTGCGCACTCCCTGCGGTAAGAAGCGCGACAAGCACAGCAAGCGCTAGGTCCGTGATCTAGCCTCCCGCGTCGGTGCGCCCGACGCTTTCGGTCCTGATCGTCGCCTGGAACAGCCGCGAGGAGCTGGCGCGAACTCTGCCTGCGCTGCTGCCCGAGCTGGGGGAGGGAGACGAGCTGATCGTCGTCGACAACGACTCCGCCGATGGAACCGCGGAGGCGGTGGAATTGCTGGCGCCGGCGGCGCGGATCGTGCGCAGCGGCGGTAACGCCGGCTTTGCGGCCGGCTGCAACGAGGGGGCGGCGCGGGCGCGGGGCGACCTGCTCGTCGTCCTCAACCCGGATGCCGCGCCGCGCCGGGGCTTCGGCGAGGCGATCCGGCGTCCTTGGCTGCAGGAGCGCGGCTGGGCCGCCTGGCAGGCGCTGGTCGCCGATGGCGACGGGAAGACGATCAACTCGGCCGGCAATCCGGTTCACTTCACCGGGATCGTCTGGGCGGGGGGACATGGCCGCCCGATCGAGCAGGCGCCGGCGGCCGGCGCGGTCACCGCGCTGTCGGGCGCCTGCCTGGCGATCCCCCGCCGCGCCTGGGAGGAGGCGGGGGGCTTTCCAGAGCGCTTCTTCCTCTACCACGAGGACGTCGACCTCTCGCTGCGGTTGCGGCTGGCCGGCGGAACGCTCGGGATCGAGCCGGCCGCCGTAATCGACCACGACTACGAGTTCGGCGCCCGCGAGCACAAGTGGCGCTGGCTCGAGCGCAACCGCTGGGCCTTCCTGATCCGCGTCTACCCGGCGAGCCTGCTCGTGCTGCTGGCGCCGGCCCTGATCTTCACCGAGCTGGCGCTGATCCCGGCCTCGATCGCCGCCGGCTGGGGCAGGCAGAAAGCCGCCGCGATCGGCGAAGTCATCCGCTGGCTCCCCCGCCTGCTGCGCGAGCGTCGCCAGGTCCAGGCCACGCGCAAGGTCAGCGCCGCCGAGTTCGCCAGCTGGCTGACCCCGGACCTCGACTCACCCTTCATCCCAGCCATCGCTCGCTCAGCTCCCGTGCGCTTCGTCCTCCGCAGCTACTGGCGAGCGGTCCGTCTGCTGCTGCGCTAAGACCTCACTCAGCCGGCCGGCCCGTCGGCCGAATCAGAATCTCGTTGATATCGACGTTCCCCGGCTGCTCCAGGGCGTAGATCACGGCGCGGGCGATGTCGTCGTCCTGCAGCGCCCATTTGCCGGGCCGGTTGTCGAAGAACGGCGTGTCGACCATGCCGGGCTCGATCAGCGTCACCTTGATCGCGTGGTTGTCGCGCATCTGGCGCAGCTCGCCCAGCAGCGACTCGCCGATCGCGGTCGCGGCCCACTTGGTCGCCGAGTAGAGCGAGCCGGGCAGCGCCTGCCGCCCCGCGACCGAGCTGGTGAGGAGGAAGTGGCCGCCGCCGCGCTCGAGCAGGTGGGGGAGGGTGGCGCGGATCGTCAGCGCGAGACCGTAGACATTGGTCAGCACCATCGAGCGCCAGTGCTCCGGCGACTCCTCGAGGAAGCCGCGGGTGGCGCCGAAGCCGGCGTTGGCGAAGACGACGTCGATCCGGCCGAAGGCGTCGAGGGCGGCGGCGGCCATCGCCTCGACCTGCTCCCACTCGGTGACGTCGCAGCCCACCGCGATCGCCCCCTCGGCGCCGAGCTCCTCGACCAGTTCTCGCAACGGCTCCGCTCGCCGTGCCGCCAGCACCAGCCGGTGCGTTCCGGCCGCCGCCCGCGCCGTCGCGGCACCGATACCACTGGAAGCTCCGGTGATGAGCATGACTGGATCGTCGGTGGCCACCGGCCGATTCTCCCAGCTCTGCTTGCGGGCGGGTGCCTCGGGGGCGGTGGACACTCAGCGCGAAGCGCGTCCGCCGACCCCGAGGCACCCGCCCTCCGAGCCCGGCTTGCGATAATCCCCGGTCCGTGGATCCCAGCCGTAAGCGAAAGATCCGGCTCGTGGTCGCGCTCGGCGTCGCCGTCCTGCTCGCCGGCGCGCTCGTCTACACCTCGTTCAGCGCCTCTTCGGAGGCGAAAGAGCCCTCGCAGCTGATCGGCGTCTCCTCGGGCGGGAGCTACGAGCTGACCGGGCGCGTGGTCAAGGGCTCGGTCCGCCACCACGGCGAGGGTCTGAGCTTCCGCGTCGCCGACCGCGAAGACGCCAGCCAGGGCATCCCCGTCACCTACACGGGAACCATTCCCGATCCTTTCCGCGGCGGCCGCGAGATCGTCCTCGCCGGCACCGTCGAGCGGGGAGTCTTCGTCGGCGAACGCGACACCCTGGTCACCAAGTGCCCGTCGAAGTTCACCACCGGTAGCTCTGGCGAATGACGGCTGGCCTCGGCAGCGCCGCGCTGGCGCTCGCCTTCCTCACCGCGATCTTCGCCGCGGTCGCGGCGCTGGTCGGTCGTGACGGCAACCGCCGCTGGATCGACATCTCGCGGCGCGCTGTCTACGGCCTCTTCGCGCTGCTGACCCTCTGCGTGGTCCTGATCGAGATCGCCTTCGCGAGCGACGACTTCTCCTTCAACATCGTCCAGCAGCACTCCTCGATCGAGACGCCGGCCTTCTACAAGCTGGCGGCGATGTGGTCGAGCCAGGAGGGCTCGCTGCTGCTCTGGGCCTGGGTGCTCTCGATCGCCTCCTCGCTGGCCCTCTACGCGACGCGCAACAGGCTGCGCGAGATCGTCCCCTATGCGACCGCCGTGATGGCGGGCATCGCCGCCTTCTTCACCGGCCTGATGCTGTTCGCCGGCGGGGTCAACCCGTTCGCCAAGCTGAGCCCGGCGCCGGCCGACGGGATCGGGCTCAACCCGCTGCTCCAGCACCCGAGCATGATGATCCACCCGCCGATGCTCTACTCGGGATACGTCGCCTTCACGATCCCCTTCGCCTTTGCCATCGGCGCCCTGGTCACCCGTCGCCTCGACGCCGCCTGGATCCGCTCCACCCGCCGCTTCGCCCTGATCGCCTGGGCCCTGCTCGGCTTCGGCCTCCTGCTCGGGGCGCGCTGGTCCTACACCGAGCTCGGCTGGGGCGGCTACTGGGCCTGGGACCCGGTCGAGAACGCCGCCCTGATGCCGTGGCTGATGGGCACCGCCTTCCTGCACTCGATCATGGTGCAGGAGAAGCGCGGGATGCTGAAAGTCTGGAACGCCTGCCTGATCGTCGCCACCTTCTCGCTGGCCCTGCTCGGCACCTTCCTCGTCCGCTCCGGCGTCCTGCAGTCGATCCACGCCTTCGGCGACAGCACCGTCGGCCCGTACATCCTCGCCCTGATCGCGGTCGTGTTGATCGGCTCGACGGGCCTGATCGTCTCCCGCCTCGACGACCTCCGCTCGGAGAAGCGGATCGATTCGCTGGCCTCGCGCGAGTCCGTCTTCCTGGTCAACAACTTCTTGCTCGTGGCGCTCTGCGCGGCGATCTTCTGGGGCACCTTCTTCCCCTTGATCTCGGAGCTGTTCACCGGCGACAAGGCCTCGCTGGCGGCTCCCTGGTTCGATCGCTACACGACGCCGCTGGCGATCGTGCTCGTGCTCTTCACCGGGATAGGGCCGCTGCTCGCCTGGCGCCGGATCAGCTGGGACTCGGCAAAACGGGTCTTCCTCGCGCCGGCGATCGTCGCCGCGCTCGCCACCGTGGGGCTGGCCCTGTTCACCGACGCCGCCGCCAAGCTCTGGGCGCTGGGGCTCTTCGCCTTTGCGGCCTTCGCCCTCACCGGATTGGCCCAGGAGTTCTGGCGCGGCGCGGCCGCGCGGCGCTCGCTCAGCGGCGGTTCGATGCCCGCCGCCCTGGTCGCGGTCGTCTCGCGCAACCGCCGGCGCTACGGCGGCTACATCGTCCACGCCGGGGTCGCGGTGCTGCTGATCGGCATCGCCGCCTCCTCGAGCTTCCAGACCAATCGTGACGTGAGGCTGCGGCCGGGCGAAAGCGCCGTCGTCGACGGCCGCAGGGTGACCTACGTGCGGCCGACCGCGAGCGTCGACCGCCTGGCCTTCACCGCGGGCGCGGTGCTGCGGGTGGAGAAGGACGGCAAGGCCTTTACGCTGCACCCGACGCGTCGCTTCTACCGGCCGACCGGCGTGGAAGCGGGCACGATCTCCAACTACTTCGCCGGTGAATCCGACAGCGACATCGGCTTGAAGGCGGGGCTCGGCAACGACTTCTGGACCGCCATACAGCCGGGCATCCTCGGGGTGCAGCGGCGCGCCCGCGCCGCCGACCGGGGCTTCAAAGCGTGTGTGAGCGGAGGCCCGGGGACGCCGCCGCAGTGCAAGGCGGTGGCGTCGCTGATGCGAGCCGCTCTCGCCAATCCGCGTTTGCGCCCCGCGGCGCTGGAGCAGATCGACGGCCTGCAGGCCGCTACCGCAACGCGGATCGCCAGGAGCTATCTCTCCGAAGCCTCCACCGCCACCTTCCGCGTCATCGTCAACCCGCTCGTTACCTGGATCTGGATCGGCGGGCTGATCGCCCTGGCCGGGGCGTTGATCGCGATCTGGCCCGCCCGCGGCGCCCGCCGCCGGCCCGCTGGCGACACCGAGCTGGAGGCGCTGAAGGAAGCCAAGTACCGCGAGATCCGCGACGCCGAGCTGGACCACGCGGCAGGCAAGCTCTCCGATGGGGACTTCGCCCTGCTCGACGCCGAACTGCGCGAAGAGGCGGTCGAGATCCTCGACCACGCAAACGGCAGCGGCAACGGCGCGGTCGAGGATGGAGAGGGGGCGCGACCGTCCGGTCGGCCCGCCGAACCGGTTTAAGGCGCCGGGACCGCGGTCCCGGCGTTTAAATCTTCAGCAGCACCAGGGTGTTGACGACGAAGAGGACCGCGAAGAAGACGGTGGCGCGGTCGAGGTTGCGCTCGACCATCGAGCCGCCGCCGAACGAGCTCCCGCCGCCGCCGATGCCGAAGGCGCCGGAGAGCCCGGCATCTTTGCCCGAGTGCAGGAGGATCAGGAAGATCACGATGCCGGCGATGATCACCTGCAGGACTGCGAGAACGGTGTACACGGGCCGAATGGTAGCGAGCCATGCCTTTGGATGATCGATCCCACGACCTCTCGGCGAGCTGGGTGGGGATGGCGGGTGCGCCTCCGCGGAATTGACACCCCAGCGCTGCGCGCTGGGGTGAACATGGTGCGCGGCTTCGCCGCGCGGATGTCGGATGCATTTCCGCCGCTTCGCGACATTCCGCAGAGGCGCACCCGCCATCCCCACGAAGCGCACCGAGCTTCGAAAGCTCTGCCTCTGAGGCATCGCTTCGGCTTGAAGCTCGAGAACCCTGGGACCGCGCTCACAATCTCGGCCATTTCGGGGCGTGTCGAGGCATAGAAGCCTGGCCGGTCCGCGGACGAATGTCGCGAAGCGGCCTATGCCAATCCGGTGATTGCGCGGCCGTAGGCCGCGCCCATCATTCACCCCAAGAGCGAAGCTCTTGGGGTGTCAATTCGACCGCGGACCGGCCAGGCTTCTATGCCTAGCTGCAGGTCGGGTAATCATGGACAGAACCTGTGTTCATGTTGCGCTAGTTGACAAAGATCGCTATTGTGTAAACCAAGCAGACGATTTCTGGCGATCTGACAAGGAGGAGGCGCCCATGGAGGCAGCCGCGCACGACCATCATCACCACGCACCCGACGTCGATCTGAGCCCTGCGACCTGGACGGACCCGAAGCGCTACGCCTGGCTGCTCGGGCTGATCGTGCCGTCGCTGCCCTTCCTGGCCTGGGGAGGGGTGGAGCTGACCGGCCTCGGTGCCTTCTGGTTCTTTGGCCCGGTTCTCGTCTTCGCCATCTTTCCGCTGCTCGACATCGTCGTCGGGGTCGACGCCGAGAACCCGCCCGACAGCATCATCAAGTGGCTCGAGCAGGATCGCTACTACCGCTGGTGCACCTACGTCTTCATCCCGGTCCAGTACGCGGGCCTCGTCTTCGCCTGCTGGCTCTGGGCGAACGGCGGCCTCTCCGTCATCGACAGCATCGGCCTGGCGTTGACGATGGGCATGGTCAGCGGGATCGCGATCAACACCGCCCACGAGCTCGGCCACAAGCGCGACGATCTCGAGAAGTGGCTGAGCAAGGTCGCCCTGGCGCAGAGCGGCTACGGCCACTTCTTCATCGAGCACAACCGCGGCCACCACGTTCGCGTCGCAACCCCCGAGGACCCGGCCAGCTCGCGGCTGGGGGAGAGCTTCTGGGCCTTCCTGCCGCGCACGGTCTCGGGCAGCCTCAGCTCGGCCTGGGGCATCGAGCGCGCCCGGTTGGAGCGGATGGGCCACTCCGTCTGGTCGATCCACAACGACATCCTGCAGGCGTGGGCGATGACGGTCAGCCTGTTCGCCGCGCTGGCGATCGCCTTCGGTCCGGTCGTCCTCCCCTACCTGCTGTTGCAGGCCGTACTCGGGTTCTCGCTGCTCGAGGTCGTCAACTACCTCGAGCACTACGGCCTCCGGCGCCAGAAGAAAGAGGACGGCCGCTACGAACGCTGCCTGCCGCAGCACAGCTGGAACAGCAACAACGTCGCCTCCAACGTCCTCCTCTACCACCTGCAGCGCCACAGCGATCACCACTCCAACCCGACCCGTCGCTACCAGGCGCTGCGCCACGTCGACGAGGCGCCGCAGCTGCCCACCGGCTACGCGGGGATGATCGTGCTCGCCTGGTTCCCGCCGCTCTGGCGCCAGGTGATGGACCGCCGCCTGCTCGACCACTACGGCGGCGACGTCGGCCGCGCCAACATCCAGCCGCGGGCGCGGCGCAGGGTGCTGGCCCGCTACGGCGCCGCGGGCGGATGAGCACCTTCCGCTGTCCCGGCTGCGGCTACGTCTACGACGAGGCCGCCGGGCATCCACGCGAGGGCTTTGCGGCGGGGACGCCGTGGACCGAGGTGCCCGACGATTGGCACTGCCCCGACTGCGGCGTGCGCGACAAGGTCGACTTCGAGCCACTCGGCGACGGGGACGAGTGACCGCCTCCACTGCGACGATGGGGGGAGTCGTGGAGGCCCGCACCCCATATCCCCAGGCGGCTCGGCAGCTGCTGCGCGAGACCCTGCTCACCGCGGCTCGCGACGAGGTGCAGCAACGCGCCTGGTCGGAGATCACCATGGCCGAGATCGCCGCGGCGGCGGGGGTCAGCCGCCAGACCCTCTACAAGGAGTTCGGCAGCCGCGACGAGTTCGCCCAGGCTCTGGTCATCCACGAGGGCGAACGCTTCCTCGACGCGGTCGACACCGCGGTGCGCGCGCACCTCGACGACCCGCGCGCCGCGGTCGGCGCCGCGCTCGAGACCTTCCTCCGCACCGCCGGCGAGGACCCGCTGGTCCGCATCCTGCTCAGCGACGACGGCACCGCCGGCCTGCTGCCCTTCGTCACCACCCAGGGGATGCCGGTGGTCCAGTGGGCCACGGCGCGGCTGACCGCGACGATTGAGGAGGGATGGCCGCAGGCGCCGCCGCAAAAAGCCCGTCTCCTCGCCGAGGCCCTGGTCCGGCTTGCGATCAGCCACGTCACCGCTCCGGGTGGCTCACCCGAGACCACCGCCGCCAGCACCGGCGAGCTGCTCGGCCCCTTCATCGACGAGGCGCTCGGCCAGAACGCTTGAGGGAATGGGCGCCTGCGCTAGTCGCGCGGGCGCTTGCCGTGGTAGACGACGAAGCTCTGGCTGAAGCCCTGGCGCTCGTAGAAGCGGTGGGCGTCGACGTTGGTCTTGGTGGTGGTGATCGCCAGGTCGTCGACGCCGAGCTCCTCGAGGCGGCTCCAGACAGCCTCGATCAGCGCCGCACCGACTCCGCCGCTACGGCGGTTGGGCAGCACGGAAAGGGTCTCCAATGCGCCGGCGCGCTCGCCCGTCCGCCAGGAGGCGTAGCCAGGCCCGACCGTGACGAAGGCATAGCCGATCGGGCCGCTCGCGTCTTCGGCGACGACGAAGAAGGTCGCGGGATCCTCGAGCCAGCGGACGTACTTGGAGCGCCGCATCCGCCAGGCGTCGTCCAGCTCGCGCCTGGGGGTCCGCGGGTCGAGCTGCGGCGAGATCGTCGCGTGGTGCTCCTGCAGCGCGTTCCACATCGGCTCGACGACGTCGATCTCCTCGACCGCGTTGGCGTAGCGGAAGCGCAGCTGCCTGCTCATTCGTGCAGGAAGGAGGTGATCAGATCGGCGAGTCGCTCGGGCTCTTGAGCCATGAAGGCATGTCCGTCGCCCTCGAAGTGCTCTGCTCTGCAACCGGGCCAGTGGGCCGCCAGCCGGTCGGTGTTCTCTGGTGAGATCACGGCGTCCTCGCTGCCACAGACGGCGAGGACTGGCAGTTTGGAGCCGGCCTGGAGGAGGGGAGGCTCCACGCCGCTCCAGCCGCGGATCGCGGCCTGCTGGGCCTGGAGTGCGACCGGCGAGAGTTCCGCTCGCGCCGCCGCCACGACGTCGCCGATTCGCTGGTCCATCTCAGCTGCGACGTCGGGCGGGAAGACCAGGGTGATCAATTGCGTCGCCTGCTCCCGCGGCGTGCCCGAGTGGTCGGTGAGCCGTGCGAAGGCGTTAGGGGGCCCCGGTACGGCTGCCGCGCCGCCGGGGTTGGTGGCGAGCAGAACCAGTGCCTCGACGCGGGTCGGCGCCCGGGCCGCCAGCGTCTGGGCGATGAAGCCGCCCATCGACCAACCCGCGACCGGCAGGCGGTCGATCTCCAGCCCGTCCAGCAGGGCCTCGATGTCCGCGGCCATCGCATCGATCGTCAGCGGTTCATCCGGCTCTCCCAGTTGCGAACCGCCCATGCCGCGGTTGTCCGGACAGATCACCTCGAACGACTTCCCCAGCGCCGAGAGGAACTCCTGGTCCCAGCCGGCCGCGGCACCCGAGTAGCCGGTGATCAGCACCAGGGGTGGGCCTTCGCCGACGGACCGCCATGCCAGCCGTCGTCCCTCGATCTCGATCGCACCGTCGCGTTCGGCGGGTTGCTCCATCGGCGCAGTATCCCAGCGCCTCAGACCTCGACCAGCAGGGTCACCGGACCGTCGTTGACCAGGGCGACGCCCATGCAGGCGCCGAAGACGCCCTTCGCCGCGCCGAGGCGCTCGCAGAAGCGGTCGTAGAGCGGCTCGGCCCGCTCGCTCGGCGCCGCCTCGATGTAGCTGGGCCGGTTGCCCTTACGCGTGTCGCCGTAGAGGGTGAACTGGCTGACGCAGAGAACCTCGCGCTCGTCCAGCGGCTCGTTCATGCGGCCCTCGGCGTCGTCGAAGATGCGCAGCGCCCGCACCTTCTCCGCCAGCCGATCCGCCTCCTCGACGCCGTCCTCGCGACCAACTCCGAGCAGGACCAGCATTCCCGCGCCGATCTGCGCCACCCGTTCGCCCTCGACGTCGACCGCCGCCTGGCTGACTCGCTGCACCAGTGCCCTCAATCGTTCCTCGCCTTTCGCCCCATTGGACCCAAGCTATACCGGGGGCCATAGTCTTGTCCCATGGCCAAGTGGGGAGTGCTCGCTGTTCTGGGGGTCGCCCAGTTCTTGATGGTTCTCGACCAGGCGGTGATGAACGTCGCGATCTCACAGCTGGTCGAAGACTTCGACACGACGGTGACGACGATCCAGATGGTGATCGCCCTCTACGCGCTGGTGATGGCCGGGCTGATGCTGACCGGAGGCAAGCTCGGCGACATCTGGGGACGCAAGCGCGCCTTCACGATCGGCCTCTGTATCTATGGAGTCGGGTCGGGGCTGACCGCAGTCTCCTGGAACGTCCCCAGCCTGATGTTCGGCTGGTCGATTCTCGAGGGCATCGGCGCGGCTCTGGTCATGCCGGCGCTCGTCGCCCTGGTCGCCGGCTCCTACAAAGGCCACGAGCGGGCGATCGCCTACGGCGCCCTGGGAGGGGTCGCCGGCGCGGGGATCGCGGTCGGGCCGATCCTCGGCGGCTGGATGACCACCGACTTCACCTGGCGGCTGGTCTTCGCCGGCGAGGTTGTCGCCGCTCTCGGCATCCTGGTCGGGACGCGGCTGATCCGCGAGCCCGCCCGGGAGGGTTCTGCACCGAGCCTCGACTGGGTCGGCAGTGTCCTCTCCGCCGGCGGCCTCGCCCTCGTCGTCTTCGGCGTCCTGCAGGCGAGCAACTGGGGCTGGCTGGCGCCGCGCAGCTCGCCGATCGAGCCATTCGGCTTCTCTCTGACCCCGTTCGTGATCGCCGCCGGCGGTCTGGTGCTGGCCGCTTTCGTCGCCTGGGAGCGACGGCGCGAGGAGCAGGGGCTCGAACCGCTGGTCCACCTGGGCCTGCTCCGCGTTCCCTCCCTGCGCGGCGGGGTCGCGATGCTGCTCGCCCAGAACCTCATCCTGATGGGGATCTTTTTCACCATCCCGCTCTTCCTGCAGATCGTCCAGGGCCTCGACGCGCTCGAGACCGGCGTCCGCATGCTGCCCGCCTCGGCCGGACTCTTCTTCACCGCGCTGGCCGGCTCCGCCCTGTCGGGCCGCTTCGCCGCCCGCACCCTGGTGCGCGCCGGGTTGCTCGTGGTATTGGTCGCCGTGCTGATGTTGCTGGCAACGATCGAACCGCAGCTCGACAATGCCGACTTCCTTGTCGCGATGGGCGTGCTCGGGGTCGGGATGGGCCTGATCGTCTCCCAGCTGGGCAACGTGGTCCAGTCGGCGGTCGGCGACGCCGACCGCAGCGAGGCCGGTGGCCTGCAGAACACGGCGCAGCAGCTCGGCTCCTCGCTGGGCACGGCGCTGCTCGGCGCGATCGTGATCAGCGGGCTCATCTTCGCCTTCACCTCGAACGTCGCCGCCAATCCCGCCATCTCCAAGGACGTCAGCGACCAGGTCCACGAGCGGCTCAGCGCCGGGGGCAGCTTCGTCTCCGCCGATGAGGTCAGGGCAAGCGCCGAGGCGGCGGGGGTCGATCCGGTGAGTGCCGATGCGCTGGTCGAGGACTATGAAGACGCGCAGCTGAAGGCGCTGAAGACCGCCTTCCTCTTCGCCGCCTTCCTCGTCGTCGCCGCCTTCTGGACGACGAGGCGCCTGCCCACGCGGCGCTTCGACGAACTGCAGTCCGACCCCGACCCGCCGCATGCCGACCCGGTTGCCGCCTGAGATGACCGATTCGATCCAAAGCCATCCCGGCTCGCCCGACGAGCGCGCCGCCGCCGGCAAGGAGGCGCGCTCGTCGGCACCGCGCTCGGCCCACGGCGAGTGGGAGCCGGCGAGCGATCGCCCCGATCCAGTCGAGCTGCTCGAGCATCAGGCCACCTCGCGGGTGGGCCGACTCGTCCCGCTGCGCTACGGCCGCATGCTGGCCTCGCCGTTCGCCTTCTACCGCGGCGCCGCGGCCGTGATGGCGGCGGATCTCGCCCCGACCCCGCGCTCCGGCCTCCAGACCCAGCTCTGCGGCGACGCCCACCTCTCCAACTTCGGCGCCTTCGCCTCGCCGGAGCGGCGGCTCGTCTTCGACCTCAACGACTTCGACGAGACGCTGCCGGGGCCCTGGGAGTGGGATGCGAAGCGCCTCGTCGCCAGCTTCTCGCTGGCCGGCCGCGAGCGCGGCTGCAGCGATGAGGAGCGGTGCGCCATCGTGCTGGCGGCGGCGAGGGAATACCGCGAGACGATGCGGCGGCTGGGCCAGATGGGCAATCTCGAAGCTTGGTACCAGCAGCTCGACGTCGACTCGATCGCGGCGCGCTGGGCCGACGCCGTGGGCGGCAAGCGGCGCAAGACCTTCGAACGCGGCGTCGCCAAGGCGCAGGCGAAGGACAGCGAGCGGGCCTTCGGCAAGTTGGTTGAGGAAGTCGAAGGGAAGCTGCGCATCGTCAGCGACCCGCCCCTGATCGTGCCGATCGAGGAGCTGGCCGAGGAGGCCGGCGACGCCGACGTCGCCGCCCTCGTACTCGGGGTTCTCTCCGGCTACAGGGACTCGCTCGCCGTCGAGCGGCGCGTTGTCCTCGACGGCTTTCGCCTTGTCGACGTCGCCTTCAAAGTCGTCGGCGTGGGCAGTGTCGGCACCCGCGCCTGGATCGCCCTGATGCTCGGTCGCGACCGCAACGACCCGCTCTTCCTGCAGATCAAGGAGGCGCAGCGCTCGGTGCTCGAGCCCTACGCGGCGCCGAGCGAGTTCGACCACCAGGGCGAGCGCGTCGTCCACGGCCAGCGGCTGATGCAGACGGCGAGTGACGTGATGCTCGGCTGGGTTCGCGCCCAGGGGGTCGACGGCAGGAATCGTGACTTCTACGTGCGCCAGATGTGGGACTGGAAGGGCTCGGTGCGGACCGAGACGATGGACGCCGGCGGGCTCACCGCCTACGCGGAAATCTGCGGCATGACCCTGGCCCACGCCCACGCCCGCGGCGGCGACCGGATCGCGATCGCCTCCTACCTTGGCAAGGGCGAGACCCTCGATCGGGCGATGGCCGAGTTCGCCGAGTCCTACGCCGACCAGAGCGAACGCGACTACGAGGCGCTGCGGGCCGCGGTCCGCGAGGGCCGGGTCGAGGCCGAGACGGTCTGAGCTTCAGTCGTCGCGCACGACGACGTAGGCGGGCGCTCCGCTCGCGACGGTCGTATCGCTACCCGGCTAGGGCGCGGGCGGCGAAGCGCGAGGCGGCGGCGCAGGATCCCGTCACGCGCAGCAGACGACCGTCGGCGAGTGGCACGGCGACCGAGGTCGATTCGTAGCGCAGGCACCAGCCGGGGTGTCCCGCGACCTGGATGTGCGACGCCTTGCGGGCGTGGCCGCGGAGGCTCGCCAGGCGGACGCTCTCGATGGCGAGCGTCACCTGTTGCTTGGACCCGTGCAGCGCGTAGACGCAGGTCGGCCCTTTGGGCTCCTGGGTCACCCCGACGGTCCCGCCGAGGATCGCGCCGGCCTCGCCCTTGGAGACGAGCTTGCAGGGCTCGACCGGGGCGGCGCCGGTCTCGCTGGTCTCGTCGTTGTCGCGGCCGGTCGGGTAGCTGAGGACCCGCGGCGCCTTGTCGTAGACCGGGTCGGAGGACTTGACTATGAAGCCCTGCTGAGAGCCCTGGGCGTCGACGAGGGGATTCTGCACGGCGGCCAGGTTGGCCCCGTTGCCGTTGTCCGCGCCGCCGAACGGCGCGATCGCGAAGGCGCAGGCGCCGAGCGCCGCGACGGCGATCACCGCGACGAGAAGCGTGCGGGCATGGGATACGGGCGATTTCTTGGGCATGGCTGCTCGATTCATGGCGTGAAGAGGACGTCGACCCAGTAATTGGTCGCGTTGTAGGAGTTGGTGGGGAAGGTGGGGGAGGAGCCGTACGCGTACAGCCCGTTTTCGCTGGTCCCGTTGGCGAGGGCCTGCAGCGGCGGGCTGCTCGTCGCGCTCGCGAAAGCCTGGCCGGTCGCCGAGTAGTGGCCTTTGGGCGCCAGGTATCCAGCCACGTAGGTGGTGTTGGCGGTGATGTTCACCGGGCTCGCGAAGGCGACCTCCTGCCAGCCGGACGCGCTCTCGCCGCTGGCCGTGGCTTGGGCGAGCAGCGTGCCCGCGCTGTTCCAGAGGCTGACGATGTGCGTACCGGTGTTGGCCGCCGATTTGTAGAAGCGGATTCCGCCGATCTTGCCGTCGCTTTCGCTGCTGAACTTCACACCGAGCTCGATGCCACCCGCTTCTGCGCTCGTGTCCGCGGCGTCGACGATGGCGGGCACGCCCTGTTCGAAGATGGTGGCGCGGGGGATCGCGGCGTTTGAGACGGCCGATGCGACGCCATCGCCGACGGCGTTGATCGCGGTGACGGTGAAGGTGTAGCTGGTGCCGTTGGTCAGCGTATTCACGGTCGCCGAGGTGGCCGACCCGTCGACCGTCGTCGGGGTCTGCGCGGCGGTCCCGACGAAGGGCGTGATCCGGTAGCCCGTGATCGAGCTGCCGCCGTCGTTCACCGGTGCCGTCCAGCTCACCAGGGCGCTCTGGTTACGGGCGGCGGCCGTAACCGCCGTCGGCGCATCCGGGGCTGCCGCTCCCGCCGGAGTGATCGCGTTGGAGGCCGTCGAGGCCGGGCCCGGACCGACGTCGTTGGTCGCCTTGACGGTGAAGGTGTAGCTGGTTCCGGGGGTGAGGTTGCCGATCGTGGTCGTCGTCGCCGGCGGCGCCCCGGTCACGGTCTTGGGCGTCTGCGCCGTCGCGCCGATGAACGGCGTGACGATGTAGCTCGTCGGCGCGCCACCGCTTGAAGGCGCGGACCACGAGACGCTGGCGGAGCCGAGCCCGGCCGTCGCCGTGACCCCCGTGACCTGTCCGGGGGCGCTCGGCGGCGGTGGCGGCGTGAAGAGGACGTCGACCCAGTAATTGGACGATTGGTAGGAGTTGCTGGGGAAGCTCGCCGCGGGGCCATAGGCGTAGACGCCGTTGGGGCTCGTGCTGTTGGCCAGCGCGTGCAGCGGTGGGTTGTCGACCGCGCTGGCGAAGGTCGGGCCGTTGACCGAGTAGTGCCCACTTGGCGCGTAGTAGCCCGCGACGTAGGTCGCGCCGGCTTCGATGTTGACCGGGGAGGAGAACCTCACCTGCTGCCAGCCCGAGGCGGTTTCGTTGCTGAAGGTCGCCTGCGCGAGCAGCGTGCCGGAGTTGCTCCAGAGGCTGCCGACGTGGGTACCGGTGTTGGCTGCGGCTTTGTAGAAGCGGACCCCTTCGATCGTGCCGGCGACGTCGCTGCGGAATTTCACCCCGAGCTCGACCCCGTTGCCGTCTCCCGAGTCGACGATCGACGGCACGCCGAGGTCGAAGATCATGTCATTGGGCGTGACAGCGCTCGAGGGCGCGGAGTCGGCCCCGGTGCCGATGGCGTTGATCGCGGCGACTTTGAAGGTGTATGCCGTGCCGTTGGTGAGCCCGGCGATGGTCGCCGACGTTGCGTTCGCGGCCGCCGTCGTGGCGGTCTGGGCGCTGGCTCCGACGTAGGGGGTGATCCGGTAGCCGGTGATCGCGCTGCCGCCGTTGCTGGAGGGCGCCGTCCAGGTGACCTGGGCACCGCTGCTCTTGGCGATTGCGCTGACCCCGGTCGGTGGCGGGGGGGCGGCGACCAGCGAAGGAGTGACCGCGTTCGAAGCTGCTGAGTCCGGGCCGGGGCCGACCGCGTTGATCGCCGTGACCTTGAAGGTGTAGGTGATGCCCGCGAAGAGGTTGGGAACGGTCGCCGAGGTCGCCGTGGCGGCCGCCGTGACAGGGGTCTGGGCGACCGTGGCGATGTAGGGGGTGATTTTGTAAGACGTGATCGCGCTGCCGCCGTCGCTGGCGGGCGGGGTCCAGTTAACCGTGGCCGAGAGGGCCCCGGCGATCGCGCTGACCGACGTCGGGGCTCCCGGTGCGCTGGCCGAAGTGGGGGTGACCGCGTTGGAGGCGGCCGAGTCCGGGCCGGCTCCGGCGCCGTTGATCGCTGCGACTTTGAAGGTGTAGCTGGTTCCCCCGGTGAGGCCGGTGATCGTTTTCGAGGTCGCCGGAGCGGGGATGGTGACCGGGGTTTGGGCGGTCGCGCCTTTGTAGGGGGTTATCCGGTAACTCGTCGGCGTGCCGCCGCTAGACGGGGCCGTCCAGTTGACGGTGGCCTGGCCGAGGCCGGCGGTGGCGCTCACGTTCGTCACCTGTCCCGGCGGCTGTTCGGGCGCCGCCGGAGTGAAGAGGACGTCGACCCAGTAGTTCTCCGCGTGGTAGGAGTTCGCCGGGAAGGCGCTGCTGGATTCGTACTGGTAGAGGCCGTTCCCGTTGCCGGCGTCCGGGAGGATGTGCAGCGGTGGGCTGTCGAGGTTGTAGGCGCCGGTGGCGGGCGGGTTGTTCAGCGCCCACTCCGTGGCCGAGTAGTGCCCTTTCGGCGCGAAGTAACCGGCGACGTAGGTCGTGTTGGGCTGGATGACGACGGGGCTCGAGAACGTCACCTGCTGCCAGCCGCTCGAGCTCTCGCCGCTGAACGTCGCTTCGGCCAGCAGCGTGCCGTTCGCCGCCCAGAGGCTGCCAACGTGGGTGCCGGTGTTCGCGGTGGACTTGTAGAAGCGGATCCCGCTCACCGTGCCGGCGACGTCGCTGCGGAATTTCACCCCGAGCTCGACCGAGCCGTTGTCGCCCGCGTCGACCGTCGTCGGGACCGTCGAGCCGAAGATCGAGCAGGGGCAGGACACATTCACGGTTTTGGCTGCGCTCGCAGCGCCGATGTTCGCCGAGTCGTCGACGGCGCGGGCCTTGATCGAGGTCGAGGGGCTGCCGTGGACGATCCAGGTATACGTCCAGGACGACGTTCCAGTCGCGGCGTGCCAGGTGGTCCCGCCGTCGGTCGAGACTTCGACCGCGGCGACCACGCCCCCGCCGGCATCGGTTGCCGTGCCGGAGATCGTCACCGTGTTGCCGTCGGCCAGGTTGGCGCCGCTGCTGGGCGAGGTGATGGTTGCGGTCGGCGCCGTGGTGTCCGTCGATTTGGTCGTCGCGATGAGGCCCGACTGCAGGGTCGCCGGCTGGGCGTTCATGTCGGCCAGGAGGTTGACCGTGGCCTGCTGCATCGTCGGGTCGGGCGGGTTTTCCGAGGGGTCGGTCACTTCGCTGTCCCAGGCGTTCGTGTTGTCGAGCCCCCAGGACCACTGCACCGTGCCCGCGCCGAAGACCAGCGCCCCGCTCGGTGCGCGGTAGAGCGAGAGGCTGTGGGTGGCGGGGGTGGAATTGGTGATGCTGGTGCCGTAGTCGGTGAAGGTCTGTACGCCGTTGACCGTCGTCGAAGAGAGGGAGACCCGCCCGGCGGGGCGGAAGCCGTTGTCGGGGTTGACGTCCCACTCGTAGCCCAGCGTCCCCGTCCCGGGGCTCAGGGTCAGCGTCTGCGACGAGGTCAGTTTGGAGACCGGCGTGTTGCGCCAGAACCGCATTTTGGCGAAGCTGCCGGGAACCTGGATGTCCGAGGTGCCGGCGTTGACGAGGAAGAGCTGGCCGCTGAGGTTGTTCTCGGGACGGCCGGCATCGCCCGGTGGGCTGAAGCGCGGGTCGCGCCAGGTGCTCGTCGAGGTGTTCGGGCCGGCCGGGTCCACCGGAGACGGGAAGTGGGTCTCCTTGTAGCTGACGAGCGTGCGGTACGGCGTGTTCGAGCCATCCGAGCTCGCCAGCCAGCGGGTCTTCCAGAAGAGCTCGTTGCCGCTGAAGAAGGCGAGGTTAACTCCCGCGTTGCGGGCGGTTTCGACGCTCTGCCGCTCGTCCGCGGTCCAGTACTCGTCATGGTCGCTCGAGACGAAGACTTTGTGGTTCTGCAGCAGCGAGCCGCTGGCGTCGAGGTCGTGCTGCGATACGTAGCTGAGGTCGTACCCGTTGCGCTCGAGGAAGCGGATCAGCTGGTACTCGGCGTAGAACGGGTCCGAGACCCCGTTGTCGGTCTCCAGGGTGCCGTCGAAGGGGCGGTTGTAGGAGACCGCATATGCCGCCTTGTAGCCTTCCGGTTCGCCGGGCGGGCAGGAGACCGAGCAGGAGTAGAGGCTGTTTCCCCCGTAGGCGTTGTAGGCCTCCCAGGTCGAGTCCGAGGTCTTGAAGACGACGCTGGAGTGGCTCGAGTCGTCGCGCACGACGAAGAAGATCTGGCTTTCGCCGCCGGTGTCGTCGCGGACGAGCTGGGCGATGTAGAGCCCCGAGACGGCCGACGACGGGACCGCCCAGGACGCTGAGTTACTCCAGTTGCCGCAGTCGATCAGCCCGGTTTCGCTGCTGGTCAGGCAGTTCGGCTGCGTCTGGGGCAGTTTCGCGGAGGGTTTGATGTTCGAGGCGATCAGGCGGGCGCCGTCGCCGCCGTAATAGCCGAGACGCAGGATGTTGATGTGGTAGTTGCTCGACGGCGTCTTGATCTTGAAGTTGACCGTCTGGCCGAGGTTGACGCTCATCGAGGTGGCGAAGCCCTGGATCGACGGGTCGCCGATGCCGCTGATCTGCCATTCGGATGGCGGCAGGCCGGGTTTCGTGTTCTCGCAGGCGACCTTGTTGGTCACCGGAGCGGTGCACGGATCGGCGGCCGCGGCCGGTCCGCTCGCGGAGAGCATGACGATGCCGATGGCCGCGACGAGCACGGCCAGCGGTACGACCACGGTCAGCGGCAGTTGCCGTATCCGTCGCAACGAGCTCAGCCGTTCGTTTTCTCGGCGATTGACATTCTGGGAGGACAACCGCCGGGTCGGAGTCGAACTTCCGTCTGGCGAGTACGAAAATAGGACTAATTGCGAGCATGCCCCGGAGGACGATGACCCAGAAAGCCAATAAAGCCGTTGTTAGGCGCTTCTATGACGAGCTGTGGAACGAGTGGCGACTCGGGGTTGCCGATGAGATCCTCTCCGAGGAGATCCGCTTTCGGGGATCGCTCGGTTCCACGTCGGTAGGGCGGGAGGGATTCAAGCGCTACGTCGAAGGCGTTCGCGCCGCCTTTCCCGACTGGCACAACCAGGTCGATGAGATTCTCGCCGTCGAGGACCGGGTCGTGACGCGGATGACCTGGCGCGGCACCCACCGCGGCAACCTCGGCGACGTCGAGCCGACCGGCGCCCAGGTCGAGTACCGGGGCGCCGCCTTCTTCCGCCTGTCGAACCGCGCGATCGAGGAGGCCTGGGTCGTCGGCGACACCCAGGAGCTGTGGAAGGCGCTGGGCAGGCTCTGAGTCTCGATGGAACCTGCCAGTGATTCTGGAGATTGATATCACCGGGGAATAGCGACACCACCAGGTGTATAGTGATGCTATGAGTAGGACGCAGGTCTATCTGGGCGAGGATGAGCTGGAGCTCCTCGAGCGCGCCTCACGCGACACCGGTGCATCTCGCTCGGAGTTGATCCGTCGGGCGGTCCGCACGACGTTCGGGGAGCAGGGGAAGGACGAGAAGCTTCGCGCTCTCAAGGCCAGCGCCGGCTCATGGCAGGGCCGACGCGTCAGCGGCGCCGAGTACGTCGATGCGATCCGTGGTGGTGACCTCAACGATCGCTTGGCCCGGCTCGGCGTCAAGTGAAGCTGCTCGACACGAGCGTCGCAATCGACCATCTTCGCGGCTCTCCTCCCGCGGTTGGGCTCCTGAGTGGCCTGATCGACGCCGAAGAATCTCTCTTCGCCAGCGAGATAGTGCGCTTTGAGTTGCTGGCGGGCGTGCGAAGGAATGAGGTCGAAGCCCTGGAGCAATTCTTCTCGGCGGTCTCATGGGTTCCGGTCGGAGAGGAGGTAGCGCGAGCTGCCGCATCCCTTGCCCAGCGCCACCGCCGAGCCCATGGCGGCATCGACGACGCCGACTACCTGATCGCCGCCACCGCGCTCCTGCTCGAGGCGGATCTGCTCACCACCAACGTGCGCCACTTCCCGATGATCTCCGGGCTTGAGCCTGCCTACTGAGTACCCAACGGCGACGCCGGTCGTTGGGGAGCTGCGGTGATGCTTTATACTGATGCACATGACCCGCACCACGGTTGATGTAGACGACCTCGCTCTTGATGCTGCGCGCCGGGAGCTGGAGACCAAGGGCCTCAGCGAGACGGTCAACGCGGCGCTGCGTGATGTCGCTCGCCGCCGGGCGCTGAAGGGTTTCGACGTTGTTCGGGACGTGGACGGCACTCCGCAGGAAGTTGCTGCCGGTCGCGAGCGCAACTGAGCTCCGTGGCTGACCTGCTGCTGCCTCAGCTCGATCGACCGGCACTCTTCGATACCGGCGCTTGGACCTGGGTGCGCGATCGCCGCTTTCCGGAGCTCGCGACGTGGTTCAACGCCGCGGTCGAAGCTGGCCTGGTCCTGGTCTGCGACCTCGTCATCCTCGAGCTGACCCGCCTCGCCCCCAACGAGCAGCGGGCACGGGAGGTGGTTGGCCGCCTTGCCGTCTTCGAGGCGATCCCGATGCCCGCAGGGGTTTGGGCTCGGGCGCGCGAAACTCAGTTGGCGCTGGCGAGCACCGGCGACCATCGCCGTGTTCCCCCTGCCGATCTTTTGTTGGCCGCGGCAGCCGAAGAGTCCGGCGTGGCGCTCGTGCACTACGACCGTGATTACGAGCGGATCGCTACAGCGAGCGAACTTAGCCAAAAGTGGCTCGCCCCCGACGGAGCGCTGGCTTCTTAAGGGACGCCGGGCACCTCACGATCCCGCCAGTCGCACTGACGCTGCTGAGGCGGTTGGGAACCGTCGGTAGGGTCGGCCAACGCGGTCGAGACTCCGCTCCAGTATCAGGTCGTAGTTGAAGGAAACGACGACGTCGCGGGGGTGCAGGCGCCGGGCGAACTCGAGGTGGAGGTCGGGGATCGCCTCTTCCCGCGACGTCGTCAGATGTAGAACTCGACCAATGCCCCCATCGCATGAGGAACTGGTCGCGATTGCCCTCCTCAGACCAGGTGTCGGAGCCGAGGAGGCCGAACGCGTGGCGATAGTCGAGATAGGCCGCAAAATCCTCGATGTCGATGTGTTCAGGGGTATGGCCTGTCGTCGCTCGCATGTAGTCGAGATAGCGGGGATCGAGCGATGCAGATGAGTCTCCTGGTCCGTAAAAGTTCGCAACTCCGCAAGAACCTGATCGAGCAACTCAGTGGAGAGCGGTAGACCGGCGGGCTTGGAAAAGCCGGCCCCAAGAAAGATCAGCCGAGGTGGTGACGCGGCTCTCCCATCAGACGAACTCTTTCATCCGAAGGAGATCTCCATGTGGGCATTCTCGCAAGCGCTCAAGAGGCGAATGACTTCAGCAAGTCAGTGAGCGCAGATCTTGCGGGGGCAGGCTAGTGCTCAGGTCTCGAACGTTAGGTCTGCAGGCCCGTCGGTGGTGGGGGAGGCTCGGCGATCCGGCTGGGAGGGGGTACGGGTTCCACCCCGCGGACTCCGTCCGCGTCCCGAAAGAGGCAAAGGACTTTCCCCTCGGGTCGAGCGGCACTCGCCGCGAGGAGCCCAGCCCAACCCTCCTTCCACAGCAGCTCGCCGAGGCGCTGAAAGGCGGGCCATGACCGTCGACCGGGAGTTGGGGGGGAAAGGCCCACCGTGGCAAGTCGCTCGGGGGTGGAGAGATCAGCGACCTCGACCTCGACCTGCCAGGTCCAAAGCTCACGGGGCATCTGCGCGAGCGGCGGGATCATGCGTTCGGCCAGGTGTCGGTACCACTCGGCCCACACAGTCTCCGCGCTGTCGGCGAGATAGAGGGCATCGACTACGTCGCCCCGCTGCCAGCGGTTGTCGGGTGGGGGTTCTCGAACCGGGAGGGGAGGCGAGCCAGGATAGGTGTGCTTGAGCCAGCGGCCGCCAACGGCAATCGCCGCTACGTCGGCGCCCACTTCAGACTGCGCCGGGGTCCTCGAGGCCTGAGATCAGCCGCGCTACGGCGCGGTAGTCACCGGCGGCGATCCGCTCGATCGGCTTGTCCTCGTCAAGGGCGGGTATTGGCTTGTTCAGCCACACCGGGATGTAGGTAGGGCGGATGACTCGGGCGAGGCGCTCAACCAACGAGGAGAGCTCCGCCAGTCGATCGGCGCGTGATCCGCTTGGGGCGCTGCGGCCGGCAAGCCATTCGCGCACGGTGCTCGGCGCAGCTCCAGTGGCGCGAGCGATCTCGCGATCTGAGAGGTGGCCGGTGTCGTGGACGTGAATCGCCTCTTCGGCGTAGGCGGTGGTCATGGTGAGATTGTAGCGCTCCGGCGCTATTTCGACAGGATTCCGTCCTCTTGCCCTTCGTTCGCCGGACTATCCCGAACGAAGTCCGGCGACGACAAGCGCTGCAGCGACGAGCACCCCGATCGCGGCGCTCGGAACCCCAAGGGCCCTGGCGGCGTTGGCATTTGCCCTGTGGCTGGCGATCGTCAGTCCAATCGCGAGGGCGAATGCGGGGGCAGGCTTTCGTAGCGCGCTGGAATCCATGTCGAACCTTCCTTTTCGGGCGTCGCGGGGTGTGGCGCGACGCGATTTTCCGGAATGGTAGGAAGGGAGAATGCGAGCCCATGCAGGCCGCCGCGTAGCCTGTAAGAGTGGACGGTGAAGAGGATCTCAAAGGATGGGAAACGCGAGATGAGCTGTTGGCGGTCGCGGCCGCCGAGGGGTTTCCGCTCAGTGGCAGCCAGCTGCCCCGCATGCACCGGGCCGGGTTGATCGACCGGCCGGTCACCCGGTCCTTGGGTCGGGGCCGAGGAAAAGCTTCTCTGTATCCACCCGGAACCCGGGATCGGCTCAAACGGGTGCTCGAGGTTCGACGAGAGATCCGCAGCTTCGAGGAGATCAGCTGGCGGCTCTGGTGGGAAGACGGTGGCCCGATTCCTAAAGTCGTCCGAGCTCGCCTGCTTTGCGTCGCGAGTGACTGGGAACGGGACCGTGAGGAATTGTCCCGGCTCCTCGGAGGCGAGGATATGGGTGATCCAGCCGCCGAGGCCGAGATGGATGCCGCCTACAAGGGCCTTGAAGTCGATCGAGCGCCGGCTGCCCTCGGGAGGGTCAGGCGAAACGTTGGCCGTTCTGAGTTTGCGACCGTCTTCCGGGTCTTCGCCGAGGTCGCGAGCGGACGCTTCGAGGGCTTTGCCGACGCGGAGCGCCCGGACGAGGAAAGCCGCGGGGGTCTCTTCGAGCGCGCCCTTGGAATCGACCGGGCTCGGGTCGACCACCTCGCCGAATCCGAGCCGTGGTTTGAGGGCAGCTCCGAGCAGGACATGCTGAGTCTGTCGGCCGCAATCGGCGAAAGATCCCTCGCGGATCTCGCCGACGCGGCGGATGTGGACCTGGATGCTGCGCGGCAAGAGATCCGCGGGTTTTGGCGCTCGGTCTTAGTCGGGACTTCGGTAGTTGAGCGGATCTTCGGCTCGGCCGCATTCGGCTTCGGAACCGTGAGCGCCGTGTTTCGGGGTCAGCCGCGCGGGGGCGAGGCCTTCTTCCTCCTCATGTGGCTGGCCCTACGGGAGGATCCCCGGCTCCGAGAGGGGATGGCTGAGTACGCCTCGGTGGAGGCGGATGCGCCGGCCCTCGAAACTATCTACAACGTATTCGTCGAATGGCGCGAGGCGATACCGGCCTTTGCCGAGGTGCTGAGCGACGAGTCGCTCGCCGCTGCGCTCAAAGACCGGTCGGAGAAGGAGCGCTTCGATGAAGCGTTTGGGCGCCTCTGGGAAGAGCATGCGACGGAGGTCGAGCGGTTCCTCATCCACCATCCCGAGCTCGCATCGGCGATGCAGGTCTTCGAAACGGAATTCGATGTCGTTCGCGATGTCTACGGAACTCCCGAGGAGGTTGCAACCGGCCGGGAGCGCTACCCGGCTCCGTAGCTTCCAGGGGAAGCGGTCGGCTCGACCCAGGGAGCCTTTTCCATGTAGCTGCTAAAGTTGCCGTATGACGCTACATCAGTCTCAGAGCGAAGTTGGAGTCCGCGAGCTGCACGATCGCCTCAGCGAGTACCTGGAGCGAGTGGAGGGGGGAGGCGAGGTGGTCGTCACCCGTCGCGGGCGGCCCGTCGCTCGCTTGAGTGGGCTCGGCGAGCGACCGCTCGAGGCTCTCGCGTGCCGTGGCCTGGTGCGAATGCCGCAGGGGCCGCGTTCTTCGCGTGCCGCGCAGGTGAAGGGCGCCGGTTCGGTCTCCGACCTCGTCTCCGAGCAGCGCGCCTGATCCTTTACTTCGATACCTCGGCGCTGGTCAAGCTCATCGTCGTCGAGGACGGCTCCGACTTGGCCGCCGAGCTTTGGGGCGGTGCCTATTCCGCAGCATCGAGCATCCTTGCCTACCCAGAGGGACGGGCCGCCCTGGCGGCCGCCAGGCGCCTAGATCGCCTTGGGGAGACGGAACACGGGCAGGCACTCGCGGCCTTCGAGGCGCTGTATACGGAGCTGGCGACGGTAGGCGTCGATCAAGAGCTCGCCCGTCGTGCCGGCGGGTATGCCGAAGATCTCGGGTTGCGCGGCTATGACGCTGTCCACCTTGCTACCGCACTCGAACTCGGTGACGAGGAAGTCGTTCTCGTCACCTGGGATCGGGATCTCGCTCGGGCGGCTGAACGCGCTGGGCTCGGAGTCGCTGGTCTCGACTAGCTCCGCGAGCAGGGAAGAATCTCCGCAAGCGCGACAGCAGCTGGCTGGCGCGAGGTCGCATTCGTTCTTCCCGAGCGGTTGGAGGCTTGCTCGCGAACGCGGCGTCCACTAAGGCGCTCTCGTTGCCTCCAGGTTCGTAGTCGGCGTAGTTCAGCGTCGTCCGAAGGTGTGGCGGAGGTCGTGGAAGCGGACCTTGCGCACCCCGGCTGTAGGCGCCGCCTGAAAACTGGACCACCTGCGCCGGTCGAAAACTGACCCCCCTGGCGTGGGGCCGGAGTCATCCGGCCGGGTCTGGACGCTCGCCCGATCGAAGAGATCGAGGCGAGGAGGAGCGGGTGATCGACGTGGAGCACTGGGCGGAGATCAGGCGGATGCACTTCATCGACGGCGTCTCGATTCGGGAGATCCGCCGCCGTACGGGCTTGCACCGGGAAACAATCCGCCGCGCCCTTGCCGCAAAGGACCCGCCGGCCTATCGACGGCCGAAGGCGCCTTCGAAGCTCGACCCCTTCAAAGAAGAGATCGAGCGCCTGTTGCGCTCCGATCACCGCATGCCCGCCACCCGCATCCGCGAGCTGATCGCAGAGCTGGGCTATGAGGGCGGCAAGACGATCCTCGACGACCACCTGCGCGAGGTCAGACCGCGCTTTGCGCCCAGGCGCACCTACCAGCGCACCGTCTATCGCCCCGCAGAGATCTGCCAGTTCGACCTCTGGGAGCCGAGGGCCGAGATCCCGGTCGGCCACGGGCAGACGAGGCGGGGATGGGTCGTCACAAGCGCACTGGGCTTCTCGCGTGCCGGCGCCGGAGCGTTGATCTTCGCCAAGCAGGCTCCCGACATCCTCTGGGGCATGGGTCGCTGCCTGGCGAAGCTGGGCGCCCTGCCCGAAACCGCGGTCTGGGACCGCGAGGCGGCGATCGCCCCGAAAGGCAAGCCGACCGAGGCCTTCGCCACCTTTTGCGGCGCCCTGCCGCTCGGCTGGTCTATCTGCGAGGCCGCAGACCCCGAGTCCAAGGGCATCCTCGAGCGCTCCCACCGCTTCTTGCGCTCCAACTTCGAACCGGGACGCAGCTTCGCCTCTCCCGAGCACTTCCAAGCCAGCCTCGACGAGTGGTTTGAGAATCGCGCCAATACCCGCCTTCACCGCGGCATCCGTGCCGTCCCCGCAGAGCGCCTGGCTGAGGAGCGCGAGCGGATGCGGCCACTGCCCGTGCAGATGCCCGACACCGACCGCCGCTTCGTCATGCGCGTGGCCCAGCAGCCCTATCTTCGTTTCGACACCAACGACTACTCCCTCGACCCGCGGGCGGCGGGGCGGCGCGTGGAGGTGCGCGTCAGCCAGCGCAAGCTCACAGCGATCGAGTTGGGCACCGGGGCGCTCGTCGCCTCCCACCAGCGTTCCTTCGCCCGGCACATCACCTTCACCGATCCCGCCCACCAGCAGCTGCTCGACCATCTTCGCGGCACCCGCCGCCGCGGGCCCCAGGTCGACGTCGAGCTGCGTTCTCTGGCGCGCTATGACGAGCTGATCCCGGCATGACCAAGACTGCGGAGCTCACCCACCTCTTCCGGGCGCTGAAGATGCCGGCTGCAGCGAGGGCGCTCCCCAAGCTCGCCGAGCGTGCCCGTGAGGAGGAGTGGTCACACGAGCGCTTCTTGGAGGCGGTGCTCTCCACCGAGGTCTCCTCCAGGGAGTCCCACGGAGGGGAGAACCGGATCAAGGCTGCCCGCTTCCCGGCGCGCAAGACCCTGGAGGAGTTCGACTTCACCTTCCAGCGCACGGTGAAGAAGCAGGTGGTCGAGCACCTCGGCCAACTCGACTTCCTGCACGGCAAAGAGAACGTGGTCCTCTTGGGTCCACCGGGAACCGGCAAGACGCACCTGGCGATCGCCCTCGGTATCCGCGCCTGCCTGGCCGGGCAGCGGGTGCAGTTCGCCACCGCGACGGAGTGGGTGGCGCGCCTGGGAGAGGCAAAGCGCCAGGGCAAGCTCGAGGAGGAGCTGCGCCGCTTGGGCTTCGTGCCCTTGATCGTGGTCGATGAGGTCGGCTATATCCCGTTCGATCCCGAGGCGGCAAACCTGATGTTCAGCCTGGTCTCAGCGCGCTATGAGCGCGCATCTTTGATCGTCACCTCGAACAAGCCCTTCAGCGCATGGGGTGAGATCTTCGGCGACGAAGTGGTTGCCGCGGCGATGATCGACCGCCTGGTCCACCACGCCGAGATCCTCGGCCTCAAGGGCGACAGCTACCGCTTGCGCGACAAGGACCTGGGCTCTCCGCCGCCCAGGGACTGAGCGCTCCCGCCTGCTCCGCCTCGCCCTACGGGCTCGTCTCCGCAGGCGGGACCTTGACCTCAGGCCGATCTCTTCCCGACGCCGGGGGTGGTCCACTTTTCAACCGGCAGAAGTGGTCCGGTTTTCAACCGGCGTTGACACCGGCCGCCTTCAGTGCCTTCCTGAACCGCTGCACAAGCGGGCCGTGGAGGAGACCTCGCCGCTCAGCGGATTGGCGAAGACGAGGTCGTCTTCGCCCGAAAACGGGAGCGCAGCTGATGGCCCCGCAGCTCGCCCGCGACTCGGCTTGCCAGAGGCACCGAGCGTTCGCCGCTGCGCGACTTCGGCGTCGACCAGTGACCGCGGCTGTAGTTGCGGCGCACGCGGATCCGCTCCGCCTCCCAGTCGACGTCTCGCCAGCGCAGTGCGAGGAGCTCCCCTTGGCGCATCCCGGTCAGGTAAAGACCTGTGAGAGGAGCTTGAAGATGCCCGAGCGCGTCCTCTCCGCCTTACCGGCCGCGGTGAGCGCAGACATGAAGCCTTCGACGTCGCTCTTCCTCACCCGGTTGACCATGAGCTCGCCGAAGCGAGGCAGCAGGTGAGCGCGAAGGATCGCCCGGTAGTTGTCGAGGGTCGTCGCCTTCCGCCCGAGTGATTCGAGTTCGCGGAGCATCAATTCCGCGGTGCTCGCGAACGAGACGCTCGCGCCGGCCTCGGGCGGGCGCTCGCGAACCATCAGTCGCCGTAGCTCGGCCTCGGCCTGGGTGCGGTTCAGTCCCTCCCCGGTGCCGCGGCGCAGCTTGAGTCCCAGGCGACGGTTGACTCGCCGGCCGCCCAGATACCAGCGGCCGTACCAGTCCCCCCGGCCGTTCGCTCTTTCTTGGACATAGAGGGTGCCGGTGCCGTGCGGGCGGCGCATGCTGGCCTTGTCTTCCATTGTTCCTCCTTGAGGCATGCCCCTGGCGGGGGATCGATTTTGAGCCTCAGAGCACGCGCATCGACCCTTCTCGGGCACAAAACCGGTGGTTTTCCCCTGCGTGGGGAATTGACTCGCCTACGCCTGGGAACTCGGGAAGAGGCGCAACGGTATGCGGCATTGCTGCCAAAACGGTCCGCAATGGACCGTAGGGCAGCAGTGCCGAAATTCGTGGCTTTGATTGAAAGGCTCCCATTTGCGGGAGCTTTCGATGCGGCTGAATGGAGTCGAACCATCACGTCCCGTTAGGGACACAAGGCCCTCAAACCGAGGCCGTGCCGCTTGCTAGAGCGGAAAACGACCTACAGAGCCAATCCATTCCGGCCGAATCCGGTTGAAACCGGCTGCTTCGGGGGCTGACTGGCGCACCATTGGCGCACGGCTATGTCGGCGCGCGCCCCTAGGATCGCCCTAATCATGGCCACTGCGCCCGATCTGATCATCGAGCAGCTCTCCGAAATCATCCTTGATCGCCGCGACTCCGCGAACGGTAACGGCTACCTAGGGGACTACGATGCAACGCGAATCGCCACGCGAGCACGAGCGGCGATTAGGCGCTTTGCTCCTCCGGGAAGTGCGTACGAGGATGAGGCGACTACTGCTGTCGAATTGGACCACAACGGCTCGTGGAAGGCGGAGCAGCTAACCGCGATCGTCCACGCACTACGGGACGACTATCGATTCGGCGGTATGGCCTCAGTTGAGGCGATCGTTCACGCTGATTTGTTTGACGACTTTCTCGATATGGCTAATGAGTTGCTTGCCAAGGGATTCATCGGGCCTGCTGTTGTCCTGGCAGGAACGGTTCTAGAGGAGCAGCTTCGGAAGCTCGCCAGGAAGCACGAGGTTGATATCACCGATGAGAGGGGCAGAGCGAAGTCGGTAGAGGTCCTGGGGGTAGACCTTCGCAAGGCAGAGGTAGTCACCGAGGTTCAGCGAAAGAGCGTGACTGCCTGGTACGCACAGAGGACGGAGGGAGCTCACGGCCGCCCCGAGAATCTCAACGACGGCGAGGTCGAGCGCATGATCGACGGAGTCCGCGACTTCGTGGCGCGCTATCCGGCTTAAGGCCCTAGGTCAGTGCAACTGATTCGGGTAGCGTCCGTGGATGCGTTTGTGCGCTCGCTCGTAGACGCTGCGGGTCCTCGGGTTCTCAGGGTGGCGCTCGCCGAAAGCGATGAAATTCCAGACAAGTGCGCCCTCATCCGTCTTTGCCAGTCGGAAGACGAAGCCGTAGGGTGCGGCTGAGGCCCCTTTCGCATCGAGCGGGACATAGAGCTTGCTGCACCCCGTCAGCTCCGTGCCGTCGTCACTCGACGTTTCGCATCGCTTCCATACGAGTTTCGCCTTAGCGCCTTCGATCTGCCTGCGGGCGCGCTCGGCCTGTATGCGTGCCGGCGACCGAGGGTCCAAACGCCCTACCTCTTCCTCCCAGGCTGGCGAGCGGAACTTGATGGATACCGGCGGCACGTTTTGTCTCGGCGAAGGCATCGGCGCAGGATATGCGCCTCCCAGGATCGTTACCGCAAGGCGGACCGACAGGCCCGACCATAGGGCTTATGAGCTAGCCCTCTCCGTCCGTGGGGAAGTCGCCGGCGACCCGCTCGAAGTCCTCAGCGGACGCGGGTTTCGTTCCCCATCCCTTTTCAAGCTCGGTTATCGGCGTGATCGGCGGCTCAAGCGTGAGGCCGCCCTGTCGATCGGGTACCACCTCGTAGCGACGACCGCCGACCTCGACGACCTCGCCAATCTCCAAGTCGAGCTTCTTCACGGCGGTTGCCATAGATCAAAGGATAGAGGGGAGCGCTGCTGACATCCACTGACTGACTTGAGGCGAACGCATCACCTATAGCGCTTCGATCGCGGCGGCCGCCTCATCAAGTCCATGGTGGCCCTCGAACAGCGCAACCCCGCTTGGGACCAGGCCTCGGCCACGCGCAAGCTCGCAAGACCGCCTGTCCGCCGTCACGATGTCGCATCGCGACAAGCCGTAAGTGAGATGCCAGAGGTCATGCAGGTCGCCTCGTTGCGGCGAAATACGCTTACCGTCAGCGCTGAGGGCGGCGAGGAGAAACGAAACGAGTCGCATCGTTGGCAGGTTGCACACGGCCTCGCTTTCGCAGAAGGCTCTGGGTTCCGCTTGGATCTTCGGGAATCGTTCTCTGATGACGTTTGCCATATACGCGACTTCGGCAAAGCGGGTGTAGATCAGGAGCGCTGAGCCGGCTTGGGCTTGGGTATCACCTGTGGCCATAACTAGTGCTGCCTGCTTCGCCAACTTCGTACCGTACGCTGCGCAGTAATCTGGATCGGCTAGGGGCGCGAGGTAGTGTCGAATTTGCTGCTTGAGATTACCTTCAGCGATCTCACTCCATTCGTAATTGCCTCGAAGTTCAATGTGGGCGGCGGTCAGACCCTCGCTCGTGCGACGGTCGTGTTCAGCTTCGTCTACGAGTGATGGTTGTCCCTCGACCTCATACTGTTCATTCATCCATCTGGTTTGAAAGGCGTTGAGCGGTGGATTATCGGGATCGTCCCGAAACGCCTCTCGCCAAGTCAAGGGTTCACGGTCCTCGCAGAACTCGCGGGCTGCGGCAAACAGCTCAGCCGAGATCAGCTCATTGTCGAACTTCATCCGAAGATCGCGGGTATACGTTCGGAGGGTCCGCACATTCGCGTTCAACGTCGGTCCTGACCCTAAGAGGGCAAGCTCATCTTCATGCCAGGGTGAACCGACGCAGATCGCGGCATCTCTTTCCATTGCGATGTCTAGCGCCTTCATAATCGCGCGGGCGGCTGGATCGTCCTTTGCGATGGCGTCGTAGGTAGAGGTATCGAGATAGATAAGCGCCCGTGTAGTGGCAGGTTTACGCCGGCACTTGTCTACCCCGAAGTCCACACCGTGGTCAAACTTGCCTCCGCCCTCGACGCCTCCATTGACGACCTGATCGAGGGCATCGCCTGGACCCCCGGCAGTGTCCAGCGGGGCGGGTTCGGGCTGCCGGGCTCATCTGCCCCATGGGCGTGACGGGAGATGCCGAGGGGATCAGGAAGCGGCACTCGAAAGGTTGCAGTGCCGGCGACGGCGGGCGCTGCAACTGCAATGCGGGGTGGGAGGCGTCGGTTTACCTGACCAGGGAGGGTCGGAAGCTGCGGAGCACCTTCGCCCGCGAGGCGGAGGCCAAGACCTGGCGAGCAGACGCGCTGGCGGCAGCCAATGCACGCAGCCTGCGCACGCCATCTCAGATCACGGTCGAGCAGGCAGCTTGGCTTTGGCTGGAGGCGGCGCGAACCGGCGCGGTGCGCGATCGCTCCGGCCACCACTACAAGCCGGGCACCCTGCGGGAATACGGACGGGCTCTCAGCCTGCGTGTGCTCCCGGAGTTCGGAGGCACCCGGCTCTCGGAGCTGACGCGGGCCGACCTGCAGGACTTCGTGGACCGGCTGCTCGGCCGCAAGCTTGCGGCCAGCACGATCCGCAACACGATGAACCCGCTCCAGGCGATCTACCGTCACGCCGTTCGCCGCGAGCTGGTCGTTGTTAATCCGACGCGCGAAGTCGACCTCCCGGCGGCGCGCGGGCGACGGGAGAAGATCGCAACGGCCTCTCAGGCAGCGCGGCTGATTGCTGCCGTCCCGGACTCGGATCGGGCGATCTGGGCGACGGCCTTCTATGCCGGACTGCGACGCGGCGAGCTACAAGCGCTTCGTTGCTCTGACATCGACCTCGGTCGATCCGAGATCACCGTCGAGCGCTCTTGGGACCAATGCGAGGGGCCGATTGCGCCGAAGTCAAAGGCGGGTGTTCGCACGGTGCCCATCCTTTCCGTCCTCCGCGATCACCTCGACGCGCGTGCGCTCGGGACCGGCTCAGACCTGGTGTTCGGGCGCAGGCCGGACGAACCCTTCGGCCCGAAGGCCATCACGGACCCTGCCAAGCGCGCCTGGGCGGCGGTCAACGAGCGCGAGCGCGAAGAAGCTGCGCAGGAGGGACGCAACCCCGACCTTCTCCCGGCGCTCACGTTCCACGAGTGCCGCCACACCTTCGCGTCACTGCTGATCGACGCCGGGGTCAACCCGAAGGCGATTCAGGAGTTCATGGGTCACGCGACCATCGAGGAGACCTTCTCGCGCTACGGCCACCTGATGCCCGGCGCTCGCGATCAGGCTCGCGAGCTGGTCGATGCCTATATGGATGCAGCCAGTCGATGACAGTTGCGCTCTACAGAGGTCCACTCAGACCCGGAAGGTCGGGCGTTTCTCGTGCCGGCTCATTGTGGATCGTCTCGATCTGACCACCCGCGCCGTCGCTCACCCGTTCAACCCGCGGCGAAACGGCCGGCTCCAACGGGTTCTCCTTAATGACCTTGAGCATGGTGTCCAGTTCAAACGTCGTGGGGTCGAACACCCGGATACTTGGCGATCCATGCTTGGTCACAGGCTGTCGTAGCTCATCAATGATCGGCTCGACGCGACTGGGAGCCGTTAGTTTCAGGGCATGTCGTCGTTTCCAAAGTAGTCGCGCCACGCGATGCCGACGACCCTCAGTCGCCCTGATGGCGATCAGCGCTCGATCGGCTTCATGTTGTCGGTCACGCCACCGATGCAGTGCTGCTGTCTTAGCTTCTGCGCGGGCCCGGCCATAAGCGTCGCTGTACAAGATGTGCGTTCCTTGAGAGGCCATCCTTTCCTCAATCTCAGTCAGCGCCTGCTTGAGGCTCCGATAGTGGTCTGCGGCCCAAAGTTCTAAATCCTCGTCAATGACACGCGCCTCAAAGTCGTGTCGCTCGACTTCTCCGCGAATCGCGGCGAGCTTGAGAAGAACCCAGGCCGCTCCCGCGAGCAGAGCGCCGATTGCTCCTCCTGCGAGTCCGATCAGCAATGCTTCGGTGGTCGATGGGCCAGCCGGGTCCACGCACACATGCTGAATCACCGAGCAGACGTCGACGACCACCAACCACGCATCTCACAGGCGCACTGACTGGCGCACGAGCGGTGCCGTGGGAGCCCGCCAGTTGGCCCCCCCAGACGCAAAAACCCCCGCCGAGCGGGGGTTTTGCCATGCGGCTGAATGGAGTCGAACCATCACGTCCCGTTAGGGACACAAGGCCCTCAACCTTGCGCGTCTACCAGTTCCGCCACAGCCGCTCGAGGGCGGTCGATTCTAGATGTTTGGCCTTGAAGCGGCTTGCGAGTGGGTGGGAGGCAGGTTGCCGAGGGTCTCCATGACTTGCGAGTGTCCGCATCGCTAGGTACTCTGCGAACAAGTGTTCGAACGTCTTTGCGCGTTGCAGCGCTAATGAGGAGGAGCGCCGGGTGGATCTGGACCTGACCAAGAGGCAGAAGGAGATATTCGACTTCATCGGTCGCTACGCGGCGAAAACCGGCTATCCGCCGACCGTGCGCGAGATCGGCAAAGCGGTCGGCCTTCATTCCTCCTCGACCGTTCATGCCCACCTCGCCAACCTGGAGAAGATCGGCTTGCTACGTCGCGATCCCTCTAAACCGCGGGCGATCGAGCTGCTCTTCGACAAGGCCAAGAAGACGATCATGCCCGAGGGCTCGGGCCTGCCACTGGTCGGCCAGGTCGCCGCGGGAGAGCCGATCCTCGCCGAGGAGAACATCGAGGAGTACCTCGAGATCCCCGACGTGATCGGAGGCGAGGACGGCGACTACGTTCTCCGGGTTCGGGGCGAAAGCATGGTGGAAGCCGGCATCTTCGAGCGCGACTACGTGGTCGTCCGGCCGGTCGACGACGCGACCGACGGCGAGATCGTCGTCGCCCTGATTGGCGAGGAGGCGACGGTGAAGCGCTTCTTCCGTGAACCCGACCACATCCGCCTGCAGCCCGAGAACGAGACGATGGAGCCGATCCGCAGCGCCGAGGTCTCCGTCATAGGGCGGGTCATCGGCGTGCTCAGAAAAGTCTGACGCAGCGAGCCGTCAGCCCGGCCATCTACCGGACTCGATCAGCTTCTTGTAGCGCCGCTGGCGACGCCGCGCGTCGCGCATCACCAGCGGCAGCAGCCGCAGGCCGAGGCGGGGGAAGGTGTCGAAGAGGCGGAGCAGGGGCCCGCGCCAGCGGGGAATGACGACCAGCGGTCGGGGCCGTTCCGTCAGCCTCCCCACCTCCTGGGCGACCCGCTCTGGAGTCAGCAGTTGGCCGGAGAACGAGCCCGCCGCGTCCGGATCGTCGAGGCTGTCTTCGAGCATCGGCGTCCAGATCCCGTCCGGGCACAGCGCTGAGAGCTCGACCCCCGAGATCCCCGCCCGTCGCAGGTCGAACAGCGTGCCCAGCGTGAAAGCCATCGCCGCGTGCTTGCTGGCGGAGTAGGCGACCTCGCCCGGGGCGGCAACGAGGCCGGCAAGCGAGATCACATTGATCACGTGCCCGCGCCCGGCCGCGATCATCGTCTCCAGCGCGGCGACGGTGCCGTTCATCGTGCCGATCGCGTTGACCTCGAGCATCGTGCGGCGAGTCATCTCGTCCTGCTCCCAGGACATCCCGGCGAACAGCACGCCGGCGTTGTTGACCCAGACGTCGAGCGAGCCCGACCGGGCGGCGACGTTCGCCGCGGCCCGGCATGCCGCCTCGTCCCGCACGTCAAGGGAGGAGGAGGTGCCGCCGGCGCCGATCTCGGCGGCAGTGCGGGCGGCCGCATCGGGGTCGAGGTCGGTGGCGTGGACGAGGAAGCCACGGCTGGCGAGGTCGAGCGCGATCGCACGGCCGAGCCCGCTTCCTGCCCCGGTGACCACGGCCATCGCCATTCCCGCGCAGGATATTCGATGCAATCGTTGCGAGAGAACGGGCGGGCGATACCATCGAGGGGCGGGCCGAGCGACCGCGGGGGGAGAGAAAACCCTTCGAGGAAAGTCCGGACACCAAAGGGCGAGGGCGGTGGGTAACGCCCACCCGGGGAAACCCGCGGGAAAGTGCCACAGAAATACACGGCCGATGGCGCGGCCACACGTGAGTCGCGTACAGGCAAAGGTGAAATGGTGCGGTAAGAGCGCACCGGCGCCGCGGTGACGCGGCGGCCAGGCAAACCCCGCCCGGTGCAAGGCCAAACAGGATCGTCGACCCTGCCCGGCGAGATCCAGGTAGGCCGCAGGGCCGCTCCGGCGGCCCCTCGGGACTTCGGTCCCGGTGAGATAGATGGTCGTTCTCGACAGGATCCGGCTTACAGGCCCGCTGTGGAAAGGCCCCCTTCGCCCGAAGGGGGCCTTTCCGACCTCTGCACGGTTTCCTGTCTTAGCGTCTGCTAACGTGCCGCCAACTTCCGCTGAATCTTCGCCACATATCGCGAAGAGCGGGGGACCCACAAGTTGGGGCGAATCGCCGGCATCTGCCGCGTAGCGCAGCTCTTTCAGCGCGAGCCCGTCAGCTAACCCCGCAAGCGTTCGAAAGAGCGATGAAGACAGGTAGAAACCGCCTCGAGCGGCAAGATCAACCCGGATTCGGGCGCGCAGACGGTGAGCGCCGGCGGCGGCTTCCCCGCTGGGCTTCGTCCCTGCTGCTCGTCATGGCGGTGATCGCCCTTTCGGGCGCGGCCGCCCAGGCGGATACGGGGGGTGCCTCGACCGTTGTCGCCGGCGAAACCCAGGCCGGTGCCGGAATCGCCTTCACCCCGATGCGCTGGGCAGGGGCCACCTGGTACGGGCCGGGCCTCTACGGCAGGCACACCGCCTGCGGGCAGATGCTGACCGCGGAAACGATCGGGGTTGCCCATCGCAGCCTGCCCTGCGGCACGACCGTCAAGCTCGTCTACCAGGGCCACGCGATCGTCACCGAGGTGATCGACCGCGGCCCCTACAGCGATGGCAACTCCTGGGATCTGACCTTTGCCGCCGCCCGCGCCCTGCGCTTCGACAAAGCCGGCGCCGGCCAGATCCGTTTCGCGGTCTCGCTCGAATACGCGCGCGATTTCCATCGCTCGGGCCAAGCCGGTCGTTGACAACCGCGGCTCCGGCTAGGATTTCGCGCTCAGAGCGGGTTTTCTACGAGAGGAGCATGGGTATGTCGAGGTCTTCCCAGAGAGCCGGTCTCACCGATCGGATCGCTGCGCGCAACCGGATCGCCGTCGCGATTGCGCTGGCCGGCTGCCTAGGCGCCCTCGTCGTGATGGCTGCCGGTGCCGGTGCGGCGACCGGCTCGCGTACCACCGTCGTGCTCGGCAGCACCGCGACCACGCCCGACCCGTCCTGTCCGGAGATGCCCTGCCAGGCGGTCGGCAGCGTCACCGGCTTCCAGGTCAGCACCGACCAGGGGGGGCTGCCCTTCAGGGTGCGGAAAAACGGCAAGGTGACGGCCTGGACGCTGACCCTTGCGGAGCCAACCAGCAAGCAGCGCTCCTTCTTCAACGGCTTCTTCGGCACCCCGCCCGAGGCCAGGCTGGCGATCCTGCGTCGCGTTCCAGGCACCGATCCGCCCCGCTACAACCTGCGCAGCCAGGGCTCGATCCACGTGCTCAGCCCGTATCTCGGTCAGACGGTTAAGTTCGGCGCTTCGCTGAAGGTCGAAACGGGCGACATAGTTGGCCTGACGATTCCGACCTGGGCCCCGGCTTTCGCCCAGAACCTGACGGCGAAAAACGCCTGGCGCGCCAGCCGCGAAGCGGACAAATGCACCAACACCACCGATGTGCGCCAGGGCGAACCGCAGCAGAAGCCGGGCACCCGGGCAACCTACGGCTGCCGCTACTCGACCGCGCGGCTGCTGTACACGGCTACGGTCGTAGAGGACTAGAAGCCTCGCCGCCTGCGGCTTCTCGCGCGGGTGGCACGGCGGCGGGGGTCCCCCATAGCGGAGGGCGCGCGAAGCGCGTCCGAGCACATGGGGGAGGGCCGCCGTGACAGGACCCGCGCGCCTAAGCCGCCGAAGGCAGCACTTCGGGCGTCGCCTGATCTTTGGGCAACGCTGCCGCTGACGCGATCAAGCTCTGGAACTCGTTGAGCGCCAGGTGCGCGACCGCCTCGAGCAGCTCCTCGTCGCTCCAGCCGATCTCCCGCGCCTCCTCGTGGAGGTGGTGGGGGGGGTAGCTGTCGGCCTCTAGCGTCGCCTTCAGGTACTCGAGCAGCGCCGCCTCCTTGGCGTCACCGGAGTCGAAGCTGCGGGCCCGTGAGACCTCGTCCAGGCCGAGGCCGGCGCGGCGCGCGGACTTCGCGTGCTGGGCGATGCTGTAGGAGTCGTGCCGATACTCGGCAACCGCGAGGGCGATCCGCTCGCGGGTCGCCAGCGGCAGGACGCCGCCGCGCAGCTCCGAGCGCATCCGGGTGTAAGCCCGCAACACCGCCGGCGCGCCGGCGAGGACGCCGACGAACTTGGTCACAGCGCCGCCGGCCGCCTGGACGCTCTTGATCAGGGGAGCGCTCTCGTCAGGGGCCGTCAACTCGTCGTGGATCTGAAATCTGCTTACTGCCGTTTTTACCGTCACTTGCATCCCGCCTTTGGCTCGGATCTGGGCGAATTCCGCTTCACAGAGCCTTTACGTGGCCTTTACTTTACTTTAAGCCATTAACTTACGCGAAGTAAGTTATACCGAGATTCGGACGCTCTCGCAACCCTTGTGCGACGACCGTCACATACCCGCAATACGACTTTCTGCACCTCCTCGGTTCACTTCGCCTATCTTTGCCCCTCATCGCCCGGGCAAGAGCCAAGGAGGCCGTAGTGGCAGAGCAACCAACGAGTGCCGCCGATGTTGCCGAGATCGTCAAGGAACGCGACGTTCGCTTCATCAGGCTCTGGTTCACCGACGTCCTCGGCCAGCTGAAGAGCTTCTCGATCAACTCTGCCGAGCTCGAGGACGCGTTCGAGGGCGGTATGGGCTTCGACGGCTCCTCGATCACCGGCTTCAACCCGATCGAGGAGTCGGACATGATCGCGATGCCCGATCCCTCGACCTTCGCGATCATCCCCTGGCGGCCCGAGGAGGAGAACGCCGTCGCGCGCATGTTCTGCGACGTACGGGTTCCCGGCGGCGATCCCTACGAGGGCGACCCGCGCTGGATCATGCGCCGTGCTTTGCAGCGAGCCAAGGATCTCGGCTTCGACAACTACAACATCGGCCCCGAGCTCGAGTACTTCTACTTCCGCTCCGCCAAGCCGGAGGGTGGAGTGCCTGAGGTCCTGGACGAGGGTGGCTACTTCGACTTGACCACGCTCGACGCCGGCTCCGACGTGCGCCGCGAGACGATCCTGGCGCTGGAGAAGATGGGCATCCACGTCGAGTACGCCCACCACGAGGTCGGCCCCTCCCAGCACGAGGTCGACATGCGTTACAAGGACGCGCTGCAGATGTCCGACGACTGCATGACCTACCGCATCGTCGTCAAGGAGTACGCGATGAAGTACGGCTGGCACGCGACCTTCATGCCGAAGCCGCTGTTCGGCGAGAACGGCTCGGGCATGCACGTGCACCAGTCGCTGACCAAAGATGGCAAGAACGCCTTCTTCGACGCCGATGACCAGTACTTCCTCTCCGCCACGGCGAAGGCCTTCATCGCCGGTCAGCTGCGCCACGCGCGCGAGATTTCACCGCTCTTCGCCCAGTGGGTCAACTCCTACAAGCGCCTCGTCCCCGGTTTCGAGGCGCCGGTCTACCTCGCCTGGTCGCGTCGCAACCGCTCCGCCCTGATCAGGGTGCCGCTCTACCACCCCGGCAAGGAGGCGGCCACGCGGGCCGAGCTGCGCTGCCCGGACCCTGCCTGCAACCCATATCTCTGCTTTGCCGGCATGCTCCAAGCCGGTCTGGAGGGGATCGAGAAGGGCTACGAGCTGCCCGAGCCGATGGAGCAGAACCTCTATCACCTATCTCCGGAGGAGCGCTCCCAGCGCGGGATCGAGCAGCTGCCGGAGACGCTCGGCGAGGCGATCGACATCGCCGCCGACTCGGAGCTGGTACTGCGCACCCTCGGCGAGCACACCTTCCGCCGCTTCGTCGAGATCAAGCGGCAGGAATGGGACGAGTATCGCGTTCAGGTTACGCCGTATGAGATCGAGAACTTCTTGCCCGTCCTCTGACCGGCCTCGAGGGGATCGGGCACCCCTCCTGCTTGCTGGGTTTTTCGCCAGTTGACTCGGTAGCTGTCCGCGAGCGCCGGTTGGGCGAAAAACAGGACGCCGCTGCGCTGGAGGGGCACCCGATCCCCTCGCCCCCCGCCACGATTGCGCTCAGCTGCTGAGGGGGCTCCCCTCTCCACACCCAGCGAAGGGCTAAGAGCTGGTCAGCTCTGGCTCGGGCTCGCGGGGGATTCCAGTGGGACTTTCTCCCCTTGAAAGAGCTGAGGGCCACCAGAATTTGTCTCCGGCGGTCAGGGCGATCGCCGGGACGAGGATGCTGCGGACCAGGAAGGTGTCGAGGAGGACGCCGAAGGCGACTACGAAGCCGAGCTCGGTGAGGAAGGTGAGGGGGAGGACGGCGAGCACCGAGAAGGTGCCGGCGAGGACGATGCCGGCACTGGTGATGACCGCGCCGGTGACGGCGAGGGCGCGCAGGATGCCCTGACGCGAGCCGTGTTGGATCGTCTCCTCCCGCGCGCGGGAGATCAAGAAGATGTTGTAGTCGACCCCAAGCGCGACCAGGAAGATGAAGGCGAAGAGAGGCAGCGATGGGTCTGAGCCGGGGAAGTCGAAGAAGACGTCGAAGGCGAAATAGCCGAATCCCAACGCGGCGAGGAAGCTGAGGATCACCGTGCCGATCAGGATCAGCGGCGCGACGACGGCGCGCAGCAGGCCGATCAGGATCAGCAGCACGACCACCAGCACGATCGGTGGAATCACGATCGAGTCCCAGCCGGCGGCGTCGCGGACGTCGAATTCGACCGCGGTGGGCCCGCCGACCAAGGTGCTGGGGGCGACCTCGTGCGCCGCTTCGCGGATCGGCTCGACCAGGTCGAACGCCTCGGTCGAGTAGGGGCTGATTTCCAACGTCGCCTGGATCAGCGTTCCCGGCGGCCCTTCGCTCACCGGCCCGGAGACCGCCTCGACGCCTTCCACTCCCGCCACGGCGCGGCGCACCGCCGGCACGTCCGCGGAGTCTTGGACGACGACGTCGGTGAGGGCGGTGGCGCCGGAGGGGAAGCTCTTCTCCAGCAGGTGCTGGCCTTCGACCGATTCGACTTCGGTGCGGTAGCTGTCTTCGCTGGTCAGGTCGGTGGAGAAGAAGGCGAAGCCCGCGCAGAGGATCAACAGGACCGCAATCGAGCCGCCGATCACCCGGCGGGGCGAGATGGCGACGCGGTTGCCGACCCGCGCCCAGAAGCCATGGGTGGCGTCCGCGGCATGCTCGAGCCCGTGGCGGCGCACCTCGTAGGGCGTGAAGATGGCGCGATCGAGCGGTCCGACGATCAACGAGGGGATGCGCCTACCGCTGACCAGCCGCAGGATCCAGTTGAGCAGCACCAGTGGCAGCAGCACCAGGACCGCGAGACAGGCCGGTACGACTCGGGCCAGTGCACCGAACGCCGAGCCCTCGACGATCCGCCGGCGCGCGCGCTCGGAGACCTGACCGCCATCCGGCGTCGTCTCCGGCGTGTGCGGCACGAAGGGCCAGAAGGCGCGGCGGCCGAAGATCGTCAGCAGCGCCGGCAGCAGGGTCAGCATCGCGAGCGCGGCGCAGGCGATGCCGATCGCCGCGATCGGGCCGAGGCCCGAGGTGCCGTTGACCTTGGCGATCGTCAGGCAGAGCAGGGCGGCGATCACGGTCGCCGCCGAGGCGAAGATCGCCGGCCCGGCGGAGATCAGCGCGGTGCGCATCGCCTCGTGCTTGTCGACGCTGCGGTGCAGCTCCTCGCGGTAGCGGGCGACGAGCAGCAGGGCGTAGTCGGTTCCGGCGCCGAGGACCAGCACCGACATGATCGAGCTCGACTGTCCGTTGATCGTCACCCCCAGCTCGGAGACCCCGTAGCCGATCGAGCGCGAGAGCGTCTCGGCGAAGAGCACCGCGACGAGCGGGATGAAGAAGAACATCGGCGAGCGGTAGATGACGATCAGCAGGAAGATCACCAGGCTGACCGCCGCCAGCAGGAGGGTGCCGTTGATGCCTTCGAAGACTTCGATCGCGTCGGCCGAGAAGCCGGCGCCGCCGGTGATCTTGACCTCGAGGCCGCCGCCGGGGTCGGAGATTTTTTCGCGCCAGGCCTTGACCGGATCGAGGATCCGTTCGCCCTCGCCGTTGCCCTTGATGTAGGAGGTGACGATCGCCGCCTTGCCGTCGGGCGAGCAGACCGGGCCGACGAAGGGTGCATAGCCGGCGGGCTGACCGGGAACCGCCTGGGTCGGGGGTGCACACCCAGGCGGTAGGCCCTTCGCCGAGGTCGCTTCCTCCGAGTCCGGCCTCTTGCCGCCCGCCGCTGCGGTTTCGCCGTCGGCGACGACACCCGGGAAGCGCTCTCCGCTCGTCATCTTGCCGACGTCTTCGACGATCGTGCGGTGATCGGCGGCGGTCAGGCCGGACTCGCGCCTGAAGATGATCACGGCGGGGGCGATTTCGCCGTTCTGCAGCGACTCGGTTGCCTTCAGCGCCTTGGTCGATTCGGCCGAGCCCGGCAGGTAAGAGGTCGCCTCGTTGCTTTCGGCATCTTCGAACTTGGCCGGCAGGTTGGCGGGGCCGGCGGCGACGAAGATCGCCACGAACCAGACAGCGAAGACGATCCACTTGGCTCTACGACCGGCAGCGAGAGTGAACATCGAACCGCGCACGAGACGGCATCCTTTCAGAGTAGGGCGGCCAGGTGCTCAGGATTGGTTACCGGTACCCGGCAGCTGAAGTTTTCGCACACGTAGGCCGCGGACAGGCCGTCGACTTGGGCGCGGCCGGCGAGCAGGGGTGGGGTGTTGCTGCCTGCCGGCCCGCCGGCGAGGGCCAGGTGGGGCCGGTATTGCGAGCGGGCGACGGCTGCCAGCTCGCTCAGGTCGCCGCCGATCAGCGCCACCTCCTTGGTCGCCGCGAGCTGGAAGTCGAGCGCGCGCAGCAGGTGGGCGAAGGCGTTTGGTTGGCGCGGTGCCGCTTTGGCGAAGAGGCGCAGCACGCCCTCGGCCTGCTCACCATAGGAACGCTCCCCCGTCAGCGCCTCCAGCCTCAGCAGACCGAGCGCGGCGGCGGAGTTTCCCGAGGGGATCGGGTGATCGCCGATCTCCTTGCGGCGGGCGATCAGCTCCTCGTGGTCCGCGGAGGTCGAGAAGAAGCCTCCCCGCTCGGGGTCGCCGAAGCGCGCGATCATCGTGTCGGCCAACGATCTCGCCTCGTCGAACCAGCGCTGCTCGAACGTCGCTTCATACAGCGTCAGCAGCGCCTCTAGGAGGAAGGAGTGGTCCTCCAGGTAGGCGTTGAGGCGTCCTTCGCCGTCCTTGTAGGTGCGCAGCAGGCGGCCACCGGGGCCGCGCAGGTCGCGCAGGACGAACTCGGCGCAGCCGCGCGCCGCGTCGAGGTAGTCCTCGCGCCCCAGGACCCCGCCGGCCTCGGCCAGGGCGGCCAGCATCAGCGCGTTCCAGGAGGCGAGGCGCTTGTCGTCGAGCCCCGGATGCACCCGCTGCGAGCGCGCCTCGTACAGCGCCCGGCGAGCCTCGAGGAGGCCGTCTGGCTCAAGCCCCGCTGCGCCGGCGGCCAAGTGCAAGATGCTCTTGCCCTCGAAGTTCCCCGCCTCGCTGACGCCGTAGAAGTCGCCGATTGCGTCCGCGCCCTCGCCCAGCACGGCGCGCATCTCCGCCGGCGTCCAGACGTAGAAGCGCCCCTCCTCGCCCTCGGAGTCGGCGTCGAGGGCAGAGTAGAAGCCGCCCTCGGGGCCGCGCATCTCGCGCAGCGCCCACTCGAGCGTCTCTTCGCAGACCCGCCGGTAGCGGTCGTGGCCGAGGGCCTGCCAGCCGTGCAGGTAGGCGCTCGCCAGCTGCGCGTTGTCGTAGAGCATCTTCTCGAAGTGGGGGACGAGCCAGCCCGCGTCGACCGAGTAGCGGGCAAAGCCGCCGCCGACCTGGTCGTAGATGCCGCCGGCCATCATTGCGTCGAGCGTCCGCTCCACCGGCTCGAAGGATCCCGCGGGCGAGCAGCAGCTCCAGCGCCGAGGAGGGCGGGAACTTCGGCGCACCGCCGAAGCCGCCGCGCTCCATGTCCGCCGTCTCGACGAGCGTCGCAGTCGCGCTCTCCATGAGATCCGCGCCGGGCGCCTCCCCCGAGGGCTCGATCGCCCCGATCGCGCCCAGCTGCCGCCGCGTCTGCGGCGCCCGCTCGCGCAGCTCCTCGCGGCGGTTCTCGAAGGCGTCGACGACGGCTTCCATCACCATCCGGAAGCTCGGCATCCCGCGGCTCTCGTCGGGGGGGAAGTACGTGCCGCCGTAGAAGGGCACGCCGTCGGGGTCGCAGAAGACGGTCATCGGCCAGCCGCCGTGGCCGCTCATCGCCTGCACCGCCTCCATGTAGAGGGCGTCGACGTCGGGCCGCTCCTCGCGGTCGACCTTGACGCAGACGAAGTGCCCGTTCATATAGGCGGCGGTCTCGGGATCCTCGAAGGACTCGCGCTCCATCACGTGGCACCAGTGGCAGGCGGAGTAACCGACCGAGAGCAGGACCGGGCGGTCGAGCTCCCGTGCCCGTGCCTGCGCCTCCTCGCCCCAGGGGTGCCAATCGACCGGGTTGTCGCGGTGCTGCAGCAGGTAGGGGCTGGTCTCATGCGCCAGGCGGTTCGCCATGCCCTCACACTACCCGCGGACCAGCGAGGCCAACTATTGGGTGAAGGGAGTCGATGAAACTGGGTCGCAGTCCCGGAAATCGGCCCGTTTACAAAAACTTGGTGCCCCCATACATCTACCTTGCCGGGGTGGCGAACGAACGACTTCCTGCTCAGAGCGAGCCGGCCATCGAAGCTGTGCTCGAGAAGCTCGAGGAGAGCGATCGCGAGGTGGTGCTGGCGGCGCTGCGGCGGGCCGAACGGACCGAGGCCGAGCTTCGCTATCTGGCCGACCACGACTCGCTGACGGGACTGCTCGATCGTCGCCGCTTCCGCACCGAGCTCGACCAGTACGTCTCCTTCACCGCTCGATACGGCGGCCGCGGTGCGGTGATGATCATCGACATCGACGGCCTCAAGGCGGTCAACGACTCGCTCGGCCACCACGCCGGCGACAACCTGATCCGCCAGGTCGCCGCGGTGATGCGCGAAAGGATTCGCGCCACCGACATCGCCGCCCGCCTCTCCGGTGACGAGTTCGCGATCCTGATGCCCCAGACCGAAGTCGAGGGGGCGCTGCAGCTCGGCGAGGATCTGCGAGAGCAGGTGGCCGAGAGCGTCAAGCCCACCTCGGATTCCGGGCAGGCGACGATCAGCGTCGGCATCACGATGTTTGGAGGCGAGAAGGGGCTCAGCTCGGGGGCGGTGCTGGTCGCCGCCGACCACGCGATGTACCGGGCGAAGGAGGGGGGGCGCAACCAGATCGCCCTCTTCCGCGACCCTGGCGAGCCGCAGCGCGATCCGGCCCGCCGTCAGACCACCGCCGCGAGGATCCGCGACGCGCTCACCGGCGACCGGCTCAGCCTTCACACCCAGCCGATCCGCAACCTCGCCTCCGGCGGGATCGAGCGCTATGAGCTGCTGTTGCGGATGACAACCGAGGAGGGCGAGCTGCTGCCGGCGGCCTCTTTCATCGAGGCGGCGGAGCGCGCCGGCATGGTCCAGGAGCTCGACCGCTGGGTGGTCGCCCAGGCGCTGGAGCTGCTTGTCGAGCGGGAGCGCCAGGGGGCGCCGCTGTCGCTGCACGTCAATCTCTCCGGTGCCTCGCTGACCGACGTCTCGGTGCTCGAGTTCATCGAACGGCGCCTCGACGAAGGCGGCGCCGATCCCTCCAGCTGCACCTTCGAGATCACCGAGACGGCGAACGTTTACGACTTCGACGCGGCGGCTGGCTTCGCCGACCGGCTGACCGACTTCGGCTGTCAGGTCGCGATCGACGACTACGGTGCCGGCTTCGGGCCCTTCCACTATCTGAAGCGGATCCCCTTCGACCTGATCAAGATCGACGGCGCCTTCGTGCGCGACATGCCGCGCAGCGACGCCGACCAGCTCACCGTGCAGGCGATCGTCCAGATCGCCCGCGGGCTCGGCAAGACGACGATCGCCGAGTACGTCGAGGACGATCAGACCGCCCAGATGCTGCGCGAGTACGGGGTCGACATGGCCCAGGGTTTCCACCTGGGCCGCCCGGTCGGTCTCGACGAGGCCTTCGCCCAAACCACTTAGACGCCGCCCTCAACCGCGCAGCTCGGCGCGCTTGATCTTGCCGCTGGCCGTCTTCGGCAGCTCGGCGGCGAACTCGACGATGCGGGGGAACTTGTAGGGAGCGGTCATGCGCTTGCAGTGCTCCTGCAGCTCCCTGGCCAGCTCCTCGCTCGGCTCGCCCTCGCGCAGCACGACGATCGCCCGCACCACGGCGCCGCGCTCGGGATCGGGGGCGGAGACCGCGGCGGCCTCGGCGATCGCCGGGTGGGCGAGCAGCGCCGCCTCGACCTCGACCGGTCCAATCCGGTAGCCGGAGGAGACGATCACGTCGTCTCCCCGGCCCTCGAACCAGAGGTGGCCGTCCTCGTCTTCGCGGACCAGGTCGCCGGTCGGCCACCACTCGCCCTCGAAGCGCTCGCCGTCGAGGTATCGCGAGAAGAAGGTGGGGGAGGAGGGGGCCTTCAGCTGGAGCTCGCCGTCGACCACGCGAACCGCGATCCCCGGCAGCGGCTCGCCCATCGAACCCGGCCGCACCGGCTCGCCGGCCAGGTTGCCGCAGATGTGGCCGGTCTCGGTCTGGCCGTACCCGTCGGCCGGCTCGGTGCCCATCGCCGCGGCGAAGGCGGCAACCGTGTCCGCCTCCAGCGCCTCGCCCGCGGAGACCATGCGTCGCAGCGCGGGCAGTGGGCGCAGCTGGGTGCGTTTGGCGAGCATCCGGTACTCGGTCGGCGCCTGGCAGAGCACGTTGACGCCAAGCGCCTCGGCCAGGTCGAGTCGCTCGGCCGGGTCGAAGCGGCCGTCGTGGATCACCGCCGCGGCGCCGGTCAGCCAGGGCGCGAGGAAGACGTTGCGGGCCGACTTCGACCAGCCCGGAGCGGTGGTGCACCAGACCAGCTCGCCGGGTCGCGAGCCGAGCCAGTGCTCGGCCTGGGCGCGCTGGCCCTCCAGGTAGCGGTAGGCGTGGACGACGCCGCGCGGCTCGCCGGTGGTGCCCGAGGTGAAGACGATCAGCGCCGGGTCCTCGGCGTCCATCGTCTCGATCGCCGCCGGCGTCTCCTGCGGACGGTCCTCGTCGAGGGTCTCGGCGACCTCGTCCAAGGTCATCGCCGCCACCCCGTCGGGCAGCTCGCCGAGCAGATCCTCGCCGATGACGCAGAGCGCCGGCCCCGCCGCGCTCGCCCTCAGCTCGAGGTCGTGGCGGCGCAGCTGTGGGCTGCAGGGCAGGGCGACGGCGCCCATGCGCCAGCAGGCGAGCAGCGTCAGCGCCCACTCGATCCGGTTGCCAACCAGGGTCATCACCACGTCGCCGCGGCGCACCCCGCGCGCGGCGAAGGCGCCGGACAGCCCGGCCGAGCGCGCGATCAGCTCACCGAAGTACCAGTCGCGCCGGTTGCCCTCGGCGTCGACCGCGACGATCCCCAGCCGCGAAGCGGGCGAGCGTTCCATCGTGCCCTCGATGAAGTTCACGCGCGGCAGTCTGCCGCAGTGGATGCCGGGGCGGTGCGCCGCTCAGGCGGGGGACTCGCCGGTGGCTTCTTCGATCGGCTCGGCCTCCGAGATGCCCCACCGCTCCTGCACCCTCCGCAGGGGGCGCGGCGCCCACCAGTTCCAGTCGCCGAAGAGGCGCATCAACGAGGGGACGAGCAGGGCGCGGACGATCGTCGCGTCGATCATCACTCCAAAGGCCATACCGATCGCGATCTGCTTGACGAAGAAGACCGTGCTGACGCCGAAGGCGAGGAAGACGATCGCGATCGCCAGCGCCGCCGCGGTGATCACCCGACCGGTGCGGCCGATCCCGATCGCGACCGCCTCTTCGTTGCTGGCCCCGAGGTCGTACTGCTCTTTGATCCGCGATATGACGAGGACCGCGTAGTCGGTGGCGAGGCCGAAGATGACGGCGAAGAGGAAGACCAGGCTGGTCACCTCGATCGCTCCCGGCCCGGTGTAGTCGAGCGGGCTGTCGAGCCAGCCCGCCTGGAAGGCGAGGACGAGGATGCCGAGCGTCGCGCCGAGGGTCAGCGAGTTCATCAGCAGCGTCTTGATCGGCAGCAGGACCGAGCCGGTGAGGAGGAAAAGCAGGATCAGGGTGGTCAGGCAGATGAGCCCGACGACGAGCGGGGCGTGGTCGAGCAGGCTCTGCTTCTGGTCGATGAAGCCGGCGGTGTTGCCGGATACGAGCGTGCTCGAGGCGCCCGGTGGGGAGAGGTCGCGGATCGTGTGCACCGAGTCCTGCGCACCGGCATGGAGGGCCGGTTCGGTGAGGGCGAAGTTGGCGAAGGCGACCTGGCCGGGAGCGCGGGCGAAGGGGGCGCCAGCGGCGACATCGTCAACGGCTTCGATCTGTCGCTGGAAGTCGGCCAGCTGCGCATTGCTCGCCCGTCCGTCGACGGTGACCGTGACCGCCTCGGTGACGTCGCGCGGGTAATGCGCTTCGAGGTACTCGTAGGCTTCGTGGGAGGGCTTCCCGGGCGGCACCGCTTCGGCGCTGGGGCCGGTCAGGGTCGTCCACAGCAGCGGCGCCGCTGCTAGGAGCAGAAGCGCCGAGCTGGCCAGGGCGACGGCGACCGGACGGCGCATTACGCCGCGCGCGAGGCGATACCAGCCGTCGGAGGTGTCCGAGACCGCCGGCCCGCGGCGAATCGAGAGCGCGTCGATGCGCGTCCCGAGCAGGGCCAGCAGCGAGGGCACGACGAGAACCGCGATGATCGAGGAGAGCACCGCAACCGAAGCGCCGGCGACCGCCATCGAGTAGAGGAAGCGCTGCGGCATGAAGACCAGCGCCGCCATTGCCGCCGCCACGGTGAGGCCGGAGAAGACCGCGGTGCGGCCGGCGGTTTGGACGGTGCGACGGTGCGCCTCCCGCGATGCACCGTCGCGCCCGATCTCCTCGCGATAGCGCGAGACCAGAAGCAGGGCGTAGTCGACCGCGAGCCCCAGACTGAGCCCGGTGGCGATGTTGAGGGCGAAGACCGAGGTATCGGTGACGCCGGCCATCAGCCGCAGCACGAACAGCGTGCCGACGATCGAGACGCCCCCGATCAGCAGCGGGATCGCCGCGGCGACGACGCCGCGGAAGACGAACAGCAACAGCAGCGCCAGGATCGGGAAGGCGATCAGCTCGGCCTTGGTCAGGTCGGTTTTGGTCTGGTCGTTGGTTTCGTTGAAGCCCGCGGCAAATCCGCCCATCTGGACGTCGAGGGGGCTGGAGGCGACCAGCGGTTCGACGCCTTCGGCGGCGATGCCGCCGGCGTCCTCGATGTCCGTCGTCGAGAGGTAGCCGGTGATAACCAGCGATTCGCCGTCGCGGGCGATCAGCTCGGCGCCGGCGCGGCGATCGTGCAATGGGTTGACGACCCGGCCGACGTATTCGACCTGCGACATGCCGCGGCTGAGCCGGTCGACCTCGCGGCGTACGGCGGGGTCGCCGGTTTCAAGCGGCCCGCCGCCTGGAGCGCGGACGACCAGCGCGATTGCCGGGTTCGGGTTGTAGCCGAGCGATTCGTCGAGCAGCTTCGTCGCCCGCTCGCTCTCCGAGGCGCTATCGGTGAATCCGGCCGCCTTCAGGTGCTGCTCGACGTTGTGGCCGATCGCGACGGCAAAGACGGCGAATATCGCTACGGCGATGAGGACCCGCTTCGGATGGTTCCAGGTCAGGTCGGCGATTCTGGTCATCGGGGAGTCCTAACGGCGAGGGGACGGAGACGTGAAGCGAGGACCGTACCAGATTTCAAAGTTGATGCTTTGAAAAACAAATTAACGCTGTTACCATCGGTTCATGCCGCGTCGCGAATACGACCAGTCCTGCAGTCTCGCCTGCGCTCTCGACCGGATCGGCGAGCGCTGGTCGCTGCTGATCGTCCGCGAGCTCTCGCTCGGGCCGCTGCGTTTCTCCGACATAGCCCGCAACGTCGGCGGCGCCCCCACCGACGTCGTCACCAAGCGGCTGCGCGACCTCGAGAGCCATGGCATCGTGTGCCGCCGCGAGCTCGACCCGCCGGCGACGGGCGTCGCCTACGAGCTGACCGAGCTCGGTCGCGGGCTGGAGCGGCCGATGCTCGAGCTGGGGCGCTGGGGGCTGAACTTCGAGCAGGTCGCCGACATCGCCAACCTCGCCCCAACCTCGCTGGCCAACGCGTTCCGCGTCGTCCTGCAGCCGCGGCCCGACGCGATCCTGACCATCGGCCTGCGCAGCGGCGGGCAGTCCTACCGGCTGCGGATCGAGGACGGCTGGATCGCGGCATCCCGCGGTGAAGCCGTTGATGCCGAGCTCAGCCTGGCTGGCGATCCCGATGACGTGCTGGCGTTGCTGGTCGCCGGCGAGGCTGGTGAGGATGGCGTCGAGATCGAGGGCGACCGCGAGGTGCTGGCGGAGCTACGTTCGATGGTCGTTCTGCCCGACGGCCTGCGCGCCGCCGCGCTGGCCGAGATCGGCGCGGCGGCGCCGATCCCCACCTGAGCTGGCTTAGCGCAATTCCGCCGAGCTCTTGCCGAGCAGCTGCCGGGCGACGATCAGCAGCTGGATCTGCTGCGTGCCCTCGAAGATGTCGAGGATCTTGGCGTCGCGGGCCCACTTCTCGAGCAGCTCGTTCTCGCCGTAGCCGACGCTGCCGCAGAGCTCGACGCAGCCGAGCGCCACGTCGACGCAGGTGCGTCCCGCCTTTGCCTTCGCCATCGAGGCCTGCAGCGAGTTCGGCTTGCCGTTGTCGGCCATCCAGGCGGCCTGCAGGGTGAGCAGCCAGGCTGCCTCGTAGTCGGCCTCCATCTCGAGGAAGCGGGCGCCGGCGGCGTGCTGGCAGAGGGCGGGGGTGGAGTAGTCGACCTCGACCCCGGCCTCGGCGAGGCGGGTGCGCGTCTCTTCGAGCGCCGCGCGGGCGACGCCGACGGCCATCGCGGCGACCAGCGGCCGGGTGTTGTCGAAGGTCTGCATCGCGCCGCCGAAGCCCTTCTTGTCCTCGACGTCGGAGCTGCCGAGCAACGCCTCTTTCGGCACGCGGCAGTCCTGCAGGGTGAAGTTGGCCGTGTCGGAGGCGCGGATCCCGAGCTTGTGCTCGAGCCGGTCGAGCTTCAGCCCGGGGTTGTCGCGCTCGACGATGAACGACTTGATCGCCGCCCGGCCCATGGAGCGGTCGAGCGTTGCCCAGACGACGATCAGGTCGGCGCGGTCGCCCGAGGTGACGAAAATCTTCTCCCCGTTGAGGACGTACTCGTCGCCGTCGAGCTCGGCGGTGGTGCGGATCGCGGCGGAGTCCGAGCCGGCTTCGGGCTCGGTGATCGCCATCGCCGCCCACTTGCCGCCGTAGCGCTCGAGCTGCTCCTCGGTCGCGACCGAGGCAATCGCCGAGTTGCCGAGCCCCTGGCGCGGCATCGAGAGCAGCAGGCCGACGTCTCCCCAGCAGAGCTCGATGATGCCGAGCACGGTCGAGAGGTTGGAGCCGTTGCGGTTCTCGCCGCCCTCGCCGTTGGACTCGCGGCGCACGCCGGCGGCACCGGCACCGCCGATGTCGGAGCCCTCGTTCATGCCGTCGATCAGCGACGCCAGCATGTCGAGCTCTTTCGGGTAGGAGTGCTCGGCCTCGTCGTACTTGCGCGAGATCGGCCGGAAGACCTCGGTCGCGACCTGGTTGGCCTGGCTGGCCAGTGGCTTGAACTTCTTCGGTATCTCGAGGTTGATCATCTTCTGCCTTTCGCTCTAGACGAGCAGGGCGCCCTCCATCACGCCCGCTGCTCGCAGGTCTCGGTACCAGCGCTCGACCGGGTGCTCCTTGACGAAGCCGTGCCCGCCGAGCAGCTGCACTCCTTGGGAGCCGATCTGCATCCCCTTGACGGCGCAGAGCCGGCGCGCGATCGCCGCCTCGCGGGCGAAGTCCTCGCCGCGGTCGGCGCGGCTCGCCGCCCGGTAGGTGGCGAGGCGCATGCCTTCGCTCTCGATGCCGATGTCGGACACCGCGAAGGCGACGCCTTGGCGGTTGGAGATCGGTTCGCCGAAGGCGGTCCTCTCGTTGACGTAGGGGATGGCGTAGTCGAGGACGGCCTGCGCGGCGCCGACCGCGAGCCCGCACCAGGCGACCCGAGCCCGGTTGACGCACTCGACGTAGTCCTCGGGCTTGCCCTCGCCGAGGATCGCCTCGGGCGGCAGTCGCACGCCCTCGATCAGCAGCCGGCCGGTGGCGGCGGGCCGCAGCCCCATCGCCGGCTCGGCCTCGACCGAGAGGCCCTTGGCGCCGGACTCGACCACGAAGAGGACCGGTCCGATCCCCTCCGCCTCGGCGGCGATCACGAACAGCTCGCACTCTTTCGCCCGGGCCAACAGCGACTTGGCGCCGTCGAGGATCCACTCCTTGCCATCCACGCGCGCCTTCGTCTCCAGCTTCAACGGGTCGAAGAGCGGCCGTGGCTCGAGGATCGCCAGGGCGGCGGCGGGGACGTCCTCGCCGGTGAAGGCGGGCAGATAGGTGGCCTCCTGCTCGGCGCTTCCCCAGAGCCCGATCGCGGTGGCGACGGCGCCGGGAGCGAGTGCCGCGTAGGCGATCCCCACGTCGCCGTGGGCAAGCGCCTCGCCGATCAACACGCTGGTGACCGCCGACTGCTCGTGCATGACGCCGCCGAGCTCCTCGGGGACGCCGAGCATGTCGACCCCGAGCTCGGCGGCCTGGTCGAGCAGCTCCTTCGGCGTCGCACGGTTGTCGTCGGCCGCCAGTGCGGCGGGACGGACTTTCTCTGCGGCGAAGGCGCGGCCCGCCTCCTGGAACATCTGCTGCTCGTCGTCGGGGGCGAGGTCGAACAGGCCTGCCGACTTGCTCCTGGCCTGGCGGGCAGGTTTGCCCAGCTGCTGCGCCGCCTTGAAGGTGCGGCCGGCGACGGTCGCCGAGCGGAAGCCGTTCTTGGTTCCCTGGAAGAGGGCACGCTCGACCTGCTTGCGGATCCGGATCCGGTCGAGCAGGTCGGAGCCGGCGAGGCGATTGAGCGCCCTCAGGCCGAAGCCCATGCTGCGCTCGGCCGCACTCCTGTCGGTGTTGGCCGTCGTCGTCATCGTGCTTTCCTCCCAGTAGTGGTTTTGCTCTCGAGCGGGGCCACGCGCCCGTCGAGATGAGGGGTCTGCCGCTTGGCGTCGCGCACCGCGAAGGCGATCTCCTCGCCCTCCGCGACGCTGGCGAGCTCGACGCGGGCCGGCAGCAGGATCGGCTTGCGGAAGCGGACGTCGACGCCAAAGGCATCCGGCAGGCGGCTCTCGAGCGCCGCCAGGCAGCGCGCCTTGGTCCACATGCCGTGGGCGATCGCGCCCGGGAAGCCGAGCGGCTTGGCGGTCAGCGAGTGCATGTGGATCGGGTTGCGGTCGCCGGAGACCGCGGCGTAACGGCGGCCGAGGTCGCCGCCGAGGCGCCACTCTGCGCTCGCCGGTAGCTCGGGCTCCTCCGTCTTGTCGCCCTGCTTTGAGCTCGGCGCCTTCTCGCCACCGCCGCGGCGCAGCATCGTGCTGGCGCTCTCCCAAGCCCTCTCGTCGCCGACCATAACCTCGGTCAGCAGCGAGAAGGTGCGCCCCTTCGGGTGCGGCTGCAGCTCGGTCGGGCGGACGCGAATCGTCATCGTCTCGCCGAGCCCGATGGGGCGGTGCTGCTCGATCCGGTTCTCCACGTGGACGAGGCCGACCGCGCCGAAGGGGAAGTCGCCGTCGGCCATCACCGCCATGTGCAGCGGGAAGGCGAGCACGTGGGGGTAGGTGGGGGGAAGTCGGTCGCGCAGGGCGAAGCCGCAGACCTTGGCGTAAGAGGCAACCGCGGCAGGATTGGCCGCGACCCCGTTCAGCTCCAGGTCGAGCTCGGGGATCTCGCCGCCGCCGCCGGGCACGAATGGCAGCAGCGAGGCGCCCGGGATCATCGGCGCCGCGGCGCGGGCATAGAGCGGCAGGATGCTTGGCGCGCTGTCGAGCCTGCGGGTGGCCACTTCAGGCTCCCAGCAGGTTCTGGCCGCAGACGCGGACCGTGTTGCCGTTGACCCCGGTGGAGGCGGGGCTGGCCAACCAGGCGATGGTCTCCGCGACGTCGACCGGCAGGCCGCCCTGGGAGAGGCTGCTCAGGCGCCGCCCCGCTTCGCGCGGGCCGATCGGCATCGCCGCCGTCATCGCCGTCTCGATGAAGCCGGGGGCGACGGCGTTGATCGTCGCTTCGCGCTTGGCAAGCTCGGGGGCCATCGCTTCGACCATCCCGATCACGCCCGCCTTCGAGGTGGCGTAGTTGGTCTGGCCGGAATTGCCGGCGATGCCGGACATCGAGGAGACACAGACGATGCGCCCGTTTCGGGCCAGCAGCTTGGCCTCGAGCAGCGCGTCGTCGATCCGCTCCTCGCTGGAGAGGTTGATCTCCATCAGCTCGGCCCAGCGCTCTTCGGGCATCTTGGCGATCGTGCGATCGCGGGTGACGCCGGCGTTGTGGACGACGACGTCGACGCCGTCGGCGAAGCGCTCGGCGATCCGCTCGGGTGCGTCGTCGGCGGTGATGTCGATCCCGATCGCCTCGCCGCCGACCTCGGTCGTGACCCGGCGCAGGTCGTCGGCCGCCTGCGGCACGTCGAGGCCGACTATCTCGGCCCCGTCGCGAGCCAGGGTCGTGGCGATCGCGGCGCCGATGCCGCGCGAGGCACCGGTGACCAGCGCCACCTTGCCGTCGAGCGGGCGCTCCCAATCGATCTCGGGCGCCGGCGCAACCCCGGCACCGATCCCGATCACCTGGCCCGATACGTAGGCCGAGCGGGGCGAGAGCAGGAAGCGCAGGGTGGAGTCGAGCTGGTCCTCGGCGCCGGTGGAGACGTGGACGAGCTGCGCGGTTGCGCCCTTGCCGCCGATCTCCTTGGCGAGCGAGCGGACGAAGCCCTCCAGCGCGCGCTGTGCGGTGGCGGCGCGGGTCGAGCCGCCCTCGGCCGGCGGAGTCCCCAGCACGACGACGCGGCCATTGCGCTGCAGCCGCCCGACCGCCGGGTAGAAGAAGCGCTGCAGCTCGACCAGCTCGGTCGAGTCGGTTATCCCGGTGACGTCGAAGAGGAGGGCCTTGGCCCGGCCCTCGGCACCGGCCCGTTCCGCCTTGATCCGGTCGAGGAAGGCGGAGATGGCCTTGCCGGTGCGGCCCCCGGGGGCCGCACCGGAGAGGACGGGGCCGGAGACGACCGGCGCTCCCGGCGTATGGCGGTCGAGGCCGACCGGCTGCGGCAGCCCGAGCTGTTTGGCGACTGTCGAGACGACGGGCGCGTTGACTATCTGCGAGTAGCGGTCGCTCATCGGGCGCCTCCCGGGCCCTCGAGCACCGCGACGACGCCCTGGCCGCCGGCGGCGCAGATGCTGATCGCGCCGCGGCCCCCGCCGTCCTCGTGCAGTTGCTTCGCCAGCCCGGCGACGATGCGGCCGCCGGTCGCGGCGAAGGGGTGGGCGGCGGCCAGCGAGCCGCCGTTGACGTTGAGCTTGGCTCGGTCGATCGAGCCGAGCGGCTTCTCGCGCCCCAGCTTCTCTTTGCAGAAGGCCGGGTCCTCCCAGGCCTTGAGCGTGCAGAGCACCTGGGCGGCGAAGGCCTCGTGGATCTCGTAGTAGTCGAAGTCCTGGAGCGCGAGCCCGGCCCGGTCGAGCATCGTCGGCATCGCGTAGGCGGGGGCCATCAGCAGCCCTTCGCGCTTGTGGACGTGGTCGACGGCGGCGGTCTGCGCCGCGGTGACGTAGGCGAGGATCGGCAGGTCGCGCTCCCTCGCCCACTCCTCGGAGGCGAGCAGGACGGCGGAGGCGCCGTCGCTGAGCGGGGTCGAGTTGGCCGCGGTCATCGTCCCCTCGGGGCCGCCGAAGACCGGCTTCAGCTTTGCCAGCTTCTCCAGGCTGGAGTCCGGGCGCAGGTTCTGGTCGCGCTCGAGGCCGAGGTAGGGAGTGATCAGGTCGTCGAGGAAGCCGCGCTCATAGGCGGCGCCGAGGTTCTCGTGGCTGGTGACCGTGAGCTCGTCCTGCTCGGTGCGGCCGATGTCCCATTCGGTCGCCATGATCGCGCAGTGCTCGCCCATCGAGAGGCCGGTGCGCGGCTCCTCGTTGCGGGGGATCGAGGGCACGATGTGGCCGGGGCGGAGGCTCGCCAGGGCGCGCAGCTTGCCGCCGGTCGAGCGCTGCCGGTTCGCCTCCAGCAGCGTCTCGCGCAGCTGCTCGTTGAGGCCGATCGGCGCGTCGGAGGTGGTGTCGGCGCCGCAGGCGATTCCCGAGTCGATCTGGCCGAGGGCGATCTTGTTGGCGACGAGGATCGTCGTCTCCAGGCCGGTGCCGCAGGCCTGCTGGACGTCGTAGGCGGGGGTCTCCGGCGCCAGCCGCGTGCTCAGCACGCTCTCGCGTGCCAGGTCGCGGTCGTGCGAGTGCTTGAGCACGGCGCCGCCGGCGACCTCGCCGAGCGTCTCGCCCTGCAGGCGGAAGCGGTCGATCAGGCCGTCGAGGGCGGCGGTGAGCATGTCCTGGTTGGACGCGTGCGCGTAGGTGCTGTCCGAGCGCGCGAAGGGAATTCGGTTGCCGCCGACCACGGCGACCCGACGGGGACTGTCAGACAACGTCGAACCTTTCGATTGGAGTGCGGTGCGGGCGTGCAGGGGCGCCAAGGCCTCCCGCCGCTACAGACATCGGTGTAGAGATTACCCCGACATCGATCGATGACACATCAATGTGATGCGTCGCACACAACAGAGATCAGCGAGCCAGGGAATTAGGCAGGTTTGTTTAGGTGAAATTGATTTAGCCGCTGCCTGACAAACTCGGATGAGAATTTGTCTAGGTTTCAATTTTCTTGGCTATGCTGGACAACTATGCCAGCGGGCCGTCCAAGTAGGCAGCAGGTTTTCGAATCCCTCGATCGGGCGCGGGAAGACCTCCTGATCATCGGCGGGCTGCCTGAGCCGACTGTCTTCCAAGACGTTTGGGCGGATATCTGGGTGGAGGAGACGCACAATTCGACTGCGATCGAGGGGAACACGCTGCGGAAGCGCCAGGTTCAGCTTCTCCTGGAGGACAACGTCGTCAGCGGCAGCGCTCACGAGCTCAGGGAGTGGGTTGAGGCCAAAGCGTACGGCGAGGCTGCACGTTGGACTTATGAGCAGGCGTATCAGAGTCAATTCAACGAACGGGGGACAATCAGCGAGGGGGACATCAGGCGCATCCATCACATAACGGTCGAGTCGGTCTGGGTTCATTTCCCCCCAAAAGGTCTCCGCTCGAACGAGATGCCCGGCAGCTATCGCACTGGCGATATCCAGCCGTTGCGGACTGGGCTACAGCCTCCGCCGCCGAGTGTCGTTCCCTCCCTTGTTGCCGATTGGCTCGGCGAAGCGATGGATGAGCCATCTTCTGATTGTCATTTGATTCAGCATTTGGCGGATCTGCATGCCAGATTCGAGCGCATACATCCATTTCCTGACGGGAATGGACGAGTTGGACGACTTGTTCTCTCCCTTTTGCTGGTCCGGCATGGGTATCCCCCGGCGATCATCTACAAGGAAGAGAGAAAGCGATACCTGCAGATGCTTCAGAAGGCTGACGATGGCGACCCTGGCCCGCTCGGCGAACTGCTCGCACGGTCGGTTAGGGATGGCATCTACCGTTTCTTAATGCCAAGTTTGGCGGGACCGCTCAGCGTCGTGCCGCTAGCCGGACTGGCTGATGAAGGGCTATCTCGGTCAGCGCTTGTGGCAGCTGCTCAGCGCGGCCGGCTCAGGGCGAACAAGTACGGAGGCAATTGGTATTCAACCCGTCAGTGGGTCAATGAGTACAAACAGAGCCGTCACAGGCGAGTGCCCGAAGAGGCAGACTAGTTAGCGCTCAGGAGACCTCGGAGAAGCCGAAGCGCTGCTGGAAGCGGCGCAGCGGCGCCGGCGCCCACCAGTTCCAGTCGCCGAAGAGGCGCATCAGGGCCGGCACCAGCAGCGCCCTGACCAGGGTTGCGTCGATCAAGACCGCCGCCGCGTAGCCGACCCCGGCCTCCTTCATGAAGAAGATCGAGCTGGTGGTGAAGGCGAGGAAGGCGGCGGCGAGGCAGAGCGCGGCGGCGCTGATCACCCTGCCGGTGCGGGCGATCCCGCGGGCGACCGCCTCTTCGTTGGGCAGCCCGGAGTCGTGCAGCTCCTTGATTCGGGCGAGGACGAGCACGGCGTAGTCGGTGGAGAGCCCGAAGATGACGGCGAACATGACGACGAGGGTCGAGGTCTCCATCGCTTCCGGGCCGTTGTAGCCGACCAACCCGTCGAGCAGGCCCCACTGGAACGCCGCGACGATCACCCCCACCGTGCCCGCCAGGGTGAGCAGGTTCATGATCAGCGTCTTCAGCGGCAGCACCACCGACCCGGTCAGCATGAACAGCAAGAGGAGCGTGGTGAGGATGATGATGCCGATCACGAGCGGCAGGTTGCGGGCCAGGCTCTCCTTCAGGTCGAGGAATTCGGCGGTGTAGCCGGAGACCAGGATCGGCGCCGGCCCGCTCATCGCGCGAATCGTCCGCACGGTGTCCTGCGCTTCGTCGGTGAGCGCGGCCCCCGCCTTACCGCGCAGGCCGAAGTTGGCCAGCGCCAGGTCCGGGGCGACGCGCTGGAAGGGCACCGGGGATTCGATTCCTTCAAGCGAGCCGATGCGTCGCGAGAGGCGCCGCAGCTGGACCTTGCTCGCCTGCCCGTCGACGACGACCGAGACCGGGACCCCGAGCGAAGCCGGGTAGTCGCGATTGACCGTCGTCACGACTTCGCGCGACGGTTCTCCGGCGGGAGAGCTGTCGGTGCCCGGGACGGTCAGGTTGATCCCGAGCGTCGGGAGCGCGAGCAGGAGGAGCAGGGTTGCGCTGCCGATTGCCACCGCGACGGGGCGGCGCATCACACCGTTGGCCAGCCTGTACCAGCCGTCCGATTCGTCGGCGACCGAGCGGCCGCGCCGCAGCGAGAGGGCGTTGACCCGCTCGCCGAGCAGGGCGAGCAGCGAGGGCACGAGCAACAGGGCACCAAAGGCGGCGAAGAGGGAGACGATCGCGCCACCGGCGCCGAGTGAGTAGAGGAAGCGCTGCGGCAGCAGCGTCAGCGCCGCCATCGCGGCCGCAACCGTGAGGCCGGAGAAGACGATCGTCCGCCCGGCGGACTCGACCAGACGGCGATGGGACTCGCGACTCGGCCCGTCGCGCTCGAGCTCCTCGCGGTAACGGGTGACGAGCAGCAGGCCGTAGTCGACCGCCAGCCCGAGGCCCATCGCGGTGGTGATGTTCAAGGCGAAGACCGAGGTGTCGACGAACTTCGACATCACCAGCAGGACGAGGAAGGTGCCGCCGACCGAGATCATCCCGACCAGCAGCGGGATCGACGCGGCGACGACGCCGCGGAAGACGATCAACAGGAGGAGGGCGAGCAGGGGAAAGGCGATCAGCTCGGCCCGGATCAGGTCGGAGTGGACCGTGTCGTTGACCTCGTTGAAGCCGGCGGCGAGCCCGCCGACGGCTACCCCGAACCGCTTCGACTCGATTCGTTCCGACGCCTCGTCGGCGGCGTGGGCGAGCACCTGCACGTCGATGCTGGAGAAGTGGGCGGTGATGAGGAGCGAGCTGTGGTCGGGGGCGATCAGCTGCGGCGGGCCGCCGGCGAGCGGGTTTTCGACGAGTGAGGCGTCGTCGAGCGAGTGCAGCGTGCGGGCGACGCGCCTCGCTTCCCTATGCAACGCCGGAGAGCGCAGCGAGAGACGGTCCTGTCCGGCCGGCGGCGTGACCCGCACGACGATCGCCGGGATGCTCTCGCTGCCCGTCTTCTCGATTAGCAGGTCCTGCTGCTGCTGGCTCTGGGTGGCCGGATCGGCGAAACCGGCGGCCTTCAGGTGCTGCTCTACGTTCTTGCTCAGGCCGAAGGCGAGGACGGTGAAGATGCCAATCGCCGCGAGAACCTTCTTGGGGTGGTTCCAGGTCAGGTCGGCGATTCGGGTCACGGCGGGTTCGAGCATCTCCGGCGCCGTCGCGGCCGACCGTGACCTTCGTCACCTACCGCGGTCCGCGCGCCGAAGCGTTATTGCTCGTAGAGCTTGACCACGCGGACGGCGCCGTCCGGCGCGGCATCGACGCAGAGGTTGCAGAGGACGCACTCGTCGAGGTTCTTCTCGACGATCTCGACGCCGGAGTCGACCGCCTTGAAGATGTCGACGGGGCAGACTTCCTCGAGCTTCTTGGCGAGCTCGGCGTCGCCGGCGACCGAGGCATCGACCTCGACGTCGATGAAGACCTTGTGCAGCGTCTCGGCCATCAGGCGGCGACTCCCAGCTTCTGCTTGACCGCGTCGGGGATCTCGTCGATCCGCTCGACCACGCGGATGCCGGCCGCTTCGAGGCGGGCGATCTTCTCCGTCGCGGTGTCCTCTTTGCCCTCGACGATCGTTCCCGCATGGCCAAAGCTCATGCCCTTCATCTCCTCGTCGTCCATGAACTTGCCGGCCATGAAGGCGACGATCGGCAGGCGGCTGTCGTTCTCCTTTACCCACTCGGAGAGCTGCGCCTCCATGCGCCCGCCGGGCTCGGTGTAGATGACGATCGCCTGGGTCTGCTCGTCGGCCTCGAAGTAGGGCATCAGCTCCGCGTAGGCGGAGCCTATGATCGCGTCGCCGCCGATCGAGACCGCGGTCGAGACGCCGAGGCCGGCCTGGGTAAGCGACGAGGAAATCTCGGTGGTCATCCCGCCGGAGCGGCTCATCACGCCGACCGGCCCGGGCGCGTAGGCCTTGGCCGCGTCTTTGGCCGGGCCGCCGATGCCGCCCATCTTGCAGACGCCGGGGACGATCAGACCGAGGCAGTTGGGGCCGATGATCCGCGCCCCGTTCATGTTCGCCAGCTCGACCATCTGGGCGACGTCGCGGCGGGGGATGCGCTCGGTGACGATCACGATCAGCTTGATCCCGTTGAGGATCGCCTCGAAGACGGCGTCCTTGGTGAAGGCGGGGGGGACCGTGACGACCGAGCCGTCGATCGGCCCGCCGTAGTGCTCGACCGCCTGGGCGACGGTGTCGAAGACCGGCACGCCGTGGACCTCACGGCCCTTGCGGCCGGGGGTGACGCCGCCGACCACCTTGGAGCCGTAATCGAGGCACTCGCGGGTCAGGTTGACCGCCTCGCGCCCGGTGATCCCCTGGACGATGAAGGTGGTTTCCTTCGAGAGCAGGATCGACATCAGGCCGGCGCTCCTTGGATCTTGGCGACGGCGCGACCCGCCGCCTCCCACATCGAGATCGAGCGGTCGCAGTACTCGACCCCGTAGCGCTCGAGGATCTTGAAGCCCTCGTCCTCCCAGGCGCCGGGGATGCGGAAGATCGCGATCGTCTCGCCGGGGTCCTTGCCGAGCTCGAGGCAGGCCTTGATCACGCCGCGGGCGACGATGTCGACGCGGGTGTTGGAGACGATCGACATCATCACGGCGATCTTCTCGACGCCGTCCTTTTCCAGTACCTCCTTGGCCAGGCCGCAGGCCTTGGCAACCGAGGGGTTGCCGCCGATCTCCGAGTAGTTGGCCGGCTTGCCGCCCTGGCTGCGGACCGCGTCGGTGAGGGTCAGCGAGCCGCCGCCGGCGCCGATCACGAGGCCGAGGTTGCCCTCGAAGCCGTGGTCCTTGCCCTGGATCACACCGCGGTGGTCGGCGGCGTCTATCGCCGCCACGTTGCGCTCGAAGTCGGAGGGCTCGTAGGTCTCGCGGGTGTCCTCCTCGGCGATCTCCAGCTGCTTGCGCAGCAGGACCTTCTGCCGCCCGACCGCCTCGTTCTCCATCTCCATGTGGGCGTCGAGGGCGACGAAGCTGCCGTCGGTCAGCTCGGCCAGCGGGTTGATCTCGGCCAGGGTCATGTCGTAGTCGCGGAAGAGGCGGGCGAGCTTGGCGAGGATCGGGGTGGCGCGGTTGAGCTGCGAGCCGGTGACGCCGGTCGCGGCGATCGTCTGCTTGGCCTCGAAGTCCGGGATCGGCATCAGGTTGGTCACGTGGCCGCGGCCGACGTGGTCGGGGTGGGTCTCGGCGACCTCCTCGATGTCGATCCCGCCCATGTCGCTGAACAGCATCAGCGGCCGCTTCGCGGTGCCGTCCCAGACGACGCTCGCGTAGTACTCCTGCTTGACCTCGGCTTTGGGATCGACGAGGACGCCGCGCGGCATGTGGCCGTTGATCTCGAGCTTCAGGATCGCCTCGGCGTGCTCGGCGGCCTCCTCCGGCGTGTCGGCGAACTTGACGCCGCCCGCCTTCATCCGCCCGCCGCTCAGCACCTGCGACTTGATCACCACCGGCCCGCCGATCTCCTCGGCGGCCTCACGGGCCTGATCGGCGGTGGTGCAGAAGCCGTACTTGGTGACGGGGATTCCCGCCAGCTCGACGATCCTGCGTGCCTCGTACTCGTAGAAGCGCATACGCGGCGCGGAACCCTATCTGAAGGCTCGCGCTGTTCGGCTACAGGGTGCCGAAGGGTGGCTGGGGGAAGTCCGGGACGCCGCGCATGGCGAAGGGGATCGACGCTTCCCTGCGGTAACGGGCTCGGATCGACCCCTTGCGGTCGAGGCCGTACTGGGTCTTGGCCTTGCCGCGGAAGACCCCGTTCTTGCCGGCTCGCGTCACCGCGACGGTCCGCCAGTGACCCTTGCGAAGCGCTTGGATCGCGACCTTCCCGCTCTGGCTGGTCGGCGTGCGCCCCCAGAAGGAGAGGCCGCGACGCCCCGGGTAGGCGACGAACGGGAAGCGGAAGGCGCGCAGCACTTTCTTCGGCCTGTCCTGGGCGACGGTCGCACCGCGAAAGTAGAGCCCGGCCTGGGGCGTTTCGGCGGTCGGAAAGCCGTTGATGCCGGGGGAGTCCCGAATGGTGAACCAGAAGAAGGTGTGGACGCCGGCGCTCCAGGCGTTGTGCAGCGCCTCGGCGGTCCAGCGGCAGAGGATCCGCATCGGCAGTCCGCCGGGATCAGGCGGGTTCGAGTCCCAGGAGAACTCGGTGATCCAGAGCGGCGTGTGGGAGAAGGCGCCGTGGATCCGCCCGGCGCGATCCGCCGCCGCCAGCAGCGCCGCCAGCTTGCCGAGGTCACCAAGCTCGATGTCGTCGGGGCCCCCCTTGTGGGTTGGGCCCCCGCTGGTATACGGGTGGACGTCGAAGATGTCGAAGCTGACGCCGCCTTCGCAGTCGCCGCCAGTCGGGTGCGGGTGCTTGCCGCCGCTCATGCAGAGCAGCAGCCGCGCGAAGCGCATCGGGGCAAGCGATCCCGGCATGCCAAGAGGGCTGAGGCCCGCCGCGAGCACCAGATCGGAGGGGTCGACCGCCTTGATCGCCGCGTAGAAGGAGTTGATCAGCGGGCGGTAGAGGTAGGGCGAGACGGGTTTGTCGCCTTCGAGCTGGGGATTGAAGAAGAGACTCAGGTTGGGCTCGTTCATTCCCTGCCAGTACTGGACCCGCGGCAAGCCGCCGAACTGGCCGCTGTAGCGGCGAGCGGCCGCCGTGGCAAAGGCCGCCAGTGCCGCCGGATCGGGATTGCAGGGGGCGCCGGTATCGATCTGAGCGGCCGGGCAGCGCTGGACCCAGGTCGGTGCGCTGCGGATCTGCAGCAGAGGCGTGAGGCCGTTTTGCGCTGCGTCCACCACCCAGCGATCGATCCGGTCCCAGTCGTAGTGAGGGTCGGCGGGATCCGCGGGGTTCCATGCCGCCGGCTGATTCGCCGGGGCCACTTCGGACCAGCGGACCTGCGTCTGGGCGAACTGGGCCCCGGTTGCCTTCACGTGTTCGAGTGCGGCGGCCGGTTCTTCGTCGTACGGGATGAAGGAGACGCCGGTCTGGAGGGGGGGCAGCGCGGCACCCGCCGGGTCGGCGGCGAAGGCCAGCGCCGCGCACGCCGATGCCAACAGGGCGAACAGCCAGGGGGCAGTGGCGCGGACTCGTCGCGCCGCGGGCGCGACGGCCGAGTCGGGATCGATGTCAGCCAACCTGTCGCCTCTGTCGCCAGAGATAGACGAGCGACCAGAGGATGGTGGCGAGGATGACCAGCGGCAGCAGAATCCCCGACTGCCCCGCGGTCGACAGCCCGGTTGCCTGCCCGATCGCCGAGCCGACGCCCGACGATCCCCCCGGCTCCGGGGCGGGCTCCGGAGCCGGAACGAGGACGGTCTTGCCGTTGTTCCCCGCCTTGCCCTGGTGCGGCGGTGCGCTCGGGCTGCTCTTGCCCTTGTTGCGATCGCCCCCGCCGTTCCCGTTGCCATTGCTGTGTGCCGCTGGCTTGGGCGCGGGTTCGGGCGCGGGTGCGGGGGTTTCGATCGGCGCCGGAGCGGTGGCGGCCGCGGCTTCGGCCGCGGCCTTGCCTTCCGGGCCCTGCTCTTCGAGCTTCTTGGTGTTGTGCGAGCCGAGGACCTTGTCCGGCGAGCCGTGGTGCGTCGCTTGGTCGGTCTTCTTGTCGCCGCCGGACGTTGGGAAGGCCTCGGTGTACTGGGTGGCGGCGGAGTTGCTCGGCGGCACCACCGCTTCTTCGACGCCGGCCGCCAGGGCGGGGGTGGCGAAGAGGGCGGCACCTGCCGTCAGCGACAACGCGAGTTGGATCCTGGGCCTCTTCATCTGTTCGTCCGGGTGGGAGTTTGCGGAGCGCTCAGGCGCGGTCGGTCTGTCCGGCGCTCACTCGTAGCATAGAACCGCATGCACTCGCCAACGATGCGGTCCGGCGCCGCGCAGGAACATGCCCACAGGATCGATTGGAGCGCGATCGCGATCTGGGCCCTCGGCTTCGGTCTCGTCGTCTACCTCGGCCTCGAAGGCGGTGGCTATGACCCGCTCGTCCACGACCGGGTGGGGATCGCGGTCTGGTGGTTCCTCCTCGCCGGCGTCGCGGTCGGCGCCCTTCCCCGTCGTCGCCTGCCCGCGCTCGCCTGCATCGCGTTGGCTCTGTTCGCCGCCTTCGTCGTCTGGACGGCCCTCAGCCTGAGCTGGACCGAGAGCGCCGAGCGAACCTCCGCCGATCTCGCCCGTGTCGCCGGGTATCTCGGGGCATTCGCCCTGGCCATCTTTGGCAGCAGCTCGTCGAGCGCCCGCCGCCTGGTCGGCGCGGTCGCCGCCGGGATCGCCGTCGTCGCCGTCGTTGCCCTCCTCTCGCGCCTGCACCCCGCCTGGTTTCCCAGCTCGCACGAAACGGCGCAATTCCTTTCCAGCGGTCGCGAACGACTGTCCTACCCGCTGAACTACTGGAACGGCCTCGCCGGGCTGATTGCGATCGGTGCCCCCCTCCTGCTCCAGGTCGCGACTTGCGCCAAGACGACCGTCGCCCGCGCTGCCGCCGCCGCGGCGCTGCCCGCGGTCGCCCTGGCTGCCTTCTTCACCCTTTCGCGCGGCGGCATAGCGGCGATCTTCGTCGCCCTCGCGGTCTTTCTCGCCTTTGTTCCCGATCGCCTGCCGAAGCTGCTCACGGCGCTGCTCGCCGGGATCGGCGGCGCGGTTCTGATCATTGCCGCCACCCATCGCGACGCCCTGCAGCACGCCCTCCTCAACGACGCCGCCCACCAGCAGGGCAACGAGGTTCTGGTCCTCACCGTGGTGGTATGCGCGATCGTCGGCCTGGCGCAGGCGGGCCTCTCGGCGGCGTTGCTCGGCGATCGGCGCCCGGACTGGACGGTCGTTTCCCGGCAGCGGTCCAGGACGGCCGTGGCTGTGGCGGCGCTCGTGGTGCTGATCGCCGCCGTGGCGCTCGACGCGCCCGGCCGGGCGGCCGATGGCTGGAGCGAATTCAAGGGCCAGGCGGCGCCTGGGAAGGGGGCCGAGCGCCTTGGCAGCGTTGCCGGCGAGAGCCGCTACCAGTTCTGGAGCGCCGCGGTGGACGAGAACGCGTCCAAGCCACTGACCGGGACCGGCTCGGGCACCTTCGAGTTCTGGTGGACGCGCAACGGCTCGGTCCCGGAGATCGCCCACGACACCCACTCGCTCTACCTGCAGACTCTCGGCGAGCTGGGGATCGTCGGGCTCCTCGTCCTGGTTGCCTTCCTGGTGGCCGTGCTCGGATGGGGGGGCCGAAACGTGCTGCGCGCCGGCCGCAGCCGCCCCGAGCTCGCCGCTGCGCTGGCCGGTTGCGTGGCCTTCTGCGTGACCGCGATCTCCGACTGGATGTGGCAGATCCCCGTGCTGGCGATCGCATTTCTGCTGCTCGCCGCGGTTCTGGTCGCCGCCGACGAGCGCCCCGGGGAAGAGGGAGGCAGCGGCCTGAAGCTGCCCCTGCGCATCGCCGTCGCCCTGGTGGCTCTGCTGGCGATCGCCGCGATATCGATCCCGCTCGCCTCGACCAGCGAGGTGCGCAAGAGCGAGGCCGATGCTCGCGCCGGCGACCTGCCAGCCGCGCTGAGTGCCGCCCGGAGCGCCCAGAACGCGCAGCCGGACGCCGCCAGCCCCCGCCTGCAGGAGGCTCTTGTCCTGGAGTCCCAAGGCGACCTCGCCGGCGCTGCGGCGGCGGCGCGTGCGGCAACCGAACGCGAGTCGACCAACTGGCGCACCTGGCTGATCCTCTCCAGGATCGAGGCGGAGCTCGGCGATGCGTCCGCCTCGGTGCGCGACTACCGCGAGGCCCGCCTGCTCAACCCGTTCTCCGAACTCTTCGAGCGCTAGCGGAGGAGACCCCTTGATCGCGTCTTTGCCCCTGGGATACTTCCTCATCGATGCTGTCGGAAGGAGGGCAATGAGCTGGTCGGTTCGGTTCGGCGCGATCGCCGCGCTGCTCATAGCGGGGGTCCTCGCGGTCGGCTGCGGGGGAACCGTGATCGACTCCGCCAAGATCGAGGCGACGGTTGAAGAAAACCTGCAGAAGTCGCTCGGCAAGAAGGTCTCCTCGGTCGATTGCCCCTCCGGCGTCGAGGTCAAGGCGGGCGCGAGTTTTGACTGCACCGTCACGTTGAACGGCGGCAAGGAGGAAACGGCCTCTTTGAAGATCATCAACGATGACGCTGACGTCGAATTAACCAACCTCCAGCCCGCAAAGTAAAGTGAGCCAATGAGCCAGACGACGACGGCCAATGCGCCGACCACCCATGCAAAGCTCCTCGATTGGGTCAGCCAGATCGCCGACCTGACCAAGCCGGACGCCATCCACTGGTGCGACGGCTCGGCCGAGGAGTACGACGCCCTCGCCCAAACGCTGATCGACGCGGGCACCTTCGAGCGCCTTTCCGACGCCAAGCGCCCGAACTCCTATCTAGCTCTCTCCGACCCGGCAGACGTCGCCAGGGTGGAAGACCGCACTTTCATCTGCTCCAAGGACGAGGCCGACGCCGGCCCGACCAACAACTGGCGCGACCCGGCTGAGATGCAGTCGACGCTGAACGATCTGTTCAAGGGCTGCATGGCAGGCCGCACGATGTACGTCGTCCCCTTCTCGATGGGCCCACTGGGCTCGCCGATCGCCCACATCGGCGTCCAGCTCACCGACTCCCCCTACGTCGTGGTCTCGATGCGGATCATGACCCGGATGGGCAAGGGCGCCCTCGACGTGCTCGGCGGCGACGGCGATTTCGTCCCCTGCGTGCACTCGGTTGGGATGCCGCTGGCCGAGGGCGTCGAAGACGTCTCCTGGCCCTGCAACGAGGACAACAAGTACATCGTCCACTACCCCGAGACGCGCGAAATATGGTCCTTCGGCTCCGGCTACGGCGGCAACGCCCTGCTCGGCAAGAAGTGCTTTGCGCTGCGGATCGCCTCGGCGATGGCCCGCGACGAGGGCTGGCTGGCCGAGCACATGCTGATCCTCAAGCTGACCTCGCCCGAGGGAGCGGTGAAATACGTCACCGGCGCCTTCCCGTCGGCCTGTGGCAAGACCAACCTGGCGATGCTGGTCCCGACCCTGCCCGATTGGAAGGTCGAGACGATCGGCGACGACATCGCCTGGATGAAGTTCGGCGAGGACGGCCGCCTCTACGCGGTCAACCCCGAGGCCGGCTTCTTCGGCGTCGCGCCCAACACCAGCCACAAGACCAACCCCAACGCGATGGACACGATCGAGCGCAACTCGATCTTCACCAACTGCGCCAAGACCGACGACGGCGACATCTGGTGGGAGGGGATGACCGGCGAGGCGCCGGCTCACGCGATCGATTGGCACGGCAACGACTGGACTCCGGAGTCCGAGACCCCAGCCGCGCACCCCAACGCCCGCTTCACCACTCCCGCTTCGCAGTGTCCGTCGATCGCGCCTGAGTGGGAGGACCCGGCCGGCGTGCCGATCGACGCCTTCCTCTTCGGCGGCCGCCGGGCGACGGTCGTTCCGCTCGTCCAGGAGGCCTTCGACTGGGAGCATGCCGTCTTCATGGGGGCGACGATGTCCTCGGAGACGACGGCTGCCGCCGCCGGCGCTGTCGGTCAGCTGCGCTTCGACCCGATGGCGATGCTGCCTTTCTGCGGCTACAACATGGCCGACTACTTCGCCCACTGGCTCGAGGCCGGCAAGCGCGAGGGAGTCGAGCTGCCGCGGGTCTTCTACGTCAACTGGTTCCGCAAAGACGCCGACGGCAAGTTCCTCTGGCCCGGCTTCGGCGAGAACAGCCGTGTGCTCGAGTGGGTCTTCCGCCGCTGCGAGAACGCCGCGGACGCGGTCGAGACGCCGATCGGGTTGCTTCCCACCGAGGGCGCGATCGACACCGAGGGGCTCAACGTCTCGCCGGAGGCGATGCGAGAGCTGCTCAGCGTCGACACCGAGCTGGTCAAGGCCCAGCTTCCCCAGGTCAAGGAGCACCTGGCGAAGTTCGGCGACAAGCTCCCGGCCGAGATTTCACAGCAGCTGCAGGCGCTCGAAGAGCGGCTCGGTTAGAGACCGAGCCGCTCCAGTCCGCTAGAGCCCGTAGGACTCGGCCAGCTCCGGGTCCTTCGCGGCCAGCATTTCCGCCAGCTCGACCATCACCTTGCACTGCTTCCAGGTGGCGTCGTCCTGCATCTTGCCGTCGATCATGTGCACGCCGCGCCCATCGGGGATCGCCTCCAGCACTTTCTTGGCGAACTTGACCTCGTCGGGCGGCGGGCTGAAGACCTTCTTGGCGATATCGATCTGCGCCGGGTGCAGCGACCAGGCACCGACGCAGCCCATCAGGAAGGCGGCGCGGAACTGGGTCTCGCAGCCGGCCGTGTCCTTGATGTCGCCGAAGGGGCCGTAGAAGGGCAGGATCCCGGTCGAGGCGCAGGCGTCGACCATGCGGGCGATCGAGTAGTGCCAGAGATCCTGCTGGGCGCTTACCCGGTCGGCCTCGGGATTCTCCGGGTCGGCCGGGTCCTCCATCACGCGGTAGCCGGGGTGGCCGCCGCCGACCCGGGTCGTCTTCATCCGGCGCGAGGCGGCGAGGTCGGCGGGGCCGAAGCTCATCCCCTGCATGCGGGGGCTGGCGGCGGCGATCTCCTCCAGGTTGACGACTCCCTGCGCCGTCTCGAGGATGGCGTGGATCAGGATCGGGCGCTCGAGTCCCGCCTTTGCCTCCAGCTGGGCAAGCAGCCGATCGACGTAGTGGATGTCCCAGGCACCCTCGACCTTGGGCACCATCACGACCTCGAGCACCTCGCCGATCTCGGTGACCAGCGTCGTCAGGTCGTCGAGCACCCAGGGACTCTCCAGCGAGTTGACCCGGGTCCAGAGCGAGGTCTGGCCGAAGTCCGACTCGGTCGCTGCCTTGATCAGGCCGGCGCGCGCCGCCTCCTTGCGGTCGACCGGGATCGCGTCCTCGAGGTTGCCGAGCAGGATGTCGGTCTTCTCGGCGATGCCGGCCGCCTTTTCGACCATCTTCTCGTTCGAGAAGTCGAGGAAGTGGATCATCCGCGACGGCTTCACCGGGATCTCGCGCAGCGGCTCGGGCGCGCCGATCGCCAGTGGCTGGAAGAAGTCTCTGGGGTTTCTCAAGCTGCTCCTCGGGTCGGGGTGCGGTCCGAGCCGAAATCTAGTCAACCCTCGCCGTCGGGGGGTCGTGGCGCGACGTGCCCGCGGTCAGGCAGGCGGCGCTTCGCAATGCGACCCGAAGTGCTGTGCCCAGACGTGGGTTCCGGGCTGGCCCGCGAGAGTGCCTATGTCCAGGCTGATGCCGATCTGGGTGAACTCGCCGAGGATGTTCTCGCGGTGCCCGGGAGAGTTCATCCAGGCGCGAAAGATGGAGCGCACGGTTCCGTAGCTTTCGGTCCCCCAGGCGAGGTTCTCGCCGACCCGCCAGCACTGCGAGGAGATGTACCCGGTCTGCCGCATCCAGTAGGTGAATTCTCGCCCGCAGGCGAAGTGGCTGAAGCTGTCGCAGCGCAGGATGTCGCTTCCCTTGTCGCCTGCCGACTGTTCCAGCTCCGCGGCAGTGGCGAGGCCCGCCAGCCCAGCCCGTTCGCGGGCGAAGTCGGTCATGCAGACCATCGTCGCCTCTTGGGCGGAGGCTGGGGCATCGAGCCTTTCCTGGCCGGGGCAGACGGAGGTCGGCGCGATCAGGGCGGGGCCTGCGGCGACTGCGGACGACGCGAGCGTCAGCCCGGCCAGCAAAGCCACTATGAGGGACAGCGAGAGCTTGAGCTTGCGTGCCACAGCTTTCTTGTCGCCGGACGGCGCGCGCATCCGTCCACTTGTCTATCCAAGCGGACGGACGTATGAGCGCAGGCGAGGCCTTGAGCAGAAGTATGAAAATTGGCCAGATGTCCGACGGAATAAATCGGCCATACATCGAGTTGATCTGGAGTTGAAGCGCCAAACCGGATGCCCGCACTAGCGATGCAGCGGGTTCCAAGGGCCTAAATCACCAGTAAGGAGACTCACTCGATGACTGTCCCCAGGTTCCCACTGCCCCAGGTTCGCTGGCTGGCTCTTGCCCTCGCGGCATGTCTGGCCTTCGCCGGTCTGCTCGCCGTTTCGGCTTCCGCGCAAGCGGCTCAGAAAGGGTCGCTGACCACGATCAATCTCTGCATCACGAAGAGCGGGCCCGACAAGGGCAGCGTTCGCTTTGTCCAAGACAAGCTGAAATGCAAGAGCAATGAGCTTCGCGTCCAGGTGGTCAGCAGTCCGGACCAGCAGGGCGTATTGGGCATTCAGGAAAGCAGCGCCGAACCCGGCCCCGCCGGGCCGCAAGGCGCTAAGGGCGACAAGGGTGAGAAGGGCGACCAGGGAACCCAGGGCATTCAGGGGACCAAGGGCGACAAGGGCGACCCGGGTATTGCGGGTTCCCAGGGCGTTCAGGGCGACAAGGGTGACCCCGGCGTGTCAGGGGCAAAGGGCGATAAGGGCGACCAGGGGCTGCCGGGCCTGCAGGGTCCTGCCGGTGAGAACGGGCAGGATGGCGCCGATGGCAAGGATGGCGTTGACGGTAAAGACGGCACCAACGGCATCGACGGCAAAGACGGCGCAGCCGGTAAAGACGGCATCGACGGCAAAGACGGTGCCAACGGCCTCGACGGTGCCAACGGCAAAGACGGCGAAAAGGGCGTTGACGGTAAAGACGGCACCAACGGCATCGACGGCAAAGACGGCGCAGCCGGCAAAGATGGAATCGACGGCAAAGACGGCGCCAACGGTCAAGACGGAGAAAAAGGTGCTGACGGCAAAGACGGCGTCGACGGAGCCAACGGTAAAGACGGCCTCGACGGCAAAGACGGCGCCAATGGCATCGATGGCAAAAACGGTCTCGACGGCAAAGATGGTGCCGCGGGCAAAGACGGCATCGATGGAAAAGACGGTGCTAACGGTCTAGACGGCGCCAATGGCAAAGATGGCGAAAAGGGCGCTGACGGTAAAGACGGCGCTCAGGGTCCCCCGGGGGTCCAGGGCCCGGCCGGTGCCGACGGCAAAGACGGCACCAACGGCATCGACGGCAAAGACGGCGCAGCCGGTAAAGACGGCATCGACGGCAAAGACGGCGCCAACGGCCTCGACGGTGCCAACGGCAAAGACGGTGAAAAGGGCGCCGACGGCAAAGACGGAGTCAACGGCATCGATGGAAAAGACGGCGCCAACGGCATCGACGGCAAAGATGGTGCCGCGGGCAAAGACGGCATCGACGGCAAAGACGGTGCTAACGGTCTAGACGGCGCCAATGGCAAAGATGGCGAAAAAGGTGCTGACGGCAAAGACGGCGCAGCCGGCAAAGACGGCATCGACGGCAAAGACGGCGCCAACGGCAAAGACGGCGAAAAGGGCGCTGACGGTAAAGACGGCGCAGCCGGTAAGGACGGGACCAACGGTCTCGACGGCAAAGACGGCATCGACGGCAAAGACGGCGCGCAGGGCCCCCCCGGGGTTCAGGGTCCGGCTGGCGCCGACGGTAAAGACGGTGTCAACGGCATCGACGGTCAAGACGGAACCGATGGAGTGGACGGCGCGGATGGCCGCACGGTCCTGAGCGGATCGGGCGCGCCCGATCCGGGTGAAGGCTCCGACGGCGACTTCTACATCGACACCGACACCTACGACATCTACGGCCCGAAGCTGGGCTCAACCTGGAGCACTGCCACGTCGCTGATCGGCCCGCAGGGCAAAGCCGGAGAAGACGGGCAGGACGGGACCAACGGCACCGACGGCACCGACGGCACCGACGGCACCGACGGCAAAGACGGCGCCCCCGGCGCTCCGGGCCCGGAAGGCAAAGAAGGCAAAGAAGGCAAAGAAGGCAAAGAAGGCAAAGAAGGCAAAGAAGGCATTCAGGGCCTGGAAGGTAAAGAAGGAAAAGAAGGGAAACAGGGTATTCAGGGCCCGGAAGGCAAAGAAGGTAAAGAAGGCAAACAGGGCATTCAGGGCCTGGAAGGTAAAGAAGGAAAAGAAGGGAAAGAAGGCCCCGCCGGCCCGAACGGCGCGACCGGATACCTCCGGCTTGAAAGCACCTCTGCGAATGCCTCTGGCAGCGGCAGCAACCCGGAAACCGCGAGCACGACCGTCACCTGCACCGGCGGCCGCAAGATCGTAGGAGGCGGTTACCAAGTTAACGCTGGCTCGGTCAGCAGCAGCAACAACCCCGCTGAGGTGACGGTGACGCAGAATCGCGCCACTTCCGACACGGTCTGGAGCGTGTCGGCGGTCAGCGACGACAGGAACAACGTGGGGACCTGGTCGGTCACCGCGTACGTGATCTGCGCCAACGTGGGCAGCTAGCCCTCGAACGCACAGGCCGACTGAGTCAACTGGCGGCGCCGTTCCCAATCGGAGCGGCGCCGCCGTTGGCATAGATAGGGTTCCGCCACCCTTTTCATGACCCGCCGCTGGCTGACCATCCTCCTCGTCGTCCTCTCCGTCGCGCTGATCGCGATGGTCGTCGTCTGGCTGACCCGCGACGACAGCTCTTCGTCCACGCCTGCGGAAGGCGAACCCGAGGCGGTTACGGCGACGCAGCTCTCCGAATTCGCCGCCGAGCGGGGCAAGCCGGTCTACTGGCTCGGCGAGCGGCGCGACGATACCTATGAGCTGACCGATTCCACCTCTGGGCCCGTCTACATCCGCTACCTCACCGGCGGCGCCGAGGCCGGGGACGAACGGGCGAAGTTCATCACGGTGGCCACCTACCCGACCGACAACGGCGTCGCCGCGCTGCGGAAAGCCGCAGGCGAACAGTCCGGAGCCAAGCTCGCCAAGACCGATGACGGCGCGGTCCTCTTGATCGACCCCAGCTCCCCCGACAACGCCCACCTCGCCTACCGTGGGGCTAACTTGCAGATCGAGGTCTACAGCCCCGTTCCCGGCGAAGCGCTGCGCCTCGCCGCGAGGGGCGACGTACAGCCGGTTCCGTAGCCCGCCTCGCTTCGCCGGCTCTCCGATCGCAGGGATTTGCGGCTCGCCGCCGTAAACACTGAGGGATGGATGACTACGAACGCGACAGCGCTGCGGATTGGCGCCTGTCGGAGCGCTCCCGGCCGCCCCTTCTGGGCGAGCTGGTGGAGAGGATCGACGAGGCCCTGGCCACCGCCCGTGCTTCCGAGGCGGCGGTGATGACGGTCGGGGCAGCCGCCCTGGATGCCGCGGACCAGGCGCGCCGCGCGGCTGAGCTCGCCGAGCGCGCGAGCGCCACGATGAACCGCAACGGAGCGTGGGCGAGCTCGCCAGCTGGCACCGAGGACGCCGCTATGGGCGATTTCACCGCTCGCGCCGACCGGGTGGCGGAGCGTCTGCAGCGTTTGCAGCGCCTGCCGCTCTCTGTCTGAGCTGTCCCAGCTCTAAAGCGGGCTCAGCTGCGCCGCTCGAGCGAGCTGCGCATTTGGTAGATCGATAGCGGCAGATGCTTAAACCTAGTTGGCTCCGCCGCAACGCCGTCGGCGGTGGTGAAAGCAAGGTGGTGACGGCGTCGACATTCCCGAAGGCGGCAAATACGCGTCACCGTCCAGTGCTCACCGCGTAGATGCAGCTCGATCTGTTCGAAGGACCGCAACCTCCGTTGGAGCTCCGTCCAGGTGAGCGTCGCCGGGTTGCCGACGGCGCGGATCGCCGCCAGATCGGCCCGCGTGAACATCGCCGCCTCGCCGCGCTGATCGTTGCCGGGCGCGCCCGTAACGAGCAGATCCATCGCCTCGCCGATATGGGCGGATGCTCTCTTGGTCTTTGCTCGTTCAACCTGCGCAGCCGTGGCCTCGGGCGGTACCGCAACCGAGCCCTGCAGAAGGACAGGTCCCTCATCCAGCTCGTCGCGGAGGTGGTTGTAGACGAAGCCCGAACGGGGGTCGCCGTTGTAGACGCTCCACGCGGTCGAGCCCACGCCCCGGTAGCCCGGCAGCGACCCGGCGTGGTAGTTCACTGCAGCTCCGCAGGCGGCCAGCAGAGGAGGGCTGAATACCTGCCCGACCATCAATACGATCGACGCATCGGGCCGTAGGGACGATTGCAGGGCTCTGGCGAGGCCCGGATCGTTGACGGTTGGGCCCTGTGGCCTCAGCAGCGGAACCCGATGGCGCCGGGCGAAGCTGGCACAAGTTGCGAGCAGGGGAGGCCGATCGGCGATCTGGGAGAAGGTCAGCGGGTTGAAGGCTCGGCGCGCGGCTTTGCCTGCAAGAACTCGAGGCAGCTGCTGTGCCGATGGGGCGTGCTTGGCGGCATCGACGATCCCGGCGACCTCGATGTCGGAGCGTCTCGAGGCGACGTCCAGCGCGGCGCGAAGCAACTCGACGCTGCTTGCCAGCTCACTGTCCCCGAAGAGCAGCAGCCTCAGCGGCGACCTAGTGAACACTTGCTCGATTGGGCATCCAGGCGCGTCTCAACTCTGCCCCGATCCGGTTGCCGGCATCGTTGCGGAGGGCAAGCTCGACGCCGTCGATCGCCCGAACCGGCTCGACCCCGCGCACCGACCCGGCCAGGAAGACCTCGTCTGCCGTCATCAGGTCGCCGACCGTGAGCTCGGTCTCGCGGACCGCCAGCCCCGCCGCGTCCGCCGCATTGGCCACGCGGCTGCGTGCGATGCCGGGCAGGATGCGGCCGTCGGCGGGGGGTGTGGAGAGCGTCTCCCCGTTCACCGCGAACACGTTCGCGCGCAGCCCCTCCAGCACCGCGCCACCGTGGTCGACCAGCACCGCTACAGCGTTCGCCGGCAATCTCGCTTCGGTTTCTTCGATCAGGGAGCGGTCGACCCACTTGTGGGCGCCGAGCCCTCCCTCGAGCAGGAGGGTATGGACGCTAACGGCATGCTCCAAGCCGGGAAAGACCACAGCGGGGTCGACTTCGGCGGTGACGATCTCGGTCTCGAGCCGGCCATCGGCGCCCGGGGCGAGCGTCGCCCGCAGGCGCCCCAGCTCCAGGCCGCGAGCGCGCTCGACGATTTCCTCGCGTGGATCGCTCGCCGCGGCAGCGCCGTACAGCGTCTCGATGCTGGCGGCGAGCCGGGCGAGATGGGCGTCCAGCTCGACCGGGTGGCCGTCGACGACGAGCAGCGTCTCGAAGATGCCCTTCTGTGGATCCGGCCTCGGCGAACTGTGCACACCGGGCATTGTGCCAACCGGGCCCGCCTGCATCGCGTCGATATCCTTCCCGAGGCGCCGGATCTGAGATCCGCCGCCGACCTCCGCCCCCGAACACGAGCTAGGAGCCATGGCCGTAGAGACCGCCGCCTTCACCGAGCAGACCGACATCCAGCGCGACATCACCGAGATGGTGCGTCAGTTTGCCGACGAGCAGATCATCCCCAACGCCGAGCACTACGACCACGAGGACTCATTCCCGGAGCCGATCGTCGAGCAGATGAAGGAGCTCGGCCTGTTCGGGGTGACGATCCCCGAGGAGTACGGCGGCATGGGGCTCGACCTGACCACCTACGCGATGATCGTCGAGGAGCTCTCGCGCGGCTGGATCTCGATCTCCGGCGTCGTCAACACCCACTTCATCGGCTCCTATCTGCTGATGAAGTTCGGCACCGACGAGCAGAAGGATTACTTCCTGCCGAAGATGGCCACCGGCGAGATCCGCGCCGCTTTCTCGCTCTCGGAGCCCGAGGTCGGCTCCGACGTCCAGGGCATCAAGTCGACCGCCAAGCGCGGCGAGGACGGCAAGTGGGAGCTGAACGGCCAGAAGATGTGGGTGACCAACGGGCTTGGGTCGAGCGTCGTCTTCGTGCTGATGAAGACCGATCCCAAGGCCGACCCTCCATACAAGGGGATGACCTGCTTCATCACCGAGAAGGAGCCCTGGGTGGAAGTAAACGAGGGCGATTTCGCCGGACTGACCGTCCCGCCCAAGATCAAGAAGATGGGCTACAAGGGCGTCGAGTCGACCGAGCTGGTCTATGACGGCTACCGTTGCCCGCCCGGGCGGGTGCTGGGCGGCGAGGAGGCCGGAGTCGGGCAGGGCTTCGTGCAGATGATGGACGCGCTCGAGGTCGGCCGGGTCAACGTCGCCGCCCGCGGCGTCGGCATCGCGCAGCGGGCGCTGGAGCTCGCCCTGCGCTACAGCCAGGAGCGCAAGACCTTCGGCAAGCCGATCGCCCAGCACCAGGCGATCCAGTTCAAGCTCGCAGATATGGCGACGAAGGTCGAGGCCGCCCGCCTCCTCACCCGCAAAGCCGCGCGCATGAAGGACGCCGGCGCGCGCTCGGACCTCGAGGCGGGGATGGCGAAGCTGCTCGCTTCGGAGACCGGCAAGGAGTGCGTCGAGGAGTGCTTTCGCATCCACGGCGGCTACGGCTACTCGAAGGAGTACGAGATCGAGCGCCTCTACCGCGACGCGCCGCTGCTTCTGATCGGCGAGGGAACCTCGGAGATCCAGCGCGTGGTGATCGGCAAGAAGCTCTTGCAGAGGTACAAGATCTAGGTGGCATCCACCCCCGACCTGATCCGGACCGCGATTGAGCGCTTCCAGGCCGAAGTTCCGGCGCTGCAGAAGCTGAAACTCGTCTTCGGGCTGGAGCTGCGGGGCAGGGGGGACATCCAGCTCTACCGGGTCGAGCTGCCTGGGCCGAAGATCAGCAAGGATCTGGCCCAGGACGAGCGCGTCCTCGTCCAGGTCGACCGGCCCCAGTTCAACGAGCTGGCCGAGCGGGGAACCCTGAAGGGCTACCGCAAGGCGGTCGAGACCGGTCACATCAAGGCCACCGGGGACTCCAACGTGAAGAAGCTCGTCGCCCAGGTGGTCGAACGTCAAGAGCAGCGCTCCCGCCTGAAAAAAGCTCACTGAGGGGGCTGCGGCCGTTCGCCGCAAGTGCCGGCGTTGCCATTGGTATACGTTGTTGAACGGGTCCGATGAAGCGGTTCGTCTACCTTGGGGAGTTTGCGCTGGCGGCTCTAGCCGGCGAGAAGAAGAGGGGCTCGGGGGCCGACCTCGCGAGCATGCTGATCGGCGCGATTCGCCTCTACTTGAATGACAAGGGCTCAGATCGGCCGGGATGGCCCTATCCCGGATTTCTCTCTGGGACAGGGAAGATCGTCGAGGTGAAGCTCGAGATCGACATCGAGCAGGATCTGTGGCGGGCGCTGGAGCGCGAGGCCGCCAGGCAGGGGGTCCTGGTGTCGCGATTGACCAGCCACGCGGCGCTCTACTACGTGGCCGAGTTGAGCGCCGGACGGCTCACTCAGCATATAGCCGGCGATCTGGAGAGCGAAGGAGCCTGAGGCACACTCAGACCGGAGTACGGCGCCAGACGATCGACCCCACGACTTCTCGGCGGGCTAGGTAGGGATGGCGGGTGCGCCTCTGCAGGAATTGACACCCAAGAGCGAAGCTCTTGGGTGAATTCGGTGCGCGGCTTCGCCGCGCAGAGACCGGATTGCATTGCCGCCGCTTCGCGACATTCCTGCAGAGGCGCACCCGCCATCCCCACGAAGCACACCGAGCTTCGAGAAGCTCTGCCTCTGAGGCGCGCCTCGGCCTGAAGCTCGAGAACTCTGAGGCCGCGCTGCAATCTCGGCCATTCCGGGGGCGTGTCGAGGCAGAGAAGCCTGGCCGGTCCGCGGACGAATGTCGCGAAGCGGCCTATGCAATCTGGCGATAGCGCGGCCGTAGGCCGCGCCCATCATTCACCCCAAGAGCAAGGCTCTTGGGGTGTCAATTCGACCGCGGACCGGCCAGGCTTCTCTGCCCGCATAGGGTCCTGGAATCAACTCTAGGCGAAGGACGCGGCGACGACGGGTGCGGCACCGAGCGCTGCGAGGCTCGTCTGGAGCGTGCGCCGGCCTCGGTGATGGAGGCCGTGCACCGAGCTCTCGGTCTTGTCGAGGGTCGTCGCGATCTCGACCGGGGAGAGGCCCACGATGTGTCGCAGGACGAGCACTTCGCGCTGGTCCTCGGGCAGATCCTCGAGCGCCTCGCGCAGGGCCTGACTGCGATCGATGCCGACCTGGGCCTGGCCGGTGTCGGTGACCCGGACGTCCTCGGTTGGGATCGCACGCCGCGAGCGCATGTGGTCGAGCGCGGCGTTACGGGCGACGCGCAGGATCCAGGCGGTGAAGGGAACCTCTCGCTGCTCGTATTTTCCGATCGTCTTGATCAGCTTGGCAAACACGTTCTGGGTGATGTCTTCGGCCTCGTGCTGGTCGTGGACGACACTGTTCACGTACCGCTGCACGTCGGGTGCGTAACGCAGGTAGAGAAAGTGCAGGCCCTCGGGGTCTCCGGCCTTGGCGTGCGCCACGGCGTCCTGAACCAAACGGCCGTCGGACTCCTCGGCGGTCCCCTCCAACCGGAGCCGCCTCACTGTACGGCTGGGCAGTCCAATGGAACTTCCCTGGCTCGATTTCGGTTGAAGACTGGTCACTTTTCCTCCAGGCTGTTCGACTTGATTGAGGCTGAGTGTCCGCCCTATGGGCCGGGCAGCTAGCCCAAAACGCGTAATCGCACTCCGCGATTTCCGCTGTGTTTTGCGAAAACGAGTGAGGAGCATTGATGGCAATTGGTCCATTGTCAATACCCGACATTCGTCCAAATTTCATTCTTGCTCTCAAGTACTAAAAAATGGAGGTCTGAACTTAGGAGGATTCTGGGCGAAGAAGTGAAAATCTTGCATCTCCGGGTAGTTCTTAACTTGGAAGGGCAACCGTGAAGCTCGTACTCGGCACATTCGCTTGCAGTGGAATCAAGGCCTTATTGGGTGTCGACACGGCTGCCGGCGTGCAGGCTGCGCTCCGCCATTACATGGAGAACAAGGGGTCCGCTGAGCGGAGAGCGGAAGCGTTCCCCCGCTCCCTCGGCGAGTCTTCAGTGGCCCTCTCGGGGGTCGGTCTAGGCTCGGGAGCCGATCTGGAGCTGACCATCGATCCGGAGATCCAGGCGGCGCTGGAGCGCGAGGCGCGAGAGTCCGACGGAGTCTCGGTTGAGCAGATCGCGGCCCACGCCGTGCTCCTCTACCTCGCCGAGCTGGATGTGGCTTCCGAGCACGAAGCCCTCTTGCGCTGAGGCCGGCAGCCTGCGCTGATACCGGAGTCCGAGCTGCTCAGCTTGCGGCCAGCTCGCGCTGACGGCTGGCGGCCAGTACTTCGTCGGCCGAGCGAACCGGGACGGGCTCGCCGCGCCCGTGCAGCGAGCGCTCCAGTGCCTCGAGGCCGAGCACGACCTCGAGCCCGAGGCGCGAGTTCGAGACGGGAGTGGTTCCCTCGAGAATGGCCGAGGCGAAATCCCTCAACTCCAGGCCGAGTGGCTCTGCCGCTTCGATCTGGGGGGCGACCATGTCGCCCGTGCGGTAGGTAAGGCGATACTCGCCGAAGTTGGCCGGTGGCTCGGCAAAATCCAACCCGCGGTCGTAGATCCGTACCGGGGCGTCGGCTGACGTGTCCTCGTACTGGACCATTCGCTGGCTGCCGACGACCACCATCTGGCGCATCTTGCGCGGCGCCTGCCAGGAAACCTGGACATTTGCCTGGGCACCGCCCTCGAAGCGCAGGGTCAGGAAGGCCGTCTCGTGAACTCCCTCTTGGAAGACGCTGCGGCCGTTGGCGGTCACCTCGACCAGCGGGCGAGCGAGCCAGTGGAGCAGGATCGAGAGGTCGTGGGGCGCCAGGTCGAGCACCACACCATCCTGCTGGTAAAGGCCGAGGTTCATCCGCGACGAGGTGACGAAGTAGATCTCACCGAGCACGTCTTCCTCGATCAGGTTGCGGACCTTGTTCACCGAGGGGCTGTAGAGGAAGGTGTGTCCCGGCATCAGCACCAGTCCGAGCTCGTCGGCGAGCGCGATCAGCCGCGCGGCCTCGTCGGCGGTGCGCGCGAGCGGCTTCTCGACCAGTACGTGCTTGCCGGCTTCGAGGGCGCGACTGACGAGGCTGTAGTGAGTATGAGGCGGGGTCGCGATCGCCACGGCTTCCAAGTTGGGATCGGCCAAGGCGGTGTCGAGGTCGCGCTCGCAGCGAACTCCTGGATGCCGCTGGCGGAAGTCCTCCACGCGGCTCTCGTCGCGCTCGCAGAGGCCGTTGAGGCGGAACTCCGGTCGCTCGGCGACGTTGCGGACGATGTTGGGGCCCCAGTAGCCGTACCCGACGACCAGGGTCTCGATTGCGTGGTCGAGGTTCATCAACCGATAAACGAGTCGTGGTTCGCGGACTTTCACCGCGGTGTGCGTAGAGAGGAGGAAAAACGGTGGACGGCCCAGCGAGCCGAGAGGGTGCTCTGAAAGCAGAAGTTCTCCGCGGGCCTGCCCGTTCTATTGAGACTGTCCGGCTACATCGTGGCTTGCTGACCGTGGAGACGACTTGAACCTGATTCTCATCCTGAAGGAGCTGCGCCGCCGTCGGGCCCTCGTGGTCCTGTCGATCTTCCTCGCGGCCGCGGTATCGACCCTCGCGGTGTTTCAGGTGAGCTTCCTTCCACCGTCGATCTCCAAGCGCAACCACGTCGACGCTCAGGGTTCGATCGAACTCCTGGTCGACTCGGCCCGCTCGCCGATCGCAGATGCCCATCGCGACCTGACCGGCTTGACGGCGCGCGCCGGTGTGTTCGCGCGACTGATGACCGGCGGCAACGTGATCGGCCGCATTGCCAAGGCAAATGACATCCCCGTCAAGCAGATCGAAGCCGCCGGTCCGGTGCCCTTTCCCGGCGAGGTCCCCGGCGCGGAACAGCCGCCGGCGCAGCCCCTTCCCTACGGCATCGCCGTAACGCAGACCGAATCGCTGCCGATCCTCAGGGTCGTGACCCGCGCCCCGACGGTTCCCGAGGCCCTGTCCCTGGCGGCCGCGGCGCCGGCTGCGATTCGAGCCGAGGTCGAGGCGATCCAGGCGCAGCAGGGCACGCCACCCGGAAAACGGGTCGAGTTCCGCGAGCTGGGGCCGGCCCAGGCGGCTCTCGTCGACGATGCGATGGGCAAGAAGATCGCCCTGATCCTCTTCGTCGTCGTCCTGACGATCCTCATCCTGCTGATCCTGGGGATACCGCGGTTCGTGACCGCCTGGCGGGCGGTAGAGCCCGATGCACGCCCCCTTGGCCCTGGAGACGAAGCGGCGCAGGCCCCTGAGGTCCTGCACCTTCCCGCCGGCCGCGAAGGCGAAGTAGACGGCGGCGACCTCGAGGCGGCCCGGATCGGGCAGCGGGAACCCTGAGCGCGGAATAGCGGCCATGGAGCTGGCGCGAACCCTGAAGATCCTCTGGCACCGGCGGCGTCTCCTCGTCCTCGGAGCGCTGATCGCGCTCGTCGCGGCGCTGCTCAGCGTCTACCAGGTGGGACTGTTTCCCCCGTCGATGAAGAGCCGCACGAACGTCTTCGCGGCGGCATCCACCCAGATCCTCGTCGACACTCCGGGCTCGGCGTTTGCCGATCTCAACAGCGAGCTCGAACCGCTCGACGCAAGGGCCGGTGTCTTCGCCCGCTTCCTGGCCAGCCCGGTGGCGGTGGCCCTGATCGCCCGCGAAGCCAAGCTGCCCTTCGACGCGATCGAGGCGCGGGGGCCCTACGACCTCAACCTGCCGCTGTCCCAGCAGGAACCGACCGCCGAGAAACGGAGCTCGCAGATCATCGGCGAGGGGGCTGTCTACCGGTTGCGGTTTGAAAACAACCCCGCCCTGCCGATCGTCTCGGTCTTCGCCCAGGCGCCCACCCAGGACGAGGCTGTCGCTTTGGCGGCGGCGGCACCCGCCGCGCTTCGCACCTATATAGACCGGTTGCAGACGCAGCAGCACACCCCGCCCGACAGCAGGGTGGAGATCCGCCAGCTCGGCAATGCGACCGGAGGCATCGTCAACAAGGGAGCGAGCTTGCAGATCGCCACCCTCGTCTTCATCGTCGTCTTGGTCGGCTGGTGCATGTTGCTGATCCCCGCGCAGACGATCGCGCGCGGCTGGCGGGAGGCCGGCGATGTCGAGGATCCGCGCTCGAACGGCAGCGTGGGGAAGGGTGAGAACGGCCTCTCCCGAAATGGCGCCGGCGCCCTCCGTCCGCGCCCCGAACGCGAGCGGACCCGCTGAGATGGAGGCAGAGATGCCGCGGCGGGGCGACGCGGTGCCCACGGAGGACGCATGGCCCCACACCAGGCGGCCCCTGCCTTGGTTGATCGCGGGGTTCCTCGCGATGATCTTCCTCGTCCCCTTCGAAGCGATCCACTTCAAGGTGAATCTGCCCGTCGATGCCGACCTCGATCGCTTCTTCGTCGCGATGATCGTCGCGACCTGGGCGATCGGCGGGCTGCTTGGCCGCGGGCAGCGGGTCAGGCAGTGGCGATCGCGCGGCTGGGCGGCCGGGATGATCGTCTTCGTGTTCGTCGCGATCGCCAGCATCGCCGTCAACGTCGGCCGGATAACCAACCTGGGCGAATGGGATGTCGCGCAGAAAAAGGTCGCCCTGCTGGTCGCCCTGGTGGCGATCTTCGCAATCGTCACCCTGACCCTGCGGGTGGTCGAGCTGCGCAGGTTCGGGGCCCTGATCGTGATCCTTGCGGTGCTCACCGCCATAGGCACCACCTACGAGCAGAAAACCGGCTACAACGTCTTCTACGAAACGGCGACCACCGTGTTCTCGCCGGTGGCGACCGTCGATCCGGCGCCGACCGACGTCAACCCCGATCCGACTGCATCGGCGCGCCCGTTGATTACCGGGCCCACTGCGCACGCGCTCTCAGTCGCCTCGATCCTCGGTATGGCGCTGCCGTTTGCGGTGGTGCTGGCGGCGGTCGCGCCCGACGCGCGCCGCCGCATCCTCTGGGGCCTTGCCGCCTGCATGATCATCGTCGGCGCCCTGGTCACCCAGCGCAAATCGGGCGCGGTGGTGCCGGCCTTCGCTCTTCTCGCGCTGTTCGCGATGCGACCGCGCCAGTTCCTCCGCCTCGCACCCTTTGGCATCGTCGCGCTCGTCTTCGGGCTCCTGGCCTCCGGCGGCAGCTTCAGCTCCGTCCATGAGCTGAGCGGCGCTCAGAATCAGGACTCGACCCTCGGGCGCACCTCCGATTACCCGGCGGTCGTCCCCGATCTGCTCAGCAACCCGATCCTGGGGCGGGGGTACGGGACCCTCGATCCGGCGCGCGTCGACACCTACCGGATCTTCGACAACGAGTATCTCGGCGAGGTGTACCAGGTGGGCGCGCTCGGCCTGCTTGCCTTTCTGGCGCTGATCATCACGCCGCTGCTAGTGGTGCGCTCCGTATTGCGGTCCGACCATCCCTTGCGCGGCCCCCCGGCCCTGGCAGCCGGGGCTGGTTGTCTGGCGTTCGGGATCGCGGCGGCCCTCTACGACATCCTCAGCTTCTCGGAGGCGCCGTATCTGTTCCTCTTCATGGCGGCGATGTGCACCTGTGCCGCCTGCGTGGAAGTGCCCGCCGACAAGCGCGAATCCGTTCGCCGGCGGGCGGGTGCGGGGGCGGCCCCTCTACCAGCTAACGCCTGAGGGCTTGCGGTAGCCGATCGCTTCCTGGCCTGCGGGGTTGCAGTTGGCCGAGGCGCAATTGCCCTGCGAGTCCAGCGTGACCAGGGACGGCTGGCCCCAGAGGTTCGAGCTGAACGTCGCGATACTTGCCGAGCCGTTCTGCGCGAAACCGCCATCCGGGTCGACGGCGACGTTGCGTTCGATCACGTTGTTCGAGCCGCTCGTCGCAGCCCAGCGCAGGCCGGGGAAGCCGGTGTAGCCGAGCCCCAGGTTCGAGAAGGTGTTGCGGCGGATCGTTATGTTCGACATCGTGGTGCCGCCGGTGCCCAAGCCGGTTATCTCGACCCGGCCCTCGGAGTCCGAGAAGAGGTTGTTTTCGATCAACAGCCCCCCCTGGTTGCCGTTTTCGTCGCCGTGGATGTAGAGCGTTCCGGAGGAGCCGTTCGGCTGCCCTTCGGTGTAGAAGCCCTCGTGGCTGATCCAGTTGTTAGTGATCTGCGTGTTGACGCCGTGGTTGATGATCTGCATCCCGTCGGAGTGTTCGTCCGAACCCGGGTTCTTGGCGACGTAGTCGATCCGGTTGCGGTCGATGACGACATCCGCGGCGCGGTTGCCCAGGCCCTGGATCGCGTCGGCGGCGATGTGGTTGATGTAGTTGCCTTCGATGTGCAGGCGGTCGTTGTAGCCCAGTTCGTTGCCGGGGGAGCGGATGCCGTAACCGGTGGTGGTGCCGCTGGTGATGGTCCAACCCATTTCGTTGTTCTTGATCGTCACATCGTCGGAGACGTTGACGTTGATCAGGTTGTCCGAGGTCCGGTTTGCCGGCGTGCCGCCGATGACGCAGCCTTCGATCGTGGTCCCGTTCGCATCCCACAGTTCCGTCGAGCGGAACCGGGCGCTGCGGATGGTCAGATTCGTGGTGTTATTGATGTTGATGAACCCCATCGATCCGCCGTTGGCTGAGATGATGACGGGCTTTGACCCGAGCCCTTCGAGGTTGACGTCGCCGACATCGGCGGTGACGCAGACGCTGTGATTCCCCTGGACGGCAGAGCGAACCTGGGCTGCGGTGGTTGCCTGGGTCGCGCCGGCGACGCATCCCGGCGGTGGCGGCGGCGGTGGTGGCGCTGCGGCTTCTACCGTCCAGCCCCAACTCGCCGGAGTGGGGTCGACGTTCCCCGCCCCGTCGGTGGCCCGCACCTCGAAGCTGTGATCACCGACCGCGAGCCCCGAGTAGGACTGCGACGAGCCGCAAGCGGCGAACGGGGCCCCATCGAGCTCGCATTCGAAGCTGGAGCTGGTCTCGCTCGATTTGAACGTAAAGCTGGCCGAGGTGGCGGCCGTGGGGTCCCCTGGTTTGGACATGAGCGTCGTATTGGGCGGCGTGGTGTCGGGCGGAGTAGGTGAGCTTTCCACCGTCCAGGCTTTCGTCGCCGGAGTGGGATCGGTGTTCCCCGCCGCGTCGGTGGCACGCACCGAGAAGGTGTGGGACCCGACCGAGAGCCCCGAATAGGGCTTCGGCGAGGTGCACGAGCCGAACGCCCCCGCGTCGAGCTTGCACTGGAAGGTGCCGGCCTCGGTCGAGCTGAACGAGAAGCTGGCCGAGGTGCTGGTCGTCGTCGCCGGGGGGGAAGAGGTGATGCTGGTGTTGGGAGGCGTGGTGTCCAACGGCGGCGTCGGTTCGACGGTTTCCGGTTCTTCTTCTTCACCTTCGGGGGGTGGCGGAGTGGGATTGCCTGGAAGAACGGGGTGGCCCGGGTCGACCGGCGGCTGCGCGGGGCCGGGGAAGCTGTTCGGGTCCCAGGGATCCGTGCCGGCGAGGATCTCCTGGCCGTCACTGACGCCGTCGCCGTCGCTGTCGATCTTGCGCGGGTTGGTCAGGGTGCGCTTGACCTCGGTCCAATCCGAGAGGCCGTCGCCATCGGTGTCGGCTTTGCGTGGGTTGGTCCTGGTGCGCCGCAGCTCGGTCACGTTGGAGAGACCGTCGCCATCGCTGTCGAGCGCGCGGGTCCTTCTCTGGGTAACGACGTGCTCGCGGGCAGCGGGCTGAGTGCCCACTGGTCCCTGGAGGACGGCCTTAATGGGGGACTTTGCGACTGCGGGCGTTGCCTGTACGCCGGCGAGAAGCGCGATGACTGCAGCAATGAAGATGCCGGGAATGGTTTGGCGGGTTCTTGCTGAGACCGGAAAGTTAGTCATGGCGTGCCCTATCGGTGGGAGTCTGTCTTTGGGTAGGAAAAGTCTTCCGTCTGGACAGGTGTCTGAACTGGGGCGCCGCGGTGTCTGGCACCAGCGAGAAGCTACCCGGAATCGCAGATGTTATGTCAACGCCTTGAAGGTCTCGAAACGACGGTCTTCAAGACGATGTTGGCCGCGAATACGGCCCCAGAGGCGGTGCTGCGCGGCCCAGGATCACCTGTAAACCGGCCCTCTCGACACGGACGCGCTCGCGCTCGCGTTGGCCGCTTCGGAGCTTTGAAGCGACCGTGAAGACGGCGATTCGGATCGCGTGACCTAGAGCTAGAGTAGTACGAATTCCCAACTTTTTGGCCCAGCCGTAGTGCTTCTCTACAAAGAGGAGGCGCGAATGACTCAGCTGAGCCATCAGGTCGCTGCGCGTGCGATCACCGGTGTGGTGGGTGATCGTCATCACCGGTAGGTGGGCTACCGGCCACCCTGCCTGCCAGAAGCGGTAGCACCAGTCGATCTCCTCGGAATACAGAAAGAAGCGCTCGTCCATGGGCCCCACCGCCCGCGCCGCCTCGCGGCGGGCAATCAGGAAGGCACCGACCAACCAGTCGGCGTTGCCCTCCTGTTCGTACCGTTCGTCTCGGGTCTCCAGCTCCTGGTACGTTCGAAGCACCGGCCAGTAGGCGGCGAACAGAGCCTCGCCCAGGCTTCTAAGAGGGGAGGGGAAGCGCCTGATCGAAGTCTGGAGTCCACCCTCGCTATCGCGCTGAATGACGCTCGCCAGCCCGAGCCCGGGACGGGAGTCCATCGCTGCGACGAGCTCGCCGAGGGTCCCGTCGCGAATCTCGACGTCGGGGTTGAGGAGCAGTACGTAGCGTCCCCTCGCTTCTGCTAGGGCGACGTTGTTGGAGGCGGCGAATCCACGGTTGTCGCGGCGGAACACACGTACCCGGTCGAACTCCCGCTCGATCGCGTCGGGCGTCCCGTCGGTCGAACCCGCATCTACGACCAGCCACTCCACAGATGCGGTTCCCGTGGACTCCTGTGCCGAACGTAGAGTTTGAACTGCCATCTCGCGCCCGTTGTGCGTGACGACGATGACCGAGAGGTCGGGTTGCGAAGTCATGGTGCCCCCGCGGAAGTCGCACCCGCTGCGAGGACTGCCTCGGGCTCGGGCGCCGTGTCGGTGAGGGAGTCGGCCCAGAGCTCGAGCACCAAGAGCGACCACAGCCTGTCGCTATGGTCGGCGGACCCGGCTACGTGCTGATCGATCAGCGTCTCGACCTCGACTGCTCGCGTCCAACCGCGCCCGGTGCTCTGCCGGTCGAGCAGGACTTCGCGGGCGAACGGCGCCAGGTCGGCCCGCAGCCAGTTGCCGACCGGGAGCTGGAACCCCTGCTTGCGGCCGTCGAGGATCGTGTCGGGGAGCCAGCCCCGCAGCGCCCTCTTCAGCCCGATCTTGCGCTGGCCGCCGCTTGCCTTGTGCTCGACGGGGATCGATGCCGCCAACTCCATCAGCTCGTGGTCGAGCAGCGGCGAGCGCGCCTCCAGCGAGAACGCCATGGTCGCGATGTCGATCTTTGCCAGCAGGTCGCCGGGAAGGTAGACGGTGGCGTCGACCTCGAGCAGCTGGTCGAGGAGCTCGGCACCGCTTGCTTCGCGCCACGGCTCGAGCATGAGCTCGTCCGCGTCGGCATCGCCGACCAGCTGCGCGAACTCGGGCGTATAGAGCGCTCTGCGCCGGTCGTCGTCGAAGACGCTCACCTGGCGGAGATAGCGCTCGTGACGGTCGCCGGCGAGGCGGGTCCCGAAGCGCTGGGCGCGACTGCGCCAGGCGCCGGGGTCGGAGCTTCCCCCGATTCTCCCCGCGGCCGCGGAGAGCGAGTGCCGCAGCGAGGCGGGCATGCGTTCCAGCCGCGCGGCGAGCACGTTCGAGCTGTAGCGCTGGTAGCCGGCGAAGCTCTCGTCGCCGCCGTCGCCGTTGAGGGCGACGGTCACGTGCTCGCCGGCGAGCTGGGCGAGGTAGAAGCAGGGCAGCGCCGAGTGGTCGCCGAAGGGCTCGCCGTAGTGGCGCACGAGCTTGGGCAGCATCGCGACCGCGTCGGGCTCGACAACGAGCTCATGGTGGTCGGTGGAGAAGCGCTCGGCGACCAGGCGCGCGCGGGGCAGCTCGTTGAAGGCGTCCTCGGCGAAGCCGATCGAGAACGTCTTCACCGGTTGCGGCGATTGCTCGGCCATCGCCGCGACGACCGCCGAGGAGTCGATCCCACCGGAGAGGAAGGCGCCGAGCGGCACGTCGGATACGAGTCGCTTGGCGACGGCGGCGCGCAGGGAGGTGCGGATCCGCTCGTCGAGCTCGCGCACGTCGCCGACGGGCTGCTTCACCGAGTAGTCGAGCCGCCAGTAGCGCTCGATCGTCAGCGCGTCCCCCTGGTAGACGAGCCGGTGTGCCGGGGGCAGCTTGTGGACGCCGCGGAAGGCGCTGAGGGGCGCGGGAACGTACCCGTAGGCGAGGTAGGCGTCGATTGCCTCGGGGTCGATCTCGCGGGGGACCTCCGGTGCCTGCAGCAGCGCCCGCAGCTCGGAGGCGAAGCTGAGCACGCCACCGCGGAGGCTGTAGAAGAGCGGCTTCTTTCCGACCCGGTCGCGGGCGAGGAAGAGGCGCTTGCGACGGTCGTCCCAGAGGGCGAAGGCGAACATCCCCTCCAGCCGGGACAGGCAGTCGGTGCCGTGCTCCTCGTAGAGATGGGCGATGACCTCCGTGTCGCCCTTCGTGGCGAGGGTGTGGCCCGCGCGCAGCAGCTCCTGGCGCAGCTCTGCGTAGTTGTAGATCTCGCCGTTGAGGACGACGGCCACCGAGCCGTCCTCGTTGTAGACCGGCTGGTCGCCGGTGTCGAGGTCGATGACCCTGAGCCGCTGGATGCCGAGGCCGACCGGCCCCGATACATGGAGGCCCCGCGAGTCGGGTCCGCGGTGCTCCTGAGCCGCGCACATGCGGGCGATCAGATCCTCCTCGACAGGGGCGCCGTCGGCTCGTACCTGACCGGCGATGCCGCACATCAGGCGACCCCGGCCCGCGATGCGGGCGTGAGCTTGTCGGCGAGCGGAGGCTGATCCATGTTCCTCAAATCAACGGGCCCCTGAGGGGCGATCTTGCGTGGGAATGCGGATTTGGCCGCGTCCGGGCTGGAAGAACTCGGGCCGGGTGGGCGTTCGTCAGACAGGCATGAGTCGGCCAAGCATCGTCGAGCGCGTCCGGCAGACCCGCCGGCTGCTGCGCACCGAGGGACCGTCAGGCGTGACGGCACGCCTGCGTGTGCGCGCATCCGAGGCCCTGGCCCCGGCAAGCGGCGAGGGCCTCCCCGTCGACCGGGAGCACCTGGTGCGTGCCTCGGAGATCGCCGCACGCGGCTCGGCGCTTCCACGCCCGGCCGCCTGGCTGCCCGGCGAGCCGCTCACCGTGGCCTGGGTCTGCGGCCCCGCCAGCGAGGGCTCGGGCGGGCACACGACCATGTTCCGCGCGATCGCGGCGCTGGAACGCGGCGGGCACAGGTGCCTGGTCTACATCCACGATCGTCACGGCTGGGAGATCGAGCAGCACCGGCGCACGATTCGCGAGTGGTGGCCCTGGGTGGGGGCGGAGGTGCGCGACCTCGCCGCCGGCATCGACGACGCCCACGCCGTCTTCGCGACGAGCTGGGAAACCGCCTACCCCGTGCTCGCCTCGCCGGCGCTGGGGGCGCGCTGCTACTTCGTCCAGGACTTCGAGCCCTCGTTCTACCCGGCCGGCAGCGCCGCACTGCTGGCCGAGGAGACCTACCGCTTCGGCTTCCACGGCGTGACCGCCGGCCGCTGGCTCGCGCAGCTCCTGCGGCGCGACTACGGCATGCCCGCCGACCACTTCGACTTCGGCTGCGACCTCGAGCACTACTCGCTCTCGGGTGCGGCGGAGCGCCTCGGCATCTGTTACTTCTGCCGTCCCTCGACCCCGCGCCGGGCACATGAGCTCGCGGTTCTCGCCCTCGAGCTCTTCGCCGCGCGCCACCCTGAGGTCGAGATCCATACCTACGGGGAGCCCGCCGGCGCACTGCCGTTTGCCGCGACCGACCACGGGCTGCTCACCCCCTCTCGGCTCGGCGACCTCTACCGCAGCTGCGTCGCCGGGTTGGTGATGTCGGCGACCAACGTCTCGCTCGTCCCCCACGAGATGCTCGCCGCGGGCTGTATCCCCGTGGTCAACGACGCCGAGCACAACCGCGTCGTGCTGGACAACGACCGCGTCGAGTACGCGGCGGCGACGCCGTTCGAGCTGGCCGATGCGCTCTCGCGCCTTGTCTCGCGGCCCCCCGCGACGCTGGCGGAGGACGCCGCCGCGGCCGCCGCCAGCGTCGACTCGATCTCCTGGGAGGAGAGCGGTCGCCAGGTCGAGCGGATCGTGCGCGACGTAGTCGCTGCCGGCGTGCCGAGCGAGCTGGTCGCATGAGCTCCCTGCGCTCGATCGCGCCCAGGGGCGCGCGACGCTCCCTGCGATCGGCGGTCGAGGGCCTTGCTCAGCAGCCCCGCATCTGGAAATACCGGGTGCTGTCGAGCTGCCAACCGGTCGGGGGCTCACCGGTGATCCTGCAGCCGGTCCTCTTCATCGGGCCCGGAACGGTCTCCCTCGGGGAGGGGGTGCAGTTCGGCTGGAAGGATTCGCCGCTTTTCTACACCGGCTACTGCCACGTCGAGGTCAACCGGGAGAGCTCGCTGATCGAGGTCGGGGACCGCACCGAGTTCAACAACAACCTGATGATCAAGAGCGAGGGCGCCGGGATCTGCATCGGCCGCGACGGGCTCTTCGGCGCCCACGTCGAGATTTTCGACAGCGACTTCCACGACCTCCATCCGACCCGTCGCAAGGCGGGCACGCAGAAGATCGCGCCGGTGGAGATCGGCGACAACGTCTTCGTCGGAATGGGCGCCCGGATCCTCAAGGGGACGTCGATCGGGTCGGACTCGGTGATCGGCGCGGGATCTGTCGTCACCGGCTCAATCCCGGCCGGCGTGGTCGCGGCGGGCAACCCGGCGCGCGTGATTCGCGAGCTCTGAGTCAGGCCGAGGGCCGGGCGTCGGCGAGCTCCAGGCGCCGCCTGGCGCCGGGCAGGCGAAGGCGGTCGGGAAGGATGCGCGCGATGATCGAACCCTGGGCCCGCCAGGTTGCCGGGAAGCAGAGGCGCAGGGTCAGCAGGTAGGCCGGCACCGCGGCGAGCCCCAGCGTGAGCAGCCACAGGGCGGGGGGCAGGTCTGCCGCCGTCAGGCCGAGGCTCACCGGCAGCGCGACCGCCGCCAGCCCGAGGCAGGCCACGGTGGCCGGGGCGACGTCGTCCCAGAGGCGGCTGAGCGCGCCCGCGAGCGAGCCGCGCAGCATCAGGACGTAGGCGACGACCAGGAACAGCGTGTGCACGGCGGCCGCGTCGACGGCGAGCGCCGCGATGCCGAGCGGCACGACGAAGAACGCCGTAATCCCGTAGACGACGAAGTGCGCCACGCCATAGCCCAGCAGCGCCCGGGCGCGCCCGGTCGCCATCAGCACGGTTCCGACGGCGTTGATGACGAGGGTCGACGCCCCGCCGATCGCGAGGATCTGTACAGGCACCACCGCCGGGCCCCACTTGGGGCCGAAGAGGAACGGGACTACGACGGGCGCGGCGATCGCGAGCAGCACCAGGATCGGGAAGATCACGATCGTCAGCAGGCGGACCATCTGGTGGCGCAGCCGATCCAGGTCGGCGTCGCTGCTGGTGCGCGAGAGGACCGGGAAGCCCACCTGGGTCATCACCACGCTGATCTTGCTCTGGTATTCGACCGCCAGCGTGTAGGCGCGGAAGTAGAAGCCGGTCTGCAGGGCGCCGAGGCGCGCGCCGACGATCATGTAGTCGACGTTGCTGAAGCCGACCCAGCTGATCGCCGCCAGCGACGTCGGCAGGCTGAAGCCGAGCAGCTCCCGGGCGGGAGCGCGGTGCAGGCGCGGCAGCGGCGGCGGTGCGCTGATCCAGGCGATTGCCGCCCCGACCGCCGAGCCGGCGAGCAGGCCGAGCACGAGCGCCTCGCCTTCGAGGCCGACCAGCGCCAGGCCGATGCAGACGGTGACCCGGACCAGGGTGTTGAGGACTTCGATCTCGCTGAGGCGTCGGAACGCCATCCGCCGACCCAGGGTGGATGCCGGCACGGCGTTCAGTGCGGCTACCAGGCACAGCGGTGCCATCAGCTCGACGAAGAGACCCGTGCGGGCGCCGAAGATCGGCGTGAAGATCAGACTCCCCGCGAGCAGCGTCAGCGCCGTCAACGCAAGGCCGGCGATCAGCGCCAGCGCCATGCCGGTCTGCAGGTGCTCTCGGTCCAGCGTCTTGCGCTGGACCAGTGCCGCGCTGAGCCCGCCGGCGACGATCAGGTACGCCACCTGCTGAGCGATGAAGGCGATCGCGTACCGGCCGAATTCCGCCGGCACGATCAGGCGCGCCAGGACGGCGATGGAGGCCAGCTGGACGATCTCGACCGTCGGACGGGAGATCGCCGACCAGCGCAGGCCGTGTGCCGCGTGCTCGCGCAGGTCGTCGCCTGACACCGAGCCGTCGGTCATGTCCGCGCTCATGCCGGGGATGCGTGTCGCCGGGCCGCCGAGATGAGGGCGCGCTTGATCGAGACCAGGCCGTCGGCGAGCGGCCGGCTGAGTCGCTCGGGTACGGAGAGCACCATCACCCAGGCCAGCACCCGCAGGGTCGGCTTGTGGCGGAGAGAGGAGGCGAACGCGGACCGCGCTTCCCGCGGGCGGCCCTGGTCGCTGAGCACCCGGGCGATGTTGGAGAGGTCGCGCGCCAGGATCTCCTCGACGAGCCGCGGGTCCTCGACCAGATCCGAGTGCAGGACGTGCGTTGTGTGCTCCGCTTCGTGCATCCGCAGCACGTTGCCGGAGACCTGCTGGGGGTGGGCTCGGCAACGAACCAGGTCGCGAGGGTCGTAGAAGAAGACGGCGCCGGCCGTGAGGGCGCGCAGCCAGTAGTCGTAGTCCTCGCAGGCGATCGCTTCGTCGAACGGCCCCAGCCGCTGGTAGAGGCTGCGCCTGATCGCCGTCGTGCAGGAGCAGACGAAATTCGCGTCGTAGAGGCGCCTGGCGAGCTCGGCCGCATCGAGCAGTCCCGCGCCGGGGTAGGGAGCGCGCGGTCCTTCGCTGAGCCCGAAGAAGCGGGACCCGCTGATCGCGATGTCGATCTCGGGATGGGCCAGCAGCGTCTCGACCTGCAGCTTGAGCTTGTTCGGCTCCCAGATGTCGTCGGCGTCGCACTTGGCGACGTACTCGCCCCGGGCCTCCTCGAAGCAGCGGTTCATCGCCCCCGCGACGCCCCGATTTGCCTGTTTCACCACGCGGATCTCGCCGCGGAACCGCGCCAGCTCGTCCTGCGTCCCGTCGGTTGAGCCGTCGTCGACGACGACGACCTCGTCGGGGGGATGGGTCTGGGAGAGGATTGCGGTCAGCGCCTCGCCGACATACCGCTTCGTGTTGTAGACCGGCACGACCGCGCTGATCGTGGGGGGCTTCATGGCAGGGACGGATGCCGTCCGCCGCGCAGGGCGTCGATGGCACGGCTGAAGCCGGTCAGGCCCCGGCCCGTCTGCTCGCGCACCTTCGCCGGGAGGCTCAGGATCGCGACCCACACCAGCGCCCTCGCGGCGGCGCCGAAGGCGACGTCCCCGCGTTGCTCTCGCAGCGAACGGGCGAACGCCTGTCGGGCCTCGCGTGGTCGGCCCTGGTCGACCAGCTGGCGGCCGGTCCTGAAGGAGTCTTCGGCGATCGCGCGATCCGACACGTCCGCCGCGTACCACTCGCGCACCTGGTGGGCGCTCTCGTCCATCCAGGCCGTCTGTTGGGTGAGGTTGTTCTCGTGCTGGCGCCAGCTCAGCAGCGGGCGCGGGTCGTAGTAGAAGCGGGCACCGGCGCGCAGGCAGCGGAACCAGTACTCGTAGTCGTCGGCGCCGAAGTTCTCCACGAAGGGCCCGAGGCGCTCGAACAGCGAGCGCCGGATAACGACCGACGGGGCGCAGAGGACGCATTCGCGGTACAGCGCGTCGGCGAGCGCGGCGTTGTCGAGCAGGCCGACGCCCGGGGGGCGGGTGTACTCGCCCTCGCGGACGCCGATCAGGACCGCGTGGCCGAAGAGCACGTCCGCCTCCTCGTGCACCTCGATCGCCTCCGCCTGCCACTCGAGCTTGCGCGGCTTCCAGACGTCGTCGGATCCGCACAGCGCGACGAAGTCGCCGCTGGCTTCCCTGAAGGCGGTGTTGAAGGCCGCCGGGCAGCCGCCGTTGGGCTGGCGGACGATGCGCACCCTGTCGGCGAATCGCTCGAGCTCGCCCGCGGTGCCGTCGGTCGATCCGTCGTCGACCACCACCACCTCGTCGGGCGGGCGGGTCTGGCCGAGGATCGACTCCAACGCCTCGGCGATCCACTCCTCGGCTTGGTAGGCGGCGACGACCGCCGTGATCGTTGGTCCGGGCTTGCTGGGCATCTCTTCAAGCTCAACGATCCCCGGGCACCGATCTTCCGCAGGAGCGATCGGAGCCAGCCGTCGATCGCCGCGAAAACGTTGGCCCCTTTCACCCGTTGTTCTGGCGATGGTTTGGATGAGAACGTTGCAAATGGCGGCAAATACCGCAAAACGAGCAGATCGGGGTGGAAGATGATCGAGGGCAGGCGAATGTTTGTGACCGGCGGGGCCGGCACGATCGGATCCACCCTCGTCGATCAGCTGGTCGAGCGCGGGGCCGGCGAGGTCGTCGTACTCGACAACTTCGTCCGCGGTCGGCGGGAGAACCTCGCCTGGGCCGAGGAGAACGGCAACGTGACCGTCGTCGACGGCGACGTCCGCGACAGCAAGCTGGTGCGCGAGCTCACCGACGACATCGACACCGTCTTCCACCAGGCGGCGATCCGGATCACGCAATGCGCCGACGAGCCACGCTTGGCGCTCGAAGTCCTGGTCGACGGCAGCTTCAACGTGATCGAGGCCGCGGCGGCGGCGAACGTGCGCAAGGTGGTGGCCGCGTCGTCGGCCTCCGTCTATGGGCTCGCCACGGAGTTCCCCACCGACGAGCTGCACCATCCCTACGCGAACGACACCCTCTACGGCGCCTCGAAGGTCTTCAACGAGGGTCTGCTGCGCAGCTACCACGCGATGACCGGCCTCGACTACGTCGCGCTTCGCTACTTCAACGTCTACGGCCCGCGGATGGACGTCCACGGGGCCTACACCGAGGTGCTGGTTCGGTGGATGGAACGGATCGTCGCTGGCAAGCCGCCGCTGATCTTCGGCGACGGCACGCAGACGATGGACTTCGTCTGCGTCCCCGACATCGCCCGGGCAAACGTGCTCGCCGCCGAAGCGGACGTCACCGACACCGTCTTCAACATCGCCAGCGGGGTGGAGACGAGCCTCAACGAGCTCGCCGAAACGCTGCTGCGAGTGATGGGCTCGAGCCTCTCGATCGAGTACGGGCCGGAGCGCTCGGTCAACGGGGTGACGAGGAGGCTTGCCGATACCTCCAGCGCCGAGGAGGCGCTGGGATTCAGCGCCGAGACGGACCTCGAGAAGGGCCTCTCCCAGCTCGTCGAGTGGTGGCAGGCGAACCGGTCCGTCCTGGTGTCATCCGAGGCTTCGTCATGATGGAGGTCCCCTTCGCTAGACCCTGGTTCGGCGGCGGCGAGGCCGAGGCCGTGGCCGAGGTGATCGCCTCGGGCTGGCTGACCCAGGGCCCTCGCGTGGAGGAGTTCGAGCGGGCCTTTGCGCAGCGCGTCGGCGCGCCCGAGGCGGTGGCGACGACGAGCTGCACGACGGCGCTCCATCTCGCCCTGTACGCGTCCGGGGTTGGCCCCGGTGACGAGGTGATCGTTCCCTCGCTGTCGTTCATCGCGACCGCGAACGCCGTCTGGCAGTGCGGGGCGACGCCGGTCTTCGCCGACATCGACCCGCTGACCTACAACCTCGACCCGGCGGATGTCGAGCGCAAGCTGACCGCGCGGACGAAGGCGGTGATGCCGGTCCACCAGGTGGGGCTCCCCGCCGACATGGACGGCTTCCACGACCTCGCCGAGCGCCACCGGCTGGTTCTGGTCGAGGATGCGGCCTGCGCGATCGGCGCCCTGCACAGGGGTCGCCAGATCGGCTCGCTCGGCAACCTCGCCTGCTTCTCCTTCCACCCGCGCAAGGTGATCACCTGCGGCGAGGGCGGGATGATCGCGGTCCACGATCCGCAGCTGGCCGAGCGGCTGCGAATGCTGCGCCAGCACGCGATGGACCAGTCTGCCCTGGCGCGGCACGCAGCCCAGGACGTCGTCATCGAGCACTACCCGGAGCGTGGCTGGAACGCGCGGATGACCGACCTGCAGGCTGCCGTCGGGTTGCGCCAGCTCGACGTGCTCGACACCGTGCTCGCCGAGCGCCGCCGGCTCGCCGAGCGCTACTCGGCGTCGCTGGCGAGCGTGCCCTGGCTGGAGACGCCCCGCGAACCCGAGTACGCCGAGCGCACCTGGCAGTCCTACCCGGTCCGGGTGAGCGCGGAAGCGCCGGTCGGCGCGGCGGAGGTGATGCGCGGCCTGTTCCGGGACGGGGTCGCCACCAGGCGCGGGATCATGGCCATCCATCTCGAGCGGTCCTACGGCGGCGAGTCCCGCGCCGACCTTCCCCACACCGAGGCGGCTGCCGAAGACGTCGTGCTGCTGCCGCTCTTCCCCGGCCTCTCCGAGGAGGCCCAGGACTACGTGGTCGATCGGCTCGCCGCGCAGGCGGTCGCAGGGGTCCTCTGATGGCCGACCCCTCTCCGCAGACGGCGCCAAGCGGGAGCGAAGCGGTCGCGATGCCCGCGCCCGTGCCGCGCCGGCGAGGTTGGGGCGGGGGAGGGGCCACGGCGCCTCCGGCCGCGGTTGGGGTCGTGCACACGTCGGCATTCACCAGGGTCGCGATCCGTCTGTTCGACCTGATCGGCGCCGCGGCGATGCTGATCCTGCTGTCGCCCCTGCTGATCCTCGTCGCGGTGATCGTCAAGCTCGATTCGCCCGGGCCGGCGATCTTCAGGCAGCGTCGCATCGGCCGCCACATGGAGCCCTTCCTCGTCGCCAAGTTCCGCACTATGGACGCGGGGGCAGGGGCCGAGCGCCATCGCGAGCACGTCGAGAAGATGATCGCCGCCGGCGAGCGGGGCGCACGCCCGATGGTCAAGCTCGAGGAGGACGATCGTCTCACCCGAGTCGGCTCCTTCCTGCGCCGGACCAGCATCGACGAGCTGCCGCAGCTGTGGAACGTGCTGCGCGGCGAGATGTCCCTGGTCGGCCCGCGGCCGCCGATCCAGTACGAGGTCGACAAGTACCCGGAGAAGGCGTTCCGGCGCTTCGCCGTGCGCCCGGGGTTGACCGGCCTGTGGCAGGTGCGGGGGCGGAGCCTGCTGACCTTCGACGAGATGATCGAGATCGACGCCGAGTACGTCGAGCGCCGCTCGCTGCTGCTGAACCTCGGCATCCTGTTGCGAACCCTGCCGACCGTGATCCACGGCAAGGGTGCCGCCTGATGGCCCAGCGCCTGGTCGTCGTCAGCCCGGTGCGCAACGAGGCCGCCCACATCGAGCGCGTGGTCGAGTCGGTCGCCGCCCAGACGCGCCCCCCGGACGAATGGATCGTCGTCGACGACGATTCCGAGGACGGCACCGGCGAGCTGCTTCGCTCGCTCGCGCCGCGGGTGCCATTCATGCGCGTGATCGAAGCGCCGCGGGGAGGGCTCCCGGACACGGCTCGCGACCGGCTGGCGCTGGCCGCAGCGCCGCGTGCCTTCAACGCAGGATTGGCGCAGGCGCGCGACGACTTCACCCACGCAGCCAAGCTCGACGGCGACGTCGAGCTGCCGCCGCAGTACTACGAGCGGCTGCTCGAGCGCCTCAGGCTGGACGCGTCGCTGGGGATCGTCTGCGGCGACCTGGTCGAGTCGACGGCGTCCGGACCGCAGCGGCTCGCGATCCCGCCCCACCACGTCCACGGCGCCCTCAAGCTCTACTCGCGCTCCTGCCTGGAGGCGATCGGGGGCGTGCGCGAGTGCCTTGGCTGGGACACGATCGACGAGACCTACGCCCGCATGCGCGGCTTCCAGACCCGTTCCTTCCCCGACATCGTCGCCAACCACCTCCGTCCAGTCGGCACCGCCGACGGCGCGCTGCGCGGCCGCGCCCGCCACGGCCGCTGCGCCTGGATCGCCCACTTCGGGCTCGGCTGGGTCGCTCTGCGCTCACTCAAGGTGGGGCTGCGAATGCGCCCCCGCGGCCTCTCCGGAGCCGCCTTCCTGGGCGGTTACCTGCACGCGGCGCTGATCGGGGTGCCGCGGGTCTCCGACGACGAGTTCCGGCGCTTCGTGCGCGGCGAGCTGCGCGGGCGGATGCGCGCCGCGCTGCACCCGAGGAGCGCCTGATGTGCGGGATCGCGGGGATCGCCGCGAGCGACCCGCGCCGGACGCCGTTGGAGTGGCCCGAGCTGTCGGCGATGACGGATGCGATCGAGTACCGCGGGCCGGATGACGAGGGTCATCTGCTCGAGCCCGGCGTCGCTCTCGGCATGCGCCGCCTGAGCATCATCGATCCCAGCGGCAGCCCGCAGCCGGTCGCCAGCGAGGACGGCCGCATCGTCGCCGTCTTCAACGGCGAGATTTACAACTACCGCGAGCTGCGCGGGGAGCTGCAGGCACGCGGTCACCGCTTCGCGACCGATGGCGACGGCGAGACGATCGTCCACCTCTATGAGGAGTACGGCCTCAAGTTCGTCCAGCGGCTGCGCGGGATGTTCGCGATCGCGCTCTGGGACAAATCGCGACGACGCCTGGTCCTCGCCCGCGACCGGATGGGGGTGAAGCCGCTCTACCTGGCCGAGACGGAGTCCGGGCTCGCCTTCGCCTCGGAGGTGAAGTCGCTCGTGGCCGCCGGCCTCGTGCGGCCGCAGCTCGATCCGATGGCGGCCGAGCTGTTCATGGCCTGGGGGTACGTCCCCGGCCCGGCGACGCTCTTTGCCGGCGTACGCAAGCTGGCGCCGGCCACCTATCTGGTCGTCGAGGACGGTTGCGTGGGCGAGGAGCATGAGTACTGGAGCCCCTGGGGTCCCCGTGCCGAGTCGGTGGGCACCGACTGGGAGCAGGACCGCGATCGCCTGCTCGAGCTGCTGCGCAAGGCGACCAGGGAGCGCATGGTCAGCGACGTGCCTCTCGGTGTGATGCTGAGCGGCGGGCTCGACTCGAGCCTGATCGCGGCGCTGATGGCGGAGGCCTCAGAGCGACCGATTCAGACCTTCTCCGTCGGTTTTGTCGAGGACGGGGCGGCCAACGAGCTCGCTGAGGCAAAGCGCGTTGCCGAGCGCCTTGGCGCCGATCACCACGAGCTGGAAACGAGCGCGGTCGACCATCCCGATCTGCTCGACGATGCGCTGCGCCACCTCGAGGAGCCGATCGCCGACCTCTCCTGCGTGGGCCTGCTGCTGCTCAGCAGGCTCGCCAGCGAGACGGTCACGGTGGCCCTCTCGGGCCAGGGCGCCGATGAGCTCCTCGGTGGCTACCGCAAACACCAGATCGCCTGGGGGGCGGACCGGCTCGCGCGCCTGGCGCCGCTGCGCGCGGCGGTCGGCATGGCGGCACGCCTCGGGGCACCGGAGTCGACCAGGGCCCGCGGCCTGACCGCGCTGTCCACGCGCGATCCGGTCGAGCGGATGCTGGCGATGAGCCGGGTCGTGCAGCCTCGCGAGCGGCTCAGCCTCTTCACCCCCGAGTTCCTCCGCGACGGGGCGGAGGCGGAGATCGCCGCTCCGGTTCTCGGCGCCGGGGCGGTTCCGCACGGTTCCGTGCTCGCCACCACGCTTCACGCGGACACGCGCACGGTGCTCGCCGACAACATGCTTCTCTACTTCGACAAGATGTCGATGGCCGCGTCGCTGGAGGTGCGGGTCCCGTTCATGGACCACGACCTCGTCTCCTTCTGCTGCGCGCTTCCCGACTCGCGCAAGGTGCGGCTCGGCAACCGCAAGGAGCTGCTCAAGCGGGCCGCCCGCGGGCTCGTCGACGACGCGATCATCGACAAGCGCAAGCGGGGCTTCTTCCACTCGGCGCTGGGAGCCTGGCTCTCGGCGCAGCGCGGGGGCTTGATCGAGGAGACGCTGCGCGACCCGCGCGCGACGGCACGCGGTCTCTACCGACCCGAGGAGGTCGAGCGCCTGCTGCGGGTCGCCGGGGAGGGCGGCAAGAAGGCCGATCAGCGCCTCTTCTGCCTCTTCCTGCTCGAGCGCTGGATGGGCGAGTGGGTCGATGCCCCCGCCGCGGATTGCCGCAAGGGCGTCAGCGCGGCGATCGGCTAGATCGCTCCCGACCCCTCGGCAGGTTGCGTGGGGATGGCGGGTGCGCCTCCGCGGAATTGACACCCCAGCGCTGCGCGCTGGGGTGAACATGGTGCGCGGCTTCGCCGCGCGGATGTCGGATGCATTTCCGCCGCTTCGCGACATTCCGCGGAGGCGCACCCGCCATCCCCACGAAGCACACCGAGCTTCGGAAAGGTCTGCCCCCGAGGCGTCGCTTCGGCTTGAAGCTTCCTCGAGCTCGAGGACCGCGCTCGCAGCCTTCGCTATTCCAGGGGCTTCTCTGTCCTACGGGTCCGTGGACTCGGTCGTCTAGGAGCCCCGGCGCCCGTTGAGTGCCAGCTCGTCGATCATCTCCAAGTAGCCCAGGCGCTGCTGTCGCCACTCCATGCGCTCGAGCCGTTGCGAGGCGCGCTCGGCCCGCTCGCGCGCCGCGCCCGGGTCGGCGCGTACCGCCTCGATCGCGGCGGCGATCGAGGCCGGGTCTCCGGGCTCGGCGAAGAGCAGCTCCGCGGGGCCGAAGTAGCGCTCGATCACCGGCAGCCGCGAGGCCACCGCGGGCAGGCCCATGTGGACGTACTCGAGCAGCTTGACCGGCAGCAGCAGCTCGGTGAAGTCGTCGCGCAGGGTCGGCACGACGCCGAGATGCGCCGCTTCGAGTCGCGCGGGAATCTCGCCGACGGGGGTCGGCTGCGGCGCGATCCTGACGCCGTCCGGGGCGATCCTCGCCGCCTCCTCGGCGAGGATCTTCGCCGCATCGGCGTCGGAGCCGTAGACGTCCAGCGCCACCGGCTCACCGTTGCGGCGCAGCTGGCCGACCGCGCGTACCAGCGTCTCCACTCCGAAGCGGTCGGCGAGGCCGCCGTGGTAGACGACGCGCAGCTCGCCGTCGGCGGGGGGCGCGACCGGCGACCGGCGCTCGCCGAAGACGCGCTCGTCCGGCGTGTTCATCACGACTTGAGTGCGCGCGGCGGCGACGCCGCGACGGCGCAGCAGGTCACGGGCCTCGTCGGTGACGAACACGTGGCCGTCCGCGAACGCCGCGCTGAAGCGCTCCTCGGTGCGGATCAGGCGCACCAGCGGATGACCGGCGGGCCGCTCGAAGAGGGTGGCGAACAGCTCCGGGAAGGTGTCGTGGAAGTTGAGCACGATCGGCGCGCCGCGCAGCTTCGGCCGCAGGGCGGCGAGGACCAGCACGTCGGGCATGTTGTGAATCTCGACCAGGTCGAAACGAGCGGCCCGGTCGAGGGAGCTGACCTTGCGCGCCGCGCCCGCAAGGAAACGTGCGTTGCCCTCCAGGTAGGCGCGGGCGCCGCCGCGCGGCTTGCTCGAGGCGGCACGGTGGGTGCGGATCGTTCCCGCCCCGAAGCCCTCGACCCCGTCGTCGCTGAGGCAGACGCAGTCGACTTCGTCGCCGCGTTCGGCCAGGGCTCGCGCCTGGCGCTGGATGCGCGAGTCGACCGCATAGTCGGAGTAGTGGACCATGCAGACCCGCAGGCCGCGGCGGCGGCCGTTTTGCGGGGACCGATCAGGGGCCGGCTGCGTCAAAGCTCTCGACGGCGGCCGCGATCTTGGCGATCTGCCGGTCCTCGATCGTCGGGAAGACGGGAAGCGAGCAGGATTCCACGGCGAGGCGCTCGGCGACGGGCAGGGATCCGGGGCCGAGCCCGAGGTCCGCGTAGGCCGGCTGCAGGTGGATCGGGGTCGGGTAGTGGATTGCGCTCGATATGCCGCAGGCGTCGAGGTGATCGCGCAGCTCGTCCCGTCGGGACGATCGCACGACGAAGAGGTGGAAGACGTGATCTCCGTCTGCCCCGGGGAGAGGTGGCGGGTTCGCCGGGGAGCCCCCCAGCGCCTCCCGCAGCACGGCGCCGGCGTCGCGGCGCCTCTGGTTGGCGTCGTCGAGGAGGCCGAGCTTGACCCGGAGGATCGCGGCCTGGAGCGCGTCGAGGCGGTCGGTCCTCGCCGGCAGCTCGTGGTGGTGGCGGGTTCCCTCGCCGTGGGAGCGCAGCAAGCGCACCCTCTCGGCGAGCTCCGGATCGCCGGTGGTCACGGCGCCGCCGTCGCCCCACGCGCCCAGGTTCTTGGTCGGGTAGAAGCTGAAGCAGCCGGCGTCGCCGAGCGACCCTGCTGGGCGGCCGCGGTAGCGCGCGCCGTGGGCCTGGCAGGCATCCTCGACGACGAAGACGTCCCTGGCGGCGCAGACGTCCAGCAGCGGCTGCATCTCGACGGTGCGACCGTAGAGATGCACCGGGATCGCGCAGCGGGTCCGCGCGGTCAGCGCCGCCTCGACGATCTCGGCGGTGATCAGGGCGGTTTGCTCGTCGACGTCGACCAGGACCGGCGTGGCGCCGGCGGCGCTGACCGCCTCGGCGGTGGCGATGAAGCTGTTGGTCGGGACGATCACCTCGTCGCCGGGGCCGATCCCGAGGCCGCGCAGCGCGAGCTCGAGCGCCGCCGTGCCCGAGGAGACCCCGACCGCGTGCTCGCTCTCACACCAGGCCGCGAACTCACGCTCGAAGCCCTCGACCTCCTCGCCGAGGGTGAAGGCGGCATCGCGGCTGACCCGTGCGACTACGTCGAGCAGCTCTGCCAGGAGCTTCTCGTCGGCGTTGTCGAGGCGGGTGAAGGGGACCCGCGAGTCGCTGCCGTTGGGGCTCGGCGCCAAAGTGTGGGATCCGGCGCCGCTCATGCTGTAATCCGATTCGAGGCACCGCCGGAAGCCTGAATCGCCGGTTCGGGCGTGGGTTCGATTTCAACCAGCGCTGCCGCGACCTCCTTGCGGGAGCGGACGCCGAACTTGGTGAAGATCGAGGAGAGATGGCTCTTGATCGTGCTCTCCGCGAGGAACAGGCGCTCGGCAATCTGCGCGTTGGTCAGCCCCTTGCGGACCAGGGTCAGCACCTGCTGCTCGCGATGGGAGAGGACGGGCCGCTCGACGCTGGCGCGGAACTTCCCCGGCACGACCGACTGGCCGATGGCGACGGCGCGGACCGTGGTCGCGAGAGTGCGCTCGAGTTCGGTGGCGAAGACCAGGCCGTCCGCCCCGGCGTCGAGCGCGCGGCGCACGCCGGGACCGGTGGCCGGAGGGGAGATCGCCACGATCGCCGGCTCGGGCGCTTCGCGGCAGAGCCGGCGCAGGCTCGCCATCTCGCTGGGCACATCGACGTCGCAGGCGATGACGATCACGGTCGAGCTGTCGGTGGTCGGCTCGGCGACGTCGTCGACGGTGTCGAACCGCGCCTCTAGCCGCAGATCCTGCTCGGCGAGGGCGGCGGCGATGCGCCGGTGCATCTCGGCGCTGTCCGCGATCGCGATCGCGGACAGTTGGCCGGCTGGCCTCGGCGAATCGCCGGTCGGCTGCTTTGCCTCCGCATTCATGTCGATAGAACGGCGGTGAAGGCCGTCAGCTTGCACGCCTTCCGTAAGCAATGGTCTGCAAAAGGACTAGCCGGCGGAGCTCGTTGATATATGAGATGCACCGTTACGGCGCCGATACCCCAGGTCGATGGTGACCGCGGTCGCACAGCCCGCCAACGAGGCGCCGCACCGCCTGATCGACGATGTCGCCTTCGGCGAGGACGTCGTCGTCCACTCCTTCGTCAATCTCTACGGCTGCCGGATCGGGTCTCGCACCCGGATCGGGACCTTCGTCGAGATCCAGCGCGGCGCCGAGATCGGCGCCGCCTGCAAGATCCAGAGCCACAGCTTCATCTGCGACGGCGTTCGCATCGAGGACGAGGTCTTCGTCGGCCACGGTGTCACCTTCGTCAACGACCGGCGGCCGCGGGCGACCGATGGCGCCGGGGCGTTGCAGACGGACGCCGACTGGGAGCTGCTGACCACGATCGTCGAGAAGGGCGCCTCGATCGGCTCGGGCGCGACGGTCCTCGGCGGCGTCCGGATCGGGCGCGAGGCGACGGTGGGCGCCGGAGCGGTGGTGGTCAAGGATGTGAAGCCGGGCGAGACCGTGGTCGGCAACCCCGCCAGGCCGACGCGCTGACAGCAGCTCACTGAACGCCCTCGCCGCCCTTGTCGGTCGCCAGCCGCCGCGAGATGATTGATTCCACGACCCCGCACACCTGGATGACGCGCGTGACACTGCGCATCTCTGCGTCCTCGGGTTTGCCTTTGCAACCAGCAAAGGCTGCACCCTGCGTCCTTGATCTGCTTGGCCACGCACGCCCCCAGTCGCACGCGGTCGGGGAATCAACCATCTAGCATCCGGTGCCGGATGCTTGCCAGGCTGCGCCGCAATCTCAGCGAGTGGGGCCTGCGCGGAGCCGTCGCCAGGCTCGTTCGGCAGGCGCGCGAAGGACTCGTGCGCGAAGAGGTGATCGTGCTCTTGAAGGATCTGGACTCGATCGTCGAGCCGCGCCATTCGGGCGGCCTGCGAGTCGAGGACATGGAGCCCCGGCATCTGGCCGGGCTGTTCGAGGTCAACCGCCGGCGCGGCGTTCCCCACGCCGACCGTTACTTCGAGACCTCGATCGCGAAGGGCTATCACGGATTCGTCGCCCTGAATGGCGGTGAGACGGTTGGTTACTACTGGTGGGTCGACCGCGATGCAGACCCGCCGCACCCCGACCTCTGGCTGCTGGGGAAGGGGTTCGAGATGGAGCCGGAGGATGTCTACGGATCGAGCCTCTTCCTGTTGGAGGAGCACCGCGGCAAGGGCGCCGCGGGCGATTTCCTGCACCAGGTCGAGACCAGCCTGAGGGACCGTGGTTACAGGAGAATCTGGGGTTATGTAGAGGCGACGAACCGTCCTGCTCGCTGGCTCTACAGTACGCGGGCCTATCGGCCGATGTGGAAGGTTGTGCACCGTCGTTTCATGTTCTTCAAATCGAGGAAGACAACCCCCTGGGGGAAGAGGGAGGGCAATCGTGAGTGTGGCTGCTGAGGTCGAGAAGTTCATCGTCGAGGAAATCGCCCTGGGCACTGGAATCGAGTCGGTGGGGCACGACGAGGACCTGCTCGCCCAGGACGTGATCGACTCGCTCGGGATCGTCGAGCTGGTCGCCTTCCTCGAGTCGCGCTACGGGATCAAGGTCGGCGACGACGATCTCCTGCCGGAGAACTTCAGCTCGGTCAACAGGGTCGTCGCCTTCGTCGAGGCAAAGGGGGGCTAGGGCCGTGTTGATGAGCCTCCTCTACGAGCAGGCAGAGGCGCGTCCGGAGCACACGGCGCTGGTCTACCGCGACGAGCGCATCGGCTACGCCGAGCTGGTCGAGCGCATCGAGCGCATCGCGAACGGCCTCACCCAGCGCGGCATCGGCCCCGGCGACGCGGTCGGGTTGGCGCTGCGCGACGACCCCTGGTTCGTCACCTGCTTCCACGCCATCGCGGCGCTGGGTGCGAGGGTCGTCCCGGTCAACCCCGCCTTCAAGCAGCCGGAGCTGGAGTTCTGCTTCCGTGCCGCCGGCGTCCGCGCCGTGATCAGCGACGAGCGCACCGCCGGGGTCTGCGAGCGCATCGTCGCCGGGTTCGACCGCCCGGCCGAGGTGATCAGCGCCAGCCCCGCGCACGGCCAGTCGCTGACGCTCGAGGCGCTGCTCGAGAGCGGCGCGGCGGAGCGGCTGAAGGCGCGCCAGCCCGCCGAGATATTCGTCTACCAGTACTCCTCCGGCTCGACCGGGAGGCCGAAGCTGGTGCCGCGAACGCACGGCCAGTGCGCCGCCGAGGCGGCCCTCTATGCCAACCTCGGCCTCACCGCGGAGGACACGATCTTCAGCGCGATCCCGCTCTTCCACACCTACGGTATGGGGGCTTCCCTGTTCGGCGGCGCGGTCTCTGGCGCCACCGTCGCGATTCTCGAGGACCCGCACCCGTTTCTGCTCAGGCGCCACCGGGCGCTGGAGCTGATCGAGGCGGAGAAGGCGACGGTGTTCCCCGGGGTGCCCTTCAACTTCCGCCTCATGGCGGAAGCGCCGGCGGGCGCGGATCTCTCCTCGCTGCGCCTCTGCTTCTCGGCCGGGACGGCATTGCCCCGCACCAGCTTCGAGGCGTTCGGCGAGCGCTTCGGCGTGCTCGTCAGGCAGCTCTACGGGAGCACTGAGACCGGGATCATCAGCGCCAACATGAGCGAGGACCCGGTCGCGACCTTCGAGTCGGTCGGTGTCCCGCTGGGCGAGGCCCAGGTGAAGATCGTCGGCGAAGAGGGCGAGCCGCTGCCGCTCGGCGAGCTGGGAGAGGTGACCGTGAAGAGCCCGGCGGCGACCAATGGATACGCCGAGATGGACGAGCCCAACCGGCAGGCCTTCCGCGACGGTTGGTACTTCACCGGCGATCTCGGCCGCCTCGACGACGCCGGGATGCTCTACCTGGCCGGCCGCACGAAGCTCCTGATCGAGGTCGGCGGCTACAAGGTCGATCCGATCGAGGTCCAGGACGTGATCGAGGCGCACCCCGGCATCGAGGAGGCGATCGTGCTCGGCGCTCCGGGCAAGGTCGAGGGCGAGGAATTGGTGAAGGCGGTGGCGGTCTCGAGCGAGGATTGCGACAAGCGTGAGCTGATCGCCTTCTGCCGCGAGCGGCTCGCCAACTTCAAGGTGCCGCAGATCGTCGAGTTCCGCGACGAGATCCCCAAGAGCCCGCTCGGAAAGGTCCTGCGCAAGTATCTGGTGTGAGCTGACCGCACGGGTCCCGGATCCAACTCATGAAGACCCTGCTGATCGACAACTACGACTCGTTCACCTACAACCTCTTCCAGCTGCTGGCGGAGGCGAACGGCGATGAGCCGATCGTGGTGCGCAACGACGAGGCGGACTGGGACGAGCTGTCGAGCCTGGAGTTCGACAACGTCCTCGTCTCGCCGGGCCCGGGGCGTCCCGACCGGGTCGGCGATTTCGGCGTCTGCGGGGAAGCGATCCGTCGCTCGGAGGTCCCGCTCCTGGGGGTCTGCCTCGGCCACCAGGGCCTGGGCTGGGTCCATGACGGGAAGGTCGTCAACGCGCCGGAGGTGATGCACGGTCGCCTCAGCGCCGTCCTGCACGAGGATTCGCCGCTCTTCGCCGGGATCCCCCGTGAGTTTCAAGCTGTTCGCTACCACTCGCTATGCGTCGAGCAGCCGCTCCCCGACGAGCTCGAGCCGATCGCCTGGACGAGCGACGGGGTGCTGATGGCCGTCGCACACCGCCAGCGGCCGCAGTGGGGGGTTCAGTTCCACCCGGAGTCGATCTGCACCGAGCACGGGCGCCTGCTGCTGGCGAATTTCCGCGATCTGACGTCGGAGCTGGCGACGCGCCACAGTGGGATTGCCGCGGCTGGCGCAGCCCCGGCCGCACCGGGGCCGACCTCGCCCGGTCGTGAGCAGGGGCGGGTGAAATTGCAGCTCAAGTCGAGGCGGCTCGACAACCTCTTCGACCCCGAACGAGCCTTTGCCCACCTCTACGGCGAGAGCGAGAGCGCCTTCTGGCTCGACAGCAGCAGGATCGACGAGCGAGCGCGCTTCTCGTTCATGGGCGACGCCGCCGGCCCGCTCGCCGCGACGATCTCCTATGACGCCGCCGATGGCGAGGTGCGGGTCGAGCGTGGTGGCGAGGCCGAGCTCCACGAGGAATCGATCTTCGACTACCTGAGCCGCGAGATGCGGCGGCTGCGGCACATCTCCGACGAGCTTCCCTTCGACTTCAACTGTGGCTTCGCCGGTTACTTCGGCTATGAGCTGAAGGCCGATTGCGGCGGCAGCAGCGCCCTCCGCTCCCCCCAGCCGGATGCCGCCTTCGTCTTCGCCGATCGGATGATCGCCTTCGACCACGTCGAGGGTTGCACCTACGTGGTCTGCCTCTTCGATCCCGCTGAGGCGGAGGAGGCCGAGCGTTGGATCGCCGCCACCAGCCTGCACCTCGCCTCGCTGCCGCCGCTGCAGGAGCCCGAGTGGGCCGACGGCGCAGAGGGCCGTGAGCCGGTCGGATTCCGCCTCAGCCGCTCGCACGAGCGCTACCTCGACGACATCGCCGAGTGCAAGCGCCGCCTCTTCGAAGGCGAGAGCTACGAGATTTGCCTGACCAACAGGGTCACGGCGGAGGTCAGCCCCGATCCATTTCCGCTCTACCGCACACTGCGCCGCGTCAACCCGGCGCCGTTCTCGGCCTTCCTGCGCTTCGGCGAGACCGCGGTGTTGAGCTCCTCGCCGGAGCGCTTCCTCCGTATCGGCCGCGATCGCTGGGTCGAGGCCAAGCCGATCAAGGGAACCTGCAGGCGCGGCGAGACGCCGGCGGAGGACGTGCGCCTCTCCGAGGAGCTGCGGCTCGGCGAGAAGAACCGCGCCGAGAACCTGATGATCGCCGACCTGCTGCGCAACGACCTCGGCGTCGTCTGCGAGGTGGGCACGGTTCACGTCCCCTTCCTGATGCACGTCGAGACCTACGAGACGGTGCACCAGCTGGTCTCGACCGTGCGCGGCCTGCTGCGCGAGGAGCTCGAGCCACCCGATTGCATCCGCGCCTGCTTCCCCGGCGGCTCGATGACCGGCGCCCCGAAGAAGCGCACGATGGAGATCATCGACGAGCTGGAGGGGGAGGCGCGCGGCGTCTACTCCGGGGCGATCGGCTACCTCGGCCTCGGCGGCGGTTGCGACCTCAACATCGTCATCCGCACGATCGTGATCGACGGCGACTCGACCACGCTGGGCGTCGGCGGTGCGATCGTGATGCAGTCCGACGCCGAGGACGAGTACCAGGAGACCCTGCTGAAGGCGCGCGCCCCGATGCAAGCGATCGACCCGTCGGTCGATCCCGAGGCCGTGTTCGAGGCCGCGGGGGCACGGCTGGGCGGGGGATCCGCGTGACCCTGGAGGTCGAGTGGGTCGACAACCCCCGTCGTTTCGAAGAGCTGGCCGGCGAGTGGGATTCGGTGCTGCCCGGCGACTCGCGTCCCTTCGACCTGCATTGCTGGTACTCGGCTTGGTGGAAGGCCTTCGGCGAGGGTGACGAGCTTGCCGTGTGCACGGTGCGCCGCGACGGCGAGCTCGCCGGGGCGTTCCCCTTGCTGGGCTACGAGAACAGCGTCAGGGCGCTGGCCAACGTGCACACCCCGTCCTTTCGCCCGCTGGCGCTCGACGGCGAAGCGATGGATGCCCTGATCGCCGCGGCGATGGAGCGCAGTGGCCCCGAGATAGAGCTGATCGCCCTCCCGCTGGACGATCCCAGCGTCGAGCGGCTGCAAGACGGGGCGCGTGGGGCCTCGCTGGCGCCCCTTGTCGAAGCCACCTTCTCTTCGCCCGCGGTCGAGACCGACGGCGACTTCGCCGTCTGGCACGAAGAGAGCAAACGGCGCTGGGGCGCCCCGCTGGAGCGCTTCCGGCGCAAGATGGGGCGCGACTATGAGGCCGAGCTGGCGATCGTCAGGCCCCCTGTCGACCTCGAGCGGGAGCTGGAGGACGGCTTCCGGGTCGAGGCCAGCGGCTGGAAGGGCCGCGCCGGCACCGCGATCGTCTCGAGCCCGGACACCGAGGCCTTCTACCGGACGGTGGCGCGGGACTTCGCCCAGCGCGAGGAGCTGCGCCTGAGCTGGATCGCCCTCGACGGGCGCATGGCGGCCTTCGACCTGTGCATCCTCCACAGAGAGCGCCTCTACCTGCTGAAGACCGGCTTCGACGAGGACTTCCGGCGCCTGGCCCCTGGCTTGGTGATGCGCCTCTCGATCATCGAGCACTGCTTCGAGCACGACCTGCTCTCGCACGAGCTGCTCGGCGGCGAGAGCGAGTGGAAGGCCAAGTTCGCGACCTCCACGCGTCCCCACGTCAACCTGCGCGCCTACCGTCGCAACCCGGTGGGCCTCGCGAGGTACGCCTACAGGGCCGCGCTGCGCCCGCGCATGCGGCGCGTATACCGTCGATTCAAAGGGCAGGAACCATGAGCTTCGCGGTCGAGTGGATCGCCGACGAGGCGGGGTTCGCCGGGCTGGCGGGGGAGTGGGACACGCTGCTGCCCGCCGACGCGCGTCCCTTCGACCTCCATAGCTGGCACATGGCCTGGTGGCGGGCCTTTGGCAAGGGATGCGAGCTGGCGATCTGCACAGTGCGCGACGGCGATGCGCTGGCGGGCGTCTTCCCCCTCTTGCGTCGTGGCCGCGACCTCGAGGCGCTCGCCAACGTCCACTCCAACACGTTTCGCCCGCTCGCCTCGGGCCCGGAGGCGATGGAGGAGCTGATCGACGCGGCGTTGGGGGGCTCGGCAAAGCTGATCCTGAGGGACCTGCGCGTGGAGGACCCGGAGGCCGAGGCGCTCGCCGTCGGTGCCCGCCGCGCCGGGATGCTGTCTCTGCTCGAGGAGAGCAGCAGGTCGTCGATCGTCGACACGAGCGGCGAGCTCGAGGCTTGGAACGAGCGCAGCAACTCGAGCTGGAAAAAGCGCCTGCGGCGCTATCGGCGAAAAATGGAGAAGGACTACGAGGCGAGGTTCGAGATCGCCCGCTCGCCGGCCGATCTCGAGGCGGAGCTGGCGGAGGGTTTCGCGATCGAGGCCGGAGGTTGGAAGGGCGGCGCCGGTACCGCGATCGTCTCGAGGCCCGAGACGGAGGTCTTCTACCGGTCGATCGCGGCGGTGTTTCACGACCGGGGCGAGTTGAGGCTGAGTCGCATCGCACTGGACGGCAAGGCCGTCGCCTTCAGCTTCTGCATCGAGAACGGCGGCAGGCTGTACTCGCTCAAGGCCGGCTATGACGAGGCCTTTCGCAAGATCGTCCCCGGTCTGGTGATGCAGGTCTCGATCGTCGAGGCCTGCTTCGAGCGCGACCTGGACGCCTACGAGATGCTCGGCGAACAGACCGAGTGGAAGGCCAAGCTGGCGACGTCGACCCTCGCCCACTCGACTCTGCGCGCCTACCGTCGCAGCCCTGTGGAGGTCGCCCGGTACTCCTACCGGAAAGCCCTGCGCCCGCGGCTCCGGGGCGTCTACCGCCGGCTCAGGGGGTCGGGGCGATGAGCTTCGAGGACGCCTACCGTCGTCTCCGCCCCGACGGCCGGGGAACGCCGCGCGCCGCGAGCCTCGCCGGCGGCTAGGATTCCGCGCCGCAACCCAAGAGGAGACGAGGACGACAGATGAGCGACGAGAAGTACGAGCTGACCACCGACCAGGCCGAGCGCGAGGCATCCGGCGCGCACAGCTACGGCCGCTACCTCGAGGAGTTCGAGGTCGGCGCCGTCTACAAGCACTGGCCGGCGAAGACCGTGACCGAGTCCGACGATCACCTCTTCTGCCTGATCACGATGAACCACCACCCGCTTCACCTCAACGACGTCTACGCCGCTGGGTCCCAGCAGGGTCGCAACGTCGTCGTCGGGCCGCTCGTCTACTCGCTCGCCCTCGGCATGTCGGTCTCCGACGTCTCCGGCAAGGCGATCGCCAACCTGGCGACGGAAGAGCTCAGCCATCCCAACCCGGTCTTCCACGGCGACACGCTCTTCTGCGAGACCGAGGTGCTCGACGTCAAGCCCTCGAAGTCGAAGCTCGACCGCGGCGTGGTCAAGGTCCACACCCGCGTGCTCAACCAGGACGGCGTCCTGGTCGCCGAGTTCAAGCGCTTGGTTCTGGTGCCGCGGCGCGAACCGGGGGAGTAGAAGTCGAGAGGAAGCGTCTGGTTAGAAGCCGGGAACATGTGATGTATGCTTATACATCATGAATCGAACGCAGATTTACCTCGATGACGACCAGACGGCTCGCCTCGACGAGCGCGCCGCCGCGGAGGGAACTTCACGCTCGATGGTGATCCGTCGTGCGGTCGACGTGTACCTCTCGCAGGAGGAGCGGGACGCCGCGGCGTGGCAGGCACAGTGGAAGAAGGCGATCGAGGGGACCGCCGGCATCGCGTCCTATCTCAACGAGGGTGCCGACTACGTCGAGGGCATTCGTCGCGACGACGCGGAGCGCCTGGCGCGACTCGAGCATTGAGCGTCGTCCTCGACACCGGCGTCCTCATCGATCACCTCCGCGCATCGGCTCGGGCGACCGAGTACCTCGCCGGTCTCGATGACCGTCCGACGTGCTCGGAGATCAGCCGTATAGAGGTGATCCAGGGACTGCGGTCCGCGGAGAGGCAAGCTGCGGACAGGCTGTTCGCACTCATCGCGTGGGTTCCGCTGAGCGAAGCCGTGGCGCGCCGCGCCGGTGATCTTGGACGCAAATGGCGACGCAGTCACCCCGGTATCGGCGTCGCCGATCTTGCGATCGCCGCGACGGCCGAGCACATCGACGCCACTCTCGCCACGCGTAACCTCAAGCACTTCCCGATGTTCGAGGGCCTTCGCGCGCCCTACTGAAGGGCGATCGGAGGGCGTTAGAGGAGGACGAGGTTGTCGGCCTCGATGCCGCGGGTGATGCCGCGGAAGTCGATTACCAGCGGGGCGGTGGAGACGACGTCCTTGTAATCGATCTCCGGGTGGGCGGTGACGATCGCCACCAGGTCGGCGCCGGCGAGCCCCTCGGCCAGATCGACCGAGGACAGCCCCGGCTCCCTGAGCTCGGGGACGTGCGGGTCGTGGTAGGAGACGTTGCCGCCCAGCCCCTTCAGCAGGTTGACGATTTTCAGCGCCGGCGACTCGCGCACGTCGCCGATGCCGGCCTTGTAGCTGACGCCCAGGATGAGGATGTTGGAGCCGCTGACCGGCTTGCCGGCGTCGTTGAGGGCGCGCTGGATGCGCTCCGCGCAGAATGCGGGCTGGGCCTGGTTGACTTTGCCGGCGAGCTCGATGAACTCGGGGTAGAAGTCGTGCTCGCGGGCCTTGAAGGCGAGGTAGAAGGGGTCGACTGGCAGGCAATGGCCGCCCATCCCCGGCCCCGGATCGAAGCGCATGAAGCCGAATGGCTTGGTCGCGGCGGCGTCGACCACCTCCCAGATGTCGATGCCGAGCCGGTCGCAGAGCTGGCCGAGCTCGTTGACGAGGGCGATGTTTACCGAGCGGAAGATGTTCTCGAGCAGCTTCGCCAGCTCCGCCGTCTCGGGGCTGGAGAGGACGACCACCTGGTCGCAGATCAGCTCGTAGAGCTCGCGAGCGCGCTCGGTGCTGGCCTCGGTCAGACCGCCGACCAGCTTCGGCGTGGTGCGGACCGTGTAGTCGGTGCGGCCGGGGTCGATCCGCTCCGGCGAGAAGGCGAGGTGGAAGTCGCGTCCGGCCGACATCCCCGACTCCTCGAGGATCGGCACGAGGCGTTCGCGGGTGGTGCCCGGATAGGTGGTCGACTCGAGCACGACGAGCTGCTCGGGCTGCAGCACCTGCGAGAGGCCGGTGGCCGCTTCCAGCAGGTAGGTGAGGTCGGGCTCGCGCGAGCTGGTCAGCGGCGTCGGCACGCAGATGATCAGCGCGTTGCAGGAGGCGAGGTCGGCGTGGCGGGGGGTTGCGCGGAGGCGATCGCCCAGCGGCCCCAGGGAGGAGCTCGGGATGTCCTCGATGTAGCTGCGCCCCTCGTTGAGGGCGTCGATCTTGCGCTGATCGGCATCGAGGCCGATCACCTCGTGGCCCGCCTCCGCGAAGGCGACGGCGAGGGGAAGGCCGACGTAACCGAGTCCTACGATTCCGATCTTCATCTGCGGCAGTCTAGGTCGGCAGGCGGCCGCCTGCCCTCCAGTTCTGGTCAGCGCATTGCATCCGCCACGCGCCGGCGCACGCCCTCGGAGCGCAGGGCGAGCGATCCGGCCAGCACCGTGGCCCCGCCGAGCGGCCCGCGGCCGAGGGCGCGGGTTTCCAATCCCAGGTCGCTTTCGGCGAGCCGGTCCTTGTAGGGCTCGTCGCCGCGCAGGAAGGCGTAGCGGTCCAGGCCGTCCTCGAAAGCGGCCTGGACGGTGCGCATCAGCATCAGGAAGCCGATCGAGAAGCGGTCGAAGCGCGGGTCGCGGCCGGATTGGTAGAACGATTCGGCGCCGCCGAAGCGGAAGCCGTACCAGGCCGCCGCCGGCTCACCGTCGACTTCCATCGTCCACAGCCGCAGCCAGCCGCGCTCCAGCGCCGCGGCCGCGAAGTCGTGGTGGAAGGCGACGACCGCCTCTCGCTGAAAGGCGCCTTCGCCCTCGCCCCAGCGCGCCCGGTGGAGGCGGATCAGCGTGTCGAGGTCGTCGTCCAGGCGGTCGGGGTCCTCGCAGAGGCGGAAGCTCAGCTCGTGCTGCTTTTCGAGCTTGCGGGTGTTGCGCCTCAGCTTTTCCTTCATGTTGCGGCTGCACGAGGCGACGAACTCCTCCCAGCTGCGCCCGCCGATCTCCAGCTCGGGGCTGGCCTCCCGCTGCAGCTTTCGTCCGCCGAGGGCCGGGCCGAGCGAGCCGACCGGCAGGCGCTCGGCTAGGAGCACGTGCCAGGGCCCGGCCGCCCCTTCGGCCAGCGCCTCGCGCAGGGCGGCAGCTGCGTCCTCGCGATCGGCCGGGCCGCAGACGGGCCCGAGCGTGTCGCCGGGCCCATAGCCGATGAAGCGCAGGATGTTCAGCGGCCCGCGCTGCGAGCGGCAGAGGGGCACGATCGCGAGTGGCCCGTCGGGACGCATGCAGCGCAGCAGCGCCAGTTCGCTGCCCTCGCCGAAGTGCCGCCACCACGCGGTCGCGAACTCCCAGGTGGCGAAGACGCTTCCGGAACGCTCGGCAAGCTCCTCCCAGTCCTCCCGCGCCGCCTCGAAGCTGGGAATCGGCTCGCAACTCGGCACGCCCGGAGTGTATGTTCGCGCCGTGATCGAGGTCGAGACGCAGATGAAGGAGCTTGCCGGCACCGCGCTGAGGGCGCTGCCGCAGATGTACGACGAGCGCTCGAGCCTGTTCTCACAGAAGGCATTGCCCGAGGATGATCGCCTGGTCAACCGCGGCGAGAACGCCTATTACTCGGCGGCCTCGATGGTCGGGATCCTCTCCCAGCCGGTCGTCTCGCCGGAGAGCGTCGTCCCAGTCGGCAAGGCGCTGGATGCTCTCCACACAGCATGCGATACCGACCACGGCGCCCCGCTGCTCTCGACGACGCTCTGGGCGGGATCGATCGCCGGCGACCCGCGCTCGGCCCGCCTCGTCGCCTCGCTCGGGAGCTCGCTCGACGTCGAGCAGGCCGAGAGCGCCGCCCTGGGGCAGGTGCTGCGCGGCCTCGTTGCCGGCGCCGGTGCCCACCCCGAGGTCCGCGACGCGGCGCTCGATCTCGCCCGGCGCTGTGCCGCCGAGCTGCTCGATCGCCACTCGGCCGACTCGCGCGTGTTCCGGGCGATGCCGCGGCGCCCGTCGGGCCTGCGCACCCTCCTCGGCGCGCGTATAACCAGCTTCGCCTCGCAGGTCTATCCGCTGCTTGGCCTTGCCTCCCTCTATGCCTATCGTGGCGAGGCGCCGCCTCCGGCATTGCGCCAGACGGCTGAGCGCCTGGTCGAGGCACAGGGACCTCTCGGCCAGTGGTGGTGGCTCTACTCGCCGAGCACCGCGACGGTGCTCGAGGGCTACCCGGTCTACTCGGTGCACCAGGACGGGATGGCGTTCATGGGTCTGGTCCCGGTGGAACAGCTCGGCGAGGGCTCCTACCGGGAGGCGCTGGCGCTCGGCGTGGACTGGCTGTTCGAGCGCAACGAGCTCTCCCTGACCCTCGTCGAGGAGGAGCCGGCGTTCATCTGCCGCAACATCCAGCGGGTCGGCAGCGGCGCCGACGCCCCCTTCGGCATCAGCCGGCCCAACTTCTACCGCACGGTTGCCCGCTCCCTGCGGCCCGGGTCGGTCAGCGACCAGACCAAGGCTGCGCCAGGGGAGCTCGAACCACTGCGCGAGTGCCGCTCCTACCACCTCGGCTGGCTCCTCTACGCCTACGTGCTGATTGCGGCCTAGAAATTGATTCCACGGCCTGCAGCTAGACAGAGAAGCCTGGCCGGTCTGCGGTCGAATTGACACCCCAAGAGCTTTGCTCTTAGGGTGAATGATGTGCGCGGCCACGGCCGCGCAATCGCCAGATTGCATAGGCCGCTTCGCGACATTCGCCCGCAGACCGGCCAGGCTTCTCTGTCTCGACACGCCCGGGAATGGCCGAGATTGTAAGCGCGGCTCCAGGGTTCCCAAGCTTCAAGCTGAGGCGACGCCACAGGGGCAGAGCTTCTCGAAGCTCGGTGTACTTCGAGGGGATGGCGGGTGCGCCTCTGCGGGAATGTCGCGAAGCGGCGGAAATGCAATCTGGTCTCCGCGCACCAGATTCACCCAAGAGCTCCGCTCTTGGGTGCCAATTCCTGCAGAGGTGCACCCGCCATCACTCATCTAGGCCCTCGCCCGACTACTCCGGAGAACATGCCTCCGCTGCACTGCTCGCGCATGCTGCAGCCCGCTCGAAGCTGACCAGCCGGCGGATCAGGGCGTTGTAAGCCGAGTGGGCCGCATCGCCTTTCTCGCGCGCGAGGAGCAGATAGAGCTTGTGCTCGGACTTCGAGATTGGCGATGGCAGCTCGATGCCCATCGATCGCAGACGGGGTGCGCCAATCGACACGAGCAAGGCCTCGGCCGACTCGGTTCCTGCTTGCAGGTCTTCGATCCCACGCTGAACCAGGTCGGCGCCCGGGAGCGTCTCCAGGTCAGCGGGCGTCGCCATGCCCGTGAGGTAGCGATCGCTGTTATCCCTGTTCGACCCGGAGGCGGATCGTCGTCGAGTGGCTGCCCGGTGCGCTCTGGCCGCGGGCGGTGACGAAGAGCCGCGGTTCGGTGACGCCGTAGGCCGGCGAGTAGAGTCCGTCCTCGACCGCCGTCTCCGCTCCCTCGACCTCGATCGAGAGGCGCACGGCGCCGAAGTCCGCGACGGCGATGCCGTCGCGGACCGAGACGTCCCGGCAGCCTCCCAGCGGGAAGGTCCAGTCCAGTCGCTGCCCGGCTTCGCCGGTCACCGTGTCGACGATCGTCAGCTCGCGCCGCCGCGCGTCGAGCTCGAGGCGGCGCTCGTGCAGCGCCGGGATCGGCAGCGCCTCGAAGCCGTGGTGGCGGCCGGCGAAGGCGGTCCGTTCGGCGCCGGCCTCCCAAGCGATCGCTTCGGCGTGGCTGCGGTTGCCGAGCGGGAAGCGCGGATACGGCGGCAGCTCGTTCTGCTCGGCGCCGTCGACACGCAGGGTGGCGTGGAAGCCGGTCGACCTGAAGCGCAACCGCTCCGCTTCGCTCTCGTAGTAGGTGCCGGTGCCGGGGTCCTCGATCAGCGGGATGCCGCCGCAGCAGAGCTCGAAGGAGAGCTGGTCGTTGTGTGCGTGACCGCCGATCCCGTAGACGCCGGTATCGCCGCAGCGCACCAACACATAGAGGTCGTCGTGGCGCATGACGTAATAGCCGCCGGCCGGAAAGTCGGCCGAGCCGGTCTGGGGCTCATAGGGGCGCGACGCCTGGGCGAAGAGATGGAGGTGGGAGCGAAAATCGGCCTGGCCGTATTCGGCGAGCGGCAGGAAGCGGCCGTCGTCGTTGTCGCCGACCTGCGGCGCCAGCCCGTCGGGGCGGGTGTAGGCGGCGGCGAAGTCGAGCATCTTGTCGAGCCGCTCCAGATACCAGGCGGGAAAGGCGCCGGGGTGCAGCGATTCGCCCGCCTGGGTTCCGCAGAGGAACAGCTCGGAGACGAGGCGGTGGTAGGGAATGGACGCCTCGTGCCCGCAGCCGTCCTCGCGCACCTGGTGCTCCATCTCGGCGATCAGCTCCTCGATGCCCCAGCGCCCCCAGCCGGCGCCCTCCTCGCCCTGGGCGAAGAGAGCGGCGACGACGATCAGGCCGGCGACGTCGGAGAGGTAGTGGTTAGTCCGCGCTTCCGCGGTCTCGAGGTGGCCGCGGATGAAGCGGCCGTGCCCGAGCAGGCTCTCCGCGGCGCGCTCGCCCCATGCCTGGCCCCAGACCTCCTCGGCGCAGATCGCCAGGGCGGCGACCCAGTTGGCGGCGCGGATCGCGACATCCATCGTGCAGATCCAGTTGGCCCCCATCTCGACTGGGTTGGCCACGATCCAGCCGTCCAGCTGCGCCCCGAGCTCGTCCAGGTAGCGGTGCTCGCCGCTGAGCTCGAACGCCGCCGCGAGCAGCGGCAGGTGCTGGCAGCGCGAGAGCTCCCAGGGGACCTTGATGTCGGAGTCGTCGAAATAGAACCCCTCGATCAGGAGGCGGTGCTTGATCGGCCAGCGACGGCCCGACTTGAAGTCGAGGCTCCAGTCGATCTCGGCGCCCAGCTCGACCGGCCCGGAGCCCAGGAGGTCGAAGCGGTGGGCGGCGATCGCGTCGGCGCGTTCGAGCAGGAGGCGGCGATCCTTCTCGCCGAGCCGCCCGAGGGAGTCCTTGAACGCCGCCACGGTCGGCAGCGCCGCCAATGCTCCCTGCAGGGCCTGCTCGAGCGTCCGCCCGCCCAGCGCCGTCGACAGCTCTCCGGCTCCGATCGTCAGCGGACGCGCTCGGCGCAGCCGGTCCAGCCAGATCCCCCTGACACGGGTCGAGGCGCGGCGCCACGCCGCGCGCAGCGCCGCCGCCAGGCCTACTTCACGCAGCCGCTGCAGCGTGCTCATCGTCTGGGCTGGGAGGGTTGGCGGCGAGGAAGGTCACGGTGGAGACCTGGCCGATGGTGACCAGGGCGCCGGCCACGGCGATGCCGATGACTCCGAACAGCTCAGCCGCGATCGCCGCCGCGGCGACGTTCAACCCGACCGCCGCCGTGTTCACCCAGGCGAGCGAGGTGTAGCGCTCCTGGGCGATCAGCAGGCTCGAGTTGGGCAGCGTGATCAGCTGTGCAAAGGCGGTGATCAGCAGCACCTGGAAGATCGGCACCGAGTCCGGGTAGCGGCCGCCGTCGATCAGCGGGATCGCCCAGATCGCGGCGATCGCTGCGATGCCGAGGATCGCCAGCGTCGGCGGCGCCGTCTGCTTGGCCCAGCGCCTCATCATCGCGATCTGGGCCTCGTCGGAATCGATCATGTCGCTCTGGGCGGTCCGCACCCGCAGCACCGAGACCATCGCCGGGACCGGGCCGAGGACGATCGAGACATAGCGCAGCGCGGCGCCGTAGGCGGCGACCGCCGCGTCGTCGAGCAGCGCCGCGACCAGGAACAGGTCGAGGTAGGCCCAGCCCGCCGACGCCATCGAGTAGAGGGTCAGCGCCGCCGTCTCCCGGCCGAAGCCGAAGCGCCCCTCGGTGCCGCGCGCCGCGCCGCGGGTCGCGAGAGCGAGCGGCGCGGCGACGACGAGGGCGACCAGGCCGACGCCGATCGCGAAGTAGAGCCCGACCGCCTCGCCGGACTCCAGCAGCCCGGCGGTAGCGGCGACGGCGACAACCAGCTGTACGGCGCTGCGGGCGACCTGGAGCAGGCCCGCCCGCAGGAAGGCGAGCTGGGCCTGGTAGTGGAAGACCGCCATTTCGATGCTGGCGCTGCCCAGCGTGTAGGCGGTGCCGATGGCGACGAAGGCGAGCCGTTCGCTCGCGTCGCCGATGCCGAGCACCGACGCTATGGCGATGCCGAGGATCCCGGCTGCGACGATCAGCCCGGTGCCGCTGAGCAGCGTCGCGTGGAAGGCCGAGGGCTCCTCGTCACCGCGGGAGACCCGCTCCGCCTCCAGGCGCGTGTAGCGCAGGCGGATGCCCCCGGTCGCGGCGCTGCCGAGGAACTGGCCGACGTTGAGCAGCAGCACGATGAAGGCGAAGTTCGCGACCGAGAGAGCCCGCAGCAGCAGGATCAGCGTCAGCGCGCTGAGCCCTCGCGACGCCACGTCGAGGACGAAGGTCGAGAGGAATCCGCGTTTGAATTGCGAGAGGCGCTTCACGGCCGTAAGTATCGACCGCCGAGCGGCGCTTCATGATCTACCCTCTTTCGGCCTGACGCCACCCATGGAGGCACCGAATTCCCATCGATCGAGGCTCCGCGATCGCAGCCTCGCGGTCGTATCCGGCTACGCGCTGAAACCGCTGACCCCGCGGGGTCAGCGCACGCAGTGGGTGCGGAGCGCTCTCGAGCACGACTGGGACGTCGAGCTGACGGCGCTGCCCGCCGAGTCGCCGGCCGGGAATTCCACGTCGGGCAGCGGGCGAGCTCCCTGGCGGCGCGCCGCCGGCGACGCGGTCCGCACGACCTTGCTGGACAAATGGGAGCCCTGGAGCCTGCGGCAGCTCGCCCGCTGGCAGCCGCAGGTCGACGCGGGGCTGTTGATCGCCTACCCCTGGTCGCCGGTCGCCTACGCCGCCGGTCGCCTGCGCCGGGCCGGCATCCCATACGTGGTCGACGCCGGCGATCCCTGGGTGTTGACCTCGCCCGGGACCGATACCAGGCTGTTGGCGAAGTACCGCTGTCGCCGTGCCGAGCGGGCGATCTGGGGCCACGCCGCCGGTGCGGTCGTCACGACCAAGCAGCAGGCCGATGTGATCTCCGGCTTCTTCGGGGACCTGCCGATCCTCATCCGGCCCAATGGCTACGAGCCGGCCGAGCCCGTCATCGGCGCCCAGCCCGATGAGGCCCGCCTCCGCGATCCGGAGCACCTCAGGCTCGTCCATTACGGAATGCTCTCCTTCGTCCGAGTCGACGTCAGCAGGATGCTGGAGGCCCTGGTCGCCAGCGGCCGCTGGAAGTCGATCTCCTTCACCCAGTACGGGGACGACCACGCCGGCATGCTGGCGCGGGCGCCGGACTCGGTCGCGGTCGAGTTTCTCCCCGCGCAGCCCTGGCCCGAGGTGTTGGCTGGCGCCTCTCGGTATGACCTGGCGGTCGTGGTCGGCAACTGGCTGACCGGGCAGCTGCCGAGCAAGGCCGTCCAGTACATGACCCTGCCGATCCCCAGGCTTGCCCTGAGCGAGCGGGAGAGCGACGACGCCCTGGCCGAATACGTCAGCGGGCGCCCGGGTTGGCTGGCGCTGGCAAAGGACGAGCCCGATGCCGCGCAGCGCGTCTGGGAGCACCTGGAGCGCGGCTGGGGCGAGGTCGAGCTCGAGCCTCCGGCCGAGGAGGCATGGCCGCGGGTCGCCGAGCAGATCGCGGATTTCGTCGAGCAGTGTGTGAACGGCGCCACGACGCGCCGCGCCGATCGAGGGGATATCGCTGAGCGGATACCGGCCGGGAGGGGAGACGCTTGATCGCGCGCCTGAGCACGCCGCGCTTCGAGCCGGTCTACCTGCTGGCGGCCGCCACCGCGGTGCTGGCGGGAGCGCTGGTCGCGAAAGCGCCCCTCGCGGGAGTCGGCCTGGTGGCGCTCGTCTGCGCCGCCGCCGTGGCCATTCGCCTCACCCGGCTCGGCATCGTCGAGCTCAGCCTGGCGGCGTTGCCCTGGCTGGTCATCTTCGACTCCCTGATGCCCTCGCTGCTGAAGACCTTCGTCGCCGCGGTGGCCGCCGCCTCGATGCTATGGCTGGCGGTGCCGCTGCATTACCGCCGTCTCCTCGGCCCGGTCACCGCGGTGCTCTTCATCGTCGTGCTGGTCGCCCACGTCGTCTTCGCGACCGAAAGCAATCAGTTCACCCAGTTCGCCAAGTTCTTGATCTTTCCGGCGATCTGCCTCGCGGTGCTCAGCGAGCGGGGCCAGGAACAGCTTCCCAAGGCCCGCAACTTCATCCTGGCGAGCTGCCTCGCCGCGATGGTCGTCCATCTGGGGATCGTCAGCGCGGGGCTGGGGCAGACTGGCACCAAGTACGAAATCGGCGAGAAGCTCGGCTTCGGTCGCGGGATCCTGCACGAGATGGCGCTGACCTTCGTCGTCATCGCCGCAGCCGGATTGGTCTCCAGTAAAAAGATCCTCCTGCAGGCCTCGTTCTTCGCCCTGGGCGCGGTGCCGGCACTGCTGACCGGCGTGCGCTCCGCTCTGCTCGCCCTCCTCGTCGTGATCCTGATCTTCGTCCTGCGCTCCCGGCTCAGCCGGCGGGCATTGGCCACCGTCATGGTGATCCTCATCGCCGCGATAGCGAGCGGCGGCATCCAGATCGTCGAAAAGCGCTTCAACGAGGAGCAGAAGCAGGAAACGTCGCTCTCCTCCGTTGGCTCCGGGCGCGGCGAGATCTGGAAAGCGGCGGTGACGCCCTGGTGGAACGACGGGCCTCCCCAGTGGCTGTTCGGAACCGGCCTGCGCTCGGTCGAAAAAGAAGAGCTGCGCGACCTCGGCAAGGTCTTCATCGGGCACTCGGACCTGATCGAGGTCGGCGTGCAGCTCGGCATCGTCGGGCTGGCGCTCTGGGCGCTGCTCTGGCTCGCTCTCCTGCGATCCCCGCTCGAGAACATCGTGCTGGTGCCCCTGATCGTCTACTCGGTGGTCAACGGGTCGATCGAGTACGTGGCGCCGACCGCCCTGGGGCTCGCCTTCGCTGCGGCCTGTCGCCCCCCGCCTGAACCTCCCCCGCAAGCGGCGCAGTGAGCGCGGAGAAAATCCGCGTGGCGCAGGTCGGGCCGGACCCGGCCGGCAAAGGCGGGATGGCGGCGGTGATGCGCGACCTGCTCGACTCGTCACTGGCTGAGCGCTATGAGCTCGAGACGATCGTCACCTGGGGTGGCTTCTGGCCGGTGTCGCGGCTCTGGATCTTCGCCCGCGGGCTCGCCTCGCTGGCGATCTGGTGCCTGCGCCCGGGCAAGCGGCTCGTGCACATCCACAGCGCGGTCCGCGGCAGTCTCTACCGCAAGTCGATCTGCGTCTTCGTGGTCAGGCTGCTGCGACGCCCGGTGGTGGTTCAGGTCCACGGTGGTCCCGGCGATGCCGAGGCCTTTGCGGCCCGGCTCGGTCCCCTCCGGCGGCTGTTCATCCGCCGTGGGCTGGGCGCCGCGAACCGCGTTCTGGCAGTGTCGGGCGAGAGCGCCCGCACGATGGAACGCTGCTTTGGCGTCGAGGGCGTGGGGGTCATCCCGAACGCGGCGCCGACGGTGCCCGCGAGCCTCGCCGAAGCCGTTGCGGGGGGGTCGCACGTCCTCTTCATGGGCGGCTTCGAAAATCCGGTCAAGGGGGGGGAAGCCCTGGTTGCGGCGCTGGAGCTCTGCGCGGGCGAGCTCGAGGAGGTCGTCTTCGAGCTGGGTGGGCCCGGGGAGCCCTCGGAGGCGCTGCTCGCTCTCGTCGCGAGCTCGCCGAACGTCCGCTGGCTGGGCTGGCTCGATCGGGCGGCCAAAGGCGAGGCGTTCGAGCGCTGTTCCCTGTTCGTGTTGCCCTCGCTCTCGGAGGGGCTGCCGGTCGCCTTGCTGGAGGCGATGGCGTGGGGCAGGGCGGTTGTCGCGACGCGGGTGGGCGGCGTGCCGGACGTGGTCGCCGATGGGGTTGAGGCGGTAATCGTCCCCCCCGGAGACCCGATGGCGCTCGCGGACTCGATCCGGCGGTTGATGCGCGACCCCGACGAGCGCCGGCGCCTGGGCCATGCCGCACGCCAGCGGGCGCTGTCGCTGAACGAGGACGAGGTATGCGGCCGCCTCGACTCCCTCTATCGGGAACTGGCCGGGTGAGCGCGCTGCTGCGCGGGCGCTCGCGCGACTGCGTCTTCCTCGGCTATCACTCCGTCGCCGAGGACGGACCGCCCTACCTCTCGCTGAGGCCGGGCACCTTCTCGCGCCAGCTCGACCTGTTGGTGGGCGCGGGCTTTCGCAGCGGCACCCGGGGGACGCTGGAGCGCATCGCCGCCGGCGAGAGGCTCCGGGGTCGGCACGCGTTCCTGACCTTCGACGACGGCTTCGTCGATACCCTCGCCACGGCGCTGCCCCTGATGAGCGAGCGGGCGTTTACCGGCATGGCCTTCGTCCTGCCCGGCCACCTCGATGCCGGGGCGCCCCTCGACTGGCCGGAGGTCGCCGGCGAGGCAGCTCGCCGGCCCGAGCTGATGCGCTCGATGAATTGGACGATGCTGGAGACCCTGGTCGAGGCCGGCTGGGAGATCGGCAGCCACACGATGTCGCACGCACGCCTCCCCGATTTGGCCGACGAGGCGCTCGCTCAGGAGCTGCTCGACTCGCGCCGGGCGGTCGAGGCCCGCCTCGGTCGTTGCGAGCTGCTTGCCTATCCCTTCGGCGCCTGGGACGACCGGGTAGCCGCTGCCGCCACCGCGGCCGGATACTCGTTCGCTTTCACCCTGCCGTTTGGCGGTCAGGCTGCGGCGACGCGGATGTCGATCCCGCGGGTCACGATCGACGATCGCGACGTGCCCTGGCGCTTCCGAGCGAAGCTCAGCGGCGCGGGGCGGTCGGCTCTTTTCTCACCGCTGCGACCGCTGGTTCGACGGGCGCTGGGTAAGAGACCGCACTCCCACGCCGAGTGAGCAGCGCCCGCAGGACGATCCAGGCGAAACGGGCGTTGGTCGTGCCGTACCGGCGCGCCAGGCGGCGTGGCTCCTGGGTCAGGCGGTAAGCCCACTCCAGGCCCGCCCTCTGCAGAAAGCGCGGCGCGCGCCGAGTCACTCCGGCGATCACGTCGATCGAGCCGCCGACACCCATCGCGAAGGGGACCTCCAGCGCGGGTCCGCGCTCGCCGAGGAAGTACTCCTTGCGCGGCGAGCTCATCGCGACGAAGAGGATGTCCGCGCCGGAGGCCCGGATCTCCTCGCATACCTCCTCCGCCTCGTCGTCGGCGTAGTAGCCGTCATGCGAGCCCGCCACCTTCAGCCGCGGGTGAAGCTGACTGATCCGCGCGAGGGCGGCATCGAGCACCTCACGGCGGGCGCCCAGCACGTAGACGCTGTAGCCCCTGGCCTCGGCGACCTCCAGCATGCGCATCATCAGGTCGATCCCGGCAACCCGTTCGGGCAGCTTCGCGCCGAGCATCCGGGCCGCCCATACGACGCTCTGGCCGTCGGCCGTGATCAGGCCGCACTCGCCGATCATCCTGCCCATCTCGGGGTCGTCGCGGAGGGCGACCAGCTTCGCCGCGTTGATGCTCATGTGCTGTAGGTAGCGCCCCGACGCGATCGCCTGCTCGCATCGCGCCACCGCCTGGTCCATGGTGGCGGCGTCGAGCGGACAGCCGAGCACCTCCAGCCGGGTGATGGCGCGCCGATTCTTGCCCCGGGCCATAGCTGTCGGGCTCAGGAGGGGGTTTGGCGGCTGGGCGCCTGGGCGGCGCTGTTGAGCTCCTCGGCGGCGGGGGACGGTGGCTCCGTCTCGATTTCCTGCTGAGCGGAGGGCCCGTTTGCGGCAAACGGGCCGGTCGCCGTCTGTCCGCGGTAGTAGGAGCTGTCGGTAGCACCCTCGACCCCGTTGACGATGATCCCGAGCACCGGAGCTTTGGTGTTGACGAGCTGGTCCCTGAGCTGTTCGAGCGGCTCGCGTGGGCTCTTCTGCAGCCGCACGACCACCGCGATCCCGCCAATCAGGTTGAAGAGCGGCACCGCGTCGGCGACGACGGCCGAGGGCGGCGTGTCGACGACCACCCGGTCGTACTCCTTTTCCGCCCACTTGAGCAGCTCGCTCATTCGTTTCGACTCGATCAGCTCGGCTGGGTTCGGCGGCAGCGGGCCGGCCGTCAACACGTCGACCCCGGCGATGGTCCGGATCGTGCTCGCCGGCTGGCTGACCCCCGCCAGCACCAGGCTGAGGCCGTCGTCATCGGCAACACCGAGCGCTGCGGCCAGCGAAGGTCGTCGCAGGTCGGCCTCGATGTACAGGATCCGGGTCCCGGCTCGAGCCTCCGCCAGGGCGAGGTTCCAGGCGACGGTGGTCTTGCCGTCCTGCGCCGCGGCCGAGGTGATCAGGATCGAGGTGACGGTGCGGTCGACGTTGAAGTAGTGGAGGCTGGCGCGGAGCATGCGGAATGCCTCTCCCTCGGCGCCGGTCGGCGTCAGATCGGCTCCCGCGCCCCGATCGGAGATCGCGCGACTGCGGGGGATCGTGCCGAGCACCGGCACCTGGAGGATCTCGTCGACGTCGTCGAGGTCGCGAAGGCGCCGGTCGAACTGCTCGCGGCCGAGCGCCAGGCCAATGCCGAGCAACAGGCCAAGGAAGATGCCGAGGGCCACGTTGCGGGTCGTTTTAGGCGAGGAGGGGGAGGAGGGGATCGTTGCGGGCTGAGCGAGTTCGGCCCTGCCCGTCTGGACCGCCGCGAGCGCCTCGAGCTGTCGAATCCGCCGGGTCAGCACTTCTCCCGCCGCCCCTTCCTGTTCGGCTGGGGAGAGTTCGTCGAGCTTGGCTTCGACCAGGGACTTTGCCTGTTCGATCTTGCCCGTTTCTTCGTCGCGACTGAAGCTGATGTACTGGCGGGAGAATTCGTTGGCGATCCGGGCCGCAAGCGCAGGGCTCGTGTCCGTGGCTTCGATCGCGATCAGTTCCGATTCTCCTTCGGGGGTGACCGAGACCGTTTCGCGGATGTCGCTGGGCGTCAGGCCGGGGATGTCCATTGCCCGCGCGGTGCGCACCGCCACCTGATCGACGGAGACGAGTTTGAGGTTGGTGGCCGTTTCCCGCTGCGAATCGCCGTTCGGTTCGAAGCCGAAGAGTTTCGCTTCGAGGCTCTGCGTTCCGAAAAGCAATGAGGCGGAGGCCGTGTACTGCTTCGTCTGCAGCAGCGAGTAGGCGAGCGCCACGGCCGGGACCGTGATCAGGCAGATCGCCAGAAGGAGAAGGTTTCGACGGACGATTGCCAGCCCCCGCTCGAAGGCGGGACGCTCATGATGGGTGTCGGAAGCGTGCAAGCTGGTGGGACCTAGAGGGAGTTGGATGATTGTACGAAGAGAGGACGGAACCGTTGCAGGGGCGGCGTCAGTACGCGCCTCTGCCGGAGAGCACCGCGGGCACGGTCTCGAGCAGGATCTCGATGTCTTCGAGCCAGTGACCAGCCCGCCACGTACTGGTAGTCGAAACGGACCATCTCCTGGAACGGGCTCTGCGAGCGTCCGTATACCTGCCACGGACCGGTTAAGCCGGGGCGCAGCTCGAGTCGGCGCAGGTGCCAGATCTCGTCCAGCGCCGCCGTCTCGGGGAAGATCAGCGGTCGCGGTCCGACCAGGCTCATCTCGCCCTTCAGCACGTTGAATAGCTGGGGCAGCTCGTCGAGCGAGTAACGGCGCAGGGTGCGCCCCACGCGGGTTACGCGCGGATCCTCGCGGATCTTGAACATCACGCCATCGCCGGCTTCGTTGAGGTTGTCCAGCTCCTGCTTGCGCTGCTCGGCGTCGACGTACATCGAGCGGAACTTGATCAGCTTGAAGCTCGAGCGGCGACGCCCGGCGCGCGGCTGGCGGAAGAAGACGGGACCGCGCGACTCGAGCCTGATCGCGATTGCGATCGCGATCATCAGCGGCGAGAGCAGGAAGATCAGCAGCAGCGAGCCGACCACGTCGAGACCGCGCTTTGCGGCTATCGAGATCGAGGTCAGGTGGGCGGCGCCGATCGAGAGCAGCGGCAGGCCGCCGACCTGGTCGAGCGAGCGCACGCCATCGAGGAACTCGAAGAGGCGGGGAACGATGTCGATCATGACGCCGGCGTCGCGGCAGGCGCGGATCGACTCCAGCAGCTGCTCGTGGCTGGCCCGCGAGAAGGCGATGATCACGCGATCGATTTCGGCTGACTCGATGATCGACTCGAGGTCGTCGAAGCGGCCCAGCCAGGGCAGGTCGGGGGTGCCGACGTCGTGAACGTCGTCGTCGACGATGCCGACGGGGGCCAGCCCGAACTGGGCGTTGGCCTTGAGCTTTTCGACGACCTGCCCAGCGACAACACCCGAGCCAAGGATCAGGGTTCGCTGGCGTAGCTCGGGCGCTCGGTGCAGGCCGGCGCGAATGCTCGTGCGGGCAAGGCCCGCGAAGAACGCGATCGCGGCGACGGTGAAGAAGATCAGGGCCACGACATGGTCGAGCTGGAGGAGCGAGGCGATTCCGAACAGCGACCAGGTGATCAGCAGCAGCGCGACGACGGCGCGCGGAACCTCCGAAACAGCCGAGGCCCAGGCCGCGAGCTGATCGCCGCGGTAAAGGCCGATGCTGAACGCAGCCAATGGCCAGATCAGGCCGCTGAAGACGATGTAGGCGATCTGCGCCCCCGGGGAGGCTCCGGCCCCGAGCGAGAGGATGGCGATCGTCGCTGCCAGGACCGCCGCCAGGGAATCGCCGAAGCAGAGCATCCGGGCGAGCACGGCGCCCCTCCGTTTCGCTAACCGCCCCACCGAGTCCTGGGGTGGCTTGCTGGTTGGCAGCGAGACCGTGTCTGGCTGGCGAGTCTGGGTTGCGGTCGTGCTCTCCATTGGTGACTTGGTGCGATCTCGATCAGGAAAATGTGATGTGTACAGAAAATCTCTCGGAATCTTCAGCGCTCAACCAGAAAATAGTCGTAAACAAGCTGGAACTCCATTGGCTAAGCATTTCGGCATCTGGCGCCCACCTGTGAGGTTGGCAGCAGACCTTGCATTTGGCCGTACTCGACGTATCCCCCGGACGGATATTCGAGTCCTAGAGCCAGCATCGTGCTCGCGATGGCCGCCTTCGAGACCGTATTCACGACTTCGGCGGCCACGGCTCGCGATGAAATTGGGGAAACTGGGCGTTCACGTCAAAGCAGTCCTCGGCGAACCCCCGCCAGGTCGAGGAGTAAGACCTCGACCGCACCACTGTACCGCGTGACCTAAGTTCGGGGGGGGTTGTCTTTACAACAGCAAGTGTTGCCGATCGATGCGCCTCGCCGTAGGTTCGACCGGCGGTCAGTTTGCCATCACGGCGGCGTAGCTGGTGCCGACCGCGATCGCATCGTGTTCGACGATGCTGGTGCCGGTGCTCGACTTGGAGCGGTAGATGCCGGCCTTGAGGTAGGTCTCGGCGGCCTGGATGGTCTGGCCGTAGACCCGCGTCTGGCCGTTGACGAGGCTCTGTTGGGCCCCGTCGAGCCAGACTTCGACGAAGCCGGTCCCCGGGTCCTGGGAGAGGTTGACCCGGTAGACCAGGTCATACCAGCGGTCGCTCTGCAGGGCGGGGCCCTGCCAGAAGGTGCGCGCGCCGTCGCCCGAGCCGAGCTTGATCGCGTGCTTGTTGTCGAGCATCACCGCCATCCCCGGCGAGCCGCTCCAGTCTTCCTCGTGCAGCTGCTGGACGATCTGCCAGGGCACGGAGTAGGTGTTGCCGCTCGGAACCCGGATCGCGTCGCGGATGTAGAGATCCTGGCCTTCCTTGAAGGTCGGGCCCGATACCTCCGAGCGCTGCGAGCCGGTGTCGGGCTCGACGTCGCCGGCCTGGACTTCGAAGCGCGCGGCCTGGCTGCCCTGAAGGGCGCCGCTGGTGAGCAGCGTGGCCCGGGAGCTGAGCGACTGCACGTACCAGCCTTTGAAGCCGGCGTCGAAGTTGCCGTTGAAGAGGACCGAGCCGCCCGGCGTTGGCGCCGGCGTCGGAGTGGGGGCGGGGGTTGGCGCTGGCGCCGGAGTCGGGGCTGGGGCGGGCGTCGGCGTGGGGGCGGTTCGTGGAGTTGGGGCCGGCTTGGGAGTCGGGGCCGGGGCTGGAGCCGATGATGGCGTGTGCTGTAGCACCGGGGCCGGATTCACGGTTGAAGCCGGCGGCCTGCGGCGCCGACGCCGGTTGGACCTGGTCACAACGCGCCTTGCAACGTATGCCGAGTGGCCGCCGTGGGTGGTTCGCTCGTGGCCCTGCCGGAGAGCCTGGACGGCCGCCGGCTGCGCCTGCGCCTGGGCGACGCCGAGCGTTAGAGCGGCGGCGAGGACCAGCGCCACGACCGGCGCGATTGCGCCGATGCCGCTGGGGAGGAGAGCTGGTCGGGCCTCGAGTGGGAGCCTCACGCGAAGCTGTTCGTCCGATCGCATGCGGCTCGCGAGCGGCGGGGGGCCGGTCTGGACGCATGTCCGTCAGGGGAGGAGGGCGATTCTTTGCATGCCCTGCTTCGAGTCGCGAGGAGATAGCGGCGTTGCCGCCGGAGAGGCCCGCCGCTTGCTCAGGCGCCGGTGACGGCGGCGAGGCTGGTGCCGACCACGATGCTGTCGTGTTCGACGATGCTGGTGCCGGTGCTGGATTTGGAGCGGTAGATGCCGGCCTTGAGGTAGGTTTCCGCGGCCTGGATGGTCTGCCCGTAGGCGCGGGTTTGGCCGTTGGCGAGGGTCTGTTGGGCCCCGTCGAGCCAGACTTCGACGAAGCCAGCGCTCGGATCCTGGGAGAGGTTGACCCGGTACACGAGTTCGTACCAGCGGTCGTTTTCCAGCGTCGGGCTCGTCCAGAAGGTCGGGGAGCCGTCGCCGGCGCCGAGCCGCAGGGCCGGCTCGGAGTCGAGGAAGACGGCCATCCCCGGCGAGCCGCTCCAGTCTTCCTCGTGCAGCTGCTCGATGATCTCCCAGGGACCTTCGAAGGTGTTGCCGCTCGGCACCCGGATCGCGTCGCGGATGTAGAGGTCTTCGCCCTCGTTGAAGGTGGGCCCGGAGACCTCCGAGCGCTGCGAGCCGGTGTCGGGCTCGACGTCCCCCGGCCGGACTTCGAAACGGGCTGCTTTGTTGCCTTCGAAGGGATCGGCGGAGGGGAGCGAGGCGCGCCCCGGCAGCGACTGCACGTACCAACCGCCGAATCCGGAGTCGAAGGTCGCCTTGAACAGGACTTCGCCGCCCGGCTGGGGGGGTGGAGGGGGTTCCGGATTCGGAGCGGGGGGAGGTTCGGGTGCCGGCGGCGGCGGTTCGGGAGCGGGTGCCGGTGGTGGTTCGGGGGCGGGGCTCGGTTCGGGCGCGGGTTTTGGAGACGGGGGAGGCGGCGCGGGCGCGGGTGGCGACGGTGGCGTGGGCGTCGACGGTGGCGTGGATGGCGATTTGGGGGTCACCGCCGGCGTCTCGATCGCGGTCAGTTGGCTCGGCTCGCCCGCGGACGGCTGGGTTGCCGCCGGTTCGGAGCCGACCGCCGCCGCGCCCGTAGTTGAGGTGCGCTGTGATACGCGCAAGCGACGATGGGCGTTGTGGCTCTCCGCGAGCCCCGACCGTCGCGCGGCGGAGTGCAGCCTGCCGACGGCCTCGTTGCTCGTCTGGAGGGCGCCTTGCACCGTGCGCGTCTCGGCGGGCCAGGTCAGCGCGAACACGCCGGCCCCCAGCAGCATGAGCGCAAGCGCCAAAGAGCCGCGGAAGAGCGGACTGGAATCCCTGAAGGTGGTTATCGGGCTCAACATGTGAAAACCCCGGAGCGCCGCCTCGCAAGGCCTGTGAGGCCGGTGCCCCACCGCAAGTGTAGGGCGTTGGTCATATGTTCGTCCATACCCCCAACCGCGGGGCAGAAACCGGTGCGCGGGCTAGCCGCTCGTCACGGCGGCGTAGCTGGTGCCGACCGCGATCGCATCGTGTTCGACGATGCTGGTGCCGGTGCTCGACTTGGAGCGGTAGATGCCGGCCTTGAGGTAGGTCTCGGCGGCCTGGATGGTCTGGCCGTAGACCCGCGTCTGGCCGTTGACGAGGCTCTGTTGGGCCCCGTCGAGCCAGACTTCGACGAAGCCGGTCCCCGGGTCCTGGGAGAGGTTGACCCGGTAGACCAGGTCATACCAGCGGTCGCTCTGCAGGGCGGGGCCCTGCCAGAAGGTGCGCGCGCCGTCGCCCGAGCCGAGCTTGATCGCGTGCTTGTTGTCGAGCATCACCGCCATCCCCGGCGAGCCGCTCCAGTCTTCCTCGTGCAGCTGCTGGACGATCTGCCAGGGCACGGAGTAGGTGTTGCCGCTCGGAACCCGGATCGCGTCGCGGATGTAGAGATCCTGGCCTTCCTTGAAGGTCGGGCCCGATACCTCCGAGCGCTGCGAGCCGGTGTCGGGCTCGACGTCGCCGGCCTGGACTTCGAAGCGCGCGGCCTGGCTGCCCTGGAAAGTGCCGGTGGAGAAGAGCGTGGCTCGGTCGTCGAGCGATTGGACGTACCAGCTGCCGAACCCGGCGTCGAAGTTCCCGTCGAAGAGCACCCCGGGATTGTTGCCGGAGGCCGGTGTGGGGGCGGCGGACGAAGACGCGGCCGCTTCTTTGACGGCGACGGCTGGGGCGACGGCAGCGGCGCTGTGCTGCGCCCTGCGGTGCCGGATCTTTGCCAGGCGATCGTGCCCGTTGTGGACCGCCCGCCCGACGCCGATAGCGGCGTGCGGGGCGCGGGGGCCCGAAGCCGGAGAGGCTGCCGGGGCAATCAGAAAGGCGGCCAGGAGGGCGGCGATCAGGATCGAGGCGGGGCGCGGGGGGTTCACGCCCTTGAGGTCGGACCGGCGCCGCCGTCAGCTGATCGATGTCAACCCAACCTGGACGAATGTATGAGCTGGGATCCTTGGCTTCAGTGCGCCTCGCCGGAGGCGTGCGCCGGGGGGCGCGACTCCTCGGCAAGCGAGGTGATCTCGAGCGGGCCGTGGGCGGCAGCTTCGAGCACCTCGGTCGCCTCCTCCGCCGAGCGGGCGTAGAGCTCGACCAGCATGTGGACGACGATCCGCTCCTCGTCGTGCTTGTGGAAGCGGACGTGGGCGAAGAACTCGCGCACCCCGGCTTCGCCGAGGGCGCCATAGGCGAGCAGCTCGGCGGCTTCGGGCCCGGCGCAGCTCTCGACCCGGTCCTGGTCGACGGTGACCGTGCAGGAGGCGACCCAGGGGGTGCCGGCGACCATCCGTTCCCAGCGGTCCTCGATCGGCACCACCCGGTCGTCCTGGAAGGTGAGGTGGGGCTGGTCGTGCATGCAGTCGAGGCACTGCACGACCGATTCCAGCACTTCGTCGACCCCTTCGGTGGGAATGGCGGTTTCCGGGTCGACGCGGCGGATCGCGTCGTAGTGGATCTGGATCTCCAGGTTGCGGGACCAGCAGCGGTAGCAGCGCAGCCAGGCCGAGCGGTCCCCGTTCAGCTCACTCATCGGTTCATTGTGGCGCGGTGAGCGCTCCGGCGCAGCGCCGGAGCGCTCAGGCCGTCGCAGCGGCCGCGGCGCGCTTCTCGACCAGGGCGACGATCTCGCCCATGATCCGGTTGAGGTCGAAGTCCTTTGGCGTGTAGACGCCGGCGACGCCGGCCTCGCGCAGCCGCTCGGCGTCGGCGACGGGGATGATCCCGCCGACGACCACCGGGACGTCGACTCCGTCGTCGCGCAGCCGTCGTACGACCTCGGGCACCAGCTCGAGATGAGATCCAGAGAGGATCGAGAGGCCGACCACGTCGACGTCCTCCTGCAGCGCCGACTCGGCGATCTCCTCGGGCGTGAGGCGGATGCCCTGGTAGATCACCTCCATGCCGGCGTCGCGAGCGCGCAGGGCGATCTGCTCGGAGCCGTTGGAGTGTCCGTCGAGGCCGGGCTTGCCGACCAGGATCTTGATCCGGTGGCCGATCCGCTCGGAGACCTCGTCGACCCGGCCGCGGATCGCCGCCAGCTCCTCGCGATCGCCCGGCACCGCTGCCCCGTCGACCCCGGTCGGAGCGCGGTAGGCGCCGAATGCCTCGCGCAGCACCGCCGACCACTCGCCGGTGGTGGCGCCGGCCTTGGCGGCGGCGATCGTCGCCGGCATCACGTTGGCGCTCTCGTCGTCGGCGACTCGCCCGAGCTCCTCCAGTGCCGCCCGCACAGCGCTCTCGTCGCGCTCCGCCTTCCATTGCTCCAGCGCTTCGACGCGCTCGCGCTCGACCTCGGGGTCGGGGGTGAGGATGCCGCCGTCGGCACCCGCCGTCAGGGGGGAGTCCTCGCTCTCGGTGAAGCTGTTCTGGCCGACCACCTTCTGCTCGCCGCTCTCGATCCGGGCGACCCGCTCGCGGTGGGACTCGACCAGCCGCGCCTTCATGTAGGGCACCGCGGCGACCGCGCCACCGTGCTCCTCGACCACCGCCATCTCGGCGCGGGCGCCCTCGCTCAGCTCCTCGACCAAGCCGTCCATCACCTTCGAGCCCTCGAAGATGTCGGGGTACTCGAGCAGGTCGGTCTCGTTGGCCAGCACCTGCTGGATGCGCAGGCTCCACTGCTGATCCCAGGGGCGGGGCAGTCCCATCGCCTCGTTCCAGGCCGGCAGCTGGAGCGCGCGGGCGCGAGCATCGCGGCTCAGCGTCACCGCGAGCGCCTCCAGCACGATCCGCTGGATGTTGTTCTCCGGCTGGGCCTCGGTCAGGCCCAGCGAGTTGACCTGGACGCCGTAGCGGAAGCGCAGCATCTTCTCGTCGCTCACCCCGTAGCGCTGGCGGCCGATCTCGTTCCAGAGCCGGCCCATCGCGCGCAGCTTGGCGATCTCCTCGATCAGGCGGATGCCGGCGTTGACGAAGAAGGAGATGCGGCCGAAGACCTTGGGGAAGTCGGCCTCGGCGACCTGGCCGCGGGCCTTGACTTCGTCGAGCACTGCGATCCCGGTCGAGAGCGCGTAGGCGATCTCCTGCACCGGCGTCGCGCCGGCCTCCTGCAGGTGGTAGCTGCAGATGTTGGTCGGGTTCCAGCTCGGCACCTCGTTGACGGTGAAGGCGACCATGTCGGCGATCAGCCGCATCGAGGGCTCGGGCGGGAAGGCGTAGGTGCCGCGCGAGAGGTACTCCTTGATGATGTCGTTCTGGGTCGTTCCGGTCAGCTCCTGGCGCCCGACCCCGTTCTCCTCGGCGACGGTGACGTAGAGGCCCAGCAGCCAGGCGGCGGTCGCGTTGATCGTCATCGAGGTGTTCATCTCGTCGAGCGGGATGCCGTCGAAGAGCTGGTGCATGTCGCCCTTGTGGGCGATCGAGACGCCGACCTTGCCGACCTCGCCGCGGGCGAGGATGTGGTCGGGGTCATAGCCGGTCTGCGTCGGCAGGTCGAAGGCCACCGAGAGGCCGGTCTGGCCCTTGGCGAGGTTGCCTTTGTAGAGCTCGTTGGAGCGGCGGGCGTCAGAGTGACCGGCGTAGGTGCGCATCACCCAGGGGCGGTCACGCTCGGGAAGGCGGTGCTCGCTCATGGGCCAATGATATTGCCGCCAAGCACGTGTCCGAGTTTTTCGTGCCATATGGACCCAAAAGCTCGGACACGTCCCCAGAAAGACGGCGTTCACCCGGTATGGGGGCGCATCTTTTCGCCGGGGCCGTGTTTAGGCTGCGGACGATGAGGGTGCGAATTGCAGCCGTTTCCTGTGCGGCCATAGCCACGCTGGCTTTCGCCGCGAGCGCCGGGGCGGCATTGATCGGCGTTTACCGCAACAGCATGGAGTCCGAAGCGCAGCGGGCTCAGATCGTCAAGCTCTCCGGAGAACGCTGCGGGCGTGGCGGCTCCGACCACGCCATCCGGGTCATGGTCGGCAAGGCCACCAAGGAATGCGCGTACCGGACGCCGGTGATCGGCCGTGACCTCGAGATCGCCGCGATCGGTCGCTTGCTCAGCAATACGCCGCAGGCGGTGCAGCGCAAGGCCTTCCTCTCGGTCGATCTGCGGGCCGGAGGCGCCGGTGCCGGTTACCAGCTCGCTGTCTTCCCGATGCAGGCCAAGGCGCAGCTGCGCAAGGTGCTGGGCAACGGGCGAATCGAATACCTGCATATCGAGAAGGACGTCAGGACGAAGGGCCTGAACAAGGCCAACGAACTGCGCCTGCGCGCCTTCAACCTGACGAGCGGTCCCGAAAAGGGGAGCTGCCACATCCTCGCCTACGTCGGAGCACAGCTTGTGGCCGATGTCACCGACGCCGCTGCCGGGGAACTGGAAGGCCGTGCCTCCGGCTTCTCGCTCGGTGCGGTTGGCAACGCCAAGGGCACGATCGGCAGCTTCGACGATGTAGTCGTTCGCGTCCCGAGCCCCTTCTAGGAGTGGATGTGACCGGCGCATATCGGCGTCCTCGGTCGCTCGCGTGCAAAGCACGCCACGCTCCCTGCGTCCCTGATCTGCTTGATCACATCCGCTCCTAGCGGATAATGCGGCGATGTCGACGACTATCGAGAAACCGCGTGAGGCTGGCCCGGACTCGGGCTTGGGTGGCGATTGGCGCGTGATCGTGCGCAACGACAACCACAACACCTTCGAACATGTCGCCGAGACGCTGGCGCGGGTGCTGCCGGGCGTCACCGTTGCCCGGGGGCACGAGATTGCCGAGACGATCCACAACAGCGGCCAGGCGATCGTCTGGTCGGGCGCCCGCGAGCCCGCCGAGCACTACTGGGAGCAGCTCAACGGGGCGGGCCTGACGATGGCCCCGCTGGAGCGGGCGTAGATCGGCGTACGTGGATCCTGCTCAGCGCCGCTGCAGCGCTGCGAGGAGCAGGATCGAGTTCGCGGCGTAGTCGAGTGCCGGCTCGGATGTGACGTAATCGCGCCGGCGGTCCTCGTAGACGATCCGGCTGTTGAAGCGCCGCAGCGGGCCGCCGGGACGGAAGCCCTGTTCGCGCAGTTCCCACCATGGCGCCGGTCCCCCGACCACGGCACCGACCGGTTGGCCTGGCCCAAAGATCGAGGCCCAGCTGGCTATCGCGCGCGGGCTGCGGGGCCCGAACCCGGCGACAAAACTTGCTCCCCACGGATTGCGGCCGAGCAGATAGTCGCGTGCTCCCGCGGCGATCGAGCGGTGTCCGGAGATCGCCGCGATCGCCCCACCGGCGCCGTTTGAGGACGTGGTGCCCCAGGTTGCGGGGCCGGCAAGGCCGAAGGCGCCGCGGTGCGCGACGTGTGAGACCCAGCGCCCGTTTCGTCGCAGGAAGCGACAGGCCTGGCGCCGCGCGGGGCGCGATCCCAGCGCCGGCGCTCCGAGACGGCCGCACATGTCGGCGGCGGCCAGGGGGGCTGCGTTGAAGTACCCGAGGACGGTTCGGGGGTCCGACCGGGCCAGGTAGGTCCTGGCCTCCGCCAGGTAGCGCCCGTCGCCGGTGGCGCGGAAGAGCGCAGCGGCACCCGCAGCCAGCGAGTCGCGCCAGCCGGGGACGACGTAGAAGCCCCCGGCGCCAGGCAGCGCGGGGGTGCTCCGTCCAGACGCCCGCCCGGCCTCATACCACTGGCCGGCCTTTTCGACCAGCTCGCTTCGAGCGGGCTCGGGACTGCGCGCAGCGGCCATCGCCAGCGCCGCGGCGACCTTGCCGCCGATGTCGCCCCCGACCCTGGGCCCCCAGTGATAGGCGAGTCGGTTCGCGATGCCGGGCAGGCCGGAGGAATCGTCGCCGGCGGGGTTGCTGTAACCCCGCTGATGATCGCGGTTGTCGCCCACTTGGGTGATGAAAGGGCCATTCGTGAGGTGGGCCGCGAGCAGCCAGGCGATCCCGACTTCCGCCTCGTCTTCGAGCTGAGCCCGGTAGGCCGGGTCGAGGCGCGCAGCTGCCTCCAGAACCATCGTCGCGTAGGCGGTTGTCTGGGTGAAGTGGAGCATGTCGCCGGCGTCCATCCAGCCCCCGGTCAGGTCTATGTGCCGTCCGGAGCCGGCGACGGTCGCGTCGTGGAGGTGAGCGGGGCGGTGCAGCAGCGCCGGCAGGGAGCCGTCGCGATTTGCCTCGAAGAAACGCAGGATCAAAGGGACCAGCCGTTCCGAGCCTCGCTGGGAAACCAGCCATGGGCGAGACACATGCCCTGCCGCGTGGACCCGGTAGGCCCCAGGTCTGCGCAGCGCGCTGAGGTTGGCCTGAAAGGCGTTTGGCCAGGGTGCGGACTGACCGGGAGCCGGGCGTAGGCGGTCTCGCAGGACGGTCTTCCCACCGCGGGTCACGGCGAAGCGAGAGCCCTTCAGCGATGCGCTTCCGGCGACGATCGCGACCTTCGGGTCCTGTGGGGCGCTTGGTCCGCCGACGCGGACGACGCTCGCCGGAGCAGCGATGCTCAGGGCGGGGGCAAGCAGCAGGGCACCGATCACGAGAGTCGAAATGCCAAGGGGGATGCGCCCTTCGCGAGCCGGCCTCCGGATATCTCTACCTGTCATCCCTGTCTGGCCCGTCCGAGGCCGCTCAATTTATCGCGCTTCGAGCGCTCCCGGGCGGGGGGCGCTCGAGGGCGAATCTCGCATCTTGTCCACGCGCGCTCAGGCTGCGGCGTCGATCTGTCGAAACAGCCATGTGCGTCGGACTGCGCTCGCATTTGTATCCATGCTTGCCCTGGCTTTGCTGCCCGGCGCATCGGCGGGTGCCGTTGCGCCTCAGCAGGTCGTTTTCGGGACGAACACGACCGGGATGGCCGAGAACACCGGTCATGCGCTCGATCGGGTTGCCGCCGAGATAGGGCGGATGCCCCGTATCGCTATGTCCTATCGGGACTGGAACGAAGGTTGGAGCACTGCCTTGATCGAGCCTCGTTTCATCGATCCCATCGTGGCGCGCGGCGCGGTCCCAATGATCACCTGGCTGCCGCGTCTCGACAGCGGAGACCCGGTTCAACAGCCTGCCTATTCCCTTGCCACGATCGCTGCCGGCGCCTACGATCCCCATATAAGGCGGGCCGCCCGGGAGGCGGCTGCTTTCGGCGGTCCCCTGCTCTTGCGTCTCGCCCATGAGATGAACGGCTCATGGGCGTCTTGGGGGGCTGGGGTGAACGGGAACACGCCATCTGACTACATCGCGATGTGGCGGCACGTCGTCTCGATCTTTCGCGCTGAAGGGGCCACGAACGTCCGCTGGGTTTGGTCACCGAACGTCTATGGCGGGGGCTCGTCTCCGACCAGGGCCTCGGCGAGCCCTTTCCAGCCTTTCTATCCCGGCGATTCCTGGGTCGATTTCGTCGGCTTGGACGGCTACAACTGGGGCACTCTTCACCCCGCGGGCTGGTGCAGCTTCGCCAACGTGTTCGGTCCCAGCTACGACGCCCTCACCAAGCTCACCGACAAGCCGGTGATGATCGCCGAGACGGCGTCGGCCGAAGCGGGTGGCAGCAAGGCGGCGTGGATCCGAGCCATTCCGGGTGTCCTGCAGTCACGGATGCCGCGAGTGCGGGCCTTGATCTGGTTCGACCGCGACAAGGAGACCGACTGGCAGATCGCTTCTTCTCCGGCCTCCGAGGCGGCATTTCGCGCGGTTGCAAGCTCGTCCCTCCTCTCCGGGGGAGTCAGGGACCTGCTCTTGCCCTCCAGCCGGCTGGCTCGGTTGGGAGCGCTCGGCTCCAAGCTTCGATAGGGCGACGTCGAAGCGCTGCGCGCCGAGCTTAGGCTTGGCTTGACAACCGCTAGACTGGCGCGCTCGATGGCTGCTGCGGAGTTTGGCGGGGAAGAGCTTCGGGGGTCAGCCTCGCCTGCGGCCGAGCCGCAGGCGAGGCTGCTTCCAACCTTCCTGATCCTCGGTGCGCAGAAGGCCGGAACCACCGCGCTTTTCTACGCACTCTCGAAGCACCCGGAAGTCTTCGCCAGCAAGCTCAAGGAGCCGAGTTTCTTCACCGATGCCGCGGAGGCGCTTGCGGATGCTGCGGGACCGGGGGATGAGGTCACCAGGATGATGGACTCACAGCCCGACTACGAAGCGTTGTTCGCTGAGGCGGGCGATGCGGTTGCGCTTGGAGAGGCGTCGACCAGCTACCTCTACGACACCGGCGCGCCGGAGAGGATCAAGCGATTGGTCCCGGATGTGAAGCTGATTGCGATCCTTCGCAATCCCGTGGATCGGGCCTATTCGAACTTCCTCTACCTGATTCGCGAGGGCCGCGAGCCGCTGCACGATTTTCGGGCGGCCCTCGCCGAGGAAGGCAAGCGGCGCTCCAAGGGCTGGTCGACGACGTGGCGGTACCTGGACAAGGGTCTTTATGCCGATCAGGTCGAGCGGTACCTGGCCCAATTCGATCGCGATCGGCTTCGTTTCTATCTCTACGAGGACTACAACGACAGCCCTCAGGCGACTGTCACGGACGTCTACCGATTCCTCGGGGTCGATGACGAATTCTCCCAGGATCTCTCTATCCGGCTCAATGTGAGCGGGCTGCCGAAGAGCAAACGTTTGCAGGCAGTCTCACGTCGCTCCACGCGGCTGAAGTGGATGATCGACCCACTTGTCCCCGACCGGCTCCGGAAGAGCTTGCTGGAGGCCCAGAACACCAACCTCTCGCGCCCGCCGCTCCCATCCGATCTACGGGCGGAGTTGATCGAGTCCTGCCGGGGCGACATCGAGCGGGTTGGCGAGCTGACCGGCCTCGATATCTCCCGTTGGCTCGAGGTCGAGCCAGAGGACCCACGGTAGACCGGACGGCCTCGGGTGCAGGCGGACTTGTGACCTCCGAGGACGCGACACAGGGAAAGCCGACGGCAGGATTCGAGCCGGTTGCACTCGCCGAGGTTGAGATCAGCGAGTCGCTGCCTCGCCTGGAGGCTGGGCGGGCTCCGGACGGGGGGACCTACCGCCGTGGACTGGTCTTCGTACGGCTGCACGCCGAACCCCTTGCGCTTGTCGAGGTCTCCTTCGAGGAGGATGGGTCCCTGACCCCAGATCAACTGGCGAGGGCGATCTGGCCGGAGGTCGCCGACAGGGTGCGATCCCATCTCGCGGATGACGGAGTCGATGCGCCGGAGGTGCTTGATGCGGGGGGAATCGCAATACCCGGCGGTGGAGAGCCTCCTTGTGTATCGGAGCGCGTCGAGTTCTTGCGCAATGCCCCCGACCTGACCGTCCTGATCCCCTCGCGCGATCGACCGGAGCGCCTGCAGCGGTGCCTGGACTCGATCCTCGCCTCCGAGTACCCGGCAGAGCGGGTTGCGCTGATCGTCGTCGACAATGCACCGCAGACCGACGCAACGCGCCTCCTCGTCGAGTCCTACGCAGACCGGTCCGACATCCGCTATCTGCGAGAGGACGCGACCGGCAGCGCCAGTGCTCGCAACCGCGGCCTGCGAGAGGTGGGAACCGAGATCGTCGCGATGACCGACGACGACACCCTGGTCGACCGGCACTGGTTGACCGAGGTGGCCAGGTCCTTCGAACGGTTTCCGCGGGCCGCGACGGTGTCGGGGCTGCTGTTGCCGGCGGAGCTGGACACACCGCCGCAGATGTGGTTCGAGCAGTACGGCGGCTTCAGCCGTGGATTCGATCGGCGCCTCTTCGACCTCGGAGAGAACCAGCCGGGGGACGAGCCCCTCTTCCCCTGGACGACCGGGCTCTTCGGCACCGGCAACAACTTCGCCTTCCGCACGGCGGCGATTCGCGAAATCGGCGGCTTCGATGCGGCGCTGGGCAACGGCACACCTGCGCTGGGTGGGGTCGACAGCGAGATCCTGCTGCGAACGATCCTCCGTGGCCACACCATCGTCTATGAGCCCCATGCTGTTGTCCATCACGCGCATCGTCCCGACTACGCGGCCTTGCGTCGCCAGATCCATGCATACGGGGCGGGGATGGTCGCCTGTCACCTGAAGACGTTGCTGGCGAATCCGAGCCTGACCCTGTCCTTCGCAGGCAAGCTGCCCACTGGCCTGCGATTTGTCCTCGGCTCGGGCTCCTCCAAGAACGCCAACAAGCACACCGACTACCCGCGGGAGCTGACCTGGCTGGAGCTGCGCGGGATGCTCTACGGGCCAGTCGGCTATGCGCGGAGCCGTCGTAAGTACGGCCCTCACGCCGTGCCTTCTCCGGGCGGATAATGGCCACATCTCCCGAGTTGGGTCCCGAGGTCGACGGACCGGTCGCACAGGGACCCGGCACCCGGGGGGGCGTGTCGCGTGCGGCCCTGCGCGGCGCCGCTTGGATGGGTTTCGCGACCTGGGTCAACCAAGCTGTCGCGCTTACGGCATTCATCGTCCTCGGTCGCCTGCTCTCGCCGGACGACTTCGGGCTGGTGGCGGCCGCGAGTGTGGTTTTGTGGCTTCTCCGGGTGCTCGTCGACCAGGGTTTCGGCCAGGTCCTCGTCCAGAGAGCCGACCTCACCGCCACCCACGTCGACACGGCGTTCTGGACCGCGCTCGGCACCGGCGTCGTCATCGCCTCGCTCACCGTCGTCACGGCTCCGCTCGTTGCCGACCTTTACTCATTGCCGAAGCTGACCGGCGTCCTGCAGGCGCTGAGCATCGTGTTCGTGTTCGTGGCGTTCGATTCCACCCAGAGCGCCCTGCTGGCCCGTGAGATGAAATTTCGCGTCCAGGCCGTGAGACGTCTAGGCGCAAGCCTGGCGAGTGGCGCCATCGCCATCGCCCTCGCACTCCAGGGCGCCGGTGTCTGGGCGCTGGTGGCTCAGACGCTCGTGTATGAGGGGTTGCTGGTCGTCCTGCTCTGGTCCCTGGTGTCGTGGCGGCCGCGATGGCGCTTCTCGCGGGTGGAGTTCAAGGAACTGTTCGGATTCGGCATGCGTATGACCCTTATCCGGATCCTCACCAATGTCGGGGCATACAGCGACAACCTGCTGATCGGAGTCGTGGTGGGCGCGGTTGCGCTCGGCTACTACGTAGTCGGCTTTCGCGTGGTGGTGGTCATCAACACGTTGATAGCCCTCGCCCTCACTCAGGTGGTGCTGAGCGCCTTCTCTCGTCTTCAGCACGACCTCGATGCTCTGAATGGCGCTCTGTATCGCTCAACCAGGCTGGCCGCCGGGATCAGCCTTCCGATCTATGCCGGCCTGGCCCTTGTCGCCCATCCGCTGACCGTGTTCATCTTCGGCGAGAAGTGGGCGCCGAGCGCGCCGGTGATGCAGGCCTTGACGATCGCAGGGTTCGTTCAGTGCCAGCTCATCTTCACGACTCAGTATGCGATTGCGCTGGGGCGCGTAGGCAACGAGCTGAGGTGGACGGCCGGTCTGATCGGTGCCGAGCTGATCGCATTTGCCGTCGCGGTCCAGTTCGGAATCGTCGAGGTGGCGTTGTCGCTGGGGGTCGTGCTGCTCATCGCCTGGCCGATCAGGCTGGGGCGCTTGCGGGCGTGGGGCGGAGTTCGCCTCCGGTCCTACTTCCGGTCCTTTCCAAGCCTGGTGGCAGCAACCCTGACGATGTCGGCGGCGGTACTTGGCGCCAGGGCGGCCTTGGGAAACACCGGTGAATCGACTGCCCTCCTGATCGAGGTCGCTGTGGGCGCTGTCGTCTACCCGCTGGCTCTGGCGATATTCGCCCGCGGCGAGTTGAACGACATGCGCGCCTGGGTTGCTCAACTGCGCCAATCTTGAGCGGGCTGGGCGTCAAGGAGCGAACGTGGACAGCTTCAGCGGTGGTCCCTTGGCCCTTCCGTCAACCCTGATGCTGATCCGGATGTTCATGGGCTGGCTTCTCTCGGGCGTCAAGCGCTGGATTGGACGCAGAGGAGGGGGCTTGCGGACGAACCCACGGACGATCCGCGATCCGTGGGGTGGGACATCGACCGCAATCGCCGAGGCAGAGCTCAGGCGCAGGTCCCGAACCGTGAACCGCGCCGCTCGGTTGGTCGAGTTTCGCAGCCCTATGCTCAGCCGCTTGCCGTCTCCGATGAAAAAGGCGGCGTAGGACGTTTCCTGGCGAGCCTGCGTCAGGGCCCGGTCGCGGGCGAGGGTGAAGGCGAAGGCGGAGATCGCCACAGCGAGGAGGGTCAAGATCAGTCCCAGCGGTGAGCGGATCCAGTGAGTCGAGGGCCGTGATGGCCGCTCGCCGGGGGCCCCGAGCACGGCGAGACCCACGGTGATGATCAACGCCCCTGCGACGAGGCGGTTTGTGGTGATGCCGACGGTGGCGGTGGAGAGCAGCAGGCCGAGCAGGATCAGGCTGGCGAAGGCGAGGGCCCCAGAAGTGGAAAGGCGGCTTCCCATGTCCCCGCGTCGAATCGGGGCAAGCCGACTCGCCGCGATCCAGGGGAGCGCGAGCAGCAGCGCTATGCCCCCGGCTATCCGTAGAGGCGTGCCGGCGGCGAGGGTCTCGATGCCGACCGCCGCGCACACGGCGAGAAGGATCAGCAGCGCTGTCTCCTGGATCCGCCGACGGCTCATCGGCGGGTCAGCTCTCGAACGTCATAGACCTGCACCGAGCCGTTGTCGTAGATCAGATTGATACCCCGTATGTGCCCGAACTTGGTCAACTTCGATAGCGGGATCGGCTCGAGGTACGGTTTGGCGTAGAGCTCGCTGCTGGAGAAGTACCAGCCACGTACCGGGATCGAGTTCGAGAGGCGTTTGTCGACCAGGAGATAGTCGACCCCCTTCCCTCGGAGCACGCGGATCTCCTTAGGCGATAGATGCGAGGTGGTGAACGGGAGGGCGATCGAGAGCCCGTTCACCTCCCCGTCTACCGGATCCTGCTCTCCATAAGCACCAGCCAGCTGACCATTGGTCCTGTCGGTGAGGATGTGGTTCTCGACTCCTAAGTACCTGCGCATCCACCGTGCCGAGGAGATGCCCTGCTGACTGACGGCGCGCAGGTCAGTGCCGGCGAGATAGGGGCCCGGCAGGCGCGCGTAGGGGGGCCAGAAAATCGTTACCCCCCCGACGAAGATGATGGTCATCACAGCCGTTACGCCGATGCCCAGTAGTGCCCGCTCCCTCGCGCTGTCGCGGTGCAGCTGGAGCGAAAGCCGCATTCGTCTCCACCCAATAGCCGGCAGCGAGCGATTTTCCAGCACGTGCACGACGAGCAGGGCGACGACGAAGCCAATTCCGAGAAAGACGAATCCGGAGGAGCGGTTCGCTGACTCGACTCCGGCACCCGCCACCCTCAGCACCAGGGCGGGCACGTATACCAGCGCCGCGCCTCCGAGGAGGAGGGCGGCGGGGTTGGATCGCCTCTGCCAGACCAGCTTCAGGCCGAACGGGAGGGAGGCGAGGATGAGAGCGATTGAGGTGAAAGCAGTGATTTTCAGCCAGAGCGGCGCGACGGACTCGGGGGTTGGGGCCGCCGAGAACGCCCGGTAGGCGCCTTCTCGACCCGTGGCGACCTTGACCACTCCTTCGACGGCGGGCGTGAGGATCGGCTTCAGGTATTCGATGGTCGGCGTCGCGACGGCCGTGGCCCAGAGAACAACGGCAGCCAGGGCGAAAAAGGCGATCGGCCATGGCGCTCGGCTCCTGACGTCCCACCGTCTCAGGATCAGCGCAAATGCGCAGAGGGCGAACACCATCGCCGTGAATAGGTAGCTGGTCAGGTGATGCGTAGCGGCGAGTCCCATCACTATCAGGCCCAGGCATGCCGCGAGCGACCAGGATTGGCGCCCAGTTGGCGTTTGCATCCATCGCAGGGTCAGGACCAGTGCCGCGATTGCAAGCGGGAGGGCGAAGCTCTCATAGGAAAAGCCGGCGTCGAAGTAGAGGAAGCTCGGATTCGCCATGTACACGACCGTGGCGATGCCGGCGATGCGAGGGGAGTCCGACGCCATCTGGAACAGCGCGTAGAGCCCGGCGACCAGCACCACTCGGCTGAGGCCGATCGCCAGTAATCCACTTGCGAACAGCGATGCACCCGTCAGGCGCGAGGTCGCGTCGGCGAGGATCTCCATTCCGGGGAAATAGGGGCTGATCGGGAGCAGTGGGTTCTGATGGAGGAGATGCCCCGACTGGATGATGTCGGCTGCGGTGCGAGCGTGCGAGAGCTCGTCGTAGTAGGTGAACCCGGTTGGATTGGCCAGCAGCTTGACGCCGTAGAGGGCGAGGGATAGCGCCACGACGAGGCCCAGTCGCTGTGCGGGCGTGGGCTTGGCGAAGACCTGGATGATGGCGACGACGAGCACCATGCCGATCAGGCTCGGCCAGTAAGCCATGTCGGCCCAGCTGTGACCGTCTCGACTGGCGATGGTCGCGGCGGCCTGTGCCAGCAGCATCAGCGAGAGGAAGACCGCTACCGCGGGGACGAGCGGGATGCGGCTGAGGCCCCCGTGGTCAGTCTCGGGTGTGGGAGTCTCGGGATTCGGTGGAAGGGCGATCGGCTCGGGAGGCGGGCCGATCGTCGCCGGCGCGCCGCTCCGACCCGCAGCGGTGGCTGCGCTCCTATGCGGCCAGAGCGCCAGGGCGAACCCTCCCAGCAGCGCGAGGACGCGAAGCAGTCGCATCGCGCTAGACCACCTGGGTGTAGATGTCTTCGAGTCGCCGGGTCTGCGTTGCCAGGTCGAAGGTCCGTTCTGCTGTTTGCCGGCACGACGCACTGAGGGCCGCCCAGCCGGCATCGTCGCGGGCAAGATCGAGGATGCGCCGCGCGAGGGCGGTTGGGTCTCTTTCATCCACCAGGAATCCCGACTCGCCGTCGATCACCGCCTCCGGTATCCCGGCGTGTCGAGTGGCAACAACGGGCAGGCCGCTGGCGAGCGCCTCGAGGATGGTGATCGGCAGACCCTCTGTGTTGCCGGAGCGGTCGGTCACGCTCGGCGCGGCAAGGACGCGTGCCCGTCGCATCCACCCTGTCACCTCCTCTGGGGAAAGGGGTCCGATGATCCGAAACGAGCTGAGCTTCTCCGAGGCACGCCGCCGCAGGTCGTCTTCGAGCTCTCCGCTGCCGATCAGGACCAGCTCCAGCTTCGGCAGGGATCGCTGCACCTCGGCCATCGCGTCGATCAGGAAATCAAAGCCCTTCTTCTCGACGAATCGGCCCACGCCGAGTACGACCGGCTCCCGTCCCTCCAGCTGGCCCGGGAAGAACTTAGTCAGGTCGACACCGATGTAGTGAGTCTGGATGTGCGACTCCGGGATGCCGAGGGCGATCACCCGCTTGCGGATGTGGTCAGACACCGCGAGCAACGAGGTAGCGCAGTCTGCCAGCGTCGGCCGGAGCCGTGCGTAGCGCCACGCCATCACCCCGTCTCGGAGTCCATCGTGCGGGGTTGCGTCATAGCCGTGAAAGGTGACGACGAGGGGCACGTCGAGCCGCCGCTGCAACGGCAGCGCATTGACGGCGCTGGTGCCGAAATGGGCGTGTAAAAGCGACGGCGAGAGCGATTTGAGCCGGGCGACGAAGTCCCGCGGCGGCCGGCCCAGGAGATGTCGGGCCTCTCGGGCTTTGCCGAACAGCCCCCCCTCGTTGACTACGAATGACCTGCAGCCGGAGAGATCGATGCCGTCCACCCGCACTCGACCGGAGAGAACCGGCGAGTAGGCGCGCAGCGCATTCGCCTGGCTGAGGATGAAGGTCTCTGAGAAGGGAAGGAGGTGGTCCCTGTAGATCAGGGCACAGGCGTTTTTGGGCTCTGCAATGGCAATCCCGGTATCCTATATACGCTCTTGTCGGTGCGACTCAGGGCGTCGGGATCGGGCTGACGGCGAGGTCGCCGTACTCATTGCCGGCGTAGGTGGGGTCCTGGATCGCGGCGGCGAACGCGCTGGTGGCGGCGGTCGAGGACTCGATCGGCCAGTCGGTTCTCCCGCCGGGACCGGGCTCGACCTTGTCGAACCAGAGCAGGCCGCGGATCTTCGGGAAGGCCGTCGGCAGGTCGTCGAGCGCGTTGGATATCCATTCGGCCTTGGAGCCGATCGCCTCGGTGGATGCCGTCTCACCGACGATCATCGGCTTATCCGGCGCGATCGTGCCGGTGATCGCGTCGTAGCTGGACTTGAACAGACCACTGAAGGATTTCCACGGGTTGGCGCCGTTGTAGCCGTCGAGGCAGGTCCAGTCCACGTATGCATCTCCCGGGTAGACGCCGGCCAGCGGCGCGTGGTGGTCGTAGGGGTCGATGTTGGGGCACCACACCCAGGTGACGTTGGTCGCTCCCACGGAGGCAAAGACATCGTGGACGTGCTGCCACATCGAGACGTAGTCGGCGGCGGTCGTCCCGTCGTTGCCTGCTCCCCAGGGGAACCAGGAGCCGTTCATCTCCCAGGCGAAACGCAGGAAGAACGGATGGCCCCACTGCTTCGCCGCTTGGGCCCAGGCGGCGATGTAGCTGTCCTGCGCGCCGGCGGCGATCTGGGCATCGCTGAAGGTCCCGGTTCCGGGGCCCGGGTTCCAGGAGAAGAACGGGATCGCGCCGTGATCGCGAACCGCGTCGAACTGGGCCGGCTTGAAAGCGCAATAGCCGTTGCAGTCGGAGAGGAAAAAGGGGCTGCTCCAGTTGATCACCGAGACGGCCTTGTCGCTCAGCTGCTCGAATTGCGCGGCGGCGTCCATGCTCCAAGGCGCCTCGCCGGTGGGGTTCTTGATCCACGCACCCCAGTAGACGGAGGGCCCGGTGGGTGGCGGGTCAGGGGCGGGAGGTTCTGGTTCGGGGATCGACGGCTCCGGCGGCGGCGGAGGATCGAGTGGAGGCGTTGGCGGCGGGGGAAGCACGGGCGGAGCCGTGGTTGCTTCCACTGCGGTCGAGCCAACCGCCTTGGGTATGGGCGGGCTTGCAGCGGAATCGAGCCCGCCCGCCGGGGTCTCGGCGGCGGGATCTGCGTGTTGCTGGGCGATGACGCGCGTTCTGCCGATGCGATGGTGCGCTGGACAGGTAGCGCGCCTCCGTTGCCGACTCGGGGCCGCAGATTGCTTGCCATGCGCATGGCGCGAAGCGCAGGTCACCTTCCTGCTGCCCGTCGAAGCCCAGCACGAAGCCGTAACTGCCAGCGCGCCCAGCAGCGCGAGGGCCGCGAGCAGCACCGTGCGACGGACTGGGGGAAGGTTGGCCGGAGTCATCGGATCTCCTGGCGGGAGAGATCCTGGATCGACTCTGGCGCCGCCTGTGGTCAGGCTCGTGGGGATTTCTGGACGTCTGTCCGGTCGTCGTGGGCGGTCTCGTTCACGTCGCGGTAGAGCGCGAGCAGCTGCTCCGCGCACTCCTCCCAGGTGGGAAGGCTCAGCGCCTGCTGTCTCGGCGCGGGCCGCTGCAGCTCGTCGGCGATCGCACGGCCGACCGCCTCCGGCGGGTCCTGCGGGGAGACCGAGCGCGCGATGCCGTCCCGTGCCAGCTCACCCAGCCCGGCTCTGTCGGCGACGAGTAGGCGGCGTCCGGCAGACACGGCCTCGAGTGCGACGAGCGGGTGGGTCTCGAAGTCGCTGAGCAGGACCACGATCGAGGTCCGCCGCAGCAACCGGGCCATGCCGTCGCGATCCTCTGCGGGGAGGCTGGTGAACTCGACCCGGTCCGCCAGCCCCAGCTCTGCCACCTGTCGGCGCAGCGTTGTCTCGTACGGACCGGTCCCGACGATGATCAGCCTGGCATCGGGATGCCGCTCGAGCACGTGGGGAAGCGCGGCGATCACCCGCTGGTGGTTCTTGTAGCGCTCGAGCCGCCCGATCGAGGCGAGCAGCGGGCCCTCGGCATCGATGTCGCTACTGCCTTTGGGGCCTTCCACCCCAGGGTTCCCTCCGAACTCGATGTCGACGCCATTTGGGATCAGGGCGAATTTCTCGGCGGGGAGGTGCAGCTCATTCCCGTAGAGATCGATCTCGAATCGGGCCACGGCGATGAGGCGGGCGGCCCGGGAGAGTAGGGGGCGAAGCACTCGCCTTTGTGCTCGACGCAGGCGGTGGCGCAGCCGTGAGGAGTGTCCGCCGCTGTGGAAGGTCACCACGTAAGGGACCGCGAGCGTGAGCGCCCGCAACATGGCGAGCGGCGGCACCAGCGTGTGGTAGGACTGGATGTGGACGATGTCCCAACGCTCGCGGGCCATCTCGCGCCAGATGCCGGGGGCGAGGTAGTAGTCGCGGTCGGCGGGCCAGGATCTGACCGAGCGGATCGTCACCCCGTTGCGGTGGTTCTCAACGACCGGTGGGCCGGGCGAATCCGCACAGAGGACCTGGACCTCGACGCCGGCCGCCGCCAGGCGGCGACTCACCTCCATGACGTGGCGCTCGGAGCCGCCTTGACCGAGGGGGCTGCGGGGCGTGACCATCAGGACACGCAGGCGTCCGGTTCGGGTGGGCTCCGAGATCGCGCCAGCGTATACAGCTCTAGGGTTCCCCCGGTGCGGATCTTGATGCTCACGCAGTCCTACCCGCCGGTCGTCGGCGGGGAAGAGCGAGCGGTTGAGGATCTGAGCGGGGAGCTTGCCGCCCGCGGCCATGACGTCGCCGTCGCAACCCTGCGCCAGCCGGGGGGTGAGCCGCGAGCGGGAGATGCCGGCGTACGGGTTGAGGCGATGCGCAGCTCGGTGTACCGGCTGCGCCGGTTCTATGGCGACCCGGATCGCCGTCACGCTCCGCCGGCTCCTGACCCAGAGGCGGTTTTCGAGCTCCGTCGCCTGCTGCGCCGCGAGCGCCCGGACGTCATCCACGCTCACAACTGGCTGGTCCACTCCTACGTTCCCCTGGACCATGGCACGGGCACAGCGCTAGTGCTCTCGTTGCACGACTACGGGCTTCGCTGTGCCACCAGGCGGATGCTGCACCGGGGCGCCGCGTGCAACGGGCCTTCCCCGCTCAAGTGTGTGCGCTGCGCGGCGGATCACTACGGGGCGGCGACGGGCTTCGCCACGGCGCTCGGCACGGCGCTCGGCGGTTCGCGCCTGCGCAGGCACGTGGACCTCTTCCTGCCGGTCAGCTCTGCCGTGGGCGAGCTGTGCGGCCTCGGTCCGGACGACGCCCACCGCGTCGTGCCGAACTTCTTCCGCGGGATGCCCACCCGGCCGAAGCCGGACGATCCACGCTTGGCGCAGCTGCCGAGCATCCCCTTCCTGCTCTTCTTCGGCGACGCGACGGTGGACAAGGGGGCGGCTCTGCTGGCGAGGGCGTATGACGGTCTCGAGCAGCCGCCGCCGCTGGTCTTCCTCGGGCGCCGCCTGGTGGAGGGCCTCGAGGCGCAGCCTGGGGTGACCGCGCTCGGCCCCTGGCCCCGCGAGCTCGTGATGGAGGCGGTGCGCCGCTGCCTGTTCGCGGTGGTGCCGTCGATCTGGCCGGAGCCGTTCGGGCTGGTCGCCCTCGAGGCCGCCGCCGCCGGCAAGCCGGTCATCGCTTCGAGGATCGGTGGCCTGCGGGACATCGTCGTCGACGGCGAGACCGGTCTGCTGGTCACGCCCGGAGATTCTGGGGCGCTGCGGGCCGCGCTGGCGCGGCTGATTGCCGATCCGGGTCTGCGGGAGCGGATGGGCGCGGCGGGGGCTGAGCGGGCTGAGTTGTTCAGCGCCGATGCGGTGGTGCCGGCGTTCGAGGATGCCTACCGCGTTGCGATCGAACGAAGGCGTGGAATCCCTACGGGTGCAGGCGAGTCAGGGTCCGGTTGACCGGGCCGCGCCGCGTCGGGAACGCGAACAGCTCGCCGAGCCGGCGGGCGAGTGCGCGTGGAGACGCTGCGGTTGCCGCGAACCAGGCGACGAAGATCAGCTTCATCGGCCAGGAGACGTCGAATCGCCGGCCGGCCGCGCGGACGCCGTCGACGACGAGCCCCCAGGCCGAGTCCTCCGGGATCGGGTGGAGGGCCGGCTCGAGCTTCTTGGAGAGCAGTCGGTTGGCGAGATCGGACACGGAGAGGATCCGGGCCGGCCGCTCCTGGCCGAGCTCGTCGGCGAGGCGTTCGAGCGCACGGGTCGTCGTGCGCGCGTAGCCGATCGTCTCGCGGGTGTGATCCAAGTCGAGCCTCTCCTCCTGGGGCTCGTAGTTGTTGGCGCCGTGGACCCGGTAGGAGGCGCCGATCCCCTCGAGTGAGGAGACGCGACCGAGCAGGGTCGTCAGGTGGATGAGATGCCAGTCGGCCCCGCAGCGGGGGTAGTCGCGCTCCGGGATCGGCAGGATCCGCCGCAGGGCGTCGGCGCGGAAGGCGTTGCCGCTCGTCGGCAGCCAGGCGAGGTCGAAGGGGAAGGCCACCGCCGCCCGCCTCAGATCGCCGCTCGGCATCGGCAGATGGGGAGGCGGCTTCGTGGCGCCGGTGGGCATCCCCTCCGCGTCGATCACGTCCATCCGAAACTGCACCTTGACCGCCAGGGGGTCCTGGGCGAATGCGGCGGCGACCCGCGCGACCACGCAGGGCTGCAGCACGTCGTCAGCGTCGAGGAACATCACTATGTCCCCGTCGCAGTGGGCAAGGCCGGCGTTCAGCGCCGCTGCCTGACCCCGATTCGGCTGCAGGATGACCTCCACCGACTCCGTGTAGGCGCCCAAGCGCTCGCGCGAGTCATCGGTGGAGCCGTCATCGACGACTACGAGATGGACATCGGGGTGGTCTTGCGCGCTGGCGCTGTCGATGGCGTCGGCGACGAAGGCGCCGTAATTGTGGTTGCTGATCACGACGTCCACCGCCAAGCTGTCGCCTCGGCACCCTTGCATCATCGGCGCAACGTAAGACGTCCCCGCAGGTAACCGGCCATCGTGAACGCGAGCCCAACGAATATGCCGCCGGCGCGTTGCAGGCCGGTGAGATCGCCCCGGATGGTGTCGCTCAGCCCCCGCCAGACGCCAGTCGGCAGCGTTTGCAGCGTGTAGGTGCGCTCCGAGGAGAGCCCCTCGGTCGTGCCCACGGTGCCGCTCAGCAGCGCCTTCGCCCTGCCCTCCAGCCAGCAGCGGCGGCAGAAGTAGCTCAATCTGGTGCGTTCGACTGGGACTCGGTGTTCGACCCGGGCGGCGGGCACGTGGAGCACGGTCCCGCCCGGGAAGGCACGCAGCGCACGGATTCCGAGCTCGGTGTCCTCGCCGCCACCGTGCGGGCTGGGGGTTGCCATGTTCGGCCCCAGGCCGTTGCTGAACCCCCCGATCCGATCGAACACGGTTCGGCGGAACGACATCGCCGCGCCGATCGGGTTGCGAATCGCGGCGACGTCGGTCGGCAGCCCACGGTAGCCGCAGCCGATCGTCCAGTAGAACTCGAGGGGCAGCCATCGTGGTGCCGCTCCGTCCCATCGGGGCACCGGCATCCCGCCGGTGCCGATCACGGAAGGATCGCCGTACGGGCGGACCATCTCCTCCAGCCAGGTCTCGACGGCGATCGCGTCGTCGTCGAGGAAGGCGAGGATCTCGCCGCTCGCAAGCTCCAGGGCGGCATTTCGCGACTCGGAGCTGCCGCGTCTGCCGTCGTTGGAGATGACCTGAACGTCGGGGAAGCGCTGACGCGCCCGCTCGAGCAGCTCGGGGTTGTGGTCGATGACGAGGATCGTCTCCAGCGCCGGCTTAGTCTGGCTCGCGATTGAGGCGATTCCCTCGCAGAGGACCTCCCAGCGCTGCGACGTATACGCGCAGACGATCACGCTCACGGTCGGCTCCGTGGCCACGCGCTCTGTGGTTGGCGATTCGCTGGTTCTGGTCAAGCCGCTTCGGCCGGCATGACGTCACGCTCTTGACCGGGCAGTCCATCTGCCGGGCGTGGCACTCGTCGCAGCCGCTCGCGCAGGATAGTGCGCAGGATGCGACCGCCGTCCCGGAAGGTGTTGAGGTTGCTCTGGCCGTGGATGCGGTCACGCTCGAAGCTCGGAACCTCACGGACCTCGAGTCCGGCGCGGCGGATGCGGATGTTGATCAGCGTCTCCACCTCGAAGCCGGTGCAGTCGACGTTCATTGCCGGCAGGCAGTGGCGCCAGAAGGCGTTGTAGCCGTAACAGAGGTCGGAGTAATCGGTGCCGAAGAGAAGGTTGACTGTCTGGCTCAACATCCGGTTGCCGGTGCTGCGCAGCCGGGTGATGTCCGAGCTGCCTCCGTCCCCGTGGAACCGGGTGCCCTTGGCAAAGTCGGCCCCTTCGGTGAGCGCCAGAACGAAGGCCGGTATCTCGGAGGGGTCTGCCGAGCCGTCGGCGTCGAGCATCACCAGGATGTCGCCCGTCGCGGCCTCGAAGCCACAGCGGAGCGCGTCGCCCTTGCCGGGTTGCTGCTGGTCGACGACCTTGACGTCGGGGCGCAAAGAGCGGGCGATCGCCGGGGTGCCGTCGGTCGAGAAGCCGTCGACGACGATCACCTCGTGCAGGCCGCGGGGCAGCTCGGCGAAGACGTGAGGCAGGTTCCTGGCCTCGTTCAGCGTTGGCACGATCACGCTCACGCGTGGCCACCGAGGGTCGAGGGCCGGGGCCTGATCCCCAGGATCGAACTCGAGCCTTTCGATGGGCCGAGAGTCCCGTTCCGGCCAACCCCAATCAGACGACGCCAAGGTGCTGCCGGTGTCGGCAGCAACAGTTTTCCCCGATCCCATGCCGTTTCCTCCCCAGTTGCGAGTAAACCCGCGGCTACGCTAGGCAGGCCCTGCTTGCCCCCTGTTTGATTGGCATTTGATTTGGATTAGACGCGGGGAGGAAATTCGGATTAGACGCCGGGCGGAAGCATTCGCCTGGGAAGCGGGGGTTGCCATTTACCCGCTGGTTACATAGATTCCCTAAAGGGTTGATACAGGCGGGGGGAGTCTTTGGGGGGCAGCAAGACATCGCTGGGTGAGGGGCGAGAGCGCAGCCGCATGCACCGTGGTTCGCTGCTGTCGCCACAGAGTCTCATCGACTCTCCGCAGCTCTTCGAGCGGTTTCTCTATGGGTTGGCCCTCGTCGATCGAGACGGCAGCGTCCTCTATCTGAACCGGAAGGCCCGGCAGCTGCTGATGCCGGCGGACATGTGGGCGGAGGGGAGCTCGTGGAGGTGCTGCGACCTGATCTGCAACCGCCTCGGTCCGATCGTCGGGGGAGGGTGCATGACCGCGCGAGTGGCTCAGGCCGATGGCCAGATGCCAGAGGTGCGGATAGATATCGAGCAGGAGCGGCTGCGGACAGCCGCTTGGGTGACGGCTTCGCTGCTCGAGGGCGATGAGCAGCTGCTCTTCCACCTGCGCCCCGGCAGGCCTGGAGACCGGCGCAGCCGGATCCCTCCCGAGTGGTCGGGGCACGTTTCCCCGTCCCGCCGTTCCGAGCTGCAGATCGTCACCTTGGGGAGGTTCCAGGTCGAGGGCCCTGACGGCCCGATCAACGGCGACTGGCTCGAGCAACGCCCCGGCCAGTTACTCAAATACCTGATCGGCGAGCGACGCCGCATCGTGGCGAGCGATCGAATCGCCGAGGCCCTATGGCCCGGAGCCGGTCCCGAGGAGGCCAGGAACCGCTTGCGCCAATATGTTCACGCGCTGCGTGAGAGGCTGGAGCCGGACCGAGCCCACCGCTCTCCGGCCCGCTACGTCGTCGCTCGACGAGGCGCCTACTGCTTCGACACCAGCGAGGTCTGGGTCGACGCCGACGAGTTCGAGCGCGAGACCCGGGCAGGCTTGACCGCTTTCAACCAGGAGTTCCTCGAGCCGGCCGCCGCTCACCTCAGCAGCGCCCTAAGCCTGTACCAGGGCAGCTTCCTCGCCGAGGATCCCTACGCCGAGTGGGCGCTCGACGAGCGGGAGCGCCTTCGGGAGCTGGCCGGCCGGGCGCTGCGGGCGCAGGTGGGCATCCAGATGCGGATGGAGAATCTCGACGCCGCCGCGGACCATGCCCGCCGCCTGGCCGACATGGAGCCCTTTGATACAGACGTGCAGAGAATGTTCATCGCTCTCTGCTTGCAGCGAGGCCGGCGCAGCGAGGCTTTCCGCCGCTACTCGGTGCTTCGAAAGCGGCTGCTCACTTCGTTCGGGCAGGAGCCCAACTTCGACCTCGCCGAGCTGGAGAGCCCGACTGGCTTCTCCGGCGCTTAGTCGATCCCCGGGCCTGGAAACGGTCCGGCTGAAGCCGACGCGTGGCTTCGGCCGCGTGCTGTCGCCGCGCGAGCTGTGGCGCTACCGCGACCTCGCCTTCCAGATCGCCGCCCGCGACGTCACGGTGCGCTATCGCCAGACTGCGCTCGGCGCCGCCTGGGCGGTGCTGCAGCCGGTCGGGTTCATGGTCGTCTTCTCGCTTTTCTTCGGCCACCTGGCGGGCGTGTCCTCAGACGGCCTTCCCTATCCGCTGTTCAGCCTCGCCGCCTTGGTTCCCTGGACCTTCTTCGCCAACGTCGTCCTGCTCGGCTCGGAAAGCCTCGTGATCAACTCGGCGCTCGTCTCGAAAATCTATTTCCCCCGCATCTTCATGCCGGCAGGGGTGGTCGCCGCTGGTTTCGTCGACCTCGGCATCTCGCTGGCGATCCTCCTCGTGATCGTGCTCGCCTGGGGTTTCGTCCCGTCCTTGGCCGTGCTCGCGCTGCCACTGCTGGTGGCGATCATGGCGGCGACGGCGCTGGGTGCGAGCGCGGCGCTCTCGGCGATCAACGTGCGCTACCGCGACGTGCGCTACGTGGTCCCGTTCGCCATCCAGATGTGGCTGTTCGTCACACCGGTCGCCTACCCGAGCAGCCTTCTCGAGGAGCCCTGGCGGACGCTTTCGGCGATCAATCCCATGGTCGGCGTGATCGAAGGCTTCCGCTGGGCGACGCTGGGCGCCGGTGATGCCCCGCTCGCACTGATCGGAGTCTCGGCGGTATCGGCGGCGGCTCTCCTGGCGGCTGGCCTCGCCTACTTCGACCGGGTCGAGCGGAGCTTCGCCGACTTCATCTGACCTGATGAGCGACATCGCGATCCAGACCAACGAGCTCGGCAAGCGCTACAACCTCGGCCTCGGCGCGATCGGCTACGGCACCCTGCGCGAGAGCATCGTCGACACGGCAAGGAGGTCGGTGGGGCGTATCGCCGGGCGCCGCCGGCAGCGATCGGTGGACACGCTGTGGGCGCTGCACGACCTTTCGCTGACCGTTCGCAGCGGCGAGGTCGTCGGCCTGATCGGTCACAACGGCGCCGGCAAGAGCACCCTGCTCAAGATCCTCTCGCGGATCGTCGAGCCGACCACGGGGTGGGCTGACGTGACCGGGCGCGCGGGCTCTCTTCTCGAGGTGGGCACCGGGTTCCATCCCGAGCTGACCGGGCGGGAGAACATCTTCCTCAACGGCGCCATCCTCGGCATGCGCAGGGCCGAGATCCGGCGGCGGTTCGACGAGATCGTCGCCTTCGCCGACATCGAGCGTTTCCTCGACACCCCGGTGAAGCGCTACTCCAGCGGGATGTCGGTGCGCCTGGCCTTCGCCGTCGCGGCTCACCTCGAGCCGGAGATCCTGCTGGTCGACGAGGTGCTGGCGGTCGGGGACGCCGCCTTCCAGCGCAAGTCGCTCGCCAAGATGAACGAAGTCGCGAAAGAAGGCAGGACGGTCGTCTTCGTCTCACACAACCTGGCGACCATCCAAGCTCTATGCCAGCGCGGGGTTCTGCTCGAGAAGGGGACGGCGGTTGCCGACGCTCCGATCGGCGAGGCCGTTGATCACTACCTCCGAACGCTCGAGCGCGCCGCGTCCGACGACCTCCTCACCCGCACCGACCGCGATGGCCGTGCCTGGGAAAACACCCTGGTCCGCCGGCTGGCGGTCTATGACTCGCGCAGCGGCCAAGCCGACGTCCTCGTCGGCGGTCGCCCGGCGAAGATCGTGGTCGAGGTGACCGAGGCGCTGCCGACGATGGGGTGCGAGCTCACCATCCTCAACAGTCTCGGTCACCCGGTTACGACCCTGGACAGCGAGGTGTCCTCTGCCGCCGACGTCCGCGACGCCGACCTCGGGCGCCGTATCGAGTGCGAGATCGATGCGCTGCCGCTGATCCCCGGTCGCTACCGGATCGACGTCCTGCTGAGGGCCGGCCAGGAGATCCAGGATGGCCTTCAGGCGGCTGCCTTCTTCGACGTCGAGCCCGGTGTGATCGACGGCCGCCCGATGCCGGCCGCCGGCTCGGACGGTGACGTCATCCTGGCTCACAGGTGGCGCCTGCCCGTGTGAGGGCAGGCGGAGCCGGGCTGCGCCCTCGTCAACCGCCTCCAAACCACAGCTTGCGCAGGAAGTTCTTGATCGTGTCCGAGCCGCGGATCTCGATGCGCGGGATGACCAGGGGATCGTCACCGTGGTAGGCGAGGCGATCGAGGGTGGTGCACGCGCCGAGGAAACGGGCCTCGGCCACGGCGGCCACGGCGCGGTCATCGAAGCGCCCGTAGGGGTAAGCGAACGTCGTGACCGGCGCCCCGATGGCGGCTTCGAGATCCTCTCGTGAGCCTTTAATCTCCTCGGAAACCGCCTCGTCGGTGGCGTCCGGCAGGGAGCAATGGGTACGCGTGTGCGCGCCGACTTCGATGCCCTCCGCGCGCAGCCGCTCGACCTGGTCGAGCGAGAGCAGCGGACGCCCCCTGCCCACGCCGTGCGTGTTCCAGTCGTTCTCGCCGCTGAGCCGTTTGCTGACCAGGAACACCGTTGCCGGAAAGCGCCGTCGGCGGATGATCGGGTGCGCGATCTCGTAGTTGTCCCTGTAGCCGTCGTCGATCGTGATCACCACCGATCGCCTCGGCAGCAGCTGGTTGTCGCGCAATGCCTCGGCCAGCTCCTCGAAGCCGACGATGCGGTAGCGCAGCAGGGAGAGCAGCCTCATCTGCCGCGCAAAGGATCGCTTGGGAAGGATGTACCGATCGCGCTCCCCGGTATCGGTGAAGGCGTGGTACATGAGGACCGGGATCCCGCTGATCGTTCTCAGCCAGCGATCCCGGCTCATGCTCCTCCGTACCCCGTGCCAGAGCGAGTAGCGCGCGACGAAGCCGAACCAGATCTGCCGTCCCCTCCCGGCGGGGACGAGGGGCCCGAGGAGGCTTAGCGCGATCGGCGGGGTGTGGAGGGCGAGCAGGACCCGGCGCAGCATGACGTCGCGGAACGAGGCCTCCCTGAACCAGCCGACCAGGTGAGGGCACATGCCCGGGTGCCTGTTGATGAAGACCGGCCAGCAGGAGCCGAAGCGTCGCGCGTCCTCCAGCATCCGCCCGCGCCGCTTCTGGTCGTCGTGGACCCCCCGGGCCCGGGGGAGGTAGCGGGGGACGCAGCCCACACCGCAGAGCCGGTAGCCCAACTCGATGTCCTCGGCGGCCGGGAGGTCCGTCGCGAACCCGCCGACCTCGATCAGCGCCGCGCGCGGGGCCGAGAGGTTGCCGCCGTAGCAATCGCTCCAGCTCGGCGGTTTGGCTTCGAGCTCGGCGTAGTGCTCGTTCCAGGCCGTGGCAAAGGCGCGCGCGTACCAGTCGCGGGCGGCCGGCGGTTCCTGGTGGAGTGCGCCTATACCGATCGCCTTCGGCTCGGCCCTGTGCGCGGCGACGTGCTCGGCGACCAGCTCCGGCGAGGCGACGACGTCGTCGTCCATGAACAGGCACACGGCTCCCCGCGACGCCCCCAGGGCGGCGTTCAGGGCGGGCGACTTGCCGGCCTTACCCAGCTTCAGCACCCGCAGCTTCAGCTGGGTCTGCAGCCCCTCGATCGTCTCCGCCGTCCCATCGGTCGAGCCGTCGTCGGCGACGATCACCTCGAACGTGGCCGGGTCCTGGGTCTGGTGCTCGAGGGATGCGAGGCAGCGGCGCAGCAGCTCGCGGCGATTGCAGCTGGCGATGACGACGGTCAGCTCACACGGCGATGTCGCGGTCACTGTGGGCTCGGGGCGGCGGTCAGTTTCTCGTACGCATCTGGTCCTCCGGCGGTGATAGACGCCCACTGACGACGGCTCAGGTTTCGCCGGATGGCGCCCCAGAACTCGAGCTTGGTCACGAAGTGGAACCAGACCATCTTGCGCCCGGAGCCGGGCAGGAGCCCGCCGAGCGAGGTAAGCGCCGTCGGTGGTACGCGGAGGGCTATCAGCAGGCGGCGCAGGCCGACCCAGCGATCGCCTTCCGCGCGAAACCGGCCCAGCATGTCCGCGAGGGCACCGGGATGCCTATCGGCTACCTCGAAGTAAGCGGAGGCATAGCGCCGGCGGTCCTCCAGGATCCGGTCGCGGCGCTTCTGGTCGTCGTGCACCCCGCGGGCACGGGGGAGATAGCCGGGCACGCAGCCGACGCCGCAGAGCCGGTAGCCGAGCTCGATGTCCAAGGCGGCCGGGAGATCGGTCGCGAAGCCGCCGATCTCGATCAGCGCCGAGCGCGGCGCCGAGAGGTTGCCGCCGTAGCAATCGGTCCAGCGAGGCGGCTTGTCGGAGAGCTCGTCGTAATGCTCGTTCCAGGCCGTCGCGAAAGCCTGCGCGTACCAGTCGCGAGCGGCCGGAGGTTCCTGGATTAGCTTGCCGATCCCGATCAGGTTGGCATTGGCCCTATTCGCGGCGAGGTGCTCGGCGACCAGCTCCGGGGAGGCGACGATGTCGTCGTCGAGGAACAGGCACACGGTCCCCTTGGACGCATCGATGGCGGCGTTGAGGGCGGGTGACTTTCCGGCCTTGCTCATTCTCAGCACTTGCAGCTGGAATCGTGTGGACAGCTCCTCGACCATCTCGGCCGTCCCGTCGGTCGAGCCGTCGTCGGCGACGATGACCTCGAAGGTCGCCGGGTCCTGTGTCTGGCGGTCGAGCGCGGAGAGGCAGCGGCGCAGCAGCTCGCGGCGATTGCAGCTGGCGATGACGACGGTCAGCTCACACGGCGATGTCGCGGTCAGCGAGAGTCCCCTGATTCGAAGTACCGAAACCCAGAAGAGCGTACGCGCTATTCAGCCGCGACGAGCGTGTGCCAGGCCGGCAGGATCGGCAGGTCGTGCAGGTCGATGATCGCCGCGCGGGCGGTCTCGATCTCCTCCGAGAACCAGTAGCGCTCGAAGTCCGAGCGGCTCTCCCAGACCGATGATTGCTGGAAGGACAGTGGGTCGTCGATTGCGCGGGTGAGGGACCAGCTCTTGGCGCCGAAGGCGGGCATCCGCGCCGCCGCCGGTTCCCAGAGATCGAGCCAGCGGTCGGCCCGGAAGGGGGCGATGTGCCAGTCCAGGGTGCATACCTCGGCCATGTCTACGCTCCCACCTCGGCCCGGATCGCGCCGGCGCCGTCCTCGTTCTTGCCCTCGCCCTCGGACTCGGCCCCAACCAGGATCGAAATCTTGCCGAGGTGCTTGTTTTCGTGCAGCAGCTGGTGCGCCTCGGCGACCCCGTCGAAGCCCATCGTTTTCCAGATCACCGGCCGCACCTTGCCCTCCGCCATCAGCTGGTTGGCGCGCATGCACTCGTACGCGTTGGCGAAGTGGGAGCCGATGATCTGCTTCTGGCGCATCCACAGGTAGCGCACGTCGAAATCGAGCTGGAAACCCGAGGTGGCGCCGCAGATGACGACTTTGCCGAAGGGCTTGACGACGAAGACCGAGGTTGGGAAGGTCGCCTGGCCGACGTGCTCGAAGACGATGTCGGGGGCGTCGCCGAGAATCTCTTTCACCCGCTTGGCGAAGCCGCGCGAGGCCTTGAAGCGCTCCTTGTCGGCGGCCTTGTCGACGAGATTCTCCGGCGTCCGCATCATCTCGCCGAACTCGGCCCGGTTGATGTAGTCGACAGCGCCCAGCTGCTTGACCAGCTCGCCCTTCTCGTCGGAGGAGACGACGCCGACCGCATTGGCGCCGGCCGCCTTGCAGAGCTGTACGGCGAAGACGCCGAGCCCGCCTGCGGCACCCCAGATGAGGACGTTGTGGCCGGGCTGCAGCTTGCACTGGTCGATCAGCATCCGGTAGGCGGTGAAGTAGGTGAGGCCGTAGGCGGAGGAGTCGACCCAGGAGAGGTTCTGCGGGCGGGGGAGGAGCTGCTGCGCCTGCACCTTGGTGAACTGGGCGAAAGATCCCCAGGTCGTCTCGTAGCCCCAGATCCTCTGGCTCGGCGCGGCGAGCGGGTCGAGCCCGTGCACCTCGACGTCCTCGTAGGAGGCCTGGTTGCAGTGGACGACGACCTCGTCGCCGGGCTTCCAGCGGGTGACGCCCTCGCCGACTTTCCAGACGATCCCCGAGGCGTCGGAGCCGCCGATGTGGTGGCCGTACTCGGGGTGGTCGCCGTAGCCGAAGACCGAGACCGGTTTGCCCAGCGCCGCCCAGACGTTGTTGAAGTTGACCCCGGCCGCCATCACCCGGACGATCACCTCGAAGGCGCCGGGCTCGGGCACCTCGATCTGCTCGAGCTGGAAGGCGTCGTTGGGCTCGCCCTCGCGCTCCTGGCGGATCACCCAGGCCGCCATCGTCTCCGGCAGCGTTCCTGGCTCAACATCCAACTTCGAGACTGCGCTGCTGTCGACGGCCAAAACCGGCTCCTCCGTGGTCGTTTGCGGGCGGAGGCAATCCTAGTCAAGCACGGGGGTCTCGGCCTCGCGCAGCTCCGGGGCGGTGATCTCCCGCACCGTGATCTCGATCGGCTCGGGCGGCTCGATCTCCTTGCCGGGGGCGATGCCGAGCCCCTCGACCTTGCGCAGCTGGGGCAGCAGCCGGCCCTCCATCGAGGCGACCGCGGAGTCGTAGGCGCTGGTCGCGGAGTTGAGCCGCTTGCCCATCGTGTCGAAGTCCTTGATGAACTTGGCGAAGCGTCCGTGCAGGGTCGTCGCCGCCTCGGCGATCTCGGCCGCCTCGGCCACCATCCGCTCCTGGCGCCAGCCCAACTCCATCGTGCGCAGCAGGCCGATCAGCGAGGTGGGGCTGACGACGAGCACGTTGCGCTCCAAGGCGTAGTCGAAGAGCGTCGGGTCGGCGGCGAAGGCGGCGTGCAGGGCGGGCTCGTTGGGGATGAAGCAGATCACCAAGTCCGGCATCTCGCCGGCCTTGAACTGGCCCTGGTAGTCCTTGGAGCTGAGGCTGCGGATGTGCTCGCGCGCCTGCTGCGCGTGGCGCTGGAGCTGTACGACGCGCTCGGCTTCGACCTCCGCCTCCTGGGCGTCGAGGAAGGCGTCGAGCGGAACCTTGGAATCGGCGATGAAGCTGCGGCCCTCGGGCAGCATGAAGCGAGCGTCCGGGCGCAACCTGCCGTCGTCGGTGTGGATCGTCTCCTGCAGCTCGAAGTCGACGTGCTCGGTCATCCCGGCGATCTCGACACAGCGTCGCAGCTGCAGCTCGCCCCACTGGCCGCGCGTCTGCGGTTGGCGCAGCGCCTTCTTCAGGCCCGCGGTCTCCGAGTTGAGGTTGCCGACCGTCTGCCCCATCTGCTCGAGCAGGGTGCGGGTCTGCAGGTCGGTCTCGCCCCGGCGCTGCACCTCCTTCTCGATCTTCTCCTGGCCCTTGGCGATCCGCTCGGCAAGGGCCTTGATCTCCGCCTGGCGCTTGTCCAGCGTCGCCTCGGCGGCCTGCGCGTCGACCTTGCGCGACTCCTCGTTCATCCGCTGCAGGTCGGCGACCGCCTTCGAGGTCGCCGCCTGGATCGCCGGGCCGAGGTCGGGCGCCTCGGGCATCTCCTCGCGGGGGCGCGAGAGCAGCGCGTAGAAGAGCCCTGCGGCGAGCAGGACGACGGCGATTGCGAGCACGACGGTCATCTACCCGATGGTGACGGTCGGGCCAGACACCATGACCGGGTTCCTAAGCCGCAAAAACCGAGCTAGGGCAAAAGCAAATCGTTCTCTGATGAGGTGCGGCGCGAGCCGACGACAAGCGTTGCCGGCTTGGCGCCGGGGATGTCGGCGGCGCTGACCCGGTAGACGCCCGTGGGGAGAATCGTCTGCAGGGTGACGTTGGCGTTGGCGATCAACGGCTCCGAGCTGAAGTCCTTGCCCTTGCCGCGCACTTCCAGGTGGGAATCGACGTCGGTCAGGTTGGCGGCGACGAAGACGACGTTGAGCGGCGCGTTGGAGCGAACCGCCGGTTGCCCGGCGTGTTGGTTCTGGGGAATCTGCTGGGTCGGTTCGGGGCCGATCGCGATCCGCGGCGGCTGCACGGTGATGGCGCTGTCGCTGATCGCGACGCTGACTCGGGTGGGGGGCTGTGGGCGCGGGTCGTTGACGTGTTCCTCGGCGCCGCAGCCGGCGCCGAGCAGGCCCACCGCGCCGAGCGCGCAGGCCAGTGCGGCCGCGGTCGCGCGCGGCGCCGCGAACAGCCGCCTACCCTCCATAGGGGCGCCAGATCCCATCGGAGCGGAATCTAGCCGAACGGCAGGTCGACGACGCGAGCCGTAACGCCATCTTCACCTACGGCCAGCTCCGCGCCCGGCTCTGCCTCGCGGCGGACGATCGCCAGCGCGATCGGCCCGCGGGCGGGGGAGATGCAGGCGCTGCCGATCCGGCCGACCTCCTTCTCGCCCAGTCGCAGCTCGGCTTCGGGCGCCGCCGGGGCGCTCAGCTCGAGACCGCGCAGCGTTCGATTGGGGCGGCCCTTGTAGTGGAGGCGGGCGACCGGCTCCTGGCCGATGTAGCAGCCCTTGGTGAAGCTGATCGCGCGCTCGACGATGCCGGCCTCGGCGGGCATCGTGGCGACGCTCATCTCGGCGCCGAAGCGCGGCGTGCCGGCCTCGATCCTCATCACCTCGGCGGCCTCGGCGTCCACTGCGGCGGCGCCGGTCGCCAGCAGTGCCTCACGCACGGCAAACGCGTCTGCCGCCTTGACGATCAGATCGATCCCATCGGCGGTGCCCGCTGCAACGCAGTCGGCACCGCCGATGTTGATGCTGGCGCAGGCGTGCTCCGACAGCACCGCGGTGCCCGCGATCTCGACGCTGCGCGGCCCGATCAAGGAGAGGATCGCCCGCTCGGCGCTGAGGTCGACGATCGCGACCTCGCGGCCGATCTTGTACGTCTCGAGGTGCCTCTTCGCCGGCTCCAGCGCCTCCGGCTCGGTATCGATCCAGATCTCCTCCGGCGAGGTGCGCAGCACCCGCATGTCGGCCTGCATGTGGCCCTTGCGGTCGAGCAGCGCCGCGTACTGGCCCTCGCCGGGCGAGAGCGCCTCGACGTCGTTGGTCAGCTGCCCCTGCAGGTACTCGGCCGCCTCGCTGCCGCTGATCATCAGCTTGCCGCGCCCGGAGCGGTCGAGCAGCCCACACTCCTCGCGCAGCTGCCGGTATTGCGCATCCAGCTCCACGTTCATCGCCTCAGCCATAGTCCAATTCTAAGAAGCTGCGATCGGGGGCGGTTGGGAAGGCCCCTCACGAGCCTCCCGCTGTTGCTCGTGAGGGGGCCATCCCCACCGCCCATCCGGTCGTCTTTTAGATATGTCAAACTTATTTAGGCATGTCTAAACCATCGGAAGCGATAGAGGATTACGCGAAGGCGATCTACGCCCTCTCCCAGGACCGGCCGGGACCGGTGCTCAACGGCGAGGTGGCAGAGCGGCTCGGTGTCGCACCCGCCACCGCTACCTCGATGCTGAAGAAGCTGGGTGGGCTCGGCCTGGTCGAGTACCTGCCGTACCGGGGGGTCACCCTGACCCCGGCCGGCGAGAGGGTCGCGCTGGAGGTGATCCGCCACCACCGGCTGATCGAGGCCTACCTCTCCGAGGCGCTGGGGATGCCCGACGACATGGTTCATGCCGAGGCCGAGGTGCTCGAGCACCACATCTCCGAGCAGCTGGAGGAGCTGATCGCGGCGAAGCTGGGCGAGCCGAGCCACGATCCGCACGGCACGCCGATCCCGGGGCCCGACCTGAAGCTTCCTGTCGAGGACGCTCGCCCGTGAAGCCGCCCCCAGTCGCCGATGCGGCACTCGAGGAGACTCCCCCGGGTGGCGCGACGGTCGAGGACGTTCTCCCCGGCGAGGCGGCGGTCGCCGCGGCCGCCCGCCGCTCGCTGGACGGCCATAGCCGCGGCGCCCGCCGTGTCTGGCCCTTCCTCGGCCCGGCTTTCGTCGCCGCCGTCGCCTACATCGACCCCGGCAACTTCGCCACCAACATCGCCGGCGGCGCCAAGTTCGGCTACCTGCTGCTCTGGGTCGTGCTGGCGGCGAACCTGATCGCGATGCTGGTCCAGACCCAGTCGGCGAAGCTGGGCATCGCCACCGGCAAGAACCTCGCTGAGCTCTGCCGCGAGACCTTCCCGCGGCGAGCCTCGATCGGCCTCTGGCTGCAGGCCGAGCTGGTCGCGATGGCGACCGACATCGCCGAGGTGGTCGGCGCGGCGCTCGGCCTCAACCTGCTCTTCGGCATCCCGCTCTTCCCGGCCGGGCTGATCGCCGGCGCCGGCGCCTTCGCGATCCTCGGCCTGCAGCAGATGGGCTTCCGCCGGCTTGAGGCTGGGATCACGGCGCTGGTCGGGGTGGTCGTCGCCTCCTTCGTGATCGAGCTCTTCCACGCCAAGCCGGCCGGCGGCGAAGTCGCCAAGCACCTCTTCGTGCCCGGTTTCGCCGGCACCGAGAGCATCCTGCTCGCCACCGGAATCATCGGCGCGACGGTGATGCCGCACGTCGTCTACCTGCACTCGGCGCTTACCCAGAAGCGGATCGTCGGCCGCAACGGCAAGGAGAGGAAGCGGATCCTCGGCTTCGAGAAAGTCGACGTGGTGATCGCCCTCTCGCTCGCCGGCCTGGTCAACCTCTCGATGATGATGGTCGCCGCGGCCCTCTTCCACACCAGCGGTCTGACCGGCATCGACTCGATCGAAGGCGCATTCGAGGGGCTGAAGACGCTGGTCTCCGGCAACGCGGCCACTGTCTTCGGCATCGCCCTGCTCGCCTCCGGCTTCGCCTCCTCCTCGGTTGGGACGATGGCCGGTCAGGTGGTGATGCAGGGCTTCATCCGCCGCTCGATCCCGCTCTTCCTGCGCCGTGCGATCACCCTCGCCCCGGCGCTGATCGTGCTCGGCATCGGCTTCAACCCGACCGATGCCCTCGTGCTCAGCCAGGTGGTCCTCTCCTTCGGCATCCCCTTCGCCCTGGTGCCGTTGCTGATGATCGCCCGCCGCCGCGACATCATGGGCTCGCTCGCCAACCCGGGATGGCTGACCGCCCTTGCCGGCATAATCGCGGCGCTGATCATCGGCCTCAACGTCTTCCTGATTGCGGATCTGTTCCTCTAGGCGAGGAGGCGCTCCGCGAGCTGCGGCAGTTCGCGGGCCATGCGAGAGCGCGGTACGACCAGGTCGATCCCTGCTGCTTCGGCGGCTTGCTTGGTGTCGACGTCGACGTGCGAGTAGAAGCCGAGAGTCGGGACGCCCGCTGCGGCGATCTCACCGACCTCGACGGCATCGAGGTCGCAGACCAGCACATCGGCGTCGACGGATTCCGGCATGCTCGCGGCGACCGCGACGTCGTGATCGGCGCTCCGCAGGCTCTCCTCGACGCGGCTGGCCAGCATCAGGTCGGAGACGATGGCCAGGACGCGGGCCACTACAGCGAGCGGCGCTGGCGGAACTCTTCGCGGACGCTCTCCGGCCGGCCCCACATCTGCACGACCTCGGCCCGCCCCTCGCGCACCTCGCGAACCTGCATCTCGCCGCCGACGCCGTCCGCATCGAGCTTCTCCATCACGCCCATGACGCTCTCCGCCGCCGCCGCGTGTCCAAAGCTGTGCGCAACAAGCAGCCGCCAGTCCCAATCCGCTTCCGAGTAGGGCTGGGCGTTGACCTGGCTGAGAGCTACGGCCGTATCGATGTAACGGCCCTCATCGTCGATCCGCAGGTCCAGCTCCAGATCCGTCCAATCGGGGGGCATCGAGTCGAGCACCTGCTTGAAGTCGCCTGCGAGACTCACGCAACGAAGCGTATCTGGAACGGCTAGGGCTTCAGCCGGAAAGCTTCTTCGACGTCCAGGGGCCGTTCGAGCAAGCCGTGCTTCAGGTCCCACGCGGCCCATTCGCGCAGCACCGCGGGGTCGAATGGGGCGGGGTGGAGGTCGGGTTGTAGCGCTTGAAGCTGCGCTGCCTGATCGGCCCGGTCGAGGCCGGGCACTTCGGCGAGCAGGTCGCCGAGGGCCTGTGCGGGGTGCTCGGAGGCCAGCTCGTAGCCGTGGGTGGTCGCCGCGACCATCGCGTCGACCAGCTGCGGGTCGCTTTCGATCGTCTGCTGGGAGGCGGTCAGGACCAGCTCCGGGTAGGGCGGGGCGCCGTAGCGGTTCACCTTGAAGATCCGGGTCGGGATGCCCTGGCGCTGCAGCGTCACTCCCTCGGCGTTCCAGAATCCCGTCGCCGCGTCGACCTTGCCGGCGGCAAGCGATGAGACCGCGTTGAAGCCGATCGTCACCCTGTGCACCCGGGCGGGGTCGCCACCGTCCGCGGTCACCTCGGAGTCGACCACCGCTTCGTCGGATGGCAGCCCGGTGACACCGACCGAGTTGCCTTCGAGATCGCGGGGGCGGCGTACCGGGCCGTTGCCACGGGCGATCACCGCGGCCAGCGGGCGCTGCACGATCGGCATCGTCCCGACCACGCCGAGGCCGCGCTCGCGGGCGATCCCGAGGTCGTGGATATCGAGGATTGCGAAGTCGGCGCGGCCTGCCTCGAGCAGCTTCGGTGCATCGGTCGATTCGCCCGGCTGGCGGATGGTGAGGTCGATGCCCCGTTCGCGGTAGTAACCCTGGTGCTCCGCCGCATAGATGCCCGAATGAACCGCGTTGGGGACGAAATCGAGCACGAGCGTCACGCCTTTCGGCGCGCCCGGTTCAGCGCCGTCCCCACCGCAACCGGGAAAAGCGCCGGCCAGCAGCAGGGCGGCCGCCAGCAGCGCGGCAGCTCGTCTCATTCAACAGGGAAACCTATTCAATCCCCATTCCGGATAGACTCCCGCCCCGAAAATCGAGTTTAGGGACTACGGGACTAGAGGAGGCGTACTAGTGCAGCAACGAGGACTCGCGGCATATCTCGCCGAGCTGATCGGCACTTTCCTGCTGGTGTTCTTCATCTGCAGCGTGGTCGTGCTGTTCGTGGCGACCGGCAATCAGGCTCAGTTCGGCTCGGACTTCGCCGTCGTCGGCCTCGTTCACGCCTTCCTGTTGTTCGGCCTGATCGTGATGTTCGGCGTGGTCAGCGGCGGTCATTTCAACCCCGCCGTCACCCTGGCCGCGGCGGCGATCAAACGGATCGCTCCGGTCGACGCGGTGATCTACATGCTCGCCCAGCTCTCCGGTGGCGTCCTTGGGGCGCTGCTCGCCAAGGGCCTGCTGCTCGACGAGGGGAGGGCCACCCACTATGGCGCCGCCCAGGTCAGCGGCCTGCTCGGTGGCAACTTCCAGGGCTCGATCGTCGAGGCGGTCGGGACCTTCTGCCTCGTCCTCGTCATCCTCGCCGCCGTCTACTCGAAAAAGAGCTTCAAGGAGTGGGCCCCGCTGGCGATCGGCACCACGCTTGGTTTCATCGTCATGGTCGGCGGCCCGCTGACCGGCGGCTCTTTCAACCCGGCGCGCTGGTTCGGCCCCGCCCTGGTCGGCAACGAGTGGGGAGGCGTCTGGCCCTACCTGGTCGGCCCGCTCGTCGGCTCGCTGCTCGCCGCCGCGGTCTACAGGTTCGTGCTCGAGCCCGGCGGAGCGGCGCCGACCGAGCCCCCCGAGCCGGTCAAGAAGCCGGTTCCCAAGGCCTCCTAGTCCTCGCTCCGCCCCTGGCGGAGACCGATGAGCCGCCGGGCCCTGCCGGCCCGGCGGTTGCAGTAGCTTGAGATCCGTGCGCCGGGTCACCTTCTCGCGGAACTACACGCTCTCCCTCTCCCGCACCTGCCAGTGCTACTGCAAGTACTGCGCTTTCGCGACGCACAAAGCGCATATCTACGCACCTGAGGAGGTCGAGAAGCGGCTCGACGAGGCGGAGCGGAGGAACGCAAAGGAGCTCCTGGTTCTCACGGGTGAGCGTCCAGAGGTCAATCCCGAGGTGGCTGCCCACCTTGTCGAATGGGGGCATGAGGATTTCACGTCCTACGTGGTCTGGACCTGTGAGCGAGCCTTGGAGCGGGGGATCCTTCCCCATACGAACATAGGTGTCCTCGATAGAGGCGATCTCGAACGGCTACGAGAGGTGACCGCCTCTCAAGGCCTGATGCTGGAGTCGGTTTCCGAGCGCCTGATGGACACCGTCCACGCCGGCTCTCCGACCAAGCACCCCGCAAAACGCTTGGCGACTATTGAAGCTGCGGGTGAGCTACGGATCCCATTCACGAGCGGCATCCTGGTCGGCATCGGCGAGACCGAGCAAGAGCAGCTTGAATCGTTAGAAGCAATCGCCGGGCTGCATTCTCGCTACGGCCACATCCAAGAGGTCATCCTCCAGAACTTCGTCCCGCACCCCAAGTACTACGGCCAGGAGGTGGCCGAGATCGCAGATCGGGCATCTCGGCAGCGGTGGACGAGCAATGCAGATATGGCGGTCGCCGATGTCGGGCTGGGTGGTGGGGGCCCCTCCGACGGGAACTCGCGGAGCGCCAATGCCCTGAGCCCTGAGCGGCTGTTGGACGGAGCCCCGGCGGAGGGGTCCCCGTCGGCCCGCCCTGAGTGGGCTTCGCCCGTCTCCGTTGACGACATCAAGCGGCTGATCCGTGAGTGCAAGCGGCTGATGCCGGACGTGGGCATTCAGGTGCCGCCAAACCTTTCGGCCGCTTGGGCGGAGCTTGTCGAGGCCGGAGCTACGGACCTGGGAGGTCTTTCGGCGAACGGCGATCACATCTCTCCTGAGCATGCGTTTCCAAGTCCGCACGAGGTGCGTAAGGGGCTGGCGCCGAAGGGCTATGCGCTGACGGAGCGCCTGTGCGTCTACCCCCAGTACATGGATGCGGAGTGGATGGAGCAAGGGGTGCTGGATGTGATCAAGCTGAAGTACTGGAGCTTTATTCCGCGGCGTGGGTCCGGGCGCCGCAGCGAAGAGTCGATCGACGGGGGCTTGGCTCCGCGGGCGATCGAGAAGGGGCGCGATGGGGTCGAGCTGAGCGAGGACGAGCTGACTGCGCTCTTCGCCGAGAGGCGGCCCGAGGTGATCGAGGAGATGCGAAGCGCCGCGGACGAGCTTCGCGCCGAGCTTGCGGGCGACACCGCCACCTTCGTCGTCAACCGCAACATCAACTTCACCAACATCTGCGTCGTCGGCTGCGCCTTCTGCGGGTTCGGGCAGGGGCGGCGCTCGCCCGATGCCTATGAGGTCTCCGAGGAGGACTTCGCCGCGCGCATCCGGGAAGCGGTCGAGTTCGGGGCGACCGAGCTCTGCATGCAGGGCGGCATCCATCCCGACCTGACGCTGGAGGAGTACGGCAAGTGGCTGCGCCTGGCCAAGGACGTGGCGCCGCAGCTGCACCTGCACGCTTACTCGCCGATGGAGGTCCACTACATGTGCGAGCGCTCCGGCAAGGAGCCCGACGAGGTCTTCGAGTACCTGCTCGAGTGTGGGCTTGGCTCGACGCCCGGCACCGCAGCCGAGGTGCTCGACGACGGGGTTCGCCAGCGGATCTCCCCCAACAAGCTGCCGGCCGAGCGCTGGGTGGAGATCGTCGAAGCGTCGCACCGGGCTGGGCTGCGCTCGACCTCGACCGTGATGTTCGGCCACATCGAGGAGCCGCGCGAGCTCGCCCGCCACATGCGGGTCGTGCGAGCACTGCAGGAGCGAACCGGCGGTATCACCGAGTTCGTGCCGCTCAGCTTCATCCCCTTCAACACGATGCTCGGTCGCACCCACGGCATCGAGGAGATTTCGGCGGAGGAGAACCTCAAGCACACCGCCGCCTTCCGCCTGGCGCTGGGAAGGACGATCCCGAACCTGCAGGCGAGCTGGGTGAAGATGGGCCTCGAGGCCGCCACCGAGGCTCTGCGCTGGGGCGTCAACGATCTTGGCGGCACGCTGATGGAGGAGAACATCTCCCGCATGGCGGGCTCCCAGCACGGCGTGCGGCTGGAGCCCGAGCAGCTGATCGAGGCGGCGCGCGCCGCCGGCCGCGTCCCGGCCCAGCGCACGACGCTCTACGAGGTCGTCGAGACCTATTAAGTACCCAGCTGGACGTTTGATCTAGCGCTATCGTGGGCGCATCGCTTCGCGTTCCGTAGCGGCGGGGAATGGGTTCCCAGGGTTGGCGGTCGTCTCTTTGATCGCCCTGCTCGTCGCGCTCGGGCTCGCGGCTCTGGCCGGCCTTCAGCCCTGGGCGACCGACTCGGTCGCCCCCCGGCTGAGTCTCGCGCCGGGGCTCGGTGTGGCTCTCGGCGACGCGGTCCCGCTCGCGCCCGGCCGCCAGCTCGCGCTCGCCCCGGCTCGCCCCGCCGCCCCTGTCCGCGCGACGAGCTTCGCGGCCAACCCGATCGCGAAGGACGAGGGGGACTCCCGTCCGCGACTGGGCATCGCCGCCGCCCGTGCCGTGACCGTCCCGGCGGTCGACGCCCCCGGGGCCGGCTCTCCCACCTCTTCGGAGCCGGAACCCCCGCCGCCGCTCCAGCCCGTCGCGCCACCCGTGGCCGTGCCGGTTGCCGCCCCGTCGCCCCCAGTTTCCGTGCCGGAACCGGTCGCCGTCCCGACCCCTGTCCCGGCCACCCTCAGCGGCAATCCGTCGGGCCCGATCGCGGCTGGGCCGGGGCCGATCGTCCGCGGTCCGGTCAAAACGGTCGAAATCCACGCTGGCGAGGAGTACGCGTTCTCCTTCTCCTTCTACATCCAGCCGACCGTGTATCGGTCGCCGGGCGAAGAAAACCTGGTCATGCAGGTCAATGGGGAAGCGGATGAGGGCCCGAGCTTCGGTCTGCAGCTATGGGACGACGGCGGCGATGGGCGAGGGCTCTGGTCGAGCGGCGAGGCGATGGGGGGCGAACGCTTTCTCGCTCCGATCGAGGAGGGCGTCTGGCACCAGGCGGTTCTCTGCTTCAGCGCATCGAGCGAAGGGGACGGCTTCTACCTGCTGCTTCTCGACGGCCAGCCGATCGATTCCCGCGCCTGGGTCAGCCTGGTTCCCGAAAGCGGCAATGCCCGGATCGAAGTCGGTCTCTTCCGCGAAGGCGAAGGTGTCCCCGGCGCCCCGGACATCTTCTTCGGGCCGACCCAGATCGGCGAAACGCTGGAGTCCGTCTTACCCTGAACCGATGCGGGCGATGGTCCTGGAGCGGCAGCGCGAGCCCTTGCGGCTCGCCGAGCTGCTGGATCCGGAACCGGGCCCGGGGCAGGTTCTGCTCTCCGTCGCAGCTTGCGGGGTCTGCCGCACCGACCTGCACATCGTCGACGGCGAGCTGACCGAGCCCAAGCTGCCGCTGGTTCCCGGCCACCAGATCGTCGGAACCGTGGTCGGCGCCGGCGAGGGGGCGGATCGCTTCGCCGCGGGCGAGCGGGTCGGTGTGCCCTGGCTGGGTTGGACCTGCGGCGTGTGCCGCTACTGCACGAGCGGTCGCGAGAACCTCTGCGACTGCGCTCGCTTCACCGGCTACGACATCGACGGCGGTTACGCCGAGATGACCGTCGCGGACGAGCGCTTCTGCTTCCCGATCCCACTGAGCCTGTCGGACGAGGGGGCGGCGCCGCTGCTCTGCGCCGGGTTGATCGGCTTCCGGGCGCTTCGCCTCGTCGGTGAGGCCGAGCGGATCGGCCTCTATGGCTTCGGCGCCTCCGCCCACATCCTCTGCCAGGTCGCCGTGCATCAGGGCCGGCGCGTCTTCGCCTTCACTCGCGAGGGCGACGAGGAGGGTCAGGGCTTCGCCCGCGAGCTCGGCGCCGAGTGGGCCGGCGCTTCCGGGGACTCGCCGCCGGAGGAGCTCGACGGCGCGATCGTCTTCGCTCCGGTCGGGTCGCTGATGACCGCGGCGCTGCGGGCCAGCGCCAAGGGCGCGCGGATCGTCAGCGCCGGCATCCACATGAGCGACATCCCCGCCTTCCCCTACGAGATCCTCTGGGGCGAGCGGACGCTGGGATCGGTCGCCAACCTGACGCGCCGCGACGGCGAGGAGTTCCTCGAGCTGGCGCCGCGTATCCCCGTGCGGACCGAGGTGGAGGTCCACCCGCTGGAGGCCGCAAACGAGGCGATCGACTCGATCCGCGACGGCAGCCTGCGCGGCGCGGCCGTCCTGCGGATCGCGTCCTAGCGAAAGAGATCCTCGGCTCGGGGGCGGCGCAGGGCGCCTGCGCCCGAACCATCGTCGGAGCTGACGTAGCGGTCGAGGCCACGCACTATTGCGACCGGCACGCGGCTCGCCTTGTCGCGGACCAGGTCGGCGGCCGCGGCGGCCTCGTCGGCGATCGCGATCAGCGTCGCCTCCAGCTCGCGCCCGCTCGCGTCGGCGCGGCCGCGCCAGTCGTCGAGCGGGGCGAGGCCGGCGCAGCCGATCGCGACCTCGGCCTGGCCGAGGCGCCAGGCGCGGCCGAAGCTGTCGGAGACGATCACAGCGGGAGCGGTGCCGTTCGCCGCGCGGATCTCCTCGCGGATCCGCCGAGCCGAGGCGTCCGGATCCTCCGGCAGCAGCGCGACCGTGTCCGGCTCCGGCAGGTTGGAGCTGTCGATGCCGGCGTTGGCGCAGACGAAGCCGTGGCGCGTCTCGACGATCAGCACGCCGCGCTCGGCGCGCAGCACCTCCTCGCTCTCCCCGAGGATCAGCTCGACCAGCGCCGGCTCTTTGCCCAGCACGGCGGCGAGCCGGCGGGCCTCGCCGCCGGGGATGACCGAGGAGAGGCGGCGCAGCCGGCCCTCGGCCTTGGAGACGATCTTCTGCGAGACGACGACGACGTCGCCGTCGAGCGGCTCGGCGCGGGCGCCGACCTCGGCGCCGATCGAGGCGCCCTGCTCGAACTCAGGCAGGCCGGCGATCGGGATGACCCGCAGCTCGCTCATATGCCGAGGACCTTCGCCGTCCTGCGGGCGCGTTTGGGGCGCGCCGCCAGCTCGCGGGTCAGGGCGACGACGTCGGCTGGCGTGTCGAGGTCGAGTGCCAGCGAGGGCAGCTCCTCGACCGCGAAAGGGACGCCCTGCTCGCGGGCGGCGGCGACGTGGCGGGCGCAGCTGCCCTCGCCGAAGGACGGCCGGATCGCGCGCGGCGGGGTGAGCAGGAGGGCGTTGGTGCCGGTGCCGTGACGGTCGGGGACGATTGCCACGTAGCTTGCGGGCAAGCCGGTGAGCATGCGGTCCAGCTCGCGCGGGTCGAGCAGGGGGCAGTCGCCGGGCAGCAGCATCACGCGTTCGGCTCCCTGCCGTTCAGCCTGCGCGATGCCGGCGAGGGCCGCCCCGGAGTGGCCGTCCTCGCCTGGGTCGGGGACCACTTCGCCGCCGGCGCGCTCGGCGCGCTCGATCGCCGCCGGCTCGTCACTGACGACGATCGTCTGCTCGATCGAGCGCGCTTCGCCGACCGCCTCCAGCACGTCCTCCAACATCGCCGCGACCAGGGCTTCGCGCCGTTCGTCGTCGATGCCGGCGGCGAGGCGCCGCTTGGCGGCGCCGAAGCGCTTGACCGGGATGATGGCGGTCGCTTTCAACTCGGAGCCAAGCTAGCCGAGGCGGCTACCCGGGGCGCGCCGCGATCAGCTCGCCGGCGTAGTCCAGCACGATCCGGGCGAGCCGGGCACGGCCCGCCGCGCCGTCCATCAGGGTCGGCACAGCGAGGCTCGGGATCCCCTCGGGGGGCGGATCGGGGTCGCCCTCGTCGACGACCATCGCGTCGATCAGGCCGGTGTAGAGGGAGGCGACCCCGGCCGCGGTGGACGGCCGGCCGACCGCCGCCATGAATCGCTCGGTCGGCCCCTTGACGACCTCGCCGGCGACGAACGGGCTGACCGCGACCACGGGGGCGCCGGAGGCGGCGATCGCCTCGCGCATGCCGGGCACGGCGAGGATCGGGCCGATGCTGATCACCGGGTTAGATGGCCCGAGCACGATCGCCTCGGCCTCACTCAGGGCGGCCAGCACCTCGGCGGTCGGCTCTGCCTCGGCGATCCCCTCCAGCTCGACCCCCTGCACGTCGGTGGCGCCGCCGTCGACGATCAGGTACTCCTGCAGGCCGCGGCGCCCGGCCGCGGTCAGCACCTTGGTGCGCACCGGCGCCTCGCTCATCGGCAGCACCCGCGCGTCGACCCCGAGCCCGCGGGCGATCTGCGCCTGCGCGTCGGTTTGGCGGCCGCCCTCGTCGAGGAACTGGCGGCGGTAGAGGCAGGCGGCGAGGTCGCGGTCGGAGAGGCCGAACCAGTCAGGCGCGCCCAGCCTCGCGAGTCGCTCGAAGACCGTGAAGCTGTCCTCGCGGATCCCCCAGCCGCGCTCGGCGTCGATTTCGCCGCTGAGCCAGTAGGTGACGAGGTCGGGATCGGGGGAGACGTGGACCCCGAGCACCTCGATGTCGTCGCCGGTGTTGGCGATCACCGTCAGATCGGCACCGATCTCCTCCTGCATCCCGGCGCCGAGCTTGGCGCCGCCGGTGCCGCCGGCGAGCAGGGCGACCCTCACGCCCAGTGATCTCCGTCCGGCAGCCCGGTCAGCTGGATCCCGGCGTGGGTCTTGTAGCGGACGTTGACCGAGATCAGCAGCGGGGTCAGCTGCTCGACGATCCGCGCCATCTCCAGCTGGCCGGCGTTGACGGCGCGCAGTCCGGGGATCAGCTCGATCAGGCGGGCGACCCGCGCCTTGTCGGCCTTGCGATCGCCGCAGATCGGCACGTCTTCGTCGAGCCGGGTATCGGCGTCGGCGAGGCTCGGCGCGCCGACCGTGTGCAGGGCGGCGACCACGGTGACGCCATCCGGCACCATCTCCTGCGCCTGTTGCGCAGCGGAGCCCTGCCAGACGCCGAGCGAGCGGGTCGCCTTGCCGCTCACCGCGGCAGCCAGCGGCACCGTGCAGTCGACCAGGATCTGTCCCGGCCGCAGCGCCTCGCGCAGGTTGTTGAGGTTCTCCGACTGGGCGCGGAAGGGGACGGTGAGGAAGACGATCTCGGCGCGCTGCGCCGCCTCCTCGTTGACGAGCCCCTCGGCCTCGGCGCCCGGCACGGCGTGGCGCAGCTTCGCTGCCGCCTCCTCGGCGCGCTCGGCCGAGCGCGAGCCAATCACGACCGGCCTGCCGGCCTTCGCCCAGCGTAGCGCCAGGCCGGCGCCCAGGGCGCCGGTGCCGCCGAGGATCGGGATCGGTTCGAGATCGTTCACAGGCGCGCCAGTCTATGCTCACCGGCCTATGAGGCTGGAGGGACGAAAGGCGCTGGTGACCGGCGGGGGCAGCGGGATCGGCGCGGCGATCGCCACGCGGCTTGCCGCCGAGGGAGCCGAGGTCTGGGTCGGCGACATCGACGCGGCGGGTGCCGAGCGGGTTGCCGGAGAGGCCAACGGGCACTCGCTGCTCCTCGACGTGACCGATCCGGAGTCGGCCAAGGCGGCGATCTCGGAGATCGGGACGCCCGACATCCTCGTCAACAACGCCGGCATGGACGAGTTCGGCTTCTTCACCTACACCACTCCCGAGCAGTGGCAGCGGGTTCTCGGCGTCAACCTCGGCGGCGTCCTCAACTGCACCCACGCCGTGCTGCCGGGAATGCAGCAGGCCGGCTACGGCCGCATCGTCAGCATCTCCTCGGAGGCCGGCCGGGTCGGCTCCAAGGGCTCCGCCGTCTACTCGGCGGCCAAGGGCGGCATCGTCGCCTTCATGAAGGCGATCGCCCGCGAGAACGCCCGCTACGGGATCACTGCCAACTCGATTGCGCCGGGGCCGATCGAGACGCCGCTGCTGATGGGCGCCAAGGAGTTCGGCGAGATCGGCGACAAACTGATCGAGAACATGAAAGAGGGAACGCAGATGAAGCGCCTCGGCCGGCCCGACGAGGTCGCCGCCGCCGCCGCTTTCCTCGCTTCCGACGACGCCACCTACGTCACCGGGGAGACCCTCGGCGTCAGCGGCGGCCTCGGCATGGTCTGATGGCCGAGTCGACGCTCGCCCCCGGGATCGAGCGCAGCGACGAGTTCACCGTCGCTCCGCCCCTCACCACCGACGTCGGCGGCACGATCGGCGCCAGCGTCCTCTCCACCCCGGGGATGATCGGGATGATGGAGGGCAGCTCCCAGATGCTCGCCTACGAGCATCTGCCGGAGGGCATGGCGACCGTCGGCTTCGAGGTCTGCGTCAAGCACGTCGCGGCGGCCGCGGAGGGCGCGGTCTGCCGGACGCGAGCGACCCTGCGCGAGGTGGTCGAAGAGCGCAAGCTCCGCTTCGACGTAGAGGTGACCGAAGGCGACCGAACCATCGGCGTAGGAACCCACGAGCGCCGCGTAGTCCACTTCGGCCAACTGAGCTAACCGACGCCTCAGGCCCTCAGGGGGGAGAACCCGAGCTTCTGACGCCTTTATGACCCTATGGGGTCATCGACGTGTCGTAAGTTGGGTCACTCGGCTTGGGGACTTGCGGTCGCGCAGCACGGGGTTGTGGCTACGCGGCAGTTGCTCGATCTCGGTTTGAGCGGCCAGTCGATCCGGCACCGAGTCGAGAGGGGTCGGTTGCACCCGGTCGAGCGTGGCGTTTACGCCGTGGGACGGCCGGAACTCAGTCGGCGCGGGCGATGGATGGCGGCCGTTCTGAGTTGTGGCCCGCGAGCGGCGCTGAGTTACGGCAGTGCTGCGGCCCTCTGGGGAGTGGAGAGGGAGCGATTGGGCAAGGTCGAGGTCTCGACTTCGTCGCGGTCGGCGCAGAAGCGTTCCCACATACTCGTCTACCGCCGGCCGAACCTCCGAGCGTCGGAAGTGGTGGTCAACGACGGAATTCCAGTCACGTCGATCGTGCGTACTCTCATCGACATCGCAGGGCGGCTCGACCGCGCTGATCTGGAGCGAGCCATCAACGAGGCTGACAGGCTTGACCTGATCGACCCGGAGACGTTGCGCGCCGCGCTCGACGCGAACGCCGGGAAGCGGGGTGTCGCCCCGCTGCGGAGATTGCTCGCCGACCTCACCTTCCGGCTCACCGATTCGGAGCTGGAGAGGCGGTTTCTGCGTCTCGCGGTGACGATCGGACTGCCGGCTCCCGAAACCGGCAGATGGCTCAACGGGTTTAAGGTGGACTTCTTCTGGCCCGAGTTGGGCCTCGTCGTCGAGACCGACGGCCTGCGCTATCACCGCACTCCAGCTCGACAGGCGCGTGATCGTCGGCGGGACCAGGCGCATGCGGTGGCGGGCTTGACGCAACTGCGCTTTACGCACGCGCAGGTCCGGTTCGAACCGGACCACGTGCGGGAGATCCTCTTGGCGGTCGCGCGGCGCCTCGCGGGTGACACCGGACTGGGGCAGCAGATCGCGGCGTTCGCCCGGCGGGCTTCTCGTCGGTCCGCCTAAGCTTGCGCCCATGGCCGAGTTGCCGAGCAGCGTCCGCATCCGCGAGGTTGGGCCTCGCGACGGCTTCCAGAACGAGCCCGAGACGATCCCGACCGCGGAGAAGGTGCGGCTGATCGACCTGCTCTCGGCGAGCGGGCTGAAGCGGCTCGAGGTGACCTCGTTCGTGCGGCCCGATGTGATCCCGCAGCTCTCCGACGCGGAGGAGGTGCTGGACGCGGTGCAGCGGCGCGACGGCGTCTCCTTCTCGGTGTTGATCCCCAACGAGCGGGGGCTGGAGCGGGCGCTGGGGCTGCGCGAGCGCTTCGACGAGATCAACGTCTTCGTCTCCGCCTCGGAGACCCACAACCGCAAGAACGTCAACCGCTCGATCGAGGAGTCGCTGGCCGGGCTGGAGCGGACCCTGGCCACCGCCAGCGAGGCGGGGCTGCGCTGCGAGGGGGTGATCTCGACCTCCTTCGGCTGCCCCTACGAGGGCGAGGTGCCACCCGAGCGTGTCTTCGCGATCGCCGAGCGTCTCGCCGCCGCCGGCTGCGCCGAGATTGGCTTCGGCGACACGACTGGGATGGCGAACCCGCGCCAGGTCGGCGAGTTCTTCCCCGCCGCACGCCAGCACCTCGGCGAGGTCGAGCTGACCGCGCACTTCCACAACACGCGCGGGCAGGGTCTCGCCAACATCCTCGCCGCGCTGGAGCAGGGGGTCGACTCCTTCGAGTCGAGCTTCGGCGAGCTGGGCGGCTGCCCGGTGCCGCCCGGGGCGACCGGCAACGTCGGCAGCGAGGACGTCGTCTCGATGCTGCACGAGATGGGGGTCGAGACGGGCATCGACCTGCCGCGCCTGATCGGGGCCTCGCGCGCCGCCCAGGAGGTGCTCGGCCGCCGCCTCGGCTCGCATGTGCTCACAGCCGGACCCGTCGACTGGCATCGCGAGTAGCCGAATAGGCTGCCGCTCGTGACCGATTTCGCCAAGGCTTTGGAGGCCGCCCTCGCCGGGGGGCCGCAGCGCCATCACGAGAAGACCGCCGAGCAGGGCAAGCTGCCCGTGCGCGAGCGGGTCGAGCGCCTCGTCGACGCCGGCTCCTTCGCCGAGGAGGCGCTGCTGGCCAACTGGAACGAGGAGGGGCTGGGCGCCGACGGCGTCGTCACCGGCCTCGCCACCATCGACGGCCGCCGCGTCGCCCTGATGGCCAACGACCCGACCGTGAAGGCCGGCTCCTGGGGGCCGAAGACGGTCGAGAAGATCCTCCGCGTCCAGGAAAGGGCGCTGAAGCTGGGGCTGCCGATGGTCTATCTGGTCGACTCGGCGGGGGCGCGGATCACCGACCAGGTGCAGATGTTCCCCGGACGGCGCGGCGCCGGCCGCATCTTCCACAACGAGGTGCGCCTCTCCGGCCAGGTGCCGCAAGTATGCCTGCTCTTCGGCCCGAGCGCTGCCGGCGGCGCCTACATCCCCGCCTTCTGCGACGTCGTGATCATGCGCGAGGGCAACGCCTCGATGTACCTGGGGTCGCCGCGGATGGCCGAGATGGTGATCGGCGAGAAGGTGACGCTGGAGGAGATGGGCGGGGCGAAGATGCACACCGGCGTCTCCGGCTGCGGCCACTTCCTGGTCAAGAGCGACGAGGAGGCGATCGACCTCGCCAAGCGCTACCTCTCTTACATGCCGGGCAACTGGCGCGAGGAGCCACCGGCGGTCGCGCCCGCGGCTCCCGCCTCCGAGGCCCGCATCGCCGAGATCGTCCCCGCCGACGAGAACCAGCCCTTCGACATGCGCGAGGTGCTCGACGTTCTCCTCGACGCCGACTCCTTGCTCGAAGTCCACAGGCGCTGGGCCAAAGAGCTGATCGTCGGCTACGGCCGGCTCGACGGCCGCGCCATAGGCGTCGTCGCCAACCAGCCGCGCCAGAAAGGCGGCGTGCTCTTCGTCGACTCGGCCGACAAGGCGGCGCGCTTCATCCAGACGTGCAACGCCTTCAATGTGCCGCTGCTTTTCCTCGCCGACGTGCCCGGCTTCATGATCGGCACCGCGGTCGAGCGCCAGGGGATCATCCGCCATGGCGCGAAGATGATCAGCGCCGTCTCCGAGGCGACCGTGCCGAAGCTCTCGGTGGTGATCCGCAAGGCCTACGGAGCCGGCCTCTACGCGATGGCCGGGCCCGCCTTCGAGCCGGACTGCTGCATCGCCCTGCCCAGCGCCTCGATCGCGGTGATGGGTCCCGAGGCGGCGATCAACGCCGTCTTCTACAACCAGATCCAGGCGATAGAGGACGAGGCCGAGCGGGCCGAGTTCGTCGCCCGCAAACGCGAGGAGTACGCGGCCGACATCGACATCCTCCACCTCGCCTCGGAGCTGGTCGTCGACGCCGTGGTCCAGCCTGAGGACCTGCGTGGGGAGCTGATCCGGCGCTTCGCGATGGCGGCTGGCAAGGATCGCTCTTTCGCCCAGCGCCGCAATCCCGTCACGCCCGCCTAAGGAGGCGCTTAACCCGTCTCGCTACCGTTTCGCGGTGGCCCGGAACGTCAAGATGCCGCTTGCCGCGGCTTTCGCCTGCGCCGCCGCGCTCGGCCTGCTGACCGTCGTCGTCTTCGGGGTCGAGGCGGGCAGGCACCTGGACGTGCGCCTGTTCTTCAGGCTGACCGAACACCACCCGAGCGGCGGCACCCCCGCCGACGCCATCGCCGGCCTGGCCGACCCCCTGCCATTGCTGGGGATGCTCGCCGTCGCCTGCGCGATCGGGCTCCTGCGCGGCCGCTCGCGCGATGCCCTCGCCGCGCTGGCGGTGGTCGCCGGCGCCAGCCTGACGACCGAGCTGCTGAAGATCCTGCTCGCCCACCCACGGGTCAAGGCGGCGATCGGGGGCAATCCCTTCGAGCCCAACACCTTCCCCAGCGGTCACACCACGGCGGCGGTCTCGATCGCGATCGCCTACGCCTTCGTCGTTCCCGCTTCGCTGCGGGGCCTGACGCTGACCCTGGGGGCCGCCTTCGCGCTGGCGGTGGGGTGCTCGGTGGTGGCGATCGGCTGGCACTACCCGAGCGACGTCCTCGGCGGCTTCCTCGTCGCCGCTGCCTGGGGCTTCGCCGTCCTCGCAGCCAGCCGGGCGATCGCGCCCCGCAGCCCGCGGGGAGCCGGCGTCAGCTCTCGAGCCCCGCTGCCATCTCCGTGAAGTAGTCGAGCGCGGCCGGGTTGGCGAGCGAGTCGCGACTCGCGGCCCTCTCCGGGGGGGTGCCCATCAGGATCCGCTTCACCGGCACCTCGAGCACCTTGCCGCTGAGCGTGCGGGGGACCTCGGCGATCGCGAAGACCTCGTCGGGGACGTGGCGGGGGGAGCAGTGCTCGCGGACGCGGCGGGCGATCTCGCGACGCAGCTCGTCGTCGAGCGCGGCGCCCTCGCGCAGGACGACGAAGAGCGGCATCCAGCCCTCGGTGCCGGGGCGGGGGATGTCGACGACCAGCGCGTCGACGATCGCGTCGATGCCGAGCACGGCGCGGTAAATCTCGCTGGTCCCCATGCGGATGCCGGAGCGGTTGATGGTCGAGTCGGAGCGGCCGTAGATGATCGCGGTGCCGCGCGCGGTGATTTCGATCCAGTCGCCATGGCGCCAGACTCCCGGGTACTGCTCGAAGTAGCTGGCTCGGTAGCGGCTGCCGTCGGGGTCCCCCCAGAAGTAGACCGGCATCGAGGGCATCGGCTCGGTGACGACCAGCTCGCCGACTTCGCCGATCACCGAGTTCCCGTCCTCGTCCCAGGCCTCCACCGCGGCGCCGAGGGCCCTCGCCTGCAGCTCGCCGCGGTAGACGGGCAGCAGCGGCGTGCCGCCGACGAAGGCGGTGCAGAGGTCGGTGCCGCCGCTGGTCGAGAAGAGCCAGGTGTCGGCGCCGAGCTGCTCGTAGATCCAGTCGAAACCCTCGGGGGAGAGGGGGGATCCGGTCGACCCGACCGCCCCGAGGCGGCTGAGGTCGCGGCCGGCGCCGGGCTCCACCCCGTCCTTCATGCAGGCAGCGATGTAGGAGGCGCTGGTGCCGAACATGGTCACCCCGGCTCGCGCGGCCAGGTCCCAGAGGACGCTCATGTCCGGGTGGCCGGGGCTGCCGTCGTAGAGGACGATCGCGGCGCGGGTCAGCAGGCCGGAGACGAGGAAGTTCCACATCATCCAGCCGGTCGTCGTGAACCAGAAGAGGCGATCGCCGGGGTGGGCGTCGACGTGAAGGTGGAGCTTCTTCAGGTGCTCGAGCAGGATGCCTCCCTGGCTCTGGACGATCGCCTTCGGCAGGCCGGTGGTGCCGGAGGAGTAGAGGACCCAGAGCGGGTGCTCGAAGGGGACGCGCTCGAAGGAGAGCTCGGCGCCCTCGCCTTCGGCGAGCAGCTCGCCCCACCGCGCAGCGTCGCGCAGGGGGGAGAGGTCGGGATCGGCGTCGAGGTAGGGGAGGACGACGGTGCGCCGCAGGCTCGGCATCGCAGCCTGCAGCTCGGCGAGGACGTCGCGGCGGTCGAAGTCCTTGCCGCCGTAGCGGTAGCCGTCGACCGCGAAGAGGACCTTGGGCTCGATCTGGGCGAAGCGGTCGATCACGCTGGCCGGCCCGAAGTCGGGCGAGCAGCTCGACCAGACGGCGCCGATCGAGGCGCTGGCGAGGAAGGCGACGATCGCCTCGGGGATGTTCGGCATGTAGGCGACGACGCGATCGCCGCGCTCGACCCCGAGGTCGCGCAGGCCGGCAGCAGCGGCGGCTACCTGGGAGCGCAGCTCGCTCCAGCTGATCTCGGCCAGGTCGCGCAGCTCCGAGGCGTGCAGGATCGCCGTCTCGGCGTCGTCCTTACCGGCGAAGACGTGCTCGGCGTAGTTGACGCGGGCGCCCGAGAACCACTCGGCGCCGGGCATCTCGCGGCTGCCGAGGACGCGGTCATAGCCGCCGTCCGCCTGCACCTCGAAGAAGTCCCAGATCGAGGACCAGAAGCCCTCGAGGTCCTCGACCGACCAGCGCCAGAGGTCGTCGTAGCCGTCGAGCTTGAGCCCGCGCTCGGCCGCCAGCCAGCGCATGTACTCGGTCATCCGCGCCCGCTCGATCAGCTCGGCCGGGGGCTCCCAGAGCTTCTCCGGCGCGGCGGCGGTCACTCGCCGACGGCCGTCGCGGGGGTCCTCGCCCGCTCGCGCTCCAGCTCGTGCGGGTCGTGCGAGCAGAGGAGGGTGACCTCGCCGCCGTGGCGGCCGGCCAGCTCGCGCAGGCGATCGCGGTTGGACTTGCGGGCCCTGCCGTCGGCGGCGTTCAGGTTCTGGAAGAAGCGCAGCCCGGGCGGGCAGCTGGGGGGCGTCTCGACCTCGCCGTGGTTGAAGTAGGCGTCGCCGCAGTGCAGCAGCCAACCCTCACCCGTCTTCAGCGCCACGCCGCTGTGGCCGCGCGAGTGGCCGAAGAGCGGGATCAGCAGCACCTCGGCATCGATGCCGGGCAGGATGCGGACGCTCTCGAAGCCGAGCCAGTCGTCGCCGCCGGTGTCGTGCCGGACCCAGCGCGGATCGTGCTTCCAGTGGACGTCGCGGTAGCGCAGCCTGTCTTTGAAGTTGGGGTTCAGGGCGGCGTCGAGCTCGGTGGAGAGAACGTGCACCTCGGCCTGGGGGAAGTCCGGCAGGCCACCGGTGTGGTCGGGATCGAGGTGGGTGGTGACGATCTGGCGCACGTCAGCGGCTTTGAAGCCGAGCGACTCGAGCTGTCTCAGCGCCGTCGTCTCGACCCTTGGCCTGGCGTTCATCAGGGTCTCGAGGCCGAGCCGGCGAGGGTCGTGCGCGTCCTCGATCCCAAAGCCGGTGTCGACCAGGATCAACCCGTCGCTGCTCTCGATCGCGAGGCAGTGGCAGACGACGTGACCGCGCTCCAGGAGGCCACCCTCGCCGTTGATCAGGCGTCTGCCGTACGGGCACAGCGACCCGCAATTGAGGTGGTGGACCCTCATCCCGTGGCGCAGTCTAGTCGCGGACCGCTCTATCGTTCGGCCGGCGCCGGAGTGGCGGAATTGGCATACGCGATCGACTCAAAATCGATTGCCCTTTACGGGCTTGTGGGTTCGAATCCCACCTCCGGCATCCTGGCGGCGGCGGACCGGCGCGGTTCGGCGTCCTCAGTCGGCCGAATAGCGCTGCTATTCGGCCTCCCTGCGTCCTTGCCCCGCTTGGTCCGGCGCTCGCCAGGACCTACGCGGGCTGTGGAGCGTCGGGGCCCGTGGGGGCGCCGGCGCCGTAGTCCTCGCCCGAGCCGATCGGGCGCTCCTCCTCGACATGCCAGTCCTGGCTGAAGCCGTAGAAGCAGGCGACGATCAGGATCAGCTGAATCAGGGCGAGGATCACGACCAGCAGCCCGATCAACGGCACGGGGATGAGCGCATCCGTGAAGCCGGCCTTGTCGCGGGCGAACCAGCTGTTGGCGCCGACCGCGCAGAAGATCGCCAGGATCATCGAGAGCGAGGCGGCGACGGGGAGGATGCCGCGGCTCCAGCGGCGCGCGACCAGGTAGGAGAAGAAGGCGTAGAGCAGGGCGAAGATCGCGCAGAGCGCGCCCATACCGCCGCCGCCGCTGAGCAGCGTGAAGCCGGTGATCGTCACCAGAGCGGCGATCACGGCCGTTGCCAGCATCAGGAAAGCGATCACGAACTTGGTCGCGATCACGTCGGCCTTCTCCCGATTTGGGTGCCAGAGCTCGTACCCCGGCGTTACCTCTCCTACCGCCACGCCGACGATCATAGAATCTATGCGCGACGATGCGGCATTGGCCGCTCGTTAAGCGCAGAGTTGCCACGCAAGCGGGCGTGGCGGAATTGGTATACGCGCCAGGTTTAGGTCCTGGTGGGCTTCGGCCCGTGGGGGTTCAAGTCCCTCCGCCCGCATAGAGGCTCGCAGCTGGGCAGCGCACGTCGCAAGGCGGTGCGTCACCCGGCTAGCATTGCCCGCCTCGGGGCAGTGGCCCAACTGGCTAAGGCACCGGTCTCCAAAACCGGCGATTCCAGGTTCGAGTCCTGGCTGCCCCGCTCTCAATCGGCAATCTACGACCCGGACCGTCAGTAGCGACTTTCCTTCGCTGCAAAGACGTTGCGCGAGGAGCGCCGGCGCGCGGCGTGATCGTCGTTGACGCTTCAGTGCTCGCGCCGGCTCTCGCTGATGACGGCGTCGATGGCGACGGTGTCCGCGAGCGTCTGCGCGGAGAGCGTCTGACTGCACCGGAGCTGGTGGACCTTGAGCTCGTTTCGACTCTGCGACGCGCGGCCCGCGCTGGGAGGCTGGATGACCGGCGATCGGGTCAGGCTTTGACCGATCTCGCGGTATTGCCGCTGCGCCGGGTCCCACATCTGCCCCTTTTGTCGCGCATCTGGGAGCTGCGCGACAACCTCACCGCCTATGACGCAGCCTATGTGGCTCTGGCCGAGGCTCTCGATGCTTTGCTCCTGACCGCTGACGGGCCACTGGGACGGGCTTCCGGAGTTCGTTGTGAGGTGGAGGTTCTGGGCTAGCCGGTCTTTGTTCTCGACCTCCACCTGGGAGCGCTTGCGTGGCACAGCCCGGCCAGCAAGCGGCGGTCCTCTCGATGCCTTCTATGCTGCGCCGATGGTCACCGCGATTGGCTTGATCTGTGGGTGCCCGTCGCGGCGGGCGGGCGAACCCCTCCCTCCCGGGAGCCGCATATGAGGACCGGGGCGTCAGCGGCGTTGCCACCGGGTCCACGTGCCCCGGCCGCGGCCAATATGGCCCGCCTCATTCAGCGCCCGCTCGAGTCCCTGGTCGGATGGCGCGAGCGCTACGGCGACGCCTTCACCGTCCGGCTCCCCATCTTCGGCGTCGGCGTCTACGTCTCCGATCCAGATGCGATCCGCGAGATGCTGACCGGAGACCAGTCCGACCTCCATGCCGGCGAGGCCAACGCTCCACTCTCGCCAGTCCTCGGCGACAAGTCGGTCCTGATTCTCGACGGGCGCGAGCACCTGCGCCAGCGCAAGCTGCTGTTGCCGCCCTTCCAGGGGCCGGCAATCCAAGGCTTCCGCGCGGTGATCCGCGAGGTCGCCGAGGCCGAGGTTGATGGCTGGAGGGAGGGCGAGCGCTTCGTCATGCGCGAGCGGATGCGGGCGCTGACCTTCGAGGTGATCGTCCGGGCGGTCTTCGGGGTAACCGAGCGCGAGCGGATCGAGCGACTGCGCGCTGCGCTGGTCGCCTTGATCGACATGCAGATGATCTTCGTGATGCCGAGCGCCCTGCGCCGCAATCTCGGGCGCCTCAGTCCATGGGGTCAGTTCCAGCGACGACTGAAGGCCGCCGACGCCTTGATCTACGAGGAGATCGGCCTTCGCCGCGGGACCCGCGACCTCGAGGATCGCACCGACGTTCTCTCGCTCCTGCTGCGTGCCCGGGATGAGGACGGTGAGGCGATGACCGACGTCGAGCTGCGCGACGAGCTGATGACGATGCTGCTCGCCGGCCACGAGACGACCGCCACCGGCCTTGCCTTTGCCTTCGACCTCCTGATGCGCGAGCCCCGCGTGCTCTCGCGGCTTCGCGACGAGCTCGATGGCGAGGACGACTCCTACCTGGACGCCGTGGTCACTGAGTCGCTGCGGCTGCGGCCGGTGATTGACGCCAACGAGCGCACGCTGACCAAGCCGCGCACGATTTGCGGCTGGGATCTGCCCGCCGGCATCCGCGTATACCCCGCGATCGTGGTCGTGCAGCTTCGCGAGGATCTCTATCCGCGCCCGCACGAGTTCCGTCCCGAGCGCTTCATCGAGGAAGAAGCGACCTCCTACTCGTGGCTGCCGTTCGGCGGAGGCATCCGCCGTTGTATCGGAGCGGCGCTGGCCCAGGCGGAGATGGCCGAGGTGATCCGCGCCGTCGTCTCGCGCGTCGACCTCGAACCCGTGCGGCCCGGCCGCGAACCCGTGGTACTGCGCGGCATTACCTTGGTCCCTCGCCACGGCACTCCGGTCCGAATCCGAAACCGCCTGGCCAGCGGTGGAGGCCGTTCCGCGCACGGGCATCCACCTGGCTACCGCATTGGGGCGCCTGGGGCGTGAGGGCAAGGAGCTGAAGCGCGACCCGTGGGGTTTGGGAACATCCGCCTGTGCCGGGGGAGGATCCAGAGGCAGTAGCCAGGCGGGGCGATCTCGACGAGCTGTCGCGGCGGGAGGCGCTCGTTCGCGACGAGTCGCGGCCGGATGCGGTGCGGCGGCGCCATGAGGCGGGAGGCCGGACGGCGCGGGAGAACATCGCCGACCTGGTCGACGAGGGCTCCCTCGTCGAGTACGGCCGCTTCGCGATCGCCGCCCAGCGTGGGCGGCGAGAGCTCGACGACCTGATCGCGCGCACGCCGGCGGACGGGCTGGTCGGCGGCACGGCGCGGATCAACGGCGACCTCTTCGGCGAGCGCGGCGCCTGCGCCGTTCTCTCCTACGACTACACGGTTCTCGCCGGCACCCAAGGGGTGCTCGGCCACCGCAAGAAGGATCGCCTCTTCGAGCTGATCGAGCGGATGCGACTGCCGACCGTGCTCTTCGCCGAGGGCGGCGGCGGGCGACCGGGGGATAGCGACTACCCGGTTGTCTCCGCGCTCGACACGCGGGCCTTTGCGCTCTGGGCGCGCCTCTCGGGGCTGGTGCCCCGGATCGCCGTCGTTGCCGGGCGTTGCTTTGCCGGCAACGCGGTCCTCGCTGGCTGCTCGGACTTGATCGTCGCGACGGAGAACATCTCGCTCGGCATGGGCGGACCGGCGATGATCGAGGGCGGTGGCCTGGGCAAGGTCGATCCCGACGATGTCGGCCCGCTGGAGATGCAGGAGCGCAACGGCGTGGTCGACCTGGCCGTCGCCGACGAGGTGGCCGCCACCGCTGCCGCAAAGCGCCTGCTCGCTTACTTCCAGGGTCTGACCCCACCTGGCCCCGAGCCCGATCAGGCTCGGCTGCGAGAGATGGTGCCCGCGCGCGAGCGCCGCGCCTATCCGGTCCAGCCGGTGGTCGAGACGCTCGCCGATGCCGGTTCGGTCACCTTCCTTCGCGAGCGCTTCGCGCCCGAGATGGTGACCGCGCTGGGCCGCATCGAGGGTCGCCCGCTCGGCTTCGTCGCCAACGACACCAGGCACATGGCCGGGGCGATCACCAGCGACGCCGCCGACAAGGCGGCCCGCTTCCTGCAGCTGTGCGACTCGTTCGGCCTGCCGGTCGTCTCCCTCCTCGACACGCCGGGGATGATGGTTGGGCCGGAGGCCGAGGCGACCGGCCTGGTGCGCCACGCCTCGCGACTCCTGATCTGCGGCGCCGCTCTGCGCGTTCCGCTTATCGCGGTGATCCTGCGCCGCGGCTACGGTCTCGGCGCGCAGGCGATGGCCGGTGGCAGCCTGCACGAGCCACTGCTGACGATCGCCTGGCCCACGGCGCACCTGGGGCCGATGGGCCTGGAGGGAGCGGTCAAGCTGGCGCTGCGCAAGGAGCTGGAGGCGATCGAGGACGAGGACGAGCGCGCACAGCGGATCCGCGACCTGACTGGCGCCGCGGAGCGCAACGCGAAAGCCCTCAACGCAGCCACGCTCTTCGAGCTCGACGACGTCGTCGATCCGGCGCAGACCCGCTCGCTGATCGCCTCGACCCTCGCCGCCGCAGCAGCGCGCACGGAGCCCGACCGCGGCCGCCGCTTCGTCGACGCCTGGTAGAGGCATCGTGCCCTCTCCGGGGCTACAAAGCTTCAGCGAGCGGCCGCTCCAGCAGGTGCCGCCGCAGGAACTCGACCTCGTCGGCGACGACCGCCTCGTGCTCGGCACCGTCGTAGATGTCGAAGTGGTCGACGCCGGGGTAGGTGCGCAGCTCGCCGAAGCGCGCGCGGCGCGCGGCGGCTATCGCCGGTCCCGGTCTTGCGACACGGTCCGCCTCGCCGACGCAGACGAGCCAAGGGCAGTGGAGATCGGCCGCGTGCCGGGCGGGACGGTACGGGCGGCCGAGCAGCCAGCGGGCGGACGCCCTGTTGCGCCAGCGCGAGTCCTCGCCGATCGCCACCACGTGGCGCCAGCCCGCCTCGCCGCCGGGAGAGTTGATCAACGCCGCCTCGCCCGGCTGGCCGACGGCGGGCAGGTGGCGACCGAGCGCGGCCGCAAGCAGTGCCTGTGCCATCGCCTTGGGCGGCGAGCGGTGGGCCTGGCGCAGGATGTCGATGAAGGGCACCTGGCTCACCGCCGCCGCGATCCGCCGATCGTCCGCCGCGGCGGCGAGCGCGTTGCCGCCGCCCATCGAAGAGCCGAAGGTGGCGACCCGGTCGGGGTCGATGCCCGGCAGCGAGCGGGAGAACGCGATCGCCGCACGCCAGTCTTCGAGCTGGCGCTGGGGGTGGAAGAGGTCGGGCTCACCGTCGCTGTCGCCGAACCCGCGGTGGTCGAAGAGGAGCGCGGCGACGCCGGCCGTGGCGAAGCGCTCGGCGAAGGGCCCGAGGCCGTCGCGGCGCGTTCCGGAGAGGCCGTGGGCCATGACGACGACCGGGGCGACCGTCTCGGTCCCCGCCGTGGGATAGAGCCAGGCCGCGCAGGCGCAGCCTCCAACCTGAAACGTGACGTCTTGCCTCTCCACGTCCATTACAACGAGCGTATGCGAGGAAACGTGAGAACGCCGATCGCAACAGCTCAATGCCGCATCGGTTCGAGCCCGATCAGCTCGTAGTAGCCGACCGCGAAGAGGTGCCGGCCGTCGGAGACGACCGGGGTGTAGCCGGCCTGGCGCAGGGAGAAGGTCTTCTTGCCGCTGCGCGCGTCGACCCCGATCATCGCCCGGGTCTTGAAGCTCGAGGTGTAGACGGTGTGGCCGATCACGGTCGAGGTGCCGGGAACCGGTCCGCCTACGTCGAAGCGCCAGCGCTGTTTGCCGCTGATTGCGTCGAGCGCGTAGAGGTGCTCGTCGTAGCCGCCGATGTAGACGCTGGGCGGGGTGCCGGGCACGCGGGCGACGGCCGGCGAGCCGTAAATGAAGTTGTGCGTCGGCAAGAACCAGTCGACCTTGCCGGTCTTCTCGTCAAAGGCGTAGATGGTGCCGTCGTCGCGGGCGGCATACACGTGGCCGAAGGCGACGGCCGGCGAGGAGTAGAAGCCGCCCTCGCCGAATGGCTGCACCTTGCTCGTGTTGGTCCGCCAGAGAAGCTGGCCGCTGGCCGCGTCCGCGCAGAACATCGACGATTGGTAATCCGCGACGTAGACCCGGCCGTCGTGGTAGCTCGGGCTCGCTTTGATCGCGCCGGGCGAGCTGAACTGCCAGCGGATCTTCCCGTCGGAGGCGCGCAGGGAGACGAGGTTCGTTTTGTCGTCGCCGAGGAAGAGGTCGCCGTCCACCGCCAGCGGCGAGGATTCGAGGTGGGCGTGCAGGTTGCGCTTCCAGGCGGTCTTGCCGGTGGCGGCATCGACCGCCACCAGGTCGCCGTCGAGGAAGGCGAGAAAGACGCGGCCCCGGTGGTAGACGGGCGCGGTGACGAAGGTCGGCGGACCGGAGAGGCGATGGTCGGTGACCCGTTCCCAGAGCACCTTGTGGTCGCGCAGCCGCACCGCCCGCGCGTCGCCGTACTTGTTGGCGACATAGGCGACCCCGTTGGCGAGCGCCGGCGGGAACTCGATCAACGCATGGGTGTTGATCGACCACGCTTCGCGCAGCGGCGGGTCGAGATCCCGCCCTTCGTCGGGCAGGTAATGCGTGCGCTCGGGGACGCGACCGAAGAGCGGCCAGTTGACGAGGGGGGAGCCATCCGCGATGCCTCGTCCGGTGGAGCTGTGCGAGTTGCCGCATCCCTCCAGCCCGACCGCCCCCAAGGCTGCGGAAATGCAGATAAGAAGGACGGCGCGTCTAATCCCCACCCGATTCATCGCCAGTCGTATCGGCAAGCACCACAGAGCGTATGAAGCCTCCTCGATGACTTGTCCGGCGCCGATGGCAGTTGGCGCAAACGACGTCGCACTTCTCGATCTCGGCGAGGACGTCCTTCCAAGCTCGTTCACGCAGGCCTTTGCCGATGCCGAACTGCTTCTCTCGGAGGTGGTCGAACTCCAAGACTCCGTGCGTCGATGGGCAGAATCGACGTAGCGCTGCTTGTTGCGGAGTAATGCTCGTGCTTATAGGCGGTTCGGCAGGGTCGGCAGTAGTTGTCACGCTGCCCCCGCGCTTTCCGCCGCCAGGCGAATTCGTCTGGCGGCTTCTCCTCCTTGCAGCGCCCGCAGAGCCTCCTCATCCTGGGGCAATCTAACGAGGCGAACGGATGTTCGTATTCGCTCGGATGATTGCTTTGGATCAAGCGGCGGACGGGAATTGAACCCGCATCATCGCCTTGGAAGGGCGAGGCTCTACCGTTGAGCTACCACCGCGTGCGCGAGTCGCCTTAGCGTCGCCCAGGTAGTTTGCCCGAATCCGTCAGAATGCGGAGTAGCCACGGGGAGTGGCGCAGTCTGGTAGCGCACTCGGCTGGGGGCCGAGCGGTCGCAGGTTCAAATCCTGTCTCCCCGATATTGTGATGTCCCGCGACATCGGAGACAGATGTCGCGGGACATCGTAGACATCTCAACTTCCCCCAATCGGCTGGTAGTCGCGGCTTGGATCGAGGGTGAGCTGGCGGATCAGCTCGCCTGTCTTCAGGTCCAGCACGCGGATGTCGCGGTCGGCGACAAGCAGCTTGATCGGCCGCCCCTTGTGGGCCCGGCCGATGCCGATGTGGTGGAGCCTGCTGCGGTGGCGCAGGGTGACGGTGCCCTGGCTGTCGACCTTGTCGTGGCGAATGCGGAAGTGGGTCTCGGGCCGCTCTGTTGAGGCCGGCCGGGCCTTGATGCGGGCGCTGTAGGCCTGCAGGGGTGCGCCCTCCCAAGGCCCTGTGGGGCCTGGTCGTGTTGTAGTAGTGAGCGAAGGTGTCGAGCCGGGCCTGTAGCTCTGCGAGCGTGCCGACGGGAGACTGGTTCCCCAAGTAACGCTTGAGCGTCTGGTGCAGCCGCTCAACCTTGCCGCAGGTCTGGGGGTGGTAGGGCCGCGAGTTCTTGGCGACGATGCCGAGCCGCTCGAGCTCGGCCTGCAGGAGGACTTTGCCGCCGCGCGGGGTGGCGGTGAAGACTGCACCGTTGTCGCAGAGCAGACTGGCGGGCGCTCCATGCAGGGCAATTGCCATGCGAAAGACATCGACCACGTCCGCCGCTTTGACCGTCGCAAAGGCCCGCGAGGCCAAGAACAGGCGTGAGTGGTCGTCGAGCATGTTGAGGATCTCCGCATGTCCTGAGCCGGTGATGGGCCAGTGGGTGATGTCGGCCTGCCACATCTCGTTGGGCAGCTCTGCTTCAAAGCGGATCAGCGAGGAGCGCGGGCGCTTCTGGGGCTGTGGGCAGACCAGACCCTCCCGCCGCAGGATCCGCCAGATCGTCGAGACCGAAGGGACGCGATCGAAGCGCTCAGCCAGGTGGTAGGCGATCGTCGCCGCCAGCTCGCTGACCGAGCGGCCCTCCAGCACGTGGGCCTCCACCAGATACCGCGCCTTGTCCACAGGAGAGCTCCCCTCATTCGGTGTCTCCTATGTCCTGACACAGGTGTCGCCCATGTGCTGAAACCGGACACTGTCTCCCCGATATTCGAGAGCTGGCTTGGGAAGCAGGCTCGCTGGTTCCGGCGCCTTCGACCGCTCATCAAAACTGGCGGCGTGGTATCTCCGTTGGTACCAATTGAAGCGAATAGCCTGTGCGGGCATGTCAGAGCCCCAGCAACTCGAGCTGATGATCGTCGAGTGTTTCGAGAGGGACCCAAGACCGATTGGTCCTCCAACAGTGGACCCTGGCACTCGAGTCTCTCGAAGCGATGGTCGACGCGAAAGTGGCGTGGGCTTTGAGAACCCCTCGGTTCCCGATTACCTACGTTACGGATTCTGGTAGCTTCCGCGCCTCCGGCAAGGTGGGATGGTAGCGCCGGTCGAGTCGTGGTGGAGCCCTAGAGCGACCGGTGAGGTAGTCCGTGACCAGACCTACGACACAGGCCGTACTCGCGCGACTGCTGCGTACGCCCAGCCTGAGCGCGGCAGTCTTGGCCCTGATCCTTCCCCTCGCCTTCGCCGGCGGGGCCTCGGCGTCCCAGGCGGGGACCCTCGCCCTCAGTGCCAAAGGGCTACCGAGAGGGCAGCGAGCGCTGGTCCGGGTGAACGGGCACCGTCACCACCAGCTCGTTCGCTTCGCCGCCGGACGGAACCTCAAGCTGCCCGCCGGCCACTACACGCTCTTGGTGCAGCCCGTGAAAGCCACCGTGACCTCACATGGGGTCAAGTCGGGTGCCGTCGCTTACCCGTCCAGGCACAAGACCATGGCGACCGTCGAGGCTGGCTCCAGAACCGAGGCGACGGTCGGATACGCAGGGATGGTGAATCCGGCGACTAAGCCTCTTCCGGCCGGTGTCATCAGCTTCCTCGGCGATCCGAAAGACCCCAGCGCCGTCGTTCTCCCCGGCTCCGGCCGCCAGCCAGCAGTCGGGGCGATCTTCGTCAGCGGTCCGACCCAGCATCTCCCTCGCGGGCTCATCTCCGAAGTGACGGCGGTGGGTCATCGCGGCCCGCACCTCGTCGCGTCGCTCGTGGCCGTGCCTGTGGCCGACGCCGTCCCGAGCGTCAGCTTCGAAGGCAGCCTCGCCTTCCACCCGGTGCCAGGGAGCTTGGCTTCGGGCCGCGACTCTCTCGCCCGCGCCTCGAGCGGCTGCTCGTCCCCCAAGCTGCTGAAGTTCGGGGCCCATCTCGACAGCTTCGAACTGCGTCAAGCCTCGATCGGGACTTGGCCGCCGCAGATGGACCTGACGCTCGCCATCCGGAGCACCGAGTCGTTGGGCGTCGCGGCGGAGGCGGCGGGGATCAACTGCGATTGGTCCTTGGCAGAACTCGGGCCCTACGACGCGGCGATCCCGGTGGGTCCGGTCGTCATCCCCGTCTACGCCACCATCCCGGTGAAGGCGGGCGTCCACATCAACGGGAAGCTGAACGCCGCGACGATCAACATCGCCAGTACGACCGTCGCCGGAGTCGCAGCCGGGTTCGACGACAACCACGTTTCCCTGAGCCAGCAGGGATCGAACGTCTGGACGTCCGGCGTGCTCTCCCTCTCCGGTAGCGCGAAGCTCTCGGCGTCGGTCGGGGTCCAAGCCGGGATTGGGGTCGCCAAGGGGGCCAATGTCCACGTCAGCGCTGGCTTCGGGCCGGAATTTGAATGGTCCTCTGGACACACCTGCAGCGTGTATGCAGATCTTGGCTCTCTGAGCGCCGGCGTCACGGTTCTCGGCAAGAGCCTGAACACGCCGAGCTGGACGCCGATCCGCCCCCGGCTTTGGAGTGGCTGCTCGCCGGGCAGCGGTGGATCCGGTGGCGGGGGAGGTTCCGGTGGCGGCGGTGGTGGCGGAGGCTCGGGCGGTTCTGGCCCCGGAGCGCCCATCTCCGGCGCCTCCGACCAAGTCGCATTGGCCGGGTACCACTCCTGCGCAGTGACGAGCAACGGTCACGTCGCCTGCTGGGGACGGGGGTCCGACGGGCAGCTCGGCGACGGTAGTCACGGCCAGGAGACGGTCCCGGTCGAAGTGCTCGGCATCGAAAACGCAAAGGCGGTCACCGCCGGCGCCTCGAGGTCTGGCAACGGCGACTACTACCGAGGATTCAGTTGCGCCCTGCTCATGACCGGACAGGTGAAGTGCTGGGGCGACAACGAATTCGGTGAGCTCGGCAACGGCACCAGCTACCTCGAAGACCCGAACACCTCTATCCCGGTGCCGGTGTTGGGCATAACGAACGCGGTCGAGATCTCGGCCAGCGACGGTCACGGGGAAATCGGGAACTCCGTGAGGGAGGGCCACGTCTGCGCCCTGCTCGTAGGCGGGAGCGTCAAGTGCTGGGGTGCGAACGAATCCGGCCAGCTCGGCGACGGCTCACACACTCCCTCCTCGGTCCCGGTCCTCGTCAAAGGGATCAGCGACGCGACCGAGGTTATCTCAGGCGGACAGGGTACCTGTGCCCTTCGCTCTGACCACTCGGTCTGGTGCTGGGGGCAAGTCGACCAACAGGGCTTCACCGGCAGGGAAATCGAAAGCACTGAAGCCGTACCGGCCAACATCACCGGGATCACGTCGATGGTCGGCGGGGACACCGCCTGGTGCGGCTCGACGAGCGATGGCCCGATCGAATGTTGGGGCACCATGCAGGAGAACGTGCCTTGCTCGGGCAGCCCGTCGGAGTATTGCGGCGGGAGCGCTACCGGCGGCTACGACTGGCCCTTCGGCTATGAACCCTCGTCGCTCGCGGTTTCCGCCAGTCACATGTGTGCGATCGTCAGCTCGGGAAGCGTCGAATGCTGGGGGTACAACGAGTTCGGCCAGCTGGGGCGCGGCCCGCTGTCCGAATCCGACTACACGACCACTCCAGGCCCGGTCGGCGGGTTGGGGCCGGTCAAGGCAATCGCAATGGGCTACGACGAGAGCTGCGCTGTGTCGACCTCGGGACAGCTGTACTGCTGGGGCCGCAATAACCACGGCCAGCTCGGCAACGGGACCGAAGTAGACACGGTGGTCCCCGTGGCGGTGGCGCCGCTGCCGTGATCCCATAACCCCGGGATGTGATCCCAGCCACGCCGAGTTCCTTCCCGGCGAACTCGCCGGCTGGCAACGCCGGGTGCTCCAAGCACAGATCCACCAGGTGATCCCCAGCGTGAACCAACCGGCGCCCACGAGGATCTCATTGCCCTTCATTTCGGCGATCGTCACCGGGCCAAGGAACAGCACGAGCACTAGGCCGACCACGTACGCGATTTGGATCCCAGTCGATACCGCGAGCGGCATGGGCAAGAGCCTACGCGGCGATCTTCGAGGCGCTGCGCCAGGGCGGCAAGATGACGGCACCTGAGGTCAGCGATCGAGTGGATACAGTGCTCCGCGCAAAGGTTCGAGCGATCGTGTGGGAGGAAACGCCAACCGGCGGGACGAACCAACGAAGATGACCGGACCCCGTTCATCGATCAGACCCGCAGCGCCTCGGCCGTTCTGGGGTCGACTCAGTGGCGAACCACGGTCACTGCGCGTCGGGAGGTCCTGGCCGCGTCGGGCCGGACGACGACCAGGGCCCGACGCTTCCCGATGGTCGCTTTGAGTAGAGATGAGACCGCGGCGACGCGTCGCACCGCTACCTGGCGGGACGAGTCGATCGGAACCGAGTAACGGGACCTCGCCACCCGCTTGCCGCTTACCTCGATCGCAATCGACCCCTTGCAGATTTCGGTGACAATGCCGTCGCCGCAGGAAATCGCCACGTCGGCGCGGTTTTGCCAGAGCAGCGTGCGTACCGCTGCGATTGCCGTCGTCAGAGGCACCGGGCGGATGCGCCCGACGATCGCCGGATTCTTCGGTTCCCACATCTGGCAGCTGCCGCCGCCGCCGCAGCTGCGCTCACCGATCGCCGTGTACCAGATGTCGCCATCTGATCCTGCGATCACGTCCTGGGGTTCGCTTTCGCGGTCGGGAAGTTCGACTTGGGTGAATCGACCCGACGGCGAAATCCTTCCGAGGTTGCCGATCCCAACGGATTCGCTGTACGCGACCTGCTCGGTGAACCAGAGGCGACCGTCTGCCCCCGCGGCTATCTGTCCCGGCCGCACCGGTTGCGGGAGCCTGAATTCGGTGATGCTGCCGGTCGGCGTGATGCGGCCAACCCGGCTTCCTTCGGTGTCAGTGAACCAGAAGTTCCCGGCGCCGTCGATGGTGATACTGGCGGGTCGGGATCCCGCGCGCAGCGGAAACTCGGTCAGTTCTCCGGTCGGCGACATGCGACCGATCGCGCCAGGGAAATACTCCGTGAACCAGACATCGCCTTCATGCCCCTCGACAATCGAGGAGTTCCCCGTTTCGCGGTATGAGATCGGGAATGCGGTCACCGCGCCGGTGGCGGACACGTAACCCACCTTGGGTACGTCATCGATCGTCTGATTGTCACGAGGTTCTCTCTGAACGAACCACACGCCACCCGCGGCTCGCGGAGTGATGTCGCCGGCACCCGCGGTTCCTTCTATCCGGGACCAGCCACCAGCCGCCATCGAGCGGCTGACCCACGACTCGCCGGCTTGGTCGTAAGTCGCGGCCCAAATATCGCCTTCAGTCCCGGTCGTAATCCCGCCGAACCTCAGAAGGGGGCCGGTGGTTTCGCCCAGCGGGCCGTTGGGGCCCACCTGTCCGAGGTGCGGGACGAGGTGATCCCACGAGCCTACGGTCGAGCCGTAGATGACGGTCCCATCCGAAGCCTGGGCGAGGTTCCCGATTCGCTTCGCTTCGACCGTGTATTCGGTCACCCCGCTTGCGCTGGCAGGAACCGCCGATGCGGCCACGGCTTGGCCCGTTGCCATGGCGAGGATCCCCGCCGTCATCACCATCAAAAAAAACAACCGCTGTATCGCCTGCACCGCCCGCCCTCCCAGTTTGCTTTAGCGACGCGAGAAACCTCGAGCGAGTGGGAAGTTTCGGTCCCCGTGAACTGCCCGCGTTTGCCTCGCTCGACCCGGCGCTTGAGGGTTCGGGGGACGAGCCGGGACGTGGCCGGAAATCAGTCGAGATCGAACGCGGCCACGATCGCTTCGCTGAGAGCCGGCTCTTGACTGTCGAGCAGGACGCCGATCTGCTCTCCCACGGCATCGGCGGGAATGGTGGTGATGTTGTCGCAACTGACGACCGAGGGCTCCGTGAGGCCGTTCGTAGCATCGACGCCAACCTCGCTGGAGAGTCCGCGGATGGTTGTGGTGATCGGCGCGACGGTCACCGTCCTGAGATGCGGCCGTACAAGCTCACGCGTGAGGATCAACACAGGCCGCGCCTTGTCGAGATGCGCGACGTGGATGGCCCGCATTAGGCCAGATCACGCGGCAGGCCCGCCGCGTACTCGGCGAGCCCTGCGAGCTCTGGGTCCGGACCGGTGCGGGCGAGGATCCGGGCATCGCGTTCTGCGAGGTCACGCCGACGCTCGCGCTTGAGCGCCCGGGTTACAACAGCCGCCCGACTGCGCTCGGTGCCGGAGTCGACGATCTCGTCAACGAAATCGACAAGGTCATCTGGGAGCCGCACCGCGATCTGTTTGCTCATCCCATAATGGTAGCAATATGGTAGCATCATAGCCGCTCTTCTCTCGCGCGAACGTGATACTGGGAATGCTCTAACCGTTTGCTAGAGCCGAGCTTGTCCTGTCTCCCCGATGCAGAAACGCGAGCCGGCCCACCGGCCCTATGCGTGGGTGGGCGTCCCTTTGTACGACTCGTCTTGTTCGGCCGTCGGGTTTCGTCCTTGTGGCCGTTGCGCGGTCGTCTCGGCCGGGGCTACGGTCGGAGTGATTCGATGACCGGCGCTCGAGTCCGATATGCCCTTCTCCTCACGGTCACGATGCTCGCCGTCACCGCACCGGTTGCCGTGGCGGCTCAGACGATCCACGTGGTCGAGCGGGCGACCACCGACGCCGTTACCAACGGCTCGAAACAGGACAAGGTGGGCAACGTACTTACCTGGCACAACAAGATCTATGATGCGGCCAACAAACAGCGGGTTGGCAGGGACGCCGGGTACTGCATTCGCATCGTGGTCGGCAAGTCATGGGAATGCAGCTGGACCACGTACCTCAAAGCCGGATCGATCAGCGTGCAGGGGCAGTTCCTGGACCAAGGCGACGCCGAGCTGGCGGTCACCGGTGGGACCGGGTCTTATGCAGGCGCCAGCGGCACGATGACCTTGCATTACCGCAACAAGAAGGGCACTGCCTTCGACTTCATCTTCCACCTGCAGTAGCAGCGGCGCGAAGATGGCCGCTAAGTGCGGCCCAGCACTTCTCCTGGTTCAAAGACCGTCCAGTCATGACGGCGAGTTGCGTGAGGTTCTTGCCCCGGCTTACGCGGAGAGTCGGAAATCCGTCGCCACCCTTCTCGGTCTTGGCGAGGACCGGGCGGCGATCGACGCCGCTGCCTTCTTACTCGCGGCCTTCAACGGTCTGCTTCTTCAAGCCGTTATGGACGAGGCGAGGCCGGTGGAACCGGCGGCTATCTGGCGCAGAGCGCAGCGGCTCTCCGAGCTCGCCGCCGATGTCGGCAGCGGCTGACCGATCAGGAGTTCGTCTCGACGAGAGAAAGAGCTCCGCGACCGGCTCGGCGGGTCAGCCGATTCGGATCTGCTGTGCGCCGCGGCAGGTGGGCTTGTATTGGCTATTGAGCTTGTCGCCGGAGTAGCCGACGTTGAGGCGGTAGACGCCCGGCTTGGTCGCGAAGTACTGGGCCAGCAGGTAGCTGCCGTTTGACTTCACGGTGACGCCGCCGCTGAACGCGGGCTTGCGCTTGCACTGTTTGTCTCCCGGGCGATAGAGCCGAAAGTTGATCACGCCGGAGGGCGAGGCGGCGCCGGAGAGGCGGGCGCGAATCGATATCTGATTGCCCTCGTTCAGACGCGCACGCGGTTTCACCTGCGGCGTTCGTCGATGCACCTGGACCGCTGGGCTGGACGGATCGCAGGGATCGGTCGCGCCCTGATTTGCGCCGTCGCCGGAGTAGGTGGCCGTGAAGCTGTAGCTGCCGGGCTGTCGTGCGACGAGCGGGCCGGAGCGGATCGTGCCGTTCCCGGTCGCGGGGACGGTGCCGACGACCACCGGCTTGGCGCAGCCCGCCGCCACCCGCTGGTAAATCTCGAAGGTGATCGTGCCCGTGGGCGCATAGCCCCCCTGCAGCGTCGCCGTAATCTCGAAAGAGGTGCCGACCGTGAGTCGTTGGGTGACGTCGCTGGCGATCGAGGGGCTGGCAGAGGAGACATCGGACGCCGCCTTGCCGCAGCCCACGCTCGTTGCGGCGTGGTTCGGGTCGCCCGTGTAGTTGACGGTCCAGCGGAACGTGCCGGCCCGGGAAGGCACGAATGCGGTCGAGCGATACGAGCCGTTCCCCGAGACGCCGACCGTCGAGCTGAAGGCCGCGGCGCCGGAGCAATTCGCGTCGCCGGGCGGGAACGCAGCGAACGTGATCTGTCCGGTGGGGATCGCCCCTTCCTGGATCGACGCCGTGGCCATAACCGGGCTCCCGACCGTACCGCCGGTTGCGCTGGCGCCGAGGGTCGGGGTGACCGTTCCCACCGCCGAGGCCTGATTGGCCGACCCGCAGGGCAGGCTCGCCGGCTCGTTGTTGCCGTCGCCCGCGTATTCGACCGTCCAGCGATAGAGCCCCGCCCCCGGCGAGAAACCGGGCGGGGAGTAGGTGCCGTTGTCGTTCACCGCGACCGCCGCTTCGTAGGCGGCAGCGCCGGCACAGGTCTGGTTGCCAGGGCCGAAGGCGCGGAAGACGAGCTGTCCGCCGGGCTCAAAGCCACTCCCCAGGGTCGCCCCGTCGGTGATCGAGGAGCCGGCGGCCAAAGCAGAGGTCGCCACCCCCGCAAGCGTCGGCGAGGCCTTGCTCACGATCGAGGCCTGATTGGCCGACCCGCAGGGCAGGCCGACCGGCTCGTTGTTCTGGTCGCCCGCGTATTCCACCGTCCAGCGGAATTCCCCGGCCTGCTGGGGAAGGAAATCCGGGGAGACGGCGTGGCCGCCCTGGAGCGGCACGGAATCCGTCGCCAGCGGCGTCAGGCAGGCGGTGTCCGCTGGCCCGAAGATCCTGAAGATCGCTTCGCCGCCCGGAGAGAAGCCTCCGGTGACGGTCGCTTCGTCGTGAATCGCGGAATTGACGACGCCGGAGTTTGCGCTGCCCGCCAGTCCGGGGCTCGCCTTGCCGACGGTGGAGGCCTGATTGGCCGACCCGCAGGGCAGGCTCGCCGGCTCGTTGTTGCCGTCGCCCGCGTATTCGACCGTCCAGCGATAGAGCCCCGCCCCCGGCGAGAAACCGGGCGGGGAGTAGGTGCCGTTGTCGTTCACCGCGACCGCCGCTTCGTAGGCGGCAGCGCCGGCACAGGTCTGGTTGCCAGGGCCGAAGGCGCGGAAGACGAGCTGTCCGCCGGGCTCAAAGCCACTCCCCAGGGTCGCCCCGTCGGTGATCGAGGAGCCGGCGGCCAAAGCAGAGGTCGCCACCCCCGCAAGCGTCGGCGAGGCCTTGCTCACGATCGAGGCCTGATTGGCCGACCCGCAGGGCAGGCCGACCGGCTCGTTGTTCTGGTCGCCCGCGTATTCCACCGTCCAGCGGAATTCCCCGGCCTGCTGGGGAAGGAAATCCGGGGAGACGGCGTGGCCGCCCTGGAGCGGCACGGAATCCGTCGCCAGCGGCGTCAGGCAGGCGGTGTCCGCTGGCCCGAAGATCCTGAAGATCACTTCGCCGCCCGGAGAGAAGCCTCCGGTGACGGTCGCTTCGTCGTGAATCGCGGAATTGACGACGCCGGAGCTTGCGCTGCCCGCCAGTCCGGGGCTCGCCTTGCCGACGGTGGAGGCCGCCGAGCAGATGGAGTCGACCGCGAGGTTTTCAGAGTCGCCCGAATAGCGGGCGGTCCAGTGGTAGATGCCTGCTTCGGGCGGGGTGAATTCCCCCGAGGAGTATTCGCCCTCTCCGTTTACCGGGGCCGCAGCCGGGGCGGGGCTCAGCGCCGGCCCGGAGCAGCTGGGGTCGCCGGGGCCGAAGACTTCGAAGGATATTTCTCCCGCTGCGTCAGGGCTTTCCGAGAGCTCTGCGGTCGCTTGAATCGTTTGCCCGATGACCGCGTCGGTGGCCACGACGCTCAGGCTCGGCGGAGCGGCCGACGACGTAACCGCGAGCAGCAGGGCGAGGCCCATGGAAATACCCAGGCCAGCCAATGCCCCGAGCACGGGTCGGTGAGACACCCGCATTTTCATTCCACCGTCCCGACCAGGGATTCAACCGCTTGTGGCTCCATAAGCCTAAGCTTTTCTCGCTCTCAGCGTCTTTTTCTCCACGGATTTCAGTCCCACCTTAGAATATTCGTCCATGCACTTCACCACGACGGAGCGAGCCAGGAGATGAGCAAATTGCAGCGCCGCGGTTATCTGGCGATTTCGACGATCGCTGCAGCATCGGCTCTGCTCGTCGTCGTGCCGGCGGGCGCGTCGGCGGCTGAAGCGTCCGGCGAGACGGCCGCCGAACCCGCGGGTAGCCCAGCGCAACCCGCTGCGCCGGCCGCGACGGAATGGACGCCGCAGGGTGTCGAAGAGGGGGCGTCGGGTGGCGGCGCGCCATTGGAGCACGGAAGCTCGGTGGGCAGCGGCACGGTTCCGGGTAAAACCGGGTCTGGTCGCGAGGCGCCCCCGCCCGCCCCCGATCCAGGTGTGTCCTACGAACCGGAAGCGCCGATTCCGACGCCGGAACCGTCTGTACCGGCGACCGTCGACGAACCCACGACCAGCCCTCGAGCGGAAAGCGCGGTCCACACGGTCCAACCGGCGCCGGCGCCCGCCAGGCCAAGCAGGCACGTAGATGTCGCGGTCGGCGCCGCAACTTCGCTGGGGCGCTCCGCCTCGTCCGAGGGCGACGGCGCCAGCTCCGCACCGCAGGCGGCGGTTGCATCGTTCGCTGGCTCGGGCGATCGTTCGTCCTCGGGCTCCTACGCCCTGCCGTTGCTGGCCATCGTCGCCCTTGGCCTCGCCCTTGGCCTTGTGGGCATCATCCGCCTCAGGCGTCGCCACCAGCGCCGCCAGCTCGAGGCCCTCTGGCATGAGCAGGATGTGGCATGGGAGGCGGCCCTTCGCCGCGCCGAGTTGGGAAAGACGTCCGGCGCCGCGCAGGCGAGCCCCCAGCGGTTGCGGGTCGGCGTCGGATAGGGCTAGCGGGCCGGTGCCGGGGCAGCGGAGGTTGAGATGAGCGGCATAGAGACGAGCGGTAAGGGTGCGGCGGGCACCCCGCCGGTCAACGCCGGGGAAATGAAGCTCGAGGTCGTGGTAGTACCGGTTTCGGATGTCGATCGGGCGAAGCGCTTCTACGAGGGGCTGGGCTGGCGTCTCGATGCCGACCTGGCAGTCGATGACGGCTACAGGGTGGTGCAGCTGACGCCCCCGGGGTCCGCCTGCTCGATCATCCTCGGCGAGGGGGTCACGTCCGCTCCGCCGGGTTCGTCAGAGGGACTGCAGCTCTCGGTCTACGACATCGACGCAGCCCGCGCCGATCTCCTCGCGCGCGGGGTCGACGTCAGCGAGACGTTCCACGACGCCACGGGGATCTTCCATCATGCCGGCGCCGAGGAGCGCGTCAGCGGGCCGGCGCCGGAGCATGCCGACTACGGCTCGTTCGTTGCTTTCAGCGATCCGGACGGCAACGGCTGGCTGCTCCAGGAGATCAAGACCCGGCTTCCGGGCCGGTGAAAGGAGGGGCCGATGGCGACGGCGTATGAGTCCGTGGAGGACCTGGCGGAAGCGCTGAGACGGGCAGCCGCGGCACACGGCAAGCACGAGGAGCGAACGGGCGAGGAGGACCCGAACTGGCCGGACTGGTACGCGCTCTACATGGTGCGCGAGCGCGGCGGCGAAGAGCTGCCGAGATGACGCTTACGCCTAATAGGGCGCGTCGACTGCTTTGGCCCAGTCCTCGTCGACGTGGAGCTGGCCCTTCGCATCGGTATTCGACGATCACCACGGTCGCCGGCTGGCGATTTCCGTTGTGTGGATCGATCGTCACCGAGCCGGTCCATCCCTTCCAGCCCTTCGGGCCTGGTACAACAAGCCCATGCAGAGCTGGGATCTGAAGACCGTCGAGACGGAGCCACACCAGCCGCGGATCCTTGCCTCTGCAGACGATGCGCGGACGATCGTGCTGCACCTCCCGGCGGGGGAGGAGCTGCAGGAGCACGAGGTGCACGAGCGGGCACGCGTTGTCGTCGTCGACGGCGAGGTCGACGTCACAGCGCTGGGCGGCGAGACCGTGCCCGCGGGCGCTGGGCACCTCTTCGAGTTCGACCCCGGCGAGCGCCACACGATCGCCGCGCGCTCCGACGCCCGCCTGCTGTTGATCCTCACCCCGTGGCCGGGGGACGGCCATCCGGGCGCGATGACGCTCGAGGAAAAGGCTGGGGCGCGCCAGCGCGCAGCCGACCGCCCCCGGGCCTGATCCGCCTACTCGGCCGCGGCAAGGGCGGCGCGTAGCGAGGACGGGGTCGAGCCGGTCTCCGAGCGCACCACCCGGCAGAGGTGGCTTTGGTCGGCGAAGCCGACGTCCGCCGCCAGGCGGGCGAGGTTGCGCTCGCCGCTGCCGAGGCGCTCGAGGGCGGCGCGAGTTCGCAGTCGCATGCGGTGGCGCGAGATCGTGTGGCCGGTGACCGCGCGGAAGATGCGGCTGAGGTGATGCGGCGAGGTCGCCAGGGCGCGGGAGAGCTCGGGGAGCGATTGCCCTGGGTCGGCGGCCAGCGATTCCCGCGCCCTGGCGATCAAGATCCGGTGCGAATCGCTCGCCGGGCACCCCGACTGCGCTCGGTGCCGGTCGTCGATTTCGAGCACGCTCGCGACCAAGAGGGTCGCCCGTTCCGCGAGGGTGTCGCGATCGGCGCCCCGCTGCGCGCCGGCGAGCAGCAGCCGCTGCTCGAGGTCGAGCTGGGGGGAGGCGTGCAGCGGTCGCGACGGCAGGGTGGGGTCGCCGCCCCAGATCGATGCCACCAGACCGGGGTCGAGGAGGAACGCGGTGCAATCGTCGCCGCCGCTGTGCGGGTGGTCGTAGCGCTGTTCCTCGCCGGGATTGACGAAGAAGATCGTCGATGGATCGAGCAGCTCCTCGCCGCCGGCGCCGCTACGGATGAAGCAGCCCCGCCGCACGAAGCCGACGCTGTGCCTCCCTGTCGTCTCCTCGGCGTTACCCCGGCCGCGCTCGTGCCGACAGGCGACATCGGCTATCTCGAGGCCGTCCTGCGCGAGGATAGTCCGAGCGCTGAGCATGTGCCTCAGTCTTCCAGATGCGCACTAATGTCCAAGCGGTGCGGCCGGCCAGGTGGCATCGTCGATCGGACCACGATGTCGTCGAAAGGAGATACGGATGGCCTCCATCCGCAAGGAGTGCACGATCGAAGCGAAACCGGACGAGGTCTGGGCGGCGTTGCGCGATTGGGGCGCCCTGCACGAGCGCTTGGTACCTGGCTTCGTCATCGATACCCAGCTGGACGGGGACGACCGGATCGTCACCTTCTTCAACGACGCGGTAGTCCGGGAGCGGTTGATCGACTGCAGCGACGACGACCGCAGGCTGGTCTGGTCGATCGTCGACGGCCCCTACGCACACCACAACGGCGCCGCGCAGGCGCTCGACGGCGAGGATGGAGGGACTCGGTTCGTATGGGTCGCCGACCTGCTGCCGAACGAGCTGGCGCAAGTTACGGCTGAGCTGATGGAGCGTGGCGTCGAGACGATCAAGCGCACTCTGGAGGCCACTGCCGCGGCGCGGTGATGGCCCCTTTGCTGCCCAGGAGTCGTCCCCTGGGGAATGCGAGTCAGCCGAAGACCAGGCGGACGATCGCGGCGCTGCCGACCACCACGATCAGGCCCCTGAGCGCATCTTGGGAGAGGCGGCGTCCGTAGTGGGCGCCGAGCTGGCCGCCGAGGATCGAGGAGGCGGCGATGATCGCCGCCGGCGCCCAGGCCACGTGCGCGGCGAAGATGAAATAGAGGCCGGCGACGCCGTTGACGAGGCCGGCGAGGACATTCTTGAGGGCGTTGGTTCGCTGCAGATCCTGCGGCAGGGCGACGCCGAGGATCGCCATCAGCATGATTCCCTGGGCGGCGCCGAAGTAGCCGCCGTAGATCCCGGTCGCATAGACCGCCAGCGGCGGGAGGATTCCGCGCTCGTGCCATGAGCCGACCGCGCCGCTGGCCAGCAGGCGGTTGATTCTGGGCTGCAGCACGACCAGGACGAGCGCGATGGCGATGAATACGGGGACGATGGTCTTGAATGCCGATGGAGGCAGGACGAGCAACAGCACGGCCCCGCTCACCCCGCCCAGCATCGACATCAGGCCGAACCGGATCGCCCGCTGGCGCTGCCCGGCCAGCTCGCGCCGATATCCCACCGCCCCGGAGACGGCGCCGGGAACGAGGCCGATCGTGTTGGAGACGTTTGCCGTAACCGGCGCGTAGCCGAAGGCGAGGAGCACCGGGAAGGTGATCAGCGTCCCACTGCCGACCGCCGCGTTGACCGCGCCCGCCGCCAGCCCGGCGAGGGCGATGGCGAGGATCTCGCCGCCGCTCATCCGGGCCCGATGCGGTTTGCGCTCACGATCGGCTGACTCTATGAAGAACGGCCTCGCGCAGCGGTAGGGTCTCCGCGTGGAAGCGGCCAGCTGCTTCGAGGCACACGAGGTTGACCTGCACGGCCACCGCGCCGTCTATCGCGTCGCCGGCAGCGGGCCGACCGTTGTGCTGATCCACGGCATGATCAATTCCTCGCGCCACTGGGAGGCGGTGGCGGGGAGGCTCGCTGGCTCCTACCGGGTGATCGCTCCGGACCTGATCGGGCACGGCGACTCGGCGACGCCACGGGGCGACTACTCGCTCGGCGCCCACGCGGCCAGCATCCGCGACCTGCTGACGACGATCGGCGTCGAGCGGGCGACGATCGTCGGCCACTCACTCGGCGGCGGCGTGGCGATGCAGTTCTTCTACCAATTCCCGCAGCGCACCGAGCGGTTGGTGCTGATCTCCAGCGGCGGCCTCGGGCGGGAGGTGAGCCCGCTGCTGCGCGGAGCCGCGCTCCCAGGCGTCTCCTCTCTCCTCCGCCTCGCCGCGCAGCGGCGGCTGGTCGACGCGATCGATGCCGCCGGCGGACGGCTGCGCGCCCGCGGCAGCACCAGGGGCGTCTACCTGGAGGCAGTGGCGCGGGCGCTGCGCCCGCTGCAGGAGCCGGGCTCGCGGCGCGCCTTCGTGCAGACCTTGCGCTCGGTGATCGACGTCCACGGCCAGCACGTCAGCGCCGCCGACCGCCTCTACCTGCTCGGCGACATGGCGACGCTGATCGTCTGGGGCGAGCGCGACCGCACGATCCCGATCGAGCATGGCCGAGCCGCACACGAGGCGATCCCGCATTGTCGCTTCGAGACGCTGCCCCGCGCCGCCCACTTTCCCCACCTCGAAGACCCCGAGGGCCTCGCCACGACCCTGGGCGACTTCCTCGCGACGACTGCGCCGGTGCGCATCGACGACTCCGAATGGGCCGCGGTCATCGCCCAGCAGGCCAAGAGCCGGCTGCGCGCCGTGGCCTGAGGTAGCGCCGTGGCGGCGAAGGAAAGCGCCGGCGTCCTCGTCTTCCGCCGCCACGCCGCGCCCGAAGTTCTCCTCATCCATCCAGGCGGTCCCTTCTGGGCGAAGAAGGACCTCGGTGCCTGGTCGATCCCGAAGGGGGAACCGGACCCGGGGGAGGAGCGGCGGCAATGCGCGCTGCGGGAGCTGGCCGAGGAGCTGGGGCCGGATGCACCCTCGCTCGCCCCGGGCGAGTTGATCGAGCTGGGCTCGATCAAGCAGAAGGGCGGCAAGGTCGTGCACGCCTGGGCCGGGGAGGGCGACTTCGACCCAGCGGCCCTGAGCAGCAACAGCTTCGAGCTGGAGTGGCCGCCCCGCTCCGGTGCCCTCCGCGAGTTCCCCGAGGTCGACCGGGCTGGGTGGTTCGACCCCGCCGAAGCGCTGCGCAAGATCCTGCCGGCGCAGGGGCCCTTCGTCGAGCGCCTGCTCGAGTCGCTGTACTAGCCGCTGCTCCGGGCGGACGGCGCTGCGGACCGGTCGTATACTCGCGCGCAATGGCTGACGGTCCCGATCCGCAGGCTACCCCGCACGGCGAGGGTCCTTCGGGGAGGCCGCTGCCGCTCTCGGTGCGGTTGCTCGGCGCCGGTGTGCGCGGGGCTCGTTCGGTCGGCAAGGCGACCGGGGTCGAGCGCGCGGTTCAGTCCGCCGCCGAGGAGGCGATGGTCGCGGCGGTCGAAAGCGAGGCGGTGGAGCGGGCGCTGGTGCGTGTGCTGCAGGGGCCTTTGGTCGAGGAAACGGTCCACGAGGCGCTCGAAAGCGAGGCCGTGAAGCGGGCCTTGATCGAGGCGCTTGACAGCGAGATGGTCGACGAGGTCTGGCAGCGGCTGCTGGCCAGCGATGAGGCGCAGCGGCTGGTCGAGCGGATCGCCGAGGCACCCGAGTTACGCGCCGCGATCAGCGCCCAGAGCGTCGGCTTCATCGAGGACATCGGCCACACGATCGGCGATGCGACCCGGCGCCTCGACGGAGTGATCGAGCGCGTCGCGCGGCGGGTTGTCTTCCGCAAGCGGCGCACTGAGGTGACCGAACGCGCCGGCGCGCTCACCAGGGGCCTCGCCTTCGGCCTCGACCTGCTGATCGTCAACCTCGCCTTCTCCGGCCTGGCGGCGATCGTGGCCTTGATCGACTCCTTCTTCTCTGGCAACGACAACGGCGTCTCCGGCTTCGCCCTGGTTCTCGGCAGCGCCACCTGGATCGCTCTCGGCTCGCTCTACTTCGTCACCTTCTGGTCGCTCGCCGGGCAGACCCCGGGAATGCGCTTCTTCGGCGTCAGGCTCGGGGTCGAGAGCCGCGGCCTGCCGCCGCGAAGATCGATCAAGCGCTTGATCGGCCTGTTCCTGGCCGCGATTCCCTTTGGCCTCGGCTTTCTCGGGATCCTCTTCGACCAGCGCCGCCGCGGTTGGCAGGACCGCCTGGCCGGCGTCGACGTCCTCTATGAGAGCCGCAAACCGACCGCGGCACCGTGGTCGACCCTCGAGCTGTCGGAGCCGATCGCAACCGCTCAGCCCGAAACGACGAAGGCCCCGGGAGCCCGGGGCCTTCGTCCGCAGCAGGTCTCCGGGCTCCGCTAGGTGTAATTCCCAGCCACGTTGTTCCCGTTCAGTTCCCGTAGCCGCTCAATAGGCGGCCGGTGACCGAGGGCGCCGTGTCTTCGCTTGAAGTTGTAGCGCTCGATCCACCCCGAGAGGGCCGCGGCCCTCTCGGCTGAGCTGCCGTAGACGGCGGCGTAGGCCCACTCGCTCAACATCGTGCGAATGAAGCGCTCGGCCTTGCCGTTGGTCTGGGGCCGGTAGGGCCGAGTGCGCAGGTGCTTTATGCCCAGCGAGCGACAGGCCAAGGCATGGGCAGTGGAGCGATAGGGAGAGCCGTTGTCGGTCATCAGTCGCTCGACCACGATCCCGTGAGAGCGATAGAAGGCGATGGCGCGCTCGAGGAAGCCGATCGCCGTGTCGGCCTTTTCGTCGGGCAGAACCTCGACGTAGGCCAGGCGCGTGGCGTCATCGACGCAGACATGCACCCGCTCCCAACCCGCCTGGTTGCGGCGTATGCCCGAGCCGTCGATCTTGGTTTGCTTCCGGCCTCCCGGATGGCCGATGACCCTGTGGCCTGCACCGCCGACGATCCGCCCGAGCTTCTTGACGTCGATGTGGATCAGCTCGCCGGGGCGCCGGCGCTCATAGCGGCGCACCGGCTCGGGTGGTGCGAGCCGGCTGAGCTTGCCCAGCCCGATCCGAGTCAGCACGGCGGAGACGGTCGAGGTCGCCATCTCCAGCACCTCCGCGATCTCAGGGCCCGTGAGCCGCAGGCGCCGCAGCGCGGCAATCGCCTCGACGCGATCGAGGGGTGTGGCGTTGTGAACCGTGCCGGGAGCCGAGCTCCGATCCAACATTCCAGCCTCACCTTCGGTGCGGTAGCGGCGTGCCCACTTGCCCGCGGTTCTCACGCTCACTCCGGCGGCCTCGGCCGCCTCCGCGAGCGTGAGCCCGCCCTCAACAACCCGACGGGCCATAACCGCCCTGCCCTTCGGGCCGAGGGGCGCGTTAGCGTGCAGCTTCATCCGGTGTCCTCCTTGGATCTGGGTGGCTTCGACACCCCCAGCCTCCAAGGAGGTCCGGATGAACAACGTGCTTAGGAATTACAGCTAGGGGACCGGGTTGCCCTCCGGGCCCTCGGCCAGCTTGTAGACGATGATGATCGAGAGGGCGAAGATCGCCAGCGACCAGAACGGGTAGGCGGGGATCGACATCAGCGCGCCGATCGCGTTGAGCGAGGCGATGAAGATGCCGAACCAGCGGCCGAATTCACCCCCCGAGAAGAGCGAGAACGCCGCCACCAGCTCGAGCACGCCGAGGATCAGGAGGATCCATCCCCAGGTGTGCAGGCCGCTGACGATGAACGTCACGTTTTCGCTGAAGAACTTCGAGTCGCCGATCGCGGCGATGCCGTAGACGATGTTCAGTATCCCGGCGATCAGGAGCAGCACGCCGGCGAATACCCACCAGCCGCTGATCAGGCTTTCATCGTTCATGCGTAACCCTTTCGGTGAGGAGCAGAGATGCAGAAGAGATGCAATGAGCAGCTTCTGCTGCAACTAAGTGTTTCCTGCTACGAAATGACCGTGTGTCCAATCCTGCATGCAGAAGTCATCCACTTAGCACCACCGCGCCGATGAGTCACGCCATGAAAGCTCTGGCGCGAAGAGCGCTGCCCGCCTTGACGCTGCTGATGACCCTCTGGCCGGTGAGCGCTGTGGCGGCGCCCCCGGTCATGCATGAGTTAAGGGCGTCGCCCACCGGGGCGCTGCGGCCGCTGCGCGTCCCCGGCCGCGCTCCGGCGCCGCGCTTCCGCCGCAGCCCGTTCGCGGGTGCCAGCAGCATCCGGGTGCTCAACTCCTCCGAAGACGGCACCCGCACCAACGGCAAGATCATCGGATTCGACCCCGCGACGGGTGCCTACTCCTGCTCGGGAACGGCGCTGAATACGCCGAGCCGCTCGATCGTCATCACCGCCGGGCACTGCGTGATCGACGGGGGGAGCGAAAGCCGGCGCGTCGCCTTCGTCCCCGCCTACGATCATGGCTCGCGCCCGTTCGGGACCTTCATCGCCAAATCCGTCTACGTGATGCCGCAGTGGCGGCGGAACGAAAACCCCGACTTCGACGTTGCCGCGCTGCGGGTGGAGCCGAACCGGCTGGGAGCGCTCACCGACGTGGTCGGGGGGCGCGGCTACGCCACCTCGAAATCGAGGCTGGCCGCATTTCAGATCTTCGGCTATCCGGCGGCGGGGGCCCGCGGCGAAGAGCTGCGCGACTGTCGTGCCCACGGCCTCGGGATCGACAGCCTGACCAATCTCTTCGGCGGTCCGCCGACGCTGCCCGCCTCCTGCGACATGGCCGCGGGCTCGAGCGGGGGCGCCTGGCTCTTCGGCGGCGAATTCGTCGGCGGCGTCACCAGCTACAGCTATCAGGGGCGCCCGACCCAGCTCTTCTCGCCCTACTTCGGGCCCCAGATAGGCAGCTTCCTGCGCCAACTGCCATGATCGCGCGGTGAGCGTCGATGCGGTGAGAACGCCGGAGGAGAGCCTGCAGGGGCTGCCCGATTTTCCCTTCCAATCGAGCTACCGGGAGATCGACGGGCTGCGGCTCGCCTACCTGGACGAGGGGGAGGGGAGACCGGTCGTCTTCTTCCACGGCGAGCCGACCTGGTCGTTCCTTTGGCGCAAGGTGATCCCGCCGGTGCGCGACGCCGGCTACCGCTGCATCGCCCCCGACTACGCCGGCTTCGGTCGCTCCGACAAGCCCACCGACCTCGGCTGGTACACCTACGACCGCCATGTCGAGACGATGTCGGCGCTGTTGGAGGAGCTCGACGTGCGCGACGCCACCGCGGTCGTCCACGACTGGGGCGGTCCGATCGGGTTGCGGCTCGCGGTCGAGCACCCCGACCGCTTCTCGCGCATCGTGATCATGGATACCGGCCCCTTCACCGGCCACCAGCGGATGAGCGATACCTGGCTCAAATTTCGCGACTACGTCAGCCGGAATACCGATGTCCCGACCGGGTTCCTGGTCAAGGCCGGTTGCAAGAACGACCCCGGCGACGACGTGATCGCCGCCTATGAGGCGCCCTTCCCGACTCCCGAGTCGAAGACCGGTACCCGCGCCTTTCCGCTGATCCTGCCGACCGAGCCCGACGCCCCTGGTGCCGCCGAGGGCAGGCGGGTGGCCGACGCGCTGCGGGTCGACGAGCGCCCGGCGCTGGTCCTCTGGGCGGACTCCGACCCGGCGCTGCCGCTCTCGGTGGGCGAGCAGGTCTCCTCGCGACTCAACTTTCCCGCACCGCGGGTGATCGAGAACGCCGGGCATTTCCTCCAGGAGGACGCCGGCGAGGAGATCGGCCGGATCGTCGCCGAGTGGCTCTAGCTCTGCCCTAGCGCTTGGCCGTGGAGAGCCTGGCCACTGCCGCGTGCAGCTCGTCCTGGGGATGGTCCAGCAGGAGGCGTCTACGTTGCGGCGGGCCGCTGTCCTCCAGCCAGGTGATCGTCCCCGGCCAGTAGGGCCCAGGGGGGGTTCCGGGGTGGTGGAAGGCCGAGGCGAAGACCCAGTTGCCGGTGTTGTGGAGATGCCCGCCCTCCGGCAGCGCCCACTCCGCCTCGTTTTCCGCGGGGCCGCCCCGATGCGTGTGGCCGGTAATCGTGTGGGCGGCCCGAATGTCGAGTCGCCGCACCAGCTCGGTTGCCGCGGCCACACCGCTGTGGGAGATGGAGCCGGTGGAGAAGTCGGCGTCGAAGTCGGCGCGCAGAAGGCGGTTGATGGTCCAGATGCTCGCCGGCACAGCCGCCCGTATTGCTGCGTGCCGGGCCCGGTTGGCCTTCCCGTTGCGGCCGGAGATCGATCGCCAGACTTGTTCGGAGGGCCGGGCGGTGCGTCCTGCGGCGCCGCCCTGGGCGAGGCCGAAGGTGAGGCCGTAGACGGGTCGCAGCACCCGCTCGTAGTCGGCGGGCTCGGGATGCTCGGGCAGCCTCAGCGCGCGCATCGCCGCGGCCGCGGCGATGCACTCGAGCTTCGGCAGTCGCATGTGGCAGTCCATGTAATGGCCGTGGGTGGCGTAGACGTCGTCGCGCAGCCAGATGCCCGGATAGGCGATCTGCAGCTCGGCGTCGCCCAGCCAGGCCGCGACCCTGGCAATCGCTTCCCCGCCCGGTTCGGCGCGCTGCTCGAGCCCGAGCGGCTTGCCCTCCAGGGCCAGTCGTTCGAGCAGGGGCTCGGCGAGGCGGTGGTCGTGGTTGCCGGGCGCGAGCACGATCTTGCGGCCGCTCATCGCCTCCCCGACCTCCTCGAAGAAGGGCCGGGCGCGCTCCAGCGCCGTCGCGAGCGGCAGCTCGCGCAGCTCGACGATGTCGCCGAGCAGGACCAGCCGGTCCGCTCCATTCAGCTCTTCGAGCAGTGCCCCGCGGATGCCCGCGTCGCGCAGCAGGTCCTCGCCGGAGGTGCTTCCCAGGTGGAGGTCGGAGACGATCGCGGTGCGCATTTGAGGGCAAACTTAGCTGGCGCGGCTAAGCTGGCTCGATGGGCGGTCTCAGCGACGAGCGACTTGCGCAGGTCAACGGGATCGAGATCGCCTACCAGGAGATCGGCGACCCCGATGGAGAGCCGTTGCTGCTGATCATGGGACTGGCGACCCAGATGCTCGCCTGGGACGAGGAGCTCTGCGCGATGCTGGCCGGGCGCGGCTTCCGCGTCGTCCGTTTCGACAACCGCGACATCGGCCACTCGACGAAGATCGACTCGGCCGGGCTGCCGAAGCGGACCGACATGCTGCTGGGACGGCGGCGCACCGCTCCTTACCTGCTTCGCGACATGGCCGAGGACACGACCGGTCTGATGGATCGCCTGGAGATCGAGTCGGCGCATCTGGTCGGCGCATCGATGGGCGGGATGATCGCCCAGACGGTGGCGATCCGCCGGCCCGAGCGGGTGCGCTCGCTGGTCTCGATGATGTCGACCACCGGCAACCGCTGGCTCGGGATCCCGGCCTGGAAGGCGTTCGGGACCCTCTTCGCCCGCCCGGCCCCGGAGCGCGAGGCGGCGATCGAGCGCTCGGTCAAGACCTTCAAGACCATCGGCTCGCCCAAGTACCCGATGGACGAGCCGCGCTTCCGCGAGATGGCCGCCGCTTCCTTCGATCGCTCCCACAGCCGCGCCGGCATCGCCCGCCAGCTGCACGCGATCACCGCCTCCGGCGACCGCACCGCGGCGCTGGAAAAGCTGCGACTCCCGGCGACGGTCCTGCACGGCGACAGCGACCCGTTGATCCGCCCCGCCGCCGGTCGCGCCACCGCCAGGGCGATTCGCGACTCCCGCCTGCGCATCTTCGAGGGCATGGGCCACGACCTGCCGCCGGCGCTCTGGCCCGACTTCGTCGAGGAGATCGCCGCCGTGGCCGCCCGCGCCGCCGAGCCGGCGCGACCCAAGCAGCCCGCCTGAGCATCGCCCAGGGTCACTCCGATGCGGCTGAGAGGAGTCGAACCTCCACGGAGTTTCCTCCACACGGATCTGAACCGTGCGCGTCTACCAGTTCCGCCACAGCCGCGGGACCCGGCAATCTAGCGCGTGGCGGCTCTTCCCGAGCGCCGAGTCGCCCGCCAACCCACCGCGCTCTCTCGCTAGAATGTCGCCCGCGCGCCGCTATCGTCTAGGGGACTAGGACGCCGGATTCTCAGTCCGGAAACCGGGGTTCGAATCCCCGTAGCGGTATGGCCTTAGCGGAGAGGGCAGAGGTGTCACGGAGAGAATTCCCCCGAGCGCCTCAAGCTCGTTATACTTGGCAGGTATGACTCAGCGAGTAGGCGCCAAGGGCCAGGTCGTGATCCCCAAGGATCTGCGTGAGCGAGCGGGGCTTGGACCGGGCGCCGGAGTTTCGTTTGAACCCGTGGATGACGGCATCGTGGTGAGGCGAGCGGATCGGCGCTCGACACTGCGAGGGAGATTCTCTGGTAGCGGGATGGCGGCGCGGCTGGTGGAGGACCGTCGCAGCGAGCGGCCCTAGCGCGTGGTCTGTCTCGATTCGTGGGCAGTTCTGGCTTGGCTGGATGGCGACGAACCCGCTGCTGCAGCCGTCGCTGAGGTGCTTGATCGAGAGCGGCCCGTGATGAGCTGGATCAACTTGGTCGAGGTCAGCTATCGATTGACTCGCGATCACGGTAATGGCGAGGCCGACCGAGCGATTTCCGAGCTACGCTCGCAAATCGCCGAGGATCTGCCTGGCGTGTCGGCAATGCGGACAGTTGCGAGTCTGAAGGCGGAGCATCCCATCGCCCTGGCCGATTGCTTCGCCATCGCCCTGGCGGCCGAGAACGAAGCAGTGCTCATGACCGGGGACCCAGAGATCATCGACCGGGCAAAGGAGCTTCCTTGCGAAGTCGAAGACCTCCGCCCTTCGATTGGCTGATGGCTGCCAAGTCGACGACTCCGCGCTGGCATCGCCCGCCACTGGCGAGGCAGCTCCCAGCGAGATCATCGCGTGGTTGGAGATACGCACCGCGTCTAGTCGACGTTTGCTGAGCCTGGGCTAGGAAGTCGCCAAACCCGAGGCTCGACTACGACGAGCGCATCCAGCGGCCTTGGGCCTGAAGCCTCGACCCCCAGCACAACGAGCCGCTCGGCAGCGTGTTTGGAGAGCCTTTCTTCAGCGAATTGGCGTAGATAGGCGTGGAGATGTTTCCCTTCTCCGTCGGGCACCGCGACGAAGCCGAGGATCAATCCCCCAGGCTGATTCTCAGTTATTACGTAAGTTCCCCGCTGTGGACGGTTTCGCTCGACAGCAACGGGGCGTTTGGCGGCCAGGTCGGAAAGAAATTTCTCACGGCTCTCGCCAGATACATCCAGCAGATCGCAAGCGGCGGCCACAAACGCCGGAGGGCGGTGCTCGTCGAAGAATTCGAGGAGCGACGATCTCGCCGGCAGCCTTGGCTGCCTAGGTGACGCTCAAGGTCGGGACGCTTCACGCCGCGGCGACGAAACGCAAGTGCTCGTGATTGGCTTGCGGGGTCTGTCCGGCCAACTCCTCATCAGGGGTCAGCATCGTGCGCAGGGCATTGAGGACGTTCTCCCTGGCTTTCTCCCGGGTGCGGCCCTGACTCATAGCCCCAGGGACCTCCAGGATCCGTGCGACGATCTAGCCCTTCGGAATAATGGCGATGTGAATGCTCTTGCGGCTGCCGGTGCCGGGTTCTTGCTCGCGGTCCTCTGGTTCGACCTCATGTTCGACGTTCAGGCGCTGCGGAGCCGTGAGGGTGAGCTGCCAGAGGCGGCGCTCTCCTCGATCGCGGGCTACTACAGGCGGGTGACGACGACGGCTCGTCCGATGGATCGGCTGATCGTGCTGTTCATGTTGGTCACGCTGGTCGCCATCGTCGTCGAGATCGTGCGTGGAGATGTGCCGGCCTGGGTAGGGTGGATCTCCCTCATGCTCGCCGCCGCGCCAATCACCCTTGCCGCTACGCGCATCCTGCCGAGGGCCGTCCGGCTTGGTGCTCGTGAGGACACCGTCGATCGTCAGAGTGCACTGGCACGATCTGTGGGCCGCGAACATCTGCTGTGCCTGGCGTCGATCGCGGCTCTGCTGGTGCTCCAGGTCGCTGCGACCTGAGCATCATCGCCCCTGTGCCAGCGAAACCTGGTCGGCGTCGACCCGCGCTACCGGCTCGTCTTATGTCTTGCAAGGGGTATGGCCTCGTCTAAGGGAGTGCGTCGATTGCTGGAACTTGCCGGGGAGCGCGGGTTGCTTGCCACCTCGTGACGTCTGGTGGGTCCGGCGTTCGGTAGCAGCCAGTTTGGATCCGGTGCTCGATGGCGTGAATCCGACTGTCGTCACTCGACCACCACAGCTTGTAGTAGTCGTGGCTTTGTCCAAATAGATGGCGGGGGTAGGAGGAGCCACGTGGGAATGAGCAAGGGACTCTTACGGGGGGGAAGCTGGCGGCGAAGACGCGGCCACGCTTGACGAGCCACGTCACGCTTGGTCCGTAGAGGGTCCAACGGGAGAACGCGATCTTGCACCGCCCACGACAAACCTCGTGGAAAGTCCAGGGCCGCTTGAGCACAGCGCCGGGGGGCTGGTTGGTGATTGCGTTCGACGGGACCCAGATAACCCTTCCGATTGCCTCCCATTCTCCCCGCGGCAGCGGGATGTTTGCGGGGCCGAGGCCGGTTGCGTAATGCGCGCTTCGGACGGGGCGTCTTCCGGGGTCTCCGGCGCTGTCTACGCTCGAACGATGAGCCAGCGACAGGTAGGCAACGACGCCGAGCGCGGCAGCCACGATTAAGCGCCAAAGATTCTGCTGAGACACGAACAGCATCCCTGGGTCTCATCGGCACCCCGATGAGAAACCTAAGTGCTTGCGTTAAGGAATCAGCGGGGTCCAAATCTTGGCCGAACCGCTCGAAGCGACTATGACGCTAGATGCTCATGCGGGATCATCTGGCGTCAGCAGTTGTTCTATCTCCGCGATGAAGTCAGCAGCGCCATTCGACATATTCGGCATTCCTAGTAGGCGGCACTGACAACTACGGCGGGATGTGCGGTCTTGAGAATTGCCTTCGCGTCCGCCAGGCGATCGCGCGCCTGCTCCATGAACTCCTCTGACGGTGGGCTCACTCCAGCGCACTCCCGGCCAGAACGATCTTGTCGCGGTCGACCTCCTGAAGGAAGAAAGATTCGATCTCCCGGCGTTCTCGCAGCCACTCTGGGCCATAGAGGTGGACCGAGTAGGTGAATGGACTCTCGTTCTCGGCGAGTGCAACCTCTTCGCTGAGATCCATCGCGAGTCGGTGGTCGCGGTCGCGGTCGCCTGCCGAGATCACCAGCAGGTCAACGTCGGAATCTGGGTGGGGAGTCTCACCGCGTGCGCGGGATCCATAGAGCCAAAGGGCGCGGAGGTCTTCCCCGAGCGCCTCGTCCATCAGCGCTACGAAGCGCTGCACTTTGTCTCCAATTCCACCGATCTAGATCGAGCTCAGCCGACTCCTTGGATTGAGGATGGCAACGGAGACGAGGTCTCAACCAGGCTTCGTCCCGCCAACGAGCGACAGCTCGAGCCACTTCCAGAAGCAGTCGACGTTTTCGAAGCCCCCCGCGCCCAGCCAGCTCAGCTGATCCTCCAGGCGCGCCGGTTGGTCTGAGGGGTCCTGCTGTCCCGTGTCGAACCCGAATGCTGCCTGGCTGAGCGCGTGAAGCTCTGCCGTGGGCGCCGCCACCACATCGAGGTCGTAGAAGGCTCCGCCCGGCCGGAGCAGCTCGAAGACTTCGGAGAACAGTGCCCTCTTGCGCTGGTCTGGGAGGGGATGGATGGCCAGCGCCGAGACCACCAGGTCGAATTGGCCCAGGGTCGCGGGCAGGGGCTGCATCAGGTCGTGCGCCTCGATCCTGATCGCCTCCGCATCGCTGAAGCGCTGTCGGGCCGCATCGACGAGGGCCGGCGAGTGATCCAGCCCGATCGCCGCGGCATCCGGCCAGCGCTCCCGCAGCACGGCGATCATGTGACCGTCGCCGCTGGCGAGGTCGAGCACCCGACCGACCTCGCCGCGAGCCAGGTGCTCCACCAGCATCTTCTCGGCGTCGACGGCGTGCGGCAGCCCTTCGCGGAACGAGGACCAATCCTTCGCTCGCTCGAGCGTCTTCCACTCGGTTCCGCTCATCCGCTCCAGCTTTGCATAGGCATGCTCGCCACCCAGGCAAACCTACGACGATGCGCGGGGAGAGCCCAGGACGACGAAGCGATACGCGGTGGTCCGAGAGGCGCCGGAAATGTCCGTGACGCGGACCTTGTAGGTGTGAGCGCCGGTGCCGAGTTTCTTCAAGGTGGTCGGCGAAGCGCAGGGCTGGAAGCGATGGCGATCGAGCTCGCACTCGAAGCGCGAGCCGCTCGGGGTGGATGCGAAGCGGAAGGTCGGGGTTCGGTCGTGAGTCCGGTGTGGGGGCTTGCCGGTCAGTCGCAGGCTCAGCGGAGTCGGCGCCGGAGACCTCGGAGGCGGCGGGGAGGAGGCGCTCGCGCTCGTCTTCGAGTCCAGCGAGGAATCTTCCCCTCCTTCTCCTGCGAGCTGGAGCAGCGTCGCGGTGCCGAAGGCTTCGGGGTCGACCGAGAAGTCGACCGCTTCGATCGTCTGCGGGCCGACCGCGGTCGGCGAGGAGATCGTGGCGGTGTAGGTGCCGTCGCCGTTGTCGATCGTTTCGCCGACCTGCTCGTCCATGTCTTCGCTGAAGAATTCGACTTCGTCGCCGATCACGGGCAGCTCGCCGGCGTCGGTCACGGTCGCGGTGGCGACGCTTGTCCCACCGCCGTCCACCACCAGCGAGGGCGGTGAGAGCGTGACGCTCACGGTTTCGGCCGGTCCCGCGCATGGTCCGCCGCCGATGGGTTCGAGCGTCAGGTGGCGCTGCAGAAGGAATTTCTGAGTGGGTTCGCTCGAGGGAGTCAGGGTGGCGTCGACCGTGTATTCGCCGCATCTGTCCGGGGTCGTCAGCAGTTCGGCCCCAGGCGCCAGTTCCAGCAGGTATTCATCGATCGGGATCTGCGGAAGGCTCGGGAGGGACAGCTGCAGACGCCTGGGTTCAGGGCCTTCCGCGAGCGAGGCTATGAGCTTGACGGCGATGCCGTTCCCCGATGCGGATAGGAAGAGGCGATAGGAGCCGGGGGCTTCGGGTTCGCCGAAGTAGGCCGAGCCTTCCAGCGGTTCGGCGAGCTCCGCTGCGCCGATGGCAAACTCTCCGATTTCCGAGCCAGCTGGACAGTTGTTCCCGGGGCCGGTCGCATCGAAATCGGCGGGCGTGCAGGGGGTGAGGCCGCTGGCCGCAATCGGATCGACCGTCAGACCGGACGGAAGCGCCGCCGTCACCGACTCGATCGCCGACTCCGAGATCCCGACGGGGCTGAGGAGATCCTCGTCTATCGATGTGAGGCCCAGGCTCAGTCCCGAGGTCGTGCTGGTTTCGCTGGCGCTGAGGGCGGCATCGAGCATCGGCGAGAAGGCCAGGGCTCCGCATCCACTGGTGGGAGTCGCCGGCGAAGCGCTGCTGGCGAAGGTTCCCGGATCCTCGTAGGTGTCCACCGCGAGGCTGCTCTTGAATTCGGCCCCGCATGCCGTTGGGTTGTCGAATAGGGGCACCTGCGAGGCAGCGGATGGCGTCGGTCCGCCGAGGCAGCTGGCGCTTGCAAGCCCAGGGCACCCGGTCGACCCCGCCGGGAACCGCTGTGAGTCGTGGGTCGGATCCGCCGGGACGGCCCAGAAAGTCAGGTCGGCGGCGGCCAGCGGCACCGTGCTCGGCAGGTTCTGGAGCGAGAAGTTCAGCCCATAGTCGCCATCGGCTCGCACCTTGACCGCGATGGCGATCGGCAGGTCGACGGTGGGCGCGTAAAAGCCGAAGCGGGCGGTTTCTCCGCTTCCCGGGAGGAGCGCATAGACGGCAGCGATGCCGAGCAGGCGGTCCGGGTCGCCTTCGTACCTGGCGCTCGTGGCGACCAGGCCAACCTGCGAGCTGGGCGAGCACTGTTTCAGCCCGAAGTCCGCGGCGCTGCAGCGCGGGATGGCGACCGGGTTGACGAAGAGCCCGGCGGGAGTCCCGAGGAGCACGTCCTTGGCGATCTCGGAGTCGTCGGTGCTTTCGAGCGAGAAGGAGGCTGTGAGGTCGGGATGGGCACCCGCCTGCGTCGTCGAGCGGCTGAGCGAGAGGGATTCGACCTGCGTGGACGCGTCGGCGGGGCTTGGGCCGAGCGCCAGCGCGAGAAAGCAGGCGATCCAGGGGAGCAGCGCGACACGGGGGGTACGGCGAGATGGGGGAGACGAGACGGCCACGCTCTACCCGGGCTTCCTCTAGAGGGGTTCCAGCACTACGACGGGGATCTCACGCGTCGTCCTCTGCTGGTAGGCGTCGTAGTCGGGCCACTCGGCGACCATCGTCTGCCACATCTCCGGCTTCTCCCCGGCGCTTGCGGTGCGGGCCCGGGCCTTGAACCGGTCGCCTTTGACCTGCACCTCGACCTCGGGATTCTCGGAGAGGTTCAGGTACCAGGCGGGTGGCGCATCCGAGCCGCCCTTCGACGCTACGACCATGTAGGCGTCGCCGTGGGGCGCGTAGATGAGCGGAGTCGTGCGGGGCTCGCCGGACTTGCGCCCCATCGTCGTCAACAGCAGCGTCTTGGTTCCCCGCCACTCGTGACCCTCCCCGCCATCGGTGGCACGGTAGCGCTCCACGTGTTCCTGACCGAAGAGGGGCATCGCCTGATGATGCTAGCCAAGCGTCGTGGCCCGAGGCATGCGTTGCAGCCTGGACGCACTCGCCCGATACGCATAAACGCGCCGTATTCCAAAACTGACAACCGGACGCCGCTCGGGGGTACGCCGCGGCTAAAGATGGCAGGGGAGAGGGGGTTCGGCTCAAGCTGGAGAACGTCCGCACCGATAAGCCCGGGAATTTCGTCAAAGAGCGTCAACCAAAGGGGAGATCGATGCAGGGCAGGAAGCTATTCGTCACGTTGTTCGCCGGGGCCGCGCTCGCAGCGCTCCCTGCCTCGGCTCTGGGGGCCACCGCGACCGCCACCGGAACCCTGAGCGGCAGCACCCTGAGCCTTACGACCAGCGCCACGCCGTCATTTACGGCTGACCTCGACAGCGGCGACTCGACCCCGACCTACACGGTCCCCCTGACGATCCAGGACACGCGAGGCACCGGCGCCGGCTGGAACGCGACGATCACCTCGACCCAGTTCAAAACCGGCGGCGCTACTCCGAGCACGCTGCCGACCAACTCCTCGACGCTGACCGGCGTCACCTCGACCTGCGCGTCGGGCACCTGCACCAACCCGACCAACGCGATCACCTACCCGATCGCGGTGCCGGCGGGATCGACCGCGCCGACCGCAGTCAAGTTCTTCAACGCCGCCGCCAACACGGGAATGGGCAAATTCACGAATACGCCGACTATCGGGGTATTCGTTCCGCAGAGCAGCCTCGCCGGCACTTACACCAGCACGCTGACGATTTCCATCGTCACCGGCCCATAGAGTCGGTCCGCTTGTCGCCGACGAGAAAACTTCTCGGAGCTCTCCGAAGCCCTCTGGGCCGCGCTGTCGCCCTGATCGGCTTGGTCGCGGCCCTGGTCGCGATGTCGCCGGCGGCCACCGCGTTGGCGAGCGGCCCGACGTTTGCGCTGAAGCCTGTCGCACCCACGGAAACTGGCTACTTCGTCTTCAAGGGACAACCTGGACAGACCGTCCACGGCGCGGTGCGGGTGCTGAACGTCGGCGATGAGGCGGGGCGCACCAGCCTCTATCCGGTGGACGCCACCACCGGGCAGACCAGCGGCGCCGTATACCGCTCGCGCCAAGAGCCGAGGCGCGACGTCGGAGCGTGGATCAAGCTCGCCAAGGGCACGGTCAGCCTCGCGCCGGGGCAGTCCCGGGTCGTTTCCTTCAGCGTCCAGGTCCCCGCCGGCGCCGCGGCGGGCCAGCATCTGGGCGGGATCGTCGCGCAACGCGCGACCGGCCGAGCCAAGCCGGCGTCCTCCGCCAAGGAAGGGAACGGCTTCAAGGTCCGCATCCAGGAGCTCAGCGTCCTCGCGGTCCAGGTCAACGTTCCCGGCGCCGAGCGCGCCCAGATGAGCTTGACTGGGATCAAGGCCGGCAACCAGCCCGGTCACCAGTCGGTGCTGCTCGGGATCGGCAACACCGGGAACGTTCTGGTCAAGGGCCGCGGCACGCTCAAGATCGTCAGCAATGGCGGTCGTGCGGTCCAGCGCAGCAGCTTCGGTCTCGATACCTTCGTGCCCGATACCAACATCGATTTCCCCGTCTACATCCAGGGCAAGGCGCTGCCCCCCGGCAGCTACCGCGGCACGGTCTCGATCTCCTACGGCGGGCGCAGCCTGACCCGCACCTATCCGTTCAAGATCTCCAAGGCGCAGGTCCAGCAGGTCTTCGGCACCCAGGCGGCGCAGCAGACGCCGATCGAGTCTTCCTCGTCTTCCGATGGGACGCTGGTCTATGTCCTGATCGGGGTCTGCGTCCTCTCGCTCGGCGCCGCCTTTTACTTCTGGCGCCAGCGACGCCTCGTTTAGGGGCCGGTGCACCTGTCCGTGCGTTCGCGGGTCGCAGTTGGGCGAAGGGCCCTGCGCCCAGCGATCGCAACCGGCGCCCTCGCCTTGCTCTGCCTGGTGCTGCCCCCGGCGCAAGCTGGCGCCGCGATCGCGTTCGTGGGCTCCGCGAATGGGGAAAACGGCACCGGAGCCACCAGCCTCAGCATCGCCAAGCCGACCGGCGTCGTCGAAGGCAGTGTGATGGTGGCCACGGTGACCGCGGCGGGAACGGGAGCGGTGACCACGCCGAGCGGCTGGACGGTGGTAAAGAGCATCACCCAGGGCACCGCGCTGCGCCAGGTCACCTATTACAAGGTGGCGGCAGCGAGCGAGCCGGCCAACTACTCGTGGAGCCTGGGGTCGAGCCGGGCCGCGTCCGGCGGCATCGCCGACTACAGCGGGATCAACCAGACCGTGCCGGTCGACGCGACCGCATCTGGGGGCGGCGAAAGCGGCAACGCGGTAGCTCCCAGCGTGACCACCTCCGCGGCCAACGACCTGATCCTCGTTGCCGCCTCCTTCGCGGCCGGGACGACCGTCGCCCCCGACCCGTCGACGACCGAGCGGATCGACGTCAAATCGAGCTCGAACACCACCGGGGTGGCGGACTTCGCCCAGGCCAGCGCTGGGGCGACGGCGGCGAAGACGGCGACGCCGGCGGTCTCGACCGGCGCCTGGATCGCCCAGGCGGTTGCGCTGCGCGACGCCTCGCAGGCCACTTTGTCGGCTTCGACCACGGCGGCCCCCAGCTTCAGCGCCAACCTCAACAGCGGCGACCAGGCGAAAACCTTCACCGTGCCGTTGACCGTCAGCGACACGCGGACGGACGCTGGCGCCGGGCTCGGCTGGAACACGACGATCACCTCCACCCAGTTCAGCACCGGGACCAAGACGCTGCCCGCGACCGTCTCGACGATCACCGCGGTGTCGAGCGCCTGCGCGAACGGCGGGCTCTGCACCAACCCGACCAACGCCCTCGCCTACCCGATCGCGGTGCCGGCGGGATCGACCGCGCCGACCGCGGTCAAGTTCTTCAACGCCGCCGCGGTCACCGGCAAAGGGGTGTTCACGTTGACTCCGGCCTTCAGCGTCGCCGTGCCCCAGAACAGCTTTGCCGGCACCTACACGAGCACCCTGACGATCTCTACGGTCAGCGGCCCTTAGGCAAGCGCCAGTCCCGCGGCCGCTCAGCCGCATTCGAACGTGCCCAGGGTGCCGGGCAGGTTCGGGAACGCGATCGCCGCGCCGATCAGCTGCAGGGCGTTGTTCAAGGAGATCCCGGTGACTCCGTTGACGATGTCGTCGGCCTGTTTGGTCAGCGTGGTCAGCTGAGTGCAGGTTTCGCCGACCGTGCCTTCGAGGTCGACCAATTCACCGGATAGGTCGGTCACGTCGCCTTCCAGGTTCAACAGCCCACCGGAGAGATCGGTCAGGTTGCCTTCCAGGCCCAGCACTTCGTCGGTCAGGTCGGTGACCTGTTTGGTCAGCGAGTCGATCTGATCGGTCTGGGTTTTGACCGTTTCGATCAGCGATTTTTCGACCTCGCCGGTCACTCCCTGGGGTCCCGCTTTACCTTCTGGCCCAGGGCTGCCCTGCGATCCTTGCGGGCCCTGAGCTGCGCTGCCGCCCCCGGACGTTCCCTGCGCGCCGTTTCTGGCCCGACGCACCCGGGGATCCGCTCGCACTCCACGAGACGGGGCGAAAGCCGTGCAGCTTCCTGCAGCTTTGCGAGGTAGGGACGACTCGCAGCGCACCCCTGTTTCTTCCCTTCGCCTTGTAGCAGGCGTGGATCGTGCCGTCGTTGCCAAACGACTGGGCGGCGGCCGTGCCCGCGTCTGCCGTCGAGAAGACGAGCGCGCTCAGCGCTGCCATGGTCGTGATCACACCGATTCTGAGAGTGACGCGGTTCACTGCGGACCTCCGTGTTCGGGTTTGTGCTCAGCCGCTTTTGCGGCATGCCCGCTGATTCGACACCGGAGATATGGTCAGCGCTTGATTTCGGTATGAATCTCGTAGGAGCTTTAGGGCTATAAACGTTGGCGATCCGACTCAGTACTCGGCCCCGTGCCTCCCACCCGGTGCGGTCGGTAGCGGTAGCCGATGCCGCGTACGGTCTCGATCGGTTCGACCCCGGCGGCCCTGAGCTTGCGTCGCAAATAGCTGACGTAGAGCTTGACCTCGCGCTGGTCGCGCTGGCCTTCCCCCCAGACCAGCTCCAGCAGCTGGGAATGGGAAAGGGCCTGCCCGGCGTGTCGGGAGAACGCGGCGAGCATGCGGAACTCGGTCGGCGTCAGCACGATCTTCGCGCCCAGCGCCTCCACCTCGTGTCGCAGGTGGTCGATCTGTACGAAATCGTCCGCGAACATGGCCGGCGTCGCACTGGCTCTGGGGCGCCGCAGCAGCGCTTCGACCCTGGCCAGGATCTCGGATCTGCCGAAGGGCTTGGTCACGAAGTCGTCCGCGCCGGCAGAACCTCCCAGCCGCTCAGCTCGGGCAGCTCGAGGGTGAGCACGACCATGTCGGGATGCTCACGGTAGAACTCGCGCAGGGCCGCGTGTCCGTCGGCAGCGGCTGCGGTGCGGACGCCCGCCTCCCCGAGCAATCCTCGAGCACCGCCCGCACTCGGGGGTTGGGCTCCACGATCAAAACCTGTTCTGGTCGGTCCATCAAGTACGTATTTATATCTCGACTTCAATCAGCCTTTATTAAACGTTTCTAGTCCTGCGCCCAGGACGGCGTCGGCGCATTGCGCCTCTTAGCGTGCGAGAGCTCAGCCGCCGAGGCGGTAGCCGAGGAGCTGAGCCGTCTGGCCTTCGGCGGAAGGAATGCCGGCCGGGGCAATCACCATGTTGTTGGAGACGGTGACACCGGCATTGGTGCCAGCGGGCAATTCGGCTGTCCACGCAGGTCGCCCGGTATCGGTGTTGAAGCCGTGGATGAAGCCGTCGTAGGTCGTCGTAAAGACGATTTCATTGGCGACCGAGGTCGCGCCGAAGGTGGGCGCTTCGGGGAATTCGTGCTTCCACGCGACGGAGCCGTTCTTCACATTGAGCGCGACGATTTCCCCCGAGTCCACTGCGCTTGCTTCTTCGATTTCCGAGCCGGACGCGATCGTCACGGGGTGGTTCACCACCGCTGCGAAGACGTGCGTGCCGTCGGTGGACATCGGCGCGATCACACCGCCCAGGTTGCCGGGGTAGATTTCGAAAGGAGGCTTCAGCTTCGAGGTTTCGCCTCTCATCGCCAGCAGCCCATCTTCATCGTGGCCGTTGTGTTTGCCGACGGCTCGCTTCCAGACCAGCTTTCCGCTCTTGGCGTCGAGGGCGATGACCCAGCCGACCTTGCCGGCTGCCACCACGAGTTCCCTGCCCCCCGAGTCGATCAAGATCGGTGGGCCCTGAAGGTCCCAGTCGTAGAGGTCGTGGGGGTTGAGCTGGAAGTACCACTGCATCTTGCCGGTCTTGGCGTCCAGCTTGACGATCGAGTTGGTGTACAGGTTCGGGCCCGGGCGGCTTGATCCCCAGGGATGCTTGGGATCTCCCGGAAACGGCGCCGGATTGCCCACGCCGAAGTACATCGAGCCCTTGCCGTCGAACGCCGGCGTGTACCAGACGCCCCCGCCCGAGTTGATCTCCGGGTGTCCCCACAGATCCTCGGGCACGGTGTCGAAGTGCCACAGTTTCTTGCCGGTTTTCGCATCCAGCGCCCAGAGGATGCCGACACCTCCAGGTTCGTAGAGGGAGGCGGCACTGGCCGGAACGGTCGAGGCGTAGACGATGCCTTCGTCGTAACCGGGGGCGATGTTGATCCCCTCGACTTCATTGCGCACGAGGGTCGTCGACCACAGCTGTTTGCCCGTTTCCTGATCAAGGGCGAAGACCGCGCTGGGGGTCGCGCCGAACACGCTGCCGCCGTCGACGACCACGCCGTTCGGCCCGAGGCTGGGCTGTTCATAGGATTTCGTCCACACCACGTTGCCGTTTTCGGCTTCGATCGCCTGTACGTTCGAGGCAAGATCCTGTGAGTAGACGACCCCATTGGTGAGGACCGGCGATGCGGCGTAGCTGCCGAAGGAGCTTTCGCCCGGGATCGGTACGTTCCATATCCTCGTCAGCTCGCCCACGTTGCTGATGTTGATCGGGCCCTTGGTACTGCGCGTGTTCGCGAGGTCACCGTTCGGATAGCCCGAACCGGTTAACTTCGCTTCCGCCCCGGAGGATGAGCTGCCGCACCCGGTCGCCAGCAGTACGGTCGCAAGCAGGGCGGCGAGTGCCGCGACCACCCCACCGTACCGTCGCCCGCGCTTACCAACCATTATCTCGCGACCCTATTCGATCATTCAAAACATGTCAAGTGTTTGCGGACGCGTGATCCGTGAGGGGGCTCGGCCTTTCCTCGAACAGGGGTTGCAGCACCCGATTGGCGAGCAATCCCAGCGCGCCGAGGTTGGCGAACCCGGGGCCCTGGCTCAGTCCTGCCAGGCCGGGGATCTGCAGGCGGGGTTGCATGTCCCTCAGCTCGAGGTGGCGGCCGATCGGTACCTCCGTTCCCGCCCGGGCGTCCCAGACCTGGCCCACCCGACTCTCGATCTCGGCCCGGGTCTCGGCCGGGAAGAGGGTGCGCAGCTGGGCCAGCAGGTCGAAGCCGGTGCAGTTGACCACGTAGTCGTGCTCGGGGTTGGCGATTCCCTCCGGCGAGTGGTGCTGGAGGCGCACGCCGGCGCCGCCGCGCGCCGCGGAGACGTCGGTTACGCGGCCGGTGACGAAGCGGCAGCGATCGTCGTAGGCGATCGCTGCCAGGCTGGGCGGGTCGAAGACACCGCGGTCGGAGTGCTTGACGAAGTCGCGCCGCGTGGTCTGGTCGAGCGCGGTCCATTCCACCTCGTCGGGGTCGGAGAAGACGCGGTTCTCGAGGAAGCTCTCGCCGCGGCTCATCGGCAGCATCGGGGTATAGACCGTGAAGCGCGACTTGGGACGGAAGCCGCGCAGGAACATCATGCAGCTGAGCGCGCTCTCCCCGCCGCCGACGATCGCGACGTCGCAGGCTCGGTCCTCCGGCAGCTCCGCGAACTCCTCGCGCCTGCTGTCGCAGTGGAAGACCCGCGTGGCGATGCCGGGCTCGTGCGGAAAGGCGCGGTGGATGCCGGGGCCGGTCAGGACCAGCGCCCGCGCGACGTGCCGCGAGCTTCCCTCGGGCCCCTCGACGTCGACGGCCCATAGCTGTCCGCCCTCGAGCGAGACCCTCGTCACCCGGCCGTTGACGTGGTCGACGCCCTCGCAGGCGCGCGCGAGGACCCAGGTCAGGTACTCGCCGTAGTCGCGGTGCCGTACCGACGGCGAGCCGGCGTCGATCCAACGGGCGTAGCGCCGCCTGGAGACCATGTAGCGCTGCCAGGAGAAGCGCATCGCCTGGTCGTCGATCGCCTCGCCCGCCTCGCCGAACTCCCTGAAGCTCTGGTAGGGGAAGCCGACGTCCTTGATCGGCGTCACCGCCAGCGGCTCCTCGCCGGAGGTCATCCCGTTGCGCCCCTTCCACGATGCGGCGACCTCGGTCCCCTCGACGATCGTCAGCGAGATCGGCCCGAGGCCGAGCGAGTTGAAGGCGTGCACCTTGGTCGCGATGCCGGCGGCCTTGGCTCCGGCCCCGACTACGAGTAGATCGGACTCGGCTGCCATGGCTCGGCGGCGGCGGGAGCGGGGGCGGGCGTGCGGGGTTCGGCGACGACGCGGCCGCGCTTGTCGGGGCTGAACGAGATCGCGCTCCTCCGCGCCCGCTCGGAGTCGGCATCGGCGGGGCGCAGGTCGACCTCGCTCAGGACCGTGCGCAGCACCCGCTTCATCTCCAGTTCGGCATAGCTGGCGGCGAGGCAGCGGCGCGTGCCGCCGCCGAAGGGGATCCAGGTGTAGGTGCCGGGCGGTCGCTCGAGGAAGCGCTCGGGGAGGAAGTGGCGCGGGTCCGGGTAAATCTCCTCGTTGCGGTGGATCAGGTAGACGCAGGGGGCGACGGCGGTTCCCGCAGGCAGTTTGCAGCCGCCCAGCTCCATCGGCTTCAGCAGGCGGCGGAGGACGACCGGCACCGGCGGGCAGAGCCGCAGCGTCTCCGTGACAACGGCGTCCAGGTAGGCGCTCTCCTCGCCGGCCCGGACCTCTGCCTGCAGGCGCTCCAGCTTCCGCGGATGGCGCAGCAGCCGCTCGAAGACCCAGGCCAGCGAGGATGAGGTCGGGCCGTCGGTGAGCAGCGTCATCAGTTCGTCGCGCAGGTCTCTCTCGCTCAGCGGCGAGCCGTCCTCGTAGCGCGCCTCGATCAGGATCGAGACGATGTCCTTGCGCCCGCTCTCACCCGCGCGCCGCCGCCGGTCGACCTCCTCCAGCAGCGCCTCTTCGACCGGTGCCATCGCCGCCCGGAACCCGCTGCTGTGGGCCAGCCAGCGGGGGCCGAGCGCCGCCGCCGCGCTCAGCCGCCGGGGGTCGTTGAGCGCCGCGGTCAGCCGGTGCAGCAGCGCCCGCAGCCGGTCCAGCCGCCCGTCCTCGTCGGGGCCGAAGACGGAGCGTACGATCACCTCCTGGATGATCGCCTGCATGTGCGGCCAGAGCTCGAACGGTTCCCCGGCCGGCCAGCGGCGCACCTCGCTTCGCGTCACCTCGGCCATCATCTCGGCGTCGGCGCCCATCCGCTTGCCGTGGAACGGCGGCAGCATCAGGCGACGCCGGGTCATGTGCCCGGGTTCCTCCAGCAGCATCACCGAGCGCGGGCCGAGCACCGGCCCCAGCAGCGGGTTGGCGAGGGCGACGCCGAGGCTGCCGGCGGGGGCGGTGAAGACCCGTTTGACGTCCTCGGGGTCGCAGAGGAAGACCCACGTGCCCGAGTGGAGGATACGCAGGGTGAAGATGTCGCCGTAGCGCTGCTGGCAGCGCTTCATCAACGGGTAGGGCCGCCGCGCCCAGCCGATCGCCTGCAGGGCGCTGGGCATCCGCGGGCCGGGGGGCAGCGCTCCGCGCCCCCCGGCCCCGTGGACGGTGCCTCCCGCTGCCGTCATGCGTCCCTACCCTCTGAGGAAGTCTCCAGCGCCGCCATCAGCTCGTCCTCCTCCTTGCAGGTGGCGGCGATCAGCAGCTCGAAGAGGTCGGCCGCGAACTCCGGCGGCAGTGTCGCCTCTTCGCCCCGCGCCAGGTAGCGGTCGCGCACGATCGCGACCCGGTCGGGCTGCATCATCGGGATCTCGTGGGCGCGCTTGTAGCGGGCGATGTCCCGGCAGACCTCGAAGCGCTCGCCGAGCAGGCGGGCGATCTCGTCGTCGAGCCCGTCGAGGCGCCGGCGGTACGGCTCCAAGCCCCTGCTCATACGGGAACCACCCTCTCGTCGAGCAGCCCGGCGGCGAAGGCGTAGCTGCAGGCGGCCAGGGTCTGCAGCGCGTAGCCGCCCTCCTGGACGATGCAGACCGGCAGCCCGGAGGTCGCGAGCAGGCGGCCTATCTGGGCGAAGATCGTCGGCGAGAAGCCCCAGTTGCCGTGCGGGTCGCCCTTCACCGTGTCGTAGCCGAGCGAGATGACGAGCGCCTCCGAGGTTTGGGCGAGCGACTCGATCGATCGAGCGACCGCGTCCAGGTAGGTGGCGGTCTTGGGGCTGCCGGTGAACTCGATCACCCGTTCGCCCTCGTTGCTGGGAGTCACGGTCTGGGTGGCGACGTTGGTCACCGGCCAGGCATGCAGCGAGTGCAGGCTGGCTTCGTCCATCCGCGCCACGATCGCCGCGGTGCCGTTGGGGTAGTGCAGGTCGAGGTCGAGGATGCCGACCGGACCCAGGCCGCCGTCGCGCAGGGTAAGCGCCGCGGCCGCCGCCGAGTTGAGATAACAGTAGCCGGCGAACCAGTCCGGCCCGGCGTGGTGGCCGGGGGGCCGGCAGAGGGCGTAGGAGAAGCGGGCGCCGTCGAGGAGGCGCGCCGCCGCGGTGATCGCCGTGCGAACGCCCTCGTGTGCCGCGGCGACGAGACTGGCGCTGACCGGGATGTCGGGCGGCAGCCCCGGTGCCGCCAGCTCCGGCATCACCACCGGCTCCTTGGAGCGGACCTCCTTCAGCGTCTCCAGGTACTCGTGATCGTGCAGCTCGCCCAGCGTGCGCTCGACGTCCTCGGTGGCCGCATCGGCGTCGGCGGGCCGCACCCCGGCGTGGCAGACCAACCCGTTGCGCAGCTCGGCGACCCGGCGCCGGTCGTCCATGCCGGGAAGCCTGCGACCGCCTTCGAGGATCCACGGCGCGCCGTCGCGGTGGCCGCCGCGCTGCTCGATCATCAACAGCTCGCTCATCGGAGCAACCGCCGCATCCGCGGACCGAGGTGGCTGAAGCCGTTGCCCAGGTAGAAGCGCTCGGTGGCGTCGATCGCGGTGAAGCTCTCCTGGGGCAGCCCGACCTCGAGCCGAGCGATGCCCTGCTCACCGGCCAGCGCGACCAGGGCTTCGACCAGCTCACGGCCGAGCGCCTTCCCGCGCCAATCGGGATGGACCCAGAGATCCTGAATCGTGCCGTAGCGCCCCGGCACGTGGATCGCGTGCTGCCAGCTCGCGGCGAGGACGCCGACGATCGCGCCCCCGTTCTCGGCCACGAGCAGGGCCCCCGCGCGGGGATCCTCGGCCAGGGCTCGCGCCGCCGCCTGCAGCGCCGTCGGCGAGGGCCGCTCGCCGCCCAGCTCGATCAGCAGCGCTTCGACCGCGCCCGCCACGGCCGGCGCGTCCTCGCCCGCCGCCGCCCGGATGCGGGCGTTCGCCGCTGGCCCCGAGCGGGGAGGCGCCTCGGGCACGGTCGGGCTCGGCTCGCTCATAGCGCTCCGGCGGCCTCCGCCTGCGGCTCCAGCTCGACCGACCAGGCCTCCGCCGCGCCGCTGCCGGTCACCGCCTCGGCGATGGTCGCCATCGGCGCCCGCGCCTTGAGCAGGATCTCGTCGAACTCGTCAATGGGGTCGGACTGCATGACGATCGCCCCGCCGGCCCCGATCGTGGTCCGGCCCGGGCGCATCACGATCGTGCGGATGACGATGCTGAGGTCCATCGCGCCGTCGACTCCGAACCAGCCGATCGCTCCCGAGTAGACGCCGCGCGCCTCGTCCTCGAGGTCGTCGATGATCTCCATCGTGCGCTCCTTCGGCGCGCCGGTCATCGAGCCGCCGGGAAAGCAGGCCCGCGCGCATTCCGCCGCGGTCCGCTCCGCGTCCAGCACGCCGCTCACCGTCGAGATCAGCTGATGCACGGTCGCGTAGTCCTCGACGATCATCAGCTCGGGGACGCTGACGCTGCCGACCTCGCAGACGCGGCCCAGGTCGTTGCGCAGCAGGTCGACGATCATCAGGTGCTCGGCGTAGGTCTTCTCGTCTTCGGTCAGCTCGGCGCGCAGCTCCGCGTCGCGGGCGGGGTCCTCCGAGCGCGAGCTCGTCCCCTTGATCGGCCGGGCCTCGACCCGGCGCTCGCGGTCAACCGAGAGGAAGCGCTCCGGCGAGGAGCTGACCACGGCCATCTCGCCGAGCTTCAGATAGGCGGCGAAGGGAGCCGGGTTGCGCCGCCGCAGCAGCCGGTAGAGGTCGAAGGGGTCGGGGCTGGCGTCGGTGGATATCTGGTCGGTGAGGCAGACCTCATAGGACTCGCCGGCGGCGAGCTCGGCCTGGCTGCGGACGATGTCGGCCAGGTACTGCTTGCGACCGCGGCCGCAGCGGAAGCTCACGTGGGAGCCCTGCGGGCCCTCCGCGATCGCCAGCGGCGTCGCCGGCTCGGGCGGATCGGCGAGCGTCGCCAGCACCGCCGCTTCAGCTTCGTCGAGCCAGCTCTCGGCTTCCGCCTCGTCGCCGTGGCAGAGCGCGACCAGATGCGTCCTTCTACGCACGTGATCAACGGCGACGAGGCGGTTGGCGAGCATCATCACTGCATCGGGCATATCCGACCGATGCGCGTTAGGCGAGCCGCAGTCCGCCTTCAGCTCGTAGCCGAGATAGCCGACGAAGCCGCCCATCAGTCCGGGTGGCAGGTCGGCGGGGGGTGGCTGGAGCGCGAGCCCTCCGAGCTCGCGGTCGAGCAAGTCGAAGATCGAGGCGCGCTCGCTGGTCGCGCTGCCGGCACCGTGCCGGATCGCGGTCCCGGCCTCGACGTCGTACTCGAGCACGCAGCGCCCGGCACCGGCGCTGGTGCCGAGGAAGGAGCGCTGCGCGAGCCGCGTCGGCGCGTCGGCGCTGTCGAGCCAGAAGGCGTACTCGGCGTCGCCGAAGAGGCGTTCGAAGAGCGCCTCGGTGGACGGCTCGCCCGGGATCGAGCGCAGCCGCAGCGGCTCGCTCCCGCCGGTGCCGCCGGCACGGCGCTCCCGGGGGCGGGATGGCGGCGCCTGCAGCGGCCGCTTGGCGCCGCGCCAGCGCGGCGATCGAAGCCGGCGCGCCAACCCGTAGAAGTTCTCGACCAGCCGCGCGCCGTACTCGGTGGCGATCGACTCGGGATGGAACTGGACTCCCCACATCGGCCGGCGGCGGTGTTCGATTCCCATCACGACGCCGTCGTCGGCCCAGGCGGTGACGTTGCCGTCCGGTCCCATGTCCGTTATCGCCAGCGAGTGGTAGCGGACCACGGGGAAGTCCTGCGGGATCCCCTCGAAGAGGCCGGCGTCCTCGTGGTGGATGCGGCTGAGCCGCCCGTGCATCGCCTCCGGCGCGCTCGAGACCTTGCCGTCGAGCATCTGGCCGAGGCCCTGGTGGCCGAGGCAGATGCCGAGCACCGGGATCTCGCTGTAGCGGAGGATGTCGTTGCAGACGCAGAAGTCGTGCCAGCGCTGCGGGTTGCCCGGACCGGGGGAGAGGACGATCGCGTCGAAGTCCCAGCGCGAGAGCGCCCGCCAGGAGACCGCGTCGTTGTCGACCACGATCGGCTCCTCGCCGCAGACGCTCGCCAAGAGGTGGAAGACGTTGTAGGTGTAGGAGTCATGGTTGTCGACCAGCAGGGTCCTCATGCAGCTACCTCCAGGCCGAGGCCGCGGGCGGTGCGGTCGAGCGTCGATCGCACGACTCGCGACACGTGCGGCGCCCGCTCCTCCTCCAGCTGCCAGCGCGACAGGTGCGAGGCGTAGCGGGCCAGCGGCGAGACGTCGAGGCTCTGCGACACGCGGCCGAGCAGGCGGCCGAAGGTCTCCGCCTGGACGACGGCGAAGCGGTAGTCGGGGTCGCGCTCGGGCTCGGCGACCGCGACCGCGCCGTCGCCGTCACCGTCACGGGCCCGGGCCTGGGCCCGGGCCAGGTCCCAGCCGAGCGCCTTGCCGTCGGCGAGCAGCTTCTCCGGCTCGAAGTCGACCCGCTTGGTCGCGCCGTGCAGGAGGAAGAAGCCGAGCGCGACCTGCGAAGGGACCCGGTCGGGGTGGGGGTTGCCGCGACGCACGGCCTCGCGCGCCGGATCGGCGTCGAGCTCCTCGTCGATCCATTCGACCAGGTGGTCGATCAGCACAGCGTCTTTCTTCGACGAGGCGATCTTTTCGCGTTCGCGCGCGACCATGCCATGGAAGATGTCGTGGTAGGGATGGAAGCCGTTGCCGCTCTCGGTGTGGACCAGCTCGGCCATCAGCTGGCGTCGACATGTCACGTGGGCGTACCACTCCTGGCCGCAGACCTGGACCGAGGTGGTGCCGTCGAGCCCGGTGTCGGCGAGCCAGTAGGCGAGGGCGCGCATGTGCTGGGTCGGCACCCCGTCGGAGCGCACCAGCGGCATTTCCTCCAGCTCCTCGCGGCCGGTCATATAGATCACGGTGCCGTCGACGCGTTTCTCCAGCGTCCCCTCCTGCAGCCCGAGCTCGGCCAGTTCGGACACCTCGGGCAGGAAGTCGGACTCGAAGAAGACGCGGTCGAAGTGGATGCCGAGCCGGGCCAGCGTCTTGCGCTGTCCCGAGATCACCCAGGCCCGCGTCTGCGACCACAGTTCGAGCGCCGTCTGGTCGCCGTTCAGCACCCGCTGGAGCAGCTCGTCGGCGCTGTCGTCCTGCACGTCGACCTCGCGCGTCAGCGAGTCGGCGGGGTGGTCCTGGGCGAGGCCGAGGGCCGCCCCGTTGGTGCCGTTCTTGACGTAGTCGGCGTAGCAGTAGCCGACGAAGTGGTCGCTCTTGACGCCATTGCTCTCGGCCGACCCCTGCGGGTACTTGCCGCTGCGCACGACGCCGGCCATCGCCTCGCCCATGCTGCGGCCGACGTCGCAGATGATGCTGCGGCGCTCGACCTCTCCGCCGGCCTCGGTGAGGGCGTTGCCGAGCGCGTTGCCCAGGGCCAGGTTGCGCAGGTGGCCGATGTGCAGCGCCTTGGTCGAGTTGGCATCCCAGAAGTTGAGCGCGAAGCGGCGACCGGCGGCGGGCTCGCCGCAGCCGGCCACGGCCTCTTCGCCCTGCTCCAGCTCGGCGCCGCGCCGCGCCACCCAGCTGTCGGTGAGGCGAAGCCAGATCCGCGCCTCGTCGCGCTCGACCGCCTCCACCCAGGGCCGGCTCTCGATCTCCTCCAGGGCGGCCAGCGAGTCGCGATCCTCCTGCCATCCCTCGACCTGCGGCACCAGCATCAGGTCGTAGCGGCCGTGCGGTCGGTAGGGCGCGCGCAGCGTCCAGCGCGACTGGGCCCCGTTCCCGCCTCCCGCTTCGTCGAAGTAGTCGAAGAGATTGATGTCCATAGCTCACGACGCAAGCGCCGATGCACCAGCCGGGGCTCGAACCCGGATCCTCGGCTTACAAACCCGATCCTCTAACCGATTGAGGTACTGGTGCGTATTTTTTTATCGAATAGCAAGGTAACTATTCAATAATTTCGGAGTGTAACAACGGAACGCGTTTTTTGTCCACCAGGCAGGCTGGCGGACTTCGCGGTCCGGGACAGACGGCTTACGGGGAGGGTCTAGGCGGCTTCGTAGAGGGGATCGTCGGAGTCCGGCCCCGACGAATCCGCGTACTGGATGCAGCCGGAGCGGTAGAGGGCCCGGCAGTGGTAAGCGACCTCTGCAAAGGGGGCACCGGCGGCCTCGACCAGATGCGATCGGGTCGCGGGCTCCGACTTCAGGAGCTCGACGATTCGCGCTCTGGTCGGATGCCAAAGCGCTCTCATCTCTTGGGTTGGCACGAGTTCTCCTCTTGACTCTGAATGTAGTCGATCTAACTGCTCGATCGGACATCCTTGCTTAATCGCGGTGCTTTTGCAGGGAAGACCCGCCCTTTGGGGCCGCCTCGGCACATTCGATCCCGCACTTTCGGGAGAATTGAGGGATGTTGACAATTGCAGTCACCGGCCCGACTGGCGAGATCGGCAGGTCGTTCATCTCCGCGCTCGAGCGAGCGCCCGAGGTGGGGCGGATCGTCGGCATGGCTCGCCGCCCCTTCGATCTGGGCGGCCGTGGCTGGGAGAAGACCGAATACCGGCGCGGGGACATTCTCGACCGTGACGCGGTCGAGGCCCTCGTGGCCGACGTCGACGTCGTCGTCCACCTCGCCTTCGTCATCGTCGCCGGGCGAGGGGAGAGCCGTGAGATCAACCTGACTGGCTCGCGCAACGTCTTCGAGGCGGCCGCCGCCGCGGGGGCGAAGCGCCTCGTCTACACCTCCTCGGTCGCCGCCTACGGCTTCCACCGCTCCCTCCCCGACCTGCTCGTCGAGGACGAACCGGTGCGGGGCACCGCCCGTCATCCCTACTCGGCCGACAAGGCCGAGGTCGAGTCGGAGCTCTGGCGGGCACTGGACGGCTCGGCCACCGATGCCTACGTCTTCCGCCCCTGCATCGTCGCCGGCCCGCAGGCGCCGCTGCTGCTGGAGCTGGTGCCGCTGCTGAGCCTGGGCCAGAAGCTGCCGGGGCCGGTGCGCTGGGCGCTCGGCAGGGCGCCCTCGCTGCGGCCGGTGCTGCCCGACCCGGGCGTGCCGTTCCAGCTCGTCCACCACGACGACGTCGCCGCGGCCCTCTGCGCTGCCGCGATCGGTCACGGCGAGCCCGGCATCTACAACCTCGCCGGCCCGGGAGAGCTGACCGTCTCCGACCTCGCCCACGAGCTCGGCTGGCACGCCGTGCCGGCGCCCCAGCTCGCCGTCGGCGCCGCCGCCGAGGCGATCGCGCCGTTCCTGCCCTACCTGCCGGCCGAGGCGGCCTGGATCGAGACCGTCCGCCGCCCGGTCCTGATGGACACCTCGCGGGCACGCCGTAAGCTGCACTGGATGCCCCACCACGACGCCCGCGAGACCCTGCGCGAAACGATCGCGGCGGTCCGCGCCAAGTAGAGGGACCCTCCCGGCAGGGGTTCCACTTAACTTTTTTTGAAGACAGCTGGGCGGCCATCCGAGGTTGTCGCCGCAAAAAAAGTACAAGACGTTTCACCCCTACCGGGAGGGTCCCTACACTCGGTGGGCGTGACCTTCGACGAGAGAGAGTCGACCTTCAGCCTCTACCGGCGGGGCGTCGAGCTCCTTGCCGAGGCGGACTTCGAGCAGGCGACTGAGCCGCTGGAGGCGGCGGCGCAGCGGGCTCCGGAGAAGTCCTCGGTGCGCGAGGCGCTGGGCCGCGCCTACTTTCGCTGCGGACGCTTCTCGGCCGCGGTGACCGAGTTCGAGGCGGTGGTCGACACCCACCAGGTAAACGACTTCGCCCACTTCTGCCTCGGCCGGGCGCTCGCCAAGACGGGCCAGACGGAGCGCGCCCGCCATCACCTGGCGCTCGCCGCCAACCTGCGCCCGGAGCGGCACGACTACCGCTTCTACCGGGAGCTGCTCGGCGCTTGAGCTAGAGGCCGGCGGTCAGGCGGCCGACGTTGCGGCGGCTGAAGTAAGGGCCGAAGGTGTGGACGGTGTCGGTCGGTTTGCCGTAGCTGGTCAGCCCGTCGATCGTCCTGCCTTCTTCGATCAGCCAGCCGCCGCCGCTGGCGCCCGGAGCCCAGTGGCAGCGGATCGCGATCGTCGGCGGACCGGGGATCGGGTAGGTGAAGCTGTCGTCGCCGACGTAGGGGGAGTCGCAGCCCTGCATCGCGCTCGATTCGCCCGGATAGCCGAAGGTCTGGAACTCCTGCCTGCGGCTGAGGTCGGTGGCGATCGTGGCGCCGCCCCCGACCGCGTCGGCGACGTTGACGCCTTCGGCGTTGGCCCCGACGACGATCGCGCCGATATCGAAGTTGGGGTTGCCGAACTTGGTCCACTGCCGCAGCGCGAAGACGGACTTGCGGTGGGCGATGAAGGCGCCGAACGGCGCCGTGCCGCCGCTGTAGGCGGGGACGAACTCGAGGAAGCTCGACCAGACGCTGTGGCCGCTCGGCCCCCGGGGCCCGGTGTTGACGCAGTGTCCGGCGGTCAGCACCAGGCGGCGGGAGGCGCTGTCGATCACGGTGGCCGAGCAGAAGCCGCGTTGGTTGCCCTGGCGGACGAAGAGGCGGCCGTTGACGTCGAAGGGGGCGATGGCCGGTTCGGCGATCGGGGCGAAGCTGGCCAGCGCGGCGAGGGGGGTGGCGCCGGAGGCGCCGAGCGGCGGCGTGGAGCGCATTCGCGCCGCCGTCCAGTAGCGGGCGGTCCGCGCCGCTTCGCTCTGGCCGGCGAGCGCGGGGTGGAGCCGGGGCGAAGCGCCGGCGGGTGCGGCAAGCGGCAACGCCAGCAGGCAGCCGAGGGCGACCAACGCGCCCACGGCGCGAAGCCGGGCACTGTGCGGACCCATTCGCATGGCAGTTGAGGATAGAGCTACGTGAGCAGCGGGATGACGCAGCGGAAGGCGTGGGTATTAGTCGAGAGACTTGAATTGACTTTGCTGGAGGCGGAAACCGTGACAACTCCATAGACGCTCAAGCCCGACACATTTGTGACGTCACCCGTCCACTCGTCCCCCGAAGCGAGGTTGACGCCCGGCTCTTCGGCGAAGGCCGCGAGCTGCAGCGCCTCCGGCAGCGTGCCGCCGCGGGCGGCGCATTTGCGCGCCGCGGTGGGCGCGTCGAGGGGGTCGCTCACCGAGCTGTCCCAGCAGGCGCCGGCGAATGGCCTCATGCCGGGCAGGCAGCCGACGCTGTGCCCGTTGACCGTCTTTGCGTCGACGGCGTTGACGGCGTTGAGCGCGGTCTGCGCGTCGACCGCGCTCTGCGCGGAGTCGGCGAAATCGGCGTGGGCCGCGTTCGGCACCTGGCCCAGGGTCAGCTCGTTGATGTCGGCGCCGGTCAGCGGCATCGGGATCGCGGCGCCGCGCAGGATCCCCGGCTTCAACCGGTTGGCCGCGATCGAGCGCGGCTTCAGCCGGTTGCCCGGGATCGACTTCGCCTTGATCGCCTTGCCGTCGATCTTCGCCCTCTTCGCCGCGTAGACGCTGCCGCCGAGCGCCACGAACAGCGCGACGACGGCAACGACCAGAGCCGGTGAGCCCCGCCAGATCCCCTGCCTCATGCTCTCCTCCGTAAACGTGTCGGTTTCCAGATCCGCGGCGAGCCTAAGCCGGCGCGGCGAAAGCGCCCAAACGGGCTGGACAAACGTTCAGGAGGGCACGACTACTCGTCCTCGTCGTCGATTTCCCTTGTATCCCTCGAGCGGGGGCTTCGATCGGCGGGTCGCCTTCGACTGTCGAACCGTAGAAGTCCTCGACCGCGCCGCGGGGTTCGAGTCACCAACGGACAGCGCGAAAGCCCTTCGACCGCACCGCGGCGCGCCGCCCACGGCCGGAGCTGCGGTCGCCTTGCGCGACGCCGGCGAGGCGACCGGAGGGTAGACTCGCCAGCGTAAATCGGTCGGTGGTCAAGGGAAGTCCGGTGAGAAGCCGGCGCGGTCCCGCCACTGTGACCGGGGCGAAGGAGGCCGCTGGCGCAGTGCGCCGGCCACTGGGAGCGACACGGAGCTCTTGGGAAGGTGCGGCCGACCGATTCCCGGGAGCCAGGAGACCTGTCCCCGGCCAGCCATGACAACCCTCGAGGAAAGGGTGGCTTAAATGCCAAGACCCATCCCATCCCGGCTGGTCGCCGCGTGCGCGCTGGCTCTTACTCTCGTTCTCAGCACCTCCGCCGCCTCCGGCGCTGGGGGGACCGCCGTCGAGCTGCGCGTGGTCGGCAGCGGCAACGCGGTCGTCGCCCAGGATCTGCTCAACGCCGCCACGACCTCGATCAAGACCAGCCCGAAGGCGACCTGCTTCGGTAAAGGCACCGGCGGCAGCGGCAAATCGGTGACGATCAAAGGGCCGACCGCTCTCGGCGCGCTGGGCCAGGCGGCGAAGTCGACTGCGGCACTGCGGCCACTGCTGGTGACCGACCACTTCATCTCCGAATTTGGCCTGGGCCTGTGCGGGATCGGCAAATCGGCGAGCACGGGCAAGCTCTCCTGGTACTTGAAGGTCAACCACAAGAACCCGAACAAGAGCGGCGAAACGGTGAAGCTGCACTCTGGCGACGAAGTGCTCTGGGCGCTGGAGCCGTATCCATACCCCAGCGAGCTGAGCTTGAACGCCCCGCCTACGGCGGAAGCCGGGAAGCCGTTCACGGTGACCGTCTTCTCCTACGACGACAAGGGGAAGAAGAAGCCCGCCAAGGGCGTGACGGTGACCGGCGCGAGCGCGCCGACCGACGCAGCGGGGAACGCCACGGTGACCATCAGCGGCCCGACTGTTCTGGCCGCAACCCACGGTAAGGACATCCCGTCCAACCAGGTCGCGGTCTGCGTGGGCGGGGCGTGCCCCGCGGGCTGAGCCGTTGAGACGACAACGCGGCACGGCGGTCGCGATCGCGCTGCTCCTCGGAGCGGCGCTCGTGGCCGTCGGCTGCGGTCTCGGTCCGGGGGCGGAGGTGGGCGACGTCTCGCTGACCGTCACCCGGGACTACGGCGCCGAGCCCGTCCTTGCGCCGATCGACGACGAAGCGTCGGAATCGGACTCCGTGATGCGTGTGCTCGAACGCGACGCCGATATCTCGACCCGCTACGGGGGCGGCTTCGTGCAGTCGATCGATGGGCTCGAAGCGGAAGAGCGCTCCGGGCGTTCCTTCGACTGGTTCTTCTACGTCAACGGGGTCGAGTCGACCGTGGGCGCGGCTGACTATCCCTTGCACGGGGGAGAGGCGATCTGGTGGGACTATCGCGACTGGTCGGCGGCGCAGCGGGTGCCGGCCGTGGTCGGTTCCTGGCCGCAGCCTTTCCGCGACGGCTACGCAGGCGAGCGCCACCCGGTGGCGGTCGAGTGCTTGGGCGGCGGCGGAGCATGCGCGGCGGCTCGCACCGCGCTGGCCAGCGCGGGGGCGAGCCTCTCCGCCCGTCCCTCGCGGGGGGCGATCCGGGTCCTGGTCGGGCCCTGGGCGCGGGTGCGCGAAGACGCGGCGGCCGCCCAGATCGAGGACGGGCCGCAGGCAAGCGGCGTCTTCGCCGATTTCGAGCACCGCGGCGGCGGCTTCCGGCTGGCCGCGCTCGCGGTCGACGGCGAGCCCGCACGGACCTTCGGCCCGGGGGCCGGCCTGGTTGCGGCCACGCGTCGTTATGAAGCGCCCCCGACCTGGGTCGTGACCGGCGCCGACGCGGCGGGGGTGCGCGCGGCGGCCGGCCTGCTCGACCCGGCCGACCTGCGCGGCCATTACGCCGTGGCAACCGAGGACGGTGCGGCGACGCCGTTGCCGTTGCGATGAGGTCGCCCTTCGCTTACGTCCCGCGGCGGGGGCCGCTGCAGGCGGCCTCTCCCGGCGCCGCCATCGCCTACCTGGGCGCGCTGGTCGTCGTCGCCTTCCTCTACTCGAACCCGATCGTGCTGGTGGCGGTCGGGGTCGCCGCGGGGCTTGCCGGTCTGCTCGCGGGGGCGCGCGAAGCGGTGCGGGCGGCGATCTGGCTCGGCCTCTCGATCGCGCTGCCGATCGTCGTCGTCAACGCGCTCGTGGTGAGCCGCGGCGAGACGGTCCTCCTGCGCCTCGGCGAGTGGCCGCTGCTCGGCCAGGTGAACGTCACCGCCGAGGCGATCGCCGACGGCGCCATCTTCGGCCTGCGTGCGGTGGTCGTGATGATCGCCTTCGCCGTCTACTCGGCCTGCGTCGATCCCGACCGGGTGCTGCGGGCGCTGCGTCCGTTCGCGGGGCGCTCGGCGCTGACCGCGACGCTGGTCTCGCGCCTCGTCCCCGTCGCCGCTGCCGATGCGGCACGCCTGCGCGATGCCGGCCGCCTGCGCGGCCCGGGCGCGGCGCCGCTTGGGCGCGCGGCGCTGATCCGCCGCCTGCTCGCCGGTTCGCTCGATCGAGCGGTGGACGTCGCCGCAACCCTGGAGTTGAGGGGATACAGCCTCGAACCTTCCCGGCGACGGTTCACCGAACGACTGTGGCCCCTGCGGGGCACACGATCCCCCGGCCAGCGGTCGCGGTTCGATCGACGCTTCTACGGGACGGGGGCGGCGGTTCTCATCGCGGCGATCGTCGGCAAGGCGCTTGGGGCGGATGGCTTCGATGCCTACCCGACGATCACGGTCGCCCTCGGTCCCGCGACCGTCGTGCTCTCCGTGCTGATCGTTCTCTCCGGCCTCGCTCCGCGGAGGCGCAATGCCTGAGATCGCCACTACGCCTCGCGCCGCCCCGGCCCTTGCGATCGAGCATCTCTCCTACGCCTATCCGAGCGCCAAGAGCCGCGTCCTCCGCGATGTCTCGCTGACCCTTGCGCCGGGGGAGTTCGCGCTGCTGGCCGGGCGCTCGGCCGGCGGCAAGTCGACCCTGCTGCGCGCCGCCTGCGGCCTGGTACCGCACTTCCACGGCGGCGAGATCGAGGGCAGCGTCCACGTCGCCGGTCTCGACGCGATCGCCAATGGCCCCGGCGACCTCGCCGCCGTGGTCGGCTATGTGGCTCAGGACCCCGAGACCCAGGTCGTCTCGACCACGGTCGCGGCGGAGATCGAGCTGCCGCTGGAGATGCGCGGAGATCCGCCGGGGTCCCGCGCCCGCGCCGTCGAGGAGGTGGCCTTGGCCCTGGCCATCCCCCACCTCCTCGATCGCACCGTCGACACGCTCTCCGGCGGCGAGCTGCAGCGGGTGGCGCTGGCGGCCGCCCTGGTCACCCGCCCCCAGCTGATCTTGCTCGATGAGCCCACGTCCCAGCTCGATCCCGTAGCGGGCGATGAGCTGATCTGGCTCCTGCGCCGCCTAAACGAGGAGTGGGGGGTCTCGATCCTTCTGGCCGAACATCGCTTGGAGCGCTGCCTGGGAGCTGCCGACCGGGTCATCGCGATGGAGTCAGGCGCGATCTCCTTCGACGGCTTCCCGCGAGACTTTCTGGCTTGGGCAGAGCAAGCTGACGCAGCCTTGGAGACGCCCGCCGCTCGCTTGTTTTCGCTTGCAGGAATCGAACCCTTGCCCGTGGGTGTGCGTGACGCGCGAAACATCCTCCGCAGTCGTTGGGAGAGGGCCGGGGGTCCCGGTCGCGGGCTGGGTTTTTCGCCGGGAGGCTCGCTTCTCTCGCCGAGTGGTCCGGGCGAAAAACAAGACGCCGCGCGCGACCAGGACCCCCGGCCCTCTCCCAATGCCCCGGTGGCTGAAGCGCGGAACCTGTGGGTCGAGCTCGGCGAGAGAGATTCGGTGCGAGACATTTTGCGGGGGCTCGACCTGAAGATTGCGCCTGGAGAGCGGGTCGCCCTGATGGGCCGCAATGGCGCCGGCAAGAGCACGCTGCTGCGAACGCTGGCTGGGCTTGTGGAGCCGGTCCGGGGCAAGGCCGGCGCACCCGGTGGGATCGCACTGCTGACGCAAAACCCGAGCGACTACCTGGTGCGGGAGCGGGTTGGGGACGAACTGCCGGGCGACGCCGGCCTGGCGGCGCTGCGCACGGTCGGCCTCGAGCACGCGATCGAGGCCGACCCTCGCGACCTATCGGGCGGCGAGCGGCAGCGGCTGGCGCTGGCGATCGCCCTCGCGGGTCGCATGGAGAGGGAGGAGTTGCCGGGGCTGGTGGCGCTGGACGAGCCGACGCGCGGCATGGATCGGGCGCGTAAGCACGAGCTGGAGGAGCTGATCGAAAGCTTGGCCGATCGCGGCGCCGGGGTCGTCGTCGCCACCCACGACGTCGAGTTCGCCGCCACCTTCGCCGAGCGGGTCGTGCTGCTCGGCGACGGTGTGGTCATCGCCGACGGAGATGCCGCCGAGATCCTCTCCGGCGGTTGGTATTTCGCCACCGAGGTCGCCCGCATCCTCGACCTTCCCAATGTGGTGACGCCCGAGCAGGGGGCCGCCGCGATCGAGCGAGAGGGAGCGCCTTGAGCTGGGAGCTGGCCAGCTTCCTCATCCTCGGCGCCACCCTGCTCGCCGGCTTCGCCTGGTATGAGCGCTCGCGACCCACTTCGCAGGTCGTCGCCCTGGTTGCCGCCCTGGCCGCCCTGGCGATTGCCGGCCGGATTGCCTTCGCCGCCTTTCCCAACGTCAAGCCGACCACCGACATCGTCATCTTCGCCGGCTACGCGCTCGGCCCGGCGCCCGGCTTCGCGGTCGGCGGCCTGACCGCGCTGGTCTCCAACTTCTGGTTCGGCCAGGGTCCCTGGACTCCGTGGCAGATGGCGGGATGGGGGTTGTGCGGGATCCTGGGCGCGGGGCTGGCGGTTGTCCGCCCCCGCGCCGGGCGCTTCACCCTGGCTGCCGTCTGTGCCCTGGCCGGCGTCGCCTACGGCGCTCTGCTGAACTTCTCCCTGATGGCGACCTACGGAGGCGATCTGTCGTTGCAGCGTTTCCTCGTGCTGGAGTCCCGTGCGGTGCCCTTCGACGCCGCCCACGCGATCGGTAACGCCACCCTCGCCCTGATCGCCGGCCCGGCGATGGTGCGGATGCTGGTCCGGTTTCGCCAGCGGTTCGAGTGGCGCACCCCGGCTGTCGTCTCGGTTGCGCTGCTGGCGCTCGCGCTGGCCAGCGTCGTACCGGCCCGGGTGCACGCCGCCGGAACCGCGTCGGCCGGCAGCTGGCTGGTCTCGGTTCAAAACGACGACGGCGGCTGGGGCTCGTCTCCCGACAGCGACTCGAGCACCGCGACCACGGCCTGGGTCATGCTCGGCCTCGAGGCCAGCGGCCGCAACCCGCTGGACGTCTCCCGCGGCGGCCACAACCCGGTCGGCTATCTGCGTACCCACGTCGACGAGCTGAGCAGCCCCGGCGACTACGCCCGCACGATCCTCGCCCTGGTGGGCGCCGGGGTCGACCCGCGCGCGTTCGGCGGCGACGACCTGGTCTCGGCCCTGTCCAAGCTGCGGCGCGGCGACGGTTCCTACGAAGGCTGGCCAGGCTCGACCGCCTTTGCCGTCATCGCCCTGCGAGCCGGTGGCGCGAGTGGCGGCCTCGAACACTCGATCTCCTGGCTCGCCAAGGTCCAGAACGACGACGGCGGTTGGGGCGACGTTCCCGGCTCGCCGAGCACCGCCGACGGAACCGCCGCAGCCATGCAGGCAATGCCGGACACGAGCGCCGCCAAGCACGGGCTCGACTACCTGCGCAAGGGGCAGCGACCCAGCGGCGGCTTCCCGCTCGGCGGCTCCGGCGAGGTCAACTCGCAATCGACCGCCTGGGCGGTGCAGGGCATGCTGGCGGTGGGGACGGATCCCGGCTCGGTGCGGGACGGCGGCAAGAACGCGCTCGATTACCTCGCCGCCCGCCAGGACGCCGACGGCCATTATCGCTACTCGGCCTCGAGCGACGCTACGCCCGTATGGGTGACGGGGCAGGTTCTTGTCGCCACCGCCGGAGAGCCGTACCCGGTGACCCCGGTCGCGCGCGAAGCGAAGCCGGCTCCGCCGCCAAGCGCCGTTCCCGGCAGCAGTGCGGGGTCGGTCGCGCCGGCTCCGCCGCCCACTGCAGGCTCGGGCTCGGCCCAGGAACTGCTCGAATCGCTCGGGCAGGGCAGCTCGGGAAGCGCCCCGCCCAGCGGTGGCGTCAGTCCCTCGGCCAAGCCCCCCGCGGCGGCCCCCAGCCCCGGTTCGGTCCCCTCGGTGCCGCCCAGCTCGCTGCCGGAGGGCGACGAAGCCGAACCGGCCCCGGCCCAACCCGCCGCACCGCCCTTCGAAGCCGGTGACAACCCCGGCCCCGAGCCCTGGGCCCCGCTCGGCATAGGCCTCGCCGCCGGCGGCATAGCCCTGGGCAGCGTCGTCCTCCTGGGCCGGCGCTTCAGCTGGTAGGACGAGCGCTCCGTTTCCCACGCTATAGGGGGTCAAGGGAGCGCCGGTGGCCGTGACGGTTATGTTCCTGGCATGGACGTCGAGACCGCGATTCGCACTCGCCGCACCCACAAGGCCTTCGGGCCCGAGCCGCTCTCGCGCGAGCAGATCGGGGAGCTGCTCGAGCTGGCGCGCTGGGCGCCGAACCACAACCTGACCGCCCCCTGGCGCTTCCGGGTGATCGGGCCGCGGGCGCTGGAGCGGCTGAAGGAGGTCGCCGGGCCCGAGGGCGCCGCCAAGCTCGACCGCGCCCCGACCCTCATCGTCGTCTCCTGCGCGCTCGGCGAGGACCCGGTCCAAAACGAGGAGGACCTCCACGCCACCGCGGTCGCCTCCTACATCGTCCTGCTCGCCGCCCACGCTCGCGGCCTCGCCGGCTACTGGCGCACCCCGGGCTTGCTGCGTTCCGCCGAGGGGCGCGCGGCGGTCGGCCTCCCGGACGGGGAGCGCTTCGTCGGCCTCCTCCATCTGGGTCGCCAGCGACAGGAAAAAGAGCCGCCAGAGCGACCGCCGGTCGAGCAGGCGACGACCTATCTCGACTGATGCTGACCCGCGCCGCAGCCCTGGAGGAGATCGCCGGCAAGCGCTTCGAGGTGCTCGTGGTCGGCGGCGGCGTCACCGGCGCCGGGGTCGCCCTCGACGCTGCTTCGCGCGGCTACTCGGTGGCGCTGTTGGAGCGCGGCGACTACGCCATCGGCACCTCCAGCCGCTCCTCGAAGATGGTCCACGGCGGGCTCCGCTACCTGCAGAACCTCGACCTCGGCCTGGTCCGGGAGGCGCTGCTGGAGAGGCAGCTGATGGTGCAGCTGGCACCGCACCTGGTCTACCCGACGCCGTTCATCGTCCCCTCCTTCGCCGACGAGCCCCGCGATCGCAAACTCGGGCTGGGCCTGAACATGTACGACGTGATGGCGACCACCCGGGTCGGTCGCAGCCGCCGCGAGATGCGCTCCTCCAAGGATGCCGACGAGAGCTACTACTGGTCGCCGGACCGCCATCGCACGATTGACCGCGACGAGGTGCTGGAGCTGGTCCCCGCGCTGGAGCCGCGCGACCCCGGCAGCGCCTATCTCTTCTACGACTGCCAGACCGACGACGTGCGACTGGTGTTCACGATCCTCGGCGAGGCCGAGCGCTTCGGCGCGGTGATGCTGAACGGGGCCGAGGTGACCGAGGTGCTGTCGCGCGGCGGTCGCGCCGTCGGCGTCGCAGCGGTCGAGGCGGAGTCGGGCGAGCGTTTCGAGGTCGAGGCCGAGAACGTGGTCAACGCGACCGGCGTCTGGGCCGACCGCCTCGGCTCCGAGGTGGCCGAGGAGGAGGACGTGCCGCGGATATCGCCCAGCCGCGGAACCCACGTCCTGCTCGACCGCGACGACCTCTCCACCGGCAGCGCCGCCTGCATCGTTCCGGCCGGCGAGGGGCGCGCGATCTTCGCCCTGCCCTGGTACGGGCGCACTCTGGTCGGCACCACCGACAACGACTACGAGGGCGACGTCGACCACCCTCGCCCCGGCGAGGAGGACGTCGAGTACCTGCTTGACGCGGTCAACGCCTTCTTCGGGGTCTCGCTGAGCGACTCCGATCTGGTCGGCGCCTACGCCGGCGTGCGGCCGCTGCTCTCGACCGGGGACCCGAAGAAGTCGGTCGACATCTCGCGCAAAGCGGAGCTGTATGAGACCTCGTCGGGGATGCTGACGATCACCGGCGGCAAGCTCACCACCTGGCGGCGGATGGCGAAGCAGACGGTCGACCGCCTGGTCGAGCGCGAGGGCCGCGAGGCGTCCTGCCATACGGCCGAGATCCCGCTCGGGATGGATGCGCGGCCGCAGGATCTCGAAGCGCCGGCCGGGGTGGGGGAGGAGGCGGTCGCCCAGCTCGCCTTCCGCTACGGGCACGCAGCGCGGGCCGTGCTGGAGCTGGCCCGCGGGGACTCGAAGCTGGCGGCGCCGATCGTCCCCGGCCGCCCCGACCTGCTCGCCGAGGTGGCGATCGCGGCGCGGCTGGAGCAGGCGCGATCTGTCGCCGACGTGCTGCTGCGCCGCACCAGGCTCGGCCTGCTGGCCGCGCCACAGCTGCGCGGCGACGACGCCGTCCGCCCGGTCGCCGAGGTGCTTGGCGCCGAGCTCGGCTGGTCGCGGCGGCAGGCCAAGCGCGAGGCTGAGGCTTGGCCCGCGGCCGCCGCCGAGGCGGGCATCGATCCGGCGGCGACGGCGAACGTCTAAGCCCTTCAATAACCTGCCGCTCGTGAACAAATCCGAACTTGAGTCCAAGCACCTGGCCGAGCTGCACGAGCTCGCCGCCGATGCCGGCGTCGAGCGCTACCGCATGCTTTCCCGCCCCGAGCTGATTGGGAAGCTCGCAGGCGGGGAGTCGAAAGCCGGGCCGAAGCCAAAAGGCGAGCGCGGTGGGGGCGACTCCGGGCAACGCCGGCAGCGCGATCGCAGCCGCAAGCCTCGCGATGGACGGGGAGAGCGTGAACCGCGCAGCGAGCCGAATGGCGACCGCGAGCGGCGACCTGCGCCTCGCCGCGAGCCCGCCCCAACCGCGCCGGCTGCCGCCAAGCCGGTATCGCCCGCCGCGGCGGCATCGGAGCGCCCGAAACGAAAACGACGCCGTCGCTGGGGACGCCGTCCCAAGGGCGTGCGGGTCCATGACCTGCTCCTGCCGGCTGGATCGGGCCGCCAGGCGATCGTCTATGCCGAGAGCCGCGAGGGCTGCACCGCGCTCCTGCGCGAAGTCGCGGCAGAGCTTTCCGCGGCGGAGCGGGGGCCCGATCCGATCGCCCTGCTCGTCGACCCGACACCCGAGGAGCTCGCCGATTGGAAGCGTGAGGCGCCCAAGGCGGAGATCGTCTCCGCCGGCAAGGCCCAGCACGCCGAGGACGCCCTCGCACAGGCTCGGTCCCGCGCCGGCGGGGGTGAGGACGTGATCGTCCTGATCGACTCCCTGAGTCGCTTCGCCGAGACCTTCGGCGACGCCGACGGCGCACGCGAGCTCTTCGACGCCGGTGCCGCCGGTGCAGGCAACGGCTCGCTGACGGTTGTCGCTGCCCTAGAGCGCTCCTGATCGGTCCGCCTGGCGAGGGCCGGACCAAGCGGGGCTAGGACGAGGGAGCCGGAGTAGTCCTCTACTTCGGCGACCGAGGACACCGCCCCGCGCAGTGTCCGGGGCCGCCAGGCGGACCGATCAGCGGCGGTAGGCGATGCGGCGCCAGGAAGGCTCTTTGGAGAGCTCGATCAGCTCGTGACTGCGATCGGGCTGGACGTAGCCGAAGGTCTGGGTGGTCTCGTCGAAGACGACGTCCAGCTCGCCCTCCTTGACCCGCTGGTCGAGCCAGGCGCCGCGGAAGACGAGGCGGCGCAGCCAGTGGACGAGGCTGCGATTGGTGGGGCCGACCAGATCCTCCCAGTTGAGGTTGATGTGCTCGCCCAGCTCGGAGGCCGGCTCGGAAATCTCGCCGTTGACGGCCAGGTCGAGCAGATCGTCGAGCTCCTCGCGGCTCAGCCCCTGCTGGACGAAGCCGAGTTTGACCGCGGCCTGCTCGACGCGCTGGCCGAAGTCTTCCTCGTTGAAGGCAAAGCGGAGCTCGCCGTACTCGAGCACGTAGTCGGAGCCAGACTCGTAGTTCCCTCTGCGGGTCGTCTTCTTATTCATTGAGTTGAAGCCCATCTACCGTCGCTAGCCCAGCGAACGGCAGGTGTTGGATCATGCCTGTCATCGTAGCCCGGTGCCTCTAGGGGACGACCGCTGAAAGAGGTTTTGCGCCGAAGGCCCGCGACGTTGCCGCCTGACTGGAGAGCAAGGCTGGGCATAGAGGGGGAGAGAAACGACGGCCCCGGTGCTTTAGAGGCCATGTCCGCTTGCCGCCTGCGCGATCTTCCGTTGACGATCGTCCTCGGCCACGAGGTGCGCGTCGCCGCCGGCCTCCGCGCTCGCCTGCTCGGCCTGTCTCGCCTCGATCGCGAGCGGGCAGGGGCGGGGCTGCTGCTCCCCCGCTGCGCCAGCGTTCACACCTTCGGCATGCGCTTCGCGCTCGATCTCGTCTTCCTCGACGCGGACGGCGGGGTCTGCTCGCTGAGGCGGAAGGTGCCGCCGCGTCGTTTTGCCTGGGATCGCCAGGCGAGCGCGGTTCTCGAGTTGCCCGCTTAGTCCGGTTTTATCGCCGCGCCGCGGCCACGGAGGGGGGAGAACTTTGGCGGCTGCGCCCTTAGAGAGGGCATGTTGCCTCAGAGAAGAGAAATCGCCAGCGTGGTCGTCTGCGAGGACGACACGCCGACGCTGGAGCTCCTCTGCGACCACCTGGTGGCCGACCGCTTCGGCGTCCTGCCGGCCCCCAGCGCTTCCGACGCGCTGCGGCTCTGCCGGTACAAGCAGCCGGACCTGATGCTCCTCGATCTGACCCTTCCCGATGCCTCTGGGCTCGACGTGCTGCAGGAGATTCGCGAAGCCGACGGGGTCTCCTCCCGCTTTGACCCGCGCCTGCCGGTGATCGTCCTGACCGGGCGCGCCGCCGCCGAGGACCGCGTGCGCGGGCTCGAGTTCGGCGCCGACGACTATGTGGTCAAGCCGTTTCACTACGGCGAGCTGAGGGCGCGGATCGCGGCGGTGTTGCGACGGGTCGAGCAGCGGCGCAGCGGCCCGCTGCGGGTGGGGGACGTCGTCGTCGACCCAGGGCGGCGCCGGGCCTGGGTTGGCAGGCGGGAGGTGCAGCTCTCCAAGAAGGAGTTCTCGCTGCTGCGGGTGCTGGCCACCGACCCGCACCGGGTCTTCTCCAAGCGCGAGCTGCTGGGCGAGGTTTGGGGATACAGGACACCGACCAAGACGCGCACGCTCGACTCGCACGCGAGCCGGCTGCGGCGCAAACTGGACCCGGAGAGCGCCCGCTTCGTGATCAACTGCTGGGGCGTCGGATATCGCCTCCTCGACGGATGACCGAGCTCGCCGAGATCGTCGCCGGCTGGCCGCTCGCCGCCACGATGGCCGCTGTTGTCGCGGCGCAGGGCCTGCGTGCTGGTCGCCGCCGTAGTGCCCTCAACGAGGCCCTGCACGAGCTGCGCCGGCCGCTGCAGGCAATTGCCCTTGCCGGCGGCGGGGAGGCCGACTCGCCGCCGGTGTTGGAGGGCTCGCTGCGGATGGCCGCCGCGGCGCTGGAGCGGCTCGACCGCGAGGTCAACGGCGGCGCGCTGCAGCGGCCCGTGGAAGAGGTGGAGGTGCGGCCGCTGGTGGAAGCGGCGGTGCGGCGCTGGCGGGCGCGGGCGAACCTCGCCAGCGGCTCGCTGAACCTGCGCTGGCGGGCCGGGCGGGCGGTGGTGATCGGCGACCGGGTTGAGCTCGCGCAGGCGCTCGACAACCTGCTCGTCAACGCGATCGAGCACGGGGGTCCGGCGATCTCCGTCGACGCCCGTCCGCACAAGGGGCGGGTGCGGATCGTGATCGCCGATTCCGGTCGCGCCTCGCGTCCCACCACGCGCCGGGATACGCCGGCCGACGTGATCGCTCGTCTCTCCGGCCATCGCCGCAGGGGCCACGGCCTGACAGTGGTGAGGCAGGTGGCGACGGCGCACGAGGGTCGCTTCGCGCTGCGGCGCTCCGAGCGCGGTTCGCTTGCCCTGCTCGAGCTCCCGCTGGCGGGCGTGGGGAGCTCGCTGGTGGCATGAGCCGGCGCAGGCGAGCCCTCGGGTTCCTGCTGCTGGCGCTGCTCGCGGCAGCCGTGGCGGCGGCTATCGCCGATGGCTACGGAGCGAGCGCCGTGCGCGGCTACGGTCCGTTGCGGCCAGTCGTCGTCCTCTCCGCGGACATCCCCGCCGGACGGCGGATCGGGCCGCGGCTGGTAGGTGCGGATCTGGAGCTGCGGCGGGTGCCGGTGCGGTTCGCGCCGCCAGGCGCGCTCTCCTCGCCTGCACAGGCGCTTGGCCTTTTCTCCCGGGCGCCGCTGCCCGCCGGCTCGTACCTGCTCGGCGCGCAGCTCGGCATTGCGAAGGAGCACCGGGCCGCGGGGCATCGCCTCGGCCGCGGCAGGCGGCCGGTCGAGATCGCCGTCAGCGGCGCGGATGCATTGTTGTCCGCCGGCCCGGCGTCCGGTTCGAGGGTGGACGTGGTGGTGACCAGCGAACCGGCCGGTGCGGGTCCGGGTCGAACCTACGTCGCGGCAGCCGGTGTCCCTCTGCTGGCGCTGAGGCCGGGCGCCGAAGGCCCTGGGCCGGGGACGACGGCTGCGGCGACCCTGGGACTGACGAGGGGCCAGGCATTGCGGCTGATCGCCGCCGAGAGCTTCGCCCGCAAGGTGACGCTGCTGCCGGGCGGCTAGTTCAGTGGAAGCGAGACAGCGGCACCTGGAGGAGCTGGCGGGTTCGCTGCGGGCCCGCCTGGTCGAGATGCGCCGCGAAGCGGCCGCGTCGAGCGCGGGGCCCGGCGGCGGGCTCGACCTGCAGGTGCGCGAGCTGGTCGAGGGGGAGGCGGCACTGCTCGGCGCCGAGGATCGCGAGGCGTTGGTGGCCCGGGTGCTGCGCGACACGGTCGGGCTCGGGCCGCTGGAGGACCTGCTTGGCGACCCCACGGTCGAGGAGGTGATGGTCAACGGGCCGCACCGGGTCTACGTCGAGCGCGCGGGGCGGATCGAAGCGGTCGAGGCGTGCTTTGCCGACGAGGAGGAGCTGCGCAATGCGATCGAGCGGATCCTCGCCCCGCTCGGTCGCCGCATCGACGAGCTCAGCCCGATGGTCGACGCCCGGCTCGCCGACGGCTCGCGGGTCAACGCGGTGATCCCGCCGCTGGCTATCGACGGGCCGGCGCTCTCGATCCGGCGCTTCGGCGCCGTCCGCCCGGGACCGCGCGAGCTGGTCGAGCTGGGAACGCTGACCGAGGACCAGCTCCACCTGCTCGAGGAGGCCGTCGGCGAGCGACGCAGCGTCCTCGTCAGCGGCGGTACCGGCTCCGGCAAGACGACTCTGCTCAACGCCCTCTCCGGTTTCGTTTCCCCACGGGAGCGGGTGGTGACGATCGAGGACGCGGCCGAGCTGCGCCTGCAGGGGCGGCACGTCGTGCGCCTGGAGAGCCGGCCGGCCGGGATCGAGGGAAGGGGGGAGGTGACGATTCGCGACCTGCTTCGCAACGCGCTGCGGATGCGGCCCGACCGGATCGTGATCGGCGAGGTACGCGGCGCCGAGGCGCTGGATCTGCTCACGGCGCTCAATACGGGACACCGCGGCGCGCTCTCCACCGTGCACGCCAACTCCCCCGCCGATGCGCTCGCCCGGCTGGAGACGCTGGCGCTGATGGCGGGTCTCGGGCTTCCCCATGAGGCGATCGCAACGCAGGTCCGCCGCGGGATCGACCTCGTCGTCCACCTCGAGCGCCTGCCCGACGGTTCCCGCCGGGCTACGGAGATCGCCGACGTGGGGGCGGTCGGGTGACCGACCCCGGCGGCCCGCTGCTGCCTTTGGCCGGCGCGGCCGCGGGTGGCTTGAGTGCGCTCGCGGCTCGCGAAGCCGTGCTGGCGACCCCGGCCGTGGCGCGCTGGCTGCGGCTCGCCCTGGAGCCGCTGGGCAGGGCTGGGAAAGAGGGCTACGCGCCCTCGACCCTGGAGCGCCGGCGGCTCGCCGCCGTCGGTGCCGGCGCGGCCCTGGTCGGTGGCTGGCTGTTGGCCGGCGCGGCCGCGGCGGTGCCGCTGGCGGTCGCCGGCCCCGCGCTGGCCGGCTGGGCGGTGTCGAGCCGCCGCCGTCGCTACCGCCGCGCCGTCGAGCGCGCCCTCCCCGAGGTTGCGGCGGCGGTCGCCGACTCGCTCGCCGCCGGCCGTTCGCTCCGCGCCTCGCTGCCGGCGGCGACGGCCTCGGTCGATGGCCCGGCCGCGGTCGAGCTGGCTCGTCTCGGGGCGGAGCTGGAGCTGGGCGCGTCGACCGTCGAGACGATCGAGGGGTGGCGGCTGCGGATGCGCTCCCCCCGGGTCGACGCCCTTGCCGCGGCGCTGCTCAGTCAACGGAAGGCCGGCGGGGACCTGGCGGGGCTGCTGCGTCGCTTCGCGGATGGCGCCGCCGAGCGCGACCGCGCCGCCGACGAGGCGAAATCGGCAACCGCCCAGGCGCGCTTCACCGGCCTGCTGGTGGTCGCGATGCCGAGCGGCGGGGCGCTCTTCGCCGAGCTGATCCAGCCGGGCTTCCTCGCCAAGGTGCTGGGGGCGCCGGCATCGGCGCTGCTGCTGGCGCTCGCCGCCGCGCTGCAGGCGGTCGGCTTCGTCGCCATCCGGCGCCTCTCGCGGGTGGTCGAGTGAGCGCCGCCGCCCTCCTCGCGGCACGGCGATTGAACCTGCCTGCGCGCCTGCGCCGTGCCGGCCTCGAGTCGCGGTTGCGCCTCGAGGCGTTGCTGCTCGCGAAGCTGGCCTCGGCGTTGGGGGGCGGCATCGCGGCTCTTGCGGCCGCGCCCGCGGCGCCCGGTCGGACGTCGCTGCTCGTCGCCATCGCGATGCCAGCGGCCGGCTTCGTTCTGCCCGACGCGCTGCTGGAGCGCGAGGCGCGCCGTCGCCGTCGCCGCCTTCTCGGCGCGCTACCTGACGCCCTCGACCTGATCGCGATCGGCTCGGCTGCCGGCCGCAACCCGGCAGCCGGATTCGCTGAGATCGCGCGCGCCGGCAACGGCCCGCTTGCCGACGAGCTGCGAATCGCCGTCGCCGAGCTGGAGTGCGGACGGCCCCTGCCGGAAGCTCTCGAGGGGCTCCGCGAGCGTGTCCCCGGCAGCGAGATCGCGACCCTCTGCGCCTCGATCGAGCGTTCGCGCCGCCTCGGCTCGCCGCTCGCCGATCAGCTGCGCCGTCAGTCCGCCTCGCTGCGCCGCGACCAGCGGCGGAGCGTCGAGGAGCGCGCCGCCCGCGCCGCGCCGAAGATCCAGCTCGTGGTCGCCCTCGTCCTGGTTCCCTCTGTCCTGTTGATGATCGCCGCGGCGCTGATCGCCAACGCCGACATCCTGCTCAGCGGCTTCTCATAAAGCCGGCTTGGCTACTCCAGGGACTCCCCCGCTATCGCCAGGCATAATGTTGCAATGATCGAGGATCCGGTTCTGATCACGATTCCGATCAGTCACTACTGCGAGAAGGCTCGCTGGGCGCTTGACCGGGCAGGTGTCAGCTACCAGGAGCGAGCGCACCTTCAGGTGCTCCACTGGATCCCAGTCGCCCGCGCTGGCGGAAAGAAAACCGCGCCCGTACTCGTCTGGGGAGGTCGGGTATTTACCGATTCTGCGGATATCGTCGAGGAGGCCAGCGCAAATGCACCGCCACACCGCGGCCTGTTCCCCGACGACCCCGTCACCGCCGCCGAGGTCCGGGCACTGGAACTCGACTTCGACGCGCGACTGGGACCGGAGGGGCGTAGGTGGATGTACAACGGCCTGAGAGGGCGTCGCGACATTGCGGTTGCCTATGGGTGCACGGGCGTGCCCACCTGGCAGCGCCGCACGCTGCCGTTTGCATACCCGGTGGCGACGCGGATCATCGACCGCTACCTCGACGTCACGCCGGCCACCGCCACGCGGTCCGAGGCTGAGGTGCATGCGGTCTTCGACGGGGTCGCCGAACGGTTGGACGACGGGCGACCGTACCTCTGTGGCGAGCGCTTCAGCGCCGCCGACCTGACCTTCGCCTCGCTGGCCGCGGCGGTGCTGATGCCGCCCGAGTACGGAGTGCCGCTCCCCCAGCCAGAGGCGCTCCCGGCTGCGATGGCCGCGACGGTTCGCGAACTGCGAGCGCATCCGGCCGGCGCGCACGCACTCAAGATGTTCCGCGAGGAGCGGCACTCCTGAACGAGCCCACCTCGTCCGCGCCGGGCGGATCGACTGCTTTCGGAGGATTCGCGGCGCTGGGCAGCTTGGCTACTCCAGGGACTCCTCGCGAAGACAGCTGGCCACGGAGGCCGAGGCGGCGCGGATCGTGTCGAGCTCGGCGGCCCCCTTCTCGTGGCCGTGGACGTAGCAGCAGAGAGTGCCGTCGACGAGCTCGAAGGCGAACTTCTTCGGCGCGGAGTCGGCGAGCCAGACGATGAACGTGGGGGAGAAGAGCTGGCGCAGGCGGTTCGGGTCCTGTGCCTTGCCGGCGAATATCTCGTAGCGCTCGTCGAGCGCCTCGCTCTCCAGCTTGACCCGCTCTTTGGAGCGGCGGAAGACGTCCTCGAACTTCTCCAGGGCGCGCAGGCCCGACTTGTCGCTGGCAGTAGAGCTCGGGGACGAAGTCGGCGCACTCCGGCACCTCGATCAGGCCGACGGTGTAGCGGTAGTAGTTGGTCTGCCGGTTGCCCTCGCTGTCGGTCGTCTCGTCCTCGTAGGTATAGAGAGCGAGGATGCCCTCGACTCCATCGGCGAGCGGTCCGCTCAGGGCGCGCTCGGCATAGCGGTCATCGCCCTTGCGCAGCAGCGGGGTGGCCGCTGGCAGCGGCCCCTTGCCCGAGAGCGACATGCCCCGCTGGCCTGCGTAGGCAGCGAAGAAGGCGTCCTCGGCCCGCGAGTCGGCGATTGCGAAGACGATCAGCAGACCGAGCAGGAGAGTGCCGATCGCCGCTGCGGCGCCGACCGCCGGGCCCACCAGGGCCGCCCCGGCGGCTCCCGCTGCGACGGCGAAGATCGCCAGCAGGATCCAGGTCAGCGGCCTGCCCAGCAGCCGCTTGAAGTGGAAGCCGCGCAGGTCGTTGGCATCGTCGGGGGCCGGGGCGGCGTCTTCGGGCCCGCTCGTCATGCCGCCACCCTAATCGCCCCACGAGTGAAGCCGCATTTGCCTCCGCATAGCGACGGTAAATGCAGTCTCAGCGCAAACGGGGCCTGCAACTGGCCTTGCGGAATGGGACGCTTGTTTGGGGTCGTGTTGCAAAGTGGGGGAAAGTGGGGTACTGTGGCCGCGAGTTGAAGCCCAGGACCGGGGTGGTGAGGCTCCTCCCACCTCATCACTCCGGTCCTAACTCTTTGCCAGGCCGCAGAAAGGAACCGACGGGATGGCATTTCGGGGTCTCTACGAGCACAGTCTCGACTCCAAGGATCGCCTCACGGTTCCCTCTCGCTTCCGGGCCGCGCTCTCCGACGGCATTGTTCTGTCGAAAGGCTTCGACCCCTGCGTCTGGGTGCACACGACCGAGGAGTTCGAGCAGCTGTCCGACCGCTTCCTCTCCCCGCACAGCCCCTTCGGCAAGGACGCACGCAGCCTGCGCCGTCGTTTCCACGGCGGCTCCTTCGACGAGAAGCTCGACTCGGCCGGTCGCATCCGCGTTCCCAGGCCGTTGATCGAACACGCCGCCCTCTCCGGGCCCTGCGTCGTCATCGGCGCCGGCGAGTACCTGGAGATCTGGAATGCCGCGGCCTGGGCGAAGCAGGAGGAGGAGCTAGACGCCTCCGCCCCGGAGATCGCCGAGGGGCTCGCCTCCAACGGAGCGCCTGCGTGAGATGCGAGCCCACGCGGAGAGAGCACCCGTTTCCGTCGCCGAGAGCGCAACCCTTATCTATATGCCGACCGAGCACGATCCAGTCCTCGCCCCCGAGCTGACCGCGCTGCTTGCCCCCGAGCCGGGCCAGACCGCCGTCGACTGCACCTTCGGCGGTGGCGGTCACGCACGGCGTATCGCCGCGGCGATAGGCGCCGAGGGGACACTGATCGGGATCGACCGCGACCCCGCCGCGGAGCCCCGCTTCGAGCGCTTCGCCGCCGAGGCTCCCTGTCGAGCTCGCTTCCTCGGCAGCGACTACTCGGCAGGTCTCCGCACCCTGCGCGGCGAAGGCGTCCGCCCAGACATGGTTTTCATGGACCTAGGGATGTCCTCGATGCAGGTCGACGCAAGGGAGCGGGGCTTCTCCTACTCATACGACGCCCCGCTCGACATGCGGATGGACACGCGGCAGGAGTTCAGCGGCGCCGACCTCGTCAACGAGTGGCCCGAGTCGAGAATCGCCCAGGCGCTGCGCCACTTCGGCGAGGAGCGCTACGCGGGTGGGATCGCCCGCGAGATCGTGCGCCGGCGTCCGCTGCGGACCACCGCCGAGCTGGTGGACGCGGTCAAGGCCGGCATGCCCGCCTCCGCCCGCTTCGGCGGTGGCCACCCGGCCAAGCGGACCTTCCAGGCGATCCGGATCGCCGTGAACGGCGAGCTCGACTCGCTCGACGACGCGCTGCCGACCGCCTGGTCGATGCTGCCGGTCGGCGGCCGCCTCGCGGCGATCTCCTTCCACTCCCTGGAGGATCGCCGTGTTAAGCGGTTCCTCGCCGAGCGCGCCCGCGGTTGCGTCTGCCCGCCCGAGCTGCCGATCTGCGCCTGCGGCCGCGAGCCCGAAGCGGAGCTGCTGACCCGGCGCGCCGTGGCGCCGGAGGCCGCCGAGGTCGCCGCCAACCCGCGCTCGAAGTCCGCCCATCTGCGCGCCGCGGTGAAGATCGCCGAGGCCCAGGCCGCCGGGAGCGTCGCCTGATGGCCGCCGCGGCGACCGCACGCAGGTCCGCTGCTGCCCCGGCCCGTGCTCCGCGCCGCAAAAAACCGGCGCTCGCCGTCGCCCCGGCGCGCAAAGCTCCGGCCCGCGGGGCACCCGCCCGCCCGTCGGCGCCGGCTCGCCGCAAAGCGCCGGCTCGTCGCCCGGGGGGTCAGCTGATCCCGCTTGCGGTCGGCACCGCGAGCGCTGTCCGCAGCCTGCCCGATTCGAGCTTGATGGTGCGGATGACCCGCGGTCGTGCCTGGATCGCGGTGCTGGGCGTGCTGCTGGTCGGGATCGTCGCGCTCAACGTGATCACGCTCAGCCTCGCCGCCGGCGCCGGTCACATCGACCAGAACATCCAGGCCCTGGACGAAGAGAACTCGATTCTGCGCGGTCGCGACGCACAGAAGTCCGGTGCCAGTCGCATCCGCCACGAAGCTGCTGGGCTGGGCCTGAGCGCGGCCGCCGTCGACCAGGTCGGCTCGGTGCAGGCGAGCCCACGCGACGTCGAGACCGCGGCGGCCCGTCTTGCGGCGGCCGAAACGGCGTACTGAGGCAGATGCGCACGATCGAGCGCAGGATCGGCCTCCTCTTTGCCGGCTTCCTGCTCTGCTTCCTCGTCATCGCCGGTCGCGCCTTCTGGCTGCAGGGGGTGCAGGGTGCGAAGCTCGCCTCCGAGGCCGCCTACCAGCAGACCGAGGTCGTCACCGTCCCCGGCCTGCGCGGCAGCGTGCTCGACCGCTTCGGCAATCCGCTCGCGGTCTCCGAAGACGCGAAGACGATCTACGCGACGCCCTACCAGGTCAAGAAGCCGCGCCAGACCGCGGAGAAACTGGCTTCGATCCTCGGCCTCAAGGAAGACGAAGTGCTGAAGAGCCTCACCGAAGACTCGGGCTTCGCCTACGTGGCGCGCAAGGTCGACGTGCCCAGCGCGGCGCGCGTCGCCCGGCTCGAATTACCGGGGGTCGGCGAGCTCCCGGACAGCAGGCGCACCTACCCGCAGGGCGACCTGGCGGCGCAGACGATCGGCGCCGTGGGCGAGGAAAACCAGGGCCTTACCGGGCTCGAGATGGGCGAGGACTCGGTCCTGCACGGCACCGATGGAGAGCGCAGGGTCGTCAACGACGCGCTCGGGCAGCCGATCCGGCTGGAAACGGTGAAGGAAGCCAGCGACGGCGAAGACCTGCGCCTGACGCTCGATCCCGCGATCCAGAAGGAGACCGAGCAGGCGCTGGGCGAAGTCGGCGAAACCTACGCACCGAAGGGCGCCACGGCGATCGTGATGAATCCGCACAACTCGCAGGTCCTGGCGATGGCCAACTGGCCGCCCGTGGATCCCTCCGACCTGGAAAACGCCGACCCCGAAGACCTGATCAACCGGGCCACCGGCTTCACCTACGAGCCCGGTTCGACCTTCAAGGCCTTCACCGTGTCGGCGGCGCTGGAAGAAGGGTTGGTCACTCCGGACACCATGTTCACGTTGCCGCCGCAGCTTCACGTCGCCGACCGGATCATCGAAGACGCCGAGCCGCGACCGACGGTGACCCTGAGCGTCGCCGAAATCCTCTCCCACTCATCCAACGTCGGCGCCGCGACGATCGGGCTCAAGGTTGGCAGCGAGAAGTTTTCCCGCTGGATAAACCGCTTCGGCTTCGGCCGGCCGACCGGGGTCCAGTTCCCCGCCGAGGAACAGGGGCTCGTGCCGTCGCTGGACGAATACTCGGGCTCGACGATGGGCAACCTGCCGATCGGCCAGGGGCTGGGGGTGACGCCGATGCAGATGATCGCCGGCTACGCGGCGATCGCCAACGGCGGCATGCTGCGCCCGCCGCAGCTGGTCGAGAAGGTCGGCGACGAAGCCGTCAGCGAGCCGCATGGGCATCGGGTGATCTCCCCAACCGTCGCCGAACAGGTGCGGACGATGCTCGAGGGGGTGCTCGCCCCGGGCGGTACGGCCTCGGAGGTCAGCGTCCCCGGCTACACCCTCGCCGGCAAGACCGGGACCGCGCAGGTGGCCGAAAACGGGACCTACTCCGACACCAAGTACATCGCTTCCTTCATCGGCTTCGCTCCGGCCCAGGATCCGCGCTTGCTGGTCGCGGTGGTCGTCGATCAGCCGCAGGGGGAAATCTACGGTGGGTCGGTGGCGGCGCCGGCGTTCGGCAAGATCGCCGCGTTTGCTCTTCCCTATCTCGGGGTGCCGCAGGAATGAGCCGGTGGAGGGGCGGGGTCCGGGCAGGGGTTCCGCTTAACTTTTTCGGTGGATCGCCCTGTTGCTGGCGCCCGGTCGCTGGTGACGAAAAAGTACAAGACGCTTCACCCCTGCCCGGACCCCGCTGCCGCCGCCCGCGTCATACCTAGAATCGCCATCGTGAGATTGGAAGAGCTCGCTGGCGTAGCTGGGTTTGCTCGGATCGTTGGCGATGGCTCCGTTGTGGTGAGTGAGCTTGCTTACGACAGTCGCGGGGTGAAACCCGGGACGCTTTTCTTCTGCGTTCCCGGGGAGAAGGTCGATGGGCATGAGTTCGCGGCCGCTGCGGTCGAGGCGGGGGCCTCGGCGTTGGTGGTGGAGCGGGAGCTTTCCTCGCTCGACGTGGCCCAGGTCGTCGTCGGTGACGCTCGGGCCGCGATGGCTTCCATCGCTGCGCGGTTCTGGGGGGATCCCAGCGCGGAGTTGGAGGTTGCCGGGATCACCGGGACCAATGGGAAGACGACGACGGCCTTCCTGCTGCGCGAGATCCTCGAGTCGGCTGGGAGGCAGTGCGGGCTGCTGGGGACGGTCAAGCAGGTCGTCGGCGGGGTGGAGGAAGAGGTCGAGCGGACGACGCCGGAGGCGATCGATCTGCAGGCGGCCTTCCGGCGGATGCTGGACGGCGGCGACCGTGCCTGCGCGATGGAGGTCTCCTCACACGCGCTGGTCCTGCACCGGGCCGACGCGATCCACTTCGACGTCGCCCTCTTCACCAACCTCACCCAGGACCACCTCGACTTCCACGCGGACATGGAGGACTACTTCCGCTCGAAGCGGCTGCTGTTCGAGATGGAGCCAGGCACGTCGATCGTCAATGTCGACGACGCCTACGGGCGCCGCCTTGCCGAGGAATTCGAGTGCCTGACCTTCTCGGCGGAGGGTGGTGACGCCGACCTCAGGGCGGCCGACCTCCGGATTGAGACGCGACTGCCGGGTGACTTCAACGTCGCCAATGCGCTTGGCGCCTACGCCGCGGCGATCTCCCTCGGAGTCGATTCGGATGCCGCGATAGCCGGTTTGGCACAGGCCGAGCCTCCACCCGGCCGCTTCGAGCCGATCGACGAGGGGCAGCCCTTCGCCGTTCTCGTCGACTACGCCCACACCCCGGATTCCCTGGAGAACGTGCTGCGGGCGGCGCGGCGGCTGAGCAAGGGTCGGGTGATCTCGGTCTTCGGCGCCGGCGGCGACCGAGATCGCGGCAAGCGGCCGCAGATGGGTCGCGCCGGCGCCGCGCTGTCGGACCTGGCGATTGTCACCTCCGACAACCCGCGCTCCGAGGATCCGGAGGCGATCGTCGCCGAGATCCTCGCCGGGATCGACGACCGCGATGGGGTCGAGGCGGAAGTCGACCGCCGCGCCGCGATCGCGCTGGCGCTGTCGCGGGCGCAGTCGGGCGACACCGTGGTCATCGCCGGCAAGGGGCATGAGCAGGGGCAGGAGTTCGAGAACGGGCGCAAGCAGCCCTTCGACGACCGCGAGGTGGCGCGCGAGGAGCTGCGGCGGCTGTGAATTTGAGCGCCGAGCAGATTGCGGCGGCGATGGGGGCGGAGATCCTCGTGCCGGGCAAGTCGGGCCATCCGCGGCGCGGCGTCATCGATTCCGCCGAGGCGGGGGAGGGGGACCTCTTCTTCGGCCTGCGTGGCGAGAGGGTCGACGGCGGCGAGTTCGCGCCGGCGGCTCTCGCGGGCGGCGCCTGGGGCGCGGTTGTCGGGTTAACAGTGGCGCGTTCGTCCTTTGTCCCGGATAGCGGTACAGAGGACGAACGCGCTCCTTCTCCGGGCTGGGTCTTCGCCGTGGACGATCCGCTCGTCGCGCTGCAGAGCCTGGCGGGCGCCTGGCGCCGCGAGCTTGGCGTCCCGGTCGTCGGCGTCACCGGCTCGGTCGGCAAGACCTCGGTCAAGGACATCGCGCGGGCGCTGCTGCCCGGCCGCGTTCACGCCAACCAGGAGAACCTCAACACCGAGATCGGTCTGCCGCTGACCCTGCTCGAAGCGCCCGCGGACACCGAGCTGCTGGTGCTGGAGATGGCGATGCGGGGCCCCGGGCAGATCGCCGAGCTGGCGGCGATCGCGGAGCCCCGTGTGGCCGTGATCACCAACGTTGGCCCGGTTCACGTCGAGCTGCTCGGCTCGATCGAGGCGATCGCCGCGGCGAAGGCCGAGATCCTCGCCGCGCTGCCGCCCGACGGGACCGCGGTGGCCCCCGTCGCGGCGGCGGAGCTCGAGCCGCATCTCGGTGCGGCGCCGCGTCTGCTCCGCTTCGGCCCGGGGGGCGACGTCGAGGCGGTCGAGCGGCGACTCCACGACGGGGTGACGGAGGCCCTCGTGTCGACTCCGGTGGGTGAGGCGCGCTTCCACTTCCCCTTCTCGGAGCGCCACAACCTGACCAACGCCCTCGCCGCGATCGGTGCCGGGGTCGCGCTCGGCGCGCCGCTCGAGGGGATGGCCGACCGCGCTGCGAACATAGGCTTCTCCCGCTTCCGGGGCGAGCGCCTCGAGCTTGGTGACGGGATCGTCCTGGTGAACGACTGCTACAACGCCAATCCGGTCTCGATGCGCGCGGCGCTCGATCACCTCGCGTCGATCGAGGGGACGCGCCGCATCGCCGTGCTCGGTGAGATGGCGGAGCTGGGCCCGGGCGCACCCACCTACCACCGCGAGGTCGGGATCCACGCGCGCAGCGAGGGCGTCGACCTCCTGGTCGGGGTGGGGGAGCCCGCCCGCGAGTACGACCCCGACGAGCTGGTCGGCGATCCCGCCGAGGCGGCCGAGCTGCTCGCCGCCCAGCTCGAGCCGGGTGACACGGTCCTGGTCAAGGGCTCGCGCTCGGCCGGTCTCGAGGGCGTCGCCGCGGCGCTGGCGGAGTTGCTCTGATGGGCGAGGTGCTGATCGCCGGGATGGCGGCGATGCTGATCTGCATCTTCCTCGGCCCCAAGTTCATCGAGTACCTGCGGGTGAAGGAGTTCGGCCAGCACATCCGCGAGGACGGCCCGCAGGAGCACCACGCCAAGGCCGGCACGCCGACGATGGGCGGGCTGATCGTCTTCGCCGCGATCTGCGTCCCCTACCTGGTCCTGTCCGATCGCGACGCGCAGAGCCTCGCGGTGTTCGGGGTTGCGATCGGCTGCGCCGCGCTCGGCTTCGTCGACGACTTCATCAAGATCGTCAAACGGCGCTCGCTTGGCCTCTCGGCGCGCTGGAAGATCCTCTTTCAGGTCTTCCTCGCGCTGGGGCTCTGGTGGGTCGCGCGGCACGAGGTGGGGCTCGAGCCGACCCTCTTCTTCCGCATCGGCGACGCCAGCCTCGACCTCGGCCCGGTCCTCTACTTCGTCCTCGTCTTCCTGGTGATAGCCGGCACCTCCAACGGCGTCAACCTCACCGACGGCCTCGACGGCCTCGCCGCCGGCTCCTGCGCGATCGTCCTGCTCGCCTATACGGCGATCTGCTTCGTCACCAACGAGCAGCAGAATCTCGCCCTGCTCTCCGCCTGCCTGGTCGGCGCCTGCGTCGGCTTCCTCTGGTTCAACGCCTTCCCGGCCTCGATCTTCATGGGGGACACCGGCTCGCTCGGGCTCGGTGGCGCGATCGGGGCCCTGGCCGTGATGACCCAGACCGAGGTGCTGCTGATCATCATCGGCGGCATCTTCGTGATCGAGGCCCTCTCGGTCGCGATCCAGGTCTTCTCCTTCAAGACCTTCCGCCGCCGCGTCCTCTTGATGGCGCCGCTGCACCACCACTTCGAGATGATGGCCTGGTCGGAGACCAAGATCATGCTCCGCTTCTGGATCATCGCTGCCGTCTGCTCCGGCATCGGCTTCACGCTGTACCAGCAGTCGATCGGGCGCTGAGCAGAAGCTGCTCTACAGAGCCTCGAGTTTGACGAGGTCGTCGATGATCTTGAAGTCCTTGACGTTGTAGGTGACAAGCGGTATGCGATGCACGTTTGCCGTTGCGGCGATTGCCAGATCGAGCGCCCGACGTCGGGGTTTGCCACCGCGTTGGGTAACCGCGGCATGCAACCGGCCGCACTCACGGGCAACCTCCGCGCTGAAGTCAAGGGGGTCGAAGTGCCGCTCGACCAGGCCGAGGCGACGCGTTCGCCGGGCGCGAGCTTCGTCGTCGCCAGCCGTGAGCACCCCGAAGTGCAGCTCTGTGAGAGATACGACGCTTATCGCAGTGTCCTCGTCCGGGTCGATCTCCGATGCGATCAGCACCGAGGTATCGAGCAGGAGGGCCGGCACTTGGTCAGTCCGACCAGGGATCTACGAGATCGCCGCCCATCGCCTCCAGGTCCTTCATCAAGGAGGGATCCGGAGGCGCATCCCAGAGATCCTTGAGCTCATGGCTGGGCACCCACTGGCGGCGGTGCGGACCCAGCTCCGCCACCGGGCGCCCGGAGACGGTGATCGTGAACTCCTCGCCTGCCTCGGCCCGACGCAGGACTTCGGCGACGTTGTTGCGCAGCTCTTTCTGGGGGATAGTCGTCACGAGTCTGACGGTAGCAGTTCTGCTACCAGGAACGTCAGAAAGGGAACATCTGTTCGTCTGAGTAGACTCGACCGACAGTGGCTGCCTCTGAGCGGATCGTGATTTCGGGTGCGCGCGAGCACAACCTGAAGGACATTGACGTCGAGCTGCCTCGCGACGCCCTGATCGTGATCACCGGGCTCTCCGGCTCGGGCAAGTCGAGCCTCGCCTTCGACACGATCTACGCCGAGGGGCAGCGGCGCTACGTCGAGTCCCTCTCCGCCTACGCGCGCCAGTTCCTCGGCCTGATGGAGAAGCCCGACGTCGACTCGATCGAGGGGCTCTCGCCGGCGATCTCGATCGACCAGAAGACGACCTCGCGCAACCCGCGCTCGACTGTGGGGACCGTAACCGAGATTTATGACTACCTGCGCCTGCTCTGGGCGCGGATCGGCGTGCCCCACTGCCCGCAGTGCGGGGCCGAGATCACCGGCCAGACCCAGGAGCAGATCGTCGACCGCCTGATGACCCTCGAGGAGGGGACGAAATTCATGGTGATGGCGCCGGTCGTGCGCGGGCGCAAAGGCGAGTACGGGAAGCTGCTGGAGCAGATGCGCCTCGAGGGCTACTCGCGGGTCGAGGTGAACGGCGACCTGCTCCGCCTCGACGAGGAGATAGTCCTCGACAAGAAGTACAAACACGACATCTCGGTGGTCGTCGACCGGCTGGTGATGAAGACCGACCTGCGCCGGCGCCTCTCCGAGTCGGTCGAGGCCGCCGCCGGCCTCGCCGCCGGGTTGGTCGAAGTGGAGCTCGTCGACGACTCCAAGGAGCCGCTGCTCTTCTCCGAGCAGTTCGCCTGCCTCGAGTGCGGCACCTCGATCCCCGAGCTGGAGCCGCGGATCTTCTCGTTCAACTCGCCCCACGGCGCCTGCGAGCGCTGCCATGGGCTCGGCTTCCAGCGGGTGATCGACCCGGAGCTGGTCGTCCCCGACCCGACCCTCTCGCTGGGCGAGGGCGCGCTGCAGCCGTGGAACCGCGGCATCACCGCCTACTGGAAGCGGCTGATCGCCGCCGTCGCCGAGGAGAACGGCGTCGACCTCGAGCTGCCGTGGTCGAAGCTGAAGAAAAGCGAGAAGGAGATATTCCTCTACGGCACCGGCTCCGCACGCCACCAGGTCAGCTACACCAACCGCTTCGGCCGCCGCCGCTCCTACAAGGTGCGCTTCGAGGGGATCGTCAACAACCTGCAGCGCCGCTACGAGGAGACCGACTCCGAGACCAACCGCGAGCGGATCGAGGGCTACATGGCCGAGCAGCCCTGCCCGCAGTGCGACGGCGCCCGCCTGCGGCCGGAGAGCCTCGCGGTAAAGGTCGGCGGGATCAGCATCTCCGAGTACACGGCCCTCTCGGCGCGGGCGGCGGCCGAGTGGATAGCCACCTTGGAGATGACTGATACCGAGCGGGCGATCGCGCGGCTGATCGTGCGCGAGATCAGCGAACGCCTCGCCTTCCTCGAGAACGTCGGCATCGGCTACCTCTCGCTGGGCCGCTCGGCGCGCTCGCTCTCCGGCGGCGAGGCGCAGCGGATCCGCCTGGCGACCCAGATCGGCTCCAGCCTGGTCGGGGTGATGTACGTGCTCGACGAGCCCTCGATCGGCCTGCACCAGCGCGACAACGAGAAGCTGATCGGGACGCTGGACCGGCTGCGCGATCTCGGTAACACCGTGATCGTGGTCGAGCACGACGAGGGGACGATGCGCGCCGCCGATCACCTCGTCGACCTCGGCCCCGGCGCCGGCGAACACGGCGGCCACGTGATCTCCGCCGGCACGCCGGCCCAGGTCGCCAGGGACCCGGCTTCGCTCACCGGCCAGTACCTCTCTGGCAAGCGGGCGATCGAGGTCCCTGCGGAACGCCGCGAGCCCCGCGGGGCGCTGCTGGTGCGCGGTGCCCGCGAACACAACCTGAAGGGGATCGACGTCGCGATCCCGCTCGGCGTCTTCTGCTGCGTCACCGGCGTCTCCGGCTCGGGCAAGTCGACCTTGGTCAACGAGACCCTGCACCACGCGGTCGCCAACCGCCTGCACCAGGCCAAGCTGCGCCCGGGCGCCCACGACGGCATCGACGGGCTCAGCCAGATCGACAAGATCATCAACATCGACCAGTCGCCGATCGGCCGCACGCCGCGCTCCAACCCGGCCACCTACACCGGCGTCTTCGACCACATCCGCCAGCTCTTCACCCAGACTCAGGAGTCGCGGGCGCGCGGCTACAAGCCCGGCCGCTTCAGCTTCAACGTCAAAGGCGGGCGCTGTGAGGTCTGCCGCGGCGACGGCCAGATCAAGATCGAGATGCACTTCCTGCCCGACGTCTACGTCCCCTGCGAGCAGTGCCACGGTAGGCGCTACAACCGCGAGACGCTCGAGGTCCGCTTCAAGGGCAAGAGCATCGCCGACGTGCTCGAGATGTCGGTCGAGGAGGCGGTCGTCTTCTTCGAGAACGTGCCGAAGATCGCCCGCCGCCTGCGCACCCTGCACGACGTCGGCCTCGATTACATCCGCCTCGGCCAGGCGGCGACGACGCTCTCCGGCGGCGAGGCGCAGCGGGTGAAGCTGGCGACCGAGCTCTCCAAAGTCGCCACCGGCGACACCCTCTACATCCTCGACGAGCCGACCACTGGGCTGCACTTCGCCGACGTGCAGCGCCTGCTCGACGTGCTCGGCCGCCTCGTCGACGCCGGCAACACGGTGGTCGTGATCGAGCACAACCTCGACGTGATCAAGACCGCCGATCGCCTCGTCGACCTCGGGCCCGACGGGGGCGAAGAGGGAGGAGAGGTGATCGCCACCGGTACCCCCGAGGAGGTCGCCGCGGTCGAGGTTTCCCACACCGGCCGCTTCCTCGCCGAGCTGGTCGAGCCGGCCAAGCCGAAGCGCTCAGTTCGCAAGCGTCGCGAGCCCGTTGCGGCGTAGCGATTCACCTTGAGTTAAAAGCTCTGGTGCCGGTGACCCCGGGGCGTTACCGTAGAGAGTGAAATACGCGGCAAGCGGGTAAGGGCAGGGCTGGAAAAAGGAGGAGTTCATGTCCCGATCAGCTCTGAAGCGATTTCTAGTCGCGTTTGGTGTGTTGCTGGCGCTCGTCGCCGTGGCCGCGGGTTGCGGTGGAAGCAGCGGCAGCGGTGGCGCCAAGATCGCCCTGTTGCTTCCCGAAAACGAAACGCCCCGCTACGAGTCCGACGACAGGCCGGACTTCGAAAAGGCGGTCGAAGAAGAATGCGAAGACTGTGAAGTCCTCTACAGCAATGCCGGCGGCGATGCGGAAAAACAGCAGAGCCAGGCCGAAGCGGCGCTGACCCAGGGGGCCGACGTCCTCGTCGTTGACCCGATGGACTCCAAATCGGCAGCAGCGATCGCCGAAAAGGCCAAGGCCCAGAACGTCCCGGTGGTCAGCTACGACCGGCTGATCGAAAACGGCGAAGTCGACGCCTACATCTCCTTCGACAACAAAAAAGTCGGTGAACTGCAGGCCGAAACGCTGTCGAAAAAACTGAAAGAAGACGGCAGCACCAGCGGCCCGATCATCATGATCAACGGCGACCCGGCCGATCCCAATGCAGCGCTCTTCAAAGAAGGCGCCCACAACGGGTTCGACGCGGCCGGGGTTCAGATCGCCAAGGAATACGACACGCCCGGCTGGTCGGCTGAAAACGCCCAGCGTGAGGCACAGCAGGCGATCACCGCGCTCGGCAGCAACGGGTTCGCCGGCATCTACGCCGCCAACGACGACACCGGCGGCGGCGCGATCGCGGCGCTGAAAGGCGCCGGCATCAACCCCTCCGAAAAGCCCGTCACCGGCCAGGACGCGACCGTCGCCGGCCTGCAGCGGATCCTCGCCGGACAGCAGTTCATGACGGTCTACAAGGAAATCCAGCCGGAGGCGCAGATCAGCGCCGAAATCGCCATCGCTCTGGCCGAAGGCGAAGAAGTACCGCAGGACAAAATCACCGAAGAAGTCGACAACGGCAAAGTCAAAGTGCCGTCCGTCCTGCTCAAACCGATCGCCGTGACCAAAGACAACGTCAAGAGCACGGTGATCGCCGACGAATTCGTCACCGCGTCCGAACTGTGCACCGGGCCCTACAAGCAGGCCTGCAAGGAAGCGGGGATCTCCTAGGACGCCGGGAGCTGAGGCGATGAGCCCCGACGGCGCACTCCTCGAGCTCGACGGAGTGAGCAAGCGATTCGGCCCGGTCCAGGCTCTGGACCGGGTCGACTTCAGTGTCCACGCCGGCGAGGTCGTCGGCCTGGTCGGCGACAACGGCGCCGGGAAGTCGACGTTGGTGAAGACGATCGCCGGGATCCACACGGCCGATGAGGGGCGGATTCGCTTCGAGGGCCGCGAGATCAAGGTCACGCGGCCGCAGGACGCGACTCAACTCGGGATCGCCACCGTCTACCAGGATCTCGCCCTCTGCGACAACCTCGACGTCGTCGCCAACGTCTTCCTGGGGCAGGAGGAGGTATCGCCGGGCACGGGGGAGGTCTCGCGCCAACTCGACGAGGCGAAAATGGAGCACAGCGCTGGAGAGCTGCTCTCCAGCCTTGCCGTGACGATCCCGAGCCTGCGCACCGAGGTGGGGACGCTCTCGGGCGGTCAGCGTCAGCAGGTCGCGGTCGCCCGCTCTCTGCTGGGCGAGCCGCGGGTCGTGCTGCTGGACGAGCCTACGGCGGCGCTTGGCGTGCCACAGACCAAGCAGGTGCTGGAGCTGATCGGGCGCCTGCGCGAGCGTGGCCTCGGGGTCGTCGTGATCAGCCACAACCTGGCGAACGTCTTCGAGGTGGCGGACCGGATCGTCGTCCTGCGCCTCGGCCGAGCCGCCGGGGACTTCAAGGCCGAAGAAACCACCGAGGAGCACGTCGTCTCGGCGATCACCGGTCTCGGTGAGAACTCCAAGGAGGAGAAGTGAGCGCCAACCTGCGGCGCCTGGTTCAGGGCGACCTCGCATCAGCCCGCGTCGTCCTCGGCCTGGCCCTGATCTGGATCATCTTCCAGTCTCAGAACGACCGCTTTCTCTCTGCCGAGAACCTGACCAACCTGATGCTGCAGATCACGGCCATCGGCCTGATCTCGGTCGGCATCGTCTACGTCCTGCTGCTCGGCGAGATCGATCTCTCGGTGGGGGCGGTCAGTGGCCTTGCTGCCGGGGTGATGGCGGTCTTGAACGTCAAGCATGGCTGGAACCCCTATCTGGCGATCGTCGCCGCGATCCTGGTGGGCACGGCGATCGGTCTACTTCAGGGCTCTCTCTTCAGTCGCTTCGCGATCCCGTCCTTCGTCGTCACCCTGGCCGGCTTACTGGCATGGCAAGGGGCTTTGCTGCAAGTGCTCGGATCCACCGGGTCGATCAACCTCACCGATCCCAAAATCACCGGATTGGCGAACACCTTCTACTCCGACGCGGTCGGCTGGATCTTCTGCGCGATCGTCATCGCCGCCTATGCGGCCGTCGTCCTGCTCGGCCACCGGCGCCGGGTGGCGGCGGGACTCGCCGGCGAGAACGTGCCGGCGCTCGTGCTGCGGGTGGTGTTCGTCGCGGCGATCTCGATCGTCGCCGTGACGGTCCTCAACTCCGACCGCGGCGTGCCCCTGGCACTGCTCATCCTGCTCGCCTTCGTCGTCGGCATGGAGTACGTGGTCAAGCGCACCCGTTTCGGCCGCCACGTCTACGCCGTCGGCGGTAGCGCCGAGGCGGCCCGCCGTGCTGGTATCCGGGTCAACGGCGTGCGGGTCGCGGTCTTCGCGATCTCCGGCTCGATGGCGGCGATCGGCGGGATCATGGCGGCGTCGCGCCTGCTGGCGGTCAACCAGGGCTCGGGAGGCAGCGAACTGCTGCTGCTCGCGATCGCCGGCCCGGTGATCGCCGGCACCAGTCTCTTCGGCGGCCGCGGCTCGGTCTGGACCGCTCTGCTCGGCGCTCTGGTGATTGGCTCGATCTCCAACGGCATGGACCTGCTCGCCCTCACCTCGGCGGTCAAGTTCATGGTCACCGGCGGCGTCCTGCTGCTCGCCGTCCTGGTCGACGCGATCGCCCGCCAGCAGCGCCAGGCGGCAGGGCGAGTGTAGACAACAAGACGCGACATCCATGAAAATGTGCTACGTTGGCGCACATGAACTCGGTTGGCGTTCGCGAGCTCCGACAGAACCTGTCCCGCTATCTGCACGAGGTAAAGGAGGGGGGCAGTTTTCGGGTCACCGAGCATGGCCGTGAGGTGGCGCGGTTGGTTCCGTCCGGGCCCGCCGATTCGACGATCGCCCGATTGGTCGCCGAGCGGGGCGCGACGATGCCGAAGGCCGACCTGGTCGCTTTGGCAAAGGCATCCGAGTTGCCGCCGGCGGTGGGGCCGCCGAGCAGCGTGATCCTCGACGAACTGCGAGAAGAGCGGCTATAGCAAGCCGGGTCGCATATCTGGACACCTCCGCATATGTGAAGCTGCCGCTTCGCGAGGCGGAGAAAGATGCTCTGCTTCGCGAGTTGGTCGAGTGGGAAGGGTTTGTTTCGAGCGGCCTCTTGGGGGTCGAGTCACTCCGCGCCTGTGCTCGCTACGGCGCCAGCTACGAACGCGCCGCCAGGGAATGGATGGAGGGCGTCTCATTGCTACCCGTCGATGACGGGGTGCTCGATGTCGCCGCCGAGCTGGAGCCCGTCGGGCTGCGAAGCCTCGATGCGCTGCATCTGGCGACCGCTATATCCCTCGGAGACGAGGTTGGCGTCTTTTTCACCTATGACGAGCGCCTCGGTCGCGCCGCCGGAGAAAATGGGCTGACGGTCTCCCGGCCGGTCTGATCTCAGGCTTCAGCGGTCGACCAGCAGCGAGGCGCCGATCGCGCCGCCGAGGTCGCCGAGCGAGGCGACCCGAACCGCGGGGGGGCGCTCGTTGACGAAGAGGTGCTTGTCCATCTCCCTTGTCAGCGGCTCCATATAGCGCTCGCCGAAGCGGATGCCGAGGCCGCCGCCGATGATCACCGCCTCGGGATCGAGCAGGTTCACGGCCGAGGCAACACCCGTTCCGAGCGCCTCGATCGCGCGATCGACCAGCTTCGTTGCGAGGTGATCGCCGTGGTCGATAGCGCGCTCCCAGATGCCGCTGGTGAGGCGCGGTTTGCCGTGCTTCTCCATCAGCTTGAAGAGGTCGGTCTTGTGGCCCTCCTCCTGCTCGCGGCGCGCCTCGGCTTCCATCGCCGCTCGCCCCGCGTAAGCCTCCATGCAACCCTTGCGCCCGCAGGGGCACTTGGCGCCGCCGCGCTTGACGACCATGTGGCCGATCTCCCCGGCGGCGCCGCGACCGAGCCAGGGCTTGCCGTCGAGGACGAGCCCACCGCCGACCCCGGTTCCCCAGAAGACCCCGATCAGGCTGCGGAACTCGCGACCGGCGCCGAGGTGGAACTCCGCCTCGGTCGCCACCTGCACGTCGTTGCCGACCCGCACCGGGGTTCCAAGCGCCTTCGAGAGGGTTTCGCCGAGCGGGAAGCTGCCTTCCCAATCCGGCAGATTGCGGGCGGTCGATACGACCCCGGTCTGCTCGTTTGCGTCGCCGGGTGAGCCGACCCCGGCCCCACTCAGCTCCTCAGGCTTCACCCCCGCGGCGGAGGCGGCTTCGCGCAGTGCGTCCTCCATCGCACTGGCAACGTTGGCCGGACCGCCCGCGGTGGGCGTAGGTTGCCGCGCTTCCCCGTACACCTTCCCGCCGGCGTCGACGATCACCGTCTGGATCTTGGTGCCGCCGAGGTCGATGCCGCCGCGCAGGTCGCTCACGCGGCAAAGTCTATGTCGCAGTGCTTCTGGGAAGCTAGGCGCGTGAGCGAGCTGGGGGCCTGGCGACTCTGGTGGGCGAAGCGCCGCTGGTACGAGCGCAACCGGCGCCCATTGCGGCGCTGGCGGCTTGCCCGCCATGCGGCTCGTGGGGGCTTCTTCGTTCGCCAGCCGGTCGAGGGCGAGTTGCTGGAGGCGCTCGACGAGGGCCGGCTGAAGATCGGGGAGGGCACCCTGCTCGAGCCGGGCTGCTGGCTGACGCTGGCGCCCGAGGCGCGGATCGAGATCGGCGCCGGCTGCTTCCTCAACCGCAACACGATGCTCGCTGCGTATGAGCGGATCGAGATCGGCGATCACACGATGTTCGCCAACGGCTGCTTCGTCGGCGACGCCGAGCATCGCTTCGACGACCCCGACGCGCCGATCACCTGGCAGGGCTTCACCAGCAAGGGTCCCGTCAAGATCGGCTCCAACTGCTGGTTCGGGGTCAATTGCGCCATCACCAGCGGCGTCACGATCGGCGAGCGCTGCGTGATCGGCGCCAACTCCGTCGTCACCCAGGATCTACCGGAGGGCACGATCGCGGCGGGCGCCCCGGCCCGTGTGATCAAGCCCATTGAGTTCCGCCGGTAGCTGCCTATACTTCGTGCTTCGGCCGTGACCTGACCAGGCATGGACCACAATGAACCTCGCACTGACCGAGCCTTCGCATGCAAGAGCAGGCGTCAAGCTCGTCCGCGCCAAGGACGAGCTGCGAGCCCTGCTCGCCGGCCCACGCCGTGAGGGCCGCTCGATCGGCCTGGTGCCGACGATGGGCTACCTGCACGAGGGCCATCTCTCGCTGCTGTGTGCGGCTCGCGCCGAGTGCGACGTCGTCGTGATGAGCCTCTTTGTCAACCCCGCCCAGTTCGGCTCCGGCGAGGATCTGGGTCGTTACCCGCGGGACGAGGAGCGCGACGCCGAGCTGGCGGGTGAGGCCGGCGTCGACCTGATCTACGCGCCGCCGGTCGAGGAGGTCTACCCGCAGGGCTTCTCGACCGCGGTCGAGGTTGCCGGGGTGACCGAGGTCCTCTGCGGCGATCCGTCGCGGCGCGGCCCCGAGCACTTCCGCGGCGTCACCACCGTCGTCGCCAAGCTCTTCAACACCGTCGGGCCCGATGTCGCCTACTTCGGCCAGAAGGACGCCCAGCAGCTGGCGGCGATCCGCCGCATGGTCCGCGACCTCGACATCCCCGTGCGGATCGAGGCGCTGCCGATCGTGCGCGAGCCCGATGGGCTGGCGATGAGCTCGCGCAATGCCTATCTCGGTCTTGAGGACCGCGAGCGGGCGACGGCGCTCTCGCGAGCGCTCGACGTGGTCGAGCGCGTTGCCCGCGAGGGCTCGCTGGGCGCCGGGATCGAGGCCGGGCGGCGCGAGCTCGAGGTGGCGGGGGTCGAGCCGGAGTACCTGGAGGCCCGCGATCCCGAAAATTTGGAGCCGGTAGCCGCGTTGAACGGGCGCCCGGTCTTAGTCGCAGTCGCCGCCCGAGTGGGCGGTGCGCGGCTCATCGACAACATCTTGATCCGGCCATGAAGGCCTGAACCCAAGGGGAGACCAGATCCAATGCAGAGGCAGATGCTCAAGTCCAAGATCCACCGGGCGACGGTGACCGACTGCGACGTCGACTACATCGGCAGCATCACGGTCGACACCGAGCTGATGGCAAGCGCCGACCTGATTACCAACGAGCAGGTCCACGTCTGGGACATCGACAACGGCGCCCGCTTCGTCACCTACGTGATCGACGGCGAGCCGGGCTCGGGGACGATGCAGGTGAACGGCGCCGCCGCCCACCTGACCCGACCCGGGCACAAGATCATCGTCGCCTCCTTCGGCGCCTACGACGAGAGCGATCTGGAGACCTACTCCCCCGTCGTCGTCCACGTCGACGACGACAACCGGGCGGTCGCGGTCGACAGCCACCCGGAGGTGCTGCTCTCGCAGGAGGTCCTCTCATGAGCGAGCGAGCGCCGATCACCCTGCCCCGCCTGGCTGAGATGAAGGAGGCCGGCGAACCGATCGTGATGGTCACCGCTTACGACTATCCGTCGGCGCGCGTTGCCGAGGAGGCCGGGGTCGACCTCGTCCTGGTCGGCGATACCGCGGCGATGGTCGTGCTCGGCTATCCCGGCACCGAGGCGGTCTCGATGGACGAGATGGTGATGCTGGGAAAGGCGGTGCGGCGCGGGGTGCGCACGCCGCTGATGGTCGGCGACCTGCCGATGGGCAGCTACGAGGCGAGCAACGAGCTCGCGGTCTGCAGCGCCCAGCGCCTGGTCAAGGAGACCGGCTGCCAGGTGGTCAAGCTCGAGGCGGGGGGGACGTCCGTCGAGCGGGCTCGGGCGATCGTCCGTGCCGGCATCCCGGTGATGGGGCATGTCGGCCTGACCCCGCAGACCGCGACCGCGCTGGGCGGCTACAAGACGCAGGGCAAGACGGCGCAGGGAGCGATCCAGCTGCTCGAGGATGCCCTGGCGCTCCAATCCGTCGGCTGCTTCGCGATCGTCTTCGAGGCGGTCCCGGCGGCGATCGCCGAGGTGATCGTCGAGAAGCTCGAGATTCCGGCGATCGGCATCGGCGCCGGCCAGGCGACCGCCGGTCAGGTCCTCGTCTACCACGATCTGCTCGGGATCACGACCGGGCGCGCGCCCAAATTCGTCAAGCGCTACGCCGAGATCCACGCGGCGATGGTTGAGGGCGTCGGCCGTTACGCGGAGGAGGTGCGCTCGCACCGCTTCCCCGAGCCCGACCACGTCTACGCGATCGAGCCGGCCGAGCTGCAGGAGTTCCGCCGCTACCTGGAGCAGAAGGACGGTCTGGCTTCGCGGGCGTCATGGGCCTGGGAGCCGCTGCCCTGAGGTCCAACCGCGGTTAGCATCCGCCCGATGACGGCCGAGGAGCGGCGGGCGGAGTTGGTTTCTCTCTACAAGGAGGTGCAGGCCTGCACCAAGTGTCCGCTGCACGAGACGCGGGCCAAGACGGTGTTCGGGGCGGGGGATGCGGATGCCGAGGTGATGTTCGTCGGCGAGGCGCCTGGCGCCGAAGAGGACCGCCAGGGGTTGCCCTTCGTCGGCCGCGCGGGGCAGCTGCTCAACCAGATGCTGGAAGGGATAGGGCTATCGCGCGACGACGTCTTCATCGCCAACGTGCTGAAGAGCCGCCCGCCCGGGAACCGCGATCCGCAGCCGTTGGAGATCGAGGCCTGCCGCCCCTACCTGTTCGAGCAGGTGCGGCTGATCGAGCCCCGGGTCGTCTGCACCCTGGGCAACTTCGCGACCAAGCTGTTGAGCGGGAACCCCGCCGGGATCACCAGGGTCAGGGGAACGCCGCAGGTGCACGAGCTGGGCGGGCGCATCGTCTTCCTGCTGCCGCTCTTCCACCCCGCGGCGGCGCTGCGCACGCCGGCGGTCAAGGAGACGCTGCGGGCCGATTTCGAGCTGCTGCCCCGCCTGCTCGCCGGTCCTCCCCCTGGAGGGGCCAAGCCGGAGGAAGAGGAGGAGGTCGAGGAGACGGTTGTCCCCGACCCTCCGCGGCCTTCCGACGACCAGCTCGACTTCTTCGGTTGAGCGCGACCGAGACACTCCAGAGCTCCTCGGCGGCCGAGACCGAAGCCGTGGGGGCGCGGATCGTCGTGGGCCTCGAGCCCGGCGATGTCGTCGTCGTCAGCGGCGAGCTCGGGGCGGGCAAGACGACGCTGATCCGCGGCGCCTGCCGAGCGCTGGGGGTCGAGGGGCCCGTCACCTCGCCGACCTTCACGATCGGTCAGCGCTACCGCGGCCGGCTGCCCGTCTCCCACCTCGACCTCTACCGCCTTGGCAGCCTCGAGGGCGAGGACCCGGCTTTGCTCGATGACTACCTCGATGCCGATTCGGTCGCTTTCGTCGAGTGGCCGGCGGTGGCGGAGCCGCAGCTGGCCGGACGCCGGGTGCTCGAGCTGCGCCTGGCCCACCTCGGTGGCGATCGGCGGCAAATCGAAGTCGGCAGCGCATCGGCCCGCAAATAAGCGTGTTTCGGAGGGGGATGGCGCCGTGTAGCATCGCTCGCGCATGCAAACCGAAGGAGGGAAGCGCTCGATGAAGGGACTGAAGACGCTGGCAGCGATCGGAGTGGGCATTGCGCTCGTGGTCGGCGCCGCACCCGCTTCCGCCAAGAGTGCCCCATTCCGGCACTACGTCGCCTGCGGTCTCTCTCAGAACGCCAAACCGGCGCACACCTGCCAGACGGGTCGCGACAAGGGCGCCTTCTTCCGCAGCAACGATCGCGATGTCTTCTACACCGTGTGCGTCAAGTTCCCAACCAAGAAAAACCTCTGCGCGCCCAAGCAGGAAGCGGTCAAGGGGACGCTCTACGTCAACAAGATCACCTCCAACATCCCCGGCGAGCATGAAGTTTCCTGGTTCGTAAAGGGCAAGCGGGTAGGCGTCTTCCACTTCGTCGTTCCCCAGTCCAGCGGCAAGCCCCACGGTAAGTAGCCGCGAGCGGGACGTGGCCGTCATCGGTCTCGACACCGCGACCGATGACACGGCCGTCTGCGCGGTCCGCGACGGCGACGTCCTCTTCGAGTCGCTGCTCGGCCTCTCCGAGAAGGGGGGGCCGCAGCACACCACGGCGCTGCTGGCGGAGATCGAGCGGGCGGCTGATGCGGCCGGGGGCTGGGGGTCGGTCGCGCGGATCGCAGTCGGGGTCGGCCCCGGTTCCTTTACCGGCCTGCGGGTCGGGATCGCCACGGCGCGGGCGATCGGGCTGAGCCGCGGTCTGCCGCTGAGCGGCGTCGGCACCCTGGATGCGCTGGCGAGGGGCCTCGCCGAGAATGCCGGCGAGCGATCCTGCCTCGCTGTCCTCGACGCCCGGCGGGGCGAGGTCGGGGCGGCGGCCTTCTCGGCGGAGGGCGGGCGGCTGTGGGGGCCTTGGCTCGGAACCCCGGAGGAGCTCGCCGCGCGGATCCCTGCGCTCCCCGAAGCGGCGCTGTGCGGTGGCCCGGGCGCGGTACGATTTCGCCAGCAGCTGAAGAGCCGGGCGGTTGAGATCCCGGATGACGCCGACCCCGTGCATCGCGTCGCCGCGCGGCACATCTGTGCCCTCGCGGCGGTCGTGCCCGGCGAGGACGAGTCCGGCTCCGTCGCCCCTATCTACCTGAGGCCCCCCGATGCAGAACGGTGGCGTGAGCGAGACTCTCTCCAAGCAGCCGAGTGAGCTGAGCGGCGATCCGCCGGTACGGCGGCTTGCCTACAGCGACCTGCCGGGCGTGATCTCGATCGAGCGGCGCTCGTTCCCGGCGCCCTGGTCGCTGGCGATGTTCGTGCTCGAGCTCTCGAAGCCGACGGGGATCTGCCTTGCTGCGATCGCGGGCAACGAGCTGCTCGGCTACCTGGTCTGCTCTCGCTATGACCGCGTCTGGCACGTGATGAACGTCGCCGTCGCTCCGGAGCGACGGCGACAGGGGGTCGCCAGTCGCCTGATCTCCGAGCTCGTCGCCGAGGCGGGAAACGAGCTTCCCTTCACCCTCGAGGTGCGGGTGTCCAACCGCGACGCGATCGCGATGTACGAGAAGCTCGGCTTCCGCTCGGCCGGGGTGCGGCCTCGCTATTACCAGGACAACGGCGAGGACGCTCTGATCATGTGGCTGGACTGATCCTCGCGGTCGAGACGTCGTGCGACGACACCTGCGCCGCGGTCCTCGACGGCCCGAACATCCTCTCCAACCTGATCTCCTCACAGGACGAGGCGCACGCCCGCTTCGGTGGGATCGTGCCCGAGGTCGCCTCCCGGCACCACCTGGAGCTGGCCGTGCCGGTGATCGACTCGGCGCTCGGCGATGCCGGCGTCTCGCTCGATCGGATCGAGGCCGTGGCGGTGACCGCCGGCCCGGGACTGATCGGGGCGCTCCTCGTCGGCCTCAGCACGGCCAAGGCGATCGCCGCGCCGCGGCGGCTGCCGCTGATCCCGGTCGATCATCTGCAGGGGCACGTCGCCGCCAACTTCCTTGCTCCGGAGCCGCTCGATCCGCCTTTCCTCTGCCTCGTGGCCAGCGGCGGGCACACCCTGCTCGCGGGCGTGCGCGACCACGCCGGCCACGAGGTGCTCGGGCAGACGCTCGACGACGCCGCCGGTGAGGCCTTCGACAAGGTTGCCCGCCTGTTAGGTCTTGGCTTCCCCGGCGGCCCGGCGCTGCAGCGGCTGGCCGAGGAGGGGGACCCCGGAGCGTTCGAGCTGCCGGTCGCGATGGCGCGCGACCCCGGCCTCGACTTCAGCTTCAGCGGGTTGAAGACGGCGCTTGTCTACCTCTGCCGCGATCTCGGCCCCGACGGGGTGCGCGATCGACGCGCTGATCTCGCGGCGAGCTTCCAGGCCGCCGCGGTCGGGCAGCTGACCTCGAAACTGAAGCGGGCGCTGGTGCGCGGCGATTGGGAGGCGGTGGCCCTGGGTGGCGGGGTGGCCGCCAACGGACCCCTGCGCGAGGCGGTGGCGGCGCTCTGCGAGGAGCGCGGCGTGCGGCTGAAGCTGGTCCCGCTCGAGCTCTGCACCGACAACGCGGCGATGATCGGCTCGGCGGCCCGATTCGCGCCGCCGCTTCCTTACCCCGACTACCTCTCCTACGACGCCTTTCCCAGCAGCCGACCCGCGGTCGCCGCGCCGTGAGCGCCGAGCTCGTCCTCTACTCGCGCCCGGGCTGCCACCTCTGCGAGCAGGCGCTGGAGGGGCTCGTCGCATTGCACGAGGAGGGCTATCGCTTCGCCCTGCGCGAGGTCGACATCGAGAGCGACGAGACGTTGCTGCGACGGATGCTCGAGCGCATCCCGGTGCTCGAGCTGGACGGCGAGGTCGTCTCCGAGCTGACTTTGGACCAAGCCTCCGTTCGGGCCCGGCTCGATACTGTGGGGGCCGATGATTGAGGAGGCCGTGGAGGATCTCGAGGTGCCAGGTGGGCTGATTGGAGACGGCGAGCGACTTTCGCTCGGCGTCGCGGCGCGGCTCTCCCGCTACCTCCAGGTGCTGACCCAGGCCCGCAAGATGGGGCGAGAGACGATCTCCTCGCAGGAACTCTCGGACTACACCCACATCAACCCGACTCAGATCCGCCGCGACCTCTCCGGCTTCGGCAAGTTCGGCAAGCGCGGGGTCGGCTACAACGTCGAATCGCTGGTGGCGGAGATCCGCAAGATCCTGCGTACCTCCGGCCAGCACAACATCGCGCTCTTCGGTGCTGGCAACCTCGGCCAGGCGATCGCCAGCTCGGACATCTTCGCCGACCACGGCTTCGAGGTCGTCGCCATGTTCGACATCGATCCCGCCGTCGTCGGCACGCAGGTCGGCAGCCTCCAGATACAGGACTTCGGCGAGCTCGAGGCGGTCGTCTCCGAGCAGGAGATAGTCGTCGGGGTGCTCGCCGTCCCCGCCGCCGCGGCGCAGGCCGTCGCCGACCGCCTGGTCGATGCCGGGGTGAAGATCATCTTCAACTACTCCGAGCAGCTGCTCCAGGTGCCGCCGGAGGTGACGGTTCATACCTCCAGCCCGGCCGTCGACCTCCTCTACGCGCTCTACTTCTACCTGACCTGAGAAGGAGCCCGACCCTTGTCCCTGGACCTCGACCTGGCTCGGGAGAGATTCGAGTCCTCGACTGACTTCACGATCGGCCTCGAGGAGGAGTTCGCGATCCTCGATCCGGCCAAGCTGGAGCTGGAGCACCGCTTCGAGGATCTCTATGCCGCCTGTCAGAAGGACGAGATCCTGGCGAGCTCGGCGGCTGGCGAGCTGATCGCCTCTGAGATCGAGATCCGCTCCGGTCGCTCCACCCACTTCGAGGCAGCAATGGCGGCGCAGCGCGAGCGTCGCACCCGGCTCTTCGAGCTGACCGACGGGATGGGCCTGGCGCTGGCCGCCATGGGCACGCATCCATGGGCGGACTACCTCGACCAGCGGATCATCGACACCCCCCACTACAACCGCCTGCGCCACGAACTGGGCTGGGTCGCGCAGCGCAACAACACCTGGAGCATGCACGTCCACATGGGGGTGCGCGGCGCCGACCGCGCGATCGCTGTCTGCGACTGGATGCGCGAGCTGTTGCCGCTGCTGCTGGCGGCCTCCGCCAACTCGCCCTTCCTCGACCGCCACGACACCGGCCTGCACACGGTGCGCACCGAGATTTTCACCCGCACCTTTCCCCGCTGTGGCATTCCCAGCCCCTTCGTCGATTGGGACACCTATGCCGACTTCGTCGGCACCCTGCAGCGGACCGGGACCGTGGTCGAGTCGACCCAGCTCTGGTGGAGCGTCCGCCCGCATCACCAGTTCGGCACGGTCGAGGTGCGGATCTGCGACGCGCAGACGCGCGGCGACGAGTCGTTCGGGCTGGCCGGGCTGATCGCCGCCTGCATCGCCCAGACCGCGCTCGACTACGACGAGCACGGCTACGACGGCGCCGGCTCGCCGCTGCGCGACCGCGAGATCGAGGAGAACCTGTGGCGGGCGATCCGCCACGGGATGAGCGGCAAGACGATCGATTTCCGCCGCGGGGTGGAGGTCGAGGCCCGGGCGGCGCTGGAGGGGTTGCTCGAGTGGACCGAACCGGCGCGCTCGGCCCTGGGCATCGAGGCGCGACTGCCGGAGCGCAACGGCGCCCAGCGTGCGCGCGAGGCGCTCGCCGCCGGCGCCTCGATCGAGGACGTCTACCGCGATGCGGTGGAGGAGACCCACCGCACCTACACGGCAGCCAAACAGGCGGCCTAGAGGCGTTTGCGCTGGGTCGGCGGACGCGACCGCCGCGCCCGCATATAGACTCCCGCGCCGCTCAAACCAGCCGGAGGAACCAAACTTGACCAGCTTCTTGACCGAATACGGAGTCGTCGTTGCGCTCGTCTGCGCGGCGGCCGCTGTTGTCTACGGACTGATCATCACGCAGCGCCTGCTCGCGAAGTCGCCGGGCAACGAGCGCATGCAGGAAATCTCAGGCGCGGTGCAGGAGGGCGCCAAGGCCTACCTCAACCGCCAGTACATGATCATCGCCGTGGTCGCGGTGCCGATCGCGATCGTGCTCTGGCTCCTGCAGGACTACAAGACCGCGATCGGTTTCGTCATCGGCGGCACGCTCTCGGGCGCGACCGGGTTCATCGGCATGAACCTCTCGGTGCGTGCCAACGCCCGCGTCGCCGAGGCGGCCCGCGGCGGCGTTCCGCCGGCACTCGACGTCGCTTTCAAGGGCGGCTCGGTGACCGGGCTGCTCGTCGTCGGCCTCGCCCTGCTCGGCGTGGCCGGCTATTACGGGGTCCTCGTCCTCACCGGCTCGAGCGACAAGGAGGCGGTCGACGCCCTGGTCGGGCTCGGCTTCGGCGGTTCGCTGATCTCCGTCTTCGCCCGGCTCGGCGGCGGCATCTTCACCAAGGCGGCCGATGTCGGTGCCGACCTGGTCGGCAAGGTCGAGGCCGGCATCCCCGAGGACGATCCCCGCAACCCCGCGGTGATCGCCGACAACGTCGGCGACAACGTCGGCGACTGCGCCGGCATGGCGGCCGATCTCTTCGAGACCTACGCGGTCACCTCGGTCGCGGTGATGCTGCTCGGCGTCCTCACCTTCACCGGCTCGGGCGGCGACTTCTCGCGCGAGGTGGCGATCTACCCGCTGGTCATCGGCGGCGTCGCGATCATCGCCTCGATCATCGGCGCGCTCTCGGTGCGGACCAAATCGGACCGGGTCGAGGGGGCCCTCTATCAGGGCCTGATCATCTCCGGAATCCTCTCGATCGCGGCCTTTTACCCGATCACCGACTGGCTGATGAGCGACCCGGTGCGGCTGGGTCTCAGCACGGCCGCCGACGCCGTCAGCGTCACCGACCTGTGGCTCTGTGCAGTGATCGGCGTCGCGGTGACGGCGCTGCTGTTCGGGATTACCGAATTTTATACCGCGACCCGCTTCCGGCCGGTGAAGTCGATTGCCCAGGCGTCGGAGACCGGTCACGCGACCAACATCATCCAGGGGCTGGCCCAGGGCTTCCAGTCGACCGCCGCCCCGGCGTTGGTGCTCGCGTTGGCGATCCTTGCCGCCAACGAGCTGGCCGGGATCTATGGAATCGGCATCGCCGTGATGGGGCAGCTCTCGCTCTGCGGCTTGATCGTCGCCCTCGATGCCTTCGGGCCGATCACCGACAACGCCGGCGGGATCGCCGAGATGGCGGACCTGCCCGAGGATGTGCGCAACGTCACCGACCCGCTCGACGCTGTCGGCAACACGACCAAGGCAGTGACCAAGGGTTACGCGATCGGCTCCGCCGCGCTTGCCGCCCTGGTTCTGTTCGCTGCATTCAAGAGCGAATTGGCCGGGGAGGCCCCGGCTGGGTTCGACCTCAACAGCCTCTTCAACCTGAGCAGTCCCGACGTGCTGATCGGGTTGATCATCGGCGGCATGATGGTCTACCTGTTCGCCGCATTTGCGATCGAGGCCGTCGGCCGCGCCGGCGGTCAGGTGGTCGAACAGGTGCGTGAGCAGTTCCGCGAGCACCCAGGGATCATGGAGGGCACCGAAAAACCCGACTACGGGAAAACGGTCAGCATCGTTACCCTGGCGGCGCAGAAAGAGATGATTCTGCCGGCGCTGATTCCGATCGTGGTTCCGGTCATCGTCGGCCTGCTCAGCGTTAACGCGCTCGGCGGCCTGCTGATCGGCGTGATCGTCGTCGGCCTCTTCGCCGCGATCTCGATGACCGCCGGCGGCGGCGCCTGGGACAACGCCAAGAAGCTGATCGAGGACGGCGCCCACGGCGGCAAAGGCTCCCCGGCCCATGAAGCCTCGGTGACCGGCGACACGGTCGGCGATCCCTACAAGGACACGGCTGGGCCGGCGATCAACCCGATGATCAAGGTGGCCAACATCGTCGCCATCCTGATCATTCCCATCGTCCACTTCTAGGTCTGGCGAGGGGAGGGGCAGGGCGCCCTGCCCCTCCTCGTCAGCGCCCAGAATTGGTCGGTGTGAAGTCGGATCGCGCCTCGTTGGCATAGCTGCCGCGACTTGAGGCCGGCGTGGGCTGGACCTTGCGATACGGTGCCCGCCGTGAAACGAAGCCGTGCGCTTACCAGCTTGATCGCGAGCCGGATGGCGTTCGGCGTCGCTATCTGGACGCTCCCCGGCCCTGTCGGCAAGGCATTCGGCGTCGATATGACTCGGGACCCGCTGGCGATCTACCTATCCCGGTTGATGGGCGCGCGAGATGTCGCGCTCGCCTGGGAGCTTCTGGTGACCGAGGGAGACGCCCAGCGAAAGTGGCTGCTTACCTGCATGGTCTGCGACGCCGCCGACACGCTGGCGGCCATTGCCGCGGGGCGCAACGGCCTTTCGCAGCGCACGACCGCGATGCTGCTCGGGGCGTCACTGGGGCCCATGGTACGCGGCGCATTCGTCTTGCGCGAGCAATAGGGCCACGCCTCGGGCGAAAAACCCAGCAAGCGGGAGGGACACCCCATCCCTGCCTCGATTAGGGTCCCGGCGTGATCGAGGATCTGGTCAACGTCGCCGATTTCGAGCGGCTGGCGGCTGAGAAGCTGGATGCGGGTGTCGCCGGGTACTTCTTCGGCGGGGCTGGCGATGAGCTGACGCTGGGGGAGAACGTCGCCGCCTGGGGGCGGTGGCGGCTGCGGCCGCGGATGATGGCTGGGCTGAGCGAGTGGGGGACCGGTGCCGAGGTGCTGGGGGCCGGGGTCTCGATGCCCGTGCTGGTGGCGCCGGTTGCCTATCAGGGGCTGGTCGACCCGGAGGGAGAGGCGGCGATGGCTCGCGCCGCTGCCGCTGCCGGGACCGTGATGTGCCTCTCGACCTTGGCCACGATGCGACCCCGCCCGGTCGCCGAGGCGGCGCCGGGCGGCCGGCGCTGGTTTCAGCTCTACTGCTTCAGGGACGAGGGCGTGACCAAGGCGCTGGTCGAGGAGGCCGTCGATTGCGGTTACGAGGCGATCGTGGTGACGGTGGACGCGCCGCGTGGAGGCAACCGCGAGCGCGATCGACGGACCGGCTTCAATATCCCCGCCGAGCTCGGCGTGCCGAGCATCGAAGCGGCGCTTGGCCCGGGCCGGGCGGTGACGATCGAGGAAACGTTCGACCTGATGGAACCGGCGCTCAGGTGGCCGGACCTCGAGGCGCTGGCCGCGGATTGCCGCGTGCCGGTGCTCGTCAAGGGCGTGCTCACCGCCGAGGACGCGGCGCTGGCGACCGAGCACGGCGCCGCCGGGATCGTCGTCTCCAATCACGGCGGACGGCAGCTCGACCGCTGTCTCGCCGGCGCCGACGCTCTGCCCGAGGTGGTCGACGCGGTCGACGGCCGCGCCACCGTGCTGGTCGACGGCGGCATCCGCCGTGGCGTCGACGTCGCGATCGCCCTGGCCCTGGGCGCCGACGCCGTGCTGGTCGGGCGACCGGCGCTGTGGGGGCTCGCAGCCGGTGGCGAGATGGGCGCGCGGCGGGTGCTCGAGGTGCTGCGCGAGGAGCTCGAGCTGACGCTCGCCCTCTGCGGCTGCGCCACGCCGGCCGAGCTGACGCGGGCCCACGTGCAGCGGGCACCGGGCGCGTCCGTATATTCGGGCTGATGCCCCTCATCTCCAGCTCCTAGATGGCCCAGCGAATCCCCAGAGACGAATCGCTGAGCCGCGTCCACGGCGTCGGTGCCCTGTTCTCGGCCGCCTACGGCAACGTCGGCTCCTCTATCTACTACGCCCTCGGCGTCACCGCCGCCTTCGCCCTCGGCCTCACCCCGATCGCCTTTGTCGTCTCCGGCCTGATCTTCGCCGCGACCGCGGCAACCTACGCCGAGGCGACCGTGATGTACCCGGAGGCGGGCGGGTCTTCGAGCTTCGCCCGCCATGCTTTCAACGAGCTGGTCAGCTTCGTCGCCGCCTGGGGGCAGATGCTCAACTACACGATCACGGTCGCGATCTCGGCCTACTTCGTGCCCCACTACCTGGCCGTCTTCTGGCAGCCGCTGGGGGAAGCTCCTGGCGACATCATCGGCGGCGCAGTCCTGATCGGGGCTCTGGCGCTGCTCAACATCCGCGGCTCGCAGGAGTCGGCGAAACTCAACCTGATCCTCGCCGTCGCCGACCTGGCGACCCAGGTGGTGCTGGTCGGGATCGGCATCGTGCTGGTGCTCAGCCCCCAGGTGCTGGTCGACAACATCCACCTCGGCGTGGCGCCGACCTGGAGCGACTTCGCCCTCGGCGTCGCGGTCGCGATGATCGCCTACACCGGCATCGAGACGATCTCCAACATGGCCGAGGAGGCAAAGGACGCGGCGCGCACGATCCCGCGCAGCGTCGGCCTCACCGTCGCCGCCGTCCTCGGCCTTTACCTGCTGATTCCCGTCGTCGCCCTGTCGGCGATGCCGGTCGTCCAGGACGCCGCCGGCCACTACACGACCGCGCTCGGCTCGGAGTTCGCCAGCGACCCGATCCTCGGCATAGTCGAGAACCTCGGCCTCGGCAGCGGCCTGACCGAAGCGCTGCGCTTCTACGTCGGCATCCTCGCCGCGGTGATCCTGCTGATCGCCACCAACGCCGGACTGATCGGCGTCTCCCGCCTCACCTACTCGATGGGCCAGCACAGGCAGCTGCCCGAGGGGCTGCGGGCGGTCCACCCCCGCTACCGCACCCCCTACATCGCGATCATGGTCTTCGCCGGCCTGGCGATGATCACCCTGATCCCCGGGCAGGCCGACTTCCTGGCGACGCTGTACTCGTTCGGCGCGATGCTCTCCTTCACCATCGCCCACGTCTCGGTGATCCAGCTGCGGCGGCGCAAATCCGGGGAGGAGAGGCCGTGGAAGCCGCCGCTCAACTTCCACGCTTTCGGCTTCGAGGTGCCGCTGACCGCGGTGCTCGGCGGCCTCGGCACCTTCGCGGCCTGGATCGTGGTGATGGTGCTCAACCCGCGCACCCTTGCCGTCGGCCTCGGCTGGATGGCGTTCGGGATCGTCGTCTACGTCCTCTATCGCCGCAACCAGAGACTGCCGCTGACCGAGACGGTCAAAGTGGTTACGCCGGAGCCGCTCGGAGTCGAGGAGATCGAGTACAGAAGCATCCTGGTCGCCTTCGAGGACGGCGAGCCCTTCTCCGAGGAGATGGTGGCGACCGCGGTCAAGCTGGCATCGAAGCGGCGCCGCGGCGTCCACATCCACTCGATGCTGATCGTGCCGACCGATCTGCCTCTCAGCGCCGACCTGCGCGATCGGGAAGCCGAGGCGCAGAGCAAGATCGAGCAGGCGAAGCTGATCGGCGGGCAGCGCGTGACCGGTCACGTCGAGCGCGTGCGACCGGCTCAGGCCGGCTACTCGATCTCCGACGAGGCGAAGCTGATCAGCGCCGCGGCGGTCGTCGTCGGGCTGCGGTACCGCAATGGCGCTCCGCTTTACGACAAGACCCTGCAGACCGTTCTCGGCGAGCGCCCCTGCCGCGTCATCGTCGTCTCCGACAGGAGCGGGCAGGGAGCCGAGGCTGCGCCTGTCCTGGCCTAGAATCGCCGGGATGTCCTCGCCCGAGCGGATCTACCGTGGCTCGATCCTCACTTTCTCCCTTGTCTTCATCGCCCTCGGTCTGGTGATCCTCGTCAGCACGCTCGTCAACGGCGGCGGGCCGCTCTCGGTCGGCGTGCTGATGGGCCTCGCTTTCGCAGCCGTCGGCGGCGGGCGGCTCTGGGTCGCCTCGCGGATGAGCCGGTGAGCACGCCCGAGCGGCCCGAGCAGCCGGAGCGCGCGCGGATCGAGCCCCTGCTCGACCGCGGGCTCGGCGTGCCCGGCCTCTTCGTCGCCGTCTACTCGGTGGTCGGGTTCTCGATCTACTTCTCCCTGGGAGTCGTCGCCGACCGCGGCCTCGGCCTGACGCCGCTGATCTTCCTCGCCGCGGGGCTGCTCTTCGTCCTGACCACGCTCAGCTACGTCGAGGGCGGGGCGATGTTCCGCGAGCGCGGAGGATCCTCGAGCTTCGCCCGCCACGCCTTCAACGAGCTGATCGCCTTCATCGCCGGCTGGGCGATCCTGATCGATTACCTGATCGTCGCCGCCCTGGCGGCGATCTCGGTTCCCCACTACCTGGAGCCGATCTCCGCCGATCTCAGCGAGCCGGGCTGGGAGATCGGCGTCGCCGGGCTGGTGATCGTCGCCGCCTGCGTGCTCAACGTGCTCAACGTGACCGGGCGCGGACGGGCCCGGGGGCTGGCGGTGCTCGCCCTCGCCGACATCGCGCTGCAGCTGGCGGTGATCGGAGTCGGGGTGCTCGCCATCTTTCACCCCGACCGCCTCACCGACCAGATCGACCTCTTCACCAATCCCAGCCTCAAGGACATCGTCTACGCGGCCGTCGTAGCGATGCTCGCCTACGCCGGGATCGAGGCCGCCTCGGATCTGGCTCCCGACATCGATGTCAGGCCGCGGGACCTGAAGCGGATCGTCTCGGTGGGCGCCGTGGCGGTGCCCCTCGTCTATGCCGGGATGGCCGCGATCGCGTTGATGGCGGTGCCGGTGGTCGCCGGGCCACAGGGGCCGGAAACCGCGCTCGGGGGGGAATTCGTCGAGGCGCCGGTGCTGGGCGTCGTCTCGGCCTACCACCCCGCCTGGGTGGCGAGCACGATGCGCTGGGCGGTAGCGCTGGTGGCCGCCCCGGTTTTGTTCTGGGCGGCGACGACGGCGATGCTCGGCGTCTCCCGCCACATCTACACGCTGGCGATCAACCGCCAGATCCCCAGCTGGCTGGGCAAGCTCAACGGCCGCTACGCGACCCCACACGTGGCGATCGGGCTCTCCGGCCTGATAGCGATCGGCCTGGTCGCGCCGACCGACGTCAAGCTGCTGGCCGGCCTCTACGCGTTCGGCGCGATGCTGGCGATCACGATCGCCCACCTCTCGATCCTGCGTCTGCGGATCACCGAACCCGACCGGCAACGCCCCTTCCGGGTTCCCTGGAGCGTTTCCTGGCGCGGGGCCCAGATTCCCCTGCCGACGCTCTTTGCCGCCGTGCTCAGCGCCCTCGCCTTCCTCAGCGTCCTCGCCTTCCACGACCGGGCGCGCTGGGTCGGCGGCGGCTGGATGCTCTTTGGCCTCCTCTTCTACGTCGTCTACCGCAAGGTCTTCGAGGGAACTTCGCTGACGCGGCGTGTCTCGGTCACCGAGAGGGCGTTGACCAAGCAGGCGCCCGACGTCGAATACGGCAACATCCTCGTGCCGGTGTTCGGCACCGAGCTCGACGACGACATCGTTGCCACCGCCGGCCGGCTAGCGGCCGCCGAGCAGGAGGGGGACGGGGAAGTCGACGAGACCCACCTCGCGATCGTCTATGTGCTCGAGGTGCCGCTCTCGCTGCCGCTGGACGCCGAGCTGCCGCCGGAGCGGGAGGAGGAGGCGCTGCACGCGATCGAGCGAGCCCGCGAAATCGGTGAAGAGTACGAGGACGTGAAAGTGACCGCGTCGGTGACCAGGGCGCGCAAGGTCGGCGCCGGGATAGTCGAAGCGGCGCGAAGGAGTGGGGTCGAAGCGATCGTGGTCGGGGCCGAGCCGCCGAGCAGGATCCGCGGCGGCGCGACCCTCGGCGGGATCGGCGCCGCCAGGCCGGCCGAGATCGGCGCCGCGACCGAGTACGTGCTGAAGAAGGCGCCATGTCAGGTGCTGCTCACGGCTCCGCCTGAGGGCCCGGCTGAGCCGGAGCCCGAACCCGAGCCCGCGCACGCTGACTAGACTCCCGGCGGTGGTGATTCCGTGTTCATCCTGATCGTCGGCTGCGGGCGGGTCGGTTCCTCCGTCGCCCGCTCGATGCTGAGCGAGGGGCACGAAGTGTCCTGCCTCGACGAGGATCCCGAGTCCCACACCCGGCTCGAGGTCGGGCTCGACAGGGGCTGGGAGGATCTCGGCGGCCGCTTCACCGTCGGCACCGGCCTCGAGACCGACGCCCTGCTCGCCGCCGGGATCGAGAAGGCCGATGCTTTCATCGCCGCGACCAACGGCGACAACACCAACATCGTGATCGCGCAGATCGCCCAGCGCCGCTACGAGGTGCCGACGGTGATCGCGCGGATCCTCGACCCGCTGCGCGCCGAGTGGTACCGGCAGCAGGGCATGAACACGATCTGCCCGACCAGGGTTGCGATCGACATGCTCGAGAGCGCCGTCCGCGAGGGCGCCCGGCGCGAGGCGGTCTGAGATGTACATCATCGTTGTCGGGGCGGGGAAGGTGGGTTGGAACCTGGCCCGCGAGCTGCTCGAAAAGAACCACGAGGTGACGGTGATCGAGAGCAACCGGCGCCGCTACCTCACGGTCGAGCAGGAGCTCGAGCACAACGTCACCTACGGCGATGCCTCCGAGCTCTGGGTGCTCGAGCGAGCCGGGATCCAGCGGGCCGACATGGTGATCGCGGTGACCGGAGACGACGAGGACAACATGCTGATCTGCCAGGTCGCGCGGGAGAAGTACGAGGTCGAACGGATCATCGCCCGGGTCAACAACCCGCGTAACCGGCCGCACTTCGACCTGCTCGGGGTGAAGCCATCGGTCTCCGCCACCGACCTGATCCTGCGGCTGCTCGAGCACGAGGTTCCCGAGTACGGCCTCGTCCACCTGCTCGACCTGCAGGAGGAGCAGCTGGAGATCATCGAGATGCTGCTCGGCAAGGACTGCGGCGTCACCGGGCGCCGCGTCGGCGACCTCTCGATGCCGGAAGGCAGCCTGCTGATCTCCGTGCTGCGCGAAGGCAAGGGCTTCGTACCCAACGCCGACACCGTGCTGGAGGTAGGCGATGAGGTGCTCGCCGTGCTGGACCCGGGCCGCGAGGACGACCTCAAGGAGCTGTTCGGGCCGGCGGCCGGCGGCAACGGGGCGGGCTGAGCGATGGCCGACCGCGAGGTCGACTTCCTCCTGATCGGCGGCGGCATGGCATCGGCGCACTGCGCGGCGGAGCTGCGCAAGCGCGGCGCCGAGGGGTCGATCCTCCTGGCCGGGCGCGAGCCCGAGCCGCCCTACGAACGGCCGCCGCTCTCGAAGGAGTACATGCGCGGCGAGGCGGAGCGCGAGGACGCCTACGTCAACCCGCGCGGTTGGTATGAGGAGAACGGGGTCGAGCTGCTGACCGGCGTCAACGCGATGTCGCTCGATCCGGCTGCCCGCACGGCGAAGCTGCAGGGCGGGGAGGAGGTCGGTTTCGGCAAGGCGCTGCTGGCCACCGGGGCGATGGTCAACATCCTGCGGGTCGAGGGGGCCGAGAACGAGGGCGTCCACTACCTGCGCGCCTTCGGCAACTCCGATGCGATCCGCGCCGATGCCGAGGCGGCCGAGCACGTGGTTCTGGTGGGCGGCAGCTACATCGGCTGCGAGGTCGCCGCCTCGCTGACCGCGAAGGGGGTCAAGTGCACGATCGTGATGATGGAGGACGTCGCGCTCTCGCGGGTCTTCGGCGAGGACGCCGGCGGCTGGTTCCAGGAGAAGCTCGAATCTCACGGGATTACGTTTCACGGCGGCGAGGAGCTGGAGGCCTTCGAGGGTGACGGGCGGGTCAAAGCGGTGTTGACCAAGAGCGGCCTCGCGATCGAGTGCGACGCAGTCGTGGTCGGCGCCGGGGTGCGCCCTGACACGATGCTCGCCCAGCGCGCCGGGCTCGAGGTCGACGACGGGATCGTCTGCGACGCGAGGCTCGAAGACTTCGGCCGAGGGGATTTACGCCGCCGGCGACTGCTGTTCCTATGACAGCGTCGTCCACGGCAGGCGGATCCGGGTCGAGCACTGGGACGTGGCGATGCAGCAGGGAATGCACGCTGCCCGCAACATGCTCGGCGAGAACCGAGACTACGACGTCGTCCCCTACTTCTTCAGCGATCTCGCCGACTGGGCAAGCCTCGAGTACGTCGGTCCGGCGGCCGGGTGGGACGAGGAAATCTGGCGCGGCGATCGCGAGGGCGGCGAGTTCTCAGTCTGGTACTTGAAGGACGGCAAGGTTGCGGGCGCCCTCAGCGTCGAGCGCTCCGAAGACCTCGCCGAGGCGCGCCGCCTGCTGGCCGGCGGCGTCGACGTCTCCGTCGCTCGCGACCTGATCGCCGACCCCGGGGGCGATCTGGGCGGGATCTCCTAGCGGCGAGGCGTGCGCGCACCCGCCGCGCGCCGCTGGATATCCTCAAGCTGTTCGTTGCGCCCTGGTGTAATTGGCAACACGCCAGTCTCTGGAACTGGAATTTGGGGTTCGAGTCCCTGGGGCGCAGTCCGGCAAAAGTCCTGCATAACCACGTCTAGCCGCTCTGCTACCTTCGCCTCGCATGGGGATCTCCAAGCGCCTTCTCGCGACCTTGTCCATCGCCGCCCTGACCCTGTCTCTAGCGGGCTGCGGCGGTGGAGGCGGCGACGACTCGACCGCGGCGGCGCCGGTGGAAACGACCGAAGCGATCACCGCCCTGAGCAGGGAGGAGCTGATCGCCCAAGGCGACGCGATCTGCGCCGAGGTCAACGCGGCCGTGGGCACGGTCGGCTCGACCAGCTCCGGCGCCGCCGGGCAGGCCGCGCAGGTTGCCGGCCTCTACGGCGGGATGGCCGAACGCCTCGACGGTCTCGGGGCGCCCAGCGACGACAGCACCGGCTACCCCGAATTCATCGCCTCGGCCGAAGCGCTCGCGCAGGCTGAGGACAACGTCAAGTTGGCCTCCGAACGCGAAGAAGGGGAAGCGCTCTCCGAAGCCGAAGCCGAAGCATCCTCTGCGCTCGCCTCATTCCAGTCGGCGGCAACGTCTTTCGGCTTCGAACAATGCTCCGAAGCTCCCGCCGCGCCGGTGCCGAGCGGTTCGGGCTCGGGCGAAGAACCGGGCGGCGAATCGGCTCCCGAAGGGGTCGAAGAAGAAGTCGAAGAAGCGGCGCCTGAAGAAGAAGCCGAAGTGGCGCCTGAAGTGGGCGGCCCGGTCGAAGAAGAAAGCGCCGGCGGCGGCGCCGGCGTGGGCGGTGGCACCGAAGGCGGCGGCAGCGGCTCCGGTGGCGGGTCGAGCGGCGGCATCGGCCCGGGCTAAGGCTCTAAGCGGCGGATTCCTGCCAGCTGCCGTAGAGGCGCGAGTACGGGCCTTCGGCTGCGACCAGCTCGTCGTGGGTGCCGCTCTCGGCGATCCGGCCGCCTTCGAGCACGACGATCTTGCCGGCGCGGCGGATGGTCGAGAGGCGGTGGGCGATGACGATCGCGGTGCGCCCTGCCAGCAGTCGCTCCAGGCCCCGCTCGATCGTCTTCTCGGTCCGCACGTCGACGTTCGAGGTCGCCTCGTCGAGGATCAGGATGCGGGGCTCGGCCAGCAGCGCCCGGGCGAAGGCGATCAGCTGGCGCTGCCCGGCCGAGAGCTGGACGCCGCGCTCGCCGACCTCGGTGTCGATGCCTGCGGGCAGCGCCGCGATGAAATCGGTTGCACCGACGGCTGCGGCCGCATCCTCGATCTCTTCCAGGCTCGCCTCGGGCCGGCCGAAGGCGATGTTCTCGCGGACGCTGCCGGAGAAGAGGAACCCCTCCTGGGGCACGATCCCCAGCTGCCGTCGCAGCGCCTGCTGCCGCACGCCGCGCAGATCGTGGCCGTCGACCAGGACCCGCCCTGCCTGCGGGTCGTAGAAGCGCGCCACCAGCTTGGCGAAGGTCGACTTGCCGGCTCCGGTCGCGCCGACCAGGGCCAGGGTCTGCCCCGGGGGCACGTGCAAATCGATTTCCCGCAGTGCCCAGTCCTCGTCGGAGTAGGCAAAGGAGACCCCCTCCATCTGGATCTCGCCCCGCAGCTGACCCGGGTCGATCGCGCCGGGGGCGTCGACCATGTCGGGCTCGGTGTCGAGCAGCTCGAAAATCTTGTCGAGAGCCGCCATCCCCTGCTGGTAGGTGGTGTAGAGCTGGGAGAGTTCCTGGATCGGCGAGAAGAAGACCTGCAGGTAACCGATGAAGGCGACGATCGTGCCGATCTGGATCGCGTTGTCGATCGCCTGGGTGCCGCCATAGAGGATGATCGCCGCGGTACCGGCGGCGGAGAGCAGTTCGACCGCCGGGAAGTAGGAGGCGTTGAGGAAGACCGTCCGCATGTTCGCCTCGCGGTTCGCCTCGTTCAGTCCGGTCATCGCCGCGGTATGGCGCGGCTCCTGGCCGAAGCTGCGCACCACCCGCACCCCGCTCAGGGTCTCCTGCAGGTAGGCGGTGACGGCGGCGATCCGCTCCCGGGTTTCCCGGTAGGCGCCGTGGGAGGCGATCCGGAAGACGACGCTGGCGAGGGCGACGAGCGGGAAGGTGAGGAAGGTGACCAGGGCCAGCTGGACGTCGAGCAGGAGCATGATCACGACCACGCCGACCAGGGTCAGGACGCTGGAGAAGAGCGTCGTGACACCGCTGGTGACGAGCTGGTTGAGGGCCTCGATGTCGTTGGTCATGCGGCTGATCAGCACCCCCGGGCTGCGCCGGGTGAAGAAGCCGATCGACATCGACTGGAGGTGGGCGAAGACGCGTTCGCGCAGATCCTGGAGGGCGCGGGTCCCGATCCATCCGACCAGGTAGGTCTGGGCGTAGGAGGCGGCGGCGGAGACCGCGGCGACGGCGAGGAATGCGACGACGATCAGCGTCAGCGCCGCCGTGTCGCCGGTGACGATGCCGGCGTCGATCGCCTGGCCGGCGAGGTAGGGAGGGGCGAGGCCGGCGCCGGTTGCGGCGAGGATTGCGACGACCGCCAGCGCCACCCGGCCGCGGTAGGGCCGCAGCAGCCCGACCAGCCAGCGCAGCTTGCGCCCGCGCTGATCCTCGCCGCGGAGGACCCGCCAGAGCCGCTTCACAGCCTCGCCACCTCCTCACGCTGTTCGAGGTCGTGCTGGAGGAAGACCGAGTCGGCCAGCCCGTGCTCGGCGATCTCGCGGTAGAAGCCGCAGCCCTCGAGCAGCTCCGCGTGGGTGCCGCGGTCGACGATGCGGCCACCGTCCAGCACCACGACTTCGTCCGCCAGCGAGACGGTCGAGAGGCGGTGGGCGATGACGAGGGTCGTGCGCCCGGCCATCGCCTCGCCCAGGCCGGTTTTGATCGCCGCCTCGGTCGTCGCATCCACCGAGGAGGTGGCGTCGTCGAGGATCAGGATGCGCGGGTCGGCGAGCAGGGCGCGGGCGATCGCAACCCGTTGCCGCTGCCCCCCGGAGAGGGTCAGGCCGCGCTCGCCGACCAGGGTGTCGTAGCCGCCCGGCAGATCGCGGATGAACTCGTCGGCCTGGGCGCGCTGCGCCGCCGCTTCGATCTCGGCCCGGCCCGCCTGCGGTCGGGCGTAGGCGATGTTCTCGGCGATGCTCGCGGTGAAGAGGAAGCTCTCGTCGCCGACAAAGGCGATCTCCGAGCGCAGCGAGACCAGCTCGACCGAGCGCACGTCGGCGCCGTCGATCCTGACGCTGCCCTCGCTCGGGTCGTAGAGGCGGGCGATCAGGGCGACCAGGCTCGTCTTGCCCGAGCCGGAGGGACCGACCAGGGCCACCGTGCGCCCCGCCTCGATCTCCAGATCGATCCCGGTGAGGGCGGGAGTCGCGCCGTCGTAGCGCAGGGTCACGCCGCGCATCTCCACCCGGCCATCGCCGGCAGGCAACGGCGGGGCGTCGGTTGGGCTCTCGATCTGCGGTTCGCGGTCGAGGATCTCGAAGAGGCGGTTGCCGGAGGCGATCGCTCGCTGCGCCATCCCCAGCGTCATCCCCAGGATGCGCATCGGCGCCGCCAGCATCGCCACGTAGGTGTAGAAGGCGGTGAAGTTACCGAGGCTGAGGTTGCCGGCGATCACCTGGCGGCCGCCGATCAGCAGCACCAGGGCGATGCCGAGCTGGGGCAGGAGGCCGAGCAGGGGGGAGTAGAAGGCCTGCAGCCGGGTCGAGTAGATGCTCTGGTCGAAGACCCGGGAGACGGCGCGGCGGAAGCGGTGCAGCTGGTGCTCCTCGCGGGCGAAGGCCTTGACGATGCGGATCCCGGAGACGTTCTCCTCGGCTTCGGCGGTCAGCTCGGCGATCCGCTGCTGCACCTCCTGCACGGCGGGGCGGGAGATGCGGTTGTAGCGGGAGGCGGTGTAGATGACCAGCGGCGCCGGCGCGAGGGCGACCAGCGCCAGCCAGGGCTCGAGGGCGAACATCACAGCGCTGGCGAGGGCGATCGTCAGCAGGTTCTGGGTGATGAAGATCAAGCCGTAGCCGAGGAAGAAGCGGATCGATTGCAGGTCTACCGTCGCCCGCGACATCAGCTGCCCGGTCTGCTGGCCGTCGAAGAAGCCAAGCTCGAGGCGTTGCAGGTGGGCGTAGAAGCGCTGCCGCAGGTCGAACTCGACCGCCAGGGAGACCTTGCCGGCGACCACCCGCCGCACCATCGTCAGCCCCAGGCGCAGGATGCCGGCGACGACGATCGCTATCGCCAGCGGCAGCAGGTCGGGCTTGTCGCCGCTCTCGATCGCGTTGACGGCGCGACCGATCAGGTAGGGAATCAGCACCGTCATCCCCATCGCGATCCAGGCGAAGACGAGCGAGCCCCAGAGCTGGCGGCGGTAAGGGCGCAGGAACCCCATCAGGCGGCGATAGGTCCGCATCTAAGTCACTATACAAAGTGAAGTAAAGGCGACCCGGCGGTTGGCCGGGCCGCCCCGGCTAGTCGAAAGCCGCCGCCTTGGCGCTGGAGACTTTGCCGCCGCTGCACTTGGGGCCGTGGCCGGGGCGGGGAAGGATCTGGAAGTTGGTGACCGCGTGGTAGGGGGTGGTGGCGCCGTTGTTCTGGGCCAGCGTGACCACCAGCCGGTAAAAGCCCGGCCGCAGTTCGTGGTAGTAAATCTCCGGCCGGGTTGCGGGCGAGTAGCTGCCGCTGGAGCCGACCTGTTCGCCGAGGACGCCGTTCGGGCCGGCATAGCGGGGGAAGTCGAAGGAGGCCCCGACCAGCCGGCCCCGACCGAGGGGGCTTTCCTCTGCCCGCTGCAGCTTGACCGGGTCGACGCAGTCGGGCACGCGGTTGAGCGCGAAGCGGATGTTGCCCTCGCCGAGCTGTGGTTCGCGGCCGAAGTTGCGTGGCGCGAGGGTGAAGTCGTGCACCCTGGCCTTGACCACCACCGCGCGGCTCGCCTGGCGGGCGCCATTGCGGGGGGAGACGATCTCGACGCTCGGTTCCCCGGCCGCCGCCCCGGATGGGGGTGCGGAGTCGCCGCCGGAGCCATCGGTGAGTGCCACCGCCAGGGCAGTGGCCGCGATGGCCGCGAGAGCGGCGAGGATGGCGATTCGGGCCCACACGGTGCGGAAGGTTACGTGCCGCACGGTGCGGCGCGGCGGGTGCGGCGGCCCCGACCCCTAACGTTGTGCCGATGCTGCGAGCGGCCATCACGACGCTGGGGGCGCTGCTCGTGCTCGGCCTCGCGCCCCCGGCGGCGCCGGGGGCCGGCCTCGCCGATCGCGTCAACGTCTTCGCCGGCACCGAGCCGGGCGCCCGCACCTTCGGCGGCGGCCACAACTTCCCCGGTGCCACCCTGCCCTTCGGGATGGTTCAGTGGGGCCCCGATACCGTGCCGGCGGATCGGCACTCGGGCGGCTATGACTACCGCGACCGCCACATCCGCGGCTTCAGCCTCACCCACCTGAGCGGCGCCGGCTGCGCGCTCTATGGGGATTTCCCCTTCCTGCCGACGACCGAGCCGATCGCCGCCTCTCCGGCGGCTGACGGCGGTGGCCTGCGCGGCCGCTTCCAGCCCGGCTTCTCCCACGCCCACGAGCGTGCCGGCCCCGGTCTCTACGCGGTTCGCCTCAATCCCGTTGGCGGCGGAGCGATCGACGCCGCGTTGACCGCCACCGCCCGCACGGGGATGGCACGCTTCGTCTTTCCCCGCTCGCCCCATGCGAGCGTCTTGATCGACGCCGGCGGCAGCGCCAAAGCCGACGACCTGGCCGAAGTGCGGGTCGATCCTCAAAAGCACGAGATTTCCGGCTCGGCCTCGAGCGGGTACTTCTGCGCCCAGCGGCCTCGCTACCGGATCTACTTCGCGGCCGTCTTCGCCCGCCCCTTCGATGCCTACGGCACGTGGACCCGCCAGGAGCTGGCGCCGGGCTCCACCTCGGCGCTCGATCAGAGGCGGCCTTCGACGCTTCCCGGTGCTACGGCCCAGGCCGGGGCATACGGCAGCTTCGATACCCGACACAACCGAGTTGTCACCGCGCGCGTGGGCGTGTCCTTCGTCAGCGTCGCCGGAGCGCGGGCCAACCTCGCCGTCGAGAGCCGTGACGCCTCGTTCCGCCACATCGCCGCCGCCGCGGAGGACAGCTGGAACAGCGCCCTCGCCTCTATCCGGATCGGAGGGGGCAGCGACAGTGACGCCGACACCTTCTATACGGCGCTCTACCACGCGCTGCTCGCCCCTCGCACCTTCAGTGACGCCGACGGTAGCTACATCGGCATGGACGGCGCCGTCCACGACGCCGGCGGGCGCACCCAGTACGCGGACTTCTCAGGCTGGGACATATATCGGACGCAGATCCCGCTGCTGGCGACGCTGATGCCGCGTCGCGCCAGCGACATCGTCGCTTCGATGCTCGCCGACGCGGATCAGAGCGGCTGCCTGCCGCGCTGGTCATATGCCAACGGGCAGAGCATGACGATGGTCGGCGACCCGGCGGATGCGATCGTCGCTTCGGCGGCTGCCTTCGGCGCTCGGCGCTTCGATACCGCGGCGGCGCTGGCGGCAATGGTCAAGGGTGCGGGCGAAGGATGCAGCAGCGCCGATGGCACCTACGTTCAGCGCCAGGGCCTCGGCGAGTACGAGGCCCTGGGTTACGTCCCCTTCGATATCGATGCCAGGCGCCGCAACGCGAACTCTCTGTTCGGCGATCCCGAAGCGGTCTGGGCCTCGGCAGCCACCACGCTGGAGTACGCGATCGCCGACTTCTCGATTGCCCAGTTCGCGGCTCGGGCCCTGGGGGACAACGCCACCTACCGCTCCTTTATTTCCCGTTCAGGCAACTGGCGCAATCTCCTCAACCCAAGCAGCGGCGAGGTCGAGCCGCGTTTTGAGGATGGGACCTTCGCCCCCCACTACGACAACCTGCGCGGCGCCGGCTTCGCCGAGGGCAACTCGACCCAGTACACCTGGATGGTGCCCCAGGACCCCGCCGGCCTCTTCGCAGCAATTGGCGGCCGCGTCAAGGCCGTCGACAGGCTCGACCGATTCCTGCGCGTGCTGAACGGCGGCCCCGGCGCTACCCACGCCAACCACGCGCTGCTTGGCAACGAGCCAAATCTGAACGTTCCCTGGCTCTACGACTGGACGGGCCAGCCCTACAAGGCCCAGGCAGCGGTGCGCCGCGCGCTTCGCCTCTACGACGACTCTCCGGATGGCTACCCCGGCAACGACGACCTGGGCACGCTCTCCTCCTGGTACGTCCTCGGGGCCCTCGGCCTCTACCCGGAGGTGCCCGGGGTAGGTGTGCTGGCGATCGGAAGCCCGCTCTTTCCGCGGGCGACGGTGCGCCTGGAGGGGGGGCGAGAGCTGCGGATCCTCGCCTCTGCCTACCACCGCTCCGGCCGTCGAGGGAAAGCGGGCAAGAAGGTCGCTCTCGTGCCGCTCGCGCTTTCCCGGGCGCCCTATATCCAGAGCATGCGCGTCAACGGCCGCTCATATGAGAAGCCCTGGACGACGTTCTGCGCACTCGCGCGCGGGGCCACTCTCTCCTATCGGCTGGGGGTCCAGCCGAATCGGGCCTGGGGCGACTCGACGAAGGCGCTGCCGCCGTCCTTCGGGACGCAGCGGCCGATGCCAAGGACCAGCTGCACCCCTTGACGAGGGAACGAGCGCATTCGACCGTCCTCTGGGCGCTCGCCGGCCTGACCGGGCTCGGGATCGCCCTCCGCTTTGCCAGCCTCGGCGTGCAGAGCTACCACCACGACGAGGTGATCACCGCCGCGCGGGTCATCCCCGGCAACTTCGTCGACATGTTGCGCCAGGTCAAGGTGAGCGAGTCCAACCCGCCCCTGTACTACATGCTCGCCTGGGGCTGGGCAAAGGCGTTTGGCACCGGAGAGGTGGAGCTGCGTTCGCTTTCGGCGCTCTTCGGCGCGGCCACCGTCCCGGTCGCCTACCTGATCGGCCGCGAGCTGGCGAGTAGTCGGGCGGGACTGATCGCGGCGGCGATTGCTGCCGTCAACCCGATGCTGATCTGGTACTCGCAGGAGGCCCGCTCCTATGCCCTGCTGGTCTTCTTCGGGGCGCTTGCCCTGTTCTTCTTCGCCCGTGCCCTTCGCAGCGGTCGAGGGCGGGACCTGGCGCTCTGGGCACTGGCCTCGGCGCTGGCCCTGTGCAGTCACTACTTCGCTGTCTTCGCCGTCGCGATCGAGGGGGTATGCCTTCTGATCGCCCTGCGGTCCCGGTGGCGCCTGGTCCTGCCGGCGGTCGGCGCCGTCGTCGCGGTCGGCCTGGCGCTGCTGCCGCTGATCTCAGCCCAGGTCAACCCGACCCACATCGGCTGGATCGATCACAGTCTGCTGTCCACCCGGCTCTTCGAGACCGGAGTCAGCTTCCTCGCCGGCGAGACCGGCCACGTGATCGCCGAGCCGCCCCGCGAGCACTTCGCGCTGCTGCCGGCTGTGTTGATCGTCGTTGCCCTGCTGCTCCTCGCCTTGCGAGGCTCCCCCCGCGAGGAACGCGGGGCCGCGCTGGGGCTGACGGTCGGGCTGGGGACGGTTCTGCTCGCCTCCGCCGCCGCGCTTGCCGGCAAGGACTACATCGTCGAGCGCAACCTGCTTCCGGCTCTGATTCCGCTTGCCGTGACGGTGGCAATTGGCTTTGGGGCCAGCGGAGCGCGCCGCAGTGGCCTGATCTGCGCCGCCTTGCTCTGCGCCTACTGGCTCGCCTTCGACATCCACGTCGCGCGCACGCCCAACCTGCAGCGGCCCGACTTCCGCGACCTGACCGAGCGGCTCGGTCCGCCCGCGGGGCCGCGGGCCATCGTGACCTGGAAGCTCGCCGCGGACCCGATCCAGTTCTATCTCCGCGGAGGCTCCGAACGCGTCTACAGCGGTGAGATTCCGGTGCGTGAGATCGATGTGGTGAGCAAGCCGGTCGTGGCCAGGAAGCCACCCGGATTGCCGCCCGCGTTCCGTCCGGTCGAACGTCTTAGGCTGGAGCGCCTTACGCTTACTCGCTATATGTCACTCCGCCTCCGAGAAGTCCCCTTCCATGTGCTGCGCGATGTGCGCACCGGCTTCGGCAGCAATGCCGTGGTCGCAGATGGCCTTCCGCCGGCTGCCCGGGGGAGTCGATGGACTCGATGAGCGCCACCTACGAGCTCGCCTATCGCCTCCGCGCCGCAGCCCGCCGCCCGGCCAGTTGGCTGCAGCTGCTCAAGTTCGGCATCGTCGGTGGCTCCGGCTACCTGATCAACCTGGCCGTCTTCTCTCTGCTGACCGACAACCTCGACCTGCATCGCATCGCCGCCGCGGTCGGAGCCTTCTGCGTCGCGGTCGCCAGCAACTTCCTCTGGAATCGATACTGGACCTTCGAGCCCGGTGACGGCCACCCCGCCTTCCAGGCCGCCCGCTTCTTTGCAGTTAGCGTGGCGGCGCTGCTGATCAACCTGGCCGTGCTCGAGGCGCTGGTGGCCGGGACCTCGCTCGGCGACCTGACGTCGCAGGCGATCGCCGTCGCGGCGGCGATGCCGTTTAGCTTCTTGGGCAACAAGCTCTGGACCTTCACCTGAGGGCGCTGTAAACCGGCGCATCTCGGGGTCCTCGGTCGGCTGGTTCGGGTCACGCACTTGAGTGCGCTCCCCTCACCATCCTTCCCTGCGTCTCCCGAGCTGCTTGGTTTACAGCGCCCTCAGCAGTGGAGTGGGGATTGCTGCTACCAGTCCCCTTCCAGCCAGCGCAGTAGGTCGGGGACTAGCTGGTGAAGGTCGGGTTCGTCGCGGCTCAGCTCGGCGTCCACCAGCTGGATCGCGGCGCCGAGACCGAATGTCGTCCGGTCGGGATCTCCGCCGAGCCAGGCCTCGACCTGGCCCAGGCGAAGATGATCTGTTCGGAACTCGCGCAGGGCCGACCGGGCTGCGACGGGATCGATCTCGGCCACGTCGATCAACGCCTCCAGCCCGGCTCTGGCCCGGTGCTCGGGCGGTGCCTCCTCAACGGCGGCGGTCGCCCGCTTAACAATCTCTTCGTCCAACCGCCCTATATCCAACAGGGCAGTTTTCGTACCCTCTCTCATGTTGGGACCTCCTCTTCAGGTCTCGGCCAGGCCCCGGGGTGTTGCAAGCGCCGCCGGGGCCGCCTATTTCTCTTGGCGATTCACGCTAGGCCCGCACCCGGACGGCGAAGGGCCTAAATGCCTCCCATTTCCCAAACTTTTCCACTTTGTTGACACTGTGGTCACACTTCTGTACGTCACTCAAATACTTCAATGGACTTGACCATACTTTTCCAGCATAGGCCCCACCGGCCCGGGGGTCAACGTTCCGGTGTTCGGAGAGCGACGTTCCATGGCAGACTCCGGTGGCGATGAGCAGTACGAGACCGAACTACGACGCGGCTGCAACGGAGGCGTCGCGGCAGGCGGATTGGGCTGCGCGAGGAGCTTTCGAGACGCCGATCCCGGCACCGGGTCAGGCCGCCGTCTACGTCAAGCCCTCCAGTCCATTCACCTCGGGCAACCTGCACATGGGCCACGTCCGCGATTACTCGATCGGAGATGCCTACGCACGCTTCCGCCGCGCTCGCGGTGACGCGGTGCTCTTCGGCTTCGGCTTCGACGCCTTCGGCCTGCCGGCTGAGATGGCGGCTATCGAGCGCGGAGTGAGGCCCGCCGACTGGGTCGAGCGCTGCGGCGAGCGGATGCTCGCCCAGATGCAGCGCCTCGGCTTCTCCTTCGACTACGAGCGCGCCTTCTACAGCTCCGACGAGGCCCAGTATCGCTGGTCCCAGTGGCTCTTCCTCGCCTTGCTCGAGGCCGGGATGGTCTACCGCGACAACGCCACGGTCGACTGGTGCGACACCTGCCAGACGACGCTGGCGGCCCTCCAGGTCGAGGATGGGCGCTGCTGGCGCTGCCACAACCGGGTGCGGCTGATTCGCCGTCCGACCTGGTTCCTGCGGCTTTCCCCATACCTGGAGGAGAACGATCGCAATCTCGAGCGGCTCGCCGACTGGGACGAGCTCTCGCTGAAGACCCAGCGCTACATCCTCGGCCGCAGCGATGGTGTCGAGCTCGATCTCGCCGGCCCCGACGGTGGCGGCCTCGAGGTCTTCACCCCGCATGCCGGTGCGGTTGGCGAGGCCCGCTTCGTGCTCCTCTCGCCGCGCCACCCCGAGGTCGAGGAGTGGGTCGTCGATGCGGCGGTTGCCGAGCAGCTCGACGAGCTGCGCTCGGGCGGCTGGGAGCGCAGCGCCCGCGACGCCTCTGCGGTGCCCGTCATCGACACCGGCGCCTCCGTCGACGTCGCCGGCGGCGGTCTGCTGCCCCTCTTTGTCTCGCCGATCGTCGATGCCCGCTACGGGCCGACCGCGGTGCTCGGGATCCCCGCGGTGGACGAGGCCGACGAGGCGATCGCGGCTCGCATGCCGCGCGCCGCCGGGCAGCCGCTCGGCGGCGGTTCGGCCGCCGGCCTGACGGCGCGCGAGGCGACCCGCTATCGCGCTTATGACTTCTCGATCTCGCGCCAGCGCTACTGGGGCACGCCGATCCCGGTCGTGCATTGCGAGCAATGCGATGTGGTCCCGGTCCCCATGGAGGACCTGCCGGTGGTGCTGCCGCGCGACGTCGAGCCCACCGGCGAGGGCAACCCGCTGGCCGAGCGCCCGGACTTCCTCGAGGCCTCCTGCCCCCGCTGCGGCAGACCCGCCCGGCGCGAGACCGACACGCTCGACTGCCACTTCGACGCCCTCTGGCTCTGGGTGCCGGCTGCCGTGCCCCCGGGGGATCGCTCCGAGCGGATGTTCACCCACCCCGACCTGCAGCGCTGGCTTCCTTCCGAGCGCCTTGTCGCCGGCAACGACAGCGGCGGCTTCGTCTTCGATCAGCGGGTGGTGACCAAGGCGCTGCGCGACATCGGCCCCTTCGCCTTCCTCGAGGACGGCGAGCCCTTTGCCGGCTGCCTCTTCCACGAGATGGTGATCGCCGATGGGCGCAAGATGAGCAAGCACCTGGGCAACGTCGTCGATCCCGACGGCCTGGTCGCCGAGCATGGCGCCGACACCGTACGGCTCGCCGTCCTCTACGCCGCCGGCCCCGCCAAGGCGCTCAACTGGACCGACGGCGCCCTGCGCTTCGCCTCTCGCTTCCTGCGTGGCCTCTGGGAGTACACCCACGACAGCATCGCCGCCGCCGGGGGGGCTGCGGGCGATCCCGAGGCGGCGGCCGACACGGCGTTCATCCGCGAGCGGCTCGGCAAATGGTGCGACAACGGGCTCGAGCGGATCGGCGCCGACCTCGAGGAGCTGCAGATGCACAAGGCGGTGCGCAACGTGACCCGGTTGCTGGAGCGGATCAAGGACTACGAGAAGCGGATCGTCCAGCGCCGCGGACAGCTCGGCCGGGAGGACTTCGAGGCACTGCTGGAGGCACTCGCCCTGCTGGCCCGAGCGCTCTCGCCGTTCGCCCCGCATATCGCCGAGCAGCTGCTGATCGCCCTCGGCCGGGACGCCTCTGTAGGATTTCCGGCACGGGGTGAGACCTTGTCGGCCCCTATGGCCAGTAATAATTGATCGATATGTCAGCATCTGCTATACAGGTCCGCTCATGATCAGGCGTCAGCACGGAAAGCGCAGGCGTAGATTTGCCAAGGCCGGGGGTCTGCCCTCGCTAGCCGGGGGTGTTGAGGGGCGATGAGCCTCTCGGCCGACCAGCGCACCCGCTCCTGCGCGACGGAGCTGGTCTGCCACGACTGTGAGCTTCGGCTCCCCCTTCTCGATACCACCTCCAGGTGCCTTGGCTGCGGCCAGACCCTCGATGTCGACTATGACTACGAGCTCGCCAAGGCGCGCGTCGCCGAGTTGCCGATCGCCGAGCGCGAGCTCAACATCTGGCGCTTCGAGGAGCTGCTGCCGATCGTCGACGCGAAGGCACGGGATCGGGTCGGGCGCTACAGCGGACGCACGCCGCTGATCCACGCCGACCGGCTCGGCGCCGAGCTGGGCCTGCGCAAGCTCTACCTCAAGGACGACAGCACGCAGCGCCCCAGCCTCTCCTACAAGGATCGCGTCGTCTCGATGGCGGTCGCCCGGTTGCTCGAGCTGGGCGGGAAGGAGATGGGCTGTGTCTCCACCGGCAACGTCGGCACCGCGGTCGCTTCGCTTGCGGCCAAGGCCGGCGTCGCCGCCTACGTCTTCTATCCGAGCAACCTGGAGCGCGGCAAGGCGCGCGCCTGCCGGGCCCTGGGCGCCGCCGTGATCCAGCTCGACGGCAACTACGACGAAGCCAACCGCGCTTGCCGCGAGCTGGCCCTGGCGAGCGGCATCCAGTTCGCCAACATCACCCTGCGCCCCTTCTACGCCGAGGGGGCCAAGACGATGGCCTTCGAGGTCGTCGAGCAGCTCGACTGGGTCTCGCCCGATCACTTCGTCATCCCGGCCGCGGGGGGCACGCTCTCCTCCCGGGTCCACAAGGGGCTGGGGGAGATGGAGACAGTGGGGATGGCGGAGACCGCCGCGACCAAGATCCACGTCGCCCAGGCTGCGGGCTGCGGCCCGATCGCCACCGCCATTCTCGACGGCAGCGGCACGATCGAGGCGCAGCGGCCGCAGACGGCCGCCCACTCGCTGGCGATCGGCGCCCCTGGGGATGGCCCGCTCGTGGTCGACGCAGTTACCTCACGCGGCGGCTCGGCGGCGATGGCGACCGACCCCGAGATTTTCGAGGCGCTCGACCTCCTCGGCGCCACCGAGGGGATCCTCACCGAGCCCGCGGGCGGCACCACGATCGCCGCCACGATGAAGCTGGCGAGCGAAGGGAAGTTCGGCGCCGACGACACGGTCGTCGCGGTGATCAGCGGCAACGGCTACAAGACCCTCGACGAGCATCCCGACAAGCCCTGGCCCGAGATGGTTGCCCCCGAAGTCGAGGCCATGGCCGAGACGCTCGCCGAGTTCCGCGGGGCGGCGGCCGGCGCCGTCCTGAGCTAGACGGTCGATTCACGGCCTGCAGCTAGACAGAGAAGCCTGGCCGGTCTGCGGTCGAATGTCGCGAAGCGGCCTATGCCAATCCGGTGATTGCGCGGCCAAGGGCCGCGCTCATCGTTCACCCCAAGAGCAAAGCTCTTGGGGTGTCAATTCGACCGCAGACCGGCCAGGCTTCTCTGTCTCGACACGCTCCCGAATGGCCGAGATCGCGAGCGCGGTCCCAGGGTCTCGAGCTTCAAGCCGAGGCGACGCCTCAGGGACAGAGCTCTCGAAGCACACCGAGAAGCCGCGGAATCGATCGTCTAGCTGCTGCTCGGCACTTCGCCTCCCGCTTGGCGGCCCCGAACGACTACGGGCCTGGGGCGGGGAGCACCTCGACGAGCGCCATATCCCAACGGTCGGCGGTCGGCGCGGTGTCGTTGATGGCCACCGTCGTCCCGGTGGCAGGCGTGGTTGCGGTCTGACGCTGCGTCCAGAAGGTGTCGCCGCTGGGGCTGAGGAACTGGTCCACCAGCGTTTGGCCCGCTCCGAGTGTGCGCGAGCTCGCTTTGTCCCAGTCCTCGCCGACGCCCCAGACCCAGCTGCCGGCACGGGTCGTGACGAGGGAGGCCGACGGCGCTCCGCTCGCCGCGGCCGCCGAGGCGACAGCCCCGTTGGTGGCGGTGTCGGCGCCGATGAACGCGGCCACGGTGATCGCGCCCTGGTAGCTGCCGTTTGCGCGAGTGGCGACGACCGTCGCGTTGGTCAGCGCCACCGGCGCGACGGCCTGCCAGATCTCGGCGGTGCCGGCCTGGGCGTTGGCGCGCCGGCGCAGAGTCCAGGCGAGCCCGCCGCCGCTGACGCTGCTGATTGACTGGGTGGCGGAGCCGCTTGGCCCGTCCGAGCCGATGAACGCGAGCAGCAGCTCGCCCGGCTGCGCCGTCGTCAGGGGTGGGGCGGTGATCGTGGAGCCCGCCGTGCTCTGCCGCGTGGTGACGGCTTTGTCGAGGGCCAGGTTCGGCGGCGGGGTGCCGGGGCTCACCGTAGCCGGCGCTTCCGCCGATGCCGGGCCGATATTCCCGGCGGCGTCTTCGGCGGTCACCTTGTAGTACCAGGTGCCCGCTGCGACGCCGCTGTCCGAGAACGACGTCGAACCGGTCTGGCCGACGCGATTCGCGGCCGTGGGGGTGAAGCCGGGCGTGCTCGAGCGGTGGACGTTGTAGCGCGCGACCGCGGTGTCGTCCGTCGCGGCCGTCCAGCTCAGCGATGCGACGCCGACGCCGCCCGTCGCGGTCAGGTTGGTCGGAGCGGTGGGTGCCACCGTGTCCTCATAAGGAGCCGGGAAGCGGACGAAGGAGGCCACCGACGGCACGCCTTCGCCGTTGACGAGGAAGAGCATGTAGTAGCCGGGGGGCACGTCGTTGCGGTTTGCCGGCATGTCGACATTGAGGCCGCCCGGCGTCTGGGAGAAGCTCAACGACGTGGCGCGGGCGTTCTGGTCGAAGGCATGGGTGACCGAGCCGGTCCGGATCAGCGAGACCCGCGCAATCGAAGCGGCGTCGGGGGTGCCGACGAAGGTGCTCGCGCCGTATTTGACGGTGGCCGGCGCTGAGCCGATCGTCGGCCGGGGGCCCTTGAAGAGGTAGGGCGGGGAGAAGATCTGGGCACTGCGCTGGTCGGAGACGCCGGGGTCGCCGCCGCCTCCGGCGACGTAGACCCGGCCGTCGGGCAGCAGCACCGCAACCGAGTGGTAAAGGCGCGGCGCGGTCATCGCCGCGTAGGTCGTCCAGGCGCCGGTCGAGGGGTTCCAGTCCTCCGCCTGTAGGACCGCTTTCGAATCGACGAAGCCGGATTTGTCGGTGCCGCCCCCGGTTGCGAGCACGGTTCCGTCGGGCAGGTTGGTGAGGTTGAGGAAGCTGCGCGGGAAGGCCATGCTCCCGGTCGGCTGCCAGATCGCTCCGGAGGAGTTCATGTTGAGCGTGTAGGCAGTTTTCAGCGAGTTCCCCGAGAAGCCGTCGTCGGCCGCCGAGCCGGCCTTGATGAAGCGGCCCGGCGCGTAGTTGGCGATGCTGCCCCCGTCGATCACCCGGCTGTCGAACGTGGTCCACTGGTTCGTCGAGAGGTCGAGCACCTCGCTCGCGGTCGGGAACTCCGAGCCGCCTAGGTGTGCGATCCGCCCGTCGGGCAGCTGGTAGATGAAGGGATAGATCGGCATTTCGTGGCTGGCCGCGGTGAGGCTCTGCCAGCTGTTGGTGGCGGGCGAATAGAGCTCGGGTATCGCGACGATGTCGCTGGCGTCTTTGTCGTATCCCGAGGTCGCCAGAACCTTGCCGTCGGCCAGGGTCGTGCCCGTGGCGTACCAGCGCGGGAAGTGCATCGGCGCCAGTTCTTTCCAGGTTTCGCTGTGCCAATCGAAGGCCGTGATGTCGTCGACGCCGAGGCCCCCGTCGGTGGCGGTGCCGCCGACGACGAGCACGCGACCGTCGGCGAGGACGGCCTGGCCGGCGCAGAAGAGGTCGGCCGCGGCGTCGGGCACCTGGGTGACGACGCCGGTCTGGGGGTCGAGGACGTACTGCTGTCCGCCGACCGCGAAGTCGCCCTGGAACAGCAGGATGCGGCCGCTGGGCAGCAGCGCGGAATGGATGGCGACGGCGGGCAGCGGGATCAGCGGTCCCCACTGGCCGGTCTGGGCGGGACCACCCCCGCCGTTTGCGACGGTGACCGTCGCGGCGGTCGAGGTCGCGGTGTTGCCCGCCCCGTCGCGGGCCCGCGCCGCCAGCATGTGCGACCCGTTTGCGACCGTGGTCGAGTCCCAGGCCAGGCTGTAGGGGGCCGACGTGTCTTCGGCACCGAGCGGGCTCCCGTCCAGCAGGAACTGAACGCCGGCGATGCCGCTCGCGTCCGTGGCCGTGGAGGTGAGGGTCGTCGTGCCGGACAGCGTCGCGCCGTCGGCGGGTGCCGTGAGCGAGACGGTCGGGGGCGTCGTGTCGCTCGGCGCGGGGGTCGTCACGCTCACCGGTTCGGAGGCGGGGGATACGTTCCCGCCCGCGTCATAGGCTTTGACGGTGTAGGTGTAGGAGGTCGACGCGGCGACGGTCGTGTCGGCGAAGCTCGTCCCGGGGACATCGCCGACCTGGGTGGCGCCGCGGAAGATCCGGTAGCCGGACACTCCCTGATCGTCCGTGCTCGCCGACCAGGAGAGCGGGACCTGCGTCGCGGTGACCGTGCCCGCCGCGAGGTTGGTGGGTGCCGTCGGTGCCTGGCTATCGGCCACCGCCGGGAGTATCTCGATCGCCGCCATGTTCCAGCGGTCGTTGGTCGGGGCCGTGTCGTTCAGCGTCACTTGGGTGCCGCTCGAGGGAGTGGCCGCGGTCTGGCGCTGCACCCAGAGCGTGTCGCCGGCGGAAGCCAGGAACTCATCGACCTTCGTTTGGCTCGCGCCGACGGTGCGCGCCGTTGCCCGGTCCCAGTCGTTGCCGACGCCCCAGACCCATGAGCCAGCACGGGTCGTCGTCAGCGATACCGAGGGGGCGCCGATGGAGGCGCTTGCCGCCGCGATGGACCCGTCGACCGCCTGGTCGGCACCGGTGAAGGTCACCACGGCGATCGATCCAGGGTAGGAGCCGGCGCCCCGGGTGGCGGTGACGGTGGCGTTGCTGAGGATGCCGGGGGCGTTGGCAGCCCAGACCTCGGCGGTTCCAGCCTGGGCGTTAGCGCGGCAGCGCAGGCGCCAGGTGAGCCCACCGCCGGTGACTTTCGAGAACGTCTGCGACCCACCGACCGAGGGCCCGTCGGAGGAGATGAAGGCGAGCAGGAGCTCGCCGGGCGCCGAGGTCGAAAACGCCGGCGAGGAGATGCTTCCCGACGCAGCCGATTGATGGGTCGTCACGGTTTTGTCGACCGCAACGCTCGCCGAGGCCGAACCGGCGCCGAACGCGAGCAGGGCACCCGCACAAAGCACGGCGAAGAAGGCGTTCTTGATCATGCGCCGGTGTCTACAACCGGCTGGAGCCGGCGTCAATGACCGGCCATCGATCAGGTACCAATTCCGTCCGTTGCCCCACGCAGACACGACTCTAAAGGCGGGGCAGTCCTCGTGACAGCGTTGAGGCGGCAGAAGGTTTTGTCTGCCTCAAGGGGAGGAGGTCAGCGGTCTACTCGACCATCTAGGGTCCCGATATGGCCGGGGAGCGGGATGAGGTTACGGACGAGTTCGTCCAGTTCCAGGACAACCCGGAGTCTCCGTTCTACTGCGCGGACGGAATTTCGGCTGTCGAGACGTGGGACACATCTGTCGAGGCAATGGCGGACGTTCTCATCGAGCTTCCGCAGGTGACGACGGAGGCTTTCCGGTTGACGCCCGATCTTCTTTCCGATTGGCATCGACAAATCTTCGGTGAGCTTTTCCCGGATGACGCGGGCCGGCTTCGCTGGCGAAAGGAAGGGGAGTGGGAGGAGGTCTTCTTCGGTGGCGACGTCGGCACGGCGAGGAGCCGTCGGACCAAGGAGTACAAAGGCACTCATCCGAAAAAGCTGCCGGATCGTGTCTCAGAGATTTGTGACGAGTTCAACCAGGCGAAGGAGCGCTTGATTGAGGCAGATCCCGGCTCGATCTCCCTGGATGACGCGGCCTATGTCGCTGCGCGGCTCTACTGCAAGATCCTGCGAGTCCATCCCTGGGTTGACGGCAATCTACGCGTAGCTTTTGTCGCGCTCCACGCGGCGCTTCTGTCGTTGGATCTTCCGCGCGTGAAGTTTCGCGACTTGCAGGAACACGATGATCTGATTGGCATCGCGTTTCGTGGGGACAATGAGCCGTATAGCCCACTGGCCGGATATATCGCCGAATACATCCGTGACGAACTTCAAGATTGACGTGAGCGCTACGATCTATTCGTGATGATTCGCTACAGCGACTACAACGGCTGCCAGCACGATGTTGTCGTTCGTGATGGCGCGATAGTTCCATTTGATCGTGATGCTGCCCGTGACATGGCGCGTCACGCTCATCTGTTGGCGATGGATGTCCCAGGGCATTCAGCTTCCGAGCCGGTGACGGAGACGGACAGCGCTTTGGTTCACGAAGCCGGGCTCTACGCGTAGAGTCGCCGTCGTTCTCGAAGTTCTCTGATCTTGTTTCCCCGCTTTTGGTGGGATCTTGACAGGGTGGGTACGCTCTCCCGTGCGCGAAGCGCATCCCGCAGGGACCGGTGGCGGGAGAGCGTACCCACCCTTCTCAGGATTTGAAAAGACCTGCAAATCCGGTCTTTTTTTCGGTTGCGTCCACCGCGCCCGCTACGCTCGCGCGCAGCATTACCGCTGCCTTGTTCGATTGCGCGCGAGCGTAGCGGGCGCGGTGGGAACAATGGCCTTTTTGCGCCTCCGATCGAACTTTCCTTGCTACAAAGCGATGCCGGAGGAGGGACTCGAACCCCCGACACGCGGATTATGATGGGCCGCATGCAGGGTCCCGACAGCTCTGCTGGGCACTCTCAGGCACGGGACGACGCTCTCAGTTCGCGGGAACAACGCCGAAGCGATCATCGAAGCGGTCGCGGCCCTCAACGGCGACCGCCTGGGAGAAGCGACTCGCGGCGATGGTGAAGTGGTCGAGGAAGCCGACGTTGCCGAGCAGGACCAGGCCGAAGCTGTGCCAGCCGTCTACGAATCCCACCGGGGCTTCCCACTCGCGCCGAGCGCTGGAATCGTCGTGGTGGTGCAGGCGCAGGGAGACGGTCTTGTAGCGGGCGACGACGGTACGCCCGCCGACGGCGTGCAGTTCCTCACCCTCGTTGTCGGACAGGTCGAGGCCAAGCTCGTCCGCCAGCAGGTCGCTCGCGAGGATCGCGTCTGCTCCGGTGTCGATCAGTCCCTCTAGCTCGGGCGTCGATGCGTCGTCCGTGGCAAGCGAGACGGGCAACGAAGGGCTGAAACACCGGCTGCCCCAAGCGCGTCTGCTGGGGATCCTCCCGATAGGGATAGAGCCAGGGGGTCTTCGGCTCAGCCAAGGCCGACGTAGATCGGCTCGTCCGCGTGGGGGACTCGCCCGCCGACGACGACGTGATCCAGCTTGCGGGCTTTCTCCAGCACGACTTTCAAGTTCTCGTCGGCGATCACGACCTGGCCCGTGCGGGTGTCGGTCGCCACGTACTTGCCCTCGTAACCCTTGAAATCGGTGCGGGTGAGTTCCACGCAACCGATGATACCCATCGCCTCCACGGGCATTTCAGCACTAGACCCTTGCCACCCCCTGCCAATTTGAAGACATGTGGAGGGCCAAATCGACTGCATTCCGCGCTGCGATGCGATGCCGGAGGAGGGACTCGAACCCCCGACACGCGGATTATGATTCCGCTGCTCTAACCAGCTGAGCTACTCCGGCCGGGGCGGGGATGCTACCGATGGGCTGGGACTCGGCGGGTGGCGGAAATTCCTTGCATCCAGGGTGAACGCAGGCGCCGGTTGGGCCGAATAGCCTTGTGTAAGTGATGGGAAGCGCTCTGGATAGGGCAGTCAGCACGCTGATCCGGGATTGCCTGGATCTGAACCCCTCCGAAGAGATGCTGGTGATCTGCAACCCGATCACCGAAGAGCTTGGCGCGCTGCTGCGGATCAACGCCCAGGGCGAGGGCGGCGAAGCGACGCTGGCCGTCATCTCCGAGCGGGAATCGCATGCGGCTGAGCCGCCCGAGGCGGTTGCCGCCGCGATGCTGGCCGTCGACATCGTCGTCGCGCCGACGATCCAGTCGATCTCCCACACCGAAGCGCGTCGCGCCGCCACCGAGGCGGGCGTTCGCGTTGCCTCGATGCCCGGCGTGACCGGTGAGATGCTCGCCCGGGTGATGGGAGCCGATCTGCGGCTGCTGCGCAAGCGGGGCGCCTCGGTGGGTCGCGTGCTCGGTGCGGGCGCTGAGGCGAGGATCACCTGTGCGCACGGCTCGGACCTGCGGCTCGGGCTGGAGGATCGGACCGCGATAGTCGACGCCGGGGCGCTGAACATGCGCGGTGCCTTCGGCAACATTCCCTGCGGCGAGGCCTTCATCGCGCCGTTCGAGGGGACGGCCGAGGGGATGCTGGTCGTCGACGGCTCGATCGCCGGTATCGGCAGGCTCGCCGAGCCGGTCGAGCTCACCGTCCGCGAGGGCCATCTGACCGATGCGACCGGGGCCGACGGAGCGCGGCTGCTGGAACTGCTCACCGAACATGGTCCAGACGGCACCAACGTGGCCGAGCTCGGCATCGGCACCAACGAAAGCGCGATCCTGACCGGCAACATCCTCGAGGACGAGAAGATCCTCGGGACCGCTCATGTCGCCTTCGGCGCTTCGGCGGCGATCGGCGGGACCGTCCAGGTGCCGGTCCATCTCGACTGCGTCCTGCTGCGCCCGACCGTGGAGATCGACGGCGCCACGATCGCGCGGGCCGGAGAGCTGGTCGTCTGAGCGGTGGCCCCGCCGCTGCTCGCCGTTCCGAATGTCTCAGAGGGCCGCGAGGGGGCGCGGATCGAGTCCCTGGAGAGCGCTTTCTCCACGGGCGTGAATCTGCTCGACCGCCACAGCGATCGCGACCACAACCGGACCGTCTTCACTCTGGCGGGAGAGGCGGCGGCGCTGACGACGGCGCTGGCCCGGGGTGCCGCCGAGGCCGTCCGCTCGATCGACATGAGTGCCCACGGGGGCGTCCATCCGGCGATCGGCGCGCTCGATGTCTGTCCCATCGTCTGGGTTTCCCACGAGGATCGCGACCTGGCTCGCGCGACGGCGACCGAGGTCGCCGGTGAGATCGGCGACCTCGGCGTTCCCGTCTTTCTCTACGGCGATCTGGCCAGTGGCCCCGAGCACGTCGAGCGGGCCTACTTTCGCAACGGGGGCCTGACCGAGCTCTGGCTGCGGATGGAGTCGGGCGAGCTGCGTCCCGACCGTGGCCCCGGGTTGCCGCACCGCACCGCGGGCGCGACGCTGGTCACCGCCCGCCCGCCGTTGGGCGCCTTCAACGTCGAGCTCGACAGCGACGACCTGGACCTGGCGCGCGCCGTCGCCGCCGGGCTGCGCGAGTCCGGCGGTGGCTTGCCCGGAGTGCGGGCGATCGGCCTGCCGCTGTCGAGCGGTCGCGTCCAGGTCTCCACCAACATCCACGACCCGGCCGGAACGCCGCTGGGAGCGATCGTCGAGCGGGTCCGGGAGCTCGCCGCCCCGCTCGGGGCCCGGCCGGTTGAGGCGGAGCTGATCGGCCTGGTCCCCGCTGCTGCCCTGGCCGGCTACCCGGATGACGTGCCGATCCGGGGCTTCGACCCACAGCTGCACACGATCGAGCGGCGCCTCGCTGCCCTTGGCTGAGCCCCCTCGCCCGCCAGCGGGGTCGGTCGTCTAAATTCCGCCCATGGCCCAGACGAAGAAGAAGCGCCGCCGCAAGCACAAGGGGACCCAGGGAGGGCGGGTCGATCCAAGCCGCCGTGCCGCCCGCCCCCGTACCCGAGAGGAGGCCAAGGCGCGCGCCCGCGCCGGCCGCAAGAGCCCGGCCCGGGTAGACGCTCCGCCGACCTGGAGCAGCGCCATCGCCCGCGGCACGGTCGCGGCCGTCGTCTTCACCGCGCTGCTGATGCTGATCTTCAAACGCTCGCCCGGCGCCGCGTTCGGGCTCGGCGCCTTCATGCTCGTCCTCTACATCCCCGCCGGCTTCTACATCGACACGATGATGTGGCGGCGCCGCGAGCGGGCGCGGATCCGCGGCGGGGAAAAGGAGTGAGCCTCGATGTCCAGATGCTCACCGTCGGGCCGATCGCGGAGAACTGCTTCGTCTTTCGGCGCGAGGGCTCCGGCCGCGGCCTGATCGTCGATCCCGGCGACGAGCCCGATCGCATCCTCGCCAAGGTCGAGGAGATGGGGACGAAGGTCGAGGCGATCCTGATCACCCACTGCCACTTCGATCACATCGGGGCGGTGGCCCCCGTCGCGACGGTCACCGGCGCGCCCGTCTACTGCCCTGAGATGGAGCGGCCGCTGCTCGCCGACATCATGACCTACGTACCGATGGCGGGGATCGGGCCTTACGACAGCTACGAGGCAGACGAGACCCTGAGCGGAGGAGAGACGCTGGAGCTGGCGGGGATGACCATCGACGTCATCTCGACTCCCGGCCACAGCCCTGGCCACGTCACCTACTCGGTGCGCGACGAGGAGGCGATGTTCTCCGGCGACGTGCTCTTCAAAGGCTCGGTTGGCCGGGTCGACCTGCCGGGAGGAGATGGGCCGACGCTGCTGCGTTCGATTCGCGTTCTGCTCGATTCCCACTCGCCGGAGACCGGCGTCTACCCGGGGCACATGGACGTCACTACACTCGGCGTCGAGCGGGCCGGCAACCCCTTCCTCGTCGACCTGGCGCGCTGACCCGAGTGCCGCGCAGGTAAGGTCGCGCCACGATGGCGAGCAAGTACCAAGCCCCCCGTGGGACCTTCGATGTCCTGCCGGCAGACGCCCGCGCCCGCAAGCGAATCGAAGCTGTGGCCGGGGGGATCTTCGCTCGTGCCGGCTACGAACCGATTGCCACCCCGGCCTTCGAGGACACCGAGCTGTTCGAGCGCGGCGTCGGCCGCTCGACCGACATCGTGCGCAAGGAGATGTTCACCTTCGAGGACAAGGGCGGTCGCAGCATCACCCTGCGGCCCGAGGGAACGGCGCCGATCTGCCGGGCCTACCTGGAGCACGGCATGCACAAGCTGGCGCAGCCGGTGAAGCTGTCCTACGCCGGCGCGTTCTTCCGCCACGAGCGCCCCCAGGCCGGCCGCTACCGCCAGTTCCATCAACTCGGCGTCGAGGCGATCGGCACCGACTCTCCGCTGGCGGACGCCGAGGCGATCATGCTGCTCTCCGACCTGCTCGCCGAGCTCGGCGTACCGGGTGTCGAGCTGCGCCTGGGCAGCCTCGGCTCGCCGCTGGCGCGCGGTGCCTATCTCGAGGAGCTGAAGGCCCACCTGCGCGCCCACGAGGCGGAGCTGTCCAAGGACGTTCGGGAGCGGATCGAGATCAACCCGCTGCGTGCCTTCGATGCCGACGACGAGGGAACGCGCGCGGTGATGGCGAGCGCGCCGACGATCATCGAGCGGTTGGAGGGCGAGGACGCGGATCACTTCGACGAGGTCCGCGCCCTGCTCGAGACGGCCGGCATCGCCTTCGAGATCGATCCCACCCTGGTGCGCGGGCTCGACTACTACTCGCGGACGATCTTCTCCTTCGTCTGCGCTGAGCTCGGCGCGCAGTCGGAGGTCGGTGGCGGCGGTCGCTACGACGGCCTGATCGAGCAGCTGGGCGGGCCGCCGACGCCCGCGATCGGCTGGGCGGCTGGCGTAGAGCGCATCCTGCTGGCCCTGGGCGAGGCCGAGGAGGCGGTCGGCCGCGACGCCTTCCTCGCCGTCGTCGACCCCGGCCAGCGCCGTCGGGCGATGGCGCTGGCGAGCGAGCTCCGCCATGCCGGTCTCACCGCTGAGGTCGACCTCGCGGGACGGGGGCTGAAGGGACAGCTCAAGCACGCCGACCGGATCGGCGCCCGCCGCGTCCTGATCCTCGAGGCCGACGGCTCGGCGCAGCTCCGTGACATGGAGAGCGGCGAGCAGCGAGCGGTCGACCCGGCTGGGCTGCTCGAGGCGATCGGCGGTGAGCGGTCGTGAGCGAGGCCCCGGTGCTTCGCGCCAACGGCTATCGCGACACCTGGTGCGGCCAGGTGCTCGGTGACCGGGTCGACTTGACCGCCCGCGTCGCTGGCTGGGTCCACAGGCGCCGCGATCACGGCGGGCTGATCTTCATCGACCTGCGCGACCGCACCGGGATCGTCCAGCTCGTCTTTCACCCGGATTCCTCCGGCGAGGCCTTCGAGCTGGCCCACAAGCTGCGCGCCGAGGACGTGCTCAGCGCCGCCGGCGCCGTCGTCCGCCGCTCGGCCGAGACCGTCAACCAGGAGCTTCCCACCGGCGAGTTCGAGCTGGCGGTGAGCGGCGCCGAGCTGCTTGCCGATGCCGACACGCCGCCGTTTCAGATCGAGGGCTTCTCGGGTGAGGTCGGCGAGGATGCCCGGCTACGCCACCGCTACCTCGACCTGCGCCGCGAGCCGATGCGCGAGGCGCTGTCCCTGCGCCACCGGGTGACCGCGGCGATGCGCGAGTTCCTCGACCGCGAGGGATTTCTCGACATCGAGACGCCGGTGCTGACTCGCTCCACCCCCGAGGGCGCCCGCGACTTCCTCGTCCCCAGTCGCCTCCAGCAGGGCTCCTTCTACGCGCTGCCGCAGTCCCCGCAGCTGTTCAAGCAGCTGCTGATGGTCGCTGGCTTCGAGCGCTACTACCAGGTTGCGCGCTGCTTCCGCGACGAGGATCTGCGCGCCGATCGCCAGCCCGACTTCACCCAGCTCGACATCGAGATGTCCTTCGTCGGGGTCGACGACGTGATCGAGGTCAACGAACGGCTGCTGGCGCACGTCTTCGAGCGGGTCGGTGGCCCGGCGATCGAGCTGCCGATCGAACGGCTCTCCTATGACGAGGCGATGAGCCGCTTCGGCACCGACCGCCCCGACCTGCGCTTCGGCTTGGAGCTGGTCGATCTCGGCGAAGCTCTGGCCGAGACCGAGTTCAAGGTCTTCCGCGGGGCGATCGAGTCCGGTGGCGCCGTGCGGGGGCTCAATGCCGGTCGCCGCGAGCTGCCCCGATCGGAGCTCGACGGCTTGATCGCTCGTGCCCAGGAGCTGGGGGCGAAGGGCCTCGTCTGGGCCTTCCGCGATGGCGATGGCTGGCGTTCGCCGACCGCCAAGTTCCTCTCCGAGGGCGAGCTGGCGGACCTCAACCGGCGCCTCGGCGCCGAGGAGGGGGACCTGCTGCTGCTGGTCGCCGACCAGCGCCGCGTCGCCGATGCGGTGCTGGGGCAGCTGCGAGTCGATCTGGCCGAGCGCTTCGACCTGATCCCGCCGGAGGAGCACCGGCTGGTCTGGATCGTCGATTGGCCGCTGCTGGAGCGGGGGGATGGACGCTGGGACCCGTTGCACCACCCCTTCACGGCGCCGGCCGGGGAGTTCGACCCCGACGATCCGGGCTCCGCCCGAGCCCTTGCCTACGACCTCGTCTGGAATGGCCAGGAGATGGGCGGCGGTTCGATCCGTATCCACCGTGCCGATGTGCAGGAGAAGGTCTTCGCCGCCCTCGGGATAGATGCCGGGGAAGCCCAGGCCCGCTTCGGCTTCCTGCTCGAGGCGCTGCGCTACGGCGCGCCACCCCACGGCGGCATCGCCTACGGCCTCGATCGCATCGTGCAGCGGCTCGCCGGCGCGGACTCGATCCGCGACGTGATCGCTTTCCCGAAGACCGCCTCCGGGGCCGATGCGCTTACCGGCGCCCCTGCCCCAGTTGGGGAGATGCAGTTGAAAGAGCTGGGCATCGCCCTGCACCGGCGCGGTCTCGCCGGGCACTGAGCCCGGGGCGGTTTCCCTTGCTTTAAGAGAGTGGTCAAGATATGACCATGAGCCTGCTCGATCGCTTTCGCTTCGCCCGGCGTGGTCGCCAGCCCGGCCCCGGCAAGACGCCCGTTCACGTCGACGACCCGGCCTTCGACCCCTGGGAGGTGGTGCGCGACTTCGGCGACGTGCGCACGGCGCGCGCTTGGCACCAGGCGCTGGAAGAGGCCGGAATCGAAGCCGTCCTCACCGCCGACTGGCCGATCGACCGCTTCGGCCGTGGCGACATCGCCCTGCGGGTGCGGGGGGATGACTGGAGCGAGGCCGAGTTCCTGCTCTCCAATATGGATTGAGCGGACGGCCGACCTCCCGCTGGACCGATCTCCGGTGGTCACCGGGCTTGCGCGGTGGTACGGTTGCACCGAGGCTCGAGCCCGTGCGAGAGCCGTCCCACCGTTTGACCCAACACAAACGGCGCGGGGGCCGATCTCTCTTGATCCTGTGGGATCCGGAGGAGGCGCCCACCCTTTTCTTCAAGGGATCAAAGCCAGGGGCGGCAACGGCGGACTGGAGCCTCTTTTCGTGGGCGTGGCTCGGACACGCCCATAATGGAGTCGAGATGAGCAGAGAGCTATTTGAGAGTTACTTGCGGGATGAGAGCCGGAAGGGACCGGTCTTGACCGACGCCTTTACTGGTGCTGCAGGTGGGGCGGCTTGTGGGGATCTGTCTCGGATTTCGGTCGTGATCGAGGAGGGGCGGGTTGGGGCCGTGTCCTTCGACGCCGACGGATGTGGGGCGACGAGAGCTGCCACCGCGGCCGTCGCCGAGCTGGTCGATGGGGAACCTGTGATCGAGGCGGCGCGGATCGGGATCGACGCGGTGGATGAGGCGATAGGGGGCTTGACCCCCGCAAAGCGCCACGCCGCCCAGCTTGCTGCCGACGCGCTGCACCGTGCCCTGGCGAGCGCCGCCGCTTCTTCGCAGACGCTCGCCGCACCGCGCAAGGGCCGGGTCCTGGTCGCGATGTCCGGCGGCGTCGACAGCGCCGTCGCCGCACTGCTCGAACGCGAGCGGGGAGCGGACGTGCTCAGCGTCACCCTGAAGCTCTGGGCCGACCCCGAGACCGATGGCGCCAAGGCCTGCTGCTCGCCGGAGGCGGTCCTCGGCGCCAGGGCCGTCGCCCACTCGCTCGGCATCCCGCACCTCACCCTCGATCTCGAGGAGGAGTTCCGGCGCCGCGTCGTCGGCGCTTTCCTCGACGGGTACGGAGCGGGCTCCACGCCCAACCCGTGCATCGTCTGCAACGGCGAGGTGCGTATCGCGGCGATGGTCGACCTCGCCGAGCGCCTCGGCGCCGAGCGCCTCGTCACCGGCCACTATGCGCGGATCGTCGAGGACGACAGCGGCCCTCTGCTCGCCGCAGCCTCCGACCAGGCGAAGGACCAGAGCTACATGCTCGCCGCCCTGCCGCCGGCGATGCTCGACCGGGTGCGCTTCCCCCTCACCGAGCTGAGCAAGCCCGAGGTGCGCGAGATCGCCTCTCGCCATGGCCTCGCCATCGCCAAGAAGCCCGAGAGCCAGGATCTCTGCTTCCTCGCCGGTCAAGGTAAGGGGCGGTTCCTGCGCCGCTATGCCGGCCTCGGCGAGCGCGAGGGCGCTGTGCTCGATCGCGCCGGGCGGGCGATCGGCCGCCATCGCGGCCACCACAACTTCACCGTGGGGCAGCGCCGTGGGATCGGCGTCTCCTCGCCGGAGCCGTTGTACGTGCTCGCCACCGATGCCGCTGCCAATACGGTCACCGTGGGTTCGCGGGCCGAGCTGGCGACGAACCGGGTGCGGATACGCGACGCGGTCCTGCACCGCGACGGACGCCGCGTGGATGGGGTCAAGCTGCGCTACCACGCCACCTCGATCTCGGCCTCCGTGGCCGGGGCGGAGAAGGGGCGCCACACCGAGCTCGACGTCGAGCTGGGCGAGTCGTTCGACGCGGCCTCCCCCGGGCAGGCCGCGGTGCTTCTCTGCGGCGAGGCGATCGTCGGCCACGGCACCATTGCAGCGGCGGCCTGACCCCGCCGTCCGTGACTTAGGCTTCGGTGTCGATGAAAGCCGAGCAAATCCGGGACACCTACCTCTCCTTCTTCGCGGAGCGGGACCACAAGATCGTGCCCTCCGCTTCCCTGGTCCCCTCGGTCCACGACCCCTCGGTGCTGCTGACGACGGCGGGGATGCAGCCCTTCAAGCCCTACTTCCTCGGTCGCGAGCGACCGCCGGCGCCGCGGCTGGCCGATGTGCAGAAGTGCTTCCGCACCACCGACATCGAGGAGGTCGGCAACACGGCCCGCCACCTCACCTTCTTCGAGATGCTCGGCAACTGGAGCTTCGGCGACTACTTCAAGGCGGAGTCGATCCCCTGGGGCTGGGAGCTGGTCACCGAGGGGTTCGGGATGGATCCGGAGCGGATCTGGGCGACCGTGTTCGGCGGCGACGGGGAGCTCGGCCTCGGTCCCGACGAGGAGGCGATCGAGGTCTGGAGAGGGCAGGGGATGCCCGAGGAGCGGATCGTCCTGCTCGGCCGCGAGGACAACTTCTGGCAGGCCGGGCCAAGCGGGCCGTGCGGCCCTTGCTCGGAGCTCTACCTCGACCGCGGCGAGGACTTCGGCGCCGCCGGCGAGCGGCCCGGCGACGACACCGACCGCTTCCTCGAGTTCTGGAACCACGTCTTCATGACCTATGACCTCTCCGTGGACGGGGTACTCACCGAGCTGCCGATGCGCAACATCGACACCGGGATGGGCCTCGACCGGATGGCGGCGATCCTGCAGGACGTGCCTTCGGTCTTCGAGACCGACCTGGTGCGGCCGCTGGTCGACCTTGCCGAGGAGCTCTCCGGCCGCTCCTACGACGAGGGCGGGGCGGTGACCCGCGCGATGCGGATCGTCGCCGACCACTCGCGCGGCGCGGCCTTCCTGATCGCCGACGGCGTCGTTCCCTCCAACGAAGACCGTGGCTACATCCTGCGGCGGATCATGCGCCGGGCGATCCAGCAGGGCCGCACGCTGGGACTGGAGGCTCCCTGGCTCGGTCGCTTCGCCGAGCGCACGATCGAGATCATGTCCGGCGTATACCCGGAGCTCGCGGCGGAGCGGGAGACGATCGCCCGCTGGGTCGGCGACGAGGAGGAGAGCTTCGGTCGCACCCTGGAGCGCGGCACCGAGCTGCTCGAGCGGCTGACCGCCGAGGCAAAGGAGGCGGGCACCTCCTGGATCGACGCCGCCGACGCCTTCAAGTTGCACGACACCTACGGCTTCCCCTACGACCTGAGTAAGGAGCTGCTTGCCGAGCAGGGACTCTCGGTCGATGACGGCGGCTTCGAGGAGCTGATGGAGGAGCAGCGCCAGCGGGCGCGGGTGGGTGCGGCAACCGCCCACGGCTCGGAGGATCGTCACGAGAAGGTGCTCGACTTCGCTGCCGCCGCCCCGCCGACTCGCTTTGTCGGCTACGAGACGTTACGGGCGACGACCGGCCTCGCCGCGGCCGTCGCCGACGACGGGCGGGCGCTCGTCAAGTTGGAGGAGAGCCCCTTCTACGCCGAGGGCGGCGGTCAGGTGGCCGACTCGGGCGTTCTGCGGTGGGACGGGGGGGAGGCTCGGGTGGTCGACGTCTACCGGGTCGGCGGGGACCAGGCGCTCGAGGTCGAGCCCGAGGGCGGTGCGATGGAGGCGGGTATCGCGGTCGAGGCGCTCGTCGATCGCGAGACGCGCCACGCGACGATGCGCAATCACACCGCCACCCACCTCCTGCACGCGGCGCTGCGGGAGCGGCTCGGCGACCATGTGCGCCAGGCCGGCTCGGCGGTTCGCCCCGACAAACTCCGCTTCGACTTCACCCACGGGCAGGCGCTGTCCAGCGAGGACTTGGGGGCGATCGAGGAGCGGGTCAACGGCTGGATCAAGGCGAGCCGGCCGGTGCGCTGGCTGGAGATGGGGCGCCCCGAGGCCGAACGCCTGGGCGCGATGGCCCTGTTCGGCGAGAAATACGGCGAGTGGGTGCGGGTGGTCGAGGTCGAGGCGGTCTCGCGCGAGCTCTGCGGCGGCACCCACGTCGCCAACACGGCGGAGGTCGGCATCTTCAAGATCGCCTCGGAGGGCTCCAGCGCCGCCAACGTGCGACGGATCGAGGCCCTCACCGGCCCCGCCGCGATCGACTGGTTCCGCGACGGCGAGGAGCGGCTGCGCGAGGTCGGCGAGCTGCTCGGCGCTCCCCAGGACCCGCTGAGTGGCGCCAGGCGCGCGGCCGAGCGGCTGCGCGAGGCGGGCGAGGGCGCCAAGCAGGCCGCGAAGCAGCTGCTCGGCGATGAGGCGGAGCGCCTGGTCGCCGCGGTGAAGGAGGTCGATGGAATCGGCGTCGTCTCTTCCCGGGCGCCTCTCGCCGACCAGAAGCAGCTGCTCGAGCTGGCCAACAGGGTGCAGTCGAAGCTGGGCGGTGAGTCGGCTATCGCCCTCGGCGGCGCCGAGGGCGAGAGGGTCGGCTTGGTCGTGCTCGTCTCAAAGGGGGCCGTCGCGAGCGGCGTCTCCGCGGCGGCCGTAGTGCGCGAGGCGGCGGCTGTCGTCGGCGGCGGTGGCGGCGGGCGCGACGATATGGCTCAGGCTGGGGGATCGGACGCTTCGAAGCTCGAGCAGGCGCTGGCGACGGCGCGGCAGGCAATCGAAGCGGGGATCGGCTGATGCGAGTCCTTGCCCTCGACTATGGCACCGCGCGGATCGGCTGCGCGATCTCGGATCCGAGCGGCACGCTGGCGACGCCACTGCCGGTGATCGAGCCGCCGGAGCCGCGCTCGGTCGCCGAGCTGGTGACCAAGCACGAGGTCGAGCGGGTGGTCGTCGGGCTGCCGCTCCACCTGAGCGGCGAGGAGGGAACCCAGGCGGCGCTCACCCGCACCTTCTGCACCGAACTGGAAGCGATGCTCGACGTTCCGGTCGAGACCTACGACGAGCGGTTGACGACGCGGATGGCCGAGGCGAGCAAGCGCGAAGGGGCGGCCGCGCCGCCGGATTCCCTCGCCGCCGCGCACCTGCTTCAGGGATACCTCGCGGGGCAGGCCGCGATCGAAGGTCCCGAAGGCGATGACTGACGACTGGTTCGCCGACGACACGGCGGTGGCGGATCGGGAGCGGCGGCGCCGGGAGCGGGAGGACCGGCGGGCCGGAGCAGCGAAGCGCCGCCGGCGGGCCGTCGTCGTCCTGGCAGCCGTGCTCGTGCTCGGCGCAGTCGCGGCCACCCTCGCCTACCGCCACTTCCACCGCAGCGAGGCAGCGCCGCCGCCGGTCGTGCTGAAGACGATCACGGTGACGATCCCAGAGGGCTACAGTCGCGAACAGACCGCGCAGCTCGCCCGCGAAGCCGGGCTCACGGGCAGTTACATGAAGGCGAGCGAGGGCCACGAGGGCTTCCTCTTCCCCGACACCTTCGAACTGGAGAAGGGGGCGCCCGCCTCGGACCTGGTCGAACTGCAGCTGGAAGACTTCAAGCGACGCATCGCCGGCGTCGACATGAGCTACGCCCGCTCCAAGAACCTCACCACCAGGGACGTGGTGACGATCGCCTCGATGATCGAGCGCGAGGCGCAGCTGGAGAAGGAGCGCCCGCTGATCGCCGCCGTGATCTACAACCGCCTGCACGAAGGGATGCCGCTCGGGATCGACGCGACGATCCGCTTCGCCACCGGCAACTACGAAGAGCCGCTGACCGAATCCGAACTCGCTGTCGACTCGCCATACAACACCCGCACCAACGCCGGCCTGCCGCCGGGGCCGATCGGCAGCCCCGGCCTTGCCTCGATCGAAGCCGCCGCGCACCCGGCCAAGGTCGACTACCTCTTCTACGTGGTCAAGCCCGGCGCCTGCGGCGAACACTCCTTCTCTTCGAGCGAAGCCCAGTTCGAAGCCGACGTCGCCCGCTACAACGAAGCCCGCGAAGCGGCCGGCGGCGAATCGCCGGACACCTGCGGCGAATGAAGCGCCTCGCCGTCCTCGGTCACCCGGTCGGCCACTCGCGCTCGCCGGCAATGCACAACGCGGCGTTGGCCGAGCTGGGGCTGGCCGGAGAGTGGAGCTATGAGGCAATCGACCTCGCGCCGGACGAGTTCGAGCCACGGGCGCGGGCGATGGCGGCCGAGGGGTTCGTCGGTGCCAACGTCACCGTCCCCCACAAGGGGGCGGCTCTCTCCCTCGCGGATTCGCTTTCGGAGAGGGCACGCGAGATCGGTGCCGCCAACACGCTCAGCTTCGCGGACGGGGAGATCCACGCGGACAACACCGACGCAAGGGGGTTGCTGGATGCCCTGCCCGAGCCGCCGGCGGGCAGCCGGGCCCTGGTTCTCGGTGCGGGGGGCGCCGCCAGGGCGGTTGTCTGGGCGCTGGTCCGCGAGGGGGCCGAGGTGGGCGTCTGGAACCGCACCGGGCTGCGCGCCCAGCATCTCTGCGGCGAGCTCGGAGGGGCTCCTGCGCCGGCACCCGAGCAGGACGCCTACGACCTGATCGTCAATACCACCGCGGCCGGCATGCGCGGCGAGGATCCCTTTGCCGAGCTGCCGCTGGAGCCCGATCTCTTCAACGCCGGGCAGACCGTCGTCGACCTCGTCTACGGCGAACGGCCGAGCGGGCTGCTGGCGGCCGCGGAGGCGGGCGGGGCGACCGTCGTCGACGGAATCGAGGTTCTCGTCCGCCAAGGCGCTCTCTCGCTGCAGATCTGGACCGGATGCAAGCCGCCGCTCGAGATAATGCGCGCAGCCGCGCGGACTCAGGCCCCGTGACCCCCGGCCGCCTATAGCCTTGCGCCCATGAGCACGCGCTTTCGATTCACCACCGCAGGCGAGTCGCACGGGCCCGGCTTGGTCGCGATCGTCGAGGGCATGCCGTCGGGGCTCGAGCTCGCCCGCGAGGCGCTCGACCGCGACATGGCGCGGCGTCAGCTCGGTCACGGGCGGGGCGGGCGGATGCGGATCGAGATCGACACGGTCGAGGTCCGTTCCGGTGTCCGTCATGGCCGCACCTTGGGCAGCCCGATCGCGGTGCTGGTCGCCAACCGCGACTACGCCAACTGGGAGGAGCGGATGAACCCCTGGCCGGTCGCGGGCTTCGAGCCCGAAGAGGTCCACCTGCCGCGGCCGGGCCACGCCGACCTCGTCGGTGCCCAGAAGTACGGCCACAGCGACATCCGCAACGTGCTGGAGCGGGCCAGCGCCCGCGAGACGGCGGCTCGGGTGGCGGCCGGCTCGCTCGCCCGCGGCCTGCTCACGGCCCTGGGGGTGAGCGTGCACAGCCATGTCACCCAGATCGCCTCGGTGAAGGCGCCCGAGCGACCCGATCTCGCACCCGAGGATTTCGCCGCGGTCGACGAGGACCCGGTGCGCTGCCTCGACCCGGAGGCGAGCGCCGCGATGGTCGCGGAGATCAACCGCCTGCGCAAGGCAAATGAGAGCCTCGGCGGCAGCTTCGAGGTGCGCGCTTTCGGCCTCGTCCCCGGCCTCGGCTCGCACATCTCCTGGGAAGAGCGACTCGACGGGCAGCTCGCCGGCGCGGTTGCCTCGATTCAGTCGGTGAAGGGCGTCGCGATCGGTGAAGCCTGGGACGTGGCCGGGCGCCCCGGCTCGGAGGCGCACGACGAGATTTTCTGGTCCGAGGAGCACGGCTACCAGCGTGAGACCAACCACGCCGGCGGTCTCGAGGGGGGCATGACCAACGGCCTGCCCCTCTCGGTGCGGGCGGCGATCAAGCCGATCTCCACCCTGACCAAGCCGCTGCGCTCGGTCGACACCGAGACCAAGCAGCCGGCGCAGGCGCTGCGCGAGCGCACCGACTCGACCGTCGTGCCCGCCGCCGCGGTGGTCGCCGAGGCGATGGTCTGCCTGACCCTCGCCCGCTGCTACCGGGAGAAGTTCGGCGGCGACCACATCGACGACGTGCTCGCGGCTCTCGGCGCGTACAAGCGGCGCATCGACTTCCGGGGGTGACGGCGTGAGCCGACCGGCGATCGTCTTCATCGGCTTCATGGGCGCCGGTAAGTCGACCGCGGCAGCAGCCGCTGCGCACGATGCCGGAGTCGAGGCGGTCGATACCGACGCGCTGCTGGAACGGGAGTTCGGGACGACGATCGACGAGTTCTTCGCCGCCCACGGCGAGGAGGAGTTCCGCCGCCGCGAGGAGGCGCTGGCGAGCGAGCTGCTGGGGGCGGCCGAGGGCGGCGCGATCGCGCTCGGCGGCGGCAGCGTCCTCTCGCCCGCCGTGCGCGAAGCGCTCGGCCGCCACACCGTCGTCTGGCTCCAGGTCGACCCGGATGTGGCCTGGCGCCGGGTCGAGGGGGCGGGGCGTCCGCTGGCCCGCGACGGCGCCGGCTTCGAGGCACTGCTGGAAGAGCGGCTCTCGCTGTACGAGTCGCTGGCCGACGTGGTCGTGATGCCCTCGCAGCGCGACGCGGTCGAGCGCGCGCTGCCGGCGCTGCGCGCGCTTGCCGACCTGCCGGCGGGGACGAAGATGCTGTGGGCGGCGAGCGCCTCGGGTGAGTACCCGGTGGTGGTCGGCCGCGGCCTCCTCGGCGCCGGGTGGTGGCCGCTCGAGGGGCGGCGCTTCTGCGTCAGCGACAGCGCCGTCTGCGGCCTCTACGGCGAGCGGATAGAGCCGCTCGAGGCCCGGGTCGAAGTCGAGCCCGGAGAGGGGGCGAAGACGATGGCCGAGGCGGAGCGGGTGCTGAGCGCGCTGGCTCGGGCGGGGATGACCCGCGAAGACCACGTCGTCGCGTTGGGCGGGGGGGTGGTCGGCGATCTGGCCGGCTTCTGCGCCCATACCTACCAGCGCGGGGTGCCGGTCGTCCAGGTTCCGACGACGCTGGTCGCCCAGGTCGATTCCGCCTACGGCGGCAAGACCGGGGTCGATCTGCCCGAGGGCAAGAACTACGCCGGGGCCTACCACCTGCCGGCGGCGGTCATCGCCGATACCGAGACGCTGGCGAGCCTTCCCCCGGAGGAGCTCGCCGCCGGCTTCGTCGAGGTGCTGAAGACCGGCCTCCTCGCCGGGGGGGCGCTGTGGGAGCGGGTGAGCGCGATCGAGTCGCTCGATCCGGACGACCTCGACGACGTCGTCTTCGCCTGTGCCCGCTACAAGTGCGAGGTCGTCGCCGCCGACGAGCGTGACAACGGACTGCGCGCCACGCTCAACCTCGGCCACACGGTCGGCCACGCGATCGAGGCGGCGAGCGGTTACTCGCGCTACCGCCACGGCGAGGCAGTCGGCCTGGGCCTGCTGGCGGCGCTGCGGCTCTCCGAGGCCCCGCAGCTGCGCGAGCGGGTCGAGGAGATACTCGGCCGTCACGGATTGCCGGTCGAGCTCGACGCCGCGATCGCGACCGACGCCGTTCTCGACGCCCTGCAGCGCGACAAGAAGCGGACCGCCGCCGGGGTCGGCTTCGTGCTCCTCTCCGAGCCGGGCACCCCGCGCGTGGGGCAGTCGCTCGATCCGGCTAAGGTCAGGCTCGCCGTGGAGGAGCTGCGCGAGAGATGACTTCCACCCACAACCGCGTTGCCGTTCTGCACGGGGTCAACTTCGACGTGCTCGAGCGGCGCGATCCCGCGGTCTACGGGGGGCTCTCCCTCAACGAGCTGGAGAGGAAGATCCAGGCGGCCGCGCGCGAGCTCGGTCTGGAAGCGATCTTCTTCCAGACCAACTCGGAGGGCGAGTTCGCCGAATACCTGCACCGGGCGCCGGATCTGGCGGACTCGATCTTGATCAACGCCGGCGCCTGGACCCACTACAGCCGCGCGATCGCCGACGCACTCGAGCTGACCGGCCTGCCCGCGGTCGAGGTCCACCTCTCCGACGTCGAGTCGCGGCAGGATTGGCGCAAGGAGTCGGTCTTCGACGGGCTGGTGCTGGAGAAGGTCTCCGGCAAGGGGCCGGACGGCTACGGCGATGCGCTGGCGACGCTGGCCCGCCACCTGGACGTCTCCAGCGAGCGATGAAGGGCCGCGGCGACCGCCTCGCGGCGACCCTGGCCGAGCGCGAGCTCGACCTGATGCTGGTCACCGACCTGGTCAACGTCCGCTACCTGACCGGGTTCACCGGGACCAACGGCGCCTGCGTCTGCGGAGCGGAGACGCGCCTCTTCCTCACCGACTTTCGCTACACCGAGCGGGCCGCGGCGGAGGTCGAGGGCTGGGAGACGGTCACCGTCACCGACGACTGGCTCGGCGGCATCGCCTCCCACCTCGCCGGCCGCTTCGGCTTCGAGGACGACCACGTCTCGGTCCGCCTGCTGGAGCGGCTGCGGGGGAAGCTGTCGGAGGGAGTCGAGCCGATGCCAGCCGCGGGGGCGGTCGAGGGGCTGCGCCGGGTAAAGGACGAGGCAGAGCTGGCGGCGATCGCCGCCGCGTCCGAGCTGGCCGACGAGGTTTGGCGCTGGAGCGTCGAGCGCGGCCTCGGCGGTCGTTCCGAGCGCGACGTGGCCCGCGCGGCCGAGGCGCGCATCCGCGAGCTCGGCGGCGACCCGTCCTTCCCCGCGATCGTCGCCGCCGGCCCCAACGGAGCGCTGCCCCACGCCGAGCCCGGCGAGCGCTCGATCGGCAGCGGCGAGCTCGTCGTCTTCGACATGGGCGCGAAGCTCGACGGCTACTGCTCGGACGGCACCCGGACCTTCGCCGTCGGCGAGCCGGGCGAGCGCGCTCGCGAGGTCTACGAGACTGTGCGCGGCGCCCAGCTGAGGGCTCTCGATGCGGTCGCGGCCGGGATCGGCGGGGAGGAGTTGGACGCGGTTGCCCGCAAGACGATCGAGGCGGCCGGCCACGGCGAGCGCTTCGGCCACGGCCTCGGTCACGGGGTCGGGCTCGAGGTGCACGAGGCACCGCGCCTCTCGCCGCGCTCCGACGATCTGCTCGCCGCGGGAGAAGTGGTGACGATCGAGCCGGGCGTCTATCTGCCCGGTGAGCTCGGCGTGCGGATCGAGGACCTCGTGGTTGTCGGCGAGGAGGGCTGCCGCAATCTCAGCGGTCTGCCCAAAGAGCTGCAGCTGGTCGAGTAGCTGCAGCCCTAAGCCAGTGGGCGACTCGGCCCGATGGGCGTTCGGTGAGAACGAATGCGAACACCGCGGGCGACTCGCTGAGGGCGAGTCGCGGGGACGCTCGCCGCGAGCGCCTGCTCGACATGGAGATCAGGCTGCGGCCGTACCGGTTCGCCAGCTTCGCGATCCTCGGGCTGGCGCTCGTCTCGGTCGGCTCGGAGATCGGCTGGTGGTGGGTGGTGCCGCTCCTCGCCGGGCTCGGCGGGTTTGCGATCGCGGACAGCTTCATGCGCAACAGCGAGCACCCGGCGCTCTGGGTTGCCACCGCGTGGGGGATCCTGCCGCTGCTGCTCGCCGACGCGGTCGTCGTCAGCGGCGGCGCGGCGAGCCCGGTGCTGATGTGGTTCGCGCTGCCCGCGGTGACCCTCGGCGCCCGCTTCTCGACCCGCGGCACGGCGATCGGCACGGCCTACATCGTCGTGCTACTGCTGGCCAGCACGGTCGGCCTGGACCCGGCAGTTGCCGCCGAGCACCACCAGGAGGTGATCGCGTCGGTCGCCTTGGTTCTCGGCACGGTGATCCTCTCTGGTGCCCTGGTCGAGTCTGACCGCGCGCACCGGCGTCGCTCCACCCTCGACCCGCTCACCGGTCTCTTCAATCGCGCCGCGCTCGAGCAGCGGCTCGGCGAGCTCGACGGCCAGCCGACGGGCGAGGCGAAGGGCAGCTCCTACGCGCTGCTGCTCTGCGACCTCGACCATTTCAAGCGGGTCAACGACGAGCTCGGGCACGCCGTGGGCGACGCCGTTTTGCGCGACATCGCGCAAACGATGCGCACCTCCCTGCGGGCCGGGGACTCGATCTACCGGGTCGGCGGCGAGGAGATCCTCGTCGTCCTTCCCGGAGCGACGAAGTCCGATGCCGTGGCGATTGCCGAGCGGTTGCGCCAGGCTGTGCACGACTGTCGCCCAGCGGGGGTCGAGGTGACTCTCAGCATCGGCGTGGCGGTATCTCGGGGAGGCCCGCTCGACACCGACGAGCTGGTCGGCCTCGCCGACGCGGCTCTCTATTCGGCCAAGGCGGCGGGTCGGGATCGGGTCTCGGTGAGCGCGAACTGAGCGCGCTCAGCGGCTGAGGTCCAGGTCCGCCCGCAGTCGCGCCGCGAAGGCCGCGATCAGCTCGACCGTTGCCTCGAGGTCGCCGAGGTCGACCATCTCGACCGGCGAGTGCATGTAGCGCAGCGGGATCGAGACCAACCCGGTGGGGATGCCCGAGCGCGAAATCTGGATCGCATCGGCGTCGGTGCTGGTGCTGCGCCCACTGGCGCTGACGGTGTACTCGATCCCCGCCTCCTCGGCGGTCTCGACCAGCAGCTCGAAGACCTTGGGCGAGAGGGTCGAGCCGCGGCCGATCACCGGTCCGGAGCCGAGCGGGTGGCTGCCGATCTCCTTCTCGTCGATACCGGGGGCGTCGGTGGCGTGGGTGACGTCAATCACGACCGCGAGGTCGGGCCGCACCTCAAAGGCCGCGGTCCGCGCTCCGAACAGCCCGATCTCCTCCTGCACCGCGGCGATCGCCGCAAAGCCGCCGCTGAGCGAGTCGCTCTGGTGGCAGCGCCGCAGCGCCTCGAGCGCCACATAGGCGCCGAGACGGTTGTCCATCGCGCGCGAGACGAGCCGCTCGCCGGCGAGGCGCGCCGGCTCGGCTGCGATCACGGCGGGGTCGCCGACACGGATCAGCGCGGCGGCCTCGTCGCGGTCGCCCGCGCCGATGTCGATGTGCAGTCCCTTCAGCTCGACGACCTTCTTGCGCTGGTCGAGGTCGAGCAGGTGGATCGGCTTGCGGCCGACCACGCCCGGTACGAGACCGCCCTTCCCTCGTACCTCGACCCGCTGGCCGACCAGGATCTGCGGATCCCAGCCGCCGATCGGAGAGAACCAGAGGAAGCCCTTCTCGTCGATATGGGTGATGACGAGCCCGATCTCGTCGATGTGCCCGACGACCGCCAGTAACGGCTCGCCCTCGCCGATACGGGCGATCGAAGAGCCGAGCCCGTCGGCGGAGAGCTGCGCGAAGGACGCTTCCTCGCGCCAGACCGCAGCGGCGGGCCCCTCGTGGCCCGAAGGAGCGCCAGCGCGCAGTAGCTTGTCGAGTAGTGCGGGTGTTTCGGCCATTGGCGAGTTGCGCAGTATGCCGAGTGGAACAGACGTCCGCAATCAGGCAATTGGAATAGTTTTCCCTCACATGAGCGAAGCGACTATGACCGCGCTGGTGACCGGGGCCTCCAGCGGCATCGGCGAGGCGACCGCGAGACGGCTCGCCCGTGAGCCCGGAGCAAGGCTGGTTTTAGTCGCTCGCCGGGAGGAGCGCCTGCGCGCCCTGGCCGAGTCACTGCCCTGCGAGGCGACCTGGCTCGCCGCCGACCTGACCGACCCCGATACCTCCGAGCGGGTTCGCGCCCACCTCGCCGAGCGGCACGGCGGCCGCCTCACCCTGCTGGTCAACAACGCCGGCGCCTCGTGGCGCGGTTCCTTCGCCGATGGCGGCTACGAGAACGTGCGGCGCCACATGGAGCTCAACTTCGACGCCGTCGTCCGCCTCACCGAGGCATTGCTGCCGTCGCTGCGAGCCTCGGCCCCGAGCGCGATCGTCAATATCGCCAGCACCGCCGGGCGCGTGGCCCGGGCCCGGACCGGCTCCTACTCGGCCAGCAAGTTCGCCCTGATCGGCTGGACCGACGCGCTCTATGCCGAGGAGCGGCCGCACGGAGTTCACGTCGGCGTGGTGTTGCCGGGCTTCATCGCCACCGAGGGCTTCCCGGCCAAGGAGCTGCGCGAGCGGGCGCTGACCCGCTGGACCGTCTCCAAGCCGGAGAAGGTCGCCGAGGCGATCGTCGAGACCGGCCTGCGCGGCAAGGCGGAGCGCTACGTGCCGCGCCCCTACGCGCTGGCCGCGGTCGCGCGCATCCTCGCCCCGGGCCTGGTCCGCCGCGTTCTCTCGGGCGGCGCGGCGTCGAGCTTGACCACGAGCACCGCCGCGGAATCGAGCGACTGAACGGGGCCTCTCGGCCGCTGAGCAGTCAGCCGAAGTGGCTGAAGCGGCAGTAGTGGAAATGGAAGACGATGCTGGTGTTGTTGGCCGAGAGCCCGCTGCGTTCTGCCAGGATCGACTCATGCGTGGCCTTGATCTTCTCTTCGGCCTTGTAGTACTTGCCGACGTTGCGCAGTCGCTGTTCGAGCAGGCGCATGGAGTCGAGCCAGCGTTCGATCCGGTGGGCGTCGGCAGGCGGCGGCGGCACCACGGCGATCCCCTTGATCAAGCTTCCGAACGAGGCCGAGACGCGGATGAACTGCTTGCCGGCCGGCTGGAGCTTGTTCTTGTTTATGCGATCCCTGGCTCCGGCCATGATCCGTTCGTTGGCTTCGCGGTTCGCCTGGCATATCGGCTCAACCTGCGCCTTGTAGCTTTCCCGCGTCTGTTCTTCCCCATGGGCGAGCGGCGCGATGGCAAGCATCGCGACAGCGGTCGCAGCGAGTGTCCCCAGCGTTCGCTTCATCTCCCAGGCACTAGACAGGTTAGAGACTGCGGCCAATCGGCCAACCCATCTAGTGTCCGGACACTAGGATTCGCGCCGTGATCTCGACCAACCAATTCAAGAACGGGTCTCACGTCGAAATCGACGGGTCCGTCTTCAAGATCATCGAGTTCCAGCACGTCAAGCCGGGCAAGGGCGGGGCGTTCGTGCGCACGAAGCTGCGCAAGATCGACGACGGCTCGGTGCAGGACAAGACCTTCAGGGCGGGGGAGAAGTTCAGGCCGGTCCACACCGAGTCGCGCAAGATGCAGTACCTCTACGACTCCGGCGAGGCCGCTGTCTTCATGGACAGCCAGGACTACGAGCAGATCGAGATCCCGACCGGCGCGATCGGCGAGGCGATGCGCTGGGTCCTGCCCAACGACGAGGTCGACGTGCTCTTCGTCGACGAACGGCCGAGCGACGTGCAGGTCGCCGGCGCGGTCGAGATGAAGGTCACGCAGACCGATCCCGGGGTGAAGGGCGACACCGCCTCCGGCGGCGGCAACAAGCCAGCGACGCTGGAGTCGGGCGTCGTCGTCCAGGTCCCGCTCTTCATCGAAGAGGGCGAGACGATCCGGGTGGACACCGGCAGCGGCAAGTACGTGTCGCGCGCATAGGGCCGACGCCGCCCAAAGCGCGAGAATAGGCCGATGCGCAGATCCGACCAGCGCCGCGACGCCGTCTTCGCCTGCTACCAGCGCGACGTCACCGGGCGCCCCCTGGGAGAGCTGCTGGGCGAGGCGCGGCCGTTCACCCGCGAGCTGGCTGAGGCGGTCGAGTCCCATCGCGACGAGCTCGACGCGACGATCGCTCGCCACGCCCGCGGCTGGGAGCTGGCGCGGATCGCGCCGCTGGAGCTAAACGTGATGCGGGTGGCGCTGCACGAGATCGAGCGCAGCGAGGACGTGCCCGACGCGGTCGCGATCGACGAGGCGGTCGAGATCGCCAAGGAGTACTGCGGCGCCGACGCGCCCGGCTTTGTCAACGGGATCCTCGGCGCGATCGTGCGCGAGCGCCAGGAGGTGGGTTGAGTGAGCGAGGGGACCCGCCTGCGCGAGATATCCACCCGCCTACAGACGATCGCCGCCGAGCTCGAGGGCTCCGAGGCGAGCGACGAGCGGGCGGCAGAGCTCGCCCGCGAGGCCGCCGAGCTCTCGACCGAGGCGGTCGAGGAGGCGAACCGCCGCATCCGCGAGTCGGAGAGCTCGCAGTGAGCGAACAGCGCCCGCGGTGAGCTACCCCGAGGATCTGCGCGCTCTGGTCGACGCCGAGCTGGAGCAGCTGCGCTTCTCGGCGCAGCCCGCCACGGCCGGCTTGGAGGAGGCGATGCGCTACTCGCTGCTGGCGGGGGGCAAGCGCGTGCGCCCGGTCCTCGCCCTGGCCACGGCCCGTGCCTTGAGCGCCGACCCCGGGGGCTACCTGCGGGTGGCGGCGGCGCTCGAGCTGATCCACACCTACTCGCTGATCCACGACGATCTGCCGGCGATGGACGACGACGAGCTGCGCCGCGGCCTGCCCACCTCGCACGTCAAGTTCGGCGAGGACGTGGCGATCCTCGCCGGCGACGGGCTCTTCGCCGAGGCGATTCGGCTCTTCTGCGAGCAGCCGACCGAGCCGGTCAGAGTGCTCGCCGCGCTGGCTGAGTTGGCGGCGGCGACCGGGGTGGATGGCATGGTCGGGGGCCAGTACGTGGACGTCGCGGGCGAGGCGGAAGACGCGGAGGCTCTGCGCGACCTGCACGGGTTGAAGACGGGGCGCTTGATCGCCGCCGGCGTCGGCGTCGTACTTACCCTCGAGGGCGTGGCCGAACCTGAGACAATTCCCTATCGCCGGTTCGCTGGCGAGCTCGGCGTCCTCTTCCAGATCGTCGACGACATCCTCGACGTGACGGGAAGCGACGAGCAATTGGGCAAGCCCCATGGAAGCGACGAGCGACATGGCAAACTCACCTACGTCAGCCTCTTCGGCCTGCAGCGGGCGCGTGAGCTGGCGGCCGAGTCCCACGCGAAGGCGACAGCAACCTTGGCCGAGGCGGACGGCGACACCGGCGACCTAAAAGGGGTCGCCGACTACATCTTCACCAGGAACGAATGAGCGAGAAAGCGCAAAAGCCAGAGGGCGGAAAGGGGGAGGATCGAACGCTGCTCGACGGAATCGAGTCCCCCGCCGATCTGCACGAGCTCGACGACGAGCAGCTGCAGCAGGTCGCGCAGGAGATGCGCACCTACATCATCGACACGATCGGCGAGATCGGCGGCCACTTCGGCGCCAATCTCGGCACTTGCGAGCTGGCGGTCGCCCTGCACAGCCTGCTCGACTCGCCGCGCGACAAGGTGCTCTGGGACGTCGGCCACCAGGCCTATCCGCACAAGATCCTCACCGGCCGCCGCGACGCGCTGCCGACAATCCGTCAGTACGAGGGCCTGGCGCCGTTCTGCTCGATCTTCGAGTCCGAGCACGACATCATGGGCGCCGGCCACGCCTCGACCTCGATCGGCTATGCGGTGGGGCTGAAGGAGGCGATGCGCAAGGGGATCGGCGAGGACGGCCGGGTGGCGGCGGTGATCGGCGACGGAGCGCTCACCGGCGGTGTCGCGTACGAGTCGCTGCACGCGGCGGGAGGTCTGCAGACGCCGATCGTGATCGTGCTCAACGACAATGGGATGTCGATCTCGCCAAACGTCGGCGCTCTCTCCCGCTACTTCAACCGGGTGCGCCTCAACCCACGCCTCTACCACGCCCGCGAGGGGGTGGAGGACCGGCTGACCAAGCTGCCGCTGGGGTTGGGCAGGCGGATCGAGCGCCTCGGGCCGGAGATCAAGTCGGCGATCAAGGCCTACTGGGCGCCCGGCCTCTTCTTCGAGGAGCTCGACCTCGCCTACATGGGTGTGATCGACGGCCACGACGTTCACGCCCTGCGCGACGCCCTGCGCGAAGCGTTCGAGGCCGAACGCCCGGTCGTCGTCCACATCCACACCGTCAAGGGCAAGGGCTTCGCGCCGGCCGAGGAAGGCGGCCTCGAGGGGATGGAGAAGTGGCACGCCGCCAAGCCGAAGTCGATCGTCAACGGAGCACCGGCGCCGAAGCCGGTTCCGGTCAAGGAGTCCGATTCGCCAGAGGCGATCGCGCCGGAGCGACTGGAGAAGCCACCGGCCGCGGGAGCCCCGCCCCAGTACACGCAGGTCTTCGCCGACGCGATCGTCGCCGAGGCCGAGCGCGACGAGCGCGTCATCGGCATCACCGCGGCGATGGCGGGGGGGACCGGGCTGCAGAGGCTCGCCGACGAGGTTCCCGGGCAGTGCTACGACGTCGGCATCGCCGAGCAGAATGCCGTCCTGCTCGCCTCCGGCCTGGCTCTGCAGGGGGCGAAGCCGGTCTGCGCGATCTACTCGACCTTCCTCCAGCGCGCCTACGATCAGATCATCCACGACGTCTGCCTGCAGGAGCTCGACGTCACCTTTGCCATGGACAGGGCAGGGCTGGTGGGCGACGACGGGCCCACGCACCACGGCGCCTTCGACATCTCCTACTTCCGGCCGCTCCCCAACGTGGTGGTGATGGCGCCGCGCGACGAGGCGATGCTGGTCCACATGCTGCGCACCGCGATCGCCCACGACGGCCCGGTGGCGCTGCGCTATCCGCGCGGCGCCGCGGAGGGCGCAGAGCTGCCGGCCGAGCCGGCGGAGATCCCGATCGGCAGCGGCGAGCTCTTGGCCGGCGGCGAGCGGGTCGCGTTGCTGGGCTACGGCTACGGCGTCTCGGTGGCGTTGCAGGCGGCGGAGATCCTCGGCGCCCACGACCTGCGGCCGACCGTCGCCGACGCCCGCTTCGCCAAGCCGCTCGACGCGGAGCTGCTTGAGCGGCTTGCGCTCGGCCACGACCTGGTTGTGACGATCGAGGAGAACGTGCTCCCCGGTGGCTTCGGCTCGGCGGTGCTGGAGCATCTCGAGGATTCCTTCGCCGACCGTCCAGCTGAGCGGGCGAGGGTGATGCGGGTCGGCCTCCCGGACCGCTACGTCACTCACGGAAAGCCGGCGCTGCTGCGCGAGGAGGTCGGCCTGACCGGGGAGTCAGTGGCCGAGCGGGTGCTGGCGGAGCTGCGCTCCGGCGAGCCGGCGCTTCACTGAATTTTTACCCGCGCTTGCACCAAAGCGCTCAATCGGCTAGCCTGCCCGGCGGCCTCCTTGGTTGCACCGGAACCGCCCCGCTTCGCGGAACGTTTCTGGGGTTGCTACAGGGAGAGGAGGCGCGTATCTCTGGATATGCAGGGTCCGTTGGGCAGGCGGACCTATGCCCGCGATCGGCAGCGCGGCGCCGATCGCGGGCCAGGTTCTGCGGCGGTCGCGGTGACCGATCAGTCACCTGCCAGGACGACTCGCGCCAGCTCCTGCCAGGGCGCGAGGTCCCAGAACCGTCGCGCGGCGCCCGACGTGGAGGGCAGAACCCAGACCGTCGCGCCGCCGATCTGCTCCGGCTGGGCGCCGTAGGCGACATCGCGTTCGAGCGCACCGCGGGCGGCGTTCTTGCCGTTGAAGGCAAGGTGAGTCGGTTCGGCTTCGGCGATGCGCGCCTGGAGGCCGCCGACGTCGAACTCGGCGGTGCCGACCTCCAGGTCGGAGCCATGCCGCACCTTGCAGATGTCGGTGAGGCCGATGCCGAGCTCCGGCAACCGCGCGAATTCGGCCGGCTCCAGCTCGACCGGCGTCAGCCCGGTCTCCTCGAGGGTCCGCCAGAAGCGATTGCCCGGGCCGGCGTAGTACGCCTTGGACCGCGCGGAGGCGGCGCTGGCGGCGGTGCCGCAGAAGACGACTCTCAGGTCGGGGCCGAGAAGGTCAGGCAAGACGTCAGCCATCGGCGTGCATCGCCGCCACGGCCGTCGCGATTCCGGCGGCGGAGAAGATCGAGCCACCCAGCAGGTCGCCGCTCGGCTCCCCGCGCTCGCCGGCCTCGATCGCGGCGGAGAGCACGTCGGCGAGGTCGATCGCGACGGCGGCGAGCGCAGCCGCGCGCCCCAGCCGCGACCAGCGGAGGCTGGCAAGCGCAAGTGCCGCCACGCCTATCTGATGGGCGCTGAAGCCACGGACGAAAAGCCGTGCGTCGGGCCGCTCCGGGGTGTCGGCTGCCAACTTCAACCGTCCCATCGCGGCGGGAGACAGCAGGCCGCCGATCCCGTAGGTCATGCGGAACCCGGCGTTGGCGAGCATCAGCTTGCGCCTGGACATGACGGGAACCTACCTGCCATCCTTGGATCGCGTGAAGGTCGGTCGGTTGCCGCGACACGCGCTTCGGGATAGGGTGGTGCAATGGCAGTAAAGCTCCATCGCTGCTCGACCATGTGGGTGAAGATCGACGCCCACCCGTGCTGGCGCGTTCAGAAGGCGCTCGACGAGCAGGGAGTCGAGTACGAGGTCGTCAAGGGGCCGCTGCGCCCCGGCAAGCGCGACGAGCTCGATCGCCTCTCCGGCCAGCGGAAGTACCCGGCGATCGAGTTCGAGGACGGGAAGGTGTACCGCGAGGAATCGGCGGAGATGGCCGAGCGGATCCGCGCCGGCCAGCTCTTCGAGGATCAAGGGGCCGGGCCTACGGCCTAGCCGCTCCCGAGCGCTGGCGCCGCCTCCGTATTGGAGGACCAGTTGCGAGTCAGCTTGGTCTTGAACTGTGGGCCGGTGAGAGAGACGTCGGGCTCGCCGAGGAAGGAGACGGCGAGGGAGCCGACCCAGCTCTTGACCCCGCTGCTGTCGCGCTGCAGGGAGCCGGTGCCGCTGAACGGCGGCGGAGGGGTGACGCTGGCGAAGCTGAGGGCATTGTCGGAGGCGAAGCTGAGCGGCGAGGCCGGGGCGGACACGACGCGGTATACGGCGAAGGCTCCGCGGCTCTGTTCGGTCACGGCAAGGAAGCGGGCCTTCCCCTGCGTCCTGGCCGCGGTGAAATACGTAGCCGTCAAGCCCAAGCGCCAACCGGCGCGGAGGGCGGTGGTCCTTGGGTTTCTCTGCCCGGTCCCCGCGCGGGGCCCTTCGCGCCGGACGGTGCCCGCGGGTGGGGCGGAGCAGCTCAGCGACGGCGGGGTGGTGACCGTCCCCTTGACCCTGTGGACGTTGGCGGACGTGTAGCCGTCCTCGCCGCGGAAGCGGACTGAGCCGACGAAGATCCCGAAGCGGATCGTCCGGCGATCCGGGCCGCGGCAATTGCGCCGTGCATTGCCGTGAACGACTCTGCCGGAGGGGTGGAAGCGCATCGTGACGCTGCCCAGCTCGCCGAAGCCGGCTTCGATCGCGGTGGCGCTCACCCGCCCACGGGCGACATAGGTGCTCGATTCCACGCGGTGCTGAGAGGGTGGGCTGGGTCGGGTGACTTCCAGGTAGGCGGTGGCGCTCTGGCCGTCGACGGCGATCTCGTAGCCGTTGGAGCCCGCGAGGTGGAAGGCGAGGTCCGCCTCCTCCTTGCTCCACGCCGTCGCGGGCACGGCCAGCAGGGAGCCGACGGCGAGCGCGATGCCGAGAATGCATCCCAGTCGTGCCGGCGGTCTCATCGCACCCTTGCCGCTCTGGCGAACAGCTTGGCCACCGCCCTGCCGAAATAGGGGCCGAACTCAGTCGTTGGATCATCGCCGTAGCCGCTGCTCGTAACGCTGTTGAGGAAACCCCCCGAGGTCACCCAGCCGCCCCCCGAAGAGCCTGGGGTGACATTGCACGGGATGGCGAGATCGAGGGGCCCAGGGGAGAGGAACGAGTTGAAGTCGTGCCCCTCGAATGGGGCCTGATGGCACGACTGCAACGTCGCCCCATTGAAGGGCGGCGCCACCGGATAGCCGTAGACGTCGAAGACCTGCTTCGGAGAGAGTCCCCAGGCGATGCCGTACCCGCCAACCGCTTCGGCGAGTCGTTGCCCCCGTTCGTTGCGCGAGACCACCGCGGCGCCGACGTCGAAGTTCTCGTTTTCGCTTGCCAGCCACTGCGGGGTGGTGCCGAGCCAGTGGGCGGTGAAGGTGCCGAAGGGGCGTTCGCCGTAGCGGTAGCCGGGAACGAAGACCCACTTGTGGGCGAGCCACTGGCCTTCGTCGTAAACGCAGTGGCCGGCGGTGATCACGAGGCTGAGGTTGGGGGAGTTGACTGAGGTCCCCGAGCAGCGTGCGGCACCCGCGCCGTGGGGAAGGATGATGAAGACCGCGCCGTTCTGAGCCAGGCCGGGAAGGGTCGGGTCGGGGACCGTTTCGGCGGTGGCGCTGGCGAGGGCCTCGCTGGAAGGGGAGCGAGGCGGGTAGCGATGAGGAGATTGGAAGCCCGCCGCCGATGCGCATGGCCAGGCGAGCAGGGCCAGGCAGGCGAGAGCCAGAAGGCGAGACGCCCGCCTGCCTTTTGTCGATCCGATCGCGTGGCTCACGTTGCGACCATAGAGGTCAAAGCGCCCTTATGCCCCGCGGAAAACCCACTCCTAGGCTCTGGTTGGCGATCCCAGGGCATTCGCCGGCAAATAGGAGTAGCGTCATCCGCACCAGTTGTTGGACGGGTGCTGAACGGCTGTCTAGGCAAGCAGGCACTGACTCGCCATCTGCTTGGCCTCCGCCTGACTCAGTCAACACAGGAGGCACCTGATGGCTACACCGAAGGTTCACCGAGGACTAATGCTGACCGGATTGGTCGCCGCGGTCCTTGCCGGCTCCATCCTGATCGGCGGGCCGGCCTCGGCCTCGGCGTCCTACGACATTCCCTGGATTGGCAACCCAGCCACTTCCTCTGTCTCCTACGTCATTCCCTGCCAACTCTCCGAATCTCCGGGAATCCGGATATTCAAAAGCGGGACCAGCATCTATCACAAGGCGTACAGCAGCTATCTCTACTGTGGCGCCAACCCCCACGGCCTCACCTACGCCGCCATCGACCTCCACCTTTACCGATCCTACAACGGCTACGAATGGCTGAGCACCCTTGGTGCCAGCAACACTTCAACCGGGACCCTCGCCCCGACCGCCAATTTCAAGGCAGAGACCCGCTGGTTCGGACACTGCAAGGGCTACCTCAAAGTGGTCGTGCACTACGGCGTCCAGGGCGATGCGGCGGTTGGCACCAACTGGAGCAATGAGAGCAAGTGGCTCAGGTGTTGACCTGACCCGCCGCTTAGCCTTGGGTCGCGTGTCCTCAGGGCCGGCGGTAGCGGTCCCGCAGGCGCACGATGTCGTCGAGCTGCGGCGTTGAGACCTCCAGCACGACGGCATCCTCCAGTGCCTCGATCGAGTGCACCGTCCCCGGCTCGACCCGCCAGGTCTGGCTTGGTCCGATCTCCTCGCGGCTCAGCTCCGCCTCGCTCGGCCCGCGCGTCAGGCGCAATCGACCGGAGAGCAGGTAGGAGGTCTCGTCCTTCTCGCGGTGGACCTGGAGCGAGAGCTCGTGACCGGCATCGACGTAGAGGAGTTTGCCGGCGTAATGTTCCGTCTCGGCCCACCAGACCTCGTGTCCCCACGGCTTCTCGACGCGTTGTGGCTCCCTGTCGGGCACCGCGGGACCGTATCCGCAACGGAGCCGGCGCGTCGCAGACCCTTCACCCACCACGACAGAACGCTCCCCCATTGCCTTGCCATACTGGCGACTTGGTAGACGAGGGGATCGCAATACGGCTGGGCCGGAAGCAGGACGCGCCGGCGGTCCTGGAGCTATGGGCCGAGGCGCGGAGCGACCATGCAAGCACGGCGGACCGCTTGGATGACGTCGAGCGCCTGATCGCCAGCTCCCCGGCCGCGCTGCTGGTCGCCGAGCGCGGCGGGGAGATTGTCGGCGCCCTGATCGCCGGCTGGGATGGTTGGCGGGGGAACATGTACCGGCTCGCGGTTGGCGAAGGGCATCGGCGGGAGGGCATCGGGATCGCACTGGTGCGGGCAGGCGAGGAGTACCTGCGCGAGTGCGGCGCCGGTCGAGTCACCGCCCTGGTTGCCTTCGAGGATGAGGAGGCTGAAGCGTTCTGGGAGTCCGCCGGCTATCCGCAGGATCGCGACATCGGCCGCCGAGTCCGGAACCTGTAGCGGGGCCAGGCTCAGCCGGGTACGTCGATCCAGCGCACGATCAGCCCATCGCGAACCTCGTGAAACGCCGGTGGGGCAGGGGGAGGATCGTTGGTTAGGAGGGCAATCACCTCGCCTGGCCCGTGCAGGTGCTCCTCTATCGCCGTCGTCCAATGGACATCCGGGTCGAGCAGGCGTTCCAGGCGAGACCAGTCGCGACTCTCGATCGTGGTGAGCACATCGCAAACCGCGGGTACCTGCTCCGCCATGGCTAGGTTGCCTCCGGGGGCGCGGGCGGAATGCGTGCAGGTCGTGGGATGGCCAAGCGGTGCATGCGAAACGGATAACAGAAAACGCCCCAACGGGGAGGCGGGGCGGTTACTACAGGGAGGAGAGCCGCGAGCGGCTGGATGTCGGGATCAATCGCTCCAATGAAAAGCCTGTGCGGTATAGGCGAGATGGTCTCCGTCGGGGGACCAACTCAGCCCTCCTATTTCTTTGCCGGGAAGTCTCGCGACGGTCTGTAGTCCCGTTCCGTCGGGATGGACCTTTCGAATCTCTCCGTCGAAGGTGGAAAAAGTGATCCAGCGCCCGTCCGGGGTCCAAGCGGGGCGGTTCGCGAGGATCTCCCCGTCGACGATCCGACGACGCCGGCCGCCATCGGCCGGCAGCACGTAAAGGTGGCAGCCCCTCCTTCGAGAGCAGGTCGAGAGGGCAATCTGGCGCCCGTCCGGGGACCATGCGGCCGAGGACGGGCCGAGAAGATTCCCAGCCAGCCGCTGTGGGTTGGCGCCGTCGGCGCTCACCTTCCAGAGACTGCTCGACCATTCGCGTTCACGCATGAAGGCGATCTCGGTTCCGTCGGGCGAGAAAAGAGGGTCGTACTCGTTGACCCGGCTCCCAATGAGCTTCCGTGGTTCGCCGTAGAGGTTGTCGAGGCGCCAGAGATCGGGGTAGGGCTTGACCTGCTTGCCTTTCATCCCTGTGATTCGCGAGATGGGGATGTAGATCAGAGGCCACCCAGCGGGCGCCCATGCGGCTGCGTCGACCGACACACCCAGCGATCGATATTGCTCGTGCCCACCGTCAACCGCGACGCTCCCCACGACTGCATCGCCGTCGACTTCATTCTCTAGCGAGAGGAACTGGATTCGAGCGCCGTCATCGGTCCAGTCGAGAGAGAAGGGAAAGTCGATAGCCGGTCCTCGGAGCCTACGTTGAACTTTGCCGTCAATCCCACGTATCGAGATCACCTTGGATTCGGGGACCGCGATTTGACGGCTGTCGGGGGACCACGCAGAGAGCTCGCCACCGAACATGGGCAGAAGGACCTTGCTGACGTGCGGGCTGGCTTCGCTTGCGAGCGCCCCCGTCACTGCGCCAACGACTGCCGCCGTAGCCACCAGCCCCACCAGGCATAGGCGCCAACTTCCCCTCACGGTTTGATTCTCTCTCTTTTCCCAAGCGGTTGCCACGGCGCTCCGGCACACGAGTGGAGCGGGACTGTGGCACGAGGGCTTGCGTGCCGCTCCTGGGGTTGCCTCCGTTGTCGGGTCGGTGTTGCGTATTCCGCTTGTCAAAGCCCAGCCCAACAGAAAACGCCCCACCGGGGAGGCGGGGCGTTTCTGGGGTTACTACAGGGAGGAGAGACCTAGACGGAACCGCCCTGGAATGCGGAAACCCGCATGGTTAAGCCGAGTTCGGTCCCGCTGAAACCCGCTGAAACCCGTGGAATCGGAGGCTGACTGGCGAACCATTGGCGAACGAGCAACTGGCGGGACGCTCGGAGCTCGGAGAGCCCGCCTCTGCTCGCCTTATGGTTGCGGCATGGCGAGCGCCAAGAAGGAACTCAAGGAAATCGTCAAGGTCGCCGAAGAGCAGGGGTGGCGGGTCAAGACGACCAAGCGGGGGCATTCGATGTTCCTCGCTCCCGATGGCATCAACAAGGTGACGGCTGGGGGAACGCCGAGCGACCATCGGGCGCTCGCTAATCTTCTAGGAGACCTCAGGCGATACGGCTTCAAGTGGAAGGGACGGTGAGCAACGCATGAACGACACGATCTATCAGGCTTGGCACCGCAAACTCGGACGCGCCGAATACCGGCTGAGGATCACGATGGCCGGCTACGGCAGCGATGAGGATGCGGCTGGGGCCTTCCTCGATGCCTTCCTCTCAGAGCACCCGGAGGTCGGCGCGGTGATTTCCCAGGACTGCGCTGAGGACACGATCACCGCAACCTTCTCCCTGAGCGCAACGAATGAGCAGCATGCCCTCTCGTTGGGTGTGGTGATCTGGCTGGAGAGCGGAGTCGTCTCCGGCCTGGAGCCGCATGATGTCGTGCGCGTTGAGATCGAGGCGATCACGGAGCAGCAGGCTGAGGATCCCGCAACTCGGTCCCTCGTGGGGGCATAGAGGCCCGCACGCTGGCGAACGATGGCTGGCCGCCGCCAGCGTCGGTAGGGTTCTCGCCGTGCCGACCATGATCCGCTTCGACAAGGAGCACAAGCTAGAAGTCTCCGAGTCCGCCACCGAGATTCGCCAGGCGATCATCGCTTGCGGGTCGGTCTTCGTGCCCCTCGTTTGCGTGACCCGCATGGATGAGCAGAGGGTTTGGGTCAACGGCGCGAGCATCAGGGAGCTTGAAGAGCGTTCCGCTGGTGCTGAGCCAATGATTGCCTAGGGCCACGACGCGACCGCACGAGGCGGGCCGAGGGTGTCCTCTTAGTTCACGCCAAGCGCACTTGCGGCTGCGACCAACAGGGAGCTGATCGCTTCGCTGTCGGGTCGTTCCCGAAGAGACGCCTGCCCAATGTGTCCCGGGCAGTAGCGTAGTAGTTTACTGCCATGTAGTTGCTCTCCGCAGGCGAGACACTGATGTCGTCCTAGCCGCCCGAACATCGCTGCGACTTCGGGTAGTCGTTTCGCGTGGGTCCATTCGGCCGCGTCATGCTCCGAGATGGCAGATCCCTTTGCAGCGATGACGAGGACGTTCTGTGGCGGCTTGAGCTCGCTTTCCACAGCCAGCCGAATGATGTGTCTGACCAGCCGAAGCGGCCGCCCCTCCTTTCGCACATAGCGGCGTGCCAGCTGGTCGATCCCGAACGCCTCCCCTATCGTCGTGTCGATCTCGCCAGCGTACCGGGCGCCGCCCCGTCGCAGCCATCTCTCGAGTCCAGCCCAGTCGGAATCGCCGGGCTCTCGGATCGCGGCAATCCTGGTCAGGAAATCCTCGTCGCCAGCAAGGACTCGAACGATCGCGCGGACGGGAGCGTATTGCGCCTGTGCTGCGATCTCTCGCCGTGAGAGCGGGAAGGGTTTTCCACTCTCGCGATCCACGAAAGGGGCGCTGCGGCGGTGCGCTCTCCTCGGGGGCGCTTCTGCCTTATTCGTCCGCTCCGTAGCGCCCATAATCACTGCATGGCCGATCTGACCCATTGTGAGACACGATATGGAGCGCGCAGGACAGCCTCTCGCCTCCGCATCCATCGCGTTGCGGCAGTCCTGACTCAGGAAGAGCTGGCAAAACGCAGCGAGGTTAGCCGGAAGACGGTTATTCGCTGCGAGGCGGGCAACCATCCCAGTCGACTTACCGCTCAAGCTCTTGCGCGAGCTCTCAACGTCGAGGTCGAGGTGCTGTTCCCAGGCATCCAGGGATGAGCTGGCAAGCCGTGGCTGACGTGCTCGAGAACTCGCCCTCCTATGGCGCAGACCGCCTGGTCGAGCTTGCAATCGCGGAGCGGGCAGATGAGTTTGGCGCCGGCTCCCGAGGCTCGATGGAGGATGTTGCCCGTCGAGCAAACCTCCTGCACTTCCGAGACGTCGCTAAGCCGTCCGACGCAGCTTCCGATGCCGAGAAAGTCGAGTTCGAGCGTCTGAGAAGCAATGCTGCCCGGTCAGCGCGCCGATCTGTTCGCAAGCTGGAAAGTCTCGGGCGCGTCGAGCACTACGAGACGACGCTGAAAGGAGTCCGGGTCTACCGCGTCTGCCTGGGGAGGACATGGTGTCCGGGGGAGAGAGGGCTGGGGCGGACACGGTGTCCGCCCTCCCCGGACACGGTGTCCTATCGAGGGGGACTACATGTCCGCCCTCCCCGGACACGGTGTCCTCCAAACCGTCCCTGAACCCACCCTCTAAATCAGAAGATGAACCAAAACAGCATTCGTCTTCAATTTCGGATGATCGAGGAAGCAGGCCATCTCTCGTTGCCGTTGCGGCGAGTCGAAAGCAAAAACTGCACAGGCAGGTAGAGCGAGATGCCAATCGGCGCGAACTCGCAACCCTTCGCGACCAACTCACCACCTCCCGGCATCCAAAGCAGACTGAGCGCTCGATCGAGACCCTGGAGCGTGAGCTGGGGCTCGCCTCTGATGATCCAGTCGTCGCAGCCGCGCTGGATGCATGGTCCGGCTGGGTAGGGGATCAACTGCCTCACGTCGCTAGTTGGTGCGAGGCGGCAGCGGCATGACGACGCTGACAGCTCTAACCACCGAGGAGCTGCGAGATGAGATCGCATCCCTTCGCGAGATCGAGCGCGAGGCCCGTGGAATCACGGTCAATGCACCGGGGAGCAAGGCGCTGAACCAGGCCTGCGCCGAACGTGCCGAACTTGAAACGGAGCTACGCGCTGCGGAGGCGACAAGATGACCGTTCGAGTCGATGCGGCGGTGCCGCGAGTTGCTCTCACCCCGCCAGAGGCGGCGGCATCCCTTGGTGTCGGCGCGACATTCTTCGACAACGAGATCGCCCCCGAGCTTCGGGTCATTCGGCGCGGCCGCAAGAGGCTGATTCCCGTCACCGAGCTACAGCGCTGGACGGAAGAGAACGCCGGTCGGCCGGTCGCCGAGGAGGTTGCGAGCTAATGGCCCGAGGCCACGATCAGCTCAACCGCAGTATTCGAGTAGCGGCTGGCCGCCTCGACCCGCGCGAGCTGGCAGCGGAGGCCATCGCCGCCGCCGAGAGAGCCGGCGATGCAAGTGCGCTTCGCGAGCAGATCGCAACCGAGGCAGGGTTGCCGCCCGCGATGGGTAGTCGCCTACAAGGCCACGACGCTGGAGAGCTTGCCGCGGATGCGAAGGCCCTCGCCGAGACCTTGGCCGAGGTGTGGCCGAACCCGCAACCGCCTACTGGCATGAACGCCCGGATCCGAGGCGCTGCTGGTCGCGAGGCAGCAGGTGGCGAATCTGGCGAGGGCCAAGCCTAATGGGCCGCTTCGAGCCTCTCGTTCCATGCCCTGGCCCCGGCAACGGCTCTTGCCCTGGCGGCGCGCTGGTTGAGCCAGGTCGGCGCTGCCGTGATTGCAGGGCGGCCAGTCACCACGTCATGGCCGCTTTGCCACCCGAACAACCCCAAACAAAAGACCGCTAGGAGGTCAAAGAATGTCAACGAAATTGAAAATTGACCCGGCGATGGAGGATGGTGCTGTCCTGCTCGCCGAGGAAATCCTTCCGGCAAGTGAAGGTCGGCTCGAGCGCGCCAAGGCGCTCGAAGATGCGTGGAGTCCTTACCAGGAGACCAAGGAGCGCATCGACGCGGCAATCAAGCACCAGGAGGACATCGCCGAGGAACTTCGCGCTGGCCCCGATGAGGCCACTCGCAAGAGGCTGAGTGCCGAGCGGACCGCACTGACGGGAGAACTCGTCTACGCCGGCGCCGATATGGAGGCGGTGGCTGGGCCATATGCCTCCGCTCTGGGTCATTGGGCCACCGGCGTCGCCCAGCGCGCCACCGGTGAATACAAGCGGGTTGCTAGGGAGATACACCCATTGAAAATCGAGCGAATGAAGGTTCAGGGACGGCTGCAAGAGGCTAGGGGTGCCCTGGGGGAGCGGGAGAAGGAGAACGCCGAGCGCGACGGGCGCTGGCCGCCAAACTGGGGCGCCCCGTGCACCGTCGTCAATGCCAAGGGCGAGCCGGAGATCGAAGCGGGGGCGGCAGACCTTGTCGCTGCGATTGAGGAGGTACAGCAACAGCACAGGGACGTAAACGCTCGAATCGCTGCGCTTGTCGAAGAGGGCGAGCGCTATGGGGCCGTCTTGAATGGCGCTAGTAGGGCGGTCGCAAAGTTCGGAGGTCGGTCCTATAACGGCAGCCTCTTCGACGCCTCCGGTCAGCGAGATTGGGTGAGGCGGACCCGAGCGCTGGTCAGCCAGAGGACGACGGGGATCACCGGCATGGCCGACGTTCTGAAGCCGGTGACGTTCTGATGTTGACGCAAGAAGAAGCAGCAGCCATCCGTGCCGCCGAACTTCGGATCACCGTGGCATCGGAGAAGGGCCTGCCGGCTAGCATGGCTCGCCGCCTACGTGGCGGAACCCGGGCCGAGCTCGAAGCCGACGCCGACCAGCTGGCCCCGCACTTCGAGCCAGCCGAGCCAGCGAAGCCGGATTCGATGACCGACTTCATCCGCGCCAAGGTCGGACGACAGCCCGAGCGACCCAGGCAAACCGGCCCGCACGATGACATCAACGCCCACATACGAGCGGTGGCTGGCCGCTGATGCTTTCCGATCTTGCCGCGCACCCTCGCTGTGCGGTAGCGCGCGTCCATCGAGGCGCTGCGCCTGCATCCGTTGTCGCCGTCTCCTTTCCGGCGGCGACGGATGCAGAGGCCTTCCCTCGGGGCGCGATGCCCAATGCAACTCACCCAGGGGGGCAACCCCCAACGAGGCGATCTGGACACCGCAGCCCCGACTGGAAAGAAAATGCGCAATGCCCCAGCGGCTGGTTTTGAGGCCCGTTGAAGGCGCCCGACTCACTCGGCGGCGCGGGTAAGCGGCTGTGGAAAGCGGTCACTGGCGACTTGCCCAAGGGGTGGGAGCTCGATCAACGAGAGGTGGCGATCCTCACCCTTGCGGCGCGTCAAATGGACGATCTTGCACGACTCGATCGCATCATCGCCAAACAGGGGGCGATGGCAATGGGTTCAACCGGCCAGCCCGTCGTACACCCGGCCATCTCCGAGGCTCGTCAGGCGCGTCTTGCGATCGGCAAGCTCCTGGGCCAGCTCGCTCTGCCCGATGAGGATGAGGAGCCTGCAACTGAGGCGTCTCGCCGCGGGAGGCGGGCAGCCCAAGCGCGTTGGGATCGAAAGGATCAGGTTGCCCAACGCCGGCAGCGATCCAAACAGGGCGGGCATGGCGCGGCGTAAGCGGATCGAGTCATCGGGGGGCTCGCCAGTTGATGACGCCGCATTGGCGCGGCGTCTGCACCACTACTCGACATTCCTCATGCCCCGAGATGTGGTCGAGGGGGATTCCGGCTCTGCGCGGGTGCAACTTGCCGAAGATGCGATCCACGATGAGGCTCGCCGCTCTGGGGGCCAGTCGATCGACAAGCGCGTCAGCGCGATGGAGGGATTACTTGACGAGCTTGGACTCCTCGAGAGTGCGCGGCTACATGCGAATCATCTGGCGGTAAACCGAGGGGCACGATGAGCGGCCATCTGCCTAGTCGCTTCGATCAGGTTGCCGACCAGTTGATCGATGAGCTCGCTCCTCGTCTCCTCGAGCGCGTTGCCGAGCTTATCGCTGAGCGCTACGGACCCCTACCGCCCCTCCTTGATGCCGCTGGGGCTGGAACCTACCTCGGCATCGACGAAGCCACTGTGCGCAATTGGGCGCGGGACGGGCGCATACCTGTCATCCGCCTCGGCGATGGCCCCAAGAGCCGCCTCCGGTTCGACCCGCAGGCGCTTCGTGACCACCTTACATCGGCGCCGAATGTCACTGAATAGGAGTCGGTGCCATCCGTTGTCGCGGTATCGGTTTGATCGACGGGGACTGCTGCCAGTGTGGTCGGTACACACCGTGAACGGCCATACACAGACGACGGACTCAGCCCAACTGCCGACCACCGAAAGCGCCCAAGCGCTGATCTGTGTGGCTGGCTTCGAGTTTGGCGGCTGTCGGTTCATCCGCGGTCACTCTCGCGTCCCGCCCTCGCACCCCGTGGCTTGCGCCTTCCTGGAGGCTTTCGCGCGTCCCAGGAACGGCCGACTCAGGGTACCGGGCCTCCTACGCGACCTAGCCCGCAAGGTCCGTGTCGCTCGGCGTGAACGGCGACACTCTGAGGACGCGATCTTGCGGAATATCGAGGACATCCTTGTCGATGCGGGGAGCGAGCTATGAGCGGTAGCAGCGACCTGATCCAGCTCAGGATGAAACTGCTTGGTGGCCGCGCCGTGGTATCCGAGACCGATCGGGTCTCGAAATCTGTCAAGGGGCTCGGCCGGTCGACGAGCGAGACGGCGACCAAACAGCGGTTTGCCGAACGGTCGACCTCTCGGCTGACGGCTTCCTACAAGAAGCTTGGCAGCACCGCCAAATGGGGGCTCGGCATTCTCGGCGCCAGCGGTGTCTTTGCGATCGAGTCTTCTATCCACGCCACTGAGGAACTGGCGAAGACGACCACGGGACTCTCGCGGAACATGGGCCTAAGCACCGAAGCCGCTTCCCGGTGGGGCGCTGTCGCGATGGCTCGCGAAATCGACTCGAAACAGTTGGGCATGGCAATGGGCACGCTCGGCAAACACTTCGTTGAAGCCGCCCACAAAGGCGGGGCTGCGATGACTCCCTTCCATCAGCTCGGGATCACCCAGGAAGAAGTTGCCAAGGGTGCCCACAACACCAACGACGCGATCATGATCGCCGCCAAGGCATTCGGGAAAGCCGAAGGCGGCCCGGTGCGCCAGGCGGCTGCGATGGGGCTGCTCGGAAAAGCATGGTCGACGGTGCTGCCGCTCATGTCAGGAGGCACCAAGGAACTACAGGAACAGCTTCACTGGGCGGACAAATACGGCGTCACGCTGGGCAGCAACACCAACAAGCGCATCATGGAGATGGTCCAGGCCCAGCGGGAGAACAAAGTCGCGATGCTGGGTTTGGAGATCTCCATGACCAAGGCTCTGATGCCGGCGATCAAGGCGGGCGACGAACAGCTTCAGGAATTCATCGCCACCCTGAACAGCCCGAACCTGACCAAGGAACAGAAGATTTCCCGCATCAGCCACCAGTTCCTGATGCTTGAGGACGACCTGGTTGAAATCATCGCAAAGGCCATCCCCCACGTCGCCGAGGAGGGCGGGCGGCTAGGGGTTGCGGTGGGCGGCGCGGTATGGCACGGGTTTACCCACTCGAGCCTCGTGGGCAAGCTCACCATCACTGCCTGGCTTGTGAAATACATGGGAGGTGGTGGTCTCATTCGCAGTGCGGCCGGCTCGGTTGGTCGCATGATCGCGTGGGGAATGGTGGCGACACTGATGCCTCGCCTCGCCGAGGAGTTCGCGGTTACCGGCAGCGTTGGTCTGATGCTGAAAGCTCGCTGGGCGAACTTGGGCTCGATGTCTGGGCGGGTGTTCGTCGCCGGGTGGGCTCTTGGGCTCGCTCTGATCGGGTTCGAGCTGGCGGAACAACTGGACACAACGAACTCACTTCAGGGCGTGGGGCATAAACGCCGCGGAAGACTTCGCCAACGGGATGATCGAAGGGCTCAACCAGCTATCGCAGATCGGGAAACTTCCCGGGGAAATGAACCCCGTCCTTGAATTGCTCGGCGTGGATCCGTCAGATCCGATCCCACCCGTCAATCTGCATGCGCCGCACGCGCCAAGGAACAAGTCCGGACTTCCCCACGCCGATCTCAACCATCCGAACAATCCTTTCCATATCGGTGGCCGGGGTCACAAACGCCCGAGGGTGGCGGCTCAGAGTCGAACGCCTCGCCGAGCTGAGCTGATGGCAAGCCCTCAGAGAGGTGGTTCCGGCGGACGGCCAATCGTCATTAGGCTCGAGCACAAGACCGAGCTCGACGGAAGGGTTGTTGCGGAGTCGGTTACTCAGCATGCGCTTGACGCGGCGGCGCTGGCGTGAGGCCAAATGCGAAAGGAGTTGAGGTCGATGGGTAAGGGAGCAAGGAGTCGCGCGGCTCGGGAGCAGGAGGGCCAGCGAGAGTTGACAACCCTGTTTTGCGGAACCGCTGGCGCCTATGGCGCTTACATCAAGACACATGGGCTAGTACCGGCTGAACAGACGGGCGTCTTACTCTTTGACGACGCTGACTCCGCCCGAGACTATGGGCTCGGTGCTACGGATCGGCTGAGGGCTGAAGGCTCCAACGATCGGAGGGCGCTAGTCGTGGAAGTCAAGCTAGATCCGTCGCGGGTAATTGCTGATCCCGAGTGGCCGGGGTGCTGGTGGGCCAAGCGAGGCGTGAGGGCGGGAGAGGTTGTTGACCTTCACTTCTTTGCCGCCAGCGAGATGGAGCGCTGAAGGTGGCTGTCTCGCCTAGGCAGGTGCTGGCGGCTCGTGATGAACGGCCGCCGCGAAGTCGAACTGGCAGCTCGGGCAGACCGTCCGGCCTCTCTTCACATTCTCTCCGCAGGCTAGGCAGGTTCGCCCCCGCGGGCGCGACATGAACCAGATCAGAGAGAGGATTACGAAGCCGAAAAACCAGATGAACCAGAGGGCGATGACGCCGATTCCCGTTCCCGCCGTCGAGCCGGCTTCACATGCACCCCTGTAGGCCTCGTGGGCGCATTGATTGGTCGGGTCGGCGCTGGCAATCGCGCCAACTATCCACGCCGCCATCAGCACGCACCAGACAACGATCAGCCAGGTCATCTTCCGCCAGCGGGGTAGTCGCATCATCAGTTCCCGTAGGCGCTCGGCAGTTCCTTCACCACGAACTTGACGGGCAGGTAGAAGGTGTCCGGCGATGCCTGCGCGGCGAGCAGGATGACGATCCAGGCGCCGAGCACCCCGACGCAGACGGCGCCGGCGATTTGACGAGGGGTGAGAGTAGCTCCACGAGGTGCCGGTGCGCGATTGTCGGTCCAGACACTCCCGTCCCAGAAGCGCAGCCCTCCGTCCTGCTCATACCAGCCAGCGGCGTTTTGGGCCGAAGCTGCCTCCTGCGCCATCTCAGACCTCCCCAGTCATTTGGTCGCCCACGAAGATCGCGACCGTACCAAACTTCTGCCTCGTCGTCCCTGGTGTGTCGCACTGCCCCTTCCGTCGTCGTGGGGTGGATAGGCTCGGGTCCCCGTGCTCAGCCTGTTGGCCGTCATTGCCGCATTCGTCGCCGCTTTTGCGGCTGTGGTTGGGACGTTCCTGGCGAGCAGGAACACCCAGAGATCGATCGAAGCGTTGGAGTTGCCGTTCTTGATCCCGGATCTCGGGATAAAAGACCACTGGCGACTTCACTTCGAGACGGGCAACACGGCTGTCCTTGCGCTCCGGGTGCCCATGCACAACCTCGGAACCGGTCCAGCGATCCTTGGGGACGTGCAGCTCGTCGTTGGGGGAGACCAGATCCTTGCTCAGCCGGGAGGCGAAATTCCCTTCCGATCCGGCGAGGCTCAGTCCCTGCCCTTTCAGCTCCTCGAGCAGCAAGAGCCCGAGTTCGAGCAGGAGGGCGAGTTGCGGATCTACTACACCCACGCATCGGGAACCCGGTACATGACCCGGTGCCACGTCAAAGTAGACGAGGCAGGGGTTCTGCCCACGAGCTTTCAGCGGGAGCCCTCAGATGGTGCCGAGCGCCGGTTTCTCTTTCGGTCCTACGGACGTTAGGCCCTCTCGCTCGACGGCGACCAAACCGCAGGCGATCAGCACTCGAACGTGGTAGCGGGCGACTGCCGTCTCTAGGTCGAACGCTCGTGCCAGGCCCTCCAGCGGCACGGGCTTGTCTGCAGCAGCGATGCGCTGTTGCAATGTCGCGCGAGCGGGATGGTGGAGAGCACGGACAAGCGCTTGGGAACGTGGCAGGTGCATGCAGGGAATCCTTTCGACCTCAATCGGAATTGAACGGTCTAGGTACCCTATGACAATCTGGCAGGTTGCGATATGGGAGGCGCGGCGAACCTGCGCAAAGTGCCCGCCCGCCCCGATAGTCCTCCCGCCGCATTCGCCGCCAACGTCGAGCGGCTACGTGAAGCTCGCGGCCTCACGCAAGAGCAGCTTGGATGGGCCTGCGGCATCCATCAGACGGCGGTCGCTCGAATCGAGAGCGGCGAGCGGAAACCGACGCTGCCGACGATCTTCAAGCTGGCACGCGGGCTGGAGGTTCCGCCCGCCGAGCTGTTCGCTGGGATCGACTGAGCGCCAAGCGCAGCAAGCCAGCCTTGACGCGCTGCTGCCTGCGGGTGTAGCCTCGCGAGCAATAAGCGGGGCCGGCGTGCGGAAACACCCGGCCCCTGGCGCTCGGCTCAGTCAGACCAGGCCGAACGCGAGGGGAAGGGTACCCGTGTCGGCGGCCTTGGAAAAGCAGCCCCCGGCGGCGTTGGCGCGCCAACCGAGGGCCTGACCAAAGGAGAACTGACCTCCAATGGCTAAGACGGATGATCTAAACGATGGCGGCGGAACCCTCGCAACGCTGACAGTGCCCGCCGAGTATTGGGAGGTATTCAGAGCAGGCGTCCTGTATGAGCTCGGCTGGGAGGCCTCGGAGCGCGAGAAGGACTTCCTGGGCCGCTCAAAGGAGGACATGAGCGGAACGCCGGACGAGTTCCGGGATGGCTCCTGGGAGGATTACCGCGACTACTTCCGCTACATCGGGAAGCAGGCGGAGCTGATGGCGAGAATGACGGAGGCAGTGCCGCCCCCTGAGCTACCCGATCGTGACATCGAGGTCGAGGCTTCCCCTGAAGCCGTCCTCCACGCACTGCACCAGATGATGGTGAGGTTCACGTGCCCGCTGGCCACCTACGCCGCCGACGCGCTGCCGCCCGAACCGGAGAAGGTTCGGAAGTGGACCGGCGCAACCGACTGGGCGCTCGGCGAGATGTCGAAGATCGACGGCGCAATGCAGGTGCGGGCCGAGGCGGTGGCAGCGTAATGGCGCAGGCAACGGAAGTACTAGAGATTCCGACAGAGCATGTCGCTTGCCTGCGGGATGCGATCAAGGGTGAGATTGGCGCTGATTGCCATGACCTCCCTAATCTCGACCCACGCCCCGACGATTTCAGGGATCTTCCCCGAATTGAGATGCATCGGGCCCTGCTTGATCAGCTCGGCTGGGACGATGATGACGATTCGCCGGCGCAAGTTCAGGCGGATCCCGACTACCTCACGGCGATGCTCGCGTCCGCGATGGCAACCGTCAGCTCTCGCATTGCGGGGTTCGTTGGCGAGTACAAAGACGACGAGGCTTTGGATGTCGCCGCTGCGAAACGGTCGGCGAGGGACCTCCTTTGGCTGATCGAGGCCCAGGAGGACGTGTGTGCTGAGGGGGTGGCTGCCTAATGGCAACGACTATCGACATCACTGCGGAGGAGCGAAATCAGCTTCGGGATCTCGGCGAGTTTGCCCTCAGTGGCGCCTTCGAATCGATCGCCCGGCCGCGGGACGGCAAGGTCGACTATGACGCCACCGTAGAAGCCCGCCAGTGGCTCGGCGCGCTGGACGTGCTGGGGCTCGAGCGCGAATCGGACCAGGGCTGCTCGATACCTTTGACGCTGCCGTTCATCTACGTCGTCGATGCTGCGGAGAAGCAGGCGATGGAAGTGATGGAGGGCAAGTCGAAGACCCTTGTCAAGGCGATCGAGCAGATGACGTCGGAGGAGCTCGCCGAGCGATTCCTGCCGCCCGCAGATGGCGACACCGAGGGCGGCTATCTGATCGCCTTGCGACACATCAAGGCCGTGCGAGAGCGCATGGAAAGCGCGGAGCCCGGACTGACACGCGGAGGCTCCTGCTCCGATTGCCGGGCGGTGAGTGCCTGATGACGCTTGATGCGGTCGCGCCTGCCCCAGCTCTTTCGGACCCCGATGCAGCACAGAAGCTCGCGGAGTTCCACCGGGGGGTCGCTGCGCAGATGCCCGTGGAGTCGTCGCGACGGGGGTTGGTCCTCCGCTGCGGAAATCAATGGCATCGCATCGCGAGCGCGGACGCGACTGAACCGGGCTGGGAAACGCGGCGCTTTGAGGTGGTCGACTGATGACGGAGTCCATGACCGAGGAGCAGACCCTGACGGAGTTTGGCGAGGCGGCGGAAAGAGCCGCCAATGCCCTCCGGGCCATCGCCCCGGGGTCGCCCTGGATTGAGGCATGCGGTGCAATTGCCCAGGATGTCGCTGCCTCGCTTCTACCAGCTAGACATCTATCGCTTGTAGAGGTGCCCGGCTGATGGCCGCAATTGCGGAGACGGAGTGCGTCGCACGGCCTACGGGCCGGCGACGCTCCATGAACTCTTCGTCGAGGAGGAACGCCTGCGAGAAACCCTTGGGCGGGTTGGCGCTACCCGAAGTAGGGTGGCGGCGCGTGACGAGCGCCAACGACAGGGAGCCGTGGCTGACGAAGCGCGAGCTGGCGGATCGGCTGAAAGTGTCCTCCAAGACAATCGAGCGCTTGAGCTTGCCGTGCATGCAGGTAGGCGGCCAGAACCGATTCCTGCTGAGCGAGGTAGAAGCAGCCCTCAAGAGGCGAGAGCATGAACAGCTCTTCACCACGGCCGAAGTCGCAGCCGAGCTCAACATTGGCGAGGACTGGGTGCGCGAGCATGCCGCTGACCTGGGGGGGATCCGCGCAGGGCGAGGACCACGGGCACCCCTGCGTTTCGAGCGGAGCGCGATCGAGGCATGGAAGGACCGGCAGCGGCTTGATCCGCCGGCCCCGGTGGAGGCTCCCCGCAAGGGAGGGCCAAAGCGTAAACCACGTTTGCCGGTTGACTTTGAGCTGTTGCCCCTTCCGGAGAAGGGCCGATTTACCGGAAGGGGACGCAGCAAATGACAGCCGATGAGGCACGCGAGCAACGCTGCCCGCCCCACATCCGAGCGGAGGCGGAACGAATTCTTAATCAGGAAGCACATCGGCTGCTCGATGAACAGCTCGCCAAGAAAACACAGAGCGACAGAAAGGAGCGGCCGTGACGACCGCACTAGCCTCAACCCCCGATGCTATGCGCCCGCCGGCGCCCGATGCCATCGAGGTGCTGCTGACCCTCTCAGAGAGCGAGTACGCCGAGATTGGCGAGTGCCTAGAGCGGGTGCGCGATCGTCTTGACCTTCCACGATCCGCGTCGAATGACGAGTTGATCCTTGGGGCCGTGCGAGCCGTGGGAGGCGAGGACTGATGGCTGGTCAGGAGCTTGCCTACGAGGAGGCCTGGGAACTCAGAGAGTCAGCCCGGCGCATAGTCGAGTCCTCCCGCCGCGAGCAAGGGCTAGAGGCACAGATCACCGATCCGGTCGTCATCGGAAAGGTCGCAGCGATCTTGCGGGCCGATTCAAATGCGCCACGTCGGTGCCACAAAAGCGGCAAGGGAAGGGGGTAGCGATGGCAGAGGGAATCCGAAAGCTGCACTCGAAGGGGTGCCCCGCGAAGCAAGGCCAGCGCTGCCGCTGCAACGCAGGCTACGAGGCGTCGGTCTACTCATCGCGGGAGAGCCGGAAGGTCCGCAAGACCTTCAAGCGGGAAGCGGAGGCGAAGTCCTGGCGCTCTGAAGCCAAACGGGCACTCGATCAGGGCAGCCTGCGCCCCACTGCCCGCGACGGGCGGACGCTGGGCGAGGCGCTGCGGGCATTTGTTGAGGGCATGCAGACCGGAGCGATCCATCCCAAGGGCCGAGAGCGCTACAAGCCGAACACGATCCGCTCTTACGAGCGGGCGCTGAGGGTCCATATCGCGCCTTCGCAGGTAGCGCGGATCAAGGTAGGGGAGGTCCGGCGCCGGGATCTCAAAGGACTCGCCGGCGAGCTGCTCACAGCCAACCTGTCGGCGCGCACCGTGAGCAACGTCCTCAACCCGATCCAGGCTTTTTACCGCTGGGCAATCGACGCTGACGAGCTGGTCTACAACCCGGCCGAAGGGATCGACCTGCCGACCGGTCAATCGAAACGTCCGAAACGCATCGCTACGCCGAATGAAGCTGCTGCCCTAATCGCCGCGCTTGAGGTAGAGGACCGGCCGCTCTGGGCGACTGCCTTCTACGCCGGACTGCGCCGCGGCGAGCTGCAGGCCCTTCGAGCCTGCGACGTCGACCTCGGCGCGAGCCTGATCCACGTCGAGCGCGGCTGGGATCAGGTGGAGGGCGTGATCGACCCGAAGTCCACCGCAGGACGCCGCAGGGTGCCCCTACTGGCCATTCTGCGCGACCACCTCGACGAGCACCTACTGAGGACCGGTCGGAGCGGGGAAGACCTCGTATTCGGCCGCACGCCGGCGCATGCCTTCTACGCGTCAACGGTCGACGGCCGCGCCAAGCGCGCCTGGGAGGCTGTGAACAAGGCCGAGAGGGAGGCCGCCGAGGCCGAGGCCCGCGAGCCGGAGCTGCTCCACCCGCCGCATCTACACCTCTGCCGCCACACGTTCGCCAGTCTGCTGATCGACTCTGGGGCGAACGCGAAAGCGATTCAGGAGTTCATGGGGCACTCGAAGATCCAAACGACCTACGACGTGTACGGGCACCTACTCCCGGGCAGCCATGACGAGGTGCGGGAGCGCATGGACGCCTACTTGCTCGGCAGCGTTGAGGCCGCCGAGCCGAGCGGCCAGCCTGCATAGCGGTTGTCTGACTGGCGAACGAACTGGCGAACGGCGACCTCCGCGAGCGCTTCTCGTCGAGCGGCGATAAGCGTGAGACAGCCCGTATTCCGCTTGTCAAAGCCCAGCCCAACAGAAAACGCCCCACCGGGGAGGCGGGGCGTTTCTGGGGTTACTACAGGGAGGAGAGATATGTATCTCTATATATGTGGATCCGTGGGAGGTAGGTGAGCCCTTGATGTGCCGCGGACGGAGCCGATGGGAGTCGACTGCGTATATGGGCGGCGCCGGACCCAGCCAGGAAGTCTTTTGTTCAGCCTTTCATCGGGTTTCTCACGCGAATCCTTGAATCAAGATACGAACATACGTGCGATTTGTGTGTGAGGCGAGTCACAGAGACCTCTTCCCAGGCCTAGAGCGCCTGTGGAGGCAATACTTCTACCCAATTCTAAGGTCTCGCTAAACATCTTGCAAGGTCTTTCTTACGATTGCCGGATGGACGGCTGTACCGTCTCTGCGTGGCGAAGGCGCGGATAGACGCTGTTCTGGCCGAGCGGGGCCTGTTCCCTTCGCGCTCGGCGGCGGCAGGCGCGGTTCGAGCCGGCGAGGTCCGGGTGGGAGCAGACGGGCCGGTGGCGCTGCGCCCGAGCCAGCTGGTCGATCCCGGGGCCGACTTCCGGGTCGAGCAGGGCCCGCGCTTCGTCTCCCGGGGCGGAATCAAGCTCGACAACGCACTCGCTGCGCTTGGAGTTGACGTCGGCGGACGCGACTGTCTCGACGTCGGCGCCTCGACGGGCGGCTTTACCGACTGCCTCCTGCAGCGCGGCGCAACCCGTGTGGTCGCACTTGACGTCGCCTACGGCCAGATCGACCTGCGCATGCGCGAGGATCAGCGCGTGACCGTGATCGAGCGCCTGAACGCGCGAGCGCTGACCCCGGCGGACCTGCCATTCGAGCCCGAACTGGCGACCGTCGACGTCTCGTTCATCTCGCTGAGCAAGGTGCTGCCGGCCGTCGTCTCCTGCCTGGCTCCCGGCGGCGAGGTGCTGGCGATGGTCAAGCCCCAGTTCGAGCTCGGTCGCGAGCGGGTCCGCAAGGGCGTGGTCCGCAGCGCCGCAGACTGCCGCGAGGCGATCCTCACCGTAGCCCGGGCGGCAGCCGACCTCGGCCTGCCGCTGCGGGGCTTCGCCTCCTCCGGCCTGCCCGGGCCAAAGGGCAATCGCGAGACCTTCGTCTGGTGCGGCGGGGACGGCGAGTCGCTCGCCGACCTCGAGACCGCCGTGCTGGAGGTCGAGCCGTGAGCGCGCGCGTCGCGGCGCTGGTCACCCACTCGCATCCGCCTGCGGCGATCGAGGCGGTGGCGATCGCCACTAGGGTCGCCCGCGAGGCGGGCTGGCGGCTGGTGGCCACGGCGAAGGAGGTCGAGAAGCACGGCGACGCCGCCGCTGGGGTCGAGACCGTCGAGGCGCTCCCGCGCCAGGCCGACCTCTGCCTCGTCCTCGGCGGCGACGGCTCGATCCTCTACGCGCTGCGTCACTTCGCCCGCACCGGGGTGCCGGTCTTCGGGGTCAACTTCGGCACCGTCGGCTTCCTCGCTGCGGTCGAGCGCGGCGAGGCCGAGGAGGGAATGCGGCGCGCCTTCGCCGGCGAGACGGAGGCGATCGACCTGCCCGGCCTCGAGATCGAGATAGAGGGTGAGACGCAGGTTGCCCTCAACGACGTCAGCTTCATCCGCCGCCCCCACGAGCGGGTTGCCGAGCTGAGCTACAAGATCGCCGGCGAGGAGGTCGGGCACGTCCGCTGCGATGGGCTCGTCGCCGCCACGCCGGTCGGCTCGACCGGCTACAACCTCGCCAACCAGGGGCCGATCCTCGCCTGGGGGGTGAAGGGCTACGTGGTCTCCTACGTCGCTCCGCACTCGCTCACCGCTCGCGCCCTCGTCGTCGCACCCACCGACGTCCTCCATGTAGGCAACGCCGGCGGCCGCGAGCCGGTCGACGTCGCGATCGACGGCGCCCATGCCGGCGCGCTGGAGTCGGGAGCGGCGCTGGAGGTCGGCTTCGCCGACGGCGTCGGGCGGCTGGCCCAGCTGCCGGGGACGAGCTTCTACCAGCGCATTCGCGAGAAGTTCGGCCATTTGGCCGTCTAAGGCGACCCCAGCGGTTGTCTAGGGTTTGGGCCAATGGAGCGCAAATGGTGGACCCTCGTCCTCAGTTCGATCGCGACGTTCATGCTGCTGCTGGACATCACGGTCGTCAACGTCGCCCTGCCCGATATCCAGCGCGACCTCGGGGCCAGCCTCTCCAGTCTGCAGTGGGTCGTCGATGCCTACTCGCTGATGCTCGCGGCCTTCCTGCTGACGGCGGGGTCCCTTGGCGATCGTCTGGGCCGCCGCCGCGTCTTCTCACTCGGCCTCGGGCTTTTCACCTTCGCCTCGCTCCTCTGCGGCATCGCCGGCGATCCCACCCTGCTCAACCTGGCCCGCGGCCTGCAGGGGATCGGCGGCGCCGCGATGTTCGCCACCTCGCTCGCCCTGATCGGCCAGGAGTTCCACGGCAAAGACCGGGCGACCGCGTTCGGCGTCTGGGGCGCGACGGTCGGCGGCGCCGTCGCGATCGGTCCGCTGGTCGGCGGCGTGATCACCGAGCACCTCGGCTGGGAGTGGATCTTCTTCGTCAACATCCCGATCGGCGTCTTGGCGGTCGCGCTGACCGAGGCCAGGCTCGCCAACGTCGCTGCCCAGGACCCGCAGCGGATCGATCTGCCCGGGCTGGCCACTTTCTCCGGCGGCCTCTTCCTGCTCATCTTCGGCCTGATTCGTGGCAACCCCGAGGGCTGGGGGAGCACGACGATCGTCGCCTCGCTCCTCGGCGCGGCGGCCCTGCTGCTCGCCTTCGTCGCGATAGAGGCGCGCAGCGCCCACCCGATGCTCGACCTGACCCTGTTTCGCAAGCCGGCCTTCAACGGCGTCTCCGCGGTTGCCTTCGGCCTCTCGGGGGGAATGTTCGCGATGTTCCTCTACCTGACGATCTACATGCAGGGAGTGCTGGACTTCTCGCCACTGGAGGCCGGGTTGCGGTTCTTGCCGCTCACCGTTCTCTCCTTCGTCGTCGCGCCGATCTCCGGCCGGCTCTCCCGCCGGGTGCCGATCCGCATCCTGGCCGGAATCGGCCTCGGCCTGGTTGGGGTCGGCCTCCTGCTGATGCACGGGCTCGCGGCCGATTCGGACGTCTCGGCACTGCTGCCGGGCTTCCTGGTCGCCGGGATCGGGATCGGCCTCACCAACCCCAGCATCGGACAGGTCGCGATCGCCGTGGTTCCCACGGCCAAAGCGGGGATGGGATCCGGGATCAACACGACCTTCCGCCAGGTCGGGATCGCCACCGGCGTCGCCTCGCTCGGCGCGGTCTTCCAGTCCCAGGTTGACTCGAAGCTCTCCAGCCTGCTTCCGAGCGCCCAGCCAGGGCTCGCCGAAGCCGTCGCCTCGGGTGGCTCCCGAGCCGCCGCCGGGATCGCCCCCCCCGGACAGCGAATCGAAGTCGTGCACGCCGCCAAGGTCGCCTTCGTCAGCGGATTCAACGAGATCCTCCTGATCGGCGCGATCCTCTCCTTCGTCGGCGCCGCCCTCGGCGCCGCCCTGATCAGCCCCCGCGACTTCGTCCAATCTCAAGCTTCGCCGGACGCCGAAGCCACGGAGCCCGTCGCCGCCTAGAACGGTCAGTCCGCCCCCGTTGCTACTAAGGGGGGCGTGCTATGTGAGCTACGGATCGAGAACCTCCTCCTGATCGAGAGGGCCGAGCTGCGGTTGGGGGAGGGGCTGAACGCGATCACCGGCGAGACCGGCGCCGGCAAGACGGTGCTGGCCCACTCGCTCGACCTGTTGATGGGCGGCAAGGCGCGACCGCAGATCGTCCGCCCGGGCGCCGAGGAGGCCTGGGTCGAGGGAGTCTTCGACCTGCCGCGGGGGCTGCTGGCGGAGCCCGATCTGGCCGAGATCGCCGAGCGCCTGCCCGAGGGGGCGGAGGAGGTCGTGCTGGGGCGCCGGGTGTCTGCCTCGGGGCGCACCGCCGCCTTCCTCGCCGGCCGCGCCGCCACTGCCGCCGACCTGAAGCTGCTGGGCGGCAGGCTGCTCGCTTTCTTTGGTCAGCACGAGCATCGCAAGCTGACGATCTCCTCGGCGCAGATGGAGGTGCTCGACGGCTTCGCCGGGGTCGATCACCTTGCTCTCAGGGAGCGCTACCGCGAGGCCCAGCACGAGTGCCTGCGGCTCGAGGCGGAGCTGGCCGAGCTGCGCGAGCGCGATGGCTCCCGCGAGCGCGACCTCGATCTCTATCGCTACGAGCTCTCCGAGATTGAAGCGGTGGCGCCCGATCCGGCCGAGGCGGCGGAGCTGTCCGCCGAGCGCGAGCGATTGCGCCATGCCGAGGGATTGCGCGAGGCGGCCTTCGGCGCCCTCGCCGGCGCCACCGGCACCGACGATGACGATGGCGGCGCGGCAGGTGCCCTCGCCGCGGCCGAATCGCGGTTGCGTGGCGTCGACGGCGTCGACGTCGAGCTGGACGCACTGGCCGAGCGGCTGGGCGCGATCGCGGTCGAACTGGGCGACGTCGCTGGCGAGCTGCGCGGTTACCTCGACGGGATCGAGGCCGACCCCAGCCGGCTCGTCGCGGTCGAGGAGCGCCTCGAGGCGATCGATCGCTTGCGGCGCAAGCACGGCGGCAGCATCGAGTCCGTCCTCGCCCACGCCGAGCGCTGCCGGGCCGAGATCGAGCGCTTGGCGGGCGCCGAGACCCGTGGCGCCGAGGTGCAGGCAGCCCTGGCCGAGGCGAGAGCGCAGCGGGAGAAGCTGGGCAAGCGGTTGAGCAAGGGTCGCGCCGCCGCCGCCGGTCCGCTGAGCGAGCGCGTTGCCGAGGAGCTGGAGAGGCTGGCGATGCCGGGGGCCAAGCTCGAGATCGAGCTGCAGCCGCATCCCGATGGCTTCGGCCCCAGCGGACGGGAGACGGTCGAGCTGCGCATCTCGCCGAATCCCGGGATGGCGCCGGCGCCTTTGCGCGACGTCGCCTCGGGCGGGGAGCTCTCGCGCGTGATGCTCGCCCTGAGCGGCCTCGGCGAGAGCGCCGGGGCGGGGACCTTGGTCTTCGACGAGATCGACGCCGGGGTCGGCGGCAAGACCGCCCGGGTCGTCGGCGAGCGCCTGCGCGCCCTCGGCGAGGGTCGCCAGGTCCTCTGCATCACCCACCTGCCGCAGGTCGCCTCGCTCGCCTCGACCCACTTCCGCCTCGAGAAGGACACCGGCGGGGAGCGCGCTGCCGCCACCGTGCAGCGTCTCGACGGCGAGGGCGTCGTCGAGGAGATCCGCCGCATGCTCGGTGGCGAGAGCTCCGACGAAGCCGCAGATCAGCACGCGCGCGAGCTTCTCGCCGCGGCCTGATGCGGCTGTAACCTGCTCCCGTGGCTACCTACAGTCGCCGTCGCTTTCCTGCGCTGCTGTCGCGTCGCAACGGGGCGGCCGCGGAGGAGGCGATCCACGGCACAGCGCGACTGGGACGCCGCACCAAGGATCTGGTCAAGCGCCTGCGGCCCGGCGACGTCGCCGTGATCGATCACGTCAACATCGACCGGATCGCCGCCGAGGAGCTGATCTCCACCGGGGTCAGTGCGGTCCTCAACGCCTCGGAGTCCAGCGACGGCCGCTACCCGAACGCCGGCCCGCTGCTGCTCGTTCGCGCCGGCGTGACGCTGATCGACATCGCCGACGCCGACCCCTTCGAGCTGCTCGACGACGGCGCCGGGGTGACGATCGCCGCCGGCGCCATAAGCGGCGGGGGTGAGGTCATGAACGGCACCGTGCTGGACGTCGCCGAGCTGGAAAGCTGTTTCGCCGAGCAGCGCGAGCGGGTCGACGAGGCGCTCGCCGAATTCGCCGAGAACACCGTCGCCCACGTCCGCCAGGAGACCGACCTGCTGACCGGCGCGATCGAGTTTCCGCCGACCAGGACCTCGTTCCGCGACCGCCAGGTGTTGATCGTCGTACGCGGCGATCGCCATCGCCGCGATCTGAAGGCGCTGAACGCCTACATCCGCGACGTCCGCCCGCTCGTCGTCGCTGTCGACGGCGGCGCCGACGGCTGCCTCGAAGCTGGTCTCGAGCCCGATGTGATCCTCGGCGACATGGACTCGGCCGGCGACGAGGCGCTGCGCTGCGGGGCCGAGCTGATCGTCCACGCCTATCCCGACGGTCGCGCCCCCGGCCGCGAGCGACTGCTCGAGCTGGGGCTGGAGCACACGCTCGTCCCTGCAGCGGGTACCAGCGAGGACGTGGCGATGCTGATGTCCTATGAGAAGGGCGCGGACCTGATCGTCAGCGTCGGCGCCCACTTCAACCTGATCGAGTTCCTCGACCGCAAGCGGGGCGGCATGTCCTCGACCTTCCTCACCCGCCTGCGAATAGGCGAGAAGCTGGTCGACGCGAAGGGGGTCAGCCGCCTCTACAACCCGCCGTCGACCTTTGCCCCGGTCGTGCTCTTCTTCGCCGCCTTCGCGATCCTATTGGCGATCGTCGTGATCACCTCGCCGGCGCTCAACGACCTGGTCGAGCTGCTCTGGCTGAAGATCAAGATATGGCTCGGCCTGTAGCTCCCGGCTGGGCGACCGTCTAGCCTTCCCCGGCCGATGGGTTACAGCGCTCGCTACCACGCCACGTCGCTGATCGCCGTCTTCCTCGCCCTGGCGATCGGCATCCTGATCGGCGCCGAGTTCGGCGGCGACACGCTTTCCAACACGCGCAAGGACCTCGAGCACAGCCTTACCGGCAACCTCCAGGACGCGCGCCAACGGGCCGATGACCTGAGCGGCGAGCTGGCGCGGGCCAACGAATTCTCCAGCCGCGTCTACCCAGCCCTGGTGCGCGACCAGCTGCGCGGCCGGCGGATCGGCCTGGTCGCCTTCGGCGACCTGCCGGGTGACGTCTACGGGGCGATTGAGGATGCCCTGGCCCCGACCGGCGCGCGCCTCGTCGGGGTCGGGGTAGTGCGCGAGCCGGTCGATACCCGCGGCCTGGCCGGCGACCTTGCCAAGACCCGCTTCGCCGGGCTCGCCCGCGACACCGACACGCAGACCGCCCTCGCCGTCGGGCTCGGTCGCCAGCTGGTCCGCGGGGGGACGCTGCTGGAACCGGTGCGCAGCCACCTCTTCTCGCGCGCCAGCGGCAATTTCGGCGCGCTCGACGGGGTGATCGTCGTCCGCGATCAGCCGCAGGACATGGGGGCGGTGCAGCGTGCCACCGCGGGGCGGATGGAGTCGGGAATGGCGAGCGGCATCACCGCAACCCACACGCCCGCGGTCGGCGTCGAGAACTCCGAAGCCGAACTGTCGTCGATCTCCTTCTTTGCCGCCAACGACCTCTCGAGCGTCGACGACGTCGATCTGGTGGCGGGCCGGTTGGCAACGGTCTTCGCCCTGCTCGGCGCCGAGGGCAATTTCGGCGTGAAGAGCAGCGCCGATCGCCTGCTGCCCGATCTGCTGGCGCCACAGGAATGACCTGGATCGGCTTCCCGGTCGCGGTCGCGGTGGCGCTCCTGGTGGTCCCGGCCGGCATCGGCGGCCTGCTCGATGCCGGGCTGGTGCGGGAGAACTTTCGCGGCGCCCGGCTCGCCTTCCCGCTCGGCGCGGTGCTGGCGACCGCCGCCCTGGCCGCCCTGGCCCCGCTCGCCTTCCTCGACGATCGCGGCGACCTGGAACTGCTCGATCCCGAGCTGCGGCGCTGGCTGCCGTACGTGATCGGCATCGCCTTCCTCGGCTTCCTCGACGACTCGCTGGGGAGGGGGGAGGCGGTTGGCTCTCCGCGTGGCTGGCGCGGCCATGCCGAGGCTCTGCGCGCGGGGCGGCTCTCCACCGGCGCGATCAAGGCGATCGGGGCGCTTGCCCTCGCGGCCTACGTCGTCTCCGGCCGCGGGCTCGAATCGTGGCGCTACCTGGCCGACGTGGCGCTGCTGATCCTCGCCACCAACGCCTTCAACCTGCTCGACCTGCGGCCCGGGCGGGCGGAGAAGGGACTGGCGCTGCTCGGCGCCGGGCTCTGCATCGGCGCCTGGACCCTGGCGCCGCTGGACCTGCTCGGGATCTTCGCCGGGCCGGTGCTGGTCGGCGCCTGGTTCACCCTGCGCGAGCGGGCGATGCTGGGCGACACCGGCTCCAATCTCGTCGGCGCGATCGGCGGGGTCTGGCTGTTGACGACGCTGGGCGGAACCGGGCGGCTGATCGCTCTCGGGCTGGTCTTGGCGCTGACCGTTTTCGGCGAGTTGCGATCTATTTCGCTGACGATCGACTCGGTTCCGCCCTTGCGCTGGCTAGACTCGCTCGGCAGAGAATGAATCGGGCCAAACCAGGAGACACGCGCTTCATCTTCGTCACGGGCGGCGTCGTCTCGGCCCTCGGCAAGGGGATCGCCGCCGCCTCGATCGGTCGCCTCCTCGTCTCCCGTGGCTACCGGGTTCAGCTGCAGAAGTTCGATCCCTACATCAACGTCGACCCGGGGACGATGAGCCCCTTCCAGCACGGCGAGGTCTTCGTCACTGAGGACGGCGCCGAGACCGACCTCGACCTCGGCCACTACGAGCGCTTCACCGATGAGAACACCTCGCGCGCCTCCAACGTCACCGCGGGCTCGGTCTACAACTCGGTGATCAACCGCGAGCGGCGCGGCGATTACCTCGGCGCCACCGTGCAGGTGATCCCGCACATCACCGATGAGATCAAGAACAAAATCCTGATCGTCGCCGAGTCGCAGTCGGTCGATTTCGTCTTGACCGAGATCGGCGGCACGGTCGGCGACATCGAGTCGCTGCCCTTCCTCGAGTCGATCCGTCAGCTCTACACCGACCTCGGGCCGAAACGGGCGATGTTCATGCACCTGACCCTGGTCCCCTATGTCGGCCACGCGGGGGAACTGAAGACGAAGCCGACCCAGCACTCGGTCAACGAGCTGCGCCGGATCGGGATCCAGCCGCATGCATTGGTCTGCCGCTCCGAGAGCCGTCTCGACCGCGAGATCCGCAGCAAGATCGCCCTCTTCGCCAGCCTCCCGGTCGACGCTGTGATCTCCGCCCACGACGTCGACAACATCTACAAGGTGCCACTCGTCTTCCGCGCCGAAGGCGTCGACGACCTGGTGCTCGACCACTTCGGCATGGAGGCGCCCGCCTCGGACCTGAGCGAGTGGGAGGCGATGGTCCGCCGCGCCGACGCCGCCGCCGGCAAGGTCCGGATCGCGCTCGTCGGCAAGTACGTGCAGCTGGCAGACGCCTACAAGTCGGTGATCGAGGCGCTCGAGCACGGCGGCTTCCACCACGGGGTCGAGGTCGAGGTCGAGCTGGTCGACTCGGAGAACTTCGAGCCGGAGAAGCTGGAAGGAGCCGACGGGGTGCTGATCCCCGGTGGCTTCGGCGAGCGCGGCATCGAGGGCAAGGTGACAGCGGCGCGGATCGCCCGGGAACGCTCGATCCCCTATCTGGGCATCTGCCTGGGGATGCAGATCGCGGCGGTCGAGTTCGCCCGCACCGTCGCCGGCATGGAGGGCGCCAACTCGGCCGAGTTCGACCCCGAGACGCCCTACCCGGTCGTCGATCTGCTTCCCGAGCAGAAGGAAGTCTCCGAGATGGGGGGGACGATGCGGCTCGGCGCCGACCCGGTGAAACTGCACGAGGGCACGCGGGCGCGCGAGATTTTCGGCGAGGCGGTCATCTACAAGCGCCACCGCCATCGATACGAGGTCAACAACCAGCTGCGGCGCAGGCTCGAAGACGAGGGCTTGGTCTGCGGCGGAACCTCTCCCGACGAGCGCTTGGTAGAGATGATCGAGCTGCCCGATCACCCCTTCTTCGTCGCCTCTCAGTTCCATCCCGAGTTCAACTCCCGGCCCAACCGGCCCGAGCCGCTCTTCCGCGAGTTCGTCGGCGCCGCCGCCCGCCATGCGGGCGAGCGACCGGCGGAAGGCGCGGAGATCGAGGCAGAGGATTCTTCTGTAGCTCACTGACCGTCTAGCCTGTCCCGCCGTGGACAGGTTGCATGAGACTTTCGTTCGGCTCTGCGAGATCCGCAGCCCGACCGGCGAGGAGCGCGAGGTCGCCGACACGATCGTCGCCGAGCTGAGGGCCCTCGGCCTGGAAGTGAGCGAGGACGGGGCCGCTGCCCCGGCCGAAGCGGGCGCCGGCAACATCGTCGCCCGACTGCCCGGTCGCTCCGCTCGCTGGGCGATGTTCTGCGCTCACATCGACACCGTGCCGCACCCCGGCCAGATCGAGGTGGTCGAGGACGAGGGGGTCTTCCGCAGTCGCGGCGAGACGATCCTCGGCGCCGACAACAAGGCCGCGGTCGCGGTCTTCATCGAGCTGGTCGCCCGCAATGCCTCCAAGCCGCCGCCGGTCGGGATCGAGCTGCTGCTGACCGTCGCCGAGGAGCAGGGCCTGCGGGGGGCGAAGGAGTTCGATCTGGGCGAGCTGCGCTCCGAGTGCGGCTTCGTCCTCGACCACGCCAGCGCGGTCGGCGAGGTGATCGTCGCTTCGCCGACGCAGCAGCGCGTCGTCGCCGATTTCACCGGGGTCGAGGCGCACGCGGGGATCCGGCCCGAGGACGGCAACAACGCGATCGCCGCAGCCGCAGCCGCGATCGCGCGGATGGAGTTGGGGCGGCTCGACGAGCAGACGACGGCCAATGTGGGCACTATCGCCGGCGGCACCTCTGGCAACGTCGTTCCCGGTCACTGCCGGATCGTGGCCGAGTCGCGCAGCCTCGGCGCCGACCGGGCCGCCGCCGTCGCCGGCGAGCTCACCGAGGCCTGCGCTTGGGGGGCGAGCGAGCACGGCTGCGACGTCGACGTGCGGGTCGAGGAGCTCTTCCGCGGCTACGAGATCCCGTCCGACTCGCCCTCTCTGGCACTCGCCGAGGCGGGGTTGCGGCGGGCCGGATTCGAACCCGAGCGGACTTCGACCGGCGGCGGCAGTGACGCCAACGCGCTGATCGCCGCCGGCTTCGACTGCGTCCTCCTCGCCAACGGCACCGAGGCCAACCACACGCCGGACGAGAGCGTCTCCGCCGCCAACCTCGACGCGATGCTCGAGGTCTGCGAGGGCATCGTCGCCGCGGCCGGCACCGAGACGCCCGCGGGGTGAGCGGCCGGCTGAAGCTGCGCCGCGGCATCGTCGTCGGCGAGGACCCGCTGACGGTCGAGGTCGACGGCGAGCGGCGGGCGGCCTGGGCCGATGAGGTGTTGCTCGGCGAGATGCGCGAGGGGGACGAGGTCGTCGTCAACGTCGCCGCGCTCGACCTGGGGTTGGGGTCGGGCGGCTTCGACGTCGTCCACGTCAACCTGACTCGCGGCCTGGGCACGAGCGGCGATGGCGGCGAGCACGTGATCAAGCTCAACTACACCTCCCTCCAGCATCCCGTGGCGCCGGTCGAGCTTCCTGGGGATGTCAAGGGCGCAGGGAGCGGGCGCGCGATGCGAGTCCTCGTCATCCCGCTTCATGGCCATCTTGCCCCCGCCGCTTGGGCGGCGGCGCAAAGCTCGCCAGGGCTGAAGGTCGGTTATGTGCAGAGCGCCGGAGGCGCCTTGCCCGGCTCCCTCAGCCACGATGTCGCGCAGCTGCGAGAACGCGGATTGCTCTGGGACCACATCACGGCCGGTCCCGCATACGGGGGCGAGCACGAGGCGCTCAGCGTCGCCGGGGCGTTCGACGCGGCCGCGAATGGCCTCGGCTGGGACGTGGCCATCGTCGGGCCCGGACCCGGGATCATCGGCTCGGAGACCCGCCTCGGCCACGGCGGCATGGCGGCCCTCGACAGCGCCCACGCCGCCCTGGCGCTCGGCCTCCCGACCTTTCTCTCGCCCCGCCTCTCGGGGGCCGACCCGCGCGAGCGCCATCGCGGTGTGAGTCACCACACCCTGACCGTGTTGCAGCTGTTGCTCGGCGGAGTGAGGGTTCCGACGCCCTCCGGCGAGGCCGCCGCGATCGCCCAGCTGGCGGAGGCCTGCGCAGGGCGCCACGAGCTCGATGAGGCTCAGGCCGATCTGGCGGGCTATGCCGCCTCGGGTCTGCCCGCCCGCACGATGGGGCGCACGCTCGGGGAAGATCCACTCTTCTTCGCCGCCCCGCTCGCCGCGGGCGCTGCCTTGCGCCGCGAGGAATGAGGCCGGCGCGGGAGAACGACCCCGCATGGCCATCGCCGTCGAGCCCCGATCCGCCGCAGAGCTTCGCTTCGAGGGGCTGGTCCTCGACTTCCTCTCCTACCTGGAGCTGGAGCGGGGCCTGTCGCGCAACACCCTGAATGCCTACCGCACCGACCTGCTCCAGTACGGCGAGTTCCTCGGCGCGCATGAAATCGACGCGCTGGCGGCCCGCCCGGCGGACATCGGCGACTTCCTCGCCGACCTGGCCACGGGCAATGGCCGTCCAGCCTGCTCCGCCGCCACCGTGCACCGCAAGACCGCCTGCCTGCGCTCCTTCTACAAGCACCTGCGCCGCGACGAGCTGATCGGCGACGACCCGACCGCGGCGTTGAGCGCGCCGCGGCGCGCCAAGAAGCTTCCCCAGGTCCTCAACTACGCCGAGGTGCAGAAGCTGCTGGCGGCGCCGCGCGGCAGCGAGCCGACGACGCTGCGCGACCGGGCGCTGCTGGAGGTGATGTACGCGTGCGGGCTGCGCGCCTCGGAGACGATCGGGCTGGAGATGTCCGATCTCGACCTGCGCGAGGGCCTCTTGCGGGCGCGCGGCAAGGGCTCCAAGGAGCGCATCGTGCCACTCGGCCGCAAGGCGATCGCGGCGATCTCGGCCTATCTGCGCGGCGGCCGCCCAAAGCTGGTCGGCGAGCGCCACGAGGCGAGGCTGTTCGTCAACTTCCGCGGCGGCCCGCTCAGTCGCCAGGGCCTCTACAAGATCGTCCAGCGCCACGCCCGCGAGGCCGGCTTGGCCGGGCAGATGAGCCCGCACACGCTGCGCCACAGCTTCGCCACCCACCTGCTTGCGGGTGGCTGTGACCTGCGTGCCGTGCAGGAGATGCTCGGCCACGCCGATATCGCCACCACCCAGATGTACACGCACCTCTCCGGCGAACGCCTCAAGGAGGTCTACTTCGAGGCTCACCCCCGAGCGACCGAGGGCTGACTGGCGACTTAGCCCCCTGTATAGGACGGTAAGTCGCCAGTCGCCTGATAGAACCGGCGCGATGCCCGAGCTGCCCGAGGTCGAGACCGTCTGCCGCCAGCTCGAGCCGGAGCTCGAAGGGAGGCGGATAGAGCGTCTGGAGGTGCTCGACCCGCGTTGGTGCCGGCCGGTTCCCCCGGTCGAGCTGGAGGCCGCGGTGTCGGGACGGACGATCGAGCACCTGGGACGGCGCGGCAAGTACCTGCTGCTGGGACTCGACGGTGGGCAGACCCTGGTCATGCACCTGCGCATGACCGGCAACCTGGTTCTGGTCGAGGGCGAGGACAAGCTCGACCCCTCCGAGGGCATGCGGCTGTACGAGGGCGAGCGCTCGACCTCGGAGCGACACCTGCGCGCCCGCTTCGTCCTCGCCGGCGGCCGCGAGGTCTGGTTCACCGACCCGCGCCGCTTCGGCGAGGCGTTCCTGATCGATGACTCCGGCCTCGAGAAGCGCTTCGAGCGGCTCGGGGTCGAGCCTTTCTCCGCAGAGTTCACCCCCCAGGCGCTGGGCGAGATCGCCGCCGGCCGCACGGCGCCGCTGAAGTCCTTCCTGCTCGATCAGAAGGGCATCGCCGGGGTGGGCAACATCTATGCCGACGAGGCGCTCTTCCGCGCTCGCCTGCACCCGCTCTCGCCGGCCGGCTCGATGAAGCCCGAGCACCTCGAGGCGCTGCGCGACGCGGTCGTCGCGGCGCTGGAAGCCGGGATCGAGGGTGGCGGTGCTTCGATCGACGACTATCGCGACGGGCGCGGCGAGAAGGGTCGGATGCAGGACGAGTTCCTCGTCCATACCCGCGAGGGGAAGCCCTGCCCGCGCTGCGATGGGACGATCGAGCGAATCGTCGTCTCCGGGCGTTCGACCTACTTTTGCCCTGCCTGCCAGGTGCGCCTGCGGCGGCGGCCGAAGCGGCGTCGCCGTCCGTCGCGTCCTTCAACGTAGCTTGGCTATGGCCGGCAAGACGCTCAAGACCGAGGCGGTCGTCCTGCGCAGCATCCGCTACGGCGAGGCCGACCGGATCCTCCACCTCTACACGGCGAAGCGGGGGCGGGTGGGGGCGATCGCGAAGGGCGCCCGGCGCCCGAAGTCCCGTTTCGGCGGCCGCCTTGAGCCGTTCTTCCGGCTCGACCTGCTTCTCCACGAAGGCCGCGGCGAGCTGCTCACGGTGACCCAGGCCGCCACGGTCGACGGATACCCCCGCCTGCGCTCCTCCGGCGCGGCCCTCACTGCCGGGGCGCGGGCTTGCGACGCGGTGCTGCGCCTGCTCGACTCGGCCGAGCCCAATCCGCCTGCCTACAACCTCCTGTGTCGCTATCTCTCGCTGCTCGACGACCCCGCTGCGCCCGCGGCCACGTCGCTTCGGACGGCGCTCTCCTTCCGCCTCAAGCTCGCCCTCACGGCCGGCTTCTCGCCCGAGCTGGCCTCCTGCGCGCGCTGTGGCGAGGCCGAGCACCTGGTCGGCTTCTCGGGTGCGGCCGGCGGGGTCGTCTGCGCCAGCTGCGAAGCGGGCTCCTTTCCGCTCTCCGAGGAGGCGCACCGCTTCATGGTCGAATCGATCGCCAGGCCGCTGGCGGAGGCGCCGGACGCCGGCGAAGGGGAGCTGCGCCAGGCGGAGCGGGCGATCGGCGAGACGCTGGAGCACCACGCGCACGTGCAGCTTCGATCCGCGGCGTAGGATCGTGGCTGTGCAGGTGACGGCTACTTTCGAGGACCGAGTACGAGCTTGGGAGGCCGAGTTCCTCTCCGATCTGGCGACCCCTTCCTACCCCGCCCGGCGCCGAGTCGAGGAGGCCGACAGCCCGCTTCGCACCCCGTTCCAGCGCGACCGCGACCGGATCGTCCACTCGAAGGCGTTCCGCCGCCTCAAGCACAAGACGCAGGTATTCATCGCGCCGGAGGGGGACCACTACCGAACCCGCCTGACCCACACCCTCGAGGCCTGCGGGATCGCCCGCACGGTGGCCCGGGCCCTCGGCCTCAACGAGGATCTGACCGAGGCGATCGGGCTCGGCCACGACCTCGGCCACCCGCCCTTCGGCCATACCGGCGAGGAGGCGCTGGATGCGGCGCTGCGCGAGCGCTGCGGGCACGGCTTCAAGCACAACGTCCACTCGCTGCGGATGGTCGACGTGCTCGAGCGCGACGGCCATGGGCTGAACCTGACCGAGCAGGTGCGCGACGGCATCCTCAACCACACTGGCTCGGACAAGCCGGCAACGCTCAAGGGCCGGATCGTCAAGCTGGTCGATCGCGTCGCCTACATCAACCACGACATCGACGACGCGCTGCGTGCCGGGATCCTGCGCCAGGACGACCTGCCCGCGGCGGAGATCGAGCTGCTCGGCCCGACCGGCTCCGCGCGGATCGACACCCTGGTGCGCGACATCGTCGATCGCTCTACCGCGGCGGGGGACATCGTGCAGAGCGAGGAGGTGGGCGGGGCGATGCTGCGGCTGCGCAAATTCATGTTCGATCGCGTCTACCTGGGCGAGGCTGCGCGGGGCGAGCACGAACGGGCCCAGCGTGCGCTGAGCGGCCTCTTCGAGCACTACATGGAGCACCCCGATGAGGTGCCGGAGGGCGAGCCGGGGGCGAGCGACTGCCAGCGGGTCGCCGACTACCTGGCCGGGATGACCGATCGCTTCTGCATCGCCCGCTTCGCCGAATTGACGATCCCCGAGGCGGCCCGCTTCTGATGGCGCTGATCTCCGAGGAGAGCCTGGAGCGGGTCAAGCAGGCGGTGGACATCGTCGAGGTGATCTCCGCCCACACCGATCTGCGTCGCCAGGGCGCCCGCTGGGTCGGCCTCTGCCCCTTCCATGAGGAGCGCACGCCGTCGTTCTCGGTCGATGCGCAGGAGAAGCTCTACCACTGCTTCGGCTGTGGCGTCGGCGGCGACACGATCAAGTTCGTCGAGGAGAAGGAGGGGATCGGCTTCGCCGAGGCGGTGGAGCTGCTCGCCGACCGCTACGGGGTCGAGCTGCAGCGCGAGAAGGAGGACCCGCGGGCGGAGGCTCGGCGCCAGCAGCGGCGCCGCCTGGGTGAGCTGCTCGACCGCACCGCGGGCTTCTACGCGCAGTACCTCTGGAGCTCTGAGGAGGCGAGCAAGGCCCGCGCCTACCTGGCCGAGCGCGGGCTGGGGGAGGAGACGCTGCGGGCCTTCGGGGTCGGCTATGCGCCGAGCGCCTGGGACACGGTGCTGCTGCGCGGCCAGCGGGCGGCGTTCAAGGTCGAGGAGCTGCGCGCCGTCGGGCTCGCCCAGCGGGGGCGGGGAGGGGGCGAGTACGACCGCTTCCGCGAGCGGATCATGTTCCCGATCCGCGACCGTCGCGGTCGCACGCTCGGCTTCGGCGGGCGGGCGATGCGCTCCGACCAGGGGGCGAAGTACGTCAACACGGCCGAGACCGACTTCTTCCACAAGAGCCAGACGCTCTACGGGATCGACCTCGCCAAAGAGGCGATCGCGAAGAGCGGCCGGGTCGTCGTGGTGGAGGGGTACACCGACGTGCTGGCGCTGCACCAGGCGGGGATCGGCGAGGCGGTTGGGGTGATGGGTACGGCGATCACCGAGGAGCAGGTGGCGGCGCTCTCGGGGATGGTCGACGAGGTGGTGCTGGCGCTCGACGCCGACTCCGCCGGGCAGGAGGCGATGCTGCGGGCGCAGCGGGTGGCGGCGGGGCGCAAGATGCGACTGCGGGTGGCGGCGATGCCCGCGGGCGAGGATCCGGCCGAGATGATCGCGGTCGAGGGCGGCTCGGAGCGTTTCCGGGCGCTGGCCGAGGGGGCCGTGGACCTGCCCGCCTTCCAGGTGGGGCTGGTGCTGGAGGGGACCGACGTCTCCTCGCCGGCCGAGCGCGACCGCGCGCTGGGCGAGGTGGCGCCGATCCTGGCCGGGATGGGGGAGACGGCGAGCCGCGACGACCTCGTGCGCCGGGTGGCGGGGCGGCTGGATCTGGAGCCGGCGCTGGTGATGGGCCGGGTAACCGCCGCGCAGCCGCTGAGCGGCGGCTCCGCCGAGCTGGCTCGGAGCGGCAGGGCCCGGGTGAGCGGCGGCGGCGAGGCGCACGCGCGCGGCCATGGCGAGCTGACCTCACGCGAACGGCGCGAGCGCGTCCTGCTGGCGATGTGCATCGCGCTTCCCGCCGAAGGCAAGGAGTACCTGGCGCGCCTAACCGACGAGCACCTCTCCCCGATGGGAGCCCGCGCCGCGGCCTGGCTGCGAGAGCACCCCGAGGATCCGGCTTCCAACCTGCCCCAGGACGATGCCGATCTTGCCGGTTTGATCGCCGAGCTGGTCATCCTGGCCAGCAACGAGCCAGCCTCCCCCGAAGCCAAGAACGAGCCCCCGTCTCCCGAGGCGATGGAGCACAACTTCCTCCTCCTGGAGCAGCGCCGCCTCGAGGCCCAGATAGCCGCGGCGGGCGAAGCGGACGACTACGAGCGTCGCGCCGCCCTCAGTCGAGAACGCGCCGCCCTGGTCGAGCGCATAGCCCGCACCGAGCGCGTCGGGGGTTAAGGCAGGGTTGCCGTATTCGAAGTCGCTTGTAGGGCAATGTTCTGTCTGAGGTATTTGACAGGATCGCCCCCATGGACAAGGGGTTTCTCGAAGACTGCTTGGCGAATGGAATGTCGCTTGAAGCGATCGGCGAGCGGGTTGGGAAGCATCCCTCGACGGTCAGCTACTGGTTGAAAAAGCATGGACTCGCAGCGGTTGGTAGAGGCCGGTTTTCGCCACGAGGTCGGATTGAGCGGTGCCTATTAGAAGCCGCGATCAAAGACGGTCGGACTCTCCGTGAAATGGCAAGAGAAACGAATCGAGACATCTCCACCGTGCGCTACTGGCTGAGGCAGTTCGGGCTCAAAGCCACGGGTGGCGTTTGGCGACGAGAGACAAGAGAAGCGAAGAGCCGCGGGTTTCGTCATGTCGAGAGGCAGTGCGTCCGGCATGGACGAACGAGATTTGTCCTCGAGAGTCGCGGTTCCTACCGGTGCATGAAGTGTCGTAGAGACAATGTCTCTGCTTGGCGGCGTCGAGCGAAGCAACGCTTGGTCGAGGAAGCGGGTGGGAAGTGTCAGCTCTGTGGCTACGACCGCTACTTAGGGGCACTGCAGTTCCATCACCTAGACCCAGCAACGAAATCATTCTCTCTGTCAAGACGAGGATGCACACGGGCGTTCGCCGAGCTTCAGGCCGAGGCAGCGAAGTGTGCGCTGCTCTGCGCCAACTGTCATGCGGAGGTGGAGAGCGGCGTGGCGGCGGTCGTTTCAGAGTGCCCTGTCTTGAGCTCCCCCGGGTGGATTCGAACCACCGCGAACTGATTAACAGTCAGTCATGCTGCCGCTACATCACGGGGGACCGCGCCCCTATCCAGCCAGAGCGTCATCGCATTCTACGAGGTCGTTCCTGTCTTGGTTTGTAGCGCCAGCTGTTCGACGAGGTGCGCGCCTCGCTCGGCGCCATCGTGCTCGCGCGCCCAGGCGGCCAGCTCGCCGGCGCGGGCGGTGAAAGAAGGGTCGTCGAGGATGCGGCGACTGGCCCAGCGCAGCGGGCCGGGGCGGCAGAGGCGCCAGGGGAGCGAGAGGCCGGTCCTGGCCCAGCTCACCCGCATCGCGGTCTCGCTCATGTCGCCGGTGAAGGGGCTGATCAATACCGGCGTGCCCGCCGCCAGGGCGCGGGCGACGGTGCCGTGGCCGCCGTGCGAGATCACGAGCGAGGCTGCTGGCATCAGCTGGTTGTAGCTGAGCCAGTCGACCAGGATCGCGTTAGCTGGGACCTCGATCGGGTTTTGGGGCACGACCCGGTTTGTCGTCGCCACGACCCGCACCGGCGCGGAGGCCAGCGCCGCGAGCGCCATGCGGACGAGATGGTTGTGGGAGTCGTGAGCGGTGCTCGGCGCGATCAGGACGAGCGGGTCCTCGCCGGGCGGCAGCTCGATCTCCGGATGGGGGACCTCAAAGCTCATCGGCCCCGTCACCTCGACTCCGGGTGGCCAGCGCCGCGAGTACTCGAGCTGCGGGAAGGTGCCGACCAGCGCCAGGTTGGGGCTGATGCCGCCGTGGAAGCGCTCTGTGGGGGCTAGGCCCAGCCTCTCTCGCTGGCGGTTGAGGTCGTTGCGCCCCTGCTCCAGCCCGATGTCGAGCATTCGCTGTCCGGCGCGCCAGGCGCGGCGGCCGAGTGGCGTTCGCGGCGGCCGCAGGCCGACCGAGAAGAAGGGCAGCCCCGGCTCAACCACCGGATAGATGTGGGGAATCAGGGTTGCCAGCGGCACGCCGGCCACCTCGGCCGCGAGCGCCGGCGCCAGGGTGAGGATGTCGCTGACGACCACATGCGGGCGCATCTCCTCCAGCAGCGGTAGCAACCCCCGCGCCGCCTCGGCGGCGTGGGCACCCTCCGCCGAGTCGGGGTCGGGCGGGGGGAACATCCGGTATTCCTCCGCGGCGGTGAAGCAGAGGCCGGCCCCCTCGACCGCGGCCCGCCGCTCCTCCCAGGTCTCGACGGTCACCTCGTGACCGCGCCCGGCCAGCGCCCGGCCCAGGGCTATAGCGGGGAAGACGTGTCCTGGGTCGCCGAAGGCGGCGACGAGAAACCGCATGGCCCTAGGGGGTGTCCAGCCCCTCTCCGGGTCGAGTGAAGACGATCTCGGGCACGTGGCAGTTCGGCGAGGTGTGCAGCAGAAAGCGCACCGCCTCGCCGATGTCCTCCGGCCGGATCATCTCCTCGCCGGGCACCTGCTCCTTGGCGAACTCGGTCATCGGCGTGTCGACGAAGCCGGGCGCCAGCGCCGTGCACTGGATGCCGTCGTTGCCGACCTCACGATGCGTCGATTGGGTGAAGTTGATTACGGCGCCCTTGGTCGCGGCGTAAACGGAGAGCCAGGCCTGCCCGCCCTTACCGGCGATCGACGCCGTGTTGACGATCAGCGCCTTGCCATGCTCGCCGCCCGCTTCGCGCAGCATCGGCAGGCCCTCGCGGGTGCCGATGATCAGCGCCCGCAGGTTGACCGCCAGCTGCATGTCGAGATATTTGGTCTTGATCTCATCCATCGCCGCGCCGATCCCGACGCCGGCGTTGTTGACGAGGGCGTCGAGGCGTCCGTAGGCCTCGCGGTGCTTGGCGAAGACGCCGATCACGTCCTCCTCATCGGTCATGTTGGCGGCGACGCTCTGGACATCGAGCCCGTCGGCCCGCAGCTCCTCAGCGGCGGCCTCGAGCTTCTCCGGCCGCCGCGCCGAGATGGTCAGCGCGTGCCCCTCTTCACCGAGCGTGCGAGCGATCGCCAGTCCGATCCCGCTCGAGGCCCCCGTAATCAACGCCGCTCGATCCGCCAACTCTCTCTCCTCGCCCTCGTGATTCGCCGGGCACGAACCCTATACGGCGCTCGCCACTCTCCGCGAATAACATGATCGATCCCGCATGCCCCGGCGCAATGCCACAAGCGCTTTTGCCTGCCTGCTCGCCATCGCCGTTCTCGCGGCCGGTTGCGGCGGCGGCTCCGACTCCTCGACTTCCACCTCGGGGGCTGCCGCGAGCAAGCCGGCGCCCCCGAAGAGCGACTTCCCCAAGGCCGAAGGCAGGAGCCTGGGCGAAATCGTCAAAGCGGCGGACTCGCATGCCGAACTCGTCGTTTCCCCCGCCGCCCTCGCCTTCAACAAGGGGGTGAACCGCTACCCGTTCGGCGTCTTCCACCCCGATCGCAGCCAGGTCGACGATGCCGAGGTCGCGCTCTACGTCGCCAGGGTGCCGCCGGCAGTGCCCGGCGGGGCGGCGGCCGCCGAGAACGGCGAGCAGAAGAAGGGGGCGGTGGCGCGGGCGCGAGCCGAAGCGCTCGAACAGCCCGCGAAGGGCCCCTACCCGGCGGCGATCGAAAGCCTCGCCACCGAGCCCGCCTACCGCGCTCAGACCACGACCAGCGACCCCGACGCGGCGACGAGCGTCTACACGACCGATGTCGACTTTCCCAGCAACGGCGAGTGGCGGGTCGCGGCATTGATCAAGCAGGGGGGCGAAGTCTCCGCGACGCTTCTTCCCAGCGCCTCTGTCGGCGAGTTCAAGCGCATCCCCAAGGTCGGGGAAAAGGCGCCGAAGATCCACACGCCGACCCCTGGGGATGTCGGCGGGGACCTCTCGAAGATCACCACTCGCATCCCCCCGGACACCCAGAACCGCGTCGACTACGCGGATGCTCTGGGCAAGGAACCGATCCTCCTCTTGTTTGCGACCCCCCAGTTCTGCCAGAGTCGGGTATGTGGCCCGGTCGTCGACGTGGCCGAGCAGGTCAAAGACCAGTACGGCGACAAGGCTGCGTTCATCCACATGGAGATCTACAACGACAACGATCCGAGCAAGGGCGTGAGGCCGCAGGTGAAGGCATTTCATCTGCCGAGCGAGCCGTGGCTGTTCGCGATCGACCGCCAGGGCGTCATCCGGGCAGAGATCGAGGGCGCCTTCGGCGTCGACCGCCTGACCAAGGTCGTGAAAGAGGTGACCGGGGAATGAGCGAGAAAACCGTGCCCGATCAAGAGCTGCTGAAGTCGTTTGCCGAGGAGGCGCGGCGACGCTGCGATGTGATCGCGGCGGGCCTCGCGACCGAGACCGAAGACTTCGAGACCCTGCGCTCCGAAGCCCACGCGCTGCGGGGGACCGCGGGCGCCGTCGGCCTGCGTCGCCTGGCCGAGCTTGCCGGGCTGATGGAATCCGACCTCGCCGAAGCAAAGAAGTCCGGCGAGCTGCGCGGCGGCCGCTCGCACCAAATCGCCGACGCCGCGAAGGCCCTCTCCGAGGGCGCCAGCGCCGCTGCCGAGGGCAAGGAGGAGCCGCCCGACGTCGGCCGCTCCCTCGCCCAGTTGTTCAGCGCCTGACCGGGGGATCTGCCTTTGATCGCGCCGCCGTCCCAAGGGCGGCGAGTCTTGAGCCCCGCCGCACGCTACCCTCGCCCCGGAGGGGCGGTAGCTCAGTTGGTTAGAGCAGCGGACTCATAATCCGTCGGTCGAAGGTTCGAGTCCTTCCCGCCCCATTCGTTGTTAACACGTGAGAGCAGCCTGCCATAAACGACTCGGTTTCTCGTATTAGTTAAGACTGTCCTCGTCGACTGAAGAAAGGGGCGTTTTGGCGAGGCACGTATTCCTGTCGTTTGTTGAGGAGGACCTGGAGTTGGTGAAGCTGTTTCGAGGGCAGGCGCGCAACAAAAACAGCGCGCTCGCGTTCGATGATTACTCGGTGAAGGCCCCATACAACAGCACCGACGCCGATTACATTCGGGCCCAGATCATGGCGAAAATCCGAGTGTCCTCGGTCCTGCTCTGCCTGATCGGTCAGCACACTCACAAGAGCAAGTGGGTCGAGTGGGAGATTGAGACCGCTGTGGAGCTCGGCAAGAAAGTCATCGGCGTGTGGCTGAACCGAGGGGCGGGCGACCAACTACCGGCCGCCCTCGGCCCCGCGAAGGCCGAGGTCTGCGACTGGAACATCGACTCGATCGTGAAGCTAATCGGCTAAGTTGGCCTCCTCGCCGTTCTCCAAGCCACTGCTGTTTGTTGCGATGCCTTTCGGCACCAAAGCCGAGCCAGGTGGTTCGCGCGAGGTCGACTTCGACGAGCTTTACGAAACCTGTGTGAAACCGGCGGTGAAGGAGGCCGACGTCGAGTCGATCCGGGCCGACGAGGAGACGCTCGGCGGGATCGTCCACAAGCCGATGTACGAGCGACTGTTGTTGGCCGAGATCGTCGTCGCTGACCTCACCTTCGCCAACCCGAACGTCTTTTATGAGTTGGGTGTAAGGCATGCCGCTAAGCCCCGCTCGACGATTCTCATCTATGCCAAGGTCGGCCACCTCCCGTTCGACGTAGCGCCGATAAGGGCCATCCCCTACGAGCTTGACTCCTTCGGCGCCCTGGTGGATCCCAGCACGCTGCGCGATGCCCTGGCGGAGCGGATTGAGGTCGCCAAGACCAGCGAGGAGGCCGACTCACCCCTCTTCCAATTGCTTGAGGATTACCCCGGCATCACGCTTTCTCATGAGATGACCGAGACGTTCAGGGACCGGGCACTTTGGATCTCCGAACTGACGATCCGTGCCAAGGAGGCGACCCGCACGGCGTCGGAGGATGTGGCGCGAGAGGCGCTGGCCGAGATCGAGCGCGAGGTATCTGGGGTCGCCGGGAATGAGTTGCAGCTCCAGCTCACGCTGATGCTCTCCTACCGAGCGATTGAAGCTTGGGATGACGTGATCAGGCTCGCCGAGGCACTGCCGGGTCCCGTCTCCGAGGCTCCAATGGTGCGTGAGCAGCTCGCGATGGCTCTGAACAGGCGCGATGGCCCCGGCGATCGCGCTCGGGCGATCGAGATTCTCGAGCGGATTATTGCCGAGCACGGAGAGTCGCCCGAGACCCTGGGCATCCTTGGGCGCTGTCACAAGTCGCGCTGGAGGGAGAAGTTGGAGGCTGGCGACGCCGGTGCCGGTGACGCCCTCGATGCGGCGATCGACGCGTACGACCGGGGCTTTGCTGCGGACCCGCGCGACTTCTACCCCGGGATCAACCAGCTAACGCTGCTGTGCTGCCGAGGGCACGTCAAGGATCTTGATCGAGTGGCCGAGCTGCGGCCCGTCGTCTCCTTTGCGGTGGCTCGCAAGGGGGGACTCGGCGCGGCCGACTACTGGACTCGGGCAGCGACGCTCGAGCTCGCGGCGATTGCCGACGACGAGAGCGCCGGTCAGCGGGCCCTCAGCGCAATGCTCGACTGCGAACCCGACACTTGGATGCGGGAGACCACCGCCGACAACCTCGATGCCCTCTTGGCCTCGCAGCTCTGCAAGACCTCACGGAAGTGGGTTGCTGACCCATCGCGTTGCCTGCGAGGTGTGAGTTGATGCCTCGTGAGCGCATTGGGCGCGGCTATGACCTTCGGCTCTCGTGCTGCCGCGGTGTCGCCGTGACCATATTCGCCTGTGCTGCCCTGGTCCTGGCTGGCTGTGGTGGCTCCGCAGCCACTGGCTCCGCCCAGGAAAAGAAGCCCCACGACATCGTCCTGCCGCGTGGTGCCTACCCGAGCCACCTTGCCCTCTCCCGCGACGGCTCGCTCTGGGTGAGTGAGTCTGGCGAGGCAATTGCCCGCCTACTGCCGAACGGCAAGCTGCGTCAATACCGGCTGCCGGGCAGCGAAAACGACCCCGGTGACCTCGAGGAAGGTCCGGACGGGGCCATTTGGGTTGCGGGCTTCGAGGAGTTCATTCGCATTGACCGGTGGGACGGCTCAGTCAGTATCGGAGCCAACTTCGGGCCGAACGCGAATCCGGAAGTCGGGCTACCCGAGGCAGTGGCGGCAGGCCCGGATGGCGCCGTGTGGTTCGCCGAGGAGGGGAAGGGCTCGCCAATGCTGCTGCGGGCGGAATCTTCCGAGGCGACCAGCTCATTTCCCCTTCTTGGCGCAGGCGAAGAAACGGTCGTACACGGCATGGCGCTGGGACCGGATGGGGCGATCTGGATGACGCTCAGCGGCGAATTCAACAGCAGTCACAGCGAAATCGGGCGCTTCGACGTCAGCGGCCGGTTCACCAGCTGGTCCCTGCCACAGGCCCGCTCTCCAGGCCAGATCATCAAAGGTCCGGACGGCGCCCTTTGGTTCACCGAGGCCGACCACCGGATAGGCCGCATTACCACCAAGGGGGAAATCTCGGAATACGTTCTGCGCCCGGGCCTATCCGTCTACGACATTGCTAGCGGTCCTGGGCAGTCTCTGTGGTTTACCACTGCCAAGCGGGTCGGCCGCATCGATGCCTCCGGCCGGGTGAGCACGTGGCTGGTGTCAGGTGCCGACTCCCTTTTCGGCGTCGCCGCGGCGCCCAACGGGGGTGCATGGGTCGCTGACGGCCCTGCCGATCGCGTTCGGTATTTCAAGCCGCCGAGCTGATGCCGACCTACGATGCCTTTCTCTCCTACAGCCACGCGGAAGATCGCGGTGTGGCACGGCATCTGCAGGTCGGGGTAGAGAAGTTCGCCAAGCCGTGGTACCGGATGCGAGCGCAGCGCGTCTTCCTCGATTCGAACTCACTATCCGCCGATCCGGGGCTCTGGACTGCGGTGGAACGTGCGCTAGCCGATGCGTCCTGGTTCGTCTTGGTCACGTCCCCGGATGCTGCTTGCTCGCAGTGGGTAGACCGCGAGATTCGTTGGTGGCTTGAGAACCGCTCGCCGGGTCGTCTGCTCGTGGTTCTCGGCGAAGGGACGCTGCACTGGGATACCGGGAAGGGGGACTTCGATCCTGACACCTCGACCGCGCTGCCGCCTGCCCTGCTCGGGGCGTTGGACGAGGAGCCGCGTTGGGTTCGCGTACCGCCGAGCTCGGGCAACGAGGAACTGACCGACGTGGACCTGCAGGAGACGGTCGTGGATATCGCGACCGCGATTCGCGGCCTGAAGAAGGAGGAGTTGGTGAGTGCAGCCGCCCGAGAGCGTCGCCGGACGATGCGCTGGGTGCGCGGCGTGATTGCCGGACTGACGATCCTGCTCGTCGCCGCCGTGGTGGCTGGAGCGATCGCGTTCGACCAGAGGTCGACCGCGGTGGACCAGGCGCGCCTCGCGCTCTCGCGGCAAGTGGCGTCGGTATCTCAGCAAGTCGCTTCGAGCGACCTCGACGTTGCGATGCTGCTGGCCGTGCAGGCATACAGGCGGGACCCCAATCCGCAGACCCGAGCTGCGCTCTTCTCCGCCGACACGAGCAGTCCGCATTTGGTCCGCTTCTTGGATGCCGGGGGAAAAGTCGAACGCCTCGTCGGCAGCGAGAGCGGAGCGGTAGCCGCCGGTCTCGCCGACGGACACGTGCTTCTCTGGTCACAGGGCGATGGAACGCCGCGACAGCTGTTCCAGCTTTCGCGGCGCGTGAGCAGCCTGGCGATCAGTCGGGACGGGTCAGTCATCGTGGCCGCCGACCGGGCCCGAGCTCTGCTGTGGCGTCGCGATCGCCCCCTCACGCGATTGCCTGTACCGCTGGGGAAGCATGCCGATCTGGTTGCCCTCTCCCCGTCGGGTGAAACCGTCGCCTACCACGCTACTTCCCCCGGTTACGAAGAAGGTGAGTCGATAACCGTGGCCGCGACTGCGGATCTAAGTCACCGAGTGGTCCATCGGCCTGCCGAGGAAGGCGTGGGCTTTGGCGGTTCGCTGGTCCTTCCTTCGGAGGATCGCCTCTTGATCTTCGGCGGCGGCTCCTGGGAATGGCGGCGGGTCTCCGACTGGGCACGGCTCGCAGGCTCGAACGCTGCCTTCGGTGCCCACCAGTACGGTGAGGCGATCTCGGAGGACGGGCGATTTTTCACGGCGACCAACGGGGCTCGCGTGGTGCCGGTTTGGCCTACTGCGGGTGCCACGGATGTCGGCCAATCGAAAATGGCGATTGAAGTGCCGGTCACCGATCTCACGGCTCTGGCTCTCAGTCCAGACGGCTCGAAGATCGCGGTCGCCGGCAGTGAAGACATCTACGTCGCGCCGGTCCCAGCGGCGACGGGCCCCGAGGAACCGTACGAGCTGAGCGAACCCCTCGATCCCACCGCCCAACCCGTTGACCTCAACGGACAGGCGTCCGTAGGGCCGGGCCTGCTGGCATTTGCCGGCGACGAGAACCGCCTACTGTCTGCATCAGGCTCAGAGATCGCTCTGTGGGATCTCAAGCAGGTGGATCGTCTCGCGCGCGAGACGACGGTCCCGCTGTCTCCGGCTTGTTCCGCCTGCGGGACTCCCAGCTTGGCGGTGTCGCCAGACGGCACGCAGCTTGCGGCCACCGACGGCAATGGTGCGGCCGGATTCGTGCAGTCGCTCGAAGGGTTGGAAGAACGCGACGTGGTACCGGAATCAGAACTGTTCGAATATACGTACGGTCCACCTGTGTGGGCGGCGAGCGGGCGCTTTGTGGCCTTTCCGGTGTGGCCGTCCGCCGGTGCCTCCGAAGCTCCGGTTCCGACGGAACTGCCATCCACTGTGCGTGCCTGGCGTGGAGGCGAAGGTGGAGCGGTCGGCGTAACCGACGCTCTCGTCGGAGACGGCAACACGGTGGCCATAGTCGACCGTCAGGGAAACGTCTACTGGCAGGATGCGGAAACCGGTGAACAACTGGAGCGCTCGCCGGGCCCACGGGCCCTCGCCTTCGGCGAAGAGTTGGAAGATGCCGCGATCGACCCCTCCCCTGAACTGGTTGCAATAGTCGATCAGGGGAGGGTGACGGTCGAGGATCTGCCTAGCCGCCAGGTCATTGGTCGTATCAACGCCGGCCAGTTCGCCACCGTGGCCTTTGCCAGCGAACACCTGCTCGTCCAGCGCCACGACGGCTCCCTTCAGGTCTGGAGCCAGAACGGCGCTACCCTGCAGCGGACGATTCCGGGCGACGAAAGCTACGCTTGGAAACCGGTGACCAACCCGGGCGGCACGGTCGTGGTGCGCCGTCGGAGTGATGGCACGATGGTTCTATACGACCTCGAAACCGGCACTCGGCTGGGATCCTTCGAGACGCGTGGGGGCTCCGCTTTCCTCAGGACGGGGATCGCCTTCTCTCCCGACGGGGCGACCCTCTATGCGCTGTCCGAAGCGCCCGACGAAATCAACATGGGAGAATTTGTCCGGCGTGACATCTCCGACGCGTCCCTGGTGAAGATCGCCTGCGCATCGGCGGGCCGCGACCTCACCACGACGGAGTGGCGCTCATTCGTCGGCGGCGATCCCCCCGGCGACCTCTCGTGTAACTGATCGGCCTTGGCAGTAAAGCTTGTTTACGGATTGCCCTTTATCCGATGGCGTCGTAGTCCTCTGGGCCTGAAACTTGGTCCCGAAATTGGTCCCCGACTCCATCGAGCTCAGCCGAACTCCTTGGACGTGATTCGCTCTTCAGGCCAGGTTCAGCTCTAGACGGGTTCCAGCCCGACTCATAATCCGTCGGTCGAAGGTTCGAGTCTTTCCCGCCCAATGGAGGGACACTCGGCTCTCTATCGTTGGAGGCATGCCCGATGCTCCCGAACTCGATGAGTTCGAGTCCTTGGTCGTCGATGCGATCGATCGGTTGCCGGTTGAATTCCAGGAGGTATTGGCGAACGTCGCGGTTGTGGTATCCGATCGGGGAGATGAAGCGCACGCGTACGGCCAGTACTTCGGAGACGGGGTCGCGCGCGAAAGCTATGAGGATCGGATCGTGATCTACCGGGATACGCTGGAGCGTGACTTCGGCCATGACCGTGACCTGCTCGCCCGTCAGGTCGAGCAGACTTTGCGTCACGAGCTCGCTCACCACCTCGGCTGGGATGAGCGAGGAACCGAGGCCCTGGGCCTTTGAGCGAGGCAGCGGCTAGCTTGCCGCGACCAGCTCGATGCGGTTCCCCCACGGATCGGCGGTATAGAAGCGCCGCAGGGGAGAGAGCTCGTCGTCCCAGATGGCGGGCGCTCCCCCTCGTGTCAAGCGGATAGCCATCTCCTCGATCCGGGAAGGCTCGACCAGCAGTGCCGGATGGGCTTTCGACGCAGGTACGAACCCGTCCTCGACGCCAATGTGAATCTGCTGCTCCCCGGCCCCGAACCACACGCCTCCACGAGCGGCCAGGGGCGGGGGCTTCTCGATCTCCCTGAGGCCGAGCACCCCGCCGAAGAATCGCCTCGCCTCGTCCTCGCAGCCCGGCGGTGCAGCGAGCTGAACGTGGTCGAGGCCGAGGATGCTCATGCTCGATCGAACTTGTCGATGCTCCAAGGCTCGTTGCGTGCCGCATCTATCCAGTCCCTGGTCGGGGGCATCGCGAGAATCGCCTGAGCGCGGCAGTTAAGCGGCATCCGCGACCGCAGGCTCGCGAAGCCCGAGTGCATCTCGGTGGACACGCTGCAAGCGGTCGCGCGTGCTTTGTAGTCGACTGGCCACAGCTGTTTTTCGGGGAACTTCTCGGCGAGGTGCTCCACGATCGCCAGCGAATCCCATACGCGCACCTCGTCGTCGATCAAGACCGGGACCTTTCCAGCCGGTGAGTAGGCGAGTTTGCGCTCGAGCGAGTCGGGCTGGCGCAGGGGAATCCGAACCTCGTCGAACTCGATGCGATATTGGCGCATCAGCAACCACACCCGCATCGACCAGGACGAGTAGTTTTTGTTCCCGATTACCAGCGTCAGCCCGCTCATCGTCGCCAGCTTGCCAGACGATCGTGCCGGCCGCCTCCTCCTGCGTCGAGCGGAGGAGACGGCCGGGGGCTCAGCCGCGGCTTACTTGCCCAAGGTGATGTTCACCTTGGAGCCGGGGGCCAGAACGCTGTGTACTTTGGGTGCCTGTTTGACCACATGATCCGCCGCTTGCCGCTTGCGGCGCTTGACCTCGCCGGGCTTGCAGCCGGCTCTCCTCAGCGCGTGCTTGGCTGACTTCAGCCCCTTGCCCTTCAGCCTGGGGACGACGCAAGCGGTGTAGGTGAACAGGTCGCTGCTCCCCGTCGCACTGCTGCCGGCCAGGGTGGTGGCCGTCACGTCGACTGATCCAGGGGTGGGGCTTGGGGGTACTACCGCGGTGATCTGGGTTTCGGATTCGGCCACATAGCTGGTTGCCGGCGTGGAGCCGAATTTGACCGCGCTCGCCCCGTTGAGGTTGGTACCGGTGATGGTTACGGTGCTGCCGCCGGCAATTGAGCCTGATGCGGGAGAGGTCGAGGTTATTGCGGGCGCTGGCTGAACTTCGGCGCTGAGCTCGATCTCCTGTCCCGCCGTGGACCCGCTCGGAGCAACGGTCGAGTTGTCGAACGGCGGCGGGAAGATGAAGCCGAAGCTGGCGCCTGGAACCGAGGCGACGCCGATTTCGTCGGTCGCATTGGTTGGATCGACGGCGATCAGGTCACCGGCATGGATCGGCAGGTTCGCCGTGAAGGTTTGCAGCCCGGTTCCGGATGGGGTTGCGCCACCGCTGGTGCCGACCGCTCCGTAGGCTCCTGAGCCGTTGGGCCGGAGAACCCGCAGGTAGTAGGGGCCGCCTTTGGCGCCCTGGATTCGCCAGCGCACGATCGTCCCGTTTACGGGTGAGACGAGGTTGGCGCCTTTCTCCGGTAGTGCAGTGTTGAAAAGGGTCTCCACCTGCCCGAAGGTGCTTGGGGAGAAGGTGGTCGGCAGGACGCTTCCAACCGTGATGGTTGACGCGTGCGCGGATCCGACCGCCAAGAGCGCCCACACGCTTGCCGCAATGATGGAGGTGAGCCAAGTCGCCTGGACCTGCCCTGCTTTTTGCCCGAACCGGCGCCGCCATCGGCTTCGTGTCGTAGTCGACACTTCATCCACTGCCTCCTTGAGTAGTGGCTCTCGGCGCCTCCCTGTGGTCACCAAGAACTCGCTTTGTCGCACCAAACCAAGACATCACTCGATGTTGCGGTGACGGTTCGACAATCCTGCTCACTCACTGCGCCATGAGCGGTTGGGGTCTTGGCAGCGCGAACGTATACATTTCCGGCCCCACTCCAAGACCGTAAAGGGAGGAATCGGATGGAGGCCTCGAATCAACCCGAGCCGCTGAATCAGGAGGGTTTTGCCGAGTTTGCGAGACGGGCCGAGGAGGACGCGCCTGTGGTGATGCTGAACCTGCTCGCGTTCAAGCCCGAGGGTGGGCGAGAGCGCTACGAGGAATACGGCGCTGCCACCGCGCCGCTGCTGGAGAGGATCGGGGGTCGAATCGTTTTCCTCGGAGAGCCCGCAGCGGCTTTGCTGGGTGAGGATTCCTGGGATCTGGTGGTGCTCGTCGGATATCCCACCCGGCAGGCCTTTCTCGACATGATCAGTTCCGACGAGTACAGGGCGATCGGGCACCTGCGTACCGAGGCGCTGCTCAAGGGTGAGCTTCACCCGATGGACCCAGCCGAGGCGGGCTAGCAAGCCCGACTATGCTGAGAGTCGTACGGGTAGCGTCTTCAACTGGTTGAGGAAGGCGGACTCGGCGAACCTTGGGTGTCCTTCCAAGGTCATGTCCGGGTAACGGGCGAGGGTCTCCTCGAAGAGAATGCGCAGCTCTAGGCGCGCCAGGGCGGTGCCAAGGCAGAAGTGACGGCCGCCGGCGCCGAACGCTTGGTGCTCGGGATTGCGCCGGACGTCGAAGCGGTCGGGGTCCTCGTAGCGCGAGTCGTCTCGGTTCGACGATGCGTACCACATCACCACCTTGTCTCCCCGTTGGATCTTCTGGCCGTGGAGCTCGGTATCGCGGGTCGCGGTGCGGCGGAAGTGGGCGAAGGCGGGGAACATCCGCAGCGACTCCTCGACCGCGGCGGGAATCGACGACGGGTCGTCAAGGAGCAGCCGGCGCTGGTCGGGGTGTTCGATCAGTGCCCGCATCCCGCTGCAGTAGGTCGCCTTGGTGCTGTCGTTGCCGGCGGCGACCAGCAGGAAGAAGCCCATCACGATCTCGTGCTCCTCGAGCTTCTCGCCGTCGATCTCGGCATGGACGAGGACGCTGGTCAGGTCGTCAGTGGGACTCTCGCGCCGCGCGGCGATCAGCTTGCCGCAGCGCTCGAATATCTCCGGCACGGCGGTCGCGATCGCGCCCTCGATGCCCTCGGGGTTGAGGTCGGGATCGCTCGCGCCCAGCGTCGAGTTCATCAGCTCGGCCCAGACCGCGTCGTCCTCCTCCGGGATCCCCATGAAACTGCCGATCACCCGGGCTACGGCGGGTTGGGCGACGTCGGTGACCAGGTCGCAGCGCTCGCGCCCCTCGAGGCGGTCGAGAACCCCGATGACGATTTTCCTGATCTCGTCCTCGTGCGCGGCGATTCGCTTTGGGGTGAAGCCGGCTTGGAACAGCGCCTTGATCCGGTCATGCTTGGGCGGGTCCATGCCGATGAACATCGCTCGCACCAGCTCCAGCGGGAAGATTGCGGTCACCGCCGTGATGCCGCCCAGTTCGGAGGAGTAGGTACGCCAGTCGCGGCTCACCTCATGCACGTCGTCGGCGGTCGTCACCGACCAGAAGCCAGCCGACTCGGGGAACTCGGTTATTTCGCTGGTCCAGTGGACCGGACACTCGCTGCGCAGGCGCTTGAACAGGGTGTGAGGCGGCCCCTCGGGCCAGTGCTCCCGCTCGGTGAGGAGCAGATCCTCGAGCTCACTGTTCTCGGCTGCACGGTTGGTCGGTTCGGCTTCGATCCCGCCGATGCTACTGGCTGGCTGGCCAGTTTCAACTCAGCCGCGGATTCGGCACTCGCGCACTTCGTCGAGGGCGACCTTGCCGCCAACCTCGATCCCACCGCCGGCGAGGGGGCGGCAGGCCAGGACCGAGCCGTGCCCCTGGTGGACCGTGATCGGGCGGGCGAGCCGGGCGCAGAGGGCCAGCGCGGCGGAACCGGTCGCCTCGTCCTCGGCGATCCCGGCCTCGGGGACGAAGGAGCGGGCGCGGAGCGACCCCGCCGCCTCGTCGATCCAGGCCCAGGCATAGGTGTTGGCGGCGTGCGCCGCGGCTGTGAGCGCCCGCACCTCGGCAGGCGAGTCGAGCTGGCTGTACTCGAACGGCGGCGCCCACTCGGGCCGGGCGGCTATGTAGGTGGCGCCTCCGACCTGCCGCACCCGAACCTCACCCGCCGCAGGCCGCAGCACTTGCGCCGCTGCGCCCGTCCGCGCCAGCAGCCAGGCAGCTCCGACGATGGGATGGCCGGCGAAGGGAAGCTCTATCTCGGGGGTGTGGATGCGCAAGCGTCCCGCCTCGCGGTCCTCGACGAAGACGGTCTCGCTGAAGCCCTGCTCGGCGGCGATGCGCTGGCGCTCGGCTTGTGGCACCCGTGCGCCCTCGAGGAAGACGCCCAGCGGGTTGCCCCACTCGCCATCCTCGTTGACGAAGACGCGCAGGACGTGCAAGTTCGCCACCGGTCGATCTTAGGTCGATCGACGGCAGCGCGATCCGCGATTTCCTCCGCAGCCACTGACGCTGGCTATCGGGGCGCAGGGATGCGAATATCGCTCCCTGCTTCGTGTCGGTTCACCAACGAGAGGAGTCGAAGTGTCGGATGAAGGTTTGAAGCGACGGTGGACGAGGCGCGCTCCGGCGCTCCTGGTTGTGCTTTCGATCGGGATCGCCGGGGTTGCCTGGTCGGGCTGCGGGGGCAGTGACAACAGCAGCACCAGCGAAGCTCAGGAACGGGTCGAAAAGGGCGCCGAAGAAGCGAAGCAGGGGATCGAAAAGGCCAAGGGAGAAGTGAAGAAGGGCTTCGAAAAGGCCGAAGAAGAAACGAAGCAGGGCGTCAACCAGGGCGCTCAGCAGGCGCAGCAGGGGATCCAGCAGGGCAAGCAGGAAGCCCAGCAGGGAATCGAAAAGGGCGCCGAAGAAGCGCAGAAGGGGATCGAAAAGGGCAAGGAAGAGGCCCAGAAGGGGATCGAAGAAGCCGAAAAGCGCAGCGGCTACTAAGCCAAGGCGGGCGGCGCGACCGAGGCCGCCTCTTCGGCGAGATCCGCCGCGAGGGCTTCGACGACGCGTGGGTCGAACTGGCTGCCGGAGTTGCGGCGCAGCTCGGCCAGCGCTTCGTCGGGGCCGACGGGCTCCCGGTAGGGGCGCCGCTGGGTCATCGCCGCGAAGGCGACTGCGACGGCGATGACCCTCGATCCCAGCGGGATCGTCTCGCCGGCGAGCCCATCCGGGTAGCCGCTGCCGTCGAAGTGCTCGGCGCTGGAGCGGACCAGCCGGGCGACAGTCGCCAGGCCGGGGGCCGCGGAGACGATCCTCGCTCCCTCGGCCGTGTGGCTGCGGACCATCGCCCGCTCGATCTCGTCGAGGCCCTCCTTTTCCAGCACTGACTCCGGCACTGCGAGCAGCCCGACGTCCTGGAGCTCGGCGGCCAGGGCGACGTCGTCTATCTCCTCGCGATCCATCCCCAGGCGGCGGCCGAGTGAGATCGCGCGGTAGGCGACGATGCGCAGGTGGTCGCGCAGATCCGGACGCCTGGCGCTCAGCGCCGCGATCAGCACGGCGTGAGCCTGGCGCCTCGCCGAGCGGTGTTGGCGCTGCTTGTGCGCGGTCAGTCGCTGGCCGGCGATTCGGAGGGTGAGCGCCGGCTCCTGAGCCTCGTCGGGGATCGCCACCTCGCCGTAGGTCGTGCCGAGCGACATGCGGCCCTCGCCGTCCCGCAGCGATGCCGTCGCCGCCAGCACCATCTCACCCAGTTGGCTGCTGCTGGTCGGGGCGAGGACAGCAAAGCGGTCGCCGTCGCTGCGGTAGGCCGTGCCGCCGAGCGGAGCCACCGAGGAAACGAGGTTGGTCGCAAAGCCACGCAGCAGCTCGTCGCCGGCGGCGACGCCCAGGCGGTCTTTGTAGGCCTGCAGGCCGTCGAGCTCGAACAGGACCAGCACGTGGCTGCCGGCTCCACTCGCGACTATGGCCGCGATGTCCGCCTCCAGCTGCTGGCGGTTCTCCAGGCCCGTTATCTGGTCGCTGCGGGCGTTTTCGTCGTGCCACTCCAGCACGGTCGACTGTTTGAGCAGGGTGTCGAGGGTCCGCGCGAAGACGGCGACGATGAGCCCCAGGGTCAGCCAGAAGACGAGCGCGGGGACGCGCTGGTTGAGGTGGTCGTAGACGAGCAGCGCGACCGCCACCACCGCAAAGACGGTGGGTCCGATGGCCGATCTCCAGCCGAGCGCCAGCATTGACCCTGCATCGGCAGGCCGCCCGCCGTTCGCAAGTGTCGCGGACGGTTGATCGAAAGCCTGCAGTGGCTAGCTGACGACGCAGTCCCGGGTCAGGGTGGTGACGATCGGCTTTCCTTCGGCGAAGGTGAAGGTGCCTCGGGTAAAGGAGAAGATGGCGCCCGGGAAGCCGGACGGGGCGGCGCAACGGGCGCTGAGGAAACTGTACTTCTTGCCGCGATAGCGATATTCGCGGTGGAACACGAGGGCGACGTCGGTGACGTAGCCGAGGTCGGAGGCCAGGCGCGGGATCTTGGTCGTCAACACGGTGCCGAATTTGCCTTGCTTCGGATGCCGGATCGCGAAGGTGAGCACCACGGTGACCTCGACCGGGTGTGAGCCGTGGATGTGCAGCAGGATCGCCGGGTGCCCATTTGCGCGTCCGTTGAAAGCGAGCATCTGCCCCCTGACCGGGAACGGGGCCCGGTTGGGGAACTCGACGTTAGCGATGAAGTGCCCGTGCCCGACCAGGGCGCGGCGGCAGCGGGCAAGCGCGGTTGAGGGGTCGGTCGACTCGAGCAGGCTGGGGTGGCAGGTCGGCAGACCCTCGGTGGAGAGCTTGCCGTAACGATTGACCGCCAAGGAGATGCGTCGAAGCTGGGGCGGGCGCGAGCCGTCGTCGGTTTTGATCGAGACGTTGAGGTTGACCGTGACCGGCACGTCGCGATCGCGAGGCAGCAGGCGGGGGGCAAAGCCGCCGCCGAAGCTGACCAGCAGGCCGTTGCTTCCGGAGAGCTCGCCACGGGCGATCGTGGCGCCGAAGAGCACCAGGGAAAGCAGTAACCCTATGAACGCGAGGCGCTTCATCCGATCCCAGGGAGAGTCTATTCCGGTACCGGAATCGGCTCGGAGAGGTTGGGTTAAGAAAGACCGCGGCTGGGTGCGGGGCTTTTCGCCCCCGAGCGGCACCGGCGCCGGATTGGCCCCCGGCTACTCGCCCATCGCCTTTATCACCAGCCGCTTCGGCCGGCGGCCGTCGAACTCGCAGTAGAAGACCTGCTGCCAGGGGCCGAGGTCGAGGCGGCCGGCGGTGACCGGGACGATCGCCTGATGGTGGACCAGCAGGTTCTTGAGGTGGGCGTCGCCGTTGTCCTCGCCGCCGCGGTGATGGCGGTAGTCGCCGCCCTCGGGGAGGAGCTCCTTGGCGACCCCGTTGGCCGCCGCCCGCCAGCTCGGCGGCGCGATCTTGTCGAGCCACTCGAGGACGTCCTCGTGCAGCCCGGGCTCGTCGTCGTTGACCCAGACGCCGGCGGTGATGTGCATCGCCGAGACCAGCACCATGCCCTCGGCGATCCCCGCCTCGCTCACCGCCGCCTGCACCTCCTCGGTGATGCGGATCAGCTCGCGCCGCTCGCTCGTCTCGATGGTCATGTAAGCGGTGTGCGTCTTCATCGGCGCCCCCTATTCAAGGGTCGGGATTGGACCGCAACTCTTGGCTGGGCGGCGGTTACAGTGCCCGACGATAACCGAGCGGGGGAGGCGGTAGAGGCAGATGACAAGGCTGCGTGCGGCGACGATCGCGATCGGGATGACGCTCTGCATGGCGCTTGGCGCCGGGTCGCCGGCGATGGCCGCGGCGGGCTCGGTCGAGGGCACGGTCACCGACGACTCGGCCGGTCACACTCCGGTTGCGGGTGTCGAAGTCTGCTTCCACAGGGTCGAATACACGGTGGAAGACGGCTGCTCCAAAACCGACGGAGGCGGGCACTACGCGCTTGCCGTCCCGATCCCCGGCGCCTACACGATCACGTTCTGGCCGCCGAGCGGGCTGAACTACATGATCCAGCACTACAACGATGCATTGGCCTACGGGGATGCCGAACCGGTGATGGTTGGCCCGGGCGCGACCGTGTCGAACATCGACGCCGAGCTGCATCAGGGTGGCACGATCGCCGGGACGGTCACCGAAGCCGGCAGCGGCGACCCGATCCAGGGGTTGTCCGTTTGTGCAACGGGGGGTCCCGGCCTCGAATTCGGTCGCTGCACGGCGACCGGTACCGGCGGCCACTACACGATTACCGGGCTGCGGCCAGACCCCGAATACCAGGTCGAATTCTTCGCCGGCAAAGACCTCAACTTCCTGACCCAGTACTACGAAGGCAAGGAAGGGCCGAATCACTGGGACCCGGTATCGGTCGTCGCCGGCGCAACCACCGCGGGAATCGATGCCGCGATGAACCCCGGCGCGCAAATCTCGGGCAGGGTGACCGAACAGGGAACCGGAGAGCCGCTGCCCGAAGTCGAAGTCTGCGCCGAGGATCCGGCGGAAACCCCGCGCGCCCGGGAATTCGAACAGTGCGCGTTCACCGACGCAGCGGGCGACTACACGATCCGCAGCCTGCGCGCCGGAACCTTCGTCGTCGGCTTCGACCGGGCGCGCTCAGTCTTCGACAGCTCCCGGCTCTTCGTGCAGTGGTACGACAACGTCTTCTCGGAAGCCCAGGCCACCCGGATCGCGATCGCGCCGCCGCAGACCAGGGCCGGCGTCGACGCACGCCTGGTTGGCCTCCCTCGTCCCAAGGCCTCGAGCGTCGTGGTCACGCTGATCGAAACGCAGGTCGGGCACTCCGTGCCCCACAAGTGCAAGCGGCACTTTCAGCGCAGGAAGGTCAAGGGAAGGTCCGCTGCGTAAGGGTCCACAAGCAGCATCGCCCTCATCGCCACAAGCATGGCCCGAAGGCGGTGGCGGGCGGGCGCTGAGGCGAGGCTCAACCGCCTTCGTCGCCGCCCGGGCGGTTGCCGCCGCTGGGGCGCGTCACCCGTTCGGCGCGCTGGCGGACTTCCGCGACCGCCTCGCGGGTGGTGGCGAGCGCCTCCTCGGTGGCGGCGGCCACTCCCTCGCTGGGCTTGCCGCCGACCATGTCTCGGAAGGCATTCTTGAAGCGCTCGGTGTGGCGGTCGGGCGGGAATCGCTCCTCCGCCTTTGCCTGCTTAGCGGGACGGCGCTCGCCGTAACGGCGACGGGCCCAGGGAGAGCCGGGCTTGCCCAGCCTCGCGGCACCGTAGATGGCGATCGGGAAGATGAAGAACCCGATCGTCCCGTGCAGCACCCGCTGCTTGCCGAAGCAGATTGCGACCAGGGCGAAGACGGCGGCAGCGTAGAGGATGCTCGCGATCGTCTCTTCGATCGACCCGGTGTCGAAGCTGAACGGGCTGAAGCCAAGCAGGATCAGCATCATCCCCGCGGCGGCGATCACGGTCGCGTCGATCGAGGCGCGTCCCTCCTCGGCCCAGTAGACGTCATCCAGATAGACCCAGAGGGCGAACTCGTCGATCGTCAGCCCCGCCCCGACGCCGAAGAAGAAAGCGCAGATTTCCGCGTACGGGCTGTCGCCGAGCGCCGCCAGCCCCAGCGTGCCGGCGATCATCATCGTCACGATCCCGAAGACCAGGTGGTGCAGGTGGACCCCGCCGTCGCTGACCACGCTGCCCGGCCACCAGGGAACGCGGGGGCTGCGCATCAGGCGGGTGCTCATACGGATGAAGGCGAAGGAGAGGATGAAGCCGACCAAGACCAGGAAGAGGCCCTGTTTTTCATCAGCGAGGATCTGGTCGTTCCAGAAGTCGCTGAATATCGAAGCGGCGATCATCGGCTGTGTGGACGCGAGTGTAGCCGCGGGCCCGAGCCGTCCTTCTCGGCGATCAGGCCGAGGGTCAGGAGCACCGCCGCGACCGCGTAGAACGGGGTCAGCACGATGTTGGTTGCGGTGTCGGCGAGCCACTCGGCGGCCAGCGAGTCGCCGAGGAGGGAGTGGGTGAGATGCGTTGCCAGGTCGGTCAGCCCGTCGCTGCCGATCTCGATCGGGACCAGGACAGCGAGGACCAGCCAGAAGCGACCGCGGACCAGCTGGTAGCTGCGGGCGAGGGCGGCGCGAACTCCCCGGTGCTCGATCTCCACCACCGGGGCGGCGAGGCCGAAGTAGACGAAGACGAAGATCCCCGGCGCGACGAAGGCGAGGATGCCGACGGCGACGAGGATGCCGAAGATCAGGTCGACCGCGATCAGCCGCCAGTACTTGATCGTGCCCGCGATCTCGCGCAGCGAGGGCGGCTCGTCGCCGTGTGGATGGGTGAGGGCGATCGCCACCGCGCCGGTGTAGAAGACCTCCCCGATCAGTCCCGTGGTGACGAGCAGCAGCAGTGCCATCAGGGCGCCGAATATCTCCAGGCCGCTGCCGACGCTCAGCGAGGTCGCCTCGACGTGCACCGGGATCGCGTGGATCAGCCCCAGCGGTACGAAGACGAGGACAGCGAGCGGTAGCAGCGTCCCCGCCCAGGCGAAGTAGGTGCGCCAGATCCTCGCGTAGAGGGAGAAGACGGTCATCTGCTGGCGAAACTGCATTCGTACGTCCTATGCGCGCCCAAATGCAGACTCGGCTATCGCCGGCGGCGTCCGGACGGGTGGCGGCCACGCTCTTCGAGCTTCGATCGTGAGGAGCTCGAGGCCGGCACTTGCTTGACGTCGCGCAGGTCGGGGACGAGCAGTTCCCCGGCGCACTGGCGGTGCCAGTGATGGTGTTCGGTGCCACCCAGACGCAGTACGTACTGGACGACCGTGTGCTCGGTGCCGATCGGGATGTCGCCATGACAGCCGGGGCAGCGGTAGAGCTTCTGGCCGAAGCTGCGGATCAGCCAGACCTCGTTGCCTTCGTCGTCATAGCCGCGCAGGCTCCAGCGCTTGCTGGGGAGCCCGGCGCCCGCGCTCATCGCTTCGAGAGCCAGGCGAAACCGGCTGCCATCGCCAGGTTCGCGGCCCCGGCGAGGCGGAGGCCGAGCTTGGCCCCGGGCCGGCTGAGCGCCGGCGACTCCGACCAGAGGGCGTCGGTTGCGATCTCGGTGCCGCGCAGCCAGGCGAGGGCCCACCAGTCGCGCTGTTCGCCGCGGGTCGCGGCGACGGCGTGAGCCGCGGCGAAGGTCAGCCAGATCGGCCCGCAGCGGCGGAAGAGGTGGGCGGCGTCGGGCGAAGGCTCGTCGTGGCCCAGCACTCGCAGCGTCGCCTCCGGCGCGGCGATCGCCGCCGATCCGAGGACCAGATCGAATGCGGCCATGTTGCGGTTGGTGATGCGAAGGGCCTGCTCAAGGGTCATTTCAACCCCCATCCAACCAGATCGGAAGGGAAAGCATGCGCACCGGCGAAATGGACCGCCGTGACCAAGACCGCAACCAAACCCCCCCAGCTCAAGAGCCTTTCCGAGTACATCCAGGAGCGCTTCGAGGAGTTCTCGCGCTCGCAGAAAGACGTCGCCCGCTACATCGTCGACCATCTCGACGAGGCGGCCTTCCTCACTGCCGAGGAGCTGGCCCGGAGAGCGAGCACCTCCTCATCGACGGTGGTGCGCTTCTCCCAGGCTCTCGGCTTCGAGGGTTACCCCGAGCTGCAGCAGGCGGCGATTGAGGAGTACCGCAGCGCAACCGTGGCCGGCAGCGGCACCGGCAGCGGCGGGGCGGCGCTCTTCTCCTTCGACCACTCCGAGCTGGAGGGCTCGCTCGGCGCCGACTACGCGAACCTCGAGGAAACCGCGCGCAACCTCACCCGCGAGCAGGTCGACGGCGCCGTCGCCGCCCTGGCCGAAGCGCAGCGGGTGGTGATCGTCGGCGTCGACCAGATGGCCTTCTTCGCCAGCTACCTGCGCCACATCCTCAGCCTGCTCGACATCCGCGCCGAAATCGTCGCCAGCACCGGTGGCGAGTCGCTGCAGCGGTTGGGGCGGATCGACGAGGAGACGCTGGTGATCGTCCTCTCCTGCGGTCGTGCCCACCCACTGCTGCTGCGGGCGATGAAGCTCGCCCTGCACCGCCGCGCGCGCACTCTGGCGATCTCCGACGCCTCGATGTCGGAGGTCGGCGAGCACGCCGAACAGACTCTCTACTTCTCGTCCAACAGCCCTTCGTTCGCCCGCTCGAACACGGCGCTGATGGCGCTGGTACAGGGTTTGGCCCACGGTCTCTATGCGCGCGACGAAGCAGCGCACAAAGACCGCATCCGCGCCTACAAACTGAAGTAGCGACCGCCCCCGTAATATTGGCCGCGTGAGCGAGCGCGCAACTTTCCGGGTCAAGACCGGCCTGGCCGAGATGCTGAAGGGCGGGGTGATCATGGACGTGGTCACGCCCGAGCAGGCGCGGATCGCCGAGGCCGCGGGAGCCTGTGCGGTGATGGCGCTGGAGCGCGTCCCCGCCGACATCCGCCGCGACGGCGGCGTCGCCCGCATGTCCGACCCGGCGATGATCAAGGGGATCCAGGAGGCGGTGACGATCCCGGTGATGGCCAAGGCTCGGATCGGCCATTTCGCCGAGGCCCAGGTTCTGCAGGCGCTCGAGGTCGACTACATCGACGAGTCCGAGGTGCTGACTCCGGCCGACGAGCGCCACCACATCGACAAGCTCGCCTTCGACGTGCCCTTCGTCTGCGGCGCCACCAACCTCGGCGAGGCGCTGCGGCGGATCGGCGAGGGAGCGGCGATGATCCGTTCCAAGGGCGAGGCCGGCACCGGCAACGTGGTCGAGGCGGTGCGGCACATGCGCGAGATAGTCGGTGGGATCAAGCAGCTGGCGCAGCTCGGCCCAGAGGAGCTGGCGAGCGCCGCCAAGGAGCACCAGGCGCCGCTCGAAGTGGTCCACGAGGTGGCGGCGCAGGGCCGCCTACCGGTGCCGATGTTCTGCGCCGGGGGGATCGCCACGCCGGCCGATGCGGCGCTGATGATGCAGCTCGGCGCCGAGGGAAATTTTGTCGGCTCGGGGATCTTCAAGAGCGCCGACCCCGAGCGCCGCGCCCGGGCGATCGTCGAGGCGACCACGCATTTCAACGACCCCGAGCGAGTGACGGCGGCCTCGATCGGCCTCGGCGAGGCGATGCCGGGTCTGGAGATTTCCGAGCTGGCCGCGGCCGACGCGCTTCTCCAGGACCGCGGTGCCTGAGCTGCACCTCGGCGTCCTCGCGATCCAGGGTGGCTTCGAAGCGCATCTGGCGATGCTGCGCGAGCTGGGCGCCGTTGCCAGCGAGGTTCGCCTCCCGGCCGACATGGCGGACCTCGACGGCCTGGTGATTCCCGGCGGCGAGAGCACGACGATCGTCAAGGGGGTCGAGTCGGCGGGCCTGGAGGGTCCGATCCGCGATCACCACGCTGCCGGAAGGCCGGTGTTTGGCACCTGCGCCGGGATGATCGTCTGCGACGACGCCCACCTCGGCCTTCTGGACGTGACCGCGAGGCGCAACGCCTTCGGACGCCAGCGCCAGAGCTTCGAGGCCGATCTGGCGGTGGAGGGGATCGGCGAAGAGCCGCTGCGCGCCGTCTTCATCCGGGCGCCGTGGATCGAGCGCCACGGCGCCGCCGTCAGCGTGCTCGCCTCCTACGATGGGCACCCGGTGGCGGTGCGCGAAGGAAGCGTGCTCGCCTGCGCCTTCCACCCCGAGCTGACCGACGATTCGAGGCTGCACGCGTTGTTCATGGCGATAACTACTAGGGCGCGGAGCTACGCGCGGGAGAGGGCGGAGACGTGAGAGACCCCAGAGCGGAACGGCTGGCGAAGATCCTGGTCGGTTACTCAACCGAGGTGAAGGAGGGGGAGGTCGTCTCGATCGACGGCGAGAGCGCGGCGGCACCGTTGCTGCTGGCCATCTATGAGGAGGTGCTGAAGGCGGGGGCGAACCCGATCATGAACGTCTCCCTCGACGGCCAGGCTGCGGCCTTCTACAAGCACGCCGGCGATGCCCAGCTCGACTGGATCTCGCCGGTCTCCGAATGGCTGCTCGACAACGTCGACGTCCGCATCGCGGTTGGCGCCGCCAGCAACACGCGTGAGCTCTCGGGCGTGGAGCCGCAGCGCCAGTCCCGCCGCCAGGTCGCCACCGGCGAGCTGCTCGGCCGGGCGATGGAGCGCAGCGCCAAGGGCGAGCTCCGCTGGTGCTACACGCTCTTTCCGACCAACGCCTACGCCTCCGAGGCGGAGATGAGCCTGGTCGACTACGAGGACTTTTACTACGGCGCCTGCCTTGCCGACGACGACGATCCGCTGACCGCGTGGAAGCGGGCCTCGGCCGAGACCACGCGGCTGGCCGAGTGGATCGAGGGTCACGAGGAGGTGCGGGTCGTGGCGCCGGGGACGGACATCAAGCTGGGGGTCGCCGGACGCAAGTTCATCCCCTGCGACGGGCGTCACAACATGCCCGACGGCGAGTTCTTCACCGGTCCGATCGAGGACTCGGTCGAGGGCGAAGTGAGCTTCCACCTGCCGGCGACGATCGGCGGCCGCGAGGTCGCCGGAGTGCGCCTGCGCTTCGAGGCCGGCAAGGTCGTCGATGCGAGCGCCGAGCGCGGCGAGGAGTTCCTGATCGGGCTGCTCGACACCGACGCGGGAGCGCGCCGGCTCGGCGAGCTCGGGATCGGCACCAATTACGCGATCGACCGCGGCACCCGCGAGGTGTTGCTCGACGAGAAGCTCGGCGGCACCGTCCACATGGCGGTCGGCAAGAGCTACCCCGAGTCGGGCGGCGTCAACGAGTCGGCCGTCCACACCGACCTGGTTTGCGACCTGCGCCTCGGCGGCAAGATCGAAGTCGACGGCACGGTGATGCAGGAAGACGGGCGCTTCGTCGTCTAGCTGAGCGACCCCACGACTACTCGGCGGGCTAGGTGGGGATGGCGGGCGCGCCTCTGCAGGAATTGACACCCAAGAGCAGAGCTCTTGGGTGAATTCGGTGCGCGGCTTCGCCGCGCAGACACTGGATTGGCATAGGCCGCTTCGCGACATTCCTGCAGAGGCGCACCCGCCATCTCCACGAAGCACACCGAGCTTCGAAACCTCTGCCCCCGAGGCATCGCCTCGGCTCGAAGCTTGAGAACCCTGAGACCGCGCTCACGATCTCGGCCATTTCGGGGGCGTGTCGAGACAGAGAAGCCTGGCCGGTCTGCGGTCGAATGTCGCGAAGCGGCCTATGCCAATCTGGTGATTGCGCGGCCAAGGGCCGCGCTCATCATTCACCCCAAGCGCTGTGCGCTTGGGGTGTCAATTCGACCGCAGACCGGCCAGGCTTCTCTGTTTGGCCGTGACCCAGGAGCAGAGCAGACGGGCGGAATCGTTACTGGTTGGGGATCGGCGATCCGGCGAGGAGGAAGAACCAGGCGACGAAGACGAAGCCGGCGAGCAGGACCGATCCCATCAGCACCGCCTCGACCACCGTCGTCGTCCCCGCGGCGCCGCCGCTGTCGCGCATGCTCTTCAGCCAGCTCGGTCGCATCGGCGCCAGCCGGTTGGTGCCGGTGATCCGCATGTAGAGGGCATTGAGGCGGCCGATCAGCCAGGCGTCGAGCACGATCGTGACGACTATCCCGATCCCCACCACGGCGTAGGGCCCCTCGGCCGGGAACTGGGTCGTGGCGACCTTCGAGCCGATGTAGATCCAACCAACGGGGATCGCCGTCCACAGGGCGAGGGCGGCGAGCAGCATGAGGACGAAGATGACACTTGCCGCGAGGGCCCTGGCGGGTCCGGTTCCATGCGGGTGGGTGATCGTCTCGGGGGGCATTCCTAGATGGTCGACCATCTAGCTCATAGAATGGCAAACGATGTCTGGGCATTCGAAGTGGTCCTCGATCAAACACAAGAAGGGCGCCGCCGACGCCAAACGCGGCAAGCTCTTCACCAAGCTGGCGCGTGCGATCACGGTCGCGGCGCGTGACGGCGGCGGCGATCCCGATGGCAACGCGCCGCTGGCGACCGCGATCCAGAAGGCGCGCGACGCCTCGATGCCAAAGGACAACATCCAGCGGGCGATCGACCGCGGCACCGGCGCGGGCGCCGATGCCGCGGCGATCGAGCGGGTCGTCTTCGAGGGTTACGGGCCGGGTGGCGCCGCCGTCCTGGTCGAGGCGCTTACCGACAACCGCAACCGCACCAGCGCCGAAGTGCGGCACGCCTTCAGCAAGTACAACGGCAGCCTCGGCGAGCCGGGATCGGTGGCCTGGATCTTCGAGAAACGCGGCATGCTCGCGGTCGACGGCGAGCGCTACGGAGAGGACGACCTGATCGCGGCGATCGATGCCGGCGCCGAGGACGTGCGCGAGGAGGGAGACCTGCTGCGGGTGCTTTGCGAGCCGGCGAGCCTGAGCGCGGTCCGCGAGGCGCTGGAGGCCGGTGGGGTCGAGATCGAGTCGGCAGATCTCGCGATGGAGCCGAAGAGCACAGTCGAGATCAAGGGGAACGACGCCAAATCTCTGCTGGGCTTGATCGAGGCACTCGAAGACGACGACGACGTCAACGAGGTCCACGCCAACTTCGACATCCCCGATGAGGTGCTGCAGCAGCTCGTGGCCTAGATGGGCGATCCGCGACGCGTAGCCAGGCTTCTATGTCTCGACACGCCCACGGAAACGACCAAGCTGCAAACGCGGTCCCCCGGGTTCTCAAGCTCGAGGAAGCTTCAAGCCGAGGCGCACCCGCCATCCCCTTGCAACCTGCCGAGGTTGTGGGTCGGTCATCCAGGCACGGGCCGGCCCCGGTTCTGAAGGCATCCGGCCTTCGTCCCAGAATCACTCCCCATGGAAGTGGTGATGGGCATCGACCCCGGTGCCGCCAATCTCGGATTCGGCGTCGTCCGGGTCGAGGGCAACCGCATGGTTGCGCTCGACGGCGGCGTGGTCGAGACCGCCGCTGGGCTGCCGATGGAGCGCCGCCTGGAGCGGATCCACAGCTCGCTCGCCGAGCTGATCGCCTGGCACGAGCCACGGGCGATGGCGCTCGAGGACGTCTTCTTCGGCAAGAACGTGCGTACGGCGATGGTCGTCGGCCGCGCCAGCGGGGTTGCCATGCTGGCCGCCGCCCAGGCCGGTATCGGCTGCTCCGCCTATACCCCGCAGGCGATCAAGATGGCCGTCTGCGGCAGCGGCGCCGCCGACAAGAAGCAGGTGCAGCGGATGGTCGGGACGCTGCTCGGCCTGCCCGAGCTTCCCACGCCCGACCACGCCGCCGACGCCCTTGCGGTAGCGATCTGCCACGGCGGCGGCGCCGGCCGCCGCGAAGCCGTCGAGCTGGCCGGCGCCGGACGGACGGCGCGATGATCGCCGCGGTCCGTGGCGAGGTGATGGTGAGGCGTACCGACCATGTCGTGATCGAAGCCGGCGGCGTCGGCTACCGGCTCACGGTCTCGGCGGAGACGCTGAAGGCGGTCCCCGCGACCGGCCGCGAGGCCTTCCTGCACGCCGAGCTGGTCGCGCGCGAGGACTCGCTGGCGCTCTTCGGCTTCGCCTCCGAGGAGGAGCGCGACCTGTTCGGCCAGCTGGTATCGGTCAGCGGGGTCGGGCCGAAAGTGGCGATCTCGGTGCTCTCCGGCGGCCCGGCGCGCGAGCTCTTGCGGGCGATCGCCGCCGGCGACGCCAAACGCTTCCAGGCGGCGCCGGGGATCGGCAAGCGAACCGCGGAGCGGATCATCGTCGAGCTGCGCGAGAAGGTCACCGGGGCACTCGAGGAAGAGGTGATGCTGGCCGCCACCGACGACGGTGACCCGCGATCCCTCGCCCGCGACGGCCTGGTGAACCTCGGCTACGCGCCGCTGGAAGCGGAGCAGCTGCTGGATGGGGTCGAGGGCGGCGACGCCGAGGAGCTGCTGGCGGCCGCGCTGCGCAAGGCCGGGGCCGGGAGGAGGGCGGCATGAGTCATGAGCCAATCCGCACCCCGGGCATCGACGGGGAGCCGGAGGTCAGGATCCACGACGCGCGCGCCGACATCCCCGACGAAGACCTCGATCGCTCGCTGCGGCCGCCGACGCTCGCGGACTTCGTCAACCAGAGGCAGGCGACCGAGCAGTTGGCGATCTTCATCGAGGCGGCGAGGCGGCGCGGCGAGCCGCTCGATCACGTCCTGCTGGCCGGGCCGCCGGGGCTGGGCAAGACGTCGCTGGCCCATATCGTCGCCGCCGAGATGGAGGTGCCGCTCGTGCAGACCGCCGGCCCCGCGCTCGAGCGCAAGGCCGACGTCGCCTCCTTCCTTACCGCTCTGGAGCCGGGCAGCGTCTTCTTCATCGACGAGATCCATCGCCTCGGCCGCGCGGTCGAGGAGACGCTCTACCCGGCGATGGAGGATGGCGAGCTGCCGGTCGTGCTCGGCCAGGGGGCCGGCGCGCGCACCGTGACTCTTCCACTGCCGCCGTTCACGCTCGTCGGGGCGACCACGCGGGCGGGTCTGCTGACGACGCCGCTGCGCGATCGTTTCGGGGTCTGCCACCGCCTCGAGCACTACCAGCCCGAGCACCTGGCCGAGATCGTCGAACGCTCCGCCGGCATCCTTGAGGTTGAGATCGACGCCGTGGGGGCATGGACGATCGCCTCCCGCTCTCGCGGCACCCCGCGGGTCGCCAACCGCCTGCTGAAGCGGGTGCGCGACTTCGCCCAGGTGAAGGGCAGCGGCAGGGTGGACGCCGAGGTCGCAGCCGCCGGGCTCGAGATGCTCGAGGTCGACGCTGGCGGGCTCGATCGCAGCGACCGCAACCTGCTCGACACCGTCGCGACCAAGTTCGCCGGCGGTCCGGTCGGGCTCTCGACCCTGGCTGTGGCGATCGGTGAGGAGCAGGACACGATCGAGGATGTGCTCGAGCCGTACCTGCTCCAGCAGGGCATGCTGAAGCGCACTCCGCGCGGCCGCGTGCTCACCGAGCGGGCCTACGAGCACCTCGGTATCCCGGCGCCTGACCGAGCGCGCAGTCTGTTCTGAGCGGACTCTCAGTAACCTGGCGGGGGATGCCTTTCTTCATCTGCCCCAACTGCGGAAACAGGGAGTTGAGCGCGGACCGGACAGCCGGCTTCAGCACGCGCCCGAAGGGCTGCTCGAAATGCGGCTTCGGCTTCGTCTTCGAGCTACTCGACGACTACTATCCGGCTCCCAACGCCGCCTTCTTCGTCTGTGACCGGCAGGCGCGGGTGATCGACGCCGGCCGCGGCAGTTTCGAGCTGACCGGGCTCACCGACGAGGACGTGATCGGCCGGCCGGTGCAGGAAGTCCTCGGCCTGCGGTGGCTGCAGTCGGGGGACGGCGGCGAGAGCGCGGATCGAGATGGCAACGGCTTCACCGACCCGATCGAGACCTCGCTCGAGTGGGGCGTGCGCTCGCTGGGCAAGAAGGTCTCGGTCAACGCCGAGGGCGACCTGCCCGCCGAGGCGGTCGCTGACGTGTTCCCCGCCTACGACGACGACGGCGGTCTGCTGATCGTCCTGACGCCGGAGGGTTGAGCGGGTGAAACGGCGCCGGAACCTCTTCGTGCTGCTCTTCGTCTTCGGGCTGATTCTGGTCTCGGCGCTGGTCATCGCCAGCAAGCCGACCCGGCTCGGCCTCGACCTGAAGGGTGGGGTGGAGCTCGTCTATCAGGGCACCCCGACCGGCCAGGTCAAGGAAGTCAGCGGCGAAGACATCGAACGCTCGATCGAAATCATCCGCCAGCGGATCGACAAGCTCGGCGTCTCCGAGCCGGAGGTCGCTCGCCTCGGCACCACCGAGATATCGGTCAGCCTGCCCGACGTTACCAACGCCGGGCGCGCGACCGAACAGGTGGGGACCACCGCGCAGCTCCAGTTCTATGACTGGGAACCCAACCTGATCGGTCGCGAGAAGGCGATCGGCGGGGTCCCGGGCCGCGAACCGCCGGCGAAAGCGCTCGAAGAAGCCGACGAAGAATGGAAAGCCGCCGGGCGCAGCACCAGCAAGCGGGAAAACCAGCAGCTGATCTTCTCCGGCGCTTTCCCGACCGCCTACGGCGCCGTCAACCTCGCCGCCGAACAGAAGCCGGTCGCCGACTGCACGTCCTGCTCGACGACCAAACCGCGCTACTACCTCTTCTCCGAAGACAGCACGCACAAGCTGATCGCGGGCCCTGAGTTCTCCGAAGAAGACCTCTACATCAGCGCCACCGGTCAGAAACGGGCGCACAAAGGGGTCGTGAAAAAGGTGCCGGCGGGGACGATCGTCGTCTCCGAACAGCCTTCGGACCCGAGCGGCAAGGCGGTGGAGGGGATCGAGAACGCCGGTTGGTACGCGCTCAAGGACAACCCGGCGCTCTCCGGCACCGACATCACCAACCCCAAGCAGGAAACCGACGAACTCGGCCAGCCGAACGTCACCTTCACCTTCACCGACAAGGGCCAGCAGGCCTTCCAGGACGTCACCCGCCAGATCGCTCAGCGTGGCCAGGCCCGAGCGATCGGGCCCGCCTCCGAAGAACAGGCCGAACAGCTCTCCGGTCACTTCGCGGTCGTGCTCGACAACGAAGTCAAGACCCGGCCGATCATCAACTTCGCCCAGAACCCCGATGGGATCGACGGTCGTACCGGCGCCCAGATATCGGGTGGCTTCACCAGCATCCAGGAAGCGCAGGATCTCGCGACCTTCCTCCAGATCGGCGCCCTGCCGATCAACCTGAAGCTGATCAGCCAAACGCAGGTCTCGGCGACGCTCGGCTCCCAGGCTCTCCATGCGGGGATCAAGGCGGGCGTGATCGCGCTCATCCTCGTCACCCTCTTCCTGCTGCTCTACTACCGCGTTCTCGGGCTGATCGCGGTGATCGCCCTGGCTGCCAACGGGGCGATCTTCTTTGCCCTGATCAAACTGATCCCGATCACCCTGACCCTGCCGGGGATCGCGGGGTTGATCCTGACGATCGGGGTTGCGGCCGACTCCAACATCGTCATCTTCGAGCGGATCAAGGAGGAGGTGCGCGCCGGACGCCCGATGGCGGCCGCGATCGCCGCCGGCTACCGCCGTGGCATCGCGACGATCGTCGACGCCAACGTCGTCACCCTGCTGACCGCCTTCATCCTCTTCGTGCTGGCGACGGCCGGCGTCAAGGGCTTCGCCTTCACCCTCGGCGTCGGCACCATCGTCTCCCTGCTCACCGCGGTCGTCTTCACCCAGGCCCTGCTGCTGAGCATGAGCCACTCCCGGCTGCTGCGCTCGCCGAGCGCGCTCGGAGCGTCCGGTCAGCGGATGCGCTGGCACTTCGACTTCATGGGGGCGAGTCGCTGGTTCTTCTCGATCTCGGGCACGATCCTGATCGTCGGCGCATTGGCGCTCGCCACCCAGCAGCTCAACTTTGGCATCGACTTCGAGTCCGGGACCCGGATCAAGGTGGCGCTGGTCAAGCCGACCGACGAGGAAGGCGTCCGCGAAGCGCTCGACGCAGCCGGGATCGGCAGCGAGGAGGTCCAGCAGGTATCCGATCCCGAACTCGGCGAAAACGTCTTCCAGATCCAGGCTCGGGAGCTGGGTCCGGCGCAGGTATCGAAAGCCCAGCGGGCGCTCGATACCGAATTCGAAGTCGCCGAAAACGGCTTCGACAGCACCAGTGTCGGGCCGACCTTCGGCCAGCAGGTCGCCAACAGCGCGATCAAGGCGCTGATCTTCTCGCTGCTGGTGATCTGCGCCTACGTCGCCTTCCGCTTCGATCCGAAGTTCGCGGTGCCGGTGTTGATCGCGATCTTCCATGACATCTTGATCACGGCGGGTGTCTACTCGCTGACCGGTAGGGAGGTGACGAGCGGTACGGTCGCCGCCTTCTTAACCATCTTGGGCTACTCGCTGTACGACACGATCATCGTCTTCGACCGGATCCGCGAGAACCTGCCGCGGATGCCGCGCGCCGCCTTCTCGCAGATCGTCAACCGCTCGATGAGCGAGGTGCTGACCCGCTCGCTGGCGACCAGCTTCCTGACGCTGCTCGCGGTGGTCTCGCTGCTGATCTTCGGCGGCACCACCCTGGGGGACTTCGCCTTCGCGATGTTGATCGGGATCATCTCCGGGACGTACTCCTCGATCTTCATCGCCTCGCCGGTGCTGACCGCCTGGAAAGAACGCGAGCCGGGCTTCGCGCGGCGCCGAGAGCGGATCGCGGAGATCGATGGCACGGTCCCCGCCTTTGCCGATGATGTGGCGCTGGCGAAGCTCGGCGACGACGTCGAGACGGATGCCGAGATCGACGCGATGCTCGCCGCCCAGCAGGAACCGCAGCCAAAGGCGGGTGCGGTCGCGACCGCCGAGCCGCCGGTCGGCGACGGCGCCGGCCCCTCGTCAAACGGGGAGCCACCGGTCACCGATCCGGCTACGTTGGAGCGCCGCGAGCGCAACGCTCAGCGCCGCGAGCGCCGCAAACAACGCCGTAAGCACGGAAGGAATCGCTAGCTCATGGCCCTACTGGTCTGGTTCACGATGGGAATCGCCCTCTGGCACTTCACGGTCTTCCTGCCCGACCGCTTCTGGCAGGGCATCGTCGGCGCCTTCATCGGCTCGGTGATCGGCGCGGTCGTCTTCGGCGGCATCGTCGAGATCGCCACCGGTCGCGGCCTCGGCGACACCGACGTCGTCACGGCCCTGATCGCCATCCCCGGCGTCGCGATCGGGCTCGCCGTGGTCTGGGCGATCGGCGTTCGCTCGGAACAAGCGGCCTGATTCGCGCCGAAATCCGTCCCAGGCGCTTCCTAGCCTGGCTGCGTGGCGAACCTCGTCGACGCAGAGACCGTCAAGGCATATAAGGCCGATCCCTACTCCTACGCCGAGGCGCGGGTCCTTGCCGAGGAGCTGGGGCTGAGCGAGCCCGTCGCGATCACCCTCGTGCGCCGCGGCTACCGCACTCCCGAGGCGGCACGGGCGTTCCTCGACGCCGACGAGTCGCATCCACCGGGCGCCTTCAAGTCGATGACGGCGGTGGTCGAGATCGTCTCCGAAGCGGTCCGCGAAGGGAGACGCATCACCGTTCACGGAGATTTCGACGTCGACGGGGTCTGCGCGACGACGATCCTGGTCGGCACCCTGCGCGAGCTCGGGGCCGAGTGCGACTGGCTGATCCCCGACCGGATCGCCGACGGCTACGGGCTTAGTCCAGCCAACGTCGAACTGCTGGCCGCTCGCGGGACGCAACTGCTGATCACCGTCGACTGCGGAATTACGGCGCTGGACGAGGTCGCCTTGGCCCGTTCGCTGGGGATGGAGGTCGTAGTGACCGATCACCATCAGCCGGGTGAGGAGCTGCCGGATTGCCCGATCCTGCACCCGGCGCTGGACGGGTATCCGTTCGAGCAGCTCTGCGGGACCGCGGTCGCATGGAAGCTCGCATCGGCCCTGCGGCAGAGGTCGTGTGCCCCTCCCACGGAGACCGTCGCGCAGCCAATTGCGGGCGAGGGTTCGGGCGCGGTTCCAGGAGCCTCCGCGGGAGGGGCACACGACCTCTGCTCGGCAGACCTCGATCTCGTCGCTCTTGCCACCGTCGCCGATGTCGTACCGCTGGTGGGGGAGAACCGTAGCCTGGTGCGACGAGGGCTCGCGGAGGTGCGGTTGGCGCGGCGACCGGGTATCCGGGCGCTGCTCGAGGCGGCGAAATGCGAGCCGAGCCAGGTTGACGAGGGTGATCTTGCCTTCCGGCTGGCGCCGCGAATCAACGCGGCGGGGCGCCTTTACCGCGCTGACGCCGGAGTTGAGCTGTTTCTCACCGAAGACGAGGCGCGGGCCGCTGAGATTGCCACGGAGCTGAGCCGGGCCAATGGCGAGCGGCGGGCTACCGAGCGGGAGGTCGACACCGCCGCCGAGGCGGCGCGCCGCGAGCTTCCGGACGAGCTGCGTGAGGCGCCGGCGTTGGTTCTGGCCGGCGAGGGCTGGCATCCCGGCGTGATCGGGATCGTCGCCTCGCGGATGGCCGAGCGCCATCACCGTCCTGCCGTCGTCATCTCGCTCGATGGAGAGGGGGGAGGCCGGGGCTCTGGGCGCAGCATTCCCGGATTCGACCTGCTGGCTGGGCTGGAGGCTTGCTCGGAGCATCTGGAGAGCTTCGGCGGACACCGTGCGGCCGCCGGCCTGCAGCTGCGCGCGGAGAACGTCGATGCCTTTCGCGCCGCCTTCGCCGCACACGCCGAATCGGTGCTCGGTCCGGAGGATCTGCGGCGGACGGAGCGGATCGATGCGATGGTCGGCGGCGCCGACCTCGGCCTCGACCTCGCCGAGGAGTTGCAGCGATTGGCGCCGTTTGGAATGGGAAATCCCGGTGTGCGGCTGCTCGTCCCCTCCGCCCGAGTGCGCGACGTGCGCGCGATGGGCGAAGGCAAGCACGCCCGCTTCAGCCTCCACAGCGGCGCTCATCGGGCCCTTGGGGTGGCCTTCGGACGCTCGCAGCTGGGGGTGGGGGAGGACGATCCGGTTGACGCCGCCGTGCGGCTCGAGATCAATCGCTGGAACGGGTCGGTCGAGCCGCGGCTGGTGCTGCGCGAGCTCTACCCGCACGAGGCAGAGCGGGATCCCGATCGCTCCGCTCTCGATGACGAGTGGTGGCGACGTTTCGAGCGCGAGCTGGCCGCCGATCCGGCGGAGTGGCCGCCGCCGGGCCCAGAAGAGCAGTCCGACTCCTCTCTCGGACCCGTCGGCCGGGTGGAGTTGCGGCCACGGAGCTCGCCGGCCGCGGTCGTGGCCGAGCTGAGCTCTTGCGGGGGCGGCGGCGTGCTTGCGGTTGTCGCCGACCGCGAGCGCCGGGTCGCGCTTGGCGGCGAGGGCGTTGTCCTGGCCGACGCCGTCGCGCTCGAGGCCGACCCCGACCTCGCCGCCGGCTTCGAGCACGTCGTCCTCGTCGATCCGCCAGCCTTCGCCCATCTGGAGGCGCTCGCCACCCTGGCGAGCGCCGAGGGCGGCTACGCGCATCTGGCCTGGGGCGAAGCGGAGCACCGTTTCGCATTGGCTATGCTCGACCGCCAGCTGGCCCGGCGGGAGGTTCTGATCGGGCTGTTCAGGGACCTGCGCGAGGCCGGCGAGGCAAGCGGCGCGAAGCTGCTCGCGGCGCTGCGGGGCGGTGATCGCCACCCCCGCGGGCCAGAGGCCGCGGCCCGCTGCCTGCGGGTCTTGATCGAGCTCGAGCTCGTGGCCGGGTCGACGGATGGCGGTGACGGCAGCGTCGGGGTCGTATCCTCCAAGGGGACAGAACTGGAGCGCTCGGCCGCGTTCCGCGCCTACGGCGCTCGCCACCAGGAGGGCCTGCGATACCTCAAACGACGCAAACAGCCCTAGAGCAAAGGGATCTCCTCGCCGACCTATTCGCCGTCGTCGAGGAGTTCGACTCGCCAGAGATCGACCGTGTCGCGCTGACGCGGGCGTTCGAGTTCGCCTGCGACCGCCACGCCGACCAGCTGCGCCGCTCCGGCGACGAGTTCATCACCCATCCGGTCGGCGTGGCGCAGATCTGCGCCGGGATGCGGCTCGACACCGAGACGCTCTGCGCGGCCCTCCTCCACGACACGGTCGAGGACACCAGCGCGAGCCTCGACGACGTCCGGGCCGAGTTCGGCGAGGAGATCGCCCAGCTGGTCGACGGGGTGACCAAGCTGACCGGCATGACGTTCGAGAGTCGCGACGAGCGGCAGGCGGAGAACTACCGCAAGATGATGGTGGCGATGGCCACCGACGTCAGGGTGATCCTGATCAAGCTGGCCGACCGCCTCCACAACATGCGCACCCTCGGCGCGCTGCCCAAGCAGAAGCAGACGGCGAAGTCGCGCGAGACGTTGGAGATTTACGCACCGCTCGCCCACCGGCTGGGAATCCACGCGATCAAATGGGAGCTGGAGGATCTCGCCTTCGCCACCCTGCATCCGCGCAAGTACAAGGAGATCAAACAACTGGTCGCCCAGCAGCGCGACGAGCGCGAGGTCTACGTAAACGAGGCCGGCCGGTTCCTCGGCGAGGAGCTCCAGGCGGTGGGCATCGAGGCCGACATATCCGGCCGCGCCAAGCACTTCTACTCGATCTACACGAAGATGACCAAGAAGGGGCGCGAGTTCAACGAGATATTCGACCTGACCGCGATGCGGGTGATCGTCGGCTCGGTCAAGGACTGCTACGGCGCGATCGGCGTCATCCACTCGCTCTGGAAGCCCCTGCCGGGGCGCTTCAAGGACTTCGTCGCGATGCCGAAGGCGAATATGTACCAGGCGCTGCACACGACGGTGATCGGGCCCGAAGGCAAGCCGCTGGAGATCCAGATCCGCACCGGTGAGATGCACGACCTGGCCGAGTACGGGATCGCCGCCCACGTCGCCTACAAGGAGGGTGGTGGCGGCGACCCCCAGCGCGAGAAGATGACCTGGCTGCGACAGCTCGTAGAGGCAGAGGGCGACCAGGATCCGGCCGAGTTCCTCGAGTCGTTGAAGGTCGACCTGTTCGAGGACGAGGTCTTCGTCTTCACCCCGAAGGGCGAGGTGAAGAACCTCTCGGCGGGGTCGACCCCGCTCGACTTCGCCTACGCGGTTCACACCGACGTCGGCCACCGTTGCGTTGGCGCCAAGGTCAACGGCTCGATCGTGCCCTTGCACTACCAGCTGCGTTCGGGGGACATCGTCGAGGTCCTGACCGCGAAGCAGAACCGGGGCCCCTCGCGCGACTGGCTCAAACTCGTGCGGACCAGCCGCGCCCGCAACAAGATCCGCGCCTTCTTCAAACAGGAACGGCGCGAGGACGCCGAGAAGAAGGGGCGCGACGCGCTCGAGGAGGCCCTGCGCAAGCGCGGCCTGCCGATGCAGAAGCTGGCGATGTCGCCGCTGCTGGCCCAGGTGATCCGCGAGATGGGCTTCCACAAGGCGACCGAGTTCTACATCGCCCTCGGCCAGGGCAAGGTCCCGACCAAGGCGGTCGTCAACAAGCTGATGCAGCGGCTCAAAGAGGGCGAGGCGGTCGAGGAGCGGGAGCCGCTCGGCTTCGAGGGGGCGCGCGAGGACAAGGCGCGGCGGACCAAGGACGCCTCCAACTACGGGATCCGGGTCAAGGGGGCCGACAACGTCGCCGTGCGGCTCGCCAAGTGCTGCCGGCCGGTGCCGGGTGACACGATCGCCGGCTACGTCTCGCTTGGCCGCGGCATCACCATCCACCGCGCCGACTGCAAGAACGTGAAGGCGCTGATGAAGTCCCCGGAACGGTTCGTCGAGGTCGCCTGGGAGGGCGAGAACGAGTCCTCCTACCGGGTCGAGCTGCAGATCGATGCCTACGATCGCACTCGCCTGCTGGAGGATCTATCGCGCACCTTCTCTGAGGCGGGGATCAACATCCTCGGCGCCAGCTGCATGACCAAGCACCCGATGGTGAAAAACCGCTTCGTCATCGAGGTCGGCGACACCGAGCAGCTCAAGCAGTGCGTGTCGCGCTTGCGCAACGTCGAGGGCGTCTTCGACGCCTATCGGATCACGCCGACGGGGTAGTCAGGCGACGGTTGTGAGGGCGCCGGGAACGACGCTCAGGTCCAGGTGCGCCTTCTCGCCGATGTAGTCGCCGTCGACCTGGACTGGGAAGGGACGGACGACGCCGTCCTTGGTCTCCGAGATCGAGGCGATGCTCGCCTCGGTGACGCCTTCGAAGTGCTCGATCTGGCGGTGGCGGGCGGCTGGGCGCTTCTCGCTGAACAGGCGCGGGATCAGGGTCGGCATGTCGCGTTGCGTCGCCCGCTTCAGAACGCCGAGCGAGAGGGTGCCGTCGTCGATCTCGACTCCCTCGCAGACCCGGATCGGGCGGCTGGCGAAATAGGTGAAGGGATCGGAGTTCTGGGCCAGCGCGGTGATGCCCTCGGTCGCCTTGCCGTCGATCTCTACCCGCAGCCTGATCGGATTCACCACGTAGCTGCGGTAGAAGGCCGAGATCGCCGCCCAGCTGTAGTAGTAGGGCCCGGCGCGTGACTTGAGGCGGGGGTGAGCGTCGACCCGCTTGACCACGGTCGCGTCGATGCCCACCCCGCAGGAGAAGACGAAGTGACGCTCGCCGGCCCTGCCGAGGTCGATCTTGCGCGGCGTCCAGTCGTCGACCGCCGCCAGCAGGTGCTCGGTCGCGTCGACGACGTCGTTGGGGATGCCGAGGGTGCGGCAGACGACGTTGGTCGAGCCGCCGGGCAGCACCGAGACCGGCACGTCGGTGCCGGCGAGGCCGTTGGCGACCTCGTTCAACGTACCGTCGCCGCCGAAGGCGACGACGACGTCGTAGCCGTGGTCACGCACCTCGCGGCCGATCTCGGTGGCGTGGTTCTGCGACTCGGTGGCGACCGTCTCCACCTCGTAGCGGCCCTGCAACGCGTAGACGACGAGGTTCTTGAGCCGGTCGGAGACCGTCGTCGCATAGGGGTTGACGATCAGCAGCATCCGCTTCTTGGCGCCGCGCCTACCCGGTCGCCTCATAGCGGATCACCTCCCCGTCCTCGACTTCCCGCACACGACCCTCGTTGAGCAGCAGGTCGGCGTGGCCGATCACCTCCGAGAGGGTGAGGAATGCCTGGGTGACGGCGACGTTGCCCCAGATCGCCTGAGCGATCTCGTACCCCGTGCGGGGCCGCTCGGCAATCAGCGCGTAGATTTTCTCCTTGCGCCGCTCGTGCTTGGCGAGGCGCTCGTCGATCAGCGTCACGTGGTCGACGACCGGCTCGCCGTGGCCGGGGAGGACGATCTCGGCCGGCACCTCACGCGTCGCCTTCATCGACTCGATGTAGGCGACGAGCGCTTGGGTGCGCTGCGAGGAGCCGTCCAGCGGGCGGGTGATCAGCGGATTGGAGGAGATGTGGGCGATCAGGTGGTCGGCGGCGATCAGGATTCGCCGCCGCTCGTCCCAGAAGACGGTGTCCGAGGGGCTATGGCCGGGGCGGTGCAGCGCCTGCAGCGTGCGGTCGCGGAAGGGGATCTCCTCGCCGTCGGCGAGCGGCCGCGTCACCTCCGCCCTCGAGCCCCAGCCGCGGAAGCTGCGCGAGACGCTCTGCAGGGCGAACGCGACCTCCTGCGGGATGCCGTTGCGCAGCATCAGCTCAACCGCGAAGGTGTCCTCGCGCTCGGCATCCTCGTTGAAGTTGGCAAGTCGCTCGGCGGCGAGCCCGAGCGCGGCGACCTCGGCGCCGGAGTGCTCGACGACGATCTCGACCAGGCCGAGGTGGTCGATGTGCTGGTGGGTGAGGATGACCAGCTCGAGGTCGTCGATCGAGTGGCCGCGCTGGGCGAGCTGGCCCTGCAGCTCGTCGAGCGCCTTGCCCGAGTTCGGACCGGTGTCGATCAGCGTCAGCGGCTCGTCCTCGAGCAGGTAGCAATTGACCCGCCCGACCGCGAATGGAGTCGGGATGCGGAGGCGGTGGATTCCAGCCAATGCGGCCTGCTCGAGCGCCTCCTCGGGAGTGAGGGTCACGCCCGGATCAGCCCCAGCACTTCGTCGCGCTTGGCCTCCATGTCCTCAGGGGAGACGAGCGACTCGAGGTTGAGGCGGAGCAGCGGCTCGGTGTTCGAGGGGCGAACGTTGAAGTGCCATTCCGGGTAGTCGATCGAGATCCCGTCGAGGCGGCTGAGCTCGCCGTCGGAGTAGCGAGCCGCGATCTCCTCCATCTTCGCCACCGGGTCTGCGACCTCGGAGTTGATCTCGCCGGAGATGAAGTACTTGGTGCGGAACTCGGCCATCAGCTCGCCGATGGAGCGGCCTTCCTTGGAGAGCAGCTCGAGCATCAGCAGCGCCGGGATCGTGCCCGAGTCGGCGCACCAGAAGTCGCGGAAGTAGTAGTGGCCGGAGACCTCGCCGCCGAACGCCGCGTTCTCCTCCCGCATCCGTTGCTTGAAGAAGGCGTGGCCGACCCGCGAGAGGTCCGACCGCCCACCCTCGGCGGCGACCAGGTCGGGCACGGCGCGACTCGAGCGGGGGTCGTAGAGGATGGTGGCGCCGGGGTTCTTGGCCAGCGCCGCGCGGGCGAGCAGGGCGCAGATGAAATCGCCGTCGCAGAAGGCTCCCTCGCCGTCGATGAAGAAGCAGCGGTCGGCGTCGCCATCCCAGGCGATGCCGAGGTCGGCGCCGGCCGCGCGCACCCGCGTTTCGATCAGCCGCCGGTTCTTCTCCAGCAGCGGGTTCGGCTCGTGGTCGGGGAACTCGCCGTCGGGCTCGAAGTACATCTCGTCTAGCTCGAGCCCGAGCCGGCTCAAGATCGGGCCGACCATCGGCCCCGCCATCCCGTTGCCGCCGTCGACCACGACCTTCATCGGTTTCACCGCGGCGGGATCGATGAACGAGAGGGCGTGCTCGCGGTACTCGTCCCAGATATCGACCTCCTCAAAGGAGCCACCGCCGGGAGCCGGGCCGAGGCCGGCTTCGATCTCCCGCCGCACGTCGCCGATGCCGGCGTCGCCGGAAAGGGCGAGCGCCCCCTCGCGGATCAGCTTCACGCCGGTATAGGCCTTCGGGTTGTGGGAGGCGGTGACCATCGCGCCGCCGTCGAGCCCCCGGGAGCCGACCAGGTGGTAGAGCATCTCGGTGGCGACCATGCCGGCGTCGAGCACCGTCGCCCCCTCGAAGATCAGGCCGTCGCGCAGCTCGGCCGCCATCGACGGTGCGGTCAGGCGCATGTCGCGGCCGAGGCCGACCCGCAGCTCGCCCGGCCGCTTGCCGCGCAGCCTCGCCAGCACGCGAGCGAAGGCACGCCCGATCGCGAGCGCCGTGGTCTCATCCATCTCCTCGCCGTGCAGGCCGCGGATGTCGTAAGCCTTGAAGATGCCCGGCGGGGCCAGGGGTGGCTGCTCGCTCAAAATGCTCCTTTCAGCGCCTCGTAGCTCTGCTCCAGCGTCTGCGGCATGACTTTGGTGTCGGCGATCACCGGCATGAAGTTGGTGTCGCCGCCCCAGCGGGGGACGACGTGGAGGTGGATGTGGTGCTCGACCCCGGCGCCGGCGACGCGTCCCTGGTTGAAGCCGACGTTGTAGCCGTGCGGGTCGTAGACCTCCTCCAAGCGGCTCATCGCCCGCTGCGCCAGGGATATCATCTCGGTGACGGTCTCGCCGGGCAGGTCCTGGATGCGTCCGATGTGCTCGTACGGTGCCACCATCAGGTGTCCGTTGGTGTAGGGGAAGAGGTTGAGGATGACGAAGCAGCTGCCGCCGCGATGGACGATCAGGTTCGCCGCGTCGTCGTCTGCCGCCGACTTGGCGCAGAAGATGCACTCCTCCTCGTTGTCCTTGGAAGCGTCCTTCACGTAGGCGAGGCGCCAGGGCGCCCAGATCCGAAAGTTGGCCACGAGGGCCGCAGGCTACAACCAGCCGCGTTTGCGGAAGTACACGACCATCCCGACCAGGATCGCGATCATCGCGCCGACCACGATCCAGAACGCGGTCAGGTCCTGCTCCCCCGGCACCTTCACGTTCATCCCCCAGATGCTCGCCAGCAGGGTCAGCGGCAGGACGATGACGCTGATCGAGGTGAGGACGCGGAGGATGTCGTTGACCCGGTGTGAGATCACCGACTCGTTGGTCTCGGCCAGCGCCTCGACCACCTCCTTGTAGTTCTCGAGCATGTCCCAGATCCGCTCGTGGGCGTCGACGATGTCGTCGAAGTAAATCTCCAGATCGAGGTCGGTGGCCAGGTAGCGCTGCTTGACCTTCTCCAGGTCGCGCAGAACCGGCCGCTGCGGCCGGATCACCTTGCGGAAGTTGATGATCTCCTGCTTGACGTTGGAGATGTCGCGCACGACCTCCTCGGAGCGGCCCTCGAAGATGCCGTCCTCGAGCGCGTCGAGCTTGTTGCCGATCTTGCGCAGCATCGGGAAGCAGTAGTCGAAGCTGTCGTCGACGAGGCGGTAGAGGAGGTAGCCACTGCCGCGCGAGAAGAGCTGATCGCGCAGCTCCTCCTTCGTCCGGCAGCGCTCGAACAGGTACTCGACTGGCTGCAGTGGCTGGTTCGGGATCGTGACCACGTAGCCCGGGCCGACGAAGAGGTCGAGCTCGCCGGTGCCGAGGCGGCCGGCCGCGGGGTCGAAGATCGGGAAGTGGAGGACGATGAAGAGGTAGTCGTCGTAGATGTCGATCTTCGGCCGCTGGTTGCGTGAGAGGACGTCCTCGAGGTCGAGGGCGTGGAAGTCGAAGTTCTCCTCCAGCCAGGCGCGCTCGAGCGCGCCTGGGCGCTCGATGTTGACCCAGCGCAGGCCGGAGGAGTCGATCTGCTCGACGTTGGGCGTCTGCGGTTCAGCCTGCGACGCCGCGGGGATGAGCTCGCCACGCCGGCCAGCCCGTCGCAGCCGTGGTTTCGGAAGGTTCGGCATCGCTCGGGCTCATCGTCTCGTCGGGCATGGCTGGCACAGGTTAGACGTGCGCGGCGGAATACGTGGGCAATCGATGCCAGATCGCCGCGGCGATCGGCGATCGAGCCTGGAAAAGGTTGCCCCGAGTCAACCATTTCTCTATAGTCGATCCCACATAAGCGCCACATCTAGAGGGGTGGAGGGACTGGCCCGCAGAAGCCCCGGCAACCACCTCGGACCATCGGTTCGAGGGGAGGTGCCAACTCCAGCAGGTCGCTCGGGATCGTCCGGGGACCTGGAAGATGTGGGGGACGTCCGATCGGACCTCTGCCCCACAGGCGGAGGTTTTTTTCTAGGCAAAAGGAAGAGGTAGATCGGATGTCAGTCGAGAGCTTGAAGTGCAAGGAGTGCGGGGCGACCTATGAGCTCGGCGCGAGCTATGCCTGCGAGAACTGCTTCGGCCCGCTGGAAGTCGCCTACGACCACTCGGGGCTCGACCCCGCAGAGGCGAAGCGCCGGATCCAGGCGGGCTCGCAGGGAATCTGGCGCTACGCCGACTTCCTGCCGTTCACGGGTCGCCCGGGCGACCCGCTCGAGCCCGGCTTGACGCCGCTGCTTCGGGCCGACCGACTGGCGGAGCGCCTTGGCCTCGATGCCGAGGTCTGGATCAAGAACGATGCTGCCAACCCGACTCACTCGTTCAAGGACAGGGTGGTCGCCGTCGCCGTCGCGAAGGCGCGGGAGCTCGGCTTCGAGACCGTCGCCTGCGCCTCCACCGGCAACCTGGCCAACGCGGTCGCCGCCCACGCGGCCGCGGCCGGTCTCGAGTCCTACGTCCTCGTTCCGGCCAATCTCGAGGAGCAGAAGCTGCTCGCCACCGGGATCTACGGCACCAACCTGGTCGGCGTTCGCGGCAACTACGACGACGTCAACAGGCTCTGCACGCAGCTTGCCGAAACCCGCCCCTGGGCCTTCGTCAACGTCAACCTGCGCCCCTACTACGCCGAGGGGTCTAAGACGCTCGCTTACGAGACGGCCGAGCAGCTCGGCTGGGAGCTGCCGGACCGGGTCGTCTGCCCGATCGCCTCCGGCTCGCTCTTCACCAAGGTCGGGCGCGGCTTTCAGGAGTGGCTCGACCTGGGGCTGGTCGAGGGTACCCAGCCGGTCTTCAACGGCGCCCAGGCGCTCGGCTGCAGCCCGGTGGCAACCGCTTTCGCCGAGGGCTGGGACGTCTGCAAGCCGCAGAAGCCGGAGACGATTGCCAAGAGCCTGGCGATCGGCGACCCGGCGGACGGCCCCTACGCGCTGGAGCAGGCACGGCGCACCGGCGGCGCGATCGACTCGGTCACCGACGAGGAGATCCGCGCCGGCATCCGCCTCCTGGCCGAGACGACGGGGATCTTCACCGAGACCGCCGGCGGGGTGACGATCGGCGTCCTGGCAAAGCTGGCGGAGCGGGGCGACATCGCCAGCGGGGAGCGGGTCGTCATCTACATCACCGGCGAGGGCCTGAAGACGCTCGACGCCGCTCGCGATAGCTTCCGCATGCACGAAATCGACCCCGATCTCGACAGCTTCGAGTCCGAGTTCGCACACCAGGAGGTAGTCGTCTAGTGGCCGTCACCGTGAAGATTCCGACCCAGCTGCGCGCCGCGACCGGAGGGGAGGCGGAGGTCGAGGTCTCCGGCTCGACCGTGGGCGAGGTGCTCGACGCAGTCTTCGATGCCTACGGCGACCTGCGCGAGCGGATCACCCAGGACGGCGACCTGCGTCGCTTCGTCAACGTCTACGTCAGCGGCGAGGACATCCGCTTCCAGGAGGGCCTGCAGACGCAGATCAGCGAAGGCGACGAGGTGACCATCCTTCCCGCCGTCGCCGGCGGCTGAGCTCCCACCGGTTTGACTCGCGGAGCAAGGGCCGGGTAGGCTCGGCTCCGAGCAAACTACTCAAATAATTGAAAGGAGTCGAGTGGCCGGGGACTCTGCGGTTGATGGGGCGGGTGCGCAGGTCGCTGCTGGGTCTCGCGACTCCAAGGCCGGTGCCGGCTGGGAGTGCGAGGGGGGCAGCGCCTACAAAGAGCTCGCCCGCCGCCATTCCCACCGCTTCTCCTGGCTCAATCCGGTGCCGCTGCTGAAGTCGCGCAACGACCGTGTGGCGAGGGCGCTCGGCGATCCCACCGACGAGCGCCGCAAGGCGTGGATGAAGGCGCTCGACCCAAGCGGCGGCTCGGACCTCCTGGTCAATCGCGCCGTTGCCGGCGGCACCGCCTCCTTCCTCGTCGTCGGCGACACCGGCGAGGGCGACGAATCGCAGTTCGCCGTCGTCCCGCCGCTGCTGAGCCAGGCGGAGGGGACCGACTTCATGTTCATCTGCAGCGACGTGATCTATCCCGCGGGCGGCGTGGAGGAATACGAGGACAAGTTCTTCTGGCCCTACCAGGAATATCCGGGCGCGATCTACGCCGTCCCCGGCAATCACGACTGGTACGACGACTGCACTGCGTTCATGCACTGGTTTTGCGGGGCTGCGGGTGCGCCCCCGGCGCCCTCGCCGGGGCTCTCGCCGAAGCGCTGGCTGCGCCGGCTGCTGTGGCGCCGTCCGCCGCACCCGAGTCCCACCAGGCTGGCGGAGATGGAGACCTTCGACATGCCCGGCCAACCCGGCCCCTATTTCGCGATCGACACCGGCCCGCTGCTGTTGGTCGGGATCGACACCGGGATCATCGGCGGCATCGATGCCGAGCAGGCCACTTGGTTGAAGCGGATATCGCGCCAGTCCGCCAAGCCGAAGATCCTCTTGACCGGCAAGCCGCTCTACGTCGACGGCGAGCGGCACCCGGGCAGGATCGAGAACAGCGAGGAGACCGTCGACGAGATCGTCACTGCGGCCGAGCACAACTACATCGCCGCGATCGGCGGCGACATCCACAACTACCAGCGCTACCCGGTCAAGCTGGAGGACGGGCGCACGATGCTCTACCTGGTCTCGGGCGGGGGCGGCGCCTTCATGCACGAGACGCACTCGATCCCCAACCTCGACAAGACCGAGATCGCCGACCGGGTCAGCGAGGACGAGTTCCGCTGCTACCCGCTGCGCGGCGACTCGCTCTCCCTCTACAGCAAGCTCTATGCGCGCAAGCTCGGTCTCCTCGGCCGGCTCGGGGGGACGCGCGAGATTCCTCCCGACGAGGCGGCGGCCTTCCTCGGCGAGCGGCTCGGCATCGCGCCGGCGCGGCAGGCCGGAGTCGCAGTGAGCGAGAGCTCCCGTCGCTCCGGCGAGGTCCTGATGCGGCTCCCGGGCCGTGGCCAGGGCGCTCTCCACATCCCGTTCTCGGAGTGGCTCGACTGGAACAGCGCCCCTCTCTTCAAGAGCTTCCTGCGGATCGATGCCAGCGGGAAAGAGGTGCGGGTCCGCTGCTTCGGCGCCACCGGCTGTGCGGCGCAGGAGACCGAGCCGCCGCTCGAGGACGAGCTCGTCTGGACGGCGGGCGGCGGGGCCGGCTGGCAGCTGCCCGACTGAGCTGAAGCAACGTCCTCGCCGGCGGGCAGGGATAATCCCGCCCAGTGATGCCTATGCCTCCTGTAGCGATCCTCTGCGGCGGGCGCGGCACCCGCCTGCGCGAGCGGACCGAGTCGGTGCCCAAGGCTCTGGTCGAGATCGGCGGCCGGCCGATCCTCTGGCACGTGATCGGGATCTACGCGGCGCAGGGCTTCGAGCGCTTCCTGCTCGCCACCGGCTATCTCGGCGAAGCCGTCGCGGAGTTCGTCGCCGACGAGCCATGGCCCGGCGGCGTCACGGTCGAGTGCCTCGACACCGGCCTCGACACGCCCACCGGAGGGCGGATTGCGCACCTCGGCGAGCGCCTTGGCGGCGAGACCTTCTGCGCCACCTACGCCGACGGCGTCGCCGACATCGACCTCGCCCGGCTGCTGTCCTTCCACGCCAAGCACGGCAGCCTGGCGACGATGACGGTGGTGCGGCCCGATCTGCAGTGGGGGGTCGCCGAGCTGGGCCCCGGGGACCGGATCGAGGGCTTCGCCGAGAAGCCGCGCAGCGAGCACTGGATCAACGGCGGCTTCTTCTGCTTCGAGCCTGGCGCGCTCGCCTATCTCGACGCCGAGAGCGTGCTCGAGCGCGAGCCGCTGGCGCGGCTCGCCTCCGACGGTCAGCTCCGCGCCCACCGCCACGAGGGCTTCTGGGACTGCATGGACACCTACAAGGACGCCGTGGTGCTCAACGATCTCTGGGCCTCTGGCGAAGCGCCGTGGCGCCCCTACCTCGCCGATTGCAGCGTTGTCCCCACCGGAGTGGGGAAAAAGCGACAATCGGCGGTGCCGCAATGAGCCGCGTCCTGGTCAGCGGCGGTCACGGCTTCGTCGGCTCCTATCTGGCGCGTGCGCTGCTGGAGCGTGGCGAGGCCGTCAGGGTGCTGGATCGGCCGGCGCCGCGCCTCGCCGACGTGGGCGGCGAGCGGCGCTCGGGCTTGGACCTGCTGGGGATCCGCGACGAGGTCGAGCTGGTCGAGGCCGACCTGCGCGACGCGGAGGCCGTGGCGGCGGCGATCGAGGGCGCCGACTCGGTCTTCCACCTGGCCGCGCAGACGATCGTCGGGGTCGCCCGCTCCTCTCCGCTGGAGACCTTCGAGGTCAACGTTCGCGGCGCCTGGAACCTCTTCGAAGCCTGCCGTGCGCACGGCGTCGGGCGGGTCGTTTTCGCCTCCTCGGACAAGGCCTACGGATCGAGCCCCGAGCTGCCCTATCGCGAGGACTTCCCGCTGCGGGCCGCCTATCCCTACGACGCGAGCAAGGCGGCCGCGGATGTGATCGCGCGCAGCTACGCGACCGCTTACGGCGTGCCGCTGGCCGTGACTCGCTTCGCCAACATCTACGGCGGCGGCGATCTCAACTTCTCCCGCCTGATCCCGGAGAGCGTCGTCGCCGTGCTCGACGGCCGCCCGCCGGTTATCCGCTCCGACGGCAGCCCCGAGCGCGATTTCCTCCACGTCGACGACGCCGTCTCCGCCTACCTGGCGATCGCCGGTGCGCTCGAGAACGGAGCGGTGGGCCAGGCCTTCAATGCCGGCGGCGAGCGCCCCCACTCGGTGCGCGAGGTGGTCGAGCTGATCGCCGTGGCGGCCGGGGCGGGAATCGACCCCGACTTCCAGGGCGACGGCAACCCCGACGGCGAGATCGACCGGCAGTTCGTCGACTCAACCAAGCTGCGCGAGCTGACCGGGTGGCGCCCCGAGGTCGGCCTCGAGGTCGGCCTGCGTCGCACGCTCGAGTGGTACCGCGACCATCCGGAGGCGCGACCCTGATGTGCGGGCGCTTCACGGTCACGGCCAAGGACACGAAGACGATCGCCGATCGCTTCCAGGTTGAGCTGGAACGCTCGCTGGAGCGCAACTCCTCGGGCGAGGCGCTGCCGCCCACGGCGGAGCGGGTCAAGAAGGTCGAATCGGGACTTGGTCGCTTCAACGTGGCGCCGACCCAGGAGGTGCTGACGGTGCGCTCTTCGCCGGACCCCGAGGAGGTGGCCCGGGGCGAGCGCGAGGCGCGGCTCATGCGCTGGGGCCTGGTGCCGCGCTGGGCGAAGGACCTCAAGGTGGGGTACCGGATGATCAACGCCAAAGCCGAGAACCTGACATCGAGTCGCGCCTACTCGCCGCTGGTCGGCAAGTTCCGGCACCGCTGCCTGATCGTCGCCGACGGCTTCTACGAGTGGATGGTGGCCGAGGACCCCAAGCAGCCGCGCCAGCCCTGGCGCTTCACCGTGGACGGCGGCGAGCCCTTCGCCTTCGCCGGCATCTGTACGCGCAAGGAGTGGGAGGGCGAGGAGGACCGCGGTTACGAGGACGGCTGGCTCTACAGCTGCACGATCGTCACCACGACCCCGAACGAGGTGGTCGCCAAGGTCCACGACCGGATGCCGGCCATCCTGCCCAACCCCGAGGCCGAGAGGGCCTGGCTGCGACCGGACCTCGAGGTCGAGGACGCGATCGCGATGTGCGCGCCGCTGCCCGCCTCGCGGATGGACAGCGCCCCCGCCAATCCGAAGCTGAACAAGGTCGGCAAAGGGATCGAGGGGCCGGAGCTGCTGGTCGCGCCTAGATGATTTAGCCGTTGAGCTCGCCGGCGGTGCGAACGCCCGCCTTGCCCCCGCCGGTTTCGACCACGCAGGAGACATGGGCGGAGAGCTTGCCGGCGGTGCGCCAGAACGAGGCGAAGCCGAGCTCGAGCGGTTCCCGCAGCCGGCCCTTGGGAAGCCCCCACTGCCATTCCTGCGAGGAGGTGCGGTGGGGCATCCAGCTGACCACGACGCCGGGCAGCTCGGTGAAGCTTTCGAAGGCGTCGCCCAGCTCCAGCGATGCGTATTCAGCCCCCTGGATCGGCAGCCTGACGCCGACGCTCGCGGGCACTTCCTGCTTGGTCAGGTTGTATTCGCCGCTCGACCGGGGGAAGGCGGCGCGGCTGTTGACCGTGCGGCCGAGTTCCGCGTCCTTGCCGCCGCTCATCCGGCAGCGCACCCGCGCCTGCCCGGCGGCCGAGCCTGCTTCGATCCTCAGGGCCGAGGTGACGCGGAAGATCCGCTCGCCTTCGATGTTGTCTTCGCTCGCCCGCAGGCTGCCGTCGACGAGCTTCATCGAGCCGCCCCCGGGGATCGCCGCCACGGGGGAGTCGGGGAGCGGCGACCGCGCCGCCCATTCGATCTCGACCGAGCTGCCCCCGGCCTCGCTGGTGCTGAGCAGTGCCGCCGCCAGGGTGGCGATCAAGCCGATCGCGACCACCGCCAGCGCTCCTCGCGGTGGTCGACTGTCCTTGGTTGGGGTCACGAGGGCCTATTAGACACGACACCTAGGCGTCCTGCGGAACGCGCCCGACAGGATTCGAACCTGTGGCCTTGCGCTCCGGAGGCGCACGCTCTATCCAGCTGAGCTACGGGCGCTCAGATTGCAGCTTAGTCTGTCCCCGGGCTTGGAGTCTGAGCGAACATACGTTCCGTCCGATTGTAGACATAAGGTTCCGCAATGGCTCGTCCCGGGAGTGGCAACGAGGGAGAGGCGATGATTTTGGCGGCGCTTGTGCGGCGCAAGTTCAAGGTTCTCGTGCCTTTTGGCGAGGGGCACCCATATGACTTGGCTGTCCATCTGGATGGACGCAGGTTCCTGCGAATTCAGTGCAAGACAGCCTGGCCGGTCGGGGGTTGCCTGGTCTTCAACTCCAGGACGACCGACCACGGCCGCGGCCCCCAGTCCTATATGGGGCCGCGGACATTTTCGGCGTTTACTTTCCGCCCCGGCAGGCGGTGTACCTCGTCCCCCTGGATGCAGTCGCCGAGTCGTAGGGACGATTGCGACTGGCGCCGCCCCGGAACAATCAGAGACGCGGGATCCGGCTCGCCGCTGGCTATGAGATCGACCAATGGACGGTCGATTCGCTTCGCGCGATCGTGCAGTCCGACGTGCCCCACGAGGAATCAGCGCTGAGCGTCGCGTAGGCTCGCGGCCATGGACCTCTCGGTTGCCTTTCTCGGCACGGGCGGCGCCGTGCCCTCGGCGCGGCGCAACACCGCGAGCGTGCTCGTCGCCCGCGGTGGCGAACGGCTGCTCTTCGATTGCGGCGAGGGGACGCAGCGCCAGATGCAGCGCTCGCTGGGCTTGGTCCAGGTCGACGAGATTTACTTCACCCACTTCCACGCCGACCACTTCCTCGGCCTGCCCGGACTGCTGAAAACGTATGACCTGACGGAGCGCGAGCGGCCGCTGACGATCTACGGGCCGCGCGGCCTGCGCGACCTGATCCAGAGCCTCGGCCGGGTGATCGGCAGGGTCGGCTACAAGCTCGACCTAGTCGAACTGGAGCCGGGCGATTTCGTCCCCTGCGACGGCGGCGAGATACGCGCCTTTCCGGTCGAGCACAGCGTGCGGGCCTTCGGCTACGCCCTGGTGGAGGAGGAGCGACCGGGGCGCTTCGACCTCGAGGCGGCGAAACGGCTGGGGGTCGAGGAAGGGCCCGACTTCGCGGCACTGCAGCGAGGCGAGTCGGTGCGGGGCGCCACCGGGCGGGTGGAGCCCGGCGAGGTGATGGGCGAGTCGCGCCCGGGCCGGACGGTCGTCGTCACCGGCGACACGGCTCCCTGCAAAGCGACGGTCGAGGCGGCGCGAGGAGCGGAGCTGCTCGTCCACGACGCCTCCTTCTCCGAGGAGGAGGCGCAGCGCGCGGCCGATACCGGCCACTCCACGGTGGGCCAGGCCGCCGCGGTGGCCCGCGAGGCCGGGGTGAAGCTGCTTGCCCTGGTCCACATCTCCTCCCGCTACCACGTCGGCAAAGTGCTCGAGGAGGCACGCGAGGTCTTCGAGCCGGCGGTGGCCCCAAGGGACTTCGACCTGATCGAGCTCCCCTTTCCAGAGCGCGGTAATCCGCAGCTCGTGCAAAACGGAGCCAGGGAGAGGGGGGAGGATCCGTCTCGAGCAGCTTCCGACGAGGGGTAGGCGCCGGCGGGGATGGGTTTGGGGGTTGCCTCGCCGGGTGCCCAGCACCACCTCTCGGTGGTGTAACCAGGTGCCCCTTCGGGGCGGGAATCACTCTGCGGTGCCCGCTTCGCGAGGCACCGGCGAGGCAACCCCCAAACCCATCCGCCCCCCGCTGCTACTCTGAGCGCCGTCCTTTAACCCGGTCCCGTGAGGCCAGGAAGGAGCAACGAAGTGAGCGAGAAGGTCGTGCTCGAGCACGACGATTTGAGGCGGACGCTGCGGCGGATCGCCCATGAGATCGCCGAGGCCAACCCGGAGGCCGAGCGTCTCGCCGTCGTCGGCATCCACACCCGCGGCGCAGTGATCGCCCGCCGCCTCCACGCCCTGGTCGGCGAGCTGACCGAGGCCGAGACGCCGATCGGCGACCTCGACATCTCCTTCTACCGTGACGACGTCGGCGCCAAGTCCCCAGCCACCCAGCCGATCGTCCACTCCTCCCACATCGATTTCGACCTCACCGGGCGCACGGTGGTCCTGGTCGACGACGTGCTCTTCACCGGCCGCACCGTGCGCGCCGCGATCGACGCCCTCTTCGACTACGGCCGGCCGCAGCGAGTGCAGCTGGCGGTGCTCTGCGACCGCGGTCACCGCGAGCTGCCGATCCGCCCCGACTACGTCGGCAAGAACCTGCCCACCGCCCGCGCGGAGCGGGTCAACGTGCTGCTCGAGGAGACCGACGAGGTCGACCGGGTGACGATCTCCCCGGCCAAGACCGCGGAGGCTCTGGCATGAAGCACCTGCTCGCGATCAAGGATCTCGAGCGGGAGGAGATCGAGGCGATCCTCGACCGCGCCGAGAGCTTCGCCGAGGTTGGGCGGCGCGACATCAAGAAGGTGCCGACGCTGCGCGGGCGCACCGTGGTCAGCCTTTTCTACGAGTCGAGCACCCGCACCAGCGCCTCCTTCGAGCTGGCGGCGAAGCGGCTCTCCGCCGACCTGATCTCGCTGAAGGCGGCGGGCTCCTCGGTCGACAAGGGCGAGTCGCTGAAGGACACATGCGCGACCCTCTCCGCTTACGACCCGGCGGCGATCGTGATCCGCCACCCCTACGCCGGCGCGGCGCAGCTCGTCGCCGGCTGGGGAGAGGCGGCCGTGATCAACGCCGGCGACGGCAAGCACGAGCACCCCAGCCAGGCATTGCTCGACCTCTTCACCCTGCGCCGCCGGCTCGACTCGCTGGAGGGGAAGCGGATCTGGATCGTCGGCGACGTCCTCCACAGCCGCGTCGCCCGCTCCAACCTGGTCGCCTTCCAGGCGATGGGCGCGGAGGTGACGGTTTGCGGGCCCCCGGCGCTGATTCCGCGTGGGATCGAGCAGCTCGGCTGCGAGGTCTCCCACTCGCTCGAGCGCCTCGGCGAGGCCGACGTCGTCTACGCGCTGCGCCTGCAGAAGGAGCGGATGGCGGAGAGCTTCGTGCCCTCGATCCGCGAGTACGCGGCGCACTTCCAGATCGACTCGCGGCGCCTCGGCCCGCGCCAGCTGCTGATGCACCCCGGTCCCGTCAACCGCGGCGTCGAGCTCTCCGGCGAGGTGATCGACTCGCCCCAATCGCTGATGACCGAGCAGGTCGCCTCGGGGCTGGTCGTGCGGATGGCGATCCTCTACGAGCTGCTGGCAGCCGGGGGAGGGCCCCCAGCGCCCGCTGCCGGCGACCCCGAACGGAGCCCCACCCCGATCGGACAGCCGGCGTGAGCCTGGCCGAGGCGCTTGACATGCGCTCCGGCGAGAGCGCGGACCTGGTCCTGCGCGGCGCCACCGTGCTCGACCCGGTCGCCGGTATCGAGGGCGTCCACGACGTCATCATCCGCGCCGGCAGGATCGATGAGCTGGCCGCCCCCGGTGCCGAGCTCGACGGGCTGGAGGAGGTTGATGCCGGGGGGCTGTACGCCTTCCCAGCCTTCTTCGACCCGCATGTCCACCTGCGCACGCCCGGCCAGGAGCACAAGGAGGACCTCGAGACCGGCAGCCGCGCCGCTGCGGCCGGCGGTTACTGCGGCATCCTCGCGATGGCCAACACCGAGCCGCCGGTCTGCACGCCCGCCGATATCGAGGCGCTGCGCGAGGCCGCGCGCGAGGCGGCCTCGGTTCCGGTCGGCTTCCTCGCCACGGTCACCCGCGACATGGACGGCGAGGAGCTGACCGAGATGGGTGCGATCCGCGAGGCGGGCGCGGTCGGCTTCAGCGACGACGGCCTGCCGATCGTCAACGCCCGCGTCCTGCGCCGCGCCCTCCAGTACCAGCGCCTCTGCGGCGGCACGATCGCCCTCCACGAGGAGGACCCCGAGCTCTCCGGCGACGGCGTCATGCACGAGGGTGCGGTCTCCGCCGCGATCGGCCTCGCCGGCATCCCCTCGGTCTCGGAGTCGACGATGATCGCCCGCGACGCCGCCCTGGCCGGTTACGAGGGGGGCCGGATCCACGTCCAGCACCTCTCCGCCGCCGAGTCGGTCGAGGCGGTGCGCGCCGCCAAGGCCGCCGGCGTGCAGATCGCCTGCGAGGCGAGCCCGCACCACCTCTGCCTCACCGACGAGGAGGTGCGCAGCCTCGACCCCCGCCGCTTCAAGATGAACCCGCCGCTGCGCTCAGAGGCGGACCGCCAGGCGCTGATCGAGGGCCTGCGCGACGGCACGATCGATTGCATCGCGACCGATCATGCCCCGCATGCCCTGGAGGAAAAGGAGGTCCCGTTCGAGCAGGCGGCGATGGGGGTGACCGGGTTGGAGGCGGCTTTCGCTGCGCTGCATACCGACCTGGTCCTGCCCGGCACGATCGAGCTCGGCCTGCTGGTCGAGCGGATGGCGGGAGGGGCGGCGCCCTTCGGCCTCGAGCGCCCGACCCTCGCCCCGGGCAGCGAGGCAAACGTCGCCCTCTGCGACCTCGGCGCCGAGTGGACCGTCGGCGAGGAGGGCTACGAGAGCCGTTCGCAGAACTCCTGGTGCGCCGGCCGCAAGTTGACCGGACGCGTGCTGATGACCGTGGCGGGCGGCAAGGTCGCCTACCGGCTGCGCAGCTTCAGCCTGGGGGTAGCCGAGTGAGTGCCGGCTACCTGCTGCTCGAGGACGGGACCCGCTTCGACGGCGATCTCTGCGGGCACGCCGGCGAGGTCACCGGCGAGGTCGTCTTCAACACCTCGATGACCGGCTACCAGGAGTCGGTCACCGATCCCTCCTATGCCGGCCAGATCATCGTCTTCACCTATCCGCTGATCGGCAACTACGGCGTCTCCGCCGAGGCGATGGAGTCCGACCGGATCCACGCCCGCGGTGTCGTCATGCGCGATCCGAAGAACGGCGAGGACGTCGCCACCGCCGAGGGCGGCTGGCTCGACTGGCTCGGCGATTGCGGCGTGCCGGGGGTCGGCGGCGTCGACACTCGCGCCCTGGTCCGCCACATTCGCGACCGCGGCGCGATGCGGGGGGGGATCTTCTCCACCGCGACCGCGGAGGCGGAGGCGCGCGAACGGGTTGCCGCCGAGCCTGCGATGGACGGCGCCGACCTGGCCCGCACGGTGACGCCGTCCGAGCCGGTCCGCTTCGACGGCCAGGGACCGCATGTCGTCGGGATCGACACCGGGGTGAAGATGAACATCGTCCGCGAGCTGCGCGAGCGCGGCTGCCGCCTCACCCTGCTGCCGTGCACCTCCTCCGCCGCCGATGTCCTGGCGGAGGACCCCGACGTCGTCTTCCTCGCCAACGGCCCCGGCGACCCGGGCGCCCTCGGCTACGTCGTCGAGACCGCGCGCGAGCTGATCGGGGTGAAGCCGATGTTCGGTATCTGCCTCGGCCACCAGCTGCTCTGCCGCGCCGTCGGCCTGGAGACCTTCAAGCTGCCCTTCGGCCACCGCGGCGCCAACCACCCGGTCAAGGAGCTGGCCAGCGGGCGGATCGAGATCACCTCGCAGAACCACGGCTTTGCCGTGCAGGGACCCGGGGGCGAGCCGCGGATCGAGGCTGACGAGCCGGTCCGCTGGGAGACCGACTTCGGCGTCGCCGAGCTCTCCCACCTCAACCTCTACGACCGCACCGTCGAGGGCCTCGTGCTCAGGGACGTGGCGGCCGCGACCGTCCAGTACCACCCCGAGGCGGGCCCCGGCCCGCACGATGCCCGCCACCTCTTCGACTCCTTCCTCGAGCTGGCGCATGCCTAAGCGCACCGACATCGAGAAGATCCTCCTGGTCGGCTCGGGGCCGATCGTGATCGGCCAGGCGGCCGAGTTCGACTACTCCGGCGTGCAGGCGTGCAAGGTGCTGCTCGAGGAGGGCTACGAAGTCGTCCTCGTCAACTCCAATCCGGCGACGATCATGACCGATCCCGAGTTCGCCACCGCCACCTACATCGAGCCGCTGCTGCCGGGGCCGGTGACGAAGATCATCGAAAAGGAGCGCCCCGACGTGCTGCTGCCCACCCTTGGCGGGCAGACCGCGCTCAACCTGGCGATGGCCCTGCACGAGGACGGCACCCTGGAGCGCTTCGGGGTCGAGCTGATCGGCGCCGACCACAACGCGATCCGCCGCGCCGAGGACCGCGAGGAGTTCCGCCAGACGATGACCGAGGCGGGGCTGCGCATCCCCTGGTCGCTGACCGTCGGCAGCCTCGGCGAGGTCGAGGCTGCGCTGGCCGAGAACCGCATATCGCTGCCGGCGATCGTCCGTCCCGCCTTCACCATGGGCGGCCAGGGAGGCGGCGTGGGAAAGACCGAGACGGAGCTGCGCCAGGTCGTCTCCGAGGGCCTCGCCGCCAGCCCGATCAACCAGGTTCTGGTCGAGGAGTCGGTGCTCGGCTGGGGCGAGTTCGAGCTCGAGGTGATGCGCGATCGCAACGACAACGTCGTGATCGTCTGCTCGATCGAGAACGTCGATCCGATGGGCGTCCACACCGGCGACTCGGTCACGGTCGCGCCGGCGCAGACGCTCACCGACCGGCTCTACCAGGAGCTGCGCGACCAGGCGATCCGGGTGATCCGCGCGGTCGGGGTGGAGACCGGCGGCTCGAACGTCCAGTTCGGGGTGAATCCGGAGGACGGCGAGATCGTCGTCATCGAGATGAACCCGCGGGTCTCGCGCTCCTCGGCGCTGGCCTCGAAGGCGACCGGCTTCCCGATCGCCAAGATGGCGGCGAAGCTCGCGGTCGGCTACGCCCTGGAGGAGATTCCCAACGACATCACCCGCGCCACGCCGGCCTCCTTCGAGCCGACCATCGACTACGTGGTGACCAAGATCCCGCGCTTCGCCTTCGAGAAGTTCCCCGGCGCCGAGGGCCGCCTCTCGACCCACATGCAGAGCGTCGGCGAGGCGATGGCGATCGGCCGCACCTTCCGCGAGTCCTTTGCCAAGGCGATGCGCTCGCGCGAGCTCGACACCCCGGCCGAACCGCCGGCCTCCGACGAGGAGCTGCTGGAGGCGATCGCGATGCCCTGCGCCGAGCGCTTCGACCTGGTGCTGGAGGCCTTTCGCCGCGGCCTCGAGATCGAGGCCGTCCACGAGCGCTGCCTGGTCGATCGCTGGTTCCTGCGCGAGCTGCACGCCCTCGCCACCGAGGGCGACGGCACCGAGGGGCTCGTCCGCACCTACAAGGCGGTCGACACCTGCGCCGCCGAGTTCGAGGCGGCGACCCCCTACTACTACTCCGCCTACGAGCGCCCCGGACCGGGCGGTGCGGCCGCCTCGGAGGTGCGCCGCGGCGAGCGCGACTCGGTCGTCATCCTCGGCGCCGGCCCGAACCGGATCGGCCAGGGGATCGAGTTCGACTACTGCTGCGTGCACGCGGCGATGACCGCGCGCGAGCTCGGCCGCGACGCGGTGATGGTCAACTGCAACCCCGAGACGGTCTCGACCGACTACGACACCTCCGACCGCCTCTACTTCGAGCCGCTGACGGCCGAGGACGTGCTCGCGGTCTGCGAACAGGAGCAGCCAGAGGGGGTGATCGTTCAGTTCGGGGGGCAGACGCCGCTGAAGCTGGCCCGCGCCCTCGAGGATGCGGGCGTGCCGCTGCTCGGAACCCCGGTCGACGCGATCGACCTGGCCGAGGACCGCGGCCGCTTCGGCGCCCTGCTGCGCCGGCTCGGCATCGAGCACCCGCCCTACGGGACGGCGCTCTCCGCCGAGGAGGCGACTGTGATCGCCGAAAAGGTCGGCTTCCCGCTGCTGGTCCGGCCCTCCTACGTGCTCGGCGGCAGGGCGATGGAGATCTGCTACTCGACCGAGAACCTGAACGCCTACCTGCAGGCGCACGTCAAGGCCGACCAGGAGCACCCGCTGCTGCTCGACCGCTTCCTCGAGAACGCGATCGAGATCGATGTCGACGCGCTCGCCGACGGCGCGAACGTTCACGTCGCCGGCATCATGCAGCACGTCGAGGAAGCCGGCGTCCACTCGGGGGACTCGGCCTGCGTGATCCCGCCGCTGAGCATCGGCGAGGAGATGCTCGAGCAGATCCGCGCGACGACGACGCAGATCGCGCTGGAGCTCGGCGTGATCGGGCTGATCAACATCCAGTACGGGATCGCCGGCGGCCGCCTCTACGTGATCGAGGCCAACCCGCGCGCCTCGCGCACCGTGCCCTTCGTCTCCAAGGCGACCGGGACGCCGTTGGCCAAAGTCGCGGCGCGGCTGATGCTGGGAGAGAAGCTCGCCGACCTCGACCTGCCCGGACCGCCGGTCGGCCACGTCAGCGTCAAGGAGGCGGTGCTGCCGTTTGCGCGCTTCTCCGGGGTCGACTCGGTGCTTGGGCCCGAGATGAAGAGCACCGGCGAGGTGATGGGCATCGCTGCCGATTTCCCGACCGCCTTCGCCAAGGCGCAGGCCGCCGCCGGGGTCCTGCTGCCGACAGAGGGGACCGTCTTCATCACGGTCACCGACACCGACAAGCCGGCGGCGACGCAGATGGCGGCCCGCTTCCACGACCTCGGCTTCGAGGTGATCGCCACCGGCGGCACCGCGCAGTCGATCACCTCGATGGGGGTGCCGGTGACGCGGATCAACAAGGTCGGCGAGGGCTCGCCCCACGTCGTCGACCTGATCCGCGAGCACCGCTGCGACCTGGTGATCAACACGCCGACCGGCTCCGGTGCCCGCGCCGACGGTCAGGCGATCCGAACAGCCGCGGTCCGCCACGGGATTCCCTGCGTGACGACGATGACCGGCGCCTCGGCCGCGGTGCGGGCGATCGCGGCGCAGAAGCAGGGTGAGCCCGCGGTCCTCTCGCTTCAGGAGATACACGCTCCGCAGAGGGCTCAGCAGCCCCGATGACCGCCCCCTTCGGGCGCCGCGCCTGCGAGGTGACGGAGAGCCGCGCCTCCGGCGACTACCGCGTCTTCTCCCTGCTCGATACCGAGGGTCCCGAGCCGGAGCCGGGACAGTTCTACATGCTCGCCACGGAGCGCCACTGGGAGGAGCGCGGACAGCGGCCGTTCCTTCCCCGCGCCTTCTCGGTCGCGGACACCGATCCAGTGGACGGCGGAGTGCGCCTCGACTTCCTGATCGAGGGCATCGGCCCGGGCACCGACCGGCTCTGCGGGCTGGAGCCCGGCGAGCGGGTCTGGGTCAACGGCCCACTCGGCAACAGCTTCTCCGCACCCCGCGAGCTTGCCCCTGGCGCGGCAGGGGCGATCCTGGTGGGCGGAGGCATCGGCATCGCTCCCCTTGCTCTGCTGCGACGCCGCTTCTCAGAGTGCAACGTCCCCGCGCGCGTGCTGCTCGGCTTCCGCGACCAGGCCCACTCGGGCGGCCTCGACGACCTCTTCCGCTGCTGCGAGGTCGCCCTGGCCAGCGACGACGGCCATATTGGCCATCACGGCTACGTAACCGACCTGCTCGTCGCGATGCTCGAAGGCGACGACGCGCAGAGCGCCGCCGTCTACGCCTGCGGCCCGCCGCAGATGCTCGACGCGGTGACGGCGCTCTGCGTTTCGCACGGTGTCGCCTGCGAGCTGGCGATGGAGTCGCCCATGGCCTGCGGCTACGGCGCCTGCTTCGGCTGCGCGGTGCCAAAAGCGGATGGCGGATACATGCGACTCTGCGTGGACGGCCCGGTGGTTCGCGGTGCTTGAGTTCTGCGGGATCGAGTTCGCCCACCGGGTGATCAACGCATCTGGCACCTTCGACGCGATCGCCGCACGACGTGTCTACGGCGACGCCCTGCTGGAGGACTTTCCCTTCTCGGCGTTCGTGTCCAAGACGATCACCCTGGAGCCGCGAGCAGGGAACGAGCCGCAGCGGATCTGGGAGACGCCCGCCGGGATGATCAACTCGATCGGGCTGCCGAACAAGGGCTTGGACGGCTTCTTGGCTGAGGATCTGCCGCAGCTCGCGGAGCTGCCGGTGCCGCTGATCGTCTCCGTGATGGCCACCGGGCACGAGGACTTCCAGCGTATGGCCGGGGCGCTTGATGCCCGCGACGAGATTGCCGCGATCGAGCTCAACGTCTCCTGCCCCAACGTGCACTCGGGACTGATCGTCGGCGAGCAGCCGGAGGAGACGGTGGCCTTACTCGAAGCGCTGAGGTCGCTGACGGCGAAGCCACTGATCGTCAAGCTGACTCCGAACGTGGCTGATCCCGCCGCCGTGGCTGTAGCGGCGGAGGAGGGAGGTGCCGATGCGGTCTCGCTGATCAACACGATGAAGGCGAGCGCGATCGACCCGTCGAGCGGGGAACCCGGGATCGGGGTGGGGAAGGGGGGGCTTTCGGGTCCGGCGATCCGGCCGATCGCCGTGGCGCAGGTTCGCGCCGTCTCTGCCGCGGTCTCGGTGCCGATCGTCGGCATGGGTGGCATCTGCAACGGCGAGGACGCGGTCGAGATGCTGGCCGCGGGAGCGACCCTGGTGGCTGTCGGAACCGAGAGCTTTCGCGACCCGCGCGCGGGAAGTCGCATTGCCATGGAGCTCTCCGAGCGATTGCAAGGGCGACCTAACCTCAACCTCGACTCGAGGTCTAGGTGAATTTGGCGGAAAACGCCCCGAATGCACTTGCACCCCCGCGAGCCGCGGCTATACTCGCCGCCCACATGCCTGCCCCAGTCAAGACCTCAGCAGCGGCCCCCGAGAGGTCGCTGGACCAGCGCATGGACGCGCTCAAACGGGCAAACGACATCCGTACCGCCCGCGCCAAGCTGAAGAAGGACCTCAAGGCGGGCAAGGCGAGCATCCACGCGCTGCTCCTCGATCCGCCCGAGTACGTGATGACCGCCAAGGTCTTCGACATGCTGCTCGCGGTCCCCAAGTACGGCCGGGTGAAGACCAACCGGATCCTCAACCAGTGCCGCATCTCGCCCTCGAAGACCATCGGCGGCCTCTCCGAGCGCCAGCGCGCGGAGCTGGTTTCCCAACTTCGCAGGTAGCGAAGCCGACCGCCGCGGCGGTCAGTATCTCCGGCCGCATGGCCAACAAGGTCTTCGTCATCACCGGGCCCAGCGGGGTCGGCAAGGGAACGCTGATCGCCGATTTGCTCGGGCGCGTTCCCGATCTGGAGCTCTCGGTATCTGCAACCACCCGGGAGCCGCGCGAGGGGGAGCTCGACGGTCGCGACTACCATTTCCTTGCCCCGGAGGAGTTCGATCGGCGGATCGAGCGCGAAGACTTCCTCGAGTTCGCCACCTACAGCGGCAACCGCTACGGCACTCTGCGCTCCGAGGTGCGCAAGCGGCTCGACGCCGGGCACTCGGTGGTGCTCGAGATCGAGGTGCAGGGGGCGCGCCAGGTGCGCGCCGCGATGCGCGAGTCGATCCAGGTCTTCATCGCGCCACCCGATCCAGGCGTGCTGCGCCAGCGGCTGGAGTCCCGCGGCACCGACTCCGCCGCCGCGATCGACGCTCGGCTGGAGGTCGCCGAGCAGGAGCTGGCCGCCCAGGACGAGTTCGCCTACCGAGTCGTCAACTCCGATCTGGGCCAAGCCGCGACCGATCTGGAGGGGATCGTGCGCGCCGAGCTCGGCTTACCTCTAGACTCCCCAGCCGATGATCAAACCACGCGTTGACAAACTCCTCGTACACGCCGATTCGCACTACGCCGCAGTCGTCGTCGCGGCGAAGCGAGCGCGTCAGATAAACAGCTACTTCCACAACCTCGGCGAGGGTGGCTTCGGCGAGTACCCGCCGCCGATGGTCGAGACCCGCGGCGATCGCAACTACCTCTCGATGGCGCTGGAGGAGCTTGCCGAGGGCAAGCTCAAATACGAGTACCGCGCCTAGCGCACCGCTACCTCAAAAGGGGGAGAGATGGCAAGGATCCTGCTCGGTGTGAGTGGCGGGATCGCCGCCTATAAGTCGTTGGAGCTTGCCCGCCTCGCGACCGTCGCCGGTCACGGGGTACGGGTGACGATGACCGAGGCCGCCCGGCGCTTCGTCGGCACGGCTTCCTTTGAGGGCATCGTCGGCGCGCCGGTGCTGAGCTCGGAGTTCGAGCGCGACCCGCTGGGCGGGGCCTTCCCCGGCGATCCCCGGCCCGAGCACGACCCGATCGGACACCTCGCGGTCGTCGCCAACTGCGACGCCTACCTGGTCGCGCCCGCCTCCGCCAACACGATCGCCAAGCTGGCCGCGGGGATGGCCGACTCGATGCTCACCACCTCCTTTCTCGCCTGCGCCTCGCCGCGCCTGGTCGCGCCGGCGATGAACGACCGCATGTACGCCGACGCGGCGACCCAGGCGAACCTGGCGACGCTGCGCGAGCGCGGCGTCGAGACGATCGAGCCGGGTGAGGGCCGGCTCGCCTCGCGCGGCGAGTTCGGCCGGGGCCGGCTGCCCGACCCCGCCGAGCTGCTGGCACGGCTGGAAGCCGTCCTGCCCGCCGGCGAGCGCCCTTGGGACGGCCTGCGCGTGCTGGTCACCGCGGGCGGCACGCGCGAGCCGATCGACCCGGTGCGCTTCCTCGGCAACCGCTCCAGCGGCCGCATGGGCCTGGCGCTCGCCGCTGCCGCCGCGCGCCGCGGGGCGGACGTGACCCTGATCGCCGCCAACGTAGCCTTGCCCGAGCCCGCCGGCGTCCGCCGCGTCGACGTGGAGACGGCGGCCGAGTTGGCAGAGGCCTCACAAGCCGAGTTCCCCAGGGCCCATCTCCTCCTGATGGCCGCGGCCCCGGCCGACTTCAAGGCGAGCGACCTGGCAGCAGACAAGCTGAAGCGAGAGGGGAGCCTCGAGCTCCACCTGGAGCCAACCGAGGACATCCTCGCCGACCTCGCCGCCTCCCGCGCCGCGGGGCAGACGATCGTCGGCTTCGCCGCAGAGCACGGCAACGACGTCGCCCGCGCCCGCCAGAAGCTGCAACGCAAGGGCGCGGACCTGATTGTCCTAAACGACGTGTCCAACCCCGAAATCGGCTTCGAGAGCAGCGAAAACGCCGCAACCCTGATCAGCTCCACGGACGAGACCGCTCTCCCGCAAGCTCCCAAGGACGTAATAGCCGAGCAGATTCTGGACCGTGTGGACTCACTGCGCCAGGAGGGGGAGCCCCCTCAACTGGCGGATACTCAGAGCGGCCCGCAGGGCCGCGAGTCAGGGGAGGGGGCTCCCCCTCCTGGCGCAGCAGCCTGACGGGCTATACTGACCCCAAGCTTTTCTGTCCCTAGAAGTATCGAGAAGTGGGCCTGGCCCACTTTTTTTTCGTCCCGAACCAGGCAAACCAGGCATGGCAGACCTCAAAGACAGCATTCAACAGCAGCTTGCCGAGCTCGACTCCGAGCTCGGCTTGGTCGCGCTCGAGCAGCCGGGAACCGAATCGCTGCGCCTCTTCATAGACCACCCGGCCGGCGTCGACCTGGCGCTCTGCGAACGAGTGACCAAGCATCTCGGCCAGCTTCGCGCCGAGTACGCGCTCGAGGTCTCCTCGCCGGGGCCGAAGTACCGCCGCACCGAACCAGTTTCCGAGACGACCGAGGAGCAGCCGTGAGCAAAGAGATCGTCGAAGCAATCAAGGCGCTCGAGCAGGAGAAGGGGATCTCCGCCGACAAGCTGATGGACGCCCTCGCCGATGCTCTGCTGTCGGCCTACAAGAAGACGCCCGGAGCGGCGAAGTACGCCCGCGTCGACCTCGACCACGAGACCGGCGACTTCCGCGTCTTCGAACTGATCCTGCCGGCGGAGCTGGAGGAGAAGCTGCTGGCCGAGGCGGCCGAGGCCCAGGAGGAGGAAGAGCGGGAGATCGACCCCGAAACGGGCGAGCTGAAAGAGCCCGAGGAGCCCGAGCTGGACCCGGAGATGATCGCTCCCTACGAGGATCAGATCGAGACCCGCGACGTCACCCCCGAAGACTTCGGTCGGATTGCCGCCCAGACCGCCAAGCAGGTGATCCTGCAGCGGATCCGCGAGGCCGAACGGATGATGATGTTCGAGGAGTACCAGGACCGGGTCGGCGAGCTGATCACCGGGATCATCCAACAGTCCGACAAGCGCTACACGCTGGTCCAGCTGCGCGAGCGGGTCGAGGCTCTGCTGCCCAAGTCCGAGCAGGTCTACAACGAGCGCTACGACCACGGGATGCGGGTCAAGGCCGTGATCACCGACGTCTCCGACTCGACCAAGGGGCCGGCGATCGTCGTCTCCCGGCGCAGCCCGGAGCTGATCAAGAGCCTCTTCGAACTCGAGGTGCCCGAGATCGCCGACAAGCTGGTCGAGATCGTCGGCGTCGCCCGCGAGCCCGGCTATCGCTCGAAGATCGCGGTCGTCTCCCACACCGACGGCGTCGACCCGGTCGGCGCCTGCGTCGGGCCGCGGGGCTCGCGGGTGAGGATGGTCGTCTCCGAGCTGCGCGGCGAGAAGATTGACATCATCCCCCACAACGACGAGCCAGCCCGCTTCGTCGCCAAGGCGCTCTCCCCGGCGCGGGTGCGAGAGGTGATCGTCGACGACGAGGAGCGCCAGGCCACGGTGATCGTCCCCGACGACCAGCTCTCGCTGGCGATCGGCCGCGACGGGCAGAACGCCCGCCTCGCCGCCCGCCTGACCGGCTGGCGGGTGGACATCAAGTCCGAGACCGAGTTCGCCCAGGACGACGAGGAGGTCGAGTACGCGGGCGAGGAGCAGTCCGATGGGCACTGCCTCGCGGTGCTCTCCAACGGCCGCCGCTGCCCCAATGCGGCGATCGGCGATTCCTCCTACTGCGGCCTGCCCACGCACCAGGCCCTGAGCCGCTTCGAGACGAACCAGATCGCCGTCCTGGCGCCGCTCGCCGAAGCCGAAGTCGCGATCCTCGCCGACGCCGCCGCCGACGAAGGCCAGGTGGCCGAGATCGTGGCGAAGGCCGAGGCCGAGTTCGTCGAGCCGGTCGAGGAGCCGGCGGTCGAGCCTGTCGAGGAGCCGGAGGAAGAGACGGTTGCCGAAGTCGACGGCGAAGAGCCAGAGGAGCAGCAGCCAGTTGCCGAGGAGGCTGAGCAGGCCTAGTGGCTAAGAAGCGGGTCCACGAGATTGCGAAAGCTCAAGGGTTGAGCAGCAAGGAGCTGCTCGCCGCGCTGAAGAAAGCCGGGGTCGAGGCCAAAGCCGCCGCTTCGAGCGTCGAGGAGGCGGACGCGCTGAAGGCCCTCTCCGGCAACGGCGCGGCGGCGACCCAGGCCCAACCGAAAGCCGCGGCCAAGCCCGCTGCGCCGTCTCCGGCGGCAAAACCCGCCCCCGAGCCCGCCGCCAAACCGGCGCCGGCGGCGAAAAAACCCGCCGGATCGGCGAAAAAACGTCGCGTGGTGATCGATTCGCAGGCCGCCCGCCGCGATCAGATGGGCGGTCCCCCGCCGCAGCGGCCGCCGCGCCGACGGGGCGGCAGGCGGCGCCGGCCACTGCTCGAGGAGCCGCCGGTCAGAACCGAGGAGCCGGCCGAGCCGGAGGCCACCAAGGTCAACTCCGGCGCCACCGTGCGCGAGGTCGCCGAGCTGCTCGGTCTCGGCAGCGCCGAGGTGATCAAGAAGCTGATGACGATGGGGGAGATGGCGACGCTCACCCAGACCCTCACCGACGAGTCGATCAAGGCGATCGCCGACGAGTACGACCGCAAGATCGAGATCGTCACCGCCGCCGAGGAGGAGCCCGAGGCCCCCGAGTTCGAGGATTCCGAGGAGAGCCTCGTCGACCGGCCGCCGGTGGTCACGATCATGGGCCATGTCGACCACGGCAAGACCTCGCTGCTCGACGCGATCCGCGAGACCGAGGTCGCCGCCGGCGAGGCGGGCGGGATCACCCAGCACATCGGCGCCTACCAGGTCCACCATGACGAGAAGACGATCACCTTCCTCGACACCCCGGGCCACGCCGCCTTCACCGCGATGCGCGCCCGTGGCGCCAAGGTGACCGACATCGCTGTCGTCGTCGTCGCCGCCGACGACGGCGTCATGCCGCAGACCAAAGAGGCGATCGACCACGCCCGCGCCGCCGACGTGCCGATCCTGATCGCCGTCAACAAGATCGACAAAGAGGGGGCCCAGCCCGACCGGGTCCGCAACGAGCTCGCCGCCGATGGGCTTACCCCCGAGGACTGGGGGGGCGAGACCGTCTACTGCGACGTCTCCGCCAAGACCCACGAGGGCCTCGACAGCCTGCTCGACATGATCCTGCTCGTCTCCGACCTCGAGGAGCTGGGCGCCAACCCGGACGCCCCCGCCTCGGGAACGGTGGTCGAGTCCCAGCTCGATCCCGGCCGCGGTCCCGTCGTCACGATCTTGGTCCAGCGCGGCACCCTCGCGGTGGGCGACGCGCTGGTGGCCGGCCCGCAGTGGGGGCGGGTGCGCGCGATGCACGATTTCACCGGCGATCGGGTGCAGGAGGCCGGGCCCGGGATGCCGGTCGAGGTGCTCGGCTTCGACGGCGTCTGCGAGGCGGGAGAGCACGTGCGCGTGGTCGAGAACGACCGCCGTGCCCGCCAGCTGGCCCAGGAGCGCGGCAACCGGCTGAAGACCGAGGCCCTGGCGCGTCGCCAGGCGCGCAAGGTCAGCCTCGAGGAGGTCTTCTCCCGTGCCCAGGCGGGCGACATCAAGGAGCTCAACATCGTCCTCAAGGCCGACGTTGCCGGCTCGCTGGAGGCTCTCCAGGACGAGATCGCCAAAGTCCCCCAGGAGCAGGTCGGGATCAACATCATCCACTCGCAGACGGGTGGCATCAACGAGTCCGACGTGATGCTGGCCTCGGCCTCCGAAGCGATCGTGATCGGCTTCAACGTGCGTCCGCTGGCCGATGCCCGCAAGGCAGCCGAGCGCGAGGGCGTCGACGTCCGCACCTACTCGGTCATCTACAAAATCACCGAGGATCTGCGCAACGCGATGGAGGGCATGCTCGAGGCGGTCGAGGTCGAGGAGGTGCTCGGCGAGGCTGAGGTCAAACAGACCTTCAAGGCGTCCAAAGTGGGCCGGATCGCCGGCTGTATCGTCAGCGAGGGCAAGGTCGCCCGCGACGCGAACGTCCGCCTGATTCGCGAGGGCACCGTGATCTGGGACGGCAAACTTGGCTCCCTGCGCCGCTTCAAAGACAACGTGCAGGAGGTCGAGGAGGGCCAGGAGTGCGGCGTCGTGCTCGAGGGCTACGCTGACGTCAAGGAGGACGACGTGCTCGAGTTCTACAAGACCAAGCAGGTCGAGCAGACGCTGGACTAGGATGGCCACGCCTCGCATGCGCCGTATCAACGAGGTGCTTCGCGAGGTGATCGGCGCAGCGATCACCACCGAACTGAGCGACCCTCGGATCGGCTTCGTCACCGTGACTTCGGTCGAGACCAGCCCAGACCTCCGCAGCGCCAAGGTGCACGTCAGCGTGCTGGGCGAGGAGTCCGCACGCGAGGAGGCGCTCGCCGGGTTGCGCTCCTCCCACGGGGTCCTGCAGTCGAAGATCGCCGCCGAGACCCGGATGAAGCGAACCCCCACCCTGACCTTCCAATACGACCCAACCGTCGAGCAGGGGATGAGGATCTCCCAGCTGCTCGAAGAAGAGGATCGATGAGCGAGACGACGGACATCGGCGCCACCGCGATTGAGCGGGTCGCCAGCGAGATTCGCAGCCGCGAGCGCTTCCTGCTGACCGCCCACGAGGGGCCCGACGGCGATGCGCTCGGCTCGCTCCTCGGCATGCACTACCTGCTGACTCAGCTCGGCAAGGACTCGGTGATGTTCCTCGCTGCGAAGGAGTTCCCGTTGCCGATCGAGTACCGCTTCCTGCCCTTGGAGGAGGTCTTTCACGAGGCCCCGGCCGACATGGCCGACAGGGCGGTGATCTTCCTCGACTGCGGCAACATCGACAGGATGCCGGTTGACTTCCTCGCCGCCGACGGGGTCTTCACGATCAACGTAGACCACCACCACGACAACACCCTCTTCGGCGACGTCAACCTGGTCGAGGTCGACGCCTCCTGCACCGCCGAGATCGTCTACGAGCTGGCGGTGCTGCTCGGGGCGGGGATCACGCCGGAGATGGCCGCCGCCCTCTACGTCGGCCTCGTCACCGACACCGGCAAGTTCATGTACGAGAACACCAACGCGCGCACCCACCGTATCGCCGCCGACCTGATCGAAGCCGGGGTCGAAGTCGACGAGACCTACCGCCGCCTCTACGAGCACGTGCCGATCGAGAAGCTGCGGCTGCTCTCGCGCGCCCTGGAAGGGATCCAGCACCACTGCGACGGCAGGCTCGTGCTCGCCTACATCGCCGCCGCCGACTACGAGGCAAGCGGCGCCGGCGAGGAGATGACCGAGGGGATCATCGACCACCTGCGCTCGGTCGAGGGCGCCCGGGTCGCCGCCCTGATCCGCGATCTGGGAGACCGCGGACGCGCCGCGCGCAAGGTCAGCCTGCGCTCGAGCGACGGCGAGGTCGACGTCTCGGCGATAGCCCGCGTGCACGGCGGCGGCGGGCACAAGCGCGCCGCCGGCTTCTCCACCGACCTCGAGCTGGAGGCGCTGGTCTCCTTCCTCTGCGGCGAGGTCTCCGCCCAGCTCTCTTGACGGTGCTGCTCTGCGACAAGCCGGCGGGGATCACCTCCCACGACCTGGTGCGGCGGATCCGGCGCGAGCGCGACTGCAAGGCGGGGCACGCCGGCACGCTCGACCCCTTCGCCACCGGCCTGCTGCTGGTCCTGCTGGACGGGGCGACCCGCCTGCAGCGGTTTCTCGCCGGCCTGCCGAAGACCTATCTGGCCACGGCGCGCCTCGGCTGGCGCTCCAGCAGCGGCGATCCAGATGGGGAGCTGACCGAGACCGGCGAGGTTCCGACCTCGCTGCAGCTCCCCACCGGCAAGGTCCGCCAGCGGGTGCCGATGACCTCCGCGGTGCGGGTCGGCGGTGAGCGGCTCTACCGCAAGGCGCACCGCGGCGAGACGGTCGCGACGCCGCTGCGCGAGGTGGATGTCTACCGGGCGCAACTGCTCGACCGCGACGCCGAGACCGCCCGCTATGAGATCGAATGCTCCAGCGGCACCTACGTGCGCACCCTGATCGAGACCCTCGGAGACGCCTACTGCGCCGAGTTGCGGCGGACCGCGATCGGCCCCTTCCGGGTCGAGGACGCGGGCGAGGAGATATCGATCGAGCGCGTCGGCGAGCTGATTCCCGCCGCGGCGGAGGCGCTCAGATAGTGGCCAACATCGAGGTCACCATGCTGCCCGATGCCCGGCCGCGCCCGCGGCGGGTCGCGATCGGCACCTTCGACGGGGTCCACCGGGGCCACCAGGCGGTGATCGAGGGGTCCGACACGGTGCTCACCTTCGACCCCCACCCGCTCGAGGTGATCCACCCGGCCGCGCTGCCGAAGCTGATCATGCCCTTCGAGGTGAAGCGCGACGTGATCGAGGGGCTGGGCGTGCGCGAGCTGGTCGTGATCCCCTTCGATCGCGAGTTCTCCACTCGCTCCGCGGAGGACTTCGTCGAGCGGGTCTTGATCGAGCGGCTGAGCGCGGAGCGGGTCTCGGTGGGGGAGAACTTCCGTTTCGGCGCCAAAGCGAAAGGGGACCCGGCGATGCTCGCCGACCGCCCGGAGTTCGAGACGCGGGTCGTACCCCTGGTCGAGGTCGACGGCGAGACGGTCTCCTCCACCCGGATCCGGGCGCTGGTCGCGGCTGGCGACATGGAGGGCGCGCGGCACTGCCTCGGCGCCCCGTTCATGGTCGAGGGCACCGTCGTCGAGGGCGACCAGCGCGGTCGCGAGCTCGGCTTCCCGACCGCGAACATCGTCCCCGACGACCGTCTCGCGATCCCCGGCCACGGGGTCTTCGCGGCCTTCGCCGACGGTGTTCCCGCCGCCGTCAACGTCGGCGTGCGGCCCACCTTCGACAGTGGCCGCGGGGTTCTGATCGAGACCTACCTGATCGATCGCGACGAAGATCTCTACGGGCGCACCCTGCGCGTCGCCTTCGTCGAGAGGCTGCGCGGCGAGAAGCGCTTCGCCAGCGTCGAGGAGCTGATCGCCCAGATGCGAATCGACGTCGAGGACGCGAAGCGTGTCTGTGCTAGCTTCACCGGCGCATGAGCCTGGCGAAAGAGAAAAAGACCGAGCTGATCGGCAAGTACGGGCGCGCCGCCGGGGACACCGGTTCCGCCGAGGTCCAGGTCGCCCTGCTCACCGAGCGGATCAACGAGCTCACCGAGCACCTTCGCTCGCACGCCAAGGACCATCACTCGCGCCGCGGCCTGCTGATGCTGGTCGGCAAGCGCCGTCGCATGCTCCGTTACCTTGAGCGCACCGACCTCGAGCGCTACCGCGCGCTGGTCGCCGAGCTCGGCCTGCGTCGATGATCGCGGCGGGGGAGCCCGCTCCCGAGTTCACCCTGCGCAACCAGGACGGCGAGCAGGTCTCGCTTTCCGACTACCGTGGCCGCAGGGTCCTGCTCGTCTTCTACCCGCTCGACTTCAGCCCGGTCTGCTCGGACCAGCTCTCGATCTACCAGGAGGTCAAGCCGCAGATCGAGGAGAAGGGCGTCGAGCTGGTCGGGATCAGCGTCGATCACGGCTTCGCCCACAAGGCGTTCCAGGAGAAGCTGGGCATCGATACGCCACTGCTCGCCGACTTCGAGCCCAAGGGCGAGGTTGCCCGCGCCTACGGCGCCTACATCGAGCGGACCGGCCACGCCAACCGCTCGCTCGTCCTGGTCGACGAGGAGGGCAACGTCGAGTGGGTCCACGAGTCGCCGACGCCGCTCGAGATCCCGGGCGCGAACGTCATCTTCGACGCGCTGGCGTCGGCTGAGGCCTGACCGCCGAGCTGACCAGCGCCGCGGTGCCGCCACCCGGCCCCGGCGATCACGTGCGCGGGGAGGGAGGGGAGACGCTGATCGTCTACGCCGATCTCGGCTGCCCGCACTGTGCCGCCGCCTGGACGGATATCTGCGAACGGCCGGCCCGCATCGTCTTCCGCCACTTCCCGGTCACCAGCAAGCATCCGCGGGCACCGGCGTTGCACGCCGCAGCCGAGGCGGCGGGAAGGCAGGGCCGCTTCTTCGAGATGGTCGAGTCCCTCTACGCCGACCGCGGCCACGTCGACGATCCGCACCTCTGGGCGCGGGCGGAGAAGCTCGATCTCGACCTGGAGCGCTTCGAGGCCGACCGGCGCTCGCAGGAGGTCGCGGCTCGAGTCCGTCGCGATTTCGAGTCGGGAATCCGCGGCGGTGTCACCGGCACGCCGGCCATGTACTCTCCCAGCTGAAAGAGAACGAGAGTTCTGAAAGCAAATGGCCGCCATCCGGGTGGCCGGAGGTAGGACAACTAAATGAGCATGTTTGACGTTACCCGCGTCTCGGCGGACATCGGCGACAGCCAGATTTCCTTTGAGACCGGAAAACTCGCAAAGCAGGCGGGTGGCGCGGTCGTGGTACAGGCCGGCGACACGATGGTTCTTTGCACCGCGACCGTCGGCAGCCTGCGCGACGTGGACTTCCTTCCCCTCACCGTCGACATCGAGGAGCGGATGTACGCCGCGGGCAAGATCCCCGGCTCGTTCTTCCGTCGCGAGGGCAAATCGAGCGAGAAGGCGACGCTGACCGCGCGCATGATCGACCGGCCGATCCGTCCGCTCTTCCCCAAGGGCTGGCACTACGAGACCCAGCTGGTCGCGATCCCGATGTCGGTGGACCAGGTCCACCCCTACGACATCCTCGCGATGAACGGCGCCTCGGCCGCGCTGGCGATCTCACCGGTCCCGGTCGCCGCCCACGTCGGCGCGGTGCGGATCGGCAAGCTCGACGGCGACTTCGTCGTCAACCCCTCCGAGGAGGACCTCTCCGAGCTCGACCTGGACCTGATCGTCGCCGGCACCGACGAGGCGATCCTGATGGTCGAGGCCGGCGCCAGCGGCGTCACCGAGCAGGAGATCCTCGACGCGCTCGATATCGCCCACGCCGAGATCAAGAAGCTCGTCAAGGCGATGGAAGAGCTGCAGCAGAAGGCCGGTAAGGAGAAGATCGAGGTCGAGGCCCCCAAGATCGACGAGGGCCTGATCAGCGAGGTCCGCTCCTCCCACGGCCAGGCTCTGATCGACGCGATCGCCACCGAGGGCAAGCTCGAGCGCTACGAGGCGATCGACAAGGTCAAGGACGAGGTGGTTGCCAAGTACGCGCCCGAGTCCGACGACGGAGAGACCGACGAGAAGCGCGTGGCCGAGGTCAAGGCCGCTTTCGGCTCGATCGAGAAGGACACCATCCGCAAGGCGATCGCCGTCGACAAGAAGCGCCCCGACGGCCGCGCTCAGGACGAGATCCGTCCGATCGAGTGCGAGGTCGACATCTCCCCGCGCGTGCATGGGTCTGCCCTGTTCACCCGCGGTGAGACGCAGATCCTCTCCAACGCCGCGCTGGGCACGACTCGCATGGACATGCGGATCGACACCCTCGGTTTGGAGACGTCGAAGAAATTCTGGCACCACTACAACTTCCCGCCCTTCTCGGTCGGGGAGGCCGGCTTCATGCGCGGCCCGAAGCGCCGCGACATCGGCCACGGCGCGCTGGCGGAGCGGGCGCTGGTCGCCACGGTCCCCTCCGAAGAGGACTTCCCCTACGTGATCCGGGTCGTCTCGGAGACGCTGGAGTCGAACGGCTCCTCGTCGATGGGCTCGGTCTGCGCCTCCTCGATGGCGCTGCAGGCCGCGGGCGTGCCGGTAACGGCCCCGGTCGCGGGCGTCGCGATGGGCCTGATCAAGGAGGGCGACGACTACATCGTCCTCACCGACATCGCCGGCGTCGAGGATCACCTCGGCGACATGGACTTCAAGGTCGCCGGCACCGCGGAGGGGATCACCGCGCTGCAGATGGACATCAAGATCACCGGCGTCACCTTCGAGATCCTCACCGACGCGCTCGAGCAGGCCAACAAGGGTCGCCAGTTCATCCTCGGCAAGATGGCCGAGGCGATCGACGGTCCACGCGAGACGCTCTCCAAGCACGCGCCGCGGATCGAGGCGATCAAGATCGATCAGGAGAAGATCGGCGCCGTGATCGGCAAAGGCGGGGAAACGATCCGCGCCCTCTGCGAGGAGTTCGAGGCCGAAATCGACGTCGAGGACGACGGCACGATCCGGATCTACGCCCCGACCGGCGAACTGGTCGAAGCCTGCGTGGCGCGGATCGAGTCGATGACCAAGGAGGCCGAGGTCGGTGACAAGTACCCCGCCGCCAAAGTGGTCAAGACGACCACCTTCGGTGCCTTCGTCGAGCTGGTCAAGGGAACCGACGGCCTGCTCCACATCTCCAACGTGAAGCCGGGAGAGAGGGTCGACTCGGTCGACGACGTGCTCAGCTCCGGCGACGTGATCGACGTCACCGTGGTCGAGGTCGATCGCGAGCGCGGCCGGATCGGCCTGCGCCTCTCCGACGACCCGTCGGTTGCGGGCAAATCCCCCGAGGAGCTGGCCGCGGTCGGCTCCGGCGAAGGCGGCGGCCCGCGGCGCAACGGCGGCGACCGCGAGCGCGGCGGTCGCAGGCGCGAGCGCGAGCGGCGCAGCTAGGCATTGACTGCCGCGAAGCTCAGCGAGCTCGGATCCGGTGCCCGGGTCGTAACCGAGGAGGTTCCCTCGGTTCGATCCGTGGCGCTTGGGCTCTGGGTTCGCACCGGCTCCAGGAACGAGACGCCGGCCCAGGCCGGCGTCTCGCACTTCCTCGAGCACCTGCTCTTCAAGGGGACCGAGCGCTTCTCGGCGATCGAGATATCCGAGCGCTTCGACGGGCTTGGCGCCTCGGTCAACGCGGCGACCGGCAAGGAGACCACCCACCTCCACGCCCGCTTCCTCGACGAGCACACCGAGGAGGTCTTCGACCTGCTCGCCGAGATGCTGCTGGCGCCCACCTACCCCGATATCGACTCCGAGCGCGACGTCGTCCTGGAGGAGATCGCGATGTACGAGGACGAGCCGCAGGACCGGGTCCACGACATCCTCGCCGGCGCCGTCTTCGGCGAGCACCCGTTGGGTCGCCGGGTGCTGGGGGAGGCAGAGGTGATCTCCTCGATCCCGGTGCCCGACATCGAGGCCTACCGCAAGCAGCGCTATACCGGCCAGCACGTGGTCGTCGGCGCCGCCGGCCACCTCGACCACGAGCGGATCGTCGCCCTCGCTGAGCGCCTCGTCTCGCCGCCGAGCGGTGAGAACGGCTCCCGCTCGGTTCCCCTCGACGGCGCCGCGCGGCTGCGCTTCTACCCGAAGGACACCGAGCAGTACCACATCTGCTTCGGCGCGCCCGGAATCGTCCGCGACGACGAGCGCCGCTACGGCCTCGCCGTGCTCGACTCGATCTTCGGCGGCTCGACCTCCTCGCGGCTCTTCCGCGAGGTGCGCGAGAAGCGCGGCCTCGCCTACTCGGTCGGCTCCTACAACGAGCAGTACACCGATTCCGGCATGGTCGCCACCTACGTCGGCACTCGCGAGGACAACGTCGAGGAAGCCTGCGCGGTGATCGGCGCCGAGCTCGAGCGCCTGCGCGGCGAGCCGGTCTCCGGCGAGGAGCTGGCGCGGGCCAAGGAGAACGTCAAGGGCCGCCTCGTCCTCTCCTCGGAGTCGACCGCGGCGCGGATGACGCGGATCTCGCGCGCGACCCTGTTCGGCCTGCCGATCGAAAGCCTCGATGCGATGCTGGCCAAGGTCGACGCGGTCACGGTCGAGGAGCTGAGCGAGCTGGCGGCGGAGCTGTACGGCGCCGAGCGGCTCTCCGCCGCCTGCGTGGGCCGAGACGAGGACTGCTTCCGCAAGGCTTTGGGCCCGGTCAGCGAGGCCTTGCAGGGGGCGGCTGCGGCATGATCCGGGTCGCGGTCTCCGGCGCGGCGGGGCGGATGGGTCAGACCGTCTGCGCGGCGGTCGAGGGAGCCGAGGGCATGGAGCTGGCGGCGAAGGCCGACCCGGCGCTGGGCGTCGAGCTCGCCGACGTGCTCGCCGACGCCGACGTGGTGGTTGAGTTCAGCACCCCCGGCACGGCGCTGGAAAACGCGAAGGCATGCCTGGCGGCCGGCGTTCATGTCGTCGTCGGCACCACCGGCTTCGACCTCGACGCTCTCCGCGCCGCCGCCGAGGGCGGTGAGGCGAACTGCTTCGTTGCCCCCAACTTCGCGATCGGCGCCGTCTTGCTGATGGAGGCGGCGCAGGCGATCGCCCGCCATATGCCCGAGTGCGAGATCGTCGAGCTGCACCACGATCGCAAGCTCGACGCGCCTTCGGGCACGGCGAGGCGGACCGCGGAGTTGATTGCGGGCGCTGGCGGCAACGTCCACGAGCCGATCCACTCGGTGCGGCTGCCGGGCCTGGTCGCTCACCAGGAAGTGATCTTCGGCGGCGAGGGGCAGACGCTCGCGATCCGCCACGACTCGATCGACCGGGTCTCCTTCATGCCGGGCGTCCTGCTCGCGGTGCGCAGGGTCGCCGATCTGCCCGACCGCTTTACCGTCGGCCTCGAGAAGCTGCTGTAGGTTCACGGCGATGAGTGAGGAGCTGGCGCGCCTGGACGCGACCGGGCAGGCGAATTTGGTGCGAGACGGCGAGGCGACGCCGGTCGAGCTCGCCGAAGCCGCGATCGCCCGCATCGAAGCGACCAACGGCGAGGTGAACGCGGTGATCCACCCGCTCTTCGAAGAGGGGCTCGAGGCGGCGCGCGGCGAGCTCCCCGACGGCCCTTTCAGGGGAGTGCCCTTCCTGCTCAAGGACCTCGGCGCCGCCTTCGCCGGGCAGCCCCTGCACCTGGGGATGGGATACCTCAAGGAGCGCGACTTCCGCGCGCCCGTGGACACCTACCTGGCGCAGCGCTTTCGTGCTGCGGGCCTGGTGACGATCGGGAAGACCAGCTGTCCGGAGCTGGGGATCCTGCCGACCACCGAGCCACGCGCCTACGGCGCCACGCGCAATCCCTGGGATCTGGGCCGCAGCCCGGGCGGTTCCAGCGGCGGCTCGGCGGCCGCGGTCGCGGCTGGCATGGTGCCGATGGCCCATGCCAACGACGGCGGTGGCTCGATCCGCATACCCGCGTCCCATTGCGGCCTGGTGGGGCTGAAGCCGAGCCGGCAGCGGATCAGCGAGGGCCCGCTGGTCGGCGACTTCATGTCGGGCCTGACCGCCGAGCTGTGCGTCTCGCGATCCGTCCGCGACACCGCCGCGCTGCTCGAGGCCGTCCATGGGCCTGCCCCCGGCGACCCCTACGTCGCGCCGCCGCCGCTGCGCCCCTACACCGAGGAGGTCGGGGCCGATCCGGGAAAGCTGCGCATCGCCCTCTGGACCGAGACCGTGATCGAGCAGGACGCGGACCCCGAGGCGCTCGCCGCCGCGCGGGCCGGCGCGAAGGCCCTGGAAGGCCTCGGCCACGAGGTCGCCGAGGCCGACCTGAGCGTGCTTCAGGACATCGACATTGTCGAGCCTTTCTTGGTGCGCTGGGCGGCGGGACAGGCGCAGGCGCTCGATCAGCTCGGGATGGTGGGGGGGAGGCCGATCGAGCCCGGCGATGTCGAGCCGCTGACCTGGGCGCTGGCGGAGATCGGCCGCAGTCGCAACGCGGGCGAGTATCTGGCCGCGATCGGGCAGCACCAAGTGATGTCCCGCATGTTCGCCGGCGTCTACGAGTCCGGCTTCGACCTGCTGCTGAGCCCGACCGTGGGCGAGCCGCCGCCGCCGCTCGGCAGCTTCGACGATTCCGGCCCCGACCCGATGGTCGCTTTCAGGCGGGCCTTCATCAGCGGCTGCTTCGCCGCCGCCTTCAACGCAACCGGACAGCCGGCGATCTCGCTGCCCACGCACTGGAGCGAGGACGGGCTGCCGACCGGCATTCAGCTGGTCGCTCCGCTCGGTCGCGAGGACCTGCTGCTGCGGGTCGCATCGCAGCTGGAGCAGGCAGTTCCATGGATCGACCGCACGGCGCCCGCCTTTGCCGCATGACCGCCCCGATACTCTGCCTGCGATGAGTGAGATCCGCGGTGTACTGACGGCGATGGCCACGCCCTTCGAAGAGGGGGGAGGGGTCGACGAGGCGGCGGCGCGCCGGCTTGCCGCCCACCTGGTCGAGCACGGCTCGCACGGCGTCGTCGTCGCCGGCTCCAGCGGCGAGGCGGCGACGCTCGACGACCGCGAGCACATCTCGCTGCTGCGGGCGGTCGTCGAGGAGATCGGCGAGCGGGCGACGGTGATCTGCGGCACCGGCACCAACGACACCCGTCACTCGATCGAGCTGACCAGAGCCGCCGCCGAGGCTGGCGCCGAGGCGGCGCTGATCGTGACCCCGTACTACAACAAGCCGAACAAGGCTGGCCTGAGGGCCCACTTCGAGGCGATCGCGGAAGCGGTTCCGGACATCCCGCTGATTGCCTACAACATCCCCTCTAGAGTAGTCGTCAACGTGCCGCCGGCCGATCTCGCCGAGCTGGCCGAGATCGACACTGTCGTCGCCGTGAAGCAGGCCAACGACGACGATCTCGGGCCGATCGACGGGCTCGGCGTGCTGGCCGGCAACGACGACGTCTTCCTGAGGACGCTGGAGCTGGGCCTGGCCGGAGGCATCCTCGTCGCCTCGCAGTTGGCCGGCGATCAGATGCGCGCGATGTGGGACGCGGCGCAGGCCGGTGACCTGGCGCAGGCGCGGGAGATCGATGCCGGCCTGCGCCCGCTGTACGAGGCTCTTGCGGTGACCACCAACCCGATGCCGCTCAAGGCGGCGCTGGAGATAGCCGGCCTGATCCCGTCAGGCGCCCTGAGGCTGCCGATGGTTCCCGTCGACTCCGCGCAGCGAGCGGTCATCCGCGAAGCGCTGGACGCCGCCGGCGTCGCGGTGGTCTCCTAGCGCATGGCGGCGAAGCTGCGAGTGCTGCCGCTCGGCGGCCTGGGCGAGATCGGCAAGAACATGACCGTGGTCGAGTACCGCGGCAAGATCGTCATCGTCGACACCGGGCTGATGTTCCCGACCGCCGAGATGTTGGGCATCGACCTCGTCCTGCCGGACTTCTCCTATCTGCGCGATCGCGTCGAGGACATCGAAGCGATCGTCCTCACCCACGGGCACGAGGATCACGTCGGCGCGCTTCCCTACGTGCTGCGTGAGATCGGCATGCCGCCCGTGATCTACGGCGGCCAACTGACGATCGGCATGGTCCGCTCCAAGCTGGACGAGCACAAGATGAAGCAGGCGCCGCTGGAGGAGCTGCCGGCCGGCAAGAAGGTCCAGGCCGGGCCCTTCGAGCTGGAGCTGGTCCACCTCTCGCACTCGATCCCGGACGCTCGCGGCGTCATCCTCGGCACCGAGGTGGGCAAGATCCTGATGACCGGCGACTACAAGTTCGACCAGACCCCGGTCGACGGCCGCCCGGCCGACATCTCGCGGCTTGCCGAGCTGGGCCGGGACGGCCTGCTGCTGCTCTGCGGCGACTCGACCAACGCCGACCGCCCGGGGATCGCACCGTCGGAGTCGAGCGTCGGCCCGGCGCTGCTGGAGACCTTCTCGGCCTGCGAGGGCCGCGTCATCGTGACCTCCTTCGCCTCCAACATCCACCGCGTCCAGCAGGTGATCGACGCCGCGGTCAAGCTTGACCGCCGCGTCGCCCTGGTCGGCCGCTCGATGCGCAAGAACTTCAACATCGCCTCGAGCCTGGGTATCGCCAAGGCGCCCTCCGGGCTCTTCATCCAGCCGCGCGAGATCGAGGATTTCCCCGACGAGAAGGTGATCGTGATCTCCACCGGCAGTCAGGGGGAGCCGCTCTCGGCGCTGCGGCGCATGGCCAACAACGACCACCGCGACGTCGAGCTGCACTCCGGCGACACGGTCGTCTTCTCCGCCACGCCGGTGCCTGGCAACGAGCGCGCTGTGAACGAAACGATCGATCGCATCTACGAGATCGGCGCTTCGGTCGTGACCGCGAAACAGGCGCCGATCCACGCCTCTGGCCACGGCTGGCAGGAGGAGCTGAAGCTGATGCTGAACCTGACCAAACCCCGCTACGTGATGCCGATCCACGGCGATCACCAGCGCCTGCGACTGCACGCCGAACTGGCTCACTCGGTCGGCATCGACCCCGAGAACGTCTTTCAGGGCCGCAACGGCCTGCCGCTGGAGCTCGACGCGAGCGGAGCCCGCTTCGGCGAGGACATCCATGCCGGTGTGGTCTACGTCGACGGCGTCAACGTCGGCGAGCCCGATGACGTGGCGCTGCGCGATCGACGCGAGATTTCGGCCGACGGCATCTTCATCGTCGTCGCCACGATCTCCGCCGACGACGGCAGCGTCGTCGCCGATCCCGAGGTGACCGTGCGCGGCGTCGCCCTGCCAGACGAGGGGGAGTCGCTCGTGGAAGAGCTGAAGGACGTGGTCGAGGACTCGCTCGAGGACGCCGCCGAGGCCGGCACCAGAGAGGTTCACCTGATTCAGGAAGACCTCCACGACACGATCGCCAAGCTCATCTACGACAAGCTGCGCAGTCGCCCGATGATCCTGCCCGTCGTCGTCGAGGTATAAGGCCGGATCAAAAAATAGGACCCGCCGGTCGCGTTGGGGAGAACCGGCGGGCCCTTGTGTCTCGTCCGCGGGGAAAACTAGGACCGCGCGCTAAAGCCGGTCTAAAGCTGGGTTAATTGTCTGCTCAGATTTGGGGCCGCGCAGCGGCATCCGCACGCTGAAGAGAGCCCCGCCGAGCTCGGACTCGCCGACCTTGGCGCTGCCGCCGTGCGAGGTCGCGACGGCGCTGACGATCGCCAGCCCGAGGCCGCTGCCGCCGCCGACCGCGGTGTCGGCCGGGCCCTCGCCGCGGACGAAGCGCTCGAATATCTGCGCGCGCAGTTCCGGCGGCACGCCGGGGCCGTCGTCGGCGACCTCGACGACCGCGTCGCCGCCCTCGGTGCGGAGCCGCAGCTCGATTGTCGATCCCGGCGGCGTGTGGCGGACGGCGTTGTCGAGCAGGTTGAGGATCATGCGGTGCAGCTCGTCGGGGTTGCCGGCGACGGGAAGCGGGCGCTCGTTGTCGACCCGCAGCGTGCGTTCGCCGATCGTCGGTGCGACCTCCGCTGCCGCGTTGCCGGCGGCCTCGGCCAGATCGCAATCGGTGCGGACGCCGATCCGGCCGGCGTCCGCGCGGGCGAGCAGCAGCAGGTCGCCGACCAGGCGGCTCATGCGGCCCGAGGAGCGCAGCGCGGAGTCGACCATCGCCTGCTCGTCCTCCAGGGCTGTCTCCTCCAGCGACGTCTGCAGCAGCTCCAGGTTGGCGAGGATGCTGGTCAGGGGGGTGCGCAGCTCGTGCGACGCGTCGGCGACGAACTCGCGCTGCCTCTTCAGTGCCGTTTCGCGCTCGGCGCGGGCGGCGTCGAGGGAGCGGAGCATCTGCTCCAGCGTCTTTGCCAGCGTGCCGACCTCGTCGTCGACGCGCGGCTGCGGCATGTGAGCGGATGGGTCGCCCGTGTCGGCGATCTTGCGCGCCGTGGCGGTGAGCGAGGAGATCGGCTGCATCGCCCGCCGGGCGATCGCCATCCCGGCGAGGCTGGCGAGGAGGGTCGCGCCCAGCACCCCCGCGGCGATGAACAGCCAGAGGCGGTCGATGGTCGAGTCGAGGTGCTGCTCGTTGCGGCCGTACTGGACGTAGCCGGCGACCCGGCCGCTCTGGCGGCTGCGCAGGACGGCGGTGACGACGCGCATCTCGCCGATGTGGTGGACGCCGGGGATCGGCGGGCCGAGCGCGGCCGCGTTGGGGCTGGCGTCGAGCTGCTGCCGGCGCGCATCGTAGATCCGTACGGATGCGTCGTTGGGGCTGACGAAGTCCCCCAGGTCGGGCTCGCGGACGATCAGCGTGTTGGTGATCGTGTCGACTATCTGCACATGCGAGGCGAGGGTCGAGACGGCGCCCTTCATCTCGCGGTTGAAGTCGTCGCGTATGCGCTGTGCGGCGAGGTTGCCGATGATCGCTCCGAACAGCACCAGGATCGCCAGAGTCAACCCGGCGGAGACCCCGGCGAGGCGCCAGCGCACTGGCCAATTTCCTGGCCGCAGCACGCCGCCCGCCTAAGCCTTAAGGACGTAGCCGGCGCCGCGTTTGGTGTGCAGGAGCCGCGTCTCCTCGCCGGCCTCGAGCTTGCGACGCAGGTTCGAGATGAAGACGTCGATCGTGTTCGTCGCCGCCATCGGGTCATAGCCCCAGACCTCGTCGAGCAGGCGCTCGCGCGAGACGACGAGGCGCTCATTGTGCATCAGGTATTCGAGCAGCTCGAACTCGCGGTTGGTCAGCTCGATGTCCCGCTCTCCGCGCTGCACCTCGCGCGTGTCGGGGTTGAGGGTGAGGTCGCCGACCTGCAGCGAGGCGGAGCCGCGGGGCGGGCGCCGGCGCAGCAATGCGCGGATCCGGGCGAGCAGCTCCTTGCGCTCGAACGGCTTCACCAGGTAATCGTCGGCGCCGCTGTCGAGGCCATCGACCCGATCCTCGGTTTCCGCCCGTGCGGTCAGCATCAGGATCGGCACGTCGCTGTCGGCGCGCAGCCGCCGGCAGACCTCAACCCCGTCGAGTCGCGGCAGGCCGAGGTCGAGCACGACCAGGTCCGGCACGAAGCCGGCGGCCACGTCCAGCGCGTCGACTCCATCGCCCGACGTCCTCACCTCATAGCCCTCGTTGCGCAGGGACCGGCGCAGCACGTCCGCGATCTCCTCGTCGTCCTCGACGACGAGCACCCGGCCCCCGCTTGGATCGGTCTCGGTGGCAAGCATCTGATCGATGTTAGCCCGGCTGTGACATCTCCCCGCGTGCTTTTAGTGTGAATTTAGGCACGGACATAGCGGGGAAGGTCCCTCTTCCGGGGCAGTTGGCATCTGCTCCGGTTGCGATGATCGGACCCAGCCCGTGAGTTCGCCCGCCGCCGTCCACCTCCATGCCCACAGCGAGTACTCGCTGCTCGACGGCGCCTGCAAGATCGATGCGATGGCGGCACGCGCGGCCGAGATGGGGCAGCCTGCCCTGGGGCTGACCGACCACGGCGTGATGAACGGTGCCGTCGACCTCTACAAGGCCTGCCGCAAGCACGGGATCAAGCCGATCGCCGGGCTCGAGGCCTACCTGGTCGACGACGTCAAGACGATCAAGGAGAAGCCCAAGTACGAGCGCAACCACCTGACGCTGCTGGCCGAGAGCGACACCGGCTTCGCCAACCTGGTCAAGCTCACCTCCGCCGGCTTCCTCGAGGGCTTCTCGCGGGGCAAGGCCAACGTCGATATGGAGCAGCTCGCCGCCCACTCCGAGGGGGTGATCGCCCTCACCGGCTGCCTCGCCTCGCGCTTCTGCCGCCGCCTGGTCGAAGAGCGCGAGGACGATGCCCGCGCCCACCTCGACGACCTGATCCAGGCCTTCGGCCCCGAGCAGGTCTACTTCGAGGTGCAGAAAAACGGCATCGACGAGCAGGAGAAGGCCAACCAGGGGATCGTCCGCTTCGCCCGCGAGCTGAAGCGGCCGCTGGTCGGAACCGCCGACGTCCACTACCTGCGCCGCGAGGACTTCAATAACCACGCCGCGCTGCTCTGCGTGCAGACCAAGTCCACTCTCGAGGCGCCGAAGATGAGCTTCGACACCAACGAGTTCTTCCTCAAGAGCAACGAGGAGATGGCCGAGTCCTTCGCCGAGTGGCCGGAGGCGATCCCGACGACGCTGGAGATCGCCGAGCGCTGCTCGCTGGACATCGAGCTGGGCAGCCTGCTGCTGCCGCGCTACCCGACCGAGGACGGCGAGGAGCCGGAGGCGATGCTGCGCAGGATCGCCGGCGAGGGCCTGCGCGCCCGCTACGGCGACCCAGCGCCGGCAGAGGCGGTGGAGCGGATGGAGTTCGAGCTGGGCGTGATCGAGGAGATGGGCTTCTCCTCCTACTTCCTGATCGTCTGGGACTTCGTCCGCTACGCCAAGGAAAACGGCGTCGCCGTCGGCCCAGGCCGCGGCTCGGCGGCCGGCTCGATCGTCTCCTACGCGCTCAGGATCACCGACCTCGACCCGCTCGCCGAGGGCCTGATCTTCGAGCGCTTCCTCAACCCCGGCCGCAAATCGATGCCGGACATCGACATCGACTTCTCGGTCCGCGGCCGCGAGCGGATGATCCGCTACGTCGGCGACAAGTACGGCCGCGAATCGGTCGCCCAGATCATCACTTTCGGCAAGATGGCGCCGCGCGCGGCGACCCGCGACGCCGCTCGCGTGCTCGGCTTCGACTACGGCAGCGGCGATCGCCTCGCCAAGCAGATCCCGGAGCCGATCATGGGCCGCAGCCCCTCCTTCGAGGAATGCCTCAGGGCCGGCCAGGAGCTGAAACGGACCTACGACGCCGAGCCCGACGCGAAACGAATCATCGACGTCGCCCAGGGGCTCGAGGGGATCATCCGCAACAACTCGATCCACGCCGCCGCGGTCGTGATCGCCGACCGGCCGCTGCACGAGGTGGTCCCCCTGCAGCTGGCGGAGGATCGCAACGCGCCGGCGGCGAGCGGGAACGGGAACGGCTCGGGCAAGCCGGAGCGCCAGTACAAGATCGTCACCCAGTACTCGATGGGCCCGATCGAGGAGATGGGGCTGCTGAAGATGGACTTCCTCGGCCTGCGCAACCTCGACGTGATCGAGGACGCGATCGACATTATCGAGCGCTCGCGGGGCGAGCGGGTCGACATGGAGAAGATCCCGATCGACGACGCGAAGACCTACGCGATGCTCGCGGCGGGCGACTCGACCGGCGTCTTCCAGTTCGAGTCGGAAGGGATGCGCGACGCCCTGCGCAAGGTGGGGCCCACCGAGTTCGCTGACATCGTCGCCCTCGGCGCCCTCTACCGGCCCGGCGCGATGGCCTACATCCCCGCCTACGCCAAGGGCAAGCGGGACCCCTCGACCGTGCGCTACCCCGACCCGCGACTGCGGGCGATCACCGAGGAGACCCACGGCTGCGTCATCTACCAGGAGCAGTTGATGGAGATCGCCCGCTCGATGGCCGGCTTCTCGGGCGCCGAGGCGGATGACCTGCGCAAGGCGATCGGCAAGAAGAAGCGCGACCTGATGGCGACGATGAAGGACAAATTCATGCAGGGGTTGGCCGAATCCCAAACCGCCTCCAACGTCGCCAAGGATCTCTGGAAGCTGAACGAAGCGGCTGCCGACTACTCCTTCAACAAGTCCCACGCCGCCTGCTACGGGCTGATCTCCTACCGCACCGCCTACCTCAAGGCCAACTATCCGGCCGAGTATATGGCGGCCGTGATCTCCTCGGTGATGAACACCAAAGACAAGGTGCCGTTCTTCGTCAACCGCTGCGCGGAGATGGGGATCGACGTGCTGCCGCCCGACGTCAACTCCTCCGACCACAGTTTCGTCGTCAACGAGAAGGCGATCCGCTTCGGGCTCGACGCGGTGAAGAACGTCGGCCACAGCGCGGTCGAGGCGATCCTGCGCGCCCGCGAGGACGCCCCGATCGCCTCGATCTGGGACTTCTGCGAGCGGGTCGACTCGCGTGCCGTCAACAAAAGGGCGATCGAATGCCTGATCAAGTGCGGCGCCCTCGACTCCACCGAGGCAACCCGCATGGGCATGCTCGAGGCCCTGCCGGCGGCGCAATCGGCCGGGCAGAAAGCGCAGGAGGACGCCCAGCTCGGCCAGGGCTCGATCTTCGACTTCGGCGACGGGGCGCAGGGCGGGGGAGGGGACGGCGGCTCCAGCGCTCAGCACCGGCCGCCGATCTCGGCGGTCGAGTTCGAGCGCCGCGAGCTGCTGGCGATGGAGAAGGAGACGCTCGGCACCTACCTCTCCTCCCACCCGCTCTCTGAGGTGCGCGAGGCGCTGCGCGCCCGGGTCGATTGCAGCCTGGCCGATCTGGCGAGCAAGCAGGACGGCGCTTGGGTGACCGTCGGCGGGATCGTCACCGACTGCAAGAAGATCCGCACCAAGAGCGGCAACCAGATGATGTTCGCGACCCTCGACGACGTCGAGGGTCAGGTCGAGATGCTGGTCTTCAAGGCCGACCAGGCGGAGAGCGCGACGGCGATCGCGCCCGACGCGGTCGTCCTCGTCCGCGGCCGGATCGACCACAAGGATCGCGGCGAGACGAAGCTCGTCGTGCAGGAAGCCGAGCGGTTCGAACCCGACGGCGAGGAGATCGCCCGGGCCAGCGCTGCGGCGGCGGCGCCGGCCGAGCCGGTGAAGGTGACGATCGTCTCGGCCAGCCTCGAAAATCCGCATCTGCTGGAAGAACTGAAGACGGTCATCGCCGACCACAAGGGCGAGGCGGAGGTCTACCTGGCGATCCAGGGCAAGGACGGCAAGGCGACGGAATGGAAGCTGGGCGACGAGTTCAAGGTTCGCCCCTCCAGCAAGCTGCTCGCCGAGCTGGACCACGTCCTAGGCGCCGACGCCCTGGCTGCCTAGACTTCTGGTGTGCCTGCCACGCGCGAGAAAACGGGCGAGTGTCGTCAGTGCCGTTCCTTCTGCGACAAGATGGTCGAGCCGCGGGGCTGTGTCGAGATCGGCTGTCGCTTCCTCTACAGCTTCGTCGACGGGCTGACCGGCACCCAGTACGTCGGCTGCATGCAGGAGGTCTTCGGCGCCAAGGTCGAGCTCGACGCGGTGCTGCAGCCGGGCGGCTTCGGCGGCGTCAAGATGACCGGCGCCGCGCTGCCCCACTGCCCCTTCACGGTCGAGCGCGCCTATCTTGGCTCGGGCCCGGAGTACGACTGCGTCAACCGGCGCTTCTTCGATTGCACCGACGGGGGGCCCGAGGGGCTGCGCGCGTTCGACCTGCGCGATCTCGCCTCCGAGCCGCCCGGCGTGTAACGACGACACTATTCAATGTAGAATCGCGCCCATGAACGATTCTTCGGCAGTGGCAGAGGCAGAGCAGCTCGTGGCGGACGCGACGGCAGACGGCGCCGGGACTGACGGTCCCAAGTTCACGCTCGAGCTCAACCAGGACCAGCAGGACATCCGCGACTGGGTGCATGGCTTCGCCGAGGGCGTCGTCCGGCCGGCCGCGGAGGAATGGGACGAGCGCGAGGAGACCCCCTGGCCGGTGATCCAGGAGGCCGCCAAGATCGGCCTCTACGGCTTTGAAGCGCTCGGCCAGTTCTTCGGCGACGACACCGGCCTGACGCTGCCGATCGCCAACGAGGAGCTGTTCTGGGGCGACGCCGGCATCGGCATGGCGATCATGGGCACCTCGCTCGCCGTCGCCGCGATCTTCGGGCAGGGAACCCCGGAGCAGATGGGTGAGTGGATTCCGCAGTGCTTCGGCACCGCCGAGGACCCCAAGGTGGCCGCTTTTTGCTCTTCGGAGCCGGATGCGGGCTCCGACGTGGCGGCGATCCGGACGACCGCGAAGTACGACGAGGCGACCGACGAGTGGGTGCTGAACGGCCAGAAGGCCTGGGCGACCAACGGCGGCATCGCCGACGTCCACGTCGTGATCGCCTCGGTCGACCGCGAGCTGCGCTCGCGCGGTCACGCCGCCTTCGTGATCCCGCCGGGAACGAAGGGCTGCGAGCAGGGCGCCAAGGTCAAGAAGCACGGCCTGCGTGCCTCCCACACCGCCGACGTCCACCTCGACGACTGCCGCATCCCCGGCTCATGCCTGCTGGGCGGCAAAGAGAAGCTCGACGAGCGCCTGGCCCGGGTGCGCGAGGGCAAGAGCTCGAAATCGCAGGCGGCGATGCAGACCTTCGAGGCTAGCCGGCCGACGGTCGGCGCGCAGGCGATCGGCATCGCCCGTGCCGCCTACGAGTACGCGCTCGAGTACGCCAAAGAGCGGCAGCAGTTCGGCAAGGCGATCATCGAGAACCAGGCGATCGCCTTCACCCTGGCCGACATGAAGATGGAGATCGACGCCGCCCGGCTGCTCGTCTGGCGCGCCGCCTGGATGGGGCGCAGCGGCCATAAATTCGATAATGCCGAGGGTTCGATGTCGAAGCTGAAGGCCGGCGAGGTCGCTGTCTGGTCAACCGAGCGGGCGATCCAGATTCTAGGCGGCAACGGCTACACGCGCGAGTTCCCGGTCGAGCGGATGCACCGCGACGCGAAGATTTACACGATCTTCGAGGGCACCTCTGAGATCCAGCGCCTGGTCATCAGCCGCGCGATCTCGGGCGTTCACGTCAAATAGGTCCGAACCTCCGGTGGGGAAGGCGGGGCGGTTGGCCTCTGGGGGAATTGATGTCGCACGCGCGCTATGCGCGCTTGGCGACTATGTCTGAGCGCCGCTAACGCGGCGCAGGGGACAGATTGCATTTCGCCGCTTCGCGACATTCGCCCAGAGGCCAACCGCCCCGCCTCTCCACACGCAGCTTCGGGACGCTCTCGACCCGACGCCCCAGCTCAAGCTGAAGAGGCCCAGTCGGCGCCAGCTCTCTACGGTGAGCTGGCAAGGCGCCGGTTGCTGAAGTGAGCCGGGCGTATGGCTTTAGCTGGGTTCCCAATGACGCTCGGCGGGAGGGACGGCGATCTGTTCTCGCGGGAATGTCGCGAAGCGGCGACATGCAATCTCGTGATTGCGCGGCGAAGCCGCGCTCCAACACAGTCGCTAAGCGCGCATAGCGCGCGTGCGACATCAATTCCCGCGAGGACAGATCGCCGTCCCTTAGGCCATGCGCCGTTTGAGCCCGGTCTTTCTCAGACGCTTAGCCGCCGTCACTTCTTTCCTATCGGGCCCTTTCTTGCTCGGCCCCGGCGTCTCCAGCGTCGCCGGCAGGCCCTCAAAGCGCGGCTCGGAGAGGAAGGCGGCGAGGCCCTGTTTGCCCATCTCGCCCTGACCGAGGTTGGCGTGGCGGTCGCGGCAGGAGCCGAGCGGGGCGGCGGCGTCGTTGACGTGGAGGCAGCGGAGGCGGCCGAGGCCCACCTTCTCGTCGGCTTCGTCGACGACCGCGCTGAGGTGCTCTGCGTCGGTTACGTCGTAGCCTTGGACGAAGAGGTGGCAGGAGTCGAGGCAGAGGCCGAGGCGCTTGCCGCTCCCGGCGAGGTCGATGAGCTCAGCGGTCTGATCGAAGTCGCGGCCCAGCAGGCCTTTGTGCCCGGCGGTCTGCTCGAGCAGAAGCGGACAGCTCTCGCTGTCTTTCAGGGCCGCGGCGATGACCTTGGACGCCCGCTTGATCGATGGCCCCAGCGCCTCGCCTTTCTGCGCGCCGGGGTGCAGGACGACGCCGGCGGCGCCGATCCCGTCGCCGATCCGCAGCGCGTGGGTGAGCGAAGCCAGGGACTTCTTGCGCAGCTCTTTGTCCTTGCTCGCGCAGTTGATCAGGTAGACGGCGTGGATCACCACGGCTTCGACTCCGGAGGAGTCCATTGCCTCGCGAAACGCGGCGAAATCGTCAGGGCCGTATTTCGTCGGCCGCCACATCCGCGGGCTCTGGTTGAAGATCTGGATAGATTCGCAGCCGCGCTCCTCGCCGCGCTCGATCGCGTTGGCGAGTCCACCCGCGGTGGAGACGTGCGCCCCGATCAACATGACAAGCGATAACCCCCGTTTGAGATTTGCTCCCTCGCCGACCGGTGCGCTGCACATCGGCGGGGCGAGGACGGCACTCTACAACTGGCTCGCGGCGCGCCACGACGGCGGCTCGCTGGTGCTGCGGATCGAGGACACCGACCGCGAGCGCTCGACCGAGGAGAACGTCGCACAGATCCTCGACGCGCTGCGCTGGCTCGAGCTCGACTGGGACGAGGGGCCGGTCTCGCAGGCCTCGCGCTCGGACCGTCACGGGGCGGCGCTGCGGCGGCTGCTCGAGAGCGGTGCCGCCTACCGCGACACGGCGACGGCAAAGGACGTCGAGGCATGGAAGGCAGAGCATGGTGCGGGTCGGGGTTACCGGGGGACGCCAAGCGAACAGCCGGGTGCCGCGGTACGGCTCCGGGTACCCGACGAGGGCGAGACCGTCGTCGAGGACCTGATCCGCGGCCCGGTCAGCTTCCCCAACCGCAGCTACGACGATTTCGTCATCGCCCGCGGCGACGACACCGTCCTCTACAACTTCGCGGTCGCCGTCGACGACGCGGAAATGGGCATCACCGACGTCGTGCGCGGCGACGACCATCTCTCCAACACGCCGAAGCAGCTGCTGGTGCTGGACGCGCTCGGCTTCGAGCAGCCGCGCTACGCGCACCTGCCGCTGCTGCACGGCCCCGACGGGCGCAAGCTCTCCAAGCGCCACGGCGCCGCCTCGGTGCAGGAGCTGCGCCAGGCGGGCTACTTGCCGGCGGCGGTTCGCAACTACCTCGCCCTGCTTGGCTGGGGGGCCGACGACGACGCGACTCTGATCCCGACGGCGGAGCTGGTCGAGCGCTTCCGGGTCGAGGACGTCGGCAAGGCGGCGGCGATCTTCGACGAGAAGAAGCTGCGCTGGGTCAACGGCCGCTACATGCGGGAGATGCCGCTCGAGGGGTACGTCGATGCTGTCGCCGCGCACCTCGGGCGTGACGCCGACGAGCGCTTGCGGGCAGCCTGCGAGATCGTGCAGGAGAAAGCGCAGACGCTGGAGGAGGTATGGCCGCTGATCCGCTTCCTCTTCGGGTCGCCGGTCGAGGACGAGAAGGCGTGGCGCAAGACGATGAAAGAGGGCGCCCTCGAGGCGCTGGAGGCGGCCTTCCTGGCGCTCGACGCGGCGGACGGCTTCGACTCCACGGCGGTGGAGGCGGCGTTGGCGCCGCTGCCCGAGCGCCTTGGCGTCAAACCGGGACGGGTATATCAACCGATCCGGGTCGCGATCAGCGGCGGTACGGTCTCGCCCGGCATCTTCGAATCGTTGGCTGTGCTGGGCCGCGAGGAATCGTTGCGGCGTATCGATGCGGCCATCGGCCGCCTTAAGCCCTGACGGACAACGAGCGATCCATTTGCTTGCCGCAGTGGATAAGTAAACATGAATTCCACCCCATTAATGGGGAGGCAGAGGCTAAACCGTGCGTCCTCTGCTGTCGATGAAGGGGGCGGAGCACCCCCGCCATGTCATCGACCAAAACGCAAAGCAACGGGAAGGTCAAGAGCGCCGATGCCCCGCGTGGCACGGCCCCTGCCGCCCCCGGCGCCCGACTTGCCGCCGCATTCGAGGCGGTGGAGAAATTCCCCGCTCTGATCGAGTCCCGGGCCCGCGTGATGCAGGCCGCAACGGCCGAGACGGCCCGTATCGGCGAGCTGGTGGAGGCGGTCGAGGCGGATGTCGCCCTGACGATCGCCGTCCTGCGCTTCGCCAACCGCGCCGGTGGCGGCGGCAACATCGGCAGCGTTCCTGAGGCAGTCGATGTCCTCAAGCCGTCCGGAGTGCTGGCGATCGCCGGCACCGCGCCGGTATTCGACTTCTTCGAGTCCAACGGCGGCTGGGAGCTGAAGCCCGAGCAGTTCCGGGTTCACGCGCTTGCCACCCAGCAGGCAGCGGCTCGGATCGGGCGCGAGGTCGGCTGGGACGATCGCGACGAGCTGATCGTCGCCGCCCTCCTGCACGACATCGGGCGGCTGGTGATCTCCAGGCTCCACCCCGGCCGCAAGACTTACTTCGATGCCACTTCCCGCGCGCCGGAGCAGCGCCTGCGGGAAGAACGCGACCAGCTCGGCATCGACCACGCATTGGTCGGCGGAGTGCTGGCACGGCGCTGGAACGTCTCGCCGCGGATCGCCGTGGCGATCGAGCGCCACCATTCCGAGGACGCCGAGGGCCTCGCCGCGATCGTCGCCACCGCCGACATGGTCGCCCACTACGCCCAGGGCGAGGCTGTTACCGCCGAGCGCCTGCGCGAGAGCGCGAAGCGGTGCGGGCTGGGGAGCGAGGGATTGCGCGAGCTGCTCTACGAACTTCCCTACCCGCGCGAGGCCGAGTCCCGCGTCAGCGAGCCCTGCCCGCTGTCGAACCGGGAGCTGGACGTGCTCCGGCACCTCTCCGAGGGCATGGTCTACAAGCAGATCGCCGGTGAGATGCAGCTCTCGGTCTCGACCATCCGCACCCATCTGCACAACGTCTACGGCAAGATCGGCGCCGTCGATCGCGCCCAGGCGGTGCTCACCGCGCGCGACCGCGGCTGGATCTAAAACGCCCCGGCCTAGTCGATCAGGGACTCGCGCAGCGCTATCGCGATGGCGTGAGTCCTGTTCCTTGCGCCGAGCCGGCCGAGGGCGTTCTTGGTGTGAGTCTTGATCGTTTCCTCGCTGAGGCCGAGGTCGCGCGCCGCGGCGACGGTCGAGCCGCCGTCGGCAAGCAGCTGCAGGATCTCGCGCTGGCGCCGGGTCAGCTTGCCGCGGCTGCCCCGCGGCGGCACCGCCGGATCGACGAACCGTTCCTGTTCCAGCGCGGCCCAAGCAGCCTTGGCCATCAGCTCGGCGCCGGCGGTGCGGGCTACGTAGGCGCTGGCCCCCGCCTGCAGGGCGATCGAGGCGAGGTAGCGGTCGGGACGGTCGCCGTGGGCGACGATGCCCATCCCGGGCGCGGTCTTGTGCAGTGTCCGGATCGCCTCGCTTCCGTGTATGGCGCCATCGTCTTCGCCGAGCCCGCGCCGCAGGTCGACGATCGCGACGTCGACGCTGCCGATGTCCCGGACCAGGCCGAGGGCCTCGCCGCGGGTCTCGCTCTCGTGGATCTCGAAGTCGCCGGCCAGGGCCTCACGCACGCCCAGCCGCACCAGCGGGTGGGGGTCGATCACAAGACAATGGGGGCGCTCGCTCGGGACTCTTCGATCCTAACTCAGCCGGGTCCGCGTCGTGCGGTAGAAAGGAGCTTGTGATTTCCATCACCTCCAAGTCGCGCTACGCCGTGGTCGCGATGGCCGAGCTGGCCCGTTCGGGCGAGCGGCCGGTGCCGATCAAGGAGCTGGCCGAGCGGCGCCGCATCCCCGAGCAGTTCCTCGAGCAGCTCTTCTCGACCCTGCGCCGAGCCGGGCTGCTGACCAGCCACCGCGGCATGAAGGGCGGCTACACCCTCTCCCGGCCGGCCGATGAGATCACCGTCCTTGAGGTCGTTCAGACCCTCGATGGCAAGGTCGGGCAGGAGGCCGACGAGGCGGGCGGGATCTGGGCCGAGGGCGTCACCGCGCTGCGCAAGGTCTTCGGCCAGACGACGATCGCCGAAGTCGCACGTCGCGAGGCCGAGGAGGCCGGCTCGGGGATGTACTTCATTTAGATCGGGCGGGCAGTGGGACTGCGATTCCGCTTGTTTAAGCGGTTGTCGGTCCGGCTGGGGCCGCTTGTTTCCGGTCGGGCTGGCGCACGACTGGCGCACCGAAGCCCGCTAACCGGTCTCGGCGAACTGACGCTGACCTTGCCTCGCAGGGCCTGGTTGCTGGGTCGCGTGGGTTATAGCCTCAAATCTGTGCTTCCGACCCGGATAAACCATGACGCCAGGCAGCTTGTCTTGATGGGTTTTGAAAAACGCGGATTCAGCCGAGAGCAGATCTGGCAGGAGTTCGCTGAGAGAGAGGCATTTGCGGGGGCAGGAAGCATCGTGAGACGGGTCGAAGACGATTTCGGACCTTTGGTTGGATGGAGTTCGGGAACTCCCTTGCCGCCGAGGTGGCCCAGCAAGACACCGCGCCATTCCATGCTGATCCCGCATTGGCTGCCGGAGTCGTCAAGGACGCCGTGCAGCGCTTCCCAGGGTTGATCGTTCCGATGGTTCTTCCCGATGAGCTATTCGCCGTTTTCGTCGAGACCGGGTGGGGACTGTTGGACCTGAAAGCGCTGGAAGACGCCGGGACCCAATACGTCGGGACCGTTTGGCACGGTCCCGATCCGGCTTGGCTCAATACGATTTTCTCGAAACAGAAGGCGCCCTGCCGTTTAATCGAGGGGCGCATCGAATGGACCGACGACGAGCTGGCCGGGGAGCAGCCGCTCAGTTCCTCGCTGGGGGACTTGCCGGAGATTCGTAGCGAACTCAGAAAGGTCCGCGAAGCTTTTCGACAGGCGACCGGATCCGAGGACTACAACGCCTTGGGGGCACGTTGTGACCGCCTATTGAAGGCCGTTGCAAAGGTCGCCTACGACCCTCAGCGGGATCTTCCGCCTGGCGAGCAAGAACCGGGGAGGGATGACTGCAAGCGGCAGCTTTCATTTTTCTTTCATTCCCGCGCTATAGGCAATGGAAAGAAACCAATCCGCAAGGCTGCTGAGCCCATAGTTAATGCTGCGTATGACCAGGGGCAAAGGGTGAAGCACGGTCAGAACGTCGATCGAGCCGAGGCGGGCTGGGCCATCAGCTCGATCTGCATGATCATTGATGCGATCGCAGCAGTTGAAATCATGACCGAGGATGAGGAGCCTGGCGAGCAGAAGTGATGGTGCTGGCTTGACGACGGCGCAAAATACCTCGTCTAGCCGGGTCGCACAAGCATTGGGATTTGGCTTGTCCAAGCGGTGTCTGTTTGGCTTCGTCCGCTCATTACCGGCTGCCTGTCGCCCGGCTACCATTTGAATCGTGACGACCCGGGAGAAAGCCCGCGCTGTTCTGGATCATTTGCCTGAGGAGCGGGTGGATGCGGCACTGGCAGCGCTTGAGGCTGTTGAAGGCCGCGACACTTCAGTGGAGGCAATCCTTGCCCGCCACGGCGAGGAGCGATTGAGCCCCGAGGAATTCGACCGGCACTTTGGGTCGTTGCCAACCGACGCCGAGGGCTGAGCGTGACGCAGACCCGACCGGAGCCTGTCTTTCCGGTTGGCTTCGATGAGGACGCCCTCTCCGAGGACCTTGAGCGCCTGTCAGAAGGTGCAGTAGGGGCGCTGGAGGCGTTCCGCAAGAGTTACGCCGCGAAGGCGGCATCCCGCATTCTCGGCTCAAGGCCTGCCACGACGAAGGGCAGGACGGGACAATGCTCGGTGGCTGCGCCAAGACATACGTGCCTTGGCCGGACGGCCGCTTCGGAGTGGTCTTTGTTGCGGTGAAGCACCCGAATCGTCCGGTGGCACTGCGTGCCTTCGCGTTCGGAGTCCGCCACCATCCTCGCGAGTCGAATGCCGAGACCGTCTACCAAGTTGCCCATCGGCGTCTCCGCAGCCATAGCCCATAAGATGCGGAGCCGAATTGAAGCTGGTGCCGCCGTTGGAGGTTTGTTCTTGGCGCTGGGGCCCTTGGCCCGACCCCCTGAAATCGGTCCGCCTGATCTAACCCCCGGCGCCGTCCACTTGATCTAACCCCCAGGCCCGTCCACTCAAGAATCCTGGCCCTCTTCAAAAACGAAGCGCATGAACCCGGCGTGCCCGCCACCACCCTGATCAAAGGCTCGGCGGTCTCTCCCTGTACGCCAACAAGCTGAGCGAGGACCCATGATCTACGTCTGCGACCTGGATGGAACGCTGTTGCGCTCGGACGGCACTCTCAGCGAGTTCTCGAGGAATGGGCTCAACCTGCTCCTGGCGGCCGGCGTGAGCTTGACCGTTGCCAGCGCTCGCGGCACTCCGGGTATGCGCGCGCTTCTCGCCGGGGTGGGGATCCGGCTGCCGGTGATCGAGCTCAACGGGGCCTTCGTCTCGGAGCTCGAGAGCGGGCGTCATCTCGTCTGCAACGTCCTCTCTCGAGCCGAGGCCTGCGCGGCGGTCGAGGCGATCCTGGAGACCGGCAACGACCCCGTGGTCTCGACCTGGGACGGCAGTCGCGATGGCGTTCACTTCGGCCCGCGCACTAACGAGTCGACCAGCTGGTATGTGGAGGAGAAGCGGAGGTACCGCGATCCGCGGTTGGCGCCCTGCGAGGACCTGTTGCGCGTGGCGCGGGCCGAGGAGGTCGCCCAGATCACCACCTTCGCCCTCGACGGGGAGGCAGCGGCGCTGGCAGAGCGACTTCGCGGGGTGGCCGGAGAGGGGGCGATCGTGCACAGCGCCGCCAACGTGTACTGGCCCGGCTGGACCGAAATAACGGTCCAGCACCGAAGCGCGGTCAAGGGGGCCGCGATCCCGGAGCTGCTCGCGGCGTCGGGGAACGCGGGCGCAGGGGTCGTCGCCTGCGGCGATCACCTCAACGACCTCTCGATGTTTGCCGTCGCTGCGCACAGTGTCGCGCCGGCGAACGCGCACCCCGAGGTGCTGGAGAGCGCATCGGAGGTCGTCGGCTCCAACGACGAGGACGGGATCGTGCGATACCTGCTGGACCGCCACGCGCTCTCGCCCGAGTTCGCGGGTTGATGCTCGCGGTAGGGTCGCGCTTGTGAGCGCAGATAAGGGGGTGCGATGAGAATCGGGGCTGAGGCCTCGGCTGCGGTGGGCGACACGCCGCTGGTCTCGCTGCGACGACTCGGCGAGGGGCTGCCCGGCGAGGTCTGCGCCAAGCTCGAGTACTTCAATCCCGGTGGCTCGGTCAAGGACCGGATCGGCGTGGCGATGATCGACGCGGCCGAGGAGGAGGGGCTGATCGAGCGGGGACGCTCGGTGATCGTCGAGCCGACTAGTGGCAACACCGGGATCGCGCTGGCAATGGTCTGCGCCGCGCGCGGCTACGAGCTGATCCTGACTCTGCCCGAGGGGATGAGCCGGGAGCGGGCGAAGCTGCTGCGCGCCTACGGCGCCGAGGTGCGCGAGACGCCGTCGCTGGGCGGGATGAGCGAGGCGGTCGAGCTGGCCGAGGAGATCCGCGAGCAGCGCCGCGGCTTCATGCCGCAGCAGTTCTCCAACCCGGCCAACCCAGCGGTGCACAGGCGGACCACGGCGGAGGAGATTTGGCGCGACACCGACGGTGAGATCGGGGCCTTCGTCGCCGGGGTCGGCACCGGCGGCACGATCAGCGGCGTCGGCGGCCTCCTGCGCGAGCGCAGCCCGCAGACGCTCGTCGTCGCGGTCGAGCCGCTGGCCTCGCCGGTGCTCTCAGGCGGGGCGCCGGGCCCGCACAAGATCCAGGGCATCGGCGCCGGCTTCGTCCCCGCGGTACTCGACCGCTCGGTGATCGACGAGACGATCGGGGTCTCCGACGAGGATGCGCTGGAGACGGCGCGCCTCGCCGCGAAGCGGGAGGGGGTGCTCGCGGGCATCTCCGCCGGCGCGAACATCAAGGCGGCGCTGGAGGTGGCGGGCCGGCCGGAGATGGCCGGGAAGCGGGTGGTGACGGTGGTCTGCGACTCGGGCGAGCGCTACATGTCCCTACCCTTCTTCGCACCGTGACCGTTCTGAGGCGTTTCATCCATGAGCTGAAGGCCGACGTCGCCGCGGCGCGCGATCGCGACCCGGCGGCGCGGGGGGTCTCCTCCTTCGAGATCCTCGCCAGCTGGGCCGGCGTGCAGGCGCTGTTGGCGCACCGGGTGGCTCACCGGCTGCGCTGTGCTGGCGTGCCGCTGGCGCCGCGCGCCATCGCCTACCTGAGCCGCGCCGTCACCGGGGTCGAGATCCACCCCGCGGCCAAGATCGGCCCCGAGTTCTTCATCGACCACGGCTCCGGCGTGGTGATCGGCGAGACGGCCGAAATCGGCCGGCGGGTGACGCTCTACCAGGGGGTGACGCTCGGCGGCACCGGCTTCCAGCCCGGCAAGCGACACCCGACCCTGGGCGACAACATCACGGTCGGCTCCGGCGCCAAGCTGCTCGGCCCGATCGCCGTCGGCGACGGCGCCAGGATCGGTGCCAACACGGTCGTCATCGAGGACGTGCCGCCCAGCTCGACCGTGGTCGGCAACCCGGGCCACCCCGTGAGGGTCGAGGGGAGGCGGCCGGAGGGGCCGGACGCCGACTGGATCCACCTGCCCGACCCGATCGCCGACGCGATAAAGACCCTCTCGGAGCGGATATCCAAGCTCGAGGAGCGACTCGCCGAGCTTGACGGGGGGGCGGCTCCGCCCGAGGACGGCGAGGGGCTGGCGCCCCGTACCGGTCGCTCCTCCGCCGGCGGCTGACTGGCGAGTTTCCTGCGCTCTACGGGGGCTAACTCGCCAGTGCCCACCGGCCGCCGCCCTCTCTATGCTCGACGCATGCTTCAGGAGGCAGACGCGGAGAGCGCTAGAGACGCTTTCGAGGAGATCGGGGGCGCCCCGACCGAGCCGGGCGCGGATCGCGCCGAGCGCCTGCTGGCGGAGCTGAACGAGCCGCAGCGCCAGGCGGTGCGCCACGGCGAGGGCCCGCTCCTGGTCCTGGCCGGCGCCGGCTCGGGCAAGACCCGCGTCCTCACCCATCGCATCGCCTACCTGCTCGCGACGGGCCAGGCGCGGCCGGGCGAGATCCTCGCGATCACCTTCACCAACAAGGCCGCGACCGAGATGCGCGAGCGGGTCGAGTCCCTGGTCGGCCGCTCGGCGCGGGCGATGTGGGTGACGACCTTCCACTCCGCCTGCGCGCGGATGCTGCGCGCCGACGCCGAGCGCCTGGGCTACTCGCGCGGGTTCACGATCTACGACGAGTCGGACTCGCTGCGGATGCTCAAACGCTGCATGGAGGAGCTGCACGTCGACCCCAAGCGCTACCCGCCGCGGGCGATCCGCTCGCAGATATCGGGCGCCAAGAACCAGCTCGTCGACGCCGATGCCTACGCGCAGGCCCAGGGCAGCGTCTTCGAGGAGACCGTAGCCGCGGCATACGCCCTCTATGAGAAGCGGATGCTCGAGGCCAACGCGATGGACTTCGACGACCTGCTGGTGCGGACGGTGAACGCGCTGGAGCTCTTCGAGGAGGTGCGGGAGCGTTGGCGGCGGACCTTCCGCCACGTGCTCGTCGACGAGTACCAGGACACCAACCACGCTCAGTACCGCTTGCTGCAGCTGCTCACCGCGGAGCACGGCAACCTGATGGTGGTCGGCGACGAGGACCAGTCGATCTATGGCTTCCGCCATGCCGACATCCGCAACATCCTCGACTTCGAGCGCGATTTCCCCGAGGCGGACGTGGTCAAGCTCGAGCAGAACTACCGCTCGACCCAGACCATCCTCTCCGCCGCCAACGCGGTCGTGGAACGCAACCGGGAACGGCGCCCGAAGCGGCTCTGGACCGAGATCGCCGGCGGCGAGCCGCTGCAGCTGCGCGAGCTCTCCGACGAGCACGAGGAGGCGCGCTGGGTGGCGGGCGAGATCGAGCGCCTCGGCGCGGAGGAGGGGATGCGGCGCGAGGACGTCGCCGTCTTCTACCGGACCAACGCGATGAGCCGGGTGCTGGAGGACACGCTGGTTCGCTTCGAGCTGCCCTACCAGGTGATCGGCGGGACGAAGTTCTACGAGCGAGCGGAGATCAAGGACGCGATCGCCTACCTCAGCCTGCTGGTCAACCCCGCCGACCAGGTCTCCTTCGCGCGGGTCGTCAACTCGCCGCGGCGCGGGATCGGCAACACGAGCCAGGGGCGGCTCGCCGCCCACGCCAACACCACCGGCTTGCCGATCTGGGAGGTCGCCGGCAAGGCGGAGGAGGTACCCGGCTTGGGAGCGGCCGCGATCAAGGCGATCTCGCGCTTCCACGAGACGCTGGAGGGCCTGCGAGCTCGCAGCGAGGGAACATCGGTGGCCGATCTGCTGCAGGCGACCCTGAGCGAGAGCGGCTACCTGGACGCACTGGCGGCGGAACGGACGGTCGAGGCCGAAGGCCGGGCCGAGAACCTCGAGGCCCTGGTCGACGGCGCGGCGGAGTTCGATGCCAATCGCGAGCTGGAGGGGGAGGGAGACCTCACCCCGCTGGAGGAGTTCCTGCAGCAGATATCCCTCTACACCCAGCAGGACGAGCTTCGCGACGAGTCGACGATCACGCTGATGACCCTGCACAACGCCAAGGGCCTCGAGTACGACACGGTCTTCATCATCGGCTGCGAGGACGGCGCCTTCCCCCACATGAAAGCGCTGGAAGAGGGGGGCGAGGAGGAGGAGCGGCGCCTCTGTTATGTCGGCATCACCCGCGCCCGCAGCCGCCTCTACATGGCCTGGACCCGGGAACGCCGATTGTTTGGGCGGGCCGAGCGCAACCTGCCCTCGCGCTTCGTCGACGAGCTGCCCGCGGAGCTGACCGAGCGCGGGTCGAGCGCGGTCGGGGCGGCGGGTGGTTGGAGCGCCGCATCCTCGGGCGAAGCCGTCAGCCCGATCGATCCCGGCCCAACGCTGGAGCTGCAGACCGGCGACGACGTGGTCCACGCCAGCTTCGGCGACGGCGTGGTGACCGCGGTCGAGCCGGGGGGTGTTGTCGTCGTCCGTTTTGCTGGCGACGGCTCGGAGCGCAAGCTGATGGCCGACTACGCACCGATCCGCAGGCGGTGAGCGCGATGGCGGCGCGAACGATCGACGGCAAGGCGGTGGCGGCGCGGATCCGCGAGCGGGTGCGGGAGGAGGTTGCGGGGCTGTCGACGCCGCCCGGCCTGGCGACGATCCTCGTCGGCGACGACCCGGCCTCGGCGGTCTACGTGCGGATGAAGCGCGAGGACTCGGCCGAGGTCGGCATCGAGTCCTTCCATCACGAGCCCGGCGGCGATATCTCCCAGGAGAAGCTCGCCGAGCTGATCGAATCGCTCAACGCCGACGAGCGCGTGCACGGCATCCTCCTGCAGCTGCCGCTGCCCGAGCACCTCGACCAGGACCCGTTGATCGCGCTGATCGACCCCGCCAAGGACGTCGACGGCCTGACTCCGCTCAGCGCCGGCCTGCTCACGCAGGGCCGCCGCGGGGCGTTCGCGCCGTGCACTCCGGCCGGCGTGATGGAGCTCCTGCACGAGGCCGGGGTCGAGCTCGAAGGCGCCCGCGCAGTCGTCATCGGCCGTTCGATCCTGGTCGGCAAGCCCCTGGCGGCTCTGCTGCTGGCGGCGAACGCCACGGTCACCCACTGCCACTCGCGAACTCGCGACCTGGCGGCCGTCTGCCGCGAGGCGGACGTCGTGATCGCGGCCGCGGGGCAGCCCGGCCTCCTCAACGGCGAGATGCTGCGCGCGGGGGCGACGGTGATCGACGTCGGCACCAACCGGGTCGACGGCAAGCTGGTCGGCGACGTCGATTTCGACTCCGCCCGCGAGCGCGCCGGGGCGATCACCCCCGTGCCCGGGGGGGTCGGCCCGATGACGCGGGCGATGCTGCTGGTAAATACGCTGGCTGCCGCCCGAGCCCAGGTGTAGTGTCGATTCGACCCCTACTCCTCGGAGGGATGTGCTGATGGAAGCAGACAAGCTGAGCACGGGCGAGAAGGTCTCCGCGGTCTCCGCGGTCCTCCTCTTCGTATTCATGTTCTTCGACTGGTTTGGCGTCGAGGTCTCGGGAGTCCCGGGCTTCTCGGGAACGGTCTCCGGCAGCGGCGGGGGCAGCGCCTGGGATGCGCTCGACGTGATCCCGATCTTCCTGATGCTGGCGATCGTCGTTGCGATCGGGGTCGCGGTGATCCGCCTCACCGACGCCGACCTGGAGCCGCCGGTCTCGCTGAACGCGATTGTCGCCGGCCTCGGCGGTCTCGCCGTGCTGCTGATCCTCTACCGGATCGTCTTCCCGCCGGACTTCGGCTCCTTCGGCGGGGTCTCGGTCGACGCGACGCTCAAGTTCGGCATCTTCCTCGGCCTGATCGCCGCCGCCGGGATCGCCTACGGCGGCTACAGCGCGATGCGCGAGGAAGGGGCGACCTTCGGCGACGCCGCCGACCGCCTCTCCGGCGGCGGTGGACAGCCCCCGGCCGGCGGTCCTCCGCCGCCTCCTCCCGCCCAGCAGCCCCCGCCGACCTCACAGCAGCCGCCACCCCCGCCGCCACCTCCTTCTACCTGAGCTCCGCCCGGCGGGCTCAGACTAAGTAGGGCTAGTGTCCTGAGGCCAACGAGGGGAGCGCACTTCAGTGCGTGACCCGAGGCGGCCGACCGAGGACAACGCCCTACGCCGGTATGAGCCCGCCGGCCACGCGCTTGGCAAAGGCAATGATGGTCATCATCGGGTTCACCCCGACCGCCGTGGGGAAAAGGGAGGCGTCGGCCACGTAGAGATCGCCGACGCCGTTGACCGAGCCGTCCGCGGCGCAGACCCCCTCGCGAGGATCGGCGGCGATCCTCGCCGTCCCCTGTGGGTGAAAGGCCTCCAGGCGGAGCTCCGAGGGCTTGAAACGGGTCGCCTCGAACTCGGCGACGCCACCGGGGCGGAGCACCGGGGCGCGGCCGATGTTCGGGTAGACCTCGGTGGCCCCGGCGGCGAAGTGGATCTCGGCGGCGCGGGCGATGCCGAAGACGACGCGCCGCGCGTCCTCGTCGCTCAAGCCGTAGCGGGCGCGGATCGAGCCGTCGCCTGCAATGCCCACCCGGCCGGCCGACTCGTCGGTGAGCTGGACCCCGATCGAGCTGACGTGCCCGAAGTCGAGCATCGCCTCCTGGTGCTCGCGCCCCGAGCCCTGCAGCCAGGCGCCGCCGAAGGGCAGCGGCGTGAACGTCGCCTCGAGCAGGATCTGCTCCGACTCCCACTCGTCGACATAGTAGCTCTGCATCACGCCCTCCCAGCCGCGCACCTCCTCCTCGTAGCGGGCGCCGACCCAGCAGGCGGGGTGGATGTGGAGGTTGCGCCCGACCTGGGCGCCGCCGAGCCCGGAGCGGAGCAGCAGCTCAGGCGTGCCCAGGGCCCCGCCGGCGATGATCGTCGCCTGCCGGGCGCGGACGGTGTAGCCGCGGCGGTTGCCGTTGCGCTCCCCGGGCGCCGCGGCGACGCAGCGGACCCCGGCGGCGCGGCCGCCCTCGACGAGGACCTGGCGCGCTTCGACTCCCGTCCGCAGGCGGGCCCCGGCGGCGACAGCGCGGGGCATGTAGCTGACGTGCATGCCCCGCTTGGCGTCGATCCGGCAGCCGAAGGGGCAGGAGCTGCACTGGACGCAGTTGCCGGCGTTGCGTGAGATCGGCCCGCCGCTGACGCCGAGCGCGGCCGCTCCCTCCATCGCCAGCCGACCGTTGCGGCCCATCCGCTCGGGGTCGAGCGGCGTGACCTGCAAGAACTCCTCCGCCTCGGCGAAGTCGGGAGCCAGCCGGTCCGCCCAATCGACTCCATATCGGTCGCGCCAGCTCTCGAGCACCTGTGTGGGCGCTCGGAAGCAGGTGCCCGAGTTGATCACCGTCGTGCCGCCGACGGTTTTCGCCACCGGCACGGGGATCCGCGGGCGGCCCTCGGCGATCGTCAGGCCACCGTCGCGGTAGAGCGAGGCGATCGCATCGAGCGGGTCCTCCGGGTAGTTGTCGCGGTTATAGCTGGCGCCGGCCTCGAGCACGATCACGTCGAGGCCCGCCTCGGCGAGCGTCGCCGCGGCGACGGCTCCACCGGCACCGGAGCCGATGACCACGACGTCGCATTCCTCGCCGTCGCCGGCCGGCTCGACATCGCCCAGCGACCCGGCCGGCTCGGGCGGCGAGCCGTTGCCGACCCGGCAGCTCGTCTCGAGCCCCAGCCGCTCCTCCACCCGGGGGTCGATCGCGTAGCCGAGCGTGGTGAAGGTCTTGGCCATCAGCAGGAGCTCGTGGTAGAGGCCAAAGCGCGAGCCCTCCATGCGTCGCAGGAAGTCCTCCCGGGCCCCCAGATCGAGGCGGCTGAAGCGCCAGGGGAAGGGCAGCCACTCGAAGGCGCGCAGGGCGAGCCGGACCCGGGTCAGAACGCGCGGGGAGAGCGAGGTGAGGAACTCGCCGACCGGCCCCGAGACGTCGACTTCGCGCTCGGCCGCGGGCAGGCCGTCGAGGGCGGGCGCCATTGCCGCGCAGATGGCGCTGAGGGTGCGTTGCTCGGCGGTCGACAGCCCCGGCACGCGCTGTCAGCCAGGGGCGGCGAGCCGGTCGACACGACCGGCGAGCGACCACAGCCAGAGCGCAAGCAGCGCGAGGAAGCCGTCGACCAGGAAGTTGAGCAGGTAGATGAAGACGTCCTGGTCGAAGAGGTAGAAGCCGAGCGACCCCAGCGAGGAGGCGGTCTTGCCGGCGGCAAGCACCAGCAGCAGCGGCCGGTAGCGGACGACGTCGGCTTGGGCGACCAGGCAGATACCCGTGATCACGACCATGTAGGCGAAGCCGAGCGCGAGCCAGAGCTGCTCTTGACCGTGCGGCGCCCGCGTGAAGCCGCCGAGCGAGTCGCCGAGGTCGGAGATCGTGTCGAGCACGCCGCTGGGGACGGCGATGAAGAGGATGCCGACGACTGCAAAGCTGACTGCCAGCAGCCGCAGGCTCAGCACGACGAACGCCTCTGCTTTCGCTCCCCGCATTGCTGGCGGGACAATAACTGGCTGGGTAGCCAGGCGCGCCTGGGTCGGGCGGCTGCCTAGAATCACCGCCGTGATCGAGCGAGAGCAAGTGCTGCACGTCGCGAAGCTGGCACGTCTGCGGCTCGAGGAGACCGAGGTGGAGAAAATGGCCGCGGAGTTGTCGGGAGTCCTCGCGCACGTCGATCGGATCGCGGAGTTGGATCTTGACGATGTCGCTCCCACCTCGCACGTCGTCGACCTGGAGAACGTCCTGCGGCCCGACGAGCCGCGGCCCAGTTGGCCGCGGGAGGTCGTGCTGGAGCAGGCGCCCGACCCGGCCGACGGCTCGTTCCGGGTGCCTTCGCCGCGGGCCGAGGGCTGATGGCGGAGCTGCTGGAGCTCTCGGCCCTCGGGGCCCACGGCGCGATGGCCGCCGGCGAGCTCTCGGCCGAGGAGTGCCGCGATGCCTGGGTCGAGGCCGCCGCCGGAGACGAGCTCAACGCCTACCTCTGGCGCAACGAGGACAGCGCCACCGGCGCGATCGGGGTCGAGCGGCCCTGTATCGCGCCGATCGCCGTCAAGGACATCTTCTGCACCGAGGGGGTGCCGACGACGGCCGCGTCGCGGATCCTGGAGGGCTACCGGCCGCCCTACACGGCGACCGCCGTTCGCCGCCTGATCGAAGCCGGGGCGCCGATCCTGGGCAAGACCAACATGGACGAGTTCGCGATGGGCTCCTCGAACGAGAACTCGGCCTACGGCCCGGTGCTCAATCCCTGGGACCGGACGCGGGTGCCCGGCGGCTCATCCGGCGGCTCGGCCGCGGCCGTGGCCGCGGGCCTCGCGCCCTGGGCGATCGGGACCGACACCGGCGGCTCGATCCGCCAGCCGGCGGCGCTCTGCGGGATCGTCGGGCTGAAGCCGACCTACGGTGCCATCTCCCGCTACGGAATGATCGCCTTCGCCTCCTCGCTCGACCAGTGCGGCCCGCTCACCCGCGACGTCAGCGACGCCGCTCTCCTGCTGGCGATCATGCAGGGGCGCGACGGCTGCGACTCGACTTCGGTCGGCATCGAGGGGGCTCCGCGGCTGCCCGACCGCGAGGATCTGCGCGGGCTGCGCTTCGCCGTACCCGCCGGGATGCGGACGGACGGGATGGAGGACGGCGTCCGCGCCGTCTTCGAGGCGACGCTGAAGCGGATCGAGGACCTCGGCGGCGAGATCGCCGAGGCGCCGCTTCCCCACGCCGAGCACGGCATCTCCGCCTACTACGTGATCGCCCCGGCCGAGGCGTCCTCCAACCTGGCCCGCTATGACGGCGTCCGCTACGGGATGCGGGCGGAGCCGGAGGGCGACGTGGTCGAGATGTACGAATCGACCCGGGCCGCAGGCTTCGGCGAAGAGGTCAAGCGGCGCATCATGCTCGGCACCTACGCCCTCTCGTCCGGCTACTACGACGCCTACTACGGCCGCGCCCAGAAGGTGCGGACGATGATCGCCGCGGACTTCGCGGCGGTCTTCGACGCGTTCGACTTCGTCGTCACGCCGACCTCGCCCTCGGTTGCCTTCGGGCTGGGCGAGAAGACCGACGACCCGCTGGCGATGTACATGAACGACTTCTTCACCGTGCCGATGAGCCTGGCCGGCATCCCGGCGATCTCGATCCCGGCCGGCCTCGCCGAGCCCGACGGGGGTGGGCCGCGGCTGCCGGTCGGCTTTCAGATCGCCGCCCCGGCATTTGCCGAGCAGCGACTGCTCGACGCCGCCTACGCGCTGGAGCAGTCGATCGGCTTCGACGCGAGACCGGAGGGCGTTCCCGGTGGCTGAGCTGGAGGCGGTGATCGGGCTCGAGATTCACGTCCAGCTGGCGACCCGGACGAAGATGTTCTGCGGCTGCGAGCTCTCCTTCGGCGACGAGCCGAACGTCCACACCTGCCCGGTCTGCCTCGCTCACCCCGGCGTGCTGCCGGTGCCGAACGCGGAGGCGATCCGCTGCGGGCTGAAGATCGCCGCGGCGCTGGAGTGCGACGTCGCCCCCCGTTCGATCTTCCATCGCAAGAACTACTTCTATCCCGACAATCCGAAGGCCTACCAGATCAGCCAATACGACCTGCCCCTCGCGGTCGACGGCAAGCTCGGCGGCATCCGCATCCACCGCGCCCACCTGGAGGAGGACGCGGCGAAGACGATCCACGTTGGCGAGTCCGGGCGCATCCACGGTTCCGGCGCCTCCCTGGTCGACTTCAACCGCGGTGGCACGCCGCTGGTCGAGATCGTCACCGAGCCGGACCTGCGCAGCGCCGCTGAAGCTGGCGCCTGGGCGAGGCTGCTGCGCACCACGGTCAGCCAGCTCGGCGTCTCCAACGTCAACATGGAGGAGGGCAGCCTGCGGATCGATGCCAACGTCTCGGTGCGGCCCGCGGGCAGCGAAGCGCTGGGGACGAAGACCGAGCTGAAGAACATGAACAGCTTCCGTTTCCTCGAACGTGGCATCGAGGCGGAGCTTGCCCGGCAGCGGGAGCTGATCGGGGCGGGGGGGAGCGTCGTCCAGGAGACGCTCCACTTCCATCCGGAGGACGGCTCGCTGACGGCGCTGCGCTCCAAGGAGGAGGCGCACGATTACCGCTATTTCCCCGAGCCCGACCTGGTGCCGCTGGCACCGACCGAGGCGATGCTGCGCGAGGCGCGCGAGTCCCTGCCGGAACTGCCGGAGGCGCGGATGCGCCGCTACGAGGGCGAGCTGGGCCTCTCGAGCGAGAACGCCGCTCAGCTCGCTGCCGACCCGGGCGCCGCCACCTACTTCGAAGCGGTCTGCGGCGAGGCGGCATCGGCCGAGCCGCAGGTGGTCGCCAACTGGGTGACGGGAGAGCTCGCAGCGGCATTGCGCCAGGCCGGCAGCGAGGCCCCCGCCGAGTCCAAGGTCGAGCCGGGGGTGCTCGCCAGCCTCATCCTCATGGTCGGGGAGAAGAAAATCTCCCATGGCAGCGGCAAGCAGGTGCTGGCGACGCTGGTCGCGGAGGGCGGCGATCCGGCGGCGATCGTCGAACGCGAGGGCCTTGCCCAGATATCCGACAGCGGCGAGCTGGAGGCGATCGTGTCCGCGGCCGTCGAGGCCAACCCCGCTGCCACCGAGCAGATCCGCGGGGGCAACCCAAAGGCGATCGGCGCGATCGTCGGCGCGGTGATGAAGGAGACCAAGGGCCGCGCTGACGGGTCCGAGGTCAGCCGCCTGATCCGCCAGCAGCTTGGGCTTTAACAAGGGACGTTCGAGGGAGGTCTCGCCGGAGCAACGGCGGGAGGCTCCGTCGAGACCTCCCTCGACCGCCACCCCGCAAACGGGCAAGCTGCTGGTGGCTGGCGGTTGGAGCTTGAAGTGGAGCTTGAAAGTGCGGTCTGGCACTTTGTGACAAGTTGTTACAAAGTGCTACGGTGAGACGTATGGCCTGGAACGTCGTCATCGCCGGGGGTGGATTCGGAGGGGCTATGGCGGCGCGGGAGCTGGAGCGGATCATGCCGCGCCAGTCGGCGCGGCTGACCCTGGTCAACGACGTCAACTTCATGCTCTACACGCCGTTCCTGCCGGAGGCGGCGGCGGGGACGCTGGAGCCCCGGCACGTGGTGACGCCGCTGCGCGAGATCCTCGATCGCACCTACCTGCGGCTGGGAGCGATCGTCGCCCATGACCCGGAGGCGCACACGGTGGAGCTGCGCACGCGCGACGGCGAAACCGAGCGGCTTCCCTACGACCAGCTGCTGCTCGCGCTCGGCTCGGTCTCCCGCGTCCTGCCCGTGCCCGGCCTCTCCGAGCACGCGGTCGGCTTCAAGAGCCTCGCCGACGCGATCTGGCTGCGCAACCACGTGGTCGAGACGCTGGAGGCGGCCAACGCGACCGAGGACCCGGCCCGCCGCGACGAGCTGCTCACCTACGTCTTCGTCGGCGGCGGCTACGCCGGCCTCGAGGCACTCGCCGAGCTGCAGGACTTCGCCGCCGACGCGATGGAGAGCTACCCGCGCGCCCGCCTGCACGGGATGCGCTGGGTTCTGGTCGAGGCCACCGGGCGGGTCCTTCCGGAGATCGACGCCGGTCTCGCCGACTACGCCCTGCGGGAGCTGCGCGGGCGCGGCATCGACATCCGCCTGGAGACGACGCTGGAGGAGGTCACGGCAAGCAGCGCCAGGCTCTCCAGCGGCGAGACCCTGCCGACCCGGACCGTGGTCTGGACCGCCGGCGTCTCGCCCCACCCGACCCTGCGGCAGCTCTCGGTCCCGCTAGACGAGCGCGGCCGGGTGCCGGTCGACCGGCACCTCAAAGTCGAGGGGTCGGAGGCGGTCTGGGCGATCGGCGACTGCGCTGCGGCGCACGACCCGCGCGGCGGCTTCTACCCGCCGACCGCACAGCACGCCGTGCGCCAGGGCCCGGTCGCGGCCCGCAACATCGCCGCCGAGCTGGGGATCGGGACGGCAAAGCCATTCGAGTACGAAGGCAACGCCTCCTTCGTCAACCTCGGCCGCTACAAGGCCGTCGGCAGGGTGGGCGGGCGCACTTTCCGCGGCTTCCCCGCTTGGTGGATGGCCCGCACCTACCACATGAGTCAGATTCCGGGCGTCGCCCGCAAGGCGCGCGCGGTGATCGACTGGACCGCCAGCCTGCCCTTCCGCCGCGATCTTGCCGAGGTCGGCTCGATCGGGCACCCGCAGCCCCTGGGCGCGACAATGAGGCCGTGGGATTCGAGTACCTCTTCATAGCGGCCCTCTTCGGTCTGGCCACCGGGATCATCGGCCGCGCCAAGGGCAGCTCGTTCTGGCTCTGGTTGCTGATCGGCACCGTCCTGCCGCCACTGGGGCTGATCGCGGTCATCCTTTACCGCTCCGAGAAGAACGAACCGGAACGGCAGTGCCCCACCTGCCATAAGGCGGTCAAGCTCTACGTCCAGGTCTGCCCCCGCTGCGGCACCGACCTCTACCTGCCCGATCCCGCTGCGGTCCGTCATCCGGGAGTCAGGTGAGGAGCGGCTACCGCAGCCAGGTCCGCACGATCGCGTTGGCGAAGCCGAGGCCGTAGCGGACCACCGCAGGCTTCTTCGAGTGCCCGTGGAGGCGCTTGGCGACGGTCACCGGGACCTCCCTGGCCGGCACGCCGCGCTTGATCGCCTCGATCATGAACTCGGAGGTGTGGAACTGCTCCTGGCGGAGGACGAGCTGCGGCAGGACGGTGGTGCGGACGGCGCGGTAGCCGTTGGAGCAGTCGCTGACCTTGGTGCGGGTGATGGTGGAGACGAGCCGGTTGAAGAAGACGATCCCCAGCTCGCGGGCGAAGTGGTTGCTGTCGGCCTCGCCGAGCACGCGCGAGCCGTGGGCGACGTCGACTTCCCCGTCGAGCACCGGCTTGACCAGGCGCTCCATCTCGGACGGCAGGTGCTGGCCGTCGGCGTCGAGCGTGACGACGATCTCGGCGCCGGATTCGACCATCAGCCGGTAGCCGGTGCGAAGCGCCGCGCCGCCGCCGCGGTTGATCACGTGGCGGGCGACGACCGCACCGTGCTCGGCGGCGACGTCGCCGGTGCCGTCACGCGAGCCGTCGTCGACCACGAGCACAGCGGTCGCCACGCCGCAGACCTCGCTCGGCATCAGGTCGAGCACCTGGCCGACGTTGTCGGCCTCGTTGTAGGCGGGGACGAGGATCGCGATCCTGCCGCGGAAGCCCTCGGGCAGCTCCGCCTGGCGGAACTCCTCCCAGGCGAGACCCTCGAGCACGGCGGAGAGCTGGCGGGCGTTGCGGGCCGCCTGCGAGAGGGCGCGGAGGACGAGCAGGAAGAGGATGAAGATGGAGAAGACGGCGAGGCCGAGGATGCGGCCGCCGTTGCCCTTTTCGAAGGAGAAGGCGGAGAGCAGCTTGTCGGTCAGCTCGGACCCCGAGACGATCGCCAGACCGAGCCCGGCCGCGAGCAGGATCAGCACGTCGACGTTGCGCAGGGTGCGGCGGCGCAGCAGCGCGAAGGCGACGATCGCCGCGGCGACGATCAGGCCGCCGGCGCGCAGCGCGGTCAGCTCTGGGGGAAAGATTCCGGCTTGGGGGACCATGAAGCCCGAGAGGATATGGCCGCACCCGCCCGAGTCAGGGCTACGCCGACGAGCGGAAAGACAAGTGCCATCAGCACCTCGTTGCGGCGCGGGGCCGCCAGCGAGGCCGCTCCGACCGCGGTCACGAGGACGATCGGGGTTGCCATCGCGATCAGGTCCCACCAGCGGCGACGCCCCGCGAGCACGCCCAGCCCGGCCAGGCCGAGGAGCACGAGCAGGATCTGGATGACACGACCGGGGGTGCTGCTCATCGCTTCGGCGATGCCGGCGCTCCACATTCGCCAGACCTTGCGCACGGTCATCGCGGCGTAGCCGAGCGGGTCTTCGCCGAAGTACTTGGAGAGGTTCTGCTTGCCGATCTTGCCCAGGGCGGAATCGCGCGGCAGGTCCGGGTAGCGAGCGGCGACCCGGTCGAAGAGCGGCGTCGGGTCGACCCGTTCGAGCGCTTCGGAATTGGGGTCGAGGTCGCGGTGCAGGTAGCGCCGGACCAGCAGCGCCTTGACCCGCTGGTATTCGCCGTCGGCGGGCAGGAAGGTGCCGACGTAGAGCGCCTTGCCGCCGCCGGTCGAGATCGGCACGGTGCGGTCGAGGACGACCTGGTTGTGCACCGTCCAGGGGATGATCGGCACCAGCAGTCCGGTGACGAGCAAGCCCGCCGCCGCCAGGCTCGCCCCCCAACCGCGCTCGCGGCAGACCCGAATCGCAGCCAGCACAGCAAAGGCGACACCGACAAGCAGGTACTCGGGGCGGATCAGCGCCGTGGCTCCGAACAGCAGGCCTGGGAGCAGCCACCGGACAGATGAGAGGCGCGAGGCACCCTCGCGCCTCTCGCTTGCCCAGAGGAACGCCAAGACCGCTGCCGGCAGGGTGAAGATCGCCGGTGGCTCGCTGAACAGCGCTCCGGTCGAGTGGATGAAGGGTGGGTAGATCGCGACCCCGAGGGCGGCGATCAACCCCGCCGGCCGGCAGTTGATCCTGCGGCCGAGCAGATAGACGGCGACGATCGCCGCCAGGCCGAGCAGCAGCTCGACGACCCGCGCCGTCCCTTCGCGGGCGCCGCCGGTCGCGTAGAAGGCCGCCGCGTAGAGCAACGGCGCTCCCGGCGACCAATCGCTCGCGTCGCGGAAGGTCGGACCGCCGTAGCTGCCTTCCTCGTAGAGCGACTTCGAGAGCGCGTAGTAGGCGTGCGCGTCGTCGCCCGGGGTCGCAAGCGGCTCGACCACCCGGTAGGCGCGCAGGCCGAAGCCGAGCAGCAGGATCAGCGCCAGCAGGATCAGCGTCGCCTTCCCGTGGCGCTCGGGCATGGTCCGCATCCAGTTGCCGATCGCGGTCAAGGCCGGGTCAGGCTATCCGGCGCAAGGGCGCCGGGCATCGGTGTCGAAGACCGCTCGGCGAAACCCTGAAACCTCTAGAAGGAGCTTGTCAATGCCCCGCTCACCGCTGATTGCGTTCTGCGTTGTGCTCTGTGCCGCGCTCGCCTTTGCCCCTGGTGCAGTCGCCAAGCCGGCCCCGGCACCCTGCAACGCGGCGTCGCCCCAAGTCGTCGGCGGCTCGATCGCCGGCCAGCTGACCTTGAGCAACGTCGATCCGGTCCAGGCTCGCTTTGCGACCTGCAGCTGGGCGAAGAAAGTGATGAAGCGCGCCACCGAAGTGGGGGTCGAGGAGCCGCGGCCGGTGCGCAGCTTCTACTGCGTGCCGACGGTCAGCTCCAAGGACCCCAACACGGTCAGCTACGTCTGCACCTTCAAAGGCGCCGACACGGCGACCTTCATCAAGCTGACCTTCAAGGTCACCTACAAAGACGCCTGAGCCCGCGCCCGCAACTGGGTCGCCGCCCATGCCAGGCCGACTCCGGCCAAGGCGGCGACCAGCGGGATGGTCACCAGCACCCGCCGCGGCGAGGCGACGAGCAGGGCACCGGTCGCCGTGACGGCGATCAAGACCACGCCCAGCAGCAGCGCCTCCCAGCGACGCTGCCAGGTGAGGACGGCTAGCCCGAGTAGGCCGAACGCGACCAAGGCCCAGTGCAGTGCCTCCCAGAGCGGCTCGCGCATCACGTCGCGCGGCCCGTGCGACCAGATCCGGCCGATCTTGGCGGCGACGAAGCCGGCATAGGAGAGCGGTTCCTCGCGGATCTCGTCCCAGAGCCGTTCGCGACCCATCCGGGCCAGGGCGGCGTCGCTTTCGAGCCCGGGGTAGCGCTGGGCGGCGAGGGCGGCGAGGATCTGCTCCAGCCGCGGATCGGGCGGCAGCTGCCTGCGCAGCTCCGGATGGCGCTCCAGCACCTCTGCGCCGACCCGTTCGGGATCGCCCCCGGAGGGGATGTAGGAGCCGGAGAAGAGGACCTGGCCGCCGCCGGTCGAGATCGGCACGAAGCGGTCGAGGGCGACCGCATTGCGCACGGACCACGGCGCCACGACCACCGCCAGGCCGGCGAGCAGGACGAGCGCCTGGACCAGGCCCTCACGCCAGCCGTCCCAGCCGTGGCGTGCCAGCACCACCACGGCTATCGGCAGCGAGATCGCCAGGTACTCCGGGCGGGTCAACGCCAGCGCTCCAAGCAATAGCCCTGGAACCAGCCAGCTGATGCGCGGTCCCGCCCCGTCTGCCCAGAGCATCGCCAGCACCGCCCCCGAGAGCAGCGTGGCGGCGAGCGGCTCGCTCATCAGCATGCCCTGGTACTCGAGCAGGGCCGGGTAGATTGCTAACGCGGCAGCGGCTGCCAGGCCGGCGACGGGACCGGACAGGCGGCGGCCGATTAGGTAGGCGAAGAGAACGGAGAGCCAGCCGATCGCGGCAAGGACGAGTCGCGCCAGGCGTTCGTGAACGCCCCCGGTCAGGGCGTAGACGCCGCCGGCCAGCAGCGGCAATCCGGGCGAGTAGTTGCTCGCCGGCTGGGTCGCCCCACGGCCGAGGGTGAAGCCCTCGCCGCGCTCCAGGTTGGCGGCGATCGTCGCGTAGGCGGTGGCGTCGTAGACCGGCGCCCGGCCCTGCCAGGCGTCGTCGACGCGCAGCCCAAGCCCCAGCAGCAGGATCGCCGCCAGCGCGGCAAGCCCCACTCGCCCGCCGTTGCGCGCCGCCAGACCCTTCATCTGGCGGATGCTATGTCGCCCCCGTCCGTTACCCTGCCGCGACTTATGCGCGTTCTCACTCTTGGGGGCGATGGCTACCTGGGCTGGCCGACTGCCCTGAGGTTCTCGGCTCGCGGACACGAGGTCGCCGTCGTCGACAACTTCTCCCGCCGCCGCTGGGTCGGCGAGGCTGGCAGCGACTCGCTGACGCCGATCGCGGACCTCGAGCAGCGGATCGAGGCCTGGTGCGAGACCTCCGGCGAGCGGATCCGCAGCTATACCGGCTCGGTCGAGGACGGCGACTTCCTCGACGGCGTCGTCGCCGAGATCCGGCCCGAGGTCGTCATCCACTACGGCGAGCAGCCCTCGGCGCCCTACTCGATGATCTCCCGCGAGCGCGCGGTCGAGACCCAGCACACCAACGTGATCGGCAACCTCAACCTGCTCTTCTCGCTGCGCGACCACGTCCCCGACTGCCACCTGGTCAAGCTGGGCACGATGGGCGAGTACGGCCAGCCCAACATCGATATCGAGGAGGGCTACATCGAGATCGAGCACAAGGGGCGTAAGGACACGCTGCCCTTCCCGAAGCTGCCCGGCTCGCTCTACCACTGCTCCAAGGTCCACGACTCGACCAACATCCATTTCGCCTGCCGCACCTGGGGCCTGCGCGCCACCGACCTCAACCAGGGCGTCGTCTACGGGATCGAGACCGAGGAGACCGCCGGCGACGAGCGGCTGATCACCCGCTTCGACTACGACGAGATTTTCGGCACCGTGCTCAACCGCTTCTGCGTGCAGGCGGTCATCGGCCACCCGCTGACCGTCTACGGCACGGGCGGTCAGACCCGCGGCTTCCTCAACATCCGCGACACCCTGCAGTGCGTCGAGCTGGCCGCGCTCAACCCGGCCGGCGCCGGCGAGTTCCGTGTCTTCAACCAGTTCACCGAGCAGTTCTCGGTGCTGGAGCTAGCCGAGCTGGTCAAGGCCGCGGCCGAGCACCTCGGCTACTCGGTCGAGATCCAGCACTGCGACAACCCCCGGGTCGAGAAGGAAGAGCACTACTACAACGCGATCCACACCAAGCTGCTCGACCTCGGCCTGGAGCCGACCCTGCTCGGCGAGGAGCTGGTCGAGTCGATCGTCCACGCGATCGAGCGCTACAAGGGCAATGTGATCGAGGGCTCGATCGATCCCCACACCCGCTGGAACCCGGCCGGCACGGCAAAAACCCCCGCTGGCCGCGCATAGGCCCACTGGTACCATCGCGAGTCCGATGAGAGCCGCGGACGCGTTGATGGAAAGCCTCAAGGCCGAGGGTGTGGAGAACATCTTCGGCATCCCCGGCGGGGCCAACCTGCCGACCTACGACGCGCTCGTCGACGCCGGCTTCCGTCACATCCAGGTCCGCCACGAGCAGGGCGGCGGTCACGCCGCCGAGGGCTACGCCAAGGCGTCGGGCCGGGTGGGCGTCGCATTTGCGACCTCGGGCCCCGGTGCGACCAACCTGGTGACCGCGATCGCCGACGCGATGATGGACTCGGTGCCGACCGTCTTCGTCACCGGCCAGGTGCGGACCGAGCTGATCGGCACCGACGGCTTCCAGGAGGCCGACATCCTCGGCGCGACGCTGCCCTTCGTCAAGCACTCCTTCCAGGTAACCGACCCGCGCCAGATCCCCGAGTACGTCCACGAGGCCTTCCACGTCGCCTCGACCGGGCGCCCCGGGCCGGTGCTGCTCGACATCCCCCAGGACCTCTCGCGGGCCGATATCGACTACGCGACACGCACCGAGCCGGTCGAGCTCGCCGGTTACAAACCGATGAGCAAGGGCAACATCAAACAGGTGCGGATCGCCGCCAAAGCGCTCGCCAACGCGAAGCAGCCGATCCTCTATACGGGTGGCGGCGTGGTCAACGCCAACGCCGCCGAGGAGCTGCGCGAGCTGGTCGCCGCCGACCGCTTCCCGGTCACCTCGACCCTGATGGGCCTGGGCGCCTACCCGGCCTCCGGAGAGGGCTGGCTCGGCATGCTCGGCATGCACGGCACCGTGACCGCGAACTGGGCGATGGACAGCGCCGACCTGATCGTCGCGATCGGCGCCCGCTTCGACGACCGGATCACCGGCAAGCTCGCCGAGTTCGCGCCGAACGCCAAAGTCATCCACATCGACATCGACCCGGCGGAGATATCCAAGAACGTCGGCGCTCACATCCCGATCGTCGGCGACGTGAAGCTGGTCCTGCCGGAGCTGACCCGCGAGTACCGGGCTCTGCAGACCGACCCGTCGCGCCTCGAGCCCTGGTGGGGGCAGCTGCGCGAGTGGCAGCAGAAGCACCCGCTGCGCTACGAGCTCGGCGTCGACGGCGAGATCAAGCCGCAGTTCATGATCGAGGCGATGCACCGGGCGACGCGGGGGAACGCGATCGTCACCTCCGACGTCGGCCAGCACCAGATGTGGGCCGCGCAGTACTACGGCTTCGAGCAGCCACGCCGCTGGATCAACTCGGGCGGCCTCGGAACGATGGGCTTCGGCCTGCCGGCCGCGGTCGGCGCCAAGGTCGCCTGTCCGGATGATGACGTCGTCTGCCTGGCCGGCGACGGCAGCCTGATCATGAACTGCCAGGAGCTTGCCACCTGCGTCACCGAAGGGATCCCGGTCAAGGTCTTCCTGATGAACAACGGCTACATGGGCATGGTCCGCCAGTGGCAGGAGCTCTTCTGGGACCGCCGCTACAGCTCGGTCGAGATGGGCGCCAGCCCGGACTGGGTCAAGCTGGCGGAGGCGTTCGGCGCGACCGGGATGCGCTGCGAGAGCGCCGACGAGCTCGAGGGGACGATGGTCAGGGCATTGGAGACCGACGGCCCCGTGCTGCTCGACGTACGCGTCGCCCAGGAGGAGAACTGCTACCCGATGATCCCACCGGGGCAGGCGGCGAGGGACATGGTCGAGGCACCGGAGGCGGTGAGCTGATGGAGGCGGGGACCCCTCAACTGGTCAAACTCGAGGACCTGCATGTGCCCGGGCAGCTGAGCGGCCGCAAGCACATCCTCTCGATCCTGGTCGAGAACAAGCCGGGCGTGCTGGCGCGGATCGCCGGGCTCTTCTCGCGGCGCGGCTTCAACATCGACACGCTCGCGGTGGGCCCGACCGACGACCCCACCGTCTCGCGGATCACGCTCACCCTCGACGGCGCCGTTCACCCGATCGACCAGGTGATCAAGCAGCTGCACAAGCTGGTCAACGTGCTGAAAATCCGCGACATGGAGCCGGAGGAGACCGTCGCCCGCGAGATGGCGATGTTCAAAGTCTCGGCCGCGGTTGAGAGCCGCGCCGAGATCATCCAGTTCGCGGAGATATTCCGCGCCAAGATCATCGATGTCTCGCGCCGCGCGATGACGATCGAGGTCACTGGCTCGGCCGACAAGATCGAGGCCTTCGAGCGGATGATCCGCCCTCACGGCCTGATCGAGATGGTCCGAACCGGAGAGATCGCGATCGCCCGGGGCGGAGACTGAAAATGACGAACCCAGACGCCGCCATGCGGCGTCCTCAGTCGCCCGAATAGCGCTGCTATTCGGGCTCCCTGCGTCCTTGTCTGGCGACCTCTGGATCTCGTCCTTTTCTAGCCTCCGACCCGCGGTCGAACGCGCTCTCTCCGCTGGCAAGAGGATCCTGGTGAGCGTTACCGCTCCGACTGATTTCGTCGATCCATGTGCCATGGCGTTTTCCTCGCGCCTGGCGTCAGACCACTGGTTTTGCTGGGCGCAGCCCGATAGAGGGTTTTCTCTCGCGGCCATAGGCGTTGCGCATGAGGTGACTTCCCGCGGGAAGGACCGGTTCGGCGACGTGGCCCAAGAGTGTCTTGCCCTCAACGAGGGGGCAGTGCTGGACGAGCCAGCCGGTCTTCCCGCTGGTGCGGGGCCTGTCTGGACTGGCGGCTTTGCCTTCGATCCCGACGGGGCGTCGTCTCCGCCCTGGTCGTCGTTCGAGCCCGCCTCGATGGTCCTGCCGGAGCTCTCGATCTGTCGGCAGGGCAGAGAGGCGTTCCTCACCGTCAACCTGGTCGTCTCGCCGGGCGACGACGCGGCCGGGCTCGCCGACCGGATGGCGGCGCGCATCGCAAGCCTCCGCGCCGATCCGCTGCCGATGCTCGATCCTCACCTCGCCGACCGGCCGGAGATCCGCAGCGTGCACCCGCCGGGCGATTTCGAAACGGCCGTCGTTGCCGCCACAGAGCGGATTGGCCGTGGGGAGATGAGCAAGGTCGTGCTGGCCCGCGAGGTGACGGTCGAGGCGGCGGTCGCCCATGACCCGGCGGCGATCTTCGGCGCCCTGCGCGAGCAGTTCCCGTCCTGTTTCTGCTTCTGTCGCGGCACTCCCGAAGCGGCTTTCCTCGGTGCCAGCCCCGAGCTCCTGATCCGCCGCTCCGGCGCGGGCGCCTCGACCGTCGCCCTGGCCGGCTCGACTCGGCGCAGCTCCGATCCCGCCGTCGACGACCACCTCGGCGAGCAGCTGCTGCGCAGCGACAAGAATCGCCGCGAGCAGAGGATCGTCGCCGAGCGGATCGTCCGCAAGCTGCGCCCGCACGCCGTCTGGGTGGAGACGGCTCCCGAGCCCGAGGTGGTCAAGGTCGCCAACATTCAGCACCTGGCGACGCCGGTGATCGCCCAGCTGGCCGAACCGCACTCGGCGGTCGAGCTGGCGGGGGTGCTGCACCCGACTCCTGCCGTCGGCGGCGAGCCCTGGCCCGGCGCCGCGAAGACGATCGCCGACTTGGAGCGGATGGACCGCGGCTGGTACGCCGGCCCGGTCGGCTGGATGGACGCGGCCGAGGACGGCGAGTTCTGCGTCGCCCTGCGCAGCGCCCTGCTGCGCGACCGCGAGGCCCGTCTCTTCGCCGGCGTCGGCGTGGTAGCCGGCTCCGACCCGGCGGCGGAGCTGGAGGAGACCGAGGTCAAGCTGCAGGCGCTGCTGCCACTCGTCGCTGAGTAGGCGGTGTTGGGGATGCATCGGGTGAGCCTCTCCCTGAGGCCGTTGCGCAGCTGATCGTGGGTCGGGGTTCGGAACGTGGGTCCTTGAGCCTCATGGAGAGGCTCACCCGATGCATCCCAATCAGCGCTGCAGGTCTGCGAGAGCGGCGGCAACGCGTTCGGAGAGCTTGCGATGGAGAGCGGCGTTGGCTTGGCGGTCGGTCTTTACCTCGATCAGGCCGGTGCCGGCGGCGAGGGCGGCGGGGAGATCGGTTAGTGAGTCGAGGCGGTGGTGGGGGAGGTCGAAGAGGGCCGCTGCCTTGGCGACGCTCACACCTCGCGGGGTGCCGAGGAGCGCCTCGAACTCGTGATTGTCCAGTGCCTCCGCCTGGGGCAGGAAGTGGAAGATGCCGCCGCCATCGTTGTCGATCACGACTATCCGCACGGCGGTGGAGACGTCGCGCAGGGCGGCTAGGCCGCCGATGTCGTGGAGCAGGCCGAGGTCGCCGGTGACGATCGTCGTCGGCTTGCCGCTTGCATGAGCTGCGCCGATCCCCGAGGAGATCAGGCCGTCGATCCCGTTGGCGCCGCGATTGCAGAGGAAGGTCGCGTCCGTCGCAGTGGAGGGCAGGAAGGCCTCCTGGTCGCGGATCGACATGCTCGAAGCGATGTAGACGAGCTCACCATCGCCGTAGGCGGCTGCTAGCGCCAGCTGCAGAGCCGGCTCGCTGGGGGTGTCGAGGTCGCCCAGCTCCGCCTCGATCGCCTCCCGTGCGGCGCGCTCTGCCTGCAGCCACATCGCCGGCGCCGGGCGGTCCTCGCCAAGGCGTGCCGCCCAGCCGGATGCCAGCTCGGTCGGATCGGCGCGGAGCAGCGCCGCTGCACGGCGGGTCGGCTCGTTCCAGTCGCCGAGTGGGTCGACGACGATCTGGTCGGCACCCGATTCGGCCAGCCAGGAGCGCAGCGGCTTGCTGGTCGGCATCTCGCCGAAGCGCAGCACCAGGTCCGGCGATGCCATCTCCCGGAACCGCTCGTCGCGGAGCAGCAAGTCGTAGGCGGTGATCACGTGGGAGCGGTCATGCGGCCCGCAGCGCAACTGGGAGGTCGGCTCGGCGAGGATCGGGTAGCCGGCGACGCGGGCCAGGTGGGCGAGCGGCTCGCGCAGCTCGGGGTCGAGCTGGCGCCCGGCGACGATCACGCCGATCTCCGCCTCGGCGATGTGCTTCGCCACCTCGTCGAGCAGGAACTGCGAGGGCTCCAAGTCGATCGGCGTGACCGCGGTCAGCGGGCGGTCGCCGCGGCCGTTCAGCGCAAGCGGATCGACCGCGGTCACCGCGCCCTCCGCAGACAGCGGGGCGAGCGGCTCGCGGAAGGGGAAGTTGAGGTGGACCGGACCGGGTCGCTGCTCGCCTCGGGCCGCGGCAAAGGCCCGGCAGGCGGTGGCACGGAAGTGGAGCAGGCCATCGTCGTCGGCGTCGTGGCTGCCGACCTCGCAGAACCAGCGCACCGATTCGCCGTAGAGCTTGAGCTGATCGATCGCCTGGCCGGCGCCGATCCCGCGCAGCTCCGGCGGCCGGTCGGCGGTCAGCGCGATCAGCGGCACGGCCGAGTGGTCGGCCTCGCACACGGCCGGGTGGTAATTGGCGGCCGCAGTGCCGGAGGTGCAGAGGATCGCAACCGGAACGCCGCTCGCCTGAGCGGCGCCCAGAGCGAAGAAGGCCGCGGCGCGCTCGTCGAGGATCACCGTCGTCTCGATCTCCTCCTGCCGCCAGAGGGCCAAGGCCAAGGGGGTGGAGCGCGAGCCGGGAGAGAGGACGGCGTGGCGCAGGCCGCAGCGGGCCAGCTCCTCGGCGAAGGCGGAGGCAAGCGCCGTATTGCGATTGGTCGGGTCCATGACCGAAGCCTATTGGCGAGTTACCTACCCATACAGGGGGCTAACTCGCCAGGGCCCCAGCTCAGAGGCGGTGCGCGTCGAGCGCCGCCTCGTCGATCTCGACGCCCAGGCCGGGCCCCTCGGGTGGGTGCAGCATGTCACCGCGCAATTCGCACTCGGTGGAGGCGATCGTCGCAGCGAAGAGGCGCTGGGTGGCGAGGCCGTGAGCTAGGCCTGGACCTCCCCCCCCGGCCACCTCGCCCAGCGTGGCCGCGACCTGCGCCGCCGCGGCGATCCCGATGGGACCGTCGAGCGCGCTCGAGAGGTAGGCGGGGAGCACCTCGGCGATCTCGATCGCCACCTCGGGGCCGCCGACCTTGGACAGCTTGATCCCGGTCAGCTGGCAGGCCTCCATCGCCGCGGCTCGCTTGGCGTCGGCGCGGCTCTCGATGCTCTCGTCGCCGGCGATCGGGATCGACGTCGACCTCGCGATCTCCATCGCCTCCTCCAGGGTCGCCACCGGCTGCTCGGCGAGCTCGATCTCGTAGGGCTCCAGCTCTCCCAGCGTCCGTTTCGCCGTCTCCACGTCCCAGGCGCCGTTGGCATCGACGCGAATCCGCGCCCGCGGCCCCAGCGCTTCGCGCACGGCCCGCACCTGGGCGGCGTCATCGCCCGTACCGAGCTTCAGCTTGAAGGTGGAGAAGCCGTCGGCCGCCCAGGATTCGGCCGCCGAGACGACGGCGGCTGGGTCGCCGGCGACCAGCGTCGCGTTGCAGCGGACCGCGGGCGCGGGCTCCGACGCCGCCCCCCGCTCACTCGCCGCCCGCCTGCCGCGCAGGTCGAGCAGCGCGGTGAGCGCGGCGCAGCGGGCGGGGGCCGAGAGCGCTGCGGAGCCCCCCCTCAAGCCGGCCTCGTCCAGCTCTTCGCTCTCGCCGAGCCGCTCCAGCTCGGCGACCACCGTGTCCAGCCCGGCACCGCCACGCAGCGAGAGCGGCACCGCTTCGCCGAGCCCGGCGAGCCCATCCTCGTCCCGCAGTCGCAGCAGGACCATCTCGCGTCTGGTGAGGGTGCCGTTCGCCGTCACGTACGGCTCGCGAAACGGAAGCGCGTAGGGAACTACCTCGACCGAGGCGATGCGCATGCGCTCATCATCCTCGAAACTGCATTCAGCGTCGAATAGCGACGGAAATCGCAGCTTCAGGCGGCGAGCAGCAAGCCGACCGAGACCAGCAGGCTGAAGGCGCCGAGCAGGGCGCCGGTGCCGGCCAGCGCCGCGTTCAACGCTGGCCCGTCGGTGCGGTTGCTCATCGCCCGCAGCGGTTTGATCGCCATCGGCAGCGAGAGGAAGCCGATCAGCGGCAGCAGGCTGGCGCCGCCGGCGACGAGGGCGATCGGCAGGACGACGAAGGCCCCCAGCACCAGCATCCGGTATAGGGCGACGGCATTGCTGCGCCCCATCCGCACCGCGAGCGTGTTCTTGCCGGCGCGCCGATCGGTCTCGAGGTCGCGAACGTTGTTGACGACCAGGATCGCAGTGGCGAGGAAGCCGACCGCGATCGAGAGGCCGAGCGGCAGCGCGTCGAGCTGCTCGACCTGGACGTAGTAGGAGCCGTTGACGGCGACCAGGCCGAAGAAGAGGAAGACGAAGACCTCGCCGAGGCCGGCGTAGCCGTAGGGGCGCGGCCCGCCGGTGTAGAGCACGCCGGCGGCGATCGAGACGGCGCCGATCAGCAGGATCACGATCCCGGCGACGACGGTGAGGTAGATGCCGCAGACGATCGCGACGCCGAAGGCGACCCAGGTCGCGACCAGCACCCGCTGCGGCGTCACCAATCCAGCCGAGGTGACCCGCACCGGGCCGAGCCGGTCGACGGTGTCGGCGCCGCGCTTGGCGTCCGAGTAGTCGTTGGCGAGGTTGGTGCCGATCTGGATGAAGATCGAGCCGAGCAGGGCGGCGACAAAGGCGCCGACCCGGGGCAGGCGGCCGGCCCATTCGACCGCTGCGGCCGTGCCGACGAGGACCGGCGCGATCGCCGCCGGCAGCGTCCGCGGCCGCGCCGCCATCAGCCAGATCCTCATGGCCGCCTCGGGAACTTGGAGAAGTCGGGCTGGCGCTTCTCCTTGAAAGACTCGCGGCCCTCGCGCGCCTCCTCGCTGCCGTAGAAGAGCAGGTTGGCATCGTGGGCCAGCTGCTGGATACCGGCGTAGCCGTCCTCGTGGGCGTTGAAGCTGGCCTTGACCAGGCGCAGGGCGAACGGTGAGAGCGCCAGCATCTCCCGGCACCAGGCGACCGTCTCTCGCTCGAGCTCGTCGAGTGGGAAGACGGCGTTGACGAGCCCCATCTCGACCGCCTCCTCAGCGCTGTACTGGCGGCAGAGCATCCAGAACTCCTTCGCCTTCTTGGTCCCGACCAGGTCGCGCAGCAGCGAGGCGCCGAAGCCGCCGTCCCAGGAGCCGACCCGCGGCCCGGTCTGGCCGAAGCAGGCGTTGTCGGCGGCGATCGTCAGGTCGCAGCAGACGTGCAGGATGTGGCCGCCGCCGATCGCGTAGCCGGCGACCATCGCCACCACCGGCTTCGGCAGGCGCCGCATCTGCACCTGCAGGTCGGTGACGTGGAAGCGTCCGACCGAGGCGCCCTCGGCCATGTACCCGGTGTCGCCGCGAACGGTCTGGTCGCCGCCCGAGCAGAACGCCCTCTGCCCCTCGCCGGTGAGGACGACCACGCCCACCTCGGCGTCCTCGCGGGCCAGCTCCAGGGCCGAGGAGATGTCGATCAGCGTCTGCGGCCGGAAGGCGTTGAGCACCTCGGGGCGATCGATCGTGACCTTGGCGATCCCGCCCGCCTTCTCGTAGCGGATGTCCTCGTACTCGGCGGCGGCCACCCACTCGATCGGCGCGTAGAGATATTGCTCTGGCGGGGCTTCCTTGTGGCGTTGGGGCAAGCGATCCTCCGGGGTCCGTAAGAATGCGAGCGGCAACGATAGCCCGGCATGACCGTGCAGCGTCCCCCTCGATGAAACTCGACGACTGGCTCGCCCAGAGATCGCAGAGCTGCCCCGAGCGCACCGCGCTGATCGCGGATGGCGCCGAGGTGAGCTACGCCGAGCTCGAGGCCGAGGCGACCTGGGTCGCGCGGCGGCTCGAGGCGCACGGCGTGCGCCGCGGATCGATCGCCGCGCTGACCATGGAGCCGCGCCGCGAGCAGGTCGTCCTCGTCCACGCGCTGATGAAGGTCGGCGCCGTGCTCCTGCCACTGAGCCCGCGGTTGACCGCGGCCGAGCGCGCCGAGGTGATCGCGGCCGAGGAGCCCACCGTCGACCTCAGCGATCCGGGCGAGCTGACCCAGACCGAGGCCGACCTGCCGTTGCTCGGCGAGCACGACATGGACGCACCCTGCTGCCGGGTGCTGACCAGCGGCAGCACGGGCACGCTGAACCCGGTCGAGCTGACCTACGGCAACTTCCTCTGGAGCGCCGTCGGCTCCGGTTTCAACATCGGCGTCGAGCCGAGCGATCGCTGGCTCTGCTGCCTGCCGCTCAGCCACATCTCGGGGCTCAGCATCGCGATGCGCTCGGTCATCTACGGGACCACGGCGGTGTTGCACGACGGCTTCGACGTCGACCGGGTGGCGGCCTCGCTGGAGGAGGACGGGATCACGGTTGTCTCTTTGGTGACGACGATGCTGACCCGCCTGCTGGAGGCCGGCGCCGACCTCTCCCGGCCGCGAGCGATCCTGATCGGCGGTGGGCCGGTGCCGGAGGAGCCGCTCGAAGAGGCGATCGGGCGCGGCGCAACCGTCGTTCAGACCTACGGCCTGACCGAGGCCTGTTCGCAGGTCACCACCCTCGCCCCGGCCGAGGCGCGGCGCAAGCTAGGCTCCGCCGGCCGGCCCCTGCTCACCACCCATCTGCGCATCCGCAACGGCGAGATCCTCGTCCAGGGACCGACTGTGGCGCCGAGCCGGGTCGACTCCGACGGCTGGCTGCACACGGGAGACCTCGGGCGGATCGACGAGGAGGGCTTCCTCTACGTCGAAGACCGGATCGACGACATGATCGTCAGCGGCGGCGAGAACGTCGTTCCGGCCGAAGTCGAGCAGGTGCTGCTGCGCCACCCGGAGGTGGCCGACGCCGCCGTAGTCGGCCGCGAGGATCCCGAGTGGCAGCAGGCGGTGACCGCCGTCGTCGTCCTCAGGGACGGCTCCGCGACGACCCCGGATGAGCTGCGCCGCCACTGCGCCGAGTCGCTGGCGGGGTTCAAGGTGCCGAAGCGGGTCGAGCTTGCGGCGGCGCTGCCGCGCACGCCCTCGGGCAAGCTTCTGCGCAGGGCGCTCAGGTAGCCTCACCGCTCATGAAAACCGACGACATCTTCTACGACAAGGACGCCGACCTCTCGAAGCTCGAGGGGAAGACCGTCGCCATCCTCGGCTACGGCTCCCAGGGCCACGCTCATGCCCTCAACCTGAAGGATTCCGGCGTCGACGTCGTCGTCGGCCTGCGCCCCGACTCGTCCAGCCGCGCCAAGGCCGAAGGCGCCGGGCTGGAGGTGCTCGGCATCGCCGACGCGGCCAGCCGTGGGGACATCGTCATGGTGCTGCTGCCCGACGAGAAACAGGCCGAGGTCTGGGAGGCGGAGATTTCCGACGGGATCGCCGCCGGCAACCTGCTGCTCTTCGCCCACGGCTTCGCGATCCACTTCGAGCAGATCCTGCCCCCGCCCGGCGTCGATATCGGCATGGTCGCCCCCAAGGGCCCCGGCCACCTGGTGCGCCGCCAGTACGAGGAAGGGCACGGCGTGCCCTGCCTGATGGCCGTCCATCAGGATGCCACCGGCAATGCCCACGATCTCGTCCTCGCCTATGCGGCCGGGATCGGCGGCGGCCGCGCCGCGATCATCGAGACGACTTTCAAAGACGAGTGCGAGACCGACCTCTTCGGCGAGCAGGCGGTCCTCTGCGGCGGCGCCTCGGAGTTGGTCCGCGCCGGCTTCGAGACCCTGGTCGAGGCCGGCTACGACCCGCGCCTGGCCTACTTCGAGTGCCTGCACGAGCTCAAGCTGATCGCCGACCTGATGTACGAGAAGGGGATCCAGGGGATGCGCTACTCGATCTCCAACACCGCCGAGTACGGCGACATGACCCGCGGCAAACGAGTCATCGGCGAGGAGTCGCGGGCGGCGATGAAGCAGATCCTCGGCGAGATCCAGTCGGGCGAGTTCGCCAAGGAGTGGATCGCCGAGAACCGCGCCGGGGGCGAGAATCTCTCGCGCATGCGCGAGGAGGGCGCCGCTCACGAAGTCGAGGAGGTCGGCGGCGACCTCCGCGACATGATGCCCTGGATCGACACCGAGTTCTGAGGCCGTGTGGGGTGGTCGGTGGTGCCCCTTCCCGTGAATTGATGTCGCACGCGCTTCGCGCTTAGCGACGGAGGGGGAGCGCGGCTATCGCCGCGCAGGAACCAGATTGCATATCGCCGCTTCGCGACATTCCCGGGGAGGGGCACCACCGACCACCTCCCAGCAGCTTCAGCTTTCTCGGTGAGATCCCGAGCCCTTCAGCTTTCCGCGGAAGGGCGCAGCGTCTGAGCTGGATCGTTCGGCAGCCGCTGTCGTTCAGCTCGCCTTGCCGGGAGCTTGCGTGGGGGAAGCGGGCCGGTAGTCCTGTGGTCGAATGTGGCCGAAGGCCGCGCAATGCAATCTGTTTCCCGCGCGGCGGTAGCCGCGCACCAACACAGTCGCTAAGCGCGAAGCGCGTGCGACATCAATTCGACCGCAGGGCTGCCGGCCCGCTTCGACGCTTGCTATGCCCCAGGAGGGGCGTTGTCGCCGAAGCGTGACTCCTCCCCCGGTGGCAACTTGCCGTCGCGACCGACGTAGCCATCTTTGCCGCCGACGACGACGTAGACGGCGTCCTCGGAGTCGCTCAGATTGCGGATCTTGCGGATCGTCGGCGCGTCGACCCTGGCCAGGCCGCCGGGCTCGAGCTCGTGGACGCTGCCGTCGCCGAACTCGATCGCGATCCGGCCGCTGTGGAGGAAGTAGAGCTCCTCCTGCTCCTCATGGAGGTGGCGGCCGGTCTCATAGGAGGGCGGGATGACGATCGCGTTGGCGCCGAAGGCGTTCACGCCCAGCCCCTTTCGAATCTTGCGGAAGCCGTAACCCTCGCCGAGGTCGGAGAGGTTGGCCACGGCGTAGCCGTCGCCCTTCACCGCTCCCTTCTCACCACTCCCGGCACTCTCGGACATCCGGCGGCATCGTACGCGAGTGCGCGGCCTCGTGCCCGGGGGGCCTCGCCAAGGTCCACCCGCGCGGGTCAATAACCTTGGCCGCCCGATGCCCGTTTCGACCTCAGTCCAAATCCCTGCCGAGATCAAGCCCGCCGACGGCCGTTTCGGCTGCGGCCCGTCGAAGGTCCGCCCGGAGGCGCTTGCCGCCCTGGCCGAGCGCGCCGACGTGATGGGCACCTCGCACCGCCAGGCTCCCGTGCGTGACCTGGTCGGCCGCATCCGCGCCGGCCTCGGCGAGCTGTTCAGCCTGCCCGACGGCTACGAGGTGGCGCTCGGCAACGGCGGCACGACGGCCTTCTGGGATGCCGCCACCGCCTGGCTGGTGCGCGACCGCGCCCTTCACCTGACCTATGGAGAGTTCTCGCAGAAGTTCGCCAAGGCGACCGCGGCCGCGCCTTTCCTCGCGGACCCGATCGTGGTCGAGGCAGAGCCCGGCGACGCTCCCGAGCCGGTCGCCGACCCCGCTGCCGATGCGATCGCCTGGGCGCACAACGAGACCTCGACCGGGGTGATGGTCGAGGTCGGCCGCCCGGACGGGGCCGGCGATGCGCTGGTCCTGATCGACGGCACCTCGGGCGCCGGCGGGCTGCCGCTCGACGCCTCCCAGGCCGACGCCTACTACTTCGCCTCGCAGAAGGCCTTCGGTGCCGAGGGCGGCCTCTGGCTGGCCCTGCTCAGCCCGGCGGCGATCGAGCGGATCGAGCAGCTGGATGGCGCTGGCGACCGCTGGCAGCCGGCGTTCCTCTCGTTGCAGACGGCGCTGGAGAACTCGCGCAAGGACCAGACCTACAACACCCCCGCCGTGGCGACGCTCCTGCTGCTCGCTGACCAGGTCGAGTGGATGCTCGCCAGCGGCGGTCTCGATTGGTGCGTGCGCCGGACCGGCGCCTCCTCGGGGCATCTCTACAGCTGGGCCGAGGAGGCCGACTTCGCCAGCCCCTTCGTCGCCGCGCCGCGGAAGCGCTCGCTGGTGGTCGGCACGATCGACTTCGCCGACCGGGTCGACGCCACCGCCCTGGCGGCGACCCTGCGTGCCAACGGGATCGTCGACGTCGAGCCCTATCGCAAGCTGGGCCGCAACCAGCTCCGCGTCGGCATGTTCCCCGCGGTCGAGCCGGCCGACGTCGAAGCGCTCACCGCCTGCATCGATTGGACGATCGAGAACGCACCCGAGGTGACCCGGTGAAGATCCTGGTCAGGGAGAAGATCGCCGATTCGGGGGTCGAGCTGCTGCGCGAGAGCTTTGACGTCGACCTCGGCCTCGAGATGTCCGAGGACGAGCTGCGCGAGGCGATCGGCTCCTACGACGCGATCCTGGTCCGCTCCGCCACCCAGCTCACGCCGGAGTTGATCGAGCGCGCCGATCGTCTGAAAGTGATCGGCCGCGCCGGCACCGGGGTCGACAACGTCGACATTCCGGCCGCGACCAGGCGCGGGATCGTCGTCGCCAACGCGCCCGAATCGAACTCGGTGGCGGCCGCCGAGCACACCCTGGCGCTGATGCTTGCCCTCTGCCGCAACGTGCCGAGGGCCCACGCCTCGCTGATCGGCGGCGCCTGGGAGCGGCCCAAGTTCAAGGGCACCGAGCTATACGGCAAGACGCTCGGCGTGATCGGCTTCGGCCGGATCGGACAGCTGGTCGCAAAGCGGGCGCAGAGCTTCGAGATGGACGTCGTCGCCTTCGACAAGTTCGTCTCGGCGGAGCGCTTTCGCGAGCTCGGCGTCGAGGGGGCGGAGGAGCTCGAGGAGCTGTTCGGGAGGGCCGACATCGTCACCCTGCACGTGCCGAAGACGCCGGACACGATCGACCTGATCGACTCGGCCGCCATCGCCGCGATGAAAGACGGGGCGCGGGTGGTCAACTGCGCACGCGGCGAGCTGGTCGATCTCGACGCCGTGCTGGCCGGGCTCGAGTCGAGCAAGCTCGGCGGCGCCGCGCTGGACGTCTTCCCCTCCGAGCCCTTCACCGAGCACCCGCTCTTCTCTCGCGACGACGTCGTCGTCACCCCGCATCTGGGCGCCTCGACCGCCGAGGCGCAGGACCGGGCGGGGGTGGTGACGGCGGAACAGGTGATCGCGGCGCTGACTGGCGGCGTGGTCACCAACGCGGTCAACATCGCCGCGGTACGGCCCGAGGAGATGGAAGCGCTCGCCCCATTCGTGCCCCTCTGCGAAAAGCTCGGTCGCCTGGCCCAGGGGCTCGGCAACGGCTCGGTCGACGGCGTCACAGTCGAGTTTCGCGGCCGCATCGCCGCCCACGACACCCGATTGCTGGGGATCGCGGTCCTGGTCGGCATCCTTTCCGGCCATACCGAGGTCCCGGTTAACCTCGTCAATGCGCCGCAGATGGCCGAGGAGCGCGGGATCGAGCTGGTCGAGACCAAGGACAGCGGCGCGGGGGACTTCACCGAGCTGGTCAAGGTGCGACTGGGCTCCGGCGAGGACGCGGTCGAGGTCGCGGGCACCGGGGTCGGCCCGCGCAACGAGCCATACCTGGTCTCGGTCTGGGGCGAGAGCTTCTACCTGCCCTTTGCCGATCACCTCGCCGTCTTCCGCTACGCCGACCGTCCGGGGATGATCGGCAGGGTTGGGACGATGTTCGGCGAGGAGGGGGTCAACATCGTCTCCGCGGCGGTCGGTGCCGAGACCGGCGGCGAGCGCGCGGTGATGGCGCTGACCTCCGATGCACACGTGCGGGCCGAGACGATCGAGAAGATCCTTCAGCTCGACGGCTTTTCGGTCGGCCGCTCGGTCGATCTGGACAGCGCGAGGTAGGCTCCGCGCGGTGAAGGCGGTGGTGCTGACAGGGACGGGTGGATACGATGTGCTCCAGGTTCAGGAGCGCCCGGACCCGCCCGTGGGTCCCGGCGAGGTTCGAATCGCGGTCAAGGCGGCGGGGATCAACTTCGCCGACACGATGGCCCGCGTCGGCCTCTACCCCGACGCGCCGAAGCCACCCTGCGTGCTCGGCTACGAGGTCGCAGGGGAGGTCGAGTCGGTGGGCACGGGGGTGAGCGCTCACAGCGTCGGCGATCGGGTCGTCGCCGGCACCCGCTTCGGCGGCCAGGCCGAGCTGGTCACGGTTTCGGAGACCCAAGCCTGGCCGCTGCCGGATCGATTCAGCTTCGAGCAGGGCGCCGCGTTCCCGGTCAACTACGGGACCGCGTACGCGGCGCTCATCATGATGGGCAGCCTGCGTCAAGGCGATCGCGTGCTGATCCACGCCGCTGGGGGCGGCGTCGGCATCTCCGCCACCCAGATCGCCCGCAACGCCGGCGCCGAAATCTTCGGCACCGCGTCCGCCTCCAAGCACGAGGCGATCCGCGCTCAGGGTGTGGACCACCCGATCGACTACCGCGACAAGGACTTCGAGGCCGAGACGATGCGAATCACCGGCGGCGAGGGCGTCGACCTGGTGATCGATGCGCTCGGGCCCACCTCGTTCCGCAAGGACTACCGCCTGCTGCGCCTGGGCGGGCGACTGGTGATGTACGGGATCTCCGAGGGCACGGTGGAGGGGAAGCGGAGCTTGCCGGCGATGCTGAAGAGTCTGGCGTCGATGCCGAGCGCGACGATGCCCTGGTGGAAGAGCCTGCTGATCATGAACGAGAACAAGGGCGTCTTCGGTCTCAACATGCTCAAGTGGATGGACACCGAGGGCAACCTGGATCGGCTCGTCCGACCTCTCATCGAGGATCTGGAGGAGGGTCGGATAGACCCGGTCGTCGCTGAGGCGTTCTCCTTCGAGCGGGCGGGCGACGCGCACAAATTCATCGCCGAGCGCCGCAACGTAGGCAAGGTCGTGCTGTTTCCTTCATAGACGCTCCGACCCGATCGGTGGCGGGGACGACCTATCTATGAAGAGGCTTCTGCTCATCTCGTTCGCTTTGCTGGCTCTGTTGGCGCCCGGGCTTGCGCATGCCGCCCAGCCGACCTTCACGGTGCTGCTGGCGGGGGGGGACGAAGCGAACATGATCCGGATCTGGCTCAGCCCGGACGGCCGCGAATATGTGATCGACTCGGTCGTGCAGCTCGAAGTCGGCGGTGATGTCTGCGCACACCCCGAAGGCATCCCGAACGAGCTGGTCTGCGACGCCCCCTCGATCGCCGGTTTCGAAGTCAACGTCGGCGGTGGGGACGATCGGGTTACCGTCGCCAAGGACGTCGCGGCTCCGGTGACGATGCGCGGTGGGGCTGGCGACGACTCCCTGCTCGGTGGAGCCGGCCCCGACAAGCTGATCGGCGGCGAGGGAGACGACCGCCTGGTCGGCTGGCGCGGCGACGATCTGCTCTACGGCGGCCCGGGGGAAGACGTGCTGATCGGTGGCCCCGGTAACGATGTGCTGCGCGGTGGCTCCGGCCTGGATAAGTTGATCGCCGGCGCCGGCAGCAACAGCGTCCACCAGGAGCTGCGCAGTCGCTAGGCGGCTTCGCGGGCCGCTCGCCCGCCGAGCAGCCGGCCGCCGACGAAGAACAGCGCGACCAGGAAGCCGAACAGCGAGAGCAGGGCGTCGAGGCGGAATGCGGCCTGGATTCCGTCGACGAAGGTTTCCTGGGCGGAGAAGACGGTCGTCGTCAAACCTAGCCCGATCGCGCCACCGGCGATCTGGCACATGTAGAGGATTCCGCCGGCGAGGCTGCTCTGGGATTCGTCGACCGAGGTGACGCCGGCGGTCGTCGCGGTGGGGTAGAAGCTGCCGATCCCGATCCCGAGGACGATCATCCCCGGAACGAGGGCCCCGTAGGCGGAGCTTTCGGTCACCTGCGAGAAGAGAAATGGGGCGACGGCGATGCAGGCCGCCCCGACCACGGCCAATGGCTTGGCCCCGACGCGGTTGTAGAGCGGCCCGGCGATGAAGGAGACGAGCGCGAAGGTCGCCAGGAAGGGCAGCACGCCCACTCCGGCTTCGAGCGGCGAGTAGCCGAGGTGCTTCTGCATGTACTGGGGCAGATAGAGCAGCGCCGCGAAGAAGGTCGCCGACATCAGCGTGATCGCCACGCAGGAGGCTCGGAAGCTCTCGTTCCTGATCACCGCCCGCGGCACCAGGGCGCTCAGGCCGGCGCGGCGCTCGATCGGCACGAAAGCGGCGATCAGGACCGCTGCAAGCACAAACAGGCCGATCACCCGGGGGTCGCCCCAGCCCCAGTCGTCGACCTGATCGAGGCCGACGAGGAGGGAGACGAGCCCGACCGAGATCGTCGCGATGCCCGGGTAGTCGATCCGCTGCTCGCCGGCATCCGGCTCCTTGACCCGCACCAGGTAATAGGTGACGAGGACGGCGAAGATCGCAATCGGCACGTTGAGGAAGAAGATCCAGCGCCAGCTGAGCGCGTCGGTGAGCACACCGCCGATCAGCGGGCCCATGGCGTTGCCAAGCCCGGCGGCGCCGAGGATGATTCCGCCGGCCAGCCCGGCCTTGTCCGCGGGCAGCAGCTCGAAGGTCATGCCGAGGATGGCCGGCCACATCAGGGCTCCGCCGATCCCCATCACGACCCGCGTTGCGATCAGCCAGGTCTCCGTCTGCGCGGCGCCGCCCAGCGCCGACATCGAGGCGAAGATCGCCGTGCCGAGGAAGAACGCGCGCCGCCTCCCGAACATGTCCGCCAGGCGACCGCCGGTGACGATCATCACGCCGAAGGTGAGGGCGTAGGCGTTGACCACCCACTGGATCGTGTTGACGTTGGTGGAGAAGTCCTTCTCCATCGTCGGGATGGCGACGTTTACAGCCGAGAAGTCGTTCGCGATCACGATGACCCCTGCGCCCATGGCGAGCAGCGCAAGCCAGGTCGTGCGCGAGATGGCATCCGAGCTCGGCTTCATCTCGGCAGCTTAGAAAGAGTGGGGGACGTGCGCTAAGCTGACGGGCGAATGACGTACCGCCTCGACAGCCTGGCGCTTCTCCTTCTCCTCCCCCTTCGGGGGGAATAGCGCTGGGCGGCGCGAGAGCCGCGAGAGACAAGGTCATTCGAACGAACTGGAGAAGGAGGTAGGTACCGTGGGACCAGCATCAGACGCAAACCGCGTCCACATCTTCGACACCACTCTGCGCGACGGCGAGCAGTCGCCCGGGATCTCGCTCAACACCGCCGAGAAGGTCGAGATCGCGCAGCAGCTGGCGCGGCTCGGCGTCGACACGATCGAGGCCGGCTTCCCGATCACCTCGCCCGGTGACTTCGAGGCGGTCGAGGCGATCTCGCGCCAGGTCGAGGGACCGGCGATCTGCGGGCTCGCCCGTACGCACAAGGCTGACATCGACGCTGCCTGGGGGGCGATTCGCGATTCGCAGCGACCGCGGATCCACACCTTCATCTCGACCTCCGACATCCACATCGAGCACCAGCTGCAGACCGACCGCGAGGACGTCAAGGGGCAGGCTCGCGCCGCGGTGGCGCTGGCGAAGTCCTACTGCGATGACGTCGAGTTCTCGCCGATGGACGCGACCCGCGCCGATGTCGAGTACACCGCCGAGGTCTGCGCGATCGCGGTCGAGGAGGGCGCGACGGTGATCAACATCCCCGACACCGTGGGCTACACCACCCCGGAGGAGTACGCGGACTACTTCCGCCGCCTCTACGAGCTGGTGCCCGGGCTGCGTGAGGTCGAGACCTCGGTCCACTGTCACGACGACCTGGGGATGGCGGTCGCCAACTCCTACGCAGGCCTGTTGGCCGGTGCGCGTCAGGTCGAGTGCGCGGTGAACGGGATCGGCGAGCGGGCCGGAAACTGCTCGCTGGAGGAGATCGTGATGCTGGTCAAGACCAGGGAGGACGTGCACGGGTTGACGACTGGCCTCAATACCCGCGAGCTGGCCCGCACGAGCCGCATGGTCTCCCGCCTGACCGGCTATGCGATCCAGCCCAACAAGGCGGTTGTCGGCCGCAACGCCTTCGCCCACGAGTCCGGCATCCACCAGGACGGCGTGCTGAAGGAGCGCACCACCTACGAGATCATGGATGCGACCGAGGTCGGCCTGGAGTCGAACTCGATCGTGCTGGGTAAGCACTCCGGTCGCCACGCCCTGCGCGACGCGCTGGAGCAGCTCGGCTTCAAGATCGAGGGCAACGCGTTGAACGCCGCCTTCAAGCGCTTCAAGGAGATCGCCGACCGCAAGAAGCAGGTGACCGCCCTGGACCTGGAGGCAATCGTCTCCGACGAGATGCGGGAGCGGGCGGACGCTCACGAGCTGGCCTGGTTCGAGGTCGAGGCCGGCTCGCGTCGCGAGCCCCTGGCCCGGGTCGCGGTGACCCTGCCGTCCGGAGAGGAGACGGTCGCGGAGTCGAGCGGCGATGGGCCGGTCGACGCGATCTTCCACGCGATCCAGCGAGCGACCGAGACCGAGTGCGAGCTGCGTCAGTACACCGTCGAGGCGGTGACCGGGGGGGAGGACGCACTCGGCCAGGTGACGGTGATGCTGCGTGTCGCGGGGCGCCTGGCCACCGGCCAGGGGGTCGCCACCGACATCCTCGAGGCATCGGCCAGGGCCTACGTGCGGGCACTTTCCAACGCACTAGAGGGCGCCGCGATCCGCGAGGCCGAGGCAGCGACCGCCGACGCCGCGGCGGAACGCACCCCGGGCCCGTAGAACTCCACGCGCAAGGCGGTACACAAAAAACACCCTCAGCGCAACACCCGCGCGCCAGTGCAAGCCACCCTCGCATGCATGCCAAGGCGCCACCCAGCCGAGTTCGAGGTTTCCCGCCATATGGACGGAAAACCTCGAACTCGCCCTTCGGAAGATGAGATTGCGGCGCTTGTGCGCCGTCAGCACGGTGTGGTCTCACGGGCGCAGCTGATCGCATTGGGCCTCGGCGAAGACGCGATCGACTCTCGGCTGGCCAGTGGACGACTCCATCGCCTCCATCGAGGGGTGTATGCGTCCGGTCACGGAATCATTCCTCGTGAGGGACTGTGGCTCGCCGCGGTCATGACCGTGGGCGAGGGAGCAGTGCTGAGTCACCGCTCCGCCGCGGAGCTGTGGGGCGTTCGGCGAAAGCGAGGAGAGGACCGGCCACACGTGTCGGTGGCGCGTCGCTCCAACTCTCCACCCGGCATACGCCGCCACTGCATGGGATTCAGGACGGACGAAGTTACCGCGAGGCGCCGGATCCCCGTCACCACACTTGCTCGCACCCTCCTCGATATAGCCTCTGAAGCACCCGCGGAGGGCCTGGAAGGGGCGATTCGCGAGGCCGAATTCCGCCACCGATTTCAGCTCGAGAGGCTCGCTGCACTGCTCGAACGCCATCCGGGAAGACGTGGCGCGACAACGATCAAAACCTGTCTGCGCCGCCTGGGCCTAGGACGGCAGGGCCGAACTCGCGAGGAGCTCGAGGTCAGGTTCGCTGCTCTGCTCGCCCGGACCGGCCTGCCGAAGCCGGAGCTCAACGCCCTGCTCGACCTGGACGGCTCCAAAATCGAAGCCGACTGCCTCTGGCGAGACCAGCGCCTGATCGTCGAGCTTGACGGCGGTCAAGCGCACAGGACCCGGGTGGCTTTCGAGTCCGACCGCGAACGTGACCGTCGCCTACAGGTCGCAGGCTGGAAAGTCATCCGCATCACCTGGCGACAATTAGACAACCCATCCGCCGTCCTAACCGACCTCCACCTCCTCCTCTCCTCGTCGAGTTCGAGGTTTCCCGCGATATAGGCGGGAAAGCTCGACTTCGAACTACATGTCGTATGTGATAGCGTACAAACGTAATGGTAGCTACGACGACCAGAAGGCGTTCCGGCGGACAAACCGAGGGCCCAGCGGCGCTCGGTGGGCGGGTCAAGGCTCTGCGTGAGGCGATGGGGTTCTCGCTACGCGACCTGGCTGAGCGCAGTGGGGTAAGCGCGCCGATGCTTTCCCAGGTCGAGCGAGGGGAGACCAGCCCGACGCTGGCCGTTGCCGAGAAGATCGCCGCCGGCTTGGAGCTGACCCTCTCCCAGCTGTTGCGCCTCGACGAGGGCGAGCACGTCACGATCAGCCGGGCCGGAGAACGCCGGCGCTATGCACGTGGCGGACATCGGTTCGAGGAGCTGACCCCGCCGCTGCCGGGGCAGCGCGCGGACGTCTCCCTGCACACCTTGGAATCGGGGGCGACGACCGGGGGGCCCGGGGACCCCCCGATGCACGAGCCGGGAAGCCGCGAGACCGTCGTCGTGCTGGCCGGCGTGTTGGCGCTGGTCGTCGACGGGACCCGCCACGAGTTGCACGAAGGGGACAGCGTCACCTTCGACGCCGACCTGCCGCACCATTTCGAGAACGAAGGCGAGGAGCGGTCGCGCTTCCTCGCCGTAATCGCCGCCGGGCTGAGGAGGGGTTAGCAATGCCGAAAACCATGTTCGACAAGATTTGGAGCGAGCACGAGGTCTCCGACGGCCTGCTCTACATCGATCTGCACCTGGTCCACGAGGTCACCTCGCCGCAGGCATTCGACGGGCTTCGCCTGGCCAAGCGGCCGCTGCGCCGACCCGACAAGACGCTGGCTACTGCCGACCACAACGTGCCGACCGATGGCACCAAAGCCGCGAGCTTGATCGCCGACCACCTCTCCCGGGTCCAGGTCGAAACGCTGGAGCGCAACTGTGAGGAGTTCGGCATCCCGCTCTACTCGCTGGGCTCCGAGCGCCAGGGCATAGTCCACGTGATCGGGCCCGAGCTGGGGGTCACCCAGCCGGGGATGACGATCGTCTGCGGTGATAGCCACACCTCGACCCACGGTGCCTTCGGGGCTCTCGCCTTCGGCATCGGCACCTCGGAGGTCGAGCACGTCCTCGCGACCCAGTGCATGGTCCAGAAGCGGCCGAAGACGATGCGCATCCTCTACGACGGCGAGCTGGGCTCCGGCGTCACGCCGAAGGATCTGATCCTGGCCACGATCGGCCGCCTCGGCACCGGCGGCATGGTCGGCCACGCGGTCGAGTACGCCGGTCCGGCGATCGAGGCGCTCTCGATGCCAGGGCGGATGACCGTCTGCAACATGACGATCGAGGGAGGCGGCCGGGCCGGGATGATCGCCCCGGACGAGACCACCTTCGAGTGGGTGCGCGGACGCGCGGCGGCGCCACCGGACTTCGACGCCGCGGTCGAGCGCTGGCGCGAGCTTTCCACCGATCCCGGCGCGGGCTTCGACGCCGAGGTCGAGATCGACGCCGCGGCGATCTCGCCGATGGTCACCTGGGGAACCAATCCGGGAATGGTGATCGAGGTCACCGACTCGGTCCCCGATCCAGCGGCGATGGAGTCCCCCGCCGACCGCGAGTCGGCGGAACGGGCGCTCGCCTACATGGCGCTCGAGCCGGGTACGCCGATGACCGAGGTCAGGCCGGAGCGCGTCTTCATCGGCTCCTGCACGAACTCGCGGGTGGAGGACCTGCGCGAGGCCGCCGCCGTGGTCGACGGGCGCAAGGTCGCCGACTCGGTGCGGGCGATGGTCGTTCCCGGCTCCCAGCAGGTCAAGGCGACCGCCGAGGAAGAGGGTCTGCACGAGGTCTTCCGCGCCGCGGGCTTCGAGTGGCGCGAGGCGGGCTGCTCGATGTGCCTGGGGATGAACCCCGACACCCTGATCGAGGGCGAGCGCTGCGCTTCGACCTCCAACCGCAACTTCGAGGGCCGCCAGGGCAAGGGCGGCAGGACGCACCTGGTCAGCCCGAAGATGGCGGCCGCCGCCGCGATCGAGGGGCACTTCGTCGACATCAGAGACTGGAGCTAACGATGAGGCCGATTGACGTGATCGAGGGCAAGGTGTCGTTCCTGGACAGGGCCGACGTCGACACCGACCAGATCATCCCCAAGCAGTTCCTCAAGCGGGTCGAGCGGACCGGCTTCGGCGAGTTCCTCTTCTACGACTGGATCCGCGACGGCGAGATCGAGCTGGAGCCGAACCCGATCCTCGTCGCCGGCCGCAACTTCGGCTGTGGCTCCTCGCGCGAGCACGCCCCCTGGGCGCTCGAGGACTTTGGCTTCGAGGCGATCGTCGCGCCGTCCTTCGCCGACATCTTCTACGTCAACTGCACCAAGGTCGGCTTGCTGCCGGTCGTGCTCGGCGAGGAGCACTGCCGGGCGGTGGCGGAGGCCGGCGAGGCGCGGATCGACGTCGACGACCAGACGATCACCAGCGCCGCCGGCGTGGTCGAGTTCGAGATCGAGCCCGACGTCAAGCACCGCCTGCTGAACGGCCTCGACGACATCGGGATCACCCTGGAGAGCGCAGCGGCGATCGACGCCTTCGAGGCGGAGGGCGGGGCCGAGCGCGGGCCCGTCACGACGGCGCTGTGAGCGCCTCCGGGCCGAGTGGGGCGATGAACACCGGGCCCCTCGACTGGGACGCGAAGACCTATGACCAGGTCTCCGATCCGCAGTTCAGCTGGGGCATGGAGGTGCTCGGGCGGCTCGACCTCGGCGGGGTCGAGACGGCGGTCGACGCGGGCTGCGGCTCCGGGCGCGTCACCGCCGAGCTGGTCGCGCGGCTGCCCGCCGCGAGGGTCACGGCGGTCGACGGCTCGCCGGCGATGATCGAGCAGGCAAAGGAGCGTCTCGGCGAGAGCGTCGGCTACCTGGTCTCCGACCTCTCCGAGTTGGAGCTGGAGCGACCCGTCGACCTGGTCTTCTCGACCGCGACGTTCCACTGGATCCTCGACCACGATCGTCTCTTCGAGCGCCTGCGTGCCGCACTGCGCCCCGGTGGGCGGCTCGTCGCCCAGTGCGGGGGAGAGGGCAATGTCGCCGAGCACGCCGTGGCGATCGCCGCCGTGGCGGCGCGGCCAGAGTTCTCTGCGCACCTCAAGCAGATGAGCGGGATGTGGAACTTCGCCGGCCCCGAGGAGACCGAAGGGAGGCTCCTGGCCGCCGGCTTCGCCAGTGCTCGCTGCTGGCTGGAGCCGAAGCCGGTCACCCCCGAGCGCCCGCTTGAGTTCACCTCCACCGTCACCCTCGGCCCACTGCTCGCGCAGCTCCCCGAGGAGATGCGCCGCCCGTTCGCCGAGGCGATCCTCGAAGGAGTCGGAGAAGCCGCTGACCCTCGACTACGTCCGCCTCAACATCGAGGCCCGCGCCTAGCCCGTCCGCATAGAGTCCCGCCCGATGAGCGATGCGCCACGCATAGTCCTGCTGCCCGGTGACGGGATCGGGCCCGAGATAGTCGCCGCGGCGCGGCGACTGCTCGAGGCGCTGGGCGAGTTCGAGTTCGAGGAGCGCCTGATGGGGGGCTGCTCGATCGACGCCCACGGGGTTGCCCTCACCGACGACGTCCTCGCTGCGTGCAGGGCTGCGGATGCCGTGCTGCTGGGAGCTGTCGGCGGCCCGAAATGGGACACCACCGACCCCGACGCCCCTCGTCCCGAGCAGGGCCTGCTCGGCCTGCGCAAGGGAATGGGTCTCTACGCCAACCTGCGCCCGGTGCGTCCGAGCCCGGCACTGGTCGGCGCCAGCCCGCTGCGTGAGGAGCGCATCGCCGGCACCGACCTGCTGGTGGTGCGCGAGCTGACCGGCGGCATCTACTTCGGCGACAGCGGCCGCGTCGGCGATGTGGCTCACGACACTTGCGAGTACTCGGCTGCCGAGATCGAGCGGATCGCCCGCGCCGGGTTCGAGGCGGCGCTGCGCCGGGCCGAGAGCTCGTCGCGCCCCGCACGCCTCACCTCGGTCGACAAGGCCAACGTGCTCGAGACCTCACGCCTCTGGCGCGAGGTCGTCGGCGGGATCGCCGCGGACTACCCGGCGGTCGAGCTCGAACACCTGCTGGTCGACAACGCGGCGATGCAGCTCGTCTCGCGGCCGGCGGACTTCGACGTGATCGTCACCGAGAACCTCTTCGGCGACATCCTCAGCGACGAGTCGGCGATGCTGACCGGCTCGCTGGGAATGCTGCCCTCGGCCAGCCTCGGCGAGGCCGGCGAGCCGGGCCTGTTCGAGCCCGTCCACGGCTCGGCCCCCGACATCGCCGGCCAGGGCATCGCCAACCCGCTCGCGACCTTCCTCAGCACGGCGATGATGCTGCGCCACGGCCTCGACCGGCCGAGCGAGGCGGAGCGGATCGAAGCGGCGGTCGATGCCGTGCTCGCACGCGGCTTGCGCACGCCCGACCTCGCCGCGGCGGGCGAGCCGACGGTCGGCACGGACGAGATGACCGAGGCAGTGCTGGTCGAGCTTTAGCTCGACCGCTCGACGCTCTTCGGGCATACTTCCCGGGATGGAGACGGCTGAGCTGATCTGGCAGAACGGCGAGTTCGTGCCCTGGCACGAGGCGAAGACGCACGTGCTCAGCCACGGGCTGCACTACGGGACCGGCGTCTTCGAGGGGGTTCGCTGCTATGAGACCGAGCGCGGCCCGGCGGTATTCCGCCACCGCGACCACCTCGACCGGCTCGCCAAGTCGGCCGAGCTCTACTACTTCGAGCTGCCCTTCTCGGGCGAGGAGATCGCCGAGGCGACGCGGGAGCTGATCCGCCGTAACGGTCTGCGCTCCTGCTACATCCGCCCGCTCGCCTTCCGCGGCTACGGAGATCTGGGGTTGTACGCGACCGATGCGCCGATCGACCTGGTCATCGCCGCCTTCCCCTGGGGCGCTTACCTCGGCGAGGAGGGGCAGAAGCACGGCATCCGCGCCAAGGTCTTCGAGCTGGCGGCGGATCGGCTCAGCCGGGCTGATCCCCCACGCCAAGGCCTCCGGCCAGTACCTGAACTCGATCCTGGCCAAGACCGAGTCGCAGAACGCCGGCTATGAGGAGGCGCTGCTGCTCGACGAGCGGGGCTTCGTCTGCGAGGGGTCGGGCGAGAACATCTTCGTGGTTCGCGAGGGCCAGATCGTCACCCCGCCGCACGTCGCGGCGATCCTCGACGGGATCAACCGCAAGTCGGTGATTCAGATCGCCCGCGATCTCGGCTACACCGTGGTCGAGCGCGATATCGCCCGCTCGGAGCTCTACCTGGCGGAGGAGGTCTTTCTCACCGGCACCGCCGCCGAGCTCGTCCCGGTGCGCGAGATCGACGACCATCCGATCGGCGAGCCGGGCGAGATCACGCGGGTGATCCAGTCCAAGTTCCAGGACGCGCTCCACGGCCGCGCCGAGGAGTACCTCGAGTGGCTCGACTTCGTCGAGGTTGGGGCCGGGGCGGACGAGCCGAGTAAGGTCAGTTCCTGATGCAACCGCTCTTCGAGGCAATCGGGCGAATTACCGCAGCCGCCTAGCGGCTGGCGCCGCGCTGCGCGCAACGCGGGCTCTCTGCATGGCCCTCCCCCCGATTTCCCTCGTATCGAAAGGCAACTGATGGAACAGGTGAAGCTCTACGACACCACCCTGCGCGACGGCATGGGCAGCCCGGGCATGTCGCTCTCGGTCGGTGAGAAGCTGAAAGTGGTGCAGGCGTTGGACCGGCTCGGGATCCAGCTGATCGAGGCCGGCTTCCCCAGCTCCAACCCCAAGGAAGCGGAGCTGTTCGAGCAGCTCGCCGAGCTCGAGCTCGAGCAGGCGACGATCGCCGCCTTCGGCATGACCCGCCGCCGCGATAGCAAGGTGGGGGACGACGAGGCCCTCGCCGTGCTGGTCGCCAGCTTCGTCCCGGTGGTCTGCCTGGTCGGCAAGAGCTGGGGCCTGCACCTGGAGAAGGTGATCAAGGTCTCGCCCGAGGAGAACCTGGCGATGATCGCCGACTCGATCGGATTCTGCCGTCGGGAGGGAAAGCGACCGGTGTTCGACGCCGAGCACTTCTTCGACGGCTACCGCGACGACGCCGGCTACGCGCTGGAATGCGTCCGTGCGGCGGCCGAGGCGGGCGCCGAGAACGTCACTCTCTGCGACACCAACGGCGGCAGCCTGCCCGGCTTCGTCGCCGCGGCGACCGCCGCCGTCGTGGCCGAGCTCGGCGACGGCGTCGAGGTCGGAATCCACACCCACGACGACGCCGGCTGCGCGGTCGCCAACTCGCTCGCCGCGGTGGAGGCGGGCGCTCGCCTCGTGCAGGGGACGGTGAACGGCTACGGCGAGCGCTGCGGCAACGCCAACCTGGCAACGATCCTGCCCGCGCTGCAATTGAAGATGGGCTTCGACGTCGTCACCGCCGAGCAGCTGACCGCCCTGACCCCGACAAGCCACTACCTCGACGAGCTCTGCAACATGACGCCGAACCCCGACCAGCCCTACGTCGGCCGCAACGCCTTCGCCCACAAGGCGGGTATGCACGCCGCCGGGGTCGAGGCCGACGCGCGGACCTTCGAGCACCTCGATCCGGCCCTGCTCGGCAACGAACGCGAGATCCTCGCCTCGGAGCTGTCGGGTAAGGCGACGATCCGCAACCAGGCGGCACAGGCGGGCCTCGAGCTCGACGACGAGGCGGCCGTGCGGGCGGTCGAGCGGCTCAAGGAGCGCGAGCACCGCGGCTACCACTACGAGGCCGCCCCCGCCTCCTTCGAGCTGCTGCTGCGGCGCGAGTCAGGCAGCTACCGACCGCTGTTCGAGCTGGAGAGCTTCCGCGTCGTCACCGAGAAGCGCGCCGACGGCGGGGTCGAGACCGAGGCGACGATCAAGGTCCGGGTCGACGGCGAGCGCTACGTTCGCGTCGCCGAGGGCAACGGGCCGGTCAACGCGCTCGACAGCGCCCTGCGCGGGGCGATCGCCGACCGCTACCCGCACCTGGCCGACATCGAGCTGACCAACTACAAGGTGCGGATCCTCGACGAGAGCCACGGCACCGGCGCGGTCACCAGGGTCCTGCTCGACTCCTTCGACGGCGAGCGGGAGTGGGGGACGATCGGCGTTTCGGAGAACATCATCGAGGCCTCGTGGGAGGCCCTGGTCGACTCGCTCGAGTTTGCCTTCCAACCACGGGACGAGGGCAGCGGCGGGTAGGGTGGGCCGCGCATGAGCGGCCCGCCGGACACCGACTTGATCCCGCTCGCGAAGCCGGAGATCGGTGCGGGCGAGGAGGAGCTCGTCCTCGAGGTCCTGCGCTCCGGCCGGCTCTCGCTGGGCCCGATGGGCAAGCGTTTCGAGCGCGATTTCGCCGCCTGGCTGGGCGCGGCCGACGCGGTCGCGGCGTCCAGCGGGACCACGGCCCTCCACCTCGGGGTCCGGGCGCTCGGCTGGGGGCCGGGGGACGAGGTCCTGACCAGCCCCTTCAGCTTCGTCGCCTCGGCCAACTGCCTGCTCTACGAGGGCGCCCGCCCGGTCTTCTGCGACGTCGACCCGGAGACGCTCAACCTCGATCCGGCCGCGGTCGATGCGGCCGTCGCCGAGAGCAGCGCCGGCATCCTGCCGATCCACATCTTCGGCTACCCCGCGGCGATGCCCGAGCTGGAGGCGATCGCCTCCAGCCACGGGCTCGGCATCCTCGAGGACGCCTGCGAGGCGCTGGGAGCGGTCGATGCCGAGGGCCGGCGGGTGGGCACGCGCGGCAACCTCGCCACCTTCGCCTTCTACGCCAACAAGCAGCTGACCACGGGCGAGGGGGGGATGATCGTTCCGTCTTCCGCCGAGGCGGCGGCCCGGCTGCGCTCGGAGCGCAACCAGGGACGGGCGGCGGACATGGGCTGGCTCGATCACGGCGGCCTCGGCTTCAACTACCGGCTCTCCGATCTCGCCGCGGCACTCGGCGTCGCCCAGCTCGAGCGGCTCGGCGAGAGGCTGGCGCGCCGCGACGCGGTCGCGTCCCTGTACGAGCAGGGGCTGGCGGGGATCGAGGCGGTGACGACGCCGATCGCCTCGCGCGGCGCCGAGCGACGCAGCTGGTTCGTCTACGTCGTCAGGCTGGCCGACGAGGTCGACCGCGACGCGACCATCGCCCGCCTCGCCGAGCGCGGCATCGCCAGCAAGGCCTACCTGCCCTGCATCCACCTCTTCCCGCACCTGCGCGAGCTCGGCTACCGCGAGGGCCAGTTCCCCGTCGCCGAAGCCGCCTCGGCGCACTCGCTGGCGCTGCCCTTCTTCCCCGCGATGACGGAGTCGCAGGTCGCGCGGGTGTGCGAGGCTCTCGCCGAATCCCTCCGCTGATGTCGCGCTTTCGCAAAGACCCAGACCCGCGCTTCTGGCGCCTCAACCGCTCGCTCGAGTTTGACTGGGCGCTGGCCCCCTACGACCTCGACCAGTCGCAGGCCCACGCCCGCGCGCTGTCCAGGATCGGCGTCCTCGACGAGGCCGAGCTGGAGCAGATCGTCTCCGGCCTCGACCGGGTCCGCGAGCGGATCGGCGCGCACGGCTTCAAGTTCGAGCAGGCCGATGAGGACATCCACATGGCGATCGAGCGCCTGCTTGGCGAGGAGATCGGCCCGCTCGCGGGCAAGCTGCACACCGGCCGCTCCCGCAACGACCAGGTCGCAACCGACGTGGCGATGGTCGTGCAGGTGCACTCGCTGCAGGCGATCGAGCTGGCGGGGAAGGCGATGGAGCGCCTGCTCGAGCTGGCCGAGCGCCACCGGGACTGGCCGATGCCCGGCTACACCCATCTGCAGCGGGCCCAGCCGGTCTATCTCGGCCACCACCTGCTCGCCTACTTCTGGATGCTGGCCCGCGACGTGCTGCGCTTCCAGTTCGCGCTCGACAGCTCCAGCGTGATGCCGCTCGGGTCCGGGGCGCTCGCCGGGGTCAACTGGGAGATGGACCGCAACGCCGTCGCCGACGACCTCGGCTTCGAACACGTCACCCACAACTCGATCGACGGTGCCTCCAACCGCGACTTCGTCCTCGACTACCTCAGCGCCGCCTCGACCTGCGCGATGCACCTCTCGCGGCTCGGCTCGGAGATCGTCATCTGGAGCTCGTCGGAGTTCGGCTTCTGCCAGCTGGACGAGTCCTTCTCCTCGGGGTCGAGCATCATGCCGCAGAAGGTGAACCCCGACTCGGCCGAGCTGCTGCGGGCCAAGAGCCCCCGGGTCGCCGCCGACTACCTCGCGCTGCTGGGCACGATGCACGCCCTGCCGCTGACCTACGGCAAGGACATGCAGGAGGACAAGGAGCCGCTCTTCGACGCGATCGACACGGTCGAGTCCTGCCTCGACGCCGTCGAGGGCATGCTGGCGGGGATCGCCTTCGACCGCGAGCGCCTCGAGGACGCCTCCGGCGACGAGATGCTGGCGGCGACCGAGGTTGCCGACCTGCTCGTCCGCAGGGGGGTGCCGTTCCGCGAGGCCCACGGGATCGTCGGCGGGCTGGTCCGCGACGCGATCGAGCGCGGCGTCGCGCTGTCGGAGCTGAGCGAGGAGGACCTGCGGCAGCGCTCCGAGCACCTCGACGGCTCCTTCTACGAGGTGCTGCGGCGCGAGAGCTGGCTCGAGTCGAAGCGGATCGAGGGAGGCACCGGCTCAGAGGCGCTCGCCGAGCAGATCGGCCTCGCGCGGGAGACCCTGGCCGCGGTCAAGGCGAGGGTGCTCGACGAGCGGTCGTGAAAGCCGCCGCGGCAGAGCGGCTCGGCACCGAGTTCTTCGCGCGCTCGGTGCACGCCGTGGCCCGCGAGCTGGTCGGCTGCCGCCTCTTCTACGACGGCTGCGGCGGCACGATCGTCGAGACCGAGAGCTACGAGCGCGACGATCCCGCCTGCCATGCCTACGCCGGCCTGACCAAGCGCACCGAGGTTTTGTTCGGCCCTCCCGGGCGAGCCTACGTCTACCTCTCATACGGCATTCACAGCCTGCTCAACGCCGTCGCCGAACCCGAGGGCGAGGCGGCAGCGGTGCTGATCCGGGCGCTCGAGCCGACTGCCGGCCTGGAGGCGATGCGGGCGAGGCGCGGCGAGCGCCCCGACGCCGAGCTCTGCTCGGGGCCCGGGAAGCTGACCGAGGCGCTCGGGATCGGTCTCCACGCCAACGGCGCCGACCTCTCGCTTGATCCGTTCCTCCTCCTACCGCCCAAGGCGGGCTGGAGTGGGGAGGTGGTCGCCAGTCCCCGCGTAGGCATCACCAAAGCGGTCGAGCGCCCCTGGCGCTTCAGCCTCGTGGGCAGCGAGTTCGTCTCGAGACCGAGGCCGCCCCGGTAGGGGTGCCGGGGCGGCCTCTATCCCGCGGTGATCCCGCCGCCCCCGCCGGCTTCGGGAGACGCTTCCGGCGTCGCCGGGGCCGCTTCTCCTTCGGGCGCAGCTTCCGGTTCGGGCGCCGGTTCGCTCGCTTCCGGAGCGGGTGCGGATTCGGTCGAAGGTTCGGCGGGGACGTAGCTTTCTTCGCCGGAAGATGAGCCGCTGGAGCCCTTTGCCTTGCTCGCCTTCTTGCTAGCGCTTTCGGCTGCCCGGTCGGCCTTGATGTTTTCCCAGGCGGAGATCACGCTCGCCCAGATATCGGCTGGGAACGTCCCGCCCATCACGGGGCCGCCGTTGTAGAGCGTGGTCATCGGCGTCGTCGTGTCGGCGTAGCCGACCCAGACGCAGGCGGTGACTTCTTCGGTCGCGCCGCAGAACCAGGCGTCGCCGTTGTTCTCCGTGGTCCCGGTCTTGCCCCACTGGCCGCTGGCGCCGACGTCGGCATGGGTCCCGGTGCCGCTGCTGACGACGGTTTCGAGAATGCTCTTCGCCTCGGTCGCGGTGCTTTCGGTGAGCACCTGTTCGTGGGTCGAGTCGTTGTCGCCGCCTTTGATCGTGTGGCCGTCCTGGTCTTCGACCTGCGTGTAGGCGACCGGGCTGTCGCCAGGCTCGGGGGCCAGGGTGCCGCTGACCCGGTCGCCGTCGTTGGCGATCGTCATGTAGGCGTAGGCCCAGCCGAGCGGCGTCACCCCTTCTTTGAGCCCGCCGAGCACCATCGCCGGATTGGTCGAGATCGGGTCGCGGTAGCCCATTTTGTGGATCGTCGCCGCGATCGACCGGGTCCGATCCTCGATCGTCTTGCCCTTCAGGCCTTCCAGCGCGAGCTGGGCATAGATCGAGTTGTCGGAGTAGGTCGTCGCGCAGATGATGCTGCAGGAGCCGAGGTAGGAGTCCTCGTCGTTGTGGACGACGAAGGTTTCCCGCCCACCCTTGCCGAAGTGGAATTCCTGCGGGGACGATTCGTAGACCGTTTCCGGCGAGATGCCCTCTTCGAGCGCGGTGATCAGGGTGAAGGGCTTGATCGAGGAGCCCGGCTGCCGGTGGCCCAGGGTCGCGAGGTTAAAGGGCTTCGTTTCGAAGTTGGGTCCGCCGACCATCGCCTTCACACCGGCGTTCTTGTTGTCGAGCACGACCACAGACGCGGTCGGGGGCAGATAGCCGAGGTAGGAGTTGACCGCTTCTTCGGCGGCTTCCTGCAGCCGAAGATCGAGCGTGGTCTTGACCTTCAACCCGCCGAAGAAGGTTTTCGCCGCGCCGTAGCGATCGACCAGCTGCTGGCGCAGCCACGCCGTGAAGTAGGGGGCCTTGGAGTCGAGCTTGGGTGGCTGGATGTCGTCGGGGGAGGGCAGCGCCTGCTGGGTCCCTTCTTCGAACTGGGTCTGGGTTATGTACCCCTGTTCGTACATCTTTTCCAGCACGATGTTGCGGCGGGTCAGGGTGTTTTCGGGGTAGATCTTCGGGTCGTAGGCCGAGGGCGAGGCGATGATCCCCGCCAGGGTCGCGGCCTCCCACGGCTCGAGCACCGAGGCGCAGGGCTCGGTCGAGGTGCCGCAGCCCGGGTGGGCGGCGCCGAAATACGTGCGGGCGGCGGCCTCGATCCCGTAGGCACCCTCGCCGAAGTAGATCGTGTTGAGGTACTCGGTCAGGATTTTGTCCTTGCTCCAGTGCCGCTCCAGCCGGTAGGCGAGCGCCGCCTCGCGAAATTTCTCGAAGACCGTGCGGTCGCCCTGGGCCGCGAGGGCGTTCTTGATGAACTGCTCGGTGATCGTCGAGGCGCCCTGTTCGGCGCTCTGGCTGAGGATGTCTTTGACGAGGGCGCGGCCGATGCCCTGGAAGTCGACCCCGTTGTGTTCGTAGAAGCGCGAATCCTCGATCGAGACCACCGCGTTCTTGATGTTGGGGGAAATCTGCCCCGAGGTGAGCAGGATCTTGTTCTGGTTGCTGGTCAGGGTGCCGATCGGCTCGCCCGAGGCGTCGAAGACCTCGCTGTTCTTCGAGGCCTTGTACTGGGCGAAGTCGTAGATAGCCGGCAGGTCCTGGGAGACCGCCATCATCATGCCGAAGACCATCGAGACGACCGCGAGGAAGGCGAGCCCGAGCAGGACGAAGAGGACCCGCAGCTTCTTCAGCCGCGGTCGCGCGGGCTTGGTTGGAGGTGCCGCCGGCGGGGGCGGAACTGCGCCGCCCGGCCGGCGGGGCTTTGTTCCTAGGGCCGCCATCAAAGTTCTGGCTCGGCGTGGCTCGGCCCGCCGAGCGGAGGCGGCAGTCTAGCATTGCCGCCGTGGTGGATTTGACGCGCAACGCGGTCGACGTGCTGCCGGGGGGGATGCTCGCCGAGCAGCTTGCCGCGGGCCGCCCGCTGCGGGTCAAGTTCGGCATCGACCCGACCACCGCCGACATCCACCTCGGGCACACGGTCGTCCTCAACAAGCTGCGCGAGTTCCAGGACGCCGGCCACCAGGTCGTCCTCATCATCGGCGACTTCACCGCCAGGGTCGGCGATCCGAGCGGACGCTCGGCCCAGCGCCCGCTGCCCAGCGCCGAGGAGATCGAGGCCAACGTCGCCACCTATAAGGAGCAGGCGTTCAAGCTGATCGACCGGGAGCGCACCGAGGTGCGCTTCAACAGCGAGTGGCTGCGGATGGCACCCGAGGATCTCCTCGGGCTCCTCGCGCAGACGACCGTGGCGCGACTGCTGGAGCGCGACGACTTTCAGAAGCGGATGGCGGCAGGTCAGCCGGTCTCGGCGCTCGAGCTGCTCTACCCGTTGCTTCAGGGCTACGACTCGGTCGCGGTCGAGGCGGATGTCGAGCTGGGGGGGACCGACCAGAAGTTCAACCTGCTGTTCGGCCGCGACATGCAGTCCGCATACGGCCAGAAGCCCCAATCGATCCTGACGATGCCGATACTGGTCGGCACCGACGGCGTGCGGAAGATGAGCAAGTCGCTCGGTAACTACGTCGGCGTCACCGAGGCGCCGGAGGAGATGTTCGGCAAGCTGATGAGCATTCCCGACGCGGCGATGGCCGAGTACTACCGGCTCCTGCTTGGGATCGAAATGCCGGCTACGCCGCCGAACGAGACGAAGCGGCAGCTGGCGCGAGGGCTCGTCGACCGCTTCCACGGCCCCGGTGCCGGAGAGGCGGCCGAGGCGCACTTCAACCGCGTTTTCGTCGACCGTGGCGTCCCCGAGGAGATCGACGAGTGGAACATCGATCCCTATGGGGGCAGCGAGCCCGGCAGCATCCTTCTTCCCAAGCTGATCGGCGCCGGCTTCGAAGAGAGCTCGAGCGAGGCACGCCGCCTGATCAAGCAGGGTGGGGTCAAGCTCAACGGCGAGCCAGTTGGCGCCGACGTCCTCGAAATGCCGCGCGAGGCGCTTGTCGGCAAGGTCTTGCAGGTCGGCAAGCGGCGCTTTCTCCACCTCGTCGACGGCGCCTCCCGAGGCTCCGCCACCGGGCACTAGGCAAACCGCCGCCGCAGCGCTATACTCCCGCGTCCTTCTGGGATAGGCCCTGTGCCGTCCCATGCGCAAAAGACGGCGAGTCCCGCCGCAGAGGCGCAGCGGTCTTTGAAAACTGAGCAGCGTGCACCCCGCGGACATTCGTGTCCGTGGGTTGTTTGAGCCCGATCCACTCGACTCGTCAGCGTGTCGAGTGGTCTGATTTACCCGTCATGCCGGCCGCCATGTTTGTGTACCCGGCGGCCAGCCAAGCATGACCACTCTCTGTAAGAAGTACTTTCACGGAGAGTTTGATCCTGGCTCAGGACGAACGCTGGCGGCGTGCTTAACACATGCAAGTGGTGCGACGAACCAGGGCTTGCCCTGGGGCAAAGCCGCGAACGGGTGAGTAACACGTGAGTAACCTGCCCCGATGACCGGGACAACCCGAGGAAACTCGGGCTAATACCGGATGTGGCGCACAGGCGTAAGCCTGTTCGCTAAAGGAAGCTTCGGCCTCCGCATTGGGAGGGGCTCGCGGCCCATTAGCTTGTTGGTGGGGTCAAGGCCTACCAAGGCGACGATGGGTAGCTGGTCTGAGAGGACGATCAGCCACACTGGGACTGAGACACGGCCCAGACTCCTACGGGAGGCAGCAGTGGGGAATCTTGCGCAATGCGCGAAAGCGTGACGCAGCAACGCCGCGTGGGGGAAGACGGCCTTCGGGTTGTAAACCCCTTTCAGGAGGGACGAAGGTTCGCCGGTGAATAGCCGTGCGGATTGACGGTACCTCCAGAAGAAGCTCCGGCTAACTACGTGCCAGCAGCCGCGGTAATACGTAGGGGGCAAGCGTTGTCCGGAATCATTGGGCGTAAAGCGCGCGTAGGCGGCCCTGTAAGTCCGTTGTGAAAGTCGAAGGCTCAACCTTCGAAAGCCGATGGATACTGCAGGGCTAGAGTCCGGAAGAGGCGAGTGGAATTCCTGGTGTAGCGGTGGAATGCGCAGATATCAGGAGGAACACCAATAGCGAAGGCAGCTCGCTGGGACGGTACTGACGCTAAGGCGCGAAAGCGTGGGGAGCGAACAGGATTAGATACCCTGGTAGTCCACGCCGTAAACGATGGGCACTAGGTGTGGGAGGTGTCGACTCCTCCCGTGCCGTCGCTAACGCACTAAGTGCCCCGCCTGGGGAGTACGGCCGCAAGGCTAAAACTCAAAGGAATTGACGGGGGCCCGCACAAGCAGCGGAGCATGTGGTTTAATTCGACGCAACGCGAAGAACCTTACCTGGGCTTGACATGTTGGTGACCGCCGTGGAAACACGGTTTTCCTTCGGGACACCATCACAGGTGGTGCATGGCTGTCGTCAGCTCGTGTCGTGAGATGTTGGGTTAAGTCCCGCAACGAGCGCAACCCCCGTTCCATGTTGCCAGCATTAAGTTGGGGACTCATGGGAGACTGCCGGTGACAAACCGGAGGAAGGTGGGGATGACGTCAAGTCATCATGCCCCTTATGTCCAGGGCTACACACGTGCTACATTGGCGCATACAAAGGGCTGCAATACCGTGAGGTGGAGCGAATCCCAGAAAGTGCGTCTCGGTTCGGATTGGAGGCTGAAACTCGCCTCCATGAAGCTGGAGTTGCTAGTAATCGCAGATCAGCAATGCTGCGGTGAATACGTTCCCGGGCCTTGTACACACCGCCCGTCACACCACGAAAGCAAGCAACACCCGAAGCCGGTGGCCTAACCTTTTGGAGGGAGCCGTCGAAGGTGGGGCCTGTGATTGGGGTGAAGTCGTAACAAGGTAGCCGTAGCGGAAGCTGCGGCTGGATCACCTCCTTTCTAGGGAGATTTCTCTAGAACGTCGACCGGGCTCCCCAGTGGCTGTATGTCACTGGGAACGCTGCTCAGTTTTGAGAGACCGCCAGCGGAAGTACTCCGCTGCGTGTACCTCGGTGGACCTTGAAAACTGTACAAGGCCAATAATAAGAGCCTGCCGCAAGGCGGGCTCTGGGTAATTTAATACGACCTGAACACGATGTGTACAGGTCGCTCACCGTCAAGATAGTAAGGGCTTACGGTGGATGCCTTGGCACCAGGAGTCGATGAAGGACGTGGACGGCTGCGATAAGCCGCGGTGAGGCGCTGAACAGCCTTTGACCCGCGGATTTCCGAATGGGGAAACCCGGCGCCGGTAATGCGGCGTCATCCGATGATGAATTCATAGTCATTGGAAGGCAACCGGGGGAACTGAAACATCTAAGTACCCCGAGGAATAGAAATCAACCGAGACTCCCTTAGTAGTGGCGAGCGAAAGGGGATCAGCCTAAACCTGACAGATGTAAGCGGGCACGCGTTGTCTGTTGGGGGTTGTAGGACATCACGCCCGAGCCGTGCCTGGCTCGGCGGCAGTTACCAAATCAGGTGTTAACCGAAGCGAGTGGAACCTCGCACCACAGAGGGCAATCGTCCCGTAGGTGAAAACGCACTGATCTGCCGACTGATGTTCCTGAGTAGGACCGCACCCGTGAAACGCGGTCCGAATCTGGGGGGACCACCCTCCAAGGCTAAGTACTACCTGGTGACCGATAGTGAACTAGTACCGTGAGGGAAAGGTGAAAAGCACCCCTGAAGGGGAGTGAAATAGTACCTGAAACCGCAAGCCTACAAGTGGTCGGAGCACCCTCGGGTGTGACGGCGTGCTTTTTGCATCACGAGCCGGCGAGTTACTCGTCAGTGGCAAGGTTAAGCGATGAGCGGAGCCGTAGCGAAAGCGAGTCTGAACAGGGCGACATAGTCATTGGCGGTAGACCCGAAACTGGGCGAGCTATCCATGGGCAGGCTGAAGCGGGGGTAAGACCTCGTGGAGGGCCGAACCGACCTAGGTTGAAAACTGGGCGGATGACCTGTGGATTGGAGTGAAAGGCTAATCAAGCCCAGAGATATCTGGTTCTCTCCGAAATATATTTAGGTATAGCCTCGCGTGATTTGCGTGGCGGCCGTAGAGCACTGTTTGGACTAGGGGCCCTACCAGGTTACCGACTTCAGGCAAACTCCGAAGACCGTCACGGTTAGCGCGGGAGTCAGTGTGCGGGGGATAAACTTCGTACGCAAAAGGGGAACAACCCAGACCATCAGCTAAGGACCCTAAGTACTAGCTAAGTGGTGAACGATGTCCGAATGCAGAGACAACCAAGAGGTTGGCTTAGAAGCAGCCACCCTTAAAAGAGTGCGTAACAGCTCACTGGTCAAGTGTTCGGGCGCGGAGAATTCAACGGGGCTCAAGCTAGTCTCCGAAGCTATGGGTGTGCAGGCCTGCGGGCTCTGCACGCGGTAGGAGAGCGTTCCAGTTGCGTGAAGCGGCTGCGTAAGCATCCGTGGAGTGGCTGGAAGTGAGAATGCCGGCATGAGTAACGATAGAGGGGTGAGACTCCCCTCCACCGATTGTCCAAGGTTTCCTGAGTAAAGTTCGTCTGCTCAGGGTTAGTCGGGACCTAAGGCGAGGCCGAAAGGCGTAGTCGATGGCCAACAGGTTGATATTCCTGTACCACGTCGTTTCCGTTATGACCGATGGGGGGACGGGGAAGGGTAAGGGAACCCAGGCGATGGTCGTCCTGGGGCAAGCACGTAGCCAGTTCCTGTAGGGAAATCCGCAGGGGCGTTTTGACGCGAGGTGCGATGCCAGCTGGCTTGACCGCCGGCCAGTCCCCGATCCCATGCCTCCGAGAAAATCCTCTAGGCAGGATTCGCGTGCCCGTACCGATAACCGACACAGGTGGACAAGTAGAACATACTGAGGTGAGCGAGCTAACTCTCGTTAAGGAACTCGGCAAAATCGTCCCGTAACTTCGGGAGAAGGGACGCCCCGGTAGGGTGAACTCCATACGGAGGGAGCCTGAGGGGGCCGCAGTGAATTGGTCCAACCGACTGTTTACCAAAAACACAGGCCTCTGCTAAGTCGCAAGACGACGTATAGGGGCTGACGCCTGCCCGGTGCCGGAAGGTTACGCGGACTTGTTAGCGCTTCGGCGCGAAGCAGCGAAGCTAAGCCCCGGTAAACGGCGGCCGTAACTATAACGGTCCTAAGGTAGCGAAATTCCTTGTCGGGTAAGTTCCGACCTGCACGAATGGCGCAACGAGTTGGACGCTGTCTCAACGAGAGGCTCGGTGAAATTAAAGTCTCGGTGAAGATGCCGAGTACCCGCAGCTAGACGGAAAGACCCCGTGAACCTTTACTGCAACTTGATATTGGAGTCTGATGTATCTCGCTCAGGATAGGTGGGAGACAGTGAACCGGCGGCCTTGGCTGCCGGGGAGTCGTCCTTGAGATACCACCCTTGATGTTTTGGGCTTCTAACACCATGCCGTGATCCGGGTGGTGAACAGTGTCAGGTGGGCAGTTTGACTGGGGCGGTCGCCTCCTAAAGTGTAACGGAGGCGCCCAAAGGTTCCCTCAGCACGGTTGGAAATCGTGCGTAGAGTGTAAAGGCAATAAGGGAGCTTGACTGCGAGACCGACGGGTCGAGCAGGAACGAAAGTTGGGCTTAGTGATCCGGCGGTAGCAAGTGGAAGCGCCGTCGCTCAACGGATAAAAGGTACTCCGGGGATAACAGGCTTATCGTTTCCAAGAGTCCACATCGACGAAACGGTTTGGCACCTCGATGTCGGCTCGTCGCATCCTGGGGCTGGAGTAGGTCCCAAGGGTTGGGCTGTTCGCCCATTAAAGCGGTACGCGAGCTGGGTTCAGAACGTCGTGAGACAGTTCGGTCCCTATCTGCTGTGGGCGTTGGAGAGTTGAGAGGAGTCATCCCTAGTACGAGAGGACCGGGATGAACGTGCCGCTGGTGTATCTGTTGTCCTGCCAAGGGCATCGCAGGTTAGCTACGCACGGAACGGATAACCGCTGAAGGCATCTAAGCGGGAAGCCGTCCTCGAGATGAGCTCTCCCATCCCTTCGAGGGAGTAAGACCCCTGGTAGACCACCAGGTTGATAGGCCGGCGGTGCAAGTGCAGTAATGCGCTCAGCCGACCGGTACTAATGGGTCGAGGGCTTGACGGATATTTATTTCTTACCTATGGCCTTGTGCAGTTTTCAAGCTCCACCGGGGGCGGTCTCGCAAAATTCCGGTGGCGCATAGCGAGTGGGAAACACCTCTTCCCATTCCGAACAGAGCAGTTAAGCCACTCTGCGCCGATGGTACTTGGGGGGCAACCCCCTGGGAGAGTAGGTCGCCGCCGGTTCTTTGAAGCACCAAAAGCGAATGATTCCGATCCAGCCAGCCGCGGATTGCACGCCTGGCGCGGCGCTGGATCGGCACTCGCCGCCTTGCGCGTAGCGCTGTTACGCGCTGCGGCAGCGTGCACCGCCCAGCTTGGCCAGTCGCGCCCCCGCGACTACCTGGAGTCGAAATCAGCCGCTTCCGGCGCTTAGTTCTACGACTGAGCGGCGAAGCGCTCGACCGCGGCACTCCAGGAGCCGGTGCTGCGGATGGCGCCCACGCGGCGCCGGCCTTCGCAAGGCTTTACCGGGACGGTGACGGGCTCTAGTCCGTACTCGCCGAGGGTTGCGAAATCGATCACAAGGTCTGCGGCGTCCGCTGCTCTGCTGCTGAGGCTCTGTTGAGTCTTCAATTTCGTATCGAACATAGGTTCGACTCTACGGACGCTTCCGGACGGCACTCTGTTTTTGCAGGCGCTTTTGCAATTCGTGCCTGGCGGCGGCTTTTTTGGCCGCCTCGGCGGCCTTGTCGAAGGCGAGGATGACGGCGGCGGTCTGGGCCGGTTTCTCTACTTCGGGGGAGTGGCCGGCGCCTTGGACCATCTGGGTCTGGGCGCCAGCGGCGCGGTAGGCGGCTAGGGCTTCCTGGGGGTTCTTGGCGATCTGCTCCTCGGCTCCCATGATCGCCAGGACCGGCTTGCCGGTGGCGGCCGCGCGCTGCGGGAGCGCCTCTTCCCCGGCGTAGCTGTCGTATGCGTCGTGGGAGCCCGTGTAGGCGCTGTAGGTCATCCGCTTGACGTCTTCTACGAATGCATCGGGGACGTCGAAGCCCGGCGCGAAGGCGACCTCGAGGCCCTGACGGATCGAGAAGTCGGGCTTGATCCGCCAGAGGGTCTGGCCGATGACCGGCTTGAACGGCAGCTCGCCGATCAGGCCGACGTCGCCGTAGCTGCTGTCGGGGATGCTGTCGATGGTGACGAGCCGGTTGACCAGCTCAGGCGACTGTTCGGCCAGGGCGATCGCGATTGGGCCGCCAAGGGAGTGCCCGACGACCTCGGCATCACGCACGCCCAGTCGCCCGAGAACCCCTGCGACCAGGCTGGCCTGATTTTCGATCGAGTAACCGGACGAGGGCTTTTCCGAGCCACCGTGCCCGAGCAGATCGGCGGCGATCACGCGGTGGTCGCGGTCGAGGCGTGGAATCACGCCGTCCCACCAGTTGATCGCGCAGGTGAAGCAGTGGATCAAGACGATCGGCGGAGCGTCGCGGGGGCCGTGTTCGACCACCTGTATTTCCCCGCCCGAGAGCTTGACGATTCTGCCGCCTGGTTCGGTCACAGCGGCAGACTTGGTTTCGCCGTCGACCACCAGAGCATTGACACCGATCAGCACGGCCAGCACGGCCACGACCGCGATCAAGATCTTCCATCCCCGTCCCATTGCGCAGGTACCCTAGCCGGGATCATGGAGAAGTTCGTCATCGACGGAGGCGTGCCGCTCTCGGGCGAGCTGACCGCGGCCGGAAACAAGAACGCGGCGCTGCCGATCCTCGCCGCCTGCCTGCTCACCGAGGAGGAGCTGCTCCTGCACCGGGTGCCGAGGATCCGCGACACCGAGGCGCAGGTCGCCCTGCTCGAACGCCTCGGGGTCGAGGCTGCCTGGGTCGCCGACAACAGCCTGCGGCTGTGCGCGGCGGCGGTCTCCGACGTCGCCGTCGACGAGGAGCTCTCGAACAGGATTCGCGCCTCGTTTCTGCTCGCGGGCCCCCTTTTGGCCCGCTTCGGCGAGGCGCGTATGCCGCCTCCCGGAGGCGACTTCATCGGCCGCCGCCGCCTCGATGCGCACCTGGACGCCTTCTCCGACCTCGGCGCACGGGTCGAGGGGAACCGCTGGATCGAGCTGAACGCGCCGCCCGGCGGCCTGCGGCCGTGCGCGATCTTCATGGATGAGCCCTCGGTGATGGGGACTGAGAACGCACTGATGGCGGCGGCGTTGACGCCAGGGCCGACGACGATCTCCAACGCCGCCAGCGAGCCGCACGTGCAGGATCTTGCTCGTCTGCTTGCCGCGATGGGCGCCGAGGTGACCGGCATCGGGTCCAACGTGATGACGGTTCACGGTCGCGACTGCCTCGGCGGGGCCGAGCACACGATCTCGCCCGACCACATCGAGGTCGGCAGCTTCATGGCGCTCGCGGCGGCGACCGGCGGCGAGCTGCGAATCCGCGACACGGCGCCCGCCGATCTGATCATGGTGCGGCGTCAGTTCCGCCGCCTGGGCCTCGAGTCGGCGATCGAGGGAGACGACGTGATCGTGCCGCCCGGCCAGCGGCTCCGCATCAAGGCCGACATCGGCGATGCGATCCCGAAGATCGAGGATGGCCCCTGGCCGGCCTTCCCCGCCGACCTCACCTCGATCGCGCTGGCGCTGGCGACCCAGGCCGACGGCGAGATCCTGATCTTCGAGAAGATGTTCGAGAACCGCCTCTTCTTCGTCGACAAGCTGGTCGCGATGGGCGCTCGGATCACGTTGTGCGATCCCCACAGGGCGATCGTCAGCGGTCCGAGCCGTCTTCACGGCGAACGCGTCGAGAGTCCCGACATCAGGGCCGGGATGGCGATGCTCATCGCCGCCCTCGCCGCCGAGGGCACATCGGAGATCGGCAACATCCGCCAGATCGACCGCGGCTACGAGTCGATCGACGAGCGGCTGCGCGGCCTCGGCGCCCGGATCGAACGCGTCTCTGCAGAGATCCCGGCATAGGGCGCGGCAGAAGGCTTTCGGCGCCGACTCTCGTAAGGTCAAGCGCATGATCCACCCGATCCCCCCAGGGACGCGCGACATCCTCCCGGACGAGATGCGGGAGCTGCGTCGCCTCCACCTCGCCCTGATCGAGGTCTTCGAAAGCCGCGGCTACGGTGAGGTGGCCACGCCCGCTATCGAGTACGACGAGGTCCTCGCCCGCGGCGACGGTCGCACGGCGAGCTCCGCCTACCGCTTCTTCGACGAGCGTGGCGACCTGCTTGCCTTGCGCTCCGACATGACCGTGCCGATCGCCCGCCTGGTCGCCTCTCGCTACGCCGCCGCAGAGCCGCCGCTGCGGCTCTGCTACCTGGCCAACGCGTTTCGCGCGGTGCGGCCGCAGCGCGGCCAGATGCGCGAGTTCGCGCAGGCCGGGGTGGAGCTGATCGGAGCCCCCGCCCCCGCCGGAACGGTGGAGCTGATCGAGGTGCTGGAGGCAGCGCTCGACGCCGCGGGCCTCGACCGCGCCGTGATCGGGCTCGGCGATGCCGATCTCTTCCGCCAGCTGCTGAGCGAGCTCGAGGTCGAGGGCGAGGCCCGCGACGCGATCCTGTCTCGCCTGGCCACACACGACCTGGTCGGTCTCGAGTCCGAGCTCTCCCAGGCCGGGATCGACGACGAGCAGGTCGCCACCTGCGTCGCCCTCTCGCAGCTGCGCGGCGGGCGCGAGGTGCTGGAGCAGGCGCGGGCACTGGGCGGCGACGCCGTCGAGCGGGCGACGGCCCGGCTCGGCGAGACCTTCGAGGCGCTGGAAGAGCGGGGCGTCGCCGAGCGGGTCCAGGTCGACCTCGGCCTGCTGCGCGACCTCGGCTACTACAGCGGTGCGATCCTCGAGGTCTACGACCCCGCCCTGGGACACGTGCTGGGTGGCGGCGGGCGCTACGACGGGCTGCTGAAGCGCTTCGGCGTCGACCTGCCGGCCGCCGGGTTCGCCCTCTATCTGGAGCGCGTCCACGTCGCCCAGATGGAGGAGGAGTCGCGACGGAAGGGCTCATCGTGAACGTCGAAGTTGCCGGCACCGCCGGGGCCAAGCCGGATGGGCCGCTGAAGCTGGCGGTGCCGCGCGGCGCGCTGCTCGGGGGAACGCTCGACGTGCTCGATGCCGCCGGCGTCGATACCGCCGCGGCCCGCGGCGAGTCGCGCGCCCTGATCTTCCCCGGCGAGGAGATCACCCTGGTGACGATGCGTCCCTCCGACGTTCCGACCTACGTCGAGGCCGGCGCCGCTGACGTTGGCATCACCGGCAAGGACGTGATCCTCGAGCAGTCGGACCGGATGGTCTACGAGCTGCTCGACCTCGGCTACGGGCGCTGTCGCATGGTGCTCGCCGGGCGGGTGGGGGACGAGCGACTGGGGGAGGCGCAGCGGCGGCTGGGGATGATGCGGATCGCGACCAAGTACCCGCGCATCGCCGAACGCCACTTCGAGTCCACCGGTCGCCAGATCGAGACGATCGAGGTCAAGGGATCGGTCGAGCTGGCGCCGCTGATCGGGCTCGCCGACGGCATCGTCGACCTCGTCGCCACCGGCCGCACCTTGGAAGAGAACGATCTCGAGGTGCGCGAGGAGATCGTCGAGTGCACGGCCCGCTTCGTCGCCAACCGGGTGGCCCACAAGCTGCGGGCGAGGGAGATCGATGAGTTGACGGCGAAGCTGCGCGAGGCGACGGCGCGATGAGGGTACGGCGCTTCGAGTGGGAGGGGGCCCTTCAGACCGCCGACCAGATCCGCATCTGGACTGCCGTCGACACGCCACGGGTCGACGTCGCTCCGATCGCACGCGAGGTCGATGCCCGCGGCGATGCCGCGCTGCTGGAGCTGACGGCGCACTTCGACGCCACCGAGCGACCGCCCGACTCATTGCGGGTCGACCCGAGCGCAATCGGAAAGGCGCTCGATGGCCTTGATGGCGAAATCCGCACCGCGCTCGAGCTGGCGATGGTCAACGTGCGCGCTGTCGCGGCCGCGCAGATCGACTCCGAGGCGCACGAGGTCGAGCTGTCGCAGGGCCATCGCGTGACCGTGCGCGAGGTCCCCGTAGCCGCCGCCGGCATCTACGCCCCGGGCGGCCGCGCCGCCTATCCGTCGAGCGTCCTGATGGGTGCCGTTCCAGCCCGCACCGCGGGTGTTGACCGGGTGGCACTCGCCACCCCGCCGGGACCCGACGGCAGCGTTCCCCCATTGGTCCTCGCGACCGCCGCGCTCTGCGAGGTGGACGAGGTCTATGCAGTCGGCGGAGCGCAGGCAATTTTTGGCCTCGCCTACGGCACCGAGTCGATCGATCCCGTCGATGTCGTCGCCGGTCCTGGCAATGTCTGGGTACGGGAGGCGAAGCGCGCCGTCAGCGGCACCGTCGGCATCGACTCCCTCGCCGGGCCCTCCGAGCTGATGCTGATCGCCGGGCACGACACCGACCCTGAGTGGGCGGCGTTGGATCTCTGCGCGCAGGCTGAGCACGGAGCGGAGGGCCCGCTTCTCGCCGTCGCCGTCGAGGAGGCTGTGCTGGAGGCCGTGGCAGCTGCGACCGAACGCGTCGCCGCCGAGCAGAGCGGTATCGGCGAGGCGCCACTGGCGCTGGTTCAGGTGCCCGATCTGAGCGATGCGATCGACCTCGCCAATGCCTTTGCCCCCGAGCATCTCGAGTTGTTCGAGGAGGATGCTGCGTTGCTTGCCAATCGCGTGACTACGGCCGGCTGCATCTTCGCCGGTCGCTTCAGCGCCACCGCCTTCGGCGACTACGCCGCCGGCTCCAATCACGTGCTGCCGACCGGGGGAGCGGGCCGCTTCTCCGGTCCCCTCGGCCCTGGCATCTTCCGCCGCAAGATCGCGACCGTGGAGGTCCCGGCCGAGGCGGCGGCGAAGTTAGCCCCGCACGTCGACATCCTGGCCCGCGCCGAGGGCTTCCCCGTTCACGGCGAGTCGGCGATGATTAGGCGATGAGCAGAACCGCGAACAGAGAGCGCAGCACCGCCGAGACCAGGATCCAGCTCTCGCTGGATCTCGACGGAGGCGAGTCGAGCGCGGCGACCGGGGTCGGCTTCCTCGACCACATGCTCGACCTGCTGGCCCGCCACGGCAAGCTGGGGTTGCGGGTAGAGGCGAGTGGCGATCTCGAGACCGGCGCCCACCACACGGTGGAGGACGTCGGCATCGTGCTCGGGCACGCGCTCGACCAGGCGCTCGGGGATCGCGCCGGAATTCGCCGCTACGGCTCGGCGCTGGTGCCGATGGACGAGTCGCTGGCCGAGTGCGCGATCGACATCTCCGGACGTCCCCTTTGCGTGTTCGAGGCGGATCTGCCGGCGACTTCGATCGCCGGCTTCGACACCGAGCTCGCCGAGGAGTTCTTCCGCGCCGTCGCCAACAGCGCCAAGCTGACCCTGCACGTCTCGGTCCGCTACGGAACCAATGCCCACCACATGATCGAGGCCTGCTTCAAGGCCTTCGCGCGGGCGCTGCGGGTGGCCGTCTCGGTCGACCCGGAGGAGATTGGCGTGCCTTCGACCAAGGGGACGTTGAGCGAGTGACGACGCACATCTGCATCCTCGATTACGGCATGGGCAACCTGCGCTCGGTGGAGAAGGCGCTGGAGCACGTCGGCGCCAGCGCGACGATCGCGAACGACCCCGAGTCCATCGGCGCGGCCGACGGCCTCATCCTGCCCGGCGTCGGCGCCTTCCCGAAGGCGATGGAGCGAGTGCACATGCTGGACCTCGAGGAAATGACCGCCAAGCGACTCGACGCCGGCGTGCCGGTTCTCGGCATCTGCCTCGGCCTGCAGCTGCTCTTCGATTCGACCACCGAGCTGGGTGGGGCGGAGGGGACCAGCCTGCTTCCGGGCGACGTCTCGGAGCTGCGAGCCGATGGGCTGAAGGTTCCGCACATCGGCTGGTCCCCGGTCCGCTGGGAGAAGGACTCGCGGCTGACCGAGGGGATAGAGAGCGGGACGCCCTTCTACTTCGTCCATTCCTTCGCCCCCGACCCCCACGAGGCCGACCTGCTGGGCACGGCCGTCTACGGCTCCCGCTTCGCCTGCGCGGCGGAGCAGGGCAATATCTTTGGCGTCCAGTTCCACCCTGAGAAGTCGAGCGCGGCGGGCCTGCGGCTGCTCTCCAACTTCGCCGGGATCTGCGCCAAGGCGCCCAGCCCGGCGTGATCCTCTACCCGGCGATCGACATCCGCGGCGGCCAGGCGGTGCGCCTGCTGCAGGGCGACTACGAGCGCGAGACGGCCTACGACGCCGACCCGGTCGACGCGGCGAAGCGCTGGGCCGGCGAAGGGGCCGAGTACTTGCACGTGGTCGACCTCGACGGAGCGAAAGCGGGGGAGCCGCGCAACCTGGAGGCGGTGCGGCGAATCGCCGCGGCCGTCGATTGCCCGATCCAGGTCGGGGGGGGATTGCGGGACGACGAATCCGTCGCTGAGGTGCTGGAAGCTGGCGCAGAGCGAGCTGTGATCGGCACGGCTGCGTTGAGGGATCCGGATTTCCTCCAGACGATGGTCAACGCCTACGCCGAGCGAATCGTCGTCTCGATCGACACCCGGGATGGGAAGGCTTCCCTTGCTGGATGGACCGAGGCCACCGATGTGGACGCCACGACCGCGGTCGCTCAACTCAGCCAGCTAGGTCACCGCGGCGTAGCCCGCTTCCTCTGCACCGCAATCGAGGTCGACGGCACGATGGAGGGCCCGGCAATCGACCAGCTCAACAAGATCGCCGCCGCAACCAGCTCCCAGATAATCGCCTCCGGGGGCGTCGGCGACCTCTCTCATCTAGAAGCTCTTGCTCGACTGGGAGCACCCAACCTCGAGGGCGCAATAGTCGGCCGCGCCCTTTACGAGCGCAAGTTCACGGTAGCCGAGGCGATCGCCACCCTCCAGGGCTAGCGGAGACGGGGACGCCCTCCCACGGAGGCTCAGGGACAGGCAATCCAGCTCTGATCAAGCGATCTGCTGCGCAACGGCCTCCGTGGGAGGGCGTCCCCGTCTCCGTTCCTCCTGGGGGAGGGCATCCGGTCCCTACGTCTACGCTTCTCCTATGGTCCTCAAACGCGTAATCCCCTGCCTGGACGTCGACGCCGGCCGCGTCGTCAAGGGCACCAACTTCGTCGGCCTACGCGACGCAGGCGACCCCGTCGAGCTGGCCGAGCGCTACGACGCCGAGGGGGCCGACGAGCTGGTCTTCCTCGACATCACCGCCTCGCATGAGAAGCGCGAGACGATCGTCGAGCTGGCACGGCGCACCGCCGACAACGTCTTCATCCCCTTCACGATCGGCGGCGGCATCCGCTCGGTCGAGGACGCCCAGGCGGTTCTTGACGCCGGTGCCGACAAGGTCTCGGTCAACTCGGCGGCGCTCGAGCGGCCCGAGCTGCTGACCGAGCTGGCCGATCACTTCGGCGCCCAGTGCGTCGTGATCGCTATCGATGCGAAGGCCAGGGAGGGCGGCTGGGGCGTCTACGTCAACGGCGGTCGCAAGCAGGTCGAGGGGCGGGACGCGGTGTCGTGGGCCGAAGAGGCGGCGGAGCGCGGCGCGGGCGAGGTGCTGCTCACGAGCATGGACCGCGACGGCACCAACGACGGCTACGACATCGACCTGACCCGCGCCGTCGCCAACGCCGTCTCGATCCCCGTAATCGCCTCCGGCGGCGCAGGCACGCTCAACCACCTAAACCAAGCGATCTCCGACGGCCACGCCGACGCCGTCCTCTGCGCCTCGATCTTCCATTACGGCGCCTACACCATCCAACAAGCTAAGGAAACGATGGGGGCTGCCGGCATCCCGGTCCGGCTCTAAAACGGTGGATCGGGTGCCCCTCCTCAGGGCAGGTCCGCGATCATTCCGGCAACGCCCTCGGAGCCGAGGATCTCGTAGCGGTCCAGCTCATAGGGATGATCCCGGGTCGCATCGCCGCGGATCTCGGTCGTCGCGCCAACGTAGCCGGCGGCTTCGACTGCGGCAATGGTCATTTCGTTGAATTGCCCCGCTGGGTAGCAGAAGTTGTCGACGGGGACGCCGTATTCGCGGCGCAGGATCGCCCGCGAACCCGCCACTTCTTCTTTAAGCTGAGCGGCGCTGAGCTCGGTCAAGTCGAGGTGGTGGATGGTGTGCGCGGCCAGCTCCCAGCCGGCCGCGATCATCGCTTCCACATTGCTCTGGTAGAGGTCGGAGCCTTCCGCCTTTAGGTTCAGCACGCCGGCCCAGCCGTGACGCCGCAGCTCGGGCAGCGCGTAGGTGAACTGTGGCCGGTAGCCGTCGTCGAAGGAGATCACCGCCGGCTTTGGAGGCAGGGTCGCATCGTGGTACCAGGCGGCCTCGACCTGATCGAGGGTTACGGCCTCGTAGCCGTGGTCGTCGAGCCAGTCCATCTGGCGGTGGAAGTCGGGACGCGTCACGAAGAGGTCGGGGTAAGGCGCATCCGAAGGCGCGGCGCCGAGCACGTGGTACTCGAGGATCGGCACCGGCCCGGTGTAGGGGCGCCAGTCGGGTTGCGGGGTGGCGTTCCGGGCCTCGGCCGGCGCGCTCGTCGGCTCGGAGCGGCGCGAGCGCACCCGCGCCGAGCCGTGCGCGGATTGCGATCCGCGACCGCCCAGCACCAAAGTAGCGACGATCGCCGCCGCACCGAAGAGCAGTGCGCCGCTGGCCAGCATGCGCCGCCGCCGGATCTGGCGCCGCCGCCGCTCCCTCCTGGCTTTGCGCTCGTCGACCATCCGGGAACGCGATCATGGTAGGGATGGCGGATGGCGTCGATCTCCACCGACAATCTTGCTGAGGCCGTCGCGCGCGCCTATCCGGAGCTGGAGGCGGTGCGCGCGGCTAGCGACGCGCCGGTCTGCCTCGTCGGCGGCGCGGTGCGCGACCTGCTGCTCGGCCGCGGCCGCGCGGACATCGACCTGGTCGTGGTCGGCGACGCGGCGGCCCTGGCCGCGCGGCTCGGCGCCGAACCAGTCGAGCACGAGCGCTTCGCCACCGCGAAGGCGCTGTTCGACGGCCACGAGGTCGACATCGCAACGGCCCGCACCGAGGCGTACCCCCAGCCAGGAGCCCTCCCCGAGGTGACGCCGGCGGACAGCATCGAGGCCGACCTCTGGCGCCGCGATTTCACCATCAACGCGATGGCCATTCCGCTCGATGACTACGGACGGCTGATCGATCCCCACGGCGGCAGGTCCGCTTTGGAGGCAGGTCTCCTGCGGGTCCTGCATCGGGGGTCCTTTGTCGACGACCCCACCCGTGCCGTGCGAGCGGCACGCTACGCGGCTCGGTTTGGCTTCTGGCCAGATACCGAAACGGACGAGCTGATCCACCAGGCAAGTCTCCGCACGGTTTCCGCCGACCGCCGCAACGCGGAGCTGCTCCGCCTCGCCGCGGAACCTACCGCCGTCGAGGCCCTCGGCCTTCTCAATGAATGGGGCCTAGTCGACATTCTCGTGCCGAACTTGGTGCTGGCCGGGCGCGTGATCGACCTGCTCGCATCGCCCCCTTGGCGGGATCTCGCCCCGCGTGGGGAGGCCGTCCTGGCGGCGGTCTCCGAGCCGCCTGGGGGAGAGAGGGAGCTGGCACGAGCAGAGCCAAAGCGACCGTCGGAGGCAATCGAGCTGGTGAGGGGACACGATCCAATCGAATTGGTACTGGCCCGCGCCCGCGGTGCCGAGTGGCTCGATCGCTACCTGAGCGAGTGGCGGGCGGTCGAGCTCGAGATCGACGGGGAGGATCTGATCGCCGCCGGTGTCCCCCAGGGCCCCCAGATCGGCCAGGGGCTGGCCGAGGCCCTGCGGCACAAGCTCGACGGCGAGATATCCGGCCGCGAGCAGGAGCTCGAAGTTGCGCTGCGTGCGGCCCGACGGGGGAGCGCCTGATGGAGTGGCGCGAGAGCGACGGCGTCGAGTGGCTGCAGGCCGACCTGCCCGGCGCGACGGCAGTATTCACGACTCGCTCGGCAGGCTCGCTGAAGGAGGACACCTGGCTATTGGCCGACGCCCTCGGCGTCGATTCGCACCGGATCGTCAGCGGCCGCCAGGTTCACGGCACGGAACTGGCCTTCCACGATGGCGGGAGCGTGAGCGCGCCAGCGTCGGCTGAGGTCGACGGCCATGTGCTCACCCGGCCCGGCCCGGTCGGCCTCGTCTACACCGCCGACTGCCTGCCGGTGGCGGTCTCCGGTCCCGGCGGAGTGGCGATCTTGCACTGCGGCTGGCGGGGGCTCGCGGCGGGAATCGTCTCGCGCGGTGCGGAGGCCGTGGACGCGACGCAAGCCGCGATCGGCCCCGGCATCGGTCCCTGCTGCTACGAGGTCGGGGGCGATGTGCTCGACGCCTTCGCCCGCCTCGGCGAGGGCGTCGTGACGGGCAGGATGCTCGACCTGCCCGAGGTCGCTCGACGCCTGCTGCGCCGAGCCGGCGTCGAGCGGATCGAGTCCGAAGACATCTGCACCCGCTGTGAGCCCGAGCTGTTCTTCTCCCACCGCCGTGACGGCGGCCCGGGGCGGCAGGGCGGCCTCGCCTGGCTCGACGGGAGCGGGGCCTGAGATGCCGGGCCTGATCCACGGCCTCGACCCGGCGAAGATCGCGGCCAACCTGGAACGGGCGCGGGAGCGCGCCGGAGAGGGCGTCGAGATCCTCGCCGCGACCAAGTACGTGCCGCTGGAGGAGATGGGGGCGCTCGCCGAGGCCGGTGTCTCGCTCGTCGGCGAGAACCGCCAGCAGGATCTGGAGGCAAAGCGGGCTCGCTGGGGCGACGCCTTCGCCTGGGACTTCATCGGCAACCTGCAGAGCCGCAAGGTGAAGCGCCTGCTGCCGCTCTGCCGCCTGATCCACTCGGTTGCCTCCGAGTCCGCCCTGGAGCAGCTGGGCCGCCACGGCGGTGCGGAGACCGAGGTCCTGGTCGAGGTCAACGTCGCCGGCGAGGCGGGCAAGGGCGGCGTCGCCCCTAGTGCGCTCGGTGCTTTCGTCGAGCGCTGCCCGGTGCGGGTGTCGGGCCTGATGACGATGCCCCCGTTCAGCGTCGACCCAGAGGACTCGCGGCCGCACTTCGCCCGCCTTGCCGAGCTCGCGGCCGAGCACGGCCTGAGCTGCCTTTCGATGGGCACCTCGCAGGACTGGCCGGTCGCGGTCGAGGAGGGGGCGACGATCATTCGTTTGGGCACGGCCCTCTACGTGTAGGGCTTTCGGCCGGCGGAGGGGCCATAATCGCTAGAGGAATCGGCCCATCCGGGCCGAAAGAGCGCAAGCATGGCACTACGCGACAGCTGGCATAAAGCGCTGGTCTACTTCGGACTGGCAGAAGAGCACGATTACGGTCCCGAATACGAGGAAGACTTCCCCGAGACCTCCGAAGAGGAAATCGAGGCCCGGCGCGAGTCTGGACAGGTACGGCGACTGCCCACCTCGCGCCGCTCACGCCGCGACGAGATAGACGACATCTTCGCCGATGACGAGCCGATCTCCGCTTCGCGCACGCGCACTCTGCGGCCCGTCGGCGAGGACTCCGACGTCAAAGTCCACCTCGTCATCCCACGCAACTTCAACGACGCCCAGCAAGTCGCCGATCAGTTCAAGCGGTCGGTGCCGGTGATCCTCAATCTGCAGACAACCGACCATGAGCTCTCCAAGCGGATGATCGATTTCTGCTCCGGCCTCACCTACTCGCTCGACGGTGGGATGCAGCGGATCGCCGAGAAGATTTTCCTGCTCACGCCGCGCAATGTCGAGGTCTCTGCCGAGGAGAAGGCTCGGTTGCTCGACAAAGGGTTCTTCAACCAGTCCTAGCGACTGGGGAGGGTCGGGTGCCCCTCTCGCTTGCTGGGTTTTTCGCCTGGAACGTCGCCGGTTGTCCGCGAGCGCTGGCGGGGCGAAAAAGAGGACGCCGCTGCGCGAGAGGGGCACCCGACCCTCCCCACGCGGCACGACTAGGCTGCGCTGCGTGATCGTTGGCTTCTGTGGATCGGGGAACATGGCCGCCGGCATTGCCCGGGGCTGGGCCGGGCATTGGGAGGGGATGCTGTTCTTCGACCCCGACTCCGATAGGGCTCGGAAGCTGGCCGGGGAGCTTGGCGGTGAGGCCGTTGGGTCGAATGCCGAGCTGGCCGACCGGGCGGATCTTGTGGTTCTTGCGGTTAAGCCGGGTGCGCTCGAACAGGCGGCCGGTGAATTGGTGGGCGTGGAGGCGGTAATCTCGATCCTGGGGGCCACCTCGCTGGAGAAGGTCGAAGCCGCATTCCCCGGCGCCGACGTCGGGCGGATCATGCCCAACGTCGCGGTGGAGGTGGGCGGAGGCGTGCTCTGCATCGCCGGGGAGTTCGGTGGCGAGGCGCGGGAGAAGCTGGGCCTTCTCGGGCATGTCGTCGAGTTGCCCGATTCGCAAATGGATGTCGCCACCGCGGTGATGGCCTGCTCGCCCGCGTATTTCGCCCTGGTGGCCGAGGCGCTCACCGACGCCGGCGTCAGCGCAGGCCTGAGCCAGGAGCTGGCCGAAAAGCTGGTCGTAGAGGCCGCCGCGGGCACCGGGGCGCTGATGCGCATCCGCCGCCCGGCCGATCTTCGGGTCTCGGTCACCTCGCCCGGGGGCAGCACCGAAGCCGGACTGGACGCGCTCGAGCGCGAAGGGGCTCGCGCCGCCTTCGAGGCCGCCGTACGGGCCTCCCTGGAGCGGATGCAGGGGTGACGGTCCTGGCGATCACGCGGGGTGACGTCGCCGACTACGTCGCCGCGCTCTTCCTCGTCTACATCATCCTGATCTTGATCCGGGTCCTGATGTCCTGGATACCGCGGATGCCCTACAACCCGACGCTGCGCGCGGTGCTCGACTTCATCGTCGAGACCACGGATCCCTACCTCAACCTCTTCCGCCGCATCATCCCGCCGATCGGCGGGGGTGGGTTCGGGCTCGATCTGAGCCCGATGATCGGGATCATCGTGCTCGTCATATTGCGCGGGCTCGTCGTCGCCCTGATCGCAGGGTGAGCGGCGCCGGCGTCCGCGCCTGGCGCTTGGCTGGGGCGCTCTGCGCCCTGGTCGTCGTCGTCGACCAGGGCGCCAAGGCGCTGATCGAGGCCAACCTCGTCCCCGGCGAGCATGTCGACGTGCTCGGGCCGCTCGGCTTCACCCTCGCTCACAACCGCGGCGTTGCCTTCGGCCTCGCCAGCGGCGGCGGCGCGGCGCTGGTCGTGCTCACCGTCGCGGCGCTGCTCTTCGTCGGCGTCCTCTTCGCCCGCAACCCCACCCGACCCGGGATGTGGGTCGCCGTCGGCCTGCTCGCCGGCGGAGCCCTCGGCAACCTGGTCGACCGGGTCCGGGCGGGGGCTGTCACCGACTACGTCGACATGCTCGGCTGGCCGCCTTTCAACCTGGCCGACGCCGCGATCACGCTCGGCGTCCTGGTGCTGGCGTGGAGTTACCTCGAGGCCGAGCGGTGATCTCCGGGCTCCGCGTCGTCCATCTCGACGACGCGCTCGCGGTGATCGACAAGCCCGCGGGCCTCGTCGTCCACCCGGCGCCCTCGCACCGCGGGCCCACCCTGGTCGACGAGCTGGCGGAGATCCTCGGCGGCGGCGACCCCGAGCGCCCCGGCATCGTCCATCGCCTCGACAAGGAGACCAGCGGCCTGCTCGTCGTCGCCCGCGACGACGCGACCCACGCCGCCCTGCAGGAGCTGGTGCGGCGACGCGAGGTCGAACGCGTCTACCTCGCCCTGGCTGGCGGCCGCCTCTCCTCGCGCACCGGCACGATCGACGCGCCGATCGGGCGCGCCTCGCGGCAGCGCACCCGCATGGCGGTCTCCGGCGCCGCTTCGCGCCATGCCCGCACCCACTTCGAGGTGCTGGAGCTGCTCAGCGCCGAGACCTACCTGGAGGCCAAGCTGGAGACCGGGCGGACCCACCAGATCCGGGCTCATTTCGCCGCCATCGGACATCCCCTGATCGGCGACACCACCTATGGCGGCAGGGAGAAATACGGCCTTAGCCGGCAGTTCCTGCACGCGCACAGGCTTGCCTTCGCTCACCCGGTCAGCGGCGAGGCGATGAGCTTCGAATCCGCGCTGGCGGCCGACCTGGCCGCGGCGCTCGATTCCGCCCGCGCCGCCTGACCCGGCCCGCCTCACTACAATTCCTCCGTTCTAAACCTACCCCCGCCGTGCCACCCCGGATCCTGACCGACCCCAGAGGCCGAGTCCCCGGCTAGGGCGATGGGGCTTCACCCAAAAAAACTCAAGGAGACCCTTCGACAATGCCAGAGGCAGGCCTCAAAGAGCTGCTGGAGGCCGGAGTCCACTTCGGCCATCAGACCCGGCGCTGGAACCCCAACATGCGCCGCTACATATTCGGCGAGCTTGACGGGATCCACATCATCGACCTGATCCAGACCGAGGCGCTGCTAGAGAACGCGCGCCGCTTCGCTGGCGAGCTCGCCAGCGGCGGTGGCACCGTGCTTTTCGTCGGCACCAAGAAGCAGGCGCGCGGACCGGTCCAGGAATGGGCGGAGCGCTGCAAGATGCCCTTCGTCAGCCAGCGCTGGCTCGGCGGCCTGCTGACCAACTTCAACACGATCTCGGCACGGATCTCCCGCCTGCACGAGCTCAACACCTGGCAGGAGGAGGGCAAACTCGCCCTGCTGCCGACCAAGGAGCGGATGGGCATGGAGGCCGAACTGGCCAAGCTCGAGTTCAACCTGGGCGGCGTCCGCGACATGGACCGGCTGCCCGACGCCGTCTTCGTCACCGACCTGAAAACCGAGGAGATCGCGGTCCGCGAGGCGGTGCGCCTGCGGATCCCGATCATCGGCCTGGTCGACACCAACTGCGACCCGACCCAGATCGACTACGTGATCCCCGGCAACGACGACGCGATCCGCTCCTGCCAGCTGGTGATCGGCACGATCGGCGGCGCGGTCGAGGAGGGCGCCGGGGCCTGGCGGGTCCAGGAGGAGCGCCGTCTGGCCGAAGAGATGGAACGGCGCAAAAAGGAGGAAGAAGAGCGCAAGAAGCGCGAGGAGGAAGAGAAAGAGCGGGTCGCAAAACTCGAGGCGGAGAAAAAACTCGCCGAGGAAGCGGCTGCCAAAAAGGCTGCCGAAGCACCGCCGGTTCAGCCAAAACCGCAGGGCCAGGCGCCGCAGGCTCAAACCCCTCAGCCCGCGGGTCCTGCCGCCGCAGGGGACCCACCACCTCCTGCGGTCGCTAAAGCTTCCTCGGAGGCGGTCCCCCCTGCGACGCCACCCGCGGGAGAGGCGCCTAAAGCCGAGGGGTCAGCCGATTCGGCGGGCGCCCAGGCGCCCAAGGAGGCTCCGGCCAAAGAGGCATCCGCTCCAGCGCCCGAGAAAGCTCCTGCTGCGAAAGAGGAGGGGTCCAAGTGAGCGTTACGGCTGCCGATGTAAAAGCTCTCAGGGATCGGACCGGGGCGGCGATGATGGACTGCAAAGCCGCCCTCTCGGAGTCCGAGGGAGACGTCGATCGGGCGATCGAGATCCTTCGCGTCAAGGGTCAGGCTTCCGCCGCCAAGCGCGAAGGCCGTGGCACCAGCGAGGGCGTCGTCTCCTCCTACATCCACGCCAACGACAAAGTCGGGGCGATGGTCGAAGTGCAGTGCGAGACCGACTTCGTCGCCCGCAACGAGGACTTCAAAGCCTTTGCCTACGAGGTCGCCCTGCACGTCGCGGCCACCGCTCCCACTTACGTCTCCTCCGAGGAGATCCCGGCCTCCGAGCGCGAGGCGGAGAAGCGGGTCTTCGAGGAGAAGGCGCGCGAGGACGGCAAGCCGGACAACGTCGTGGAGAAGATCGTCGAGGGCCAGCTCGCCAAGTGGGCGAAGGACGTGGCGCTGCTCGACCAGTCCCACGTCAACGCCGAGAAGCACAACTCGAAGTCGATCGAGGAGCTGCGCCAGGAGCTGGCCGCGAAGACCGGCGAGAACATCCGCGTCGCGCGCTTCGCCTACTTTCGCGTCGGCGATTGACCCAGCCCGAGCCCCAATTCGGCCGCATCCTCCTGAAGCTCTCGGGAGAGGCGCTGATGGGGGAGCGCGAACACGGCACCGACGCCGCCGAGGTAGAACGGATCGCGCGCCAGGTCGCCGCGGTGCGCGCGCGCGGGGTGGAGGTGGCGATCGTCGTCGGCGCCGGCAACATCTACCGCGGCCTGCAGGGGGCGGCGGCGGGAATGGACCGCGCCACCGGCGACTACATGGGAATGCTGGCGACCGTGCTCAACGCGCTGACCCTGCAGGACGCGCTGGAGAAGATCGGCGAGCACACGCGGGTGATGTCGGCGATCGACGTCAAGGAGGTCGCCGAGCCCTACATCCGCCGCCGCGCGATGCGCCACCTGGAGAAGGGCCGGGTCGTGATCTTCGCCGCCGGCACCGGAAACCCGTTCTTCACCACGGACACGGCGGCGGCGCTGCGCGCCCTGGAGATCCACGCGGAGACGATCCTGATGGCCAAGAACGGGGTCGAAGGGGTCTACGACTCCGACCCGGCCACCAACCCTGAGGCGAAGTTCATCCCGGAGATCGGCCACCGCGAGGCGATCGAACGGGGGCTCGAGGTGATGGACTCGACCGCGCTCTCGCTCTGCATGGACAACGACCTGCCGATCTACGTCTTCAACATGGGCGACGAGAGCAACATAGATAGGATCGTCGGCGGCGAGAGGGTCGGCACGCTGGTTTCCAGCGCCGCCGGCTGAGGACCGGAGAGAGGATCCAGTGGAGCTGATCGATGAGATGCTCAAGGACGCCGAGGACCGCATGCGGAAGTCGGTCGAGTCGAGTCGTGGCGAGCTCGCCACCGTGCGCACCGGGCGCGCCTCGCCGCACCTGCTGGACCGGATCTCGGTCGACTACTACGGCTCGCAGACGCCGCTGAAGCAGCTTGCCAACATCGCCACCTCCGACGCCCGGCTGCTGACCGTGACGCCGTTCGACAAAGGCTCGATCGGGGAGATCGAGAAGGCGATCCAGGAGTCCGACGTCGGCCTGACTCCGAGCAACGACGGCAACGTGATCCGCCTGCAGATCCCCGAGCTGACCGAGGAGCGGCGGCGCGAGATGGTCAAGGTCGTCCACGGGGTCGCCGAGGACGGCCGCGTCGCGATCCGCAACATCCGCCGCGACACGATGCAGGACCTGCGCGACTTGAAGAAAGAGGGGGAAGCGGGCGAGGACGACGAGCGGCGCGCGGAGGCGGCCCTGCAGAAGCAGACCGACGAGGCGATCGCCGAGATCGACGCGGCGCTCGAGGGCAAGGAACAAGAGATCCTCGAGGTGTGAGCGGCTCCGCGCGGTACGTCGCGATCATCACCGACGGCAACGGGCGCTGGGCCCAGCAGCGCGGCGTCCCGGTCGTCGAGGGGCACCGGGCCGGCGCCGACACGGTCAAGGCGCGGCTCCGCGACGCGGTCGAGCTCGGGGTCGAGGAGCTGACCGTGTTCTCCTTCTCGACCGAGAACTGGGTGCGGCCGCCCGAGGAGGTCGAGGGCTTGATGCGGATGTTCGGCGAGCGGATCGACGCCGAGACCCCCGAGCTCGACGCCGAAGGCGTGCGGATGCGCTTCCTCGGCCGGCGCGAGGGCGTTGCGCGGGAGCTCGCCGAGCGGATGGACTGGGCCGAGGAGACGACCGCGCGCAACGACCGCATCGCCCTCTTCGTCGCCTTCAACTACGGCGGCCGGGCGGAGATCGTCGACGCGGCGCGAAGCTTCCAGGGGGACTCCGAGGAGGAGTTCCGGCGACATCTGTACGCGCCCGAGATGCACGACCCGGACCTCCTCATCAGGACCAGCGGCGAGCAGCGAATCTCCAACTACCTGCTCTGGCAGTGCGCCTACTCGGAGCTGGTCTTCCGCGAGGAGCTCTGGCCGGACTTCGGCCGCGAGGCCTTCGAGCAGTCCCTGGGCGAGTTCGAGGCGCGCCGCAGGCGCTTCGGAGGGAGGGCCTGATGGTCCAGGATCTCTTCGACGACGAGATGTTCGCGGAGGATCCGCCCCCGCCCGAGCGCCCTCCGCGCGAGCCACGCCGCCGTCGCGGCTCGCTGCTGAGCGGCGAGACGGCGCGGCGGATCCTCGTCGCGATCCCATGGATCGCTTTCGCGATCGCGATCGTCGTGCTCGGCGACCTCGTCTTCGCCCTGGCGATGGTCGCGATCGGCCTGCTCTGCCTGCGCGAGTACTTCCTCATGACGGCGCCCCTGCGGCCGATCCAGATGGCCGCCTACATCGCCCTCGTCGCGATCGTCCTCGCCGCCTACTTCGGCACCGCCTTCAACGTCCTCCTGCTGGCCACGGCGTCCTTCCCGCTGCTCTTCTTCTTCGGCGCGCGGCGACGCCCCCGCGACGGGATCGTCATCTCGATGGGGGTGACCGTCCTCGGCGCGGTCTGGATCGGCCTGCCCCTCGTCCACGCCATCTTCCTGCGCGACCTGCCCGATCACGGCGCGGCGCTGCTGATCGACGTCCTCGTCGGCACCTTCGCCACCGACACCGGCGCCTACGCGACGGGCCGCATGTTCGGCTCGCACCGGATCGCCCCCGACCTCTCGCCAAACAAGACGATCGAGGGCCTCGTCGGCGGCTTCCTGATCGGCACCATGGCCTTCTGGTTCGCCGGCCTTTACCAGGACTGGCTCTCGGGAGCCGATGCGCTGATCATCGGCGCCGCCGTGGCCGCGGTCGCGCCGATCGGCGACCTCTTCGCCTCGATGGTCAAGCGCGACCTCGGCGCGAAGGACACCGGCAAGCTCTTCGGTCCGCACGGGGGCCTGCTCGACCGCCTCGACGCCGTCCTCTTCACGATCGTCGTCGGCTACTACCTAGCCGTCCAGCTGGTCTACTGAGCCTCCTAGACTCCCGTAGATGAAGAAGCTTGTCATTCTCGGCAGCACCGGCTCGATCGGCGTGCAGGCGCTGGAGATCGTCGCCGCCTCCACTGAGCTGCAGGTCGTCGGCCTCGCCGCCGGCTTCGAGCTGGGAGCCGCTGCTCGAGCAGGCGCGGCAGCACGGGGTGCCGACGGTGGCGCTGGCCGATGCGGATGCCGCCGAGCGCGCCCGCTCCGTCTGGGACGGTCGCGTCCTCATCGGCGAGGAGGGCATCCGCGAGCTGGTCGCCTCCGCCGGCGCGGACCTGGTGCTCAACGGCATGGTCGGCGCGGCGGGCCTCGGCCCCACCGTCGTCGCCCTCGGCGAGGGGATCGACGTCGCCCTCGCCAACAAGGAGAGCCTGGTGATCGGCGGCGAGCTGACCACGGCGCTGGCCGAGGCGACGGGGGCACGACTGCTTCCGGTCGACTCCGAGCACTCGGCGCTCTTCCAGCTGATCGGGGCGGAGCCGCCCGGCAGCGTGGAGCGACTGGTGCTGACCGCCTCCGGGGGCCCCTTCCGCGGTCGCAGCGACCTCTCCGGGGTCACCGTCGAGGACGCCCTCGCACACCCAACCTGGAAGATGGGGGGGCGGATCACGATCGACTCGGCGACGCTGATGAACAAGGGCTTCGAGGCGATCGAGGCCCACCACCTCTTCGGCGTCCCCTACGAGCGGATCGCAGTCGTCGTCCACCCGCAGTCGATCGTCCACTCGCTGATCGACCTCAACGACGGCGCCACGCTGGCCCATCTCGGCTACCCCGACATGCGGGTGCCGATCTCCTACGCGCTCCACTTCCCCGAGCGCGCCGACGTCGACGTGCCGCGGCTGGACCTGGCCACGGTCGGCGAGCTGAGCTTCGAGCCGCCCGACCTCGAGACCTTCGCCTGCCTGCGCCTGGCCCTGGAGGCCGGCAGGGCGGGGGGGACGGCGCCCTGCGTGCTCAACGCCGCCGACGAGGTCGCGGTTGCCGCCTTCCTCGACGGGCGGATCGAGTTCGCCGCGATCGCTGCGGTGATCGAGCGGGTGCTGGAAGAGATGCCGGCGGTTCCCGTGACGCACTTCGATGACCTCTTTGCAACCGATGCCGAGGCCCGGCAGCGCAGCGAAGACCAGGTTCGGGGGTTGACTCCAGCATGAACTGGCTGCTCATCTTCCTCGGCTTCTGCCTGCTGATCATGCTCCACGAGGCTGGGCACTACGTCGCCGCCAAGGCGACCGGGATGCGGGTCGAGCGCTTCTTCCTCTTCTTCGGCCCGACGATCTGGTCGTTCAGGCGAGGGGAGACCGAGTACGGGGTAAAAGCGATCCCCCTCGGCGGCTACGTGAAGATCACCGGGATGAATCCGGAGGAAGAGATCCCCTCGGAAGTCGCCGATCGCGCCTATTACCGTCAACCGGTCTGGAAGCGGATCGTCGTGATCGGAGCGGGCCCTGCGGTGAACATCGTGCTGGCCTTCGCGATCCTCTTCGGCGTCTTCATGGTCAGCTTCCAGCAGGCGAACCAATCCGTCGGCTCGGTGCTGCCCAAGAGCCCGGCGGCGGGCGTGTTGAAGCCGGGCGACGAGATCGTCGCTGTGGACGGCCATCGCCACCCTGGGCTCGGCAACGAAGATCGAATCGAACGCTTCCGCGAGGAAATCGGCTCGCACAAATGCGCCGGCGCCCAGAAGGAGGGATGCCTCGCCGCGACCCCCGTGCACTTGACCGTCGATCGCGGTGGCGAGGTGCGGACGATCTCGGTCCGCCCCGAATACAGCGCCTCGGCGGGCCAGACCCTAATCGGCTTCGGCTTCGGCAGCGAAGCCGTGGACCTGAGCGCCGCGGCCGCCGCCGGCCAGGCCTGGGACCGCATGTGGATGGTCGCCTCCGGAACCGTCCACGTCTTCGCCCACATCTTCGAGGCCAAGGAACGCAGGCAGCTGTCAGGGCCCGTCGGCACCAGCGACGTCGCCAATCAGGTGATCGACTTCGGCGTCGCCCCGGCGCTGATCCTGCTTGCCTTCGTCAGTCTCTCTCTGGGCCTAATCAATCTGCTGCCGATCCTGCCGCTCGACGGCGGTCACATCTTCTGGAGCCTGGTCGAGAAGCTGCGCGGCGAGCCGGTCTCCCTGCGAGTGATGGAGCGAGCCAGCGTGATCGGCTTTGCGCTGGTCGCGATGCTGTTCTTCATCGGGCTCAACAACGACATCGGCCGAATCACCGGCGAAGGCTTCAACGTCCGCTGATGGAGGCCGCGCCCGCCGAGCGGTACGCGACCGGGGGGGCGGCGGCCGAGCTCCAGTTCCAGAGCCTGTACGAGGCGTTCGCGGCGACGGTTTCACGCCAGGGGGGCGATATCGCCCTGCGCAGCGGCGAGGAGACTCTCAGCTGGGCGCAGCTGGCGGCGCAGGTCGCACGGATCGCCGGCGGGCTGGCCTCGCTCGGGGTTAAGCGGGGCGACACGGTCGCGCTGATGCTCTCCAACCGGCCCGAGTTCGTCGCCTGCGACATGGCGGCAGTGGCACTGGGGGCGGTGCCCTTCTCGATCTATGAAACCTCCTCGCCCGAGCAGATCGCCTACGTCGTCGGCGACGCCGGGGCCCGGGTGGCGATCGTCGAGGCCGCCTACCTCGATGTCTTCGAACGAGCTCGCGAGGAGCTGCCACACATCGAGCACCTGGTCGTCCTCGATGCCGAGGGTGGGACGGAGACCCTCGGCGGCCTCGAAGGGCGCGACCCGGAGTTCGACGCATCCGTCACCGCAGCCGCGGTCGGACCGGACGACCTGCTCACCCTGATCTACACCTCAGGCACCACCGGGCCGCCGAAGGGGGTCCAGCTCACGCATCGCAACCTGCTCACGCTGGTCTCCTCGGTGGACGGCATGATCCCTCTCCCCGAGCGCGGCGGGCGGGTCATCTCATGGCTTCCCGCTGCCCACATCGCCGAGCGCGGCGCCAACTACTACCTGCCGGTGGTGAAGGGGCTAGAAATCGCAATCTGCCCCGACCCACGCGAGATCGTCCAGTTCCTGCCCCAGGTCCGCCCGACCTGGTTCTTCGCCGTACCGCGCATCTTCGAGAAGTTGAAGGCGGGTCTCGAGGCGCTGCTCGCCGGACTGCCCGGCGAGCAGCGCGAGCCGGTCGAGCGTGGCGTCGAGGCCGCCCTGGAGAAGGTCCGGCTGGAGCAGCGGGGCGAGGAGGTTCCCGAGGACGTCGCCACCGCGGCAGCCGCCGCCGACGAGGCGATGTTCTCCGCGCTGCGCCACCAGCTCGGCCTCGACGAGGCGGTCGCGGTCAGCGTCGGCGCGGCACCGACCCCGATCGAGGTCTTGGAGTTCTTCCACGCGATCGGCATCCCCGTCGGCGAGCTCTGGGGGATGTCGGAGACCTGCGGCGTCGCCACCAGCAACCCGATCGACAGGATCAAGCTGGGCACCGTCGGGCCACCCGTCCCGGGTGCCGAGCTGAAGCTGGCCGAGGACGGCGAGGTGCTGGTTCGCAGCGCCGCCAACATGCCCGGCTACCGCAACATGCCCGAGAAGACCGCGGAGACGATCGACGCCGAGGGCTGGCTGCACAGTGGCGACATCGGCGCGCTCGACGACGACGGCTACCTGCGCATCGTCGACCGCAAGAAGGAGCTGATCATCAACGCCGCCGGCAAGAACATGTCGCCGGCCTCGATCGAGTCGAAGCTGAAGGCCGCCAGCCCGCTGATCGGCCAGGCGGTCGCCATAGGCGACGGGCGCCGCTACAACGTCGCCCTGATCGTCCTCGACCCCGACTACGCGCCGGTCTGGGCACAGAGCCAGGGGATCGACGGCGCCGAGCTGGAGGATCTCGCTGTGCACGACGTGGTCCGGCAGGAGATCGAGGCGGCGGTGGACTCGGCAAACGAGCGCATGGCCCGCGTCGAGCAGATCAAGAAGTTCGAGATCCTGCCGGCCGAGTGGGCTCCCGGGGGGGACGAGCTGACGCCGACGATGAAGCTCAAGCGCAAGCCGATCGAGCACAAGTACGCGAGCGAGATCGAGGCTCTCTACGCCGACTGACGTCGGGCGCGTGGGTCCGGGGGCCCGCCCGGATACCCTTCAGGCATGGCTTCGAAGCGACAAATCTTCGTCGGCGGCGTGCCGATCGGCGGCGGCGCACCGGTCGCCGTGCAGACGATGACCAAGACCGAGACCGCCAACCTGACGGCGACGATGGAGCAGATCCGCAAAGTCGCCGACGCCGGCGCCGACATCGTCCGCGTCGCGGTGCCGCGCGACGACGACGTCGAGGCGCTGAAAACGATCGTCAAGGAATCGCCGATCCCGGTGATCGCCGACATCCATTTCAACCACACGCTGGCGCTGAAGGCGATCGACGCCGGCGCGCACTGCATCCGCCTCAACCCCGGCAACATCGGCGGCCGCGAGAAAGTCGCCGAGGTGGCGGTGAAGGCAACCGCCGCGGGCGTGCCGATGCGGATCGGCGTCAACTCCGGCTCGCTGCCGAAGCACCTGCACGAGCTGGAGCGCGAGGCGCCGGTCGAGGCATTGGTCGCCGCCGCGGTCGAGTTCGTCGAGCTGATGGAGGGGCTCGAGTTCGAGAACTTCAAGGTCTCGATCAAGTCGACCAACGTGCCCAACACGATCGCCGCCAACCGCCTGCTCTCGGAGAAGATTCCCTATCCGCTGCACCTCGGCATCACCGAGGCGGGAACGAAATGGTCAGGCTCGCTGAAATCCGCAGTCGGGCTGGGCACCCTGCTGGCCGACGGCGTCGGCGACACGATCCGGATCAGCCTCTCCACCTTCCACGCCGAGGAGGAGGTCAAAGTGGCCTGGGAGATCCTCAAGGCGCTGCAGCTGCGCGAGCGCGGCCCGGTGCTGATCGCCTGCCCGACCTGCGGCCGCCTCCAGTTCGACATGGACTCGGTCGTCGCCGAGATCGAGCAGCGGCTGGAAGGCTACGCCGAGCCGGTCGAGGTGGCGGTCCTGGGCTGCGCGGTCAACGGCATCGGCGAGGCCAGCCACGCCGACTTCGGCATCGCCGGCGCCAAGAACGAGGGCCTGATCTACGCCCATGGCAAGCCGCTGCGCAAGGTTCCACAGGCAAAGCTGGTCGACACGCTGTTCGAAGAGATCGACAAGTCCCTCGATCGTGGCGGAGAGGTTGAGTTCGATGAGCACGAATCGCGAGAGGGCGCGGCGTGGCTCAAAAAGATCGAGGACGAAAATGCTGGCGAACTGACCCCGGAGAAGATCGCGCGGATGGAGAAGGAAGCGGTCGAAAAAGGCGAGTCCGACCGGGTTCTGCTCGATGAGAAGGCGTCCCCCACGGCGGGACGCCGCTTCACCCGCGCCTAGACCGCATTCGGCGAGACGTACTGTCGACCACTGTCCGCCCGACTAGTGGATAGGTTTCCTGCAGTGACGCGTCTCAGCCAGACCTTCCTGCCCACGCTCAAGGACCCGCCCTCCGACGCGGAGGCGGTATCCCACAAGCTGATGGTGCGGGCGGGCCTGATCCGCCAGCTCGGCGCGGGGCTGTGGACCTACCTGCCCGCCGGCTGGCGGGTCGTGCGCAAGGTCGAGGCGATCCTGCGCGAGGAGATGGAGTCGATCGGCTGCCAGGAGATGCTGATGCCGATCCTGCAGCCGGCCGAGCCCTGGAAGAAGACCGGGCGCTACGCGATCGACGAGCTGTTCAAACTTGATGACCGCAAGGGCGCACCGATGGTGCTGGCGATGACCCACGAGGAGTGCGTCACCTACCACGTCGCGCGCGAGGTCCGCTCCTACCGCGACCTGCCAATCATGGTGTTCCAGATCCAGACCAAGGAGCGCGACGAGCCGCGCCCGCGCGCCGGCGTCCTGCGCACGCGCGAGTTCACGATGAAGGACGCCTACTCCTTCGATCGCGACGAGGAGGGCCTGGCGCGCTCCTACGAGCTGCAGAGCGAGGCGTACCGGCGGATCTTCGACCGCTGCGGGCTGCACTGGCACCGGGTCGAGTCCGACGTCGGGATGATGGGCGGCTCGGGCGCCCACGAGTACATGGCGCCCTGCCCGGCGGGCGAGAACGAGGTGGCTCTGGCGCCCGGCTATGCGGCCAACGTCGAGATCGCCTCGGCCGAGGCGCAGGCGGTCGAGCTGCCGGCGCCGCTGGACGCCCCCGAGGAGGTCGACACGCCCGGCTTGACCAAGGTCGAGGAGGTGGCGGACCACCTCGGGCTCCCGCACGGAGCCTTCATCAAGACCCTGCCGATCATCGTCGAGGGCCGTGGAATGGTCCTCGTGCTGCTCCGTGGCGACCACCGACTCAACGAGATCAAGCTGCGCAACGGGATGAAGACCGACTTCCGTCAGGCGAGCAGCGAGGAGATCGAAGCGCAGCTTGGCCCCGTCGGCTACCTCGGCCCAGTCGGCAGCGGCCTGCCGATCATCAAGGACTCAGCGCTCACCGGGATTTCCTACGTCTCCGGCGCCAACAAACCGAGCACCCACCTCCGTGGCATCGACCCCTCCCGCGACTTCGAGGCTTACGAGATGGACGTGCGCAGCGTCGAGGCCGGCGACACCGCCCCCGGCGGCGGCACGATCGAGATCGAGCCGGCGATCGAGGTCGGCAACATCTTCAAGCTCGGCACGCGTTACTCCGAGCCGCTCGGCGCCACCTATCTCGACGAGGGCGGGGTCGAACGACCTATCGTGATGGGGAGCTACGGCATCGGCCCAGCTCGGATCGTCGCGGCGGCGATCGAGCAAAGGGCCGACGACCGGGGCATCGTCTGGCCCACGGCCCTTGCTCCCTGGCAGGTGCAGCTCGTTTCCCTCGCCAAGGCCGGGGAAGCGGAGCGCGAGTCGGCCGACGCTCTCTACGAGCAGTTGAGTGCGGCCGGGGCGGAGGTCCTCTACGACGACCGCGACGCCGGCCCCGGCGAGAAGCTCACCGACGCCGAGCTGCTCGGCTGCCCGTTGCGCGTCGTCGTCGGCCGGCGCGGCCTCGCCAAGGGCGTGGTCGAGGCGAGCGAGCGAGCCGAAGGGACCGAGCACGAGCTGCCCGTGGACGAAGCCGGTGCGCGGGCCCTGGCCCTGCTCCAGGGCGAGGATGCCTGAGACCGCCCCCTTCGGGCGCGGCCGCATCCGCCGCCTCTTCGGGCTCGACCGCAGCGGCCCGCCACCAAAACAGACGCGTGAGGGGGAGCCGCTCAACCCGTGGACGCTTCCCAACCTGGTCGGCTACCTGCGCCTCGCCGGGCTGCCGGTCTTCCTCTACCTCGCCTTCGAATCCGGCGACGGCCGCAGCGTCGCCTCGGCGGCGATCTTCTGGCTGATCGCCGCCGGCGATTACCTCGACGGCTTCCTCGCCCGGGTCACCGGCCAGTACAGCCGCCTCGGCGCGATGCTCGACCCGCTGATCGACCGGCTGACGATCCTCTCCGGGGCGATCGTCTGCTGGCACTTCGAGCTGCTGCCGCGCTGGGCGCTGGCGCTGCTCGTCGCGCGCGAGGTCGCGATGCTCCTGCTGGCCCAGTACGGGCTCCGCCACGGGGTCGAGATCGCGGTCAACTGGCCGGGCAGGATCTCGGTCTTCCCGATCATGGGCGGCATCTTCTTCGCCCTCGTCTTCGCCGGCTGGGTGCCGGCGGCGCTGCTCATCGTCGGCGTCGTCCTGGCGATCGTCGCCACCGTGCTCTACGCCCAGGTGGGGTTGCGATCGGTCCGCGAGGCGAAAGCGCAAGCCGCCTCTCAGGCTCCATAACCTTCAACCTGCAGTTGAACCTTTGGCTGGGCGACCTATAATCCCCCCAGCGGCCAACGGAGGCGAAGGCCTCCCGATCAAGGAGCGAGATGGAGGACACCTTTCCCGATCTCGGTTCGCTCAGCGACGAAGAGCTGAAGGACCTGATCGACAAGCTCACCACCGAGGAGAACGAGATCTCCTACAAACGCCGGGTCCTGCACGGCAAGATCGACATCCTGCGGGCGGAGCTGGTCAACCGGCTGCGGCATAAACACGAAAGCGGGGACTCGTTGATCTCGGGCGACGACGTCGCCCAGCTGACCGACATCCTCGCCGGCAAGGCACAGCAGGCCCCGCCGGAGGACGAGCCGGCCGCCTGAGGCTGGAGCAGCGTCGATGGCCATCCACTGTCCGGAGTGCGGCTTCGTCAACCCCGAGGGGGCGAACTACTGCCAGAAGTGCGGCGCCTACCTCGGCGGCCCCAAAGACGGCGACGACGAGCCGACGACGATGACCTACACGGTCGACGACACCGGTGAGATGCAGCCGATCGACATCGACCAGGTCCTGGAGGCCAGCGGCGCGGCGCTCGTGATCCGCGCCGGCGGCGGGCGGGCGGGGGAGAGCTTCACCGTGACCGAGGACCGGGTCAGCATCGGCCGCAGCCCCGATGCCGGCGTCTTCCTCGACGACGTCACCGTCTCCCGCAACCACGCGCTGCTGGTCCGGCGGCGCGACGGCTTCTACATCGACGATCTCGGCTCGCTCAACGGCACCTATGTCAACCGGCGCCGGATCGAGTCGCACCGCCTCGCCGACGGCGACGAGATCCAGGTCGGCAAGTACAAGCTGAGCTACCTGGAGAAGTAGGAGGCGGAGACGATGGCAGCAGTGTCCGAGCAGCAGGTTCGCCAGCGCGACTCGCGCCCGCGCAAGGCGTTGACGATCGGCGCCGTCTGCAAGATCCTGCAGAACGAGTTCGACGACATCTCGATCTCGAAGATCCGCTACCTCGAGGACCAGAAGCTGCTGACGCCGCGCCGCACCCAGGGCGGCTACCGCCTCTACAGCCAGTCCGACGTCGAGCGCCTGCGGACGATCCTGCGCCTGCAGCGCGACGAGTTCCTGCCATTGCGGGTGATCCGCCAGGAGCTGGCAGCCGGCGGCGACATCGACCTCGGCGGCGACCGGCGGCCGGCCGCCGGTGCGGTGCGGCGGGCGATCCTCGTCAATACCTCCAGCGCCTACCTGACCCTGGACGAGGTGATCGAGGAGACCGGCGCCCGCAGCGAGCTGATCGCCGAGCTGGAGAACTTCGGCATCGTCCAGCCCGAGAAGCGCGACGGCAGGACGGTCTACGACGAGACCGACCGCGAGATCGTCCGTGCCGCCAACGAGCTCTCCCGGGTCGGCGTCGGCGCCCGCAACCTGCGCGTCTTCCGCTCCTCCGCCGACCGCGAGGCGAACCTGCTGGAAGCGCTGCTGGGACCCTCGCTGCGCTCGCGCAACCCGGAGCGGCGCAAAGAGGCGCTCGAGAGCTTGGAGAGCCTGGCGGCAACTGTCAGCCACCTCAAGCATCTGCTGCTGGTGCGCGACCTGCGCCGCCTGGCGGGCGACTGACGGCAAACGGTGGCCCGCGTAACCCGCCGACGGACGATCGCGGCTCCCGTGGACGACGTCTGGGAGCTGATCTCCGACCCCTACAGCCTGCCGCGCTGGTGGCCGCGCACGAGCCGGGTCGAGAGCGTCGACCGCAAGCCCGAGGGCAAGCGCAGCCAGTGGACCAAGGTGCTGGAGACCGCGGAGGGCCGCGGCGTCCGTGCCGACTTCCGCTGCCTCAGCTGCGCCGAGGGCGAGCGCTACGTCTGGGAGCAGCAGCTCGCCGGCAGCCCCTTCGAGCGGCACCTGCGTCGCTCCGTCGTCGAGATCGCCCTGCGGCCCGACGGCGCCGGCACGGCGGTCAGCCTCAGCTCCGAGCAGAGGCTGCGCGGGCTGTCTCGACTCGGCTCGCCGATGATGCGCGGCGGCCAGGGCAAGATTCTCAACCAGGCGCTGGATGGGATCGAACGGGCGCTCGGGGGCAACGAATGAGCCCACCTGGCGACTTAGCCCCCCTATACCGCCGAAAAGTCGCCAGAGAGCGATGACCCCCCGTCGAGATTCCAAGTGGTGGGGGTGGGGCGATCCCGCCGTCGAGCCGAAGCTCGATGCTGAGGCGCTGGGTGTGCTGCGCGAGCGGATTGGGGAGCTGGAGGCCTGGCCCTTGGCCGCTGAGCTGGAGGACGTCACGCTGCCGGAGGCCGAGCCCCTGCCGCAGGCCCTAATCGATGCGGTCGGCGCCGATGGCGTCTTCGACTCGACCGAGGACCGGATCCGCCATGCCACCGGCTGCGGCTATGCCGATTTGGCGCGACTGCGCGGGGGTCGCCTCGATGCCGCTCCCGACGCGGTCGTCCTGCCGGCCGATGCCGGCGCTGTGCGTCGCGTCCTCGACGCCTGTGCGGCCGCGGGCATCGCCGTGGTCCCCTACGGCGGCGGCACCAGCGTGGTCGGCGGGGTCGAGCCCTTGCGCGGGCCCCACGAGCGCCTCATCAGCCTCGATCTTGGCCGCTTGCGCGAGGTCGAGATCGACCGGCGCTCGCTGACGGCGCGCCTCGGCGCAGGCCTGCGTGGGCCCGAGGCCGAAGCTGCGCTCAATGCCGAGGGCTTCGTGCTCGGGCACTTCCCGCAGTCCTTCGAGTACGCGACGGTCGGCGGCTTCGCCGCCACCCGCTCCGCCGGCCAAGCCTCGAGCGGCTACGGCCGCTTCGACGCGCTGGTGAGCGCGATCCGGCTGATCGCCCCCGCCGGGAACCTGCGCACGCTGGAGACGCCGCACACCGCCGCCGGGCCGTCCCTGCGCGAGCTCGCGGTCGGCTCGGAGGGCAGCTTCGGCGTCATCCCCGAGGTCACCGTGCGGATCCGCCCGCAGCCCCGGCAGCGTCGCTACGAGGCTTGGATCGCGACCCACTTCGAGGCCGGTGCCGAGATCGTGCGGGCGCTCGCCCAGGGCCCCGGCCTGCCGGATGTGATCCGCGTCTCCGACGAGGAGGAGACCGAGGGCTCGCTGGCGCTGTCCGGGCCGCGCGGTTTCGCCGGAACGCTGTTTGGCGGCTACCTGGGACTGCGCCGCAAGCGCGGCGGCTGCCTGATCGTGATCGGGCTCGAGGGAGACGAGGAGTCGGTCGCCCGCCGCCGCGCCCTCGCTGTCCGCGCCCTGCGCCGCGGTGGCGCCGCCTATCTCGGGCAGGGAGCGGGACGCTCCTGGGAGCACGGCCGCTACCAGGGCCCTTACCTGCGCGACACCCTGATGGGCATGGGGGCGATGGTGGAGACCCTGGAGACCTCCCACACCTGGTCGCGGCTGGCGGAGCTGCACGCGGGCGTCGGCGACGCGATCCGCGACTCGCTCGCCGCTCAGGGCACCCCCGGGCTCGTCTTCTGCCATCTCTCTCACGCCTACGCCGACGGCGCCTCGCTCTACTTCACCTTCATCTCCCGCGCCAGGCGCGGCGAGGAGATCGAGCAGTGGCGGGCGGTCAAGCGCGCCGCCTCGGAAGCGATCGTCGCCTGCGGCGCCACGATCACCCATCACCACGCGGTCGGTCGCGACCACGCCCCCTACATGGAGGCGGAGGTGGGGGAGACGGGGATCGAGCTGCTGCGGGCGGTGAAGGAGCGGCTGGATCCGACCGGGATCATGAATCCCGGCAAGCTGATTCCCTCCGGCTAGCCGCCTTCGCCGCTTCCGCCTTTGGCAATCGGCCCGGTGATTTCGCCGCTCAGAACGGTTTCGCCGACGTAGCGGGGCAGCCCCTTTTCCTTCTTCGCTCGAGCCACCTCCTGTTCGTAGGCGGCATCCGCGGTACGGGAGACGTAGATCTGGTCGAAGGCGCCGCTGGCGACGTAGGCGAGCAGTTCGGCTGGGATCGCGAAGCGGGCGCCGATATCGCCGGAATCGCCGACCGCGACGCTGCCGACGCGCAGGCTGAGCTTCGGCGAGCGGTAGAGCCAGATCGTGTAGGAGTCGCCCTTTGCGGTCGGCTGCAAGCCGCTGGCGGTGACCTGCATGACGATTTCTTCCTTGCCGACTTTGCCGAAGACGGCCCGACCGCTCGCGTCGCTGCCATCCGCCGGTTCCAGCACCGCCTGCGTGACCTTGCTTTCTTCCGCGGCGGTGCTTTCCACGCCGGATTCGGCGACTTCGGTCGAGCCGGAGCCGGAACTCGAATCGGAGCCGTCGCTGAAGACGGCGATCGCGATCAGCACCACGGCGACGATCCCAACCGCGCCACCGGCGAGGGCGAGCAGGCGGCGGCGCTCGGGCGGTACCGAGGGGCGCGAGATGCGGTTGGCGGGCTTTGCCGGAGCACTCGGCTTCGCGGGGGTCGGAGAGGGCTCCGCGACCTTGGGCTCCTGCTTGGGCTGCTCAGGTGGCTCCTCGGCTTCGGCCGCCGGCTCGGACTTGAGCGGCTTGGGAGGGAGGGGGGGCTCCACGCCCGCCTCGCGATCCTCCGTCAGCTGCGCCAGGGCCGCCTTGACTTCGGCCCGCACCTCGTCGACGCTCATTCCCTTCAGCGCCGCGATGTCCTCATAGCCCTCCTCGCGCTGCGCGAGCAGGCGAAGCATCGCCCTCTGATCGTCGCTGAGTGCCATTCCCGCGGCGAACACTATGCGACGTGCATTAACGCCAGATGTACGAGCGGGTAGGGTCCGCGCCGATGGCGGACGATCCGCGCGGCCTGCAATCCCACTTCGACGCCCTGATCGGGACCGAGTGGCTGAGCGACGACCCCGCCGGGGCCTGCGCGCGAGTCCCGATCCGCGACGAGCTCCGCCAGCCCTTCGGCCTGATGCACGGCGGCGTGATGTCGAGCCTGGTCGAGAGCGTCTGCTCGCGCGCCACCGCCCTTGCGGTCTTCGGCGATGGGATGGCGGCGATGGGGCAGTCGATCGGCGTCAGCTTCATCCGGCCGATAACCGAAGGCCACGCGGAAGTCAGGGCGCGGGCCCGCCACCGCGGCCGCACGACCTGGGTCTGGGACGCCGAAGTCCTCGACGCCGAGGGCAAGCTTTGCGCCCTGGCCCAGATGACGATCGCGGTGCGGTCTATCCCGAAAAGCGATTCGTGATCGGCAGGCGGCGGTCGCGGCCGAACGCCTTCGGCGTGATCCGGATCCCCGGCGCCGCCTGACGCCGCTTGTACTCGGAGCGGTCGACCATGCGCATCACCTCGTCGACCACGTCGACCGGCATCCCGGACGCGACCATCTCCTCCCGTCCCCGGTCGCGCTCGACGTAGGCCTCCAAGACGCGGTCGAGCAGCTCGTAGGGCGGCAGCGAGTCGCTGTCGAGCTGGTCGGGGCGCAGCTCCGCCGAGGGCGCCCGCTCGAGCACGGAGGCCGGGATCAGCTCGCGACCGGCGCGCTCGTTGCGGTGACGCACCAGCTCGTAGACCAGCGTCTTCGGCACGTCCTTGATCGCCGCGAAGCCCCCCGCCATGTCGCCGTAGAGGGTCGCGTAGCCGACCGACATCTCGCTCTTGTTGCCGGTGGTCAGGACCAGCCAGCCGTGCTTGTTGGAGAGCGCCATCATCACGTTGCCGCGGATCCGCGCCTGGATGTTCTCGGCGGCGAGGTCGGGCTCGGAGGGCCGCGTCGGGTCGCGTGGCAGCGCCTCCGTCGTACCGCCGCCGTTGCCCGCCAAGGGCTTGGCAAGGGCGCTCTCGTAGGCCGCCATCGCCGCCTCGATCGGGATCTCGATCGCCTCGGCGCCGAGGTTGGCGGCGATAGTTCGGGCGTCGGCCTGGGTTTCATCGCTTGAATGAGGCGAGGGCATGATCACGCAGCTGACGTTCTCGGGGCCGATCGCGTCGGCGGCAAGCAGGGCGACCAGGGCGGAGTCGATCCCGCCCGAGAGGCCGATGCCGACATGGCGAAATCCGTTCTTTCTCACGTAGTCGCCCAACCCGAGCTCGAGCGCGGCGTAGACCTCGGCCAGGTCGGGGAGCGGCTCGGCGCGGCGGGCGGGTACCGGAGAGGGAACCTCGCAGATCAACAGCTCTTCCTCGAACTGGGCGGCGCGGGCGACGACCTCGCCGCTCGGGTCGACGACGAAGCTGTGGCCGTCGAAGACCAGCTCGTCCTGGCCGCCGACCAGATTGCAGAAGGCGAGGTAGGTCCCGTAGGCGCGGGCGCGGGCGGCGAACATCGCTTCTCGCTCGCGGCCCTTGCCGCGATGGTAGGGGGAGCCCGACGGGTTGGCGATCAGCCGGGCGCCTTCGCCGGCCTCGCTCGAAGCCGGCGGACCCTCCTCCCAGACGTCCTCGCAGACGGTCAGACCGACCCGCGTGCCGGCGACCTCGATCGTGACCGGCTCGTTCCCCGGGACGAAGTAGCGCTGCTCGTCGAAGACGGCGTAGTTGGGAAGCCTGTTCTTGCGGTAGACCCCGCGCACCTCTCCCCGCGAAAGCACCGCGAGCGAGTTGTGGGCATGGCGGTGGTCGCCGCCTCCTTCGACCGGCTCGGCGAAGCCGACCAGGGCGACCGTCTCGCCGACCCCGCGGGCCAGCTCCTCGACCAGCGCCCGGTTCGCCTCGACGAAATGGCGCTTCAGGTAGAGATCCTCGGCCGGGTAGCCCGGGAGGCAGAGCTCGGGGAAGATCGCCAGGTCGGCGCCAGCGGCTTCGGCGCGGCCGATCCACTCGGCGATCTTGGCGGCGTTGCCGTCGAGGTCGCCGACGGTGGGATCGATCTGGGCAAGCGCTATGCGCAAACGGTCCTCCGCGGGGTCACGGCTGAAGTATCGCCGCAGAGCGCGGCGAGAAGCGCCTCGACGGCCTGTAGATTTGCGCCGATGCGGGTAAACCTGCGGTTGATCGCTGCCTCGCTCGCGTCCCTGGCGATCCTGGTCGCGCTGCCGGCCGCGGCGCAGGCGGGCGACCGGTGGACCTTCCGCCAGCCGCTCGCCCGGCCGACCGACCACCCCGATCCCGCCCGTCACTCCTACACGGTGCCCGAAGCGCCGCGCTCGCCCGCTTGCGCCGGCCGCTTCTGCGTCCACTGGGTCGCCGAGGGCATTGACGCCCCCGACCTCGCCGATGAAAACGGCGTGCGGGACGGCGACGGGGTTCCCGACTACGTCGAGCGGGTGCTCGCGGTCGGCGCCCACGTGCACGCGGTCGAGAACGACAAGCTGGGCTGGCGCGAGCCCCTCTCCGACGGGCGCCGGGGCGGGCTCACGGGCAAGACCGACGTCTACCTCAAGGAGCTGGGCAGGCTGCTCTTCGGCTACGCCGCCCCCGACCGCGGCCAGGTGCCCGCGGGGCATCGACCGCCGCGCCGCCTGCACGGCTACCTCGTGCTCGACAACGACTACGACCCCTTCCAGTACCCCGGCACGAAGCAGGATGCGGACCTCGAGGTCACCTTCGCCCACGAGTACTGCCACATCCTGCAAATGGGCTACGACGCCTACCAGGACGCCTGGATGGCCGAGTCGACCGCGGTCTGGATGGAGGACCAGGTCTACAACGGGATCAACGACTACCTGCGCTACGTGCGCCGCTGGGTCCACCTCGACCGGACGCCATTGACGGCGAACTCGATCAGCGAGTACGGCGCCACGGTCTGGAACGAGTGGCTGGTGCGGCGGTACGGGCGCGACATCGTCCGCAACGCCTGGTCGCGATCCCTCCACACGCGCCCCGGCGGCTTCTCGGTCGCCGCCTATGACTCGGCGATCCGCGCCGCCGGGAGCTCGGACTTCGACCTCGACTTCGCCCGCTTCGCCCGCGACGTCGCCGAGTGGAGGACCGGCGCTCGCTTTCGCGAAGGGGCTCGCTATCCCGACGTCCCGCGGGCAAGCAGCCTGCCGCGCGACGGCCGCCCGCTGCAGCGCTCGCTCAACCACGCCACCTTCCAGTTGCTCCGCGTCCACGCAACCGGGGGCCACGCTGTCGTCGCCCGCGCGCTCGCTCCCACCGGCGTCGCCGCCGGCCTGGCGCTGGTGGGACGGGTGGGCGGCGAGAGCCACGGCCATGTCGTCTCCCGGCTGCGCTTCAGCCGGGAGGGCGGCGCGATGACGGTGCGGCTGAGCCGCCCGGGTCGTTTCCAGCGGATCACCGCGGTGCTGATCAACGCCGACACGCGGGCCGAGGGCTTCAGCGCCCGCCGGCTCGACTGGAACTACTTGACCGACACGGCGCCGTTCCGCGTCGACGTCCGCTCGGTCGGCTGAGCCCCCGGCTCCGCCGGCGGCGCGGTGGCGAGGGCTTCGGCGATCGCGCCTTCGAGGTCGAGGCCGAAGCTGTCGAGGTCCGCCATCGCGTCGTAGTCGCCGACCAGGCCGAAGTCGATCTGGCCGTCGTAGGACATGATCCCGACGCAGAGCGCCTGACGGCGCGCGAGCGGAACCAGGGGAAAGATCGAGTCCATGCGGCGGCCCAGCAGGTAGAGCGGGAACTGCGGGCCGGGAACGTTGGTGACGACGAGATTGAAGAAGCGCTGGGCGGGCTGCAGCCGGGCCGCCTGGGAGGCGATCGTCGGCGGCGCGAAGTCGGTCAGCTTGGTCAGCAGCTCGGCCCCGACCGCCTGGCCCGAGCCCTTCAGGTCACCCATCGTCTCGGTCACCAGGCGCAGCCGCTCGACCGGGTCCTGGGACCAGACCGGCAGGGGGGCCATCATCGCCGAGATCCGGTTGCCGAGCGCGCCGTGCTCTTCATCGGCGCGGACGCTGACCGGCACCATCGCCCGCATCTTCAGCTCGTCGGTGTCGTGGCCGCGGGCGCGCAGGTAGTTGCCGAGCGCGCCGGCGACGACCGAGAGGACGACGTCGTTGACCGTGCCGCCGTGTGCGTTCTTCACCCGCTTGAAGTCCCCAAGGTCGCCGCGCACGAAGGCGAGTCGGCGATGGGGACCGATCTCGACGTTGAAGGGGGTGCTCGGCGCCGACGCCGCCACCTCGAGCATCCTGCCGGTGGCACCGAGCCCGCGCAGCACCTGGCGCGGACCGCGCAGCGCGGCGCGCACTCCACGGGCAATCTCGCGTGGGCTGGTGGCGCGCTCGCGCAGGGCGTCCCTGAGCAGGTCGAGGTTGTTGGGCTCCGGCCGCGGCGCCCACTTCGGCGGCCGCACCGGCGGATGGTCCGGTTCCTCTTCCAGGTCGAAGAGCACGGTGGTGATGTCGACCCCTGAGACGCCGTCGACCAGCGCGTGGTGGCTCTTGCCGACGACGGAGAAGCGCCCTCCTTCGAGCCCCTCGACCAGCCACAGCTCCCAGAGCGGCTTGGTGCGGTCCAGCTGCTGGGAGAAGATCCGCGCGGCCAGGTTGCGCAGCTGCTCCTCGGAGCCGGGCGCCGGCAGCGCCGTGCGCCGCACGTGGTAGTCGAGGTTGAGGAACGGGTCGTCGACCCAGACCGGCCTGCCCTGGTCGAAGGGCACGAAGCGGAGCTTCTGGCGAAAGCGCGGGACGAGATGCAGGCGCGACTCGATCTGGTCGCGGAACTCCTCGTGGGTGGGCGGCTCGCCGTCGAAGATGATCGTCGAGGCGACGTGCATGTGGGCGCCGGCGCGCTCCATGTGAAGGAACGACGCGTCGAGCCCGGTCAGCCGATCTCCATTCACCGCTTCATCTTCGCAGACCCCAGCGGTAGTTCAATCGGAAACCGCGAGCTGAAGCTGGGTCTTCTCCGCCTCTGCCTCCTCGGGCTCACCGTCGGGGGCGAAGCCCGCCAAGCGCACGCCGAGAAGCCGCACGGGGCGGGGCGGGGCGTAGGCGTGCAGGAGCTCCAGTGCGATCGGGACGACCACCTCGGGGTCGCTGGTGGGCTCCTCGATGGTGTGGGCGCGGGTGACGTTGGTCCAGTCGTCGAGGCGGACCTTGATCCCGATCGTCCGTCCCTCGAGATCGCGTGAGCGCAGCCGCCGGCAGAGCTCCTTGGCGAGCGAGACGATGTGGGTGGCCATCTCGTCCCGATCGGCGACGTCGGTGTCGAAGGTCGTCTCGGCCGACTGCGACTTGGTCTCGCGCACCACGGAGATCGGCGTCTCGTCTTCGAAGCGAGCCCTGGCCGCCAGCCAGTGGCCCATCCGCGGCCCGAAGGCCCGCTCAAGCGCCGCCGGGTCGTGGGCGCGCAGCTCGGCGAGGGTGCGGATGCCCATCGCCTCCAGCTTGACCGCGGTCTTCGGCCCGATGCCGGGGACGAGGCCGGGCGGGTCGCCGCCGAAGCGCTCCAGCGCTTCGGCCCGCGAGAGGACCACCAGGCCGGCCGGCTTGCCCAGCTCGCTGGTGATCTTGGCCAGCAGGCGGTTCTCGGAGATGCCGACCGAGCAGGTCAGGCCCGTGTCCTCGCGGATCTCGGTCGCGATCCGCCGCATCGTCGCCTTCGGCGCGAACAGCCCGCTGAGGTCGAGGTAGGCCTCGTCGAGGCCTACCACCTCGACCGTCTCGGCGTTTGCCCGCAGGATCGCCATCACCTGCTTGGAGGCCTCCCGGTAAGCGCCGAAGTCCGGCCGCAGATAAACCGCGTCGGGCAACCTCCTGCGCGCGACCGCCGCCGGCATCGCCGAGTGGATCCCGGCCAGCTTGCGCGCCTCATAGCTCGCGGTGGTCACCACCGCCCGCGGCCCCGACCCGCAGACGACGACCGGCTTGCCCTTCAACTCCGGCCGCCGCCGCAGCTCGACCGACGCGTAGAACGCGTCCATATCGACAATTGCGACCACGCGAGGCCAGTCTGCGATCGACACAAGCCAACCGTACGGCCCGTTGCGGCGGCGAAACCCTATGCAGCGATCGGGTGGCCCGTCGCGTCTCGCGCCTCAATCCGAGCACGAGGAGGGAGCTGAATAACGTCAGCGCTCTTATTTCGGCGATGCCTCAGGAAGAAGGCCGCAAGGATCAAGAAGAGGGCGACGATGCCGCCGATCTCCTCGGGACGGATCAGGAGCTCATGGCCATCCGAGTAGACGATCGCGACTGGATCGCCATCGGATAGGGCGCGACTGGCCATCTCGCCATGAGCAGGGCTGTCGGCAGAGATGAAGTGCGTGCGTGCGGGATAGCGAGCCGCCAGTTCCTCATCGCCGATGCTGGAGATCACCTTCTCAACTGCTGCGTCTGCACGATGTCTGGTCATGACCCTCTCCATTTTCGCACGATCTCCTCAGCTTCATCCTTGGCTTTGCGGATCGCCACCGCCATTGCATCGTTAGTGGATTCGAAGTCCAGGATTCTCGGCAGCTGCTTACCGCCCTTTCGCGTGTGCACGTGCTCGTGGTGCTCATCGACGTCGTCGGCGTTGTCCCAGAGCCGCACGGTCGTCCACTCGTCGTCTCGCAACTCCAACGTGATCGCGTAGGAAACCGGAGGCGGCGCCTCACTGCGGCGAAAGCGGATGCGCAACCCCAGCTCCAGGTCGATGAAGACTTCTCGTTCCCCCGCCACGCCGGGAGCCTTTCAGAAGACGCGCCGACATAGCCGTCGGTTGCGTCCATGTCGAGATGCGCGACCGCGCGGGGCCAGCTGCCGATTTCCGTCACCGACCGAAGGTACGCCCGGGCGCGGCGGATACGCCGGCTGTCTATTCCTCTAGCGGCTGTGGCCGCGGGCGCCGCGACCAAAGCACAACGACCGTCGCCTGCACCACGAGCGCCGCCGCCAGCGCAGCCAAGAACGCCGCCGGACCGCTGAGCGATTCCAGCGCGGAGGCGAGCACGAAGCAGAAGGCGGCGAAGCCGTAGAAGCCGACGAGGAAGCTCCGCAGCAGCACCCTGACCTGATCGCGGCCACCGTGGGCGTAGGTGAACACCGCCAGGACGCTGGTGACGATCGGGAAGGGTGCCAGGAGTCCACTGAGGTTCGGTCCAAGGGCACCCGAAGCGGCGCTGATCACGAGCACCAGGGCCAGAGCCGCGAGCGCCCGCGCCGGCAAGTCCCACCAGGGCGGGGGCGTGAGGTCGGCTGGCGCCGCCGAGGGCGCCGGGAGCAGGGCCAGGCCCGCCGCGAAGCAGACGGCGACGAAGACCAGCGAAATCCCCAGCGGCACGTCGAGCAGCTGCAGAAGGGCGACCCCCAGGAGGAACGCAGCCCAGCCGGCGAGCAGGCTCGGCTTCGGCCCTACTCGCTCCGTCGCCTTGCCGAAGACGACGACGAACAGCGTCAGCGCCGCCAAGCCGAGCAGCGTACCGGCGGCCGCCTCGGCCCCAAACGGGCGGCCGTGATCGAGCGTGAGGACGACGAGGATCGGGCCCGCGACCACCGGCAGTCCACCGAGGACGCCGGCCACGGCGACCCCCCACCTGCGACCCGCGAGCGACACCACGACGACGCAGACAGGCGCCAGTAACAGCTTCGCCAGGAGGACCGCCATCGCTCAGGGGGTCGTGCGTCCGGCGGTCACGAAACGATCGTAGGACCCAAGTAGGATCGAAGCATCGCTGACGTCACCCACACGAAGGTCGATGAGATCGACGCTATCGAAGGCGTCCTCGAGGGCATTACGTTCCACAAAGCCGCCGCAGGCCTCGGCGTCAGCTCCTTCGGCATCTCGATCATCGATCTCGCGCCGGGCGCAGGCGACTATCCCGAGCACGACCATTCCGAGAACGGCATGGGCGGCCGGATGTTCGCCAAGCGCCCGCAGCAGTTGGGCCAGGAGGAGGTCTACGCGGCGCTGAAGGGCGCGGGAACCCTGGAAGCCGACGGAGAGCAGTACCCGATCGACGCCGAGCACATCTCCCGCGTCGGTCCGGAGGTGAAGCGCAAGGTAACCCCGGGCCCCGAAGGCATCCGGCTGCTCGTCGTGGGCGCCACCCCCGGCGAGCCCTACGCCCCCGGCGGGGCGCTCTAGCGAGCGGCGCCGGGTCTCCTAGACTGGGCGCAATGGCTTCCCCCGAGGCGAAGAACCTGGAGGCGATCTCTAAGGCGATCGACCAGCACAACTCGAGCTGCCCGTTCCCTGCGGCCGAGGTGCGGATGAACCCGTTCGAGGTCGAGCGGCTGGGGTGGGAGGAGATCCGGGGGTTGCCGGTGGTGCCGGACTCGGAGATCGGGACGGGGCGTTTCCGCATCGTCTGCTCGCGCGAGCTGAACGACGCCGGCCTCGAGGAGACCGAGGCGATCGGCCGCGAGATGGAGACGATCGCCCCGGGCAACAACTAACGCCCTGAGGGCGCGGGAATGCGCCAGCCAGGCACGCCCTCAGACCTGGTTCCAGAAATCGAGGCCCAGTTCTTCGAACCAATTCTGGACTTCGATGTTGAGCTGGACGATGTCGCCGGTCCAGATCAGGATGCCCATCGCGATCAGGATCAGACCGCCGGCGGCGACGATCAGCTGGTAGTGGCGCTTGACGACGGCGAAGGCGGTCGTCATCCGCGAGAAGGCAACCGCGGTCAGCAGAAAGGGAATCGCGAGGCCGGCCGAGTAGACGGCGAGGAGGAAGGCGCCGCGGGCGGCGGACCCCGAGATCGAGGCGGCGGAGAGGATCGCGCCCAGAGTCGGTCCGATGCACGGGGTCCAGGCGATCGCGAAGGCGGCGCCGGCGACGATCGGGCCGCCCCTGCCGGCTCGCTCCAGCAGGGCATCGACATGCCACTCGCGGTTGAGGCGGGTGACGAACAGGGAGGCGACGAAGAGCACGCCCATGGCGATGATCAGCCCGGCCGAGATCTTGGTCAGCAGCTGCTTGTGATCCTGCAGGGTGGAGCCGAGACCCGTCGCAGTCAGCCCGAGCAGGATGAAGATCGCCGAGAAGCTGGCGACGAAGAGCAGGCTCGGCCCCAGCACGCGCCGCCAGCCGGCGCTGTCGAGCTCCGCCGCGGAGACCCCGCTGACCGCCGAGAGGTAGCCGGGAACGAGCGGCAGCACACAGGGAGAGAGGAAGGAGACGACGCCCGCGGCGAGGGCGGCGAAGATGCCTATTCCCGAGGCCGGGTCGGTGCTCAGATCGGCGAGGATCACAACCCCCTCAGGGTACTTGGGGCGGGCATCCATCTCCCCGCTTAGACTCGCCGCAAGCTGGTTGCCCGCTCCAAATCGCCGCTGTTCAACGCCGCCGGAGCAGCCCGGCGCCTGCGTACCTCGCCGCTGTTCGCCTTCGGGCCGAGCGCTGCCGGGCCGGCCTTGCGCCGTGGCGCCCTGGTCGCGACCCCGGTCGGCGCGGCGCTGCTGTTCGAGCTGGGGACCGGGGCCGAGAGCAAGGGGGCGATCGCGACTGGCGCGCTCTTCGTCGGCTTCCCCGGCCTCGATGCCCCGGCCAAAGCCCGGGCCGCCTGGCAGGCGGCCGTCACCCCGCTCGTCGCGATCGCGGCGGCCCTGGGCGTCCTCACCGGGCCCTCGGCGCCGCTCGCAGTAGTGGCGGCGGCGCTCGTCGGCGCCTTGGCCGGCTACTGCTTCGCCGTCTCGCTGCGCCTCGCGATCGCCGGGCTCTCGGTGGCACTCGCCCTCGTCGTCTCCCAGGGCCTCGGGGTTCCCATCTCGCACACGCCCGAGGCGCTGCTTTTCACCGCCCTCGGCGGACTGCTCCAGGCAGGCTTCTCGCTTTGCGTGTTCGCCGCGGGCGACCGCGCAGAGGAGGGCGGAGCGGCGAGCTGGAGCACCCGTGCGGCACTGCAGGCCCTGTCCGCCAACCTGAGCCTGCGCTCGACCAGCGGCCGTCACGCGCTGCGCTTCGGTGCCGCCCTCGCCACCGGCGTTGCCGCCTACTGGCTGCTGGGCATGCACGAGCACGGCTTCTGGATCCCCCTGACGATCCTCTTCGTCCTGCGCCCGGAGAAGGACGAGACCTTCCACCGCCTGATCCTGCGCGCGATCGGCACCGCGATCGGGCTCGCCGTCGCCACCGCGCTCTCGTTCTGGCTCAACGGCGACGGCGTCGCGCTCGCAGTCGCCCTGACCATCGCGACCGCCTTTGCCTACGGCCTGCTCACCGTCCAGTACGCGCTGTTCACGGCCGCGATCACCACCTACGCCGTCCTGCTCGCCGACACCCTGGGCGAGCCCGCCCTGGAAGCCGCCGGGCAACGTGCGGGCGCGACCGCAATCGGCATCGCCATCGCCGGGATCGCGTTCCTGATCTGGTCGAATCCCGGAGAGGGGGAGGGGGCGTCGCCAAAACGCCGTCTGGCCCCGCCGGAAACCTTGGCGCGGTAGATTTCTTGGCTGGCCAGCCAAACCGCCGCGCGCCCGCGGCAGAAACACAGGAGCAGACTTTGAGCAACCGCACGTACGTGATCGGGGTCGGGATGACCAAGTTCGAGAAGCCCGGCACCAAGGAGGGCGACTACCCCGACTGGGCCAAAGAGGCAGGGGAGAAGGCACTCGCCGACGCCGGCATTCCCTACGACGACGTCGAGCAGGCCTACGCCGGCTACTGCTACGGCGACTCGACCTACGGCCAGCGGGCGCTCTACCAGCTCGGCCTGACCGGAATCCCGGTCGTCAACGTCAACAACAACTGCTCGACCGGCTCCTCGGCGCTGTTCCTCGCCCGCCAGGCGGTCAAGGGCGGTCTGGTCGAGTGCGCGATGGCGATCGGCTTCGAGAAAATGGAGAAGGGCTCGCTCGGCGTCAAGTACACCGACCGCACCAACGCGCTCGACAAGCACGCGATGCGGATGTTCGAGATCCGCGACCCCGAGCAGTCGCCGCCGGCGCCGCAGATGTTCGGCAACGCCGGTCGCGACCACATGGAGAAGTACGGCTCCAATCCCGACCACTACGCCTGGATCGGGTGGAAGAACCACAAGCACTCGGTCAACAACCCCTACGCCCAGTTCCAGGACGAGTACAGCCTCGAGGACATCAAGGCGGCGAAGATGATCCACGACCCGCTGACCAAGCTGCAGTGCTCGCCGACCTCCGACGGCTCGGCTTGCGCGATAGTCGCCTCCGAGCGCTACGTCGAAGAGCACGACCTCGGCGATCAGGCGATCGAGATCGCCGGCCAGTCGATGGTCACCGACCTCAGCTCGACCTTCGCCGAGGACACCGACTGCATGAAGATCGTCGGCTCGGACATGTCGAAGCAGGCCGCCGACGAGGCCTACGCGGAGGCGGGCGTCGCCGCCGACGAGGTCGACGTCTGCGAGCTGCACGACTGCTTCAGCGCCAACGAGCTCATCACCTACGAAGCGCTTGGCTTCGCGGCCGAGGGCGAGGCGCACAAGCTGGTCGAGGAAGAGGCGACCACCTTTGGCGGCAAGGTCGTCGTCAACCCCTCCGGCGGGCTGATCTCCAAGGGCCACCCGCTCGGCGCCACCGGGCTGGCGCAGTGCTCGGAGCTGACCTGGCAGCTGCGCGGCGAAGCCGACAAGCGCCAGGTCGAGGGCGCCAGGACCGCTTTGCAGCACAACATCGGCCTCGGCGGCGCCGCCGTGGTCACCGTCTACAAGCCGGCGGCCTAGGAGCCGCCGGCAGGAGGAGGCACGATGGCGAAGGAGCGACGCTCACTCAGCGGCAAGGTCGTTGCGATCACCGGGGGCGGCCGGGGGATCGGCAGGACGACCGCACAGGCCCTCGTCCGCAAAGGTTGCCGGGTAGCGCTCGGCGACCTCGACCTCGAGCAAGCCGAACAGGCGGCCGCCGAGCTGGGCGGCGGCACGGTCGCGATCCAGCTCAACGTCACCGACCGCGACTCCTTCACCGCTTTCCTCGACGAGGCCGAGCGCCAGCTGGGACCGCTCGACGTGCTGATCAACAACGCCGGGATCATGCCGGTGACGCCGTTCGAGCAGGAGAGCGACGACTCGATCCGCCGCCAGCTCGACATCAACGTGTACGGCGTGATGGTCGGCACGCAGCTCGCGGTGCGCCGGATGAAAGCGCGGGGGAGAGGTCACATCGTCAACATCGCCTCCTCTGCCGGCAAAGCGGGCGTGCCGGGGATCGCGACCTACGCGGCGACCAAGCACGCGGTCGTCGGCCTCACCGAGGCGGTGCGCGCCGAGTGCCGTGGCAGCGGCGTCGAGCTCTCCTACGTCATGCCGATCACGGTCAACACGCAGCTGATCGAAGGCCTCGCCGATAAGCGCGGCGTCAAGCGAGTCGAGCCCGAGGACGTGGCGAAGGAGATCGTCGACGCGCTCGAGCTGGGCAAGGTCGACGTCTACGTGCCCCGCGAGCTGAGGGCGTCCGTGACCATGGGCGCGCTGCTGCCGCGGCGGGCGCGCGAGGCGGTTGCGCGCTTCATGGGCGTCACCGAGGTGATGACCGAGGTCGACCCGACCGCCCGCCGAGCCTACGAGGAGCGAATCTCCCACAACGACCCCGCCCTCGACAGCCAGGCCGAGGTGGAGACGGAGCACAACGCCGCCTGAACTTTTCAAGTTTTACCGAGGTATAGCCCGACAAAACTCGACAAACGAGGAGGGCATATGGGCCGGATTTACGATGCGACGTGGGGGAGGGGGTTCGCAGCGCTGTATGACCGCGCCTTCGAGGCGACCGAAGAGGCCGGCCTGCGGGAGATGCGGCGCGAGGCGCTCACAGGGGCGAGCGGGCGGACGATCGACCTCGGCGCCGGCACCGGGGCGAACCTCGGGCTCTACCCAGAGGCAGTGAGCGAGCTGGTGCTCGCCGAGCCTGACCCACATATGCTCAAACAACTTCTTACCAAAGTGAGGGAGAAGGGGGTCGAGGCCGAGGTGAGCGACGCGTCGGCGGAGAGCCTGCCCTTCGCCGACTCGAGCTTCGACACGGCGATCTTCACGCTCGTGCTCTGCACGGTGCCGAACCCGGAGAGGGCGCTCGCGGAGGCAGCAAGGATCCTCAAACCTGGTGGCAAGCTGCTCTTCCTGGAGCACGTGCGCGCCGGGGACGCCGGCCTGGCGCGCTGGCAGGACCGCCTCGAAAAACCCTGGCGCTTCATCGGCGACGGCTGCCACTGCAACCGCGACACCGTGGCGACGCTCGAAGCCTCGCCGTTGACCGTCGAGCAGGTCGAGCACGGCCGCCTGCCCAAGGCCCCACCGCTGGTCAGGCCGCTGGTGCGCGGCAGCGCGGTGCTCTCAGGACACTAGTCCGCCCGGATCGCTAGATATCTCCGGCCATGGGGATGGAGATGGAGCTGCCCGCGGGCCCAGTCGCCGACAGACTGACGCTCTGGCCGGTCGACGACGGCCGCTACGGCCTCGACGCGGTCTTTCAGGGAGCCTCGGGGTTTGAGCGCTGCGAGCAACACCGGGCGGCGCTGGAAGCGGCCGGCGCGCGGTGCTCGCTGATCCAAGGACTGGATGACTCCTGGTCGCTTCGCTTCGGGCCGCTCACCGCCCAGGAGGTAGGCCGAGCCATCTCCGCCTTCGTGCACTAGCCAGCGCCTCTGCGACTTGACTCGTTTTCATCCTCGGCACGATGAAGGTCGACCAGCAGCGGCTGGATTACGACGAGCGCACCGAGTAAGACCAGCGACACCACCGACCACCAGAGACCAGCGGAGTCGAGGAAGTTGGCGTGTCCCGCTGCTCGATGACCGCCGACCATGAGCGCGACGGCCACGCCCGCCAGGCCGGCAATTCCAAAGCCACAGGTCTTTCCCAGCCAGTCTCGATGATCATCGTCAGCGCGGTTGACGCGCTCGGTGAGCCAAACAGCCTCCAAAACAAAGGCGATCACGACCCCGATGCCGACCTGGGCTATCGCGTACATCAAATCCGGCTTGGGATAGGCGGATCGAAGTCCGATGGCCATACCCGCCGCCGGTAACGCAACTACACCCAGCGTCTTGACGACTGCCAGCGATAGGGGGTCGACCCGGCGCACGAAGGCGGGAAGCTAAAGACCACCCCTGACGAAACTCTGGGTTAACGCACGATAATGGTGGTTATGTGAACCTGGACGGCTAACCGGCCGCGGATTCGATCGAAGACTCGATCTGTTCCGCCGAGCCGGGCGTGCCAAGTGCTTCCATGCCCTGCGTCCCCGGTCCTTCGACGGCGAAGGATGGAGTGCCGCTGAAGCCGAGCCGCTTGGCTTCAGCGGTGGTGCTTTCGACTTCTTCAATGACCTTGGCGCTCTTGCGGTCCTTGTTCCACTTGGCGATGTCCCGCACCCCGGCGCCCTTGGCGATTTCGGTCATGAAGGCGTCGGTTACATAACCCGAGGCCTCGGGACCCTGGTTGCGATAGAAGAGGTCGATGTAGTTCCAGCCGCGTCCCTGCATGCTGGCCGCGATCGCCGCGGCGCCGGCGGGAATCGATTCCTGGCTGATGATCGTGTAGTTGCGGAAGTCGATCTTGGCTTTGCCGCTGCGCACCTTCGAGTCGATCACGTCGGGGATGATTTCTTCCGAGAACCCTTTGCAGACCGGGCACTGGAGGTCGCCGAACTCCAGCAGCGTCACCTTCGCCGCCGGATCGCCGAGCGTCGCCCCGCTTTGCGGAATGCCCTCGAGCGCGCGATTGACCAGAGCCACGTCCTCCAGATTGGTATCGCCGCCGCTGCTCTCGTTTGCGCTGACGACGATCAGCACCGCCACCGCGACGACTGCGAGGAAGACGGCGGCGCTGGCGATCTGCAGGAGGCGTTTGCGCCGTTCCTGCCGCTCGCCTTCGCTTTCGGCCTGCAGCCGCTCCTCGCGGCGCGCTTCTCGTGAGCTTCTGCCGCTCATGCCGGCTTCCCAACGTAGCCGACCATACGGATCGTATTCGCCGCGAAGAGGACGGTCATCAGCACGGCGCTCGCCACGCACCACTGGCAGATTGCTTCGATCTTGAACAGCTCCAGGTAGGTGAGGTAGACGCTGTAGCCGAATCCGACCAGCGAGAGGCCGAAGCCACCCATGCGCGCGGCGTCGCCGCGCAGCAGCGACGCGACCAAGAGCAGCACGTAACCGGCGATCCCGAAGACCGCGACGTTGACTCCGAGCAGGTGCGAATAGGTGCTGTTGGCCACGGTCTCACAGCCGCTGCCGCCGGCGATGCAGACCGGCGAGCCGCCTCCGGAGTCGGCGATCGCGATGTAGGTGGCGACGCCGACGCCGAAGGTCGCGACGAAGGTCGCGATCATCCGCAGGGTCCCCTCCGCCGGCAGCTTCATCGCCCGAAAGCTAGTCGACGAGCCTTCAGCCAAGCTAAGCGACCTCGGCGCAGAAGGCGGCGATCGCGCGCGAGAGCCTGCCGCCCTGCCAAGCCAGCGGCGACTCCCCCTCGGCCTCCGCCGTCAGCCGTGCCTGCGGCAGGCGCTCCGCGTATGCCTCGGCGACGCTACGGGGATGCCCGGGGTCGGCGGCGTCGTCGCTGGCGACGACGAGCGCCGGCACCTGAAGCAGCTCGAGCTCGGCCATCGACTCGAACGGGCGCGAACGCGGCACCTCGCGCAATGGCGCGACCAGCGCCTTCGGGTGGCGGTGGCGGAGCATCCGCTCGCGGGTGAAGCGAAGGACCGAGTCCCGCCAGGCGGGGTCGGTTTCCTGGTTGCGATCGATGTAGTCGACGAAGCCGTCGACGCCGCCCGCCTCGAGCGCGGCGGCGAGACCGTCCCAGTAGTCGAGCGTCTCGGCGGATATATCTCCCGTGTACGTCGGGCCGATGAGGACGAGACCGCTGAGGCGCTCGGGGTGGCGCAGGGCATAGGCGACCGCGGTATGGGCCCCCATCGAGTGGCCGCCCAGGACGAGCCGCTCCTCCCCCGCCGTCGTACCAACCACGGCCTCCAGGTCGCCGACCAGCTGCGGGTATCCATAACCCCGGCCATCGGGGGCGGGGTCGGACTCGCCGTGAGCGCGGGCGTCATAGGAGACGACGGTGTGGCCGGCACGCTCCAGCGCTCGCGAGCCGTGCAGCACATAGCGGCGAGTGGCCGTGATCCCGTGGCAGAGAACGACCGGCGAGCCCTCCCCCGCCACTTCGCCGCGAATCGTCGGCCGTCCCCCAACGGCGAACGAACGCGACTCGCCGGGCATCAAGCCAGGGCGGCGACGGCCTGCTCGAGATCGTCGACCGTCTGGAAGGTGCTGCCGGTCCTCGAGACATGCCGGTAGCGCACGACCCCCTCGGCGTCGATGACGAAGATCGCCCGCATGATGTAGCGCCCGCCGGGTACGTCTTTCAACTCGGTGAACCTCGCCAGCGGACCAAGCCAGGCGGTCACGCCATAGCGCTTGCTCACGGCGAGATCCTCGTCGGCGAGGAGCGGCACATTGAGGCTCTGCTCCTGCACCCAATGCTCGTGCGAGTCGATCGACTGAGGCGAGATGCCCAGCACCTCGGCATCGAGCCCGTCGATCCGCTCGCTGTTATCGCGATAGGAGCAGAACTGCGCCGTGCAGACCGTCGTTTCGTCGCCCGGGTAGAAGGCGAGCACCACGTTCTTCCCCCGCAGGTCGGAGAGCCTGTAGGTCCTGCCACCCGTTCCCGGCAGCTCGAAGTCCGGTGCGGTATCTCCTACGTCGACCTTCGCCATGCGAGCAGATTAGAGCAGCGCCGGCGATTTCCCCCGCCTGCGTCAGCCCTTTTCGATCGAGATTTTTTCGATCAGGACGGTCTGCTTCGGTTTTTCGGCCGGCGTTCCCAGCTTGCCGATCCGCTCGACCACGTCGAAGCCCTTGTCGACTTTGCCGACCAGCGCGTATTCCGGCGGCAACCCCGCGTCGGGCGCGAGGACGACGAAGAACTGGCTCCCGGAGCGACCGGGCGGCTCGGCCGAGCTCTTCGCCATCGCCACCACGCCTTTGGTGTAGGCGAGATTGGCGGGCGGCTTCTCGTCGACGCTGTAGCCGGGGCCGCCGGTGCCGGTACCGAGCGGGTCGCCGCCCTGGATGACGAATTCGGGCGCGACCCGGTGGAAGCTGAGACCGTCGTAGAAGCCGTTCACCGTGAGGAAGACGAAGGAGTTGACGGTCTTTGGCGCCTGCCGCGCGTCGAGCGCGATGTCGAAGGTCCCGCAGCTGGTTTCGACGATGGCGGTCAGCTTCTCGCCCTTGGTCACGGTTTGCTTCGGCGCTGAGTAGCTGACGTGCTTGGGCTTCGGCGCTTCGACCTGCTTGCAGCCCGAGGAGCTCGCCGCGGTGGTCGAATCACTGCCCCCGCCGCTGCGCCCGATCAAGATCGCGGCGACGACGCCGATCGCGATCGCCGCGAAGACGACCAGCGCGATCCACTTGGCACGATCTTGAGAGCCCTCCATGGCCGCGAGATCCTAGACGAGACAGGCGTACTTGGGATGATCGCGGCGATGCCCTCCCCGTCCCTGACCGCACTCGCCGCAGCCGTCCTCCACCTGCCCGAGAAGCCGGAGCGGGTGCTCGAGATCGGCTGCGGTCGCGGCGACGGCGTCTTCTTCCTGGCCCGCGAGTTCCCCGCCGCCCGGGTGCGCGGCGTCGATGCCTCAGCCGGGGCGATCCGCGCGGCGGTGTCGCGCGTCGGACTCGATCCCGAGGGGCGGGTCGCGTTCAAGGAGGGCAGCTCCCGGGCCCTCCCCTACCCCGACGAGTTCTTCGACCTGGTCGCCCAGGCGGGCGGACGGCTGCGCCCGGGCGAGATCGCCCGGGTTCTGCGCCCGGGCGGGCATCTCGTCCTGGTCGGCGGGTGGAGGCTGCTGGACTGGCGGCTCGGCGGCCATCGCTTCGATCCGGTCGAGATCGGCGAGCTGGACGGCGAGCGCTTCCACGTCGTACGCCTCCATGGCGACGATTAGCGCCTGCCCGGCAAGCTCTCGGTCGCCCGAATAGGCTGCCGCAGGCGATGGGAGCCGAAGGGATGCCGCTAACGCTGTTGGTCAACCCCGCCTCGGCGCACGGGCGCACCCTGAAGCTGTTGCCCCGCCTCGAGCAGGAGCTGGACGCCCGCCGGATCCCCTTCCGGGTCGAGCGCACGAGGGGGCTCGAGGACGGGGTCGAGCGGGCCCTTCGCGCCGCGGAAGCGGACGAGGTTCCGGTCGTCGTCAGCGGCGACGGCCTGATCGGGGCGATCGGCGGCGCCCTCGCCGGCTCGGAGACCCCGCTGGGGATTGTTCCCGGCGGCCGCGGAAACGACCTCGCCCGGGTGCTCGGCATCCCGCCGGAGCCCGAGGCCGCAGTGGAGATGCTGATCGCCGGACAGACCCGCCGCATCGACGTCGGCGAGGTCAACGGGCAGCGCTTCCTCGGCATCGTCAGCGTCGGCTTCGACTCCGAAGCCAACCGGCTCGCAAACGAGACCAAGTGGCTGCGCGGCAACCTGGTCTATGCCTACGCCGGGGTGCGCACCCTGCTCGGCTGGAAGCCGGCTCGCTTCACCATCCGGGCCGGCGAGGAGCGCGAGCGCTTCACCGGCTACTCCGTCTCGGTCGCCAACAGCAAGGCCTTCGGCGGTGGCATGTTCATCGCCCCCGATGCCGATCTCGCCGACGGCGAGTTCGACGTGGTGACGGTCGGCGAGGTCGGCAAGCTGCGCTTCCTGGGTAACCTGCCCAAGGTGTTCAAGGGCACCCACGTCGAGGAGGACGAGGTGCGCGTATTTCGCGCCTCGCGGCTTGAGCTGAGCGCCAGCAAGCCCTTCCCGGTCTACGCCGACGGCGAGCACCTGACCGACCTGCCGGCGACGCTGCGCGTTCTGCCGCAGGCGCTGAGCGTGATCGTCCCGGCCCGGGCCGGGGAGTGAGCGACGCCAGCGTCGGAGCGCTGTTCGGGGCCAAGCGCCTCGCCGCGCGCGCCGTCGGTGTAGCCAGCCGCGCCAGCGGCCGCGGCGGCGGCACGACCCTTCCCGGACGACTGCTGCTGCGCCTCGACCCGGGCGCGATCTCCCGCCTGGGCTCGCGACTCGACCGTGGCGTGACCCTGATCAGCGCCACCAACGGCAAGACGACGACGGCGGGGATGCTCGCGGCGCTGCTCGGCGCCAACGGTCGGGTCCCGGTGCACAACCGGGCCGGCTCGAACATGACCTGGGGGATTGCCACGGCGCTGCTCGAGCAGCGCGGCGACGAGGGTCTGTTCGAGGTCGACGAGGCCTGGCTGCCGCAGGTGGCGGACGGGCTCGACCCCTCGCTGGTGGTGCTGGGCAACCTCTTCCGCGACCAGCTCGACCGCTACGGCGAGACCGAGATCCTCGCCGGCGAGTGGGCGAAGACGGTCAGCGAGCGCAGCGGCCGCACGCGCTTCGTGCTCAACGCCGACGACCCGCTCGTCGCCGACCTTGGTCGCGACGAGGAGGGGCGCCGTCGCGAGGGGATCGTCTACTTCGGCATCGACGACGAGAGCCAGGCACTACCAGAGCTCCAGCACGCCTTCGACGCCAAGCACTGCCGCCGCTGCGGGCATCCCTACGCCTACGAGCGTGCCTTCGTCGGCCATCTCGGCCACTACTCCTGCCCCAATTGCGGCGCGGGCCGCCCGGACCCCGGCGTGGTGGCGACCGGGATCGAGCTGCACGGCATGCGTGGCTCCTCGCTCGCCGTACGCACGCCCGCGGGCGAGCTGGCCGTGGAGCTCCCCCTCCCCGGCCTCTACAACGTCTACAACGCCCTGGCCGCGATCGCTGCCGCGCTGGAGCTGGGGATCGCGCCGGCGAAAATCGCGCCGGCCCTGGGCACGATGCGCGGCGCCTTCGGCCGGGTCGAGACGGTCGCGATCGGCGCCAGTCAGGTCTCGATCCTGCTGGTCAAGAACCCGGCCGGGACCAACGAGGTCCTGCGCACGCTGAAGCTGGAGGCGACCGAGGTGAAGCTCGACCTCTGGATCGCCCTCAACGACCGCATCGCCGACGGCCGCGACGTCTCCTGGATCTGGGACGCCGACTTCGAGCTGCTGGCCGGCGCCGTGCGCCGCGTCACCTGCGCCGGCACCCGCGCGCCGGAGATGGCCCTGCGACTGAAGTACGCGGGGTGGCCGGAGGAGTCGATCGCGGTCGAGCCCCGGATCGAGGCCGCGCTGGACAGGGCGGTGGACGAGGCGCCGGGTCGCCTCTTCGCCCTGCCCACCTACACCGCCTTGCTGGAGCTGCACAGGGTGCTTTCGGGGCGCGGCCTGACCGAGGATTTCTGGAGATGAGCGCGGCGCTCGGCACCGAGGTGATCTGGCACGACGTCGAGTGCGCCTCCTACGGTGCCGACCTGTCTCTCTGGGAGGAGCTCGCGGTAGCCGGGGACGGTGCGGTCCTCGACCTCGGCTGCGGCACCGGCCGGGTCGCCCTGCATCTCGCTCGCCGCGGACACGAGGTCATCGGCGTCGACCGCGACGCGACGCTGCTGGCGGCACTGCGCGAGCGGGCCGGCGAGCTGGCGGTCGAGCCCGTCAACGCCGACGCCCGCGAGTTCGTGCTCGATCGCCCGGTGGCGCTGGCGTTGGCGCCGATGCAGACCCTGCAGCTGCTCGACGGCACCGGAGACCGCATCGCCTGCATGCGCCGCGTGGCCGCGGCCCTGGCGCCTGGAGGACGCTTCGCGGCTGCGATCCTGGAGGAGATGCCGCCCCCCGACGACTCACCGCCGCCGCTGCCCGACGTGTGCGAGGTTGACGGCTGGGTCTACTCGAGCCTCGCGGTCGAGGCCGCGGTCGGGCCGGGCGAAATCGTCATCCACCGCCTCCGCCAGACCGTATCCCCGGCCGGCGAGCTTGGCGAGGAAGCGAATCTGGTCCGGATCGAGACCTTCCCGGCAGCACAGCTCGAGGAGGAAGCGGCGACGGTGGGGTTGGCGCCGGTCGAGCGCCACCGGATCGGGCCGACCGATATCCATGTCGGCTCGACCGTCGTCGTCCTCGGCAAGGGGACAGAGTGACGATGGAGCTGCGCCTGCTCGCCCTCTACCCCGAGCAGATGAACATCTACGCCGATCGCGGCAACATCGTCTTCCTGCAACGGCGCTGCGAGTGGCGGGGGATCGGGTTCTCCTACGCGGCCGCCGGGCCTGGCGAGGGGCTCGACCCCGCCGCCCACGACCTGCTCTACCTCGGCGGCGGCCAGGACCGCGACCAGCGTGCCGTCGCCGCCGACATGGTCGCCAGCAAGCGCGAGGCGCTCGCTGCCGCCGTCGCCGACGGCGCCGTCCTGCTCGCCGTCTGCGGCGGCTACCAGCTGCTCGGTCACAGCTATCAGCTCGGAGAGGAGCGGCTGCCCGGCCTGGGCCTGGCCGAGCTCGAGACCGTGCGCGAGCCGGGCGAGCGCCTGATCGGCAACGTCGCGATCGAGGCGGACCTCGGCAGCGGCCCGCAGACGATCGCCGGCTTCGAGAATCATGGCGGGCGCACCTATCTCGGCGACGGCGCCACGCCGCTCGGCCGCGTGCTGAAGGGCTTCGGCAATAACGGAAGGGACGGCTTCGAGGGCGTGCGACGCGACAACCTGATCGGCACCTACCTGCACGGCCCGCTGCTGCCGAAGAACGCCTGGCTGGCAGATCGCCTGATCGCCCTCGCCCTCGAGCGCCGCTACGGCGCCGCTCCCGAGCTGGAGCCACTCGACGACCGGCTCGAGCTGGCCGCCCAGCAGAGCGCGCGCGCCGCCGCGCTGCGCAACTGAGTGGATCGGGGGTGGTTCGGGTAGGCAGTGAGGATGTCCAAGCGATACGCACGTGTCGCCCTCTGGGGAGCGCTGGCGGCCCTCGCGATCCCGGCCGCCGCGGCATCGCCGGCTAGCGCGGCACCGAGCTGCGAGGAAGGGCCGCAGACCGTCGGCGAAACGATCGTCGGCACGCCCTGCGACGACACGATCCACGCTCCCCGCGGCATCACGACCGTCTACGGAGAAGGCGGCAACGACACGATCTACGGCGGGCGCGGCAACGACACCCTCTTCGGCGGCGAGGGCAACGACCGCCTCTTCGGCGGGATCGGCGACGACCACCCGCGCGGCGGCCCCGGCAACGACATGCTCTCGGGCGGTTTCGGCGCGGACTCGCTCGACGGCGAAGCCGGCGACGATTTCGTTCGCGGCGACGCGACCGTCGACGCGATCGGCGACAGCGGGGGTGGAACCGACACGCTCAGCTTCGCCACCGGCGCCACGCCCGGGTTCCCCAACGAAGGCCCTTTCTTCGAATACGCGGGCTTTCCGAGCGACGGGAAAGAAGACGGCCGCGACCGCGGCGTCTACATCGAACTGGGGAATAAATTCGCCAACGACGGCTTGGCGCCGGACGGCGGAGGCGTCGACAAACCGCTCAACGCGACCAACTTCGAAGACTTCGAGACCGTGATCGGCACGGCCTTCTCCGACGTCATCGTCGGCACCGCCGGCGACGAGACGATCTACGGCGGCGGCGGCGCCGACGTCCTCCTCGGCAAAGGGGGCAACGACCGGGTCTTCGGCGGCGCCAACGGCGACTACTGCGAAGGGGCGACCGTGTCCGCCTGCGAGTTCGCCGGCGCCCAGAAAAAAGTCACGCCCCACGATTCCTCGGCGATCGGCGTCGGCTCGATGGCGCCCCAGGAGGGCGTCAATCCAGCCCTCTACCTCGCCGGCAGCGACGACAAGGACGAAGTGACCGCGCAATACGCACCCGCCGGGGTCAGCTTCGAACTGGGCCCCGCCTCCGCAGCGACCTTCGATCCGGTCGAGGCTGCCGAAGGCGGCTGCAACCCACCCAGCGGGGGCAAGGTCTTCTGCCCTCTGCCCGCCGCTCCCGACTCGGTCGTCCTCGCCGGCATGGGAGGAGCCGACGTCCTCTCCGCCCCAGGCTTTCCCGACTCGACCTCGCTGATCCTGCTCGGCGGCGAAGGCGGCGACCGGCTCACCGGCGGGACGACCGAAGACGCCGCGATCGACGGGCCAGGAGACGACTTCGTCGATGCCTCCGGCGGTGACGATGCGGTGCCCAACAACCAGGGTGCCGACGACCTCTTCGCCGGGGCTGGCGATGACCTCTTCGTCTCCGATGCGGTCTGCGAAGGCGACCTGCTCGACGCCGGCGAAGGCAACGACAACGCCAACTGGGCGAACTTCGACCACCCCGTCGCGCTCGACCTCGGTCGCGGGGTGGCCGAGCTGATCGGGCCCGGCGGGCAGCCCGGGTGCGAAGGCGCCCCTCCCACCGCGCTTCAGGGGCTCGAGGACCTCGAGGGGACCGACGGCAACGATCTCCTCATCGGCGACTCCGGATCCAACCAGCTGCTCGGCAGGCCCGGCGCAGACTCCTACTTCGCCGCCGCGGGCAACGACTCGATCCTCGCCAACTCGGGCGACTCGGACCCGGTCATCGACTGCGGTGACGGCTTCGACACCGCGCAGATCGACATCCCCACGCACAACGCGACCGAAAACTTCGAAGATGCCGCGCCCGTGAATTGCGAGGCGATCCACGAACGCCCGCCGAATAGCTTCCGCCCGCCCGATACCCCACCGGCGCCCGAATCGAGTGCTGGGCAGCCCCCGCCTGCGGCACCGGGCCCAGCGCGTCCGAAAAGCAAAAAACAGCAGCGACTCGACAGGACGCCGCCGCGGACGAGGATCTCTCGCCGGCCGGCGTCGATCCTTTTCGCGGCGCGACCACGGCGCGCTGTCGCCTTCGCCTTTGCCTCAAACGAGCGCTCGACCTTCCGCTGCAGGCTCGACGCCGCACCGTTCCGTCCCTGCCGCTCCCCGCGCGCCTACCGGCTCGCGCCCGGACGGCACGCGTTCCGCGTCTACGCGATCGACCGCGCCGGCAACCGCGACCGCTCCCCGGCCCTGGTCAAGCTCCGCATCCGCCGTCGCTGAGGGCGGCGTCAGCGCCCGCTGGAGCCGAAGCCGCCGTCGCCGCGGGCCGAGTCGGCAAGCGCCTCCACCTCGACCACGTCGGCCAAGGCAACCGGCGCAATGACGAGCTGGGCGATCCGGTCCCCAAGCGCAACCCGAAAGGTCTCGGCCGGATCGGTGTTGAGCAACAGCACCCGAACTTCGCCGCGGTAGCCGGAGTCGATCAACCCGGGGCTGTTGACCAGAGCGATGCCGTTGTCCCTGGCGAGGCCCGACCGAGGCAGTACCAGCCCGGCGTGCCCCTCCGGAATCTGCACAGCGATCCCGGTCCCAACGCTCCACCGCTCCCCCGGCCCCAGGTGCGCCGCCTCACAGGCATACAGATCCACCCCAGCATCTCCGTCATGCGCACGCGTAGGCACCCGCGCCTCGTCCTTCAGCTTTGCGACCCGCAGCTCCACGCCGCGCACCCTACAGCCCTACGTGAGGAAGGGTTCGGGGGTGTCCGGGTGGGCCGCGGCGTCCTCTTTTTCGCCCACCGATTCAGCGAGAAACGCAGCCGCAGCACGCGAAAAACCCAGCGCCCACCCGGACACCCCCGAACCCTTCCTTATGCAGCGCCGGCAGTACGCAAGTCGTCGAACCGATGCAGCTCGGCCCGCGGAACCCGAGCCCGAACCAGCACACCGTCCCCACGCTCGGTCCGCTCCAGGTCGCCGGCCACCTCGTGCAGCTCGTGCAGCCGCGCGCCCTCGCTGTAGGGGACGAGCAGCTCGACCTCGGCCAGGGTGTCCTCGAAGGCCACCTCGACCCGCGCCCGCAGTGTCTCGATCCCCTCGCCGGTCAGGGCGGCGACCAGGACCGCGCCGGGGTGCCGCAGCAAGACCTCGCGGCGCTCCTCCTCGTCGAGCAGGTCGGCCTTGTTGAGGACGAGCAGGCGCGGCTTCTCGCCGGCGCCGATCTCCTCCAGCACCGCGTCGACCGCCTCCAGGTCGGCCAGCCGCCGCTGCTCGGGCGCCGCCGCGTCGACCACCTGCAGGATCAGGTCGGCGAGGACCGTCTCCTCCAGCGTCGCCTTGAACGCCTCGACCAGCTGGTGGGGAAGCTTCTCGATGAAGCCGACCGTGTCGGTGAAGAGGAAGTCCCGCCCTGAGAGCGGCACGCTGCGGGTGGTCGGGTCGAGCGTGTGGAAGAGCCTGTCCCCCACGCCCACCTCCTCGGCACCGGTCAGCGCGTTGAGCAGGGTCGACTTGCCGGCGTTGGTGTAGCCGGCGAGGGCGACCCGGGGCAGCGACGAGCTCTGCCGCCGTGCCCGCATCACGCCGCGGTTGCGCTCCAAGCGCCCCAGCCGCCGCCGCAGCGCCGCGATCCGGTCGCGGGCGAGGCGCCGGTCGGTCTCGATCTGGCTCTCCCCCGGGCCCCTGGTGCCGATCCCGCCCCCTAGCCGCTCGAGGTGGGTCCAGAGACCGCGCATCCGCGCCAGGTTGTACTCGAGCTGGGCCAGCTCGACCTGCAGCTTGCCCTCGGCCGAGTGGGCGTGGTCGGCGAAGATGTCGAGGATCACCGCGGTGCGGTCGATCACCGGCACCCCCAGCGCGCTCTCGAGGTTGCGCTCCTGCCTGGGCGCGAGCTCGTCGTCGCAGGCGACCAGGTTCGCGTCGCAGGCGGCGATCTGCTCCTTCACCTCGGCCAGCTTGCCGCGGCCGAGGTAGCGGTCGGGGTCGGGCTTGGACCGCTGCTGGACCGCCTCCCCCGCCGTCGCCACGCCGGCGGTGCGCAGCAGCTCCTTCAGCTCGGCGAGTGGGTCGCCCTCCTCGCGGCCCTCAACGACGCCGAGCGCCAGCGCTCGCTGGCGGGCGCGTGGATTCGAGACGCCGGCGCCGTTGGCGGCGTATTGCGTCTGCTTGTTGCGCCCGTTCCTGGATCGATCCACTCGACCTGATTGTAGGCGGCAGGATTTCCTGGATAGGCTTACGGGCCTTGAAGGTCTTCGTCACGGGAGGAACGGGTTTCATCGGCGGCACGGTCGTGCGCCAGCTGCGCGAGCGCGGCGAGGACGTCGTCTGCCTCGTCCGCAGCCCGGAGAAGGCGGCGAAGCTCACCGAGCTGGGCTGCACGCTCGTCAGCGGCGACCTCGGCGACGCCGAGGCGATGCGGGGGGGAATGACCGGCTGCGACGGCCTCATCCACGCCGCCGCCATGTACGAGGTCGGGATCCCCGCAAAGCAGCACCCGGCGATGTGGGAGGCGAACGTCGCCGGCACCGAGCAGGCGATGAAAGCCGCCCTCGAAGCCAAGGTGCCGCGGATCGTCTATGTCTCCACCTGCGGCATCTTCGGCAACACTCACCGCCAGGTCGTCGACGAGACCTACGAGCACCCCGGCAAGGAGTTCACCTCCTACTACGAGGAGACCAAGCTGGAGGCACACCGGATCGTCAAGCGGATGATCGCCGACCAGGGCCTGCCCGCGATCATCGTCCAGCCCGGCGGCGTCTACGGCCCCGACGACACCTCCCAGGTCGCAGACCTGCTGCAGGAATTCTTTGCGGGAAAGCTGCCGCTGCTGCCTTTCCCCGAGTTCGGCATCTGCATGACCCACGTCGACGACATTGCGGGGGGCATCCTGCTGGCCCTCGACAAGGGCCGGCTCGGCGAGACCTACGTGCTGAGCGGCCCGGTGACGACGATGCGCGAGGCGGTCGAGACCGTCGCCGCCGTCAGCGGCCGCAAGGCTCCCAAGCACGCCATGCCGACGGCACTGATGAAGGCGCTGACGCCGATCGGCCCGCTTGTCGGCAAGGTGATGGGACAGCCGCCCAACCTGCGCGAGCTGATCTCCTCCGCCGACGGCGTCACCTTCTGGGCCAGTCACGAGAAGGCCAGCCGCGAGCTGGGCTACGCGCCGCGCGGCATGGAGGAGGGCTGGCGGCAGACGCTCGAGGCGGACGACCGGTTCCCCGATCCGGTCGCTTGAGGGAGTCGGGGAGGACTCGCCGGAGCAACAGCGGGGAGGCTCCGTCGAGTCCTCCCCGACTCCCATAGGCTGGCCTGAATGCGGGTAATCGACGTCATGCACCTGGGGCGGCCGCACGTGATCGGCTGCTGGCAGGTCGGTGAGGCATTGGTGGACCCCGGGCCGGAGTCCTCGCTGCCGACTCTGCTGGCGGCGCTTGGCGAGGAGCGGCCGCGGGCGCTGCTGCTCACCCATATCCACCTCGACCACGCGGCGGCGACCGGCGCACTGGTGCGGCGCTGGCCCGACCTCGAGATCTACGTGCACGAACGCGGCGCCCCGCACCTGATCGATCCCTCGAGGCTGCTGGCCAGCGCCGAGCGCCTCTACGGCGACCAGATGCAACGGCTCTGGGGTGAGATCGTGCCGGTGCCGGAGGCCAACGTGAAGCCGCTCGCCGGCGGCGAGCGGGTGCTCGGCATGCGGGTCGCCTACACGCCCGGCCACGCCTCCCACCACGTCTGCTACCTACACGAGGAGAGCGGCACCGCATTCGTCGGCGACGTCGCCGCCGTCCGCCTCCCCGGCGTTGACCTGATCGTCCCTCCCACGCCCCCGCCCGACATCGACGTCGAGGCCTGGGAGGAATCGATCGGGATCGTCGAAGGCTGGGCGCCGGAGCGCCTCGCCCTCACCCACTTCGCCGCGGTCGAGGATCCCGCCCCGCACCTGGCCCAGGTCCGGGAGCGCTTGCGCGAGGAGGCCCAGCTCGCCCGCGACCTCTCAGAGGACGACTACGAGAAACGCCACCGCGACCTCGTCACCGATCGGGCCGAGACTCCCGACGCCGCCGCCGAGCTGATCCAGTGCGTCCCTCCGCAGTACCAGTGGCGCGGCCTCGATCGCTACTGGCACAAACGCGAGGAGCGACTGGCGGCGCGCTGAGTCAGCCTCGTTCAGCCAACTGCCAGGTGCTCGCGCATCCGCTCGACCGCCTCGCTGATGCGCTCGTCGGGCGTGGTGAGGGCGATGCGGAAGAAGCCCTCGCCGCTCGGCCCGTACATCGAGCCCGGCGAGACGACGACCGCCGCCTCTTCGAGGACGAGCTCGGCGAAAGACGTCGAGCTGTGCCCCCCGGGGACGGGAGCCCAGACGTAGATCGTCCCCTTCGGCGCCGCGACCTCGACGCCGATCTCGCCCAGCGCCGAGACGACGAGGTCGCGGCGGCGGGCGTACGTCTCGTTCATCCGCTCCAGCGGCCCGCTCGGTCCCTGTAGAGCCGCGACGCCGGCCTTCTGCACCGCCTCGAACAGACCCGAGTCCACGTTCGTCTTCAGTCGCCAGTAGGTCTGAACGGCCTCGGCATTGCCGAGGATCGCCGCGCAGCGCCAGCCGGTCATGTTGAAGCCCTTGGAGAGCGAGAAGACCTCGACGCCGACCTCCTTGGCACCGGGCGTGGCGAGGAAGCTGGGGGCGACGTAGCCGTCGTAGGTGGTCTCCGAGTAAGCGTTGTCATGGACGACGAGGATCTCGTGCTCGCGGGCGAAGGAGACGACCAGCTCGAAGAAGCCCTCGGGTACGACCGCGCCGGTCGGGTTGTTCGGGTAGTTGATGAACATCAGCCGCGCCCTGGCGGCGACGTCCGCCGGGACCGCGCTGAGGTCGGGGACGAAGCCAAGCTCGGGGACCAGCGGCAGCAGCTCGGGGGTCGCGCCGGCGAGGATCGGCCCACCGGTGTAGACGGGGTAGCCGGGGTCGGACGCGAGGGCGACCCCGCCCGGATCGAGGAAGGCGAAGCAGAGGTTGTAGATGCACTCCTTGGCGCCAATCGCGGGGATGACCTCGCTGCCCGGGTCGATCTCGACGCCGAAGCGCTCGTCGTAGAACCGCGCAAACGCCTCGCGGAAATCGTCGCGCCCGCGGTTGCTCGGATACTGATGGGTGGCGGGGTCGCCAACCGCCTCCTGCATCGCCGCGACGATGTGGGGGTAGGTCGGTTCGTCGGGGTCGCCGATCCCGAGGCTGATCACGTCGATGCCGGCAGCCCGCTTCTCGGCGATCCGCCGCTCCAGTTCCTGGAACATGTAGGGAGGCATCGCCTCCAGGCGCTTGGACGGATCTGCGATTCCCACGGGCGCGGAAATCTAGCTGTCCAGCTCGGACAGCGCCTGCATCAGCTCGGGTGAGAGCTCGCCCGAGCAGATCGGCTCGGCCCAGCCGCTCAGCCGCACGCCGAGATCCGCGGCGATCTCGACCTCCAGCTCTCCGCCGTCGAGCTCAACCACGATCGGGCTCGGCGCCCCGCGCAGGAAGGCGGTCACGGCGGCCCCGCTGGCCCCCGTTCCCGAGGAGAGCGTCTCCCCCACACCGCGCTCGAAGATCCGCGCCCGCACGCGGCTGCCCTCGATCCGCAGAAAGGAGACGTTGGTGCGGTTGGGGAAGAGCTGGTGTCCTTCGATCCCCGGGCCGATCGCCTCCAGGTCGAGATCCTCGATCTCCTCGCCCACCTCGATCGCGCACTGCGGGTTGCCGATCGAGACGTGCTGGAACTCCCACTCGCGACCGGCAGCGGTCAGGGTGCCCCTGCCGTCCTCCGGCCCTAAGGGAAAGTCCTTGGAGGCGGTCGACGCCTTGCCCATGTCCACCGAGCAGGTCAGCTCGGAGGTGATTGTCGGCACGATCGGCCCGGCCGCGGTGCGGATCGAGAAGACATCGGCATCGGTCCAGCCGTGCCGGCGCAGGTAGAGGATCGCCTCCCGCGCCCCGTTGCCGGAGAGCTCCGCCTCGGAGCCGTCCGGGTTGAAGATCCGCAGCTCGGCGACGAAGTCCGGGTCCTCGCTGCGCGAAAGCAACAGCACGCCGTCGGCGCCGATCCCGAAATGCGGATCGCAGATCCACTCCACGCGAGGGGGGCTCAGCTCCCAGGGAAGCAGCTCCGCCTCGAGGATCACGTAGTCGTTGCCCAGCGCCTGCCACTTCTCAAACCGCATCGCCGGAGCCTATTGAAGGGTCGTGACCTCCGATATTGAAGCGTTGTACCCCCTATAAGGGGTACAACGCTTCAATCGTCGAGATGATCAGCGATCTCGGCGACCACGTCGGCGTCGGAGCGGCCGGTGCGGTCGATGGTGCGCAGGTTGGGGATCTTGCGCATCCAGGTGAGCTGGCGGCGGGCGTAGTTGCGGGAGCGCTTCTTCATCAGCTCGATGTCGCCGCCGAGCAGCTCGTCGAAGCCGAGTGCCTTGCGGGCGGTCCGCGAAGGACCGAGAGCTTCCGCCCGCCTGACCTCCTCCGCGGCGCCGCCGGCGATGATCGCCTCGGTCCGTGCATCGATCCGCTCATAGAGCCGGGCCCGATCCATGTCGAGACCGAAGATCGTCGCCGGCAGTCGCGTCTTGGGAGACCAGAGCTCGGAGTCGCCGGAACCGGAGGGCACCTTTTCGAGCGACAGCTCGGCCAGCGCGGCCCGCAGGTACAGGCCGGTCCCCCCGACCACGAGCGGCCGCCGCCCCGCGTCCAGAGCCCGATCGATCTCCGCATGCGCCAGCCGCATGTAGTCGCCGACCGAGAACGGCTGCGTGATCGGCACGAACCCGACCAGGCGATGCTCCAGCCGCGCCTGATGCTCTTCGCTTGCGACTCCCGTGAGGACGCTCAAGCCCTCGTACACCTGCAACGCATCGCAGGAGATGGCAACCGGATCCTCCCCCCGCGCTCGCAGCTCTTCGGCTAGGGAGATGGCGACCCCAGTCTTGCCGACGCCCGTGGGACCGAATATCGCGACTACCCGCATGGAGAGAACAGCCCCGACACCGCCTCAACCGACGCCGCTAAGCAGCCTCTCCGTTCCGCTCAGGCTCGTCGAGGTAGCGGTGTCCACCTCAACGGTCGCGAGCTCCCCCGGCTCGGCGACCCCCTCGAAGTGGACCGCCTTGTTGTGCCGCGTTCGCCCGTACAGACGGGTCGGATCGGTCCGGCTCGGCCCCTCGACCAGCACCTCGACCTCGCGCCCGACGAACCGCTGTGCGCGCTCGGTGGCGCGCCGTTGCACCAGCTCGACCAGACGTTCCATCCGCTCGCGCTTGACCGGGTGCGGCACCTGCTCGCCCATCGTCGCCGCCTCGGTCTCGCGCCGGGGCGAGAAGACGAAGGTGAAGGCGCTGTCGTAGCCGACCTCGTCGACGACCCCGAGCGTCTGCTCGAAGTCCGCCTCGGTCTCGCCCGGAAAGCCGACGATGATGTCGGTGGTGATCGCGCAGTCGGGCACGTGCTCGCGGATCAGGGAGACGCGGTCCATGTAGCGCTGGCGGTCGTAGGTGCGCCGCATCCGTTTGAGGATCGCGCTCGACCCTGACTGCAGCGGCAGGTGGATGTGCTCGCAGAGAGCCTGCAGCTCGGCGTGAGCGCGAATCACGTCCTCCTTCATGTCCTTGGGGTGCGGGCTGGTGTAGCGGATGCGGTCGATTCCCTCGATCGCGTCGACCCGCGTCAACAGCTCGCTGAAGCCGATGCGCGACTCGCCGGGCAGGTCTCGCCCGTAGCTGTTGACATTCTGACCGAGCAGCGTCACCTCACGCACCCCATCGGTGGCCAGCGCCTCGGCCTCGACCACGAGCTCAGCTGGATCGCGGCTCTCCTCGCGCCCGCGAGTCGAGGGAACGATGCAGTAGGCGCACCTGCAGTTGCATCCCTGAGAAATCTGCAGCCAACCCTGGAACTCGCGCTCGCGGCGCGCCGGCAGGTGGCCGGAGAAGTCCTCAAACTCGAAGTAGCCCTGGGCGGTCAGCGAGTCGGAGTTGAGGAACTCGGCAAGCCGGTGAATCTGCCCGGGGCCAAAGGCGACGTCGACGAAGGGGAAGCGCTCGAAGACCTCCTCCTTGACCGACTGCGCCCAGCAGCCCCCCACCCCAACCACACGCTCGGGGTTTTCGGACTTGAGCCGCTTTGCCTCACCCAGATGGGCGACGAAGCGGTTATCCGCCGACTCGCGAATCGAGCAGGTGTTGAAGAGGATCAGATCGGCCTCTCCGCGGCTCGCCGCCTGCTCGTACCCAAGCGACTCGAGCATCCCCTGCATCCGCTCGGAATCGTGCACGTTCATCTGGCAGCCGAACGTGGTGACGTGATAGCGCTTCTTCATGTCCAGCAGAGTACCGTCCGACTGAGGGCGCGAAAACCGAGCAGATCGGGGGATGTAGGGAGATCGACGAGGGGAGCGCACTCCAGTGCGTGACCCGAGGAGACCGACCGAAGACCCCGAGATGCGACGGTTTGCAGCGTCCTCAGCGCACCGTCAGGGTGCCTTCCATGCCCGCTTCGGCATGGCCTGGAATCGTGCAGAGGAAGGTGTAGGTGCCGGGGGCGAGGTCGGCGGTCACCGACGTCTTCCCTTCGGCGAGCGTTTCGGAGACGGCGATCTGCTTGCCGTTCTGCTCGATCGCGACGTTGTGTTCGAGCGCCGCCGGGTTGTCGAAGTCGATCGTCACCTTGCCCGGCTTGCTGGTCAGCGTGGTCGTGTCGAAGGCGAGCTGACTGGGATCCGCCGCCAGCTTCAGGGTCCCACCGGGACCCGTCGCCGCCTTCGGCTTCGCCTTGGCGGAGCCTTCGCCGCCGCCGGTCTCAACCGGCGAGGCCTCCTCTTCTTCGGCCTCTTCGCTGGCCTTGGTCAGCTCGCTCGCCCGCGCCTTTTCCTCGTCCTTGCCGTTGAGCACGGCGAAGGTCGTCGCGGCACCGATCAGGGCGACGAACCAGAGGGCCACGAGCGGCCCCATGCGCCCCGGGAACCGCTCGACGCGCAGCCCCACGAAGCTCACCACCACCGCCGAGGCGGCGAGGACCCCTCCGCATATGTAGAAGATCGTCGCGTTGTCCATGCGGGCGGAATCCTATCCTCGACAGCGGCGGGCCGGTCGCCCGCTCAGCGGGCGTAATTCGTCGCGCGGCTCTCGCGGATGACGGTGATCTTGATCCGGCCCGGATAGGAAATCTCGCGCTCGATCGCGGTCGCGATCTCATGGGAGATCAGCGCCGCGTGCTCGTCGTCGACCTCGCCCGGGTCGACCATCACCCGCATCTCGCGCCCCGCCTGCATCGCGTACACCTTCTCCACCCCGGCATGGCGGGAGGCGACCGCCTCCAGGTCGCGCAGGCGGGCCACATAGCCCTCCAGCGTGTCCCCACGGGCGCCGGGACGAGCGCCCGAGAGGGCATCGGCGGCCTGCACGATCGCGGCCTCGACCGTGCGCGGCTCGATCTCGTTGTGATGGGCCTCGATCGCATGCGCCACGGCCTCGCTCTCGCCGTAGCGGCGGGCCAGGCCGGCCCCGATCTGCGCGTGGGTCCCCTCTACTTCCTGGCCCGCCGCCTTACCGATGTCGTGCAGCAGCGCCGCTCGCCGGGCGATGTCGCCTGCCGCGCCAAGCTCGACCGCGATCAGCGTCGCGAGGCGGGAGCACTCGACCAGATGGGCGAGCACGTTCTGGCCATAGCTGGTGCGGAACTGCAAGCGGCCCAGCAGGTCGGTCAGCCGCGGGTGAAGGCCGTTCACGTTGGCATCGAGGGCCGCCCTCTCCCCCTCTTCGACGATCCGCTCGTCGATCTCCTCCTTGGCCTGCGCGTAGACCTCCTCGCAGCGGGCCGGATGGATGCGTCCGTCGGCGACCAGACGCTCGAGCGCGATCCGGGCGATCTCCCGGCGGCGGCCGTCGAAGCTCGAGAGGCGCACCGCCGAGGGGATGTCGTCGACGATGATGTCGACCCCGGTCAGCTGCTCTAGGACGTGGATGTTGCGCCCCTCGCGGCCGATGATCCTGCCCTTCATCTCGTCGTTCGGGAGGTGGACGAGCTGGGTCGTCGCCCGGACCGCATGCGGTCCGGCGAGGCGCTGGACCGCGGTGGCAAGGATGTCGCGGGCCCGATCCTCCGCCTCGAGCCGGGTCTCCTCCTCGATCTTGCGCAGGGCGAGGCCGGCCTGACGACGAGCATCGGCTTCCACCTCCTCGACCAGCGCGCGCCGCGCCTCGGCGGTACTCAGGGAAGAGATTCGCTCCAACTCGGCGAGGCACCGCGCCTCGGCCTCGTTCGACTCGGCGAGGCGCCGATCCAGATCACGCTCGCGCTCGTCGAGCGATGCCCGGCGGCGCTCCAGCTCGTTGAGCTGAGCGTCCAGCGCCTCCAGCCGGTCCAGCACCAGATCGGGTCCTGAGCCGTTGCCGCGTGACGACTTCCACGACGGCATGCTGATTTTCATCTCGGTCCATAGTAGCTCTATAGACCGAGTTGTCTAATCTGCCGGCCGGCTAAGCGGCCTCTGCGACCGGCGGAGGCCGCTCCTGCTCGATGGCGGGCGCATCCTTCTCGGCGCCGATTCCCAGCGCGGCGCGAATCTTGGCATCGATCTCGCCGGCTATCTCGGGGTTCTCGACGAGGAACTGCTTGGCGTTGTTGCGCCCCTGGCCGAGCCGCGTCTCGCCATAGGAGAAGAAGGAGCCGGATTTCTGCACCAAGTTGTGCTCGATCCCGAAATCGATCAAGCCCCCCTCGCGCGAGATTCCGACCCCGTACTCGATGTCGAATTCGGCCTGCTTGAAAGGCGAGGCGACCTTGTTCTTGACGACTTTGACCCGGACCCGGTTGCCGACCGCCTCGGTCCCTTCCTTGAGGGTCTCGATGCGGCGGATGTCGAGGCGCTGTGAGGAATAGAACTTGAGCGCCCGGCCGCCCGGCTGGGTCTCGGGGGAGCCGAACTGGACGCCGACTTTTTCGCGGATCTGGTTGGTGAACAGGCAGACGGTGTTCGTCCGGTTGAGGTTGCCTGCCAGTTTGCGCATCGCCTGCGACATCAGGCGGGCCTGGAGGCCAACGGTCGTGTCGCCGATCTGGCCGTCCAGCTCGGCTTTCGGCGTCAGCGCCGCAACCGAGTCGATCGCGACGACGTCGACCGCGGCGGAGGCGATCAGCCGGTCGGCGATCTGCAGTGCCTGCTCACCGTAGTCGGGCTGGGAAACCAGCAGCTCGTCGGTGTCGACGCCGATCGCTTTTGCGTAGATCGGGTCGATCGAGTGCTCGGTGTCGATGAAGGCGCAGATCCCGCCACGGCTCTGGGCCTCGGCGATGATGTGGTAGATCAGCGTCGTCTTCCCCGAGGACTCCGGGCCGAAAATCTCGACGATCCGCCCGCGGGGGACGCCGCCTATGCCCAGCGCCAGATCGAGCGAGAGCGCTCCGGTCGGGATCGCTTCGATCGGGATCGCGCTGTCGGCGCCGAGGCGCATCAGGGCGCCTTGTCCGAAATCGCGCTCGATCTGGGTCACGGCCGCCTGGAGCGCCGCGTCCTTTGCCTTGGCCTCCTTGGCCGATGCGTCCTTCAGAGCCGCTTTCTTGTCTGCCATCTCTTCCACCTCACTGCCGCCCGTCTACGGGCAGCTCGACTTGCGCCAGCGGGGTGTACTGCGCACCCAGCGGCTGGAGTTGCGAACGGTAGAGGGTCAATCGGATGCCCCGGAACGACTGGGAAAGATCTTTCGGAAGCGGCCCGGGACGGCTCTCCACCAAAGCCGGCCGCTTCGATCCACGTTCTTCGCGCCGCACCCTGGCAACGGTCACATGGGGCCAGAAGGGGCGTTTCTCCGCCTCGTAGAGCCGCGCTGCGATCAGCTTCGCCACCAGATCGGCCTGCAGGCCGATCGTGCCCGGCGATTCGGCCGGGAGGGCGAAGAGCCGCGGGCGGCCGCGCTCCGGCCGCGACACCGGGTCGCCCAGCTCGATCGAGGGCCCGCTGATGCCGCACGTCGCGACGATCTCCCCCAGGCGGGGTATCTCCCTCTCCGGCAGATAGCCGATGAAGGCGAGGGTGATGTGGAGCGACTCGGGCGCGACAGGGCGCAGCGCCGGGTCGGCGAGCGCCTCGCGACCCCACTCTGCGATCCCCGTCCGCACCGGGTCGGGCAGGTCAAGAGCGACGAACAACCTCGCCCGCGGGCCCTCCGCTCTCTCCGTTGCCATGGCGGCGACGCTACGCGGCCACGGCGCACGGAACAAGGCACAGATGTGAAAAGTGAGCGACGCCTTCGCTACAGAGGAGCGTCGCCGCCACCCAACAGGGTCCGCAAGAGGTGCATCGCGACCAAGGCAGAGCGTTCGCGGATGTCCTCGCGGCCGCCGGGGATGACCGGGGCGCGAGCGATCGCGATGCCGTCGCCCAGGCGGGCATCGAAGCAGACGAAGCCCACCGGCTTCTCCTCGGTGCCGCCGTCGGGACCGGCGATACCGGTGATCGAGACGGCGACGTCGGCGCCGAAGCGCTCCAGCGCGCCTCGCGACATCGCCTCCGCCACCTCGGGGGAGACCGCGCCGCGATCCTCGATCAGAGCCGGATCGACGCCCAGCAGCTCCGCCTTCGCCGCGTTCGAGTAGGCGACGACGCCGCCCGCGAAGTAGGCGGAGGCGCCCGGCAGGTTGGTGATCCGCGCCGCCAGCAGGCCCCCGGAGCAGGACTCGGCCAAAGCCAGCTTGCGCCCATCCAGAAGGCGGGCTAGCTGGGAGTCGATGGTCTCCCCGTCGAGGCTGAAGAGGTGGCGGGCGTGGCGGTCGAGGAGCCCGGAACGGACCGCCTCGGCGACCGGCGCGGCCTCGGCCCTATAGCGGACGTCGATCTCGATCTCCCCCCGGCGCAGGCAGGTCGTGATCTCGACCGCTCCTAAATCGACTCCGTCGGCCTCGATCTCGCGCAGGCTCTTGGCAATCTCGGACTCGGGTATGCCGAACATGCGCACGGTGTAGTCGAGCAACGGCGTGGCGCGGGCCAGTACCGCCTGCACCGGCCCGGACTCGATCGCCCGCGGCCACATCGGCCGCAGCTCGCGTGGGGGACCGGGCAGCACGATCACCGTCTGCTCACCGGCGGGCACGACCAGGCCTGGCGCGGTACCGACCGGATCGAGCGGCAATGAGCCCTCGGGGACCATCGCCTGCTTGCGATTGGCCTCCCGCACCGCCTCCTCGTCGAAGCGGAAGCGGCGAGCGAAGCCACGCAGGATCTCCGCGATCTTCTCCTCCATCGCCTCGTCGAGCCGCAGCTCCCGCCCGGCGAAGCTGGCGACGACCTCCGCGGTCAGGTCGTCGGCGGTCGGGCCGAGGCCGCCCGAGGTGACGATCAGGTCCATCCCCTCCCCGGCCATGAAGCGCAGCGCCGACTCGAGATCCCCGGGGCGGTCGCCGACGACGGTGATGTGGGCGACCTCGACCCCGAGCTCGGCCAGCCTCTCGGACAGCCAGGGCCCGTTGCGGTCGGCGATCCGCCCGGTCAGGACCTCGGTACCGGTGACGACGATTCCGGCCCGAACCGGCCCAGCGTCGTGTTCTGTCATTCGCAGCTTGGCCTTTCGCCTTCTTGCAGCGCGCTCAGCTTGCCATGGGAGCCGATCCGGTAGCCGACGGGACTGGAGCTCGCCGGCACGTCGGCAGGTTTGCCGTCGACCAACATCGTCACCGAGCCGTTGCCGAGGGCGATTTCGAAGCTGCCCGAGCGGAACGGGCCCGCTTCGGCCCCTTCTTCGAGGATCTGGCCGTCGACTAAGGGCTTTTCGCTGGAGTCGAGCAGGCATACCCATACTTCCGCCGTCGCCGCCAGCTTCACGGCGACGCCGGACTTGGCCGCCGTCGCCTTCCCCCGGCTCCGCTTCTCGCCCTGCTTGCCTTCGCCCTTCGCCGCCGGCGAGGGCGTGGATGAGTCGCCGCCTCCGCCGGCCAGCGCGATGGCGACCAGGATCGCGACCAGGACGAGGCAGACGGCCACCGCGAGCACGCGTCCCGATACGCCCGGCCGACCGCCGCGCATACCCGTCGGCACCGGCTCGACCCGCTTCGGCGCTCGCTCGCCGCCAGGTGGAGCGGTGCTGCGCCGGTAGTCGTCGGCGAGGCGTTCGCCGTCGAGGCCGAGATAGAAGGCGTAGGTGCGGATGAAGCCGCGCGTGTAGGCGCCGCCGGGGAGGGCGTCCCACTCCTCGTTCTCGATCGCCTGCAGGTAGCGAACGCGGATCTTGATCGCGGCTTCGACCTCGGAAAGGTCGACTTTGCGACGATTCCGCGCCTCGCGCAGGGTGACTCCAATGCCAGCGTCCACCCCGACATTGTGTCTGCTGCGCCCCGCCAGTGCGAACGAAAGCTGTCTAGAGCGCTTGCTCGACGTCGACAGCCATGGGCTCGGCGTCCCCTCCGCCGGCCAGCACCCGCGAGAGGTCGGCCTCGGTGATCAGCACCTGCCGTGGCTTGGAGCCCTCGTAGCCGGAGATCACGCCCCGCCGCTCGAGCATGTCGATCAGCCGCCCGGCGCGGGTGTAACCAACCCGGAGGCGGCGCTGGATCATCGAGACGGAGGCGGTTTCGGTCTGCACGACGGTGCGGATTGCCTCGTCGAGCAGGTCGTCGGCATCGGGGTCGAAATCGCCATCGCCCCCCTCACCGGCAACCTCCTCACGCGACTCGAGCAGCTCGGCCTCGAATTCGGGTTCTCCCTGCTTGGCCCAGTAGCCGGTGATGCGGGCGATCTCCTCCTCGGTGACGAAGGCGCCCTGCACGCGCGCCATCTTCGACGTCCCGGCGCCGCGGAAGAGCATGTCGCCCTGCCCGAGCAGAGCCTCTGCCCCACCCTGATCGAGGATCACCCTCGAGTCGGTCTGCGAGGAGACGGCGAAGGCGATCCGGGCTGGGATGTTGACCTTGATCGTGCCGGTGATGATGTCGGTGGACGGCCGCTGCGTCGCCAGCACCAGGTGGATGCCGGTCGCCCGCGACTTCTGCGCCAGGCGGATGATCGAGTCCTCGACCTCGGCTGGCGAGACCATCATCAGATCGGCGAGCTCGTCGATCACGCAGAGGATGTGCGGCAGCGGTGCTTCTCCGGCCTTCGTGCGGGCCCGGTTCAGCTCGGCGAGGTTGCGGCAGCGCGCCTTGCCCATGATCCCGTAGCGGCTCTCCATCTCGCCGATCAGGTTGGCGAGCACGTTGGCGGCGAGGCGAGGCGAGGTGACGACGGGGGTCAGCAGATGGGGAACGTGCTCGTAGTGGTTGAGCTCGACCTGCTTGGGATCGACCAGGACCAGCCGCACCTCGTTGGGCGAGGCCTGCATCAGGATCGAGGAGAGGATCGCGTTGACGCAACCCGACTTGCCCGAGCCGGTCGTGCCGGCGACGAGAACGTGCGGCATCTTGGCCAGATCGGTCCAGACCGGCTTTCCGTCGATCCCCTTGCCGAGCCAGGCGACCAGCGGCGAGGTCTTCTCCGGCCGGCCGGCGTAGATGTCGCCGAGGCGAACCAGGCGGCGGCGGGTGTTGGGCACCTCGACCCCGACCGCCTGCTTGCCGGGGATCGGCGCCAGGATGCGAATGTCGGTGGAGGCGAGCGCGTAGGCGAGGTCGTTGGAGAGCTCGGTGACTTTCTTCACCTTGGTGCCTGGCGCCAGGCGCAGCTCGAAGCGAGAGACGTGCGGACCGCTGACGATGCCGACGATCTTGGCCTCGACGCCGAAGTGACCGAGCGTCTCGACCAGCTTGCGACCGATGATTTCGTGATCGCGAGGGTCGGGGCCCTTGTCCCCTTTGCCCTTTTCCAACACCTTCGCCGGCGGTGGCCGGTAGTCGATCTGGTCGGATTCGGTGACGCCGCGCTTGCTGCCCATCGGGGTCAGCGCCGTCTGCCGAGACTCGGCGGCGGTGCCCACGCCGAGCCCCTCCTCGCCGCGTTCCTCGACCTCGTAGGCGTGGGGCTGAAGATCCTCGCCATCGGGCTCTGGCTCGGCGTCGGACTCGGGAGCGTCGAATTCCGTGGTGGCCGGCTCCTCCTCCTCGGGGCGCTCGTCGGCGATCGCCACCGTCGGTTCGAAGTCGTCGTCCTCGGGATAGGTGCTCATCACGTCGGTGGGACCGGCCTGGGTCTCGAAGGCAGAGGAGGTCTTTTCGCCGCGGCGCTCCTCGCGCTGCTGGATCGCGGTCTGGGCGATGTCGCGCCCGCCGGCGACGGTGTGGCGGACGCCGCGACCGAGGCCGCGAAACACGGCCGAGATCGAGGTGCCGGTGACGAGCATCGCGCCGACCGCCAGCATCAATACCGTCGCGATCCGCGCGCCGACCGCGCCAAGCAGGTACTCGAGCCCGGTTTCCAGCCCGTAGCCGATCTTGCCCCCGTCCCAGCCGAAGAAGAGGACGAAGCAGAGGTAGACGCCGGCGGCGATCAGGAAGAGCCCGATCAGGTCCAGATGGCGCTGCTGCAGGCCTTCGGGAAGGTGCGGACGGGGGAATCGCGCTTTGGCCTTGGACTTCGCTTTCGGCTTGCGGCGCGCGGCCGAACCTCGCTTCTTGCGCACGAACATGGAACCCGCTTCGACGGCGGAGCGCTCACCCCTGCTCTGCTCAGGAGCGGGTGAGGATGAAGCCCACGATCAAGGCGACATACCCGCCGACCATCGAGGCCCAGAGCGTGCTGATTGCAGTGTTCACGGAGTCGAGCCGGAGGCCAAGCTCGGACCGAACATCCTTGATCTCAGACCGCACGCCCTTAATCTCGGATCGAACGTCCCTGATCTCGGATCGAACGTCCCTGATCTCGGATCGAACGTCCCGGAAACCCTCACGCATCTCCTTCCTCAGTTCGCCGATCTGGCGACTTACATCGTCCATCGTCCCTTCTCTGTCGCTGCGGTCCATTGTCTGCATGATGCCATACTGACCGGCCGCGCCGCGCGGGTGTCGCACTGAATGCAAAATGTTTCGCGCGAGATCGGATCGGAAGCCGCGATCGGGCCAATTCAGCCGGCGCAGACCCAGGCACTGCCGCCCGAGTCCGCCCAGATTTCGGCAGCGATCCGATCCTGTTCGGCCTTGGAGCCGTCCTGGGGCGCGCCCTGGCCGCCGTAGAGGTCCCAGGTCGAGGGCAGGATCTGGTAGGCCCCGCCGGCGCGGCTGCTCGGATTGACGGCGGCGTAGTTGCCGCCGGACTCGCACATCACGATGTAGGTGGGGATCGAGAAGGGGCCGCCGAGCCAGCGACCGACCGTTTCTTCGGCGGCCGCCCGGCTCGCCGCTTCCGCGGCCTGGATCTCCTTGACCCATTCGCCGATCCGCGTTTTGAGCGTCGCCAGCGAATCCGAGCGGGAGGCGGAGAGCGCGTCGAGGCGCCTTGCGGTCGCGTCGGCGCGGGCGCGCACCGCGGCGATTTCGGAGCGGGCGGCGGCGAGTTCCTCGTTGTAGGCGTCGACCCGCGCCTTCAGCGCCGCGACCAGCTCCAGCTCATGGCGAACTCCGTTGCGCACCTGCTCGACCCTGGCGGCGAGCTCGGTGTCGGAGTCCTCGATCCGCTGCAGGTATTCGCTGCGGACCGCCAGCTCGTCGAAGTCGCCGGAGCCGAGGACGATGCTGGCGGTGCTCGGCGAGCCGCTCTCGTAGATCGCCACCAGCCGCCGCGCAAGCGCCCGCCGAGCCCGGCGCAGCCGAGCGCGCTCGGCTTCCAGGTGCGCTTCGGAGCGCTCGACCTTCGCCGCCAGCCTCGCCGCCCGTTCGCGGCCGTGGGCAAGCAGGTCGCTGAGATGCCGCTCCCGCGCGGCGGCGTCTTCGGCTTCCGCTTCGGTCGCGGCGAGCCGTTCCTGGGTGTCGCGAATCTGGGTCCCGAGCGAGGCCGCTTCCTCGCGCGCACCGCCGACCTTGTCGCGCAGCGACCCGACGTCCGCCGCACGCGCGGACGCGACCGTGAGCAGGGCTACGGCAAGGAGCGCGACTGCGGGCTTCCAGCGCATGCGAGCAGCACCTCAGCCCTCGGGGACGTTCCGGTTGGCCCAGTAGACGGCGACCCCGATCGTCGCGACCGCCAGGCCGGCGCCGATGCGGATCTCGCGGCGGTAGCGACGGCGCAGGTAGGCGATCGCAAAGCGCAGGGCGGCCTTACCCACCTTGTCGTACATCAGCTCTCCGCCCCCTCGTCGCGCTGCCTGATCCGGTGCGCCATCCGCGACTGCAGCGACCAGAGCTCGATGAAGCCCGGCGAGGCAGTCTGCGAGAAGAGACCGCCGGACTCGGCGAAGGAGGCCAGGTCGGCGTCGTAGACGGCGTTGGGCGAGGAGCGGGTGACGACTCGCACGCTCCCTTTGTACAGCTTCAGGCCTATCGTCCCGCTCACCTGAGCGTTGACTGCATCCATGTATGCGTCGAGATCGGTGCGCAGCGGCTCCCACCAGAGCCCGGCGTAGACCAGGTAGCCCCACTTCTGGTCGAGCCCTGGCTTGAACTGGTTCTGGTGGATCGTGCCGACCAGCTTCTCGAGCTCCTGGTGGGCCGGGAGAATGATCGCTGCCGCCGGCACCTCGTAGATGTCGCGCACCTTGAGGCCAACGATGCGATCCTCGATGTGGTCGACGATCCCGACCCCGTGGCGGCAACCGATCTCGGCAGCGGCTTCGATCAGCTCGACGATGCCGAGGCGCTCGCCGTTGAGCCCAACCGGAACCCCCGCCTCGAACTCGACCGTCACCGTCTCCGCCTCCTCAGGCGCAAGCTCGGGCCGCGTGACCAGCTGGAAGACGTCGTCCTCGGGAGCGTGACCCAGGTCCTCGATCCAGCGACCCTCCGAAGAGCGGCCCCAGAGGTTGTCGTCGATCGAGTAGGGCGCGACCTCCGTGCCCCCCTTGACCGGGATGCTGTGCTCGCGCGCGTAGGCGATCTCCTCCTCACGGCCCATCTGCCAGGAGCGCACCGGGGCGATCGTCTTCAGCTCCGGGGCAAGAGTGGCCACGGTCGCCTCGATCCGCACCTGGTCATTGCCCTTGCCGGTGCAGCCATGGGCGATCGTGTCGCAGCCGCTGCGCCGGGCGTACTCGACCGCCAGCTCGGCGATCAGCGGCCGCCCGAGTGCGGTGAAGAGCGGGTAGCCGCCGCCGTAGAGGGCGTTCGCCTTGATCGCCGGGACGACGAAATCGCGGGCGAAACGCTCACGGGCATCGACGACGTGGCACTCCAGCGCGCCCAGCCGCTTTGCCTTGTCCTCGATCACCGCGTAGTCCTCGCCGGGCTGGCCGAGGTTGACCGTGAGGCAGACGACCTCCGCCCCGTAACGGTCCTGGATCCACTTCAGTATCACGCTGGTGTCGAGGCCGCCGGAGTAGAGCAGCAGCACCCGCCGTACCTCGGCGGGGTCGGCCTCATAGCCCGCGGTACGGACCTGCTCGGGGGCCGGATCGGCCACTCAGGACCTCATTCGGCGGGAATCCCGCCGCTGCTGTTTTCTTCTTCGGTCGTCGTCGGCGGCGCGGTGGTGGGTTCAGTCGTCGTTTCAGTCGTCGGCGCCGTCGTCGTTTCGTCCGTGGTTTCCGCCGTGGTCGGGGCCGCGGTCGTTTCGGCCGTCGTCGAGAGGGTCGTTACCGCCGAGCTGCTCGTGCTGCTGCCGTTGCCGCTGTCGGAGGCGATCACGACGATCGCCACGACCAGGCCGACGATGACCGCGATCAGGCCCGCGATGAGCAGGCGCATGTTGCCGTGAGGCCGCCCACCGGGGTGCTCCGGCTGCCCCATCGTCCGGGTCGGGTCGTCGTGCATGGCTCTATTCTCACTCCTCGGGTCCGAGAATCGCGTCGAGGATCTCGCTGGTGTCCTCGATATCGAAGCCGTTTCGCAACCGGGCCTCGATCTCCTTGCGACTGGAGCCCGAGATCGCCATCTGGGTGGCGAGCAGGCGCGCCCCGGCGGACCCCGAGCGGCGCGGAGCCCGCGGCGCGACGACGTCCTCCTCCTCTTCCTCCTCCCTCGCGGCCTCGACCGGCTCGACGGGCTTCAGATGGACGGCATGACTCTCGCCCGAGGTGGCCGGCTCCTCCGAGCCGGGCGGGTCGAGCTGGTCGGCGAGCTCGCGCAGGCGTTCGGCGACGATCCGGTCGGCGCGGCTGTGCGCCTCCTCGAGATACCGCTGCGCCTGCGCCTCGGCGTCGTCGATCACGCTCGAGGCGGCCCGCTCGGCGGCGTCGACGATCGTCGCCAGTCGCGAGGCCGCATCGGCAGCCGAAGAGGGTGGTCGCTGGGCCGGTGGGAGCTTCTCCGCGCTCATCTCTGCGAATACCTTAGGAGCGAATCGGCGATCAGCGCAACGGCCCGCTGGATCTGGGCCGAATCGACCGTGAGCGGGGGCAGCAGGCGGAGCGTGCCGGGCTCGGGGACGTTGACGATCAAACCGTTGCGCAGGAGCTCGGCGCCCACCTCCGCGGCATCGATCCCCTCTTCCAGGCCGACCCCCAGCATCAGGCCGCGGCCGCGCACCTCGGAGACCCCGTCTATCGCCAGCAGTCCCTGCCGCAACTCGGCGCCCAGCTCGCGCACCCTCCGCAGCAGGGCCGGGTCGTCGACCAGCTCGAGCACGGCCAGGGCCGCCGCCGAGACGACCGCGCCGCCGGCGAAGGTGGAGCCGTGATCGCCGGCCTCGAGCGCCTCGCCGAGATCCTCGCTGGCGACGCATGCGCCGACCGGCAGCCCCCCGCCGAGCGCCTTGGCGCTGGTCAGCAGGTCGGGCCGCACGGGGGTCTGCTGGTAGGCCCAGAGAGAGCCCGTGCGCCCCATCCCGGTCTGGATCTCGTCCAGGATCAGCAGCGCCCCGGTTTCGTCGCAGGCCTGCCTCGCCACCAGCAGCGTTTCCTCGCTCAGCGGGTAGACACCCGCCTCGCCCTGAATCGGCTCGATCATCACCGCCGCGGTGCTCTCGCAAACGGCGTCGCGCAACGCCCCGGCATCATCGAAAGGCACCGAGCGGAACCCGGGCAGCATCGGGCCCAGCGCCCGGTTCTCCGCCATTTTCGGCGTCGCCGCAAGGGCCCCGTAGGTACGGCCGTGGAAGTCGCGCTCGAAGCTAATGATCTCAGGGCTTTCAACGCCGCGAATATGAGCTTTCTTGCGAGCCACCTTGATCGCGCACTCGTTGGCCTCGGTCCCCGAGTTGGAGAGGAAGACCTTCCCCCCCAGGCTCGACGCCGAGAGACGCTCGGCCAACCGCACCATCGGCTCGGTGTAGAAGAGGTTGGAGACGTGCATCAGCTCTCCGGCCTGCTCGCGCACGGCCTCGACCACCGCCGGGTGGCAATGCCCGACCGAGCAGACCGAGATCCCGGCCAGGAAGTCGAGGTACTCCCTGCCCTCGGAGTCCCAGAGCAGCGTCCCCTCGCCGCGCACGAACTCGACCGGCGCCCGCCGGTAGGTCTGCATCAGGTAGCGCCGCTCCAGCTCCTGCAGCTCGGCGAGCTTCATGAGGTCACCATCGTGCCGATGCCGGCGTCGGTGAAGAGCTCCAGCAGCAGGCTGTGCGGCTTGCGCCCGTCGATGATGTGAGCCGACTGGGCACCCCCCTGGATCGCGTCGACGCAGGCGGTCAGCTTCGGCCGCATGCCGCCACCTATTCCCTTCAGCTGGGCCTCGACCTCGCCGACCGTGGCGCGCGAGATCAGCGAGGCCTCGTCGCCGGGGTCGGCGAGCCAGCCGTCGACGTCGGTGAGGAAGATCGCCTTGTAGGCGCCCAGGGCCGCGGCGACCTTGCCCGCGGCCTCGTCGGCATTGACGTTGTAGGCGTGGCCCTCGCGGTCCGAGGCGGAGGAGGCGACCACCGGGATGTAGTCCTCGGCGATGTGGTTGAGCACATCGACGTCCACCCGCTCGATCGAGCCGACGAAGCCGACCTGCTCGGCGTTGGGGACGGGCGCCACCTCGAACAGGGTCCCGTCCTGACCAGAGAGGCCGACCGCCGGCTGGCCGTGCCGGTTGAGCCGTTGCACGATGTCGGAGTTGAGCTTGCCGATCAGGACCATGCGGGCGACCTCGACCGTCTCCGCATCGGACACGCGCAGCCCCTCGTGGAAGCGAACCTCGAGCCCCAGCCGCTCCATGTACTGAGTTATCTCGGGTCCGCCGCCGTGGACGATGACCGGGTTGAGGCCGACGTACTTGAGCAGGACGACGTCGGTCGCAAAGGCCTCGCGCAGACCCTCCTCGCGCATCGCCGAGCCGCCGTACTTGATCACGACCGTGCGGCCGTGGAACTCCTTGATGTAGGGGAGCGCCTCCAGCAGGGTGTCGACGTTGGTGCTCATCCGTCTCCTCAGGTCGTGTACTCGGCGTTTATCCGCACGTACTCGTAGCCCAGGTCCGAGAACCAGACGTGGGCGCTGTGCCCGCCGCGATCGAGCCGCAGCCCGATCTCGGCCTCGGCGATGTCCTCGCCCAGCTCGGCGGCGTCGATCGAGCCGGCGCCGATCTCCTCCAGATCCTCGCCCGCCAGCGCCATCCCAGCCGCCTGCGCGATCCGGCCCCAGTTGGGGTCGCGGCCAAAGAGGGCCGTCTTGACCAGCGGCGAGTTGGCGATCGCGCGCGCCACCCGCTCGGCCTCGACCGCGGAGGCGGCGCCGTCGACCTGGACCCGCCCAACCCGGACGGAGCCCTCGCCGTCGGCGACGATCTCGATCGCCAGCTGCAGCAGGACCGCCTCAAGCAGCCCCTCGGGCAAGGGCGCGCCGGCCTCGCCCGTCGCCTGGAGGAGGACGGTGTCGTTGGTGCTCATCTGGCCGTCGACGCTGATCCGCTCGAAGGATGCGGCGACGGCGTCGCGCAGCATCTCGTCGGCGTCCTCGACCAGAGCGTCGGTCTGCACAAAGCAGAGCATCGTCGCGAAGTCCGGCTGCATCATCCCGGCGCCCTTCGCCTGGGCGGAGATCGTCACCCCGCCGGCCCGCAGGGTGCAGCTCTTCGGCCAGCGATCGGTGGTGAGGATCGCCTCGGAGAAGCTCTCTCCGCCTTCGACGGAGAGAGAGCCCGCGGCCTCGCCGATCCCGGCCAGCACCGCGTCGATCGGCAACGGCACCCCGATCACGCCGGTCTCGGCGACCGCGACCGCACTGGGCTCCAAGCCAAGCTTCGCGCCGGCCTCCTCGCACATCGCCCAGGCATCGGCGAAGCCCTTCTCGCCCGTCTCGGCATTGGCGTTGCCGGCGTTGACGACCGCGGCGCGGACCGCGGCGCGGTCGACCCGCTGACGACAGACCCTGACCGGCGCCGCGGCGGAGGCGTTGCGCGTCAACAGCACCGAAGAGGACACCCGCGGGGCATCGCAGACGAGCAGGCCGACGTCGGTCTTGCCGCCGCCCTTGAGGCCGCAGTGAGCAGCGCCGGCGCGAAAACCGGGTGCGAGCTGGGCGGGATCGAGCTCCTCGACTCCGGCCGGCGGGCTGACCCAGCGGGACTTGAAGAACGACGTATTCCCCCGCCTGCTCCGCTCCGCGTCCGCGGGCGGGGGGCCTGGGACCGTCATCTCAGGCCCTCGGTCTCGTCGAAGCCCAGCATCAGGTTGAGGTTCTGCACCGCCTGGCCCGAGGCGCCCTTCCAGAGGTTGTCGATCGCCGAGAAGGCGAGAACCCGGCCGCGCTCCTCGACCGTGACGTAGACATGGCACTCGTTCGTGTCGCGCACGTCGCGCAAGCCGGGCGGCCGCTCGACCGCGTGGACGAAGGGCTCCTCGGCGTAGCGCTCGGCGTAGAGCGCCTGCACCTCCCGCTTGGAGATCGGCTCCTTCAGCTGCGCGTAGCAGCTGGTCAGCTCGCCCTGGTCGAGCGGCAGCAGGTGCGGGACGAAGGTGACCGGCGTCTCGCTGCCGAGCGCCGCCAGCTCCTGCTCGATCTCGGGCCGGTGGCGGTGGCCCTCGGTCTTGTAGGCGAAAGCGTTCTCGTCCATCGATGCGTAGTGCATCGCATCGCCGCCGCCGCGCCCGGCGCCAGAGACGCCCTGCTTGGCGTCGATCACGACATCGGCCAGCAGGCCGCGCTCGGCCAGCGGCGCCAGCGCCAGCACGCTCGCCGTCGGATAGCAGCCCGGCGTCGCCACCAGCTCGGCCTCGCGCAACTGCTCCCGGTAGAGCTCGGTGAGCCCGTAGACAGCCCCCTCGAGCAGCTCGGGTGCACCGTGCTCGCCGTACCAGCGCTCATACGTCGGCAGGTCGCGCAGCCTGAAGTCGGCGGAGAGGTCGACGACCAGCGCGCCGAGGCCCCTGAGGGCGGCGACAGTCGGCGCCGAGGCGCCGTGCGGATAGGCGACGATCGCCGCGTCGACGTCCTCCAGCGTGTCGAGATCGAGCTCGGTCAGCTCCAACGGCACCCGGTAGCGCGGGTAGAGCCGATCGAGCCTCGTGCCGGCATCGCTGCGCGAAGTGACGCCGACCAGCTCCAGGCGCGGATGGCGCCAGACGATCTGCGCCGCGAGGGCGCCGGTGAAGCCCGAGGCTCCGGCCACGAGGACTCTCGCCTTCTCAGCCACGGAGCGATCCTCCGATCTCGCCCAGCTCGGCCTCGATCGCCTCGCGCCTCGCGCCGACTTCCTCATCTGTGAGGGTGCGGTCCGCGGCCCGGAACTCGAGCCGCAGAGCGAGGCTCTTGCGCCCCTCTCCCAGCTGCTCGCCTTCGTAGAGGTCGAAGACCTCGGCGGCATGCAGCAGCTCGCCGCCCCCGGCCAGAACCGCATCCCGCACCCGCGCCGCCGACACGTCGGCGGGCACAACCACGGCGAGATCCTGGCGCACGGCCGGGAAGGTGGTCACGTCCTCGAAGGTCTCCTCGCCGGCGGAAGACCCGTTGACGAGCGGCGCCAGATCGACTTCGAAGCCCACGGCTCCCTCCAGGTCCCAAGCGCGGCAGACCAACGGGTGCAGCTCGCCGAGCCAGCCCACGTCGACGTCTCCGGCGAGGACCCTTGCGCCGCGACCGGCATGGAGGAAGGGCTCAGACGTCGGTTCGAACGCCAGCACCACGCCGAGCTGGGCCGCAAAGCCCTCCAGCACACCCTTGAGCGCAAAGAAGTCGCCGGACACCCCCCCGCCCCGCCATGACGCCGGCGCCAGCGGCCCCACCGCGAGCGCGCCAAGCCGATGCGGCTCGGCGAACGGCGCCGCTCGCTCGCCCACGAAGCCCCCGCCCGTCGGCGGGGTTTTTAGGTATATGCGGCCGGACTCGAAGAGGGCTACTCGCTCGGCGTCGCGCGCCAGGTTGCTCTGAGCCGCGCCGAGCAGCGAGCCGAGCAGCGTCGTCCGCATCGTCGATTGATCCTCGGAGAGCGGGTTGGAGATCGTCACACCCTTGGCTCGCGGGTCGTCCTCGGGGATCCGCAGCCGCTCGGCCTCGCCGGGGTCGGTGAAGCTCCAGCCGACGATCTCGTCGAAGCCGAGATCGCGCAGCGTGTCCTCGGCCCGACGGCGCAGCCGTTGGTCGCGCCGCAACCCGCCAGCCTGTCCCGCCACACTTGGCAGGGTCGATGGCAGATGCTCGTCGAGACCGTGCACGCGGGCGACCTCCTCGATCAGATCGACCTCGCGGGTGACGTCGCAGTGGCGGTCGGGCGGCACCTCGACCATCAGATCGTCGCCCTCGGCATCGACCCCGAAGCCGAGGCGCTCGAGATACGCAACTTGGTCGACCTGCTCGATCTTCATCCCGAGCAGGCCCTCGACCCGCTCGCCGCGCAGCCGGATCCGCACCGGCGCCGGCATCTCAGCGGCGACGTCGATCGTGCCGGGAACCAGCTTCGCCCCGCACAGCTCGACCATCAGTCGCGAAGCGATCCGCTGTGCCCGCATGCATAGCTCCGGGTGGAGCTGTTTCTCGAAGCGCGAAGAGGCCTCAGAGCGCAGCCCGAGCAGGCGCGAGGTGCGCAGGATGTTGGTGCCGTTCCAGTTGGCGACCTCGAGCAGGACACGCCTCGTCTCGGCCGAAACCTCGGAGGCCTGGCCACCCATGATCCCGGCGATCCCGGAGGGGCCGTTGCGGTCGCAGACCACCACCGTCTCGGCGTCGAAGCTGCGCTCGACGCCGTCGAGCGTCGTCATCTTCTCCCCCTCGACGGCCGCCCGCACGGTCAGTGCCCCACCGGGGACCTCGTCGAGGTCGAAGGCGTGCAGCGGCTGCGCCGTAAGCAGCATCACGTAGTTGGTGATGTCGACGACGTTGTTGATCGGGCGCTGCCCGGCGGCGCTCAGTCGCGCCTGCAGCCAGGCCGGCGAGGGGCCGATCGTCACGTCGGTGAAGACGCGCGCGGTGAAGCGTGGGCAGAGGTCGGGGGCATCGACGGCAACCGAGGCGAAGTCGCCGGCCTCGCCCTCCCCTTCGGCCGGGGCGTCCTCCGCCCAGGGCTCGGCGGCCAGCGGGGCGCCGCTGATCGCGTGCACCTCGCGGGCAACGCCGTAGACGCCGAAGCAGTCGGCCCGGTTCGGCGTCACCTCGAGCTCCAGCACCGGCTCGGCGACCATGAGCACCTCGCCCAGCGGCGCGCCCGGCGCAGGGCCGTCGTCTAGCACCAGGATCCCCGCCGACTCCTCGGCGATCTCCAGCTCGGCGGCGGAGAGGATCATCCCGTGCGACTCGACGCCGCGCAGCTTCGCCTTGCCGAGCTTCGCCCCGCCCGGCATCGTCGCCCCCGGCAGCGCCACCGGCACGGTTTGCCCCGCCGCGACGTTGGGGGCGCCGCAGACGATCGTGCGCGGCTCGCCGTCGCCGGTGTCCACGGTGCAGACGCTGAGCCGGTCGGCATCGGGGTGCGCCTCGCGCTCGATCACCCGGCCGACCACGAAGCCGTCCTCCACCGGAGGGCCGACGACGCCGACCCGCTCGACCTCGGTGCCGGTCATCGCCAGCCGCTCGGCCAGCTCGCGGGCGTCGATCCCCGGGTCGCAGTATTCGCGCAGCCATGTGTACGGGACCCTCATAGGAACTGCCCCAGCATCCGCACGTCGTTGTCGAAGAAGCGCCGCAGGTCGGGAACTCCGTGGCGCAGCATCGCGATCCGCTCGACCCCCATGCCGAAGGCGAATCCCTGCACCCGCTCGGAGTCGTAGCCGTTCTCGGCGACGAAGCCGAGCACGTTGGGGTCGACCATCCCGGCGCCCCCCACCTCGATCCAGCCCTGTCCCTTGCAGAGACTGCAGCGCTCGCCTCCGGCCAGCTCGCCGCTCCCGTCACACTGGAAGCAGGAGACGTCGAACTCGACGCTGGGCTCGGTGAAGGGGAAGAAATGGGGCCGCATCCGCGCCTCGCGACCGGAGCCGAAGATAGCCCTCAACAGCTCGTCCAAGGTGCCATGCAGGTCGGCGAGCGTGATCCCCTCGCCGATCGCCAGCCCCTCGACCTGGTGGAACATCGGCGTGTGGGTCGCGTCGGAGTCCCGCCGGTAGACCTTGCCCGGCATGATCGCGAAGATCGGCGGGGCGCCTGACTCCATGGCGCGAATCTGCACCGGCGAGGTGTGGGTCCGCAGCAGAACCTCGGGGTGGGACTGGACGTAGAACGTGTCCTGGAGCATCCGCGCCGGGTGGCCGGGTGGGTGGTTGAGCGCGGTGAAGTTGTAGTAGTCGTGCTCGATCTCCGGCCCCTCGAGCACCTGGTAGCCGAGGCCGACCATCACGTCCTCTATCTGGCGGGTGGTGCGGGTGATCAGGTGAAGATGGCCGGCTGGCCGCGGCGGCGCTCCGGGCAGGGTGACGTCGATGCGGTCGCTCGCCAGCCGCTCCTCCAGCTCAGCCGCATCGAGCTCGGCGGCGCGCCGCTCGAGCAGCCCTTCGAGCGCCTTGCGCGCCCGGTTGGCGGCGCCGCCGACGCTGCCCCGTTCCTCGGCGGGAAGATTGGCGATTCCGCGCAGAATCGCCGTCAGCTCAGCTTTGCGCCCCAGGTGATGAACCCGCAACTGCTCCAGCTCGGCGGTTCCCGCTGCGGCCCCGATCGCCGCCGTCGCCTCAGCCTCGATCCCCTCGATCCGCTCAAGCATCTTCAGGCGCCTCCTGCATGGCGGGCGACGATAACCGCTCGCACGCTATGGCTGCCGCGGCAGCGACGTTCAGCGACTCGGCGGCATCGGGGCGCAGCGGGATCGTCACCTCGACCTCACACTCGCGTTGCACCTCGGCCGGCAACCCCCCGCGCTCGGCGCCGAGGCAGATCGTCGCGGCATTTGCCAGCGCAGCGAGCCCGGCGCCGTCGTGCGCAACCAGCGCCGCCCGCGGGGCGGGCGTCGCTTCAACCCCAGCCCGAAGCAACGACTGGCCGAAGATCGATCCCATGCTCGCCCGCACCGCCTTCGGCCCGAACGGATCGGCGCAGCCCGGCCCCAGCACGACCGTGCCGCCGAGCAGGCCGTGCGCGGTGCGGATGATCGCGCCGACGTTGCCGGGATCGGCGACGCCATGGAGGTAGACGCACGGCGGCTCCGCCTCGCTTGCCCAAGTTTGCGGCCAGACGGCTATCGCCCGCGTGCCCGACCCCAGCGCGGAGACCTCGGCCAGCAGCTCCGGCTCCACCTCCTCGCCGCCGAGGCCGCTCCCGGCTGCGCTGAGCAGGAAGTGCGGCACAGCGCCCGCGGCGAGGCCCGCCTCGACCAGGTCCTCGCCCTCGGTCGCGAAGAGCCCCTCGCGCTCGCGATGCCTGCGGTCACGCAGCTTGCGGACCAGCTTCAGCTTCTCGTTGTGGGGGCTGGAGATCATCTTTGTTCGGTTCTCGGTGGTCGTTTCTTCTCCTGGAACGCCGGGATCGGCCCGGGCGAATCCCGACAAATAAAAAGCGGGCCGTGAAGACGGCCCGCCCGGGAAAGTGGAGTGTCGCCTGCGGGTACTAAGCCGCGACACCCTCCCGGGCCAGCTCCACGAATCGGCGGAAAGCATCGCGGTCGGAGACCGCGATCTCGGCGAGCATCTTGCGGTTCACCTCGACGCCGGCTTTGTCGAGGCCGTGAATCAGCTGCGAGTAGCTCATGCCCTCGAGCCGCGCGGCGGCATTGATCCTGGTGATCCAGAGCCGGCGGAAATCGCGCTTGCGGTTGCGCCGGTCCCTGTACGCATACATCCCCGACCGCTGCACCTGCTCTTTTGCAAAGCGGTAGGAGGAGTGCTTACGGCCGAAATAGCCCTTCGCTTCCTTCAGCACCTTGCGCCGCTTCTTGCGCGCATGGACGGACCGCTTGACCCGGCTCACTTTCCGCCTCCAAGCAGGGTCCTGACCCGCTTTTCATCGGCCTTGGCGATCACAACCGGCCGCCCCATCTGCCGCTTGCGCTTCGGCGACTTTTTCTCGAGGATGTGGCTCGAGTACGCGCGCCGCCCACGCAGCTTGCCCTTGGCGGTCTTGCGGAAGCGCTTCTTGGCGCCCGAGTGGGTCTTCATCTTCGGCATCGGGACGGGTATTGAAGCAGACCGGCGACAGGCGACGCGGGAGACAGCGGGCCGCGCCGCTAGGCTGCCGCGCGATGCGGATCGTCTATGTGATCGGAACGAGGCCGAACTTCGTCAAGACGGCGCCGGTGATCGCGGCGCTGCGCAAGCGCCTGCCAGAGGGTCGCCACGCGATCGTCCACACCGGCCAGCACTACGACCGGGCGATGTCGGAGGTCTTCTTCGAGGAGCTCGGCGTGCCCGCGCCCGACCACATGCTCGAGGTCGGATCCGGCAGCCACGCCGTGCAGACGGCGCGCACGATGGAGCGGCTCGAGCCGGTGCTGGTGGAGGAGAGGCCCGACCTGGTGATGACCCCCGGCGACGTCAACTCGACCCTTGCGGCAGTGCTGACGGCGGTCAAGATGCATATCCCCGTCGGCCACATCGAGTCGGGCCTGCGCAGCTTCGACCGCACGATGCCCGAGGAGATCAACCGGATCGTCGCCGACGAGTTCTCCGAGCACCTCTTCCTGCACAGCGACGAGGCGATCGAGAACCTGCGTGCCGAGGGCATCGGAGACGAGCACATGCACTTCGTCGGCAACACGATGATCGACACCCTGGTTGCGCTCGAAGACCGCTTCCGCGCGACCGGATCCGCGGCGAAGCTCGGGGTCGAGCCGCGCGGCTACATGCTCGTCACCCTGCACCGCCCCGCCCTCGTCGACGGCGACCTGCTGCCGGAGACCGTGCAGCGACTCGCCGAGCTCGCCCGCGAGATGCCGGTCGTCTTCCCCGTTCACCCGCGCACGCGCAAGAAGATGGAGGCGATCTCCGCCGAGCATCCCGGGCTGATCCTCTCCGAGCCGCTCGGCTACGTCGACTTCCTCTCGCTGATCGCCGACGCCGGCGCCGTCCTCACCGACTCGGGCGGGATCCAGGAGGAGACGACCTACCTCGGCATCCCCTGCTTCACCCTGCGCGACAACACCGAGCGGCCAGTGACGATCCGCGCCGGCACCAACACCCTGCTTGGCCTGGATCCCGCCGCGATAGCCCAGATCCCAGCTTCCCTCGCGGAGCGCCCAGCAGCTCCATCTGAGCCTCCCCCGCTTTGGGACGGCCACGCGGCGGAGCGCATCGCCGACGTGATCACGGGAGTTCAGAGCCCGTCCCGGTAGGGGTGGAGCGTCTTGTACTTTTTCGCGGCTAGCCATCGTCGGCAGCCACAAACGCGGCTCGAAAAAGTTAAGCGGAACCCCTGCCGAGGCGGGCTCTCATCCCTCCGCGGAAGACTCGGAGTCGCCGTCTGATTGGGGCTCGGACTCATCAGCCGGCGGATCGTCCTGCTTGGCCTGCACCTCGACCTCTTTGCTCGGGGCCAGCATCATGCTCATGTTGCGCCCTTCCTGCAGCGGCGCCGACTCGATCACCGCAAGCCCATCGAGGTCCTCGAACAGCCGCTGCAAGAGGTTGCGGCCGCGCTCGGGGTGTGCCTGCTCGCGGCCGCGGAACATGATCGTGATCTTGACTTTGTTGCGCTGGCGCAGGAAGCGCTCGACGTGGCCCTTCTTGGTTTCGTAGTCGTGGTTGGCGATCTTCGGCCGCAGCTTGATCTCGCGCACGTTGACCTGCGTCTGGTGCTTGCGGGCGGCCTTCTGCTTCTGCTCCTGCTCGTACTTGTACTTCGAGTAGTCGAGCAGGCGGGTCACCGGCGGCTTCGAGCCGGGTGCGACCTCGACCAGGTCGAGGTCGGCCTCCTGCGCGCGCTTCAGGGCCTCAGGCGTGTCGAGGATCCCGAGCTGCTCCCCGTCGGCGCCGATCAGGCGAACTTTGGGAACGCGGATGCGCTCGTTGATGCGCGTCGTGTCGCGCTCCGGCGGTCGGCGATCGAACCTGCGCGGAACGGGCACTAGTGGGAGGAGAGGTGGAGCTTCAAGAGGACGAGGGATGCGGAGGCAGCCACGGGACGCTCAGCGGCGCGGTGTGTTTGGCATGCCTGCGAACAAGTGCGCGGAGTATAGAGGCAGAGCCGAATCGAGGTCCGCCGCTCAGGCGTCCTGCTCCGCACGGTGGATGAGGTCGGCGAACTCGGCGAGCTTCATCGCCCCCAGCTCGCCCTCCGCGTGGGAGCGCACCGCCACCTCGTTGCTCTCTTCCTCTCGGTCGCCGACGACCAGCATGAAGGGGTTGCGGGCCAGTTCGGCGTCGCGGACCTTCTTCCCGATCGACTCGGAGCGGCGGTCGACCTCGACCCTGACCCCGAGCTCGCGCAGCTGCACGGCGACCGCGTGGCCGAACTCGACGTGGCGATCGGAGATCGGCAGCACTGTCGCCTGCACCGGCGCCAGCCAGACCGGGAAGCGGCCGGCATGGTGCTCGATCAGGATCCCGGCAAAACGCTCCATCGAGCCGAGCAGGGCGCGGTGGATCATCACCGGTCGCTGCGGCTCGTCGTTCTGATCGGTGTAGGTGAGGTCGAAACGCTCGGGCATGAAGAAGTCGACCTGGCAGGTTCCGCACTGCCAGGAGCGACCGAGGGCGTCGGTGATGTGGAAGTCGATCTTGGGGCCGTAGAAGGCGCCGTCGCCGGGGTTCAGGGTGTAGTCGCGGCCCTGGGCCTCGAGCGCATCGCGCAGCGCCTGCTCGGCCTGCGCCCACTGCTCCCCGGTGCCGATCGACTTCTCCGGCCGGGTCGAGAGCTCGATGTGGACGTCCTCGAAGCCGAAGCGGGCGTAGAGCTCGTCGATCGCCTCGCAGATGCCGGCGACCTCGTCGACGATCTGCTCCGGCGTGCAGTAGATGTGGGCGTCGTCCTGGGTGAAGGCGCGGACTCGCAGGAGGCCGTGCAGGACGCCCTCGCGCTCGGCGCGGGAGACCTGGCCGAACTCGGCCACCCGCAGCGGCAGCTCACGGTAGGAGTGCCGCTCGGAGTCGAAGACGAGACAGGCACCGGGGCAGTTCATCGGCCGGATCGCGTACTGGCGCTCCTTCGACTCGGTGAAGTACATGTTCTCCTGGTAATTGTCCCAGTGGCCGGAGCGGTGCCAGAGCTCGACGTCCATCAGGTGCGGAGTCTTGATCTCGACGTACTCGCGCTTGCGCAGCTGTTTTTGCACCTCGGCCTCGATCAGGCGCAGCAGGATGGTTCCGTGGGCGAGCCAGAAGGGCATGCCCGGCGCCTCCTTGCGCAGCATGAAGATGCCGAGCTGGGGACCGAGCCTGCGGTGGTCGCGCGCCTTCGCCTCCTCGATCCGCTCCAGGTGAAGGTCGAGGTCCTTCTTCGAGAAGAAGGCGGTGCCATAGATCCGGGTCAGCATGCTGCGGCTCTCGTCGCCGCGCCAGTAGGCACCCGCGATCGAGCTCAGCTTGACTGCCTTGATCCGGCCCGTGGCAGGACCGTGAGGGCCACGGCAGAGATCCTCGAAGGGCCCGTTGCGGTAGAGCGAGACGGTCTCAACCCCTTCGTCGCGGACCAGATCCTCGATCAGCTCGACCTTGTAGTCCTGGCCCTGGGCACGGAAAATCTCGATCGCCTCCGCGGTCGGGACGTCGCGGCGCTCGAAGCTCTCATCGGCCTGGATGTGCTTGAGCATCGCCGCCTCGATCCGCTCCAGATCGTCCTCGTTGACCTTGGCGCCAGCGGGAAACTCGAAGTCGTAGTAGAAGCCCTGCTCGATCGGGGGTCCGATCGTCACCTTCGTTCCCGGGTAGAGCTCCAGCACCGCCTCTGCCATGACGTGGGCGGCGTCATGGCGGATCAGGTCCAGGGCCTCGGGGTCGCGGTCGGTGAGGATCGCGATCTCCGCCCCGTCGGGCAGCGGGGCGCCGAGGTCGCGCAGCTCGCCGTCGACGCGAATCGCCAGCGCGGCCTTCGCCAGGCCGGGTCCGATCGCCGCCGCGGCGTCGGCACCGGTGGCTCCGTCGGGAAGCTCCAGCGGCGTGCCGTCGGGCAGCTTTGCGGTGATTTTCGTCGCGGCCTCCATCGCCCCCATGCTACGTGGGCGCTTGCCTCCCTGTCGATTGCAGCCTTTCCCACACCACGGGGAGGAAAATGCTTCATCCTGCGCCGGAGCGGGCTTGGCGCACAGCGACCAGCGGGCAGGGACCTGCCCCGCCGGCGTCCCCGCGGTGTTCCCACAGGGCATAGGGGCCGGCATGCCGGCGTAGCATCAGCTGGCTGAACGGCGGCTGCTCGGGTGCCCCGCTGGTGATGAAGTACTTGATGCCAGCCGGAGGGCGCCCACCCGCGGCGCTCTCGGGCTCGATGCAGACACGGCCGCCGCGCAGCTCCCAGGCGATGTAGCGGTCCCCCTGTTCTTCGGCGAGCAGCGAGTCGGGCGCCAGGACCAGGGTGGATCCAGCGGCGAGCAGCGGGCGCAACCCGGTGAGCGCGGGCGAGTAGGAAGTCGGCCCGATCGGGGCGTTGGCGAGGGCCAGCAGGGAGCAGACGCCCGCCGCCGCCAGATAGAGGACGGTGACGGGCCGGCGCAACAGAGGCAGGACGATGACCAGCGTCGCCAGCGGCGCCGCCACCTCGAGTGCCTTGGCGGACGTGTAGGGGGTGCCCCCGACCCGGGCCGCGACGTAGACAGCCGCGGCCGCAAGCGCGCCGGAAAGGATCGCCGTCTCACGCCTGCGCAGGCACAGAACCAAGCCGTAGACGAGCAGCACCGCGGCAAAGGCCGCTCCGAAGTAGTACGCGAATGCCGGCACCGCACCGTTGCCAGCCGCCAGCCGGAAGTCGCCCGAGAACCAGATCCCGAGCGCGGTGAAGGGCGAGACCTGGCCGAAGAGGTTGCCGAGGCCGGGGCCGTTGGGGTCGAAGGTCTCGAAGCTGTGGAAGTCGATCATCCGGCCCAGCTCGGGGAGGGACCCGATGGCGAAGACGAGGACGGCCAGGGACATTGCGCGTCGGCCCGCGGGTCCTGTCGGCGCAGGGGACCCACCTCCCCCTGCGGTAGCTGAAGCTTCCTCGGGGGAGGTCCCCCCTACGCCGCCACCCGCGGGCGAGGCGTATTGCCCCAGCGCCCATTCGGCGACAGCCCAGATCACTGCTATTGCCCCGAGCCAGAGGAGACCCGGGAAGCTGTACACGTACACGGAGCCGATCGCGATTAGCGCTGCTGGGACGAAGCGCAGGGGCAGGTCTCGCCAGGGTCGGGCGCTCTCGCGCAAAGCCAGGGCGAAGGCGAGGACGAAGAGGGCTTGGATCGTCTCCTTGAAGGCGCCCTGGGCGAAGTAGGAAGCGACCAGGTACGGGAGGCCCACGAGGAGGGCGGCCGTGGCGCGGCGCAGCGGAGGCTGGTCGGCGAATGCCGCCAGGGCGGTCAGTGGGGCGAGGATCGCCGCAGCGATCGTCAGCCCATCGAAGCCCTGGACGATGCCGATGCCCAGGCCCTGGGTCAAAGCGACGACGACCGAGTGCGGCCCGAGCGGGTAGCCCTGGTGAAGGAGCTGTGAGCCGGCGCCGTCGGCCAGCCTGTCCGTCGCCAACAGGTGCTGTGACATGTCCGGGTTGAAGCCGGTGCCGAGGATGCCGAAGTGACCTTCGACCGCGAAGGGAAGCGAGGCGGCCAGCAGAGCTACGAGGCCGACGGGAAAGCCGGCTCGCAACGCCTCCCCCCTGCCCTCGGCCCGGCCGCGCAGGTAGATCGCCGCCCCGACCGCGAGAACGAGGATCGCGATCGCCGAGACCGCTCCATTCCCGGGCATCCGCACCGTGGCCCAGCAGATTGCACAGATAAGAGCCAGTCCGACGGCGGGTGAGAGCCAGGACCAGCGCCCGATGCCGCAGAGGGAGATCGCGGCCTGCCCCAGGGCAAGCGACGCGGCACACACGACTAATACGGCTGCATAGGTCGCGATCACAGGGCGGCGAGCCTAGACTGCGAGCATGGCGCATGTACCGCCCGCCCGGCATCTCCTGCGTGCCAGGGACCTCGCCGACGCCCGCTACTTCGAACCGCTGGGGGTCGACGACCTCGCCGGCGCCGCCGGCCTTTCGCGCGCCCATTTCAGCCGCGAGTTCCGCCGCGCCTTCGGCGAGTCGCCGCACGCCTACCTGCTGACGCGACGCCTCGAGCGCGCCGCGGCGCTGCTGCGCACCACCGACAACTCGGTCGCCGAGATCTGCCTGGCGGTCGGGCTGCAGAGCGTCGGCTCGTTCACGACCAGCTTCACTCGCACCTACGGCCAGTCGCCTACCGCCTATCGCGCCTCCTTTCCGCCGGCCTCCGCCTACGCCCGCATCCCCGGCTGCGTCGTGCGCGCCTACTCGCGCCCCCAAAACCGCACGTTTCGAGAAGACAGCGCCAGCGCACACGCCTAGCATCGGCGACGAACCTTTCCGTCAAGCAAGGAGAACCCGATGATCAAGATCGCGAACGCGCAACTGTGGGTCCACGACCAGGATGAGGCCCTCGCCTTCTACACCGAGAAGGTCGGCATGGAGGTCCGTGCAGACGTGACCCTCCCTGAGATGGACGACTTCCGCTGGCTCACCATCAGCCCCGTCGGTCAGGAGGACGTCTCGATAACGCTGATGGCGATCCCGGGACCGCCGGTGATGGACGAGGAGACCGCTGGGGAGGTGCGCAACGTCATGGCCAAGGGCTTCGCCGGCACGGTCTTCCTCACCACCGACGACTGCCAGGCCTCATACGAGGAGTTGAAGGGACGAGGAGTCGAGTTCACCGAGACGCCCGAAAAACGCCCCTACGGAATCGACGCCGGCTTCCGCGATCCCTCGGGCAACAGCATCCGCCTCACTCAGGTTCAGATGCCGGCGGTGGTCTGAGCTCCCCGCCGCCGAGCTCCGGCGGCAGAGCACGCGGCCCCTCGGGATAGAGCTGGCGCAGCTGAGCCTCGCTCATCTCGAGGGTGTTCGCGAGCTCGGGCGGTGCTCCGACCACGAGCCACAGCGCCTCCTCATCGGTGTCGTTGAAGACCTGGCGCTCCGCCGCCGGCTCGACCAGGAGCGCGTCGAGCGGCTCCAGCTCCAGGGTCTCCCCTCCCACCCGGATCCGGCCGCGACCCTCGAGCAGCATGTAGAGCTCTTCCTCCCGCTGGTGGCGGTGCAGAGTCGAGGCCTGGCCCGGCCGCAGCCGCCAAAAGCGCGCCCCCAGGCTCGCGGCCCCCAGCTGCTTGGCCAGATCCGTGTTGAGCACCCGCATCTGATTCGACTCGCGCCAGAAGGCTTCGCTGGCGCGCAACAGGCGATGGCTCATCGCTGCTCCCTCGGGATGGTGGAGTGGGCACAACTGGGCTCGAACCAGTGACCTCCGCCTTGTCGAGGCGGCGCTCTCCCAACTGAGCTATGCGCCCCAGGGGCACCTGAATCTACCAGCGCGACGACCGAGCTGGGGGGCCGGAGTCCCGGTCCCCGAGAAACAGATCCGGCGCGGTGCAACTTTTCGCTGGACGGCGTGTTTATCTATCTGTAGTCGCTCAGCGACGGCAGGGAAACTTCAAAAAGCTAGAGGACCGACGAGCCAGCGACTTAGAACTCTCTGGCGGTACGTCCTTCGGAAGCAAAGGGCCCCATTTGGGGCCCTTTTCCGTTCCGGAAAGGCAATTACGCAAAAGGCGCGCACGGCAAGGGCGGCCCCCACGGACCGCCCTTGCGGCTCCGCCCCCCTGGCACCCCTGCCGCGAAACCAGACCCAAACTCGCCGGTCTACGAGGAGGTCCGGCTTCTCGATCCGGGACGCTATCAAATCCGCAACTCTTTGTCTGCGTTAGGTATGGCAACCCGTCTAATCGAGGTGCTGATTCGGCAGGTGCCAGCGTCGCGGTGCGATCAGCTCGTCGATCGCCTCCGGCCCCCAGCTGCCGGCTGGATAGGACTGGACCGGCGGCGGGTCCTCCAGCAGGGGCTCGGAGACTTCCCAGAGGCGCTCGATCCCGTTCGAGCCGGTGAAGAGCATGCGATCGCCGAGCATGACGTCGTGGATCAGTCGCTCATAAGCGTCGAGGGCGCGCGCGGGGCCGCCGAAGGTGTCGGCGTAGTTGAAGCGCATGTGGGCCTCGCCGAGATGCATCGTCGGCCCCGGCACCTTGGCGAGGAAAGAGGCGGAGATGCTGCCGGGATCGCCCAGCTCGAAGGTGAGATGGTCGTGGCCGAACGACTCGGCGATCTGCTCGCAGTCGAGCGGAAACATGCGCCGCGGAGGCTCCGAGAAGGCGATGGTGAGGAGGTGGCGATTCTCGGCCAAGCGCTTGCCGGAGCGCAGGTAGAACGGGACTCCGTCCCAGCGCCAGTTGTCGACGAAGGCCCGCAGCGCGACGAAGGTCTCGGTATCGGAGTCCGTCGCCACCCCTGCCTCATCGCGGTATCCGTCGTACTGGCCGCGGACGACGGCGACCGGACCCACGGGCGACATCGAGTCGAAGACCTTCTCCCGCTCGATCGTCAACGCCTTTGCCTCCAGCGAGACGGGCGGCTCCATCGCGACGAAGCTGAGCACCTGGAACAGGTGCGTGACGACCATGTCACGAAAAGCACCGGTTTCCTCGTAGAAAGCGGCCCGCATCTCGATCGAGCGCGTCTCGGGCACGTCGATCTGCACGTGGTCGATGTGGTTGCGGTTCCAGACCGGCTCGAACATCCCGTTGGCGAAGCGCAGCGCCAGCAGGTTCTGCACGGCCTCTCGGCCGATGTAGTGGTCGATGCGAAAGATGTCCTCCTCGGCGAAGACCGAAAGCAGGCATGAGTTCAGCCGCCGGGCCGAGGCAAGGTCTACGCCGAAGGGCTTCTCGGTGACGACTCGAGCGCCCTTGCCCAAGCCGAGCCGCCCAAGGGCCTCGACAGTCGGGCCCGCCGCCTGCGGCGGCAGCGACAGGTAGTGAAGGACGTTGACGCCCTCCCCCATCTCCACCCGTGCATCCCCGAGCGCGTCGGCGAGGGGCTCGAGGCCCTCCCCGACCGCGACGAAGCGCAGGCACTCGGCAAAGTCGTCCCAGGCTTGCGGCGCAGGCGGGCGGCGGGCGGAGTCCTCGACCGCCTCGCGAGCCATCTGGCGGAATCCGTCCTCGCCAATATCGCCACGGGCCACCCCGAGGACGCGGAACCGCTGCGGCATCAGGCCCGCCCGCGCGAGGTGAAAGATCCCCGGCAGCAGCTTGCGCCTGGCGAGGTCGCCGGTCGCCCCGAAGAGCACGATCAGGTGATCCTCGGGGACGCGCTCGGACGAGACGGCGGCGGGCTCGGTCGCGGTCGCGGCGCTCACGGATTTCAGCCTGACAGATGCGGCTCCCCGGGCCCAGCAGGCACCCTGATCGGCTCCTCAGCAGCTTCCGCGGCGTGGGGCAGCATGATCTCCGACGCCTCCTCGGGCGTGATGTCGGGATAGAGCACGCGGATGACGACGATCGCCACGGCGCCGCCGAGGAGCTGCGCGACCACGAAGGCGGGAACCGACGCCGGGGCGATGCCGGCGAAGGTGTTGGAGAACATGCGGCCGACGTCGATTGCCGGGTTGGCGAAGCTGGTCGAGCTGGTGAAGAAGTAGGCGGCGCCGATGTAGGTGCCGACGGCCGCGGGTGCCAGGTTGCCCCGCCGCGTCCGCGCCAGCGAGAAGATCGCCAGGAGCAGGCCGAGGGTCGCGACTACCTCGGCGAAGAGGTGAGGAGGCGAAGCGCGGTGGGTGGTCGAAATGCTCACCGCCGAGAGCGCGAACATCGCGTTCGCGGCGACCGCACCGGCGATGCAGCCGCCGACCTGGGCCGGGATGTAGGCGAAGGCGTGGCGCCAGCGCAGGCCGCCGAAGCTCGCGTCGACCAACGAGACCACCGGATTGAAGTGGGCACCGGAGACCGGCCCGAAGATGAGAATGAAGACGAAGAGGCCGGCGGCCGTCGCCGCTGCGTTCTCGAACAGCTGCAGCCCGACGTCGCCTGGCGACAGCTGAGCCGCGGCGATGCCGGAGCCGATCACGGTGGCGGCGAGGAACGCCGAGCCGAGGAACTCGGCGAAGAGGCGCCTGGGCATGGGCACGAGGTTCATCGGCGGCCATGCTAAGCATTGACAAACATGATTTCAATAGATATATGTAAATAGATGTCACTCGATCTGGAGCTCGCGCCCAAGACCAAGCGGCCCGCTGGGGAGCCCTGCTGCGAGCCGGTCGTATATCCCGACGTGCAGCGCGAGGAAGCGCAAAGGATGGGCGCGATCGCCAAGGCGCTCGGCGATCCGATCCGACTTCAGCTCGTCGACGTGCTGCGAAAGCACGCCGGAAAGGTCTGCGTCTGCGAGCTGGTTCCCCTCTTCAACCTCTCCCAGCCCACCGTCTCCCATCACCTCAAAGTGCTGCGCGACGCCGGCATCGTCGCCTCCGAGCGCCAGGGCCTCTGGGCCTACTACTACGTGATCCCCGGCGCCCTCGAGGAGTTCTCCGCGTGGCTGCGCTGACCAGCCGACCAGCGGGCAACGGCAAGCCCGAATAGAGACGGGCGAGATGGCAAGCGCACTCTTCGTCTGCCTGCACAACGCCGGCCGCTCACAGATGAGCCAGGCCCTCTTCGAACGCGCCGCCGGGGGGCGGCACCGTGCCCGCTCTGCCGGGACGACCCCAGCGGACCGCGTCCACCCCGAGGTGGTCGAAGCGATGAACGAGCTGGGCATCGACCTCGGCGACCGCCAGCCGCGACTGCTCAGTACCGAGGATGCCGAGTGGGCCGACGTGGTGGTGACGATGGGCTGCGGCGACAAATGCCCCTACATCCCAGGGCGCCGCTACATCGACTGGGACCTCCCCGACCCAAAAGGGCAGTCGCTCGACACGGTGCGCGCAACCCGCGAGGAGATCGCCAAGCGAGTCGAGGCATTGATCGCCGAGCTGGACCGAGCCTGAGCCCTCGCCGCCGACCGCGCGCGACCAAGCGGCAGCCGAAGGCGCCTACCGGAATCGAACCGGTGTAAACGGCTTTGCAGGCCCGTCAACTGGCGACGCATTCGGCTTACTCAAGCGGTTCCGCCAAACCGTGCCACCCTCCGTGCCACCGTCAGGGCGACTGCCAGCCCTTTAACCCTAAAGCCGCCCTCACGCCGCCAGAGAACTTTCCATCTGCTCGGGCTCCTCGACCCTTACGTACGGACGACAGGCCTCGACGAACTGGACGTTGAGAGGCCCTATCCGAGTGAATGGATCGTCCTCGATTGGGGCCTTGACGCGCCGATCCGAGGTGACAGTGGTCAGCAGAATGCCGCGGAGCTCGACGTAAATGGCCGTCACTGGGTGTTTGTCCCCGAACCGAAGCCGTAGGCGCTGAACCTCGGCCACGAGTGAGACCGTCTTCGTCATCGCGTCGTGCCACAGAGTTTCGCGTTCCCGCCGCCAACTCTCCTTATTGGGCGAATTCTCCCCCTCCATCAATGGGGCAAGCTCACGATGGCTACGCGATCCGGAGACAGCTTCGATCGCCTGTGCAAGCGCTCGGCACGCGTCATCTAGCACGGAACGCAGCTCTTCGGCCTCGCGCACCCCGGCGATCGTGGGCAAGCTGGCGGGTTAGCCGCTCTGCCTCTTCTGCTAACTGCCGCTCCATTCGCCTGCTTGCAGTCCAGGCCGCCGTTGCCGCGGCAGTCACAGCGGCGCCAGAGAGGATCAAGTCTCCTGCGGTCGGTGAATCCACGCGCGCAATTGTGTCGGGAGGACCGGCGCCGTTCACCAATGGATTCGCCAGCACTGATCCGTCAAAGCAATTCGACGAGCCCGAAGCAGCTGATCAAGCGCGAGAGGACGCGCGGCTGTCGGCACTGCCGATCTGCCAGCGGACCCCGGGGCCGAACTCCAGGACGACGCCACCCGGCGTAATCAACTCCCAATTGGGCGGATCGTCTTCTGCCTCACGGGCGGCGGGCTTCACATCGAGCAAAGAGCCGTCGGAGAGCTTGCAGCGCAGCTCGCCGGTCTCTTCGTCTATGTCGGCGTCGTCCACCGAGCGCCCGACCAGCTGAGCGGGGTCAGACGGAGACCAGTCAGCGTCCTGAGTAGCGAGATGCCACAGCTCCCCAGCCGAGTCCTTTATCTCGACGTGGAGAACCTCGGGATAGCCGATCCGAGCATCGACGATCGACCCACGCATGGAGCGCAGGACGTTGAGCGGTGAGGCATCGAGTGCTACTGCGGTTGCCATCAGCCCTTCCATTGTCGCAGCCAGGCCAGCAGTTCTCCATAGCCCATGTCTCGCTGCACGTTCCCAGACTTCTTCTCGGTATGTAGCGCCTCGCTCGCCTCGTAGCGCTCCCGCACGGTCAGCCCCGCCTCCTTGCACGCCTGACGAAATTGCTTGATGTCGCGCTTGCGGCTCATAAGCGGCGACGAGTCTATTTAGCCGCCTCACGACCTATCGATCAAGAAACCTGTCGAGCAGCACTGCTGCCTCAGCCTCGGTGCCCGGCATCAGGTGGCCGTAGAGGTCGAACGTGACCTTGATCGAGGAATGGCACGTCTTGACGTGCTTTTCCGTGTGCGTCAGCCATCGCCGAGAGCCTAGAGTTGTCTGGGGGCTCGTGTGGCCGGCGTGCCGGTCTGCATCGCGCCGGTCACACCCTCTCGCCGAGTGCGCGGTCGGCGTTTTCGGTCGTCCACCGCTCAAGCTCAACAACGGGAACGAGGCGCTTGCGCCCGCGACGGACCAGGCGCAGCTCCGGTACGACGTTGGCCTCGAAGAAGTCCGGCCCCACCCCGATCGCCGCTGCGGCCTCCGGTGGTGTCAGCGCGATCCGCGGAATCGAGGCGGCCAGCTTCCTAGCCATGCCTCCTCCCTATGACGCCTTCCGTCTGGCACCGTTTGCCCATCACTGCCTAGACGTATCCAGCCGCTACTTCGATACCCAGCCACTCCCCCGAGCCGCCGGCTGAACCCTTTCCCCACCGCCCACCTCAGTCCACCCGATTTCTGTCTCTATCGCTCGCCGCCAAGCCACTCTTCTCTCGCTTTGACTCCCCGCATCCAACGCGCCTCGCCACCCTGCCTCGACGTCCGCAGCCACTTCGCCTCGTTGCCGTGCTCGACTCCGCAGCTGACCACGGGCGCTCACATCGTGGGGGTGCGTGGTCAGCTGCAGACAAAGGGCTCTTTTGGCTCTACGAGGCGAAGTGGCTGCGATTCTCGTTTCCGGGGTTTTCGTCGCCCTTTTTGTCGCAGCCGACAGCGTTCATCGAACAGCCCAAACCAGCCCTTGCGATAACAGCCCGCCGACCTACCCGCAGCCACAGCGCCGGGAAGCCGACAGTCAAGGGCGCTTGCGCCCGACCCCCGCAGGGGGTTGACGGCCGGCGAGACGGTGCTTCAATCGGAGAGGTCAAAGGTGGCCCCTTCCGGTCCTCTGTCTGATCACCAAACAGCTCGATTCGATGCCCTACGAAGGCCGAGACCCCAGCCCGAGGTCGCGGCACAAGCATAGGTCCGAGCGCAGCAGATCCCTCCCTGGATTTCAGAAGGAGATCGTCGAGTAATAAGACGTGTAGCGAACCTTGTAGTCACCGACCGACTTCAGCTTCTTTTCAACCTGCGTCCACATGCTCTTTTCACCGCTATAGACGACGCCGAGATGCTTCTCTTGGCCGATTGCGCTTCGAACCTTCGGACTGATCCAAATGTTGTTCGGTTTCTTGGCGTAGTCGCTTAGCTCAACCGCCACGTAGACCGGCACCCCGATCCAAATCAAATCTTGCTTGGTGGAATCGTCCCCTCGTTTCCCACTCTTGGCAACATCGATCTTCCCCTGCCCGATACCGACCCCGAAATCCAGCGGAGCCGTGATCTTGCCCTTCGTCAGATCGTTGATCTTGATCACGTAAGCCTTCAGGTCCATCGCCGCCTTAACCGCCCGCGAGGCCGCGTTGTCTCCTACGAAAAACGCGAGAGCGCCGTCGCCGTTGAAGCTGCGGAAATGCCCGTCGCGGTTCTCGATGCAGTAGACAATCGCCTGCAAGAAGGCGCGGTGCACCTTTACGCTCCAGAAGCTGGTCGCGTTTAGCAAGATCTTCCGCGACCCGCGCATGTCGATGTAGATCACAACTGCGTGGGGCATGCGCTTGATCTTGTTCGCGAACGTCAGGTCCGACCTCTTGGGCACCCCACGCGTCTCTTCGCGCTTGTAGGCGTCATCGAGATAGGAGCGGATCGTTTCTAGGTTCGTCGCATGCGTCATTTGATCCCCGGAATTTCTGCGAAATTCCCGTCAGCCGATCAGCACGCCAAAAATGCAGAGCCCCACACCGGCGCCGAACAACCAGAGTGCAGCCTGTACAAAACGGTACTTGCGCCAGACGATCGCGCCGACCACCGCCAGTTGCTCGACCGTCCGCGAGCGGTCGCCATTGACTTGTCGTCCTAAAGCTGCCTCGATTGCGGCGAGATCCTTCCCTGCTGCATGGCCGAAGAACGTAATCGGTCCCTCGGCCTCACCATGCCTCAGCGTTGGATAGATCGCCCGCGCCAGTGCGACCAGCGACGATCCGACTACGACGCAGCCCATCCACCACACCGGGGCACCAGCGCAGTGTAGGTCGGCTGGCTTGAATTCCCCGGCGAACATTCCGGCAACTACGACTCCAACTAAGAGGCTGAATGCGGCTAGAAGCATTGCCGCCTTGGAGTCCGCACGCGCCAACTCCTCCCGACTCTCGCCTAGGAGGTTCGCTGCGAGCTTCTCTACCGCTTGATCCTCCATCTCACGCGGCGAGATCCGTGCGGACGACATCGGTCCGCGTCCTCTTGCCATCCAGAATCGCCCGGCAGAACTCATCACCGTGAACCTCGCACCAATTCGATCCGAGGCGCATGCACTCGGAGTGCTTGCCGAGCTTCTCCACCTCGATCTCGCTCCAGAGCGGATAGGGCACCCCGTTAGGGCAACCGCAGCTGTAGTCGATGTAATCGTTGGGCGCCAGCTTCTCGTACACAGCGGAGGTGACGATCAGCTCGTGGCGATCGGCACCCTGGGCACACTTGGAGGCGAAGTTCACAGGCTTTCCGGCCCAGACTGGCTCGTTGGTCCCTCGAACTCCGACCTTCTTTGCGACAAGAATGCCGGAGGCGACCCCAGTCTTCAGACCGCTGTCGGGGAAGCTGTCAGAGAACTTCTCGTCGATGAGCGGGCCGATGCTGGCAACCGAGAACTTTTTAATCGAAGCAGCCGCGCAGAAGGCTCGCTCAAAGGCAAGCTCGCCGTGAAACAGAGCAAAGGCACCGTCGCCTTGGATCGCGATGAACTCGGGGCTGAAGAGACTGAAAATCCGTACCACGGAGCCAGTAACGGCCTGGTACAGCCGGGCGCTGGTTTGTGCATATTTGTCGAAGTTCAGCGCCGTCGAGTCCTTTAAGTCCGTCGACATGGCGACCGCGTTACGAATCCGGAGCCATTTGCGTTTCTCCAGATAGAGATCGCTCAGCGACGGGAACTTGTCGACATCTTCGATTTCCACTGCGCTAGTGATGTCGGTGCTTGCTTCGTCGTGCTGTTCTGCCAGCGCCCCGTTAACGCTGAAAGTCGCTGACTTTGCCGCCTCGCTGAGCCGTATCGCCTCATTCAAGGAGGCTAGGTTGTGCTCGCTGGGGGGCTCGCTCACGGGAATCCTCTCCTAGGTTGAGTGCCTGCCATGCTTCGCAATCCACACGCAGGGGGGCCCCGGCCCACTCGACGCAGATTGCCGCCGGGAGCACCGCTAGGTTTGGCGACAACATCAGAGTCGCGCTGGTGCCTTTAACGATCTTCATGGGATCGGATCAGGGTACGTCGAAGTAGCGGCGGAAAGCCGCTAGATCCTGGCCGGAAATTGCAGCCTTTTAAAGGCCAATTCGGCATCCAGTGAAGTCGCCAGCCGTTCGACTGAACCTTGGTGCGTCAGCCAAGGCACCGAACGGATCAGCTACAGCCGGGGACGCCGGATGGACTTGCCAGCAGAACCCACACCACGCTGAGCCGGTGGCCATCTGCCGCCTTCCCTCATCGGCACGGCACAACGTTCCAGCTCCCCCCAAGAAGGCGCGACAGATCGGAGCGAACAATGGCAGCGTTGTGCCCCACCCTGGGACTTGCCGTGCCACCCTATGCCACCCAGACAACCGGATTCAACCGGATTTGGCCGGATTCCGATTGCGGTACAGAATCGACCGCAAACCGCTCTGACAAGCCGCAAACCGCTCGCCAGAGCCAGAGCCAGAGGCGCCTACCGGAATCGAACCGGTGTAAACGGCTTTGCAGGCCGCTGCGTAGCCACTCCGCCAAGGCGCCGGAGAGGCTGAAGCGTAGCCGGATCGGGAGCTCAGGCGAGGTCGAGGATTCGGCGGGCGTTTCCGGCCAGACCAGAGCTGTCACAACGCTCAGGGACCGACAGCAGGGCGACCCAGTGCGCTCGGTTCGGCCCGGGTGTCGTCGACTGCCACCCCCACCATGACAGCGCTCGAGGCGAAAACAGCCGCGAGGAGGTCGAGTGGAAGGGTGGCGACGCCCAACACGGCCAAGCCCACGCAGGCGATCGCCCGGGCCGGTGGCACACGGCCGGCAGCCCTCCGCATGAACCCCAGCTGGGCCAGCAGGAAGATCGCCGGGCCGCCGAAGATCAGCACGGCGGTACTGACCGTATTTGGCCCGTGAGGCTGGGCGATTGCCAGCTCGTCGCCGACCGCGATCGCGATGATGCCGATGACCATGACGATCAGGGTGTAGTTCCCGAGCCCGACTATTCGCGACGCGTCATCGGCGCCCTCGACGGCTTTGATGCCGATTTCCTCCGCGCGGTGGAAGTAGCACCACCACAACGCGACCGTGCCGGCGAAGGCGATGGCGAGAACGAGGAGGCGGTCGGCTTGGACGGGCTGGTCGGCGAAGGCGTTGCCCAGAGTCAGGACGGTCTCTCCGAGCGCGATCAGGAAGAACAGGCGGAAGCGCTCGAGCAGATGCTCGGCGTATATCTGGCTGTCGGAGCTGAAGGGGCTCTTACGACCCGGCAGCGGATGACCCGCGATCACGCCGCCATAGGTAACCAGGATGGCGATGGCCCAGAGGGCGAGGCGCGCATCTCCCTGGACAGCGATTCCGGCGATCCAGATCGGCGCGGTTCCGACCTCCCATACCAGGGCGTTGACGAAGTGCGTGTACAGCCTGTGGCCGCGAAAGCCGATGACGGCGAATGCGGTCCGCCCTATCTGGATCGAGAGATAGCCGATGACGAAAAGGCCTGCCCGGTCGCCGAATGCCTCGGATACCGAAGTCGACATGAGCAGGCTGGCAAACATCACGCAGAGCAGCAGCAGTCGAACGGGCTGGCGGTCCCCGTCGAGCCAGTTGGAGGTCCACACAGTCATGAACCAGGCGTACATGACGGCGAGGGTGAGAACCAGCGTCTCTGCCATGCCGCGAGCATCGACGTGCTCTAGCAAACTGTGCGCCAGCTGGCTGACCGTGAATACGTAGACGAGGTCGAAGAACAGCTCCAGCGGCGTGACTGCCCGGGCAACTTCGCGAGGGCGGACGAGCGACATCGGCGGAAGCATGCCGCCGGCCGCGGACGGCAAATTTCAGCTGCGGCCGGCCGCGGATCGATCTTCAAATCAGTAGCTTAAATATTCTAGATTCTTGACTTACTAAGTAGCCATAAATAGGGTTCGCTCGATTTACAATGAGAACCAGAACGCCTCGGTCATCGTTGATGCGAGCGGGCATGGCTACCGCAGCATTCATGCTCGCCGGCCTTGGCTGGAAAGCCAGAGTGACCAGGTGCTCAACTTCGGCGAAGACAGGGACGTCAAGGCCGACTATGTGACCTTGAGGGCATCGCCCCCACTCCCGGAAAGCGTGACGCCGGGTCAGCTCGAGCTGGACAGCCTCATCCCGATGAAGCGGATCGGCTCCGACACCCTGGAGTCCACGCGCCTGAAGTTCCCGCGATTCATCCGCCCGCGCATCCTCAGCCACGGAGAACGGATCGGCTTCGGAGTCTGCATCGACGCAGACGGCGGGGAACCCGGCACCTATACGGGCCAGATCGAAGTCAACGGCCCGGCCGGCCTCGCCCCATTCCAGCTGACCCAGACGGCGCAGCTCAAGTCCAAGATCATCGGTGGGTTCGGGATCTTCTTCATCCTCGCCCTCGTGCTCGCCACCGTTTTCGTCTGGAGGAAAATCGGCAGCGAAACCAAGGCCACCGGGCGGAGGAGGTTCAGAGCGCAGCTGGCCGTGGTGGCGATCTCCGTCGGAGCTGCCGGATATGCGATGTGGAAGATCTACAACGAAACCCCAGATTGGGGGGCTGATTGGTTTGCCAGCATGGCCGCCCTCGTCGCCACCGCCTTCACCGCCGGCGGCATCGGCACCGGCGTCGCCGCCCTGGCAAGCTTGGTGACCGGCGAAAGCGCAGCTCCGAAGGACAAGCCGGGGGGCTGAGAGCATCGGCGCCATCCCCTCCGAAGGGCACGCTCTATGGGGCTTTGGCTAGATCCTTCGGCGATTCGAATGCGGCCAAGCCGACGGTCACGAGAATTGGCTTCTCACCGGACTCCCGGATGCGTTGTTTGGCGTCCTTCTCCTCGTCGAGGAGGGTGTCGAAGAACGCGTCGACCAAGCCGACCACCTTTTCCCAGCCGATCCGATCCAGGCGAAGCAGTGACCAGGTGAGGTGGCGATCGGTGCGCGCATCGAACATCCCGACATCCACGGCCTCTTTCACTTTCTCGCGCAGCTGCTCGAACGTTCTGGAAGCGATCGTGACCCTGATCGCCTCCGGGATTTCAGCCCAGCTCTTATTGTCGATCAGCGCGGGCCCCGTCGCTCTGTAGAAGTGCTCGACAGCTCCCCGGCGCCTCCCGCCGGTCTCCCGACGGACCTCCCTCGACCAGCCCTGCCCGGCAAGCTTCCGAAGGCGGCGATCGGACCCGGGCAGCGTCAGATCGTCCATCAAGGCATGGAGCCCCTTGGGGCTCAGCTCGCGCCGATTCAACTCGTCGACGATCTGCAGGTCCACCGAGTTGGCGCAGACCCTGGCGAGCATCGGGAAGAACGAGGCCCTATCGATCACCGCAGTGGCCCCCTGCGCGGGCGCGTAGGGGCGATCCCGCCAATCGTTCCGATGGCGTTGCCACATCGGCGATTCGAATATGGCCAAAGCAACCGTTGCCAGGTCGGGCATCTCGCCCGACTCGGCGAGGCGCTGGTTGGCCCGATCCTGCTCTTCGAGCACCGTCCTGAACGCCACATCGGCAGCGGAGATGAGTCGTTCCCAGCCCAGCCGGTCGACGAGGATGGGAGTCCAACTGAGATGACGGTCAGAGCGTGAGTTGAAGGTTCCGGCGACGAGCGCCGCGCTGACTCGCTCGGTCAGCTGCTCAAACGTGATCCAGGTGAAGGCAGCCCGCATTGAGGCTGGAAGCGCCGCCCACGTCTCATCCTCGAAGACGACCAACTCGGTCGCGCGATAGAAGTGCTCGACCGCTCCACGGCGAGACCCGCCGGTCTCCGTTCTCGCCAGGATGAGCCAGTCGGACTCGGCAAGCCTTTCGAAGTGCTGAGCGACCCTGGGCACGGATCCGCCGCCGAACTCGCGATGGAACTGCGTCGGGCTTATCTCCCGCATGTATGCCTCGGTGACGATCTTCATGCGCAACTCATCCGCGTAGACCACGGCAAGTCGCGCCAGCTTCGCGGCTTGCGCCTCGAGGTCATCTGCTCCTTGTTTCGCCACGCGAATCTTCTCCAAGCGCTCTTTGCCGATTGATCGATAGAAGTCTAGAGAGCTTCCCAAGCGGAACCGGCAACCTCCTTGCGCGGGTCATCCCGCCGTAAATGATCAGAAATCCTTGAGCAAAGCTCAACGGAGACGAGGGGGTGAGAATGAAACTCGCAACGACGCAGACCACTATGCCGGTCCTCTTGATCAACAAGTCCGGTTGATGCAGCGCCCCGGAGTGGCCGGAGATATGAGTCGCGGTCCCTCCGGGGTCAATCTTTTCCCCAATCTCCTCTCGATTGGATCGGGAATTTTTTGGTTGCCTAACTCTAAGTGAACAGCTCACTCAGCATTCCTATACTGTCGCCTGTCGCTCTGCGAAGGCGGCCTACGCGATCAGGAGCGTTCAATGGAGACCACAAGCCGGAGCAAGAAGAACGGAGAACAGGGCGACACCCGCCGGGATAAACCCAGGGCGCCGTCAACGAAAAGGCTCGGCGCCAGGCAGAGAGGTGACGCCGACCTCGTCCGCGCTCTCGATCACAGGGTGAGACGGGAGACCATGCGGCTCTTGAATGCCTCCGAGATCCCGCTCAGCACACACGAGATCGCCGAGGGAGTCGGCCAGACGCTTGCGAGGACCTGCCATCACATCGAGGTCCTCCGTCGCCGGGGCCTGGTTGCCTTGGTCGCCGCCGATGCGAACATCGAAACTTTCTATGCCTCCCGAATCAAGGATCAGGCAGCGGTCACGATCTTCCTGGCGCAGGCCGACGAAACGCCGAAACGCGTCTAGCGGTTCGCAGGCGGTGCGATCCCGCTCGTAATCGAGATGGCTACGGGGATGCGATCGGCAGCGCCGCCGCCGCGAAGCGCCGTAGGCGGGTGCCGTTGCCGCTGGCAGTCGGCCAGTTCGAGCGAGCCGCCAAGACCACACCTGCCTTTCTAGCTAAGTGACCTACCTACATAGTCCAAGGCTCCGGTGAGGAGGAGGCGATGCCACGCACCTCGCCGCCCATCGGCGCAACTCGGGTGTGGGTCAGCGCGAGAGGAGGGCGACGGCTAGAGCGACCCAGGCGACGGTGAATCCCGCCAACACGGCGGTGTTCAGCCCTCGGTAGAGGATCGAGCCCTTCTGCAGCTCAGGGCGAAAGGCAAGCACGCCCAAGGTGAGCGGCGCGACGTAGGCGCCGAGCACGAGGAGGATCCCGATCCAGGTCGGGACCGAGGTCACCGCGGCCCCGATCGCGACGAGGATCGTGCCCTGCATCAGCAGGTCGAGATGGGTCTGTCGGATGCGGGCAAGCTGACGTACGCCAAGCCGTTTGAGCGCCTCGGGCCTCTCGACCATCGCGATCATGGCCCAGCCGGAAAGGACGCCGGCGGCCAGCTCACAGATTCCCAGCTTGACGAGGAGAGGCAACGATCTGCTCCTTTGAGGTCTATTATGAAACTGAATGAAGATTACAGTTCTGGCATAATCTTGCAGAATGTCGACGCCCTCCGTCTCCTCCACCCCGCCCCCCGCCTCCCGCACCGAGCGCCGTAAGGCGCGCACGGCCGGCGCGATCCTCGAGGCCGCCGAGCGTCTCTTCCTCAGTCGCGGCTATACCGCCACCACCATGGAGGATCTCTCCGAGGCGGCCGACGTCGCGGTTGGCTCGATATATGCCCATTTCGGTGGTAAGGAGGGCGTCTACTCGGCCCTGGTCGATCGAGCTTTGGCGCTGGACCAGCGCTATAGCGAGGAGGGCTTGGCCTGCGTCGGCAACCGCCCATTGGAACAGCTGGTGGGAATGGCCGAGGGCTACCTGCGCTTCGCCCGCGAGCACCCCGCCTACTTTCGCCTCTTCCGCTTCCCCCCACCCGATCGCCCCAGCGCCGAGGAAGCTCCCGGCCCGGCCGCCCGGATCGCCGAGCGGATCGGCGCCGAAGCCGCCCGCATGGCCGGACTTCTGCGCAAAGCGGCCGAGGAAGGGGTCATCCGGCCGGTCGACCCCGAGCCGATGGCGCGGTTCATGTGGGCGGCCTGGGACGGGGTCATCGCGGCGCACCTCGGGCCGGCCAACATGGACATCTCCGATCCCGAGTTCGAGCAGATGCTCAACCAGGCCCGGGAGTCGTTGATCCGCGGCCTCCTGCCGACGTCCTGACCGTCGCACCTGTGGGCGTTACGCAAAGCGGGCGATGGCGTGGTGCCAGCGCACCCGATCGCCGTCCTGGCAAGATGGCGACGTGGAGCATGTGCTTGGAATCGGTGGATACTTCATGCGGGCAGCCGACCCGGGGGCTCTGGGCGCGTGGTATCGCGATTGCCTGGGCCTGGACGCCGATGAGAACGGCCTATGGGGTCAGGAAGCCGGGCCGACGGTGTTCGCGACGTTCGAGTCCGAGACCGACTACTTCGGGTCCCGTACCCAGCAGGTCATGGTCAACTTCCGGGTCCGCGACCTGGATGCGATGCTCACACAGCTGCGCGCCAAGGGAGCGAATGTGGCCAAAGAGACACAGGACATGGAGGGCGTCGGTAGATTCGGCTGGGTCACCGATCCCGAGGGCAACCGAATCGAGCTGTGGCAGCCCGCCTGACCGTCTTCACGCCGGCGGTGACGCGCCGGTGGACCACTAAACGAGTGATTCCACGGGATGGATCCCCAGCGGGCGAATGCCGCGCTGGGTGCCGATCTCTGCCGCCGACGCCGGCTGTCGGAAGGCTTCAGGTGAGCGTTCGCTTGAGCTTCACCTCGCACATGTCCACCGACGCACGAGTGCCGGGCGTCTCCGACGAATCCATCGCGCTGAACACTTTGCCTCCGGCCTCCATGTCCTCAGCGCTCTCGAAGTGCTGAAGGACCACTGCCGTTCCCTGTGCCTCATCGAACAAAATCTTGAGACCCGTGGCGGGCACGCCGGGCGGTGGCCCGTCGGACTCCTCGATGCGAGCAAGGAGCTCCTGCATCCGCTCGGCAGATACGTCGGTGAACCTAACGGCACGTACATACATGACGACAGCCTCCTTAATCGTGGGGATACCGACCATATTCGGTCCGCCCCGGGCCGTCGAGCCCTCAGCCCGAGCTGACCCAGGAAGCTGGCGCATTCCATAGTCGATCGGGCGTATAACGTGCTGACGAGAGAAGCCGGGCCGCCGGGCCGCTTGCTCTATACCTCGTTCTGATGCGTGCCGGCAAAGCCATTCGAGACCTGGTCACGGAACCGCCAAGCGAAGCTGATGACCCCGACGCCGGAGACCACGGTCATGAAGTTGATCATGAGCTCGATCACGCCACCCCCATCCTTGCTGTAGATGCCGTGCTGGAGGTCGAAGAGCACGTCGAGCGCGAAGAGGTAGGCGCCTGCGCCGCCGATTGCCGTCAACCAGATCAGCGCGCTCGGACGACGGCGCCACAGCGTCACAGCGGCGACCACAACCGCTAGTGCCACCCAAGCGTCGGCAAGCGGAAAGCTCTGCTCGAAGGCGATGTACTCAGGCGTGCTACCGCTTGCAACGAGACTTCGGTTGGCCAGCCAGACGACCCAGTAGAGCACCAGGAGGATCGCGGCGACGACCAGCCAGCCGATCACAACCGGACGCAGTGCCTCGAATTGGACGCATCGCGGCCGACCTAGCAGCAGGCGTGATTTCAGGCTCACAGCCACCATCGCCTGACTCAGGCCTTCAGCCCCTCGACACCGGCAAGCTTGATCGAGTTGTTCATGACGCGGCCTCCCTGGGACGTGACGGGCGAAGCATGAGCCGGAGCAGCGGGCTGCCGGCAACGCGCAGCTCGTCGGTGAGCCGAAAGCCAAGGCGCTCATAGAGCGCAGCGCTGCGCTCACTCGACGCCTCGAGGTAGGCGGGCAAGCCCTCTCGGTCACAGAGATCGAGCATGGGACGCATCAATGCGCTGCCTAGTCCCTTTCCCTGCGCCTCCGGAAGCACACCGACGTCTCGGACGTAGTAGTGCGGTTTTCGCACCTCACGCGCATGGCGCCACTCCATCGCGGCCCCGAGCCTCGCCGCCCTACCCAGGTGGACCCCGAAGGAGCTGCCCTCCAGCAGGGTGGCGTGTGGCGGCACGCGCCACGCCCCCGGCGGCATGGCTAGCGCGACGCCGGTGAGGTCGTTCGTCGTCCAGACGCGTCCACGCGGCAGCGCCATGTGGCGCAGCTCGATTCCAAAGAAGCGCCGCAGGCGCGCCCTTCTCTTCGGGGCATCAGGCATCAGCCAGCCGATGACTGGATCCTCGTAGAAAGCCTCCGCCAGTACCGCCTTCAGGCGATGGACGTCCTCCTTGGTCGCCTGGCGTAGGTCCGAACCAGCAAGTCGGCTCGGCGCGACCCCGTGACCAATCACCGCTGCGTCCTCATCCATCCCCGGTCGCCTCCTTTGGCACCGCTGCTTCGCGTGAGGGGCTTGCGGCACCAGGCTCCACCGCACTGGGGTTCTCGCGCATGAGCGCTTCGAAGGCTTGGAAGATGAGCGCGAGCATCTCTCCGTAGAGCTCATCGGGGACGGCATCGGGGTCGACCAGCTTCTCCAAGGCCAGACCGTTGCCGAGGGCATTGATGAATAGCCCGAGGCGCTTGTCGGCCTCAGGGCTTACTGAGAAGCCCCAGTGCTTTGCTGCCTCCGAGGCCACCCGAGCGCTCCCCAGGCGAAGGGCCGCGAAGCGCCCGCCCAGATGCTCCTGAAGCCGTGGTTCGCGGATCGCGTAGGACCAGAACTCGATCAGCAGGGGGAAGTAGTTCGGGCGCTCACGCAGAACCTTCATCCAGTGGTCCCCCACCCCGCGGGCCTGCTCCTCGACCGTTTTTCCCGCGGCGACGATCTCCGAGTACTCGCCCATGTCGGTGGCGATCCTCTCCTCAAAGAGGGAAAGGAACAGATCCTCCTTACCGGCGAAGTTCGAGTAGAGCGCGCCGCTCGTCGCGCCGGCCTCGTGGGCGATCTTCTCGACCGAGGCGCCGTGGAAGCCACTGCGGGCAAACACGGCTTCAGCTGCATCGAGAAGGCGGCGGCGGGTGAGCGCCTTCTGCTCGTCGCGAAGGGATGGGCGGTGAGAGGACCCTGGCATAACGAACAAAATTACAGATAGCGAGTGCTATGTCAAGTGAGGAGCTCCCTGCTCGTCGCCAACCTGAACCTCCTCTGCTGCGCCGCCGGCTATGCAGACGTCGTCGTTGGGGGAGCGAAACACGATCGGCGCCTTGCGGACCGCGCGCGGTGTCCCGCCCGGAGCTGAGCTTGCCGCAACCCTGACGGAGGCCTTAGCGCTGCTCGACAGGTAGCAGGCACTTCTGCTCACCGAGCCAAGTGATCGCACGATCCGGTCATCGTTCTGGCTTCGATTCCGGCCCCGGGGCGTCAGCGCGCCGCCGGGGCACTCTGCTTATGTCGGCTCGGCGACCGTAGCTCCGCCGCTGGCCGAATGTAAGCCGGAATCGCCGCTAGTCCCCGCGCATCCGCGTCATTTTGGGCACTAGATGACCCGCCCACACACGTTGTGAACGCCTGAGAGGCATCCGGGCCCTCCAAGAGGCTTGTGGTTCTGACGCCCAAGCCAAGGAGGACCCGGATGAAGGTTCACGCTAACGCTGCTCTCGGACCGGCGGGCAGGCTCGCGCTGGTGCAAGCGATCGAGTCGGGGATGACGCAGAAGGCGGCAGCTGCCGCCTTCTGCGTGGCGCCCGCCACCGCCCATCGCTGGTGGCATCGGTGGCGCCAGGCAGACGAGGCAGAGCGAAGGGCGGGAAGCTGGCTGGCGGATCGCCCCAGCACGCCCCATCGTCAGCCTCGGCGGCTCAGCGCCGCCGAGGAGGAGCCGATCCTCAGGGCTCGCCGACAAACCAACCTCGGCCCCGGCCGTCTGGCCGGCATCTGCCGCCGGTCTCGCTCGACGATCTGGAAGGTGCTTCACCGCCACGGGCTCTCGCGGCGATGCAAGGGCGCCAGGGAGACCTACCGCCGCTATGAGTGGTCTGCCCCCGGAGCCCTGCTTCACGTCGACGTCGCCCGCCTGGCGCGCTTCAATCGCCCCGGGCACGCGGTCACCGGTGTGCGGGACAAGACCGGTGCCGAGAAACGTGCCGGGGTTGGCTACGTCTACCTGCACTGCGTGATCGATGACCACAGCCGCTACGCCTACGTCGAGCAGCATCCCGACCAAGGCGGGGACACGATTTCGCCCGGGCTCGGTCGGGCGCTGGGCGACTCCATCACGGCAACCTACTCCCGCGGCGAGCCTTAGCGGGGCTGCCACGAGGGTTGGAGTTCAGGCTTAGAAAGGCCTACCTGAGACGTTCGACGACGGCCTTGCCGCGGTAGTCGAAAATCCGCTCGAGATCGCGGCGGACGAAGAGCCGGTGCGCGAGCGCGCCAAGCGGTCCCAGCGGGATCGCGTAGCGGACGCGGTCGTGGATGACGGTGGCGCCGTCGCCGTCGCGCTCGAACGTGTGGGTGTGCTCCCAGCGGGAGTACGGGCCCTTGATTTGGGTGTCGACGAAGCCCGTCGGCGGTTCCCAGGTCTCTATCCGGGTCTGCCAGCGCAGCGGCACTCCGTGCAGCCTCAGCTTGTAGTCGAGCAGAGTGCCCGGGCGGAACTTCACCTCGCCCGGCGTCGCCACTTCGAAGTGAAGCCAGGGCGGGGTCAGGGGCTCCAGGTTGGCGAAGTCCCCGTAGAAATCGAACGCCCGCTCGATCGGTACCTCGACCCGCTGGCTGCGCTCGAGGATGTACGTGTACACCAGCCCAGTCTTGCACTCCAATTGACTCGGCTACCTTTAAGAGATCGAGCCAAGCACTCTCATCGCCGGCGCCACCGGTTTCATCGGCGCTCGGCTGGCCAGCTCTCTGGGCTCGGAGTCATCTATCCGCTGCCTGGTTCGCGACCCTTCGAAGACTCGCTCGCTGGAGGCGGCTGGTCTGGACCTCCACGTGGGAGACGTCACCGACGCGGCGAGCCTGGAGGGCGCGGGCCGGGATGTCGAGGTCGCCTATTACCTCGTCCACGCGATGGCCGGGGGCAGCGGATTCGCCGAGCGAGAGCAGGTCGGGGCGCGGAACTTCGCCAAAATGGCCAAGCGCGAAGGTGTCAAACGGGTCGTCTATCTCGGGGGGCTGGGCGACGAGAGCAAGTCGAAGCACCTCGGCAGCCGCCATCAGACCGCGTGCACCCTGGCCGCCGACGGGCCTCCGCTCACCTACTTCCGGGCGGCGATGGTCGTCGGCGCCGGCAGCGAGTCCTACCGGACCCTGCGCTACCTGGTGGGGCGACTGCCGGTGATGATCGCCCCAACCTGGCTGCGCATAGCCACGCAGCCGATTGGCATCGACGCCACGATCGAGTACCTGCGACGCGCTCCCGAGGTTCCCGAATCGAAGGGCCGGGAAGTCCAGATCGGCGGCCCCGACGTCCTCTCCTACTCGGAGATGCTGGATCGGATGGCGATCGCGATGGGAGTTGGGCCGCGGCGCAAGCTGCCGGTGCCCTTCATCACCCCGTGGCTGTCGGCGCTCTGGCTCGGCCTGGTGACGCCGGTCGACACTAAGGTGGCGCGCCCGCTCGTCGAGGGCCTGACCACTGCCACCGTCGTCACCGACCCCTCCGGGGCCAAGCCGTTCGGCATCTCGCCTGAGTCGTTTGACGAGGCACTGCGCCGCGCGCTTGTGGAGGAAGAGGGTTGAACGGTTCAGGCTCGGTCCGAGGCGAGCGGAGAACGACGGAGACGCGCAAGCGCCCAGTCCGCAGACGTCGGAGGGCTGTGTTCGCCCTCTTGAGAGCACAGGTCTTCACCTCGGAGCGACTTGACGACACCAAACAACTGCCAGGGACCCTTGCGATGTTCGCCCTAGGTATCGCGAGGGGGCCACTGCCGAGGTCGACCGCGCCGTCGAGGACCAGCGCCGCAGCGCCCCTCGCATCCAGGCAACCAATCGGATGCGCTCCTCGTAGTGTCAAACAATGAAGATCGCAATCGTCGGGACCGGGATCTCCGGGCTGGTCGCCGCCCACCGGCTGCACCGCGAGCACGAGATCGTCGTCTACGAGGCGGGGGCGCGACTCGGCGGCCACTCCAACACGGTGCGGGTCGAGCTCGGCGAGGAGGCCCACGACGTCGACACCGGCTTCATCGTCTTCAACGACCGCAACTACCCTGAGTTCGAAGCGCTGCTGGCCGAACTCGGCGTCGCCACCCAGCCCTCTCACATGGGCTTCTCGGTCTCCGACGGGCGCGGGCGCTTCGAGTACTCCGGCACCCCGCTCGGCATCTTCGCCCGCCCCGCACATCTGCTCAACCCCTCCTTCCTGTGGATGCTGGTGCAGTGGCGACGCTTCAACCGCGAGGCGCGGACCCTGATCGGGATGGATGAGACCGGGCCCCCGCTCGGCCACTGGCTGCAGCAGCAGGGCTTCTCGCGTCAGTTCATCGAGCGCCTGATCGTCCCCCAGGCCTCGGCCGTCTGGTCCGCCGACCCTGAGCAGATGTGGAGTTTCCCGGCCAGCTTTATGGCCGAGTTCTTCGACAACCACGGGATGTACTCGCTGCGCAATCGGCCGCGGTGGCGGACGGTCAGCGGCGGCTCGAGCCGCTATGTCGAGGCGATCGCCGCGCCCTGGCGCGACTGCGTCCGGTTGCGGGCGGCCGTGCGGCGAATCGAGCGCCTGCCGGGAGCGGTGCGAGTCGAGGCCGACGGCTGCGAGAGCGAGGACTTCGATGAGGTCGTGATCGCCACCCACTCCGACCAGGCCCTGGCCCTGCTCGGCGACCCGAGCGCAGCCGAGCGCGAGATCCTCGCCGCCATCCCCTACCAGCGCAACGAGGCCGTGCTGCACACCGACACGGCGCTGCTGCCGCGGCGGCGCCGGGCCTGGGCGAGCTGGAACTTCCACCTGACCGGGGAGCCGAGCGGCGGCACCACGGTCACCTACTGGATGAACAAGCTGCAGCGGCTGCGCTCCGAGCACGAGATCCTGCTGACCCTGAACCGCGGCGAGGAAATCGACCCCGACAAGGTTCTGCGGCGGATCTCCTACGACCACCCCGTGTACACAAAGGAAGGGGTCCACGCGCAGGCGCGCCATGCCGAAATCAGCGGCGGCCCCGGCCGCACCCACTACTGCGGCGCCTACTGGGGCTGGGGCTTCCACGAGGACGGCGTCGTCAGCGCCCTGCGCGCCTGCGAGGGGATCGCCGCTGCCGAGCGGCTGGCGCTGCTGGTCGCGGCATGACCGCCTCGGCCCTATACGAGGGGACGATCCGCCACCGGCGCTTCGAGCCGGTCGAGCACTGCTTCCGCTACCCGCACTTCCTGATGTATCTCGACCTCGACGAGCTACCCGCGGTGCTCGACCCCTACCCGCTCTGGTCGGCCCGCCGCCCCGCGCCGGCCCGCTTCCGCCGCCAGGACTTCATGGGCGACCCGGCGCAGCCACTGGCCGATTGCGCCCGCGAGACCGTGCGCGCGGCGACCGGTCAGGAGCTGGCCGGCCCGGTCCGGCTGCTGACCAGCCTGCGCTACCTCGGCCACAGCTTCAACCCGGTCAGCTTCTACTACTGCTTCGACGACGCCGGCGAGCGGGTGGAGGCGGTGATCGCCGACGTCACCAACATCCCCTGGGGCGAAGCCCACCCATATGTCCTCGTCCGGGGTGACAATCAGGGCAAGGTGCTCGCCGACGAGCTCGACAAGGAGCTGCACGTCTCGCCGCTGATGGGGATGGACCAGACCTATGCCTTCCGCGCGACCGAGCCCGGCCGCGAGCTCGTCGTCCAGATCGAGTCGCGGCCCGAAGGCGGCGGCGGCAAGGCCTTCGACGCGACGCTCTCGCTGCGCCGCCGCGAGCTCAGCCGCGGCCTGATGAACCGGATGCTGGCCCGCTATCCGGCGATGTCGCTGCAGGTCGTCGCCAAGATCTACGCCCAGACGCTGCACCTGAAGCTGAAGGGCGCGCGCTACTTCCCGCACCCCGAGGGCCGCAAGCCGAAGGGGTTCCTGGCCCCATGAGCGTGCGCGACACAGCCGCCCGCGCCGCCGTCTCCCAGGTGCTGAGCCGCCTGCGCAGCGGCCGGATCGAGGTCGTCGAGGACGGCCGCGCCCGCGCCTTCGGCCCCGCCGGCGCCGAGCTGCGGGCGACGGTGACCGTCTACGACCCGCGCGCCTGGCGCGGCCCGCTGCGCGGCAGCCTCGGCCTCGGCGAGGCCTACGTCGACGGCTTCTGGGAGGCCGACGACCTCGTCACCCTGATCCGGATCGCCGCCCGCGAGCTGCAGCGGCCCGGCCGCCTGCGCGGCGCGATCGTCCGCCCCCGCGGCCTCCTGCACCGGGCGCGGCGCCTGGTCCCGGAGAACTCGCGCCGCGGCGCCCGCGAGAACATCTCCGCCCACTACGACCTCGGCAACGACCTCTTCGCCGCCTTCCTCGACGAGCAGATGATGTATTCGTGCGCCTGGTTCCCGGACAAGGGCGCCGACCTCGAGCAGGCCCAGATCGCCAAGCTCGACCGCATCTGCGAGCGGCTGCGGCTCGACCCCGACGACCACCTGCTGGAGATCGGCACCGGCTGGGGCGGGCTCGCCGTCCACGCCGCCCGCGAGAGCGGCTGCCGGGTGACGACGACCACGATCTCGCGCGAACAGCATGCGCTGGCGCGGCGGCGGGTGCGCGAGGCCGGGCTCGACGACCGGGTCACGGTCCTGCTTGAGGACTACCGCGACCTCGACGGCCGGTTCGACAAGCTGGTCTCGGTCGAGATGATCGAGGCGGTCGGCTGGCAGCACTTCGACGATTTCTTCCAGCGCTGCGACAGCCTGCTCAGCGACGATGGGCTGATGCTGCTGCAAGCGATCACGATCGACGACCGCATCTACGAGGCGGAGAAGGGCGCGCGCAGCTTCGCCAACACCCACGTCTTCCCCGGCGGCTGCCTGCCCTCCAACGGGTTGATCGCCGACTGCCTGCAGCGGGTGACGAGCATGCGCCCGGTCTGGACCGAGGACATCACCGCCCACTACCCACCGACCCTCGCCGCCTGGCGCGAGCGCTTCCTCGGCGCCTGGGACCAGCTCCGCGCCCGCGGCTACGACGACCGCTTCCGCCGCCTCTGGACCTTCTACCTCAGCTCCTCGGAGGCCGGCTTCCGCGAGCGCCGGATCGCCGACGTGCAGACCCTTTTTGCGAAGCCGGGGTGGCGGTGAGCGGCCGCGGCGTTCCGAGCCATGAACTCCGCCGCCCGACCTATTCTGCTGGCCGGCGCCGCTCCACTCCGGACTGTGAGCGCAACTGAACAGCGCTGGCCAGCTCACGTCGAAGACCGGCGGCGGCATTGTTTCCCAGCCGCTTGAAGGCGAGGCCGAAGAGTGGGTCGAGGATTCGCATTAGTCCCTTCAGCGTCAGCTGCGCGTCGTAGACCATCTCGCAACCGGAGTCGGTCGGCTCGATCGTGATCGTGTCGACGGAGACGATGCTCGAGTTCTCAGCTCGCAGCACCAGCCGCTTCGGACGTTCGTACGCAGTCGTCGTGTACTCGAGCGGGATCTCGCGACCCATCCACCTAACCAGAACCTGGAATCGTGACCCCTCGCCAGGCTCGTTGCCGTCGACCGGGTTTGCACGCGCAGCGGTCGGGTCCCACTCGGTGACGTTCGAGAACATCGCCATATAGTCGAAAACTTCCTCTGCGCTCCTCGGGCTGGCGATCTTGTCGTAGTAACGAGCCATCTCAGTCTCCTTTCACGCCTGCCGAAGCCGTCGCGACGCCGGGCGACAATCCGAAGAGGCGCTCGCACCCCTCGAAGAGCCTAACCCTATCCGCGGGACTCTCACAGACCATGGCACGCGGTGCTTGGGCCGGCGGCGGCGGTCGTGCCAGAACTCTCCGCTGCTCCGCGCTTCCTGCGGAGAGCCGGCGAGCGAGACCACCGAGTCGGATCTCGCCCATCGGCGACTAGCACGATCCGAGCCATTCGGCCGGGGACGGCCTGGCGATGAGCGGAGTCCTGCCGGCGCCGCTGATCATCTTCTCCACCTTCGTCGGCTACACCGCCGGGGGTCTCGGCGGCGCTTTGGTCATGACGCTCGGCATCTTCATCCCGGCCTTCGTCTTCCCGATCTTCCTCCACCGCCAGCTCGTCGCGGTGTCGGAGAACGAGCGCCTGCACCCGTTCCTGCTCGGCGTCGCGGCGGCGGTGATCGGGCTGATCGCGGCGGTGACGGTGACGATCCTCGAAACCAGCGTGGTTGACGTCTACACCGCCCTGATAGCTCTCGGCGCTTTCGCCGCCCTCCAGCACTGGCACTCGAAGTTCACCGTCGTCTACGTGATGGCCGCCGCCGGCATCATCGGGGTCATCCTTTCAGCACACCGTCGTTTAGCCCCGAGCCCCGCTCCTAAGATGGGCGCATGGATGCGGCACTGGACTACACCCCCCCTCGGAGGCGACCGCCACCGCCACGGTGCCACGGTGCATTCGCATCCGCACAGTGGGCCACACGCCCATCCCGACTACGGGCACGGCCCCCACGATCACGCGTATGGGCACGGCCACGGCCTGATCGACCCGACCATCAAGCGCTCGCGGAAGGGCCTTCGCGCCGTCGGCCTGTCTCTCACTGTCCTCGGCCTGACCGCCCGAGCCCAAGTGGCGATCTACGTCGCCACCGGCAGCGTCGCCCTGCTCGCCGACCTGATCCATAACTTCGGCGACGCGGCGACGGCGATCCCGCTCGGCATCGCCTTCGTTCTGCGCTCGGAGCGCGCCGAGCGCGGCGCCGGTCTATTCGTCGTGCTGGCGATCTTCATCTCCGCCTGCGTCGCCGGCTATGAGGCGGTCGCCCGCCTGATCAACCCCGAGACCCCCACGCACTTGCTCGCGCTCGCCGCCGCCGGTCCAATCGGTTTCGCGGACAACTGGATCGCGGCGATCATCCGCACGCGCGCCGGCCGGTCCCTCGACAGCCCCGCTCTGATAGCAGATGGCAACCACGCCCGCGCTGACTCCTACGTCAGCCTCGCCGTCGTCGCCAGCGCCGCCGTGGTCGCCTTGGGCCTACCGATCGCCGACCCGCTGATCGGCCTCGGCATAACCGCGGTCATCATCAAGATCACCTGGGATTCGTGGTGGACGGTGCGCGGCGGGCCCACCACACCCACTAGGCGGCGTCCAGCTCGCCGACAAGTGCCTCTACGCGGCGAGGCCGAGGGCTCCTTGCTAGGACTAGCCTCAGCTCGGAACTGCGTAGATCTGCCCGCCCGCTTCCAGTACTTTCTTCGGCGCCAGGCCACTTGGCGGCGGACCCGCGATCACTTCACCGGTTTCGGCGCTGTACTCACCGCCATGGCAGGGGCAGACGATGACACCGCCTTCGTAGCCGACCGTGCAGCCCGCGTGGGTGCAGACGGCGCTGAATGCCTTGAGGCTGCCATCGGACTCGCGGATCAGGATGTCCGGCGAGCCGTCGGCGGGATCGCTATAGGTGGCCGCCTGGCCGCTCGGTAGACGCCGGGCGGGGCCGAGCTTGACGGCCCCGCTGGGAATCGAAGAGGAGCCTGCGGACGCCTGCGAGCCCTCAGCGCCACCACCGGTGCTGCCACCCGAACCGGCCTTTGAGGCACCACGGGCACCCGATCCGCCAGAACCCGCGGTGAGCATGCGGGACCCTGAATAGCCTCCCTTCGCCAGCGCCGAGATGCCTGCGATCGCGATCGCCATGCCAGCGAACTCCGCCAGCAGCACCCGCCGGGTCGAGGCTGGAGGGATATCGCCGTCACCCTCGATCGGACGTAGGTGGGTGCGTCGCGCCATCGCCGCCGAGGGACGTCTGACGACGTTGTCGAGGGCAGGCTGCCCGCTCGCCCCCGCCAACACGAAGGGCAGCCAGGCAAAGGTGAAGACGAGGTCCGGGCCGAGGAAGTAAGGGGTCGTGTGCCAGCTTGCGGTGAGAAACAACAGCAGGTTGAGCCCCAGTCCGCAGGCGGCGGCGATTCTGGTGACGAGCCCGGCGGTGACTAGCAGCCCGATCAGGATCTCGGTGATCGCCACCCCCACGCCGGCGAGTGCTGGGTGGGGGGCCGCAAACGTCGTCAGGATGAACCCGCCCGGCGTGCCGTTCGCGAAACCGTGCAGCTGGGTGCCTATGTAGGTGGGCGCGCCGGCATGGAGAAACCCCGGATCGCTGAGCTTCTGGACTCCGGCGTAGACGAACGTCAGGCCGAGGAAGAGGCGGAGCGGGAAGAGTGCCTTAGCGGGTGTCAGAGCGGGCACGTTGATCGAGGCCAAAATCGCCGCGCCGGATAAGCGCCGCCTAAGGCCAAGGTGAGAGATCTCTCACCCCGTTGCCTCGCATCCGATGGGGTCCCAGCGCGTAGCATCGGCAGGATGGAGATCCTCATCGTCGAGGACGAGACAGGGATCGCCGACTTCTTGGCGCGAGGGCTCAAAGCCGAGGGTTACGGCGTGAGCGTCGCGGCCGATGGCATCGCCGGGGAGCGGCAGGCGCTGGCCCCGGACATCGACCTCGTGATCCTCGACCGGATGCTCCCCGGGCGCGACGGAATCGAGGTGCTGGCCGCGATCAGGCGTTCGAAGCCGGCGTTGCCGGTGATCCTCTTGACCGCGATGGCCGAGATCGCCGATCGGGTCGAGGGGCTCGACCTTGGAGCCACCGACTACGTCACCAAGCCATTTGCCTTCGACGAGCTCCTGGCCCGCGTCCGCGCCCGCCTGCGCGAGTCGGGCGACGGCTCGGAAACCACTCTGGAGGCGGGCGGGGTTCGGCTGGATCTGGTCACTCGGGAGGCGACCCGAGATGGCCACGCGGTCCGGCTCCCAGACCGCGAGTCAGAGCTGCTCGCATACCTGATGCGGCACGCCGGCCGTGTCTGCAGCCGCGATGAGATCCTTGCCGCGGTCTGGGACTACGCCCACGATCCGGGCACCAATGTGGTTCAGGTCTACATCGGCTATCTGCGGCGCAGGCTGGGTCGGCCCGGCTCGCCGCTGCCGATTGAGACCGTGCGCTCGGTCGGGTACCGGTTGAGCGAGAGCCGATGAGCTCCGCTTGGAGAAGGTTGGGGCTGCGCGGCCGCCTGGCGCTCTCGATCGGGACGATCGTCGTCCTCGCCTTCGCCGTCGTCTTCATCGCCGTGCGGGCGCAGATGTCGAACGAGTCGGCGGTAATCAAGCGCGAGGAGGCACGCGAGTCGAGCAAGCCCGGGGCGCCAGCGGCCGAGTCGGGCGACGGCTTGTCGATCTCGCCGATCGCGGACGCCCAGTCCGACGTCGAGAAGACCTTCCTCGTGATCGGCGGGATGAGCCTCGTGGCGGCACTCCTCGCCGGTTACCTGCTGGCGGCACGGACCGCCTCTCCGCTGCGTCGCTTCGCCGCCACTGCGGCAGAGGTCGACGCCGGCGACCTTACCCCCCGTCTCGATCCGAGCCCGGCGGCAGCGGCGGAGCTGCGCACGCTCGCGGAGGCGTTCAACCACATGCTCGACCGCCTCGACCGGGCCTTCGCGCAGCAGCGCCAGTTCGTCTCCGACGCGTCCCACGAGCTGCGCAGCCCGCTCACCGCGATCCGTGGCCAGCTGGAAGTGCTGGCCCGCAGCGAGAGCCCTAGCGCCGCCGAGATACATCGCGTCGAGGTGATGACGCTGACGGAGATGCGGCGGGTGGAGCGCCTCGTCGATGACCTCCTTGCCCTCGCTCGGCTCGACGAGGGCGTGGCCCCCGCACTACGCGAGGTGGAGCTCGGCCCCTTCCTCAGCGGACTCGCGAGTGGACACGAGGGTGTCACCGAACTCGGCGAGCTACCCGACGAGACTCTCCGCATCGATCCCGACCTGATCGCCCAGGTAGTCCGCAACCTGCTCAGCAACGCCTCCCGCCACGCCGGGTCTGGCGGACGGGTTGTGCTCTCGGCGCGAGCCGACGGTGCCGGCCTGGTGGTGTCGGTTGACGACAACGGGCCGGGCATCCCGCCCCAGCAGCGCGAGCGCGTCTTCGACCGCTTCCACCGCAGCGAGCAGGCGCGCGACCGCGCCTCCGGGGGCAGCGGCCTGGGCCTCGGCATCGCCCGCTCGATCGTCGAGCTGCACGGCGGCCGGATCTGGGTCGATGACTCGCCCCTGGGCGGCGCCCGGGTCTCTTTTGAGCTCCCGCGCCCTGCCCCAAAGATGAGAGATCTCTCAGCCAACGCTTAGGCGCTCTCAAGCCGGCGGACCGAGCATGCCGCCCCGTGTATCAGTCCAACGATGTGCAGACGAACCCGGGAGTCACCGGCAATGCCCGCCTGACCGGCGCCGCCGCCGCGGCCCTGCTGGTGCTACTCGCCGCCGAGGGGGCGACGATTCCATTCATCGGCCCGCTGCTGGGCCCGCACATCTTCATCGGCATGCTGCTGATCCCGCCGGTGCTGCTGAAGCTCGCCAGCACCGGCTACCGCTTCGCCCGCTACTACACCGGCAGTCCGCCCTACGTCCGCAAGGGCCTTCCGAATCTCGCTCTGCGGGTGCTCGCACCCGGCGTCGTCCTCACCACCCTCGCCCTGTTCGGCACCGGCGTCGCCCTGCTGGTCGCGGGGCCGCCGAGTAACACCCTGATCTTCGCCCACAAGCTGAGCTTCATCGCCTGGGTGGCGCTGATGACGCTGCACGTTCTCGGACACCTGCTCGAGATCCCGTCCCTGGTGCTCCCCGACTGGCGACGCAACGGGCCACCCGAGGCTCGGCTGGCGGGCGCCGGGGGTCGCACGATGGCACTCGGGCTGGCGATCCTCGCCGGCACCGCGCTGGCGCTGCTCACCTATTCCGCCGCCGGCCCATGGTTCTAAGGCTAAGAGCATTCTCAGCGTCCGTTTAGGGGCCGTTTTCGCACCCCGACGAAGGTGTGACCATGGATAAGTTCGAAATGCAAGAACGAAAGCGCGAGGCCCGGCGGCGCCTCCGCGCCCAGCGAGAGAAAGCGGGAGAACTGCGAGGCCGCGTCGTCGCGATCTCGCTGGTCTGCTTCGCACTGCTGTGGGGAATCGTCTTCGTGCAGATGGCGACCGGCCACGATCCGGTCCTCGGCGACACGTCCTCGACGGTCGCTCAGCGAAACGGCGGCGCCGACCAGCACCCGGCCAAGGCGAACGTGGCGGAAACGGGCGACAGCACCGACTCCGAGGAACCGTCCAGCGGCGAGGAAGAACTGGAAACGAGCGAAGCCGAAACGGTCGAACCCGAAGTCGAACCGGTCGAAGAAGAATTCATCGAAGCCGAACCGGAACCGGAATTCGTCGAACCAGAACCCGCCCCGGTCACGACCAGCCAATCGTGAGCAGCGAAGCGCACCGCAGCTTCGAATGCTTCGGCGGCACCGCGACGGTCCACGTCCGCGGCGCCGATACCGGCAGTGGCGAGGTGGCAGCGGACGAGGCGCGCTCGCATCTGCTCGACGCCCACCGCCGGCTCTCGCGCTTCTGCGAGGAGAGCGAACTGACCCGCCTCAACTGCGATCCCCGCGACGAGGTGCCGGCAGGCTTGCTGCTGCGCCAGCTTGCCGCGGCGGTGGCGACGGCCGGCTCGCGCAGCGGCGGCCTCGTCGACGCGACCCTGCTCGACAACATCGAGCGCGCCGGCTACCGGCACTCGCTGGAAGGGCCCGGGCCCTTTTCCCTCGCCGAGGCGCTCTCCAGTCGCCCGCAGCGCGCGCCTGCCCAGCCGCACCCGTCCCGGCTCTGGCGCTCGATCGAGATCGACGAAGACGTCGGCACGATCATCCGGCCGCCGGGGGTGCGAATCGACAGTGGCGGCATCGCCAAGGGGCTGGTCGCCGACCTGGTCGGCGACGCCCTGCGGGAACACCGGACCTACGCGGTCGACTGCTGCGGCGACATCCGCATCGGCGGCTGCGCCGGCCAGGAGCGCACGGTGCGGGTCGACGACCCGTTCGGCGGTGACCCCGTGCATGAGCTGAGACTGCGGGACGGCGCCGTGGCGACGAGCGGCATCGGCCGGCGCTGCTGGGTCGGCGCCGATGGCGCCGCCGCCCACCACATCCTCGACCCCCGCAGCGGTGAGCCGGCCTTCACCGGCGTCGTCCAGGTGACCGCCCTCGCCCCCTCGGCCCTGCTCGCCGAGGTCTACGCGAAGGCGGCGCTGCTCTCCGGGCCCGAGCATGCCGCCGAATGGCTGCCGCATGGCGGCGTTGTCATCCACGACGACCGCAGCGTCGACGTGGTTGCCGCCGAGCGGTCCCTGGGGCAGTTGGCGGTGGCCTCGTGAATGTTGCACCGCACCTGTTCTGGATCACCAGCCGGGCTGCCGGCGGAGCCGCCTTGTTCCTGGCCAGCGCCAGCGTCGCGGTCGGTCTGATGATGAGCTCGAAGCGCAAGGGGGCGAACAAGCGGGATCTGCGCGCGATCCACGAGGCCCTTTCGCTCACCACTCTGGCGATGGTCGCAATCCACGGCGTTTCCCTACTCGGCGACGCCTTCCTCAACCCCGGCCTGGCGGGCATCGCGATTCCGTTCGTCGGTCCATACCGCCCGCTCTGGACCGGAATCGGGATCGTCGCCGGATACGGCCTGGCTGCACTGGGGCTCTCCTACTATTTCCGCGATCGGATTGGCGCCGCGCGCTGGCGCCGCGTCCACCGGCTCACCGCTGTCTTTTGGCTGCTCGCCATCGGGCACACCTTCGGAGCCGGCAGTGACGCGGGCGAGCTGTGGTTCTTGGCCGCCAGCGGCGCTCTCGTCGTTCCCGCAGCCCTTCTCCTCACGCTGCGCTGGCTAGGACGGGCTGGAGACGCCGATGTCGCTGTCCCAGCGAGAACGCCGGCTTAGCCGTTGATCGCTGGTCGGCGCAAGCGATCAAGCCGAGCCAAGCTCTCACGAGCAAAGCGACAGCGTCGCCTCCTCCTTCCGATCGGGATCGTCGCGGTAATCGTGGTGGTCGTGATTTCCGTTGGTGGCTCGAAAGGTGGAGGGCCATCGGGGTCCGATCCGACACAGGCGATCGTGGCGACAACGCTGGCCACGCACCTCACTCCTATCCCGCTCCCCGCCCCGATCTCGGGCGAGTCGGTGGTCGCTACGAAGGATGGGCCGTTGATCGCCGGCGGCCTGGACTCCTCGAGCAGCTCGGTCAGCGGTGTCTTTGCGCTCGACGCGACGGGAGGCCATCTCCGGGATGTAGGTTCGCTCACCGCTCCCCTGCATGACACGGCGGCAACCATGCTCGGCAACAGAGTGCTCGTCTTCGGCGGCGGCACCGAAACCAGCACAGACACGGTCCAGGCATTGGCGGCACCGGGGGGCACCGTCACCCCGGGAACGACCGCCGAAGACATCGGCACGCTGCCCACGGCTCGCTCCGACCTGAGCGCGGTGACGTTGGGAAAGTTCGCGTACGTACTCGGTGGCTACGACGGGACCAATCCGATCGACTCCGTCTTGGCGACCCCGGACGGCTCAAGCTTTACCCAGGTTGCGAAATTGCCCGTTCCGGCCCGCTACCTGGCGGTGGCCGCGCTCGGCGGTCGCATTTTTGCATTCGGCGGCTTGACTGCCGGGGGCGCCGCCAGCGACGCGATCCGAGAAGTGAACCCAAAGGCCGGTACCGCCGGTGTCGTCGGCCATCTGCCCCAAGCGGTCTCGCACGCTAACGCCCTCGTCCTTGGTGGGAGCATCTATGTTCTTGGCGGCGAAGCAGGCGGCACGCCAACCGATCGAATCTGGCGCTTCGAACCCGGGCACCTGAACGTCGTGGCCGCCGGCAGGCTTCCCCGGCCGATCGCGGGTGGCAGCGCAGCCGTGATCGGGTCCACCGGTTACCTGATCGGCGGCACGGGCTCCGACGAAGCGCCGCTGGCAACGGTCATCGCCCTAAGCCCCAAACGCCTGACGAAGCCCAAACCGGCGGCGGCCCCCGCGAAGCCCCCGTTTTCCGGGCGGCTGTTGATCGCCGACCGCGGCAACGACAGGCTGCTCGTCGTCAATGCGCAGAAGCACATCCTCTGGCACTTTCCCTCGCGCGCCCACCCGGCGCCCCCGGGAGGGTTCTACTTTCCCGACGACGCCTTCTTCATCCACGGTGGCACTGGGATCATCTCCAACGAGGAGCAAAACGAGCGGATCGTCCAGCTCTCCTTCCCGGCCGGGAAGCTGCTTTGGTCCTACGGCCACCCTGGGGTGACTGGATCCGAACCGGGCTACCTGCACGAGCCCGACGACGCCTACCTGCTGAAGGACGGAACAGTCTCGGTGGCCGATGCGCAGAACTGTCGCGTGCTGTTGATTTCCCACGCAAAGAAGATCCTGAGGACCTTTGGCAGCCCGACCTCCTGCAGCCACGAACCTCCCCACTTTCTGGGCTCACCGAACGGCGACACGCCGCTGGCAGACGGCAATTTCCTGATCTCGGAGGTGAATGGCTCTTACATCGACGAAATAACGCCCACGGGCAAGCTCGTCTGGACCGTGCACCTACCTATCGCATACCCCTCCGATCCCCAGCAGCTCAGTCCGAACCGCTACCTAGTTGACCCGCCCACACACGTTGTGAACGCCTGAGAGGCATCCGGGCCCTCCAAGAGGCTTGTGGTTCTGACGCCCAAGCCAAGGAGGACCCGGATGAAGGTTCACGCTAACGCTGCTCTCGGACCGGCGGGCAGGCTCGCGCTGGTGCAAGCGATCGAGTCGGGGATGACGCAGAAGGCGGCAGCTGCCGCCTTCTGCGTGGCGCCCGCCACCGCCCATCGCTGGTGGCATCGGTGGCGCCAGGCAGACGAGGCAGAGCGAAGGGCGGGAAGCTGGCTGGCGGATCGCCCCAGCACGCCCCATCGTCAGCCTCGGCGGCTCAGCGCCGCCGAGGAGGAGCCGATCCTCAGGGCTCGCCGACAAACCAACCTCGGCCCCGGCCGTCTGGCCGGCATCTGCCGCCGGTCTCGCTCGACGATCTGGAAGGTGCTTCACCGCCACGGGCTCTCGCGGCGATGCAAGGGCGCCAGGGAGACCTACCGCCGCTATGAGTGGTCTGCCCCCGGAGCCCTGCTTCACGTCGACGTCGCCCGCCTGGCGCGCTTCAATCGCCCCGGGCACGCGGTCACCGGTGTGCGGGACAAGACCGGTGCCGAGAAACGTGCCGGGGTTGGCTACGTCTACCTGCACTGCGTGATCGATGACCACAGCCGCTACGCCTACGTCGAGCAGCATCCCGACCAAGGCGGGGACACCGCGGCGGCGGTGCTGGGCCGGGCGATCGAGCACTTCGCGGCGCTCGGCATGAAGCCGCCCGAGGCGGTGATGAGCGACAACGCCTTCGCCTACCGAAGGTCCAACTCCTTCCGGGCACTTCTCGCCACCTACGGCGCCCGCCACATCCTCACCCCGCCTTACACGCCGCGCTGGAACGGCAAGGTGGAGAGATTCATCCAAACCCTGAAGAGGGAGTGGGCGTACGCCCACTCCTGGCCCAACTCAGTTGAGCGCACCAGGGCCCTGGCATCCTTCCTTCGCTACTACAACCGGCGTCGCCCGCACAGCTCATTGGGAGACCGGCCGCCGATCAGCCGCGTTCACAACGTCTGTGGGTAGGACAGCTAGTGCCTGAAATGGAGGCGATATGCGGGGGTGGTTCCATATTCCCCCGCGAAGGCCAACCTGCCGAAGTGCAGGGGAATCGAAGCGAAGCGGCTGAAGGGATTCGAACCCTCGACCTTCTGCATGGCAATTAGGCCCCTCTTCGAGGCCGGCGGACAGCGAACATCGTCACTTGCAGGGGTTTTGCAGCGAGGCCGGTAACGGCCGCGATCTGGAATACGCGTGGATATGCGCCGATACGCAGCGATTTGGGAACTTCGGCGCAGAAGTGCCCGAAATCGACGGGCTCGGTTTGATTTCTGCGCAGAGACAGGCTCGGGTAAGTATCTGGCAAGTTCTACAACAGAAAAACTTGCCAGATAGGCTAGACTGACGCTATGCCGAAGCCAAAGCGAAGCGGCCGGGGGCCCAGCCCCAACAGCACGGCCACCCGCGTCTACGAGCGGGTGCGCGCGGGCGGCGAGCGCTATTGGTCGCTGTCGGACTTTCGCGACCTGCCGGCGACCGCAGTCGCCCATGCTCTTTCGCGCCTGGCAGGCAAAGGCGAGCTGCAGCGCATGCACAAGGGGCTCTACTACCGATCCAAGCAGACCGCCATCGGCCCGACTGGACCAAGCGCCAGTGCGGCGGTCGCTCATAGCCTGAGCGCGCCGTTCCATCCCGCCGGGCTGAGCGCGGGGGCCGCACTGGGATTTTCGACGCAGAATCCGGCTCGCCCCGAGTTCGCGACGCCCGCCAGCGCCGCGCCCGGCACGCTGCGAGATGCCGACGTCCGCACCCGACGCCCGGCCTCCCGCTTTGAGCTCGACGCATCCGACGGCGCCTTGTTCGAGCTTCTGCGCGACCGCGCGCGCTACAGCGACCTATCCCCCCAGGAGACGGCGCGGCGCCTCGTTTCGATGCTCTCCGACCGGGCGCGTTTCGAGCGACTCGCAAAGGCTGCCCTCTCGGAGCCACCGCGTGTACGAGCCATGCTCGGCGCACTCGGCGAGCAGGCCAACGCTCCGGCCACCGCGCTCGGGGAACTGCGTGAGAGCCTCAACCCGATCAGCAAGTTCGACTTCGGCATATTGGCCGCACTGCCCAACGCGCGCGCGTGGCAAGCGCGATGAGACTCGCTGAGCACCCCGATTTTGCCGCCTTCCTTACGGCGGCTGCGGCAGACTCGAGCCTGCCGGAGACCTTCGTCGAGAAGGACTACTGGATCACGGAGATCCTGCGCACGATCGCCACGACCCTCGGCGAGCGTGCCGTTTTCAAGGGCGGCACCAGCCTCTCGAAGGGGTGGAACCTGCTTGACCGCTTCTCCGAGGACATCGACCTCTTCGTCGACCCGGCGGTGGAGCCACCGCTGGCCAACGACCGGGCAATCAACCGGGCGATGAAAATGCTGAACCGCGATGTCACCGCCATTCCGGGCCTGGAGTACGTCCCAGCCGATTCCCAGACGATCGGCGGACGCGGGCGCATGGACACCTTCCTCTACAGCTCGCACTTCCCCGCGCTTCAAGGGTTCCCGCCGACCGTCCGTCTCGAGCCTGGCATCCAGAGCGGCAAGCAGCCGACCGCCACGGTCGAGATCTCCTCGATCGTCGGTGGGCTCTTGATCGAACGGGATGCCGCTGGCGAGCTTGATGTCGAGGGAATCCAGCCCTTCGAGATGACCCTCCTGCACTTCCGGCGCACGTTCGTCGAGAAGCTCTTCGCCATCCACGGCAAGGTTGAGCGGCTGAAGGAGGACAGCACTCCACTGGGTCGTGACGTTCGCCACTACGCAGATCTCTATGTCCTTGCCGGCCGTTCCGAGGTCACGGCGATGCTGGCGTCGGACGAGTACGACGAGATCAAGACCGACTACGACGAGAAGAGCAGCACCTTCTTCCCGCATAGCCATCGCCCTCCGCCGAGCCTCCGCTTCACGACCAGCGACGCCCTCTTCCCATCCGATGAGCTCCGAGCGGCCATCGAGCCCGGGTATGAAGAGGAGTGCCGCCGCCTCTTCTTTCGGCCGCACCCGAGCTTCGCTGAGGTACTTGAGCGCTTCGCCGGAATTCGCGGCCTGCTCTGACCTACCTCAATACGCGACCCAACATCGGCTGCAAACGTGCAGCGAGGTCGGGGTTGACGAGTACAGATGCGCCCGAAAGAGGGGCGTCGAGCGGTACTTCGGACTCAGCGGCCATTGAACTTCTTGATCGAGTCGTGAATGAGCGTAGGACCAGGATGGTTACCGGAGGGCAGCTCTAGGCGCTCGGCTGACAGGTCGTCACGACGGCCAACCAGGAGCATGCCGTGGTCAAAGGTGAGGCGGAAGCCCTCGATCTTCTTTGCAATCATCGCCGTATCCTTGGCGATCGCACGCTGCGGGTCGAGGCCTTCGTCGCGAAGGCGTTGACGCAGGCGCGGACGGTCGTTCTCATCGATCGCACGGTGCATAAACGCTTCGGGTGCAATCTGTTCATCTGGCTCCTCAAGGTATGCCTGGATGGCGACCTGATAGCGGCCTTGGCGTTCAGGCGAAGTGACGTCGGAGTTGATGAAGTCCTGTGCCGCGTTCCAGAAATCGTGGGTTGCCTTCTCCGGACTTCCTGCGATGTGGCATCCGAGGAAGTCACAGAGGAAGAAGCGAGCCAGGCCGCGCGCCTCAACGCGGCTGCGCTGGTCGTCAGAGGCGAGGCCGACCATTGAGAGTGGGTCGTCGAGATTGTCGAGGCGAAGTGCCGCTGCCTTGAAGACGCGAGTCTTGCGGGTGAGCGTCAGGTCACGGAGGAACTCGAGATCGATGACGCGCTGGCCACCGACATTGTCGATCAGTACGTGGACACCGACCTCACGCTCGAGCTTCAAGACGCCGACTGCCTCCTCACCGCCGGCCCTGGCTCTAATCACGGTGAGTAGACCTGGCGAGTTGGTGCGCTTCTGCAGCTCATAAAGATGGGTGGCCATCGCCCGAGAGGCCTGTATGTGGGTACTGGGGTCGGCGAGGATGCTCCGCACCCCTTCGCGGACGGCCGCAGGCTCATCGGAATCTGCTTCGATTGCGACGCCACGGCCCCCGAGACTTTCCAGCAGCTTGTCGTGGAAGTAGGAATTGAGCTCGGGATCAAGGGCGACTGGGCGATCCGTGAGAAGCAGTGACTCTGCCCCACCGGGCCTTGGAACGTCATGAACTACGGCCTCGATGATCTCGAGGTCAGAGAGGTCGACGCTCATCCTTCCCTGACTGGACTGCGAGACATTGTCGTGCCTGCGCGAGGAAAGTCATTCGAGCCTCTTCAAAACGATCGACGAATTCATCGATTTCGAGGTGCGATCGCTTATCCCCAAAGGCCTTTGCAGTACCGACAAGGTGGTCACGGGCAGCGAGATAGGCCTCGCTGACAGGATCCTCTGCTGACAACCGAAGCAAGAGACGCTCGTAGGTTGCATGGACCTGAGAGGGCCACGTACCAAGTTCAGCCGGATCTACGTCATTGTCTGCCATCGCCCGCAGGCGGCTGGCCCCAGGCGCAAGCAGTTGTGCAGCGTCATCGAGTAGACGGGCAAGATCCTCGTAGCGCCTTTCACTCCGCTCATGATGATGATCGGCCCGTTGACGGGCACGGGCCCAGCGAGCGGCAACACCGGGTCCGACGATGCCGGAGACAGCGATACCGACGATTGAGATAACTGCCGTGTCCGTCAAGGTAAGCCGGAGTATCGCTCAAGGACGGCAATCGGCGTCGATCCCCGCGCATCCGGGCGGTTCCAGGCACTAATGCGCATTAGTGCCTGGAATAACGGCGATATGCGGGGATGGTTCGATTTTGTTTCGGCGACCCGCGCCGAACCCAACCCGCCGACGTGCAGGGGATTCACGAGAGGCTGTCGCACAAACCCCACTGATTTGCGCCGACGACGCCGCAATCCGACATCTGCGAAAACGGCAGGCGCCCGAAGGCCCCCCATCAGGCTGTCGCGGCCGCCAGGGAGTGCCGGTAGAGCTTCAGGAGGTTGTGAGTGGCGGCAATCAGGCGCCACTCCGAGCTTGCGGCTGCCAGGCCTCTTCGTTTGAAGCGCTCGATCCTTCGGTTCGCCTTGATCTGGGCGAAGACCGGCTCGACCATCCACTGTCTTTGTGAGTAGAGAGTGCCGCCGGACTCGGTGGCGAGCACTCTTCGCATGAAGTCGTAAGGCCCGCCGAGGCGTGTCTTCCGCGGCCGGTTGCGGGTGGTGTCGGGGGCGACGATCGGAGTCATGCCGCGCTCGCGCAGGGCGTCGATGTGACCGTTTGACCAGTAGCCGGCGTCGGCGAGGACGACCCCGGGGCACTCGGTGATGCCGGCGCCCTCGAGTTCCCGCTCGGCGGCGGAGATCATCGGGTCGAGCTGTTCGAAGTCCACACCCTCGGTGGTGATCTCGGCGGCGACGATGATCTGGCCTTCGGTGGTAACGGCCTGGGCGTTGTAGGCGGGGATGAAGTTGCGACCGAACTTCATTCGCTTTGCGTCTGGGTCGGTGGTGTTGACCTTGCCCTCGGGCTCGGCCGGCGGCTCGTAGGGCTTCGGTGGGGCGCCGAAGGGGCGACCGTCCTTCATCACTCCGCGAGCGCGATAGGCCTCGTAGTCGCGGTTTGCCCGGTGCTCGGTCTGCCAGTCCTCGACCAACCGCCGACGGCAGAGGGCGAGCCGCTCCTCGCGTGCCCTTGGGACCGGATCTTCCCGCTCGGCCCGCTCTGCGTCGAGGCGCTTCTTCGCCTCTCGCAGCCAGGCCCGGCGGCCCTCACCGTGGGCCAGGTGCTGGGGGAGCTCGTCGCCGCGAGCATCGCCGTGGACCTCGTCCTCGGCGGCGTCGATGTGTCCTGCTTCTTCGACGATCTCGGCGGCGATCTGCTCGTAGGTGCGGATGGCGCTGTCGCTCGCCGCCGCGGCGAACTTCGAGCCATCGACGGCGATCACTCCAGCCTCGACCAGTCCGGCCTCGGCGCAGAGGCGAAGCACCTGACCGAAAAGGTCTCCGAGAGCCTCCTGATGGCGGACCCGGAAGCGGGCGATCGTCGCGTGGTCGGGAGCCTGGTTCGCACAGATCACCCGGAAGGCGATGTCCTCGCGACAGCGGCGCTCGATCCCTCGCGAGGAACGCTCACCGACCGCGTAGGCGTAGGTGAGCAGAGTCACCATCATCTTCGGGTCATGCGCGGCGCGGCCGTGGCCATCGGCGCGGTAGGAGGCATAGAAGGGCTCGAGGTCGAGCTCCTCGATCGCTTCGATCACGAACCAGGCGAGGTGATCTTCGTCGAGCCACTCGCGCAGGTCCGGCGGCAGCAGCATTGGCTGGTCACGGTCACAGCTGAGGAAGTTCTGAGGCATGACCCATTTTCTCGGCGTGAACGGACCGAAAAGCAGGGGGTTTGTGCGACAGCCTCACGAAAAAGCGGCTGATGGGATTCGAACCCACGACCTTCTGCATGGCAATTAGGCCGGGCTCCAGACGCCGCGCTCCGCGAATGTGGCGACTTGCAGGGGCTTCGTAGCGGCGCTGCTGACGGCCGCGATCAGCAATACGTGCGGATATGCACCGATATGCACCGATTTGGGAACTTCGGCGCAGAAGTGCCCGAAATCGGAGGTGATGGTTTGATTCCGCCGGGGCCGCCGCCGGTCTCAGCGGTGGCTCGGCGATTCAGTCGCTCGCCCGCAGGTCCGAGCTGACGATGTAAGGGGCGAGCCCCTCCCGTATCCAGTCCGGGATCGCGGTCTTCGCGTCCGCTTCGCGCTCGACCAGCCTCCTCCGCTCGACCAAAACGTGCCGGAGGGTTCCGTCAGCCAGCAGCTCTTCCTCGCGCAGGACCCGATAGCCAGTGGTGATGCTCGTGGTTCCCAGCCCGGTGACAGCGACCTCGAGCGTCAGCTCATCGTCGAAATGCGCCGGGCGGCGGTAGCGCAGCCCTGCCTCCGCGACCACGAAATCGACGCCCCGGTCGATAATCGCCTGGTAGCCGCCGAACGCCGCCCGAAAGAGCTCCGTGATGCCGATGTCGAAGTACGCGAGAAAGTGGGCGTTGAACACCACACCCTGGGGGTCGCACTCCCCGTAGCGAACGCGCAGCTTGCAGGAGATACGCGCTGCCACCACGGCCTTGCTGGCCACATCTCGCGCTGCCACCCGCATCACCCCCTTGGTTGGATTTCGGAGGCGGCTACCTTACCAGTTAATAGATTTAACTGGTAAGCTAAAGCTCATGTCGCGGACCCCCGAAACGATCCATCTATGGGGAGAGACGCTCTGCCTGGATTACGCCAACAGCGTCGACTGGTCGCCGGAGGACGCGCACGTCGATCCCGAACGGACCGACGTGCTGCGCACGGAGGACATGCTGGAGCGCTGGGGCCGGCGCCTTGAGTTGCTCGGCGAGGATGCCGAGCGGGCGGATGCCGCCGAGCTACGCCGCGCCCGTGCGCTGCGCGACGCCCTGCACCGTCTCTTCTCTCTGATCAGCCGAGGCCAGGAGCCCGCCGGGAAGGACCTCGAGGTGCTGATGAGCAACTACGCCCACGCCGTCGAGCGCGCCGCTCTGCTGGCTGGCGAGGACTCCTACGAGCTTGACTGGCCCGCACGGGGCCCACGACGGGTCCGCTACGCCATCGCCGCCGATGCGATCGGGCTGCTTCAGGATCCAAGTCGCCTGAAGCGTGTCAGCCGCTGCCCCGGGCGCGACTGTGGTTGGCTGTTCCTCAACACCAGCGGACGTCGCCGTTGGTGTTCGATGTCCACCTGCGGCAGTCGCGAAAAGATGCGGCGACTCCATCGACGCCGAAACAGCACGCCGGGCTGAGTTGAGCCGGAAGAGCGCCGCTTTCCCCGAGATGGCGACTACTTGGGGTTGGTCCACTTTCAACCGGCGGAAGTGGGCGTCATCGCCGGGCATCCAGGTGGCTCCAGGCACTAACGCACATTAGTGCCTGGAATAACGGGGATATGCGGGGATGGTTTGATTTTGTTCCGGGCTCCCGCCCCGGAGCCAACCCCCCACACGCAGGGGATTCGCGAAAAAGCGGCTGACGGGATTCGAACCCACGACCTTCCGCATGGCAATGGCCAAGGTCACCTGGGAGCCGCGCCCCCACAACTATAGGCATTTGCGGCGGTTTTAGGCATCGCTGCGAGAGCGGACGCACGCTGCTATACGAAGCGATATGCGCGGATATGCAGGGTTTTGGGCACTTCTCGCGAGAAGTGCCCAAAACATGGCGAGCCGGTTCCAGCGAGCTATCCGAGGCGCCCGCGCCGGCCGTCCTGGGACCCCTGCGTTGCCGCGCCAGAGAGCAAGTGGAGTACTTTTTGTCGGGTCCGTGGCGAGAACGGCCTCCACGCCTATGGCCCTTTGCTTTGGTCGCAACCGATGGATGCGGCCAGATTGAGCGGCCCGCACGCTTCCGCACGAGACAGAGAAGTAGCCCACGGGGTCGCGCCACATTCTCGACCACCCCTCCTACTGATGTCTGATCGCTAATCACGTCTCGGGGTGCCTGTAGCCAAATCGGCGACACCTGAGGAGCCTCGCCGAAGGCGACTAAGCGCCGAGCCGCAGGGCCCAGCTCTTCCGCGCCGTCTCACCAGCTGGGTCGGTCGCCTCGGCGATGATGACCAGGCTCACCACGCTCAGGTGCCGCAATGCCCTGCGGCCCTTCTGCGTCAGGAGCAGGGTCACCGTCCTCTCGCCGGCGGCAGCGAAGCTGACGGATTTCGACCCGAGCACCGTGACGAGCTTCTTCGGTCGAGCCGGGCGGCCGGCGCCGGGCCGCAGCTTGGCACGCCCGCTCAGCACCAGCTTCGCAGCGCCGCCGAGTCGCACCCGGACGTCCATTCGTCCCGTTCTCAGCAGCTCCCGCAGCGAGCCGCTTGCGGCTGGCGAAGGGAATTGGATCTGAGGGGGTCCCGTTTCGGTGTCGCCCGGGGGCGCCGGGCCGCCGGGGAGCGTTGAGCCGCCGGGCGTTCCTTCACTGGGCACCGACGCCGGGACGACCTCGTAGTCGATCGACGTGCTGCCCGTCAGGCCGTCTTCGGAGACGGCGGTCACCGTGTAGGTGTGGTGGCCCACGGTCGCCGTGTCGAGGTGGCCCGCGCCTCCCGCCGCGCTCGTGGCGCCGTCCGAGTCGTCGCACAAGAGGAGGCCCGGCCCGCCGGGACCCTCGCTGCACGAGAAGGCCGTCTGCACTGCCTGTCCGACGACGTAGGTTCCGGCCGGCGAGGGCGAGGAGACGGCGGCGGACGGCGGGCCGGCCACGTTGAGTACGACGGTGGCGTCGGCGTAGTCGCCCGCCGCGTCGGCGGCGCGGTAGACGAAGGAATCGGAGCCGAGAAAGCCGGGTTCGGGCGCGTAGGTGAAGGATCCGTCCGGTTCCAGGGTCAGGGAGCCGTGGGCGGATGGGCTGACCAGGCTCGCGACCAGCGGGCCGGGTTCAGGGCTCGAGCTTCCAGCCAGCACCCCGAGGCCGGCGGAGACATAGAGCTCCTGGCCGCCGAAGGTCGTGTATTCGCCGGTCGCCGCGATGACTGGGTCGTCGTATTCGATCCCCAGCCAGCCGTCGCCTTCTCCCGCGTTTTCGCCGCCGACCAGGTGTCCCGGGGCGACGAAGCTGGAGCCACCCCCGCCGCCACCGGTGGCGGCCGCGTCGCCGCACGTGTCGCTCGCGCCCGCGCCGCCCTGCCCGCCGCCGACGTAGCCGCCGCCTCCGCCACCGCCGGCTTCGGCAACGCCACCGCCGCCGATGGAGCTGTCCCCGGTGCCCCCGGACGCGCCAGCAACCGCGCCGCCTTCACAGGTGGATGAGCCAACGACCCGCCCGCCTTCTCCACCCGCGCCGCCGGCGCCGCCGGCGGCGCCCCCCGCGCCGCCTTTGAGCGTCGCGCCCGCCGCGGCGGTCTGCGCGCCGCGCGTGCCGGCGACGCCCTGTTCACCGCCGCTTCCACCCCTGCCACCGGTCACGATCAACGAGCCGTTGTGCCCGTCCAGACCGCCACCGCCGCCGCCGGCGGCGAGGACCTCAAGCGTAGATTCGAGTTCCAGCTTCGTATAGCCACCGCCCCCACCACCACGGCCCGCGCCGCCACCGCCGTTGAAGCCTCCCGCGCCCCCTTCGGCATAGGTCTCGCCCTTCCCACCGACGCTGATCTCGGCCGTCTGCCCGGGCGTCAGCGGCCCCAGCGTCGCCCAGATCCGAGCTCCGGATGCGCCACTCCGTTCGGGTGCCATGGCGCGACCACCGCCCCTCGCGCCCTCGGCGGTCACGAATGCTTCTCCGACGCCCGGTGGAACGGTCCACGCAGCGGGCGCACCCGAGTAGAGGAAGGCGACCTTGCAGCTGCCTTGCGCGCAGGTCGGACCCGAGACGACGGGGACGTTGACGGTCAGCGGCGCAGATAGGTCGCTGCGGTTTTCTTCGTCGTCCTCGGCGACGACGACGTATTCGTGTTCTCCGGCGAGAGGGCGAAAATCGAGAAAGCTCGGAGTGAAGACGTTGCCCACCTGTTCGCCGTCGCGGTAGACGAAATAGCGCTCGACTTCGGCGCTGTCGCTGTCGGTCCAATCGAGCTGCACCCCGTCCGCACTGACCGTCGCGTGGAGATCGCCAGGAGCGGCCGGGGGCTGCGTGTTCAGCTGAACTTCGACCGTCGCTTTCCCCGCCCCGGCTGAGAGGGTCTTGATCTGCACCCGGCCGCCGTCGAAGATCTCCCCCGTCTGCAGAGGAGCGTCGGCGAACGTCGCGGTCGAGGGGTTCGCATCCAGCAGGAGCGTTTCGGGGGACGCTCCTTCCGCAGTCGCCCGAATCGAGACGCCGGTCATGGACGCGTCGGAGCCGCTTTCGAAGACGCCTCCGGCCTGCCTGATCTCGAGGTAGTACCAGGACGTGACGAAGTGGTTAGGGGCGCGCTTGCGCGCGATCCGTAGCACCGTCGGTTCGTTCGTTTTGGTGAGGGCGGACCGGATCAAATAGACCCTCGATTCCGTTGCCGTCTCGGTGTTTTCCGGGCCGAGGATGCCGAGCTTGGCCAGGTTCCAGCCGTTGTTGTGCCGGTTGGCGGCGGCGTTCCCCATCGTGTCGAACAGGTCCCCGTACTCGCTGGTCGTGCAGGTGCCGCTGATCTGGACCCGGACGCCACCTTCCGTGCAGGTCCAGCTCCCAGCGTGCTCCAGCCCGAGGTTGTGCCCCAGCTCGTGCGCGATCACTCCGGATGCGGCGTTGCCGTTGATGTTGACCCGGGTTCCGCCCACACCCGCGATGCCCGACCAGTTGCAAGAAAACTGAAGCGTGGAGATGTAGATGACGTGCTGGTAGTCGGTGAGGTTGACGCCGGCTTCTTCCGCGAGGTGGTCGGCTTCGTCGTCCCATTCTTCGTAGGGACATCCGCCCGATTTGGGGGCGAGCGTGAACCACCCGAAGACGTCGCCGTCGGGCCGCAACTTGCCCGTCAACGAGATCTCGCCGTAGGACTCCTCCTTGTAGAAGGCGTTGGCGGAGTTCGACGCGGTGAAGACCTTCGACCGCGCTTCTTCGGGCGACCAAGTGCTGCCAAAGCCGCCGGGGACGTTAATCAGCAGCACCGCGACCTTGCGCGTGCCTTCTTCGGCGGGAGTCTCGGCGGCCTGCCCTGCGCCAGCGCCAAGGAGCGACGGTGCTAGGAGGGGTTGGGGCTCGTTCGTCGAACTCCGGACGGCGCCGATGAGGCCTTCACGCATCTTGCCCGTGACCACGACTCTTTCCCCAGGTTCCGCCGTGAGAGTGGTCGGCCGCAGCGGAATCTCTTCCCCGGCAGTTTCCAGGCTGTATCTGGTGGTCGACCGGCCAGCACGAAAGTTGTCGGCCACGGTCGCTCGCAGCGTGCCCGAACGGGTAATCGCCGCCGATGCTGGCGAACAGAGTCCAAGAGTAGTAAGGCAGATTACGCCCGCGAAAGCTGCACGAAGCCCGTCGGGACCCCAAGGGCGAAATAGCCGCTTGCTCTTCCCACGCCTTCTGCCCGGCCTAGAGATCACCTCAGCAATCCCCGCAAAACATCCAGGCACATGCCCTCCTTGAGCTATAAACGCTCGGTCTTGTAGCTGGGAATTGTAGTCTGGCTGCGGTGGCTTGATCATCCTTCTTTCGCCTCCCGCTGATCCCTCGGCCGAGGTGCTCTCAGTGGGGTTCTGATCGAGGGCAGATCGTGGAGCCCGGCTGAGTGCAGGCTGACTATTTACGAAGGCCCGCGCCTCAGCACCCAACAGCGGTCCTTTGGCCAGGGGTGGCTCAATGCCGTGAAGTATGGAGAGGACGTCACCACTGCGATGCTGAGCAGTCCGGTCGCAAAGGCTCCCGATCGAGCAACTGCCACCGCCGGGAGTCGTGTCAAAGAGGCCGCTGGCAAGCGGGCGCTGCCTACCTTCTGGGGTCACCTACGCCGTATTCCATCCTGGTTGGGGACCGCCGCCGATGCCGTAACGGTGGTGGGCGCCCTTGCCGGCGTGGGGAAGCTGCTCGGGGTCTGGTGAGCCGTCGCCTCTCCCGCCCTCAAGGCCTGGCCCGATCCTTCGGTTACCTGAGATCGTCCGGTGTGATGAACGTCGAGATGTCTGAGCTGGGCGTGCAAGGCTCCGCAAGACGCTCGGCGATCTCATCCTCGGTCAGATGCGGCACCTTGACCGGCTCATACTCGGGATCGTTCCAGCCGCACACCCCGCAAGTGCGGGCGACGACTCGATACGACTCGCATTCCTCGCAGCGCGTGCTCGCTCGCGAGGGGCGCATCTGCGCCGCCGTGAAGCAGCCAAGAAGATGCTTGACCATCTTCAACCCGATCTCCGCATCCATGCGGATCGCGTTCTTCGCGTGAGTGATCCAGTTGACGTATTCCCACGTCTCGCCCGACATCTTCTTGAGATAGGACCGCAGCCTGGCGGCGCTCGCGCCAGGAGCCACGGCGTTGGCCAGCAGGTCGGCCCAGTTCTTGAAGTCGCCGCGCTTCGGCGATGCCGCGCCCTCCGGCGCCAACTCGTCGCCACAGATCTCGTCGAGGAACGACAGCAGACACTCCCGCAGCCGCATCCCGACGGACTGGAAGTTCTCGGCCTCGTCGCCGCCGTCGTATGCCTCGAACGCCTGTTGCCAGCGACGCCAAGAGCCAGGCAGTGTAGCCGCCGGCTCAGGCGCGACCGGGACCCTGGCGCTCCTGCTGTGACCACACTCGAATCATCAAGCCGACGTGAAACGTAAGAATTACGTCGCGGCTCTTGAAGTCGTCTTGGCTTTAGTAGTGGGTCGGGTTGGTCAGCACCCACCAGCGGCTATCCGCACAATGCACATCCCAGATGTCGTGACGCTGAGATCTCACTAACCGAGTGGGTGCTCTGCCACCGTCACGGCGTACTCCTTGAGTTGGTCGGCGAATGTCGTGAGCCGCCCAATGTACGCCGGGCTCGTGAAGCGACTAAAGACTCTGCCCCGGAGCTTACGAGGAGACGCCTGTACGATCTGCGCTCGCAGGTCGGTCAGCTGGGACTGGTTAGCCCCGGCGCGGATCAGTAGGCGTCGCATTGCGGGCCGGAAACCATGCCGCTTGAGGTGGTTCTGTGCTCGCCGCACCTCATTCGCGGTTATGAGCGGATTGACTGCTCCGGTGGCCGCGAGGGCTCGCCGCAGCTTGACCAGCGTGTGTGCCTCCTCATAAAGGGCGCTTGCGTCCTGTCGAGCGAACTCCGACACTGCGATCATCTGACGCAGAGTCCACTTACCATCGCCGGCTTCGGTAGCTCCCTCGGCGCGCTCCAGAGACACGCGCAGCGCGTGCCGCAGGGCGGCGTCCTCGCGCTCTTCGTCGATCCATTTCTGCAGAAGTCTCTGTTGTCGGCGAGGCACGCCACGAGGAACCCAAAGCGGTTTGCCGAACTCGGGCGACACGATAGAGCCGTACCTTGAATCTGGTGGGTCGGCTGCTATCGCCGCTGCATCTCCGCTGCCAGCGTCGCAGAGGAAGGACAGAGCAGTAGAAACCCAGTTCACAACCTCGCCCCATGGCCCAAGGGTGCCTGCACCAGAGTCTCCGGCCGCGCCGAGAAAGTCAGAGCATTCCTGGTCGCTCTTCGCAACCGACTGGGAGAATCTCTTGATGACCTGGCTCGGAAGTCTCCCAGCACACCCCTTGCAGGCGTACCACGAATACTTGAAGCCATGGTTGTCCGTACCGGTCCCTGTCCAACACATTGAAAATGGAGGAAGGCACGACGAGGAGCCGCTGAGAGTGAGCAAGGTCGAGTCAGGCAGGTCCAGAGCTAGATACACGCATGGCAACAGGATCGAGCACGAATAGGTGGCTAGGTGCTGGACAAATCTACCCGCCAGGTTGATTGCGCCGTGAGCGGGGATCAGATGGCGACCAGAAATCACAGCTAGCTGATGACCGCTGCCGGTGAAGGTGCCCGCGGCCGGATTCCACCCGCCAATGGTGAGTGCTGCGTCCATCTCAGAGGACCCCGGCGCCGAGCTCACAATCAGACCCCAAGCGCCCGACGGATCGGGACTCTGCGTCCCGGATGTCGTAAACGTCTGATCTTCGCCATCCGCCGTGCCGTTTGCGTTCGTCGCAACTAGCCGATAGTGATACGTCGCCCCCGGGTCGACGCCGATAAGCGCGGAAATCGCCACTGGGGCGCTCCCAGCGCCCACGGATGATGGGTCGCAGCCGACCGTTCGCCCATAACCCGTAGTGGTGCCGAGATCGAAGTGGCAATCGGACAATGCGGCGCCATTGGGATTGACTGAACCGTGGAGCGTGGCACCGGTGGTTGTGACGTCGCTGGCGGGCAGCGTTTGTACCTGTGGTGCGGCCCCAGAAATCGGTCCACCAGCGGGCGCGAACACCCACGCCGCGCCGGCGCCGTTGTTGTCCTCCGGGCCGCCGATCAGGGCCGTATTGCCGTCCGAGGAGAGCGCCACGCTCGAACCGAAGAAGCTCAATTCGCCGCTCTCTTCGCTGCCGGTGAGCTCCGGTTCCTGCTGGGTCCAGGTCGAGCCCGAGCGAGTGAACACCGCCGCTTCGCCGGCGCCGTTGTTTTCCTCGTCGCCACCGATCAGGGCCGTGTTGCCGTCTGAGGAGAGGGCCACTCCTCCAAGGCCTAAGTAGGATTCTTCCCGCGTGAGCTTTGGTCCCTGTTGGGTCCAGGTCGAGCCCGAGCGAGTGAACACCCACGCCGCGCCGGTGGTTGTGACGCCGTTGCCGGCGCTCCCGATCAATGCGGTGTCGCCGTTCGAGGAGAGCGCCACTTGCCAGCCAAAATGGGCACTCTTTTCGCTGCTGGTGAGCTTTGGTCCCTGTTGGGTCCAGGTCGAGCCCGAGCGAGTGAACACCCACGCCGCGCCGATGTACGTGTTGTCGGAGGGGCCGCCGATCAGGGCCGTGTTACCGTCCGAGGAGAGCGCCACGCTCTGGCCGAAGCTCCCTGCGCCGATCTCTTCGTCGCCGGTGAACATTGGTCCCTGTTGGGTCCAGGTCGAGCCCGAGCGAGTGAACACCCACGCCGCGCCGGTGCTCATGTGTTCACCCCCGGTGGGTGAGCCGATCAAAGCGGTGTCGCCGTCCGAGGAGAGCGCCACGCTCGAGCCGAAGCCCGCGGTGATGCCGATCCCTGCCGTAAGCTTTGGTCCTTGCTGGGCCCAGGTCGAGCCCGAGCGAGTGAACACCCACGCCGCGCCGGCATAGTTGTCGTCCTCCGGGCCGCCGATCAGGGCCGTGTCACCGTCCGAGGAGAGCGCCACGCTCGAGCCGAAGAAGCTCTTTTCGCCGCTCTCTTCGCCGCCGGTGAGCTTCGGCCCCTGCTGGGTCCAGGTCGAACCCGAGCGAGTGAAGACCCATACCGCGCCGGCGCCGTTGTTGTCCTCCGGGCCGCCGATCAGGGCCGTATTGCCGTCCGAGGAGAGCGCCACGCTCTGGCCGAAGCTCCCTTCGCCGCTCTCTTCGCTGCCGGTGAGCTTTGGTCCCTGCTGAATGAACGGATCGATCCTCACCGGGTATCGGGCGCGTTGCGAGTCGATGCGCATCACGACCCGGCCACTTTCGAGCGTCAGCCAAGAGCGCAGCGCCTGGCCCTTAGCGTCATTGGCCGAGAGGCCCGTGTAGCGCAGCACGGTCTGGCCATTGCGAGAGAAAGCGATGCTCCGCCCGCCCGCCGCGAGCACAGGATGCGCGTTACCGGCCATTACAAATGAGAGCGTCAATGGTCCAGACGCGTGGCGCGAGAGGGGGCGGGGGATAGTGAAACCTTGCTCTACACCGAGCGGCCCATTCGCATACCACTCGCTTAAGCCTGGATGTTGGTAGACGACGCGGTTGGCGTGAGCCCTTGGAACGACCCGGCCTACCGGAGTAAGCGTGGAGCCGTACCCGGCGGCACGCAGTCTGAGAATGACCCGCGCCCCGCCCGAGTTCACCGACACTCCCGCTCTGGTGAAGCTGCTGTGCAACCGCTGCGCCGGGGTCGCCACCTTGATGAGACCGGCAGGCGTTCGGCTGATCCTGTAGGCGGGGCTCTCGGCCCCAACTACTTCGGACACCGGCCCTTGAGCCGCCGAAGGAAGGCTCGGGAGGTCCTGTTGCGAGAAGCCATGAGCGCGGGCGACAGGCGCGGCGGCGTCCCTTGCGGTCGCCGTAGTGACGACATGTGCAGGATTGTCGCCGAGCCCGGCGCGGAACCCGGTAATCGTTTCCAGCGCATGGGCAGCGGCGTTCCCCGCAGCCATGGCAAGCAACCCCGTGACAGTTATCAAGGTGACGATGCGGGTGATCAGGCAACCCCGACGACGGCGATTTTCCTGCGCTGGCAACTCCATGCCGTGGGAGGTAATGTACTTCGCTGGCTGACTTCTGCGCAGAAATCAGGGCCGGCTCGGCACCGGGGTAACAAAATCTGTTACTCCCGTTAACAAAAATTGGGTACCCGTTCAGGGGGTTGCAGCCGGCTTGAGGGAGTAGCTGCGCTCTACGGTGGAACGAGCGACGGCGCAGGCTTGCCGTGGTGGGCGGCGCTCGCCGCCTCGATCAAGTAGGCGATCGCCGAGCGCTCCTGCAGGCGGCAGGTCTCGCGAACCGAGAGGATGCGCTCGATCCAGCGGTTGCCGTTCTCGGATTGGGTGCCGAGCTGCACCTTGCGCATGATCACCGCGGGGCGGATCGCCCGCTCCGCGACGTTATTCGCCTGCTCGCGGTCTATCAGGTGCTCCCCGGTCCCGAGGCGCACGAGCTCTGCGTCTAGCCCTGATCTGCCGTTTTCACCTCGACCGATGTAGTCACCGGCTTGAGGTGAGGTAACGGGCCCGGGGACGGTTCACGCAACCGCCCCCGGGCAGTTTTGCGCGGTCGATTTGCCTCTCGTTTCGCCTTCGCGAAGCATTCGGCGCAGGCCGAAGCCGCCTTGCGGCGGAGGATTGGCAGATGGTCGAGGAGGACGGCAGCAGGGGCTATGGAGCGGCCGCAGTGTGGAGCGGCCGCAGTGTGGAGCGGCCGCAGTGGGCAGCGCCCGCAATCGCGCGAAGGCCGCGACCAGAGCCTCGGCCCACGGCCAGCTCCGCGGCAGCCGCAGCGCCACGCGACGGCCCGAGCGCACCAGGCGCCCGGCGACGTGCAGCAGGCGCTGGCGCACCCGCTTGGGCTCGGCGAGCGCGAGCTCGCCCTTCAGGCAGAGCAGCGCCGCCCAGCGCAGCAGCGCCTGAGCCGCCAGCGAAATATCCAGCCAGGCTGCGTTGTGCTCGAAGGCGGCGAAGGGCATGCGTCGCATCCCGGTCTCCTTGGCGACGCGGATCGCGTCCTCGACCTTGGCCCGGCGGCGGTGGCCCAGCTCCAAGGCGGCGATGTCCTCATCGGCCTGGTCGGTGATGAAGGCTGTGTGGCGGTGGCCGGTCTCGCAGTCGAAGACCGAGAGCTGGGCGCCGGGATGGGGTCGCTCGCGGCGGACGATCAGCCGCGTTCCCTCGGGCCAGCCCGAGAGGTCGACGCGATCGGCGAGCTCGGCGACCCGGGCACCCTCGCGTACCTTGCCTTCGCCGTCGATCGCGCTTTGCCAAGCAGCTTCGGGCAGCTCGCCGATCGCCTCGCGCACCCGCTCATCGACCTCGTAGCCGACCGAGAAGCGGATGCCGGCATCGCAGCAGTCCTGGGTGAAGGCATGGGTGCGCCCGCCGATGTCGGTGCGCACGAGGATCTCGCGCTGGATGTCTGCCTCGGGCAACTGCTCGAGCGCCAGCTGCAGCACCTCGAAGTGATCGGAGGCGGTGTTGGCGCCGGCGTTGCCGGGACGAAGCACGGCGGCCAGCGGCTCGCCTGTCTCGGCCAGGTAGCAGAGCAGCGGGTGGAAGCCGAAGCCGCCCTTGTAGGTGCCGGTGGCCCTCTCCTTCTCGGAGCGGGCGGTGAGCAGTGAGGCGTCGATGTCGAGGATCAGCTCCTTGGGCCGGGCGCCCGCGTCCCAGGCCTTGGCCAGCGCCTTGGCGCGGGCGGCGCGGATCGCTTCCAGAAGATCCGCGCCGATCGACTTGATCACCCGGTGGGCCAAGAGAAAGGCGCCGGCGTGGGAGACGAGGCCCTCGCCGTCCGCCCTGACTTCTACGGTTTGCGCTGTCGTTTGTGTCTTCACCTTCCGGGTGTCCTCCTGGGTCTGGGAACGGGTCTTCGCAAACCGCATTCTCAAGACCCAAGAGGACGTTCCCGGAGGGTTTCCTCAGGTGCTTATCGGTGGATCAGGGATAGCCATCGCGGCGGCAAGCTGGGTGGCTTTCTCGCCGGGCTGGGGTTCATACTGCCCGGCTTCATCCTCATGCTCGGCCTCTCGGCGCTCTACGTCGAGGCCAACCTCGCCGGTCACCTCCATGCCGTCTTCTACGGCCTGACCGCAGCGGTTGGGGCGCTCGTGGCGCGGGCGCTCGTCCGACTCGGCGGCTCCTTCATCAGCGACGTGCCGCTGGCGCTGATCGCGGTCGCCGGCTTCGCTCTGACCCTCTGGGCCAATGCCAGCTTCGTACTCATCCTGCTCGGCGGCGGGATCGCCTACGAGCTATGGCGCGGCGCCCGCGGCTGGCTCGGCCGGACCAGCTCGTTCACGATCGCCCTGCTCGGCGTCGTCTTGATCGTCGCCGGAGCCATCACCGTCTCGCTCACCGGGGAAATCTTCTTCGAGGGCCTGAAGGCAGGTTTCTTCACCTTCGGCGGTGCCTACACCGTCGTTCCCTTCCTGCACGGCAGCGCCGTCGAAGGCCACCACTGGCTGACCGACGACCAGTTTGTCGAAGGGCTTGCGATCGGCGGCATCCTGCCGGCGCCCCTGATCATCTTCTCCACCTTCGTCGGCTACCTGGCTGGCGGCCTCCTCGGCGCCCTAGTGATCACGCTGGGGATCTTCCTGCCGGCCTTCGTCTTCCCGATCTTCCTGCACCGCCAGCTCGTCGCCATCGCCGAGACCCACGTCTGCACCAGTCCTCCTCGGTGTCGCCGCTGGGGTCGTCGGACTGATCGCTGCGGTCACTGTGGAAATCGTCAAGACCAGCGTGGTCGACGTCTACACCGCTCTGCTCGCTATCGGAGCGTTCGCAGCCCTCAACCCCACCGGAGAGGTCGTCGATGAACTGCGCCACAGCCTGGCGGAAGGCCCTCTGCTGCTGGGGAGTCAGCCGATCCCAGTCGCGCCAGAACGACGCGAGGATCTCACGCGTCGGCATCGAGTGGCTTCGTGCGCTCGTCCAACGCCGCCAAGAACTGCTTGTCGCTCTCGTAACGGGTTATCCGGCCAGCGGCGAGGTCTTCGTCCGCCTCGCGCTCACGCTGCTGCCACTCGCGGGTCCAAAACCATGCCTGCTCAGGATCGATCCGCCCATCGGTCATCTCACCGAGCAGGATCGCCGCTCCATCGACTGCCTGATCCGGCAGGCGATCAACCATCTGATGAAGTTCAGCCTTGGTCATGGTTTCATTTTGCCATGCCCCAAACCGAGAAAAACTCAAGGCTCTCGGCCGACGAGCCCGGGCGACGATTCAGCCTGTATCCCGCCAACCCTCGGGAATAGATCTTGATTGACCGGCTCGTAGATCACTACGTCGAGCACATGATGCAACCAGGCCTCGGAGAGCTGTAGCTCGTAGTCGGGCGCCCCTCCAGCGCGTGCCGAGAATTCTCCGACCGCGGCGATCGACGTCAGCTGGATATCTACAGGCAGTCCTGCTTCGTGGACCAGTTCGCATCGCAGCCACTTCCACAACAGCCGCTCGACGGGCACTTGCGCGCCACGGAACTCAAGGCTTAGCCGCCATTTTCGCGCATCAAGCAGGAGGCGTTCGAAGCCTTCGCCATCGTAGAGCTTTGGGTACTTGCGGCGTGCAGTCGCGGAAGCGGCGATCAGGGCCATAAGTAGCGAGCCTTCCGCCCGCCCTTCACGCCAAAGCAGCTCAGCGTCTTCGACCCGTTTACGGACGCCCATGATCGGCGCGTTCTATCAGCCGGGTCTGATCGGCCTTCGACTGCAGGCGCTGACTAGGCGGCGGCGCAAAGCGCCGATTGCGAGCCGATATCGACAACGACGTCGATCTCGTTGACCCATTTACGGGCCTTGAAACGCTTGTGGAAGTCGTCGGCATGCGCCCTCCTCGCCGAGCATTCGGCGGCAACCCGATCGTAGGCAGGGTCAATGAGTCGGGAGAGGGGCGAGAAGACGTCGTCGGCGATCTCGGGCTCTAAGCCCGGTCGGTGCATCCACTCCTTATCCGCTTGGGAAACCGTAAAGGCGTTCAGCTCGGCTGCGACCCGCGGCTTCATCGGCACCCCGACCTCGTCGCTGCAGTCGATCCAGTTCATCAAGATCGCGGCGTCGGGCGCGATCGGGACGCGGATCTCCAGCATCGTCAGTGGACCCAGGCCCTGCCGGGAGAATGGCCGGGTCCGCTCGACGTTCATCGGCCACAGCACGACGGGATGATCGGAGTAGGCGAGCAACGAGCCGTTGAAGCGCACGACATGCCAGCGCATCAGCGAGAGGATGCCGGCCACTTTCATCGCGTAACTCAGCATCGTCATAAAGCGACTGGTGGGGCTGAGGAGAACCTCTATGACTTGGCTTCGAGCGAGGTCGACGTCGCCGCCGACGGCAGCTAGGTGCCTCGGCTTGAGATCGCTCTCCTTAGCGCCCTCGAGGACCGAACGCTGTATCTCCTCGTGCTTGGCGAAGAAGGCAGGGCCGCGCATCATCTGTAGGCCGAAGAGCTGCGCCAGCGCGCCCTTGCGCTCCACGGTGAACGGCTCGCCGGCGACGATCTGCCGCAGCGCCGGGGTGGCTTTGTTCTCGACGTGGGCCAGAGAAGCCTCGATATCGTCGGTCTGGGTGCCCTGCCGAGGACGGGTGCGCCGGTAGTAGGGACCACGAGCGCCGACGAGCTTGCTCGACTTGACCTCGCACTCCGAGCGCCCCGGTTCGTGGACAGCGACCTGGCGGCCCTCCACCTCCCATGCCCGCTGGATACATCCGCGGCACGATGTGGCCGTTGTCGACCTTCGGGCAATCGGTGGCAGAGATCATCAGCGCTGGCCGATCCGGCGTGCAGGTGGCTCGAGCGTGCTGGGCTCGGCGTGCGTGCTTTCGCTTCTGCTGGCGGTGGTTCACGGCTTGAAGATAGAAAGGGGAGCGGCGGCGGTCCCCGTCGGCGACGTAGGGCTTGGCGCTAACGTCACCGCCGTGGACGAAACGTTCGTCATCAGCGATAGCTACCTCAGCACGGTCGCCGGCATAATCGACCACAAGTACTACGTGCGCGGCATCGGCGAGGTGAGCGAGGAAACGTTCAAGGGGCCGCTGGAGACCTCGAAGCTGGTCTCCGTCTCCGGGTACTGAGCAGCGGTCGTACCCCCTGACAACTCTCATTCTCGCTTTAAGTTCCGACATAGGATCACGACCTTGACCAAGCGACCGAAGCTGGTGTGGTTTATGTCCGGTGTTCGGGGTCTGACCGATCGGTGCTCGCCAGCGCCCACACCAGCCCGATTCAAAGATCGGCCGTCAGCTCATCTTTTAGTCCATTAATTTGCGCTACTAAAAAAATCTCTGTATATCGGTCCTTGCACGCATCAATTCCGCCCGGCCAACCGCTTGGGCGGACCAGATTGGAGGACATACGCGAGAAAGATGGATCGTTGTTGTGGGTCTCGTGCTTGCCCTCGGCTTGCTTGCGGGAGTCTCTGTTGCCGCTGCCGAAGGGCCATCGCCGGGCGAAGAAGTTGCCCCGTCCGCTCCCGAAGGGTCATCGCCGGGCGAAGAAGTTGCCCCGTCCGCTCCCGAAGCCCCCCTGGGACCTGGGGGCTGCAGCGTCGGACACGCGTGTGTTTGGCCTGGGACGTTTTACACGGGAACGATAGGAGAAAGCCTTTGCACTGGAGGTCTTCATTCATTTGCTCCCAATACCAAGCAATCCGGCGAAGACAACTGCACTAGCCCTGATCCGGCGTTTTCACCTCAACAGGTGTAGTTCGCCCGCTTGAGGCACGTAACAGTCACGGGGCGGTTCACCGGAACCGCCCCGTGGCGCTTCTCGAGGGTTGCCGGCCCTTTCGCTTCGGCTTCGCGAAGCATTTGGCGCAGGCTGAAGCCGCGTTGGGGCGCGAAGCGGAGATCGGTGGTCAGCTGGGTGCGAGGACGCCTATGGTGGCGCTCTGCCCGGCAGTGAGCGCAGCCGGGCGAAGGCCGTCACCAGTGCCTGCGCCCAGGGCCAGGAGCGCGGCAGGCGCAGGGTCGTGCGCCGGGCGGAGCGCACCACCTTGCCGGCGACGTGCAGGAGGCGCTGGCGCAGCCGCTTGGGCTCGGCGAGCGCCAGCTCGCCCTCGAGGCAGAGCAGGCGGAGCCAGGCGAGCAGCTCCTGGGCGATCAGCGAGAGCTCCAGCCACACCCGGTTGTGACAGAAGGCGGCAAAGGGCAGGTTGCGCATGCCCGTGTCCTTGCCGCAGCGGATCTCGTCCTCGACCTTGGCGCGGCGGCGGTGGCGCAGCTCCAGGGTCGCGATGTCGGTTCCTTCCTGGTCGGTTATGAAGGCGGTGTGGCGGTAGCCCTCTGCGTCGAAGAGGCAGAACTGCGCGCCCGGATGGGGGCGCTCGCGGCGCACGATCAGCCGGGTGCCCTCCGGCCAGGCGGAGAGGTCGACCTCCTCGGTCAGCTCGGTGACCCAGGCGCCCTCGCGCACTTTGCCCCCGGCGTCGATCGCGGCCTGCCATGCCGACTCCGGTGTGCGCAGGATCGCCTCGCGCACCCGCTCGTCGACCTCGTAGCCGACCGAGAAGCGAATGCCCGCTTCGCGGCAGTCCCGAGTGAAGGCGTGGGTGCGCCCGCCGATGTCTGTGCGCACGAGGATCTCCCGGTCCAGGTCTGACTCGGGCAACTGCTCCAGGGCCAGTTGCAGGACCTCGAAGTGATCGGAGGCGGTGTTGGCGCCGGCGTTGCCGGGGCGCAGGATGCCCGCCAACGGCTCGCTTGTCTCATCCAGGTAGCAGAGCAGCGGGTGAAAGCCGAAGCCTCCCTTGTAGTTCCCCGCCGCGCCCTCCTTCTCAGAGGCGGCGCCGAGCAGGGTGGCGTCGATGCTGAGGGTGATCGCCTCGGGCCTGGCGCCGGCATCCCAGGCGCGCTCTCGCGCGACCCCCCGGGCGCCGCGGATCGCTTCCAAAAGGCCCGCGTCGATCGACTTGATCACCCGGTGGGCGGTCCTCTCGGAGGCTACCGCTCCGAACAGCGCCCCCTGGTCGCGCAATACGCCGAGGTCGGTGACGCAATCCCCGCCGTCGGCGATGGCGACGATCAGGTCGCGCAAGACGACGCCTGGATCGTGGGCGGAGCGCCGCTCGCGGGTCGGCCGCGTCGCCTCCGAGAGCGCCGCGGTGAGCCCGACGCGATCCCCCAGCTCAGCCAGCAGATGAGTACCTGCGTGAGAAACGATCCCCTCGGCGTCCGCCCTGACTTCTACGGTTTGGCGCGTCGTTTGTGTCTTCACCTTCCGGGTGTCCTCCTGGGTCTCGGGGAATGGGTCCGCAAACCGCATTCTCAAGACCCAAGAGGACGCTCCCGGTGGGTTCCCTCAGGTCGTTATCGCCGGATCCGGGCTAATTCGGACAAGGCTGTGTGGTTTCGGCAGAGTGGTACCACCGCCAGGTGCCTGAATGCTGGCGAAGCAGCTCCCACTTTCCCTTTTGCGGTCAATGAGATCTGGGTAGGCGCGGAACACTCGCACTGCTGACCCTCGTTAGGTTGAGCCCCGTGACGCCCTGCGCTGGGCGTCACGGGGCCGCTTGGTGTGGATCCCTCCAGCAGCTCGAAGTCTTCGCCGAACTCCAGACCGAGCCGTGCCGCGGTGGCGAAGTCCTTGTCCCGCTCCAGCGCGTTCAAAGGTCGCCTACGGAGCCGAGGTGTCCGCCCAAGATTCGTTCCTTCTGGTCCTCGAACTCGTCGTCTGACAAAGCGCCTTTGCGCCGCAGCGAGTTCAGGCGCTCCAATCTCACTCGAGGCAGGCTCCGGCAATGGCGCCAGCGATGAACCCTACTAGGATCAGGCCCGGGATTAGGATGTCTCCAGCGAGGGCAATGAACACTGCCCTGCCCGCCATCTCTTTGCGCCACTTTGCGGCTACGGCCGGGCCGACACCGCCGGTCACCGCAAGCGAGATGATGAAGCGCGTGAGTGACGGGCTGTTGTCTGGGAAGAGGAGGATCAGCAGGCCCAGGGGTGCGGAGACAAGGAAGAGGACGATCAGCACAAGCCGCTCGGCGGTGTCCTCGGCTCTGCGGAGCGCGGCGGCCACCGCGAGCCCATAGATCACCGTGGGGACAAGTAGGAAGACGATCGCCGCGGTGGTGTTGCCCTCGCCGCTGCCACAAGCAACCAATATCACTGAAGCCCTGCCTACACCATGCGGATTCGGGCGTCTTTGCCGTGACCGGCTCGGAGAATCCAAGGCGTCGGCCTCACTTCACCGACCAGGCCTATCGGCAGGACCTCCGCACGCTCGCTCTCGACCATCGCCATGAAGTCGTCGAATGTCATGGGACATATGCTGGCGGCTGAGCAGGACGGAGATTCAACTACCAGCGAAGGCGCCGCCAACGCCAAGGTCGCCACTCGGCGCCGAGCGGCGCTTTTCCAAAGGCCGCTTTTTCGTAGCGCCGCCTCGCCTTCCATTCCGAGTATCGCCGCCGCATAGAGGTGAGGGACAAGGGCATCGAGCCCCGATGCACCATCGCGATCCGGCCAAAAGGAACGCTCAACCAGATCATCGGCGCCTCGGCTCGGATCGCATCGAGTTCCTGAAGCTTCTCTGACAAGCTCGAGCCCGGAGGGGCCTGTTCGGGCGCCTACCCGTATGTGGGCAATACGATGGGGCAATGGGCCGAGCAGGGCGAATCGTCCTCTTTGCCGTGCTGGGCGCGATGCTCTTCATTGCGCCAGCGAGCGGGCAAAGCGCCGACGCGAAGCGGGCGTCGGTCGATCCATATTGGCTCGGGCCCTTCTTCGCCGGCTTGCCGGTGAGCGAAGAACGCGAGGTCCCCGTCCCCGAATTCGCCTACGGGGAGTGCATCCCCGAAGGCGAGAGCGGATGTCCGTGGCCAGCCAGAGTCGAGACGTCAACCACCTGTGCCGTCAACCCGATCGCCCACGAAACGCCGTTTGCCCCAGTCTCCCTGCTTCGTGGAGGTGGGCTGATGACCGAAGACGAGCGGGCTTATGTGGGCACCGGGTACCGGACGTTCACCGTCGAAACCCGCGAACCCGAGCTGAGGACCGCGGCCCTGCGCGAAGCCCGCCGCCGTTCACAGCCTGCACCGAAACCGCTGCCGCTGCCGGTCTACCCGACCACCGTCCTGCGCGAGTTGAAGCGGGTGACCGCGGCGGCGGAGCGGCTGCACGGGGTCAAGGCGATTGCCAGAGAGACCGAACTGGACCCGGAACAGGTGAGGTACCGGCTGCGCGTCGCCGAACTGCTCGGACCGGAGGCGCTCGCTGGCGTGCCGGTCCCGACGATGTCGACCGCGAGGGTGAAGCGGTTGATCGAGCTGGCCGGCAACTTCCGCGGGCACCCCACCCGAACGGCCGAAAAAAACGGAATGACGGTGGCCGAGCTGCGAAAGCTGGTCACCCGCGTCCGCGGCCTCACGGGCTTCTGCTAGTTAGAACTGGTATTCGGGACGGAGGGTCACCCTGAAGCCCGGGCCACCGGTGTCGATCGGATTGGCCCCGAGCAGCGGCACCCGGATCGTGCTTCGCCACCGCCCGCAGCCGTGGGGGCGGGCCGCAAAGCTCGCATGACCGGTGAAAGGGGCCGGTGGGCGCAACGATGCAGTGCCTGCAGCATGGTCGAAGTCGAAGGCCGAGGCCGGGCCACGGACCTCGGTCGCACGCCAGATAACCATACCTTCGCGGATCTCGAGCTTGGCACCCAAGAAGACGCTTTTCCCGCCGCTGTGGCGATGGGCGACGCCCGCAACGAAGTAGGACGAGAAACCGCGACGCGCTGCCGCCAACGTCGCCGATTCCCGTTCCCGCTTCTCATCTCGGGAGGTCGCCTCCGACAGGCGCGAGACACGGGCAAAGGGTTCCATCGCTTCGGTTTCGGGGCACTCCCATCGGGAGATCACGCTCATCGATCCGGTCGCCTGCGGCCCTTCGATCCGCACGAATTCCCGCTCGCCGGTGAATTCGATCGTCCCGGTGAAGACGCCTTCGCGCAGGGTCCGCGGCGCTCCCGCGCAGCCCTTCCCCGGCTCGGTCGAGTTCAGCGTGTTGGTTGGAGTGAAGGCGACGTCGATCAGACCGAGTCGCCCGAAGCGGGCTTTCAGCCCGCCTTCGGTTGCTTCGCCGGGCACCTTGTAGGTAGCGATCTGGTCCTCTTTCCGCAGTTCGAGGGTGACGGTCCCGTCTTCGGAGTTTTCGAGGTGCGCGTGCAGGCCATTACTTGCCTTCAGCTCAAGCTTGACCAGAACGACGGTTCCGTGTTCCGGGCCTGCGCCCGATGCCACTCCAATCAGAACTGCCAATGGCACGGTCGCGACCGCAATCACCGGGAGCAACAAGAAGACACAACGCACGGCCACAGGATATGCGGCATTCTTGCAAGACGGAACCGCCGTCAATCGCCCGCGCACCCCGGCCGTTCCCGCACCCATGCGCAGTAGGGTCCCAAAATGACGGCGATATGCTGGGATGGTTCAAAAGCCTGTCCCACTAGCGAGATAGCGGCCCTCGGGACTGGGGATAGCCCAGGACGGGCAGCCAGCAAGCGGCATGGCGCGGTCTTGCACGCCCGGCAAGAGGACACACGAAACCAACAGCCGTTTCTCGGGGTACTTGGTACACATGAATCGGATCGCTTTTGTCATGACCTACTTGGCTGGCGCGGCCGCCGCCGTCATCTTGCTCAACGCCAACAGCGGAGACGGCGAGTTGGCAATCGCGATCTGGTCGGTTGCCTCGGTTCTGCTGGGATTGGGGACCGGGCAGCTCGGCTTCGCGTTCCTCGCCCTCCTGGCGATCCCCTTCGCGGTTCCCTTTGGCTATCCAGACCACTACCAGTACAGCGAGCCCTTGCCGATCTGGTGGTCAGCAATGTTCTGCGCCATCGCCTCCGCCCTCTTTATCTTCGCCAGCGCGCTCATAAAGAAAGTCATCGAAGCTCGTCGGCACCAGTAGGCCCCTACTAGCCTGACTAGAGGCGACAGAAGATCGCGTGTGTGCCCACGCGACGCCAGAATGATGTGCGGCTGACGGGCTTGGATCTCCTCGCCATATTGGAAGGTTCTCTCTGCTCTAGACGCGAGAAGCTCCACCGCCGAACGGAGCGGAAAAAGGATTCTCCTAATCGGGTCCGAGCCATGGCGATCTTCCATTTCCGAAAACGATAGATCGCCGCCGGGGCAATCCCTAGCCTCGCTGGGGTGTCTGACTACCTAACCCTGAGCGACCTTTTCTTCGTTGGACTGGCTCTCGACATAACCGGCGGGGTCCTGCTCGCCAAAGGCTTGTTGCTGACGCCGCGAGAACTGGCCATGCTGAACACCATGTACGGTGCCGGAATCGGGGTCCACAGGGACCGATGCCGGAACCGGGTGCTCGGCGAGTTCGGGGTCGCCTATCTGACGACGGGGTTCGTCTTGCAGGCGGTCGGCTATGCGCTGCAAATCAGTGGGCACCCAAGCGAGGCTGGCGGAGGCCGGCTTCTCGCTGCTCTGGTTATGGCTGCGGTTGCCGTCGTGGTTGCGTGGGCAGCGTTCAGGCTGCTTCATGGCCGTCGGACTGACGCCCTGCTGACGCGGGCCGACGAGGCGCATCCTGCGGTAGCCAAGGAAATCGAAGAATGCCCGACGACTAGACACGGCTCGTCGCCAGGTGCAAGCGCACGACTGAGGCTACGTCAACGGGCACACCTCGTGCAACCGCCGGATGAAGGCTTGGTTCGCGAATGCCGTCCGGTTAGGCCCACCCTTTAGGCCGTAGCCAAGACACCACATTGACGATGCGCGTCACGACCGTCACGGCCAGCAAGCCGCCGAAGAACCAGGCGAAAAGGAGGCCAAGAGCCACGGTCCCTACGGCGAGGAGGTCATGCCGCCAACGCCAGCTCGGTCTCGGCGACCTTCACCGGGCGCTGGTCGCCGCGCACCCGATCGCGGCGTGCCTTCGCCCAACCGCGCTCGGTCAGCTCCCAATTCCCCCGCCAGGTCGTCGCCTCGAGCCAACCACGCTTGACCAGCCGCGCGCGCGTCTTGCCCAGTCGCGGCTGCCATCGGGGTTCGCCGCTCGGCAGCTCCTCAAGGTCGGCCGCGCCGTGGCGGCGGGCCATCGCCTCGCCTACGGCGCTGAGGATCTCCCGCCGCGGGGCGTTGCCGCCGCGCTCGGCGAGCGCTGCGAGGATCGGGACCTCGTACTCGGCGAGGTCGACCGGCCGGGTCGGCGGTGCCGGGCGGGCGATCATCTGCTCGCCGCGCACGAGGGCCTTCAGCCGCCCGCGATCGTCGGGGTCGAGGCTCATCATGTGCGTGTAGACACGCAGGGTGAATTTGGGGTCGGTGTGGCCGATCTGGGTCATCACCGAGATCGGATCCTCCCCGAGCGCGACCAGGATCGAGGCGAAGGCATGGCGCAGCTTGTGGGTGGTGAGGCCCCGGGGCAGCGGCACCTGGCCGCGGCTCTCCAGCAGCTCGTCGGCGCGCTCGAAGGCCGGCCCGAGGACGCGGGCGCGCAGGTTGTCTGAGTCGCGACGGGCACCGGTCAGGGTCGGAAAGACCAGGCCGTCGGGGTCGCCGCGGTAGGCAAGCGCCCTGTAGGCGGCGAGGATGTCGCGCAGGATCGGTGCGATCTTGATCTCGCGCAGCCCGGCCTCCGTCTTTGAGCGGCCGATGAAGATGCGGGCGCCAGCAAGATCGACGTCGCGCCAAAGCAGATTGCCAAGCTCGTGCGCGCGAGGGCCGGCAAAGAGGAAGGTGGCGAGGATGACCTCGCGTTCGGCGAGTTCGTAGTAGGGATCGCGATCCAGCTCGGCCGCCGCCTGAAGCAGCGCCTCGACCTGGGCGGCGCTGTCGATGTAGACCGGGGCCGGGCGCTTCTCGCGCAGGCGGCGCCGTTTGCCTTCGGCGGCATTCTCGGTGATGCCGAAGCGCTTGTATTCGATCGCGATCGAGAGCGCCCACTGCAGGTAGTCGATCGTCCTGTTGATCGACCCCGCCGAGAGCGGTCGCAGGATCTGGCCGTGGTCGTTTCGCTTCAGCTTGCCCCGCTCGATCGCCCACGCGCGGGCTTCGGACTCCTTCACCTTGAAGGCCCGGTACTCGTCAACCCCCTCGGCCTCGATCTCGTTTAGAGCCCAATCGCCGAAGAAGGGAACGAGGTGCCCGAGCGCCCATTTTTCGTGCTTGGTCGTTTCCTCGGAGACCTGCCCCTCGCGCGCTTTGGTCAGGCCGGTGGCGAACGGCCTGAAGGTCGGCACCTGAGCGGGCTGGTCCCCCTTTCCCTTGCCCCGTGGCTTCTTCTTCGAAGGCGGCACCCAGAGCCCGCGGCGAACATCGGCGAGAACGTTCTGCAGCTCTTCGTCGGCTTTGTCGGGGGTCCAACCTTCGTGCTCCTGGCCGAGCGTCACGTACTGGCGCTCACCATAGGCGCCGAAGCGAAGCGCGTAGATGCGACCGAGCTTCCGCTCGCGCACGAGCACCCCGCCTTCCTTGCGGGCGCTCACGACTAGCCTGCTCGTGTTGCGCCGCGCAGACGGTCATTGACGCGAGGAGATCGCAGTTCCCGAGCCTCCTTTTGCTTGGTATTCGACGATAGCTCTGGCGCGCTCGAAAGGCGAATCGAGCTCAGCGGCTCCACCTCAGCGACCCCAGAAATTCGAACCCACGACCTACTGCGTGGGACGAACACGCTACTCCGCAATCAACGCCGATCCTCTCAAGAGCCCGTTTTCGGGCACCAGTGCCCAAAAACGGCGAAAAAGCGGTCATGGTTCGAGCGTCGCGTGCCTAGGAAGGCGATCGAAAACGCCCAATCCGAAAATCCACATCGTGAGAGAAAGTGCTGATTTACAGGGAAAAAGCGGCTGATGGGATTCGAACCCACGACCTTCTGCATGGCAATTAGGCCGACCTCCAACCCCAACCGGCAGCCAATATGCTCATTTGCAGGGGTTTCGCAGCGGATCCCCGGATGGCTGCGATTCGCAAATGCGTGCGGATATGCGCCGATATGCAGCCATTCGGGCACTCGCGCGCTTGAGTGCCCGAAATTCGAGGTGGCGGTTTCATTTCCCTGACCTGGCAACCGCAAACGGCAGCCCCAGGCGGGTAAGCTGAACTGATGTCCACTTCCCGCGAGTACGAGGTCGTGCTGACGCCTGAGGCCGAGGGTGGGTTCAGCGTGGCCGTCCCCGCCCTTCCTGGCTGCGCGAGCCAGGGCGAGACCCGCGAAGAGGCCCTATCGATGATCCGTGAGGCGATCGAGGCCTACATCGAATCGCTCGTCGCGCACGGCGACCCCATTCCTGGGCCGGTCGAGATCGAGCGAGTCACCGTCGCCGCGTGACGCCGCGGCTCCCGGCCGTCACGCCACGCCAAGCGGTTCGCGCGCTGGAGCGCTGTGGCTGGAAACTCGATCGGATCAAGGGGAGCCACCACGTCTTCCGACATCCCGATCACGCTCATCGGGTCGTCGTCCCGATGCACAACCGCGACTTGGCAAAGGGAACTCTCAATCAGATCGTTAGCGCCTCCGGTTTGGATCGCATCGAGTTTCTGAAGCTTCTCTGAGAAGCAGCGGCGAGCGTCGTTGGTCAGAATCTCGAGACCTTTGGCCCAGACAGCGCGTGGCAAAGTGGCTGGGATGAGAGGTGCGACCTCGCCGAGGCCGTCAAAGCTAGGACAAGTGGCATTCCCCCACTGAGCGCCCACTCCCGCAGGGACAGGATGCGTCGGAGGAAAGCTCACCGATCATCGGGAAGCTCTCGACTGACCTTAGGTAGTTCGTCGTTTGGCTAAACACCTCTGCCATTGGTTCCTTGTCGAAGCCGAACTCTTCAGCCAGGACGCGCCCGGCCATGTAGAAACCCCCCGCACGTTGTCAACGCCGGTTGAAAACCGGACCACTTCTGCCGGTTGAAAAGTGGACCACCCCCGGCGTCGGGAAGAGATCGGCCTGAGGTCAAGGTCCCGCCTGCGGAGACGAGCCCGTAGGGCGAGGCGGAGCAGGCGGGAGCGCTCAGTCCCTGGGCGGCGGAGAGCCCAGGTCCTTGTCGCGCAAGCGGTAGCTGTCGCCCTTGAGGCCGAGGATCTCGGCGTGGTGGACCAGGCGGTCGATCATCGCCGCGGCAACCACTTCGTCGCCGAAGATCTCACCCCATGCGCTGAAGGGCTTGTTCGAGGTGACGATCAAAGATGCGCGCTCATAGCGCGCTGAGACCAGGCTGAACATCAGGTTTGCCGCCTCGGGATCGAACGGGATATAGCCGACCTCATCGACCACGATCAAGGGCACGAAGCCCAAGCGGCGCAGCTCCTCCTCGAGCTTGCCCTGGCGCTTTGCCTCTCCCAGGCGCGCCACCCACTCCGTCGCGGTGGCGAACTGCACCCGCTGCCCGGCCAGGCAGGCGCGGATACCGAGGGCGATCGCCAGGTGCGTCTTGCCGGTTCCCGGTGGACCCAAGAGGACCACGTTCTCTTTGCCGTGCAGGAAGTCGAGTTGGCCGAGGTGCTCGACCACCTGCTTCTTCACCGTGCGCTGGAAGGTGAAGTCGAACTCCTCCAGGGTCTTGCGCGCCGGGAAGCGGGCAGCCTTGATCCGGTTCTCCCCTCCGTGGGACTCCCTGGAGGAGACCTCGGTGGAGAGCACCGCCTCCAAGAAGCGCTCGTGTGACCACTCCTCCTCACGGGCACGCTCGGCGAGCTTGGGGAGCGCCCTCGCTGCAGCCGGCATCTTCAGCGCCCGGAAGAGGTGGGTGAGCTCCGCAGTCTTGGTCATGCCGGGATCAGCTCGTCATAGCGCGCCAGAGAACGCAGCTCGACGTCGACCTGGGGCCCGCGGCGGCGGGTGCCGCGAAGATGGTCGAGCAGCTGCTGGTGGGCGGGATCGGTGAAGGTGATGTGCCGGGCGAAGGAACGCTGGTGGGAGGCGACGAGCGCCCCGGTGCCCAACTCGATCGCTGTGAGCTTGCGCTGGCTGACGCGCACCTCCACGCGCCGCCCCGCCGCCCGCGGGTCGAGGGAGTAGTCGTTGGTGTCGAAACGAAGATAGGGCTGCTGGGCCACGCGCATGACGAAGCGGCGGTCGGTGTCGGGCATCTGCACGGGCAGTGGCCGCATCCGCTCGCGCTCCTCAGCCAGGCGCTCTGCGGGGACGGCACGGATGCCGCGGTGAAGGCGGGTATTGGCGCGATTCTCAAACCACTCGTCGAGGCTGGCTTGGAAGTGCTCGGGAGAGGCGAAGCTGCGTCCCGGTTCGAAGTTGGAGCGCAAGAAGCGGTGGGAGCGCTCAAGGATGCCCTTGGACTCGGGGTCTGCGGCCTCGCAGATAGACCAGCCGAGCGGCAGGGCGCCGCAAAAGGTGGCGAAGGCCTCGGTCGGCTTGCCTTTCGGGGCGATCGCCGCCTCGCGGTCCCAGACCGCGGTTTCGGGCAGGGCGCCCAGCTTCGCCAGGCAGCGACCCATGCCCCAGAGGATGTCGGGAGCCTGCTTGGCGAAGATCAACGCTCCGGCGCCGGCACGCGAGAAGCCCAGTGCGCTTGTGACGACCCATCCCCGCCTCGTCTGCCCGTGGCCGACCGGGATCTCGGCCCTCGGCTCCCAGAGGTCGAACTGGCAGATCTCTGCGGGGCGATAGACGGTGCGCTGGTAGGTGCGCCTGGGCGCAAAGCGCGGTCTGACCTCGCGCAGGTGGTCGTCGAGGATCGTCTTGCCGCCCTCATAGCCCAGCTCTGCGATCAGCTCGCGGATGCGGGTGGCGGGCATGCGGTGATCGGAGCGCAACAGGCGCTCGATCTCTTCTTTGAAGGGGTCGAGCTTCGAAGGCGCCTTCGGCCGTCGATAGGCCGGCGGGTCCTTTGCGGCAAGGGCGCGGCGGATTGTTTCCCGGTGCAAGCCCGTACGGCGGCGGATCTCCCGAATCGAGACGCCGTCGATGAAGTGCATCCGCCTGATCTCCGCCCAGTGCTCCACGTCGATCACCCGCTCCTCCTCGCCTCGATCTCTTCGATCGGGCGAGCGTCCAGACCCGGCCGGATGACTCCGGCCCCACGCCAGGGGGGTCAGTTTTCGACCGGCGCAGGTGGTCCAGTTTTCAGGCGGCGCCTACACACGTGGCTCAAGGCTTCGCGCCAGCGATTGTCGGGGCCGGCGCGATTGAGATCTCGACGTCCAGCAGATCCAACGAAGATAGTTTGCCGATAGCCGGTAGGCGAGCTGTGGAGAAGAAGATTGTTTTGTCGCTGGATCACTTCGTAGATGAAATCGAGGTAGCGGCGGGCCTCCGGCTCTCCCTCCCAACGACCCTGGACTAGCGCGAAGCGCTCGGTAAATGAAGATCGGGTCCACGAGGCTTTAAACGCTCGGCCCAACCCCCCGTAGATCTCGATCAGCTCATTGAACTCGGCTCGCTCGCCCTCGGTCAACTCTCGGTCAGTGCGCTCAAATCTGGTCTCGATGTCGTGCTCGGCCAAGGCAACGAGACGATCGTGCTGCTCGGCACGATCAGGGGCCAGATCTGGATTGGCAGCCACCCAATGAATGTCGAGGACATCCTCAAAAAGAGATCGATTCATCATTGACGCCTGCACCCCACGGCCGATCCGGCAGGCGGCGAGAACGGCTTCGAAAGTATGGGCGGTGCGAGTGACCTGAGCCGTGAGCAGGACAGAGGCCCCGTGTAGACGGTTTCTTCCAGTCTCGTCGACCAGGCGCGCTCCCTCGCCGAGCAGCTTCTCCGCCTCTCCAAACCGTAGGCGATTGAGGGGCTTCTCCTCAAGAACGCGCCCAGCGAAACCGAAGTGATGGTAGGGCGCATCGTTCATGGCAACGGATCGACGTTCTCAAAGCCTTCGAGGACGATCTGTGCCGCGAGTCGCTCCGACGACGTCTGCCCCCGCGTCCACTCCAAGAGTCTCTGCCAGGTCTCGTCGTAGCGATTCACCAAGCTGCCCCCGCCACCATGTCGATCAGCTTACGAGGGACCTAGCGTCCTGGCCAGGGCGAGCGCGAAACCCGCGACGGCAAACAGAACACCGATGTACTCAAGGGCGCCGACCCCCAGCGGATAGCCGAGCGCGGCACAGACCACCCCGATCCCGGTCACCACCAGCTCCAGGCGGACGGGCGAGATCATGGTTCCAACCGCCGGTGGCTTGAGACTCCGGACATGGCCAAGAAGATGGACGGTGGAGGGCACTTTTCACAGGTGGCACTTATGGCGCGCGCCCGCGCCTTAACTGCCACCCCGCCCGAGCCCGGCATCGGTGACTCCTTCCTCGACCCGCCGTTGCCGGAGTGGATCTTCGCGGTCACCCCGATGGGCGCCGACGTCCTTTACACCAATACGTCGGTGCTCCCGCTGACCGCGGCACCGTGGACCCAGGTCGAGCGCCCGTCACAGATGAAGAGAACCGAAGGCAAAGATGGGCAGGTCACCTATGAATCGCGATCCTCTCCAGAGGCCTACCAGCCGACCCGCCTCCCTTGGCAGGCGCCACGGAGCAAAGAACGCATACGTGAGGAACGTGTCGCCGAGGCATGGGGCAAGGCCCATGCCCTCTGTCTCGCGCTGAAGGAACTGGGTGTCGGACCCAGAGGCGTCGGTCGACGCTCGCTCGCCCTGGCCGAGACTGCACTCTGGCTCTCGGGAGTCCTAACCCGTGAACCGGGAGTGCCGATATTCGCGGAGTTGCCACTCGTCTCCCGCGCCCACTTCGAAAGCCGACACGAGAACCAGCTGCGAGGAGTGCGACTTGGTCGAAACGGGGCGAACATCACCCGTATCGAGTGCGCCGCTGCACATGACCTCGTCGCGGCCCCCTTTGCACAACTGAGCCGTGCGCAAGGTTGGAGCGACCACGAAGATCACGCGGGGCGCCCAGGCGGATCGTCATCTGCGAAGCGTGCGGTTCGAGAGGGTCGAAACCTTCTTGCCGGTCTCGGCGCCTGGCCCTGGACGCACGCCACGAAAGGGCGACTTCACGATCACCCCGAATGGTGGTCGGATCCACAGTTCCTAACCCCGTTGCGGACTTGGATCGCCCAAGGCTGGGCGAGGCTCCTAGTCAACGAACTGACCCGCCAACGGCACGGCGTCCACCTCGAACCCCGTCTGGGTCCGGAGGGGATGATCGGAGAGGCCAGTTTCAAAAGGCTCGCGGAGCTCGCTTCCGAGATCGCCGTCACTCTCGACGCCGAGCGATTTCTAGAGTTCATGGAGCCCGGCACGCGTAAGACACCCTGACCCTTGCGTCGATCGGACAGCGGGCACAGAGAGTGGAACCTCCAGCCCGGGAGACCTCAGGCGATGAGACAAATCGCGCGAGTTGGCCACCATGAGGGCCTCCACGACAAGGAAGCCTAAGTCGCTTCGGCGTCTCTCATGTGCCGCCTTCACGAGCCTTAGTCTGGACCTATGGGTCCGTATGTAGTTCTAGAGGAAGGGATGTGCTGGTGGTGTCGCGAGCGCCTCGCCGACAGCCGCGAGCATAAGTTCAAGAGAAGCGACCTAGTGCGAGAGCACGGTCGTGGCGAGCTCCGAGGAGAACGGACGCTCGTCATTTTCGGAGACAGGACGCGCGAGGCCCGAAGCACCAAGAACGACGCCTTGAAGTTCACCGAATCTCTCTGCTCCTATTGCAACAACCAACGAAGCCAGCCCTTCGACAACGCATATGACCGCTTCATTGAGAAGCTTCTTGAGGAAGAAGCAAACGTCCTGGCCGAGCGCCGGTTTGACCTCGCCGCCACGTTCGGACCGGATTGGAAGCGGCTGACTGAGGACACGCTGCGCTTCTTCGTTAAGCACATCTGCTGTCGAATCTCGGAATGCCTGACCGTTGACGGCGAGCGGTCGATCCCGACCGACGCCCTCGAATTCCTTGATGGGGGTCCGGTTCCACCCAATCTCTCCGGAGAAATGTGGATCGAGCCCACCTGGCTGCGCCACGTAGAAATGAATATTGGTGGGATCAGGCCGATGGGATTTGAGCCCGTGCATCCCGGTCCAAACGGCCGACTTGGAAGTCGCTGGGTATACGGCTGGCTCGTCCTCGGCTGGGAATTCTGGGGGGAGGATCCTGGCAGCCATCCATTCGAGACCGCGATACTGGACCTACCGATTGTTGCTTCGCGACCTGTCGACCTCGAGTTCGCGATCACTCCGACGACGGCCCAGCACGGATCGGCAGTTGATCAGGACTGGTTGGACAGAGTCACCGGCGGCGTGCCTGTTGGCCAGGAAGGACAACTAGCTCGATCCCCCGTCGCCCAGAAGTTCATCGGCGGAGCCCTCGACTTCGAGGCTGGAACCAGAGACCAAGCACCAGATCGTCGAGAACTCCTCGTACAAGAACCGAGCCCAGCAACCGAGGTCGAGGTTATTCGTGCTGCCCTTCTCTGTGGAATAGCGAGGGAGGTCTGGGCAAAGCTCTCTCTCAGCCTTGAAAGCGTCCGTGACATCGAGATCAGCGATCGCCTGGTCCAGCCTGCTGCGATCCAAGGTGCCGTGGATGAACTACCCGAACTTGGGCCCGAGGAGGGCTGGTCTACTGTCTGCAACGGATTTGCTGCGATGGCATCGCTCAAGATGATCGAGGCTCATCAGCAGGGCGTCGATACGGCCGGAGGGAACGAGGCGCTGCTGACGGCGGCAACTCTGGCAGGAGCCTGCGCTGCAGCCGCCGGAGCTGCGTCTGACGATTGGCCAGTGGCATGGGACTCCATCAACGCAGCGGCAGCGATGGTCGCACGGGTCGAGGGGATCTTCGCTGCGTTTCCGGCCCCTCCGGGCACTTAAGCCAAAGGGACCTCAAGCGCAGAGGTACTACATCAACTCGCGCGCCCTACGCAGCGGCGGCTGCGTATTCGAGCGCGGCGAGGACATCCTCGCGTTCCAGGTAGGGGTAGTCGGTCAGCAGCTCGTCGACACTGGCGCCAGCGGCAAGCTGACCCAGCACCGCGCTGACGGTCACGCGGGTGTCGCGGATGCCGGGCAGGCCGCGCATCCGGTTTGGATCGACGGTGATTCGCTCCTGGGCCATGGGGCAACGCTATCTCGCCGCCCACCCGCTACCTCGCCTGCGGGACCAATGCAAGCTGGATTCGATCGAAATCGGCGCTAATCCGCGCGCATCCATGGCATTTCAGGCACTAGTTGTCCTACCCACAGACGTTGTGAACGCGGCTGATCGGCGGCCGGTCTCCCAATGAGCTGTGCGGGCGACGCCGGTTGTAGTAGCGAAGGAAGGATGCCAGGGCCCTGGTGCGCTCAACTGAGTTGGGCCAGGAGTGGGCGTACGCCCACTCCCTCTTCAGGGTTTGGATGAATCTCTCCACCTTGCCGTTCCAGCGCGGCGTGTAAGGCGGGGTGAGGATGTGGCGGGCGCCGTAGGTGGCGAGAAGTGCCCGGAAGGAGTTGGACCTTCGGTAGGCGAAGGCGTTGTCGCTCATCACCGCCTCGGGCGGCTTCATGCCGAGCGCCGCGAAGTGCTCGATCGCCCGGCCCAGCACCGCCGCCGCGGTGTCCCCGCCTTGGTCGGGATGCTGCTCGACGTAGGCGTAGCGGCTGTGGTCATCGATCACGCAGTGCAGGTAGACGTAGCCAACCCCGGCACGTTTCTCGGCACCGGTCTTGTCCCGCACACCGGTGACCGCGTGCCCGGGGCGATTGAAGCGCGCCAGGCGGGCGACGTCGACGTGAAGCAGGGCTCCGGGGGCAGACCACTCATAGCGGCGGTAGGTCTCCCTGGCGCCCTTGCATCGCCGCGAGAGCCCGTGGCGGTGAAGCACCTTCCAGATCGTCGAGCGAGACCGGCGGCAGATGCCGGCCAGACGGCCGGGGCCGAGGTTGGTTTGTCGGCGAGCCCTGAGGATCGGCTCCTCCTCGGCGGCGCTGAGCCGCCGAGGCTGACGATGGGGCGTGCTGGGGCGATCCGCCAGCCAGCTTCCCGCCCTTCGCTCTGCCTCGTCTGCCTGGCGCCACCGATGCCACCAGCGATGGGCGGTGGCGGGCGCCACGCAGAAGGCGGCAGCTGCCGCCTTCTGCGTCATCCCCGACTCGATCGCTTGCACCAGCGCGAGCCTGCCCGCCGGTCCGAGAGCAGCGTTAGCGTGAACCTTCATCCGGGTCCTCCTTGGCTTGGGCGTCAGAACCACAAGCCTCTTGGAGGGCCCGGATGCCTCTCAGGCGTTCACAACGTGTGTGGGCGGGTCAACTAGTGCCTGAAATGGAGGGGATATGCGGGGATGGTTCGATCTTGTTTCGGCAGCCATCGCCGGAACCAACCCCCCCACGTGCAGGGCATTCGCGAAAAAGCGGCTGAAGGTGTCCGGTTTCAGCACATGGGCGACACCTGTGTCAGGACATAGGAGACACCGAATGAGGGGAGCTCTCCTGTGGACAAGGCGCGGTATCTGGTGGAGGCCCACGTGCTGGAGGGCCGCTCGGTCAGCGAGCTGGCGGCGGCCCATGGAGTGCATCGCAGCTGGATCTACAAGCTCCTGGCCCGCTACAGGGCCGGTGGCTATGGCGCCCTGGAGCGTCGCTCCAGGGCGCCGCGCAGCTCGCCGAGCCGAACCTCCGCCGAGCTCGCCAAGGCAATCGTCGCCTTACGCAAGCAGCTGAGTGAGGAAGGCCATGACTGCGGGGCGGCGACGATCGCCTACCACCTGGCTGAGCGCTTCGATCGCGTCCCTTCGGTCTCGACGATCTGGCGGATCCTGCGGCGGGAGGGTCTGGTCTGCCCACAGCCCCAGAAGCGCCCGCGCTCCTCGCTGATCCGCTTTGAAGCAGAGCTGCCCAACGAGATGTGGCAGGCCGACATCACCCACTGGCCCATCACCGGCTCAGGACATGCGGAGATCCTCAACATGCTCGACGACCACTCACGCCTGTTCTTGGCCTCGCGGGCCTTTGCGACGGTCAAAGCGGCGGACGTGGTCGATGTCTTTCGCATGGCAATTGCCCTGCATGGAGCGCCCGCCAGTCTGCTCTGCGACAACGGTGCAGTCTTCACCGCCACCCCGCGCGGCGGCAAAGTCCTCCTGCAGGCCGAGCTCGAGCGGCTCGGCATCGTCGCCAAGAACTCGCGGCCCTACCACCCCCAGACCTGCGGCAAGGTTGAGCGGCTGCACCAGACGCTCAAGCGTTACTTGGGGAACCAGTCTCCCGTCGGCACGCTCGCAGAGCTACAGGCCCGGCTCGACACCTTCGCTCACTACTACAACACGACCAGGCCCCACAGGGCCTTGGGAGGGCGCACCCCTGCAGGCCTACAGCGCCCGCATCAAGGCCCGGCCGGCCTCAACAGAGCGGCCCGAGACCCACTTCCGCATTCGCCACGACAAGGTCGACAGCCAGGGCACCGTCACCCTGCGCCACCGCAGCAGGCTCCACCACATCGGCATCGGCCGGGCCCACAAGGGGCGGCCGATCAAGCTGCTTGTCGCCGACCGCGACATCCGCGTGCTGGACCTGAAGACAGGCGAGCTGATCCGCCAGCTCACCCTCGATCCAAGCCGCGACTACCAGCCGATTGGGGGAAGTTGAGATGTCTACGATGTCCCACGACATCTGTCTCCGATGTCGCGACACATCACAAAAAGCGGCTGAAGGGATTCGAACCCTCGACCTTCTGCATGGCAATTAGGCCGGGCTCTAGAAGCCACGCTCCGCGAATGTGGCAGCTTGCAGGGACTTAGCACCGGCGCGCTGGAAGGCGCCGATCACGAATACGCGCGGATATGCGGCGATATGCGCCATTTCGGGCACTCGTGCGCATGAGTGCCCGAAATCCGAGGCGGCGGTTTGATTCCGCTTCTCCGACTAGAGCAGCCCGCGTGGAGAAGCGGGGTCGCGGATGCCCATCATCGGCTCGTCGGAGAAAGGCGATGGCACGCTCAGCGGCGCAGCTCGGCTCCCAGCCGGGTGGCCAGCCGCACCGAGGCCTCGATCTCGACCTTGCGGATCGACACGCTCTCGACGTTGAGCCCGAACGGGGCCCCCAGCCTGCGGCAGAACGCGATCAGGTCGACGGCCGTCGCGACCGCCTGCTCGTAGGAGGCGTCGAGGGTGTCGTCGGCATGGCGCAGCTCGTTCTCGATCCAGCGCGGGACGGTGACGCCGAGCCACTGGAGGAACTCGAGGGTCTTGAGCGAACCGCAGACCGAGAAGCTGAACACGATCGGCACCGGCTCGAGGTTCTGCGCGGCGCACTCGTGGTGGTAGTCGGAGATCAGATTCTTAGCCGCGTTGACGTCGTAGACGATCTGGGTGATGAAGAAGGAGCAGCCCGCGGCCTGCTTCGCGATCAGCCGAAGGTGCTCGTCGCCCTGGCGCGCGTGGCGCTCGGCGATTGCGACCCCGCCGAGCGGTAGCTCCGGCTGCACCTCGTCGCGCAGCTCGTAGGCCCGGGCGAGCGAGGTGAGAACCGCCTTCTCGCGCGAGGAGGACCCGACGAACACCGTCAGCGCCCGGGACGGGTCCTGCTCCTCCAGCCAAGAGCGGAAACGATCCTCTGGGTACTTGCCCACCGCGCGGTAGACGATCGCGGGGACCTCCAGCCGGCCAAGATCACGGATGAGATAGTCGGCGGGGTCCATCGTCGGCAGGAACGGGAACGGGCGCTCGTCGGGATTGCGGTCGCTTTCGTCGTTGATGTCGTACAGGACGAGGCCGTCGATCGCCAGCGACCGCAGTCGCTCCAGGGTGACCCGGGCGATCTCAGCGGCCTCCGGCGGGCTCGTCGTCAGTCGCGGCGGCGTTACCGCGAAGAGCAGGAACTCGCCCGACCGAGCAGCGATGCCCCGTTGCAGATTCACGCGCGGAACCGTAGCCGAGGGCCTTGACTCACTGGAGACAGATCGCTTCGACCCGAATCAGCGACTTGATCCGGGTCAAATGCAGCCATTCGGGGTGGCGGTTTGATTTCCCTGGCGTCGGCAACCACGATCGACGTTTCCGGCCGGGTAAGTTGCAAACCGATGTCGACTTCCCGCGAGTACGAGGTCGTGCTGACGCCTGAGGCCGAGGGCGGGTTCAGCGTGGTCGTCCCTGCCCTCCCCGGCTGCGCGAGTCATGGCGAGACCCGCGAGGAGGCCCTGTCGATGATCCGCGAGGGGATCGAGGTCTACATCGATTCCCTCGTCGCACACGGCGACCCCATTCCCGAGCCGGTCGAGATCGAGCGAGTCACCGTCGCCGCGTGACGCCGCGGCGGTCTTATTGCCAAGCCGCAACGATTACGGGGCGAGGGCCTCTTCGAATGCCTCGAGAATCGACAGGCATTCCCCATAGTGCATTTCGACATCGGCGAAAGTGAGTGAACTCAATGAGACCTGTCCGGCGCCGGACTCTCCGTCGTGGGCGACCCCGTGGCGATTCCTGATAATGGCGTCCCAACTAGCCACAGCCTTATCCTCGCATCCACCCTTAAAGTCGTCCTTGCACTGCTCACCAAAATGGCCGGCGAGCCCAGAGAGCTCCCCCACCAGGATCGAGCGCGTCAGTCTCCCCGCCGCGACCCTCGCGAAGCTACGGACGCTCGAGTCGCTCGGGGCGTGATCTCCCGCCCGCTCAGCAATTACCTCGACGATGCGCTTCTCAAGAGCCGCGTAAATCACCGAACAAGCGTAAGCCGCCAGGATCGAATCGATCTCGGTATTCCTGCCGGAGGTGCCGTCGAGGTGGTTTCGGCTGACTTCCAGTACGAAGTCGACACGCGGGAGGCTCATCCAAAGAGCGTCGATTCCGCAAACGCCATCCGGCCCCGAACCTGCTCGACATCAGTCGTCCCGCCGCGCACCAGGTCTTCGAACTCTTTAGAACCGGCAAACGATTCGTACCGGACGCCAATGTCGTCCGGGATGGCCGCGAGGTTCTTCGCGAAGGCGCAGAACACAGCATCGAACGCAGAGGAGTTGAACCCGGCGTAAAGATGGAACGGTTTCTCGGGGAGGGTGCCGCTGACCGCCTCCAGGGTCTCCCGGAACTCTCGATCGAGGATCGCCAAGTGCTCGGGGTCGGCATGCGCATGCTGGCGCATAAAGCGCGACATGAAGTCCTTCATCGGCTTCTGATACTGGTCACGCGCGTGCAGGAGGGAGAGGAACCGCAGGATCAACTCCACGTCGCGCATCCGTGGATCGGGCGCCTCCTTGCCGAGCACCGCCCTCCACTCCGGCAGCTTATTCAGGGTGTGCAGGAGGTCATTGAGATCCCCCGAGCAAACCGCATTCCTAACCTCTTGATTCGTTAGCAGCGTGCCGCCAGTGTTCAGGCGCTCAAATATGTGAAAGACGCTGGTGTCGTCTGCCGGGTCCAATTGTCGGACGATGAACGCCCTGAGAACACTGTCTCGGAGGCGGCGGCTCGCCGCCTCGTCGCCGGAGACCAGGTCGGCATAGGTCTTATTGACGTAGGGCGAGTCTTCACTCAAGCCAGTCAGCCGGAAGACCGTCCGTTTGCCTTTCCTCTCAGGGCCGAAATTGCCCTCGAAGAAGTCGAAAATCGTGCGCAAGCGCTGTTGTCCGTCAACCACGAGCGAGCGCTCGCTGGCACGCTCGGTGTAGAGAAAGATCGCGGGGACCGGAAGGCCGACTAGAAACGACTCGATCAGCTTGCTCGCCTGATTCTGTGACCAGACGAAACCCCGTTGGAACTTGGGTATCTGCAGATCGTCGTTCTTCCACTTGCTGTGGAGAACCTCCAACGTGAAATCAGCGGGGTAGGTGGCGATTTCATAGGTCGGCGGGCTGCTCTCCCGATCATCAAGCTCCGAGAGAGGATCGTCGAAGTCGATCTCGTCCGCCTCGTGGGAAACAACTTGCTCAACCATTCGCGAGAGACTATCTGTTGTCCCTCACTGCTCCCAAACAACCCCACAGCTTCCCCTTCGCTTAAGTCCGTCGATTAGGAACCGGCGGCTTGTTTGGGATTGACGAACGCTATTCGGCCCTCGGGATTGGAAGCGCACGAATACGCAGGCGATCTCTCGTGAGGCTCACGATCGCTCCTTGCTCTAGGTCTTCGGCGATCTGCGGCAAGTTGGCCGCGATCAACTCCGCCTGCTCATTGGGGCGCAGATGGTCGGCGGAGCGCAAGAGCAGGACTGACGGCGACGCTAGCGAGCCCAAAGCCAGCAACGCCCCGAAGTCGGAATCCGCCGTGAGCAGGATGCGCTCCTCTTTCGCCGCGGCCTGCAGGATGTCGGGGTCGGCTGCGGTCAGCAGCCCGATGTCCGCGACGTGGATCGCATCGTGCCCTACCTCTTTGAGACGGCGTCCGACCTCGGGTGAGAGGTTCGCGTCGAGGAGCAGCTTCACGCTGCCGGCGCTACAACTGCCAGCTCGCGCTCCTGCGCAGCGGCTGCTGCGTATTCGAGCGCGGCGAGGACATCCTCGCGTTCCAGGTAGGGGTAATCGGCCAGCAGCTCGTCGATGCTGGCGCCAGCAGCGAGCTGACCGAGCACCGCGCTGACGGTGACGCGGGTGTCGCGGATGCTGGGCAAGCCGCGCATCCGGTTTGGATCGACGGTGATTCGCTCCTGGACCATGGGGCTAGGGTACCTCGCCGCCCGCCCGCTACCTCGCCAGCGGGAGCGATGCAAGGCGGAATCGGCTGAAATCGGCGCCAATCCCTTCGTATCCGCGGCATTTCAGGCACTAGTTGACCCGCCCACACACGTTGTGAACGCCTGAGAGGCATCCGGGCCCTCCAAGAGGCTTGTGGTTCTGACGCCCAAGCCAAGGAGGACCCGGATGAAGGTTCACGCTAACGCTGCTCTCGGACCGGCGGGCAGGCTCGCGCTGGTGCAAGCGATCGAGTCGGGGATGACGCAGAAGGCGGCAGCTGCCGCCTTCTGCGTGGCGCCCGCCACCGCCCATCGCTGGTGGCATCGGTGGCGCCAGGCAGACGAGGCAGAGCGAAGGGCGGGAAGCTGGCTGGCGGATCGCCCCAGCACGCCCCATCGTCAGCCTCGGCGGCTCAGCGCCGCCGAGGAGGAGCCGATCCTCAGGGCTCGCCGACAAACCAACCTCGGCCCCGGCCGTCTGGCCGGCATCTGCCGCCGGTCTCGCTCGACGATCTGGAAGGTGCTTCACCGCCACGGGCTCTCGCGGCGATGCAAGGGCGCCAGGGAGACCTACCGCCGCTATGAGTGGTCTGCCCCCGGAGCCCTGCTTCACGTCGACGTCGCCCGCCTGGCGCGCTTCAATCGCCCCGGGCACGCGGTCACCGGTGTGCGGGACAAGACCGGTGCCGAGAAACGTGCCGGGGTTGGCTACGTCTACCTGCACTGCGTGATCGATGACCACAGCCGCTACGCCTACGTCGAGCAGCATCCCGACCAAGGCGGGGACACCGCGGCGGCGGTGCTGGGCCGGGCGATCGAGCACTTCGCGGCGCTCGGCATGAAGCCGCCCGAGGCGGTGATGAGCGACAACGCCTTCGCCTACCGAAGGTCCAACTCCTTCCGGGCACTTCTCGCCACCTACGGCGCCCGCCACATCCTCACCCCGCCTTACACGCCGCGCTGGAACGGCAAGGTGGAGAGATTCATCCAAACCCTGAAGAGGGAGTGGGCGTACGCCCACTCCTGGCCCAACTCAGTTGAGCGCACCAGGGCCCTGGCATCCTTCCTTCGCTACTACAACCGGCGTCGCCCGCACAGCTCATTGGGAGACCGGCCGCCGATCAGCCGCGTTCACAACGTCTGTGGGTAGGACAGCTAGCCCGGATCCGGCGATAACGACCTGAGGGAACCCACCGGGAGCGTCCTCTTGGGTCTTGAGAATGCGGTTTGCGGACCCATTCCCCGAGACCCAGGAGGACACCCGGAAGGTGAAGACACAAACGACGCGCCAAACCGTAGAAGTCAGGGCGGACGCCGAGGGGATCGTTTCTCACGCAGGTACTCATCTGCTGGCTGAGCTGGGGGATCGCGTCGGGCTCACCGCGGCGCTCTCGGAGGCGACGCGGCCGACCCGCGAGCGGCGCTCCGCCCACGATCCAGGCGTCGTCTTGCGCGACCTGATCGTCGCCATCGCCGACGGCGGGGATTGCGTCACCGACCTCGGCGTATTGCGCGACCAGGGGGCGCTGTTCGGAGCGGTAGCCTCCGAGAGGACCGCCCACCGGGTGATCAAGTCGATCGACGCGGGCCTTTTGGAAGCGATCCGCGGCGCCCGGGGGGTCGCGCGAGAGCGCGCCTGGGATGCCGGCGCCAGGCCCGAGGCGATCACCCTCAGCATCGACGCCACCCTGCTCGGCGCCGCCTCTGAGAAGGAGGGCGCGGCGGGGAACTACAAGGGAGGCTTCGGCTTTCACCCGCTGCTCTGCTACCTGGATGAGACAAGCGAGCCGTTGGCGGGCATCCTGCGCCCCGGCAACGCCGGCGCCAACACCGCCTCCGATCACTTCGAGGTCCTGCAACTGGCCCTGGAGCAGTTGCCCGAGTCAGACCTGGACCGGGAGATCCTCGTGCGCACAGACATCGGCGGGCGCACCCACGCCTTCACTCGGGACTGCCGCGAAGCGGGCATTCGCTTCTCGGTCGGCTACGAGGTCGACGAGCGGGTGCGCGAGGCGATCCTGCGCACACCGGAGTCGGCATGGCAGGCCGCGATCGACGCCGGGGGCAAAGTGCGCGAGGGCGCCTGGGTCACCGAGCTGACCGAGGAGGTCGACCTCTCCGCCTGGCCGGAGGGCACCCGGCTGATCGTGCGCCGCGAGCGCCCCCATCCGGGCGCGCAGTTCTGCCTCTTCGACGCAGAGGGCTACCGCCACACCGCCTTCATAACCGACCAGGAAGGAACCGACATCGCGACCCTGGAGCTGCGCCACCGCCGCCGCGCCAAGGTCGAGGACGAGATCCGCTGCGGCAAGGACACGGGCATGCGCAACCTGCCCTTTGCCGCCTTCTGTCACAACCGGGTGTGGCTGGAGCTCTCGCTGATCGCCCAGGAGCTGCTCGCCTGGCTCCGCCTGCTCTGCCTCGAGGGCGAGCTGGCGCTCGCCGAGCCCAAGCGGCTGCGCCAGCGCCTCCTGCACGTCGCCGGCAAGGTGGTGCGCTCCGCCCGGCGCACGACCCTGCGCCTGCCGCGCTCCTGGCCCTGGGCGCAGGCACTGGTGACGGCCTTCGCCCGGCTGCGCTCACTGCCGGGCAGAGCGCCACCATAGGCGTCCTCGCACCCAGCTGACCACCGATCTCCGCTTCGCGCCCCAACGCGGCTTCAGCCTGCGCCAAATGCTTCGCGAAGCCGAAGCGAAAGGGCCGGCAACCCTCGAGAAGCGCCACGGGGCGGTTCCGGTGAACCGCCCCGTGACTGTTACGTGCCTCAAGCGGGCGAACTACACCTGTTGAGGTGAAAACGCCGGATCAGGGCTAGTGCCTGAAATGGAGGCGATATGCGGGGGTGGTTCGATCTTGTTTCGGCGAACCGCGCCGAACCCTACCCGCCCACGTGCAGGGGCTTTGCAAAAAAGCGGCTGATGGGATTCGAACCCACGACCTTCTGCATGGCAAGCAGACGCTCTAGCCAGCTGAGCTACAGCCGCATCGGTCGCGGATTATAGGCGCGCGGCTGCGATCTGCCTGGGTTGGGCGCGATCGGCAGGGCACGTGCAAGATCGCCGGGGTTTCGACTACCGATTACTGGGTATGCCCTGTTTTGGCTCTTCAGCAGGGCGCCGTCGATGCCCACTGACCCAAGGAGGCTCCGTGAACCGAAGCAAGATCGTCATCCTCGCCGCCATCCTGGCACTCGTGGTTGCGTCGATCTCCCCGGCCAGCTCCGCTGCTTGGGCGCCGGCGAAATCCGCGGCGATCCACCCCGGCGTTCAGGTCTTCACCGAAGGCGCCCAGTGCACGTCGAACTTCGTCTTCGAGGAAGGCTCCAGCGTCTACCTGGGCCAGGCCGCACACTGCTCCGGCACCGGGGGGCAGACGGAAACCGATGGCTGCAGCAGCGGCTCGCTGCCGCTCGGCACGCGGGTCGAAGTGACGGGCGCCAGCCACCCCGGAACGCTCGCCTACAACTCCTGGCTGACGATGCAGGCCGACGGGGAGGCCGACCCCGACACCTGTGCCTACAACGACCTGGCGCTGATCAGGATCGACCCGGCGGACATCGGCAGCGTCAATCCCTCGCTGCCCGGCTTCGGCGGGCCGACCGGGGTTGGAGCGGTCGGCGGCCTCGGCTCGACCGTCTACTCCTACGGCAGCTCCGAGCTGCGCGGCGGCGCCGCCAAGCTGAGCCCCAAGCAGGGAGTCGTCGTCCAGGGCGAAGGCGGCGGCTGGAGTCACGTCGTCGTCACCCTGACCCCGGGGATCCCCGGCGACTCGGGCAGCGGCTTCCTCAACGGAGGCGGCGAAGCGATCGGCATCCTCAGCACCCTTCAGCTCGCGCCGCTGCCCGCCACCAACGGCGTCGGCGACCTGGCCAAGGAGCTCGCCTATATGCGAGCCAACAGCGGTTTCGCCGCGATGCAGTTGGTACATGGCACCGAGCCGTTCAAGCCCAACCTGCTCGGAGCGATCCTCGGCTCCTAGGAATCCAGCTCGGCGAGGAGGTCGCGGAGGTCGAGCGGTTCGGTGACCATCGCAAACTCCTCGCCGTCCCGCGAGCGCGGCCAGTCCTCGCGCGGCCGGTCCCGGTAGAGCTCGACGCCGTTGCCGTCGGGATCGGTCACGTAGAGAGCCTCGCTGACCCCGTGGTCGGAGGCGCCGCTGAGCGGAATCCCGGCCTGCGAAAGGCGGCGCAGGGCATCGGCGAGAGCGCGCCGATCGGGATAGAGGATCGCGACGTGGAAGAGACCGGTGCTGTGCGCGGGAGGCGGGGGTGCGCCCTTCGAGTGCCAGGTGTTGAGGCCAATGTGGTGGTGATAGCCGCCGGCCGAGACAAAGGCCGCCTCGTCGCCGATCCGCTGCTGCAGCTCGAAGCCGAGCACGCCGCAGTAGAAGGCAAGCGCCCGGTCGAGGTCGGCCACTTTGAGGTGGACATGGCCGATGCCGGCGCGCGGGTCGATCGGCTTGCCTGGCATCGGCGTGTCAGGCACTCGAACCATCCAGCGCGGCGTTGACGAGCCGGTCGGCCTCGGCGTTTTGCTCGCGGCGCACGTGGCGGATCGACCAGCGCTCGAAGGGACCCAGCGCCTGCTTCACCTCGGCGTGCAGGCCGCGAAGTGTTGCGTCCTTGACCTTGTACTCGCCCTTGACCTGGCGCACGATCAGTTCCGAGTCGCCGACGATCTCCAGCTCGCTCGCGCCCAGCTCCAGAGCCCGCTCGATCCCAAGCAGAACCGCTTTGTACTCGGCGACGTTGTTGGTCGCCTTGCCGATTCGCTCGCCGCGCTCCTCCAGCACCTCGCCGTCGGGGAGCCGGACGACCGCCCCGATCGCAGCCGGCCCGGGGTTGCCCCGGGCGCCGCCATCGACGTTCACAACGAGCTTCATCGGCGCCTACCGGCCGACCGGCTCGCCGTCGCGGCTGCCGGTCGCGGCAGGGCGGATGCCGAGTGCGAGCCGCCCCCCCTCCCCCGCTCTCGCGTTCCACTGGCGGGCAGAGCCGTCGAGCTGGTCGATCCGCTCCCCCTTGCCGAGATGGAAGACCGCCCGCATCTCGTCGGCGAGATCGACTCCCCACTGGTACCAGCCCAGCTCCCAGGCGACGGTGATCCGCACCTGGCTGGGAGACCCGGCGGCGGAGCCGATCGACACCCAGGGCTCGCCCAGGGTCCGCATCAGACCGGCGACGGTGCGCGCCGCTTCGCTCGCGTTGAAGCGCGCCATCGCCCGTTCGGGCCGCGTCGTCGGCGACTCCGAGGCCTCGGGCTCCGGACGACGCCCGACGTTGGCCCCGGCCGCTGCGGGATCGACCCAACCGAGGCGCTCCGCGCGGCCGCGACAGAGGTCGCAGACCAGCCGGGGGCCGTCCTTCGGGGTCATGTAGCTGCGGGTGCGCTCGCCGGCCAGGATGGTGCGACCGCAGACCGCGCAGGTCTCGTCGGTGCTCACGCCCCCAAATTACCAGCGGGCCGCTCGCCTAAGCCGCGGCGGCGGTGCCACGCTGCGCTGCTGCAACAACCTTCTCGGCAAGATGCGCCGGAGCCGGCTCGTAGCGCTCGAACTCGACCGTGAACTCGGCCCGCCCGCCGCTGATCGAGCGCAGGTCGGGCGCGTAGTCGAGCACCTCCGCCATCGGCATCTCCGCCCTGACCTCGGTCGCCGCTCCCTTCGGCTCCATCCCCAGCGGATGGCCGCGGCGCGAGTTGAGGTCGCCGATCACGTCGCCGACTACCTCCTCTGGGCAGCTGACCGTGAGCCGCACGATCGGCTCCAGCAGAACGGGATCCGCCGCCTCCATCGCCTCTCGGAATGCCATCGATCCGGCCACCTTGAAGGCCATCTCGGAGGAATCGACGTCGTGGTGCTTGCCATCGACGAGTCGCACGCGCACGTCCTTGACCGGGTAACCGGCGACGGTGCCGTGCCGCATCGCCTCGACGACCCCCTTCTCGACCGCGGGGATGAAGCTGCCCGGGATCGCCGCGCCCTTGATCCGGTTGACGAACTCGAGCCCGGTTCCCGCCTCCCCTGGCTCGATCTCGATCCGGCAATCGGCGAACTGGCCGCGCCCACCGGACTGCTTCCTGTAGCGGGCGTGCGCCTCGGCCGGCTGGCGGATCGTCTCCTGGTAGGGGACGCGCGGCGGGTGCAGCTCTATCTCGGCGCCGAAGCGGCGCCTCATCCGCTCGACGACCACCTCGACGTGGATCTGAGTCAGGCCGGCGACGATCTGCTCGCCGGTCTGCGCGTCGCGATGCACGTCGAGCGTCGGATCCTCCTCGCTCAAGCGCCGGATGGCCGTCGCCGCCTTCTCCTCGTCGCCCTTGGATTTCGGCTCATAGGCAAAGGCCATCACCGGCGCCGGCAGGTCGAGCGGTGGGAAGGAGATCGTCTCCTGGCGGTCGCAGAGGACGTCCCCTGCCTGGGTCTGCTTCAACTTGGCGATGGCCCCGATCTCTCCCGCGCCCAGCTCGGTCACCTGTGTCAGCTCGGCGCCCAGGGGCCTCCCCGGATGCCCGATCCTCTCACCCTCCCCCCTGGTCGCGTTGACGACGTGGGAGTCGGCGCGGAGGGTTCCGCGGTAGACGCGGAAGAGGTTGATCCGCCCCGTGTAGGGGTCGGCCAGGGTCTTGAAGACGTAGGCAACGAGCGGCCCGTCCTCGTCGGGCTCGATCTCGACCGGCTCGTCGTGCTCGCCGCGAGCGGCAACGGCGCCCCGCATCGCCGGCGAGGGCAGATCCTCGACCAGCGCGCCGAGCAGGCGATTGGTGCCGAGGTTGCGGGTGGCGACGCCGCAGGTGACCGGGAAGATCCGCCCCGCGGTCACCCCCTGCTTCAGCACGCCGACGATCTCCGCGTGGTCGATCTCCTCGCCGTCGAGATAGCGCTCCATCAGCTCGTCGGAGTTCTCCGCCACCTCGTCCATCAGCTTCTCGCGGTACTCCTGGGCTTGCGCGCGCAACTCTTCGGGTATCTCGACCTTCTCTGCATTGCCCCGCCCCGCCCCCTCGTAGACGAACGCCTCGAGGTCGATCAGGTCGATCACCCCGCAGACGTCGTGCTCGGCGCCGATCGGGATCTCGGTGGCGACCGCGTGCGGGCCGAAGGCGCTCTTCAGCGAGTCGAGGACGGCGAAGAAGTCGGCGCGCTCGCGGTCGAGCATGTTGACGAAGACGAGCCGCGCCAGCCCCTCCCGGTCGGCGCGCTGCCAGAGCCGCTCGGTCTGCACCTCGACGCCGTTGACGCCGTTGACGACGACCACCGCCGCGTCGGCGACGCGCAGGGCCGCCGCCGCGTCGGCGACGAAGCTGGGCTCGCCGGGCGTGTCGATCAAGTTGATCTCGCGCCCGTCGTGCTCGAAGCCCGCTACCGAGGCGCCGATCGACATCTCGCGCGCCTGCTCGTCCGGCTCGCTGTCGGAGACGGTGCTGCCGTCGCCGACGCTGCCCAGCCGCCGCGTCGCGCCCGCCTCGAACAGCAGCGCCTCGTGCAGGCTCGTCTTACCGCAGCCCCGGTGCCCGATCAGGGCGACATTGCGAATTCGGTCTGCCTTGTGCGGCACGCAACGAGATTAGACCCGGGTTAGGCCTCTTGTAAAGAAGATTTCAACCGCATCACGGCCTTCGTGTGCAGCTGCGAGACGCGCGACTCGGTTACGCCCAGCACCTCGCCGATCTCGCGCAGGGTGAGGTTCTCGTAGTAGTAGAGCGCGACGACCAGCTGCTCGCGCTCGGGCAGTCCCGCGATCGACTCGGTGAGGCGATCCTTGATCTCGCTGCTGGCAAGCGATTCCTGGGGATCCTCGGCACGCGGGTCGGAGATCGTGTCGAGCAGGGAGACCGAGTCGCCGGAGGAGTCGGAGATCGTCCAGAGCTCGTCGAGCGCGTAGACGGAGGAGTTGGCGATCTCCAGCAGCGAGGTCTGCAGCTCCTCCTCGGTCAGGCCGACCTTGGCGGCCAGCTCGGCCTCGGTCGGCGCCCGCTGCAGCTCGTGCTCCAGCTTGGCCTGGGCGGCCTCGATCTCACGCGCCCGGGAGCGGACCGAGCGCGGCACCCAGTCGAGCGAGCGCAGCTCGTCGATGATCGCACCGCGGATCCTGGTCATCGCGAAGGTCTCGAACTTGATCCCGCGCTCGGGCTCGAAGCGCTCGATCGAGCCGATCAGGCCCATCAGCCCGTAAGAGATCAGGTCGGCGTCTTCGACGTGCGACGGCAGCCCGGCGCCGAGCCGGCCGGCGACGAACTTGACCAGGGGCGAGTAGGCAACCACCAACCGCTCCCGCGCGCCTTTGTCGCCCTCGTCCTTGTAGCGGCGCCACAGATCGCGCAGCTCCACCTCTTTTACGCCGGTTTCCATGGAATTCGCTCGATTCTATGGCCGCTTGGGCAACATTTGGGCATCAGGCACGCGGATGGGTCGCAGCGTAGGCCTCCCGCAGGCGTGCGGCGTCGACACGAGTGTAGACCTGAGTCGTCGATATCGAGGCGTGGCCGAGCAGCTCCTGGATCGTACGCAGGTCGGCTCCGCCTTCCAGCAGATGGGTGGCGAAGCTGTGACGAAGCGAGTGCGGCGAGACACCGGCGGCGAGCGCCGCCTCGCGGACCCAGAGAGCGAGGCGCCGGGTGACGTCGGAGTTGGAGAGGCGGCGTCCGCTCTTGGAGAGGAACAGCGCCGCCTCGCGCGGATCGGCCGCGAGCGCGTGCCTGCCTCGCCCCAGATAGCCGCGCAGTGCCCGCTGCGCCGGCTCGCCGACCGGCAGCAAACGCTCCTTGGAGCCCTTGCCGAGCACACGCAGCTGCTCGGTCTCGAAGTCGAAGGAAGACTTGTCGAGGTTGACGATCTCCTCGCAGCGCAGGCCGCAGGAGTAGGCCAGCTCCAGCATCGCCCGATCGCGCAGCTCCAGCGGCGTTCGCGCCGGGATCCGCTCGAGCAGGGAGCGCACCTGCTCGCCGCTCAGCACCCGCGGCAGCTTCTCCTCGCGCTTCGGGCTGGAGACGAGGTCGGCCGGGTTCTGCCCGACCCGCTCGGTGCGGACGAGGAAGTCGAAGAGGCCGCGGACCGCGGCGAGCTTGCGCGCCACGGTCGCAGCCGCGGCCCCGCCCGAGGAGAGCCCGGCGCCGTAGCGCCGCACGTCGCGGTGGCGAACCTCCGCCGGGGCCAGCCCGCGAGCCTTCGCCCACTCGACGAGCTGGCCGAGGTCGACCGAGTAGGCGCGGCGGGTGCGCTCGGCCATGCTGCGCGCCCTCAGGTCGCGGTCGTATCCGGTAAGCGCTTCGTCCCAGTCCACAAGACGAAGATTCGGCATCGGCCCACCCACGTCCTGCGAACGCCCTCTATCCAATGTAAATCGGAGTTCCGACTTCGACCCGGTCGTAAAGATCGATCACGTCCGGGATCGACATCCGCACGCAGCCGTGCGAGGCGGCGCTGCCCAGCGATTCGGTCTCTTCGGTGCCGTGAATGCCGGCGCCTTCGAAGATCGCCATCCAGCGAGCCTTGATCGGGTCTTCGGGGCCGGGCGGAATCACCTGCCCGGCCAGATCACCGGCCCAGGCCGAGTCGGGGACGTGCCAGGACGGGTTTTCCTGCTTTTCCTGGATGTCGTAGAGGCCTTCGGGGGTTTCGAGGCCTTCCTGGCCGACCGCGACGGTGTAGGTCTTGACCAGCTTCAGGTCCTTCCAGAAGCGCAGGGTGAACGTCGCGCGGTCCAGGGTGAGGTAGGTCGGGTAGGCCGCGGCGACTTCATTCGTCGTCACCTGCGGCTCGATCGAGTGGGTGCGGGCGGCGATCGTGTGGTCGGCGCTGGCGTTGAGCACGGCGGCATTCAGCTGGCGGGTCAGCAGGTCGTCGCGCAGCTTGCGGCCGTTCTCGGCGGGCGCCACGCTGAGCGAGTCGCCCGTCGCATCGACCGTCGCGTTCTTGGGTTCGCGATCGACGGCACTTGCCACCTCGCGTACGAAGCGATTGACGGCGGGCTGCGAGTAGGTGATTCCGGCCGGGACGTTCTCATCGACCCCACCGCTGCTTACGTAGCGCACCAAGCGATCCGGCAGCCCCCCTTCGCGGCTGGCAGCAAGCGCCTTTTCGGTGGCGCCGTCGAGGTCGGCGTGCACGCGCAGGCTCTTGCCCTCGAGGCTCCAGTGCTCGCCGCCGTAGCCGACCCGCAGCGAGTGGCGCAACGGCGCCAGCAATTCCCGCTTGACCGCCTGCTTGGCTTCGGCTTCGGTCATCCCGCCGACGTCGACCCCACCGATCGTCACGCCGTCGGCGATCTTGCCGTCCTGCGAGCTGTCGTAGGCGTAGATGCCGATCGCCCCGAGGACGAGCGCGATCACGCCGGCGACGATTGCGATTTGCGTCTTGCGACCCATCAGTCCTCTCGTGGGCTCCCCTTCGGGTGTGCCCCGAACCGACCTGCGAAAAGTTTAGGCATACGGATCAATCGGCTGGACGGACATCTAGCCCGCAAATCTACGTGCGGGCCCGGCGGCTGAAGGGGCCCTGGCGGATATGTTTCCGTCGTGCGCTCCAAGGACGAGGTTCGCAAGGAGGTCTGGAAGGCGATGGATCGGGAGGGCGTCTCCCGCTTCCCAGGCGCCGAGGGACGCATTCCCAACTTCGCCGGCGCCAAGCTGGCGGCGGAGAAGCTCGCCACCAACCGGCTCTGGAAGCGAGCACGGACGATCAAGGCGAACCCAGACTCGCCCCAGACGCACGCCCGCCGCATGGCGCTGGAAGAGGGTAAGACCGTGATCATGGCGGTGCCCCGACTGCGCGACCCGCACCCTTTCCGCGTACTCAAGCCGAAGCGCCTCTCGAAAAGCGCGATCAAAGAGGCGGCGACGATCAAGGGCGCGCTCAAGCACGGGCGAGTGGTCGCGCTCGACGACCTGCCGGCGATCGACTTCGTCCTCTGCGGATCGGTCGCGGTGAACCTCAGCGGGGCGCGGATCGGCAAGGGCGGCGGCTACAACGACCTCGAGTACGGGATCCTGATCGACGCTGGCAAGATCGACGATCACACGACGATCGCCACCACCGTCCACCCGATCCAGATCCTGCGCCGCCACCTGCCGGTGATCTCCCACGACCTCCCGGTGGACCTGATCGCGACGCCCCGAGCGGTAATCGAGGTCGAGCGCCAGTACGAGCGGCCCCGCGGCATCCTCTGGGACCACCTGCAGCCGCCCCAGATCCGCGAGATACCGGTGCTGGAACGAATGGGATATGCCTGAGGCGACCACGCGCAGCTCCGTGGTCTTTCCCGCCGCCGACTACGGCAATCCCGACCCCGCCTGGCTGGGGATCGATTGGCGCAGGCACCTGCACCGGGTCGAGCTGCCCGGCGCCGAGGTGAGCTACGCCGAGATCGGCGAGGGCGAGCCGATCCTCTTCGTCCACGGGCTGGCCGGCTGCTGGCGCAACTGGCTGGAGAACCTCCCCCACTTCGGCCACACCCACCGCGCGATCGCCCTCGACCTGCCCGGCTTCGGCGACAGCCCGATGCCCTCCTGGCCGATCGAGATGCCCGCTTACGGACGCCTCATCCACGACTTCTGCGAGAAGCTGGGCATCGAGCGGGTGGCCGCGCTGGTCGGCAACTCGATGGGCGGCTTCGCCGCCACCGAGGCGACGATCGAACAGCCGTCGCGATTCGATCGGCTCGTCCTCGTCTCCGCCGCCGGGATCAGCTTCGCCGAGTCGCAGGGGAGGGAAGCGACCGCCTTCGCCCGCAGCGTCAAAGCCGCCGCGCTGGTCCTGCTCGGGAAACCGAGCGTGCGGTTCCTCTCCCGCCCCCGCAGTCGGCAGATCGGCTTCGGGGGCCTCGTCAACTACCCGACCAGCCTGCGCCCGGAGTTGCTCTGGGAGCAGATCGAACCCTCGATCGGTGCCCCCGGCCTCGCCCAGGCGGTCGGCGCGATCGCCGGCTACGACACCCGCGATCGCCTGCCGGAGATCGAGATCCCGACGATGATCCTCTGGGGGTTGAAGGACCGGGTCGTCCCGGTCGAGGCCGCCATCGGCTACAACCGCCTGATCGCCGACTCGCGCCTGGAGATATTCGAGCGGACCGGACACCTCCCCCAGCTCGAGCGCCCGGCGCGCTTCAACCGGCTGCTCGACGAGTTCCTGCAGGACTAGGCTCTAACTGGTTATCGCGCCCTGAGCGGCCGAGCTAACCGTCGCCGCGTACTTCGCCATGACGCCACGCTCGTAGAGCGGCGGGGGCGACTCGTACTCGGCCACGCGCCTGGCGATCTCCTCGTCGGAGAGCGCCACGTCGAGGCGGCGGGCCTCGACGTCGAAGCAGACCTCGTCGCCCTCGCGGATGGCCGCGATCGGGCCGCCCTTGGCGGCCTCGGGGGCGACGTGACCCGCCATCAGCCCGCGGGTGGCGCCGGAGAAGCGCCCGTCGGTGAGCAGCGCGACCTCCTCGCCCAGCCCCTCGCCGACGATCGCCGCCGTCACCTGCAGCATCTCGCGCATGCCGGGGCCGCCGGCCGGCCCCTCGTTGCGGATCACGACGATGTCGCCGGCGCGTATCGACTGCGCCCTGACCGCACGGAAGCAATCCTCCTCGGACTCGAAGACGCGGGCCGGGCCGACCTGCTTCTTGCGCTCGGTGCCGGCGAGCTTTACCACCGCCCCCTCGGGGGCGAGGTTGCCGTAGAGGATCGCCAGGCCGCCTTCGGTCTTGAGCGGGTCCGACAGCGGCCGCACGACTTCCTGGCCCTCGGCCTCGCTCGCCGCCGCTGCCTCCTCGCCGATAGTGCGCCCACTGACGGTGATCGCGTCGCCGTGGAGAATGCCCGCCTGGGCGAGCCGCGCGAGGATCAGCGGCACCCCGCCGGCGCGGTAGAGGTCGGTGGCGACGAAGCGGCCGCCGGGCTTCAGGTCGGCGAGCAGCGGGGTGCTGCGCGAGATCCGCTCGAAATCGTCCATGCCCAGCTCGATCCCGGCCTCGTGGGCGAGGGCGATCAGGTGCAGGACGACGTTGGTCGAGCCGCCCGATGCGCAAGCGCAGGCGATCGCGTTCTCCAGCGAATCGCGGGTTATCACCCGGCTAGGCCTCAGGTCCTCGACGAGGACATGCATCACCAGCTCGCCGATCTTCTCGGCGACGGTCCCCTTGTCGTCGTCTTCGGCCGGCACCATCGCCGAGCCGCCCGGACTGATTCCCAGCGCCTCGAAAGCGCAGGCCATCGTGTTGGCAGTGAACTGGCCACCGCAGGCTCCGGCGCCCGGGCTCGCCACCCCCTCCAGCTCGTTCAGTTCCTCGTCGGTCATCTCACCCGCGGCGTGGGCGCCAACCGCCTCGAAGACATCGAGGATGGTCACGTCGCGGCCATGCCAGCGCCCGGGGGCGATCGAGCCGCCGTAGAGCAGGACCGAGGGAACGTCGAGCCTGGCCAGCGCCATGGCGCAGCCGGGGATCGTCTTGTCGCACGCCGAGAGGGCGACGATCGCATCGAACTGGTAGCCGCGGGCCATCAGCTCGATCGAGTCGGCGATCACCTCGCGGCTGATCAGCGAGGCCTTCATCCCCTGCGTTCCCATCGTGATGCCGTCGGAGACGGCGACGGTGTTGAACTCCATCGGCGTCCCGCCGGCGGCACGCACCCCTTCCTTGACGTGCTCGGCGAGGCCACGCAGGTGGAAGTTGCAGGGCATCGCCTCGGTCCAGGTGTTGGCGATGCCGATCGTCGGCCGGCTTAGCGCGTCGTCGTCGAAGCCGATCCCCTTCATGTAGGCGCGAGCGTGGGCGCGCTCGGGCCCGTCGAAGACCACGCTTGAACGGGGGCGCGGCAGGCTGGTCGCGGTGGCGCCGTCGGTGCTCATGGCTGAAATCTACCCATCAGGTCGAAGACGTCGACCGGTCCGGGCCCTTCGCCGATATCCGAGAGGCCGGCGGCGACCGCCGCCGAAGCGACCTCCCTGGCCTTGCGCGCGGCCTCCAGAGGGGTCTCACCGCGGGCGAGGAATGCGGCCAGAGCCGAGGAGTGGGTGCAGCCCGAGCCGTGAGCGGCCCCGTCGGGGTGACGCTCGCCCTCGATCGCCGCCGCTTCGGAGCCGTCGAAGTAGACGTCGACCACCCGCGCGCTGTGACCGCCGGTGACCACGACCGCTTCGGGACCGAGCGCGAGCACCTCGCGGGCCAGATCCTCCTGGGAGTCGCGCTCCCCCGCACCGCTCAGCGCCCGCGCCTCGGGAATGTTCGGGGTTGCCACCGCCACCAGTGGCAGCAGCCGCTCCACCAGCACCCTGCGCGCGGCGTCGTCGAGCAGCACGGCGCCGCTCTCGGCGACCATCACCGGGTCGACGACGACCGGCGCCTCGCCGACCAGATCCAGCGCCTCGACCACCGCTTCGACCGTCTCCGCGGTGCCGAGCATGCCGATCTTGACTGCATCGACGCCGATGTCCTCGGCGACGGCGCGGACCTGGGCGACGATCGTCGCGGGAGAGACGGCCTCCACCGCGGTCACCCCGACCGTGCTCTGGGCGGTGATCGCGGTGATCGCGGTCATCCCGTGGGCCCCACAGCGGGCGAACGCCTTCAGGTCGGCCTGGATGCCGGCGCCGCCGCCGGAGTCCGAGCCGGCGATGGAGAGGACGGTTGGGATGCGGACTTCGCTCATCGCTTGGCAGCCTAGATGCCGGACGGAGGCTGAAGCGTCGTCCGCGTGTAGACGCCCACCAGAGAGCAGCTGACATAACCGAGCGCCTCGAGGCCGGCGAGCGCGGCGGCGGCTTCGCCGCCTGAGAGCCGCAGACCGGCGGCAACCCCGTCGCAGGTCTCCGCCCCCAGCTCCAGCGCCTCCAGCGCGGCCAGCTGCAACGGGTCCAACCGCGGGCCGGTCCGTTCGATCCTGCGGGCACCGGGCCCGAGCATCGCGTCGAGCACGTCCTGTGCGCCGCGGACCACGCAGGCGCCGCCCGCCAGGAGGCCGTTCGGACCCGCCGACAGCCGCGACCCGACCGGGCCCGGTACGGCGCCGAGGTCCCGGCCAAGGTCGGCCGCGAGGTCGACTGTGATCAGCGAGCCGGAGCGCTCCGCCGCCTCGACCACAACGGTCATCCCCGATAGCGCCGCCATGATCCGATTGCGGGCGGGAAAGGTCCAGCGCCAGGCACCGCTTCCCGGCGGCAGCTCGGAGAGGAGCAGGCCGCTCTCGCCGATACGGCGCCAGAGCGAGCGATGGGCCGCCGGATAGGCGACGTCGGCGCCGCAGCCGAGAACCGCGACGGTCAGACCGCGATCCAGGGCGCCACGGTGCGCACAGGCATCGATGCCGAAGGCGAGGCCGCTGACCACGACCAGGCCCGCCGCCGCGAGCTCGCGACCAAGCTCGCGGGCCACCTCGCGACCGTAGGCGCTCGCCCGCCTCGCCCCCACCACCGTCACCGCCCGGTCCGGCGTCAGCTGTGCTAGCAGCGCCGGGTCTCCTCTTCCGATCAGCGACCACGGCGCGTCGGCCGCATCGCCGAGCCCCACGGGGAACAAGGGGTCGTGGCGACAGCAGGCCCAGCACTCCGCTTCGGCAAGCTCCGCGCGCAGACGATCCTCTGGCACGGCACCGATCTGGGCGAGGATCTGTGCGGCGACGTGCGGCGCCGCGGCGGCGGCGAGGTCCTCATTGCCGAGGCGGAGCAGCTCAGGCGATCGCTTGCCGGGAGCGCCGCTGGCGATCTTCTCTATGTACGGCGCCAGAAGAGCCAGCAGCCGCGAACGGCGCAGGCAATCGGGGCACGCCCGCGGGGTCGGATCGTCACTCATGGTCCCTCCTCCTCAGTTGCAGTGCCTGGGCAATCTGGTCGCACCCGATCGATCCGGCGCCGGCCAGGTCGGCGATCGTCTGGGCCAGCCGCAACACCCGGTCGTGGGCGCGGGCGCTGAGCCGGTGGCGCGAGTAGGACTCGGCAAGGAGCGCCGCGGCAGCGTCGTCGAGCGCGCACTCGCGCGCCTCGGCCGGCGTCATCTCCGCGTTGCAGCGGCCGGCGCCGAGGCGACTCTGCTGCCGCTCCCGCGCCTCGCTGACACGCCCGCGCACCGCCGCCGAGGACTCGCCTGGCGGGCCGCCGATCTCGGCCGCGCTCGGCTGCCGGATCGCGACGAGGATGTCGACCCGATCGGCGAGGGCGCCGCTGAGCCGTCCCTGGTAGCGGCGCACGGCGAGCGGCGCGCAGCCACACTCCGGATCGGCCTCGCCACGGCCGCAGGGACAGGGGTTGGAGGCGGCGACCAGCATGAAGCGGCAGGGCAGCCGGCGATTGCCGCCGGCGCGGGAGATCGCGACCCAACCGTTCTCCAGCGGCGCCCGCAGCGCCTCCAGCGTGTCGCGGCGGAACTCGCAGAGCTCGTCGAGGAAGAGGACGCCGCGGTGGGCGAGCGTCGCCTCTCCCGGCCCCGGAGGGCTGCCTCCGCCGATCACTCCCGCTGGGCTGATCGTGTGATGGGGCGCCCGCAGCGGACGGCCGGCGCCCTCGTCGAGGCGCCCGCAGGCGCTGGCGATCCGCGCGACCTCCAACGCCTCCTCGGCATCGAGGGGAGGCAGGATCGACGGCAGCCGGCTTGCCGCAAGCGACTTGCCGGCGCCCGGCGGCCCGATCATCAAGAGGCTGTGCCCGCCCGCAGCCGCTACCTCCAGGGCGTAGCGGAGGTGCGGCTGGCCACGCAGGTCGGCGAGGTCCGGAGCGCTCGACCGCGGCGCCGACGTCAAGGACAATGCCTGCGGGCGGGGCGGCACCCACTCGCCAAGCGCCAGATCGGGAATCTGCGCGAGGCTGTCGATGGTCAGCACCTCTATCCCCTCGACCAGTGCCGCCTCGGCTCCGTTCTCGGCCGGAACGATCACTCCCTCGGCGCCCTGCTCGCGCGCCGCCTCGGCGATCGCCAGCACCCCCGGGATCGGGCGCACCGATCCGTCCAGGGCAAGCTCGCCGGCCATCGCCAAGCGCGACAGGCGCTCCCACTCCAGCTGACCTGATGCCACCAGCAGGGCCACTGCGATCGGCAGGTCCAGTCCCGGCCCTGCCTTGCGCAGGCTGGCCGGGGCAAGATTGGCGACGATCCGCCGCAGCGGGAAGTCGAAGGCGCAGTTGGAGAGCGCGGCCCTAACCCGCTCGCGCGCCTCCCTGACCGCCGTGTCGGGCAGGCCGACGACGGAGAAGGCGGGAAGTCCCCGGTGCACGTCGACCTCGACCCGCACGGGCCGGGCGGCAATGCCGTCGAGGGTGAATGTCCGCGCGGTGGCCAGCATTGCGGCCACGCTGGCGGGTCGGGACGCGCGTGTGTCGCGCGAATTCAAAATCTTGCGAGCCGCATCTGCGGAGAAAGGCATGCGGCCCTCCCTTGCCCTAGCTTCAACCCATGACCAGGACGCGTCAGCGACTCGGCCAAGCGGCGGAGGATCTGGTCGCGGGGCGGCTGGAGGTCGCGGGTTGGGAGATCCTCGAGCGCAACGCCCGAAGCCGCCATGGCGAGCTCGACATCGTCGCCCTCGATGGCCGCACCCTGGTCTTCGTCGAGGTCAAGGCCGGTCGCGCCGCCTCGGACTACGGCCCCGAGCGCCCGGTGCTCTCGATCGATTTCCGCAAGCAGGCCAAGATCCGCCGCCTCGCCACCGCCTGGATGAGCGAGCGCCGCGATCTACCGCGCTACGACGAGATCCGCTTCGACGCCGTCGGCGTCACCTACGGCCGTGGCGGCCGGGTTGCCGATTACGAGCACCTCGAGGGCGCGTTCTAGCCAGTCAGCTCCAGCTGCGAATACGCCACCGATTGAAAGGAACGGCGGTGCAACGGCGAGATGCCGATCCGCTCGATCGCGGCGCGGTGCTCGGGGGTCGAGTAGCCGACATGCTCCTCGAAGCCCCAGCCAGGATGCTCGTCGGCGGCACCGTGCATGTAACGGTCGCGGGTGACCTTGGCGATCACCGAGGCGGCGGCGATCGCCGCACTCGTCCCGTCGCCTTCGATCACGGCGCGGTGCGCCACCGAGCAATTGCGCAGCGAGAAGCCGTCGACCAGGCAGGTCGCCTCCTCGCCCGGCGCCAGGCGCTCCAGGGCGCTCGCCAGCGCTTCGATGTTGGTCACGTGCAGGCCGCGCTCGTCGATCCCGCGTGCGCAGCGGACGACGACGCTGACCCGTGCTGCGGCCCGCAGCACCGCCGGGTACATCTCCTCGCGGCGCTCGGGCTTCATCTGCTTGGAGTCGTGCAGGCCGGCGAGGGCGCGGCGGTCCGCCCGCGAGAGGGCCTCGTAGTCGATCAGCACCGCGGCCGCGACCAGCGGCCCCGCCAAGCAGCCCCGGCCGGCCTCGTCGGCGCCGGCGACCATACGGCTGCCCAGCCCGCGGTCGAAGGCAAAGAGGCGGCGCGACCGCGCCAGCCGGCGCTGGTGCGCCTTAGAGGATCCCAACGCGGTCGGGCGGCCAGTAGGTGGCGAAGGCCTTGCCGATGATCCACTTGCGGGGGATGGGTCCCCAGAAACGGCTGTCGTCGCTCGCCCCACGATTGTCGCCCATCATGAAGTAGTAGCCGGGCGGAATGACGATCGGCTTCGGCATGTAGCAGGCGCTGCTACTGCCACAGGGGATCGTGTAGGGCTCGTCGGTCTTCTCCACTCCGTTCACAACCGGGTGGCCGGAGCGGATGCTCAGGGTGTCGCCGGGCCCCGCGACGATCCGCTTGATGAAGTTCTGGCTCGACTCGGCCTGGGTCGGCTGCGGGCAGGGCTGTCGCGGGGAGTGCGGGACGCCGCACACGGTGCCCTGGTCGGCGCCGGCCGGGGGGTGAAAGACGACGACGTCGCCGATCGACGGGTCGGTGAAGTGGTAGAGGAAGCGATTGACTAGGACGCGCTGGCCCACGTCGAGGGTCGGCTCCATCGATTCCGAGGGGATCTGGTACGGCTTGATCAGCCATGCCTGGATCGCCAGCGCCAAGCCGAGCGCCAGGGCGACGATCACCACCAGCTCGATCAGCCCGCCGACGCGGCTTTCGGGCTTGGGGAGGCGCGGTCTCAGGCCGAGTCCTCGCCGGAGTCGCCGGAGTCCTCCTGCGGCGACTCGTCCTCGGCATCCTTCGCCGCGGCGGTGTCCTCGGTCTCCCCTGCCTCGGGCGCCTCAGCGTCCGTGCCTGCCTCTACATCAGTCTCTGCCTCCGCCTTGGGCTGGGCCTCCTGGGCGTCCGTTGCCGGCTCCTCGGCTTCCGCGACCGGCTCGTCGGCCCCCTCGGAGTCCTCCACAGGCGCCTCTGCCGCGGGTGGCGGCGTAGGGGGAACCTCCCCCGAGGAAGCTTCAGCTACCGCAGGGGGAGGTGGGTCCCCTGCGCCGTCAGGACCCGCGGCCCGAGGCTCCGCGTCGGACTCCTCCGCGGCTGAGGCGTCCTCGTCGGACGCCTCGGGCGGAGCCGGCGCCGAGATCAGCTCGTCGTCGATCCCCCAGCGCCGCTCGGCCACCCTTGCCGCCTTGCCGATCCGGCCGCGCAGGTAGTAGAGCTTGGCCCGCCGCACGTCGCCGCGGGCGGCGATCTCCAGCTTCTCGATCTTCGGCGAGTGCAACGGGAACGTCCGCTCCACCCCGACGCCGAAGGACTGCTTGCGGACGGTGAACGTCTCGCGGACCCCGGAGCCCTGCCGCTTGAGCACGATCCCCTCGAAGACCTGGGTGCGGCGGCGGTTGCCCTCGACCACCTGAAAGTGAACGCGTACGCGGTCCCCAGGGGCGAACGACGGCAGGCCCTTCCTCCGCTGGCGACGCTCGATGCTGTCTATGACGCTGCTCATCTCAATTGCTCGCTGACGCTAGTCATTGCCGGGAATCTCGTTCGCTCGCTGGGCGAGAAAAAACCGCCGGAGCCGGATTCGGCGCCGCGCGGTGGCGGAATCGTACCTACTCGGGATCTTTTTCGAACTGCTCGGCTCGGACCCGGCTCTGCCCGACCCGCCACTCGCGCACCCGCTCGTGGTCGCCGGAGACCAGAACGTCGGGAACTCCCCAGCCCCGATAGGACGGCGGGCGAGTGTAGTGCGGGTACTCGGGAGCCCCCTCGAGGAGACGACTGAAGGACTCCTCGACCGCACTGCGCTCGTGACCGAGCGCCCCCGGCAGCTTGCGCATCAGGACGTCGGCGACGACCATCGCCGGCAGCTCGCCGCCGGCGAGCACGTAGCGCCCGATCGAGACCTCGTCGTGGACGAGATGCTCGTGGACGCGCTCGTCGAAGCCCTCGTAGCGTCCGCAGAGCAGCGTCACGTGGTGCTCCTGGGTCAGCTCGTCGGCGAGCTCGTCGTCCAGCAAGCGCCCCGTTGGAGAGAGCAGGACGATTCGCGGGTTCTCCCCCCGCGCATAGGCAGCCTGCAAGGCGGCATCGACGACGTCGACCCGCAGGACCATCCCCGCCCCTCCCCCATAGGGCGCATCGTCGACCTGCCCCGCACCGAGCGGCGTCGTATCGCGGTAGTTGAACAGCCGCAGCTCGTTTCCCTTCGCCAATGCGTTCTGAACCGACCGCTGACCCTGAAACCAGTCGAACGCCTCGGGGAAGAGGGAGAAGATGTCGAGCCTCATGGCACCATTCTGTCCCGCGGACCCCGGGGCTGCGCCTCCGCCATCCGCTCAGTCGAGGATGTCGACGACGACGCGGCGATCGAGCCGGACGGCGGCGGCCTTGGCAACGGTGCGGATCGCGTTTGCCACCCGCCCCCCTTTGCCGATGACGCGCCCGAGATCGTCCTCGGCAACGCTGATCTCATAGATCAGGTCCCCGTCCTCTTCCAGCTCCTCGACCTCGACCGCGTCGGGATCCTCGACCAGCGCCCTGACGAGGAACTCGAGTAGCTCGGTCACCGGGCGGTTAGCTTCCGGAGGCGGCGATGCCCTTGGTGCGCAGCAGCGTGGCCACGGTCTCCGAAGGCTGCGCCCCGTGCTCGAGCCAGTGCCGTGCGCGCTCCTCGTCGAGCACGATCGTCGAGGGCTCGGTCTGCGGGTTGTACTGGCCGATCGTCTCGATCGTCCGACCGTCGCGCGGCGAGCGTTTGTCGGCGACGACGATGCGCCAGATCGGGTTCTTCTTCGAACCCACCCTTCTAAGTCTGATTCGTACGGCCATCGGCCGCGAGAGGTTACAGGACTTGCCCGGCACGCCCGGACGCGAAGTCGAGGACGTGCCGGTTGACGACTAGCGCCTGCGGTACTTCGGGCGCGGAGCGCCGCCCGCCATCTGGGCGAGCTGCTGCGGGTCGGGCGCCTTGCCGGACATCATCTGGCGCATCATCTTGCGCATCTGGTCGAACTGCTTGATCAGCTGGTTGACGTGCTGGACTTTGGTTCCCGAGCCGGCTGCGATCCGTTTGCGCCGCGAACCTTTGATGATCGCCGGGTTGGCGCGCTCCAACGGCGTCATCGAGAGGATGATCGCCTCGACCCGGTCCAGCTCGCCCTCGTCGACGTCGGCGTTCTTCAGCTGCTTCATCGCTCCCATCCCGGGGAGCATCCCGATCAGGCCGCTGAGCGGCCCCATCTTGCGCACCTGCTTCATCTGCTGCCGGAAGTCCTCCAGGGTGAAGCGGTCGTTTTCGAGTTTCTTCTGCAGATCCTCGGCCTGGCGCTCGTCGACCTGCTGCTCGGCTTTCTCGATCAGGCTGAGCATGTCGCCCATGCCGAGGATGCGCGAGGCCATCCGATCCGGGTGGAAGCGCTCGAACGCCTCCAGCTTCTCGCCGGTCGAGGCGAAGAGGATCGGCTTTCCGGTCACCGCCTTGACCGAGAGCGCGGCGCCGCCGCGGGCATCGCCGTCGAGCTTGGTCATCACGACGCCGTCGAACTCGGCCGTCTCGGCGAAGGATTCGGCGACCCCGACCGCGTCCTGGCCGGTCATCGCGTCGACGACCAGCAGCACGTCGTGCGGCCTGGTCCGCTTGCGGATCTTGGCCAGCTCGGCCATCAGGTCCTGGTCCACGTGGAGGCGGCCGGCAGTGTCGACGATGAGGACGTCGCGCTCCTCCTCGCGGGCGCGGTCGAGCGCCCAGGCGGCGATCTCGACCGGGTCAGCGTCGGTGCCCCGCTCGTAGACGTGCGCCCCGGCGCGCTCGCCGACGGTGACGAGCTGGTCGACCGCGGCCGGCCGGTAGACGTCGCAGGCGGCGAGCGCCACGTTCTTGCCCGACTCGCCGAGGTGGCGGGCGAGCTTGGCGCAGGCGGTCGTCTTGCCCGAGCCCTGCAGGCCGGCCATCAGGATCACCGTGGGGCCGTTCGAGGCGAAGGCCAGGTCGCGCCCCGCACCGCCCATCAGCCCGGTCAGCTCCTCGTTGACGATCTTCACCACCTGCTGGCCGGGGTCGAGGCTCTCCAGCACGTCGGCGCCCAGGCAGCGCTCTTTCAGCGTCTTGGTGAAGCCTTTGACGACCTTGAAGTTGACGTCGGCCTCGAGCAGGGCGAGGCGGATCTCGCGCATCGCCGCATCGACGTCGGCCTCGCTCAGCTTGCCGCGCGAGCGGACCTCGGAGAGCGTCGCCTGGAGGCGGTCTGAGAGCTGGTCGAACATCCGCCCAAGCTTACGGCGAGTTTGCAATTACCCGCCTATAGGGCGGGAAAGCTCGAACTCGTCCTCACTCGGCGAGGAGGGCCCGGGAGAATTCCTCGGGGTCGAAGGGGCGCAGGTCCTCCAGCTGCTCGCCGGTGCCGATCAGCTTCACCGGGATGCCCAGCTCGTTGGCGATCGCCAGCACGATCCCGCCCTTGGCGGTGCCGTCGAGCTTGGTCAGGACGACGCCGTCGACCTCGGCTGCCTCGGAGAAGAGTTTCGCCTGGCGCAGGCCGTTCTGGCCGGTGGTCGCGTCGATCGAGATCAGGGTCTCGTGCGGGGCGTCCGGCATCTGCTTGGCGATCACCCGCCGCACCTTGGCCAGCTCGTCCATCAGGTTGCCCTGCGTGTGTAGGCGACCAGCGGTATCGACGATCACGACGTCGGCGCCGCGGGCGCGGGCGGCGGCGATCGCGTCGAAGGCCACCGCCCCCGGATCGCCCCCGGGAGCCGAGCGGATCAGTTCGGCCCCGGCCCGCTCCGCCCACTCGGCCAGCTGCTCGGCGGCGGCGGCACGGTAGGTATCGCCGGCGGCAAGGACCACCGACAGACCGAATTCCTTGGACAGATGCCAGGCGATCTTGCCGATCGTCGTCGTCTTGCCGGTGCCGTTGACCCCGACCATCAGCAGTACCGCCGGCTCGCCGCTGAGGTCGATCGGGGCGCGACCGTTCGAAGCGACCTCAGCGAGGATCTCGATCAGCCGCTCGCGGACCGCCTCGCCGTCGGCGGAGACGGCGCCGGCGTCGACCTCCTGCTCGAGCCGCTCGACCACCTCGGCCGTGGTCGGGGCGCCGGCGTCGGCCAGGATCAACGCCTCCTCGAGCCGCTCCCAGGTCTCCTCGTCGATGCGGTCGAAGAGGCTGGCGGAAATCTCCTCGACAAGTGCCTGGCGGCTCTTGGAGAGGCTCTCGCGCAGGCGGCGAAAGACGCCGCGGCGCGCTTCTTCGCTCTCGGGCTCGCCACCGGACATCGCATCGCGCGCGCCGAGATCGAAAATCTCCTGCCAGGTGGTGGCCATGGCGCTATCTAGGCCGCTTCGAGAGCCGGCGGCGGGCCGGGTGCGCCGTCGTCCGCGCCGCTCTCGACTTCGCGCGGCAGGCGGCGCGATACCACTTTGGTCACCCCATCGCCGCCCATGGTGACGCCGTAGAGCACGTCGGCGGCGTCCATCGTGCGTTTCTGGTGGGTGACGATGACGAACTGGGCGCGGTCGGAGAAGCGGCGGATCAGCTGCAGGAAGCGATCGATGTTGGCGTCGTCGAGCGCCGCCTCGACCTCGTCGAGGATGTAGAACGGGCAGGGGCGGGCGAGGAAGACGGCGAAGACGAAGGCGAGCGCGACCAGCGACTTCTCGCCGCCGGAGAGCAGGGAGAGCTTGCGGGTCGACTTGCCGGCCGGGGTGACCTCGATCTCGACCCCGAGCTCCTCCCGCTCTTCTTCCTCCTCCCCCTCCTCGGAATCGTCCTCGCCCTCCGCTGGCTCCGCCTCCTCGACGTCGCGCACGGGGCGCAGGCTGACCCGCCGCAGACGTCCGCGCCCGCCCGGGAACAGGTGCTCCACCATCTCCTCGAAGTTCTTCGCGGTCGCCTCGAAGGTCTGCTCGAAGGCGCGCTCGATCTCGCGGTCGATGTCGCGGATCAGCGCCTCCAGCTCGTGCATGCCGCGCTCGGTGTCCTCACGCTGGGCCTGCAGGGACTCGACGTGCTCGCGAGCCTCCTCGTACTCCTGCTCGGCCAGCGGGTTGACCGGCCCGATCTGGGCGCGCCGGCGCTCCAGCCTCTGCAGGCGCCGATCGATGTCGCCACGCTCCTCCTCGCTCAGCGGCTCCTCCGCGGGAGCAACCTCCTCCCCCAGGCGCCCGGCGATCGACGCCAGCTCCTTGGCGGCCTCGGCGCGGCGGTCGCCAAGGTGGGCCGCCTCGACCTGCGCCTCGGTCAGCTCTTCGGAGGCCGCCTTCATCTCCACCTGCAGCTCGGACTCCTGCCGCGAGCAGTCGCGCATCTCCTCTGCGATCGCGTCGCCGTCGCCCTCCTCGCCGACCACCTTCGCTTCGATCCGCTCGATCCGCAGGCGGATGGCCGCCTCCGCCGCGGCGACGGCAGCGGCGGCCACACGCACGTCGTCGAGCAGCTCCTCGCCGGAGGCGACCCGCTCGCGCAGCGCCTCGCGGTGACGCTCGCCGAGCAGCCCCTCGGCCCGCCTGGCATGCCGCGAAGCGCGCTCGGCGCCAGCCTGGATCTCGCCCAGAGCGGCCTCCCGCGCGGACTCGGCAGCGTCGGCGGAACGCGCTCGGGCCAGCCCCTCCACGGCTCCGGCGAGTCCGGCGTCGATCTCTCCCAGCTCCTCCTCGAGCTTGAGGGCCCGCTCGGCCGGAGCGCCCTCGGTCGAGCCGAGGTCGAGCGTCAGCGGACCGAATTCCGCCCGCAGCCCCTCCAGGGCGCCCTCCAAAGCCGCTTCGCGGTCCGGCAGGCCGGCGGCGCGCACCGCGATCCGCTGCTGGTCTCCGCGCAGCTTGGTCAGCAGGCCCCAAGCCTGGGTGCGCTCCCGATCGCGCGCCGCGAAGCGCTCCTCGGCGGCGCGGCGACGCTGGCTGACCTCGCCGAGGCGCTTCTCGACCGCCGCCCTTTTGGCGCGTGCCTTCTCGGCGGCGGCCTCCGCCGCCTTTGCCCGATCGGCGCCGAAGCGCAGTTCCTCGGCGACCAGGCGGCCGCGCAGCTCCAGCTCCTCGCGCTCGATCCGGGCGCCCAGCTCAGCGGCCTGCGCCTGGCGCTTGAGCGGCCGCAGCCGGGCCCGCGCTTCGCGCTCGAGGTCGAGGGCGCGGTCGAGGTTGTCGCGGGCGGCGCGCAGCTTCAGCTCGGCGCGGCGGCGGCGTTTGCGGTGCTTGCCCAGGCCCGCCGCCTCCTCAATCAGTAGGCGGCGTTCGCGCGGTTTGGAGTGGATGATCGTCTCGACCCGGCCCTGGCTGATCACCGAGTGCATCTCGCGGCCGAGGTTGGTGTCGGAGAGCACCTCGACCACGTCGACGAGGCGGCAGCGGGCCCCGTTCATCCGGTAAACGCCGTCACCGGAACGGTCGAGGCTGCGCTGGATCGCGATCTCCGAGAGCTCGGTTGCGGCCCGGCCTTCGGAGTTGTCGATCACCACCTCCACCTCGGCGGCGCGGCGCTGGCCGACGCCCTGACCGCCGGCCGAGATCACGTCCTGCATCGAGGCGCCGCGGATGGCTCCCGGGCTCTGCTCGCCGAGCGCCCAGAGGACCGCGTCGGTGATGTTCGACTTGCCGGAGCCGTTGGGGCCGACGATCACGCTGACGCCCGGAGAGAACTCCAGCTTGGTGCGCGCGGGGAACGACTTGAACCCCTTCATCTCGATCGATCTCAGATACATATCTCGTCCTCGGTCCGGAAGGCTGGCGGGTGAGTCGGACGCGACCTATCCCGGTCCCCGCAGGCGCTTCAGCGCCTCCTCGGCGGCCACCTGCTCGGCCGCCTTCTTGCTCCGCCCGGCGCCGGTCCCCACCCTCTCCCCGCCGACGGTCGCCTCGACCTCGAAGGTACGCCGGTGTGCTGGGCCCGATTCGCCGATCACCGCGTAGGTTACGCGCGCGCGCCGCTGGGCGAGCAGCTCCTGCAACGCCGACTTCGCATCTACCGGGGCTTCGATCGCGTATTCGATCTGGGCCTCGAAGGCGGCGGCGACCGAGGCGGCTACGCGCTCGAAGCCGAAGGCGACGAAGCAGGCGCCGATGAGCGCCTCCGTCACCTCGGGCAGCGGCCGCGAGCCGGCCAGCAGGATCTTGGCCGGAATCGCCTCCTCGGCGTCCGGCTCGGCCTCGGTCAGCATCGCCGGCACGCCCAGCTCGCGACCCACCTCGGCGCAGGAGACACCGCTGACCGCGTGGTTGTGGATCTTGGTCAGGCCACCCGCGTCGACCTCGGGGAAGCGCTCGTAGATGTCGGCGGCGACCGCAAGGGCGAGCACGCTGTCGCCGAGATAGGCGAGCCGCTCATAGGACTGGGGCGAGGACTCGGTCCAGGACGAGTGTGTGAGGGCGAGGCGCCGCAGGTCGTCGGGGAGCTCCCCGACGAGCTTGGCGAGCGCCTCCGCGCTCACGCCGGAGCGTGCTCCACGACGAAGGCGACGGCGTCGCCGACGGTCTCGATCCGCGCGGCCTGCTGCTCGGACACGGAGATGCCGTAGCGATCCTCAAGCTCCATCACGAGCTCGTAGAGATCGAGCGAGTCGGCATCGAGATCCTGCTTGAAGCGGGTCTCCTCGGCGATCCTGGCGGGGTCGACCTCGAGCTCCTCGGCAAGGTGGTCGCGGACCAGATCGAAAACCTCGCCCCTGTTCATGTCCGGTGTCCTATCACGCGTCCCGCTCGGCAGCCAGCGCGCCCCTCGTCGCCCCGCCCCGCTCGAGCAGCGTCGCGGTGCGGCCGACCGCGTCGACCTCGACGCATCGCGCCGCCAGCCGTACCGCGTTGGCGATCCCCTCGGCGCCGGCGCTTCCGTGGCCGACCACCGCGATGCCGCGCAGCCCGAGCAGAATCGCGCCGCCGGTCGTGTCGGGGTGCAGCTCGCGGCGCAGGCCGCCCAGCGCCGGGCGCATCAGCAGGCCGCCGAGCGCGGCGAGCGGATTGGAGCGGGCGGCATCGCGGATCGCGGCGGTGACCGTCCGCGCCGTCCCCTCCATCAGCTTCAACGAGACGTTGCCGGTGAAGCCGTCGGTGACGACGACGTCGGCCGCGCCGGCAGGCAGATCGCGGCCCTCGACGTTGCCGGCGAACTCGATCCCCGTCGCCTCAGAGAGCAGGGCGTGCGCGGCCGCGACCTCCTCCCTCCCCTTACCGGCCTCCTCGCCGACCGAGAGCAGCCCCACCCGCGGCCGCTCAACGCCGAGCACCGCCTCGCTGAAGGCGGCGCCGAGGAAGGCGAACTGGACCAGGTGCTGTGCCCTTACCTCGACGTTGGCGCCGACGTCGAGGAAGAGCACGGGCTTGCCGGGGATCGGCAGTCGCACCGCAAGGGCCGGCCGCTGCACACCCTGCAGTCGGCGCAGGCCGAAGGTCGCCGCCGCCATCGTCGCCCCGGTGGAGCCGGGACTGACCATCGCCGCGGACTGCCCCGCGGCGACGTCGCGGGCGGCCCGCACCACTGAGGCCTCCTTTTTCGCCCGCACGGCGGGCACCGGATCCTCGTCGTTGCCGATCCAGTCCGAGGTGGAGACGACCTCGATGCCGTCGACACCGCCCAGCCCCAGCTCCTCCGCGGGTCCAAAGATGCGCAGCCGAACCCCGTCGGCAGCCGCCATCCGGGCGCCCTCGGCCAGCACATCGAAGCCCTGCTCGGCGCCGAAGCCATCGAGAGCGACGGTCACCCCGTCGGCCATCGCCTACTCCGTGTCGGGCGCGGGCGCGGTCGGGTCGACGATCGAGTGCTCGATCACCTCGCGACCCTTGTAGGTACCGCAAGTCGGGCAGACCCGGTGCGGCAGCCGCGGGCTGTGACAACGCGGGCAAAGATTCAGCCGCGCCTTGCCGGCCTTGTGATTCGCACGCCGCTTGTCACGCCGAGTGCGGGAGGTTCTCTTCTTGGGAACAGCCATCGGTCGCGGGATGGTAGCGGGTGTCATCGAGGAGAGGGTCGGGTGCCCCTCCGGCGCAGCGGCGTCCTCTTTTTCGCCCCGCCGACCTTCCTCGGACGGCCACAAGGCTTCCAGGCGAAAAACCCAGCAAGCTGGAGGGGCACCCGACCCTCTCTTCGCCGGCGTTCGCCAGCGCTCCCTTTACTCCAGCTCGAGTTCCCGAAGCTTGGCCCAGCGCGGATCGCCGCCGGTGTCATGCCTGTGGTCATTGAGATCGGCGTCGTTCAGAGATTCGCCGCACACCGGGCAGAGGCCGGCGCAGTCGGGGCGGCAGAGGATGCGGGCTGGGATCGCGAGGACGGCGGCGTCATGGGCCCAGCGGCCGAGGTCGAGCTGGTCGTCGACGACGTAGGGGCTGCGCAGCTCCTCGTCCTCGGTGTCGGACTGGTCGACCTCGCGGGCGTCCACCTCGGTCTCTACCGCGGCGGGATCGAGGCAGCGCATGCAAGGCCCCTCGATGCGCACCGGGAAGCGAAGCCTGAAGGCGTAACCGTTGCTCGGCCGAGAGACGTCGAGCCGCGTTTTCAGCTCCTCGCCCCGCGGGACGTAAGTCTGGCCGCCCAGCTCGAGCGGGTCGAGGCGGACCGGGAGGTCCAGTCGCGCACCCTCCCCGTGGGCGAGGGAGAGACGTACGAGGTCGATGATCGTGGTTGGCGTCTTGGCCATTGCGAGCTCCTCCGCCCTGCCGCTTACGATGGGTCCCTCCCGACGAGGTTACGAAATGGGTCAATTCGACTGGACACCCGACGAGTATCTGGAGCGGATCCGCTCCAAGATCCCGCGCTACGACGAACTGCAGGAGCAGGCGGTCGGCGCGATCCCGTTCCCGCCCGAGCGGGTGCTCGAGCTGGGGATGGGCACCGGCGAGACGACCCGGCGGCTGATCGAGGCCCACCCCGACTCCTGGGTCGTCGGCCTCGACGCCAGCCCCGACATGGTCTTCCGCGCGCGGCAGGCTTACGACGACGTGCAGCTGGCCCGCATGGAGGACCCCCTCCCCGACGGCCCCTGGGACCTGGTCATCTCGGTGCTCTCGGTCAACGACCTGACCGACGACCAAAAGCAATCCCTCTTCCGCCGAGTAAAGGACCACTCCCGCTCCCTCGTAATCGGCGACGTCTTCGAGGGCAACCAGCTGGAGAACCTGGTCGAGTGGTCCGGAGGCAAGATCGCCTGGCAAGCCGACAACCTGGCAGTAGTAAGCGCCAGCTACTGAGTGGAGCGAGCCGTGCCGAGGACAGGGATCGGGGGATCTCCCGACGGAAACTTGTGAGCCGGCGAGATCCGAGCCCTCAGTAGACGACCGACGCGGGTTTCAGGCGGGAGATCCGCCGATCCCTGTCCCTGAGACAGCTCGCGACTACTGCTGCTCGTCCAGCTCAGCGACCGGCTCTTCATCACGGCCGGCGAGCCGGTCGCGGCCGCGCTGCACGGCCGCGAGGAACTTCTGCAGGTTGACCTCGAGCGTGTTGAGGATCTCGTCGGCGTAGTCCTCGGCACCGAGCCGGATCTCGCGCTCGCGGGTGCGGGCGTCCTCGACGATCTCGTCGGCGGCCCGCTCGGCCTGCTTGGTGACCTCCTCGTCGGAGATCAGGCGAGCCTGTTGCTCGCGCGCCTCGCGCACGATCCGCTCCGCCTCGCGTTTGGCCTCGGCGAGCATCTCCTGGCGCTCCTTGACGATCCAGCGCGCCTGCTTGATCTCCTCGGGGATCGTCGCGCGCATCTGGTCGAGGAGGTCGTAAATCTCCTCGCGGTCCACGCGAACCTGATCCGTGAGGGGCACGGGTCGGGCGTTGTGGACGACATCGTCCAGCTTGTCTATGAGAACGAGAACGTCCATCAGCAGGGCGTAAGCCTACGTGTCAGAGGCATTTTCGGTGAAGAAGCCGTGAATTCCTCGGCTTTTTGCAAACTCTCGCCCACGGGGGCAACGGTCGGCAAAAGCCTACCTCTCACCCAGGCGGCTCGCCATCGCGGTCGCCACGGGGCCGGGAACGAGGTCGGAGACGTCGCCGCCGAAAGTCGCCATTTCCTTTACTCCAGTCGAGGAAAGGAAGCTGTAATGCGGAGAGGAGATCATGTAGATGCTCTCGATCCCCGGGTCGAGCTTGCGGTTGAGCTGCGCCATCTCGAACTCGTACTCGAAGTCGGAGATCGCCCTCAGCCCCTTGACGATCGCCTTCGCCCCCTGTTCGCGGGCGAACTCGACCAGCAGGTTGGAGAAGATTTGAACCTCGACGTTGGCGAGGTCCGCCGTCGCCTCGCCGATCAGAGCCTGGCGCTCCTCGGCGGTGAACAGGGTCTTCTCCTTGCGGATCGGGTTGTTGACGACACCGACGACGACTCGCTCGAAGACCTGCGAGGCGCGCTTGATGATGTCGAGGTGCCCGTTGGTGACCGGGTCGTAGCTGCCCGGGCAGACGACGGTGCCATCGCGTTCAGCCATTGCGACGCTCCCCGTAGAAGGAGACGTCCGCGGCGCCGTAGCGTCGCTGGCGAAGCGGCTCGAGGGAATCGAGCCGCAGCGGCGCGCGAGCGCCGCTCTCGACAACCGCCCGACCTCCCCTGGCGAGAAGACGCGGAAGATGTGTATTCAGTTCCTGCCCCACGCGATCGGCGAGTCTATAGGGGGCGTCGACGAAGACGATGTCGAAACCGGGTGCACCAGGGCCCTCGCCGTAGCCGGCCAGCCAGCGCCCGGCCTCGGAGCGGACCAGCTCGGTGCGCCCGCCGAGGCCCAGGCGCTCGATGTTCCCCAGCGCCGGCCTGGTGTCGCGGTCGACCAGGACGGCGGTCGCAGCACCCCGGGAGAGCGCCTCGATCGCCAGCGCCCCGGTCCCGCAGTAGAGGTCGAGGACACGCGCGCCGCCGACCTCGCCGAGCGCGGAGAAGATCGCCTCGCGGACCCGGTCGGAGGTCGGCCGCACCTTCCAGCCCCGCGGCGCGACCAGGCGCTGGCCCTTCAGCTCTCCGGCAATTACACGCAATTTCCACCCCCCTCCCCGATGTGTCCGAGTTTTCCGATCCATATGGACCCGAAAACTCGGACACGTCCGGGGAGTTTTTTCTTCATAGGGGGATCGGGTCGGAGGCGCCGGCGCCGAAGCGGCGGTGGGCGGCGTCGAGCAGGGGGCCGAGCTCGGGGGCGTCGAGGGTGTCGTGGCGACGCAGCAGGGCCAGCACCTCGTCGCGTGCGGCGATCAGGATCGGCGTTTCCTCCGGCAGCTCGGCGACGGCGAAACGCGGCAGGCCGCTCTGCCGAGTGCCAAGCACCTCGCCCTCGCCACGCAGGCTGAGATCGATCTCGGCGAGCTTGAAGCCGTCGCGCTCCCGCTCCACCGCTTTCAGCCGCCGCCTCGCCACCCCCCCGGCATCTTCGGGGAAGAGCAGGCAGTGGGAGCTGTGCGCACCGCGGCCGACCCGCCCGCGCAGCTGGTGCAGCTGGGAGATGCCGTAACGCTCGGCCCCCTCGATGATCATCACGCTGGCATTTGGCACGTCGATCCCGACCTCGATCACGGTGGTCGCGACGAGGACATCGGTGGTGCCCGAGACGAAGGCCTCCATCGCCTCGGCCTTGCGGGCGGAGGGCATCTGACCGTGGATGACGCCGACCGAGAAGCCCTGCAGCTCCTCGCGGGCCAACCGTGCCGCCTCCACCTCGGCCGCCTTGCCCTGCATCTTCTCGGACTCCTCGACCAGCGGGCAGACGACAAACGCTTGACGCCCCTCGCGCAGCTGCCCGCAGAGGAACTCGTAGGCGGCGGGGCGGTCGTTCTCCTCGACCAGCCTGGTCTCGACCGGTCGGCGCCCGGCGGGGAGCTGATGGAGGGAGGTGGTGTCGAGGTCCCCGTAGGCGGTCAGCGAGAGCGTGCGGGGAATCGGCGTCGCGGTCATATGGAGGATGTGCGGAACCATCCCCTCTACCCTCTTCTCGTCCAAGGCCCGCCGTTGCACAACGCCGAAGCGGTGCTGCTCGTCGACCACGCAGAGTCCGAGGCGGGCAAAGCGGACTTTCGGATCGATCAGCGCGTGGGTGCCGACGACGAGGCTGAGCTCCCCGCTGGCAAGGCGGTCGAGCGCTTCCCTGCGCCGCGGAGCGGACGTGGCCCCCGTCAGCAGGGCGAACGGCGTCGCCTGCTCCGCCAGCAGCTTCCCCAGGGTGATCGCGTGCTGCTCGGCCAGGGTCTCCGTCGGAGCCATCAGCACCGCCTGGAACCCGGCTTCCAGCGCCCGCAGCATCGAGTACAGCGCCACGACCGTCTTCCCCGACCCCACCTCGCCCATCAGCAACCGCTGCATCGGCTCCCCGGAGTCGAGATCCCCGTCAATCTCGTCAAACGCCCTCAGCTGATCCCTAGTCGGCTCAAACGGCAGCGACTCGACCCAGCGCACGACGGTCTCCCCAGGCTTGCCAAGCTTCGGCGCCGGCCGGGCGGTCCGATGCGATTGCTTCCGAGTCGTAAGCAGCGCCTGGTAGAGGAACAGCTCTTCGAACGCGAGTCGCTTCCGCGCCCCCTCGACATCCTCCTCGCCCTCGGGGAAGTGCACCGCCGCGAACGCATCGGCTGCCCCCGCCAGCTCGCGTCGCACCCGCAGCTCCGCTGGCAACGGCTCAAGCACGTTGCCCACAAGCCCGATCGCCTGCTCCATCCACTGGCGGATCCGCTGTGCTTTCAACGCCTCGGTCGCGGGGTGAACGGGCGTCAGCCTTCGCGAGGGAGGGTGAGGGTGTCCCTCCGGCGCAGCGGCGTCCTCTTTTTCGCCCCGATCGCGCCCGCGGACAGCCGGCTTGCTCTCCTGGCGAAAAACCCAGCTAGACGGAGGGACGCCCTCACCCTCCCCCTCATGGCCGACGATCTCGTATTCGCTCACCCGGAAGCCGCGTTTGTCGCGTGAGCCGGTGAGCAGCAGGCGAGCGCCCGGTTGCAGCTTCTGGGACACCCAAGGTTGGTTGAACCAGGTGGCGCGGACCGAGCCCGATTCGTCGCCGACTTTGATCGAGAGGATGGAGAGCTTCTGGCGGCGGAAGTTGCTCGGACTGCCGAGGACGTCGACGAGGATCGTCGCCTGCTTTTTGAGCTCCAAAGCCGCAACGGGCACGATCGTCCGGTCGCGATGGCTATGGGGAAAGCGGAGAAGCAGGTCGCCGACCGTCCCGATGCCGGCTTCTGCTGCAGCTTCGGCCAGTTTCGGGCCAACGCCCCTCAGCCCGCCGAGCGAGACGTCCAGCGCGCTCGGGCGGGGCCAGTGAACGGGTACGTCGAGCAGCTGCGCCCTCGTCAGCTCCGAGGCGCCGGCGAAGGAGCGGGCTACTGGGCCGCTAGCAGCCACCACCAGCTCGGCTGACCCCCCTCGTGGGTCTCGACCTCGACCCCGTCGGGGACGTGGGTGTCGATCTCCTCGAGCGGAATCGGGGCGTCCTTACCGGCCAGCACGGTGACGATCTCGGCACCATCGGCGAGGCGTTCGAGCGTCCTCGCCAGGGTCGAGCCGGCGCCGCCCCAGGCGACGATCTCCTCGCCGACGAAGCCGACCGCGTCGCCCTTGCGAAAGCGGCCCTGCGCGTCGTCGCGCGCCGCGGGGGCGACGCCCCCCGAGACGATCGCCTCCAGCGCCGCCCCGAGCCGCTCGAAGTTGTCCTCCACCGAGGCGGCGGAGTCGAGCTCGACCAGAGCCAGCAGGCCGGCCTGCTGGGAGGTCGCGGCGACGACCCGGGCCGGCTTCTCCGAAAGCTCGCAGGCGCGCTCGGCGGCCATGATCACGTTCGAGGAGCTCGGCAGGACCAGCACCTCCTCCGCCGACACCTCGTGAATCCCGGCCAGCAGCTCGTAGGTGGACGGGTTGAGCGTTTCGCCGCCCGGGACGACGTGCGCGCCCAGCTCGTCGAAGAGCCGCTCGAGACCGTCGCCAGCCGCAACCGCCAGCGCTCCCGTCCGGCCGCCCCGCAGCCGTGCTCGCCGCTCCGCGATCTGCTCCCTCATGTCGGCGACGTCGAGGTTGGTGACGCGGCCGGCTCCCTCAAAGAGCGCCACCGCGGCTTCGGGCTCGTCGGTGTGGACGTGGACCTTGAGCGTCACCTCGTCGCCGACGACCAGGACGGAGTCCCCCAGTCCCTCCAGCCGGGGAAGGAAGTCGCGCGAGGCGAGCCCGGTGCCGGAGACGATGAAGTTGGTGCAGTAGCGGTAGCGGCTGTCCTCGTGATGGGGCCGGCTCAGCGGCGGCGCCTCGTGGTGGGAGATTTCCGGCGCGGGAGCGCCGTCCCCCCGCAGGCCGGCGACGACGCCGGCAAGGATCAGCACGAGGCCGTAGCCACCGGCATCGACCACACCGGACTCGCGCAGAACCTCCAACTGCTCCGGGGTCCGCTCGACCGCCCGCTGGCCGTCGGCGATCGCCTGCTCGAGGATCTCGGCGAGAACCGTGTCCTGCTGCTCGTCGCTCACCCCCCGGTCGAGTCGCTGCTTTCCAGCCTCGAGGTGGGCCAGCTGGCGGGCGATCGAGTGCGCCATCTCGCGGAAAACGGTCAGCATCGTCCCCTCCGCCGGGTCGCGAACAGAGGCGTAAGCGGCGTCGGCGGCGCTGGCAAAAGCCGAGGCGACGAGCACCGGGTCGACCAGCTCTCCGGGGCGGCTCGCCAGCTCCTCAGCCGCGCCGCGGACGATCTGGCTGAGGATCACGCCCGAGTTTCCCCGCGCGCCCATCAGCGCCGCCCGGGCGAGGGCCTGAACCAACCGCGTGCGGCCGACCTCGTCGACGTCGAGCCCGTCGAGCCGGTCCAGCTCCTCCATCACCGCCCGCATCGTCATCGCCATGTTGTCGCCGGTATCGCCGTCGGCGACCGGGAAGACGTTGAGGTCGTTGACCTCCTGGCGGCGCTCCTCCAGGTGGGCGTAGGCGGACGTGACTACGCGCCGGAAGCGCGCGATCGAGGGGTCGGGCATCGATTCAGAATCTAGCTGCCGCGAGCGGATGGTCCCGAGCAGAGCCCAACCGCGGAGTTCGCTACGGTGCGACGCTCGATGCGACGCTTTGCCACCTGGTGCACCGGGCACCGCAAGACTGTGATCCTCGCCTGGATCGTTGCCCTGATCGGGATCGGGATGATCGCCGGCTCGGTCGGTTCGGACTTCACCGAAGAATTCAAGCTGCCGTCCTCCGATTCGCAGGAAGCCTTCGACCTGCTGGAACACAAGTTCCCGCAGCAATCCGGGGTCACCGCGGAAATCGTCTACAAGGCCCCCGCTGGCGCGAGCTCCCCGGCGGTGAGGAAGCAGATGGAAGGCGTCTTTGCCGAAGCCGAAGGGCTGCCGCACGTCAGCGAAGTGGCCAGCCCCTACACGCCAGGCGGCGCCGCCGCGATCAGCAAGGACGGCGAAATCGCCTACGCGACGGTCCAGTACGACACCACCACCGACAAGCTCGAAAAGGACGACATAAAGAAGCTGGTGGCGATTGGCAGGGCGGCCGATCGAAGCGGCCTCCAGGTAGAGGTGGGCGGTGCGCCGATCGAGGAAGTCCGCTCCGAAGAAGAAGGCGACTCCTCGTTTGCGATCGGCCTGCTCGCCGCGGTCGTGATCCTGCTGCTGACCTTTGGCTCGGTGGTGGCGATGGGCCTGCCGCTGATCACCGCCCTGTTCGCCCTAGGCGTCGGCCTCAGCCTGGTCACGCTCGGCACCCACGTCTTCGACACCGCCGAGTTCGCGCCCCAGCTGGCGGCGATGATCGGCCTCGGCGTCGGCATCGACTACGCGCTCTTCATCCTCACCCGCTTCCGCAACGGGCTCGACGACGGGCTGGAGCCCCGCGATGCAGCGGTCGCGGCGGTCGACACCGCCGGCCGTGCGGTGCTCTTCGCCGGCGTCACCGTGATCATCTCGCTGATGGGGATGCTGCTGCTCGGCATCAGCTTCCTCTACGGGGTGGCGATGTCGGCTGCCGTAGCGGTGCTGTTCACGATGATCGCGGCGCTGACTCTGCTGCCGGCGCTGCTGACGATCGCCGGCCGCCGCGTCGACCGGCTGCGCATCCCCGGCCTGGGCAGGCGCGAGCCATCCACCGCCGAAGACACGCGCTGGTTCCGCTGGAGCCGCGAGATCCAGCGCCGGCCCGTCCTCTCGGCTGTCCTCTCAGGAGCGCTGCTGATCGCGCTCTGCATACCGACCCTCTCGCTGCGGCTCGGCTCCAACGACGCCGGCACCGACCCCGCCGGATCGTCGACGCGCGAAGCGTACGACCTGCTCGCCGAGGGCTTCGGCCCCGGCTTCAACGGCCCCTTCGCGATGGTCGCGGCGCTGCCGGGCAAGGGCGAAGACCAGGCGCTCGTGACCCTGCACAAGACCCTCGAAAACGAAGAAGGCGTGGCAAAAGTCACCTCGATCACGCTCAACCCCGCCAAGGACACCGGCGTCTTCCAGCTCTACCCGACGACCTCGCCGCAGAGCGCGGACACGACCGCGCTGCTCGACCACATCCGCAGCGACGTCCTCCCGCCGATCGAGCAGCAGACCGGAGCCCAGCTCCACGTCGGCGGCATCACCGCGATCTTCGAGGACTTCGGCGACGCGATCTCCGAAAAGCTGCCGCTCTTCATCGGCGTCGTCGTGCTGCTCTCGGCGCTGCTGCTGATGGCCGTCTTCCGGTCGGTCCTGGTGCCGCTGAAGGCGATGGTGATGAACCTGCTCAGCATCGGCGCCGCCTTCGGCCTGATCGTCGCCGTCTTCCAGTGGGGCTGGGGTGCAAGCATCATCGGCATCGACGGGACCGGCCCGATCATCTCCTTCTTCCCCGTCTTCCTCTTCGCGATCGTCTTCGGCCTCTCGATGGACTACGAGGTCTTCCTGATGTCGCGAATCCACGAGGAGTGGGAGCACAAGCGCGACGCAACCCTGGCCGTCACCAGGGGCCTGGCCCTGACTGGCCGCGTGATCACCGCGGCGGCGGCGATCATGGTCACCGTCTTCGCCTCGTTCATGATCGGCGAAGACCGCATCATCAAACTCTTCGGCCTCGGCCTGGCCTCCGCGGTCTTCATCGACGCGGTGATCATCCGCTCGGTCCTCGTACCCGCCCTGATGCAGCTCTTCGGCAAGCGTGCATGGTGGCTGCCGGCCTGGCTCGACCGCATCCTGCCCAGGCTGCATGTGGAGCCCGCCGAGGGCGACCTGGCGCCGACTGGAGAGCATCCGGTCGTCGAGAGTGCGTGACCCCGGCGAGGGGCGGCGGTCCCCTCCTGGTGAATTGATGTCGCACGCGCTTCGCGCTTAGCGACAGAGGAAGAGCGCGGCTCCGCCGCGCAGAAGACAGATTGCATGTCGCGGCTTCGCCACATTCCCCGGGAGGGGACCGCCGTCCCTCGCCACGCATCCAGCTCTCTCCGCCCGTCAGCGCTACCGGCGCCTCAATGAAGAGCTTCCGGGGCTACCGCCGCGAAGCGCTGATCAAGAGGGAAGCTTCCCGAGCTGTCGCCACGAGCGCTTGAAGTACGAAGCTCGCGTAGAAGCTGGGCTTCGCGGGAGGGAGCTGGGCTTTCTCCAGATGAATGTGGCCGAAGGCCGCGACATGCAATCTGTCGTTTGCGCGGCAAAGCCGCGCACAAACATCGTCGCTAAGCCCGCAGGGCGTGCGACCTAAATTCATCTGGAGGAAGCCCAGCTCCCTCCCCATGACCGTCAGCGAACTACGCGGCCTTTACGACCTTGTTCGCCTTGAGGCAGCGCGTGCAGACGTAGGTGCGCAGCTTGCGCCCGCTCTCTTCGATCCGCACCTTCTGCAGGTTCGGGTCGAAGCGCCGCTTGGTGGCGACCATCGAGTGGCTTCGGGACTGGCCGAACGCCGGTCCCTTGCCGCAGCTATGACATACCTTGGCCATCGGGTCGTGGATGGTACAGGTCGCCGTCAGCCGTCGCGACCCTGCCAGCGGTAGGGGTTGATCGCCTGTTTGTGCAGCGCCATGCGGGCGACGGTCAGGGCGGCGTTGCGACCTTGGTCGCGCTTGTCGCCGTTGGCGCGGGCGATCGCCTGCTCCATCGTGTCGCAGGTGATCACGCCGAATGCGCAGGGCACCCCGGTCGCCAGTTGCACGTCCTGGATGCCGCGGGCGGCCTCTGCGCAAACGAAGTCGTAGTGGTCGGTCTCGCCGCGGATCACGACGCCGAGGCAGGCGACCCCCGCATAGCGTTCGGTCGTCGCGTGCAACTTGGCGGCAAAGGGCAGCTCGTAGGCGCCGGGAACGGAGACCTCGTTCACCGCCGAGGCTGGCACGCCGGCAAGCTCGAAGCCTTCGCGTGCCCCGCCGAGCATCCGGACCGCCAGATCCTCGTAGAAGCGGCCGACGCAGACGGCGAAGCTCAGCTTCGAGAGGATCGAGCGCTCGCCCTCGTCGAAGCTCTCCAGGAAGGCGCCCGGCTCAGCCATTCGCGGGTTCGTTCCCCTCGGCGGCGTCGCGTTCCTCCTCGTCGTGGATCATCTCCTCGTCGAGCGCCAGGCCCTGGTGATGCAGCGTGTGGCCCATCTTGTCGCGCTTCGCCCGCAGGTAAGCCTCGTTGTGGGTGTTGGGCGCCGACTCGATCGGCACCTGCTCGCTGACGGAGAGCCCGTAGCCCTCGAGGCCGACGATCTTTTTCGGGTTGTTGGTGAGGATGCGGATGCTGGTCAGGCCGAGGTCGCCGAGGATCTGGGCGCCGATGCCGTAGTCGCGCAGGTCGGCGGGCAGGCCGAGCTTGAGGTTGGCCTCGACCGTGTCGGCCCCCTCCTCCTGGAGCTTGTAGGCGCGCAGCTTGTTGAGCAGTCCGATCCCGCGCCCCTCCTGGGAGAGGTAGAGGAGGACGCCCTGGCCTTCCTGCTCGATCATCGAGAGGGCGGATGCCAGCTGTTCGCCGCAATCGCAGCGCATGCTGTGGAAGACATCGCCGGTGAGGCACTCGCTGTGCACGCGGACCAGCACGTCCTCCGCCCCCGCGACCTCGCCCTTGACCATCGCCACGTGGTGTTTGTCGTCGACCAGCGAGCGGTACCCGACCGCGGTGAAGTCGCCGAACGCGGTCGGCAGGCCGGTGTCGACGACCCGCTCGACCAGCTTCTCGGTGCGGCGCCGGTAGGCGATCAGCTCGGCGACCGTGATCATCTTCAGGCCGTGCTTCTCGCAGTAGGGGATCAGGTTGGGAACGCGCGCCATCGTGCCGTCGTCGTTCATCACCTCGCAGATCACGCCCGCGGGAATGAGGCCGGCCAGGCGGGCCAGGTCGACGCTGGCCTCGGTGTGGCCGGTGCGCTCCAGCACGCCGCCGTCTTTGGCCCGCAGCGGGAACATGTGGCCGGGAACGACGATGTCGCGCGGGCCGGAGCCGGGGTCGATCGCGACCTGGATCGTGTGGGCGCGGTCGTGGGCGGAGATGCCGGTGCTGACCCCTCCCGCCGCCTCGATCGTCACCGTGAAGGCCGTCTGCAGCGGCGCCTCGTTCTTCGCCGCCATCAGGTTGAGGCCGAGCCGCTCGCAGCGTTCCGCGGTCAGCGCCAGGCAGATCAGCCCGCGTGCCTCCTTGGCCATGAAGTTGACCGCCTCCGGGGTGGCGAACTGGGCCGCCATCACCAGGTCGCCCTCGTTCTCACGGTCCTCGCCGTCGCAGACGACGACCATGCGGCCACGGCGGATCTCCTCGATCGCCTCCTCGATCGTCGAGAACGGGCTCTCGCCCGCCGCCCGCTCCGCCCCCTCTTGTCTCTGCGTCTCCGTCATCTGGCTCACGCTCGCTCCTTTCCAGCGAATGGTGCCATCAACCGCTCCACGTGCTTTGCGATCACGTCACACTCGACATTCAGCTTGCGCCCTGCCTCGGCTTCGCCCAGGTTCGTCCGCTCCAACGTCTCGGGGATCAGCGAGACCTCGAGCCAATCCTCTCCCAACGCGCTCACCGTGAGGCTGACGCCGTCGAGGGCGATCGAGCCCTTGCCGACCACATAGCGCAGCAGGTCGAGCCCCAGGCCAACCCGGAGACGCCTGGCAAAGCCATCCTCGGCGACGGAGAGGATCTCCGCGACGCCATCCACATGCCCCTGCACGATGTGGCCGCCGAGGCGGTCGGAGGCTCTCATCGCCAGCTCGAGGTTGACCCGGCTAGCGGGCTCGACGCCGCCCAGCGCCGTCACCTCCAGAGTCTGGTTCATCGCCTCGGTCTCGAAGCCTTTGGCGTCAACGGCGGTTGCCGTCAGGCAGACGCCGCTGACCGCGACCGAATCCCCGGGCTCGATCTCGGGCCCGAGCGAGGTCGCGATTCGCAGGCGCGCACCGTCGGCACCGGGGTCGAGCGACTCGACCTTGCCCACGTCCTCGATCAGGCCGGTGAACACCTCACCACTCCTTGAAGCGGGTCGAGATCAAGGTGTCCTCGGCATTCGGGTCCACGGCATCGACGCGCCCCTCGCCGCCGAGCAGGACCGGGGCGACGAAGACCCGCGCCTCGTCGACCTGACCGGCCGCGGTGAAGGCAGCGGCAAGCGTGCGCCCGCCCTCGAGGAAGAGGCTGGTGACACCACGGCGGCCCAGGGCGGAAAGCGCGGGCTCGATCTCGTCGGCGACGACGATCTCGGCACCGGCGTCGCGCAGAGCCGCTCGGCGCCCGGAATCGGCTTCCGAGGAGGTGACGACCAGAACCGGCGACTGGTCGCGCGTTTGGATCAGCTGGGAATCGAGCGGCAGGCGAGCCTGGCGGTCGAAGACGGCGCGCAGCGGCTGACGCGCTACCGAGAGATCGCGTGCGGTCAGCAGGGGATCGTCGGCGAGGACGGTGCCGATGCCGACAGCGATCGCGTCGGATTCGCCCCGCCAGCGGTGGACGAGCGCCTGGCTCTCGGCGCCCGAGATCCAGGGCGAGTCGCCGGCGGCGGTCTCGGTCTGCCCGTCGAGCGACATCGCCAGCTTCAGCGTCACCAGCGGCAGACCGGTGCGGGAGTGCTTGCGGAAAGGCTGGTTCAGCAGACGCGCCGCGGTCGCCTCCTCGCCGGCGGCGAAGTCGACTTTCACCCCCCCGTCGCGAAGCATCCCCGGTCCGCGCCCGGATGCCTTCTCGCTCGGATCGTCGGAGGCGATCACGACCCGTCCGATCCGGGCCTCGAGGATCGCGTCGACGCAAGGCGGCTGCCGACCCTGGTGCGCGCAGGGCTCGAGCGTCACGTACATGGTCGCCCCGCGGGGATCCCCTCCCCGCCCCCGGCAGTCCGCCAGCGCCGCCCGCTCAGCGTGCAGCTCGCCCAATTCGGCATGAAATCCCTCGCCAATCACCGCACCGTCACGCACGATCACCGCGCCCACAAGCGGATTCGGGCTCACTTTCCCCCGCCCGCCCTCCGCAAGCTCCAAAGCTCGCTTCAGATGCACCCGATCCGTGGCTGTCAGCTGCGTATCCATGCGACCGATTGACGAGTCAATCAACAGCTTACTCCCCCGCCTGGAGCGAGCCCGGCGTTGATGAGGAGGGGATGGGGTGTCCGGCCGAGCGCGGCGTCCTGTTTTTCGCAGCGCGGGTCAGCGAGAGCGGCGAGACTCCAAGGCGAAAAACCCAGCGCTCGGCCGGACACCCCCATCTCCTCCCCCAACAAGGCCGTGCCCCGCGCGCCGCGCACGGGGATACCCTGAGCGCGCTCGATGAAGCTAATCATCCAGATCCCTTGCCTGAACGAGGAAGCAACGCTTCCCGAGACGATCGCCGCCCTGCCGCGCGCGATCGACGGCATCGACAAGATCGAACTGCTCGTCATCGACGACGGCTCGACCGACCGCACGGTCGAGGTCGCGCGCGAGTGCGGCGTCGAGCACGTCGTTCGCCTGACCAACAACAGGGGCCTGGCGGCGGCCTTCCAGGCCGGGCTCGACGCCTGCCTCAAGCTCGGCGCCGACCTGGTCGTCAATACCGACGCCGACAACCAGTACAGCGGCGCCGACGTGCCGAAGCTGGTGGCGCCGATCCTCGCCGGCGAGGCCGACATGGTCGTCGGCGACCGCCGCGTGGAGACGATCGAGCACTTCTCCGGCGCCAAGAAGGCGCTGCAGCGGGCCGGCAGCTGGGTCGTGCGCCGGCTCTCGGGCACCGCGATTGCCGATACGACCTCGGGCTTCCGCGCCTACAACCGCGAGGCGGCGCTGGGCCTGCTCGTCACCGACAACTTCACCTACACGCTGGAGAGCCTGATCCAGGCCGGCAAGATGCTGGTCGCCGTCGAGGGAGTCGAGATCGCGACCAACCCGCAGACGCGGGAGTCGCGCCTCTTCGACTCGACCGGCGCCTACGTACGGCGCAACGCGCTCTCGATCCTGCGCATCTACGCCCGCTACGAGCCGCTGCGGGTCTTCGCCGGCGCCAGCGTCGTCGTCGCCATCCTCGCGCTGGCGGCCTGGATGCCGTTCCTGGTCGACTGGATCTTCAACGGAGACTCGAGCGGCCACATCCAGTCGCTGATCCTCGGCGCGGTCCTCTTCATCGCCGCGCTGCAGCTGCTTGCCCTGGGGGTGATCGGCGACCTGCTCGCCGGCCAGCGAGTGATGACCCAGCGGGTCTTCGAGCGGGTGCGGCGGGTAGAGCTATCGCTTGGGGTCGAGCCCTCCCACTACGAGCGCGGCGCACCGAAGCGCTGATGGGCCTGCGCGAGAAACTCCCCGGCGCCAGGTCCGGGGCAGCGCCCGCGGGCGGCTCCGCGACCGCCGAATACGGCCGCCTGGCCAGCTTCCTCGCGATCGGCGTAGGCCTCACGGGCGTCATCACCTACCTCTACTTCCTGATCGCCGCGCACGTCCTCTCCAAGCCCGACTATGGCCAGATCACGGTGCTCTGGTCGGCGGTCTTCATCACGATCTCGACCCTCTACCGGCCGATCGAACAGCTGCTTTCCCGCCACATCTCCGAACGCCGCACGAAAGGGCAGTCGATCGGCGAGCCGATGCGGGTCGCCTCGACGATTCAGCTCGGCCTCTCGCTCTTCTTCGCGGTGGTCGCGCTGGTGCTGCGAGGGCCGATCCAGAACGACCTCCTGGAGGGCAACGAAACGCTCTACTGGGTCTTCTTCTCGGCGGTGCTGTTCTACGCGGCGAGCTACTTTGCCCGCGGCTTCCTCGCCGGCGACCAGCGCTTCGGGCTGTTCGTCGCGCTGATCCTCTCCGAATCGTGCTTCCGCACGGTCTTCGCCGTGCTGGTCGCGATCGGCGTGCTCAGCGGCCAGTCGGCGGTAGCGATCGGCATCACCGCCGCTCCGGGGCTCTCGCTGATGGTCGTCCCGTTTGCCTTCGCGCGCCGGGCGAGGCGGGCCGGCACGCCCGAAGGCGGAGCGGGCAAGGCACCGGAGGCGGGTGCGGATTTCTCCCTTAAAAAAGGCGGCGGCTTCGCCGCGGCCGTGCTGGTGATCATGTTCAGCGAACAAGCGTTCCTCAACGCCGGGCCGCTGATCGTGCGCGGGCTGCAGGGCGCGGCGGCGGCGGGCTTCATCTTCAACGTGCTGATGATCGCCCGCGCCCCGCTGCAGCTCTTCCAGTCTGTCTCGACCAGCATCCTCCCCCACCTCACCACCCTGCACGCCAGCGATACCGAGGAGAGCGATCGTGAGTTCCATCGCACCGTGCGGATGGTCCTGCTCGGGCTCGCCGCCTTCACCGCCGTGGCCTTCGTCTTCATGGGGCTGGTTGGCCCGAAGGCGATGCAGATCGCCTTCAGCAAGAAGTTCACCTACGACCGCGCGGGCCTGATGCTGGTCACCCTCGGGATGGGCCTCTACCTCTGCTCGGTGACGGTCAACCAGGCCTGCATCGCCCAGGGCCAGGTGCGGCGCGCCGCCGCTCGCTGGATCCTCTGCGCGGCGCTGTTCATCGGCTGGAACTTCGTCCCGATCGTCAGCAACGAGTTCCGCCGGGTCGAGATCGGCTTCCTGCTCGCCGCCGGGGTCCTCTTCTCGCTTCTCTACTACGCCTACAGCCGCCCGCACGAGCGCGCGGAGGACGTGCCGGCGCCGGGCTCGCCAGAGGAGCTGGAGGCACGGCTGGCGACTCTCGACGAGTCGGTCTGAGCGTCGATTAGGGTCCGTCGATGGGTGGACACGACGCCGAGCTGATCCTCGTCGCCGGTGGCCTGCTCGCGGCGGGCATCGTCGGCGCCCTGCTGGCCGACCGCGTGCGCATCCCCGGCCTGCTCCTCTTCCTCGGCCTCGGGATGCTGGCCGGCTCGGAGGGGATCGGCGGCATCCACTTCGACGACACCGAGCTGGCCCGCACGCTCGGCACGATCGCCCTCGTCCTGATCCTCTTCGAGGGCGGGCTGACCGCCGGCTGGGCGGAGATCCGGCCGGTCCTCGGCACCGCGGCCTCGCTGGCGACCGTGGGCACCGTCGTCACCGCCCTCCTCGCCGGCCTCGCGGCAAAGTGGATCTTCGACCTGAGCACGCTGGAAGGAATGCTGGTCGGCGCCGCTGTCGCCGCCACCGACTCGGCAGCGATCTTCGCCGTCCTGCGCCGCTCGACCCTGGAGAAGCGGCTGGCCCGCTCGCTGGAGGGGGAGTCCGGGATGAACGACCCGGTGGCGCTGCTGCTGGTGATCGGCTTCATCGAATGGATCCAGAAGCCCGGCTACGGCCTCGCCGACATGGCCGGCCTGCTCGCCCTCAAACTGGCGCTGGGGATCGCGATCGGACTGCTGATCGGGCGCCTCTCCGTGGCCGCCCTGAGCCGGGTGCGACTGCCGACCGACGGCATCTACCCGGTGGCGACGATCGCGATCGCCGCGCTCGCCTACGGCCTGGCCGAGGTCGCGCACGGCTCCGGCCTGCTCGCCGTCTACCTGACCGCCCTGGCGCTCGGCTCGGGCAGCATCCCCGCCCGCCGCACCGTCGTCGCCTTCCACGAGGGGGTCGGCTGGGTCGCCCAGATCGGCCTCTTCATCCTGCTCGGGCTGCTGGTCTTCCCCAGCAGCCTCGACGACGTCGCGCTCGAAGGCCTGGCCCTCTCCGCCGCGCTGATCCTGGTCGCGCGCCCGCTCGCGGCCTTCGCCGCGACGCTGCTCTCGCCGCTCAACCTGCGCGAGCGGGCGATGCTCGGCTGGGCCGGATTGCGCGGAGCGACGCCGATCTGGCTCGCCACCTTTCCCGTCGTCGCCGGCGTCGGCGCCGGCCAGGAGCTGTTCGCGATCGTCTTCTTCGTCGTCGTCACCTCGACCCTGGTCCAGGGAGCGAGCTTCGAGCCGCTGGCCAAGCGGCTGGGGCTGACGACCGACGAGCCGGCGCTGCCCCGCCGCCTGCTCGAGTCGGGCCGTATCCGCCGCATGGGCGGCGACGTCGTCTCCTACCGGCTGCGCCCCGGTGCCGCCGCGGCCGGGCACGTGGTGCGCGAGCTGGGCCTGCCGCGCGAGGCGCTGGTCAACGTGATCGTGCGCGACGGCCGCGCGATCCCGCCGCGCGGCTCGACCGAGGTGCGCGAGGGCGACGAGCTGCACATCCTCGTCCGCGGCGAGCTGCGCGAGGAGGTCGAGGAGCTGACGCGCCAGTGGCACCAGGGGCCAGTGGGCATCCAGGCACCGCCGATCCTGCTCCCGCGCGGTGCCTCGCAGGTCTTCACGGTCAGGCCCGGGGGCGACGTCGAGGACCCCTCGGCGCCGGGTGAGATCGACGGCGTCGCCGTGGTCTCGATTCTGCGCAGCCGCCGCGACCGCGGCAGCGCCCTGACCGCCCTCGCCGACGGCCGCTACGCGATCACGACGGAGACCCTGGTCGCGCTCGGCAGCCGCCAGGCGCTGGCCCGCTGGTGCGAGCGCCGCGCCGAGCGCAGCGGCGACGACCCGGAGGAGCGCGCCTGGTGGCAGGAGGCAATAGGTGCCTTGATCGCGAGAGGCTGATACCGGCGCATCTCGGGGTCCTCGGTCGACTCGGATCGGGTCACGCACGGAAGTGCGCTCCCCTCACCTCGCTCCCTGCGTCCCCCGACCTGCTTGGTCTCAGCCTCTCGTGCGTGCTTCAAGCTGCATTTACGGAAGAAACGATCTCGGCGTAGGCGGCAGCCGGATCGCCCGCCCCGAACACTGCTGACCCAGCTACGAACAAGGAGGCGCCGGCTTCGGCTATCGGCTTCGCGGTGCCGGTGTCGATGCCGCCGTCGACCTCGATCTTCGCCTTGCCGACGACCGCGGCGAGGCGGCTCACCTTGTCGATCGAGCCCGCGACGAACGCCTGGCCGCCCCAGCCGGGATTGACGGTCATGCAGAGGGCGACGTCGGCCAGGTCGCGCAGCTCGGCGAGAGCCTCGACCGGGGTGCCGGGGTTGATCGCGATCCCGGCCAGGCAGCCGAGCTCGCGGATCGCGGCCAGCGTGCGATTGGCATGGGGAGTCGCCTCCTCGTGGAAGGTGATCGAGTCGGCGCCGGCCGCGGCGAAAGCCTCGATATGGCGCTCGGGCGCCTCGATCATCAGGTGGACGTCGATCGCCCCCCCGGCGGCGTGGACCTGGTCGGCGATCGAGGCGGCGACCAGGGGGCCGATCGTGATCGGCGGGACGAAATGCCCGTCCATCACGTCGACGTGGATCACCCTAGCCCCGGCCGCCATCACCTCGTCGACCTGGGAGCCGAGCTTGGCAAAGTCCGCCGAGAGGATCGACGGCGCCACCCGCCGCTCCTCCATCAGCTCTGTCATGCGCTCAGACATGAGATGGCCTCCAGGTCATATTGGTCGGAGCATGGACGCTTTACAGGTCTGACAGGTCATGTCCTCGGTCGTGCTCATCCGGGCGATCGTCTGGTGCTCGCCGCAGTTGGGGCACTGCGAGACCAGCTCGAAGCGGCGCAGACAGTACACGCAGCGGAAGCTGCCGGGAAGCTGGGAGGGCCGCAGCCAGGGCTCGCCGCAGCTCGGGCATTTCGCCCGCTTCAACATGCCGGCCTCTCGCTGTGCTTGCTCATCGTCCCCCATCATCCCTGCCCAGCCGGCAGATGAAGAAACCCGTCGTCAGGTCGCGATCGGGCCGCAGCTGCAGGCAGCGTGGATCGTGAACCGAGGCCAGGCCCGGCGCCAGGGTACCGAGGTCGTCGACCTCGAACGGCGGCACCTCGCCGCCGGTCGCCTGTGCCAGCAGCGCGGCCACCCGCTCCTCGCCCTCGCGGCGGGAGATCGTGCAGGTCGAGTAGACGAGCGTCCCGCCGGGCCGCAATGCCTCCAGGCCGCGGGCCAGGATCCGTCCCTGCAGCTCGGCCAGGCGCTCGATCGCCCGCGGTGACTTGCGCCAGCGGGCATCGGGGCGCGAGGCAAGCGCGCCGAGGTCCGAGCAGGGTGGGTCGACCAGCACGCGGTCGAAGCCCGGAGCCATCCCGGGGGCCGCCGCATCGGCCTCGACTACGGTGACGCTGCGCAGGCCGAGGCGCCGTGCCTGCTCGGCGACCTCCTCCGCCCTGGCCGGGTCATGCTCGACCGAGATCACCTCGCCACGATCCCCCATCCGCGCCGCGATCTGGGCGGTCTTGATCCCGGGACCCGCGCAGAGGTCGAGGACATGCTCCCCCGGCTGCGGATCGAGCACTTCGACCGCGGCGGCGGAGCCGCGACTCTGCGGGGTCAGCTCGCCCGCGGCGACGAGCTCGAGCATGGTGCCGCCCGTCCTGCCGTCGACGACGATCTCCTCCGTCGCTGCCAAGGGCCAGGGGCCCTCTGCCGCGCTGGCCTCCAGCCCCGCCTCCCGCAGGCGTGCCAGCATCTCCTCGCGCCCGGTTCGGAGGGTGTTGAGCCGCAGGGCCAGCTCGGCCGGGTCGTTGCAGGACGCGAGCAGAGCCCGGGCCGAGTCCGCGCCGAGCTCCTGCCACCACATCCGCGCCAACCAGAGCGGCGCCGAGTGGGCGACAGCGGCCTGCTCGGGAGTCGAGTCTGCCCCCAGGAGCGAGTTGGTGAGGTCAGCCCGTTCGCGCGCCGCCCTGCGCAGCACGGCATTTACCAGCCCCGAAGCGTGGGCGGCGCCTGCCCCCTTGACCAGCTCGACCGCCTGGTCGACGGCAGCGTGATCGGGCGTCGCATCGGCGAACAGCAGCTCGTAGAGGCCGAGCCGCAGAGCGGCGATCACGGGCGGGTCGAGCAACTGCGGCGAGCGCTCGGCGAGTCGCTCGATCGCCGCGTCGGCCGTGCCCCGGCGCTGCACTGCGCCAAATGCGAGGCGCTGCGCCTGGGCTCGCTCGCGACCCGGCAGCTCACGGCGGTCGGCCTCCTCGCGGAAGAACCGCTCGGTGTGGGCGTCGTGCTCGAAGGTCGCCCGGATCGTCTCGAAGGCAAGCGCCCTGGCGGACGCGATCACAGGGTGGGCACGCGGTGGCCGCGCAGGTAGGCGTCGGCCGCCATCGGCTTGCCGCCGGGTGGCTGTACGACCTCCAATCGCAGCGCCCCGCGGCCACAACCGAGCAGCAGCGCCCCCCACTCGGCCTTCATCTCACCCTGCTTGACGCTGACGTCGACCGCGCGCGCCCGCCTCACGCCGAGGCGGCTCTCGTCGCCAATCTCGAGGTAGGCGCCGACGTGCGGCGTCAGCGCACGAACCGTGCGGGCCAGCTCCGCGGCCGGCCGGCCAGGGTCGAGGCGGCGCTCGGCGGGATCGATCTTCTCCGCGTAGGTGGCCTCCTCGTCGTCCTGCTCGGCAAAGCGAAGCTCGCCCCGCCCAAGCAGGTCGAACGCCTCGACCAGCAGCTCGCCGCCCAGGGCCGAGAGCTTGGCCGAGAGGCTCTCGAAGTCGTCCTCGGGCCCGATGGCGATCTCCTCCCGTATGGCGACCGGGCCGCTGTCGAGACCGGCGGTGACCCGCATCAGGCTGACGCCGGTGCCGCGGTCGCCGGCCATCATCGCCCGCTCGATCGGAGCCGCACCGCGCCAGCGCGGCAGCAGCGAGGGATGGACGTTGAGCAGCGGCCACTCGGAGAGCAGCGGCTCGCGGATCAACTGGCCGAAGGCACAGACCGCCACCGCCTCGGGCCCCACGGCGCGGATCCGCTCCAGCGCGCCCTCTTCGTTGACGTTCTCGGCCTGCAGCAGCTCGATGCCGAGCTCGGCGGCGGCCTCCGCCACCGGCGGCGAGGCGCTCCTGCGGCCGCGGCCCCGCGGTCGATCCGGTGGCGTCACGACCAGCAGCGGGCGGTGCGGGGATCCGGCCAGGCGATGCAGCACCGCGGCGGCAAACTCCGAGGTGCCTAGGTAGGCGGTCCTCACGCGTCGGTGCGGGGCTCGCGATGCTCTTCGGCGTCCCGCTCGTCGTCTCCCTCGGCCGCGGGGCTGTAGCTGACGCCTTCGCGCAGGGCCCGCAGCGCCGCCTTGCGCTGAGCGCGCGGCGCCCGGTCGAGGATCAGCACGCCGTCCAGGTGGTCGATCTCGTGCTGGAGAACCCGCGCCTCCAGCCCCGAGGCCTCGAGCCTCACCGGCTCTCCCTCGAAATCGAACCCGCCGACCCTGGCGTGCAGCGGGCGCTCGACGTCCATCGCTACCCGTGGCAGGCTGAGGCAGCCCTCTTCGGCGACGACGGCCTCATCGGAGAGCCACTCGATCGTCGGGTTGACCAGCCCGGCCGGCTCGCTGTCGGACCCAGCCTGGAAGACGAGGACACGGCGCAGCACGCCGAGCTGGGTGGCGGCCAAGCCGACCCCCAGCCCATCGCGCATGATCGCGATCATGCGCTCGATCTCGAGCCGCAGCTCCGGGCCGAACCGAGTTACCGGCGAGGCCTTGCTCTTCAACACCGGATCGCCAAACTTGACGACATTGGCGAGCGCCGCTTCGCGTCGTTCCAGCAGCTCCGCTTCCAGCCGCTCGCGCTCTGTCTCGTCCCGGACGGCACCTTCGTCGCTCACGCAACCGATTGTATGGATCGGCCCCTTGCTACTGCGGGTCCACGTCGACGCCGATGGCGACGTCCGCGAGCGAGCGGTCGGCGGCGAGGCGCTCGACCGCGGCGCCGATCGCGGCGACCGTGGCCTCGCGGTCGCCGGCCTTGGTCAGGAGGCGCCGCCGGTACCTGTTGCGGACGCGGAACATCGGCGCCGGGCCGAGCAGGTCGGTGCCCTCGGGCAGGGTCTCCTCGAGGGCCGCGGCCAGCTTCGAGGCGGCCCGATCGAGCCGCGGCTCGGACTCCGACTTGAGAACGACCCGGACCAGGTGGGAGAAGGGCGGATAGCGAAGCGCCCGGCGTCGCTCGACCTCCTCGACGAGGAAGCCGCTGGCGTCGTGCCGGGCCGCACGGGCGACACTCGCGGCCTCCGGGGCCAGGGTCTGCACGATCGTCTCCCCCCCGGCCTCGCCGCGGCCGCTGCGCCCGGCAAGCTGGGTGATCATCGCGAAGGTGCGCTCGCCGGCGCGAAAGTCGGGGAAGCGGAGGGTCGCGTCGGCGTCGAGGATCGCGCTCAGGGTGACCTCGGGGAAGTCGTGCCCCTTGGCGACCATCTGGGTGCCGACCAGGACCCCGCTCTCGGCCTCGCCGAAGCCGGCGAGGATGCGGGCGTGGGCGCCGCGGCCCCCGGCGGTATCGGAGTCGAGGCGGAAGACCGGCATCGGGTCGAGCTGCGCGGCCAGCAGCGCCTCGATCTGCTCGGTCCCGGCGCCCGCCCGCGAGAGCGTGGTCGAGCCACAGTCGGGACAGGCGTGCGGCAGCGGCTCGGCGTGGGCGCAGTGATGGCAGACGATCCGCCCGGCGTTGCGGTGCACGATCAGCGAGACGTCGCAGTTGGGGCAGCCCCAGTGCCGGCCGCAGGAGCGACAGGTGAGCCAGGGCGAGAAGCCGCGCCGGTTGACCATCACGATCGCCTTCGCGCCGGCATCCCGCACCCTCCCCAGCGCCTCCCAGGTGGCGGGATGCAGGGGCCCCGAGCGCGGGTCGGCCTCACGCATGTCGAGCACCTCGACCGGGGGCATGCGGCGGCCGTCGACGCGGCGCGGCAGCTCGACCCGGGGCAGCTCCAGCCAGGACTCCGGCCGCGGCGTCGCGGTGCCGGCCACCAGCGCCGCGCCGCATTCCTCCGCCCGGCGACGGGCGACGGTGCGGGCGTCGTAGGTGGGGTCGCCCTCCTGCTTGTAGGAGGAATCGTGCTCCTCGTCGATCACGATCAGGCCGAGGTCGCGGACCGGCGCGAAGACGGCGGAGCGGGGGCCGACGCAGACGTTCGCCTCGCCGCTGCGCAGGCGCCGCCACTCGTCGTAGCGCTCGCCCGGCGAAAGCGCCGAGTGGAGCACGGCGAAGCGATCGCCGAGCCGCGCCCGAAAGCGCGCTACTGCCTGCGGGGCGAGGCCGATCTCTGGGACGAGGACGATCGCCCCCCGCCCGCGGTCGATCGCCGCCTCGACCGCGGCCAGGTAGACCTCGGTCTTGCCCGAGCCGGTCACGCCGTGCAGGAGCAGCTTCCGCGGCGCCCCGGCCTCGCCGTCGAGCGCCGCGACGATCTCGGCGACCGCGCGCTCCTGCTCCTCGAGCAGCCGCGGTCGACCCGCCGGCGCACCCACCTCGGCCCCGCCGGGCCGGCGGCGCACCAGCGAGCTGCGGGTGGAGATCAGACCGCGCTCCTCCAGCCGGCGCAGAACCTGGCGATCCGCCCCGACCGCGGCGGCGAGCTCCCCAGCCGACATCTCGCCCGCACCCAGCGCCTCGAGCACGGCCCGCTGCTTGGCTCCCAGCCGGCCGCTCCCGGCCAGAGCCTCCTCGCCGGCGGCCGAGATTTCGGCCCGCAGCTCGCTGCGCGAGCGCACCCGCTGCCCGCCGGCGCCGGTACCCGGAGGCAGGACCAGCTGCAGCCCCCGCGAAGGCGTCGAGCAGTACTCGCCGGCGACCCAGAGCCCGAGGCGGACCAGCTCCGCCGGCACGCCCGCCTCGAGCGCTTCGAGCGGCTCCGCGAGCCGCTCGGGCGGCAGCTCCGAGGTCATGGCCAGCTCGACGACGACGCCCAGCGCCCGCCGCCGCCCGAACGGCACCCGCACGACGCTTCCCACCTCGAGGTCGGCCATCGCCGCCGGCAGCCGGTAGTCGAAGGGACCGCGCAGGGCACGGGCGGTGGTCAGCGGCTCGACCTTGGCGATCACTCGGTCACGGTATGGAGGGTGGCGGACGGCGCGGGTATGCTCACGCCGTAGCGATGGCGGCTCTCAATCTCAGCCCGGGCGAGCAGATGATCTTCCAGGGGCACCCCTCGTGGCGGGCGATCCTCGGCTTCTACCTGAAAGGCATTCTGGTCGCGGCGATCATTGGGGTCATCGCCAAGCTCGCCGGCGCCGGCAGCGGCACGGTTTTCCTGATCGTCCTCGTCGTGATTGCCCTCACCGTCCTGATCGGCTTCGTCAAGCGCGTGGCGACCGTCTACACGATCACCGACCGCCGCCTCAACATCAAACGAGGCATCGTCTCGCGAGAGGTCCAGGAGACCCGCCTGGAGCGTGTCCAGAACGTCAACTACCGCCAGTCCGTCTACCAACGGATCGTGCAGATCGGCGACGTCGACTTCGACACCGCGGCGACCGACGACTACAACTTCGTCTTCGTGGGAGTGGCGGATCCAGCTGACGTCGTGCACCGGGTGGATCAAGCGACCGGCGCGGCCTCTGCCGGATCGCACGGTCTCGGCGAGGCGCAGCCTCCCACCTCTTAGATAGCTGACCGACCCCACTACCCCTCGGCGGGCTGGGTAGAGATGGCGGGTGCGCCTCTTGCCGCCGCTTCGCGACATTCCCGCAGAGGCGCACCCGCCATCCCCACGAAGCACACCGAGCTTCGAAGCTCAGCTTCTGAGGCATCGCCTCGGCTCGAAGCTTGAGAACCCTGGGACCGCGCTCATGATCTGGGGGCGTGTCGAGGCAGAGAAGCCTGGCCGGTCTGCGGTCGAATGTCGCGAAGCGGCCTATGCAATCTGGTGATTGCGCGGCCGTAGGCCGTGCTCATCGTTCACCCCAAGAGCGAAGCTCTTGGGGTGTCAATTCGACCGCAGACCGGCCAGGCTTCTCTGTCTCGCTACTGGGTCCTGGAATCAGTCACATCTAGGCGGCGGTGGCGGCGCCCGCCGCCTCCCGCAGGGCATCTGCCCTGTCGGTCCGCTCCCAGGTGAAGTCCGGATCCTTGCGGCCGAAGTGGCCATAGGCCGCGGTCTTCTTGAAGATCGGCCGGTGCAGGTCGAGGTAACGGCGGAAGGCACCCGGCCGCAGGTCGAACTCCGCTTCGACCAGGCGCGAAATCTCCATGTCGGGGAGCTTGCCGGTGCCGAAGGTCTCGACCATCAGCGAGACCGGACGGGCGACGCCGATCGCGTAGGCGACCTGCACCTCACAGCGCTGCGCCAGGCCGGCGGCGACGACGTTCTTGGCGACATGGCGGGCCGCGTAGGCGGCGGAGCGGTCGACCTTGGACGGGTCCTTGCCGGAGAAGGCGCCGCCGCCGTGACGAGCCATGCCGCCGTAGGTGTCGACGATGATCTTGCGGCCGGTGAGGCCGGCGTCACCGACCGGGCCGCCAATCACGAACTTGCCGGTCGGGTTGACGAGGAAGCCCTCGCGCAGCGCCTCGCCGTCGTAGAGGCCCGCCGCCTCGGCTTCCAGCACGGGAACGACGACGTGCTGCCAGAGGTCGGGCTTGATCGTCTCCTCCGAGTCGACACCCGAAGCGTGCTGCGTCGAGATCAGCAACTTCTCGACTCGAACGGGGCGGCCGTCGGCGTAGCGGACCGTTACCTGCGTCTTGCCGTCGGGGCCGAGATAGTCGAGCGTGCCGTCCTTGCGCACCGCAGCCAGGCGCTCGGCGAGCCGGTGGGCGAGGTGCACCGGCATCGGCATCAGCGCCTCGGTCTCGTCGGTGGCGTAGCCGAACATCATTCCCTGGTCGCCGGCCCCCGCCAGCAGCAGCTCGTCGTCGCCGGCGGAGCCGGTCCGCGTCTCGTGCGAGGCATCGACGCCCTGGGCGATGTCGGGCGACTGCTTGTCGAGCGAGACCAGGACCGAGATGTGATCGCAGTTGTAGCCGTAGTCGCCGTGGTCGTAGCCGATCTCGCGGATCGTCTCGCGGACCAGCTCGGGCACGTCGAGGTGAACGTCGGTCGATATCTCGCCGGAGACGACCGCCATCCCGGTGTTGACCAGGGTCTCGCAGGCGACGCGGCCCCCGGGGTCGCCCGCCATCACGGCGTCGAGGATCGCGTCGGAGATCTGATCGCAGACCTTGTCCGGGTGGCCCTCGGTGACCGACTCGGAAGTGAACAGGTACTCGCCCTGGGTTAGTGGCTCAATGGTTGACATTGTCGAAGCGTACCGAGGTGGGCGGGGTCACGGGCGTCCCCGGCGGCCGGTATGGGGGATGAAATCGATAACCAGGGGGACTCCCTCCAGCCCATACGTCTCCCGCATCCGGTTCTCCAGGTGGTAGGCCCAGTCGCGGACGATCAGGCGGCGGTCGTTGACCTGGATCGCGAAGCGCGGCGGCCGCTCTCCGATCTGGGCCGAGTAGTAGAGCCGCAGGCGCCGGCCGCGCCGCGACGGCGGCGGCGTCGTGGCGACGACGTCGGCGACGAAGCGATTCAGCTCCGGCGTCGGAATGCGCTCCGCGGCACGGTCGGCCAGCTGCAGCGCCTTGGGCAGCAGCTTGGGGACGTTGCGGCCCTGCAGGGCCGAGCAGGTGACGACCTCGGGACGCAGGCGCAGCTTGCGCTCGACCCGAGCGCGCGCATCGTCCACGTCGGTGGCGCCGATGTCCCACTTGTTGAGCACCAGCAGCGTCGCGCAGCCGGCCCGCATCGCCAGCTCGGCGACGCGCAGGTCCTCCGCCGTGACCCCGTCCGAGGCGTCGCAGACGACGATCGCGACGTCGGCTCGCTCGACCGCCAGCTCGGAGCGCAGCTGCGCGTAGTAGTCGACGGTTCCGGCGACCTTGGAACGGCGCCGCAGCCCTGCCGTATCGACGAGCAGGACCGCCCGCCCTTCGACTTCCAGCTCGGTGTCGATCGCGTCGCGGGTGGTGCCGGCGCGCTCGGAGACGATCACGCGCTCGCTGCCGAGGAAGGCGTTGACCAGCGAGGACTTGCCGGCGTTGGGGCGGCCGATCACGGCGATGCGGACGAGCTCCTCCCCCGCCGTTTGGGCAGGCTGCTCGCCCAGCAGCCCGACCACGCGGTCGAGCAGATCGCCGCTGGCCAACCCGTGCGTGGCCGAGACCGCGATCGGGTCGCCGAGACCGAGCTGGTGGAACTCGGCGGTCAGATGCTCGTCTTCGGGGCGGTCGACCTTGTTGACGACGACGACCACGGGGACGTCGCCGCCTCGCAGCGTCTTCGCCAGCTCCGCGTCGCCGGCCCGCACCCCCGCCCGCCCGTCGACGACGAGCAGGATGACGCTGGCCTCGGCGATGCCGATCCGGGCTTGGCGCTGGACGTCCTCGGCCAGCTCGCTCTCGTCGGCGAGGTCGATGCCACCGGTATCGAGCAGCTCGAAGGCGATGCCGTTCCACTCGCAGGGAACGCGCTTGCGGTCGCGGGTGGCGCCCGGCTGGGCGTCAGTGACGGCCTCGCGGCCGCCGGCGAGCCGGTTGACGAGGGTGCTCTTGCCGACGTTGGGGAAGCCGACGACGGCGACCGTCGGCACGCTCACGCGAGACCTCGCTGCCGGGCCAGCTCGACGACCCCTCCGACGACCTCGTCCAGGCCGAGCCCGGTGGTGTCGATCTCGACCGCGTCCGCCGCCGGCCGCAAGGCGCTGTGCTCGCGGCTCTCGTCGCGCTCGTCGCGCTCGCTCTGCGCAGCCAGCACAGCCCCCTTGTCCTCGCCGGTCTGGGCGGCGCGGCGGCGGGCGCGCTCCTCGGCGGAGGCGGTCAGAAAGACCTTCAGCGGCGCCTCGGGGCTGACCACGGTGCCGATGTCGCGCCCCTCGGCGACATAACGCCCGGCATCGATCAACTGTCGCTGGCTCGCCACCAGAGCTTCGCGCACTGGTCGGTGCACGGAGACTCGCGAGGAGGCCTCGGTCGCCGCAGGCCCGCGGATCGCCGCGCTGACGTCGCGGCCGTCGAGCTCGACCCGCTCCCCGTCGAGGCCGATCCGCAGAGATCGGGCCAGTGTGGCCATCGCCTCGGCGTCGTCGAGGTCGGCGCCGCGCTCGATCGCGGCCAACGCCACGCAGCGGTACATCGCCCCCGAGTCGAGATAGGTGAAGCCAAGCGCCGCGGCAACGGCGCGGGCAACGGTTGACTTGCCGGCCCCGGCGGGCCCGTCGATCGCGATGACCATGGGCGGCAGAGTATGCTGCCGCGTCGCTCAGGGCCTCACCGCGACGGGGCTCCGTTGAAATCGAGCCCTATTCGTCGGAGACTTGGATACCGATCTTCACCGACGGTTCGCTGGGTCTCTGCCCTGTCAGTGTGATGTTTTCGCCACTCGTGTACTGACCGCCGGTTTTTTCACCCGTGCCATTGAACGGGCAGAGAAGCCCATCCTGGGTCACCGTATAGTAAATGCCGGTAAATGTCGGCCGCACTGTGACGTCTTTTTTCGGCGAAGCACCTGTGTCGTCGATGAGATCGAGGCTTCCCAGTTCAATCTGCGGTTTGATTTCAGCTTTACAGGTGAAAGCGGTGAACTTGATCGAGTGGCCTTCCGGGCAGCTGATGTCAGCATATCCGGGATAGTTATCCGTCGAGCTCTTTTCAGCCGCTTCGACGACGAATACGCATTCTTCCATGTTGACCGTTGCGCTCGCTTCAAAGAACGATGCTTTGCATCCTTTGTATTCCGGTTTGACCGATAGTGTCCACGAGCCTGCTTCTGAGACGACAGCGTGGTAGGTACTTTCTTTGCATTCGATGGAGCCAGCTTCGGTGGTGAATTTCTGGCCGCTCGTCGAAAGGCCGTGAACTGTCGCGGGATACTCATCCGCGTGGATCACAGGATGTTTACGTTGTTCGTTTGCGGTCGTCAGCAGTTCGAGATCGAGGCCTTTCACTTTTTTCAATTCTGCGAATGAAGTATCCAACGACTGGAAGACCGGATTGCCGGTACCGGCATTTTCCGCAGAGAGAATCCCTTCCGCGTAGCCTGTCGGGGTTTTTTCTGTGAATTTGTCATCGGCGAACCACGGGGCACCGCTGTCACCGTTTTGGACTTTCACGTCTTTTACTTCGATCAGGTTGTTTATCGTGACGCCATCCATATTCAAGCTCTGATCGGTTTTGATGATTTCACCACAGCTGGTTCCGATCATTTGCCCCGACATGCAAGATTTGCTGTTTTTAACAGGGGTCTTCTGTTTGATCACCGGGATGGGGTCCGATTCCGCCACGGGGTCCCAAGAGGCTATGGTGGGAACGACCGGGGTGAAGTCTTTTGGTTTCGCCCAGTAGTCTATGTTGACTTCGATGGCTCCAGCGTCGGTGTTGTCATACAGGTATGAAGCCGCCCGGCCAAGCTCTTTTTCCCCTTTGCCCACACCTTCCTGGTTGTAGGCGTACCATTTTTGCCCCACGCCGCCGCCTTTTTTGATGCAGTGCCCTGCGGTGAGCAGGTAAGTCCTTGTCGCATCTCGCGGTTTCGCCCGTTTTATCGATCTGGCCGCGGGACCAGCCGTGCAGGTTTCCCTCGAAGCCCCGAAGATCGTCCCGTCAATCGTGACGCCGGCAGCTATGGTCGGATCGCAGAATGCCAAGCCTTTGTCGAATTTGTTGCATCTCGCCAGCGCCCTGCCACCAAGGTTCGGGTAGGGCACGGCGACGATCCCGACGTTGACGTCGTCTGCGCTCGCCTCGCGTTCCAGCTCGGCGCGCCTGGAAGCTGGAACCTCAGAGCCCAGTTCGATTTCCACGGAGTTACGCTCAGGCGAGAGCGACGTCGCGACTTCCGCTCGCTCGAACAGGCCGGCCAGGCGGCGGTTCCATCTTTCCTGTGCGACCTCGAGCTGTGCCCAGCTCGAGCGAACCGGGGTCTCGGTCACCTTTCCGATCAGACCCGCTTGCGCGGCAACGGCTTCTGCGTTGCGGCGGCTGGCCGGCGAGGTCACGCCCACGTACACCTGAGCAGTCGAGGGTTCGAACCACACTCCGCCGAAGGCGTCCCCGAGGGCTGCTTCGAGCGCGCCTCCCAGATTCGTGCGGGCTATCTCGCCTTCCACATCCCTCGTCCGGCTCAATCGGTCCGGCGTCGCCCCCCGATCGGCCAGCTCGGTCGCCTGCCCGGCGACCGGGTCCTGTGCATCGGCGTAGGCGAGCGCTGCAACCGTCAGGGCGATCACGGCAACGACGATGCGTGGCCAGTTGATCTTGACGGGCTTCATCTTGCGCCTCCTCCTCCGCTGCGGCCTGCCGCCCGTCACGAGTACCACTTAACCGATTATTTGTCAAGAATTTTTGTGTAAAAGTACCTCTGATTGCAGAGTCTCAAGCGGAGAGCAAAGCGAGGTCGCGCTCGAAGCCCGGATAGCTGACCGCCGCGGCATTCATGTTTGCGACCTCGACGCCCTCGCTCGAGGCTAGGCCGGCGATCGCGCCGAGCATCGCGATCCGGTGGTCGCCGTGGGAGTCGACCGCACCGCCGCGCAGACCGCCCCCGCCGGCGATCCGCATCCCGTCCTCGCTCGTCTCCACGTCGGCGCCGAGCGCCCTCAGGGACTCGCTCACGGTGGCGATCCGGTCGCTCTCCTTGCGACGCAGCTCGGCCGCGTCGCGGATCGTCGTCTCGCCTTCGGCGAAGCAGGCGACGAGCGCGACCAGCGGCAGCTCGTCGATCGCCAGCGGGATGTCGCCGCCGCCGACCTCCGCCCCTCGCAGCTGCGAGGGGCGTACGCGCAGCCGCCCGCTCGGCTCGCCGCCGCGCTCGCCCTCCGGGGCGACCTCGATCTCGGCGCCCATCCGGGCGAGGATCGAGAGCAGCCCGGTGCGGGTCGGGTTGAGGCCGACCCCGGTGAGGCTGACGTCGCTGCCGGGGACGAGCAGCGCCGCGGCGACGAAGAACGCGGCCGAGGAGAAGTCGGCGGGGACCGCTATCTCGCCCGGCTCCAGCAGCGCGGCCGGACGCACCGAGACGGTGCCCTCCCCGCGCTCGATCTCGGCCCCCGCGGCAGCCAGCATCCGCTCGCTGTGGTCACGGCTCGGCAGCGGCTCGGCGATCGTGGTCTCCCCCTCGGCCAGCAGGCCGGCGAACAGCAGGCAGGACTTGACCTGGGCGCTGGCGACCGGCAGCTCGTACTCGATGCCGTGCAGGGGCGCCGCCTCGATCCGCAGCGGTGGCAGGCGCTCCTCGCGGCAGCCGAGCCGGGCTCCCATCAGGCGCAGCGGCACCGCGATCCTGTCGACCGGGCGCCGCCGGATCGAGTCGTCGCCGTCGAGCGTCCACTCCCCGGTCTCCTGGCCGGCGAGCCAGCCGGGCAGCAGGCGCAGGAGAGTGCCGGCGTTGCCGACGTCGACGGCAGCCGCCGCGGCGCCGCGCAGGCCGACGCCGCGGATGCGCAGCCCCGGGCCGATCGCCTCCCCACCGGCCCCCTCGACCTCGGCGCCCAGCGCGCTCACGGCCGCGAGCGTCGAGCGGGTGTCGGCAGCGTCGAGGTAGCCCTCGACCCTCGTCTCCCCCTCGCCCATCGCGGCGATCAGCGCCGCCCGGTGGGAGACCGACTTGTCGGGCGGCGGCCGCAGGGCGCCGCGCAGGGGTCCCGGGGGATCGAAGCGGGTGGACATCGCCGTCAGCCCTCGGCCAGCACGGTCGCGCTGTGGCCGAGGTCGCGGACCAGCGCCGCCGCCCGCTCGGCCTGCTCCTCGCCGGCCACCCAGAGAGAGATCGCGCCCGACTTCATGTCCGTCGCCGGATGCAGGGCCATGTCCTCGATGTTGACACCGGCCTCGCCGAGCGCCAGCGCCAGCTCGGCGACGGTGCCGGGCCGGTTGGCGACGATGACGCGCAGCTCGAGCAGCGGCCCCCCCGCCAGCTCGGTCTCGAGCAGGCGGCGCCGATCGGCGCCGGCCGCCGCATGCCAGGGGGCGATCGCGCCGGGATCGCCCGACCGGATCGACTCCCGCGCCTCGCGCAGGCGATCGACGACGTCGTCGATCGCCGCGGCGACGGCATCGCCGTTGGCGGCGAAGATGTCGCCCCAGATCGAGGGGTTCGAGCCGGCGACGCGGGTCGCGTCGCGGAAGCTCGGCCCCACCTCGGGCAGCCGCTCGGAGTCGCGTGTCAGCTCCGCCGCCGCCTGTGCGGCGAGCACGTTGGCGAGCACGTGGGGCAGGTGGCTGACGGTGGCCATCAGCCGGTCGTGCGCCGCGGCGTCGATCGCCTGCGGGCGAGCGCCCAGGCCGGCGACCGTCCGCTGCAGGCGGTCGTAGAGGATGCCGCCGGTGCGCTCGGTCGGCGTCAGGTACCAGCGCGCCCCCTCGAACAGATCGGCGCGGGCGTTGTCCACGCCGGCGGTCTCCGCCCCGGCCAGGGGGTGACCGCCGACGAAGCGCTCGTCGTCGCCCAGCGCCGCGACGAGCTGGCGCTTGGTCGAGCCGGCGTCGGTGACCACCGTCTCGGGGCCGCTCGCCTCGAGCGCGGCACGGGCCAGCTCCGGGAGCTTCGCCACCGGCGCCGCGCAGAACACCACCTCGGCGTCGGCGCACGCCTCGCCGACCGAGCCGGCCGGGCGGTCGAGCGCGCCGAGCTCCACCGCACGGTCCACGGTGGCCCGGTTCGGGCCCCAGCCGATCACCTCGCTGCCGAGCCGCTCCCTCGCGGCGAGCCCGATCGAGCCTCCGATCAGGCCCACCCCGAGGACGGCCGTCCTCATCAGCCGCGCCGTGTCCGCACCGCCGCCGCCAATCCCTCCAGCGCCGTCACGGTGTGCTCCCAGTCGATGCAGGGGTCGGTGATCGACTGGCCGTAGGTGAGCGAGTTGCCGTCGCCGAGATCCTGGCGGCCCTCGACCAGGAAGGACTCGAGCATGACGCCGACGATCGCCTCGTTCCCGGCGGCCACCTGATCGGCGATCTGGGCCGTTGCCAGGACCTGCTTCGCGGGATCCTTGGCGCTGTTGTCGTGCGAGGCGTCGATCACCACCCGCTCGGCAAGGCCGGCGCCGGCGAGCATCTCCAGCGCCTTGGCGACCCCCTCGGGATCGCAGTTGGGAGCGCCGCGGCCGCCCCGCAGGATGACGTGGCCGTCGGGGTTGCCGGCGGTGTGGAGGATCGCCGGCTTGCCGGCGTCGTCGATGCCGGCGAAGGCATGCGAGGCCGCCGCGGCACGCACCGCGTCGACCGCGACCTGGATGTCGCCGTCGGTCCGGTTCTTGAAGCCGATCGGCATCGAGAGGCCGGAGCCGAGCTGGCGGTGGATCTGGCTCTCGGTGGTGCGAGCGCCGATCGCGCCCCAGGCGACGGTGTCGGAGATGTACTGCGGCGTGATCGGATCGAGAAACTCGCAGCCGATCGGCAGGCCGAGGTCGAGCACCTGCAGCAGCAGGGTGCGCGCTATGCGCAGGCCGGCGTTGACGTCGCAGGACCCGTCGAGGTAGGGATCGTTGATCAGCCCCTTCCAGCCGGTCGTCGTCCGCGGCTTCTCGAAGTAGACCCGCATCGCGACCAGCAGATCTTCGCCGAGGCTGGCGGACAGCTCGGCGAGCCGGCTGCCGTAGTCGAGCGCCGCCTCTGCATCGTGCACGCTGCAGGGGCCGACCACGACCAGCAGCCGGTCGTCGACCCGTCCGAGCACGTTGCCGACCTGCTCGCGGCCCTTGACGACGACTCGCTCGCGCTCCTCGCCGAGCGGCAGGTCGCCGAGCAGCGCTTCCGGCGAGACCAGCTCGACGACCCGCTCGATCCGCTGGTCGCGCACCCGGTCCCGCGCCTCCTCCCGCATTCCGATGATCATCTTGCCGTCGCCTTTCTCCACGAATCGAGACTCTACTTTCCGTGCGGGCTTCGCCATGCGAGCGCGGGCATCGCGAAACACGCGAACCATTCGAACCGGCGCCCGGCCAAACGCTCTATGAAAGCGGCGCGATGCCGCCAGGCCGGACGCCTAGCTAAATCGCCAGAAATAGGCAAAGCGAGATGGGGCAACCGCGGCGCGCCTGGCGCACATACTGCTGGCGGTGTCGCCTGTTCGCTTCACTGCCGACTTTGTAGCAGGCGAGGCGGGATTAGTCGAGGATCTCGCCGATCGCGGCGAGGAAGCGGTCGTTCTCGGCCGGAGTGCCGTAGCTGACGCGGATGTGGCCCGGGTCGCCCAGCGGCGTGCCCGGGCGGACGGCGATCGACCGCTCGGCCAGGCCGGAGACCACCTCGCCGTCATCGGCGTCGCCGAGGTCGATCCAGGAGAAGTTGGTCTGGGTCTCCGCCGTCGCCAAACCCAGCTCGTGCAGCCCCTCCTCCACGCGGATGCGCTCGACCAGGGTCCGCTCGACCCGCCGCTCGACGTCGTCCTGATGCAGGATCGCCTCGGCGCCCGCCGCCTGGGCGAGGGCATTGACGCTGAACGGCTGCCGCACCAGATCGATGTGCTTGCGGAACTTGGCCGACGCCAGCGCGAAGCCGACCCGCAGGCCGGCCAGGCCGTAGACCTTGCTGAAGGTCCGCAGCACGACGAGGTTGGGAAAGTCGGCGAGCAGGTCGACGGTCGTGTCGGGGTCGTCGACGGTCTGGAACTCGATGTAGGCCTCGTCGAGGACGATCGTGACGTGGGCGGGAACGCGCTCGCAGAAAGCGGCGATTCGCGCCGCCGGTATGTGGGTCCCGGTCGGGTTGTTCGGGTTGCAGACGATCAACAGCTGGGTGGCGGCGGTCACCTCGGCCGCCATCGCATCGAGGTCGTGAACCTCGCCCTCGGCCAGCGGCACGCGGATCTCGCGAGCCCCGGTCAGCGCCGCCAGGTGCGGGTACATCGAGAAGGACGGCCAGGCGTAGAGGATCTCGGCGCCGGGCTCGCAGAGCGCCTCGGCGGCAGCGAGCAGGATCTCACAGGAGCCGTTGCCGACGGCGACCCGGCCCGGCTCGATCTCGTAGCGCTCGGCGATGCGGCGGCGCAGCAGGGTCGCGTCGGGATCGGGATAGCGGTTCATCGCCTCCGCCGCGGCGCGGATCGCCTCGACCACCTTCGGGTGCGGCGGGACGGGCGACTCGTTGGAAGCCAGCTGCGCGATTCCGCCGGCGGCGATCGCCTCGGGCGCCTGCCCTGTCGGCACACCGGCTTGGTAGCCGGGCATGCGCGCGAACTTCTCGGCGAAGGTGACGGTCATGCGCCCATTGTGCCGATCGGCGTTACTGAGCGGCGTGGAGATCGGAGCGCAGGCCCTGAGTCGCCCCGAGGTAGGCGTGGGCTGTCGTATGACCGGCCGGCGCGTAGTAGTGCACCATCGCCCGGATCACCCGCGGCATCGAGCCCGGCACCGGGATCTCCCGGCAGCAGAGCAGCGGCACCGCCTCCAGCCCGAGCTCCCGCGCCGCGACCGCGGGGAACTCGGCGTCGAGGTCGTCGGTGGTCGTGAACAGGCAGCTGACGATCGCCTCGGGCGCCAGCTGGTTGCGATCGAGCAGCTCCCGCATCAGCTCGGTCGTGGCCGTAACGATCGCGGCGGGCTCGTTCTCCTCCGCCTGCACCGCGCCCCGCACGGCGAAGAGCCGCTGCTGTTCAGCCGAGTTCGCGCTCACCGCCGGGCATCTTCCCAAAGCGCGGCGACCTCGTCCTCGGCGAGGCGCCGGGACCGTCCCTCGGGCAGGCCGCCAAGCTCGATCGGGCCGAAGCGAACGCGTCGCAGCTCGACGACGTCGTTGCCGACGGTCTCGGTCATGCGGCGCACCTGACGGTTGCGGCCCTCGCGCAGGACGATCTCGATCTCGCGCTCGCCCAGCCGCCGCACCTCGGCCGGAGCGGTTGGGCCGTCGTCCAGCTCCACCCCGCTCGCCAAGCGGCGCAGATCGTCCTCGGCGGGCGGGCGGCGCAGCCGCACCCGGTAGGCCTTCGACACTTCGTAGCGGGGATGGGTGAGCCGGTTCGCCAGCGCGCCGTCGTTGGTCAGCAGCAGCAGTCCGGTCGAGTCGGCATCGAGCCGGCCGACGGGATAGAGCCGCGCCGCCGAGTCGACCAGCGAGACCACCGCCGGCCGGCTCCCCGGCTCACGCGCGGTCGAGACGACACCAGCCGGCTTGTTCACCACCCAAACCTCACGCGGCTCGGCGCCGACCAGGCTGCCGTCAACTCGAACCTCATCGCCCTCCCCCACATCCCGAGCCGGATCGCGAACAACCTCCCCGCCGACCGTAACCCGCCCCGAAGCAACGATCCTCTCAGCAGCTCGGCGCGAGGCGACTCCCCCGTGAGCGAGGAACTTGGCAAGCCTCACAGTGCGGAGGGTTCGGGGGAGGTCTCGTCGCAGCCTCCCGCTGTTCGCTGCGACGAGACCTCCCCCGAACCCTCCCTAATGTCAAGGCTCGGCACGTTGTTCGCCAGCCTTGAGGAGTCGCTCGCGCAGCTCGCGCTCATCCTCGGGGGTCGGGTCGAAACGCGAGGGATCGGGCAGCTGGTCGAGCCCGGCGAGGCCGAAGAGCCGTTCGAACAGCTCCGAGGTCTTAAAGAGGGCGGCGCCGAACTGCGACCGGCCCGACTCCTCGATCAAGCCGCGCTCGGCCAGCGTCTGCACCGCCGACTCCGAGGAGACGCCGCGGATCCGCGCCACCTCCGGCCGCGAGACGGGCTGCAGGTAGGCGACGATCGCCAGGGTCTCGGCCTGTGCCTGGGTCAGCGGCGGGGTCCGCGGCTTGGCCAGCAGCCGCCGTGCGGCCTCCTCGCTGGCGGGGTCGCTGGCAAGGGCGAAGCCGCCGGCCACCTCCCGCAGGACGACGCCGCGCCGGCCCCCGGCCAGATCCTCGCGCAGCAGGTCGATCGCCTCCGCCACCTGGCCCTCGGTCGCCTCGGTCGCCTCGACCAGATCGGCGACGGCGACCGGCTGCGGCGAGAGGAAGAGCAGGGCCTCGATCGTGCGACTCAGGTCGCTCACCCGCCGGCCTCCTGCCTGCGGATCTCGATCGGGCCCAGCGGCTCGCTCTGCCTCCAGGTCGCCTCGCCCTTGCGGTAGAGCTCGAGCAGGGCGAACAGCGTCACCGCCTGGGTCAGCCGGTCCTCGCCGCCGAACTGCTCGTCAAAGTCGATGCTGGAACGCCCGGAGAGGGCGTCGCGCAGGGCGCGCAAGCGGCGCTCCAGCGAGACCGTCGGCCTGATGTGGCTGATGTCGACCGGGGGCGGCACGACGAGCAGGTCGCCGAGCGCAGCGCCGAGCCGGTCCGGGTCATAGGCGGCGGTTGCCGCGTCGACGGCGACGCGGCGCAGGCTCGCGGGCAGCGGCGCGGCGCGGTAGAGGTACCCGCGCGCCGCCTCGAAGCGCTCGGACAGCACCGCGGCGGCAGCCCGGTAGCGGCGGTACTCGAGCAGCCGGGCCAGCAGCTCCTCGACCGCCTCCTCCGGTCCCATCTCCTCCAGCTCGGGGTCCGCGCCCGGCAGCAGCAGCCGTGACTTCAGCTCCAGCAGCGAGGCGATCAGGACGAGGAACTCGGTCGCCACCTCCAGCTCCAGCTCGCCCTCGCGCTCCAAATGCTCGACGTAGGCGACGACGACCTCGGCCAGCTCGACCTCGAGCAGGTCGACCTCCTCGCGCAGCAGGACCGCGATCAGGAGGTCGAACGGCCCGGCGAAGACGTCGAGCTCTAGGTCGAGGTCGGCGACGGCCATCGACTAAGGGTAAGCCGGGGCACCGACGCCCATCCGCTCGCGCACCTCGGCCAGCGTCGGTGCTGCGATCGCCCGTGCCTTCTCGGCGCCGGCGGTAAGCGCCCCCTCCAGCGCCCCCTCGTCGGGGCGGAGCTCGGCGTAACGCTCGCGCACCGGCGCCAGCATCTCGACCACGCCCTCGGCGACCGCCTGCTTGAAGTCGCCGTAGCCGACGCCCTCGAACTCGCCCTCGACCTCGGCCGGGTCGATGCCCCGGGCGACCGCGAGAATCTCGATCAGGTTGGCGATCCCCTCCTTGCCCTCGCCGCGGCGCACCTCGCGGCCCGAGTCGGTGACGGCGCTGCCGAGCTTCTTGCGGATCGCGTCCGGCTCATCCAGCACGAGGACCGTACCCGCCTCGGTGCCCCCGGTGGTCGACATCTTCCGCGTCGGCTCCTGCAGGTCCATGATCCGCGCCCCAATCTCGGGGATCCGGTGCTCGGGCACGACCAGGGTCTCGCCGAAGCGCTCGTTGAAGCGGCGGGCGATCTCGCGCGTCAGCTCGACGTGCTGGCGCTGGTCGTCGCCGACCGGCACCTCAGTCGCGCGGTAGGCGAGCACGTCGGCGGCCATCAGCACCGGATAGAAGAAGAGCGCCGCCGGGACCAGCTCGCGCTGCTTGGCCGACTTTTCCTTGAACTGGTGCATGCGGTTGAGATCGCCGTGGGCGGTGACGGAGGAGAGCAGCCAGGTCAACTCGGTGTGCTCGCGCACGTCGGACTGGCGGAAGAAGATGCAGCGCTCCGGATCGAGCCCGGCGGCGAGCAGGACCGCGGTCGTGTCGTAGAGCCGCTCGCGCAGCTCCACCGGGTCGAAGGCAACCGAGAGCGCGTGCAGGTCGACGATGCAGAAGATTGCCGGCTCTCCGCGGTCCTGGCCCTCGACGTACTGGCGGATCGCGCCGATGTAGTTGCCGAGGTGCTTGCGGCCGGTGGGTTGGATGCCGGAGAAGATCACGGGTGCGCCCATGCGAGGGAGCCTATTTCAGGCTCGGCGTTCGATGCGACGCATCGCCCTGCCCACCAGGAAGTCGAAGGCTCGATCGGGCAACGCGGCCCTGAGCGCGATCATCGTGCGAGCGTCGCGGCCGACCCGGTAACGGCTCCTGGGGCGCCTCGCGGTAAGCGCGCCGTGGACGGCGCCGGCGACCTGGCGGGGGGGACCGCGTTCTTCTTGCTGTCTTCGAGCGCAACGCGCAGCACGGCCTTCACGTCTCCGTAGAGCGCCATCGACTCCTCCGGCAGGTTCAGCTCCTCCAGCCCAGCGAAGCTCTTGCTCCAGATCGAGGTCTCGACCGAGCCCGGCTCGACGATCGAGACATGGATGCCCGATCGTCGAAGCTCGAATCGCAGGGCATCGCCGAGGGCCTCGAGCGCGTGCTTCGACGCCGCGTACGGCCCCGTGTACGGAGGCACCCAGCGGCCGTTGTCCGAGCTGATCAGGACGATCCGGCCACGGCCCGCGCGGAGCAACGGCAGCATCGCCTGGGTAACGGCAATGTGGCCGAAGACGTTGACTTCGAACTGATCGCGCAGGTCGTCCAACGAGACGTACTCGAGCGGGCCGCCGACGCCGACCCCGGCGTTGTTGACGAGACCGCGAAGGCCGGTACTGCCCACCTTCTCGGCGATCGCCTTTCTGCTCGCCTCGATCGCGTCGGCGTCCGTGATGTCCAGCAATACGGGCTCGATCGAGGCGGCCGCCGCCGCGAGCTCCACCCCGGCCTCGCGATCCCGAACACCCGCGAAAACCGTCCATCCGGCGTCGGCGAGACGAATGGCGCTTGCTCGACCGATCCCAGACGAGGCTCCAGTGATGAGAACGGCGGGCTGCACCGTTCGAACTTATATGACCGGCAATCAGGCGAGCTCGGGGGCGGGTGCTTCGCTTTCCGGCACGGACGGCTTGGCCTCGCCGCAATCTGCGTCGGCGCCGTGGCCGCACTCGCCGGCTTGCGCCGAGCCGCGACTCGCCACCGCCTCGACCCGGCGGCGCGGGTTTTCGATCCCGAAGCCGGCGACGACGCCGCCGGCGATCATCAGCAGGCCGGCGATCAGGACGCCGAGGTGGAAGGCCGAGGTCGAGGCGTCGGAGGAGGCGGAGCTGACACGGGCCGCGGCGGCCGGCGGAAGCCGCCTGACCGAGGGAACGGCCAGCGGCTGCTTCTTCGCCTCCGAGATCGCGTGGTCGGCCCTCGGACCGAGCGGCCGATCGCCCAGGTTGCCGTCGAGGGTCGAGCCGAAGCTGGCCGAGATCACCGCGCCGAGCACGGCGATCGCCAGCAGCCCGGCGACGCGGGCGACACCGTTGTTGACGCCGGAGGCGATGCCGACGTGGCGTTCCTCGACCGAGTCGAGCACGGTCGCCGTCAACGGCGCCACCGTCGCCGAGAGGCCGAGGCCGAAGACCAGGATCGCCGGCAGGACATCGGCCAGATAGTCGGCGCCGGCGTTGACCCTGAGCAGCAGGATCAGCCCGATCCCGCCGACGATCGGGCCGGCGGTCATCGGCAGCCGCGGGCCGGTGCCCGAGGCGAGCTTGCCCCAGCGCGGCGAGAGGAAGAAGAGGATCAGCGAGATCGGCGTGGTCGCCAGGCCCGCCTCGACCGGCGAGTAACCGCCGACCTGCTGGAGGAAGAGACCGACGAAGAAGAGCCCGCCGATCAACCCCGCGTAGGCGCTGAGCGTGGTCAGGTTGGCGACCCAGAAGTTGCGGATCTTGAACAGGGCGAGGTCGAGCATCGGGTGGCGGGCGCGCGCCTCGTGCAGGACGAAGAGCACGAAGCAGGCGATGCCGGCGATCATCGGCAGCCAGACCATCGGGTCGCCCCAACCACGGGTGGGCTGCTCGATCAGGGCGAAGACCGGCCCGGCCAGACCGGCCGCGGAGAGGCCGATGCCGAGCCAGTCGATGCCGCGGAAGGCATCGGGATCGCGACTCTCGTCGACCGAGTGCAGGGTGAGTGCCACGGTGGCGGCGATCAGCGGGATGTTGACCCAGAAGACCGCCCGCCAGGAGAGCGCCTCGACCAGCGCCCCGCCGCCGGCGGGGCCGAGCACGGTCGCGATCCCGGTCCAGGCGGTCCAGGTGCCGACCGCCTTGCCGCGGGCCGCCCCCTCGAAGGTCGCGGCGACGATCGCCAAGGAGCCCGGCACCAGCAGCGCCCCGGCGACCCCCTGCAGGGCGCGGGCGCCGATCAGGAACTCGACCGTCGGCGCCAGCGCGCAGAGGATCGAGGTCGCGCCGAAGGCAATCAGGCCGAAGACGAACATCCGCCGGCGCCCGAACTGGTCGCCGAGCGAGCCGCCGACGAGCAGCAGCGAGACGAGCGTGAGCATGTAGGCCTCGACCACCCATTGCTGCCCGGCCAGGCCGGCGTTGAGGTCGTCGGCGACGGCGGGCAGGGCGACGTTGACCACGGTCGAGTCGAGGAAGACGACCGTCGAGCCGAGGATCGTCGCGACCAGCGTCAGGAACTGCCGGCGGGACACGGAGTCAGTGTAGGCGGGCCGCGTCGCGAGGCGGCTCAGGATCCAGCCTCGCCGTCCAGCTCGCGCAACTGCTGGGCGGGAGTGAAGAAGTTGCGATATGCGAGGCCGGTGGCGACCAGGGCGGCGATCGCGGTGCTGCCCAGCAGGGCATAGAGGAGGATCAGCTGCAGGCGGACCGCGTCGGTCGGTTCGGCGCCGGCCAAGAGCATCCCGACCATCGTGCCCGGGAAGAAGATCAACCCGGTGGTCTTGGTCGAGTCGATCAGCGCGATCGTGCCCGAGCGCAGGGCGCGCCGGACGAAGGGCGCCGCCGCCTCACGAGCGGTCGCCCCGAGCGCCAGGGTCGCCTCGATCCGCGCCCGCGAGTCCGACACCTCGTCGCCGAGCCGGTTGAGGGCGACGGCGGAGGCGGTCATCGCATTGCCGATCATCATGCCGCCGACCGGGACCAGGTAGCGGGGAGTGGCTTCGAAGATGCCCAGCGCGACGACCAGCCCCAGCGTCGACGCCGCGGCGATCGCCAGCCCGATCAAAAGCGGCCAGAAGGCGCCCGGGACCTTCTTCGCCCGGCTGCGGGCGGTCAGCGCTCCGAAGAGGACCATCACCGAGAGCAGCGCCACGACCAGCCAGATCGTGTCGGCTTCGAAGATCAGCTTGATCGCGTAGCCGATCGCGGTCAGCTGGACGAAGGAGCGGACGGTGGCGACGACGATGTCGCGCTCGAGGTCGGTGCGGCGCCAGAAGGAGATCGCCGCGGCGAGGGCGACCAGCGCCAGGGAGGCGACGACCTGGCCGAGCGAGACGTCGATCGAGGTGGTCACGCCAGCGCCTCCTCGAGCGAGCCGCAGGCGGCAACCCGGCCCGCCTCCAGCCGCAGCGCCCGGTCGGCGAGGCGCCGGGCCTGGTCGGGATCGTGGCTGACGACGACCAGCGATATGTCCAGCTCGCGCCGCAGCTCGGCCAGGGTCGCCTCGATCGCGTCGCGGGCCGAGTGGTCGAGCGCCGAGGTCGGCTCGTCGAGCAGCAGCACCCGCGGCTGCTGCGCCAGCGCCCGGGCCAGCATCGCCCGCTGCTGCTCGCCGACCGAGAGCTTGCCCACGTCGCGATCGGCGAAGCCGGCATCGAGGCCGGCGAGCCCGAGGCAGCGCGCCGGGTCGAGCTCCTTGCCGGCCAGATCGGCAGCGTAGGCCAGGTTCGATCCCACCGTCCCCTCCAGCAGCGACGGCAGCTGCGGGACCAGCGAGACCTCGCGCCGCAGGGCCAGCGGGTCATAGCCATTCAGCGGCCCATCCCGGTAGGCGATCGTGCCGGAGTCGGGATCGGCGAGGCGGTTGAGCAGCCGCAGCAAGGTCGACTTGCCGCTGCCCGAGGGGCCGACGATCGCCGTCGCCCCGTCCCGGATCTCGGCACTGACCGAGTCGAGGACCCGGCGGTCGCCGCGGGCGAGGCTGACGTCGCGAAGCTCGAACAGCACCGGCGCATGATCCCCTACAACGCATTGGCGAGTTACCGTCCTCTTTAGGGGGCTAAGTCGCCAGAGGGTGGCGCAAGAAGCATCCCGCGGGGCGCCGAAGGTTGTGTCCCTTGGTGCGCTGCTGCCAGAATCCGGGTAGGTGACCGGCTGATGGCAAGAGCGATTTGGAGCGGAACGATCAGCTTCGGGCTGCTCAACGTGCCCGTCAAGCTCTACAGCGCGGTGGCGCGCCGCGGCATCTCGCTGCGCGAGATCCGCGAGTCCGACGGCGCCCGCATCCGCCACAAGCGCGTCGCCGAAGGCACCGACGAGGAGGTTCCCTACGGCGAGATCGTCAAGGCCTTCGAGATCACGGACGACCGCTACGTGCCGCTGAGCAAGGACGAGATGGGGGCGTTGGCACCAGAGAAGACGCGAGCGATCGACGTCCAGGACTTCGTCGACCTCGACCAGATCGACCCGATCTACTTCGACAGCCCCTACTACCTGGCCCCCGCCGAGGGCGCCGCGAAGGCCTACTCGCTGCTCGCCCGCGCGATGCAGGAATCGGGCAAGGTGGCGATCGCCCGCTTCGTCTTCCGCAACAAGGAGCATCTAGCCGCGCTGCGGCCCGGCGACGGCGTCCTCACCCTGACCACGATGCGCTTCGCCGACGAGGTCGTCGCCCCCTCCGAGCTGGAGGACGTGTTGCCCAGCGGCAAGCCGAAAGTGGCAAAGCAGGAGGTCGAGATGGCCGAGCAGCTGATCGAGTCCCTGACCCGCGAGTTCGACCCCAGCGCCTACCGCGACGAGTACCGCGAGCAGCTGCTGGAGCTGATCGAACGCAAGGCCGAGGGCAAGGACGTCCTCACCGCGCCCGCCACCGAGGCGCCGAAGCCGACCGCCGCGCCCGACCTGATGAGCGCGCTGGAGGAGAGCATCGCCGCCGTCAAGGGGAAGTCGAAAGCGAAAGCCAAACCGGCGGCGAAGAAGCCCGCGGCAGCGACGAAAAACAAGGCCGCGCCGAAGAAACGCTCTTCCCCGCGTAAAAAGTCCAAAGCCTCCAGTTAGCCCCCGTGGCCAGCAGCCGCCAGGTCGAGGTCGACGGCCGTGAGCTGAAGCTCACCAACCTCGACAAGGTCCTCTATCCGCGGGCCGGCTTCACCAAGGGCGAGGTGGTCGACTACTACGCCAAGGTCGCGCCGGCGATAGTCCCCCACCTGACCGGCCGGGCGGTGACGCTGCGCCGCTTCCCCGAAGGCGTCGACGACCTCGACGCCGCCTTCTTCGAGAAGCGCTGCCCCAAGCACCGGCCGAAATGGGTCAAGACGACGCCGGTCTCGGCAAGCACGGGAAAGATCGACTTCTGCATCTGCGACAGCCTGCCGACGCTGGTCTGGATGGCGCAGCTGGCGGCGATCGAGCTGCACCCCTCGCTCTCGCTCTCGCGGGCGCCGAAACGACCGACCGTGCTGGCCTTCGACCTCGACCCCGGCCCGCCCGCGGACATCGTCGAGTGCTGCCGGGTCGGCCTGCGCCTGCGCGACCTCTTCGGCCACTTCGACGTCCAGAGCTTCCCGAAGACCTCGGGCTCGAAGGGCCTGCAGGTCTACGTCCCGCTCAACCAGAAAGCCTCCTACGAACAGACCAAACCCTTTGCCAAAGCGATCGCCCAGCTGCTCGAGAAGCAGACTCCGGACCAGGTCGTCTCGAAGATGAAAAAGGTCGAACGCGAGGGCAAGGTCTTCGTCGACTGGTCGCAGAACCACCAGCGCAAGACGACGATCGCCGTCTACTCGCTGCGCGCCCGCGAGCGCCCGACCGTCTCCACCCCGGTCACCTGGGAAGAGGTCGAAACGGTTGCCGAGAGCGGCGACGGCAGCTCGCTCGTCTTCGAGACCGGCGACGTCCTACGGCGGATCGGGCGCCACGGCGACCTCTTCGCCCCCGTGCTGGAGCTGCAGCAGGAGCTGCCGGAGCTCTGAGCGCCGGCGGCTTCGAGGGACGGAGCCGCCCTAGCGTGGGACCTGCTGACGGTCGGGGGGCGGCTCTTTGGCCGGCGGCTGGTGCCCTTTCGGTTTTTTCTCCTTCGCCTTCCCCGGCTTCACCGCTTCCTTCAGCGGTTTCCCGAGCATGCCGAGGAGGAGGACGCCCGCGGCGGTGATGATCGCCGTCCATATCGTCCGGTTGTCGCTGCTCAGCTCGGCGCTCAGTGGCGATTCGGGCATCGCCAGCCCCCACGCGGCAAAGGCGATCACCGCAGAGGCGGTCTCCAGCCATGGGAAGTTTCGTTTTTTCTCTTTCGAATCTTGGTTGCGGCGATAGGAGGCACCGAGCCACATGGCGATCACGACGATCGTCGCCGCATAGATCGCCCAGCGCAAGGAAAGACGCTGGTCGTCACGCGGCCCGATCGTGGCGACGATCGTGGCGACGAGGAACGTGTAGAGGGCGAGCGGCTCGGTCGGGATCGCGGCGACAAGCGAACTGAGATAGCCGCGCTCTTCGGTGTCCACCTCTGCCCCGGGCGTCGGCTTCTTCTTCGCGGTCCTGGGCGCACCGCTGTCGCGCTGGGTGGCGATCTTAGTCAGGGTTGACAGGCTCATTCGAGACCTCCTGAGGGGCGATTGACTGGTTCGCCGACCCTCTCATGGCGGGCCCGAAACTGCAAGGCGCGGTCTGTGTAAACGAAATGACTTGTCTATTAGCGCGCCGAACCCGGCGCCCCCGCTCAGTCAGCCGCTTGGCGGACAACCGGCCTGCGGGTCGCCTTGACCTCGTCGAGGCGGCGGACCGGGGTCGTGTAGGGGGCCTGCTTTGCCTCCTCGGGATCCTGCTCGGCCTCGGCGAGTATCTGCTCGATCGCCTCGGCGAAGGCGTCGAGGCTCTCCTTGGTCTCGGTCTCGGTCGGCTCGATCATCAGCGCCTCCTCGACCAGCAAGGGGAAGTAGACGGTCGGCGGGTGGAAGCCGAAATCGAGCAGGCGCTTGGCGAGGTCGAGGGTGGCGATCCCCAGCTCCCGCTTCATCGGCTTGCCGGAGAGGACGAACTCGTGCATGCAGTGGCGGTCGAAGGCAACCGGCAGGTGCTTCCCTGCGCGTCCTTCGGCGAGGCGCGCCTTCAGGTAGTTGGCGTTCAGCACCGCCGTCTCGGAGGCCTCGGCGAGGCCGTCGGCGCCGAGGCTGAGGATGTAGGCGTAAGAGCGGACGAAGACGCCGAAGTTGCCCTGGAAGCCGCGCAGCCGGCCGATCGACCTGGGTCGGTCGTGGTCGAGGTCGTATGTGGGGCCGCCGCCGTTGCCGCTCTCGCGCCGCACCACCTGGGGCCGCGGCAGGAAGGGCTCGATCCGCTCGGAGACGGCGATCGGCCCCGCCCCGGGGCCGCCGCCCCCATGCGGCTGGCTGAAGGACTTGTGCAGGTTGACGTGGACGATGTCGAATCCCATGTCGCCAGGCCGCGACTGGCCCATCACCGCGTTCAGGTTGGCGCCGTCGTAGTAGAGCGTCCCCCCCACCTCGTGGATCAGGGCGGCGATCTCGGCGATGTTCTCGTCGAAGAGGCCGAGCGTGTTGGGGTTGGTCAGCATCAGGCAGGCGACCTCGCCGTCGACCTTCGCCCGCAGGTCGTTCATCTCGACCCCCCCGCGCTCGTCGGTCGCCACCTTGACGATCTCATAGCCCGCCATCGTCACCGAGGCGGGGTTGGTGCCATGCGAGGTATCGGGGGCAAGGACCTTGGTCCGCGCTTCGCCGCGGTCGGCGTGGAAGGCGCGGGTGAGGAGCAGGCCGGCGAGCTCGCCGTGGGACCCGGCCGAGGGCTGCAGGCTGACGTGCGGCAGGCCGCAGATCTCGGCCAGCGACTCCTGCAGCAGCCACATCAGCTCCAGCGCCCCCTGGGCGCGCTTGGGGTCCTGCGCCGGGTGCAGGCGGGCGTGGCCGGGCAACGCCGCGACGCGCTCGTTGAGCCGTGGGTTGTGCTTCATCGTGCAGGAGCCGAGCGGGTAGAAGCCGCTGTCGAGGTCGAAGTTGCGGCGCGAGAGGCGGTTGTAGTGGCGGACGATCTCGGGCTCGGCGACCTCGGGCAGGCGCGGCGGCTCGGCGCGCAGGAGGTGCGCCGGAATCAACTCCTCCAGCGGGGCCTCGGGCACTTCGGCCGCGGGCAGGACCGCCGCGCGCCGCCCCGGCTTCGAACGCTCGAAGATCGTCACGACCGCTTCGTCCTGCTGGTTCACACCGTCACCGCCTCTGCCCCGATCGCCGCGCCGAGGGCATCGGCGAGGGCGTCGATCTGCTCGCGCGTGCGGCGCTCGGTAATCGCCACCAGGAGGCCGTCCTCGTACTCGGGATACTCGCGGCCAAGCGGGTAGCCGGCGGCGATGCCGCGCTCGGCGCAGCGATCGAGCACGCGATCCACCGGCGCGTCGAGGCGCAGCGCGAGCTCGCGCGCGACCGGGGCCTCGTGCAGCAGCTCGACTCCCGGCACCGCGGCGAGTCGATCGCGCGCGTAAGCGGTGCGCCGGACCAGCAGCTCGCCCAGCTCGCGGAAGCCCTCGCGACCGAGCCAGGCGAGGTGGATCGTCGCCGCCAGCGCGTTCAGCGCCTGCGCCGTGCAGATGTTGTGGGTGGCTTTCTCGCGGCGGATGTGCTGCTCGCGGGTCTGCAGGGCGAGGACGAAGCCGCGGCGCCCGTCGACGTCGCTCGTTTCGCCGGCGATCCGTCCCGGCATGCGCCGGATCAGCTCCTCGCTGCCGCAGAAGAAGCCGAACGACGGCCCGCCGAAGTCGAGCCGGTTGCCGAGCGGCTGACCCTCGCCGAGGGCGATGTCGACGCCGCACTCCCCGGGCGGCCGCAGGATGCCGAGCGTCATCGGGTCGACGGCGACGACCAGCAGCGCGCCGTGCTCCTTCGCCGCGGCCCCGAGCGCCTCGACGTCCTCAACCGCGCCGAGGAAGTTGGGGTTCTGCAGGAAGACGGCGGCGGTCTCGCCGTCGACCGCCTCGGCGAGCGTGGCGGCATCGGTGAGGCCGCCCTTGAGCCCGACCTCCACGATCTCCGTGCCGAAGCCCTGCGAGTAGGTGGCCAGCGTCTCGCGGCTGTGCGGGTGGACGCCGCGCGAGACGACGAAGCGGCGGCGCCCCTTGGTCGCACCGATCGCCAGGTAGGCGGCCGAGGCCACGGAGGACGGGCCCTCGTAGAGGCCCGCGTTGGAGACCGGCAGCGCGGTCAGCTCCGACATCGCAGTCTGGAACTCGAACATCGCCTGCAGCCCGCCCTGGGATATCTCCGGCTGGTAGGGCGTGTAGGGGGTGAGGAACTCGGAGCGCTGGACGATCGCGTCGACGATCGCCGGCACGTAGTGGTCGTACATCCCCGCACCGAGGAAGCAGACCTGCTCTTCGGCGCCGGCGTTGCGCTGCGCGAGCGCCGCCAGCAGCTCGTAGACCTCGGCCTCGCTCTTCCCCTCCGGCAGCGCCAGCGGGCGGCCGAGGCGCAGCGGCTCGGGGACCTGCTCGAAGAGGTCGGCGGTCGAGTCGACGCCGATCGCGGCAAGCATCTCGGCCCGGTCGCCGGGCGTCGCTGAGGTGTAGCGAGTCACCCGCTTAAGGCTACGGAAGCAAAGGGCGGGCTTCGCTAGCTCTTTTCCAGCAGCTTGCGGTATTCCCCGGCGTCGAGCAGGGCCTCGGCCTCCGCCGGGGCGGTCAGCTTCACCTTGACCAGCCAACCCTCGCCGTAGGGGTCCTCGTTGATCTTCTCCGGTGCGTCCGCCAGCGAGTCGTTGACCTCGACGATCTCCCCGGAGAGGGGGGCGATCACGTCGGATACCGCCTTCACCGACTCGACCTCCGCGTAGGAGGAGTCTTTGTCGATCGCCGCGCCGACCTCCGGCGGGTCGTAGAAGACGACCTCGCCGAGGCTGTCCTGCGCGTACCAGGTGATCCCGAGGACGGCGTGCTCGTCACCCTCCAGGCGCGCCCAGTCGTGCTGGTCGTGGTAGAGCAGGTCGTCGGGGTAGTTCGCGTCGGCGTCGGCCACTTCACCTCTCCTTTGGGTACAGGGGCTTGGACGCTATCCGGGCGGCGCGATGCTTGCCCCGCACGTCGATCTCGACCTCGGTCCCCGGCGCGGCCAGATCGGCGCGCACGTAGGCCATCCCGATCCCGATCTCCAGCGAGGGCGAGAAGGTGCCGCTGGTGACGGTGCCGACCGGCTCTCCCCCGGCGAGGACCGGGTTGCCCTGGCGGGGGATGCCGGCGCCCTCGATCTCGAACGGCGCCAGCTTCTCCGCGGTGCCCTCCGCCCTGGCGCGAGCGACCACCCCGGCGCCGACGAAGCCCGTTGCCTCCTTGCAGCACCAGCCGAGGCCGGCCTCGATCGGGTTGCGCTTTGGGGTGAGGTCGTTGCCGTGCAGGTGAAAGCAGGCCTCGAGCCGCAGGGTGTCGCGGGCGCCGAGCCCGCAGGGGACGACTCCGGCGTCGAGCAGCTCCGCCCAGATCGGCGGCGCGGTCTCGGGATCGATCAGCAGCTCAACCCCGTCCTCGCCGGTGTAGCCGGTGCCGCAGGCGAGCGCCGGGCGGTTGCCGACCCGGACGGCCGCTACATGCATCCGCGGCGGCAGCTCGATGCCGAGGGTGGCGACGAGGATCGAGCGGGCGTGCGGGCCCTGGACCGCCAGCATCGCGTAACGGTCGGCGACGTCGCGGACGCTGACATCGAAGCCGCGGCCCCAGCGCCCGAGCCAGGCGAGGTCCGCCTCGTGGTTGGCCGAGTTGGTGACGAACAGGTAACGGTCGCCGCCGAGCCGGTAGGCGAAGAGGTCGTCGAGGACACCGCCGTCCTCGTTGCAGAGGCAGGAGTACTGCGCGCCACCGAGGTCGATCGCGGCGACGTCGTTGGAGAGGACGCGCTGGAGAAGGGCAAGCGCTCCCGGCCCCTCGATCTCGACCTCGCCCATGTGCGAGACGTCGAACATCCCAGCATGCGTCCGCACAGCCAAATGCTCCTCCCGCACCCCCTCATACAACACAGGCATCTCCCAGCCGGCAAAGTCGACCAGCTTGGCCCCGAGCTCAACGTGCTTTTCGTAGAGGGGCGTCCGCAGCAAGCTCACGGCGCGCAGGCTATTGCCTGGGCCAGCCCGGGAACCAGCAAAGCTCGCCGTCAGTGGACCGTTGGGAGTCCCTCGCCAGGCCGCGTTCGCGGGAGTTCCTGTCGAGGGACTCCCAACGGTCCGCGCACGAGGAGCATCAGGAGCTTGTTCTCACGAGCTCCCGCGAAGCGGCGTGAGAACAAGCTCCTGATGCTCCCCCTCGCAGAACCTTGGAGCTATTCCTTGAGAAAGCCCGGGACGTCGATGTCGTCGTCGGAGACCCGAAGTTTGCGAATGTCCGTGTCCTCGGCCGAGAGCCGCGGACCGCGACTCTCGTAGCGCCGGCGGACCCGCTGCGGCGAGCGGGCCAGCAGCTCGAAGCCCTCGAAGCCGGTGGCGATCACGGTGACGCGAACCTCGTCGCGCATCGACTGGTCGACGACCGAGCCGAAGATGATGTTGGCGTTGTCGTCCGCTTCGGCCTGGACCAGCTGCGCCGCCTCGTTGACCTCGAAGAGGCCGAGATCCTCGGGGCCGGTGATGTTGAGCAGCATCCCGGTCGCACCCTTGATCGACTCCTCGATCAGGGGCGAGGTGACCGCCGCCTTGGCGGCATCGACCGCGCGCGACTCGCCAGAAGCGGCGCCGACGCCCATCAGGGCCGAGCCGGCGTCGCGCATGATCGTGCGCACGTCGGCGAAGTCGAGGTTGATCAGGCCGGGGATCGTGATCAGGTCGGTGATGCCCTGCACGCCCTGGCGCAGGATGTCGTCGGCCTGACGGAAGGCCTCGAGCACGCTGGTGCGGCGCTCGACCGCCTGCAGCAGCTTCTCGTTGGGGACGATGATCAGGGTGTCGACGTTGTTGCGCAGCTTCTCGATCCCCTCGAGCGCCTGCTGCATCCGCCGTTTGCCCTCGAACTCGAACGGCTTGGTGACCGCGCCCACGGTCAGCGCGCCGATCTCTTCCTTGGCGATCTCGGCGATGACCGGCGCCGAGCCGGTGCCGGTGCCGCCGCCCTCGCCCGCGGTGACGAAGACCATGTCCGCGCCCTTCAGCGCCTCCTTGATCTCATCGCGACTCTCCGCCGCCGCGCCCGCCCCGACCTCGGGGTTGCCGCCGGCACCGAGGCCGCGGGTCAGCTCCTGGCCGATCGAGAGCTTGATGTCTGCGTCGCATGCCTGCAGCGCCTGCGCGTCGGTATTGACCGCGACGAACTCGACACCGCGAATTCCGGCATCGACCATGCGACTGACGGCGTTGGTTCCTCCGCCGCCGGCACCGACGACCTTGATCACCGCGAGGTAAGTGGATTCCATCTCCCGATTTCTCCAGCTCGCCCGCCCACGAGGGGGCTGGCGTTTGAGTTGAGCCTTCGTTCTGTCCGACGCTTCAGTGAGGCTTAAGGGTTCAAGCTTACTCCTGAAGCACGGAAATTGCGCTCAACGTAGGGCATTTTCGGGGCTCTGTCAAACGCTCGGGAGACATCCTGCATGCCGGATATCTCAAGTCTTACTTGAGACTTTGCCTAGTCTAACCCTATGGTCGAGGGTTCATTCGACGGGCGGAAGCGTATGCCCAGAGCCACCTACCGAGGGGCGCCCGGGTGCGTGCAGGTCTACATAATCGAGCGCGGTGATCGATGGGTCCGCCAGTACCGCGGCGGCCGCCTTCCACTTCGTCGCGGCCTGCGATGCATCGCCGAAACGCAGTTCGATCCCTGAGCGCAGCATCACATCGACCCCGCTTTCCCCGTAATAGCTGCTCTCCAGGTAGGGGCGCAGGGTCGCCGGGGCGGCGCCGAGAACCCGGGCCTGCTGCAGCACCGGCCCGCTGAGACGGCCGTCCTTGGGTGGCGTCGAGAGGGACAGGCTGGGCAGCCGGAGCTCTTCGGACAGTGGCAGCCAGGCGATGATCTGTCCTTCCGGGCCGACGGCGATCGCATCGGCGCCGGTTCCGATCGTCGCGGTGGCGCGCGGCAGGCGCAGATCGGCTTCCACGGTCGTGTCGCGGATCAGCAGCCAGTAGGCGGCCAGTACAGCGACGACGAGCAGCGCGATCGCGAGCAGCCTGCGCCTCACAGCTGCCAGCCCTCCGGCCAGCGCACGTCGCCGAGCAGCTGCACCTCCGGCTCCAGCACCAAGCCGAAGCGCTCGTGGACCCGGCGGCGGCCGGCGGCCATCAGCTCCAGGATGTCGGCGGTGGTCGCCCCGTCGCTGTTCTCGACGAAGTTGGCGTGCTTTGGCGAGAACCGAGCGCCGCCGACCTCCAAGCCGCCGCAGCCGGCGGCCTCCAGCAGCTGCCCCGCCGTGCGGCCTTTGGCGCGCTCGTCCGCGGGGTTCTTGAAGGTCGAGCCGAAGGTCTTGATCCCAGACGGCTGCGCCTCGTGACGCCTCTCGCGCATAGCGGACATCGTCGCCTTGATCGCCGTGGCATCGCCGGGCTCAAGCCGGAAAGAGGCGAGCGCGACGACCTCGGCGGAGCGCAGGTTGGAGCTGCGATAGGCAAAACCGAGCTGGGCGGGGACGCGGCGCTCCCGGCCGGCCGGCGTGCAGACGTCCACCCACTCGAGCACCTCGGCGAGCTGGCCGCCGTAGGCGTTGGCGTTCATCTTCACCGCGCCACCGACGGTGCCGGGGATGTTGACGCCGAACTCGAGCCCGGACAGGCCCCATCCCGCGGCTTTCGCCGCCGCCGAGGGAAGCCGGGCACCGCCGCCACACAGCAGGCGCTCGCCGTCGTTGGCGACGGCCGCCAGCGCTCCGTCGAGCTTCAGCGCAAGGCCCTGGAAGCCGCTGTCGGCGACGAGCAGGTTCGAACCCGAGCCGATCACGCCGACCGCGAGTCCCTCCTCCCCTGCCCAGGCCAGCGATTCGCCCAGCTGCTCGGCGTCGCGGGGGCGGGCGAACCACTCGGCATCGCCGCCCGTACGCACGGTGGTCAGCCGCGCAAGCGGGAAACCCCGCTCGACCCCGGCGGGTGGCCCGCTCACCCTCCCGCTCCCTCTCCGACCAGGGCCTCGCCGAGCCGGAAGACATCCCCGGCGCCGATCGTGACCAGGGCGGTGCCCGGCTCTAGGCGCGGCTGGAGCGCCGCCCGCGCCTGCTCGAGGGTCGGGGTCCAGAGGACGCGCCTTCCCCCCATCCGGTCAGCCGCGGCGCGGGCGACGTCGAGACCGCTGACCCCGGCCAGCTCGCCCACCGGCTCCTCGCGAGCCGGGTAGACGTCGAGGATCGCGACTTCGTCGGCCAGCGCCAGCGCGGCGCCGAACTGCTCCGCGAACACCCTGGTGCGCGAGTAGAGATGCGGCTGGAAGGCGGCGACCAGCCGCGCGGGCCCCATCCCCCGCAATGCCTCGAGCGCCGCCCGCACCTCGGTTGGGTGATGGGCGTAGTCGTCATAGACGTCAGCCCCGTCGCGGCTGCCCTTGAACTCAAGCCGGCGGTGGACGCCGGGAAATCCGCCGAGGGCGGCGGCCACGGCCTCCGGGTCGAAGCCGGCCAGCTCGGCGGCGGCGAGAGCAGCGCGGGCGTTGAGCACGTTGTGGCGGCCGGGCACGGCAAGCGAAAGCTCGTCCGGGCCCGGTGAAGAGGAGTCGAACCCGCTCGGCAGCACCGCGCTCTCGGCCCTCGCCACGAACTCGGCGAAGGCGCGGCGCAGCTCGGCCATCGACCCCCAGCGCGAGTGGTGGTCCATCTCGATGTTGGTGACGACGGCAATCTCCGGCGCCAGCTCGAGAAAGCTGGCGTCGCTCTCGTCCGCCTCGGCGACGACCCACTCTCCCCTGCCCCAACCCGCATTTGCGACAGCGCCGCCCGGCCCCAGGCCAGGGACCTCGCCGCCGACGAAGAAGGCGGGCTCGGCGCCGATCTCCCGCAGCGCCCAGGCCAGCATCGCCGCCGTCGTCGTCTTGCCGTGGGTGCCGGCGATCGCGATCAGCCGCTTCTCCGCGCAGAGCTCCGCCAGGAGCTCGCCGCGGCGGCGAACCCTGGCGCCCCTCTCGCGCGCCAGCCGCAGCTCGGGGTTGTCCTCGGCGATCGCGGTCGAGACGACCACATCGACCCGCTCCGGCAGGTTGGCCGCCTCGTGCCCGACGGTCGGCTCGAGGCCGGCGGCCCGCAGCCTCTCCATATAGGAGGAATCGGCACGATCGCTGCCGCTCACCTCCACACCGAGCTCGTGACAGACCAGCGCCAGGCCGCTCATTCCGGCACCGCCGATGCCGATGAAGTGGAGCCTGCGGCCCGCCCACTCCCCCTTGCCGGTTCCAGACGCCATCAGCCGACCACCTGCTTCGCTCCAGCCGCGGCAAGGACCTGGTCGGCGATTCGCCGCGCCGCGTCGGGCTTGGCCAGCGCCGCCGAGGCGCCGGCCATCGCCGCGAGCCGCCCGGCGTCGCCGAGAAGGCCGCCGATCTCGACCGCGAGCCGCTCGGCATCCAGCTCCTGGTCGCGGATCACGGTCGCGGCACCCGCCTCGGCCATCCAGGCGGCGTTGCTTTCCTGGTGGCCCGCGGTGGCGTGCGGATAGGGCACGAGGACGGCCGGCCGGCCGGCCGCGGTCAGCTCGAAGATCGACCCGCCCGAGCGCCCCAGGACGAGGTCGCAGGCGGCGAGGACGTCGCCCAGATCGGCCTCGTAGGCGAGCAGGGCATAGCGCTGGTTGTGGGAGGCGGCGGCGAGGCGCTCCTCCAGCGCGGCGAAGTCCCGCTGGCCCGAGACGTGGATCACGTCGAAGTCGCGCCCGCCGCGCTCGGCCAATGCCGCGATCGCACACTCGTTGATCGAGCGCGCCCCCTGGCTGCCGCCCATCACCAGCAGGCAGCGCGCCTCGGGGGCGATCCCGAACCGCGCCCGGGCGGAGCCGCGGTCGGCCTCGAGCACGGCGGCCGGCACCGGCCGACCGGTAACCGGATAGCGCTCGCCCTCGCGCCCGGCGATCGGGAAGGCGAGGCATACCCGTCGCGCTTGCCGGGCAAGCAGCCGGTTGGCCAGGCCGAGGTGGCTGTCGGCCTCGGTGAGGACCAGCGGGATGCGGCCGAGCGCGGCGGCGAGCCCGGCCGGCCCGGCGACGAAGCCGCCACCGCCCATCACCGCGTCGGGACGGCGGCGCCAGAGCACCCTCAGTGCCGCGGCGGCCGCGCCGAGGGCCTCGACGCCGGCAGCGGCAGCGCGCAGCCGGCTGCCGCGGTCGAGCCCGCGCACCCTGAGGAAATCGATCTCGTAGCCGGCCGCCGGCACCAGGTCGGCCTCGATCCGCTCGCGCGTGCCGAGGAAGGAGACCTCGGCGCCGCTAGCCCGAAGCTCGTCGGCGACCGCCATCGCCGGCACGACGTGACCGGCCGTTCCCCCGGCTGCCACCACCACTCTTACGACTTCTGGCACTGCTCGATCGGCTCCTTCCACGCGCGGGCGTTCGCCCACCCTCGACGAGGCGCAGTTTGCCAGCGCGGGCGGTCCCCCCGCGGGCGACGTTGAGGATCAGCCCCACGGCGAACAGCGTCGCCATCAGGCTGCTGTTGCCATAGGAGACGAAGGGGAGCGGCACGCCGGTCAACGGCGCCAGGCCCATCACGGCGAAGAGGTTGATCGTCGCCTGGACGAGGACCAGCGAGGTCAGGCCCGCGACGAGCAGCTTGCCGTAGTTGTCCTTCGCTTTCTTGGCAACCTGGAGCCCGGCGTAGCCGAAGAGGGAGAAGAGGCCGACGACGCCGAGGATCCCGACCAGCCCCAGCTCCTCGCCGATCACCGCCGAGATCATGTCGGTGTGCGCCTCGGGCAGGTAGAAGGCCTTCTGCACACCGTTGCCGATCCCGACCCCGAAGAGCCCACCCGAGCCGAGCGCGATTTTCGCCTGCGCCGCCTGGAAGCCGGCGCCGGCCGCGTCGGCACCAGGGTTGAGGAAGCCGGTCAGGCGTGCCATCCGGTAGGGCTCGACCACCGTCATCAGCAATGCGAAGAAGGCGAGCACCGCCCCGATCAGGGCGAGGTCGCGCAGCCGCGCCCCGGCGGCGACCAGGGTCGCGGCGACGGCGATGGCGACGACCATCGTCGTCCCCAGGTCGGGCTCGGCGACGATCAGCAGCGACGCGGCGCCGACCACCAGCAGGAAGGGCATCAACCCCTGGATCGATTTGGCCCGCTTCGGTTTGCGCGCCAGCAGGTCGGCGGCGTAGAGGATCAGAGCGACCTTGGCCAGCTCGGAGGGCTGGAGCTGAATCGAGCTGGGGCCGATCCAGCGGCTGGCGCCGTTGACGCTGCTGCCGTGGACGAGCACGGCAAACAGCAGGAAGAGCGAGACCCCGAGGATCGCCGGCGTCAGGCGGCGAACCAGCTGCAGGCCGTTGCGCGCCGTCAGGTGCATGATCAACAGCCCGACGGCGCCGAAGAGCAGGGTCCGCTTCAGGTAGAAGGCGCTGTCGGAGAGCCCGCCGTTGCTCAGCACCCGCGTGGTCGAGCTGGCGGAGAAGACCATCACCGCGCCAAACGCGAGCAGGCAGAGGGTCGCGGTGAGCAGCATGTTGTACTCGGCGGGCAGGTTCGCGGGGCGGCGTTTCCTCGCCTTCTTCGTCTTCTTCTTGCCCTTCGACCCCGGCCAGGACAGGGACAGCGCGCGGGCGCTCATACGAGCCCTGCGACGATCTCGCGGAAGCGGTCGCCGCGCCGTTCGAAGTTCTCGAAGGCGTCGAAGCTGGCGCAGGCGGGCGAGAGCAGGACGACCTCGCCGGGCCCAGCCGCAGCGGCCGCGCGGCGCACGGCGTCCTCGAGGCCGGCGCAGCGGTGCAGCTCGACCCCCGCCGCGACGACGGGTGCGAGCTCGATCGCGAGCCGGTCGGCGGTGGCGCCGATCGGGTAGCAGGCGACGCAGGTCTCGCGGATCGGCTCGACCAGCGGGGAGAACGGCTCGCCCTTCTCGCTGCCGCCGAGGATCGCGTGGACGCCGCCCTCGAAGGCGCCGATGCCGACCAGCGCCGAGGCGACGTTGGTCGCCTTGGAGTCGTTGACGAAGCGGACGCCGCCGATCTCGGCGACCTGCTCGAGGCGGTGCGGGACGCCGGCGAAGCTACGCAGCCCCTCACGCACCGCGTCGCGGTCGAGGCCCATCGAGAGCGCCGCGGTCGCGGCGGCCATCGCGTTGGCGACGTTGTGGTCGCCGAAGAGGCCCAGCTCGTCGACTGCGATCAGCGGCTCGCCGTCGTAGAACAGCGTTCCCTCGGCCAGCGCGACCTCGCACTCGGGAGCGGCGCCGTGGCAGAAGGCGACCCGCCGCGCGCAGCCGCCGAGGTCGGTACCGGCCAGGGCCGGGTCGTCGGCGTTGTAGACGGCGACGTCGTCGTTTCCCTGGCTGGCGAAGACGCGCAGCTTCGCCGCCAGATAGGCGCCGAGGTCGGCGTGGCGGTCGAGGTGGTCGGGGGCGAAGTTGAGGAAGACCGCGCACTCGGGGGCGAAGGCCGCGGTGTCCTCGAGCTGGAAGCTGGAGGCCTCGCAGACGACGGTCGCATCGGGATCGATCGTCTCCGCCAGCGAGGAGAGCGGCGTGCCGACGTTGCCGGCGACGGCAACCGGCTCCCCCGCCGTGCGGTAGACGTGGCCGAGCAGCTCGACCGTGGTCGTCTTCCCGTTCGTCCCGGTCACCGCGACGAAGCGATTGGGAATCGTCCGCCAGGCGAGCTCGAGCTCGCCGAGAACGTCGAGGCCGCGCTCCAGCGCGGCAGCGATCACCGGCGCCTCCCGGGGCACGCCCGGGCTCTTGACAACGGTTCGCGTCCCGTCGAGTAGAGCCAGTCCATCCGTATCCAGTGCGACTTCGACGCCGACCCCTGCCAGCCCTGCCGCACCCGGTGGATATCCAGAATCGGCGCCCCGCACGACCTCCCCGCGCTCTGCCAGCAGGCGGGCCAGAGCCTCTCCCGATCTAGCCAGTCCCACGACCAGGAACGGGCCCCGCGGCAGCGGCGGGCGGGGTTTGCGGGGCGGCGGGGAACTCATCCGCCCATATTCGCGACTGCCGCGGCTGCCTCCTGTCGGCCCGGCTACTTTGCCGAATGCGCCGCCCCGCCGCTCTCGCTGTGCCGGGCGGATCGCCTTCTCAGGTGCACTAGGACGATATCGGTGGCAGTTGGAGCGCTGAGGACTGCTGCCAAAGCCCAGGTCGTCGCGGAGCTACTCCATGAATGCAGCTCGGAAATCACAACGATTGTCGCCACGCCTGCCAAGGTCATGATCAGGAAAAACAACCACGCGAATCGCTTCATGAAAGACCCGCTTCCAAGAATTGACGATCAGGTACACGGCGAGGACAACGCCAGTTCCGTAGTAGCTTCCATCAACTGCCCACCGAATGCCTTTGTCTTCATCATAGCCGAGCGCCCAGGCGGCAGTGCGGCCGATCAGGGCACCCAGCACCGCTCCAAGCCCCATGACGCCCGGTTCGGCAGGATTCGGCAGTACCGCAGACGGAACCATGCGCCGACCGTATGCGGCGAGAACGCACGTGTGGCGCGCACATAGTGATTTCTCAGTGACGCGGCTCGGCGTCAGTAGAGGGCTGCAGCGAGGCGCTTGCGGTACTCGCGAGCCAGGGGGTCGGCCGGGCCGGCTTCGCTGAGGATGCCGACGACGGCGCGGCGCAGGTTCTCGCGCGTGTCCTCGTCAGAGTCCTCGATCTCATCCAGCAGGGCATCGAGAGCCGCCTTGCGATGACCGCGATCGAGGGTCGCGAAAGCCTCCTCCCCCACGCCCTGTCTGACCAGGCGCACCCGGGCTGCGATCCCTTCCGCGGCGAAGTCGCCCTCGTGCGCTTCGACCGCCTCCAGGGCATCGTCCAGCGCTCCGCGCTCCAGCCGCGCCCGGGCCAGGGCGGCGGCGAATGTCGGCGCGGCGCGGCTCGAGCTCGGCCGCCTCGCGCAGGGAGAGCTCGTCGCCCTGGCCAGCAGCTCATCGGCCCGCGAGGGAACCAGCGATTCGAACAGCTCTTCGACCTTTGCCCTGGGTACGGCGCCGACGAACTCGCCGGCGACCTTACCATCGCGAAAAGCCTTCACCGCCGGGATTCCCTGCACGCCGTAGCGGGCCGCCAGCGCCTGGTTCGAATCGACGTCGACCTTGGCCAGCACGACCTTACCCCCGCGCGCGGCCTCCGCCGCCTCGAGCGCGGGGGTGAGCGTCCGGCAGGGACCGCACCACTCGGCCCAGAAATCGACCACCACGGGGACCTGCCGGGAGCGCTCGATCACCTCCTGGCCGAAGGTCGCCTCGGTTACGTCGATCGACATGGCGCGAAGATTAGATTGCGGCGATTCCCGGTTGCGGGCAAGCCCCGATCCGCGTACGGTCCTTCTGGGCGGGGAATCACCTACTGGAGGAGGAGATATGTCGAACGTCGACACCGCCCGGTCCGCCTATGAGGCCTTCGGCCGCGGCGACCTGGCTGCACTGAAGGAGGACTTCGCCGAGGACGGCGTCTGGTACACCTCCGACGAGCTTCCGCTCGGCGGCGAGACGCAGGGCCGCGACGCGATCCTGGGGAACTTCGCCCAGATCCCCAACTACTGGTCGTCGTTCAGCGTCGAGCCGGAGGAGTTCATCGACGCTGGCGAGTACGTCGTCGTCCGCGGGACGCAGCGCGCCGGCAACGACAAGGGCAGCTTCGAATCGCCCTTCGTGCACCTGATGAAGTTCGACGGAGACGGCAAGGTCGTGCGCGGCGAGTTCCACGCCGACAGCGCCAAGGCGGTGAAGCTGCTCTAGCCGGGCCGGCGGGCGGGGGCCTCGGGAGCCCGGCCTCAGGCCCCCGCCGTCATCCCGTCGAGGTCGCGGCGCAGCTCCTTGAGCTCGTCGCGGATGCGGGCCGCCTCCTCGAAACGGAGGTCGTCCGCCGCCGCGAGCATCTCCTCCTCGAGCGAGACGATCGTGCGCTCCAGCTCGGCCGGGCTGGCGAAGTCCCCGCCGCTCTTGCGGCGGCGGCGCTTCGGCGCCCGGTCCTCCATCGCCAGGAACTCGGCCATCTCGGAGATCCCCTTGCGCACGGTCTCCGGGGTGATCCCGTGCTCGGCGTTGTAGGCGAGCTGGATCGCGCGGCGGCGGTCGGTCTCGCCGATCGCCGCGCGCATCGCGTCGGTCTCCCGGTCGGCGTACATCAGCACCCTCCCGTTGACGTTGCGGGCGGCGCGGCCGATCGTCTGCACGAGGCTGGTCTCGCCGCGCAGGAAGCCCTCCTTGTCGGCGTCGAGGATCGCCACCAGCGAGACCTCGGGCAGGTCGAGGCCCTCGCGCAGCAGGTTGACCCCGACCAGCACGTCGTACTCGCCCAGCCGCAGCTCGCGGATGATGTGAATCCGTTCCAGCGTGTCGATCTCCGAGTGCAGGTAGCGGACCTTGACCCCGTACTCGAGCAGGTAGTTGGTCAGATCCTCGGCCATCTTCTTGGTCAGCGTCGTCACCAGCACCCGCTCGCCGCCGTCCGCGCGAGCCTTGATCTCGTTCATCAGGTCGTCGATCTGGTTCTTCGTCTCGCGCACCTCGATCTCCGGGTCGACGATCCCGGTCGGGCGCACGATCTGCTCGACGACCCGGGTCGATTCGGCCCGCTCGAATGGTCCCGGCGTCGCCGAGACCATCACCAACCGGTCGACCCGCTCGAGGAACTCGTCGAACTTGAGCGGCCGGTTGTCGATCGCCGAGGGCAGGCGGAAGCCGTAGTCGATCAGCGTCGTCTTCCGCGATCTATCCCCCTCGTACATCCCGCCGATCTGGGGGATCGTCTGATGGGACTCGTCGACGAAGACGACGAAGTCATCGGGGAAGTAGTCGATCAGGGTGTGCGGCGGGCTGCCGGGCGGGCGGCCGTCGAGGATGCGCGAGTAGTTCTCGATCCCGGAGGTGAAGCCGAGCTCCTTCAGCATCTCGATGTCGTAGGCGGTCCGCTGGCGCAGCCGGTGAGCCTCCAGCTGCTTGCCTTCATCCTCGAGCTCGGCCGTGCGCGAGTTCAGTTCGTGGCGGATCTCCTCCACCGCCCGCTCGAGCGTCTCGTCGCGGGTCACGTAGTGGGATGCGGGCCAGACCGAGACGTGGTCGATCGTGTCGAGGATCTCGCCGGTCAGCGGGTCGAAGTGCTGGATCGACTCGATCTCCTCGCCGAAGAGCGCGATCCGGTAGGCGGACTCGGCGTAGGAGGGCATGATCTCCAGCACCTCGCCCCGCACCCGGAAGGCACCGCGGCCGAGGACCGAGTCGTTGCGCTGGTACTGCATCTTGATCAGCTTGCGCAGCACCTCGTCGCGGTCGAGCGACTCCCCCACCTTGAACAGCTGCATTTTTTCGTTGTAGACCTGCGGCGAGCCGATCCCGTAGATGCAGGAGACCGAGGCGACGATGATCACGTCGCGGCGGGCGAACAGCGCCGCCGTGGCGGCGTGGCGGAGGCGGTCGATCTCGTCGTTGATCGAGGAGTCCTTCTCGATGTAGAGGTCCTGAGCCGGGACGTAGGCCTCGGGCTGGTAATAGTCGTAGTAGGAGACGAAGTACTCGACCGAGTTCTCGGGGAAGAACTCGCGAAACTCGTTGCAGAGCTGCGCCGCCAGCGTCTTGTTGTGGGCGATGACCAGGCTGGGCCGCTGCACGGCGGCGATCGTCGCGGCCATGGTGAAGGTCTTGCCCGTGCCGGTTGCGCCGAGCAGGGTCTGGAATCGCTCCCCCGCCTCCAGCCCCTCCGCCAGCCCGGCGATCGCCTTCGGCTGGTCCGCCGTCGGCGTGTAGGCCGGGTTCAGCTTGAAGTCGGGCATGGGGGGTGACCTTAGCGTGGCGACTTTCCGTCCTTCTGCGGGGGCTAACTCGCCAAAGCCCTCCAAGGCGTTAGCCTGCCCGGCCGTGACCCGCTCACAGAAAGCCCTCGCGGGCTTCTTCGCCTTCGCCGGCACGATGCACTTCGTCATCCCCCGCAGCTACAAGGCGATGATGCCGCCCTCCCTGCCGCGTCACCGCGAGGCGGTGATCGTCAGCGGCCTGGCGGAGATCGCCGGCGCGGCTGCCGTCGTTCCCACGCGTACCCGCCGCTTCGCCCGCTGGTGGCTGCTCGGGCTGCTGCTCGCCGTCTTTCCCGCCAACATCCACATGGCGCTCAACCCCGAACAGGTGCGTGGCCTCGACCTGGACCGGGTCCCACGCTGGGCTCTGTGGGTGCGATTGCCGCTGCAGCCGCTGGCGATGCTCTGGGTCTGGCGCGCAACCCGCGCCTGAGCTGCGTAGGATAAACACGCGAGTTCCGCTCAGAGGCTTGCTGTCTGTAGAGCTTCTGTCGGCATACGCAGAGAATCTCGTCCATGAAACCACGCGACCGCTTCGCCATCAGCCTGCGCAAAGCCCGGCAGAAAGCCGAAATCTCCCAGGAGGAGCTGGGATTTCGCTGCGATCTGCACCGGACCGAGATATCGCTTTTGGAGCGTGGCGGCCGCGAGCCGCGGCTCGGCACGATCATCAAGCTGTCCAGCGCCCTCGACGTGACAGCGGAAGAACTGTGCACCGGGATCTCCTGGAGCGTCAAAGGGCAGAAGTTCCTCTTCAAGAAGTAGCGGCAAAGCGAGGCCCATCCGGCAGGGGTTCCGCTTAACTTTTTCCGAAGACAGGTTGCGGCCGTCCGAGACCGCCGCCGCGGAAAAAGTACAAGACGCTTCACCCCTACCGGATGGGCCTCGCCTCGGGCAGCTTCTAAGGTAAGAACTGTTCCAATAATCCTTGTGCTGGGCCTAGGAAGGTTTGGAGATTGTCCAGTAGGGAGCGGGCGTTTTGGATCAGTTCGATTGCCTGGTCGATCGGTATCTGCCGCAGCGTCGCCCGCAGGGGCCCAGCCAGGAACGGGCTGAGCGCGCCCGCCCGTTCGGCGTCGTCGACAGCGCGCAGCAGGCCGGCGCGGATTGCCCGGGCCAGCTCTGCGTCGTCGATCCCGTAGCGCTTGGTGAAGCGTTCCCGCGAGGCGGGGGTCGCCAGCGCGCGGGCCAGGGTCTCACGACTGACGCCGAGCTCGCAGGCAGCGCCGTCAAGCGCCGAGAGCGAGAACTGCTCGGCGATCTGCTGCAGGCCTTCGGGGTTGCGCCAGGGGCGGTCCTTGCAGGGATCCTGCGTCTTGGCCGGCTCGTATGAGGACCCTCCCGCGGCGAGATAGACGGCGACGAGCGCCAGCGAGGCGACGAGCGCCGCGCCGACCAGAAACCTCCCTTTCGTCGCCGGGCTCATAGATCGACCCTCCTCGCCAGGCCGATCGGGACCAGGGCCAGGAGGCCGATCAGGGCAGCGAGGCCGAAGGAGGGACTGAAGGCGTGGGTGGCGCCGCGGTCGAGCTGGTCCTGCAGTTCTTCGCGCAGCTGGATCACGTCGGCGCGATCGCCCGGATCTTCGGGTAGCGGCTCGAAGGCCGGGCCGAGCGTCGGCACCTTGCCCCGCTCGCCTTCGAGCCGGTCCTCGATCCGCTGCGCGAGCTGCAGCTTGAGCAGCGGTTCGACCCGCGAGTCGAGCACGACCGCGGTGGCGGCATCGATCGCGTCATGGCGCTGCTGGGCGATGTCGGACGTGAACAGCGGCGTGAGCACGATCAGGCCGATCGCGACGCCCGCGTGTCGGGCGGAGATCGTCCAGCCGCCGTGGATCGCCTGCGGCGCCCGGCCCACCAGGGCCGTCTCGGTCAGCGCCGAGAGGACCAGCGCCAGCCCAACGCCGACCAGCAGCTGCGGCGGTACGGTCAAGGCCACCTCGGCCTTCGGCAGCAGGGCCAGGCCGCCAAGGCCGCCCGCGACGAGGATCGCCCCCGCCGCGGCGCGGGCCCGCTCGCTTCCCACGGCCGGTCCGATCCGAGCGCCGAGCAGCGCCGCCAGGGGCATCGCGGAGACGACGATCGCCGCGCCGATCGGGCTCAGGCGCCAGCCTTCGATCAGCAGCAGCACGAGCAGGAAGAGGGCGGCGGCGATCGCCGCCGAGACCATCGCCAGCGCCAGGTTGGCGAGCAGGTGCGGGCGTCCGGTCTGGCGCAGCTCCGCGGCGACGATCCCGGTCGCCGCCTCCTGCCTGGCGACGGCGAGGATGGGCACGGCGGCGGCGATCGCCAGCGGCACCTGGAGGAGGAAGATCGATTGCCAGGAGACCAGCTCGGTCAGCAGCCCCCCCACCGCCGGCCCCAGAGCGGCGCCGGTGGCACCCGCGGTTGCCCAGATCGCGACCGCGCGGCGCTCGGAGCCGACCGTGGCCGGCAGCAGCTCCAGCACCGCCGTGACCGCAAGGGCCCCCCCGAGCGCCTGCACGCAGCGGGCCACGATCAACGTGCTCAGCTCGGCGGAGAGGCCGCAGGCGAGCCCGGCGCCGGCGAACACGGCCAGCCCGATGGCCGCCCCACGGCCGGGGCCGATGCGCCGCGCGAGGTGCGCCGCGGGGACGGCGGCCAGCGCCATCACAAGGTTGAAGGAGATCAGGACCCAGGTAACCCCGGCGACGCTGGTGTCGAGCTCGCGGTATATCTGCGGCAGCGCCAGGACGACGATCGAGGAGTCGGCCAGGACCAGGCCGACGGCGATCGCGAGGGCGGCGAGGCGGGGGCGCGGAGCGCTCAATATCCCAGCTCCTTTCCGTACTTCTCGCGATAGGCGCGCTGCTTGTCCAGCACGTCTTCGACGTAGGCGCGCGTTTCGGGAAAGGCGATGCCAGAGATCGTCAGATCGCCGCCCCCCCAGCGATCGACGTTGGCGGGGCCGGCGTTGTAGGCGGCGAGGGCGGCGATCGTGTCGCCGTCGTAGCGGTCGAGCAGTTCACGCAAGAGGTAGGTGCCGTAGCGGATGTTTATTTCCGGATCGGAGAGATCGCCGAGCTGGAAGCTCGTGCCGCCGCTGTGGCGCTCGATGTCCTTGGCCGCCTGCGGCGTTATCTGCATCAAGCCGCGGGCGCCGGCGCTCGAGGTGCGGTCGTCGAACTTCGACTCCGAGTAGATCACGGCGGCGATCAGAGCCGCGTCGACCCCCTTTTCGCGCGACTGCTGGCGGATGATGTCCTCGTGGCGCAACGGCAGCGTCAGCTCCTGGATCACGTCGCCGAACTTGCCGAACAACCCCAGCGCCAGGCCCGCCGCGACTCCGGCCGCAACCGCCGCGCCGCCGGCGAGAAGGCGCCGCCGCCTCGCCCGCTTCTTCATCCACGCAGCTTCTCGACGAGGGCGGACAGCGCCCGCTCGAGGTCCTCGACGCTGCCGTCGTTCTCGACCACGTGCTCGGCACGGGAAGCCTTCTCCTCCTGAACCAGCTGGCGTGCCTCCCGCTCGTCGACCAGGGCATGCCCGCGGGAGTGGGCCCGCTCGCGCCGAATCCGATCGGAGGTGACGACGGCGACGGTCGTATCGAACGCCCCCTCCATTCCCGCCTCGAAGAGGAGGGGCACCTCGACCACGGCGACCTCCGCGTCCTCCGGCAGCGATGTCAGCCAGGCGCCGATCCGCTTCCCGACCAGGGGATGGATCTGACCCTCGAGCCACTTCAGCTCCTCGGGATCGGCGAAGACGATCGAGCCGATCCGGTCGCGGTCGACATGGCCTCCGGGAGCGACCTTCCGCCCCCAATGCTCGATCAGCCGCGGCAGCAGCGGCTCGGTCTCGAGCAGCTCGTGAACCACCGCGTCGCTTGAGATCGTCGCCCCTCCCAACCGCCCGAACGCTGCAAGGGCCTCGGACTTGCCAGCCGCGATACCGCCCGTGAGCCCGATCGTCAACGGCCGGGCCACAGCACGCCTCAGGACTCGGCGGCGTCGGACTCCCCGGCCTCAGGAGCCTCAGCCTCAGGCTCCCCGGAGGCCTCCGGGGCCTCAGGCTCCTCAACCGCAGGCTCCTCGGCCTCAGCCTCCGGCGCCTCGGCCTCCTCGGCAACCGGAGCAGTCGCCTCCTCCGCCACGGACTCCTCAGCTTCAGGCTGCTCAGCAGTGACCTCGGCCACAGGCTCCTCGGCCTCGGCAGCGGGCTCAGCAGGATTCTCCTCAGGCGCCTCTGACGCGGGTGGCGCCGCAGGGGGGACCTCCCCCGAGGAAGCTTCAGCTACCGCAGGGGGAGGTGGGTCCCCTGCGCCGACAGGACCCGCGTCCTGAGGCTCTCCAGGAGAACCCTCTTCAGCCTCTGCACCCGCCGCTTCCAGCTGCTCGCCGAGGTCGCCCATGGGCATGTTCTGCCCCTCGACCCGCTTGATGCTGAGCGAGAGCCGCCGCCTCTCCTCGTCGATCTCGAGGATCTTCACGTTCAGCGTGGAGTTCGGCTCGACCACCTCGCTGGGGCTCTCGACGTGGTGGTCGGCGAGCTCGGAGATGTGGACCAGCCCCTCGACGCCGGGCAGGATCTCGACGAAGGCGCCGAAGGCGACGACCTTGGTCACCGTCCCCTCGAGCACGTCGCCGGAGCGGTGGGTGCTGATCACCCGCTGCCAGGGATCCTCCTGCGTCTGCTTGAGGCCGAGCGAGATGCGCTGGCGGTCGCGGTCGATGTCGAGCACTTTGATCCGCACCGTGTCGCCGATCGAGACGACCTCGGAAGGATGGTTGACGTGGCTCCAGGAAAGCTCGGAGATGTGGATCAGCCCGTCGATCCCATCGAGGTCGACGAAGGCGCCGAAGTCGACGATGTTGGAAATCTTGCCCTCGACCACCTGGCCGGGCTCGAGCCGGCCGAGGATCTGCTCGCGGACCTCCTTGCGCTCTTCCTCGAGCACGGCGCGGCGCGAGAGCACCACGTTGTTGCGGCTGCGGTTGAGCTCGATCACTTTGCACTCGAGCGTCTGGCCGAGGAACTCGTCGAGGTTGTGGACGCGGCGGATGTCGACCAGCGAGGCGGGCAGGAAGCCGCGCACGCCGAGGTCGAGGATGAGGCCGCCCTTGACCACCTCGATCACGCTGCCTTCGACCGGTTCGCCGGACTCGGCGGCGGCCTCGATGCGGCGCCAGGCCTTCTCGAAGCGAGCCCGCTTCTTGGAGAGGACCAGGCGGCCCTCGGCGTCCTCTTTGGTCAGGACGAGGGCGTCGATCTCCTCGCCCAGCTCGACCTCGTCGGCGGGATCCACCGACTTGCGGATCGAGAGCTCGGTCGAGGGAATGACCCCCTCCGACTTGTAGCCGATGTCGACCAGGACCTCGTCCTTGTCGATCCGCACGACCTTGCCTTTGACGACGTCGCCCTCGTCGAAGGAGACCATCGTCGCCGCGTAGTTGGGGACGATCTTGCCGTCGATTTCGACCAGCAGGCCGTTGGAGCCCTCAACGGGAGAGCCGGGCGGAGCAAGGGTCAAGGTCGTATCGGTCACGGACACAGCGGCAGATAATGCCAGAGTAAGTACGCTCCACGTCGTGCCGATCCGTGCCACGAAACGCGGGGACGAACGCGGTCCCCTCTCCGGCAGCCACGATGTGCTGATCTGCGGCGCCAGTTTTGCCGGCCTCGCGGTCGCCCGCGAGCTGACCGGCTCCGGCGCCGACGTGCTGATCGTCGATCGCTACGAGATCGGCGAGCGCCAGACCTCGGCCTGCGGCATCCCAACCGAGTGGCTGCGGGTGACGGGGCTGATGGGCGCGGAGCGCCAGCGCTTCGACTCGCTGTTGGTCCACACCCCTCACGGCAGCAAGCGCTACCGGCTTCCCTGGACCTTCTCGACCTTCGACTACCGCGAGCTCTGCGAGCTGCTCTGGCGCCAGTGCGACGCCCGCTTCGAGACGGCCAAGGTGAACGGCCGTGCCGCGGCGGCCAACGGCGACGGTGAGATCGCGGTCGAGACCGATCGCGGCGTGCTCGCCGCGCCGCTTGTCGTCGACGCGCTCGGCTGGCGCCGCGTGCTCGCTTCCGGCGACGGCTTCCAGCCGCCCGACGCGCCGCTCTCACGCGGGCTCGAGGTTCACCCCGAAGGCAGCAGCGAGGATCTCGAGGTCTGGATCGACCGCCGCTACGTCCCCGCCGGCTATGGCTGGTCCTTCCCCGCCCGCGACGAGCTGCGGATCGGCGTCGGCTCCTTCGATCCCTGCTTCCACGTGCGCGAGACGACCGAGCTGCTGGCCGAAGACCTCGGCAGCGACCGCGTCCGCTACCAGGGCAACTGGATCCCGCACAAGCTGCGCCGCGCCACCGAGGGTGGGGTCTTCTTCACCGGCGACTCCGCCGGACACTGCCTGCCGCTGACCGCGGAGGGGATCAGGACCGCGCTCTATTTCGGCGCCGCCCTGGGGCGCGAGCTGCGCGGAGTGGTCGAGGGAAGCCAGGACCGCGAGCGGGCGGCCAGGCGCTACGCCGAGTTCAACGACTCCCACGAGTGGAAGTTCCGCTGGATGCTGAGGGTGCAGAAGCTCGTGCCCCGCATCCCGCCGCGAATCCTGGGGCCGATGATCCGCCTGTTGGGCCGCAAGAGGTTCGTCGACTGGTCGTTCGACCATTATCTGCAGATCGCCCCGCCCTCCGAAGCCGCCGGGTCAGCGCACGAGCAGGGCCGTGCCGGCCAGCAGCAGGGCGACCCCGATCACCCGCTCGGGACTGAGCGGGACCTGGTCGAGGCCGAACAGCCCTAGCCGGTCGATCGCCACCGAGGCGGTCAGCTGGCCGGTGATCGTCGCCGCCGCGACGCCGCCGGCGCCGATCGCCGAGACCGCGATCAGCGCGTTGGTCACGTAGACGGCGCCGAGCAGTCCGCCGAGCAGGTAGTACCAGCTGACGTCGAAGGTCGAGTCGAGGCCGCCGGCCTTGCCGCTGAGGACGACGATCGCGGCGAGGGCGATCGTGCCGACGCCGAAGGAGACGAGCGCGGCCGGCAGGCTGCCGGTCGACTTGCCCAGGCCGGCGTTGATCGGCGCCTGCAGGGCGATCAGGCCGCCGGCGAGGGCCGTGAGCAGGACCGCCAGCCCCCTATCCACGGCGGCCAGCCATTGGCAGCGTGATTTTCGCCTGGCGCCCGTGTTGCATCGGATGTAGGCCCGGGGGTAGGTGAACCACCGTGCTGTCATATCAGTAATCAGAGAAGGGACCATCGAGCCGCGTATGCCACCACCCGCAGAGGGAATCGCCTCCCGTTTCTTCCTTGGCCCGGCGCTGCGTACGCAGCCGGACCGCCGCTTGGTGACGCTGGTCCGCGAGGGCTACGAGGCTGCCTTCGAGGAGATCGTTCGCCGCTACGGCAGGCCCCTCACCCGCTACGCGGCGTCGATCGTCGGCGGCCGCTCCGAAGACGTCACCCAGGACGCCTTTTCCAAGGCGCTGCTGGCACTGCGCCGCGACGATGCCAAGATCGAGCTGCGGCCGTGGCTCTTCCGGATCGTCCGCAACACCGCGCTCAACGACCTCCGCGACAGCCCGCCCTCGCCGGAGGTACTGGCCGAGGCGATCGCCGGGGGGCGCAACCCGGTGGAGGAGCTGGAGCATCGCGAGGAGCTGGCCGACCTGATGAGGCGGTTGCAGGCGCTGCCCGAGCCGCAGCGGGCGGCGATCGTGATGCGAGAGCTGGAGGGGCTCGGGCACGAGGAGATCGCCGCGGCCCTGGGGCTGAGCGGCGGCGCGGCGCGGCAGGCGATCTACAGGGCGCGGCAGGCGCTGCGCGACGGGGCCGGGATGCTGGTTCCCCTGCCGCTCCTGCAGGCGATGCTCGGCGGCTCGGGATCGACCGCGGCCGAAGCGGCAGCCGGCGCCGCCGGCATCGGCAGCGCCGCCGGTGCGGGCATAGCACTGAAAGCGACCGCGGCCACCGTGCTCGTCGCCGGCGCGGTCGGCGCGGGCGTCGCCATGAAGGACAACCCGCAGCGCGGCGAAGCGAGACCCGCGCCGTCCCCCGCACCCCTCGGCAGCAGCGACGCCGCGACCACCTCCGCGCCGGCGATCGCGGTCCCTGGCGAGGACGGCGGCAGAGATCGGCGCGGCGGCGGCGCGAGCGATCGGCGCGGCGGTCGCGGCGAGGCCGAGCCCAGGGACGACCATGGCGGCCGTGGCGAAGGGGCCGGCAACGGTCGTCCTGCAGAGGCCGAGCCGGTCGACGATCGGGGCGGGCGCGGCAAGGAAGAGCCCGGTGAGGACCGCGAGGGCAAGGGCGGGCCGTCGGGACACGGTGGCTCCTCAGGACACGGCGGCGGATCATCGGGACCCGGCGGTGACGATCGCTCCGGGCCCTCGGGGCGCGGCGGCGGATCGGGCTCGGGTCACGGCGGCGAGTCCGGTTCGGGTCCCGGTCACGGCGGCGGCTCGGGCTCGGGCTCCGGTCACGGCGGCGAGTCGGGGCCAAGTCACGGCGGCTCTGGGTCCGGGGGTGGGAGCAGCGGCCCCGGAGATGACGCCGAACCGGCAACCGGAGGTGGCTCTGACGCGAACGAAGACCCGACTGGGGGCGGCGGTCCCGGACCGAGCGAAGAATCGTCCGTCGACGACGGCTCCGGGTCGGAATCCGGCTCCGGAGACGACGGTCACGGCGGCGGACCCGGCTGAGACTTCTTTGTGATCTTCGCCTCCGGGCCGGGTTGAGGAGGAGAAGCATCACTCGTCAACCCAAGGAGGAACCATGAACCGCCCCCGTAGAAATCGATACCGCGCCGGCGGCCTGCTGCTGGCAGTGGTGGGACTGCTCGCGGCGGTCGGAGCGCTCGCCGGCTTTGCCGTGGCCAAGGACGGCAACCATCGCGCGGAGAAGCGCCATGGCCACCATCACCGGCATCACGACCGTCAGCCGAGCGGGACGATCCAGTCCTTCGACCCCGAAACCGGCCGATTGACGATCGTCCTGCTCGACAAAGAAACTGTCAGTGGCCTGGTCACCGACCGGACCCGGATCAAGTGCGAGGACGAGCACGCACCCGACATCACCGCCTCGCGTACCCACCTCCGCCACGGCGAGCCAGAGCCCGGCGATAACCGTGGCGGTCACGGCGAAGAGCCGGGTGACGACAACGGCGGCCAGGGCGAAGAGCCCGGCGACGACCACGGCGGGGGAAGCTCCGGCCCCGGTTCGCCGCACTCCGGCCCGAGCGGGCACGACGACAACGGCACCGGCGCGAACTGCACCGAGTCGGATCTGATCGTCGGCGCGACGGTGCTCGATGCCGAGCTGGAGATCGAGCACGGCAGCGCGACCTTCGACGAGGTCGAGCTGGCCGACTGAGCTGGCCGGGAGGGTTGAAAGCGCAAAAGGGCCGGCTCACGCCGGCCCTTTTCACTTCGCGTCGAGCCAGTCCTCGCCGACGCCGATGTCGACCTCGAGCGGCGGGTCGAGCCCATAGGCGGCGCACATCTCGCGCCGCACCAACCCGGTCGCGTCGTCCATCTCCTCGGGCGGACCCTCGAAGAGCAGCTCATCGTGGATCTGCAGCACCAGGCGGGTCTCGGCGCCGGACTCCGCGAGGGCGGCCTGGCAGCGCACCATCGCCACCTTGATGATGTCGGCCGCGGTTCCCTGGATCACCGTGTTGACCGCGAGCCGCTCCCCCAGCCGCCTCGTGTTCGGGTTGCCGGAGCGCAGCTCCGGGATCGAGCGGCGCCGGCCCATCAGCGTCCGCACGTAGCCCTCCTCCTGGGCGCGCTCGACGACCCGCTCGCGGAAGGCGCGGACGGCCGGGAAGCGCTCCAGGTAACGGGCGACGAACTCCTCGCCCTCTTTGCGGGGGATGTTGAGCCGGTCGGCGAGGCCGAAGCCGGTCAGCCCGTAGACGATGCCGAAGTTGACCATCTTGGCCTTCGAGCGCTGGCCGACGTCGACCTCCTCGCGTGAGATGTCGAAGACCTCGGCGGCGGTCGCGGCGTGGACGTCTTCGCCCGCCCGGAAGATCGTCTTCAGCACCTCCTCGTCGGCGACATGAGCGAGGACGCGCAGCTCGACCTGGCTGTAGTCGGCGGAGAGCAGCCGGGCGCCGCGCTCGGCGACGAAGCAGGCCCTGACCGGACGGCCGATCTCGGTGCGGATCGGGATGTTCTGCAGGTTGGGGTTGGTGCTGGAGAGGCGGCCGGTGGTCGTCGCCGCCTGGTTGAAGGTGGTGTGGACGCGACCGGTCCCGGGGTCGATCAGGTCCGGCAGCGAGTCGAGGTAGGTGTTCTTCAGCTTGGTCAGCTCGCGCCAGGACTCGATCTTCTCGACGATCGGGTGCTCGTCGCGGATCTGGGCGAGGACGCGGGCGTCGGTCGAGAAGCCGGTTTTCCCCCGCCGCTTGCGGGTCAGGCCGAGCTTCTCGAAGAGGACGCGGCCGACCTGCTGCGGAGAGCCGATCGTGAACTCCTCCTCGGCCAGCTCGAATATCTCCTTCTCCAGGGTCGCGATCCGCTCGCCGAAGCCGGCGCCGACCTCGGCCAGGCGCTCGGCATCGAGCTTCAGGCCCTCGCGCTCCATCGCGGCGAGGACGTGGACGAGCGGCAGCTCCACGTCCTCCAGCAGGGGCTCCAGCTCGAACTGCTCGAGCCGCGGCCGCTGCGCCTCGGCGAGCGCGGCGACTAGCCGCGCTTCCTCGGCGGGGTCGAGACCGGCCTCGAGCTCCTCGCCGAGCGCCAGTTGGGCGTCGTCCTCGGAGCTCTCGGCGGCGGCACCCTCGGCGAGGCCGATGCCGGCGTCGGCAGCCAGCTCGGTCAGCTCGTAGGTGCGGCGCTGGGGCTCGAGCAGGTAGGCGGCGATCATCGTGTCGTGGTCGAGCGTCAGCGCGGCGCCCTCGCGGGCGCCGGCGGCGAGCAGGCCGTGGCGACCGCCGCCGAGCGACTTCGCGTCATGGGCGACCAGCGGCCTGCCGGCGAGGGCGACGGCAAGCTCGTCCAAGGTCGAGGCGCCGGCGACGATCCGCTCTCCCTGGGCGGCGGCCCAGCGCTCGCCGTCGATCGCCAGCGCCACCGGGCCCTCGCCGAGGTCGCCCGGCGACCCCTCCTCGACCTCGACCGCCAGCTCCTTCTCGACGCTGCGACCGGGAACCGCCTCGCCCTCCGGCAGCGCTTCTTCGAGCCGCTCCATCACCGCGCGCAGCTCGAACTCGCGCATGAAGTCGCGCAGCGCGCCGCGGTCGGGCTCGGAGCCCATCGCCGCCGCCAGGTCGACCCCGGTGTCGATCTCGTACTGGAGCGTCGCCAGCTGCTTCGACATGCGGGCGTCGTCGGCGTGCTCGACCAGGTTCTGCTTGCGCTTGGCGCCGGATATCTCCTCGACGCTCGCCAGAACCCGCTCCAAGGTGCCGAACCGCTGCAGCAATTGAGTCGCGGTTTTCTCCCCGATCCCGGGGACGCCGGGGATGTTGTCGGAGGTATCGCCCCGCAGCCCCATCAGATCGGTGATCGACTCCGGCGGCACCCCGTAGCGCTCGACCACGGCGTCGCTGTCGTAGATCTTGGTCTCGGTAATGCCGCGCGAGGTGCTCATCACCCGCACCCCCGGCCCAACCAGCTGGTAGGCGTCGCGGTCGCCGGTGACGACCATCACCGGGATCCCCTCCTCGCGAGCCTGTCTGCTCAGCGAGGCGATCACGTCGTCGGCCTCGTAGCCCTCGACCTTGACGTTGGTGTAGCCGAAGGCCTCGACCAGTGGCATCAGGTGCGGCCACTGCTCGCGCAGCAGGTCGGGGCGGGGTTTGCGCTGGGCCTTGTAGAGGTCGTAGGTGACCTCGCGCCCGGACATGCCCGCATCCCAGGCGACGACGACTCCGGCGGGGTGGTGCTCGTCGATGATCTTCACCAGCATCGAGGCGAGACCGTAGATCGCGTTGGTGGGCCTCCCGTCGCTGGTCCCGATCGACTCCGGCAGCGCGAAGAACGCCCGGTAGGCAAGCGAGTTGCCGTCGATCAGGAAGAGCTCAGGGGCGCCGGCGTCGGTCGGCTCGGGAGGCATCGGCGCAACTCTAAGGCGCGTCGGCCTCCTCCCGCCCCTCACCGAGCGCCGTGCATCGCCCCCAGGCCCGGAACAAAACGACCGACCCGCGACGCATAGCTGCGGTACTCATCGCCGTACACCTGGAGCAGGTACGGCTCCTCGACCAACCTGACCTGCATCTCCAGGGCGACGAGGAGAGTGAGGAAGGCGGCGATCGCGACGACGCTCGGCACCATCAGGACGAGGCCGAAGACGGTTGGCAGCATCGCGCTGTAGATCGGGTTGCGGACCAGCTCAAAGGGGCCGCCGGTGACGAGCTCGGTGCGCTCCCCGGGGTCGACGCCGACCCGCCACGAGTCGCCCATCGCGAGTTGGGCAGCGAAGGTGAGGCCGATGCCGGCGATGGCGAGGACGATGCCGATCGCGTTGCCGAGGGCGCCGTCGAGGGCGGGAACGGGCTCGACCGCGCCGAGCAGTGCCAGCGTCGGCGCCGCCGCCCCCATCGCCAGGGCGAGAACGAAAAGGACGCCGGCAAGCCGCTCCAGCGGCGAGGCATCGGGGGCCAGACCGTGGAGCCCGGTCGAGCCGGTGCGGCGCACCTGGACGACGACCCGCACCCCGAGGGTGACCGTCAGGGAGACCGCATAGAGGACCAGCGCCGCTGCCGCCATCGCCGCCGATGATAAGTCGCGCACGGGCGCGGGCGCCGAATCTGATTCGATAGCTGCCCATGGCTGTCAGCGCCCAGTACAGCGTCACGATCCGGGTCGAGCTCGATGCCCGGCAAGAGCCCCTGGGCAAGCTGACCGCGGCGATCGCCGAGGCCGGCGGGCAGCTGCAGGGCGTCGATCTGGTCCCGGGAGCCGGCGGCGAGGGCAAGCGGGTGCGCGAGTTCACGATCGACGCCCAGGACCGGCCGCACTGGGAGCGCATCCTGCGGGCGATCGGCTCGACCCGTGGGGCGAAAGTGCTCGACTACGTCGACCGCACGATGCAGATGCACCGCGGCGGCAAGATTTCGGTCGAGAACAAGTACCCGCTGAAGACCCGCGACGACCTCTCGATGGCCTACACGCCGGGCGTCGCCCGCGTCTGCCAGGACATCCACGCCGACCGGGCCAAGGCGTTCGAGTACACGATCAAGAAGAACACCGTCGCGGTCGTCTCCGACGGCAGCGCCGTACTCGGGCTCGGCAACATCGGCCCCGAGGCGGCGATGCCGGTGATGGAGGGCAAGGCGATGCTGTTCAAGGAGTTCGCCGCGGTCGACGCCTTCCCGATCTGCCTCGATACGCAGGACGCCGAGGAGATCATCAAGGCGGTCGAACTGATCGCCCCCACCTTCGGCGGCATCAACCTCGAGGACATCTCCGCCCCACGCTGCTTCGAGATCGAGGATCGGCTGAAGAAGACGCTCGACATCCCGGTCTTCCACGACGACCAGCACGGCACCGCGGTGGTGACGATGGCGGCGCTCTTCAACGCGCTGAAGATCGTCGGCAAGCCGATCGAGCAGCTGCGCGTGCTGGTGGTTGGGCTCGGTGCCGCCGGGGTAGCGGTGACCAAGATGATGCTCGCCTCCGGCGTAACCCACGTGGTCGGCTGCGACCGGCAGGGCGCCCTCTCGACAGAGCGGGCCGACTACCAGTCCGGCGAGATGAGCGGAACCAAGCGCTGGTACGCGGAGAACTCGAACCCGGAGAAGCTCAACGGCCAGCCTGCCGACGTGATCGAGGGCATGGACATCTTCATCGGCCTCTCCGGGCCGGGGATCATCCCCGCCGAGGCCCTCGGCAAGATGAACGACGACGCGATCGTCTTCGCGATGGCCAACCCGACCCCCGAGGTGATGCCCGAGGACGCGGCTCCCTACGTGCGGATCATGGCCACCGGTCGCTCCGACTACCCGAACCAGATCAACAACGTGCTCTGCTTCCCGGGGATCTTCCGCGGCGCCCTCGACGCCGGCTCGCCGAACATCACCGAGGAGATGAAGCTGGCGGCAGCCCGGGGGATCGCCGAAGTCGTCGACGAGGACGACCTCTCCGAGGACTACATCATCCCCAGCGTCTTCAATCGCGAGGTGGCGCCGATGGTCGCCAAGGCGGTCGTCGAGGAGGCCAAGCGCGAGGGCCTGGCCCGCTTCAGCGAGGAGACCGGTACCTTCTCCACGGTGGAGGTCGGCTGACCGGGTGAAGGTCCTCGTCACCGGAGCGAGCGGCTTCATCGGCTCGGCGCTATGCGACGCGCTGCTCGCCCGGGGCGACACGGTCGTCGGCCTCACCCGCGACCCGCAACCGGCCCGCGGCACAAACCCGAGCGTCGTCTGGCACGCCTGGGAGCCGACCCTCGAACGTCCCCCCGCCGCCGCCTTCGAGGGGGTCGACGGCGTCGTCAATCTGCAGGGCGAGAAGATCAACCAGCGCTGGACCGACGACGCCAAACGCCGGATCATGGAGAGCCGTCGCCTCGGAACCCGCAACCTGATCGCCGCCCTCGCCGGCCTCGAGCGCAAGCCCCGTGTCCTGGTCAACCAGTCGGCGATCGGCTTCTACGGCGACCGCGGCGAGGCGATCGTCGACGAGTCAGCTGAGTCCGGCCAGGGCTATGACGCGGAGGTCGTGCGCGAGTGGGAGGCCGCCGCCCGCGAGGCGGAGGGCCTCGGCGTGCGCCTCGTCGTCGTCCGCACCGGCCACGTCCTCGACTCCGGCGGCGGCCTGCTCGCGGAGCTGCTGCCGCCCTTCAAGCTCGGCGTCGGCGGCCCACTCGCCGGCGGCCGGCAGTACATGTCCTGGATCCACATCGACGACGAGGTCGGGATCCTGCTCTGGGCGCTCAACAACGAGAAGGTGAGCGGCACGGTCAACTCAACCGCGCCCAACCCGGTCACCAACCGCGAGCTCTCACGGGCGATCGGACGAGCGCTGCACCGTCCGGCCTCGGTGCCGGTGCCGGGGTTCGTGCTCGACCTCAAATTCGGCTCTGAGTTCGGGGGTGTGCTGCGGGGTGGCCAGCGGGTAGTGCCGCGGCGGGCGCTCGATCTGGGGTACAAGTTTCGATACCCGGAGATCGACGGCGCGCTGAAAAGTCTGCTGTAGGGACGGCCGGGTGACCCCTCCCCGAAGGCCGTTGCGCAGCTGGGTCGCTTTTGGGGGTGCGAAGCGTGGTCCCTTGAGCCTTCGGGGAGGGGTCACCCGGCCGTCCTCTCAACAGCTATTGCAGCTCGTCGAGGACCGATTCGCGCAAGCTTCCCGAAGAGCCGGCTTCCGTCACGGCTCGAAGGAGCTTGCTCATTCCGGACGCCCCCGAGGTGTCCGGTAGCTGGGCGATTCCGGCGGTTTCCAGGATCGGTTCGGAGAAGCGGGATGCGGCGCGGGTCGGCTCGCCGATATAGCCGATGGTGGTTGCGTCCTCGGTCGCTCGACGTGCGTTGGCGCCGATGGTCGTGAGGTCCAGCTTCCGGGAGCTTTCGGCGCTTGGCAGGCAGATGGCGCGAACGTGGACCTCTCCGGCTTGCCCTCCATCCCGTGCCAGCTCCCGTTTAGCTTCGGCGCAGAGCGGTCCGGCCACATAGACCCTCGCGGTCGCTCCAGCGGCCACACCTTCGCTTTCGCCGCAGCCAGCTGCCACTAAGAGCAGAGCACAGGCAGCTCCGAGGGCGGCTTTGCGCAAGCACGGGGGGGTCCGGGGTACCCCCCCGCCGGAACTTGTGAGCCGGCGAGAAAAGCGCCCTCGCCACGGGACCGTCGCGGGTTCCGCCGGGGGGGTGCCCCGGACCCCCCCCGTATTAGCCAAAAAAGACCTCGGCCTCTTCATAGAGCTCCTTGGGCACAGTCTTGAGCCGAGCCACCGCATCGCCGAGATCGACCAGCCGGATATCCGTGCCGCGCAGCGCCGTCATCTTGCCCCACTCGCCCGCGTCGGCGGCGTCGATCGCGTGCAGGCCGAAACGGGTCGCGAGGACGCGGTCGAAGCCGGTCGGCGTGCCGCCGCGCTGCACATGCCCCAGCACCGTCGCCCGCGTCTCCTTCCCGGTTCGCTGCTCGATCTCGTGCTCGAGCCAGTGCGCGATGCCGCCCAGCCTGACATGGCCGAAGGCGTCGAGCCCCTTGTCCTGGGCCGCGGGCAGGCCGCCCTCGGGCTGGGCGCCCTCGGAGACGACGACGATCGGCGCGAAGCGCGCCTCGAGGCGCCGTCCGACCAGCTCGCAGACCCGCTCGAGGTCGAACGGCTGCTCGGGGATGAGGATCACGTTCGCGCCGCCGGCGAGGCCGGCGTGGAAGGCGATCCAGCCGGCGTGCCGGCCCATCACCTCGACGATCAGCACGCGATGATGGCTGTCGGCGGTGGTGTGGAGGCGGTCGATCGCCTCCATCGCGATGTTGACCGCGGTGTCGAAGCCGAAGGTGTAATCGGTCGCGCCGAGGTCGTTGTCGATCGTCTTCGGCACGCCGACGACGCGCAGGCCGTGCTCCTCGTGCAGGCGCGAGGCGACCCCGAGCGTGTCCTCGCCGCCGATCGCGATCAGGCCCTCGACCCCATCGGCCGCCATGTTCTCGACGATCCGCTCGGCACCGCCGTCCTGCTTGAAGGGGTTGGTCCGCGAGGAGCCGAGGATGGTTCCTCCGCGAGGCAGGATGCCGCGCACCTCGGGGACGCCGAGGGCGCCGCTGCTGGCGTTCAGCGGCCCGTGCCAACCGTCGCGGTAGCCGACGAACTCATGCCCCAGGTGTTCGACTCCCTTGCGCACGATCGCGCGGATCACCGCGTTCAGCCCAGGACAGTCTCCCCCGCCGGTCAGTACGCCGATTCGCATTACGCTGTCAGCTTACGCTGGCGACCGAAGGAGCTGAGATGGCAGACGCAGTCGATCTTGACGCAGTCAGGAAAGCGCAACAGCGGACTTGGTCGGAGGGCGATTTCGCGATGGTCGCCAACTTGGTGATGATGCCCTCGGAACAGCTCGCAGAGAGCCTCGAGATCGTGCCCGGCGAGCGCATCCTCGACGTCGCCTGCGGCAGCGGCAACGCCGCGCTGGCCGCGGCGAGGCGGTCCTGGGGAAACGTGGTGGGAGTCGACTTCGTGCCGGCCCTGCTCGAGCGCGGCCGCGAGCGGGCCGCGGCGGAGCGGCTCGACGTCGAGTTCATCGAGGGGGACGCCGCGGAGCTGCCCTTCGGCGACGCCGAGTTCGACGTGGTGACGTCGGTCTTCGGCGCGATGTTCGCCCCCGATCAGGAGAAGACCGCCGCCGAGCTGCTGCGCGTCTGCAAGCCGGGCGGCCGGATCGCGATGGCCAACTGGACTCCCGACGGGGGCGTCGGCGGCATGTTCATGACGGTCGCCAAGCACGCACCGCCGCCGCCCGGGCTGAACCCGCCGCTGCTCTGGGGAACCGAGGAGCGACTGCGCGAGCTGTTCGGCGACGGCATCGCGGATCTGCGCGTCGAGCGGCGGATATCGCGACAGCCCTTCCGCTCCGCCGATCACTATCTCGACTTCTTCCGCACCTACTTCGGCCCAGTGAAGGTCGCCTTCGAAAGGGTCGGCAGCGAGGGCGAGGAGGCGCTGGAGAGCGACCTGCGCGCCTACCTGGAGCAGGCGAACACCGCCGGCGACCGAGCGCTGGTGCTCGAGGCCGAGTACCTCGAGGCGATCGCGACCCGAGCCTGAGAATCAGGCGCTGGGCTTGAAGACGCGGATCGTGGCGCCGATCAGGAGGATCGCGCAGAAGATCAAGCCGGCGACGGCGCCGCCCTGGCCGAGCCAGGCGTAACCGACGGTCGTGGCGGCGAGCGCCAGGAAGAGGCTTACGACGAGTCCCATGCGGCGGGAATCCTAGACGAACGGGCGGTCTACGCGGCGAGTGCGGCGTGCGTCTCGCGCAGGAAGGCGCCGACCGCCTCCGCCGCGGAAGCGGTCGACCCCGCCTCGCCGGCGGCGCGGACCAGCCGGCTGCCGACGATCACGCCGTCGGCGATCTCGCCGACTTCGGCGGCCTGCCCAGGGGTGCCGATCCCGAAGCCGACCGCGACCGGCACCTCGGCATCGGCCTTGGTCGCGGCGACCAGCTCGGCAAGGCCCGCCGGGAGCTGCTGCCGCTCGCCGGTGGTCCCCACGGTGGAGACGACGTAGATGAAGCCCTGGGCGGCGGCGCAGATGCGGGCACGGCGCTCGGCCGGCGTGGTCGGTGCGAGCAGCGGGACGAGGGCCAGTCCCTCGCCGGTGAGCGCCTCGCGCACATCCCCGGCCTCGTCGAGGGGCAGGTCCGGGACGATCGCGCCCGCGGCGCCGGCGGCGGCCGCGCGGCGGGCGAACTCGCCGGCGCCGCCCTGGGCCAAGATCATGTTCGCGTAGGCCATCAGCACCACCGGGACCCGCCCGGAGACGGACTCGCAGACCTCCAGGGCCGTCTCCAGCGTGGCGCCGGCGGCGAGCGCGGCAGTCCCTGCGGCGTGGATCGTCGGCCCGTCGGCGAGCGGGTCGGAGAACGGCACCCCCAACTCGATCAGATCGGCCCCCGCATCCACATAGGCTTCAGCAACCGCCAGCGACGACTCATGGTCGGGAAAGCCAGCCATCATGTAAGGCATAAGCGCCGCCCGCCCCTCATCCCTCGCAAGCTGAAAGGCAAGGGCTATGCGCTGCTCCCCTACAGCTGCCGGGGAATTGGCGGGGGCGACCGTCGAGGGAGTCGGGGGGTGACTCTGGCGAGCCTCCCCGCTGTTGCTCGACAGAGTCACCCCCCGACTCCCAGCGCGATGACCTCAGCCAAATCCTTATCCCCTCGGCCGCTGAGACAGAGCACGTCATAGCCCGCGCCACCGCCGTTCTCCAACAGCCAGGCGATCGCGTGCGAGGACTCGAGCGCGGGGATGATCCCCTCTAGCCGGGCGAGCTCAGCGAAGGCGGCCAGGGCCGCCGCGTCGGTGACGGCGGTGTAGGTGGCGCGGCCCGTATCGCGCAGGTGAGCGTGCTCGGGGCCGACACCGGGATAGTCGAGGCCGGCGGAAACCGAGTGGGCCTCGAGGATCTGCCCCTCCTCGTCGGCGATCACGGCGGAGAGCGAGCCGTGCAGGACGCCGGTGCTGCCGGCGCCGAGCGAGGCGCCGTGGCGGCCGGTCTCCAAACCTTCGCCGGCGGCCTCGACCCCGATCAGCTCGACTCCCGCATCGGCTATGAACGGCGTGAAGATCCCGATCGAGTTGGAGCCGCCGCCGACGCAGGCGATCACCCGGGCCGGCAGCGCCTCCTCGGCGGCGAGGGCCTGCTCGCGCGCCTCCTCGCCGATAACGCGCTGCAGGTCCCGGACCAGAGCCGGGAAGGGCGCTGGGCCGACGGCCGAGCCGATCACGTAGTGGGTCGTCTCGACGTTGGCTACCCAGTCGCGGATCGCGGCGCTGACGGCCTCCTTGAGCGTGCGGGCGCCGGCTTCCACCGGCGCTACCTCGGCCCCCAACAGCTTCATCCGCTCGACGTTGGGCGCCTGGCGGCGAATGTCCTCGGTGCCCATGTAGACGACGCACTCGAGGCCGAAGAGGGCGCAGGCGGTCGCGGTCGCCACCCCGTGCTGGCCGGCGCCGGTCTCGGCGATCACGCGGGGCTTGCCCATGCGCTGGGCCAGCAGCGCCTGCCCGACCGCGTTGTTGATCTTGTGGGCGCCGGTGTGGGCGAGATCCTCGCGCTTCAGGTAGACCCTGCGGCCCGCCCGCTCGGAGAGCCGCTCGGCGAGATACAGGGGCGTGGGCCGGCCGACGAAGTCGCGTCGCAGCGAGGCGAGGCGCACTCGGAAGTCCTCGTCGCCGCGCGCCGCCTCCCAGGCAGCGGTGAGCTCGTCGAGCGCCGGAATCAGCGTCTCGGGGACGTAGCGGCCGCCGTAGGGGCCGAATCGCTCTTCCACCAGGGTCATCCCGAGGTAACGCTAGCTGCCTGGGCAGCGTCGAAGAAGGCGGTCATCGCGGCGTGATCCTTGCGCCCCGGCTCGGCCTCGACCCCACTGGCCACGTCGACCGCGTAGGGATGGGCGATGGCGATCGCCTCGGCGACGTTCTCCGGCCGCAGGCCGCCGGCGAGGATCGCCGGCACCTGGGAGCGCCGTTCGCGCAGCAGGCCCCAGTCGAAGCTCTCGCCGGTGCCGCCCCACAGCCCTCGGGCGCCACGGTCGAAGAGGTGGAAGTCGGTGCGGAAGGTCTCGGCCGCGTGGATGTCGGCGGCGCTGGAGACGTGGATCGCCTTGATCACCTTGACCCCGGTTTTGCGCGCCACCTCGGCGCAGAACGAGGGTCCCTCTTCGCCGTTGAGCTGCACCATCGTCAGCCCCGCGTCCTCGACCGCCTTCGCAACCTCGTCCAGCTCGGGGTTGACGAACACCCCGATGACCTCGCACTTGCGGCGGAAGGCGGAGGAGATCCGCACCGCCTCGCCGGGCTCACAGAACCGCGGGCTCTCGGCGTAGTGGATCAGCCCCACAGCCCAAGCCCCCAGCCGCACAGCCTCGGCCGCGTCGTCCAAATCGGTGACCCCACAAATCTTGACCCGCATTAAGCAAGCGTACGCGAGGCAGGCACGGGGACGGTCTCTTCGCCGCCTACCGCGAGGGAACTTCTTCAGCGGAGGCCGGGCGGACGCCGAGCGTCACCGTGATCTTCTTCGTTTCGCCGTCGCGATCGACGGTCAGCTCCATCTTGTCGCCAGCCGAGGCCGAGTTGACCGCGTTGATCACTTCTTCCATCCCCGCGACCTTCTTGCCGTCGACCTCTGTGATGACGTCGCCGCCGAGCCTGAAGCTGGCGCCTTCGATCGTCGCCGAGGTGTCGCCACCCTTGACACCCGCCTGGTCGGCGGGGCCGCCCTTGACGACTTCGTTGACTAGCACTCCCTCTTCCTCCGGCAGCTTCAGCGCCTTGGCCAGGTCGGGAGTGATGCTGCCGCCGCTGATCCCGAGGTAGGCGTGCTTGACTTCGCCGTGCGCCTCGATCTGCTGTACGACTTCATGCGCGGTGTTGATCGGAACGGCGAAGCCGATGCCGACGTTGCCGCCGCTGCCACCGCCGGTCTGGATCTGGGAGTTGATCCCGATCACGCTGCCGGAGCTGTCGATCAGCGGACCGCCGGAGTTGCCGGGGTTGATCGCCGCGTCGGTCTGGATCACATGCGAGATCGAGAAGCCGTTGGGGGCCTGGATCTGGCGCTGGAGCGCCGAGACGATCCCGGCGGTAACGGTCCGGTCGAGGCCGAACGGGTTGCCGATCGCGATCACCTCTTCGCCCACCTCGACCTTCGAAGAGTCGCCGAGCGAGAGTGGGTGGAGCTGGTCGGCGGGCGCGTCGACCTTGAGCAGAGCCACGTCGGTCGCCGGGTCGGTGCCGACCACTTCGGCGGTGTAGGTGGTGTCCGATGCGCCGAGTTTGACTTCGACCCGATCGGCCCCTTCGACCACGTGGTTGTTGGTGACGATGTGCCCTTCGGTATCGATCAGGAAGCCCGAGCCGGTGGCGGTGCCGCCACCTTCGGCTTCGCCGAACGGGCCGGAAGATTCCTGCGCGGGAAGGTCCGACGAGATGAAGGCGACCCCCTGCCCGTCCCGACGGTAAATCTGGTTGATCAGGTTGGAATCGCCTTCTTCGCTGGCGTCGACCGGGGCCGAGAGCGGGGCTGCGACCGTGACGGTCGCGCTGCCGTTGTCGGCGTGGATCCAGCCAGCGGCGATCGCGATCCAACCAAATGCCGCAACGACGACGCCACCGAGAAGGGCGGCGCCGAAGGGGGTCTTGAAGATGCGCTTCATCGCAGGGGCATGATGCTGGGGCACTTCAAAGTTCTTCTAAAAAAGTCGGGCGCCCGGCGGGCGGCCCCACTCAGGGCAGGTGGTGCTCGCGGGTGCCCTCGTCGGCGCCGGTCAGCTCGCGGGTCAGCGCCTCGGGCTCGGCGGCGCCCATCAGCGCCGATCCGATCAGCACCGCGTCGACACCGACGCGCTCCAGCTCTTCCAGCTCCGACCGGGCGGAGATCCCACTCTCGGCGACGACGGTCTTGCCCGCGGGCACGTCGGGCATCAGCTCGTAGGTCGTGGCCACGTCGACCGTGCCCTCGTCGAGGTTGCGGTTGTTGATCCCGATCACGTCGGCGTCGAGCTGCAGCGCCCGCTCCAACTCCTCCCCGTCGTGCACCTCGACCAGGCAGTCGAGGTCCAGGCCGCGCGCCCGGTCGTGCATCTCGCGCAGCTCGGCGTCCTCGAGCGCCCTGACGATCAGCAGCACCGCGTCGGCCCCGTTGACCGCCGCCTCGAGCAGCTGGTAGGGGTCGACGATGAAGTCCTTGCGCAAGATCGGCAGGCTGCAGGCGGCGCGGGCGGCGCGCAGATCCTCGAGCGAGCCGCCGAAGTGGGGCTCGTCGGTGAGCACCGAGAGAGCAGCCGCTCCGCCACGCTCGTAGGCGCCGACCTGCTCGGCGACCCTCGCCGTCGTCGAGATGTCGCCGGCACTCGGCGAGCGCCGCTTGAACTCGGCGATCACCGAGAGGCCCGGCCGGACCAGCGCCTCGCTGAAGGGGCGGTCGTCGCCTCGGACGCTCAGCCGCGACTCAAGATCCGCCTGCGGCGTCTGGGCGCGGCGTTCCCTCACTCCTGCCCGCGCCGCGGCGATCAGCTGCTCGATCATTCCCACGTGAGGGACGAAGCCTAGTGGAGTCGGCCGACCTGGCCGGCCAGCTGGGTCGAGGTGGCAGCGAGACGCTCGAGCAGCTCGCGGGCGGCGCCGCTGTCGATCGTCGCCCTGGCCTTCTCGACGCCGTCGCCGAGACTGCCGCTGAGGCCACCGACGTAGATCGCCGCGCCGGCGTTGAGCGCAACCAGGTCGCGGCGCGGGCCGCCCTCGCCGGCCAGGACGGCGCGCGCGGCGGCGGCGTTCTCCTCGGCGCTGCCGCCGGCGACCTCCTCCAGCTCCGCCCTGCCGAGCCCGAACTCGCCCGGCTCGACGAACCACTCCGCGGTGCGACCTTCGGCGACCTCGATCACCCGGGTCCGGGCGGAGACCGAGAGCTCGTCGAGCCCGTCCTCTGCGGCGACGACCAGGGCCCGCACGCTGCCCAGGCCGACCAGCGCCTCGGCGATCGTCTCCTGGTAGTGACGATCGGAGACGCCGAGCAGCTGGCGCTCGGCCCCCGCCGGGTTGGTCAGCGGGCCGAGGAAGTTGAAGATCGTGCGCACTCCGAGCGCCTTGCGCACCGGCACGACGTGCGCCATCGCGGCGTGGTGCCTGGGGGCGAACATGAAGCCGAAGCCGATCTCGTCGAGGCAGCGGCCGACCTGAGCGGGATCGAGGTCGATGTTGACCCCCAGCGCTTCGAGCAGGTCGGCGGAACCGCAGCGGCTGGTGTTGGAGCGGTTGCCGTGCTTGGCGACGGCACAGCCGGCGGCGGCGGCAACCAGCGCGGCGGTGGTCGAGACGTTGAAGGTCGAGGGCCCGCCGCCGGTACCGGCCGTATCGACGAGGTCCTCGCGCGAACTCTCGACCGCGGCGGCGAGCGAGCGCATCGTCCGCGCCAGCCCGACCAGCTCCGGCACCGTCTCGCCCTTGGCCCGCAGGGCGATCAGGAAAGCCCCCGTCTGCACCTCGTCGGCGCGACCCTCCATGATCTCGGCGAGAACCACGGCGGCGTGGTCGGCGGTCAGGTGGTCGCCTTTGCAGACCGCGTCGATCGCCCTGGTGACGACCTCGTTCGGCATTACGACCGCGCCTCCAGGAAGTTCTTCAGCAGGTGCTTGCCCTGCGGGGTCAGCACCGACTCGGGGTGGAACTGCACGCCCTCGGCCGGCAGCTCGCGATGACGGGCCCCCATCACGACGTCGCCGAGGCTTGCGCTGAGCTCCAGCTCCGCGGGCAAATCGGGGTCGGCGACGAGCGAGTGATAGCGGCCGGCGACCAGCGGGCTGGGCAGGCCGGCGTAGATCGTGCGCCCGTCGTGGACGACCTCGGCGTCCTTGCCGTGGATCGGCTCGCCCTGCACCGTGCGGCCGCCAAATGCCTCGACCAGGGACTGGTGCCCGAGGCAGACGCCCAGCACCGGCGTGCCCGCCTCGGCGAAGGCGCGGATCGCCTCAACCGAGATGCCCGCCTCGGCGGGGGTGCAGGGCCCGGGCGAGACGACGAGGCGGTCGACGTCGCGCTCGAGCAGATCGCCGACCGAGGCGCGGTCGTTGCGGACCACCTCGATCTCCCCTCCCAGCTCGCCCAGGTACTGGACCAGGTTGTAGGTGAAGCTGTCGTAGTTGTCGATGACGAGGACCCGCATCGCTCTCCCTCAAAGCCAGTCCGGCTGCTCGCAGGCCAGCTCGACGGCGCGGAACACCGCCTTGGCCTTGTTGACCGACTCGTTGTACTCGTAGGCGGGCTTGGCGTCGGCGACGGTGCCGCCGCCGGACTGCACGTGGACCTGCCCGTCCTTGACGACGACCGTGCGGATGTGGATCGCGGTGTCGAGGTCGCCGTTCCAGGAGAGGTAGCCGATCGCACCGCCGTAGGAGCAGCGCTTGACCGGCTCCAGCTCGTCGATGATCTGCATCGCGCGCACCTTGGGCGCCCCGGAGAGCGTGCCCGCCGGCAGCGCCGAGCGCAGCACGTCCATCGCCCCCACCCCGTCGCGCAGCGTGCCCGAGACCTGGCTGACGATGTGGAGGACATGCGAATAGGTCTCGACCACCATCAGCTCGTCGACGCCGACCGAGCCGTACTCGCAGACACGACCGAGGTCGTTGCGACCGAGGTCGACCAGCATCACGTGCTCGGCCCTCTCCTTGGGGTCGTTGACGAGGCGCTCGGCGAGGCGCCGGTCCTCCTCCTCGTCGCTGCCGCGCGGGTAGGTGCCGGCGATCGGCCGGGTCTCCACCCGGCGCCCCCGCACCTTGACCAGCGGCTCGGGCGAGGCGCCGGCGATCTGAAAGTCGCCGAACTCGAGGAAGTACATGTAGGGAGACGGGTTGACCGCGCGCAGGCCGCGGTAGACGGAGAAGGCCTCGACCGGCGCCGGGGCGGAGAAGCGCTGCGAGGGGACGACCTGGAAGGCGTCGCCGGCGTGGACGTAGGAGACGATCCGCTCGACCGCCGCTTCGAACTCCTCGCGCTCCATCCCGGAGACGAAGCGGGGCGGTTCGGCGATCTGCGGGTGCTCCGGGGCGGGCACGGCGCCCCTGAGCCTCCCCCGCACCTCTGAGATCGTCGCCGCGGCGCGCTCGTAAGCGGCGTCGATCCCACCCTCGTCGTCGGCAAAGGCGCAGGACATGATCGTCAGCTCGTGGCGCAGGTGGTCGAAGACGAGCAGGACGTCGGTGATCATCAGCGCCATGTCGGGCAGACCGAGCGGATCGGGGTTGGGCTCGCCGAGCGGCTCCACGGCGCGCACGAGGTCGTAGCCGAAGAAGCCGACTGCACCGCCAGCGAACGGCGGCAGGCCCTCGACTGGGGCGAGGCGGAAGCGCTCGAGGCTCTCGGCGACGGCAGCGTAGGGATCCGGCGCAGCGCGATCGGCGCCCTCTGTCTCGCTCAGAACCCCGTCATTCCAGCGCAGGACCGAGCGGGGCCGGATGCCGACGAAGGAGTAGCGACCGACCTGGCCCTGCTCGGCGGACTCGAGCAGGAAGCAGGGCGCCCCCTCGGGCTCGCCGCCACGCAGCTTGAGGAAGGCGGAGACAGGCGTCTCGCAGTCGTCGACGAAGCGGGCGCGGATCGGGACGACGTTGCCCTCCCCGGCAAGCGCCCGCGCCTCCTCGAGGCTCGGCTCTATGCGCAGCTCCGCGGTGTTAGCCACGACGGCCATTGAGGACCTCCATCACGGCCGCCTGGGATACCTCGCGCGAGGCCAGCAGCACGCTGAGGTGGTAGAGCAGGTCAGCGGCCTCTTCGGCGACGCGCTCGTCGGACTCCTCGCGCGCCGCACGGACCACCTCCTCGGCCTCCTCCTCGACCTTCTCGCCGATCAGCTTGGGATCGTCGAGCAGCTGCACCGTGTAGCTGCCCTCGGGCCGCTCTGCCGCACGGCTGCGCAGGGTTCGCTGCAATGCGGCCAATGCCTCGTGCGGGACAGGCGCGGGCTCGCCGGGGGCGGGCGGCGCGTCCTTCCCGGTCGCCGCCGCCCCGCCAAGCTCCCGGTAGAAGCAGGAGCGCTCGCCCGTGTGGCAGGCGGGCCCGGCCGGCTCGACCAGGGCGACGATCGCGTCGCCATCGCAGTCGTAGCGCAGCTGCTTCAGCTTCAGCACGTTGCCCGACTCTTCGCCTTTGCGCCAGATCTTCCCCCGCGAGCGACTGAAGAAGTGCACCTCGCCGCTCTCGACCGTGAGGCGCAACGACTCCTCGTTGACATACGCCAGCGTCAGAACCTCGCCGCTGGCGAAGTCCTGCGCCACACATGGCACCAGACCATTCTCGTCGAACCGCACCTCGTCGAACATCAGGCAATCGTAGTCTCGGCCCGGCTGCGGCGAGCGCCGACCGGAGAAGTTACGAGGGTCGACCGTCCTCGAGCTTGACAAGCGCAAGCTCGAGGGAATCAAGGTCGGCGCCGAGATCACGCCACCCGTCCTCCCAGCGCACGTCAAAGGACTCGCTAGGTTGACAGAGGTGCTCGGCGCTCTGATGAATGCGCCGGCAGAGGCCGATGACCTCAGCCGCAGCCGGGGATGACGTGGAAGCAACCCACTGACCGGGCAAAACCGGCTTTTCGACCCCCTGCAACTCGGCAACGGTTCGCGTACAACTGAGCAGCGCCCGCCGCAGGCGAGATCGGATCAGGTAGGCAGCCTGTGGCTCTGCCGCAGCCTCACGAACCGCTTCAAGCTGCGAAATAGTCGTGTCGGTCGTGCTCATCTGGCCAAGTCTCCAACCTGCTCGATGATACGCCGCACCCTGGATACCCACATCCACACGTGGTCAGACGACGGCGCGGCGATCGGCCGCACTTCGTTCTCGGCCTGCCTGAACGCGTACAAACCGATGATTTCACTCACGAACTCGGCACCGTATCCGAGCTTGGGCAGAAGGGTTTCGAAGGCCGAATCCCGGCCAAAGTCCGGAGTCTCCATCAAGTAGCAGCCCAGGATCGCCGCATGGCGAGCGGCGGTGCCCAGCACCGACATCTCAAACTGCGCCGAGTAGTCCCCGTCGAGGGCGCACTCGACGTCGTCGACGACCCTGGCGAAGCAGGCCAGCTCGATCTCGGCGCGCGAGTACCCGCCGAGCGATGAGAGCAACGCCCGCAGCCGTGCATCGTCGCCCTCCAGAAGGGGTTTCCCCTCGCGTTTCAGGTGATGGAGGAAGAGCGAGCCGTAGCCCGCCATGTGCTCGATCTCCTGCCATGAGTACCGCGAGATCGAGAGCCGGTCTCTCGCGGGGAGATCGAGAGATGCGAAATCGATCTCATCCTTGCCGATGACCAACAGATCGACATCGCTGGAGTCGTCGGTGTCTCCCCTCGCCATCGAGCCATAAAGCCAAACCTCGGTGCTGCTCATCTGCGCCTGATCCAGTTGAAGATGAGTGAGATGAACAGACCGATGAGGATCAGGCCGGCGAACACCTCGATGCCACTCAGCCAGCGAACGAGCGTCCCGGAGACGACCACCTGGGAGAAACCAGTGGCCGCCAGGATCCGGTCGAGGCTGAACAGGACATAGTTCCAGAGGGAGAGCGGCTCGCCCCGATAGCTCAGTTCATCCCGCGAAAGCAGCCAGTAGAGGAAGGGAAAGAGGATCACGGCGACGATCAGGAAGCTGCGGCCCAGGATGACCCCCCGTTCGCCGTAGCCCCACAGATGTCGGTTGAACTTCCGGCCCGCCCACTTGACCCCCGCCTCCACCCGATCGCGTGGGGCTCTGGGTTTCTCGTAGTACTCGCCTCCGCTCGCCCAGGCGAGATTCCACTGATGGCGCTCGAAGGCCTCTTCCCCCACGAGCCGGTAGCGCCGTGCGTCTCCCAGCTCTCCGGCCATGCCGCTCTCGCGAGCCAACTCGTCGGCGATCGCATGGCGAAAGCCAGGATCGAGAGGAAGAGAGGCGTAGAAGGACTTAAACGGGATGTAGCAGCCGCGAAACTCCGGGAAGACGAATGTGCTGTCGACGAAGTGCGGCTTGACGAACTTGCAGTCTTCGAACTTACACACCTCGAACTTGCAGTTGGTGAACTTCGTGTCGCGGAAATAGCAATCGACGAATGCACAGTTTCGGAACAGGCAGCGGGAAAAATCCGCGTCCTTGAAGCTCACGTTGGCGAAGGTGCAGTGCTCGAAGATCACACCCTCCGCCGTCGCCATGTCCAGAAGCTGGGCGGCAAACAGCTTGCCGGTGTCGCCGACGATCGCTTCGGGATCGAGCGTGGCAATCGTCCTTCCCAACAGCAATCCGCCACTCATGAGCTAAGCCTATAGCTGCGGTATTCCCGTCCAACCGCGCTTACTCGATGCCCAACCGATCCAGCAGTCCCTCGTCGCGGCGCCAGTGGCTGCGGACACGTACCTGGAGGTCGAGGTGGACCTTGCCGCCCAGCTCGGCTTCCAGGGAGCGGCGCGCGGCAAAGCCGATCTCGCCGACCTTGGCGCCGCCCTTGCCGATCAGGATCCCCTTCTGGGACTCGGTCTCCGCCCAGACCTCGGCGCGGACGGTGACCAGCCCGTCCTCGCGCTCACCGATCTCCTTGACGTTCACCTCGACCGAGTGGGGGATCTCATCGCGGGTCCGGTTGAGCACCTGCTCGCGGATCAGCTCGGCCAGCATCGTCTCGCCCGACTGATCGCTGTGATCCTCCGGCGGGTAGAGGTAGGGGCCCTCGGGGACGAGCTCGGCCAACCGCTGCACGAGGACGTCGAGGCCCTCGCCGCTGCGGGCGCTGATCGGGAACACCTCGTCCACGCCCTCCAGCTCGGCCGCCTCGGACAGAACCGGGACCAGCTCGTTGGGCCCGGCGCCATCGATCTTGTTGACCGCGCAGATCGTCGGCAGGTCGGACCCGGCGGCGAGGAGCGCGCGGGCGATGAAGCGGTCGCCCGGGCCGATCCCCTCCTGCCCGTTGACGACCAGCAGGGCCAGGTCGGAGTCCGCCAGCTCGCGCTCGACCCGGCGCTGCATGCGCTCGGTCAGCACGTCGCGCGGGCGCTGCACGCCGGGCAGGTCGACGAGGACGAGCTGGCACCCGGCATCGGTGTCGGTGGCGATGCCGCGGATCGCCCGCCGGGTGGTCTGCGGGCGCATCGAGACGATCGCCACGTGACTGCCGACGATCGCGTTGACCAGAGTCGACTTGCCGACGTTGGGCCGGCCGGCGAGCCCGACGAAACCTGAGCGCGTCATCACAGCCCCGCCATCACGCGTTCCTGCAGAGCAAGCATCTCGCCTTCGTCCGTCTCATGGTCCATGCCGCAGAGGTGCAGGGTGCCGTGGATGGCCGCCTCGACCACGTCGGAGCAGTGCTTGGGGCAGATCGTCACGTCGCCGAGCTCACGCGGGCCGGCGACCGGGCCGGCGCCGTCGAGCGGGAAGGCGAGCACGTCGGTGGGGGCGTCCCTGTCGCGGTGCTCTCGGTTCAGCTCCTGGATCCGCGCCGGGTCGACCAGCTCGACGGCCAGATGTCCATCCCTCACCCCCACCGCGCTCAACGCCGCCCCCACGGCACGGCGCAGGTCGGCGGGCACATCGGCGAGGTCAACCGCCATCGGCTGCCGGCGGCTGCCCGCCCTGCTGGCGTTCGGCGTGCTCGCCGTAGGCGGCGACGATCCGCTGCACCAGCTTGTGGCGGACGACGTCCTCGCCGCCGAAGCGGACGAAGGAGATGTCCTGCACCTCGCTGAGGATGTCGCGGACGACGACCAGCCCCGAGCGCTGGTCGGTCGGCAGGTCGATCTGGGTGACGTCGCCGGTGACGACCATGCGCGAGTTGAAGCCGAGCCTGGTCAGGAACATCTTCATCTGCTCGGGGCTGGTGTTCTGCGCCTCGTCGAGGATGACGAAGGAGTCGTTGAGCGTGTTGTGCGTGATGAGGAAGTCATCGGTGACATAGAGCGAGTCGGCGGCCGCTACCTGGATACACACGGTCTCTGCCTCGCCCACAGGCTCGATGGCGTGCACGAAGCGCTTCGGGCGACCACCGCCATCGCGACGATAGAGGCTCTGCTTTCGCCGCAAACGGAACGGGTCGAGCCCCTCGGGCAGGCGGATGTCCATGATGAAAGCGTCCGAGCGATGATGGACCGGGCGACCTCCTGCTCGACCTGGTGATCGCCCCGCCGCCTTCCTGCACCGCGAATATGCAATGCCCCCCAATGACCGAACTAAAAATGTAACGTCCTCGTGGAGCTGCTCGGAGCAAGTCGTGTACTGAATCCGGCATGTTCGGTCTCGTTGCGTAACAGGCCCTCCATCGCTATCGAGAAGGCCCTGGAGAATCGCCATCCGAACTGCAGCGGCGTTGTGCAAATACAACTCGGGAATGAACTTCGTGCTTGACCTGGTGCCGATGAGTCCAAGCTTGCGCAACGCGCCGGTAGCAGGGCTGGCGACGATCACACCACCGCGATGGCCGTCGGTGTAGTGAAGGTCGAAATCGATTCCGCTGCTCCTTTGGCGCAGCTCGATCCCATCGAGCCCCTCCTCGAGAGCAGCCACCAGCTCTGGGTCCGTGCTGGAAAAACTCGGCGTTGTCCTGCCAGTCAGGCAACCATCGCCGAGAAGGAGGCCCAGCGCATAGGGGTCCAATGGAACGTCGCGATGCGGTAACTCAACGGGCGCGCCCAGCACCGGCAGCTCGAATCGGTGTCGATGGGCGGCCCGAAGCCGACCGATCATTTCTTGCGTCTCAAGAACGCGACCGGGCTTTCCATGGCGACGATCGGCCGCCGTGAAAACGTGCCACAAGTGCTCACCACAACACAGGGTCGATGCGCCATCCTGGGCATGCACCCGAAAGATCGCTTTTCGCCCCTGTGGATACACCCCAAGCACGGGGGTCGGCAGACCATTTGAGCCGATGACAAGATCGCCGACCCGCAGGCTCCCGATCGGCCGAAATCCAGATGGCGTAAGCACCGTGCTCGAAACTGGCTGAGCACGGCCGCGCATGAAGGCAAGCGGCGCGACCTCGATCACGCCGCGCTCGAAGTAGCCGTTGACCCGGTCGGGATCGAGCATGTCGTAGAGCGCGTCGAAGAGCGGCCGCAGATAGGGATCTACCTTGGCCTGGATGTCGCCGGGGAGGAAGCCGAGCCGCTCACCCGCCTCGACCGCAGGCCGGGTGAGGATGATCCGCTGCACCTCTTGCTCGGCGAGGGCGTGCGCGGCCATCGCCACCGCGAGGAAGGTCTTGCCGGTGCCGGCAGGGCCGACGCCGAAGGTGATCGTCTGGTTGCGGATCGAGTCGACGTAGCGTTTTTGGTTGAGCGTCTTCGGCGCCACCTTGGTGTTGCGATGGCGCCAGACGACGTCCTCGAGGATCGCCGCCGGGCTCTCTTCGGCGTCGAGCGCACCCGTCACCGCTTCGATCGTCCCGGGGGCGACTTCGTGCCCCTGCTCGATCAGGTCGACCAGCTCGTCGACGACGGTGGCGGCGGTCTGCACGTCGGTCGAGTCCCCGTCGAGGGTGAGGATGTTGCCGCGTAGGTGGAAGTCGCAGTCGAGGCGCCCGCGCAGCGCCCGCAGAACCGCGTCCTCGGAGCCGGCCAGCTCGGCGGCCACGGAGTTGTCGAGGGTCAGCTGCCTACGAGCCAAGTTGCTCTCGCACCGCCGTGCTGATCCGCTTGCCGTCGGCGCGGCCGCCGACCTTCGGCACCAGCGCCGACATGACCTGGCCCATCTGCTTCTGCTCGGAGGCGCCGGTCTCCGCTATCGCCGCCTCGACCAGGGCCGCCAGCTCCTCGTCGGACAGCTGCGCGGGCAGGTAGGCCTCGATCAGCTCGGCCTCGAAGCGCTCGGCCGCGGTCTGCTCGGCCCTGCCCGCCTCGTCATAGGCCTCCGCCGCCTCCAGGCGCTTCTTGCGCTCCCGCTGCAGGACCGCGACCTCGTCGCCCTTGCCCAGCTTGGCGTCCTGCTGCAGCGAGTCGACGATCATCCGCAGCGCCGCCGCGCGCTCGCGCTCGCCCGCCTTCATCGCGGTCCGCACATCCGCCTGCACCTGCTCCAGAACGCTCATCGCCTTAAGGGTAGTCGGCGGCGTCCGGTGCCACCGCCAGGCCCTTGGAGACCAGATCGGCGATGTCGGCGCTGACCAGAGTCCAGTCGTGACGCCGGGCGGCCGCGACGTAGGCCGCGTCGTAGGCGGTGAGGCCGTGCTCGGCGGCGATCTTGAGTGCCGAATCGATCAGACGCGAGTCGATCGAAAGGATCGTGTCCCGGCATCGCTCGGCGATCGTCCGGCAGAGTTCGGCGGCTGCCGCATGGTGCCCGCGTCGCGCACCCAACCCATTGGCGACCTCGTAGAAGGTCAGGTCCAGAGCGCCGACGGAATTGGCGGGGTCGAGGACAAGGGGCCGCGCCGTATCGAAGTAACGATCCCTCGCATCCTTGGCGGCCACCCAGACGCTCGCGTCGAGAAGAAACACTGTCAGTGGGATTCGCGGTCTTCGCGGATCAGCTTGGCGGCATCGCCACCGAGATCCATTGGTGCGCCGAGGAGCTCTTCGAGCCGTTTGCGCTGGTCGGCATATCCGGCGTCCAGCTCGCGCTCCGCGAGCCGGCGCAGGAAGCCGCTGCGCGTCTCGCGGTTGGCGCGCGCCTGGACGTCGAGCCGGTCGAGCAGGTCATCGGGCATTGAGATCATCACCTTGGCCACGGGATGAGTATATACGGTATTGCCGGATGTAATTGTCGTCGTCATGGAAGAGACGCTCCCAGGTTGAAGCGCACACGTGGGTGGAGAAAATGCCGGAACTGAAAATTCTCTGTCCCGGAAGATCAGCCGGCGAGCGGAATGTCGATCCGCTCGACGTCTCCCAGGGGCATCTGCAGGAAGCGCGTGCCCAGCTCGCGGAAGGACTCGACCTTGCCGCTGCAGAGGAAGCGGTACTCGCCCTCACCGTCGGCGGGGCGCGCCAGGCCGGTGGACTCGAGTGTCCGTTGCGCGGCCGCGGCGACCGCGTGGCCGCCGCTGACGAGCCGCACATCGCGGCCGAGGATGCGCTGCAGCATCGGGGCGACCAGCGGGTAGTGGGTACAGCCGAGGATCAGCGTGTCGACTCCGACCCGCTTCAGCGGCGCGCAGTAGGTGCGGGCCATATCGACGACGCCCTGGTCGAAGGGGGAGCCGTCCTGGATGAAGGGCGCCAGGTCGGGCGCCTCGACCTCGGTCACCTCGAGCGCCCGGCCCTGGGTCTCGAGGGCGCGCCGGTAGGCGCCGCTCGCAACCGTGTTCGGCGTGGCGAGCACGCCGACCTTGCCGTTGTCGGTGATCGCGGCGGCGATCTCGGCCTGCGGCTCGACCACCGGCACGACCTCGACCCCATACTCGGCTGCAACCTCGCGCGCTACGTCCGTCCCGATCGCAGTCGCCGTGTTGCAGGCAATCACCAGCAGCTTCGCGCCCTTACCCCCCTGCAACAACAAGGTCGCGATCGCGCGGATCCGCTCCCGCAGCAGCTCCGGATCCCGCGTCCCATAGGGGAACATCGCCGTGTCGCCGAGGTAGACGAAGTCCTCCTCGGGCAGCGAGACCAGGCACTCGTGCAGCACGGTGAGGCCGCCGACCCCGGAATCGAACATCGCGATCGGCTGCGAGGCGTCCAGCTTTGGCAGTGGCCTAGAGGAACGGTTTGTAGGTCATGAAGAAGATCGTCACGACCACGATCAGGCCCGCGATGGTGCCGACTTTGCCGATCCGGTCGCCGAGCGCTTCGAACTCGGCGCTGAGCGTGTCGCCCGCCTTCAGGTCGCGCTCGGCCAGCTCCCTGGCCTCCCGGACCTTGGGCTGGAAGAAGGCGTGCTGGAGGCCGAAGAGAACGAGGATCGCGAGGAAGCCAATGCCGATGAAGGCGTCGCTCGTCTCCCAGGGACCGTCGGCGAGCAGGTAGATGCCGGCGAGCAGGAGGACGATCATCCCCGGGTTGACCAGGTACCTGTCGACCTTCTGGATCCCGGCCATGATCGCCGGAGTGGCCCGCGGGTGCTGCGGCACGACCGAGAAGAAGAAGGCGTAGCCGAAGGTCGGACCGAAAGCCAGCACGACGGCGAGGATGTGCAGGAAAAGGGCGATCTTGTAGCCCGGATCCACGATCGTCGCCAGCATCGCGGGGAAACATATCCGCTAGCGGCGACGGAGCAGCAGGGCGGCCCAGTCGCCGTCGAGGCGGCGGTTGGCCTCGGCAAGGCCCGCTGGCTCGAAGGCCGCGACGACGTCGTCTAGCTCAGTGGGCAATAAGCCAGAAGTGACGAGCGTTTGAAGATCCGGGGGAGCACTCGCCGGAGCAACAGCATGGAGGCTCCGGCGAGTGCTCCCCCGGCTCCTCGAATCGTCCGCCAACTGCGTGGCAATCGCCTTCATGACCGGCGCGGTCAGGTTGGCTACGGCAGTCGGCGCGAGGTCCGGTAACCCCTCGCGCAGATTGACATCCTCGAAAGCTGCTGCGACCCCGTTGGCTTTAGCGTTCGTGGCCGCCGCCTCAATCGAGGCTGGCTCGTGGTCGTAGCCGTATACCGGGTCCCAGCCGAGCTTGGCTGCAGCGATGGCCAGGACGCCTGAGCCGGTGCCGAGGTCGGCGAGCGGGCCGTTGGCCTCCCCCGCCTCGGCCAGATCGAGCAGCAATTCGAGGCAGAGGCGGGTGGTCGGGTGGGCGCCTGTGCCGAAGGCGCGGCCGGGGTCGACGACGAGGTCGATCGTGCCCTCGCGGGGCTCCTCCCAGGAGGGGCGCAGCCAGAGCCGCTCGCCGACCAGCAGCGGCTTGTGGAAGTCCTGCCAGCGGTCGGCCCAGTCGTCGGGCACCTGGGTCGCGACCAGCTCGACCAATCCGCCGCCGGCCGCCGCCTCGATCTCCCCCAGCTCCGGCAGCTCCCCCTCGCCGCCGTAGATCGCGTACTCGACATAGCCGCTGCCGCGCTCCTCCTCGACCCCGTTCGGGGCGAGAACGGTGAGCTCGGCGAGAACCAGCTCGGCCAGCTCTGGGACGCAGCGAACCGCCAGCCGGATCAACCGAAGGCCCGCCGGACGCGGGAGAAGAAGCTCCCCCCGTCGCCGCGCCGCGAGCGCAGGTTGCGCGGCTCCAGCGTCTCGCCGAGCTTCTCGGCGAGCTCACGCTGCTCCTCGGAGAGCTCCTCGGGGACGATCACCTGCACCGCGATGACCATGTCGCCGGGCGGGCCGCCGTTGGCACCGGGCATGCCGTTGCCGCGCAGGGCGAACTGGCTGCCGGGCTGCGTGCCCGCGGGCAGCTCGATCTCGCGCTCGCCCTCGTGGCTCGGGACCTTGATCTTGACGCCCAGCATCGCGTCGACCGCCGATATCTCGACCGTGTGGATCAGATCCTGGCCGCGCATCGGCCCGCGCCGCACCTCGAAGCCGAAGTTGCCGCTGAAGAAGGCCTGGAAGATGTCCTCGACCGAGCCGAAGCCCCCCGGCGCGGCGCCAGCGCCGCGCAGGCCCTCGTGTCCGTAGGCGTCATAGGCACGGCGTCGCTCCGGGTCGGAGAGCACCTCGTAGGCTTCCGCCGCCGCCTTGAACTTCTCCTCTGCCTCGGGATCGTGGTCATTGACGTCCGGGTGGAGCTCGCGGGCGAGGCGGCGAAAGGCCGTCTTCACCTCGGCTTTGTTGGCGTCCCGCTGGACACCGAGGATCTCGTAGTAGTCGCCTGGCATCAGCCGTAGATCGTCTCGCAGTAGCGCGACAGCTCGCGCGCCGCGCCGCGCACCGAGGCGATCGCCGTCGCGTAGTCCATCCGCAGCGGACCGACGACGCCGACCGAGCCGAGGTTGCGGTGCGCGAGGCCGTAGTTGGCCCCGACGATGCTGACCGAGCGCAGCTCGGGCTGCGGGTTCTCGCCGCCGATCCAGACGAACACGGAGCGCTCGTCGAGCGCGGAGCGCAGCATGCCCAGCACCCCGGCCCGCCGCTCGAGCGCCGTCATCAGCCGGTCGGCGCCGGGCAGATCGTCGACGTGGGCTTCGGACAGCAGCCGCGAAGCGCCCTCCATGTAGAGGCCCTCCCCGGTCTCCTGCTCAAGCTCGGTGAAGGCCGGGGCGAGGCTGGCGACGAAGCGCGACTCGAGCGGCCCCAGCTCAGGGTCGGCGAGGCGATTGGCGATCATCCGCGCGCCGACGCTCATCCCGGCGAGCGACTCGTTGAGGTAGCTGGAGGACCACTCGACCAGGCCGGGATCGACCGGCGCCTCAAAATCGAAGACGCGCTTGGCGACGGCGCCAGTCGAGGCGATCGCGATCGCCATCACCTTGGTCGGTTGCAGGCGCAGCACCTCGACCCGGTGGATCGTCGCCGTGGCCGGCACCGGAGCGGTGGCGAGGGCCATCAGGTCGGTGACCTGGGCCAGCGCGGCGGTGGTCTCGCGCATCGCCTCGTCGATCTCCCGCCGCAGCCAGGAGAGCTCGAGCTCGACCCCGGCGGCCTGAGGCGCGCCGGAAGCCATCAACAGGTCCACGTAGCAGCGGTAGCCGGCATCGGTCGGAACCCGCCCGGCCGAGGTGTGCGGGTGAGTCAGGTACCCAGCCGCCTCCAGCGCCGCAAGCTCGGCTCGCACGGTAGAGGAACCCCACTCGATCTCAGCCTTCTCGGCGATCGGCTTCGAGGCCACGGGCCTGCCTGACGCGAGGTAGGCGTCCACCACCAGCCTGAGAATCAGCTCCTGTCGCTCGGAAAGCACGCTTCGAAGTCTAGGACGAGTGCCGCGTGACCCCTCCCAAAACACTCAAGCGAGGCTCCCGCCGAGCGTTTTGGGAGGGGTCACGCGGCACTCTTTTAGAGCTCGACTTCCGCCTCGGCGTTGCGAATGGTCACACTCTCGCCCTGGGCGGCCATCGTGTCGATCACAGCCACGCCGTCCTCGACCGACCTGACGGTGCCGGTGACGGCGATCTCGGTCTCCGGCGCACCCATGCCGCGGAACTCGACCGAGAGGCGCTTCATCGAACGCGGATCGCCGCCGGCCGCTTCGGCACTGGCACGGGCGACGAGGCCCATCATGTAGAGGCCGTGGAGGATCGTGTTCGGCAGCCCGACCGCTTTCGCGAACTCGGGGTCGATGTGGATCGGGTTGAAGTCGCCCGAAGCGCCGGCGTAGCGATGCGGCGTGTATTTGTCGGGCGTGACCCGCAGCTCGGCGATCTGGTCGCCGGCGCTCAGCTCGGCCATCTCATACCCCCCTGACGATGTTGGTCCAGGTGCCACGGACGACCTCTTGGCCATCCTGATTCACCGAGACGGTCTCGAAGACGTAAAAGCCATTGTTGGGCTTGCCGTCCTTGCCCTCTTTTTCGAAGATTTCAAGACACTTGGCGGACGTCGTGATCTCGTCGCCCGAGCAAGCCGGCTCGCCCCACTCGAACTGCTGCCCGCCGTGCACCATCGTGGCGAAGCTCATCGCCACCTCGGGATCGAACATCGCCGGAGCCAGCGCCGGCGAGCTGTAGACGACGCAGAACATCGGTGGCGCCACCACGTCGCGATAGCCGGCCGCCTTGGCGGCGTCGCGGTCGAAGTGGACCGGGTTCTCGATCCCGATCACCCGCGCGTACTCGCCGATCTTCTCCTTGCCCACCTCGTAAGTCGTCGCGGGCCATTCCTTGCCTATTGCCTCGGTCTTTAGCGTCATGGGTCGGAAACCTATCTACTCGTCGATCTGGAGCACAGCCAGGAACGCCTCCTGGGGGACCTCGACGCGGCCGACCTGCTTCATCCGCTTCTTGCCCGCTTTCTGCTTCTTCAGCAGCTTCTGCTTGCGGGTGACGTCGCCGCCGTAGAGCTTCGCGGTGACGTCCTTGCGCAACGCCTTGACCGTCTCGCGGGCGAGGATGTTGGAGCCGATCGCGGCCTGCACCGGCACGTCGAAGAGCTGGCGCGGGATCGTCTTGCGCAGCCGCTCGACCAGCCGCTTGCCCTGTTCGTAGGAGAAATCGCGGTGGACGATGATCGAGAGCGCGTCGACCTTGTCGCCGGCCAGCAGGATGTCGACCTTGACCAGGTCGGAGGCGCGGTTGCCGATCGGCTCGTAGTCGAGCGAGGCGTAGCCGCGGGTCGAGGACTTCAGAAGGTCGAAGAAGTCGAGGACGATCTCGGCCAGCGGCATGTCGTAGCGGATCTGCACCCGCTGGGGGCTCAGGTAGTGCATGTCGACGTGGGTGCCGCGGCGACCCTGGCAGAGCTCCATCACGGCGCCGACCTGCTCGGACGGAGAGATGATCGTGGCGCGGATGTAGGGCTCTTCGATCGTCTCGATCGCGCCCGGGTCGGGCAGGTCGGTGGGGCTGCGAACCTCCACCGACTCGCCACTGGTGAGCTGGACCTCGTAGCGCACGTTCGGGGTCGTCGAGAGGAGGTCGAGCCCGTACTCGCGCTCCAGCCGCTCGCGCACGATCTCCATGTGGAGCAGGCCGAGGAAGCCGCAGCGGAAGCCGAACCCGAGCGCCTCGGAGGTCTCCGGCTCCCAGGACAGCGCGGCGTCGTTGAGGGCCAGCTTCTCGAGCGCGTCGCGCAGGTCTTCGAAGCGGTCGGTATCGATCGGGAAGAGCCCGCAGAAGACCATCGGCCGGACCTCGCGATAGCCCTCAAGCGCCTCGGAGGCGGGCCGCTCCTGGGCGGTGAGCGTATCGCCGACGCGCAGCTTGGCGACGTCCTTGATGCCGGTGATCAGGTAGCCGACGTCGCCCGCGTCCATCCCTTGCACGCCGGTCATCGCCGGCCGGAAGAAGCCGATGTCGTCGATGTCGGCCTCGGTGCCGTTCTGCATCGCCAGGATCCGCTCGTGCTTGCGGAAGGAGCCGTCGACCATCCGCACGTAGGCGATCACGCCGCGGTACTGGTCGAACTCGGAGTCGAAGATCAGCGCCCTGGTCGGGGCCTCGGGCTTCCCCTTCGGCGCCGGCACGCGGGCGACGATCGCGTCGAGCACCTCGATCACGCCCTCACCGGTCTTGGCCGAGATCCGCAGGGCTTCGGAGGGATCGCCGCCGATCAGGTCGGCTATCTCCCCCGCGACGCGGTCCGGCTCGGCGCCCGGCAGGTCGACCTTGTTGATCACCGGGATCAGCTCCAGCCCGTTCTCGATCGCGAGGTAGGTGTTGGCAACCGTCTGCGCCTCGACCCCCTGGGCCGCGTCGACGACGAGCAGAGCGCCCTCGCAGGCGGCGAGGCTGCGCGAGACCTCGTAGGAGAAGTCGACGTGGCCGGGCGTGTCGATCAGGTGCAGGTGGTATGTCTGCCCGTCGGAGGCCTGGTACTCGACCCGCACCGCCTGCGCCTTGATCGTGATCCCGCGCTCGCGCTCGAGGTCCATCGAGTCGAGCATCTGGGCCTGCATTTTCTTCGGGTCGACGGCCCCGGTGAGCTCGAGGATGCGGTCGGCCAGGGTCGACTTGCCGTGGTCTATGTGGGCAATTATTGAGAAGTTCCGGATGTGGTCCATCGGCGGGCAAGTATGGCGGGCGCGCGTGGCTGGCGGGTCCTGTCGCCGCCGCCGGGGGTGCCCTCCTGGTGCTGCGATCTGCTCCGGGCAGAGGGACGAATCCCGCCACGGGATAGACCTCGCCCTCCGCAGACTCCGCACGGGCGGAGCACACCCCGACACCGGCGCCACCCGCCAGAGACGCGCCACCTCCACACGCCGATGGACCGCAACCCAGCATCCTCAGCTGGGAAGCGAGGGACCTCAGCGTGGGCAGGACCCTGGGTCCAATGGGCCTTTCAGCTTGAAAACGACGGTTGGGGGCTTGCGGAGGATCTCTTCGACGCCCGGGCCTTCGGTCCAGCGGGCCGTTGGTGGGTATGGCGGCTTGCCGCGTTCGATGCGGTCGCGGCTCGTGACCACGTAGTCGTAATTGCCCGCGTTCAAGAGGTTGCGCCATTGGCGACAGGTCGCCGGCGCTACGAAGCCGCCGTGGGGGCGTTCTTCGCCTATGTACTGAACGCGGTTGGAGAGGTCGGCTCCGTAGAGGGGGTACTGGCGCGTGCTGGTGGTCGCCATGCGGGCGCCCGAGATCGCATCGGCCCACTTGAAGGCGGCGTTGAGGCCGGGGGCGGCAAAGGTCGGGGTCGCGTAGCGATTCTCCAGGTAGTGGCGCTGAACCGGGTAGCCAATCGCGATCGCCGCCAGGGCGATGAGCGCCAGCCATCCAGCCAAGCCCGCCACACGCCCGAGATCGCACTTACCCGCGCTATAGGCGGGAAACAACGATCTCGTCGAGCTCAGGCGGGCGGTTGCGGGCAAAAGGGCCAGCCCGAGGACGATGGCGGGGGCGAGGTAGCGCAGGCCCGACTCGAAGCCGCGCGGCATCCCCTCTGGTCCCGAGGCGGAGGTCGGGGCGATCAGCCAGGCGACGACCACGGCCATGCCGGCAAGACCCGCCACGGCCAGGATCCGATCTCCGCCCCGTCCGGACTGGGATTTCTCGCCGCCACCCCCGAGGCGAGAAGTACGCAAGCCGACGAGGCAAAGCAGCAGCCCTGCCAGCGCGAGGCCGACGAGCAGGGGCCAGGAGACGGTCAGCCCGCTGTGCAGGCCGGGCAGAAACCAGTCGGACCAGACCGATCCATCGGTCAGGTAGCCGAGCACACCGTGACCTTCTCTTCCGCCGAGTGCCTGTTCGGGTGCCGGCAGCGAGATCGGGCCAACGTGGTCGAACCAGGGCAGCGGGTTGCCGCTGTGGATCAGGTTGCGCAGGTACCAGTAGCCGCCGCCGGCAAGAGCCGCCAAGCCGGTTGCCGCCAGAGCCCGCCATCGCCTGCCCGCCGGCGCGATCAGCGCGATCCCCAGCACGAGAACAGCAGCTGGCAGGAGGAAGTTGAGCTTGGTGCCGGCGGCGAGACCCGCCGCCAATCCGACGACGATCAGCGGGCCAAGCTCCGCGCCGGATCGGTCGCTGCCGCTTCCGGAGCCTCCCCCCCCTACCTGCCCGTTCTCTCGTCCCGCCCAGGCATTCAAAGCAACGGCAATCGCAGCAAGGAGGAAGAAGATCCCGACGATGTCGTTGCGCGCTTCCCCGGCTTGATCGGACAGCACGGGAAGGCTCAGCGCAACTGCTCCCAGCGCCAGCGACCAAGGCGCAACCCGGTACGGCCTGCCGATACACCAGCAAGCCCCCAGGCAACCGACGAACCAGCCAAGGTTGAGCAGCGGCGACAGCAGGTCGCGGCCAAAGGCCAGCATGCCGACCCCATGGAACAGTTCGGCGTTCGCAGGATAGAACCAAGCCAGAAACTGCGGTGCGATGAAGTGCAAACTCCACGTATCTCCGCTCTGAAAGAACCCGGCGGCGAAAGGTCCGTGGTACCAGGTCGAATCGAACCCGGTCATCCCGGTGCCCAGCTTTGAGCGCACGTCGACGCCGAACCTGATCAGCGCCAAAGCGGCAATCGCCAGCGCGACCAGGGTTGCCATAGACGCGCCATCCTCGGCCGCCCCGGGACTTCGGCTACGAGTGGGAGGACGGGGGTGCCCCCGTCCTCCCCCCACCCGCAGCCAAAGTCCCAAGCCGACCGCCACGACGGCAGCGAGATAAGGCACTGGCTCGAGCAAGGCGAAGCTGCCGAGAATCTCGGCTGCCCAGATGAGCAGAGCGAGAGCGATCACCGCCGTCGCGAGGTGCGCCGGGGCCCCGGAGAACGTGGGCAGCATCCGGGCGCGCAGTGCCGATGCTCCCAGCGTGGCAAAGCCAACAAGCAATGCCAGCTCGGCAACGCCCAGCAGGTAGCGCGGCAGGTCGAGCATCTAGCGCCGGCGGAGCAGGCGGGCTATCTGCTCCAGCTCGGCGATGCGGAGGAGCTTCGCCGCCCCCACGTAGACCAGGCCCCCAAGCGCCAGAGCGGTGCCGAGCGAGACGATCTGGGCGAGGAGGCCGCGCCCGAGGGCGTTGTCGAGGACGTCCCAGACGCCGAAGGAGACGGCGGCGAGCGCCGCCGCCGCCAATGCGATCCGCAGGCCGGTGGAGAGCAGCCTGTCCAGCTCCAGCCCGCCGAACTCGTGGCGCAGGACGACCGCCTGGGCGATCACCGCCACGCTCGTGCCGATACCCGTGCCGGCGACGATCCCCCCCGTCCCGAACGGCTTGTAGAGGGCGAAGGCGGCCAGCGTCGAGACGACCAGGTCGAGTCCCGCCAGACCGGTGGCCATCCAGGGCCGCTGGAGGCTGAAGAAGGTCCGGGTCTGCAGCAGGTAGATGCCGTTGGTCGGCAGCGAGAAGGCGAACCAGAAGAGCGCCGTGGCCACCAGCGTCGTCTGCCCCGGGGTGAATTCTCCGCGCTGGTAAACGAGGCGGATCATCGGCTCGGAGAGGACGAGCACGGCGGCCGCGGCGGGCAATAGGACGAAGAGGATCTGGCGCATCCCGTTGGCCATCGTCGCCCGCAGGTTCTCGTGCTCCCCCCGCGCCGCGAAGCGAGCCAGGGTCGGGAAGAGGACGGTGGCGATCGCCACCGAGAAGATCCCCTGCGGCAGCTGGTAGATGCGGAACGCCTTGTCGATCGCCGCCGGCGCCTCGTCGCTGACCAGGCTGCCGAAGAGGCTGTTGATCAGCATGTTGAAGTTGATCAGGCCGAGGCTGATCGTCACCGGCAGCATCAGGAGGAGGACGCGGCGCACGTCCGGGTTGCGCCACTCGAAGCTCCAGCCGAACTTGAACGGGGTGTTGCGCAGGTCGAAGGTGGGAATGAGGAGCTGGACCAGGGTGCCGACGAGGATGCCGATCGCGTAGGCGTAGATCCGGTCCTGGCCGTGGAAGTGCGGAATCAGGAGGACCAGCACCGCGATGATCGTCAGGTTCCAGAACAGGGGCGAGATCGCAAAGGCGCCGAAGCGGTCGTAGCTGTTGAGGATGCCGACCACGACCCCGCTCATGCCGAGCATGATCAGGATCGGGAAGAGGATCTGGGAGAGGGTGACCGTGAGGTCGAGGATCTCCCCTTCGAAGCCGGGGGCGAAGAGGGGCATCACGACCGGAGCGAGGAGGACGAACAGCGCCGTGATCGCCCCCAGCACGAGAGTGACGAGCAGCAGCAGGGTCGAGGCGAGCCGGAAGGCCTCGCGGTAGTTCTTCTTCTCCAGCTGCTCGGTGAAGACCGGGACGAAGGCGGGCTGCAGCGCCGCGTCGGCAAAGAGGGCGCGGACCAGGTTGGGGACCTGGAAGGCGATCGTGAAGGCCGACATCGGCCCGTGGATCCCGTAGTAGCCGGCGGCGACGACCTCGCGGGCGAGGCCGGCGATCCGCGAGGCGGCGGTGGCGACCGAGAAGAAGGCGGTGGAACGGGCGATGCGGCCGGCCTGGCGGCCCGGGGCGGGCTCGCCGGCCGTGTCCTCGCCGGGATCGAAAGCCTCCGCGGCCCTCACGGCGGCGTCGGAGGCGACCGCCCGCTCGCGATCGTCTCCGTCAGGTGCCTTGGGTATGTCCAAGCTGGGGTCTCAGTCGCTATAGTCGGCGGCCGCCCGGAGCTGGCTCGGAGCCGCTTCAGGCACATGACTCATGGCCAACATAGCCTCACAGAAGAAGCGGATCCTACGCAGCGAGCGCGAGCGGACCGAGAACCGGCTCCTGACGAGCACCGTCAAGACCTATTTCCGGCGGCTCGAGAGCGCCGTGGAGGGCGGCGACGCCGCCGCGATCGCGGCCGAGCACCGGGCGCTGGTCTCCCGCATCGACAAGGCCGTGCAGAAGGGCGCGCTCCACAAGAACACCGCCGCGCGCAAGAAGGCCAAAGCCGCGCGCGCAGTGGCCGGCGCCGCGAAGTAGTCAGGCCGTAACGCCGGCTGCGGCGCGCAGGGCGAGGGTCAGCGCAAGCTCGTCGCCGTAGTCGGCCCCGCCGCGACACCAGACCTCGAGGTCGGCGAGGGCGATCGTCGCCTCTCGCAGCTCGCCCACGTCAGCGTCCTGCAGCCTGCGAACCAGCTGCTTGGCAGCGTACGGGTGCATGCCCAGGCTCGACTCGACCTGCTTCGGCGGGAGCCCCTCCTCGAGCGCCGCGGCGGCGACGCAGGCTTTGCGCAGGCGCGATGCCAGGCCGTAGATCAGGCCGGTTACGTTCTCCCCCTGCGAGATCAGCCGCTCGGAGATCCGCAACGCGCCCGCGGCATCGCGTTCGAGCAATGCGTCGGAAAGTGCCCAGACCGCCGCCTCGGAGGTGTCGGCGACCATCGAGTCGAGGTCGGCGGCGCCCACCTCTCCCCCCTCGCCCGCCCAGAGGGCGAGGCGTTCGAGCTCGTTGCGGAGGCGCTGCGGGTTCGCTCCCATCCGGTCGACCAACATGCGGGCGGCTGCCTGGTCGAGGCGAAAGCCGAGCTGGCTCGCGTCGCCGACCAGGACCCGCGGCATGTCCCTCGCCTTCGGCGCCTCGAACTCGTGCAGCTCGCCCTTCGCCGCTTTGACCGCGCGGGTCAGCTTCGCCGGCGCCTTTGCGCGGGCAATCAGGACGACGCTGAGGTCAGGGGGAAGCTCGCCGAGCGCCGCGGCCACCGCCTCCAGCTGGCGGTCGCGCCAGCGCTCGACCCCGTCGGCCAGCAGGTAGCGGCGCGACTCGGTCAGCGACATCGCCGGGATCGCCGCCAGCAGGGCTTCGTGATCGGGTGCGCCGCGGCCCTCGCCCGGCTCGAAGACCCGCAGCGCGGCGGTACCCCCGTCGCGCTCCGCCCGGGCACGCAGCCGCGCCCGGGTCGCATCGATCTTCGCTCCGTCGGTGCCGGCGATCAGATAGAGCGAGCGCATCTCCTCGGCCATCGAGCCGAGTCTAGATGCCCGGGCAGGCGCCGCTACCGGCGATCGTGACCGTAGCCGTGTCCGCGCCCGTAGCCGTGGCCGCCGCCGTGGCTCCACGACGGAGCTTCGGGCTGGCTTTCCGGTTCTTCGGGAGCTTCGGAGCTCACGGGCGGGTCGACCGGGGGATTGGGCGGCGCCGGTTCGGCTTCTTCCGCGCCCGCTTCCGGCGCACTGGAGTCGTCCCTGCTGCCGTGGGGGCGACCGGAGCCCCAGCCTCTCCCCTTGTTGGACCGATGGCCGTATTCGTGCCCCCTGTTTTCGCTCGAGACCAGCGTCGGCTGCGAGGGGGTGGGCGATTCCACCGCGGACTGGGACGGCGGATTGGCAGCCGGCGTCGGACTTGGGGTCGGGCTCGGGACGACCGGGGTGGCGGCCGGTTCCGCCACCGGAGCGGGCGTCGCCGCTGGGGCGGCGGGCTGTTGGTCAACCGGGACTGGAGACGGAGAAGCGGGGGCCGGAACGGGGACGGAGCCGTCTGGCGAGCCAACGGGAGTCGAGCGCGAGACGACGATCGCCTTGGGCGAGGGGGATTGCGGGCTGGCGTCACCAGTCGTCCCCCCTGCTCCTCTCGCCTTCCCGGTCGAGGCCCGGGTGCCGCCTCCACCCCCACCGCTTCGCTGCGCCAAACGGGGACCGCCGGGCAGCTTTGCCCCCGCGACCACCGTGGCGTCGCCAACCGCCTCCCGATCTCCCCCGAGGCCCGGGATGGGCACTCCGGCAATCAGCGGCCAGCCCTGGTTGAGGGCCAGGGCAACCATCGCGAGACCCACCGCCGCGGTCAGGCCGAGCAGGGCAAGCGATGTGCTTCGGACCCGCACGAGGAGTCCGTCCCCGAAGACGCTCTCCCTCAGGGCCGATAGCAGCCGTTGTCCGCGCTTATAAAGCACCGCTACGTTCATCGGCCGCTCCCTCCCGGCCGACAGGGCCGAGACGAGAAAGCCCCAATATCGACTCGTCCATCCGTTGAGGCCGCACGAGGGCGCCGCACCCAAGAGAGTCAGCCCCGACGGCTCACCCGAACCGAGTCGCGATCGACGTCCAGCACGACGGTCCCGTCGCGGTCGGTGCGCAGCGTGCGGACGCCGTGCGCCGCGAGCGTTGCCAGCGTGGCCGGAGTCGGGTGACCGAACGGGTTCCCCGCGCCGACCGAGATCACCGCGAGGCTGGGCCGGGTGCGGTCGAGCAGCGCATCGAGGCCGGCGTCGTCGCTGCCGTGGTGGGCGACCTTGAGCACGTCGATCGGCCCAGGGTCCAGCGGCGTCGCCTCCGCCTCCGCGTCGGCCGTCAACAACATCGAGAAGCGCCGCCAGCGGGCGAGCATGACCACCGCCAAGAGATTGGGGTCTTCGCCGCGGTGCGATCCCGCGAGCAGCTCCGGCGGGGGCCAGAGCACGTCGAGCCGCAGGCGACCGGAGCGCAGCTCGCTTCCCTCGGCCAGGCGGCGTGTGGGGACTCCCTGGATGCGGGCCTCGGCGAGTGTCGCTCGGCCCAGCACGGCGTACAGCAGCCGCCCGACCGGCATCTCGCCGAACAGCTCGCGGATGCCGCCGGCGTGATCGGATTGGTCGTGGGTGACGACCGCCGCCCCCAGCTGCGCGACGCCGGCGGCGCGCAGCTCCGCCGCGATCCCGTCGCCCGGCGGCCCGCCGTCGACGAGCACGGCCGGCGCCCCCCGCGGCTGCAGCAGGATCGCATCGCCCTGGCCGACGTCCAGCACCGATACCCGCAGCCCGCCGAGCGGAACGGGCGAAGCGCCCCCGCCCGCCGCGAAGAGCCCCGAGCCAAGCCAAAGCACGGTAAGGGCAGCTGCCAGCGCAAACGCGATACCCCGCAGATGGGTCCGAAAGGGGGCAGATAGTCGGCTTTCGGGCCCAGCGGCCAGCTTGCGCTTGCGCCTGGCCGCGAGCCGCCGGCGGCGGCCGAGGCGCAAGGCGAGGACGGCCAGCGCCGCGATCGCCAGGTAGGAGGCGATCAAGCCGCCGACGCCCAGCCGCACATGCAGGTAGGCCCAGCTCGGCCCGCCGCACCAGGCAGCCACCTGGGCGATGTAGCCGAGCAGCAGGGCGTTTATCGCGTCGAGCGCCTCCACCGGGAAGCCCGGCACCTGACCGGCGGCAGCGGCCAGCATCCCCAGCCACATCGCCGGCGCCACCGCCGGCAGCGCCAGCAGGTTGGCGACGAGGGTCGTGGTCGAGATCGCTTCGAAGTGGAAGGCGATCAGCGGCGCCGTCGCGAGCGTGGCCGCGATCGTCATCGTCGCGCCCTCCGCCAGCGCTCGCTGCCAGCCGCGGGCGCCGATCCTGGCCGCGATCGCCGCCCTCAAAGGCGCCGCGAGCAGGAGGATCCCGAGCACGGCGGCAAAACTGAGCTGCCAACCGATGTCGGCGGAGATCCCCGGCTGGAGGACGAGCAGGACGACCGCTGCGAGCGCCAGCGCGTAGAGGCGCGAGGCGCGCCGCCCGGCGAGGGTGGCCAGCACGCTCAGCCCGCCCATGATCCCGGCGCGCTCGATCGAGGGACCTGCGCCAGCAAGAGGCACATAGACGACGATCAGGCCGAGGATCCAGACTAGGCGGGAGCGGAGCGGCATCCCCAGCGCCGCCAGGACGGGCATCGCCAGCAGCGCGAGCAGGGCCACGTTCTGCCCCGACACGGCGAGCAGATGGCTCAACCCCGAGCGGCGGAAGTATTCCCTGGTCTCGGGATCGATCTCCTCGTCCTCGCCGAGGACGAAGCCGCGCGCCAGCGCCGCCTCCCGCGGTGGCATGCCCCGCCCCAGCGCCAGCTCGGCGCGGTTGCGGATCTCGCCGCTATGCGCGAGCGCCAGCAGGACCGCCGCGGCGGCGAGGAGGAGCGGCAGGGCCGGTCGGCGGGCGAGCACGGCGCTAGGGCTGCAGCCGGGACCGCAGCGATTCCATCGTCGCCGGGCCGATGCCGCTCACCCGGTCGAGCTGGTCGACCGAGGAGAGGCCGCCGTGAAGATCGCGGTATTCGACGATCTTGGCCGCCGTCACCGGCCCGATGCCGTCGATCGTTTCTAGCTGCTCGGGCGAAGCGCTGCCGAGGCTGATCGGGCCGTCTTCGCTTGCTGTGGCGGTCGCGGCCGTCCCCGCCGGACCCAGCTCGGGCACGACGACCTGCTGGCCGTCGGCGAGGCGCGCGGCCCGGTTGATCCCCTCCAGCGCCGCGTCGCCGGAGGGCCCGCCGGCACGGCCGATCGCATCGACGACCCGAGCCCCCACGGGCAGCCGGTAGACCCCCGGTCGCCGCACTGCCCCGGCGACGTCGACGACCACATCGCCGCCGCTCGAGCCGACACTGAAGCCGGCCGAGCTGGTCGAGGTCGAGGCGGCGGCAGCAGGGGCCGCCCCATCGCCACCCTCGTCCCGGATCGCCCGCGCCCCGACCAGGAGCAGGGCGACCGCGACGGCGGCGTAGACCACTACCTGGGAACGGGACAGCTCGGGCATGGACCGCAGGCTTGCCGGTCCCGGCGCACGCGTGGCGCGCGCAATCGAACAATTGGGTTACAGCTCTTCGTCTTCTCCGTAGCCGGAGACCTCGGCGAGCTGATCGCTGTACAGCTCGGCCGCGGCCACCGGCGGGGACTGCACGGAGACGCACGCCAGCGCCTCACCGCCGTTATTGGCGATCGAGTGATCGGTGGCGGGCGGGACGAGGATCAGGTCCCCCTCCCCCACGTCCTGGGTGTCCCCCGCCACAGACATCGTGCCGGCGCCGCGCACGACGACGTAGACCTGCTCGGCCTCCTCGTCGGAGCGCAGGGTCTGCTCGGTGCCGGCGGGGATCTCCAGCCAGGCCACCGACATATTGCGCGCGCCGAGTTCCCCCGCGTCCATGAGGGCGTGGTAGCGGAGCCGGTGCCACTCCTCCGCGGGGGCTTCTGAAAGGCGCCTGACCAGCATGCGGCCGCTTTGTACCAGATAAAAGACCCCGAGCCGGGAAAAGTCAGCGAACGACGAGGTTGACCAGCTTGCCGGGAACCACTATTTCCTTGACGACCTCCTTGCCGTCGAGGTGACGGCGCACCTTCTCGCTCGCGCGGGCGAGGGCCAACAGCTCCGCTTCGGGCGCATCGGCCTCGGCTTCGATCCGGTCGCGCAGCTTGCCGTTGACCTGGACGACGAGGGTGACCGTGTCGCTGCGCAGCAGCTCGGGATCCGCCAGCGGCCACGACTCCTCCCAGAGACGGCCACCCTGTAGCCGCTCCCAGACCTCGGCGCCCAGATGCGGGGCGAAGGGAGAGATCAGCGAGGCGGCCGTGGCGGCCGCAAAGCGAACGGCGGCGACCCCCGCCGGGTCCCCATAGAGGCCGTCCTTGACCCGGTAGGCCTCGTTTACCAGCTCCATCGTGGCGGCGATCGCGGTGTTGAACTGGAAGCCGCGCTCGAAGTCCCGGCTCACCTTGTCGATCGCCCAGTGGACCTTGGCGAGCAGCTCGCGGGCCTCGCCCGCGGCCGCGCTCGCGTCGACCTCCCCCGCCCGCTTCGACTCGACCTCCTCGCAGAGGCGCCAGAGGCGGGCGAGGAAGCGGTTGACGCCCTCGACCCCCTCGTCGGACCAATCTCCGCCGCGCTCCGGAGGACCCATGAAGCAGACGTAGGTCCGGGCGGTGTCGGCGCCGTAACGATCCACATAGTCGGCCGGGCTGACCGTGTTCCCCTTCGACTTCGACATCTTGGCGCCGTCGCGGGTGATCATCCCCTGCGTGAACAGGTTCGCGAACGGCTCCTGCACCGAGAGGCAGTCGAGGTCGGCGAGCGCCTTGGTGAAGAAGCGCGCGTACATCAGGTGCAGGATCGCGTGCTCGACGCCGCCGATGTATTGGTCGACCGACAGCCAGTGGTCGGCGGCGGCCCGATCCCAGGCCGCCTCCTCGTTGCGCGGGTCGAGGTAGCGGATGAAGTACCAGGAGGAGTCGACGAAGGTGTCCATGGTGTCGGTCTCGCGCCGGGCGGGACCGCCGCAGCGCGGGCACTCGGTCGCGACCCACTCCTCGGCGGCAGCCAGCGGGCTGCGCCCCTGGGGCGCGTAGTCGTCGACCTCGGGCAGCTCGACCGGGAGCTGGTCGTCGGGCACGGGGACGATCCCGCACTGCTCGCAGTAGACGATCGGGATCGGCGCGCCCCAGTAGCGCTGGCGCGAGACCAGCCAGTCGCGCAGCCGGTAGTTGACCGCGTCGTGGCCGCGCCCCTCGGCGGCCAGCCAGGCGACGATCTCCTCGTAGGCCTCGCGGTTGTGCTTGCCGTCGAAGCGACCCGAAGCGGTCATCGGGCCGTCGCCGGGGTACGGGAGGCCCTCGTCGTCGCGGGCGATCTCCGGGTCGGAGCCCTCGATCACGCGCTTGATCGGCAAGTCGAAGGCCTTGGCGAACTCGTAGTCGCGCGTGTCGTGGCCCGGCACCGCCATGATCGCCCCGGTGCCGTACTCCATCAGCACGTAGTCGGCGACGAACATCGGGATCTCCTCGCCGTTGACCGGGTTGAGGACACTGCGCCCGAGCGGCACGCCGGTCTTGGAGCGATCCTCGTCGCCGCGATCCTCGACCGACTCGCGGGCGACCGCGTTGACGTACTCGCGCACCGCCCCCTCGGCCGGGGTGCCGGCGACCAGGCGCTCGAGCTCGGGGTGCTCGGGGGCGAGGACGAAGAAGGTGGCACCGAAGAGCGTGTCGGGCCGGGTGGTGAAAACGGGGAAGTCGAGGTCGAGCTGCTCGCAGCGGAAGGTCACTTCGGCCCCCTCGGAGCGGCCGATCCAGTTGCGCTGCATGGTGACCACGTGCTCGGGCCAGGACTCGAGCCGGTCGAAGTCGGCGAGCAAGCGGTCCGCGTACTCGACGATCTTGAAGAACCACTGCTCCAACCGGCGCTGTTCGACCGGGGTGCCGCAACGCTCGCAGCGACCGTCGACGACCTGCTCGTTGGCCAGCACGGTGGCGTCCTTAGGACACCACTGGACCGGCGCCTCGTCGCGGTAGGCGAGGCCGCGCTCCAACAGGCGCAGGAAGATCCACTGGGTCCAGCGGTAGTACTCGGGCGTGTGGGTGGCCAGTTCGCGCGACCAGTCGATCGAGATCCCCCACTCGCGGAACTGGCGGCGGAAGGACTCGATCGAGCGCTCGGTCGCCGCGCGAGGCGCCTCCCCCGTTTTGATCGCGTTGTTCTCCGCCGGCAGGCCGAAGGAGTCGTAGCCCATCGGGTGGATCACCTCGAAACCGTGGCGGCGGCGGAAGTGGGCGATCGCGTCGCCGACCGCGTAGCACTTGAGATGCCCCACGTGCGGCTCCCCCGAGGGGTAGGGCAGCATCTCCAGCACGTAGGACTTCGGCTTCTCCCCGTCGTACCCGGGCTGTCCGGGGTTGGCGACCTCCCAGGTCTTCTCCTCGGCCCACAGCTGCTGCCACTTGCTCTCGATCGCCTTCGGGTCGTAGCCGGCCATGAAGCGGCGATCTTAAGGGGCGGGGATGGAGGTCAGACGACCGGAGAGACCGCTTCCAGGATGTGGGGCCAGACGTAGACCTCGATCGTCGCTGCCACCACCAGGGTCGGGATCGCCAGGGCGACAGTGAGAAAGGTGGCGGCGAGGAGCTGGTTCCACTCGCCGCGGCGGCTGGCGATCAGCCAGGCGGCCAGGGGCAGGAAGAGGGAGGTCAGCTCGGGCAGGGCGTGGGGCAGGACGGTGAGGATCAGGACGGCTCGGGAGATATCGAGCTGGGAGGCGATCGTCGCACCCTGGAAGCCGAGGTAGAGGGCCTGGGTGGAGAGCGAGAAGATCGTCACCGAAGCGACGAAGAGGATCGCGAACTGCCCGGCCTTGACATGGATCCAGCGTGAGATGCCGCTGCGCTGGGCGGCGGCGATCGGCATCGAGGCACCGGCGATGAAGCCGGCGACGCAGGCGGTCGCGTGCAGAGCGAGCACCAGCGAGTTGCGCCAGAGGATCGGCAGCAGGTCGCCGGGGTCGGACGGTTCAGTCAGTCCTGGCAGGTGGATCGGCGTCACGTCCGGGGTCAGCAGCCCGGCCACGACCCAGACCGCCGCCAGCAGGGTCAACGCAATACCCAAGCTGAGCGCCAGCCAGCTCCGCAGAACCGTCCAGGGATGCCCGTTCCAGACCTCGATCGTCTCTCGCGTATCCCGCATCCCATGCGAGAACACGTGCTCGTTAGCAGCATTCATCGCTCAATCATCGGCAGCGCCGGCGGCAGGATTGAGCTGCGCCCCCGGCGGCTTCCATTCCAAGCGGCGGCCTTCTCGGAACGTTGGCATTGAACCGATCGGGCAGACCGCTGGTACCCCTCATGCCCCCCCGAGCCGGCTCCACCGCCGGGAAACGGAGATCGAGATGTCGAACCGGATCCTCAGGATCTTCGCCCTTTCGGGTATCAGCGCCGCCCTCGCCATCGGCGGACTGGGCGCAGCATCGGCCGGCGCCGACCGCGGTCACCCCGAGGACGGTCCCAACCACGGCAAGCACCATTGCCAAGGCCTGAAGGGCAAGAAGAAGAACAACTGCGAGAAGCACCACGGCGGTCATCACGGCGCCAACCACTACTGAGGAGTTGCTGGGCGGCGGGCTGGCAGAGCGGGTCACCTGCCTTAGTTTCGATCCTTCAGGCGATAGGGAACACCGAAGAGGTCGTTTCCTGACGCGCCACGATCCGTACCGACCGGAAAAGGCTCTGTCACATCAACCGCATCGAGGACGCGCAGGTGGTACGCGGCCTCCCACACGCTGAGGAAGCCGTCGAGGACATCAACCAGCGCGATTGCCGAAAGCGGCTCGCCGATCCACCAAAGCGCTTCGATGATCGGCACGCGAACGGGATGCAGAACCTTCTCCGGGAGAGTTGACCAGAACTCCTCGTAGCCGTTGCTCATGGCGTCCCCCTCTGAACCCCGGCCGCGCCCCGGGCGGCGGCCAGTCGATCCGCCGCCCGGGGTCTCGGCTTTGGCGCTCCTGCGTCCTGAACCATGAGCGGAAGCTAAGCGCCACAATGCGACTCGATCAATTCACGTGGTGGTATTCAAAACGAAAAGATTCCGGCGATCAGCGTTGGCAAACGGGGAAGAGCCGAGCCCCGGCGATCCTGCCCAGGCCCGGCCCACAGTTCGTTGGATTCGGCGTGGTTAGCCGACCTTGCTGACCGAGACAGCAGGCACCGTTGGCTGACAAGCTGCAATCTTCACGTCTCACCCCCCCATTGATATTTGAAGCAAAATAATCTGAGTAAATTCTCCCAAGGGAGGCATTTAGAGATGCGGATGGTTTCGTCTCGATATGCAGCTAGACTCGTGCGCTCAACGAAGGACGAGCACTAGGAGAGTTGCCCTATGGCAGCGAGACTTGCGATCGGAACTGATGCTCGGGAGCGGTTGCGCCGACTCGCGGTGGTCTTCGCTGTCGAACTTCGGATGAAGATCGTCGTCGAGCTGTACATGCGGGAGATGAGCGCGCCGCAGTTCCACAGGGAGTTTGGGGGTGGCTCACCGACCCGGATCAATCAGAACTTCAGCGCTCTGGCAGGGAAGAACTGGCTCCGCTTACTCCGTAGCGAGGGTCCAGGGGGTCGTCGGCGGGGCAGCACCGAGCACTTCTATCGGGCTACGGAACTGCCGTTTATGGATGCCGAGAGCTGGGCTCTTCTCCCCTATTCGGTCAGGGTTACTTCCAGCTGGAACATGCTCAGACAGATCGCTCCAAGGTTACGCGGAGACCTCGAAGCGTCTTACAAGGAGGCTCGTCACGGGCGCGACCTGAGCTGCGCGGAGTTTCTGTTAGATGAGGAGGGCTGGAAACGATCAATTGCTGCTCTTAACGCACAGTTCGTGAGCCTCTTCGAGGAGCAAGAGGACGCACGCCGCCGCTCCCTCCTCGGCGGCGAGGAATTGATCCGGGCGGATGTCTTTCTGATCGCGTTCCAATCCCCTAACAATTGGCTGTTGCCGACGGCGAGCGATCTTCTTCTCGTGCATCCACGGGAACCGCTCGTCGGCTTTCTAGAACGGCTCGCGCCGATCCTCGAGGACGACGTGCGCCTGGAGATCGTCTCGGAGCTGAACGAGCGAGAAATCAGCGTGACGCAATTCCATCGCGAATTCGGGGGGGCCAGCAAGCCCGGAATCAGCCGCCGGTTCAAGGGACTTGAAGGCTTCGAGCTGGGTGGCGAAAGGGGCGGTAAAGACCGGGGGAACGAGACGCGGGGCAAGGGAGCAGTTCTACCGCGCAACCAAACCAGCGATCCACCTATATGACCCCTGTGCGGACGCTCCGAGCGCGCTCAAGGGAACCGAGAGCTGGAATACGTTCGAGCGCCTGTGCGCGGCGATCAAAGAGGCAATGATGTCGGCAACCTTCGACGCACGCGAGGACCGTTACTTCACGTGGTCGTTGATCAGTCTCGATAGGCAAGGCTGGGAGAGCGTTATCGCGGGCATTGAATCCTTGGCCGAATTCATGTCTGAAGAACAGGAGCGGTCCAAAATACGCATGGCCAAATCGGGTGAGAAACCGATCAGGATGACGGTCGGCCTGGCCGCTATGGAAGCTTTGAAGGATTCGATCAAAGCCCCTTAGATGCAGTATCCCGAAGGTTAGATTTCACACGCTCCGCCCGGGAGTGAGACTTGCTTTCGAGATCAGGCCGACGGGTCGACGAGCTTCACCTGCGCTGGCTTGAAGTCGCGCTGGTTCAGCGTGGCAAGGGTCAGATCGTGGGTAAGGGCGCTGGCGGCGATCAGGCTGTCTTTGATCGACATCGGCCGGCCGCGGCGGCGCAGGTCGGCCAGGAGCTGCGCCCAGCGCAGCCCGACGGCCGAGTCCCAGGGGAGGCACTGGATCCGACCGACTCCCTGCTCAAACCATTGCTCCAGCTCAGCCCGCCGCGCGCCGCGCGCGAGGAGCAGGATGCCGAAGCGAACCTCGCCGAGGACAATCGGATCGACGACGATCGAGCGCTCGTTGCGCCGTAACCACTCGACCACGCGGAGGTCGGGGTCGGGCCTGGTCGCCTCGGAGAGGACGTTGGCGTCGACGAGGTGCTTCACAGCGTGTCGGTTGACTCGGAGTCGATCGCGACGAAGTAGCCCTTCTGGGGGCAGGCGAGCAGCCAGTCCACCAAGCCCTCGTTGGGCGATGGCACCACCCGCCGCAGCAGGTACTCGTCGGCGTCGAGGCGCTCGACCTCGAACTCCTGCCCAGGCGCGATGCCGTCGCGCTGGCGAAGCTCAGCCGGGAGCACGATCTGGCCCTTGGTGGATACGGTCGTTCTCATCGAGGTAAGATACCATCTTACGCTCTCGGGCAGAGCTCCTCTACGGTGCGAACGGGATCAACGGCAACTCTCCCCCTGGGCAGGGGTTGGGAGGATGATCGGCATGGCATGGGGAGAGCGATGAGCCGGGGTGGTCTGGCGGCGCTGGGGGCGGCGTGCGCGGCGCTTGCACTGCCCGCGAGCTCGCTGGCGGCGACGGTCGGCGTGGAAGAACTGCCAACCGAGCCGCGGCAGGCCAAGGTTGCCTTCGCGGGCGCTTCAGGCGAGGCGAACCGGCTTACCGTCTCCATCGCCGGGGAAGAAGGCCTTTTCTACGACCTGCGGCTGCTCGACGCCGTGGCCCCAATCCAGCCGGGGCTCGGTTGCAGCGGCGGCGGCGCAGCCGGGGTTGCGGTCCGGTGCAAAGTCCACAAGCCGACTCCCGGGGATCGCTTCGTGTGCTTCAAAGGATGCACCTACACGCCCGGGACCAAGTGGGACCTGAGCCTGACCTTCAAGCTCGGCGATGCTGGCAGCCGACTCGACACCACGGCCCTTCCGGCCACCGCAAGCGATCCCCAGCAGCCTTGGGCGGCGGCGCCTCCGATCCGGGTTACCGTCATTCCCGGCGCCGGCGACGACACGGTGCTGACCGGCCCCGGACCGGACGTGATCGAGTCGAGCCCAGGGGCCGACCTCGTCCGCACGGGGGACGGCGAAGACGAGTTCAAAGGGGGGCCCATCCCAGACGGCCCCGACGACGTCGACCTCGGTGGGGGCGCCTACGACCACGACACGATCGACTACTCCGAACGCAACGGCGACGTCCGCTGCGACCCCAACGGACTCGCCGACGACGGTGGCGCTGACGAGGGCGACAATCTCGGCGTCGCGGCGACGGTTCAGACCGGCGCCGGGGCCGACACCCTGGTCGGGTCCCCGGGGCCTCACTATGGAAGCCGCCTGATCGGCGGCGCCGGGGCCGACACGATCCACGGCGGCTCGGAGAAGGATGAAATCTTGGGTGGCGAAGGCGATGACGAGCTCTTCGGCGGAGCAGGCGATGACTACCTGAGGGACCCGTCCTATGACGAAGAGGAGGGCTCGGGGAACGACACTGGCAGCGGCGGGCCGGGCGACGACCAGATCGAGCTCGGGAGCGGCGGCGACGAGGTCTTCGGCGGGGCGGGCGAGGACCAGATCGAATCGGGCCCAGGAGACGATCGAGCGGCGGGCGGTCCCGGTCGCGACCAGATCGAGCTCGGTCCCGGTCAGGACCTGGGTGCGGGCGGCGCGGGCGGCGATCTCGTGCTGGGCCAGCAGGGCGGGGACGAGATCCACGGCGAGCAGGGGAACGATCGCCTCAGCGGCGACGTCGGTCGCGACTCGCTCTTCGGCGGCGCCGGCGACGACCGGATCGTCGCCGGCATGGTCGTCGCCGACCCGCGGGGGCTGCGTGAATTCCTTGGATCTCTGGGTCCACTCGAGGGGAAACCGGACCGGGTCGACTGCGGGCCTGGCTGGGACGGGGTGAAGACTGGGCCGGGCGACTCGTCAGCCGGCTGTGAGCTCACCTCGCGCGCGGAACCGCTCGAGCTCCAGGCCCTGGTCCAGTCGAACGGCTACCAGTCCCCGCGCCTCCGTACCGTGATTCGCCGCGCCGGGACGGTTGAGCTCGAAGGCAAAGGCGTGCAACCCAGGCAGCTTTCCAGCGAGAACGACTATGCGGCCTGGGGCATCCCGCTCTGGCCGGTCGGCCGGTCCCGCGAGGTGCTGAACCGCGATGGTCATGTAAGGCTGCGGCTGAAGCTCAACTTCCACGCCGTAGGTGGTCTTCGGGTCGTCCGCTTTCGCACGGTCGACCTCTGGCTGTCAGTGGACCTCCACTCGAGCCACCCCGTCCCCTGAGCCCTTCGGCACGCTCGGCGCAAGCGCAAAGCTCCGAAGTAGGCTGGGGCGCGTGGAGGCGCCCGGCAGCGGAGAACGAAGTGAGGCCGGTTGGCTGCGCAGGCACCGGCGCCTTTCGATCGGCGCCGCCGTAGCGCTTCTCGCGCTGATCGCGGCCGGGGTGGCGGTCAGCTGGCATTTCTCCTCAGCCGTGCTCGTTCCCGACCATTCCAACTGGCCCGAAGAGGTGACGGTGGAGGGCACCTCCCCTGGGCGCATCGTCCTCTCGCGCGGCGAAGAAAGCGAACGCCCGGGCGTCTACGGGTTGGATTGGCAGGCGGGGCACGCGATCGTCGGGGCGATCGCAAGCCAGGACGACGATTCCGTGACGCGGCAGCTGCGTGCCGTGGACGGCTACCTGCCGGCGGGCAGGAAGGTCGCGATCGATGCCGATGTCTACTCCGGCAGCCCGAGGCGGGCGCTCGGACTGCCCTCTTCGGACGTGCGCATTCGCGGCGAGCTGGGACCTGCGCCGGCCTGGCTCGTCCCCGCCCGCGGCGACACCTGGGCAATCGTCGTGCACGGGATCAACGGCAACCGGCAAGAGGGCCTGCGCCTGGCACCGAGCCTGCATCACGCCGGCCTGCCGACCCTGCTGATCGCCTACCGGGAGGACTTCGGCGCTCCCTCGAGCCCCGACGGCTTTCACCACATGGGCCTGACCGAGTGGCACGACCTCGAAGCGGCCGCCCGCTATGCCCTCGCCCACGGAGCCCGCCGTCTCGTCCTCGCCGGCTACTCGATGGGCGGCGCGATCGTCGCCCAGCTCATGGAGCGCTCGCCGCTGGCGCGGCGGGTCGCCGGTCTGGTGCTTGACGCTCCAGCGCTCAACTGGCAGAGGGTGCTCGAATTCAACGCCACCGAGATGGGCCTCCCCGGCTTCTCCGCCCTGCCCATCGAGTGGGCGATCGGCGCCCGCATCGACGCCGACTGGGACAGCCTCGACGCGCTCCAGCACCCCGAGGACTTCCACCTGCCGATCCTGCTCTTCCACGGCACCGAAGACAAGGTCGTGCCGATCGCGACCAGCGACGAATTCGCCGCCGAGCTGCCCCGCTGGGTCACCTACTACCGCGTCCCGAAGGCCGGCCACACCGAGTCCTGGAACGTCGCTCCGCGCTTATACGGCCGGCGCCTGACCGCATTTCTCTCGCGCCTACCGCGTTGAAGCAATCCTGGCCAGAGCGCGAGTACCCCTGGCGTCACGGCGGTGCCGACGACGGCCCCAACCACTCGTAGGCCCGATAGCGCTAGGGGACTGGTGGGGAAGCGGGCGGAACCAGCCTCGCCACTGACCTGCCCCAGCGGGTGACTTGGACTTCCTCACCGTGCTCTGCCCTGCGAACGTACTGCGCTAGCTTCGCGTAGAACTCGTCCATACCGACAATCGTCTTTAGATCATCAAAGTGATTGCCATTCGCCAAACCTCTGGCGATCTCCTCGGCGAGGGTAGTGGAGCTAGTGGGGCTCGAACCCACGACCTCCTGACTGCCAGTCAGACGCTCTTCCAGCTGAGCTATAGCCCCTCGGAACTCGTAATCGGCCGCCCAGTTTAACGCTGCTCGCTGATTGTTCTTTGCTGGAGCAAATCGCAGATGCACGGCTCCTTGCCCGACGATCAGATCGACCGGCAGGAGATAGCAGCGATCCAGGTCGCCGCAATACACCGCCATAGCATCTATCTGGGAGCCGTCATACGTGACTCGCACGTACCCCTGAGTCGGGGAATGATACGAGGAGCAGACCCGCACGCAAACCACATCCCCCTTCCGAGTCCCCCATTTGCATTGGATTTTGAGCAACCGGCCAGCGACGCCGAGGACGAGGTCGTAGCGCTCATGCTCAGTCAGTGGCGCAAAGACCGAGAGGCCCAGCTGCGCCGCCTCCTTGGCGATCGCCAGCTCGGCGACGTTGCCCTTGCGATTGGGTTTGTGCTTCTCCACGAACATATGTTCGCAGACAAAACACCGCCAGTCAATACGTCAACTGTCCGGCGGGCGGACGCGTGTCACGCGGCCGCTAAGCGGCGCGCTGCTCGGGATCCTGGTCCTCGTCCACGTCGAGGATCAGGTTGTCGTCGGCGGTGCGACGGATGTTGAACTCGAAGGGGGCAGTCTCTTCGAGCTCGCGCAGCAGCTCAACCGGCTCGTCGAGCCGCATCGAGAGCGTCGCGCGACCCTCGGAGAAGCGCTCGACCGAGATTTCCGAGGCGCCCAGCCGGCCGACGGCGTTTTCGAAGCCGACCAGCTGTGAGAAATCGCCGAGCGGGCCGATCTCCAGCTTGATCAGGCCCTCGAAGAGCTGCCCGAGCGCCGCCTCGGCACCGTTCTGGGCGGCCTGCCCGGCGCCGTCAACCGAGCCATCGTGGATCTCGGCGAGATCCTGCGTTCGCCGGCTCACCTCGACCGCCTCGCGCAGCGCCTTCATCCGGATCCGCGTCGCCTGCCCACGGGCCTGCGCCTGGATGTCCTCCAGGCGCTCGGAGACCGCGTGCAGCGAGGCGATGCTGCGATCGTGGCGCTCGTTCGCCTCGCGCAGGCGTTCGCCCAGGCTGCGGATCTCCCGCTCGCGCTCGATCACCATGCCGGCGAGCGACGCCAGCTCCGCCTCCGCCTCCGCCGCGGCGTCGGAGGCGTGGCGCGATCGCTCCCGCGCCTGGATCGAGTCGCGCTCCAGCACCGAGATCGCCGCATCCACCTCGTCGCGACGGTAGCCCAGGAGCGCCCGCTTGAAGCTACCCATGCGCGGCACCGTAGAGGTGCCCTCGGACGCCATCTTGCGTCGGCTGCAGCTCGGTCCGCGGCGCCTCTCGCCAGAGCTCCTCGAGCCGGTAGCGCTCCCTTTCCTCGGCCGTGAACACGTGCAGGACGGCGTCGAGGTAGTCGAGCACGATCCAGCCGGCCGCACTCTCCCCCTCCACGCCCCCGGGAAGGAGGTCGTGCTCCTGCTTGAGGCGCAGCTTCACCTCGTCGACGATCGCCCGCGCCTGGCGCTCGTTGCGCGCCGTGCAGATCGCCAGGAAGTCGGTGTAGGAAGCGAGGGCGCGCATGTCGAGGACGACGATCTCGGTCGCCCCTTTGGAGTCGGCCAGCTCGGCCAGCCGCTGCGCCAGCGCCTCCGAGTCGAGCCCGCTCACGAGTAGATCCCCTTCTCCTCGATGAACCGAGCCACGGCCTCCGGCACCAGGTAGCGCAGCGGCCTGCGGGCCGCCGCCCGCTCTCGCACCGCGGAGGAGGAGACGCCGAACTGCGGCATCTCGAGCATCGTCGCCCGACCCTCGGCGCTGACGCTGCGCATCACCGCGCCGACCTCGGCGTCGGAGATCCCCGAACGACGGGCCACCGCCAGCCGTGCCAGCTCGACGACGCGCAGCGGTTCGCGCCAGCTCTCGAACCCGACGGCGGCATCCGCCCCCATCACGAACACCAAATCCGGTTCTCCCTTTTCGCGTGCAAGCAGATCCAAGGTCTCATACGTGTAGGACGGTCCCTCCCGCTCCACCTCCAGGGTGGAGACGGTGAAGCGGGGGTCGTCGGCGGCCGCCAGCCGCGTCATCGCCAGGCGCAGCTCGCGACCGGGGTCGTCGACGATCCGCTTGTGCGGCGCCTCGCCGGTCGGCACCAGCACGACCTCGTCGAGATCGAGCTGCCAGAGCGCCTCCTGGGCGAGGGCGAGATGGCCCAGGTGGGGCGGGTTGAACGCCGAGCCGAGGACGCCGACGGCGGACCGATGGGTGTCGGCCACAGTGGCGCTACTCACGCACTTGGCCGTCGCCGCGGACGACGTACTTGTAGGTGGTCAGCTCGCGCAGGCCGATCGGGCCGCGTGCGTGCAGCTTCTGCGTCGAGTTGCCGATCTCCGCCCCCATGCCGAACTCGAAGCCGTCGGTGAAGCGGGTCGAGGCATTGGTGTAGACGACGGCGGCATCGACGCCCGCGGCGAAGCGGGCGGCGGCGTCCTCGGAGCGGGTGACGATCACCTCCGAGTGGCGGGTGCCGTGGCGGTTGACGCGATCGATCGCCTCCTCGAGCGAGTCGACGACGGCAACCGCCAGCTTCAGGTCGAGGTACTCGCTGTCCCAGTCGTCCTCGCCGGCGACGCCGACCTCGATCTCGGCGGCGCTTTCCCGCGCGCGCTCGTCGCCGACAAGCTCGACCCCGGCGGCGCGCAGCTCGGCCAGAGCCGCCGGCAGGAAGTCGTCGGCGACGGCGGCGTCGACCAGCAGCGTCTCAGCGGCGTTGCAGACGCCCGGCCGCTGCGTCTTCGCGTTGACGGCGATCCGCCGCGCCATCTCGAGGTCGGCGTCGGCATGGACGTAGACGTGGCAGTTGCCCGCCGCGGCGTAGATCACCGGCACCGTCGCGACGTCCTTCAGCGCCCTCTTCAAGCCTTCGCCGCCGCGTGGGATCAGCAGGTCGACGGTGTCCTCCTGGGTGGCCAGCTCGGCGAGGTCCTCGTGTCCGCCTCCCGCCAGCAGGACCGCGGCGTCCTGCGGCAGCCCGACCTCGGCGAGCGCCTCGCGGACGATCGCCGCCAGCGCCCCGTTGGTCCGCTCGGCGTAGTGGGAGCCGCGCAGGACGATCGCGTTGCCGCTCTTGATCGTCAGCGCCGCGCAGTCGATCGTCACGTTGGGCCGCGCCTCGTAGACGACGGCGACGACTCCCAGCGGGACCCGCAGCTTGGTCAGGTCGAGACCGCTCTCGAGAGTCTTGCGGTCGAGCACCTCGCCGACCGGGTCAGCCAGGGCGGCGACGGCCCGCACGCCCTCGGCCATCGCCGCGACCCGCTCGGCACTCAGCGCCAACCGATCCCGCAGCGCTGGAGTGAGCCCTTCGGCACGCTCGTCGGCCAGATCGGCGGCATTCGCCTCGAGCACGTCCGCGACCCGTTCGCCCAGCAGTCGCGCGATCGCCTCCAGCGCCGCGTCCTTCGTCGCCGTCGACGCAGCGCCGAGCTCGCGCGCCGCCCGCTGCGCCGCAGAGCAGCTTTCAGCGACGGTTTTCGCAGCAACAGCCATAGGCGCTAAGGGTAACTGGCGGGGTGGGGCTCCCCACCCCAAGCTAGCCTCCGAACATCGCCTGCAGGCGCACCGAAAGCCGCACGTCCCCCTCAACACTGCCGCGGCCCGCCACCATCACGGCGAGGGGGTCCTGGATTCCCGCCACGACTCGCACCCAGTCGGCGAGGCCGAGATGGACGGTGACCGCGGCCTCAAGAGGCGCCGGCTCGAGCAGGCGCGCCTTGCCCCGTTGGGAGTCGACCTCGATTGCCCAGCGCCAGGGCGAGTCCGAGGGGGCCTCGATCGCGAGTGGCTCCAGCTCATAGGCAACCACCCCTGAGAAGCCGCCGGCCTTGCCGGGTTGGAAGCCGCGCGCCATCGCACGAACGAGCGCTCGCTGCCGCCGCGGCTCGGCGAAACGACGCTCGAGGTCGGCGTCGTCGAGGCGATTCGCCATCGCGGTCAACGCCCGTCGTCCGCCACGAGTCGCCAGCACGCGCAAGGGCCGGGAGTGCTCCTCGTGGGGCTGAGGCACTGACGCCGCTTCCCCCTCGAGCTCGGCTCGCGCCTCGGCTGCGTACTTGCTCACCAAGCCGACGCTGTAACGCTCGGCCAGCTCTTCCCCTTCGGCCAGCATCGACCGCACCTCGGCGGCATCGGACGGGCGGCCCCGCCTGTGCAGCGCCGTGGCGAGGTCAATTCGCAGCCAGGCAGACGCCCAGACCATCTCCATCTCGTCCGACCTTCGCAGTGCCGGTCGCAGCTCCTCGACCGCCGCGTCGGGCCGACCGGCAAGGAGCTCGAGACGGCCGATGTGCCACTCGGGAAGCTGGCCGAAGTTGATCGAAGGCGCACCCGCGGCGAGGGTGCCGCGCAACGGCTCCAGCAACGCTCGCAGCTGGACTCCGCCCTCTCGGTCTCCGACCAGGCTGACCGCCAGCGCGAGCAAGCAGACCGTCAACGGCATATGTCCGTCCGGGCGCCGCAAAGGCTCCAGGTCGCTTGCGTCGCCGAGCAGCCGTCGAATCTGACCCCGAGCCGTCTCGAAGTCGGCGCTGGAGGCGTTTCCGGCTGCAGCCGCCGCGGTTATGAGCCCCCGCGGCGCGACCTCTTCGATCGCGTCGAAGATGATGTGGTTCGAGGTGGCGTCGCCGTCGTAGAACCACTCCCCGAGCAGCAGCTCGGCCAGCTCCACCACGATGTGCATGTCGGGGCGCAGCCGCCGTACGACCGAGCCGGCACGCCGCAAGAGCACCTCCGCCGCGTCGCGATCGCCCCGGTCCATCAGGCGCATGCCGCGATTCAAGTCGACCTCCCAGGTGAAGCGGGGCGTGCCGAGGCGCTGCGCGATCTCGGCGCCCCGCTCGACCGCTTCCTCGCACTCGCGAATGTGCCCCATCTCGTACTCGGCGGCGGCGACCCACTGGACCACCCGAAAGAGGAGATCTTCGCGACCGCATTCCTCCGCCAGGACGAGCAATGCGTGGATACTGGCCATGAAGCGGTGCATGTCCGGCGGCACCCCGCCACGAGCGAACTCCACCACCAGGGTCGTAAACCGCGCGAACAGCTTCGCTTCGGCGTCGCCGATGCGCTCCGCCAGCGCGGCGGCGCGGCGGTCGAGCGTCTGCATGAGCAAGTCGTCGTCGGTGAAGGCCTCCAGATAGGCGAGCCTGAAGGTCATCCTCAAGGCCAGCCGGGGCTCGTCGTCGCCCAGCGCCTCCAGACCCTCGCGCAGCAGCTCGACCGTCGCCGGATCGTCGGTTCCCGCCTCCCAGCCGAAGCCGACGTCATCGCCGGAAAAGCCGAGGGCGGCATTGGCGAGCGTGACCGCATCGCCTATGACGCGCGCCGCCTCCACCGCCGCGCGAAAGGAGTCGCGAGCCCGCAGCAGGTCGGCGCCGAGCAGCTCCTGCTCGCCAAGCTCGAGCAGAGCCCGAGCCCGCGTCGCCGGCTCGTCTTCGGGCAGCAGAGAGAGCGCACTGCGCATGTGGGAGGCCGCCTGCTCGTGATCGTGCCCTGCGGCGGCCACGGTGGCGGCTGTGCGATAGGCGGCAATCGCCGGCTCGGGGCCCGCCAGCTCGACCGTGAGCCCGAAGTGACGCGCCAGCTCGGCCGGCTCGGCCTCGGGATCGCCCTCCAGGGCCCTGGCGATCGCCAGGTGCAATCGGGCGCGGGCTGCATCGCCGGTTCCGGCGATGAGCGCCTCGCGGACCAGCGCGTGCGGGAAGGCGATCGTCGGTCGCGCCGCCGCCACGTCGTCGACGAGGTGCTCCGAGAGCGCCTCCTGCACGGCGCGCTCCGCGTCCCCTCGGGCGAGCCCGGCGGCCTCGGCTGCCAACGCGACCGGCGCGGAGGGTCCAATCGCGGCGACCGCGGCGAGGAATCGCTCGGTCTCGGGGTCCAGCCGGCTGAGGCGCTCCTCGACCAGATCGGCAACCGCGTCCGGCACCGGCGCGCTGTCGAGCGCCTCGCCCTCGGCCAGCGCGCCACGCCCGTCGAGATCGCGGGCCAGCTCCCCGGCGAAGAACGGATTGCCGGCGGTGCGAGCCTGGAGCCGGGCCGCCAGCCCGGGGGTGATCCCGCGGCCCACCTTGGCGTCGATCAATGCCGCCAAACCGGAGGCGTCGAGCCCGGCCAGGTGCATCTCCTCGAAGTCGCCGGTGCGCCGCAGGTCGGAGAGCACGCGCGAAACCGGGTGGCGGCGTCCCATCTCGCGGTCGCGCGCCGTCACCACCAGGACCAACGGCGCCGCAATGCTCTCGAGCAGATGGCCGAGAGCTTGCGCCGAAGCCGGGTCGCACCAGTGGGCGTCGTCGAGGACGACATGGAGCGGCCCATCGCCCGCGGCGCATTCGAGCACCGCGGCAACACCGCGCAGCAGGCGGTAGCGGGCGCCCTCGGCGGCGACCATCCTGTCGGCACCGGCCTGCTCGCCAAGGTCGGAGTGCTCGCTCAGCTCCGGCACCAGCGATGCCAGCTCCGAGCCGGCCTCCCTGGCGAGGATCTCGCGCCGCGCCTCGTCGCCGGCGCGCGCCAGCTCGCCGATCGCCCGCACCCACGGCTCGAAGGGGACGACCGCCTCCGGCGGGCAGCGCGCCAGGACCACCGCCGCTCCCAGCGCATGGGCTTCGGCTGCCGCCGCGGCGGCGTGGCGGGTCTTGCCGATCCCCGGTTCCCCCAAAATCACCACCGCGCGCCGGCCCTCGCGCGGCGCCGTCGCCTCGCGCAGCGCCGCGATCTCACGGTCGCGGCCGATCAACGGCTCATCCGCGTAAGCGGCGAGCACAGCGGGCAAGCGAAGGCCCATCGCCGGGGATACGCCACCTAGCTCGGGCGACAGGGAATAATCCGGTTCGCCATCGCCGCCATCCGGGGCCTCCACGGTCGATCCGGCCAGCTCGCGCCAGAGCAGCGCCGAGGCCCGCACCGGACTCGGCACCCCCTTCAGCTCGTAGTCGCGAGCGACGTCGAGGACCACGCCATCGCGCGACGCCACCAGGCCATGAACAAGATCCTGGACGAGCACCTCGCCGGTTCCCGCGGCGGCCGAGAGGCGGCTGGCGATAACCACCGTCATCCCGTGCAGGTCGTCGCCGTCGGCGATCGGCTCCCCGGCCGCGATGCCGACCCGGGCCGCGACGCCGATCCCACCGTGGGAGGCGTCCAACCGCTCGACCGACGCCTGGATTCCGGCAGCCGCCCGGAGCGCGCCGAGCGCACTCTCGAAACTCGCCATCGCGCCGTCGCCCAGCGTCTTCACCACCCGGCCGCCGCCGCCCTCGACCGCTTGGGCAACGTCGCAGATGTGGGCCCGGCGGAGAGCCTCCATCCGATCGTCCCCGAGCATCGCCAGCAACGCGGTCGAATCGACCAGGTCGCTGAAGACGACGATTGCGACGCCACCCATGCGCGACATATTCGCGCATGGGTGGCGCTTATCGCACTATTCCCGTTCTCTAGACGAGTACGAAGCGGTCGCGGTGGATGACCTCGTCGGCCGCGTGCGGCAGACGCTCACGGACCTGCTCGGTCTTCAAGCCGATCACGCCGGAGAGCTCGTGAGAGGCGTAGTCGACGATCCCCTTGCCGATCACCGAGCCGTCGGTCGCGACCTCGACGGCGTCGCCCGCCTCGAAGTTCCCGTCGACCGCCACGATGCCAACCGGCAGCAGGCTCGAGCCGCTCTCGCGCAGCACCCGCGCCGCCCCTTCGTCCACCGTCACTCGACCCCGGGGCGACTTGGCGTATTTCAGCCAGAGCTTGAAGCTCGACGCCTTGCCGGCTCGGGCGGCGAAGCGCGTGCCGGCCACCTCGCCAGCGGCGGCGGCAAGCAGCGTTCCCGGCTTCGTCCCGTTGCAGATCGTCACCGGTATGCCCGACTCGGCCGCCATCTCGGCGGCCGCCACCTTGCTGCGCATGCCGCCGGAGCCGAAAGCGGAGGTCCGGTCGCCGATCTGCATCTCCCTCAGCTCGGCGAAATCGTCAACCGCGGCGATCGGCTCGGCGTCCGGATCGGTGCGGGGGTCGCTGCGGTGCAACCCGTCGACGTCGGAGAGCAGCACCAGCAGGCGGGAGTCGAGCAGGATCGCCACCTGCGCGGCAAGGAAGTCGTTGTCGCCGAAGGTGATCTCGTCGGTGGCGGTGGTGTCGTTCTCATTGACCACCGGCACAACCCCCCAATCGATCAGTCGCCGCAGCGTCTGCCGCGCGTTGAGGTAGTTGGTGCGGGCGGCGATGTCGGCGGCGGTCAGCAGCACCTGGGCGGAGCGGGTGCCGCCCTGCGCGAGACGGCTCTGGTACGCCCGGAAGAGGTCGCCCTGGCCGACCGCCGAGGCGGCCTGCAGCTCGTCCATCGCACGCGGCCGAGCCGGCAGGTCCATCAGCCGTATTCCCCGCGCGATCGCGCCCGAGGTGACCATCGCGACGCGCTCGCCGCCCTGCTCCAGCTCGGCGACCTGCGCGCAGACGGAGTCGAGCACGTCGACGCGCAACTCACCGTCGTCGGCGGCGACGATCGAGGAACCGAGCTTGACGACGAGGGTCATTGGGCAAGTGTATGAGCGGCCCGCGGCGTTACAGCGGCCACCGCCCGTGCCTCAACCGCGGAGCCACTCCCCGATCCGGCCGGAGACCTTCAGGCCCGAGAGGTCGCCCCCGTCGCGGATCTGGATCGCCGCGTCGGCCATCGCGTCTATCGCGACCCAGGTCAGGAGGCTGCCGACGCTGATCCGCCGCCCACCGGCGGCGGCGATCTCAGCCACAGAGAAGTGCGGCAGGGCGAGCACATTGAGCGGCTTGGTCGTGGCCTCGCACACCGCGCGGATTTCATCCGCGCTGCCCAGGCCAGGCGCGTAGAGGACGTCGGCGCCCGCCTTCTCGTAGGCCTGCAGGCGGGCGATCGTGTCCTTGAGGTCGGGGTTGCCGCGGATGTGGTTCTCGGCGCGCGCGGTGAAGGTGAAGGGAAAGTCCAGGCCCCGGGCCGCCTCGACCGCCGCCGCGACCCGCTCGACCGCGTGGTCGAAGGCGTAGATCCCGTCCTCGGGGTCGTAATCCTCGATCGAGCCGCCGACCGCACCGGCCCCGGCCGCCCGGGAGATGGCGGTGGCCGCGTCCGCCGGGTCCGGGCCAAAGCCGTTCTCGAGGTCGACCGAGACGGGCAGATCCGTCGCCCGAGCGAGGGCGCCCACGTGCTCGGCCAGCTCGTCGAGCGTGACGCCGCCGTCCCGGCGCCCCAGGGTGAAGGCGAATCCCGCGCTGGTCGTGGCGAGTGCCTTGAACCCAAGGGCCTCCATCACCCTTGCGGAACCCGCATCCCAGGGATTGGGGATGACGAAGGCCTCACCTTCGTGCAGAGCGCGGAAGCCCTCGGCCTTCTGCTGCTGCGTCGGCTGCAAAGCAACACCTCCTGTTAGCAATTCGGATCGGTGCAACGGTACTAATCTAGAGTCGTGCTGCCATCGGAAACCCGTTACCTGGTCAGGCCGGACGGGGTCAATATCGCGTACCAGGAATGGGGATCCGGCCCGGTCGACCTGCTCTACGCGCCCGGCTTTATCTCGCACCTCGACCTGCTCTGGGCCGATCCGGGATACACGCGGTTCTTCACCCGGTTGGGATCGATTGCCCGCGTAATCACCTACGACAAGCCCGGAACCGGCTGCTCGGACCCGATCCCGCACCTGCCGTCGCTCGAGGAGCGCACGGAGGACATTCGCCTGGTCCTCGACGCCGCCGGCAGCGAGCGGGCGGTGGTGATGGGTTTTTCCGAGGGCGGGGCGGCAAGCGCGCTCTTGGCCGCGGGCGCGCCGGAGCGCGTCGCCTCGCTGATCCTCTACGGCGCCTTTTCCGGCAGACCGCGGGAGGACGCCGACCGCGAGCTGCGCGAACGCTGGGCTGCCGCCGAACGTCAATTCGACAGCATCGTCACGCACTGGGGAACGGGCAAGACCATCGATCATTTCGCACCGAGCGTGGCGGGTGGCTTCCAGCGCCGGCTCGCCGCCGCGTTCGAGCGCGCCGCGGCGAGTCCCGGAATGGTCGGGGCGCTGGTCGATGCGGCCTACCGCATCGAAGTGCGCGACGTCCTGCCGAGCATCCGCGTCCCCGCGCTCGTCCTTCATCGCAGCGAAGAGCTGATACCGGTCGAGTGCGGACGGGAGCTCGGGGAGCTGATCCCCGGCGCTCGGTTTGTCGAGCTGCCGGGCCGCGACCACGCCTTCTGGTATGGAGACCAGGGCACGATCGCCGACGAGATCGAAAGCTTCGTGACCGGCGGGCGCGCCGCCGCTCCGGTCGATCGCGCCCTCGCGTCACTCCTTTTCACCGACATCGTCGACTCGACCCGTCGCGCCGCCGAGCTCGGCGACTCCGAGTGGCGCAAGCTGCTCGAGCGCCACAACGCGACCGCCGAGGACCAGGTCGAACGCTTCGGCGGCCGGCTGGTCAAGCTGCTCGGTGACGGCACGCTGGCGACGTTCGAGAGCCCGGCCAGCGCCGTCCGCTGCGGCACCGAGCTGTGTGGCTCGCTCGCCTCGCTCGGCCTGCCGGTGCGAGCCGGGGTGCACACCGGCGAGTGCGAGCTGATGGGCGAAGACCTCGGCGGCATGGCCGTCCACATCGGCGCCCGTATCAGCGCCGCGGCCGGGCCCGGGGAAGTCCTGGTCTCCTCGACTGTCGCCGAGCTGGTGATCGGCTCGGGGCTGTGCTTCGAGGAGCGCGGGAGCCACGAGCTGAAGGGCGTGCCGGGGCGGTGGCGCCTGCTGGCGGTCACCGACGAGCGTCCGCCCGAGCCACTGCCCCCCTCAGCGCGGGAGCATCAGGTGGGGGATCGCGTCGCGTCGCGCCTGGCGCGCAACTTCCCCGGCGCCTTCCGCGCTGCTACGCGCGTCGCCACCCGGCGTCGATGAGCCGCGACATAACGTGGGGTTTTGGGCGCCTACCCATCAGTCGCGGCGAGGGGGCCCGCCAGCTCGGTTCGCTTTGCCACGTCGAGCTTCTGGAAGACATGCCGCATGTGCGTCTCGACCGTCTTCGCGGTGACGGTAAGGGCCTGGGCGATCTCGCGGTTGGTCATCCCCTCGGTGGCCATGCGGGCGACGCGCAGCTCGCTCGGCGTGAGCGATTCGACTCCGGTGAAGACGGCCTTGCGCGGTCGCGCGCCCGTGGCGGCAAGCTCGACGCGGGCTCGCTCTTCCAGCGGCCTGGAACCACAGCGGTGGGCCAGCTCCAACGCCTCGCGCAGCGGCTCGCGCGCTTCCTTGCGGAAGTTGCCGCGGCGCAGCGCGGCGCCGTGCTCGAGCAGCGCCTCGGCATGCTGATATCGCGCTCGCGTGCCTCCCAGGACCTCCGACGCTTCCCTCAGCAGCTCGACGCCCTCCGTGCCCCCGGTGACGACACCGTGCTCGCGAAGCGTGACCCCGATGCCCCGCGTGCCGCCGGCCTCGCGCGCGAGCTCGACCGCCTCCGCGGCGATCCGCCGCGCCTCCTCGTCATTGCCGAGCGCCGCTTCGCAGCGAGCGAGCCCGATCCGCCAGGGGAAGACCTCGGGGTTGGCGAAAGGCAGCCAGGGAATCCGCTCGGATGCAGCGAGAAAGTCGTTCCTCGCCTCGGCGTGGCGCCCGGCGGCCGCCCTCAATTCGCCGCGGGTGCTGAGCAGGACCGCCCCGGGGCAGCCCGCAACGCGCTCCCATCCGCTCCACAGCTCCTCGTACAGCCGCTCGGCAGCGGTCCGCTCTCCCCGGCGGAGCAGCACCTGCATGGCAACCGCCGACCAGAAAGCGCGCGGCGCGACCAGATCGAAGGGCCGCAGCACGCCGACCGCTATCTCCGAGTCGGCCTGCGCCTCGCGCAGATCGCCGTCGAGGAGATGGGCGAGGGCTCGCACCCCGTGACCCCCACCCACGCCCGGCAGAACGCCCCGCTCGCGAGAACCTTCGATCGCACAGTCGAAGAGCCCGGTCACCGTTCCGCCGCGGTCGGCAAGCACCAGCGCGACGAGGGAACCCTGCGGCGGCAGCCCCGCCACGGCATCGGCAAACAACGTGTCGGGGTCGGCAATGGCCGACTCGGCGACTCGCCGCGATCGCTCCAAAGGACCGAAGCCGAGAGAATCGAGGGCCGCCATCCCCTGCAGCACCGCACGACCGGGCAGCGTGTCGGCGCTGGGCATCCGCGCCGGTATCGCCTCCCCGGGGATCCGCTCGAGGCCCCAGACGACCTGGATCAGGAGCCAGGCGCGCAGCATCAGGCCGAGCTCGCCATCCGGATCGGGCAGCTCCGAGAGAGAGTCTTCGATCAGGCCGGTGGCCTCCTCGTTGCCGTTGCGCAGGCCGAGCGAGCTCGCCAGCTCGTAGGCGATCTCTCCCCGCAACGCGTAGTCGGCGGTCGCGGCGCGCACCGTGCGCAGCACTTCGAGCCCCTCCGGGTCGTTCGACCTCAGGAGGGCGACTCCCAGCTCGCGGCTGACCGCCAGCCGCTCGGCCTGTTTCGGTGGCTCACGCAGCGCCCGCCGCAGGTAGCGCACGGCGGCGTCCGCGGCGCCGCGGCCAAGCGCCGCGGCGGACGCGGCGCGCAGTTCCGCCACCGCCCACTCGTCGGCGGCGGGCTCGGCGAGCAGCAGGTGGGCGGCCACCGTGTCGACCTCGAGGCCGTCCTCGTGCAGCAGGCGCGCGGCCCGGGCGTGCATGGCAGCGCGGCTCGGCTCGGGGATCCCGGTCAGGACGGCATCCCTGATCAACGGGTGGACGAAGGCCAGGGACGACGTGTCGGCGAGCAGGCGGGCGGCGATCAGCCTTTCGCCCGCCGCGGTGACAGCGGCTGGCGGCAACTCCGCCAGCGCCGCGACCAGGCGCGGAGCGCCGTTCGGCTCCAGTACCGCGACCGCCTTGGCGACCTCGACCGATTGCTCGCCGAGCCGCGCCAGCCTGGCGCGAATCGAGTGCGAGACGCCGGCGGCGGCCGTCTGGGTGAGGCACTCGACGCTCTCCTCGCTCTGCTCCAGCTCCGCCGTGCGCAGCGCCCGGGCAAGCTCGGCGAGGAGGAAGGGGTTGCCGGCGGTCGCGTCGCAGCAGGCCTGGGCGAAGCGCTCGGTCGACTCGAGCCCGGTCTCCCCCGCGACCAGGGCCGAGGCGGCCCGGGTCGAGAGCGGCGAGGGCTCGATCACCCGCTCGGGCGCCTCGCGGCGAAGCTCGTCCAGCAGCTTCTCGTGAAAGCCCGGCTCGCCGCTCCTCACCCCCACGGTCATCGCGGCGGGCGAGCCGTCGAGACGGCGGCCGATGTAGCTCAGCGCCTGCAATGAAGAGAGATCGGCCCACTGGGCGTCATCGACGACGAGCAGCAGGGGCGCCGTCGCGGCCAGGTCGGCCGCGAGCCAGTAGAGGCCGTGCTCGATCGCCCCGCCTTCGGCCGCCTCGGCGCCCGGTTCGAAGACCGGCGCGGCAAGCGCGGCGCTGCCGCTCAGCAACTCCGCCCGGCGGGCCGTGTCGCGCAGCACCGGCTCGAACAGCTGGCGGACGACGCCGTAGGGGAAATCGCGCTCGTACTCGCCGCCGCGGGCGCGCAGGAGGAGCATTCCCCGCTGCGCCGCCATCTCAGCGGCAGCGGCGAGGAGCGAGGTCTTGCCGGCGCCCGCCTCCCCCTCGACCACCATCACTCCCCCCACCCCGGCCTCCGCGGCGGCGAGGAGCTGCTCGATCTTCGCAAGCTCCTCCTCGCGCTCCAGAAGTGCGGTTGCGGCAGCCGCCATGCTCACCCGGCGTCGATGGTACGCGGACTCGCCCGCTCTAGACTGAAAACGCTGCGCTTTGCACCCCAGGCGTGAGGGCGAGGGTCATCGCCATCGCGATCGCCCACGGAGCCTCGGGGGATCCGTCCTCGGCCTGCTCGAGGAGGCCGGCGATCCTCGCCCCAGCGCCCGCAGGGTCCGCGGGGTCGTCCTCGCCGATCGCCACCCGGGCCAGCTCCAGCATCCTGCTCGGATCGCCGCCACCGAGCATCGCGCCCCCGGCCGCCGCGAGCAAGGTCGCCAGCCGGCCCTCGGCGGGGTGGGTGGCCCGTGCGGCGGGGAGAGGGGGGGGCCCGCCGTCGAGGGGCTCCTCGCCGCCGAGCAGGGCCTCCGCCTGCTCGCCGAAGACGAGCCGCAGCGCCTCCTCGGAGAGCCCGGCGAAACGCGCGCAGCGCAGCGCGATCGCCAACACCAGCTCGAGGTCCATGTAGGGCTCGTCGCTGCCGAAGAGGATCTGGCCCGGCGGGACGAGAGCAAAAAGGGCGAGCAGGTCGCTGGGGTTCCACCAGGAGGTGTCGAAGAAGACATTCGGGTGCTCCACCGCGACCGGCCCCAGCCAGACCAGGTCGGAGACCGCCGCGTGGGCGAGCACGAGCGGGCAGTGCCGGTGCCGATCCGCCAGCTCGACGATCGGCGTTCCCAGCGAGCCGACGCCGACACCGGCGTGGATCAGCACCGGCACCCTCGCCTCGGAAGCGACGGCGGCGATCGCGTCGACGTTGGGGTGCTCGAGCCTGAAGTCCTCGGCGCGCGGATGCAGCTTGAAGCCGCGCGCACCGGCCGCGAGCGCCGCTTCCGCATCGGCTTTGCCGCTCGTCCTCGGGTCGAGCCGGGCGAAGGGGACGAGCGTGTCCGGATAGGCGGCGCACTCCTCCACGACCCGCCGGTTCTCGGGCTCGTAGCCGCCCTCGACGCAGAGCGGAAAGACGACCGAGCGGCCACCTAACCCCGCAAGGGCCTCAACCTGCTCCGTGGCGCTGCGGGTCGTTCCGTCGACGTCGACCCCGGTGTGGGAGTGGATGTCGAAGGGCACGATGCCCTGCCCGGAGAGACCGCGCAGCTCCTCCGCGACGACCGCTTGCAGGCTCACGAGCGGCGGGACGGCGGCGAACCCGCCCCACGACCGTGGCCCGCATCGCCGCCGCCCAGCTCCTGACGAACCCACTCGTCAAAGCTGGGAGGACAGAGCAAGGCCATCTGCGAAGCGATCGAGAGCGCCCCGGCGAGCTCGATGCCGGCGCTGCGATATCTGTGGTGCCTCTTCTTCCTGCGTGAAATCTTCATGCAGGCGATGGTCCCTTGCCAAGGGGGCGTTCGCATCAGGGACCGGCCCTGATCTTTTGCCGGCCGCGAAGAAACGCTCCTAGATGATTGATCCACGACTTCTCGGCAGGCTAGGTGGGGATGGCGGGTGCGCCTCTGCAGGAATTGACACCCAAGAGCGGAGCTCTTGGGTGCTGCCCCTGAGGCTTGAAGTTCCTCGCGAAGCTTGAGCACCCTGAGACCGCGCTCACGATCTCGGCCATTGCGGGGGCGTGTCGAGTAGAGAAGCCTGGCCGGTCTGCGGTCGAATGTCGCGAAGCGGCCTATGCAATCTGGTGATTGCGCGGCCGTAGGCCGCGCTCATCGCTCACCCCAAGAGCGGAGCTCTTGGGGTGTCAATTCGACCGCAGACCGGCCAGGCTTCTCTGTCCACCTACGGGTCGCGGGATCGACCGTCTAGGGGTGCAGCTCGAACTCGTGCTCGCCGACGCGGATGTCGTCGCCGGGCTCGAAGCCGGCGGCTCGGAGGGCAGCGACGACGCCGATCTCCCTGAGGCGCTGCTCGAGGTAGGCGAGCGCCTCCTCGTTGCGCAGGTCATGGCGCTCGAAGAGCAGCTCGACACCGCGGCCGAGGACGCGGTAGCCGCCGTCGTCCTCGCGCTCGACCCGGTAGCCGCCCTCGCCGACCGGGCGGTAGACCCGGTGCTCGGCCTCGAACTCGGCCGCACCGCTCGAGTCCTGGCGCTCGGGGCGGGCGGGCACGGTGTCGGGCAGCTCGGCGAGGATCGTCTGGCGCAGCTCGACCAACCCCTCGCCGGTGGCCGACGAGACCGCCAGAACCCGATCGCCGAATCGTTGCCGCCACTCGGCGACCGCCTCCTCCACCCGCTCGGCCGGGAGCAGATCGCGCTTTGAGAGCATGACCAGCTCCGGCAGCCCCTCCAGCCCCGCCCCGTAGGCCGAAAGCTCGCCCCGCACGGCCTCGTAGCTCGCCTCGGCATCGCCCCCGGCGGGCACTAGGTCGACCAGGTGGACCAGCATCGAGCAGCGCTCGACGTGAGCGAGGAACTCGTGCCCCAGCCCGGCGCCGTCGGCCGCGCCTTCGATCAGCCCCGGGATGTCGGCAACCACAGCCTGCCTGTCCTCCCCTTCGATCGTCCCGAGCACGGGAGAGAGCGTCGTGAACGGGTAGTCCCCGACCTTCGGGTCGGCTCTCGTCAGCCGCGCGAGCAGCGACGACTTGCCGGCGTTTGGCAGCCCGACCAGGCCGACGTCGGCCAGAAGCTTGAGCTGGACCTCGATCCAGCCCTCCTCGCCCTTGGTCCCCTGCTCGGCAAAGCGAGGCGCCTGCCGGGTCGAGGTCGAGAAGCGCTTGTTCCCGTGCCCCCCGCGCCCTCCGTGCGCCACAACGGCTCGCTGCCCAGCCTCGACCAGATCGACCCTGCTTCCATCCACCGCCTCCGCCTGAGTTCCGGCAGGCACCGGAATCAAAAGCTCCTCCCCCCGAGCCCCATGCCGGTTGGAACCTTCGCCGCCCTTACCCCGACCGGCCCTGAAGTGCTTGCTGCCGCGAAGAGCCCCAAGATCCCGCCGCGAGGCATCGCAAACGAGCACGACATCGCCACCGTGCCCCCCATCGCCCCCATCGGGCCCGCCGCGAGGAACATGAGCCTCCCGCCGAAAGCTCACGCACCCATTCCCGCCAGCCCCACCTTCAACCCAGATTTTCGCCTTGTCGTACATGAGATGAAGAGGGTAATGGCGGGAAACCGACCTATATAGGGGGCTAACTCGCCAGAGAGCCCTGAAAGCTTGCGATGCGAAGCTCCGCGGCGCAGATGGATCGCGAGCGCAAGGTCCTGCCGGAGCTCGTGGAGAGGGGCCGAGGTGCCCCTCCCACGGAGGCTCACGGAACCACACCCGAACCCTGAACCCACGATCAGCTGCGCGACGGCCTCCGTGGGAGGGGCACCTCGGCCCCTATTGCCTAGTCCGACAGAACGCTGATGGTCCGACCCTTGCGCGACGGCTTGAACTGAACGATGCCCGCCTGCTTCGCGAAGATCGTGTGATCGCGACCGAGGCCGACGCCGGTGCCGGGCCAGAACCGGGTCCCGCGCTGGCGCACGATGATCTCGCCGCCGGTCACCTTCTGGCCGGCGAAGACCTTGACCCCAAGCATGTTGGGGTTTGATTCGCGGCCGTTGCGACTGGAGCCGAGTCCTTTCTTATGAGCCATCGTCGGAGTCCTTTTTGGCGGCGGATTTTTTCTCCGCGGGTTTTTTAGCAGCCGCTTTCGGTTTCGCCTCGGCTTTGGGTTTCGCCTCGGCTTTCGCCGCCGCTTTGCCGCCACCCAGCTTCAACTCGGTCACCTCGAGCCTGGTCAGCTCGGAGCGGTGGCCGGCGCGGCGGCGGTAGCCCTTCTTCGGCTTGTATTTGAAGACCTTGATCTTCGGGCCGCGCAGATGCTCGGCGACGGTCGCCTCGACTTTCACCTTCTCCAGCTCCTTCGGCTCGGCGACTACCTCCTTGTCGCGGAACAGCACCGGGCGCAGAGCGACTTTGTCGCCCTCTTTTGCGGACAGCCGGTCGACGAGCAGCGAGCTGCCCTTCTCGACCTTGTACTGCTTGCCACCGCTCTCTATGACTGCGTAAGTGCTCATTCGTCCTTGCCGCTCGATGAAGTGGAGCCCGACCGAGCGCGACCGCCCCTGCGGCCACCACGGCTACTGCGCGAGGGCGCGGATTCTAGAGCCTCGGAACCCGATGCGTCCTTCTCGCCCCCGCCGGCCCCGTTACTTCCCGCGTCGCCGAGCAGCGAGGCGACCGCGGCGGCCCGTTCGACCTGCTCGATCCGGACCATCTTGCGGGCACCCACATAGGGCCCTCCGCCGTTGACGCTGACGATGTAGGAATCGATCCTGGCGACCGCGTCGTCGGCGTTGTACATGTGCGGCTCCTCGATTGTCACCAGCACCTCCTCGCCGACCTTGAAGGGCAGCGCCCGCTCCTCGATCTCGGCCCTGCTGCCGGCCTCGATCAGTTTGAAGGTGTCGATCGCGAGCGCGTCGCCCCCCTCGAAGTGGAACTGCTTGCCGGTTTCCCCCTCGAGCTCGGCCAGGCCGCTGTCGGGCTGGATCAGCTCCGCCGCGACCTTCGGGTTGACCCGCAGCAGGAACGCCTCCTCGTCCCGGTCGGCCATCTCGCGCATCTGGCGCAGCCCCTCCAGCGCCACCGTCTCGGCGGAGAGGACGACGCCCTCGCCGTCGCAGGTCGGACAGGGGGCGGTGAGGATCTCACGCACGCCATCGGTGATGTTCTGCCGGGTCATCTCGACCAGTCCGAGCGGAGAAACCTCAACTACATAGCTCTTTGACTTATCGGCGTCGAGCGCTTTGCGCAGCGTCTTCAGCACTTTGTCGCGGTTTTTCGCCCGCGCCATGTCGATGAAATCGATCACGATGATGCCGCCGATGTCGCGCAGCCGCAGCTGCCGGACAGCCTCGTCGGCGGCCTCGGTGTTGACTTTGGTGATCGTCTCCTCGAGGCCGCCTTTGCCGCGGCCGGTGAAGCTGCCGCTGTTGACGTCGATCACGGTCAGCGCCTCGGTGTAGTCGATGATCAGGTAGCCGCCCGAAGGCAGGTCGACGCGCCGCACCAGGGTCGACTCGATCTCCTTGTCGATCTCCCATTTCTCCAGCAGCGGCTTGCTGCCCTCGTACAGCTCGACTTTGCCGACCAGCTCCGGCGCGGTGCGCTGGAAGAAGCCGGTCACCCGTTCGAGCTGCTTGGGCGAGTCGATCACGGCTTTTTCGAAATCGCTGAGGAACACGTCGCGCAGCACCCGCACCGGCAGGTCCGCCTCCTGGAAGACGAGGCCCAGGCCCTTGGTTTTCTCGGCGCGCCGCTCGAGCACGTCATAGAGCTTGTGCAGGTAGCCGACCTCGCGCACGAAGTCGGACTTCTTCGCCCCATGGGCAGCGGTGCGGACGATCAGCCCACCCGGGCCCTTGTAGGTGTTGTCGACCATCTTGCGCAGCCGGTCGCGCTCGGATTCGGAGAGCCGCCGGCTGACGCCGACACCGCTCCCCTGCGGCGCGTAGACGAGGTAACGGCCGGCGATCGAGAGGTTCATCGAGAGCCGCGCGCCCTTCGACTTGAGCGGGTCCTTGACGACCTGGACGAGGATCTCCTGTCCGGATTTGATCAGCTCGCCAATCTTGCGGCCGCTGCCGCGGCCCCGCTTCGGCGCCTGCTCGCCGTTGGGCAGGACGATCTCGTCGACGTGCAGGAAGCCGTTGCGCTCGAGGCCGATGTCGACGAAGGCGGCCTCCATGCCGGGAAGGACGTTGTCGACCTTCCCTTTGTAGATGTTGCCGACGATCGACCGCCGGCCGCGGCGCTCTATGTAGAGCTCCGCCACGTTGCGTTTGCCGCCTTTGGTTTTCGACTCGAGGACGGCGACACGGGTCTCGCCGCGATCGGCGGACACCAGGATGGTTTTTTTCATGTGTGATTCAGCTCAGTTCAGATAGGTACGCATGGCCGGTTCCCTTTCTAGGGGTCACCAGGCGAACCTGCCTTTCTGGCTGAGGCGCGCTTGCATGTGGATGCTCTGAAGCACTCCCACCGCGAGGAGAGTCGCCAGAACCGACGACCCTCCATAGCTCATCAACGGCAGGGGAATCCCGGTGATCGGCATGATCCCGAGGTTCATCCCCACGTTGACGAAGACCTGGAAGAGCAACATGGCGGCGATGCCGCCGGCAACCAGGGTCCCGTACGAGTTCTTCGAGAGCGTCACGATCCGCAGCGCCCGCCAGATCAGCAGGGCGTATAGGGATAGGACGAATGCGGCCCCCATGAATCCATAGCGCTCACCGATCACCGCGAAGATGAAGTCGGTGTGCCGCTCAGGGACAAAGTCGAGCCGCGTTTGGGTGGCCCGATCGCCTCGCCCGGTTCTCTCACCGGAGCCGATCGCGATCTTGGCCTGGTTCTGCTGGTAGCCCGCGTCGCTGGGATCCCCGCTGGGATTCGCGAAGGAGGTCAGCCTCTGCTGCTGATATTCCTTCAGAACCGGCGTCCCCACTGCGGGGGCGACCACGAGGACGAGTGCTACGAGTGCGACGAGAGCCGCGCCGATCACCGCGAAGTGCGTCCAGCGGACGCCCCCCACGTACATCACGGCGAGGGTGATGGCCCCGTACACCAGTGAGGTGCCGAGGTCCGGCTGCAGGAAAACGAGCGCAGCCGGGGCGAAGCCGAGGCAGAGGTAGCGCACCGTGCGCTGCCGTGCCGAGCCCCGCCGGGCGCCGTCGATGACGAAGCCGGCAAGCGCCAAGACGAGCAGGAGCTTGCCCAGCTCCGACGGCTGGAAGCTGAAGAAGGGAAGGTCGAAGGAGCGCCGCGAGCCGCGGGCCGCGAAGCCGAAGACGAAGACCAGCGAGACGCTGACGCAGAGGAAGGTGTAGATCCCGACCCGCAGCTCGCGGAAGCGCGAGTAGTCGATCCGGGCGAGCACGTACATGCCGATCAGGCCGAGCGCGGCGTAAACGATCTGGCGGTCGACGTAGTAGCCGGGGTTGCCGGGGACGTCGTGCTGGGTCGCCTGGCCCAGGGTGAAGACGCTGAAGGCGACCAGGCCGAGGGCGGAGAGGCCGAGGGCGGCGTCCATGTAGGGCAGGCCGAGGCGCTCGGCGATCCCCGGTCGCAGGGCGAAGGGCTCGGGGCGGGTGCGCCGGGTGCGGGTCGCGTACATCAGCCCGGGCTCCCGCCGTTGGGGCCGCTTTCGCCGGAGCTGTGCTTGCCGAAATACGCTTCCAGGATCTGCAGCGCGGCAGGGGCCGCCGATTCGGCCCCGAAGCCGCCTTCCTCGATCGTCACCGCCGTCACGATACGGGGATTCGGGTACGGGGCGAGGACGATGTACCAGGACTGATCCGCGTGACCGACCCGCTGGGCGGTGCCGGTCTTGCCCGCGACCGGGATCGGGAAGCTGCCGAAGACGGCGTAGGAGGTGCCCCCCGGCGCCTGCGCGGCCTCGTGCAGGCCTTCCAGGATCGCGTCGCGGCTTTCGGCTTTGAACTTGACGTGCCGGCGCGGCTTGGGCTCGAATTCCCGCAGCACCCGGCCGGCCGCGTCGTCGACCTGGAGGCCGACGTGCGGGGTGACCACGGTGCCGCCGTTGGCCAGCGTCGAGTAGGCGATCGCCATCTGCAGCGGGTTGGTCTGCAGGTCACCCTGCCCGGTGGCGAGCTGGATGTTGTCGCCGGCGGACCAGGGGCGTTCGGTTTCGCCTTCCTTGTAGAGCTGGTTGCGCCAGTGCTGGCTGGGCAGGAGCCCTTCGGCGGCGCCGGGCAGATCGAGACCGGTCGGCCGGCCGATCCCGAGCATGTGCCCCCAGCGCTGCAGCGCGCCGGTGTCCCACATGTCGAGGCCGAGCGTGTAGAAGAAGACGTCGGAGGAGACCTGCAGGGCGGGCACCAGGGTCAGGGATCCGTAGGAAGCGCCGCCGGCGTTCTGGAAGCTCTGCCCGCCGACCGTCAGCGAGCCGCCGTCGCTGATGACCGTCTGCGGCGTGAACACGCCGCTTTCCAAACCCGCCAAAGCGGTGATGAGCTTGAAGGTCGAGCCGGTCGGATAGAGGCCGGCGATCGCACGGTCGGTGAGCGGCGCGGCGACCGGGTCGCGGTAGAGGGCGTTGACCTGGGCCTGGGTCAGCGGGTGCGTGAAGACCGAGGGTTCAAAGCTCGGGAAGGAACCGAGGCCGAGGATTTCGCCGGTGTGCACGTCCATCGTCACGAAGCCGCCCGGCAGGCCGCGTGCGGCGAGCGCCGCTTCGCCCGCCCCCTGCACGTCGGAGTCGATCGAGAGCTTCAGGTTGTCGCCCGGAACCGGCGGCTGCGAGAGGAGCTGCCCGTTGCGCGTCGGCTGCCCGAAGGCGTCCACCTGGATCCGGGTCAGCCCCGGCCGGCCGCGCAGAAAGGAGTCGTAGGTGTCCTCGACTCCGTCCTGGCCGACCTCGTCGCCGGGCTGGAGGCCGCGATAGCGGCGTTCCTTCAGCTGTTCTTCGGAGACCTCGCCGACGTTGCCGAGGATGTGGGCGGCGAGCGTCCCGTGCGGGTAGCGGCGCACGAAGACGCGCTGGACCGTCACCCCCGGGAAGCGGTCCTGGTTCTCCTGCAGGTAGAAGACGAGGTAGCTGCCGACGTCGCGGCGCAGGGTCACCGGCGCGCTCGGCGCCAGCTTCAGCTGTTCGTGCATCGTCTTGCGCAGATGGGGCAGGGAGCCGTGGGTCAGCTTGGCGAGCTGAGCCAGCTCGGCCCGGCGCTGCCGCGGTTCCCCGGGCAGCTTGTTGGGATTGACCTGGAGGGCGAGGCTGACGCGGTTGGCGACGATGATCTTGCCGTTGCGGTCGAGGATCTCTCCGCGCGGCGCGCTGACCCGGAACTCGCGGGTGCGGTTGTTCTTCGCTTCGGCAAGGTACTTGTCGCCGTTCAGCACCTGCAGGAACCAGAGCCGGAAGAAGAGCACGGCAAAGAGCGCCAGTGCGACACCGCCGAAGATCGCGATGCGCAGGGCCAGCCGGTTGCTCATCTGCGGGCCGAGCTCGTCGCCGCGCCGGTACATCAGGTCCTCCCCAGGACGGTCGGCTGGCGCTGACGCGTCACCTTCGGGTCCTCGACCAGGGCCGGGCGCAGCAGCCGCCGCAGGCCGAAGTAGATCGGCCAGGCGAGGAAGAAGGCGTAGATGCTCTTCAGCAGCATGTCGCGGACGATCAGCGAGCTGACCGGGGCATCGACGCCGAGCATCACCTGCAGGGCGGCGAAGCCCAGCTCGGCGAGCAGCGTCAGGCCCATGCAGAGCAGCGGCGGCACCAGTGAGCTGTGGATGTCGAAGCGCTCGCGGAAGAGGCCGGCGAGGTAGCCGACCCCGAGCAGGACCAGCGAGGAGCCGCCGAGCGGGGCGACGAGCAGGCAATCGACCAGGAAGCCGATCCAGAACCCGGCCACGGCGCCGGTCATGCTGCCGCCGAGCAAGCCGAGCGAGACGACGACCGCGGGCAGCACGTCGGCGCTGGTATGGATCAGCTCGACCCGTGAGAAGAAGGAGAGCTGCAGCAGCACGGCCAGGATCGCGATCGCGGCGAGGCGGGCGAATATCCTCGGCGTGACGATCATCCCCGCGACCCGCCGGTCAGCACCTGCACCAGGTCGAGGTTGGCGATGTCGGCGTAGGGGCGGAGGTGAACCTGCTGGCTGGCCTCCTGCTCGACGATCGGGGCGCTCGTCACTTCGCCGATCGGCAGTCCGGGCGGGAAGAGCGAGGCGAGACCCTCGGCTCGCCAGCCCGAGGTGACCACCGCCTGCCCGCCATGCACGTTCTTGGTCGAGTCGATGAAGTCGAGGATCAGGTCTTCGGGGTTACCGACTTCGGGCCTGATCACGCCCTGCACCCCGCTGGGTACCACCTTCGCCGAGACGGCGCTGGCGTGGTCGGTTATCAACGTCACCTGGGCCGAACCCCCCTGGGTCGAGGCGACCAGCCCGACCAGCCCGTCGCCGCTGATCACCGGATCGTCGACCCGGACCCCGTCGCCGCTGCCGACGTCGACCGTCACGGTCGAGCTCCAGACGGTGGGCGAGCGGGCGATCACGCGACCGGTCACCGGCTGGTAAGCCGATTCGGCTAGCGCCGGGCCCCGGTCCAGCGCGACCAGCTTGCGCAACTGGGAATTTTCCTGCAGCGCCTCCTGGCCGGCGACGGCCTGGCGGCGCACCGTCACCAGCTCGCTCTCGAGGCGGCTGTTTTCGCCCCGTGCGTCGAAGGTCTTGTCGAACCAGTCGACCAGGTCGCGGGCCGGCTTGAGGGCGCGGTCGGCGACGGTCTGAAGAGGGCTGAAGATCGTGCTGACGCCCCGCTGCAGACCACCCGAGCTATGCCCGTAGGTGATCGTCAGCAACAGGAAGGAGCCGATGATCAGGAGCGTTAGGACCGCTCTACGGCGGCGTACTTGCTTGCGGTACACGAGAGAAACCTAAGTTTGGCGCTTTGTATGAACGGCGTCTAAGAAACACGCGCCGTTCCCGAGTTCATCTTGCTGGCGCGGTGGATGGTCTCGAACTCCTCCAGCGATATGCCGGAGCCGACCGCCACGCACGTCAATGGCGACTCTGCCAGTTGACACGGCATCTGGCACTCGTCGCGGAGGCGCTGTTCGAGTCCTTGCAGGAGCGCGCCTCCACCGGCAAGGGTAATACCACGGTCCATTATGTCCCCCGCCAGCTCGGGCGGAGTGCGGTCGAGCGTGTCCTTGACCGCGTCGACGATGTGGCTGATCGTTTCGTCGAGGGCCTCGCGCACCTCGGCCGAGCCGAGCATGATCGTCTTCGGCAGGCCGGAGACGAGGTCGCGGCCGCGGATCTCGACCTCGACCTCCTCGGACAGCGGCGAGGCCGAACCCGCCTCCAGCTTGACCTCCTCCGCGGTCTGGGTGCCGATTGCGAGTTTGTAACGCTGTTTGCAGTGGTGGACGATCGCCTCGTCGAGCTCGTCCCCCCCACCCTGATCGATTGCGAGACGACGATCCCACCGAGCGAGATCACCGCCACCTCGGTGGTGCCGCCGCCGACGTCGACGATCAGCGAGCCGGTCGGCTCGGCCACCGGCAGGCCGGCGCCGATCGCCGCCGCCATCGGCTCCTCGATCAGGTAGGCCTTGCGGGCGCCGGCCGAGAGGCAGGCCTCCTCGACCGCGCGCTTCTCGACCCCGGTTACGCCGGAAGGGACGCAGACGACGACCCGTGGGTGGGCGAAGCGGTTGGAGTGAACCTGTTTGATGAAATGGCGCAGCATCTGTTCGGTGACGTCGAAGTCGGCGATCACGCCGTCCTTGAGCGGCCGGATCGCGGTGATGCTCCCCGGCGTCCGCCCCAGCATCCGCTTCGCCTCGACGCCGACCGCGTGGACCTGGCCGCTGCGCGAGTCGATCGCCACCACCGAAGGCTCCGAGAGCACGATGCCGCGACCGCGCACGTACACCAGCGTGTTGGCGGTGCCAAGGTCGACCGCCATGTCGCGGCCGCCGAGTCCAGTCAGGTAGCTGAATATGCCCATGTATGAGTTTGGCGGAAACTGCGGCGCAATCATCCCAGATGCAACCCGTGGGTGGGACTTAACTAGTTTCTAATAGACACGTCACTGTTTAGAAACTTATAATCAGTAACGTTGGATCAAACGATCCCCTTACGACCGAGGAGGGACTCGGCCGGGGCGCCCAGCGCGGCCAGCCGGAAGAAGATGCTGGACGAGATCGCCGGGAAACCGGGCGAGGAGGAGTCGATCCCAGTCGCGCAAGAGACGGCCGAACGGCTCGCCGGAGCGATCGAGATGCACGACCCCGAGATCGATCGTCATCTGGCCTGGGTGGCCTCCACCGCCGCCCTGCTCGGCGCCGGGCTGGGCTTCGATGCCGGCTGGGTGGCGCTGCTGCGCGCCGCGGCGCCGATGCACGACGTCGGCAAGGTCGCGATCCCGATCGGGGTGCTGCACAAGGGAGGGCCGCTGACGCCGAGCGAGCGCGCGAGAGTCGAGTCCCACACGACGGTGGGCTACGGGATCCTCGCCGGCTCCGCGAGCGAGTTGCTGCAGATGGCCGCGACGATCGCCCTCACCCACCACGAGTGGTTCGACGGCAGCGGCTATCCGCACGGGTTGCGCGCCGCGGAGATACCGATCGAGGGCAGGATCGTCGCCGTAGCCGATGTCTTCGACGCGCTGCTGAGCGATCGCCCCGACCGGCCAGCGCTGACGAGCGAGCGGGCAACCGACCTGATCGTCGGCGAGAGCGGCTCCCATTTCGATCCCGAGGTGGTCGCGGCGCTGATCGCCAACCTCGACCGGGCGCTGGACCTACGCGGCGGAGCCGCATAGGAGCCGCGGCGCCAGGTCGGCGAGCAGGCCGACCGGCAGGCCGACGACATTGGAGACGCTGCCCTCGATTCGCTCGACCAGGGTCGATCCGAGGGTCTGGATCGCGTACCCGCCCGAGCGACCCCGCCACTCGCCAAAGCGCACGTAGCGCTCCTTGGCAGCCTCGTCCAGCGTCTTGAAGACCACCGCGGTCCGCTCCAACCCGCTGCGCTCCTCGCCGCCGTCGAGCACCACCAGCCCGCTCATCACCACGTGCTCTCGCCCCGACATGCGGTCGAGGTACGCACGGGCCTCGACCGCGTCAGCGGGCTTGCCAAGCGCCTTGCCGTCGAGGACGACATCGGTGTCACAAGCGATCACCAGCCCATCTCGCTCGACGGCTCGAGCCTTCATGCGGGCGTTCTCGACCACCTCAAGCTCAGGGTCCCCACCAGTCAGCTCCTCGACCCCGGGCACCACGACCTCGAACTCAACACCAAGCTTGCGAAGAATCTCGCTTCTCTGCGGCGACCCGGACGCCAGCGTGACTTTCATGCGCTTCGTGCTTCGACCGGGATGCGGGCAGGGGGTGGAGCGTCTTGTACTTTTTCCGCGGAGTGGCTCGCGGACAGCCACCCGCTGTCTTCGGAAAAAGTTAAGCGGAACCCCCTGCCCGCATCCCGGTCGCTACCCAAGCTCAGGAAACCAGATGGCGATCTCGCGCTCAGCCGACTCGTCGGAGTCAGAGCCGTGGACCATGTTGAAAGTGACCTCGAGGGCGTAGTCGCCGCGGATCGAGCCGGGAGCTGCCTCGACCGGGTTGGTTGCCCCGATCAGCTGGCGGGCGGCGGCGACCGCTTCGGTGCCCTCCAGCACCATCGCCACCAGGGTGCCGCCGGTGATGAACTCGACCAGCTCGCCGAAGAAGGGCTTCTCGGAGTGCTCGGCGTAGTGCGCGTAGGCGATCTGCTCTGAGGCCACCAGCGTCTTCAGCGCCGCGATCCGCAGGCCCTTGCGCTCGAACCGTGCGATCACCTCGCCGCTCAGGGCGCGCTCGAAGGCGTCAGGCTTGACGAGGATCAGGGTCCGGCTCACGGCTGGGGCTCCTTTGCTGTCGTTTTGGTTTCGAAGGATCTCTCTGCTGCTCGTTGTCCTCCTTGCCCGCGGCGGGGGGCGCTTTCGTGCGCGGCGGAGCTTTCCGCCGGCGCGGCCGCTCTCCTTTGCCCAGCGCGGTCTCGCAGTAAGGACAGACGGCCCATTTCGGATCGACCGGCCTGCTGCAGCTCGGGCAGGGATGCTTGAGCCGGCGCTGACACTCGGGACAGCGCAGGAAGTTCTTCTCGACCGGGAAGCCGCAGCCGGGACAGGAATGCTCGGTCAGCTGGCGCACCCGCAGCTCCGCCGCCTTGATCTCCAGCTCGCGTTCGTGGGCGTCCTCGAGGAACTCGGGCGGGCGCACGATCGCGTAAACGGCGGTGCCGATGTAGGGAATGAAGGAGGCAAGGGTCGCGCAGCCGATCAGGAAAGGGTCGGAGATGCGGCGCCTGGCGTCGAGGTAGGTGTAGACGATCAGCGCCAACCAGACGACGACCAGCATCAGGATGAGCAGGTTGACGACCAGGTTGAGGCCGTTGTTGCTGATGCCGAAGATCGCGGTTGCCATGTGGGGGTCGCCGTCTGCTGAGGCGGCGGTGAGTCTACTTCGCCGGCTGCCTCGCGAACCCTGTCGTGATGCCCATCGCTAGAGGAAGAGGCTGCCGAACAGGTAGCCGAGCCCGAAGAAGACCAGGATCACCGCGGCGACGACGGCGGCCACCAGGGCCATCATCGAGAGCAATTCGGTGCCGGCGCTCTTGGTCCCCATCTGCGCCGTCAATCCTCGCACAGTCCCAGCGCCGCGCGAGCCGGCGCCAGCGCGTAGTGCGACCCGGCAACGAGGAGAGCGCCGCCGAGCTCGAGGGCAAGCTCGCGTCCACGCGGCACGGCCGTGGCAAAGTCGGCCTCGGCCTCCGCGGGCACCCCAGCCTCCGCGCAAATCCGAGCCAGCTCTCCGGCGCCAAAGCTCCGCCGGCGGGCCGAGGCAGCAGGGAGCTCGGTGCAGACGACCTGTGCCAGGACCGGGGCCAGAGCCTCGATCATCGCCCTCGCGTCCTTGTCGGCGAGGACGGCGAGGACGGCGATCGCCGGGCGATCGCCGGAGATGACTCGAAGCGCTTCGGCGAGCGCCTTCGCCCCATCGGGATTGTGCGCGGCATCCAGGTAGGCCGGGGGATCGTTCCCGACCCGCTCCAGCCGCCCTGGGATCTCGACTTCCTGCCCCACCGCCCTCACCCGCTCCGGATCGAGCTCGCCGAGGAAGGCCTCGGCGGCGGCCGTGGCGAGGGCGAAGTTGCGTCGCTGGAACGCTCCGATAGCGCGCAGCTCGACCCCGGGCCCCGGGTCCTCGGGCGCGACCGTCAGCCCGGCGCCCCGCGCGGATGCGGTCCGTTCCGCCAGGTCCCGCACGGCCCGGCTCACCCGGCCCAGCACCAGGGTCGAGTGATCGCGCAGCACCGCCAGCTTCTCGGCGGCGATCTGCTCCTCGGTCTCACCGAGCCACTCGGTGTGGTCGAGCCCGACCGAGGTCAGCACGGTGACCTTGGAGGGAATCGTGTTGGTGGCGTCGAGCCTCCCCCCCAGGCCAGCCTCGACCGCCGCCGCTTCGACCCCGGCGGCGACGAAGGCGGCGAAGGCGGCGGCGGTCGCCAGCTCGAACTGGGTCACGGCCTCGCCTTCCGGCAGACCGCGGTCGACAATCTCGGCTGCCGCCGCGGCCCGCTCGACCGCAGCCGCGAACTCAGCGCCGCCGATCTCCTCGCCGTGCACCAGGACCCGTTCGGACCAGCGCGCCGTGTGTGGCGAGACGCAGGCGCCGGCGGAGACGCCGTGCGCCTCGAGCAGCGCCGCGATCATCCGCGCCACCGAGGACTTGCCGTTGGTGCCGACGACGTGGATCGAGGCGAAGCGGTGCTGGGGAAGGCCGAGCAGGGTGCTCAACGTCCGCATGCGCTCGAGCCCCAGCTTCCACCCGATCGGCTCGAGCGAGTCGAGGTAGGCCTCGGGGTCTATTCGGAGAGCTCCTCCAGCTCGGCGCGGTAGCGCTCGAGCTTCTGTCGCTCCTCCTCGACCACCTCGGCCGGCGCCCGCTCGACGAACTTCTCGTTGCCCAGCTTGCCCTCGGCGCGGCTCACCTCGGAGCGCAGCTCCTCGCGCCGTGCCTCGAGGCGGGCGGCTACGGCCTCGGCGTCGATCTGCTCAGAGGCGAGGATCTTCACTGGCCCTACCGACGCGACCGGATCCCCCCCGTCATCACCGAACTCGAAGCGGGCGAGACGGCCGACGAACTCCCGCGGCGGGGCTCCCTCGGCGCGGGCGGGCAGCACCGTCGCCGCCGGCGCCTCGACCAGATCGCGCCAGGCGCGCAGGCGACGGGTCAGCTCGATGCCCACACGCACCTCGGCCTCGGCCTCGAGATCCCGCAGGCGCTCGTCGACCTCCGGGAACGGATTGGCGACCAGGTGACCCTGGCGCGAGGGGTGGTAGGACCAGATCTCCTCGCTGACGAAGGGCATGATCGGGTGCAGCAGCGCCAGCAGCCGCTCCAGCGCCCAGAGCAGCGTCGCCGAGACCTCGGCCTCGCCCTCGTAGAGGCGGGGCTTGACCATCTCCAAGTACCAGTCGCAGAGCTCGGACCAGAAGAACGCGTAGACCTCCTGGGCGGCGTGGGCGAAGTCGTATTCCTCCAGCTTCGCGGTCACCGAGCCGATCGTCGCCTCCAGCCGCGAGAGCAGCCAGCGGTCCTCGACGCATTTTGGCTCGGGTCTGGGCGTCCCGCCACCAGCCGCCGCGGGAACTTGGTCCTGGCCGAGCTTCACATTCAGCAGAATCAATCGCCCAGCGTTCCAGAGCTTGTTGGCCAGGTCCGCGCCCTGCTGGACCTTGGCGTCGGAGAAGCGCACGTCCTGGGTCGAGGACATCGCCAGCAGGCCGAAGCGCAGCGCGTCGGCGCCGTGGCGGTCGATCTCCTCCAGGGGATCGATGCCGGTGCCGAGGCTCTTCGACATCCGCCGCCCGTCGCGGGCCTGGATCACCGAGTGGACGTAGACGTCGCGGAAGGGAACGTCGCCGGCGAACTCGATCCCGGTCATGATCATCCGCGCCACCCAGAGGAAGAGGATCTCCCGCGCCGTGGTCAGGAAGCTGGTCGGGTAGAAGGCGCGCAGCTCGGCGGTGTCCTCGGGCCAGCCCAGCGTGGCGAAGGGCCACAGCGCCGAGCTGAACCAGGTGTCGAGCACGTCCTCCTCCTGGCGCAGCGGGCCGCCGCAGGCGCCGCAGCGCTCGGGGGCCACCTCGGCGACGAGCGTTTCCTCGCAGGGGTCGCAGTACCAGACCGGGATCCGGTGCCCCCACCAGAGCTGGCGCGAGACGCACCAGGGGCGGATCTCACGCATCCAGTCGAGGTAGACGCGCTTCCACTGCGACGGCGTTATCCGCACCTCATCGCGTTCGACCACCTCGATCGCCGGCTTGGCGAGCTCGTCCATGCGGCAGAACCACTGCAGCGAGATCAGCGGCTCGATCCGCGCGCCGGAGCGATGCGAGAAGGGCACCGAGTGGACGTAGGGCTCCTCGGCGCGAAGCCTGCCCTCCTCGCGCAGCGCGGCGACGACGGCCTCCTGCGCCTCGGCGGCGGTGAGCCCGGCGAAGCGCTCACCCGCCTCCTCGGCCATGCGCCCATCGGGGCCGATCACGCCGATCTCCTCCAACCCGTGCTTGCGTCCGATCTCGAAGTCGTTGGGATCGTGGCCGGGGGTGATCTTCAGCGCCCCGGTGCCGAACTCGGGGTCGACGTGATCGTCGGCGATGATCGGCAGTCGCCGGCCGACCAGCGGCAGGATGCAGTGGCCGCCAACCAGGTCGGCGTAGCGCTCGTCGCCGGGATTGACCGCGACCGCGGTGTCGGCCAGCATCGTCTCCGGCCGCACCGTCGCCACGGTCAGCACCCGGTCGAAGCCCTCGACCGGGTAGTCGATCGAGTAGAGCGTGTCCTCGACCTCGCGGTTCTCCACCTCGAGGTCGGAGATCGCCGAGTGCGAGCCCGGGTCCCAGTTGACCATGTAGTTGTCGCGGTAGACGTAGCCCTTGTCGTAGAGCCGCTTGAAGACCCGGTAGACCGCCTTGACGTAGCCCTCGTCGAGGGTGAAGCGCTCGCGCTCGTAGTCGCAGGAGGCGCCGAGCCGCTTGTACTGCTCGACGATCCGCGAGCCGTACTCCTCTTTCCAGGCCCAGACACGCTCGACGAAGGCCTCGCGGCCCAGCCCCTGGCGCGTCTTGCCTTCCGCCACCAGCTCTTTCTCGACCACGGCCTGGGTGGCGATCCCGGCGTGGTCGGTACCGAGCGTCCAGAGCGTGTTTCGCCCCTTCATCCGGTTCATCCGAACCAGGGCGTCCTGCATCGAGCCGTTCAGCGCATGCCCCATATGGAGGACACCGGTGACGTTAGGCGGCGGAATCGCGACCGAGTAGTTGTCGGCCGCCGTCCCCTCGGCCTCTGGATGGAAGTACCCCCCCTCGATCCACTCAGCAAAGATCCGCGCCTCAACCTCTCCCGGGTCATAGCGGGTCGTCTCTTCAAGCTTCTCGCGCTTAGCCGCGTCCACGCGGCGAGTCTAGATACAGGGAGAGGTCGGATGCCCCTCCCCCAGAGGCCGTCGCGCAGCTGGATCGCCGGCAAGGGTTCGATGCGCGGTTCTGTGAGCCTCTGCGGGAGGGGCATCCGACCTCTCTGGGTCAGCTGACAGCGCCTGCGAGGCCGGGTACCCCTCTCCAGAAGGCTCATGGGACCACACCGGAACCCTCGGCAAACGATCAGCTGCGCGACGGCCTGCTGGAGAGGGGTACCCGGCCTCGCTCGGGGTAGTTACGCGGTTTCCTCGTCCAAGCCCTGATCGGCCGCGCCGATGTCCTGCGGCGCCGCCTCGGTAACCAAAGTCGGCCGGCGACCCTGGACGATCGTCTCCCTGGTCACCACGCACTTGGTCACGTCGCGGCGCGAGGGCAGCTCGAACTGGACGTCGAGCAGCGTCTCCTCGAGGATCGAGCGCAGGCCGCGGGCGCCCGTCTCGCGCTCCAGGGCTTTATCGGCGATCGCCTCGAGGCTGTCCTCGGAGAAGACCAGCTCGATGTCGTCGAACTCGAAGAAGCGCTGGAACTGGCGGGTCAGGGCGTGGCGCGGCTCGGTCAGGATCGTGATCAGGTCGTCGCGGCTGAGCTGGTGGATCGCCGCGACGACCGGCAGGCGGCCGATGAACTCGGGGATCAGGCCGTATTCGATCAGATCCTCGGGTAACACCTGCTCGAACCACTCGCCCTTGTCCTTCTTCTCGCGCGAGGAGATTTCGGCACCGAAACCGACCCCGCGGTCGCCGACCCGCCGCTCGATCACCTTGTCGAGCTCGGCGAAGGAGCCGCCGCAGACAAAGAGGATGTTCGTCGTGTCGATCGTCAGGAACTCCTGGTGGGGGTGCTTGCGCCCGCCCTGCGGCGGCACCGACGCCGTCGTCCCCTCGAGGATCTTCAGCAGGGCCTGCTGCACGCCTTCGCCGGAGACGTCGCGGGTGATCGACGGGTTGTCGGCTTTGCGCGCGATCTTGTCGATCTCGTCGATGTAGATGATCCCCGTCTCGGCCTTTTTCACGTCGTAGTCGGCGGCCTGGATCAGCTTCAGCAGGATGTTCTCGACGTCCTCGCCGACGTAGCCGGCCTCGGTCAAGGCGGTCGCGTCGGCGATCGCGAAGGGCACGTTGAGGATGCGGGCCAGGGTCTGGGCGAGCAGCGTCTTGCCGCAGCCGGTCGGCCCGAGCAGCAGGATGTTCGACTTCTGCAGCTCGACCTCGGGATCCTCGCCCTGGGAGGCCATCTGGACCCGCTTGTAGTGGTTGTAGACGGCGACCGCGAGGGCACGCTTGGCGGCCTCCTGGCCGACCACGTACTCCTGCAGGACCTCGTGGATCTCACGCGGTTTCGGCAGGTTCTCCAGCTCGACTCCGCCGCTGGGCGGGGCAAGCTCCTCGTCGATGATCTCGTTGCAGAGGTCGATGCACTCGTCGCAGATGTAGACGCCGGGGCCGGCGATCAGCTTCTTGACCTGGCGCTGCGACTTGCCGCAGAAGCTGCAGAGGAGCTGCTCATTCGAGTCTGTGGGACGTGCCAAAGCGAAATCAACTCCTTGCGGGGCGGTAGTTTCCCACCGGCGTCGCGGCCCCAAAGCTTAGAGGGGGATGCAACCCGGCCTGTCGCTGTCGTCGTTTACTCCGGAACCGCGGCGGTCCCTTCCCGCGGGCGGCGCCTTGCGGGCGGCGCGATACGGTGGCGCCGATGCCCGCCGAGATCCGCGTCGAGCCGATCTCCACACAGCAGCTGCAACCGCTGCTGCCGATGATCGCCGCCTACCAGCGCTTCTACGAGGTCGAAGACGTCGACGAGGAGCGCAACCGCGCCTTCTTCTCCCGCTTCCTCGCCCCCAGCGAGGACGGCATGCTGCTCGGCGCCTGGCGCGGCGAGGAGCTGGTCGGCTACGCCTGCCTCTACTGGCACTTCACCTCGCTCGTCCCCGCCGAGACGGTGCTGATGAACGACCTCTACGTCGGCGAGCCCCAGCGCGGGCAGGGTGTCGGCCGCGCCCTGATCGAGGCCAGCGCAGAGGTCGCCCGCGAGCGCGGCGCCAACCGCCTCGAGTGGGGCACCCAGCCCGACAACAAAACCGCTCGGCGCCTATACGACTCGACCGGCGCCGAGCGCAGCGAGTGGATCGAGTACGAGCTGCGGCTTTAGCTACAGCTGGGTGGCGATCAGGCCGATCAGGGCAACGAGCATGCCACCGCCGAGCTGAAGCAGCGTGCGCTGCATGGCGTCGAAGCGGGCGTTGATTTCGCTGAAACCGTTGTCCATCCGACGTTCGACGATGTCGAAGCGCTTGTCGACCTCGGAGAAGCGCCGATCGACCTCATCGAAGCGTTTGTCGACTTCGTCAAAGCGTCGATCGACTTCGCCGAAGCGCTGGTCGACTTCATCGAAGCGCCGATCGACTTCGTCAAAGCGTCCATCGGTGCTCTTGGCGAAATCGTCCAGGCGCGCGTCGGTCCAGCTTTCTCTCATTGCCTCCATCATCTTGCCACTGTAGACAGAGAGATGCAATGGGTGGTGCGCCGAATGTAAATTTATTGCGCAGGCTTCAAGACGAAATGTCGATGACCCCAGCCCTGCGATGGTCAGCTGGAGCGATCCCAGCGTCTCAGGGCTGGCTCGGGGTCGATCGGGCGACCTCGAACGTGGATCTCGAAGTGGAGATGGCAGCCGACCGTGCGGGCGTTGCCGGTCTTGCCGACGGAGCCGACCCGCTCGCCGGCCCAGACATGCTCGCCGCGGTGGACCGCGGCCGGGCGGACCATGTGGGCATAGAAGTAGCCGCGGTCCTCGCCCTGACCGTGGATCAGCAGGTAGTTACCGTAGAGGATCGGGTCATAGCCGGTGAGCAGCACCCGGCCGCTCGCCGCGGCCACAAGAGGGGTGCGGCAGGCGGCGACGACGTCAAAACCTTCATGGCTGCGGCCACCACTGCGCGGAGCGCCAAACTCGCCGATCGCGCCCCGCGTCCAGTGCGGCCCCTGCACCGGGAAGACATGCGCGTAGAAGCCGATCCCACCAGCTGGGCTGAATACGTTGGCCGCCGCCGCAGGGGCAAGAGCAGCGAGTAGAACGAGGCCGAGGAGAAGCGGGCGCTTCAGTGGTGTTCGATGACGCGGTCGACGATGTTGTACTCCTTCGCCTCCTCCGCGCTCATGAAGTAATCGCGATCGGTGTCGTTCGTGACCTTCTCGAAGGGCTGGTTCGTGTGCTTGGCGATGATCTCGTCGAGGCGGCGGCGGGTGTCGATGATCTCTTTGGCGTGGATCTCGATATCGGTCGCCTGGCCCTGAAAGCCGGCCGAAACCTGGTGGATGAGGATCTTCGAGTTGGGCAGCGACATCCGTTTGCCGGCGGCGCCGCCGGCGAGCAGCAGCGCGCCCATGCTCATCGCAATGCCGACGCAGATCGTCTGCACGTCGGGCTTGATGAACTGCATCGTGTCGTAGATCGCCAGACCGGCGTAGACGTCGCCGCCCGGCGAGTTGACGTAGATGCTGATGTCCTTGTCGGGATCCTCGGACTCGAGGTGCAGCAGCTGGGCGACGATCAGGTTGGCGATGTCCTGATTGACCTGGGTGCCGAGGAAGATGATCCGCTCGTTCAGCAGGCGCGAGTAGATGTCGAAGGAGCGCTCGCCGCGCGAGGTCTGCTCGACCACCATCGGAACCAGGGGGCTCATGCGCGGCACTCTATAGAAGGCGCCCGGCGGGCTGCCGTCACTCCGAGTCGGGGGTCCATAGCGAGCCGGCCTCCTTGCGCTCCTTCTCCGGCGTCCAGATCTTCTCCCGTGCCTCGGCCTGCTCGAGCGGGATCGGCTTCGCCGACTCGGCGACCAGGTCGATCGCCTTGCGGAAGCGGATGTCGTCGCGGATCATCGCGTCGCGGCCGCCCTCCCGCAGGCGCTCGAGCAGCTTCTCGGGCGTGGTCCTCTCGTGCTCGGCGGAATGCTCGAGCGCCTCGATCATCTCCTCCTCGGAAACCTCGATCTGCTCGGCATCGGCGATCGCCGCCAGCACCGCCTCGCGCTTCAGCTCCGCTTCGGCCTCCGGCCGCGAATCCTCGATCACCTGCTCGCGCGTTTTGCCCTGCATCTGCAGGAAGGAGTCCGGGCTCATGCCGCGCCCCGCCAGCTGGCGCTCGGCCCGCTCCCAGCGCTCAGTGGCGCGGGCGACCGCCAGCTCCTCGGGAAGGTCGAGGCTGGCCTCGGCGGCGGCGGCATCGACCGCGGCGACGCGGAAGTCCTGCTCGGCACGCTGGCCGACCGCTTCGGCGAGGCGTTTGGCTATGTCCGCCCGCAGCTCGTCCAGGGTGTCGAACTCGGAAGCCTCGGAGGCGAAGTCGTCGTCGAGCTCGGGCAGCACCTTCTCCCGCACCTCTTTGACGTCGACCGCGAAGACGGCGTCTTCGCCGGCGAGCTGCTCGGCCTGGTAGTCGTCGGGAAAGGTGACCTGGACCGCGCGCGACTCGCCGCCGGTGGCGCCGACAAGCTGCTCCTCGAAGCCCTCGATCAGCTGGCCGCCACCGAGCTCCAGCAGATAGTCGTTGGCCTTCCCTCCCTCGAACGCCTTGCCGTCGAGCAGGCCCTCGAAGTCGACCAGCAGCACGTCGCCCTCGCCGGCGGCCCGCTCGACCGGCTCCAGGTGAGCGAAGCCTTCGCGGACCCGCTCGATCTCGCGATCGACGAGCTCGTCCGGCGGCTCGGGCTCGGCCTTCCCCACCTCGAGGCCCTTGTACTCGCCGAGCTCGGCCTTCGGCCTGACCCCGATCTCGAACTTGAAGGCCAGCGGCTCGCCCTCGGCCTCAGGGGTCGAGACGACCTCGACGCTGGGGTCGCCGACGGGGGCGATGCCGGAGCCGAGCAGGGCCCGTTCGTACCACTCGGGCAGCGCCTCGCGGATCGCCTCCTCGAGCACCGCCGCGAAGCCGACCCGCTGGATCACCAGCGAAGGCGGCGCCTTGCCCTTGCGGAAGCCCGGCATCCGCATCTCCCGCGCCAGGCCGCGCGCGGCGCGGGCCACGGCGCGATCGACGTCGGCGGCAGGGACCTCGACCTCGACGCTGACGCGTGAGCCGGGAAGCTCTGAGACGGAGGGTTCCATCGGCGCGGGACCCTATCGCGCGCGGCGCAACAGGCCCCTGCGCACCGCCACGGCGAAGTCGATCGCGAAGGCCAACCCCCGCCCGAGCGAGCCGGTCACGAACCAGGCCCCGAGCCTATTCATCGCGCGCACCGGTCAGTCGCTCCTCCAGCAGCGCCCCGTGACCGGCGGCGACGGCGCGCTGGGCGCGGCGCTCGTCGAGCTCGACCCCGCGCTCGCGGGCGAGGTCGAGCAGGTTCTGCTTTTCCGTCCCTTCGCGGGCGACCTCGAAGAAGACCCAGGCGAGGACGCCGAGCGCGAGGAAGGTTCCCTCGACCATCATGATCACGCCGGCGGTGCTCTGGTCGGCGATCGGCGAGATCCCCCAGTAGCGCTCGCCCGGAGCGTAGATCGGGTAGAGCACCGACCCCGACCACATCAGCACGTTGCCGAGGATCGCGCCGGTGAAGCGGACCGCGATCACGTAGCCGACCTTCCAACCGGCGCTGAACCACTGCGGCTTGGGCAGCGGACCGAAGATCGGCATCCACATCAGGCAGCCGAAGAAGAGGAAGGTGGTGTGCTCGAGCGCGTGGATCGGCGCCGTGCCGTAGGCGTCCTGGTAGATCGACGGGATGTGCCAGAAGAAGAGGTTGACCGCCCACAACGGGAAAGCCACCGCCGGGTGGGTGAGGATCTGCAGGCGGTTGAAGGCACGGACCGCGAGGATCGGCTGCAGCAGCGAGCGGGTCAGCCCAAGGACGAGCAGCAGCGAGGCGATGTCGCCGATCAGCAGGTGCTCCCCCATATGGGCGAGCACGAGCTCGTCGGAGATGTGGCCGACCGGGCTGAAGAGCGCGATCGAGATCGTCGCCAGGCCGGCGCCGAAGCAGAGCTGGCGCCAGAGCGGCACCCGGCGCCCGTCCCAGGAGAGGACCATCACGCGATGCCAGTAGAGAACGCCCGAGACGGTGATCGGGATCACCTCGATCGGCACGAAGGCGCCGGCCACGTGGGCAAGGGGGAGGCTCACGGTGGTAGCTTGGCACCTCCGTGAGCGCCGGTCCAAACCGCTTCCCGCCGATCGGCAGCTACGGCTTCCTCTCGGACTGCCACACCAGCGCCCTCGTCTCCTACGACGGCTCGGTCGAGTGGCTCTGCCTGCCGCGCTTCGACTCCGCCAGCACCTTCGCCGCCTTGCTCGACCGCAGCGCCGGTCACCTCAGGCTGGCGCCGCGCGGCGTCATCGTCCCGATCAGCCGCCGCTACGAGCCGGGGACGCTGGTGATCGAGACGACCTGGGTGACCGACACCGGCTGGGTCGTGGTCCACGACGCGCTGACGATCGGCGACTGGGTCGAGCAGGCGGGTCCCGGCTCGCGCCCGCGGACCGAACACGAGTCCGACCACTCGCTGCTGCGGACGATGACCTGCATCGACGGCGAGGTAGAGATGGAGATGGAGTGCCTGCCGCGCTTCGCCTACGGCGCCGAGGCCGCGTCCTGGAGCGGCGGCGAGCTGGGCGAAGCGACCGCGGTCGGCGGCGACGGCATCGAGCTGTGCCTGACCAGCGACATGGAGCTGGCGATCGAGGGCGGCGCCGCTCGCGGCAGCGTGAGGCTGCGCGAGAACGAGACCGCCTTCTGCGCGCTGACCTGGGGGGAAAACGACCTGGGCGGCCCGCGCAGCGCCCCCGAGGCTCTGGAGCGGCTCGACTCGACCGAAGACTTCTGGCGCAAGTGGCTGCGCGACGGCGACTTCCCCGATCACCCCTGGCGCATCCACCTGCAGCGCTCCGCGCTGGTGCTGAAGGGGCTCACCTACGCGCCGACCGGGGCGATTCTCGCCGCGCCGACTACCTCCCTCCCCGAGACCCCCGGCGGCGAACGCAACTGGGACTACCGCTTCAGCTGGATCCGCGACTCGACCTTCACCCTCTGGGCCCTGCACACGCTCGGCTTCGACCAGGAGGCGCGCGACTTCATGCGCTTCGTCCTCGACGTCTGCCGCGAAGACCCGCACCTGCAGATCATGTATGGGATCGGCGGCGAGCGGGAGCTGACCGAGAGCACCCTCGAGCACCTCGACGGCTACGGCGGGGCACGCCCGGTGCGGATCGGCAACGGCGCTTTCGACCAGCGCCAGAACGACGTCTGGGGGGCGCTGCTGGACTCGATCTACCTGCACGAAAAAGCGCTGCGCGGCTCGGGCACGCCGGCCGACCGCAAACTGATCCGCGAACAGGTCGAAGCGGCGATCGAGGCCTGGCCCCATCCCGACCAGGGGATCTGGGAGTCGCGCGGCGAGCCCCAGCACTACGTCTCATCCAAGTTGATGATCTGGGTCGCCGTCGACCGCGGCGCCCGGCTCGCCCGCGGCATCGGCTTCGAGGAGGTCGCCGAGGAGTGGGAGGACACCGCGGCGCGGATCCGCGAGGAGATCCTCGAGCGCGGCGTCCGCGACGGGATCTTCCGCCAGCACTACGAGACCGACGCGCTCGACGCCTCGACCCTGCTGATCCCGCTGCTCCGCTTCCTCCCCCCCGACGACCCGCGGGTCTGCGCCACCGTGGATGCGATCGCCGACGGGCTGACCGAGCACGGCCTCGTCCTCCGCTACAAGGTGGACGAGACCGACGACGGCCTCAGCGGCGAGGAGGGAACCTTCCTGATCTGCTCCTTCTGGCTGGTCTCGGCGCTCTCGGAGATCGGCGAGCCGGCGCGGGCGCGGGAGCTCTGCGAGCGGTTGCTCGAGGCGGCCGGCTGGCTCGACCTCTACGCCGAGGAGCTCGAGGCCCGCAGCGGCCGCCACCTCGGCAACTTCCCCCAGGCCTTCACCCACCTGGCACTGATCAACGCCGTCTCCCACGTGATCGCCGACGAGCAGCGCGAAGACGGCGGCGTAACGGCGGTGTTCAGCGAGATGGGCGGCGTCCGCCACGAGGCCTGATTCCCCGGGGCTCCGCGCAGACGAGAAGCTTTCAGACAAAACAATTCGCTTCCCTCTATATTGCTTTCCTCGTATGGCAGGGTCCGAGGACGGCGGGAAGCGCCGCGACAAGAAAGATCACTATCGCCGCGCGGCGATCATGCATCCGCTGCGGCGGCGAATCCTGCGCCTGCTGTCCCCCGACGGCGAAGCCGGCGCGGCTGAGATCGCGGCGGAGCTGGACGAGGAGCCGGGCAGGATCTCCTACCACCTGCGCGTGCTCGTCAGGCGCGGCGTGCTGCGGGAGATCGCGAAGGGGCAAGCGGGGCCGGCCCGCTACCGCTGGTCGCCCCGAGCGCAGTGGGCGCGGAAAATGCTCGACGAGAAAGACGCCCGAGGGCCCGCCTAGGCGGGCCGAGGGGGGAGAGATTGGCGGCCGGCGCCCTTAGGTAGTGGAGCAGTGGAGGAGATGAACGAAATCCGAAGCCCGATCGAGGAGGACACCGCCCTCCAGGCGGCCGTCCTACGGCAGTTGCTTGCCCTGCACCCGATCCAGCTCACGCTCGGCGAGCTGCAGCGGGAGATCGCCGGCGAGCCCAAGGACTTCGCCCTGACGGACGCGGTCGAGCGCGCCGTGCGCGATCTCGCCGCCGCCGGCCTCGTGCACCGCAGCGGCGACCTCGCGCTCCCCAGCCGCGCCGCCCTGCGCTTCGAGGAGCTGCTCGGCTGAACCCTGGGTCAGCCGGTGGCCGGCTCGCCCACCGGCTCGAGGAAGCGCTCGATCGCGCCGGCCGTCTCCTCCGGCGACTCCCAGAAGACGTTGTGCCCGTTGGGCACCTCGACCTTGGTCAGCAGATCGCCGAGCTCGTCCACGTATCGCTGCTGCTGGCGAGTGGTGTCGAACAGCGGTTTCTCGGACATGACGAGGAGGGTGGCGACCCGGGCGATGGGGGGCATCGGCAACGTCATCTCGCTCCATGCCACCACCACGGCGCTGGGGCAGACGCTGAAGCGGAAGCGGCCGTCCGGCCCCTTCCGCACGTCGTCCTTCACCCACGCCGCGACGACCTCGCGCGGGGAAGCGACTATCGCTTCGTTGGAGAGGAGGGCGTTGATGGCGCCGTCCGCGGTGGCGAAGCTCCAATCGAGGCGTTCTATCTCGGCGCTCCGCAGCGCCCTCTCCGGCGGCACTTCCACGCCTGGATCGAGCAGGACGAGGCTCCGCGTACGATCCGCCGCCTCGGCCGCGAGGGCCGCCGCAACCGATCCACCGAAGCTGTGCCCGACCCAGACGGCGCGCTCGACCCCCTCCGCGTCGAGCGTCTCCAGCACATCCGCGACGTGGGTCGCGATATTCCAGGGCGGCGCGTTGCCCGAGTCGCCGTGCCCGCGCAGATCGACGGCGAGTACGGAATGGCCCTGCGCGGCCAGCCTCTCCCCCATGCTCGCGAACACACTGCCGTTCAGGGTCACGCCGTGAATGCAAACAACACTGTCAGCACTTGGCGTACCCCACTTGCGAGTCTTTAGCACCATCCCGAAAGCTCCTATCTGATCGATCTACGGATTACCTGCTGAGTCCAGAAAGTCTCGAACCGCCTGCGCCGTGGTGCTCGCCTGGTCCGTCATCATCGTGAAGTGATCTCCCGGTACCTCGATGACCGGCAGGGAGCTCCAGAAGGCGTCCTCTTGCCCGAGAGCGTGTGTCGCCTCCATGCCCTCGGCCAGCTCCCTGGCTCGAATCGTCACGATGGGCGTGGCGAGCTCCTCCGGCCGCCATTCGGCGAGCAGCTCGAAGTAGGCCATCGACGCCGTCAGGCGGGAATCGTCGAGGGGCACCGCCGCGTGATCGGTCCCACGCAGGCTGTTCAGGAGGATCGGGTCCAGCCACTGCGAGGAATCGGGCAGGAGGAACGGCGGGTCGATCAGCACGACCGCCACCAGCGAGGCTCCCCTGCCCTCGAGGTGACCGGCGACCCTATGGGTGATCCAGCCACCGGACGAGTAACCGACGAGCGCAAACGGATCGTCGAGGCCGTAGCTGAGGATTGCCTCGGCCTGCACCTCCGCGGCGATCTCGAGGGTGCTCGGAAGCATCTCCCCCTCGAGAAAGCCCGGGTGGGGAGCGACGCGAACAGCTCGTTCTCCCCGGAATCCATGCGCGAACCTCATGTATTCCTGCGGACCGGATGTTGCGACCACCGCCGGGAGCATGAGCAAGCTGGGAGCCTCCGGGCCCTCGGCGAGATTGACCGCGCCTGGAGAGCGGTCCGCTGCCGGCGGTGACTCGAAGGTCGCTCGAAGGCGCGATCCCATCGCGATCAGCTCCCTGAACTCCCCCAGCTTTCCCTGCCGGTCCGCTCCCTCGAGCAACGACAGGAGAGTCCCCTCCCCCGGTCCGTCGGAGGAGGACGACCGATCGGTCGTGGAGTCGAGCTCACTCGCCAGGAAGGTGGCGAGCTGGGCCGACGTCGGGTAGTCGAAGACGAGGGTCGCCGGCAAGGTCATGCCGGTCGCCATCGCGAGCCGGTTGCGCAGTTCGACCACGGCCAAGGAGTCGAAGCCGATGTCCTGCAGGGCATCGGCAGGTTCGATCGCTCCCGCGGACTCATGGCCCAGCACCGCGGCGACCTGAGATCGAACGAGGTCGAGCACGGCTGGCTCGCGCTCCTCGATCGGGAGGGCGACGAGGTGCTCCCGCAGCGCCGCCGATGCCGCGGCGGCGCGGCGGCGCGGCGCGCGGACGAGCCCGCTCAGGATTGGCGGAAGGGAGCCGATCGAGGCAAGCGACCTGAGGCCCTGGGGATCGATGCGGATCGCGACCGCCAGGGAGCGATCGGCCGCGAGCGCGGCGTCGAACAGCGCGAGTCCCTGCTCGCTGGAGAGCGAGCCAATGCCGGAGCGCTCCATCCGTCTGCGGTCTGCCTCATCGAGGGTGCCGACCATGCCGCCCCGCTCCGCCCACGCCCCCCAGGCAATCGAGGTGGCTGGCAGGCCGGCGGCGCGGCGCCGATGGGCCAGCGCGTCGAGGAAGACATTGGCGGCGGCGTAGTTGCCCTGACCGGGGCCGCCGAGGATGCCAGCGCCCGAGGAGAAGGAGACAAAGGCCGAGAGCCCCGTGTCGGCGGTCAGCTCATGCAGGTGCCAGGCAGCTTCTGCCTTTGGAGCGAACACATATCCGACCTGCTCCTCGCTCAGCGACTCGATCGTGGCGTCGGAGAGCGCCCCGGCGCAGTGAATCACCGCCCCGAGGGGGTGCTCTTTGGGGATCGCCTCGATCGACTCCTTCAGCTGCTCGCGATCGGAGACGTCGCAGGAGGCGATCGCGACCTCGGCACCCAGCCCTTCGAGCTCCCCCTGCAGCGCCTTTGCACCCGCCGCCTCGGGACCGCTGCGACTGAGGAGCAGCAGTTGCCGGGCGCCGTGGCGCTTCACCAGGTGGCGGGCCACCAGGGCGCCAAGGCCGCCGGTGCCGCCGGTGATCAGGACGGTGCGATCGGAGTCGAAGGAGGAACTCTCCTGATCGGGCTCCGGGACCGGCACTCGCGCAAGGCGCGGGGCCAGGCCGACCCCCTCGCGCAGGGCGAGCTGGGTCTCTTCGACCCCGGTGGCCAGCACAGCCTCCAACGCACGCCGGGAGGCTTCGCTGCCATCGGTGTCGATCAGGGCGAAGCGGCCGGGGTGCTCGGACTGGGCGGAGCGAGCGAGACCCCAGACAGCGGCTGCGGCGGGGTCGATGGCTTCGTCCTCTGCGATCGCCACGGCGCCCCTGGTGATCAAGGTCAGACGCGAGCCGGTCTGGGTCTCGCCGGAGAGCCATTTCTGGATCGCGTCTAGGGCGCCTCGGGTCGCCTCTAGAGCGGCTTCGGCGCTACCGGAGTCGCTCTCGGTCTCGCAGTGCAGGAGATCGACCCCAGGGTCCGCAGCGCCCTTCTCGGGCAGGGCGACCTCAGTCCAGTCGATCCCGAAGAGCGTCTCGCCGCGCTCTCTTGGCCCGATCTCACCGGGGTCGAGCGGGCGGGTGTGCAGCGACTCGATCTGGGCCAGGGGGGCGCCGGCTCGGTCCCAGAGACCGAGTGAGATCGCCTCTTCCCGTGCCCGCAGGCGCAGGCGCAGCTCCTGGGCGCCGTTGGCCTCGAGCACAACCCCGCTCCACGAGGAGGGGAGGAGAGCTCTCCCCTCCCCTTCGTGCAGCAAGCCCCCGCTCGCCTGTGCAGCTTCGAGCAGCGCCGGGTGGATGCCGTAGCGTCCCGCTTCCTCCTGCTGGGCCTCGGCGACGGAGACCTCGGCGAACACCTCCTCCCCGAGGCGCCAGGCGGCGCTCAATCCCTGGAAGGCGGGACCGTAATCGAGACCCGCTTCGGCGAGGCGGTCGTAGAGGGTGTCGGGGTCGAGGGGCTCGGCGCCCCCGGGAGGCCACTCGTCCAGGGGCTCCAGCGCACTTCGGCGCCCGGCACCGAGCTCTCCGCTGGCGTGACAGGTCCACTCGGGGGGCCCAGCCAGCTCCTCCCCGCCGCCCTCGGCGCGCGAGTGGATCGATATCCGGCGCTGCCCGTCTTCGCCGGCGCCGCCGACCGATACCTGCAACAACACGGCGCCGCGCTCGGGAATCGAGAGGGGGGCCCGCAGGTCGAGCTCTGCGACCCGCTCGGCTCCAACCCGCTCGGCGGTATGCAGGGCGAGCTCCAAGAAAGCGGCGCCGGGCAGGATCGGGGTGCCCATCACCACATGGTCGGCCAGCCAGGGGTGGGTGGAGAGCGAGAAGCGGCCCGTGAGGGTGAGGCCGTCGCCCTCGGGATCCTCGATCGCGGCGCCGAGCAGGGGGTGGCCGGTCGGGGTCTGCCCCATCGCGCTCGGATCCGAGAGGCTCCCGACACTGGCGTCGAGCCAGTAGCGCGTGCGCTGGAAGGGATAGGTCGGCAGCGGCACGCGCTTGGTGCCCGTCCCGGCGAAGAAGGCCGCCCAGTCGAGCTTGGCGCCGGCGACGTGAGCGCCGGCGATCGCGATCGAGATCGCATCCGCCTCGGGGCGGCTCTCGCGCAGGGTGGGGACGAAGGCGGCCTGGTCCCCTTCTTCTCCCAAGGCCTCGCGCGCCATCGCGCAGAGCACCGGGTCGGGGCCCAGCTCCAGGTAGGTGCCGGCGCCCTGCTCTTTCAGGGCCTTGACTGCATCGGCGAAGCGCACCGGCTGACGCACGTGGGCGACCCAGTAGGCCGGGTCGGTCGCCTGCTCGGCGCTGAGCGTCTCTCCCGTGACGTTGGAGACGATCGCGATCTTGGGCTCGCTGTAGGTGAGGGTCTCGGCTACGGCGGCGAACTGCTCGAGCATCGGCTCGATCAAGGGCGAGTGGAAGGCATGGGAGACGGCGAGGCGCTTGGTCTTTCTTCCCCGCTCTTCCCACTGGGTGCGGATCTCCTCGACCGCCTCCTCGCCGCCGGAGATCACGGTCGAGCTCGGGCCGTTGATCGCGGCGAGCGAGAGCTCTTGCTGTTTGCCCTCGATCGACTCGGCGACCTCGGCCTCGGTGGCCTCGATCGCCGCCATCGCCCCGCCGGCGGGGAGGGCGCTCATCAGCCTGCCCCTGGCGGCGACGAGCTTTGCCGCGTCGGCCAGGTCGAGGACGCCGGCGACGTGGGCGGCGGCGATCTCGCCGATCGAGTGGCCGGCGAGGAGGTCGGGCCTGAGGCCGCGCTTGGCTAGCGCCTCATAGAGAGCGACCTCGATCGCGAAGAGGGCGGGCTGGGCGCAGGCGGTGTCTTCGAGCTTTGCCGCGGCTTTCTTGCCCTTGGCGAAGACGATCTCTCTGAGCGGGGTCTCCAGGTGTTGGTCGAGCTGCTCGCAGGCGGCGTCGAAGGCGCTCTGGAAGACCGGGTCCGTCTCGTAGAGCTCCCTGCCCATGCCGAGCCGCTGGGAGCCCTGGCCGGTGAAGAGGTAGGCGAGCTTGCCGTCCCTGGCTCGGGCGCTGAGGACGTTGGGCGAGGGATCTGCGTTGGCGAGAGAGGCGAGCGAGGCGAGCAGCTCCTCGCGGTCGGCCCCGAGGATGACCGCCCGGTGCTCGAAGGCCGAGCGGGTGGTGGCGAGCGAGTAGGCGACGTCGGCCGGGTCGAGGTCGGGGTTCTCCTCCAGGTGGGCCGCCAGGCGCTCCGCCGCGTCGGCCAGGGCGGGCTCCGCTTTGGCCGAGAGGGCGAGGAGGATCGAGCCTGGGAGGGCCTGGATCGCTGGTGCCTCTCCCTCATCTGCCCCCGACTCGGCTGCGACCGACTCGACCTCGGGCGCCTCCTCGACGATCACGTGGGCGTTGGTGCCGCTGATGCCGAAGGAGGAGATGCCGGCGCGGCGCGGATGGCCGTTCCCCTCCCAGGGGACCTGCTCGGTGAGCAGCTCGATCTCCCCCGCCTCCCAGTCGACTTTGGAGGAGGGAGCGTCGACGTGCAGCGTCTTCGGCAGCACGCCCTCGCGCATCGCCATCACCATCTTGATCACCCCGGCGACTCCGGCCGCCGCCTGGGTGTGGCCGATGTTCGACTTGAGCGAGCCGAGGCGCAGCGGCTCTTCTCGTTCCTGGCCGTAGGTGGCGAGCAATGCGCCCGCCTCGATCGGGTCGCCGAGGGTCGTGCCGGTGCCGTGGGCCTCGACCGCGTCGACGTCCTTCGACTCGAGACGGGCGTTTGCCAGCGCCTGGCGGATCACCCGCTCCTGCGAGGGACCGTTCGGCGCCGTCAGTCCGTTGGAGGCGCCGTCCTGGTTGACGGCAGAGCCCTTGAGCAGGGCGAGGACCGGGTGACCGTTGCGCCTCGCCTCGGAGAGGCGCTCGAGGACCAGCACGCCGACGCCCTCCGACCAGGCAACCCCGTCGGCCGCCTCGGCGAAGGACTTGCTGCGCCCGTCGCGAGCGAGGCCGCCCTGATTGCCGAATTCGGTGAAGGCAAGGGGATTCGCCATCACCGTCACCCCTCCGGCGAGGGCCAGCGTGCACTCCCCCCCGCGCAGCGCCTGCGACGCCAGGTGCATCGCGACCAGCGAGGAGGAGCAGGCTGTGTCCACAGTCATCGCCGGACCCTCGAGGCCGAGCGTGTAGGAGACGCGGCCGGAGAGAACGCTCGTCGCGCCGGCAGTCAGGCCGTACCCCCCCAGAGCCGCGGCAATGCCGCCGTAGCCATTCTGCCCGGCCCCGGCGAAGACGCCAGCGGGGCTTCCGCGCAGATCGCCGGGATCGAGCCCGGCATCCTCCAGCGCCTCCCACGCGGCTTCCAACAGCAGCCGCTGCTGGGGATCCATCGCCAGCGCCTCGCGCGGACCGATGCCGAAGAACGCCGCGTCGAAGTCGCCGGCATCGCCGACGAACCCACCTTCACGGACGAAGCCCACGCCTGACTCGGAGTCATCGGGCGGCAGCTCCCAGCCCCTGCCCTCGGGGAAGGGGCCGATGCCGTCGGTGCCGGACATCACCAGCTCCCAGAGCTCCTCGGGAGATCCGACCCCGCCCGGGTAGCGGCAGCTCATCCCGACGATCGCGATCGGCTCATCGCTGGCGGTAGCCCTTATCGAGGCCGACCTCGCGGCGCCGCTCTGCAGCGCGTCGGCGCGCAGGTGCCCGGCCAGGACAGCGGGGTTCGGGTAATCGAAGACGACGGTGGGTGGAAGGCGCAGGCCGGTGGACGCACCAAGGCGATTGCGCAGCTCCACCGCCGCGATCGAGGTGAAGCCGGAGTCCTGGAACGCCCGGGTGGGATCGACGTCGGTCGCCGAGCCGTGGCCGAGGACGATGGCGACCTCGGCACGAACCAGGTCGAGCACGAACCGCTCCTGCTCGGACTCCGAGAGCGGGGCGAGCTTGGCGGCGAGCGAGCCGGGGGCAGCCAGCCTCTTGGGCTTGACGCGCACCAGTCCCTGCAGCGGCGGGGATAGGGTCCCCCCGGAGGCCTGAGCGCGAAGGTCGGCCGGGTTGGGACGAATCGTCAGGACGAGCGCTTGCTCGGCCCCGAGCGCCGCGTCGAAGAGCGCCAGTCCCTGCTCGTCGGTGAGCAGTCCCACGCCGGTGCGGCCCATGCGCCGCAGGTCGGACTCCTCGAGACCGGCTGTCATGCCGCCCGTCTGGGACCAGAGGCCCCAGCTCATCGCGGTGGCCGGAAGCCCCTGCGCGCGGCGCCTCTGGGCGAGCGCATCGAGGGAGGCGTTGGCGGCCGCGTACGTGGCGATGCCGAAGCCGCCGATCAGCGCCGAGATCGAGGAGAAGAGGACGAAGGCGGAGAGGTCGAGGTGCTCGGTCAGCTCATGCAGGTTCAGCGCTCCCGTCGTCTTCGGAGCGAAGACGCGCTCGATCTGCTCCGGGGCGATCTGGGCGATCGCGCCGCCGTCGCTGACTCCCGCCGCGTGGACGACGGCGCCCAGGGGGCGATCTGACGGAATCGTCTCGATCAGCGCCTTCAGCTGATCCCGATCGACGACGTCGCAGGCCTCGATCCTTGCCTCCGCTCCCAGCTCTCGCAGCTCTTCCTTCAGCCCCTCCGCACCCTCCGCCCGGGAACCGCTGCGACTGATCAGCAGCAGGTGGCGGACGCCGTGCTCGGTTGCCAGGTGGCGAGCGATCAGGGCGCCGAGGCCGCTGCTGGCGCCGGTGACGAGAACCGTTCGCTGAGAATCGAAGACGGGAGCCCGGTCCCCTGCTTCGGCATCGGCCGGGACGGGGACCACGCGCGGGACGAGGATCTCTCCCTGGCGGAGAGCGAGCTGGGTCTCGCCGCTGGCGAGTGCCCCGGTCAGCGCCCCGCGCGAGGCCTCGGAGCCGTCGGTGTCGATCAGGGCGAAGGACTCCGGGCGCTCGAGCTGGGCCGAGCGCACGAGGCCCCACACCGGGGCGCTGGCGAGCTCGGGGGACTCGTCCTCTCCGGCGCCGACCGCTTCGCGGGTGAGGAGGATCAGGCGAGAGGCTTCGAGCTTCTCCTCGGCGATCCACCGCTGCAGCAGGGAAAGGACCCGCTTGGCGCGCTCCTCCGGGCTCTCCGAGAGCTCGCCGTCGCCGTCGAGCTCGAAGAGGACCGTCCCTGGAACGCCTGCACCTTGCTCGAGCGCCGCAAGCAGGGAATCGAGGTCCTCGAAACGCCCGTGATCGGAACCGGCGAGCTCGAGCCCGCCGAGGATCGCGAGGCGCTCGGGCGCAGCCGCGGAGACGGGACGAGCCCGGTGGCCCGGTACCGTCGATAGCGCCTTCCAGTCGAGCTCGAAGAAGGTGTCGGCGAGGCGCGCTGCCCCAATCTCCCCGGGGTCGAGCGGACGGGTGCGCAGCGACTCGATCTGGGCGAGGGGAGCGCCAGCCCGGTCCCAGAGGCCGAGGGAGATCGCCTCCCCCTGCGGCCGCAGGCGCACGCGCAGCTCCCGCGCCCCCGCGGCTTCGAGCACGGCCCCGGTCCACGCCGATGGGAACGAGGACTCCCGATCCCTCTCGTGCAACAGCCCCCCGCTCGCCTGTGCCGCTTCGAGCAGCGCCGGGTGGATGCCGTAGCGCCCCGCTTCCTCCTGCTGGGCCTCGGCCAGGGAGACCTCGGCGAGAATGTCCTCGCCGTCTCGCCAGGCCGCGCTCAGGCCCTGGAAGGCGCCATCGTGCTCGAAACCGAGATCGGAGAGGCGGTCGAAAACCGCGTCGGCGTCAAGGCGATCGGCGCCCTCGGGCGGCCACTCCAGCAGGGGCTCGAGCGGAGCTGGGGCACCGACGCCGAGCCGCCCCGTGGCGTGGCAGATCCACTCGGGAGCCGCGAGCTCCTCATCCCCCTCCTCGGGGCGCGAGTGGATCGCTATCGGGCGCTGTCCATCCTCCTCCGACTCCCCGACCGTGACCTGCAGCTGCACGGCGCCACGCTCGCGCACGACCAGCGGCGCCTGCAGGGCGAGCTCTGCGACCTGCTGGGCTCCGACCCGCTCGGCGGCCTGCAGGGCGAGCTCCAAGAAGGCGGCGCCGGGGAGGATCGGCGTGCCCATCGCCACGTGGTCGGCAAGCCAGGGATGGGTGGAGAGCGAGAAGCGGCCCGTGAGGGTGAGGCCGTCGCCCTCGGGATCCTCGATCGCGGCGCCGAGCAGGGGGTGGCCGGGGTCGCTGAGGCCGGCGGAGCCGACGTCGCCGGTGAAAGCCGTGGGGGCAAGCCAGTAGCGCCGGCGCTGGAACGGGTAGGTCGGCAGCGGCACGCGCTTGGCGCCGGTGCCCTTGAAGAAGGCCCGCCAGTCGAGCTTCGCGCCGGCGGCGTGGGCCGTGGCGAGAGCGGTGGCGAGCGCCTCCGGCTCGGGGCGCCCCTCGCGCAGGGTCGGAATCGGAGCCGCTCGACTCTCCTGCGCTTCGAGCGTCTCCTGGGCCATCGCGCAGAGAACCGGCTCGGGGCCAATCTCCAGGAAGGCGCCGGCGCCCTGCTGCACGAGAGTCTCGACCGCATCGGCGAAGCGCACCGGCTGGCGCACGTGGCGGACCCAGTAGGCGGGGTCGGTCGCCTGCTCGGTGCCGAGCGTCTTGCCGCTGACGTTGGAGACGATCGGGATCTGGGGCTCGCCGTAGTCGAGGCTCTCGGCCACCTCTGCGAACTCCGCCAGCATCGGCTCCATCAGCGGCGAGTGAAAGGCGTGGGAGACGGCGAGGCGCTTGGTCTTCTTGCCCTTCGCCCCCCACTCGGCCTCCGCAGCTTCGATCGCCTTCTCCGTGCCCGAGAGGACGAGCGAGGCCGGGGAGTTGACCGCGGCAATCGCTATCTCCTCTTCCTTGCCTTGGATCGACCCCTTGACCTCCTGCTCCGTGACTCCGACGGCGAGCATCGCCCCCCGCACGGGGAGGGCGCTCATCAGCTTGCCCCGGGCGCAGACCAGCTTGGCCGCGTCCGGCAGGGAGAGCACCCGGGCGACGTGGGCGGCGGCGATCTCGCCGATCGAGTGGCCGACGAGGAGGTCTGGTCGCAGGCCGCGCTTGCTCAATGCCTCGAAGAGGGCGACCTCGATCGCGAAGAGGGCGGGCTGGGCGCAGGCGGTGCCTTCGAGCTTCGCCTCGGCCTCCTTGCCCTTGGCGAAGACGATCTCCCTGAGCGGGGTCTCCAGGTATTGGTCGAGCTGCTCGCAGGCGGCGTCGAAGGCGCTCTGGAAGACCGGGTCCGTCTCGTAGAGCTCCCTGCCCATGCCGAGCCGCTGCGAGCCCTGGCCGCTGAAGAGGAAGGCGAGCTTGCCGTCCGTTGCCCGAGCGCCGAGGACGTTGGCTGAGGAGTCTCCGTTGGCGAGCGACGCCAGCGACGCGAGCAGCTCCTCGCGGTCTTTCCCGATGACAACCGCCCGGTGCTCGAAAGCCGAGCGGATCACGGCGAGCGAGTAGGCGACGTCGATCGGGTCGAGGTCAGGGTTCTCCTCGAGGTGGGTCGCCAGGCGCTCCGCCATCTCGGCAAGCGCGGGCTCCGCTTTGGCCGAGAGGGCCAGGAGGATCGGCGCCGGGAGCGACCTTGACCCAGGCGCCCCTCCCCCGTCCTCGCCGCTTGCCTCGACCGCGACCGACTCGACCTTGGGCGGCTCCTCCAGGATCAGGTGCGCGTTGGTGCCGCTGATGCCGAAGGAGGAGACGCCGGCGCGGCGCGGGTGCCCGTTGCCCTCCCACTCGACCTGCTCGGTCAGCAGCTCGATCTCCCCCGCCTCCCAGTCGACCTTGGTGGAGGGCGCGTCGACGTGCAGCGTCTTCGGCATGACGCCCCGCCGCATCGCCAGTGCCATCTTGATCACCCCGGCGACACCCGCCGCCGCCTGGGTGTGACCGATGTTGGACTTGATCGAGCCCAGCTTCAACGGCTGCTCCCTGTCCTGGCCGTAGGTCGCGAGCAACGCTCCCGCCTCGATCGGGTCGCCGAGAGTGGTGCCGGTGCCGTGGGCCTCGACCACGTCGACGTCCTTCGGCTCCAGGCGGGCGTTTGCCAGCGCCTGGCGGATCACCCGCTCCTGCGAGGGGCCGTTCGGCGCGGTGAGGCCGTTGGAGGCGCCGTCCTGGTTGACCGCCGAGCCCTTGATCGTCGCGAGGATCGGGTGGCCGTTTCGCTCGGCTTCGGAGAGGCGCTCCAGGACGACGACGCCGACCCCCTCCCCCCAGCCGGTGCCGTCCGCCGCCTCGGCGAAGGACTTGCTGCGCCCGTCGGGGGCGAGGCCGCGCTGGGCGCTGAAGGCAATGAAGGTCCCCGGAGTCGAGAGCACCGTCACCCCGCCGGCGAGAGCAAGCGTGCACTCTCCCTGTCGCAGCGACTGCGCGGCCAGATGCATGGCGACCAGGGAGGAGGAGCAGGCGGTGTCGACCGTGATCGCCGGCCCCTCGAGGCCGAGGGCATAGGAGACGCGCCCCGAGACGATGCTCGACGTCCCTCCGGCGGCCGCCTCGTAGTCGTTGAAGGCCACTCCGGCAAAGACCCCCGTTTGGGTCCTTCTCAGTGAGGCCGGGTCGATGCCCACATCCTCCAGCGCCTCCCAGCAGGATTCCAGCAAGAGCCGTTCCTGGGGGTCCATGAAGAGCGCTTCGCGCGGGCTGATCGAGAAGAACTCGGCATCGAAATCGCCCGCCTCCGCCAGGAAGCCCCCCTCGCGCGCATAGCTCGTGCCGGGGTTTTCCGGGTCGGGGTTATAGAGACGCTCCAGATCCCAGCCGCGATCGACGGGGAACTCGGAGATCCCGTCGCGGCCCTCGGCGACCAACTGCCAGAGTCCCTCCGGGGAGGCGATCCCCCCCGGATAGCGGCAGGCCATGCCGACGATCGCGATCGGCTCCTCGCTTGCCTGGGCGCGGACGGCGACCCGCCCGGCGACCCCGCTCGAGCTCGCCTCGCTCAACAGGTGCTCGGCCAGGGCGGCGGTGCTCGGGTAGTCGAAGACGACGGTCGCGCTCAATCGCAGGCCGGCGATCGCGCTCAGCCGGTTGCGCAGCTCGACCGCCGCCAGCGAGTCGAAGCCAAGCTCCTGGAAGGCCTTGCCGGGCTCGATCTCCTCTGCGGAGGCGTGGCCGAGGACCGCCGCGACCTCGCTCCTGACCAGATCGAGGACGTGGCCCTCGTGCTCTGCCTCGGGAAGAGTCGCGAGCTTGGCGGCGAGGGAGCCCGAGGCGGCGGCGCGGCGGCGGGGAACACGGATCAGGCCGCTGAAGATCGGCGGCAGAGCGCCAAACGAGGCGGCGGCCCTGAGAACGGCGATGTCGATCGGGACCGCCAGCGCTTGCGGACGATCGGCAGCGAGGCCGGCGTCGAAGAGACTCAAGCCCCGCTCGTCGGAGAGCGCCCCGATTCCCCCACGCCGCATTCGCGCCAGATCGGCCTCGCCGAGCGCGAGGGTCATACCGCTCCGCCGTTCCCACATGCCCCAGGCGATCGAAGTGGCCGGCAGGCCTTCCGCCTGGCGCCCTTGGGCGAGGGCGTCGAGGAAGACGTTGGCGGCGGCGTAATTGGCCTGACCGGGGCCGCCCAGAGTGCCCGCGACGGAGGAGAAGAGGACGAAGGCGGAAAGGTCGATCTCCGCGGTCAGCTCGTGCAGGTTCCAGGCGGCGTCCACCTTGGGCGCGAAGACGAGCTCGATCTGCTCGGGGCCAAGGGTCTCGACCGTGCCGTCGGCGATCGCCCCGGCCGCGTGGATCACCGCGCCCAGGGGGCACACTGGCGAGATCGAGGCGAGAAGCTCCGCGAGCGCATCGCGATCCGACACATCGCAGGCTGCCAGCCGGACGCTGGCGCCCAGCTTCTCGAGCTCTGCCTGCAGCTCTTGCGCTCCCTCGGCCTCCGGCCCGCTGCGACTGACCAGCAGCAGGTGGCGGGCGCCGTGCCGCTCAACGAGATGACGGGCGATGAGGGGACCGATGCCCCCGGTTCCGCCGGTGAGGAGAACGGTGCGCTCGGGGTCGATCGGGGGCTTGACATCTTCGCTTGTCTCGCCTGCCTTCACGTGGGCGATGCGGGGTCCGAAGGCCTTGCCCTCGCGCAGGGCGAGCTGGGGCTCCTCTATCCCCATCGCAAGCGCCGTTGGGATTGCCTCGCTCGATGCCTCGCTGCCGTCGGTGTCGATCAGGGCGAAGCGGCCGGGGTGCTCGGACTGGGCGGAGCGGATCAGGCCCCAGATCGCGGCGGCGGCGGGATCGGGAGGCCCGTCGCCGGCGACCGCCATTGCACCTTCGGTGACCAGCGCCAAGCGCGACTCGGCCTTGGATTCGTCGGAAAGCCATTCCTGGATTGCCTCCAGGGCGCTCTGGGCTGCCGCGCGGGCGGCCTCGGCGCCCTCGACTTCGCCTTGCGGCTCGTAACGCCAGAGCTCGACCTCCGAGGACGCGGTGTCTCGCTGAGCGAAGGGAACCTCGGCCCACACGAGCTCCAGCAGTCCCGTCCGCCTCCGCCCCGCTCCCTGTAACTGGGCCGGATCGATCGGCAGGCTGACCAACCCTGAGACCGAAGCCAACGGCGCTCCTGCGGGGTCCGCGATGGCCAGCGAGACCCCCTCGCCCTCACTGGGCTCGATCCTCACCCGCAGCTCCCGTGCCCCCGCCGCCGCCAGAGCCACCCCCTTCCAGGAGAGCGGCAGACCCAGGCTCTGTGCCCCCTCCTCGATCGCCGACAGGCGGGCGGCGTGCAGCGCGGAGTCGAGCAGCGCCGGGTGGATGCCGAAGCGCTCGGCCTCATATGCCTGCGCCTCGGGCAGCGAGACCTCGGCGTAGATACGCTCACCGTCCTTCCAGGCTGCGCCGAGACCCTGGAAGGCAGGGCCGTATTCCAGCTCATGCTCGGCGAGGCGGTCGTAGAGATATTCGACCTCGAGCGGCTCGGCGCCCTCGGGCGGCCAGGCATCGAGCGGCTCGACGACCGCCGCGGGCCGCTCGGAGATGGTTCCGCCGGCGTTTTGCGCCCACTCCCCATCCTCGCCCTCGAGGCGGGAGTGGATCGCGATCTCCCGGCGCCCATCGTCGCCGGGCCCCGAGACCGATACCTGGATCGCCACCGCTCCGCGCTCGGGGAGAACCAGCTGGGCCCGCAGGGCGAGCTCCTCGATCGTCTCGGCGCCGGCCTCCTCGGCGGCACGCAACGCCAGCTCGAGGAAGGCGGTGCCGGGCAGGATCGCGGCGCCGGCCACGGCGTGATCGGCAAGCCAGGGATGGGTGGAGAGGGAGAGGCGGCCTGTCAGCGTCAGGCCCCCGTCGCTGGGATCCTCGATCGCCGCGGCGAGCAGCGGGTGGTCGGCGCCTGCCTGCCCCGCGGCTGTCAGGTCCGCGACTCCGCTGGAGGTGGAATCCACCCAGTAGCGCGTGCGCTGGAAGGGGTAGGTCGGCAGCGGCACGCGCTTGGCGCCGCTGCCGGCGAAGAAGGCCGCCCAGTCGAGCTTGGCACCGGCGACGTGAGCGCCGGCGATCGCGATCGAGATCGCATCCGCCTCGGGGCGGCTCTCGCGCAGGGTGGGGACGAAGGCGGCCTGGTCCCCTTCTTCTCCCAAGGCCTCGCGCGCCATCGCGCAGAGCACCGGGTCGGGGCCCAGCTCCAGGTAGGTGCCGGCGCCCTGCTCTTTCAGGGCGTTGACGGCAGCGGCGAAGCGCACCGGCTGGCGCACGTGGCGGACCCAGTAGGCCGGGTCGGTCGCCTGCTCGGCGCTGAGCGTCTCTCCCGTGACGTTGGAGACGATCGCGATCTTGGGCTCGCTGTAGGTGAGGGTCTCGGCTACGGCGGCGAACTGCTCGAGCATCGGCTCGATCAAGGGCGAGTGGAAGGCATGGGAGACGGCGAGGCGCTTGGTCTTGCGGCCCCGCTCCTCCCAGTCGGTGCGGATCTCCTCGACCGCCTCCTCGGCGCCGGAGATCACGGTCGAGCTGGGGCCGTTGATCGCGGCGATCGAGAGCTCTTGCTCCTTGCCCTCGATCGACTCTGCGACCTTGGCCTCGGTCGCCTCGATCGCCGCCATCGCCCCGCCGGCGGGAAGGGCGCTCATCAGCTCGCCCCTGGCGGCGACGAGCTTTGCCGCGTCGGCCAGGTCGAGGACGCCGGCGACGTGGGCTGCGGCGATCTCGCCGATCGAGTGGCCGGCGAGGAGGTCGGGTCGCAGGCCGCGCTTGGCTAGCGCCCCATAGAGAGCGACCTCGATCGCGAAGAGAGCCGGCTGAGCGTGGGCGGTGTCCTCGAGTTTGCCGCGGCCTTCTTGCCCTCGGCGAAGACGATCTCTTTGAGCGGGGTCTCCAGGTGTTGGTCGAGCTGCTCGCAGGCGGAGTCGAAGGCGGCTTGGAAGACAGGATCCGACTCATACAGCTCCTGGCCCATGCCGAGCCGTTGGGAGCCCTGGCCGGTGAAGAGGTAGGCGAGCTTGCCGTCCTTTGCGCGGGCGCTGAGGACGTTGGGCGAGGGATCTCCGTTGGCGAGAGAGGCGAGCGATGCGAGCAGCTCCTCCCGGTCCGCCCCGAGGACGACCGCCCGGTGCTCGAAGGCCGAGCGGGTGGTGGCGAAGGAGTAGGCGACATCGGTCGGGTCGAGGTCTGGGTTCTCCTCTAGGTGGGCCGCCAAGCGCTCCGCCATCTCGGCAAGCGCGGGCTCCGCTTTGGCCGAGAGGGCGAGGGGGATCGAGCCTGGGAGGGCCTGGATCTCCGGTGCCTCTCCCTCATCTGCCCCCGACTCGGCTGCGACCGACTCGACCTCGGGCGCCTCCTCGACGATCACGTGCGCGTTGGTGCCGCTGATGCCGAAGGAGGAGATGCCGGCGCGGCGCGGATGGCCGTTGCCTTCCCAGGGGACCTGCTCGGTGAGCAGCTCGATCTCCCCCGCCTCCCAGTCGACTTTGGAGGAGGGAGCGTCGACGTGCAGCGTCTTCGGCAGCACGCCCTCGCGCATCGCCATCGTCATCTTGATCACCCCGGCGACCCCTGCCGCAGCCTGGGTGTGGCCGATGTTCGACTTGAGCGAGCCGAGGCGCAGCGGCTTCTCTCTGTCCTGGCCGTAGGTGGCGAGCAGGGCGCCGGCCTCGATTGGGTCGCCGAGAGTGGTGCCGGTGCCGTGGGCCTCGACTACGTCTACGTCTTTTGCCTGCAGGCGGGCGTTTGCCAGCGCCTGGCGGATCACCCGCTCCTGCGAGGGGCCGTTCGGCGCGGTGATGCCGTTGGAGGCGCCGTCCTGGTTGACGGCGGAGCCCTTGAGCAGGGCGAGGACCGGGTGACCGTTGCGCTTTGCCTCGGAGAGGCGCTCGAGGACCAGCATGCCGACGCCCTCGGAGAAGCCAGCGCCGTCGGCCGCCTCGGCGAAGGACTTGCTGCGCCCGTCGGCGGCGAGGCCGCGCTGGCGGCTGAACTCGGTGAAGATTCCCGGTGTCGCGAGGACCGTGACCCCGCCCACCAGCGCCAGCGTGCACTCGCCCCCGCGCAGGGCCCCGGCGGCGAGATGCATCGCGACCAGGGAGGAGGAGCAGGCGGTGTTGACGGTTATCGCCGGCCCCTCCAAGCCGAGGGCGTAGGAAACCCGACCGGTGACGACGCTCGACGTCATCACGTCGGACGGCCCGTAGTCCTGGTAGGCCACCCCGGCGAAGACACCGGTCGGGGTCTTGCGCAGCGAGACCGGGTCGATGCCGGCATCCTCCAGCGCCTCCCAGCAGGATTCGAGCAGCAAGCGCTCCTGGGGGTCCATGAAGAGCGCCTCGCGGGGGGCGATGCCGAAGAACTCGGCGTCGAACTCGCCGACCCCGGCGAGGAAGCCGCCCTCCCGGGCCGTGCTGGTGTCGGGATCGTCGGGGTTGGGGCTGTAGAGGCGCTCGAGGTCCCAGCCGCGATCAGCCGGGAACTCGGCGATGCCGTCGCGGCCCTCGGCGACCAGCTGCCAGAGCTCGCCGGGCGAGGAGACCTCGCCGGGGTAGCGGCAGGCCATGCCGACGATCGCGATCGGCTCCTCGCTCGCCTGGGCGCGGACGGCGACCTGCCTGACGCCACCGCTTGCGGTCGCCTCGGCCAGCAGGTGCTCGGCCAGGACAGCGGAGCTTGGGTAGTCGAAGACGACGGTTGCCGGCAGGCGCAACCCGGCGATCGCGCTCAGCCGGTTGCGCAATTCCACCGCGGTCAGCGAGTCGAAACCGAGCTCCTGGAAGGCCCTGGTGGGATCCACGTCCTGCGCGGAGCCGTGGCCGAGCACCGCCGCCACCTCGCTCCTGACGAGGTCGAGGACGACGCCCTCCGCCTCCCCCTCGGGCAGGGTCGCGAGCTTCGCCGCGAGCGATCCAGAGGCCGCGCTGCGCCGCCTGGGGACGCGCACCAGCCCGCTGAAGATCGGCGGCAGGGCGCCGGTGGAGGCCAGTGATCTGAGACCGGCTGCGTCGAGCCGGAGCGCCAGCGGTGCGGCTCGATCGGTCCCGAGCGCCGCGTCGAGCAGGGCCAGGCCGCGCTCGTCGGAGAGCGCCTCGATCCCCCCTCGCCGCATCCGCGCCAGGTCGGCCTCGCCCAGCCCCGATTCCGTGCCGCCCTGACGCTCCCAGGGACCCCAGGCGATCGAGGTCGCCGGCCGGCCTTCCGCCCTGCGCTTTTGAGCCAGGGAATCGAGGAAGACGTTGGCGGCGGCGTAGTTGGCCTGGCCGGGGGCGCCCAGGGTCCCCGCGGCCGAGGAGAAGAGGACGAAGGCCGAGAGATCGAGATCCCGCGTCAGCTCGTGCAATCCCCAGGCGACATCAACCTTGGGAGCGAAGACGCGCTCGATCTGCTCGTCGTTCAACGACTCGACCATGCCGTCGTCGAGGGCGGCGGCGCAGTGGACCACGGCTCCAAGGGGGTGCTCCTCGGGGACCGAGTCGAGCTGCTCCTGCAGGTCGTCGAGGTCGTCGCCGTCGACCAGTAGCAGGTGGCGGGCGCCGTGGCGCTCGGCCAGGTGACGGGCGGCGAGAGCGCCGAGGCCGGCGGTGGCGCCGGTGATGAGAACGGTGCGCTCGGGGTCGATCGCGGACGTGGCCTCCTCTTCGTGCTCCGCTCCCAGGCGGGAGATGCGGGGCGCGAGCGCCCGGCCCTCGCGCAGCGCCAGCTGGGGCTCCTCCGCGCCGATCGCGAGCGCAGCGGACGTCGCCTCGGCGGAGGCCTCGCTGCCGTCGGTGTCGATCAGGGCGAAGCGGCCGGGGTGCTCGGACTGGGCGGAGCGGACCAGGCCCCAGATCGCGGCGGCGGCGGGATCGGGAGGCCCGTCGCCGGCGACCGCCATTGCACCTTCGGTGACCAGCGCCAAGCGCGACTCGGCCTTGGATTCGTCGGAAAGCCATTGCTGGATCGCCTCCAGGGCGCTCCGCACGGCCGCACGGGCCGCCTCGGCGCTGCCGGCGTCGCCATCGGTTTCGCAACTCGCGGTCTCCACCTCCGCCAGCGCCGAATCTCGCTCCGTCAAGGGGACCTCCGCCCACTCCAGTCCCAACAGGCCCTCCCGGCCTTGCCCCATCCCCTGCAGCTGAGAGGGATCCTGTTGACGGAAGGTCAGCGAGTCGACCGTGGCCACCGCCGCCCCCTCGCCGTCGGCCAGTTGCAGGGCCACCGTCTCCCCCGCACTGGTGAGACGCACCCGCAGCTGCGTGGCTCCCACCGCCGCCAGGGCCACGCCCCTCCAGGAGAAGGGGAAGTCGACGCCCCGGCCGGCCTGTTCGTCGAGCTTCGTCAGCAGCGCGCTCTGCAGCGCCGAGTCGAGCAGCGCCGGGTGGATGCCGAACCCCTGCGCTTCATGGGCCAGCTCCTCGGGCAGGGATACCTCGGCGTATATCCGCTCGCCGTCGCGCCAGGCAGCGGTCAGGCCCTGAAAGGCGGGGCCGTACTCGACGCCAACCTCGGCAAAGAGGTCATAGAGGTACTCGACCTCGACCGGCTCGGCGCCCGCGGGGGGCCAGGAATCCAGGGGCTCTGGGGTCGGGGCAGGCTGCTCGGAGAGGGTCCCGGTGGCGTGCTGGGCCCATTCTCCGTCCCCGCCCTCGGCACGGGAGTGGATCGAGATTTCGCGGCTGCCCGCCTCGCCTGAGCCCGAGACAGTGACCTGCAGGGCGACGGCCCCCGTCTCGGGGAGGATCAAAGGCGCCAGCAATGTGAGCTCCTCGACGGTCTCGGCGCCGACCTGCTCGGCTGCTCGCAGCGCCAGCTCGAGGAAGGCGGTGGCGGGCAGCAGGGCCGCGCCGGCGACGGCATGGTCCGCCAGCCAGGGGTGGGTCGCAAGGGAGAGGCGGCCGGTGAGCAGGATGCCTTCGTCGGGGTCTCCCGCCAGGTCCACCGCGGCGCCGAGCAGAGGGTGGCCGGCGGCGGTGAGCCCGATCGAGCTCGCATCCGCCAGGCCCGCCGAGATGTTCAGCCAGTAGCGCTCGCGCTGGAAGGGATAGGTCGGCAGCGGAACGCGCTTGGCCCTCGCCCCCTTGAAGAACGCCTCCCAGTCGACCGCCACGCCAGCGGCATGGGCCTGGGCGAGGGAGAGCGCGAAGCGCTCGGCCCCGCCCTCTTCGCGGCGCAGGGTGGAGAGCAGGACAGCTTCCTCTGGATCTTGCAGTGCGTCCTCGATCGTCTCCTGGGCGCCGAAGCCGACTACGGGGTGCGGTCCGATCTCGATGAAGGCGCGTCGTCCTGCGTCCAGGAGCGAGCGCAGAACTGGCTCTAGGAGAACCGTCTGCCTGAGGTTGCGGTACCAGTAGGAGGGACCGAGCTCGGCGGTATCGACCTGCTCGCCGGTGACCGTGGAGTGCAGCGGGATCTCGGCGCTTTGCGGTGAGATCGGGGCGAAGGCTGAGAGCAGCTCCTCCTCCAGCGCCTCGATCTGGGAGGAGTGGGCGGCGTAGTCGACGGCGATCCGCTGGGCCCTGACGCCGTCGCTCTCGCAAGAGGCTTGGATCCCATCGAGGGCCTCTGGGTCTCCGGAGAGGACCAGGGACGCCGGGCCGTTGATCGCCGCCAGCGATACGCGCTCTGCCAAGGGCTCGGTGTAGGGGGTCAGCTGCTCTGGGCTGAGGGAGACCGAGAGCATCCCTCCCTCGCCGGCGATCTTCCCCATCGCCTTGCCGCGCTCGGCGATGATCAAAGCGGCGTCCTCTAGAGAGAGCGCTCCACTTATGTGGGCTGCGGCGATCTCTCCTTGGGAGTGGCCCACTACCGCTGCTGGCTTCACGCCGCATTGGCGCCAGAGCCTGGCCAGGGAGACCATCACCGCGAAGAGGGCCGGCTGGACGATGTCGAGGCGGTCGAGCCACTTGGCGTCCTCTTCTCTTAAGACCTCGGTCAGGGACCACTCGACATGGGGGGCGAGTGCTTCTTCGCAGGCGGTCATGTGGCTGGCGAAGGCTGGAGAGGACTCGATCAGCTCCAGGGCCATGCCCTGGGCCTGGGCGCCCTGGCCGGGGAAGAGGAAGACGGGTTGGTGTTGCCTGCGGGCAGAGCCCTTGGCGATGCTTGGGGTGTCCTTGCCTTCGGCGAGGGAAGTGAGCGAGGCGAGCAGCCGATCGCGGTCTGCTCCCAGGACGACTGCTCTGTGCTCGAAGGCAGAGCGGGTGGTGGCGAGCGAGTAGGCGACGTCGGTTGGGTCGAGGTCTGGGTTCTGCTCCAGGTGGGTGACGAGGCGCTCGGCGGCGTCGGCCAGGGCTGGCTCCGCTTTGGCGGAGAGCAGCAACGGGATCGGGGTCGCTAGGGGCTGGGCGGTTCCCTCGCCGTCCTCGCCCGTCTCGGCTGCGACCGGTGCGGCCTCGGGCGCCTCTTCGAGGATCACGTGGGCGTTGGTGCCGCTCACCCCGAAGGAGGAGACGCCGGCGCGGCGCGGGCGGCCGTCGGTCTCCCAGGGCAGCTGCTCGGTGAGCAGCTCGATCTCCCCCGCCTCCCAATCGACCTTGGAGGAGGGAGCGTCGACGTGCAGCGTCTTTGGCAAGACGCCCTCGCGCAGCGCCTGGGTCATCTTGATCACGCCGGCGACGCCTGAGGCGGCCTGGGTGTGGCCGATGTTCGACTTGATCGCGCCGAGGCGCAGCGGCTGCTCTCGCCCTTGGCCGTAGGTGGCTAGAAGTGCGCCGGCCTCGATCGGGTCGCCGAGGGTGGTTCCCGTTCCGTGGGCCTCGACCGCGTCTACGTCTTTTGCCTCCAGGCGGGCGTTTGCAAGCGCCTGGCGGATCACCCGCTCCTGCGAGGGTCCGTTGGGGGCGGTCAGTCCGTTGGAGGCGCCGTCCTGGTTGACGGCCGAGCCTTTGATCGTGGCGAGGACCGGATGGCCGTTTCGCTTTGCGTCGGAGAGGCGCTCGAGCACCAGCGTGCCGACTCCTTCGGCGAAGCCGGCGCCGTCCGCCGCCTCGGCGAAGGACTTGCTGCGCCCGTTGGGGGCGAGGCCGCGCTGGCGGCTGAACTCAACGAAGACGCCGGGGGTGGCGAGGGTCGTCACTCCCCCGGCCAGCGCCAGCGTGCACTCTCCCTGTCGCAGCGCTTGCGACGCCAGGTGCATCGCCACCAACGAGGAGGAGCAGGCGGTGTCGACGGTGATCGCCGGGCCCTCGAGGCCGAGGGTGTAGGAGACGCGGCCGGAGACGATGCTCGAGGTCGTCCCCGCCGCCGGCCCATAGTCCTGGTACATCACCCCGGCGAAGACCCCGGTCTGGGTTTTGCGCAGCGAGGCGGGGTCGATGCCGGCGTCTTCGAGCGCCTCCCAGCACGATTCGAGCAGCAGGCGCTGCTGGGGGTCGGTGACCAGCGCCTCGCGCGGAGATATGCCGAAGAACTCGGCGTCGAAATCGCCCGCCTCGGCGAGGAAGCCCCCCTCGCGCGTGTAGGAGGTGCCCGCCTCGGCGCCATCGGGGTCGTAGAGGCGCTCCAGGTCCCAGCCACGATCGGCGGGGAACCCGGAGATGCCGTCGCGACCCTCGGCGACCAGCTGCCAGAGCTCGTCGGGCGAAGAGACCCCACCCGGGTAGCGGCAGGCCATGCCGACGATCGCGATCGGCTCCTCGCTCGCCTGGGCGCGGACGGCGACCTGCTGCCCCACCCCGCTCGCGGTCGCCTCGGCCAGCAGGTGCTCGGCCAGGACGGCTGTGCTCGGGTAGTCGAAGACGACGGTCGCACTCAGGCGCAGGCCGGCGATCGCGCTCAACCGGTTGCGCAGTTCAAGCGCCGCCAGCGAGTCGAAGCCGAGCTCCTGGAACGCCCTGTCGGGCTCCACCTCCTGCGCGGAGGCATGGCCGAGCACCGCTGCCACCTCGCCCCTGACCAGGTCGAGGACGGCGCTCTCGCGCTCCGCCTCGGGCAGGGTGGCGAGCTTCTCGGCGAGCGATCCCGAGGCGGCGCGACGGCGCCTCGACGTGCGCACCAGGCCGCTGAAGATCGGCGCCAGAGCGCCGGCCGAGGCCAGCGCCCTGAGCCCGACGATGTTGAGCGGGACCGCCAGAGCGATGGCGCGATCGGCCTCGAGCGCCGCATCGAGCAGGGCCAGGCCCTCGTCGTCGGAGAGCACTTCGACGCCCGCGCGCCCCATCCGCGCCACATCGGCCTCCTCCAGGTGTCCGGTCATGCCGCTCTCTCGCTCCCACAGTCCCCAGGCGATCGAGGTGGCGACGCGGCCCTCCGCCTGGCGCTTCTGCGCCAGCGCGTCGAGGAAGACGTTGGCAGCGGCGTAGTTGGCCTGGGCGGGGCCGCCCAAGCTGCCCGCCGCCGAGGAGAAGAGGACGAAGGCCGAGAGGTCGAGGTCCTCGGTCAGCTCGTGCAGATTCCAGGCTGCGTCCGCCTTGGGAGCGAAGACACGCCCTATCTGCCCTGGAGCGAGGGTCTCGACCGTGCCGTCGTCCAGCGCCCCCGCCGCGTGGATCACCGCGCCCAGCGGGCGCTCCGCCGGGATCGAGGCGAGGAGCTCCTGCAGAGCCTGGCGATCCGACGCGTCGCAGGCGGCGATCGTCGTCTCCGCCCCCAGCTCCTCGAGCCCCGCCTTCAGCTCCTCCGCCCCCTCTGCCTCGGCGCCGCTCCTGCTGCTCAGTAGCAGGTGGCGAGCGCCGTGGCGCTCGACCAGGTGGCGGGCGGTGAGGGCGCCGAGGGTGCCGGTGCCGCCGACGATCAGCACGGTGCGCTCGGGGTCGATCGCGGGCAAGCGCTTCTCCGCCTCTCCAGCCCCCACGCGGGCGAGGCGGGGCACGAGCGCCGCTCCCTCTCGCAATGCGAGCTGGGGCTCCTCGGCGCCGATCGCGAGCGCGGCCGGCATCGCCTCGGCAGAGGCTTCGCTGCCATCGCTGTCGATCAGGGCGAAGCGGCCGGGGTGCTCGGACTGGGCCGAGCGGATCAGCCCCCAGATCGCGGCGGCGGCGGGATCGGGCGACTCGTCCCCGGACGCAGCCATCGCGCTCTCGGTGATCAGCGCCAGTCGCAACTCGGCTTTGGACTCGTCGGCTAGCCATCGCTGGATCGCCTCCAGGGCGCCTTCGGTCGCCTTGCGGGCGGCCTCGGCGCTGCCGGCGTCGGCCTCGATCTCGCAGCGCAGCAGCTCTACGTCGGGGGGCGGCGCGTCCTGCTCGGCAAGGGGCGCCTCTGTCCAATCGAAGCTCAGCAGGCCCCCCGAAGTCCCGCTCTGGGACTGCAGCTCGGCCGAAGCCGGGCGCAATGCGAGGGAACCGACCGTGGCCAGCGGGGACCCCTCGCCATCGTCGATCCGCAGGGCGACCCTCTCCCCCTCGGGGGCGAGGCACACCCGCAATGCCGCCGCTCCCTCCGCCTGCAGGCCGACGCCGTTCCAGGAGAAGGGCAGCTCGACCTTCCCCGCCGACTCCCTGGCGAGGAGCCCGATGCCGTGAAGGGCGGCGTCGAGCAGCGCCGGGTGGATGGCGAACTGCCCAGCCTCGTGGGCGGACTCCTCCGGCAGCGAAACCTCGGTGTAGATCCGCTCGCCGCTCTTCCAGGCCGCGGTAAGGCCCTGGAAGGTGGGGCCGTACTCGATTCCCGCCTCGGCGAGGACGTCGTAGAGGTACTCGACCTCGATCGGCTCGGCGCCCTCGGGGGGCCAGGAGTCGAGGGGCTCGGAGGTCGGGGGCGGCTGCTCGGAGAGGGCCCCGGCGGCATGCTGAGTCCACCCCGCCTCGCCGCCCTCGGCGCGGGAGTGGATCGCGATCTCCCATCGCCCATCCTCACCCGAGCCGGAGACCGAGACGTGCAGCGCTACCGCTCCGGCCTCGGGGAGGATCAGCGGCGCCTGCAATGTGAGCTCCTCGACGCTCTCGGCGCCGACCTGCTCGGCGGCGCGCAGCGCAAGCTCGAGGAAGGCGGTGCCGGGCAGGAGCACGTTGCCGGCAACGACATGGTCGGCCAGCCACGGATGAGTCGAAAGGGAGAGACGGCCAGTGAGGGTGAGCCTTTCGCCCGTCGGGTCCTCGATCGTGGCGCCGAGCAGCGGATGACCCGCGGCAATGAGCCCGATCGAGCTCGCATCCGCCAGGCCCGCCGAGATGTTCAGCCAGTAGCGCTCGCGCTGGAAGGGATAGGTCGGCAGCGGCACCCGCTTGGCCTTCGCCCCTTTGAAGAACGCCTCCCAGTCGACCGCCACGCCAGCGGCATGGGCCTGGGCGAGGGAGAGCGCGAAGCGCTCGGCCCCGCCCTCTTCGCGGCGCAGGGTGGAGAGCAGGACAGCTTCCTCTGGATCTTGCAGTGCGTCCTCGATCGTCTCCTGGGCGCCGAAGCCGACTACGGGGTGCGGTCCGATCTCGATGAAGGCGCGACGTCCCGTGTCCAGGAGCGAGCGCAGAACTGGCTCTAGGAGAACCGTCTGCCTGAGGTTGCGGTACCAGTAGGAGGGACCGAGCTCGGCGGTATCGATGACTCCGCCGGTGACCGTGGAGTGCAGCGGGATCTCGGCGCTTTGCGGTGAGATCGGGGCAAAGGCCTCCAGCAGCTCCTCTTCAAGCGCCTCGATCTGGGAGGAGTGGGCGGCGTAGTCGACGGCGATCCGCTGGGCCCTGACGCCGTCGCTCTCACAAGAGGCTTGGATCTCTTCGAGGGCCTGCGGGTCTCCGGAGAGGACCAGGGACGCCGGGCCGTTGATCGCCGCCAGCGATACGCGCTCGCCCAAGGGCTCGGTGTAGGGGGTCAGCTGCTCTGGGCTGAGGGAGACCGAGAGCATCCCTCCCTCGCCGGCGATCTTTGCCATCGCCTTGCCGCGCTCGGCGATGATCAGGGCGGCGTCCTCCAGCGACAGGGCTCCGGCGATGTGGGCTGCGGCGATCTCTCCTTGGGAGTGGCCCACTACCGCTGCTGGCTGCACCCCGCATTCTCGCCAGAGCCTGGCCAGGGAGACCATCACCGCGAAGAGGGCCGGCTGGACGATGTCGAGGCGATCGAGCCACTTGGGCTCCTCTTCTCTCAGAACCTCGGTCAGGGACCACTCGACATGGGGGGCGAGTGCTTCTTCGCAGGCCTGCATGTGGCTGGCGAAGGCTGGAGAGGACTCGATCAGCTCCAGGGCCATGCCCTGGGCCTGGGCGCCCTGGCCGGGGAAGAGGAAGACGGGTTGGTGTTGCCTGCGGGCAGAGCCCTTGGCGATGCTTGGGGTGTCCTTGCCTTCGGCGAGGGAAGTGAGCGAGGCGAGCAGCCGATCGCGGTCTGCTCCCAGGACGACTGCTCTGTGCTCGAAGGCAGAGCGGGTGGTGGCGAGCGAGTAGGCGACGTCGGTTGGGTCGAGGTCTGGGTTCTGCTCCAGGTGGGTGACGAGGCGCTCGGCGGCGTCGGCCAGGGCTGGCTCCGCTTTGGCGGAGAGCAGCAACGGGATCGGGGTCGCTAGGGGCTGGGCGGTTCCCTCGCCGTCCTCGCCCGTCTCGGCTGCGACCGGTGCGGCCTCGGGCGCCTCTTCGAGGATCACGTGGGCGTTGGTGCCGCTCACCCCGAAGGAGGAGACGCCGGCGCGGCGCGGGCGGCCGTCGGTCTCCCAGGGCAGCTGCTCGGTGAGCAGCTCGATCTCCCCCGCCTCCCAATCGACCTTGGAGGAGGGAGCGTCGACGTGCAGCGTCTTTGGCAAGACGCCCTCGCGCAGCGCCTGGGTCATCTTGATCACGCCGGCGACGCCTGAGGCGGCCTGGGTGTGGCCGATGTTCGACTTGATCGCGCCCAGCTTCAGCGGCTCGTCTCGGTCCTGGCCGTAGGTGGCGAGCAGCGCGCCGGCCTCGATCGGGTCACCGAGGGTGGTGCCTGTGCCGTGGGCCTCGACGACGTCGATGTCGTTGGTCCCGAGGTTGGCGTTGGCGAGTGCCTGGCGGATCACCCGCTCCTGCGAGGGTCCGTTGGGGGCGGTCAGTCCGTTGGAGGCGCCGTCCTGGTTGACGGCCGAGCCGCGCAGGAGGGCGAAGACCGGGTGGCCGTTGCGCTGCGCGTCGGAGAGGCGCTCGAGGACCACCACACCCACTCCCTCCCCCCAGCCGGTGCCGTCGGCCGCATCGGCAAAGGACTTGCAACGGCCGTCGGGAGAGAGGCCGCGCTGGGCGCTGAAGGCGATGAAGGACCCGGGGGTGGAAAGCACCGTAACCCCGCCGGCAAGGGCCAATGTGCACTCCCCCTGCCGCAGTGCCTGGGTGGCGAGGTGCATTGCGACCAGCGAGGAGGAGCAGGCGGTGTCGATAGTCATCGCCGGGCCCTCGAGGCCAAGGGCGTAGGAGACACGGCCGGAGACGACGCTCGACGTCCCCCCGGCTATCGGCTCGTAGTCGTTGAAGGCGACCCCGGCGAAGACCCCAGTCTGGGTCTTCTGCAGCGAGGCGGGGTCGATGCCGGTGTCTTCCAGCGCCTCCCAGCAGGTTTCCAGCAGCAGCCGTTCCTGCGGATCCATGAACAGCGCCTCGCGTGGGCTGATCGAGAAGAACTCGGAGTCGAACTCGGCCGCCTCGGCGAGGAAGCCGCCCTCGCGGGTGTAGCTCGTGCCCGGGTTCTCGGGATCGGGGTCGTAGATGCGCTCCAAATCCCAGCCGCGGTCGGTGGGGAACCCGGAGATGCCGTCGCGGCCCTCGGCGACCAGCCGCCAGAGCTCCTCCGGGGAACCGACCCCGCCCGGGTAACGGCAGGCCATGCCGACGATCGCGATCGGCTCGGTCGCGCTGGCGCGGAGGAGCTGGTTCTCGCGGTGCAGGCGGTCGCGCTCCTTGAGCGTCGTCCGCAGTGCCTCGACTACCTCGCGCTCGCTCGCGCTCACTGTCCACCCTCCCCCTGCGACTCGGCCGGCAGGCCTTCTGTGCTCTTGCGAATGAGATCCTCAACTCCCATCGAGTCGATCGAGTCGCCGTCGTCCGACTCGATCTCGGCCTCGACCTCATCCTGCGTAAGCCGCAGCAGGGGATCGATCAGGCCCGCACGGCGCAGGCGCGAGAGCGGGATCGAGGCGAGAGCCTCCCGGATCTCCTCCTCCTTCGACTCCGATCTCGCCCCGCCGCCGTCGGTCGCCGCAACCGTCGCCAGCAGGTAGCCGGCGAGAGCGGTCGAGCTCGGGTGATCGAAGATGAGGGTCGCCGGCAGGCGCAACCCGGCGATCGCGTCGAGGCGGTTGCGCAGCTCAACCGCAGCGAGGGAGTCGAAGCCGAGCTCCTGGAAAGCCTTATCGGGTTCGATCTCCTGCGCGGAGGCGTGCCCGAGCATGGCGGCCACCTGGGCGCGAACCAGCTCGAGCACGTAGCCCTCGTGCTCGGCCTCCGGCAGCGCAGCGAGAGTGGCGGCGAGCATCCCCGAGGCCGCGCGACGCCGTTTCGACGCGCGCACAAGGCCGCTGAAGATCGGCGGCAGGGCGCCGACCGAGGCCAGGGCCCTGAGGCCCGCGGTGTTGAGCGGTATCGCCAGCGCTGGGGCGCTCACCGCGCCGAGAGCGGCGTCGAAGAGGGTGAGGCCGCGCTCGTCGGAGAGCGGCTCGACCCCCCCTCGCCGCATCCGCGCCAGGTCCGCCTCGCCCAGCCCAGCGGCCATGCCGCTCTCGCGCTCCCACAGCCCCCAGGCGACCGAGGTGGCGGGCAGGCCTTCTGCTCGGCGCTTCTGCGCCAGCGCGTCGAGGAAGACGTTGGCGGCGGCGTAGTTGGCCTGGCCGGGGCCACCCAAGGTGCCGACCGCCGAGGAGAAGAGGACGAAGGCGGAGAGCCCTGTCCCCTCGGTCAGCTCGTGCAGGTTCCAGGCGGCTTCCGCCTTAGGCGCGAAGACGCGCTCGACCTGCTCGGGGCCGAGGGTCTCGACCGTGCCGTCGGCGATCGCCCCAGCGGCATGGATCACCGCGCCCAGGGGGTGCTCCCCGGAGATCGAGGCGAGGAGCTCCTGAAGCGCTTGGCGATCGGCGACGTCGCAGGCGGCGATCCGGACCTTGGCGCCGAGCTCCTCCAGCCCGACCCGCATCTCCTCCGCCCCCTCGGCCTCGGGGCCGCTCCTACTGACCAGGAGCAGATGGCGGGCGCCGTGGCGCTCGACGAGGTGGCGGGCGACGAGGGGCCCGAGGCCGCCGGTGGCGCCGGTGATCAGCACGGTGCGCTCGGGGCCGATCGCCGGCGCGGCGTCCCCCTCTGCTTCGACCCCTCTCGCGCGGGCGAGGCGGGGCGCGAGGGCCCTGCCCTCGCGCAATGCCAGCTGAGGCTCCTCGGTGCCGATCTCGAGCGCCGCGGGCAGGGCGGCGATCGAGGCCTCTGATCCATCGGTGTCGATCAGGGCGAGGCGGTCGGGATGCTCGGACTGGGCCGAGCGGATCAGGCCCCAGATCGTCGCCGCGGCGGGATCAGGAGACTCCTCACCGGTGGTCGCCATGGCGCCCTCGGTGATCAGCGCCAGGCGCGACTCGGCCTTGGTCTCGTCGGCGATCCAGCGCTGGACGGCCTCCAGGGCACCCTGAGCTGCCTTGCGGGCGGCGACGGCGGCGCCGCCGCCCTCGGGCTCGTAGCGCCAGAGCTCGACCTCGACAGGCGCGCTGTCCCGGCTGGCGAGGGGGACCGCCGCCCACTCGAGCTCCAGCAAGCCCGTCCTTCGCTGCCCCGCGCCCTGCAGCTGGGCGGGGTCGAGCGGGCTGCTGGTCAGCTCGGCGACCGCGGCCACGGGTGCGCCGGTGGGATCGGCGATCTCCAGCGAGATCCCTTCGCCGCCGGCCGGCGCGACCGTCGCCCGCAGCTGCCTCACCCCCACCGCCGCCAGGGTCACCCCCCTCCAGGAGGACGGCAGGCTCATACCCTGGCCGCGCTCCTCGATCGCCGCCAAGCGGGCACCGTGCAGGACCGAGTCGAGCAGGGCCGGGTGGATGCCGAAGCGCTCTGCCTCGTGCGATTGCTCCTCGGGCAGAGCGGCCTCGACGTGGATCCGCTCGCCCTCTCGCCAGGCCGCGGTGACGCCCTGGAAGGCGGAGCCGTAATCGAGCCCATGCTCGGCGAGGCGGTCGTAGAGGTAATCGACGTCGATCGGCTCGGCGCCCTCGGGGGGCCAGGCGCCCAGCGGCTCGGCGGCTGCCGCGGGCCGCTCGGAGAGGGCCCCGCTGGCGCTCAGTGCCCACTCCCCCTGCTCGCCCTCGGCGCGGGTGTGGATGGCGATCTCGCGGCGGCCATCCTCACCGGGGCCCGACACCGATGCCTGAATCGCCACCGCTCGGCCCTCCGGGAGGATCACGGGAGCGTGCAGAACGAGCTCCTCGACCGTCTCGGCGCCGGTCTCCTCCCCCGCCCGCAGCGCCAGCTCGAGCAAGGCGGTGCCGGGCAGGAGGACGGCCCCCGCGGCGACGTGGTCCGCCAGCCAGGGGTGCGTCGAGGTGGAGATGCGGCCGGTCAGGGTCAGGCCCTCGCCGCCGGGGTCCTCGATCGTCGCCGCGAGCAGCGGGTGGTCGGCGTCGCTCAGGCCGGCGGCGCCGAGATTTCCCGCGCTCGTTATGGCGTTGAGCCAGTAGCGCCTGTGCTGGAAGGGGTAGGTCGGCAGCGGCACATGCCTGGCGCCGGTGCCGGCGAAGAAGGTGCCCCAGTCGAGCTTGGCGCCGGCAGCATGGGCGCCGGCGATCGCGATCGCGATCGCGCCGGCCTCGGGGCGGCTCTCGCGCAGGGTGGGGACGAAGGCGGCCTGGTCGTCTTCTCTCAGGGTCTCCCGCGCCATCGCGCAGAGGACCGGGTCGGGCCCGAGCTCCAGGTAGGTGGCGGCGCCCTGCGCCTGCAGAGTCTTGACCGCGTCGGCGAAGCGCACCGGCTGGCGCACGTGGCGCACCCAGTAGGCGGGGTCGGTCGCCTGCTCGGCACCGAGCGTCGCTCCCGTGACGTTGGAGACGATCGGGATCCGTGGCTCGCTGTAGGTGAGGGTCTCGGCTACGGCGGCGAACTGCTCGAGCATCGGCTCGATCAAGGGCGAGTGGAAGGCATGGGAGACGGCGAGGCGCTTGGTCTTGCGGCCCCGCTCCTCCCACTGGGTGCGGATCTCCTCGACCGCCTCCTCGCTGCCGGAGATCACGGTCGAGGTCGGGCCGTTGATCGCGGCGATCGCCAGCTCTTGCTCTTTGCCGGCAATCGACTCGGCGACCTCCCGCTCCGTCGCCTCGATCGCCGCCATCGCACCGCCGGCAGGGAGGGCACTCATCAGCTTGCCCCTCGCCGCGACCAGCTTTGCCGCGCCGGCCAGGTCGAGGACGCCGGCGACGTGGGCGGCGGCGATCTCGCCGATCGAGTGGCCGGCGAGCACGTTCGGCGAGAGGCCGCGCTTGCGCAGTGCCTCGTAGAGAGCGACCTCGATCGCGAAGAGGGCGGGCTGGGCGTAGGCGGTGTCCTCGAGCAGCCTTGCCGCCTCCTCGCCCCCGGCGAAGACGATCTCCTCGAGCGGAGTCTCCAGGTGGAGATCGAGCTGCTCGCAGGCGGCGTCGAAGGCGTCGCGGAAGTGCGGGTCCGACTCGTAGAGATCCTGGCCCATGCCAAGCCTCTGCGAGCCCTGACCGGTGAAGAGGTAGGCGAGCTTGCCGTCCTTCGCTCGGGCGCTGAGGACGTTGGGGGAGGGATCTCCGGCGGAGAGCGTGGCGAGCGACGCGAGCAGCTCCTCGCGATCCGCCCCGAGCACGACCACCCGGCGCTCGAACGCGGTGCGGGTGGTCGCGAGCGAGTAGGCGACGTCGGTCGGGTCGAGGTCGGGGTTCTGCTGCAGGTGGCTGGCGAGTTGCTCCGCCGCGTCGGCAAGTGCGGCCTCCGCCTTGGCCGAGAGCGGCAGGGGGATCGGGCCTTGGAGGGGCTGGGGGGCAGCAAGCGCTTCTCCCCCACTTCCTCTTTCTTCCGCCTCGACCGAGGCGGGTTTGACTGGGGGCGCCTCCTCCAAGATCACGTGGGCGTTGGTGCCGCTGATGCCGAAGGAGGAGACACCGGCGCGGCGCGGGTGGCCGTTGCCCTCCCACTCGACCTGCTCGCTCAGCAGCTCGATCTCCCCCGCCTCCCAATCGACTTTCGAGGATGGAGAGTCGACGTGGAGGGTCTTCGGCAGAGCGCCCTCGCGCATCGCCATCACCATCTTGATCACGCCCGCGACGCCGGCCGCTGCTTGCGTGTGGCCGATGTTGGACTTGATCGAGCCGAGCTTCAGCGGCTGCTCTCGGTCCTGGCCGTAGGTGGCGAGCAATGCGCCGGCCTCGATCGGGTCGCCCAGCGTCGTGCCGGTGCCGTGCGCCTCCACCGCGTCGATCTCCCCTGCCTCCAGGCCCGCGTTTGCCAGCGCCTGGCGGATCACCCGCTCCTGCGAGGGGCCGTTGGGGGCGGTGAGCCCGTTGGAGGCGCCGTCCTGGTTGACGGCCGAGCCGCGCAGGAGACCGAGGACCGGGTGGCCGTTGCGCTGCGCGTCGGAGAGTCGCTCGAGGACGAGCACGCCGACCCCCTCCGCCCAGCCGGTGCCGTCGGCTGCCTCGGCGAAGGACTTGCAGCGCCCGTCGGCGGCGAGTCCACGCTGGGCGCTGAAGGCGACGAAGGCGCCGGGGGTGGAGAGCACCGTCACCCCGCCGGCGAGGGCCAGCGTGCACTCGCCGCCGCGCAGCGCCTGCGACGCGAGGTGCATCGCGACCAGCGAGGAGGAGCAGGCGGTGTTGACGGTTATCGCCGGGCCCTCGAGGCCGAGGGTGTAGGAGACGCGGCCCGAGACGATGCTGGACATCCCCCCCGCGGCCTCGTAGTCCTGGAACGCCACCCCGGCGAAGACCCCGGTCGGGGTCTTCTGCAGCGACGCCGGGTCGATGCCGGCGTCCTCCAACGCCTCCCAGCAGGACTCCAGCAGCAGCCGTTCCTGGGGGTCCATTGCCAGCGCCTCGCGCGGGCTGATCGAGAAGAACTCGGCATCGAAATCGCCCGCCCCGGCGAGGAATCCGCCCTCGCGCGTGTAGCTCGTGCCCGGGTGCTCGGGGTCGGGGTCGTAGAGGCGCTCGATGTCCCAGCCACGGTCGGCGGGGAACTCGGTGATGCCGTCTCGACCTTCGGCAACCAGCCGCCAGAGGTCGTCGGGCGAGGCGATCCCGCCCGGGTAGCGGCAGGAGATGCCGACGATCGCGATCGGCTCCTCGCTCGCCTGCGCCCGGACGACGACCTGCTTGGCCGACCCGCTCGCGGTTGCCTCGCTCAGCAGGTGCCCGGCTAGGGCAACCGGGTTGGGGTAGTCGAAGATGGCGGTAGCGCCGAGATCGAGGCCTGTGGCGCCGTTGAGGCGGTTGCGCAGCTCAACCGCGCCGAGGGAGTCGAGGCCCATCTCCTGGAAGGCCCGTCCCGGCTCTACCTCCTTGGCGGAGGCATGACCGAGGGCGGCGGCGGCGTTGCTGCGAACGAGCTCCAGGACGACGCCCTCACGCTCTGCCTCCGGCGTCTCGGCGAGAAGGCGGCCGAGCGAGCCACGCTGCGCCTCCTGGCGGGCGGGGACGCGAACCAGGCCGCGCAGGATCGGCGCCAGGGTCCCACCCTGGGCCTGGGAGCGCAACGCCGCGCTGTCGAAGCGCACCGGCGCCAGCAGCGGCTCGGGCAGCTCGCGGGCGGCGTCGAGAAGCTCCAGGCCCTGCTCGGGGGCCATGCGCGCGAAGCCGAGGCGCTGACGGATCTGGTTGGTGATCCGCTCCATCAGCGCCTCGTTGCCCATCAGCTCGCTGGTCAGCTCCCCGGACAGGTTGCTCTGCTGGTCCCACATGCCCCAGGCCAAGGTGGTGGCGGGCAAGCCCTGGGAGTGGCGCAGGGCGGCGAGCGCGTCGAGGAAGTTGTTGGCGGCGGCGTAGTTGGCCTGGGCGGCGCCGCCGAGCAAACCGGCCGCCGAGGAGAACATCAGGAACTGGGAGAGGTCGAGCTCGGCGCTCAGCTCGTGCAGGTGCCAGGCGGCGTTTGCCTTGGGGCGCATCGTGCGAGCGAGGCGCTCGGGGTTCATCGAGGCGAGGACGCCGTCGTCCATCGCTCCGGCGGAGTGGGCGATCGCGCCCAGTGGGTGCTCCGTGGAGATCGAGGCGAAGAGGTCCTTGAGGGCGGCGCGGTCGGTGACGTCGCAGGCGGCGATCGTCACCTCGGCGCCGAGCTCCTCCAGCTCTGCCTTCAGCTCATCGGCCCCCGTCGCCTTTGGGCCGCGGCGGCTGACGAGAAGCAGGTGGCGGGCGCTGTGCTTGCCCGCCAGGTGACGGGCAAGGCGGGCGCCGAGGCCGCTGAGGCCGCCGGTGATCAGGACGGTGCGCTCGGGGTCGATCGGCTCTGCCTTGACCCCCTCGTCCGCCTTCACCTTGACCAGGCGCGGGACCATGGCGGTGCCCTCGCGCAATGCAATCTGGGGCTCTCCGGCTCCAACTGCCAGTGCGGTCGGCATCGCCTCGATCGAGGCCTCGCTGCCGTCGGTGTCGACCAGGGCGAAGCGGCCGGGATGCTCGGAGATGGCCGAGCGCACCAGGCCCCAGACCGGTGCGGTGGCGAGGTCGGGGGCCTCGCCCGCCGCGGCGCTCACCGCACCGCGGGTCACCAGGGTCAGGCGCGTGTCTTCCCGGCTCTCGTCCGCGACCCATTCCTGCAGCAGCGCGAGAACCCGCTCGGCAGTCGCCTGAGCCACCTCGGGGATACCGCCTTCCTCCAGCTCCGCAGCGGAAATCTCGACTATCTCTTGGTCGGCCGGCTCGGCGCCGGTCTTGGCGACGGGTTGCCACTCGACCCGGTGCAGGGAGCGGCGGTGCTGGACCGAGCGCACCTCGCCGATCTCGAGCGGGCGCGTCAGCACCGAGCCGGCGCTGAACACAGGGCCGCCGTCGGCGTCGAAGGCGGCCACGCTCAGCGCCTCGCCCTCCTGCTCGAGGCGCAGGCGTAACAGCGCCGCGCCGACCCTATGCAGGGCGGCTCCGCTCCAGGCAGATGGCAGCTCGACCTCCCCGGAACCCGGCTTCGCGAGCCCGATGCCCTGCAGAGCCGAGTCGAGCAGAGCTGGGTGGATGCCGAAGCGATCCGCCTCCTGCGCCTGCTCATCGGAGAGCGATACCTCGGCATAGATCCGATCGCCGTCCTTCCAGGCCGCGGTGAGACCCTGTAGGGCAGGGCCGTATTCGAGCCCGTACTCGGCGAAGCGGTCGTAGAGGTAGTCGACCTCGACCGGCTCGGCGCCCTCGGGAGGCCAGGCATCGAGCGACTCGGGGACGGGGATGACCTGCTCAGAGAGGGCACCGCCGGCGTTAAGGGTCCACTCCCCCTCCTCGCCCTCGGCGCGGGAGTGGATCGCGAGCTCGCGCCCGCCACTCTCGTCGGGGCCCGAGACCGATACCTGCAGGACGACCGCTCCCTGCTCGGGGAGGATCAAGGGGGCCTGCAGGACGAGCTCCTCGACCGTCGCCGCGCCGGACTTCTCCCCCGCTCGCAACGCCAGCTCGAGGAAGACGGAGCCGGGCAGGAACACCGTGCCGCCGACCGCGTGGTCGGCCAGCCAGCGATGGGTGGCGAGGGAGATACGGCCGCTGAGCAGCAGGCCGCCACCCTTCCCGCCTGCCAGCTCCACCATCTCCCCAAGCAGCGGGTGCTCCGAGGTCGCCGGTCCGGCTGCGTCCATGGGCCCACCAGTCGCCGGAGCCAGCCAGTAGCGCGTGCGCTGGAAGGGGTAGGTCGGCAGCGGCACATGCCTGGCGCCGGTGCCGGCGAAGAAGGTGCCCCAGTCGAGCTTGGCGCCGGCAGCATGGGCGGCGGCGATCGCGGTCGAGATCGCGCCGGCTTCGGGGCGGCCCTCGCGCAGGGTCGGGACGAAGGCAGCCTGGTCGTCCTCCTCTCCCAAGGCCTCGCGCGCCATCGCGCAGAGCACCGGGTCGGGGCCGAGCTCCAGATAAGTGCTGGCGCCCTGCTCTCTCAGGGCGCTGACGGCGTCGGCGAAGCGCACTGGCTGGCGCACGTGGGCGACCCAGTAGGCGGGGTCTGTCGCCTGCTCGGGGGAGAGCGTCTCTCCCGTAACGTTGGAGACGATCGCGATCTTGGGCTCGCTGTAGGTGAGGCCCTCGGCTACCTCTGCGAACTGCTCGAGCATCGGCTCGATCAGCGGCGAGTGGAAGGCGTGGGAGACGGCTAGGCGCTTGGTCTTGCGGCCCCGCTCCTCCCACTGGGTGCGGATCTCCTCGACCGCCTCCTCGGCGCCGGAGATCACGGTCGAGCTGGGGCCGTTGATCGCGGCGATCGAGAGCTCTTGCTCTTTGCCGGCGATCGACTCGGCGATCTCTGCCTCCGTCGCCTCGATCGCCGCCATCGCCCCGCCGGCGGGGAGGGCACTCATCAGCTTGCCCCTCGCCGCGACCAGCTTTGCCGCGTCGGCCAGATCGAGGACGCCGGCGACGTGGGCGGCGGCTATCTCGCCGATCGAGTGGCCGGCGAGGAGATCGGGACTGAGGCCGCGCTTGGCTAGCGCCTCGTAGAGAGCGATCTCGATCGCGAAGAGGGCGGGCTGGGCACAGGCGGTGTCTTCGAGCTTCGCCGCGGCTTTCTTGCCCTTGGCGAAGACGATCTCTTTGAGCGGGGTCTCCAGATGTTGGTCGAGCTGCTCGCAGGCGGCGTCGAAGGCCTCGCGGAAGACGGGGTCCGACTCGTAGAGATCCTGGCCCATGCCAAGCCTCTGCGAGCCCTGGCCGGTGAAGAGGCAGGCGAGCTTGCCGTCCTTAGCGCGGGCGCTGAGGACGTTGGGCGAGGGGTCTCCGTTGACGAGCGAGGCGAGCGAGGCGAGCAGCTCCTCGCGGTCCGCCCCGAGCACGACCGCCCGGTGCTCGAAGGCGGTGCGGGTGGTGGCGAGGGAGTAGGCGACGTCGGTCGGGTCGAGGTCGGGGCTCTGCTGCAGGTGGCTGGCGAGTCGCTCCGCCATCTCGACAAGTGCGGTCTCGGCCTTGGCCGAGAGCGGCAGGGGGATCGGGCCTTGGAGGGGCTGGGCGGCAGGCGCTGCTCCCCCACTTCCTCTTTCTTCCGCCTCGACCGAGGCGGGTTTGACTGGGGGCGCCTCCTCCAAGATCACGTGGGCGTTGGTGCCGCTCACCCCGAAGGAGGAGATGCCGGCGCGGCGCGGCCGCCCGTTGCCTTCCCAGGGGACCTGCTCGGTCAGCAGCTCGATCTCCCCCGCCTCCCAATCGACTTTGGAGGAAGGGGCGTCGACGTGCAGGGTCTTGGGCAACACGCCCTCGCGCATCGCCATCACCATCTTGATCACTCCTGCCACCCCCGCCGCCGCCTGGGTGTGGCCGATATTGGACTTGAGCGAGCCGAGCTTCAACGGCTCTTCTCGTTCCTGGCCGTAGGTGGCGAGCAATGCGCCGGCCTCGATCGGGTCACCGAGGGTGGTGCCGGTGCCGTGGGCCTCCACCGCGTCGACGTCCTTCGGCTCGAGGCGGGCGTTGGCCAGGGCCTGGCGGATCACCCGCTCCTGCGAGGGCCCGTTGGGGGCGGTGATGCCGTTGGAGGCGCCGTCCTGGTTGACGGCGGAGCCGCGCAGCAGGCCGAGGACCGGGTGGCCGTTTCTCCGCGCCTCGGAGAGCCGCTCCAAGACGAGCACGCCGACGCCCTCCGCCCAACCGGTGCCGTCGGCGGCATCGGCGAAGGACTTGCAGCGCCCGTCGGCGGAGAGGCCGCCCTGGGCGCTGAACTCGACGAAGATGCTGGGAGTCGCGAGGGTCGTAACCCCGCCGACCAAGGCCAGGGTGCACTCGCCGCCGCGCAGCGCCTGCGACGCCAGGTGCATCGCCACCAGCGAGGAGGAGCAGGCTGTGTTGACGGTTATCGCCGGGCCCTCGAGGCCGAGGGTGTAGGAGACGCGGCCCGAGACGATGCTCGAGGTCGTCACGGCGGAAGGCCCGTAGTCCTGGTAGGCGACTCCGGCGAAGATCCCGGTCTGCGTCCTGCGCAGCGAGGCGGGTTCGATCCCCGCGTCCTCCAGCGCCTCCCAGCAGGATTCCAGCAGCAGCCGTTCCTGCGGATCCATGGTCAGCGCCTCGCGTGGGGCGATGCCGAAGAACTCGGCGTCGAACTCGGCGATGTCGTCGAGGAAGCCGCCCTCGCGGGTGTAGCTGGTGCCGGAGTTGTCGGGATCGGGGTCATAGACGCGCTCCGTGTCCCAGCCGCGATCCGCGGGGAACTCGGAGATCCCGTCGCGGCCCTCGGCGACCAGCTGCCAGAGCCCTTGGGGGGAGGCAACCCCACCCGGGTAGCGGCAGGCCATGCCGACGATCGCGATCGGCTCCTCGCTCGCCTGGGCCCTGAGCACGACCTGCTTGGCGCCGCCGCTCGCGGTTGCCTCGCCCAGCAGGTGCTCGGCGAGGGCAACCGGGTTGGGGTAGTCGAACACCAAGGTCGCCCCGAGATCGAGGCCCGTGGCGCCGTTGAGGCGATTGCGCAGCTCGACCGCGCCCAGCGAGTCCAGGCCCATCTCCTGGAAAGCCCTCTCGGGCGCCACCTCCGGCGCGGAGGCGTAGCCGAGGACGGCGGCGGCATGTGAGCGGACCAACTCCAGGACGAGGTTATGGCGCTCTGCCTCCGGCGTCTCGGCGAGGAGGCGGCCGAGAGATCCGCGCTGCTCCCGGCGACGCGCGGGGGTGCGGACGAGGCCGCGCAGGATCGGCGCCAGGGCCCCCGCCTGTGCTTGGGCGCGCAGCGCCGCGGCGTCGAAGCGCACCGGCGCCAGCAGCGGCTCCCCCAGCTCGCGGGCGGCGTCGAAGAGCTCCAAGGCCTGTGCGGAAGCCATCGCCGCGAAGCCGAGGCGCCGGCGAATCTGGTTTTCGACCAGCTCTATAGCCTCGGCATCGGCCTCCAACCCTCCGCCCAGGATGCTCTGGCGGTCCCACATGCCCCAGGCCAGCGCGGTTGCCGGCAGGCCCTGGGAATGACGCAGGGCGGCGAGCGCGTCGAGGAAGTTGTTGGCGGCGGCGTAGTTGGCCTGGGCGGCGCCGCCGAGCAGGCCGGTAGCGGCGGAGAACATCACGAACTGGGAGATGTCGAGCTCGGCGCTCAGCTCGTGCAGGTGCCAGGCGGCGTCGGCCTTGGGACGCATCGCGCGGGCCAGGCGCTCGGGGTCCATCGAGTCGAGGACGCCGTCGTCGAGGACGCCGTCGGCATGGACGATCGCCCCCAGCGGGTGCTCGTCGGGGATCGAGGCGAGGAGTCGCCCGAGCGCCTCGCGGTCGGCGAGGTCGCAGGCGGCGACCGTCGCCTCGGCGCCCAGCTCCTGCAGAGCTCTCCGCAGCTCCTTCGCTCCTGTCTCCTCGGCGTCGCCTCCGCCGACCAGGAGGAGGTGGCGGACGCCGCGCTCCCTTGCCAGATGGCGCGCGATGAGGGCGCCGAGGCCGCTGAGGCCGCCGGTGATCAGCACGGTTCGCTCGGGGTCGATCGGCACTGCCTTGGCCTCCTCGCCGGCGCCCACCCGGGCCAGGCGCGGCACGAGGATCGCTCCCTCGCGCAGGGCGAGCTGAGGCTCCTCGGCGCCAATCGCGAGCGCAGTGGTCATCGCGGCTTGGGATGCCTCGCTGCCGTCGGTGTCGATCAGGGCGAAGCGGCCGGGGTGCTCGGAGACAGCCGAGCGCACCAGGCCCCAGACCGGTGCGATGGCGAGGTCGGGGGCCTCGCCCGCCGCGGCGCTCACCGCGCCCTGGGTCACCAGGGTCAGGCGCGTGCCCTCCCGGCTCTCGTCCGCGACCCATTCCTGCAGCAGGGCGAGAACCTGCTCGGCGGTCGCCTGAGCTGCCTCGGGAACGCCCCCCTCCGCTGCGAGGATCTCCGCGATCGCCGGCTCCGGCCCTTCCTCTGCGGACTCGATTGCCGTCGCGGAGGACGGGGGCACGACCTGCCACTGGACCCGGTGCAGGGAGCGACGGTGCTGGACGGCTCGCAACTCCTCCAGCTCCAGCGGCCGCATCAACACCGAGTGGGCGCTGAAGACAGGGGCCCCAGACTCGTCGAATGCGGCCAGGCTGCGCGCTTCGCCCTCCGGCGCGAGGCGCAGGCGGAGGGTCGACGCACCGGCTCTGTGCAGACCGGCGCCGCTCCAGACAGAGGACAGCGCGGCCTCCGCCGAGCCTTCCCTGGCGAGCCCGGCGCCATGCAGGGCGGCGTCCAGCAGGGCCGGGTGGATGCCGAAGCCCTCTGCCGCCTGAGCCTGCTCCTCGGGCAACGACACCTCGGCGTAGATTCGCTCGCCGTCCCGCCATGCCGCGGTCAATCCCTGGAAGGCGGGGCCGTATTCGAGGCCGTGCTCGGCAAAGAGGTCGTAGAGGTGCTCGGACTCGAGCGGCTCGGCGCCCTCGGGGGGCCAGGAGTCGAGGGGCTCGGGCGTCGCCACAGCGTGCTCGGCGAGAACGCCGGCTGCGTTTCCAGTCCACCCCCCCTCTTCACCCTCGGGACGGGAGCGGACCGTGATCGTGCGGCGGCCGTCCTCGCCGGGGGCGGAGACCGAAACCTGAATGGCGACCGCGCCGCTCTCGGGGAGGATCAGCGGCGCCTGCAGGGTCAGCTCCTCCACGCTCTTGGCGCCAACCTGCTCCGCGGCGCGCAGCGCCAGCTCGAGGAAGGCGGCGCCGGGCAGCATGACCGTGTCGCCGACGAGGTGGTCGGCGAGCCAGAAGTGGGTCGCGAGGGAGAGCCTGCCGGTGAGCAGGAGGCCCTCGCCTTCGCCGTCCGCCAGCTCCACTGCCGCTCCCAGCAGGGGGTGGTCGGCGGTGGACTGACCGGCTGCCGTCAGATCCCCGGCTCCGCCCGAGACGGAGTCGAGCCAGTAGCGCTTGCGCTGGAAGGCGTAGGTCGGCAGCGGCACCCGCCTGGCGCCCGTCCCGGCGAAGAAGGCCGCCCAGTCGAGCTTGGCGCCGGCGGCGTGGGCGCCGCCGATCGCGGTCGAGATCGCAGCGGCCTCGGGGCGGCTCTCGCGCAGGGTTGGGACGAAGGCAGCGGCTGCGTCATCGCCGAGGGTCTCACGCGCCATCGCGCAGAGCACCGGGTCGGGACCGAGCTCCAGGTAGGTGCTGGCGCCCTGCTCTCTCAGGGCGCTGACGGTGTCGGCGAAGCGCACCGGCTGGCGCACGTGGGCGACCCAGTAGGCGAGGTCGGTCGCCTGCTCGGCGGAGAGCGTCTCGCCGCTGAGGTTGGAGACGATCGGGATCCGTGGCTCTCCATAGGAGAGGCCTTCAGCCACCTCTGCGAACTGCTCGAGCATCGGCTCCATCAAGGGCGAGTGGAAGGCGTGGGAGACGGCTAGGCGCTTGGTCTTGCGGCCCTTGTCCTCCCACTGGCCGCGGATCTCCTCGACCGCCTCCTCGGCGCCGGAGATGACTGTCGAGCTGGGGCCGTTGATCGCGGCGAGCGAGAGCTCTGCCTCCCTGCCCTCGATCGACTCCGTGACCTCGGCCTCGGTGGCCTCGATCGCCGCCATCGCCCCGCCGGCGGGGAGTGCGCTCATCAGCCTGCCCCTTGCCACAACCAGCTTTGCCGCATCGGCCAAGTCGAGGACGCCGGCGATGTGGGCGGCGGCGATCTCGCCGATCGAGTGGCCGGCAAGGAAGTCGGGGGAGAGGCCGCGCTTGGCGAGGGCCTCGTAGAGAGCGACCTCGATCGCGAAGAGGGCGGGCTGGGCGTGGGCGGTGTCTTCGAGCTTTGCCGCGGCTTTCTTGCCCTTGGCGAAGACGATCTCTTTGAGGGAGACCCCTAGGTGGAGATCGAGCTGCTCACAGGCGGAATCGAAGGCGCCGCGGAAGTGCGGGTCCGACTCATACAGCTCCCTGCCCATGCCGAGGCGCTGGGAGCCCTGGCCGGTGAAGAGGTAGGCGAGCTTGCCGTCCTTCGCGCGGGCGCTGAGGACGTTGGGGGAGGGGTCTCCGTTGGCGAGTGAGGCGAGCGATGCGAGCAGCTCTTCCCTGTCGGCCCCCAGGGCCACCGCCCGGTGCTCGAAGGCAGAGCGGGTGGTGGCGAGGGAGTAGGCGACGTCGGTCGGGTCGAGGCCGGGGTTCTCCTGCAGGTGGGCGGTGAGGCGCTCCGCCATCTCGGCAAGTGCGGTCTCCGCCTTGGCCGAGAGCGGCAGGGGGATCGGGCCTCGGAGGGGCTGGGCGGCAGGCGCTTCTCCCCCACTTCCTCTTTCTTCCGCCTCGACCGAGGCGGGTTTGACTGGGGGCGCCTCCTCCAAGATCACGTGGGCGTTGGTGCCGCTGATGCCGAAGGACGAGACGCCGGCGCGGCGGGGATGGCCGCTGCCCTCCCACTCGACCTGCTCGGTGAGCAGCTCGATCTCCCCCGCCTCCCAATCGACCTTGGAGGAGGGAGTGTCGACGTGCAGAGTCTTGGGCAGGACGCCGCGCCGCATCGCCTGCGTCATCTTGATCACCCCGGCGACCCCCGAGGCGGCCTGGGCGTGGCCGATGTTGGACTTGATCGATCCCAGCCTCAGCGGCCGCTCCCTTTCCTGGCCATAGGTGGCGAGCAATGCGCCGGCCTCGATCGGGTCGCCGAGGGTGGTGCCGGTGCCGTGGCCCTCGACTACGTCGACGTCCTTGGGCTCGAGCCGGGCGTTGGCCAGGGCCTGGCGGATCACCCGCTCCTGCGAGGGACCGTTGGGGGCCGTCAAGCCGTTGGAGGCACCGTCTTGGTTGACGGCCGAGCCGCGCAGGACGGCGAGGACCGGATGGCCGTTGCGCTGCGCGTCGGAGAGACGCTCGAGGACGAGGACGCCGACCCCCTCCGCCCAGGCCACCCCGTCGGCCGCATCGGCGAAGGACTTGCTGCGCCCGTTGGGCGCCAGGCCGCGCTGAGCGCTGAAGGCGACAAAGGTCCCAGGGGTGGAGAGCACTGTCACCCCGCCGGCCAGAGCGAGGGTGCACTCGCCGCCGCGCAGCGCCTGCGACGCCAGGTGCATCGCGACCAGCGAGGAGGAGCAGGCGGTGTCGACGGTCATCGCCGGGCCCTCTAGGCCGAGGGTGTAGGAGACGCGGCCCGAGACGATGCTCTGGGTGCTGCCTGCGGCCGGCCCGTAGTCCTGGTACATAACCCCGGCGAAGACCCCGGTCTGGGTCCTGCGCAATGAGGCGGGGTCGATGCCGGCGTCTTCCAGCGCTTCCCATGAGGATTCGAGCAGCAGGCGCTGCTGCGGATCTGTGACCAGCGCCTCGCGCGGCGAGATGCCGAAGAACTCGGGATCGAACTCGCCGGGCGCCGTGAGGAAGCCGCCCTCGCGTGTGTAGCTGGTCCCCGGATGGTTGGGGTCCGGGTCGTAGAGACGCTCCACATCCCAGCCGCGGTCGGCGGGGAACTCGGAGATCCCGTCGCGGCCTTCGGCGACCAACTGCCAGAGGTCCTCAGGGGAACCGACCCCTCCCGGGTAGCGGCAGGCCATGCCGACGATCGCGATCGGCTCCTCGCTCGCCTGGGCGCGGACGGCGACCCGCCTGACGGTGCCGCTCTCGCTCGCCTCGGCCAGCAGGTGCTCGGCCAGCGCAGCCGCGCTCGGGTAGTCGAAGACGACGGTCGCCGCCAGGCGCAGCCCGGATACCGCGCTGAGAGCGTTGCGCAGCTCGACTGCCGCCAGCGAGTCGAAGCCGAGGTCCAGGAAGGCTTTGTCGGGCTCCACCTCTGCCGCGGAGGCGAATCCCAGTACCCCGGCGACCTGAGCGCGGACGAGATCGAGGACGAAGCTCTCGTGCTCCACCTCGGGCAGGGTTGCGAGCTTGTCGACGAGCGATCCCGAGGCGGCGCTGCGGCGCTTGGGGACGCGGACGAGACCACTGAGGATCGGCGGCAGCGCGCCGGCGGAGGCAAGGGCCCTGAGGCCGGCGGGATCGAGGGGCATCGCCAGCGCCGTCGCCTGGTCGGCGTCGAGGGCCGCGTCGAAGAAGCCGAGCCCGCGCTCGTCGGAGAGCGCCTCGACGCCAGCGCGCCGCATCCGCGCCAAGTCGGCCTCGCTCAGCCCCGCCGTTATGCCGCTCTCTCGCTCCCACAGGCCCCAAGCGATCGAGGTGGCGGCGACGCCTTCCGCCCGACGCCTCAGGGCCAGGGCGTCGAGGAAGACGTTGGCGGCGGCATAGTTGGCCTGGCCGGGACCGCCGAGGGTGCCCGCCGTCGAAGAGAAGAGGACGAAGGCGGAGAGGTCCGCGCCGGCGCTCAGCTCGTGCAGGTTCCAGGCCGCGTCCGCCTTGGGCGCGAGGACCCGATCGAGTTGCTCGGAATCCATCTTCTCGACCGTGCTGTCGGCGATCGCCCCGGCGCAGTGGATAACCGCGCCGAGTGGGTGTTGGCTGGGGATCGAGGCAAGGAGCTTCTTCAGCGCTTCGCGATCGGCCACGTCGCAGGCCGCGATCGTCGTCTCAGCGCCCAGCTCTTCGAGCTCCGCCCGCAGCTCCTCCGCCCCCTCGGCCTCGGCGCCCCTGCGACTGACCAACAGCAGGTGGCGGGCGCCGTGGGCCTCGGCAACGTGGCGCGCGATGAGGGCGCCGAGGCCGCTGAGGCCGCCGGTGATCAGCACGGTTCGCTCGGGGTCGATCGCCGCGACTGCCTCTCCCCCGGCCTCGCCCTTCCCCACCCGGGCCAAGCGCGCCGCCAGCGCCACCCCCTCGCGCAGGGCTATCTGGGGCTCCTCGGCACCGAGCCCGAGCGCCGCCGGCAGCGCCTCCTGCGAGGCGTCCGTGCCATCGGTGTCGATCAGGGCGAAGCGGCCGGGGTGCTCGGACTGGGCGGAGCGGACCAGGCCCCAGATCGCCGCGGCAGCTGGGTCGGGGGTCTCTTCGTCTGTCGCGGCCATGGCGCCCCGTGTGATCAGGGCCAGGCGCGAGCTCGCCTTCGACTCGTCGGCGAGCCATCGTTGGATCTCTCCCAGAGCGCTTTGGGCGACCGCGTGGACGGCCTCGGCGACGCCGGCCTCGCTCTCGGTCTCGCAGCGCAGGAGCTCGACCTCAGACGGTGCGGCGTCCTGCTCGGGCAGCGGGACCTCGGCCCAGCCGAGCCCGAGGAGACCGTCGGCGCGGGACTCCCCTGCGCTCAGCTGCGACGGATCCAACGGGCGCAGGGACAGGGTCTCGACCGTGGCCACCGGGGCGCCATCGCGATCTGCCAGCGCGAGAGACATCTCGCCCTCCGCATGGCGGGCGATCCTCACCCGCAGCTCCCTCGCGCCCACGGTCTGCAGGGAGACCCCGCTCCAGGAGAAGGGCAGCCTCAGCTCGCCGGACCCCTCCCCCGCGGCCAGCGCGATGCCGTGCAGCGCCGAGTCGAGCAAGCCGGGGTGGATGCCGAAGCGCTCGGCCTCGTGTGCCCGCTCCTCGGGCAGAGAGACTTCGGCGTAGATCCGCTCGTCGCCTCTCCAGGCTGCGGTCAGGCCCTGGAAGGCGTGGCCGTATTCGAGGCCTGCCGCAGCGAAGAGGTCGTAGAGACGGTCCACATCCAGCGGCTCGGCACCCTCGGGGGGCCAGGCGTCCAACGGATCGGGGCTCGGGAGATGCCGCTCGGAGAGGAGGCCGCTCGCGTTCTGGATCCACTCCCCTTCCTCGCCTCCGGAGCGGGAGTGGATCGCGATCTCTCGACACCCATCCTCGTCGGAACTTGCCACCGAAACCTGCAGGGAGACAGCCTCACGCTCGGGGAGGACCAGCGGCGCCTGCAAGGTCAGCTCCTCGATCGTCTCGGCACCGACCTGCTCGGCCGCCCGCAGCGCCAGCTCGAGGAAGGCGGTGCCGGGCAGGAGCACGGTGCCGGCGACGGCGTGGTCTGCCAACCAGGCGTGGGTGGCCAGAGAGAGGCGGCCGGTGAGCAGCAGGCCCTCGCCCTCGCTCCCGGCCAGCCCAACGGCCGCCCCCAACAGGGGGTGGTCCGCCGCGGCCTGCCCGGCGGCGGTCAGGTCACCCACGCCGCTCTGGGTCGAGTCGAACCAGTAGCGCGTGCGCTGGAAGGCGTAGGTCGGCAGCGGCACGCGCTTGGCGCCGGTGCCGGCGAAGAAGGTGCCCCAGTCGAGCTTGGCCCCGGCGGCATGGGCGCCGCCGATCGCAGTTGAGATCGCGCCGGCCTCGGAGCGACTCTCGCGCAATGTCGGGACGAAGGCGGCAGCCGCGTCGTCGCCGAGGGTCTCGCGCGCCATCGCGCAGAGCACCGGGTCGGGGCCGAGCTCCAGATAAGCGCTGGCGCCCTGCTCTCTCAGGGCGCTGACGGCGTCGGCGAAGCGCACTGGCTGGCGCACGTGGGCGACCCAGTAGGCGGGGTCTGTCGCCTGCTCGGGGGAGAGCGTCTCGCCGCTGACGTTGGAGACGATCGCGATCTGTGGCTCTCTATACGAGAGGCCCTCGGCTACCTCTGCAAACTCCGCCAGCATCGGCTCGATCAGCGGCGAGTGGAAGGCGTGGGAGACGGCTAGGCGCTTGGTCTTTCTTCCCCGCTCCTCCCACTGGGTGCGGATCTCCTCGACCGCCTCCTCGGCGCCGGAGATCACGGTCGAGCTGGGGCCGTTGATCGCGGCGAGCGAGAGCTCTGCCTCCCTGCCCTCGATCGACTCGGCGACCTCTTCCTCGGTGGCCTCGATCGCCGCCATCGCCCCGCCGGCGGGGAGGGCGCTCATCAGCTTGCCTCTGGCGGCGACCAGCTTTGCCGCATCGGCCAAGTCGAGGACGCCGGCGATGTGGGCGGCGGCGATCTCGCCGATCGAGTGGCCGGCGAGGAGGTCGGGCTTGAGGCCGCGCTTGGCGAGGGCCTCATAGAGAGCGACCTCGATCGCGAAGAGGGCGGGCTGGGCGTGGGCGGTGTCTTCGAGCTTTGCCGCGGCTTTCTTGCCCTTGGCGAAGATGATCTCTTTGAGCGGGGTCTCCAGGTGTTGGTCGAGCTGCTCGCAGGCGGAATCGAAGGCGTCGCGGAAGGCGGGATCCGACTCATACAGCTCCCTGCCCATGCCGAGGCGCTGGGAGCCCTGACCGGTGAAGAGGTAGGCGAGCTTGCCGTCCTTTGCCCGGGCGCTAAGGACGTTGGGAGAGGGGTCTCCCGAAGCGAGCGCCCGCAAGGCCTCCAGCAGCTCCTCGCGGTCCGCCCCGAGGATGACCGCCCGGTGCTCGAAGGCAGAGCGGGTGGTGGCGAGCGAGTAGGCGACATCGGTGGGATCGAGGTCGGGGTTCTCCTGCAGATGAGTCGCGAGGCGCTGCGCTGTGTCTGCCAGGGCCGGCTCTGCTTTTGCCGAGAGGATGAGCGGGATCGGACCCTCGGCGAGCCTGCCCGCCTCCGCCTCGCCTCCGACCGGCTGAGACGCCGGCGCCTCTTCGAGGATCAGGTGCGCATTGGTGCCGCTGATGCCGAATGAGGAGACGCCGGCGCGGCGCGGGCGGCCGTCGGACACCCAGGTCGTCTGCTCGCTCAGCAGCTCGATCTCCCCCGCCTCCCAATCGACCTTGGTGGAGGGCGCGTCGACGTGCAGCGTCTTCGGCAGGACGCCCTTGCGCATCGCCTGGGTCATCTTGATCACCCCGGCAACTCCGGCCGCTGCCTGCGTGTGGCCGATGTTCGACTTGATCGAGCCGAGCTTCAGCGGCTGCTCTCGATCCTGGCCGTAGGTGGCGAGCAATGCGCCGGCCTCGATCGGGTCGCCGAGGGTGGTGCCGGTGCCGTGACCCTCGACTACGTCTACATCCTTGGGCTCGAGCCGGGCGTTGACCAGGGCCTGGCGGATCACCCGCTCCTGCGAGGGACCGTTGGGGGCCGTCAAGCCGTTGGAGGCACCGTCTTGGTTTACCGCCGAGCCCTTGAGCAGAGCGAGGACGGGACGGCCATTTCGCTTTGCGTCGGAGAGCCGCTCCAAAACGAGGACGCCGACCCCCTCTGACCAAGCGACCCCGTCGGCCGCATCGGCAAAGGACTTGCTGCGCCCGTCGGGCGCCAGGCCGCGCTGAGCGCTGAAGGCGACAAAGGTCCCCGGGGTGGAGAGCACGGTCACCCCGCCGGCCAGAGCGAGGGTGCACTCGCCGCCGCGCAGCGCCTGCGACGCCAGGTGCATCGCGACCAGCGAGGAGGAGCAGGCGGTGTCGACGGTCATCGCCGGGCCCTCTAGGCCGAGGGTGTAGGAGACACGGCCGGAGACGATGCTCTGGGTGTTGCCGGCCACCGGTCCGTAGTCCTGGTACATCACCCCGGCGAAAACCCCGGTCTGGGTCTTCTGCAGCGAGGCGGGGTCGATGCCGGCGTCCTCGAGCGCCTCCCAGGAGGATTCGAGCAGCAGGCGCTGCTGGGGATCGGTGACCAGCGCCTCGCGCGGGGAGATACCGAAGAACTCGGGGTCGAACTCGCCAGCGTCCGCGAGGAAGCCGCCCTCGCGGGTGTAGCTCGTGCCCGGATGGTTGGGGTTGGGGTCGTAGAGACGCTCGATGTCCCAGCCCCGGTCGGCGGGAAATTCAGTGATGCCGTCGCGGCCTTCGGCGACCAACTGCCAGAGGTCCTCAGGGGAACCGACCCCTCCCGGGTAGCGGCAGGCCATGCCGACGATCGCGATCGGCTCATCGCTCGCCTGGGCGCGGACGGCGACCCGCTTCCTGGCTCCGCTCGCCGTCGCCTCGGCCAGCAGGTGGTCGGCCAGAGCAGCGGAGCTCGGATAGTCGAAGACGACGGTCGCCGCCAGTCGCACCCCGGCGACGGCGCTCAGCCGGTTGCGCAGCTCGACCGCGGCGAGGGAGTCGAAGCCGAGATCCTGGAAGGCCCTGGCGGGCTCGACCTCCCCCGCGCCAGCGTGGCCGAGCACCCCGGCGACCTCGCTTCGGACCAGATCGAGGACGGTGGCCTCGTGCTCGCCCTCGGGCAGGGACGCGAGCTTGGTGGCGAGCGAGCCCGAGGCGGCGCTGCGCTTGGAGACCCGGACCAGGCCGTTGAAGATCGGCGGCAGCGCACCAACCGAAGCCAGCGCCCTGAGACCGGCGGGGTCGAGGGGCATCGCCAGCGCCGTGGCGCGATCGGCGACCAGGGCCGAGTCGAGCAGGGCCAGGCCGCTCTCGTCGGAGATCGCCTCGACGCCGGTGCGCTGCATGCGCGCCAGATCGGCCTCGCTGAGCTGGGAGACCATGCCGCTCTGCCGCGCCCAGAGGCCCCAGGCAATCGAGGTGGCAGTGAGGCCCTCCGCCCGGCGCTTTTGAGCGAGGGCGTCGAGGAAGACGTTGGCCGCGGCGTAGTTGCCCTGGCCGGGACCGCCGAGAGTGCCGGCGGAGGAGGAGAAGAGGACGAAAGCGGTGAGGTCGAGTCCGTCGGTCAGCTCGTGCAGGTGCCAGGCGGCATCTGCCTTGGGAGCGAAGACAAGATCGACCTGCTCGGCGGAGAGGGTCTCGACCGTGCCGTCGGCGATCGCCCCGGCGCAGTGGACCACTGCGCCCAGGGGGTGCTCGGAGGAGATCGAGGCGAGGAGCTTCTCCAGGGCCTTGCGGTCGGAGACGTCGCAGGCGGCGATTCGAACGTCTGCGCCGAACTCTTCGAGCTCTGTCTGCAGCTCCCCGGCTCCCTCCGCCCCGGGACCGCTCCGGCTCACCAGCAGCAGGTGACGGGCGCCGTGGTGCTCTGCCAGATGGCTGGCGACGAGGGGACCGAGGCCGCCGGTGGCGCCGGTGATCAGCACGGTGCGCTCGGGGTCGATTGCCGCCGCCTCCTCGGCTGCCGCTACCCGGGTCAGGCGCGCTGCCAGCGCCGTCCCATCGCGCAGGGCGAGCTGAGGCTCCTCGGCCCCGGCCGCCAAGGCGGCTGGCAGCGCCTGCAGAGAGGCGTCCGTGCCATCGGTGTCGATCAGGGCGAAGCGACCGGGGTGCTCGGACTGGGCGGAGCGGACCAGTCCCCAGATCGCGGCGGCGGCGGGGTCGGGGGTCTCCTCGTCGGTCGTCGCCATCGCGCCCCGGGTGATCAGCGCCAATCGCGAATCGTTTTTGGACTCGTCGAGGATCCACCGCTGGATCGCCTCTAGGACACCCTGGGTCGCCATGCGGGCGGCCTCGGCGACGCCGGCATCGCCCTCGATCTCGCAGTGCAAGAGCTCGACCTCGGGAGGGGCGGTGTCCTGCTCGGCGAGATGGAGCTCGGTCCACTCGAAGCCAAGCAGCCCGTCCGGCTTCTTTCCGGTGCCATGCGATTGCGCGGGGTCGAGCGGACGCAGGGACAGGGCGGCGATCGTGGCCAGCGGAGCGCCACCGCCATCGGCCACGTGCAGGGCGACGCTCCCTCCCGAGGGAGCGATGCAAACCCGCAGCTCCCGCGCGCCCACCGCCAGCAACGACACCCTGCTCCAGGAGAAGGGAAGCTCGATCCCGCCAGAGCCTCCACCGGCGAGCCCGATGCCGTGCAGGGCGGCGTCGAGGAGCGCCGGGTGGATGCCGAAGCGTTCGGCCTCCTGAGCCTGCTCCTCGGGCAGCGAGACCTCTACATAGACCTGCTCGCCGTCCTTCCAGGCAGCGCTCAGCCCCTGGAAGGTGGGGCCGTATTCGAGACCGTGCTCGGCGAGGAGGTCGTAGAGGTAGGAGACCTCCACCGGCTCGGCGCCCTCGGGGGGCCAGGCATCGAGCGACTCGGGGGCATCCGCCGGCACCTCGGAAAGGGCGCCCTGGGCATGGCATGTCCAGATCGAGGCCTCGGAGAGGCCCTCGTCCCTGCCTCGCTCGGGACGCGAGTGGATCGCGATCTCGCGTCTACCGTCCCCACCGGGCCCCGAGACCGAGACCTGGACGGCGACCGCCCCCGTCTCGGGGAGGACTAGTGGTGCCTGCAAGGTGAGCTCCTCGATCGTCTCGGCGCCGACCTGCTCGGCGGCGCGCAGGGCCAGCTCGAGGAAAGCGGTGCCGGGCAGCAGGACGGCGCCGGCGACGACATGGTCGGCCAGCCATGGGTGGGTGGCAAGAGAGAGGCGGCCGGTGAGCAACAGGCCCTCGCCCTCGTCTCCCGCCAGCTCCACGGCCGCCCCCAGCAATGGGTGCTCGGGGTTGCTCTGCCCGATCGCGCTCGCGTCCCCCGCTCCACTCAGGGCGGAAGCAAGCCAGTAGCGCCTGCGCTGGAAGGCGTAGGTCGGCAGCGGCACCCGCTTGGCGCCCGTCCCGGCGAAGAAGGCCGCCCAGTCGAGCTTGGCCCCGGCGGCGTGGGCGCCGCCGATCGCAGTTGAGATCGCATCCGCCTCAGGCCGGCTCTCGCGCAGGGTCGGGACGAAGGCAGCCTGGTCGCCTTCCTCTCCCAAGGTCTCGCGCGCCATCGCGCAGAGCACCGGGTCGGGGCCGAGCTCCAGGTAGGTGCTGGCGCCCTGCTCTCTCAGGGCCTCGACGGCGTCGGCGAAGCGCACCGGCTGGCGCACGTGGGCGACCCAGTAGGCGGGGTCGGTCGCCTGCTCGGGGGAGAGCGTCTCTCCCGTGACGTTGGAGACGATCGCGATCTTGGGCTCGCTGTAGGTGAGGGTGTTGGCTACGGCTGCGAACTGCTCGAGCATCGGCTCGATCAGCGGCGAGTGGAAGGCGTGGGAGACGGCGAGGCGCTTGGTCTTTCTTCCCCGCTCCTCCCACTGGGCGCGGACCGCTTCGACCGCCTCCTCGGCGCCGGAGATGACTGTCGAGCTGGGGCCGTTGATCGCGGCGATCGAGAGCTCTGCCTCCCTGCCCTCGATCGACTCTGCGACCTCTTCCTCGGTCGCCTCGATCGCCGCCATCGCCCCGCCGGCGGGAAGGGCGCCCATCAGCTTGCCCCTGGCGGCGACCAGCTTTGCCGCATCGGCCAGGTCGAGGACGCCGGCAAGGTGGGCGGCGGCGATCTCGCCGATCGAGTGGCCGGCGAGGAGGTCGGGCTTGAGGCCGCGCTTGGCGAGGGCCTCATAGAGAGCGACCTCGATCGCGAAGAGGGCCGGCTGGGCGTAGGCGGTGTCTTCGAGCTTTGCCGCGGCCTTCTTGCCCTTGGCGAAGACGATCTCTTTGAGCGGGGCCTCCAGGTGTTGGTCGAGCTGCTCGCAGGCGGCGTCGAAGGCTGCGCGGAAGTGCGGGTCTGACTCGTAGAGCTCTTTGCCCATGCCGAGGCGCTGGGAGCCCTGGCCGGTGAAGAGGTAGGCGAGCTTGCCGTCCCTGGCGCGGGCGCTGAGGACGCTGGGGGAGGGATCTCCGTTGGCGAGCGAGGCGAGCGAGGCGAGCAGCTCCTCGCGGTTCTCACCGAGGATGACCGCCCGGTGCTCGAAGGCGGTGCGGGTGGTGGCGAGGGAGTAGGCGACGTCGGTCGGGTCGAGGTCGGGGCTGTCCTCGAGATGGGCGGCGAGGCGCTCGGCGGCATCGATCAAGCCGGGCTCTGCTTTGGTCGAGAGGACGAGGGGGATCTGGCCAGCAAGTGGCACCTCTCCCCCCTCCTCACTCGCCTCGACCGCGGGGGGCGCGGGCGCCTCCTCCACGATCACGTGGGCGTTGGTGCCGCTGATGCCAAATGAGGAGACGCCGGCGCGGCGGGGTCGGCCGTTGCCCTCCCACTCGACCTGCTCGCTCAGCAGCTCGATCTCCCCCGCCTCCCAATCGACTTTGGAGGAGGGGGCGTCGACGTGCAGGGTCTTCGGCATGACCCCGGCCCGCATCGCCAGCGCCATCTTGATCACGCCGGCCACCCCAGCTGCCGCCTGGGTGTGGCCGATGTTGGACTTGAGCGAGCCGAGGCGCAGCGGCTCGTCTCGATCCTGGCCGTAGGTGGCTAGAAGTGCGCCGGCCTCGATCGGGTCGCCGAGCGTCGTGCCGGTGCCGTGGGCCTCGACTACGTCGACGTCCTTTGCCTCGAGGCGGGCGTTGGCCAGCGCCTGGCGGATCACCCGCTCTTGGGAAGGCCCGTTGGGGGCGGTGAGGCCGTTGGAGGCGCCGTCCTGGTTGACCGCCGAGCCCTTGAGCAGGGCAAAGACCGGGTGGCCGTTTCGCTGCGCGTCGGAGAGGCGCTCGAGCGCCACTACGCCCACTCCCTCCGCCCAGCCGGTGCCGTCGGCCGCCTCGGCGAAGGACTTGCAGCGCCCGTCGGCGGCGAGGCCTCGCTGGGCGCTGAAGGCGATGAAAGCGCCTGGGGTGGAGAGCACCGTCACCCCGCCGGCCAAAGCCAACGTGCACTCGCCCTGGCGCAGCGCCCCTGCCGCCAGGTGCATCGCCACCAGCGAGGAGGAGCAGGCGGTGTCGATGCTGATCGCCGGGCCCTCGAGGCCGAGGGCGTAGGAGACGCGGCCCGAGACGATGCTCGAGGTCATCCCGGCGGCGGGGCCGTAGTCGCGATCCCCCACGCCGGCGAAGACCCCGGTCTGGCTCTTTTGCAGCGAGGCGGGGTCGATGCCGGCGTCCTCCAGAGCCTCCCAGCAGGATTCCAGCAGCAATCGCTCCTGGGGGTCCATGACCTGGGCCTCGCGCGGGCTGATCGCGAAGAAGTCGGCGTCGAACTCGCCCGCCCCCGCGAGGAAGCCCCCCTCGCGGGTATAGCTGGTTCCCGGATGATTGGGATCGGGGTCATAGAGGCGCTCGATGTCCCAGCCGCGGTCGGCGGGGAACTCGGAGATGCCGTCGCGGCCCTCGGCGACCAGCTGCCAGAGGTCGGCCGGGGAGGCGATTCCGCCCGGGTAGCGGCAGGCCATGCCGACGATCGCGATCGGCTCATCGCTTGCCTGGGCCCTGAGCGCTACCCGCTTGGCGGCTCCGCTCGCCGTCGCCTCGGCCAGCAGGTGATCGGCGAGGGCGGTTGCGTTGGGGTAGTCGAAGATGACTGTTGCCGAGAGGCGCAGCCCGGCGATAGCGCTCAGCCGGTTGCGCAGCTCGACCGCGGCGAGGGAGTCGAAGCCAAGGTCCTGGAAAGCCCGCCCCGGCTCCACCTCGAGGGCGGAGGCATGGCCGAGCATGGCGGCGACCTGGGCGCGAACCAGGTCGAGCACGTGGCTCTCGCGCTCGTCCTCGGGCAGAGATGCGAGCTTTGCGGCGAGCGAGCCGGAAGAGGCGCTGCGCCGCCTGGAGGCGCGAACGAGGCCGCTGAAGATCGGCGGCAGCGCGCCGACCGAGGCCAAGGCCCTGAGACCGGCGGGGTCGAGGGGCATCGCCAGCGCCGTGGCACGATCGGCGACCAGGACCGAGTCGAGCAGGGTCAGGCCCTGCTCGTCGGAGAGCGCTTCGACGCCGCCACGGCGCATGCGCGCCAGGTCGGCATCGCTCAGCCCGGCGACCATGCCACCCTCCCGCTCCCAGAGGCCCCAGGCGATCGAGGTCGCGGCCAACCCTGTGGCCCGGCGCTTTTGAGCGAGGGCGTCGAGGAAGACGTTGGCCGCGGCGTAGTTGCCCTGGCCGGGACCGCCGAGAGTGCCGGCGGAGGAGGAGAAGAGGACGAAAGCGGAGAGGTCGAGCCCGTCGGTCAGCTCGTGCAGATGCCAGGCGGCATCTGCCTTGGGAGCGAAGACAAGATCGACCTGCTCGGCGGAGAGGGTCTCGACCGTGCCGTCGGCGATCGCCCCGGCGCAGTGGACCACTGCGCCCAGGGGGTGCTCGGAGGAGATCGAGGCGAGGAGCTTCTCCAGGGCCTTGCGGTCGGAGACGTCGCAGGCGGCGATTCGAACGTCTGCGCCGAACTCTTCGAGCTCTGTCTGCAGCTCCCCGGCTCCCTCCGCCCCGGGACCGCTCCGGCTCACCAGCAGCAGGTGACGGGCGCCGTGGTGCTCTGCCAGATGGCTGGCGACGAGGGGACCGAGGCCGCCGGTGGCGCCGGTGATCAGCACGGTGCGCTCGGGGTCGATCGTCGGCGTGTCCTCCTCGGCGGCGAGACGGGTGAGACGGGGCGCGAGTGCTTTTCCATCGCGCAGGGCGATCTGGGGCTCCTCGGCTCCGAGGTCGAGTGCGGCGGGAAGCGCACCGACGGAACCCTCGGCGTCATCGGTGTCGATCAGGGCGAAGCGGCCGGGGTGCTCGGACTGGGCGGAGCGGACCAGTCCCCAGATCGCGGCGGCGGCGGGGTCTGGATCCTCGTCCACTGTTGTCGCCATCGCGTGCTCGGTGATCAGCGCCAATCGCGAATCGTTCTTCGACTCGTCGGCGAGCCATAGTTGGATTGCCTCGAGAGCGCTTTGGGCCGCACTGCGGGCGGCATCGGCGCCGCCCCCGTCGCCCTCTGGCTCATAGCGCCAGAGCTCGATCTCGGGGGGTGCGGCATCCCGCTCGGCGAGTGGGAGCTCGGCCCACTCGACGCCCAGCAGCCCGTCGTCCCTTTTTCGCCCCGCGCCCTTCAGCTGCGCGAGATCGAGCGGGCCGCTGGTCAGCTCGGCGACCGCGGCCACGGGTGCGCCGGTGGGATCGGCGATCTCCAGCGAGATCCCCTCGCTGCCCGCGGACGCGATCTTCACCCGCAGCTCCCTCGCTCCCACCGCCGCCAGGGTCACCCCGCTCCAGGAGGACGGGAGGATCGAGCCTTGGACCCCCTCCCCCTCGATCGCCTTCAAGCGGGCTCCGTGCAGGGCCGCGTCGAGCAGCGCCGGGTGGATGCCAAAGCGGTGGGCCTCCTCAGCCTGCTCCTCTGGCAGGGAGACCTCTGCATAGACCTGCTCGCCGTCGCGCCAGGCCGCGCTCAATCCCTGGAAGGCGGGGCCGTACTCGAGCCCCTGCTCGGCGAGGCGGTCGTAGAGATAGTCGACCTCGAGCGGCTCGGCGCCCTCGGGGGGCCAGGCTCCGAAGGGCCCGGGGGCACTCACGGGCTGCTCGGAGAGAGTGCCGGTGGCGTTCCGCGCCCACTCCCCCGCTTCATCCTCATCGAAGCGCGAGTGGATCGCGATCTCGCGGCGCCCATCCTCTCCCGGGCTCGAGACCGAGACCTGAAGGGCGACCGCTCCGCTCTCGGGCAGAACCAGCGGCGCCTGCAGCGCGAGCTCCTCGACGCTCTCGGCGCCGACCTGCTCAGCGGCCCGGAGGGCCAGCTCGAGGAAGACCGTGCCGGGCAACAGGACGACGCCGCCAATCGCGTGGTCGGCCAGCCAAGGGTGGGTCGAGAGGGAGAGGCGGCCGGGAAGCAGAAGGTCGCCGCCCCTCCCTTCCGCCAGCTCCACCGTCGCACCCAGCAGCGGGTGGTCGTCCGCCGCCGGTCCGATTGCGTCCAAGATTCCGCCCGCCGTGGAAGCAAGCCAGTAGCGCCTGCGCTGGAAGGCGTAGGTCGGCAGCGGCACCCGCTTGGCGCCCGTCCCGGCGAAGAAGGCCGCCCAGTCGAGCTTGGCCCCGGCGGCGTGGGCGCCGCCGATCGCAGTTGAGATCGCATCCGCCTCAGGCCGGCTCTCGCGCAGGGTCGGGACGAAGGCAGCCTGGTCGCCTTCCTCTCCCAAGGTCTCGCGCGCCATCGCGCAGAGCACCGGGTCGGGGCCGAGCTCCAGGTAGGTGCTGGCGCCCTGCTCTCTCAGGGCCTCGACGGCGTCGGCGAAGCGCACCGGCTGGCGCACGTGGGCGACCCAGTAGGCGGGGTCGGTCGCCTGCTCGGGGGAGAGCGTCTCTCCCGTGACGTTGGAGACGATCGCGATCTTGGGCTCGCTGTAGGTGAGGGTGTTGGCTACGGCTGCGAACTGCTCGAGCATCGGCTCGATCAGCGGCGAGTGGAAGGCGTGGGAGACGGCGAGGCGCTTGGTCTTTCTTCCCCGCTCCTCCCACTGGGCGCGGACCGCTTCGACCGCCTCCTCGGCGCCGGAGATGACTGTCGAGCTGGGGCCGTTGATCGCGGCGATCGAGAGCTCTGCCTCCCTGCCCTCGATCGACTCTGCGACCTCTTCCTCGGTCGCCTCGATCGCCGCCATCGCCCCGCCGGCGGGAAGGGCGCCCATCAGCTTGCCCCTGGCGGCGACCAGCTTTGCCGCATCGGCCAGGTCGAGGACGCCGGCAAGGTGGGCGGCGGCGATCTCGCCGATCGAGTGGCCGGCGAGGAGGTCGGGCTTGAGGCCGCGCTTGGCGAGGGCCTCATAGAGAGCGACCTCGATCGCGAAGAGGGCCGGCTGGGCGTAGGCGGTGTCTTCGAGCTTTGCCGCGGCCTTCTTGCCCTTGGCGAAGACGATCTCTTTGAGCGGGGCCTCCAGGTGTTGGTCGAGCTGCTCGCAGGCGGCGTCGAAGGCTGCGCGGAAGTGCGGGTCTGACTCGTAGAGCTCTTTGCCCATGCCGAGGCGCTGGGAGCCCTGGCCGGTGAAGAGGTAGGCGAGCTTGCCGTCCCTGGCGCGGGCGCTGAGGACGCTGGGGGAGGGATCTCCGTTGGCGAGCGAGGCGAGCGAGGCGAGCAGCTCCTCGCGGTTCTCACCGAGGATGACCGCCCGGTGCTCGAAGGCGGTGCGGGTGGTGGCGAGGGAGTAGGCGACGTCGGTCGGGTCGAGGTCGGGGCTGTCCTCGAGATGGGCGGCGAGGCGCTCGGCGGCATCGATCAAGCCGGGCTCTGCTTTGGTCGAGAGGACGAGGGGGATCTGGCCAGCAAGTGGCACCTCTCCCCCCTCCTCACTCGCCTCGACCGCGGGGGGCGCGGGCGCCTCCTCCACGATCACGTGGGCGTTGGTGCCGCTGATGCCAAATGAGGAGACGCCGGCGCGGCGGGGTCGGCCGTTGCCCTCCCACTCGACCTGCTCGCTCAGCAGCTCGATCTCCCCCGCCTCCCAATCGACTTTGGAGGAGGGGGCGTCGACGTGCAGGGTCTTCGGCATGACCCCGGCCCGCATCGCCAGCGCCATCTTGATCACGCCGGCCACCCCAGCTGCCGCCTGGGTGTGGCCGATGTTGGACTTGAGCGAGCCGAGGCGCAGCGGCTCGTCTCGATCCTGGCCGTAGGTGGCTAGAAGTGCGCCGGCCTCGATCGGGTCGCCGAGCGTCGTGCCGGTGCCGTGGGCCTCGACTACGTCGACGTCCTTTGCCTCGAGGCGGGCGTTGGCCAGCGCCTGGCGGATCACCCGCTCTTGGGAAGGCCCGTTGGGGGCGGTGAGGCCGTTGGAGGCGCCGTCCTGGTTGACCGCCGAGCCCTTGAGCAGGGCAAAGACCGGGTGGCCGTTTCGCTGCGCGTCGGAGAGGCGCTCGAGCGCCACTACGCCCACTCCCTCCGCCCAGCCGGTGCCGTCGGCCGCCTCGGCGAAGGACTTGCAGCGCCCGTCGGCGGCGAGGCCTCGCTGGGCGCTGAAGGCGATGAAAGCGCCTGGGGTGGAGAGCACCGTCACCCCGCCGGCCAAAGCCAACGTGCACTCGCCCTGGCGCAGCGCCCCTGCCGCCAGGTGCATCGCCACCAGCGAGGAGGAGCAGGCGGTGTCGATGCTGATCGCCGGGCCCTCGAGGCCGAGGGCGTAGGAGACGCGGCCCGAGACGATGCTCGAGGTCATCCCGGCGGCGGGGCCGTAGTCGCGATCCCCCACGCCGGCGAAGACCCCGGTCTGGCTCTTTTGCAGCGAGGCGGGGTCGATGCCGGCGTCCTCCAGAGCCTCCCAGCAGGATTCCAGCAGCAATCGCTCCTGGGGGTCCATGACCTGGGCCTCGCGCGGGCTGATCGCGAAGAAGTCGGCGTCGAACTCGCCCGCCCCCGCGAGGAAGCCCCCCTCGCGGGTATAGCTGGTTCCCGGATGATTGGGATCGGGGTCATAGAGGCGCTCGATGTCCCAGCCGCGGTCGGCGGGGAACTCGGAGATGCCGTCGCGGCCCTCGGCGACCAGCTGCCAGAGGTCGGCCGGGGAGGCGATTCCGCCCGGGTAGCGGCAGGCCATGCCGACGATCGCGATCGGCTCATCGCTTGCCTGGGCCCTGAGCGCTACCCGCTTGGCGGCTCCGCTCGCCGTCGCCTCGGCCAGCAGGTGATCGGCGAGGGCGGTTGCGTTGGGGTAGTCGAAGATGACTGTTGCCGAGAGGCGCAGCCCGGCGATAGCGCTCAGCCGGTTGCGCAGCTCGACCGCGGCGAGGGAGTCGAAGCCAAGGTCCTGGAAAGCCCGCCCCGGCTCCACCTCGAGGGCGGAGGCATGGCCGAGCATGGCGGCGACCTGGGCGCGAACCAGGTCGAGCACGTGGCTCTCGCGCTCGTCCTCGGGCAGAGATGCGAGCTTTGCGGCGAGCGAGCCGGAAGAGGCGCTGCGCCGCCTGGAGGCGCGAACGAGGCCGCTGAAGATCGGCGGCAGCGCGCCGACCGAGGCCAAGGCCCTGAGACCGGCGGGGTCGAGGGGCATCGCCAGCGCCGTGGCACGATCGGCGACCAGGACCGAGTCGAGCAGGGTCAGGCCCTGCTCGTCGGAGAGCGCTTCGACGCCGCCACGGCGCATGCGCGCCAGGTCGGCATCGCTCAGCCCGGCGACCATGCCACCCTCCCGCTCCCAGAGGCCCCAGGCGATCGAGGTCGCGGCCAACCCTGTGGCCCGGCGCTTTTGAGCGAGGGCGTCGAGGAAGACGTTGGCCGCGGCGTAGTTGCCCTGGCCGGGACCGCCGAGAGTGCCGGCGGAGGAGGAGAAGAGGACGAAAGCGGAGAGGTCGAGCCCGTCGGTCAGCTCGTGCAGATGCCAGGCGGCATCTGCCTTGGGAGCGAAGACAAGATCGACCTGCTCGGCGGAGAGGGTCTCGACCGTGCCGTCGGCGATCGCCCCGGCGCAGTGGACCACTGCGCCCAGGGGGTGCTCGGAGGAGATCGAGGCGAGGAGCTTCTCCAGGGCCTTGCGGTCGGAGACGTCGCAGGCGGCGATTCGAACGTCTGCGCCGAACTCTTCGAGCTCTGTCTGCAGCTCCCCGGCTCCCTCCGCCCCGGGACCGCTCCGGCTCACCAGCAGCAGGTGACGGGCGCCGTGGTGCTCTGCCAGATGGCTGGCGACGAGGGGACCGAGGCCGCCGGTGGCGCCGGTGATCAGCACGGTGCGCTCGGGGTCGATCGTCGGCGTGTCCTCCTCGGCGGCGAGACGGGTGAGACGGGGCGCGAGTGCTTTTCCATCGCGCAGGGCGATCTGGGGCTCCTCGGCTCCGAGGTCGAGTGCGGCGGGAAGCGCACCGACGGAACCCTCGGCGTCATCGGTGTCGATCAGGGCGAAGCGGCCGGGGTGCTCGGACTGGGCGGAGCGGACCAGTCCCCAGATCGCGGCGGCGGCGGGGTCTGGATCCTCGTCCACTGTTGTCGCCATCGCGTGCTCGGTGATCAGCGCCAATCGCGAATCGTTCTTCGACTCGTCGGCGAGCCATAGTTGGATTGCCTCGAGAGCGCTTTGGGCCGCACTGCGGGCGGCATCGGCGCCGCCCCCGTCGCCCTCTGGCTCATAGCGCCAGAGCTCGATCTCGGGGGGTGCGGCATCCCGCTCGGCGAGTGGGAGCTCGGCCCACTCGACGCCCAGCAGCCCGTCGTCCCTTTTTCGCCCCGCGCCCTTCAGCTGCGCGAGATCGAGCGGGCCGCTGGTCAGCTCGGCGACCGCGGCCACGGGTGCGCCGGTGGGATCGGCGATCTTCAGCGAGATCCCCTCGCTGCCCGCGGACGCGATCTTCACCCGCAGCTCCCTCGCTCCCACCGCCGCCAGGGTCACCCCGCTCCAGGAGGACGGGAGGATCGAGCCTTGGACCCCCTCCCCCTCGATCGCCTTCAAGCGGGCTCCGTGCAGGGCCGCGTCGAGCAGCGCCGGGTGGATGCCAAAGCGGTGGGCCTCCTCAGCCTGCTCCTCTGGCAGGGAGACCTCTGCATAGACCTGCTCGCCGTCGCGCCAGGCCGCGCTCAATCCCTGGAAGGCGGGGCCGTACTCGAGCCCCTGCTCGGCGAGGCGGTCGTAGAGATAGTCGACCTCGAGCGGCTCGGCGCCCTCGGGGGGCCAGGCTCCGAAGGGCCCGGGGGCACTCACGGGCTGCTCGGAGAGAGTGCCGGTGGCGTTCCGCGCCCACTCCCCCGCTTCATCCTCATCGAAGCGCGAGTGGATCGCGATCTCGCGGCGCCCATCCTCTCCCGGGCTCGAGACCGAGACCTGAAGGGCGACCGCTCCGCTCTCGGGCAGAACCAGCGGCGCCTGCAGCGCGAGCTCCTCGACGCTCTCGGCGCCGACCTGCTCAGCGGCCCGGAGGGCCAGCTTGAGGAAGACCGTGCCGGGCAACAGGACGACGCCGCCAATCGCGTGGTCGGCCAGCCAAGGGTGGGTCGAGAGGGAGAGGCGGCCGGGAAGCAGAAGGTCGCCGCCCCTCCCTTCCGCCAGCTCCACCGTCGCACCCAGCAGCGGGTGGTCGTCCGCCGCCGGTCCGATTGCGTCCAAGATTCCGCCCGCCGTGGAAGCAAGCCAGTAGCGCCTGCGCTGGAAGGCGTAGGTCGGCAGCGGCACCCGCTTGGCGCCCGTCCCGGCGAAGAAGGCCGCCCAGTCGAGCTTGGCCCCGGCGGCGTGGGCGCCGCCGATCGCAGTTGAGATCGCATCCGCCTCAGGCCGGCTCTCGCGCAGGGTCGGGACGAAGGCAGCCTGGTCGCCTTCCTCTCCCAAGGTCTCGCGCGCCATCGCGCAGAGCACCGGGTCGGGGCCGAGCTCCAGGTAGGTGCTGGCGCCCTGCTCTCTCAGGGCCTCGACGGCGTCGGCGAAGCGCACCGGCTGGCGCACGTGGGCGACCCAGTAGGCGGGGTCGGTCGCCTGCTCGGGGGAGAGCGTCTCTCCCGTGACGTTGGAGACGATCGCGATCTTGGGCTCGCTGTAGGTGAGGGTGTTGGCTACGGCTGCGAACTGCTCGAGCATCGGCTCGATCAGCGGCGAGTGGAAGGCGTGGGAGACGGCGAGGCGCTTGGTCTTTCTTCCCCGCTCCTCCCACTGGGCGCGGACCGCTTCGACCGCCTCCTCGGCGCCGGAGATGACTGTCGAGCTGGGGCCGTTGATCGCGGCGATCGAGAGCTCTGCCTCCCTGCCCTCGATCGACTCTGCGACCTCTTCCTCGGTCGCCTCGATCGCCGCCATCGCCCCGCCGGCGGGGAGGGCGCTCATCAGCTTGCCCCTGGCGGCGACCAGCTTTGCCGCATCGGCCAGGTCGAGGACGCCGGCAAGGTGGGCGGCGGCGATCTCGCCGATCGAGTGGCCGGCGAGGAGGTCGGGCTTGAGGCCGCGCTTGGCGAGGGCCTCATAGAGAGCGACCTCGATCGCGAAGAGGGCCGGCTGGGCGTAGGCGGTGTCTTCGAGCTTTGCCGCGGCCTTCTTGCCCTTGGCGAAGACGATCTCTTTGAGCGGGGCCTCCAGGTGTTGGTCGAGCTGCTCGCAGGCGGCGTCGAAGGCTGCGCGGAAGTGCGGGTCTGACTCGTAGAGCTCTTTGCCCATGCCGAGGCGCTGGGAGCCCTGGCCGGTGAAGAGGTAGGCGAGCTTGCCGTCCCTGGCGCGGGCGCTGAGGACGCTGGGGGAGGGATCTCCGTTGGCGAGCGAGGCGAGCGAGGCGAGCAGCTCCTCGCGGTTCTCACCGAGGATGACCGCCCGGTGCTCGAAGGCGGTGCGGGTGGTGGCGAGGGAGTAGGCGACGTCGGTCGGGTCGAGGTCGGGGCTGTCCTCGAGATGGGCGGCGAGGCGCTCGGCGGCATCGATCAAGCCGGGCTCTGCTTTGGTCGAGAGGACGAGGGGGATCTGGCCAGCAAGTGGCACCTCTCCCCCTCCTCACTCGCCTCGACCGCGGGGGGCGCGGGCGCCTCCTCCACGATCACGTGGGCGTTGGTGCCGCTGATGCCAAATGAGGAGACGCCGGCGCGGCGGGGTCGGCCGTTGCCCTCCCACTCGACCTGCTCGCTCAGCAGCTCGATCTCCCCCGCCTCCCAATCGACTTTGGAGGAGGGGGCGTCGACGTGCAGGGTCTTCGGCATGACCCCGGCCCGCATCGCCAGCGCCATCTTGATCACGCCGGCCACCCCAGCTGCCGCCTGGGTGTGGCCGATGTTGGACTTGAGCGAGCCGAGGCGCAGCGGCTCGTCTCGCTCCTGGCCGTAGGTGGCTAGCAGTGCGCCGGCCTCGATCGGGTCGCCGAGCGTCGTGCCGGTGCCGTGGGCCTCGACTACGTCGACGTCCTTTGCCTCGAGGCGGGCGTTGGCCAGCGCCTGGCGGATCACCCGCTCTTGGGAAGGCCCGTTGGGGGCGGTGAGGCCGTTGGAGGCACCGTCCTGGTTGACCGCCGAGCCCTTGAGCAGGGCAAAGACCGGGTGGCCGTTTCGCTGCGCGTCGGAGAGGCGCTCGAGCGCCACTACGCCCACTCCCTCCGCCCAGCCGGTGCCGTCGGCCGCCTCGGCGAAGGACTTGCAGCGCCCGTCGGCGGCGAGGCCTCGCTGGGCGCTGAAGGCGATGAAAGCGCCTGGGGTGGAGAGCACCGTCACCCCGCCGGCCAAAGCCAACGTGCACTCGCCCTGGCGCAGCGCCCCTGCCGCCAGGTGCATCGCCACCAGCGAGGAGGAGCAGGCGGTGTCGATGCTGATCGCCGGGCCCTCGAGGCCGAGGGCGTAGGAGACGCGGCCCGAGACGATGCTCGAGGTCATCCCGGCGGCGGGGCCGTAGTCGCGATCCCCCACGCCGGCGAAGACCCCGGTCTGGCTCTTTTGCAGCGAGGCGGGGTCGATGCCGGCGTCCTCCAGAGCCTCCCAGCAGGATTCCAGCAGCAATCGCTCCTGGGGGTCCATGACCTGGGCCTCGCGCGGGCTGATCGCGAAGAAGTCGGCGTCGAACTCGCCCGCCCCCGCGAGGAAGCCCCCCTCGCGGGTATAGCTGGTTCCCGGATGATTGGGATCGGGGTCATAGAGGCGCTCGATGTCCCAGCCGCGGTCGGCGGGGAACTCGGAGATGCCGTCGCGGCCCTCGGCGACCAGCTGCCAGAGGTCGGCCGGGGAGGCGATTCCGCCCGGGTAGCGGCAGGCCATGCCGACGATCGCGATCGGCTCATCGCTTGCCTGGGCCCTGAGCGCTACCCGCTTGGCGGCTCCGCTCGCCGTCGCCTCGGCCAGCAGGTGATCGGCGAGGGCGGTTGCGTTGGGGTAGTCGAAGGCGACGGTAGCGCCGATATCGATGCCGGTCGCGCCGCCGAGCCGGTTGCGCAGCTCGACCGCGCCGAGGGAGTCCAGGCCCATCTCCTGGAAGGCCCTGTTGGGCTCTATCTCCTGCGCGGAGGCGTGGCCAAGGACGGCGGCGGCGTTGTTGCGAACCAGCTCCAAGACGACGCCCTCGCGCTCGGCCTCAGGCGTCTCGGCGAGCAGGCGGCCGAGCGAGCCGCGCTGGGCCTCGCGGCGAGCGGGGACGCGGATAAGGCCGCGCAGGATCGGCGCCAGGGTTCCCGTCTGGGCCTGGGAGCGAAGGGCGGCGGAGTCGAAGTGAACCGGTGCCAAGAGCGGCTCTGCCAGCTCGCGGGCGGCGTCAAAGAGCTCCAGTCCCTCGGCCGAGCCCATCTGCGCGAAGCCGAGGCGCTGGCGGACCTGGTTTGCCAGCCGCGCCATCACCTCCTCGTTTTCCATCAGCTCGCCGATCTGCTCGCCGGCCAGGGAGCTCTGGCGGTCCCACATCCCCCAGGCGATCGAGGTGGCCGGCAGGCCCTGGGATTGGCGCAGGGCGGCGAGCGCGTCGAGGAAGTTGTTGGCGGCGGCGTAGTTGGCCTGGGCGGCGCCTCCGAGCAGACCGGCTGCCGAGGAGAAGAGCAGGAACTGGGAGAGGTCGAGCTCTTTGCTCAGCTCGTGCAGGTGCCAGGCGGCATTTGCCTTGGGGGCCATCGTGTGGGCGATGCGCTCGGCGCTCATCGAGTCGAGGACGCCGTCATCGAGGACGCCGGCGGAGTGGACGATCGCGCCCAGTGGGTGTGTCTTTGGGATCGAGGCGAAGAGCTCTTCCAGCGCGCTGGGATCGGTGACGTCGCAGGCGGCGATCCTCACCTCTGCTCCCAGCTCTTCGAGATCCTGCTTCAGCTCATCGGCTCCCTTTGCCTCAGGGCCCCTGCGGCTGAGGAGGAGTAGGTGGCGGGCTCCATCGTGCTCTGCGAGGTGGCGGGCGATGAGCGCGCCGAGGCCGCTGAGGCCGCCGGTGATGAGGACGGTGCGCTCGGGGTCGATCGGCTCGGTCTTTGCCTCCTCGTCGGCTTTGACCCGGGCCAGGCGCGGGACCGACACTTCGCCGTCGCGCAGGGCGATCTGGGGCTCCTCGGCTCCCAGGGCCAAGGCGGCGGTCATCGCGGCTTGGGATGCCTCTGTGCCGTCGGTGTCGATCAGGGCGAAGCGGCCGGGGTGCTCGGAGATGGCCGAGCGCACCAGGCCCCAGACGGGGGCTGTGGCGAGGTCGGGGGCCTCGCCCTCGGCGGCGGCGATGGCGTTGTGGGTGAGGATCGTCAGGCGGGAGTCCTCGGGGCGCTCCTCGGCGACCCAGTCTTGAAGCAGGGCCAGGGCCCTCTCGGCGCTCGCTTGGGCTGCCGCGGGGATCTCTTCCCGCGTCGGGAGGATCTCCTCGAGGACTTGCTCTGTGCCTTCGGCGGACTCGATCGCCTTTGCCGGGGGTGCCTGGAGGGGTTGCCACTGGACCCGGTGGAGGCGGCGGCGGGCTTGGCTGGAGCGCAGGTCTGCGAGCTCGAGCGGGCGGGTTGCCACCGAGCCGGCGCTGAAGAGAAGCGCGCCGGCCTCATCAAAGGCGGTCACGTCGCCCGCCTTGCCCGTGGAGGAGAGGCGCAAGCGCAGCGTCGACGCACCGGCCCTGTGCAGGGTGGCGCGCCCCCAGGAGAAAGGCAGCTCGATCTGCCCGGAGCCCTCCTCGAGGCGCCCGACCTGCAGGGCCGCGTCGAGCAGCGCCGGGTGGATGCCAAAGCGGTGGGCCTCCTCAGCCTGCTCCTCTGGCAGGGAGACCTCTGCATAGACCTGCTCGCCGTCGCGCCAGGCCGCGCTCAATCCCTGGAAGGCGGGGCCGTACTCGAGCCCCTGCTCGGCGAGGCGGTCGTAGAGATAGTCGAGGTCGAGTGGCTCGGCGCCTTCGGGGGGCCAGGAGTCGAGGGGCTCGGGGGTGGGGACGGATGCCGCGGAGAGGACACCGCTTGCGTTCTGGGTCCACTCCCCCTCATCGCCATCGGGGCGGGAGTGGATCGCAATCACACGGCGCTCCTCCTCGTCGGGACCTGAGACCGAGACCTGGATCTCCATCGCCCCACTGGCTGGGAGGACGAGCGGCGCCTGCAGCGCGAGCTCCTCGACGCTCTCGGCATCGACCTGCTCGGCGGCGCGGAGGGCCAGCTCGAGGAAAGCAGTTCCCGGCAGGATCGCGGTACCGCCGACGGCGTGGTCGGCCAGCCAAGGGTGGGTGGAGAGCGAGAGCCGGCCGGTGAGCAGGAGGCCGCCGCCCCTCCCGTCCGCCAGCTCCACAGCGGCCCCCAGCAGGGGGTGGTCTGCGGCTGCCGTTCCGGGGGCGGCTTGATCTCCAAACCCGCCCGCCGTGGAAGCAAGCCAGTAGCGCCTGCGCTGGAAGGCGTAGGTCGGCAGCGGCACCCGCTTGGCGCCCGTCCCGGCGAAGAAGGCCGCCCAGTCGAGCTTGGCCCCGGCGGCGTGGGCGCCGCCGATCGCAGTTGAGATCGCATCCGCCTCAGGCCGGCTCTCGCGCAGGGTCGGGACGAAGGCAGCCTGGTCGCCTTCCTCTCCCAAGGTCTCGCGCGCCATCGCGCAGAGCACCGGGTCGGGGCCGAGCTCCAGGTAGGTGCTGGCGCCCTGCTCTCTCAGGGCCTCGACGGCGTCGGCGAAGCGCACCGGCTGGCGCACGTGGGCGACCCAGTAGGCGGGGTCGGTCGCCTGCTCGGGGGAGAGCGTCTCTCCCGTGACGTTGGAGACGATCGCGATCTTGGGCTCGCTGTAGGTGAGGGTGTTGGCTACGGCTGCGAACTGCTCGAGCATCGGCTCGATCAGCGGCGAGTGGAAGGCGTGGGAGACGGCGAGGCGCTTGGTCTTTCTTCCCCGCTCCTCCCACTGGGCGCGGACCGCTTCGACCGCCTCCTCGGCGCCGGAGATGACTGTCGAGCTGGGGCCGTTGATCGCGGCGATCGAGAGCTCTGCCTCCCTGCCCTCGATCGACTCTGCGACCTCTTCCTCGGTCGCCTCGATCGCCGCCATCGCCCCGCCGGCGGGAAGGGCGCCCATCAGCTTGCCCCTGGCGGCGACCAGCTTTGCCGCATCGGCCAGGTCGAGGACGCCGGCAAGGTGGGCGGCGGCGATCTCGCCGATCGAGTGGCCGGCGAGGAGGTCGGGCTTGAGGCCGCGCTTGGCGAGGGCCTCATAGAGAGCGACCTCGATCGCGAAGAGGGCCGGCTGGGCGTAGGCGGTGTCTTCGAGCTTTGCCGCGGCCTTCTTGCCCTTGGCGAAGACGATCTCTTTGAGCGGGGCCTCCAGGTGTTGGTCGAGCTGCTCGCAGGCGGCGTCGAAGGCTGCGCGGAAGTGCGGGTCTGACTCGTAGAGCTCTTTGCCCATGCCGAGGCGCTGGGAGCCCTGGCCGGTGAAGAGGTAGGCGAGCTTGCCGTCCCTGGCGCGGGCGCTGAGGACGCTGGGGGAGGGATCTCCGTTGGCGAGCGAGGCGAGCGAGGCGAGCAGCTCCTCGCGGTTCTCACCGAGGATGACCGCCCGGTGCTCGAAGGCGGTGCGGGTGGTGGCGAGGGAGTAGGCGACGTCGGTCGGGTCGAGGTCGGGGCTGTCCTCGAGATGGGCGGCGAGGCGCTCGGCGGCATCGATCAAGCCGGGCTCTGCTTTGGTCGAGAGGACGAGGGGGATCTGGCCAGCAAGTGGCACCTCTCCCCCCTCCTCACTCGCCTCGACCGCGGGGGGCGCGGGCGCCTCCTCCACGATCACGTGGGCGTTGGTGCCGCTGATGCCAAATGAGGAGACGCCGGCGCGGCGGGGTCGGCCGTTGCCCTCCCACTCGACCTGCTCGCTCAGCAGCTCGATCTCCCCCGCCTCCCAATCGACTTTGGAGGAGGGGGCGTCGACGTGCAGGGTCTTCGGCATGACCCCGGCCCGCATCGCCAGCGCCATCTTGATCACGCCGGCCACCCCAGCTGCCGCCTGGGTGTGGCCGATGTTGGACTTGAGCGAGCCGAGGCGCAGCGGCTCGTCTCGCTCCTGGCCGTAGGTGGCTAGCAGTGCGCCGGCCTCGATCGGGTCGCCGAGCGTCGTGCCGGTGCCGTGGGCCTCGACTACGTCGACGTCCTTTGCCTCGAGGCGGGCGTTGGCCAGCGCCTGGCGGATCACCCGCTCTTGGGAAGGCCCGTTGGGGGCGGTGAGGCCGTTGGAGGCACCGTCCTGGTTGACGGCGGAACCGCGCAGCAGGGCAAAGACCGGGTGGCCGTTTCGCTGCGCGTCGGAGAGGCGCTCGAGCGCCACTACGCCCACTCCCTCCGCCCAGCCGGTGCCGTCGGCCGCCTCGGCGAAGGACTTGCAGCGCCCGTCGGCGGCGAGGCCTCGCTGGGCGCTGAAGGCGAGGAAGGGCGTCGGGGTGGAGAGCACAGCGACCCCACCCGCCAGCGCCAGCGTGCACTCGCCCTGGCGCAGCGCCCCGGCTGCCAGGTGCATCGCCACCAGCGAGGAGGAGCAGGCGGTGTCGATGCTGATCGCCGGGCCCTCGAGGCCGAGCGCGTAGGAGACGCGGCCCGAGACGATGCTCGAGGTCATCCCGGGGGCTGGGCCGTAGCTGCGGTCACCGACCCCGGCGAAAACCCCGGTCCGGGTCCCCTGCAGCGACACCGGGGCGACCCCGGCGTCCTCCAGAGCCTCCCAGCACGATTCCAGCAGCAATCGCTCCTGGGGATCCATCGCCAGCGCTTCGCGAGGGCTGATCGAGAAGAAGTCGGGATCGAACTCGCCCGCCCCGGCGAGGAATCCGCCCTCGCGGGTGTAGCTGGTGCCCGGGTTGTCTGGATCGGGGTCATAGAGGCGCTCGATGTCCCAGCCGCGGTCGGCGGGGAACTCGGAGATCCCGTCGCGGCCCTCGGCGACCAGCTGCCAGAGCTCCTCGGGGGAGCTGACCCCGCCCGGGTAGCGGCAGGCCATGCCGACGATCGCGATCGGCTCGTGAGCGCGGTTCTCAAGATCCTGCACCTGCTGATGCGCCTTGCGAAGGTCGACCGTGACCTTCTCCAGATACCGGCGAAGCCTCGCCTCATCAGCCATCGGAAGACCCCCCTCCAAATTCCTCGTCGATCAGCTCGAACATCTCCTCGTCCGACATCGCGGCGAGATCCTCATCGGGCTCGCTGGCTTCGGGCGAATCCAGATCGGACAGGCTCACCAGCAGGGAACGAAGACGGGTGCTCGCTCGCTCGCGAGCTCCATCGGCCGGCTCGAGCGACGAGAGGGTCGTTTCGAGCTTGGCCAGAAGCTCCCTGACTTCCTCTTCCCGCAGCTCTTCCATGCTGGCACCCGTGCTGACATCGGCCAGCAGCCTCGAGGCGATCGCCGCCGCCGAGGGATAGTCGAAGACCAGCATGGGAGCCAGCGACAAACCGGTGGCCGCGCCGAGCCGGTTGCGCAGCTCGACCGCGCCGAGGGAGTCCAGGCCCATCTCCTGGAAGGCCCTGTTGGGCTCTATCTCCTGCGCGGAGGCGTGGCCAAGGACGGCGGCGGCGTTGTTGCGAACCAGCTCCAAGACGACGCCCTCGCGCTCGGCCTCAGGCGTCTCGGCGAGCAGGCGGCCGAGCGAGCCGCGCTGGGCCTCGCGGCGAGCGGGGACGCGGATAAGGCCGCGCAGGATCGGCGCCAGGGTTCCCGTCTGGGCCTGGGAGCGAAGGGCGGCGGAGTCGAAGTGAACCGGTGCCAAGAGCGGCTCTGCCAGCTCGCGGGCGGCGTCAAAGAGCTCCAGTCCCTCGGCCGAGCCCATCTGCGCGAAGCCGAGGCGCTGGCGGACCTGGTTTGCCAGCCGCGCCATCACCTCCTCGTTTTCCATCAGCTCGCCGATCTGCTCGCCGGCCAGGGAGCTCTGGCGGTCCCACATCCCCCAGGCGATCGAGGTGGCCGGCAGGCCCTGGGATTGGCGCAGGGCGGCGAGCGCGTCGAGGAAGTTGTTGGCGGCGGCGTAGTTGGCCTGGGCGGCGCCTCCGAGCAGACCGGCTGCCGAGGAGAAGAGCAGGAACTGGGAGAGGTCGAGCTCTTTGCTCAGCTCGTGCAGGTGCCAGGCGGCATTTGCCTTGGGGGCCATCGTGTGGGCGATGCGCTCGGCGCTCATCGAGTCGAGGACGCCGTCATCGAGGACGCCGGCGGAGTGGACGATCGCGCCCAGTGGGTGTGTCTTTGGGATCGAGGCGAAGAGCTCTTCCAGCGCGCTGGGATCGGTGACGTCGCAGGCGGCGATCCTCACCTCTGCTCCCAGCTCTTCGAGATCCTGCTTCAGCTCATCGGCTCCCTTTGCCTCAGGGCCCCTGCGGCTGAGGAGGAGTAGGTGGCGGGCTCCATCGTGCTCTGCGAGGTGGCGGGCGATGAGCGCGCCGAGGCCGCTGAGGCCGCCGGTGATGAGGACGGTGCGCTCGGGGTCGATCGGCTCGGTCTTTGCCTCCTCGTCGGCTTTGACCCGGGCCAGGCGCGGGACCGACACTTCGCCGTCGCGCAGGGCGATCTGGGGCTCCTCGGCTCCCAGGGCCAAGGCGGCGGTCATCGCGGCTTGGGATGCCTCTGTGCCGTCGGTGTCGATCAGGGCGAAGCGGCCGGGGTGCTCGGAGATGGCCGAGCGCACCAGGCCCCAGACGGGGGCTGTGGCGAGGTCGGGGGCCTCGCCCTCGGCGGCGGCGATGGCGTTGTGGGTGAGGATCGTCAGGCGGGAGTCCTCGGGGCGCTCCTCGGCGACCCAGTCTTGAAGCAGGGCCAGGGCCCTCTCGGCGCTCGCTTGGGCTGCCGCGGGGATCTCTTCCCGCGTCGGGAGGATCTCCTCGAGGACTTGCTCTGTGCCTTCGGCGGACTCGATCGCCTTTGCCGGGGGTGCCTGGAGGGGTTGCCACTGGACCCGGTGGAGGCGGCGGCGGGCTTGGCTGGAGCGCAGGTCTGCGAGCTCGAGCGGGCGGGTGAGCAGCTCTGCGACCGAGGCCACGGCAGCCCCGGTCGAGTCCGCGATGAGGAGCGAGGCGCCGTCGCCGTTGCCGGAGGGCGCGACCCTGACGCGCAGCTCCCTGGCTCCCGCCGTTGCCAGAGACACCATCCTCCAGGCGGAGGGGAGGCTCGGGCCCCGGCCCTCATCCTCGGTTGCCGCCAGCCGAGAGCCGTGCAGCGCCGCGTCGAGCAGCGCCGGGTGGATGCCGAAGCGGTGGGCCTCCTCAGCCTGCTCCTCTGGCAGGGAGACCTCTGCATAGACCTGCTCGCCGTCGCGCCAGGCCGCGCTCAATCCCTGGAAGGCGGGGCCGTACTCGAGCCCCTGCTCGGCGAGGCGGTCGTAGAGGTAGTCGAGGTCGAGTGGCTCGGCGCCTTCGGGGGGCCAGGAGTCGAGGGGCTCGGGGGCGTCCGCCGGCACCTCGGAAAGGGCGCCCTGGGCATGGCATGTCCAGATCGCGACCTCGGAGAGGCCGTCGTCCCCGCCTCGCTCGAGACGGGAGTGGATCGCGATCTCGCGCAGACCGTCCTCGCCGGGGCCCGAGACCGAAACCTGGATCGCTACCGCCCCGCGCTCGGGCAGAATCAGCGGCGCCTGCAAGGTGAGCTCCTCGACCGTCTCGGCGCCGACCTGCTCAGCGGCTCGCAGCGCCAGCTCGAGGAAGGCGGTGCCGGGCAAAAGGACAGCGCCGCCCACGACGTGGTCGGCCAGCCACGGGTGGGTGGAGAGGGAGAGGCGGCCGGTGAGGGTCAGTCCTTCGCCGGTGGGATCCTCGATCGCCGCGCCCAGCAAGGGGTGGTCGGCGGCGACGAGCCCGATCGCACTCGCATCTCCAGTGCTCGTGGCGGAGCTGAGCCAGTAGCGCTTGCGCTGGAAGGGGTAAGTCGGCAGCGGCACCCGCTTGGCGCCCGCCCCCGCGAAGAAGGCCGCCCAGTCGAGCTTGACCCCGGCGGCGTGGGCGCCGCCGATCGCGGTCGAGACCGCACCTGCCTCAGGCCGGCTCTCGCGCAATGTCGGGACGAAGGCGGCAGCCGCGTCGTCGCCGAGGGTCTCCCGAGCCATCGCGCAGAGCAACGGGTCGGGTCCGAGCTCCAGATAGGTGCTGGCGCCCTGCTCGTTCAGGGCCTTGACGGCGTCGGCAAAGCGCACCGGCTGGCGCACGTGGGCGACCCAGTAGGCGGGGTCTGTCGCCTGCTCGGCGCTGAGCGTCTCTCCCGTGACGTTGGAAACGATCGGGATCCGTGGCTCTCCATAAAAGAGGCCCTCGGCTACCTCTGCGAACTCCTCCAGCATCGGCTCGATCAGGGGCGAGTGGAAGGCGTGGGAGACGGCTAGGCGCTTGGTCTTGCGGCCCCGCTCCTCCCACTGGGCGCGGACGGCTTCGACCGCATCCTCAGCGCCGGAGATCACGGTCGAGCTGGGGCCGTTGATCGCGGCGATCGAGAGCTCTGCCTCCCTGCCCTCGATCGACTCGGCGACCTCGGCCTCGGTGGCCTCGATCGCCGCCATCGCCCCGCCGGCGGGGAGGGCGCTCATCAGCCTGCCCCTCGCCACCACCAGCTTTGCCGCGTCGGCGAGGTCGAGGACGCCGGCGAGGTGGGCGGCGGCGATCTCGCCGATCGAGTGGCCGGCGAGGAGGTCGGGTCGCAGGCCGCGCGTAACTAGCGCTTTATAGAGCGCGACCTCGATCGCGAAGAGGGCGGGCTGGGCGTGGGCGGTGTCTTCGAGCTTTGCCGCGGCCTTCTTGCCCTTGGCGAAGACGATCTCTTTGAGCGGGGCCTCCAGGTGTTGGTCGAGCTGCTCGCAGGCGGCGTCGAAGGCTGCGCGGAAGTGCGGGTCTGACTCGTAGAGCTCTTTGCCCATGCCGAGGCGCTGGGAGCCCTGGCCGGTGAAGAGGTAGGCGAGCTTGCCGTCCTTTGCCCGGCCCGTGAGGACGTTGGGCGAGGGATCTCCGTTGGCGAGTGAGGCGAGCGATGCGAGCAGCTCTTCCCTGTCGGCCCCCAGGGCCACCGCCCGGTGCTCGAAGGCGGTGCGGGTGGTGGCGAGGGAGTAGGCGACGTCGGTCGGGTCGAGGTCGGGGCTGTCCTCTAGGTGGGCCGCCAGGCGCTCGGCCATCTCAGCCAGGGCGGGCACTGCCTTGGCAGAGAGCACCATGGGGATCGAGCCCGAGAGCGACTGGGTTTCGGGAGTCTCTCCGCCGTCCTCACCCGGCGCCACTGCGACCGGCTCGACTCGGGGCGCCTCCTCCAAGATCACGTGGGCGTTGGTGCCGCTGATACTGAAGGAGGAGACGCCGGCGCGGCGCGGATGCCCGTTGCCCTCCCAAGGCATCTGCTCGCTCAGCAGCTCGATCTCCCCCGCCTCCCAATCGACTTTGGAGGAGGGCGCGTCGACGTGCAGGGTTTTGGGCAGGACGCCCTGCCGCATCGCCTGGGTCATCTTGATCACGCCCGCGACCCCTGCCGCGGCTTGCGTGTGGCCGATGTTCGACTTGATCGAGCCGAGCTTCAGCGGCTGCTCCCGCTCTTGGCCGTAGGTGGCGAGCAGCGCGCCGGCCTCGATCGGGTCGCCGAGCGTGGTGCCGGTGCCGTGGCCCTCGACCACGTCTATGTCTTTGGCCTCCAGGCGCGCGTTGGCCAGCGCCTGGCGGATAACCCGCTCTTGGGAAGGCCCGTTGGGCGCCGTCAGGCCGTTGGAGGCGCCGTCCTGGTTGACCGCGGAGCCGCGCAGCAGGCCGAGGACGGGATGGCCGTTTCGCTTCGCCTCGGAGAGGCGCTCGAGGACGAGTACCCCCACTCCCTCCGCCCAGCCGGTGCCATCGGCCGCCTCGGCGAAGGCCTTGCAGCGTCCGTCGGGAGCGAGCCCGCGCTGGGCGCTGAAGGCGAGGAAGGGCGTCGGGGTGGAGAGCACCGTAACCCCACCCGCCAGCGCCAGCGTGCACTCGCCCTGGCGCAGCGCCCCGGCTGCCAGGTGCACCGCCACCAGCGAGGAGGAGCAGGCGGTGTCGATGCTGATCGCCGGGCCCTCGAGGCCGAGGGCGTAGGAGACGCGGCCCGAGACGATGCTCGAGGTCAGGCCCGCCGCCGGGCCGTAGCTGCGGTCACCGACCCCGGCGAAAACCCCGGTCTGGGTCTTCTGCAGCGAGACTGGGTCGACCCCGGCGTCCTCCAGAGCCTCCCAGCACGATTCCAGCAGCAATCGCTCCTGGGGATCCATCGCCAGCGCTTCGCGAGGGCTGATCGAGAAGAAGTCGGGATCGAACTCGCCCGCCCCGGCGAGGAATCCGCCCTCGCGGGTGTAGCTGGTGCCGGGGTTGTCAGGGTCGGGGTGGTAGAGGCGCTCGATGTCCCAGCCGCGGTCGGCGGGGAACTCGGAGATCCCGTCGCGGCCCTCGGCGACCAGCTGCCAGAGCTCCTCGGGGGAGCTGACCCCGCCCGGGTAGCGGCAGGCCATGCCGACGATCGCGATCGGCTCCTCGCTCGCCTGCGCCTTGACGGCGACCTGCTTGGCGCCGCCATTGGCGCTCGCCTCGCTCAACAGGTGCCTAGCAAGGGCGCTTGGGTTCGGGTAGTCGAAGACGACGGTTGCCGGCAGGCGCAGCCCGGCGACCGTGCTGAGCCGGTTGCGCAGCTCGACTGCCGCCAGCGAGTCGAAGCCGAGATCCTGGAAGGCCTTGGCCGGCTCCACTTCCCCTGCGGAAGCGTGACCGAGCACCGCGGCCACCTCACCCCTGACCAGGTCCAAGACGACGCCCTCGTGCTCTGCCTCGGGCAGGGTCGCGAGCCTGGTCGCCAGCGAGCCCGCGGCGGCGCTGCGCCGTTTGGAAGTGCGCACGAGGCCGCTGAGGATCGGCGGCAGGGCGCCGACGGAGGCCACCGCCCGGAGGCCGGCGGTGTCGATCGGGACCGCCAGCGCCTGCGGGCGATCGGCACCGATAGCTGCGTCGAAGAGTGCCAGGCCCTGAGCATCGGAGAGCGCCTCGATCCCCGCCCGGCGCATCCGCGCCAGGTCGGCCTCGGCGAGACCGGAGGCCATGCCGCCCTCGCGCTCCCACAGGCCCCAGGCGATCGAGGTTGCTGGGAGTCCTTCTGCCTGGCGCTTCTCGGCGAGGGCGTCGAGGAAGACGTTGGCCGCGGCGTAGTTGGCCTGGCCGGGACCGCCGAGGGTGCCCGCCGCGGAGGAGAAGAGGACGAAGGCGGAGAGGTCGAGATCCTCCGTCAGCTCGTGCAGGTGCCAGGCGGCATCCGCCTTGGGGGCGAAGACGCGCTCGATCTGCTCGGGGACCATCGCCTCGACCGTGCCATCGTCGAGCGCACCGGCGCAGTGGAGCACCGCACCGAGGGGACGCTCGGAGGGGATCGAGGCGAGGAGCTGCTCGAGCGCTTTGCGATCGGAGACGTCGCAAGCGGCGATTCTTGCCTCCGCGCCGAGCTCTTCGAGCTCTGCTCGCAACCCCTCTGCGCCCTCTGCCTCTGGCCCGCTCCTGCTCACCAGCAGCAGGTGGCGGGCGCCGTGGTGCCCCGCGAGGTGACGAGCGGTGAGCGCGCCGAGGCCGCCGGTGGCGCCGGTGATGAGGACGGTGCGCTCGGGGTCGATCGCCCGCGGGAGATTGAGCACGAGCTTGCCGACGTTCCTGCCCTCGCGCAAAAGACGGAAGGCCTCTGGCGCATTGCGCATGTCCCAGGCGGCGATCGGCGAGTGGCGCAATGCGCCCGCCTCGAAGAGCCCGGCGACCTCGGCGAGGATCTCCCCGGTTCTCCGGGGGCCTGCTTCGATCACGTCGAAGAGGAGATAGGAGACGCCCTCGTGCTCCGCGCCGACCTCCCCAGCGTCGCGGATATCCGTCTTGCCCATCTCGAGGAAGCGGCCGCCGCGGGGCAGGAGGGCAAGCGAGGCGTCGACGAAATCCCCCGCGAGAGCATTGAGGACGACGTCGACGCCCGCCCCGCCGGTTGCCGCGAGGAACTTCTCCTTGAACTCGAGGTCGCGCGAGGAGGCGATGCGGTCCTCCGCGATACCCATCTCGCGCAGCACCTCCCACTTGGCCGGGCTGGCGGTGGCGAAGACCTCGGCGCCGAGGTGGTGGGCGAGGCCGATCGCGGCCATGCCAACACCACCGGCGCCGGCGTGGACCAGAACCTTCTCGTCCGCCTTCAGCTCAGCAAGGTCGAAGAGGCCGTAGTAGGCGGTGGCGAAGACGATCGGCATCGCCGCCGCCTGCTCGAAGGACCAGCTCTCCGGGATCTGGACGAGCAGGTCGCGCTCGCTCGTCGCCAGCGGGCCAAAGGCGTCTGGGATCAGGCCCATCACGCGGTCTCCCGGAGAGAGGCCGCCGACCTCGGAACCGACCTCCGCCACCACTCCCGCTCCCTCGCCGCCGATCGATGCCTCGCCGGGGTAGACGCCCAGGGCCACCAGGACGTCGCGGAAGTTGAGCCCGGCGGCGTGCATCTGGATCCGCACCCCCATCGGGCCCAGCGGCTCTTCGACATACGGGGCGAGGGCGAGGCTGGACAGGGTGCCGCGCTCGAGGGCATCGAGGCGCCAGGGACCCGGCGGCGGGATCAGCGAGTCCTCCGTGTCTCTGACCGGCATCGCCCGCGGTGCCAGCGCCGCCCCCTCGCGCAATGCGAGCTGGGGCTCCTCGGCTGTCAGCGCCAACGCCGCCGGCAACGCTTCGGCGGAGGCCTCGCTGCCGTCGCTGTCGATCAGGGCAAAGCGGCCGGGGTGCTCGGACTGGGCGGAGCGGACGAGACCCCAGATCGCGGCGGCGGCTGGATCGGGCTCTTCCCCGTTGGTGGCCATTGCGCCCCGGGTGATCAGCGCCAACCGCGACTCGGCCTTGGACTCGTCGGCGAGCCAGTCCTGAATTGCCCCCAGGGCCCCCTGGGCCGCTTTGCGGGCGGCCTCGGCACTCGGAGCGTCGGCCTCGGTCTCGCAGTGCAGGATCTCGACCTCGGCTGGCGCGGCGTCGGTCTCGGCGAGGGCGACCTCGGCCCACTCGAGGCCCAGCAACCCCTTCGCGCCCTGGCTCTTCGCCCCCAGCTGCCCGGAGGCGAGCGAGCGCAGGGCCAGGGAGCCGACCGTAGCCAGCGGCGTGCCGGCGCCGTCGGCGAGGACCAGCGACACCTCGCCCTCGCTCCGGAAGGCGATCTTGACCCGCAGCTCCCTCGCCCCCTCCGCCTGCAGGGAAACCCCGCCCCAGGCAAAGGGCAGCTTCAGCTCGGCCGATTCCGCCACCGCGGCAAGCGCAATGCCGTGCAGGGCCGCGTCGAGCAGCGCCGGGTGGATGCCGAAGCGCTCGGCCTCGTGTGCCCGCTCCTCGGGCAGCGAGACCTCGGTGTAGATGTGCTCGCCGTCGCGCCAGGCTGCGCGCAGGCCCTGGAAGGCGGGGCCGTATGCGAGGCCGTGCTCGGTGAGGAGGTCGTAGAGGTAGGCGACCTCGAGCGGCTCGGTGCCTTCGGGGGGCCAGGAGTCGAGGGGGTCGACTGCGACCGTCAGTTGCTCGGAGAGGGCGCCGGTGGCGTTCTCGGTCCACATGCCCTCACCGACCTCGGGGCGGGAGTAGATCGATATCTCTCGCCGGCCGTCTTGGTCGGGGCCCGAGACCGATACCTGCAAGGCCACCGCTCCGCGCTCGGGCAGGACCAGCGGCGCCTGAAGGGTGAGCTCCTCGACACCCTGGACATCGACCTCCTCCGCGGCCCGCAGCGCCAGCTCGAGGAAGGCGGTGCCAGGGAGGAGGACGGCGCCGCCGACCTTATGGTCGGCCAGCCAGGAATGAGTCTGCAACGAAAGGCGACCGGAGAGCAAGAGGCCCTCGCCGCCGCCGCCCGCCAGATCCACCGCCGCTCCAAGCAGGGGATGCCCGGCACCGGTGAGCGCGCTTATATCCGCGACCCCGCGAGTGGAGTCCAGCCAGTAGCGTTTTTTCTGGAAGGGATAGGTGGGCAAGGAGAGGCGCTTGGCGCCCGTCCCAGCGAAGAAGGCTCCCCAATCGAGCTTCTCCCCGGCGACGTGAGCGCCGGCGATCGCGGTTGAGATCGCGCCAGCTTCGGGACGACCCTCGCGCAGGGTCGGGACGAAGGCGGCCTCGGCGTCCTCTCCCAGGCTCCCCCGCGCCATCGCGCAGAGCACCGGGTCGGGTCCGAGCTCCAGATAAGTGCTGGCGCCCTGTTCTTTCAGGGCGCTGACGGCGTCGGCGAAGCGCACCGGCTGGCGCACGTGGGCGACCCAGTAGGCGGGGTCTGTCGCCTGCTCGGCGCTGAGCGTCTCTCCCATGACGTTGGAGACGATCGCGATCCGTGGCTCTCCGTAAGAAAGGCTCTCGGCTACAGCTGCGAACTGCTCCAGCATCGGCTCGATCAAGGGCGAGTGGAAGGCGTGGGAGACGGCGAGGCGCTTGGTCTTGCGGCCCCGCTCCTCCCACCGGGCGCGGACCGCTTCGACCGCTTCCTCGCTGCCGGAGATCACAGTCGAGGTCGGGCCGTTGATCGCGGCGATCGAGAGCTCCGCCTCCCTGCCCGCGATCGACTCGGCGACCTCTGCCTCGGTGGTCTCGATCGCCGCCATCGCCCCGCCGGCGGGAAGGGCGCTCATCAGCCTGCCCCTCGCCGCCACCAGTTTCGCCGCGTCGGCCAGGTCGAGGACGCCGGCGAGGTGGGCGGCGGCGATCTCGCCGATCGAGTGGCCGGCGAGGAGGTCCGGCTTGAGGCCGCGCTTGCTCAGCGCCTCATAGAGAGCGATCTCGATCGCGAAGAGGGCCGGTTGAGCGTGGGCGGTGTCTTCGAGCTTCGCCGCGGCCTTCTTGCCCTCGGCGAAGACGATCTCTTTGAGCGGGGTCTCCAGGTGGAGATCGAGCTGCTCGCAGGCGGCGTCGAAGGCCGCGCGGAAGTGCGGGTCTGACTCGTAGAGCTCTTGGCCCATGCCGAGGCGCTGGGAGCCCTGGCCGGTGAAGAGGTAGGCGAGCTTGCCGTCCTTTGCCCTGGCGCTGAGGACGTTGGGGGAGGGATCTCCGTTGGCGAGAGATGCCAACGACGCGAGCAGCTCCTCGCGATCCGCCCCGAGGACGACTGCCCGGTGCTCGAAGGCCGAGCGGGTGGTGGCGAGCGAGTAGGCGACGTCGGTCGGGTCGAGGTCGGGGTTCTCTTGCAGGTGGGCGGCGAGGCGCTCCGCAATCTCGGCTAGGGCAGGCTCGGCTTTGGCCGAGAGGGCGAGGGGGATCGAGCCTTGGAGGGGTTGGGCCGCAGGTGCTTCTCCCCCACTTCCTCTTTCTCCCGCCTCGACCGAGGCGGGTTTGACCGGGGGCGCCTGCTCGATGATCACGTGGGCGTTGGTGCCGCTGATGCCGAAGGAGGAGATGCCGGCGCGGCGCGGGCGCCCGTTGGCCTCCCAGGCAACCTGCTCGGTCAGCAGCTCTATCTCCCCCATCTCCCACTCGACGTTGGAGGAGGGCGCGTCGACGTGCAGGGTCCTGGGCAAAATGCCCTGCCGGATCGCCTGGGCCATCTTGATCACGCCGGCGACTCCCGCCGCGGCCTGGGTGTGGCCGATGTTCGACTTGATCGAGCCGAGCTTCAGCGGCTGCTCTCGGTCCTGGCCGTAAGTGGCGAGCAATGCGCCGGCCTCGATCGGGTCGCCGAGGGTGGTGCCGGTGCCGTGGCCCTCGACTACGTCTACGTCTTTTGCCTCCAGGCGGGCGTTCGCCAACGCCTGGCGGATCACCCGCTCCTGCGAGGGGCCATTGGGCGCCGTCAAGCCGTTGGAGGCGCCGTCCTGGTTTACCGCCGAGCCACGCAGCAGCGCGAAGACCGGGTGGCCGTTGCGGCGGGCGTCGGAGAGGCGCTCGAGGACGAGCACGCCGACGCCCTCCGACCAGGCCACCCCATCCGCGGCATCGGAGAAGGACTTGCTGCGCCCGTCGGGGGCGAGGCCGCGCTGGCGGCTGAACTCGATGAAGACGCCCGGAGTGGCGAGGGTGGTGACCCCTCCGGCCAGCGCCAGCGAGCACTCGCCGCCGCGCAGGGCCTGCGATGCCAGGTGCATCGCGACCAGCGAGGAGGAGCAGGCGGTGTCGATCGTCATCGCCGGGCCCTCCAGCCCGAGGGTGTAGGAGACGCGGCCCGAGACGACGCTCTGGGTGCTGCCGGCAGCCGGCCCGTAGTCCTGGTACATCACCCCGGCGAAGACTCCGGTCTGGGTCTTGCGCAGGGAGACGGGGTCGATGCCGGCGTCCTCCAGCGCCTCCCAGCACGATTCCAGCAGCAGCCGCTGCTGGGGGTCCATGATCAGCGCCTCGCGCGGGGAGATGCCGAAGAACTCGGCGTCGAACTCGCCGGCTTCCGCCAGAAAACCGCCCTCGCGGGTGTAGCTCGTTCCGGGATTCTCGGGGTCGGGGTCGTAGAGGCGCTCGATGTCCCAGCCGCGGTCGGCGGGGAACTCGGAGATGCCGTCGCGGCCCTCGGCGACCAGCTGCCAAAGCTCCTCGGGCGAGCCGACCCCTCCCGGGTAGCGGCAGGCCATGCCGACGATCGCGATCGGCTCCTCGCTCGCCTGAGCGCGGACGGCGACCCGCCTGGTGGCCCCGCCCGCCGTCGCCTCGGTCAGCAGGTGCTCGGCGAGAGCGCCCGTGTTGGGATAGTCGAAGACGACCGTCGCCGCCAAGCGCAACCCCGCGAGAGCGCTCAGCCGGTTGCGCAGCTCGACCGCCGCCAGTGAGTCGAAGCCGAGCTCCTGGAAGGCCCTGCCGGGCTCCACCTCCCGGGCGGAGGAGTGACCGAGCACCGCCGCCACCTCGCTCCTGACCAGGTCGAGGACGAAGCCCTCGTGCTCCGCCTCGGGCAGGGTCGCAAGCCTGGCGGCGAGCGAGCCGGAAGCGGCGGTGCGGCGCTTTGAGCCACGCACCAGACCGCCGAAGATCGGCGGCAGAGCGCCGGAGGAGGCCAGGGCCCTGAGGCTCGCGGTGTCTATCGGGACCGCCAACGCCTGTGGGCTATCGGCGCCGAGGGCGGCGTCGAAGAGCGCCATGCCGCGCTCGTCGGAGAGCGCCTCGATGCCGCTGCGCCGCATCCGCGCCAGGTCGGCCTCGCCCAGGCCGGAGGCCATACCGCCTTCGCGCTCCCACAGCCCCCAGGCGATAGAGGCAGCGGGCAGCCCTTCTGCCCGGCGCTTCTGCGCGAGAGCGTCGAGGAAGACGTTGGCGGCTGCGTAGTTGGCCTGGCCGGGACCGCCGAGGGTGCCCGCCGCGGAGGAGAAGAGGACGAAGGCGGAGAGGTCGAGGTCCTCCGTCAGCTCGTGCAGATGCCAGGCGGCATCCGCCTTGGGGGCGAAGACGCGCTCGATCTGCGCAGAGCCCATCGCTTCGACAGTGCCGTCGGCGAGGGCGCCGGCGCAATGGACCACCGCGCCCAGCGGATACTCCTCGGGAATCGAGACGAGGAGCTTCTCGAGCGCCCTCCGATCCGATACGTCGCAGGCGGCGATCCGCGTCCCCGCCCCGAGCCCTTCGAGCTCTTGCTGCAGCTCCTTCGCTCCCTCTGCCTCGGGTCCGCTTCTGCTCACCAGGAGCAGGTGCTGGGCGCCGTGGTGAGCTGCGAGATGGTGGGCAACGAGGGGGCCAAGGGCGCCGGTGGCGCCGGTGAGGAGCACGGTGCGCTCGGGGTCGATCGCAATGGCCTCTTCCCCCTCCTCGCCTGCCTTCGCGCGGGCGAGGCGGAGCGCCAGCGCCACCCCCTCGCGCAATGCGAGCTGGGGCTCCTCCGCTGTCAGCGCCAAGGCCGCCGGCAGCGCCTCGGCGGAGGCCTCGCTGCCGTCGCTGTCGATCAGGGCAAAGCGGCCGGGGTGCTCGGACTGAGCAGAGCGGACGAGGCCCCAGATCGCGGCGGCGGCGGGGTCGGGCTCTTCCCCGTTGGTGGCCATGGCGCCCCGGGTGATCAGCGCCAGCCGCGACTCGGCCTTGGATTCGTCGGCGAGCCAACGCTGGAGCGCCTCCAGTGCGCCTTGGGCCGCTTTGCGGGCGGCCTCGGCGCTTGGAGCGTCGGCCTCGGTCTCGCAGTGCAGGATCTCGACCTCGGCTGGCGCGGCGTCGATCTCGGCGAGGGCGACTTCGGCCCACTCGAGCCTCCACAGTCCCTCCATGCCCCGGCTCGGCGCCTGCACCTGCGCGAGGTCGAGGGGACGGATGGCGAGCCCTGAGACCGAAGCGACGGGTGCGCCGGCGGGGTCTGCGATGAGGAGCGAGACCCCCTCGCCTTCCCCCGGATCGATCCTTACCCGCAGCTCCCTCGCTCCCTCCGCCCACAGGGAGACCCCGCTCCAGGAGAAGGGCAGCTTCAGCACCGCCGTGCCGGAGACGGTGGCGAGCCCGATCCCGTGCAGAGCCGCGTCGAGCAGCGCCGGGTGGATGCCAAAGCGCTCGGCTTCGTGGGCCTGCTCCTCGGGCAGAGAGACCTCGGCGTAGATGTGCTCGCCGTCGCGCCAGGCTGCGCGCAGGCCCTGGAAGGCGGGGCCGTACTCGAGCCCGTGCTCGGCGAAGAGGTCATAGAGATAGGAGACCTCGAGCGGCTCGGCTCCCGCGGGGGGCCAGGTGTCGAGGGGCTCGGGGGTCGGAGCAGCCTCAGGGGAGACCGCCCCTTGGGCATGGCAGGTCCACTCAGGAGTCCCAGAGAGATCGCCATCCCTGTCACCTTCGAGGCGGGAATGGATCGCGATCTCGCGCCGCCCGCCCTCGCCGGGGGCGGAGATCGCCACCTGTAGAGCAACAGCGCCTCGATCGGGGAGAGCCAGCGGAGCCTGCAGGGTCAGCTCCTCGACGGTCTCGGCGCCGGCCTCCTCCCCCGCCCTCAGCGCCAGCTCGAGGAAGGCGGTGCCGGGCAAAAGGACGGCGCCGCCCACGACGTGGTCGGCCAGCCACGGGTGGGTGGAGAGGGAGAGGCGGCCGGTGAGGGTCAGTCCTTCGCCGGTGGGATCCTCGATCGCCGCGCCCAGCAAGGGGTGGTCGGCGGCGACGAGCCCGATCGCACTCGCATCTCCAGTGCTCGTGGCGGAGCTGAGCCAGTAGCGCTTGCGCTGGAAGGGGTAAGTCGGCAGCGGCACCCGCTTGGCGCCCGCCCCCGCGAAGAAGGCCGCCCAGTCGAGCTTGACCCCGGCGGCGTGGGCGCCGCCGATCGCGGTCGAGACCGCACCTGCCTCAGGCCGGCTCTCGCGCAATGTCGGGACGAAGGCGGCAGCCGCGTCGTCGCCGAGGGTCTCCCGAGCCATCGCGCAGAGCAACGGGTCGGGTCCGAGCTCCAGATAGGTGCTGGCGCCCTGCTCGTTCAGGGCCTTGACGGCGTCGGCAAAGCGCACCGGCTGGCGCACGTGGGCGACCCAGTAGGCGGGGTCTGTCGCCTGCTCGGCGCTGAGCGTCTCTCCCGTGACGTTGGAAACGATCGGGATCCGTGGCTCTCCATAAAAGAGGCCCTCGGCTACCTCTGCGAACTCCTCCAGCATCGGCTCGATCAGGGGCGAGTGGAAGGCGTGGGAGACGGCTAGGCGCTTGGTCTTGCGGCCCCGCTCCTCCCACTGGGCGCGGACGGCTTCGACCGCATCCTCAGCGCCGGAGATCACGGTCGAGCTGGGGCCGTTGATCGCGGCGATCGAGAGCTCTGCCTCCCTGCCCTCGATCGACTCGGCGACCTCGGCCTCGGTGGCCTCGATCGCCGCCATCGCCCCGCCGGCGGGGAGGGCGCTCATCAGCCTGCCCCTCGCCACCACCAGCTTTGCCGCGTCGGCGAGGTCGAGGACGCCGGCGAGGTGGGCGGCGGCGATCTCGCCGATCGAGTGGCCGGCGAGGAGGTCGGGTCGCAGGCCGCGCGTAACTAGCGCTTTATAGAGCGCGACCTCGATCGCGAAGAGGGCGGGCTGGGCGTGGGCGGTGTCTTCGAGCTTTGCCGCGGCCTTCTTGCCCTTGGCGAAGACGATCTCTTTGAGCGGGGCCTCCAGGTGTTGGTCGAGCTGCTCGCAGGCGGCGTCGAAGGCTGCGCGGAAGTGCGGGTCTGACTCGTAGAGCTCTTTGCCCATGCCGAGGCGCTGGGAGCCCTGGCCGGTGAAGAGGTAGGCGAGCTTGCCGTCCTTTGCCCGGCCCGTGAGGACGTTGGGCGAGGGATCTCCGTTGGCGAGTGAGGCGAGCGATGCGAGCAGCTCTTCCCTGTCGGCCCCCAGGGCCACCGCCCGGTGCTCGAAGGCGGTGCGGGTGGTGGCGAGGGAGTAGGCGACGTCGGTCGGGTCGAGGTCGGGGTTCTCCTTCAGGTGGCTGGCGAGTCGCTCCGCGGCGTCGGCAAGCGCGGGCTCCGCCTTGGCCGAGAGCGACAGGGGAATCGGGCCTTGGAGGGGCTGGGCGGCAGGCGCTTCTCCCCTACTTGCTCTCTCTCCCGCCTCGACCGCGGGGGGCGCAGGCGCCTCCTCCAAGATCAGGTGGGCGTTGGTGCCGCTGATACCGAAGGAGGAGACGCCGGCGCGGCGCGGACGCCCGGCCGTCTCCCAGGGCGCCTGCTCGCTCAACAGCTCGATCTCCCCCGCCTCCCAGTCGACCTTGGAGGAGGGTGCGTCGACGTGCAGTGTCTTCGGCAGCACGCCCTCGCGCATCGCCAGCGCCATCTTGATTACGCCCGCCACCCCTGCCGCGGCTTGCGTGTGGCCGATGTTCGACTTGATCGAGCCGAGCTTCAGCGGCTGCTCCCGCTCTTGGCCGTAGGTGGCGAGCAATGCGCCGGCCTCGATCGGGTCGCCGAGGGTGGTGCCGGTGCCGTGGCCCTCGACCGCGTCGATGTCTTTGGCCTCCAGGCGGGCGTTTGCCAGCGCCTGGCGGATCACCCGCTCCTGGGAAGGACCGTTGGGCGCCGTCAAGCCGTTGGAGGCGCCGTCCTGGTTTACGGCGGAGCCCTTGAGCAGGGCGAGAACCGGGTGGCCGCTGCGCTGCGCGTCGGAGAGCCGCTCGAGGACGAGTACCCCCACTCCCTCTGACCAGGCGACGCCATCGGCCGCATCGGCGAAGGACTTGCTGCGCCCGTCGGGGGCGAGGCCGCGCTGAGCGCTGAAGGCGACGAAGACGTTGGGTGTGGCGAGGGTGGTGACCCCACCGGCCAGCGCCAGCGTGCACTCGCCGGCGCGCAGCGCCTGGGAGGCCAGGTGCATCGCCACTAGCGAGGAGGAGCAGGCGGTGTCGACGCTGATCGCCGGGCCCTCGAGGCCGAGTGCGTAGGCAACGCGGCCCGAGACGATGCTAGACGTCATCCCCGCCGCCGGTCCGTAGTCCTGGTAGATCACGCCGGCGAAGACCCCGGTCTGGGTCTTTTGCAATGAAGTCGGATCGATGCCGGCGTCCTCGAGCGCTTCCCAGCAGGACTCCAGCAGCAATCGCTGCTGGGGGTCCATCGCCAGCGCTTCGCGCGGGCCGATCGAGAAGAAGTCGGGATCGAACTCGCCCGCCCCCGCGAGGAAGCCTCCCTCGCGGGTGTAGCTGGTGCCGGGGTTGTCAGGGTCGGGGTCGTAGAGGCGCTCGATGTCCCAGCCGCGATCGGTGGGGAACCCGGAGATGCCGTCGCGGCCCTCGGCGACCAGCTGCCAGAGCTCCTCGGGGGAGCCGACCCCGCCCGGGAAGCGGCATGACATACCGACAATCGCGATCGGCTCTTCGCTGGCCTGGGCGCGGACCGCGACCCGCCTGGCGCCCCCGCTCGCCGTCGCCTCGGCCAGCAGGTACTCAGCGAGGGTGGCGGAGCTCGGGTAGTCGAAGACGACGGTCGCCGGCAGGCGCAGCCCGGCGATCGCGCTGAGCCGGTTGCGCAGCTCGACCGCCGCCAGCGAGTCGAAGCCGAGGTCCTGAAAGGCCCTGCCGGGCTCCACCTCCTGAGCCGAAGCGTGGCCGAGAACCGCGGCGACCTCTTGCCTGACCAGATCGAGGACGAAGCCCTCGTGCTCCGCCTCCGGCAGGTTCGCGAGCTTCGTCGCCAGCGAGCCCGCGGCGGCGCTGCGCCGTTTGGAAGTGCGCACGAGACCGCCGAGGATCGGCGGCAGGGCGCCGACGGAGGCCACCGCCCTGAGGCCGGCGGTGTCGATCGGAACGGCCAGCGCCAGGGAACGATCGGCACCGATCGCGGCATCGAGCAGGGCCAGGCCCTGCTCGTCGGAGAGCGCTTCGATGCCCCCACGCCGCATCCGCGCCAGGTCAGCCTCGCCCAGCTCCCCGCCCATGCCGCCCTCGCGCTCCCACAGACCCCAGGCGATCGAGGTGCCAGCGAGACCCGCCGCCTGGCGCTTCTGGGCGAGGGCGTCGAGGTAGACGTTGGCGGCGGCGTAGTTGGCCTGGCCGGGACCGCCGAGAGTGCCCGCCACCGAGGAGAAGAGGACGAAGGCAGAGAGGTCGAGGTCACTGGTCAGCTCGTGCAGGTGCCAGGCGCCCTCTGCCTTGGGGGCGAAGACGCGATCGAGCTGCTCCTCGTCCAAGGACTCGACCGTGCCGTCGGCGAGCACGCCGGCGCAGTGGATCACGGCGCCGAGGGGGTGCGCGGAGGAGATCGAGGCGAGGAGCTGCCCGAGCGCCTCGCGATCGGAGACGTCGCAGGCGGCGATCGTAGGCTCCGCGCCGAGCTCTTCGAGCTCCTCCGCCAACTCCCCCGCACCCTCCGCTTCGGGGCCGCTGCGGCTGACCAGGAGCAGGTGCCGCGCACCGTGGTGCTCCACCAGGTGGCGGGCGACCAGCGCGCCGAGGCCACCGGTGGCGCCGGTGATCAGCACGGTGCGCTCGGGGTCGATGGCGCGCGGAATTCCGAGCACGACCTTGCCGACGTTCCTGCCCTCGCGCAGATGGCGGAAGGCCGCCGGCGCGTTGCGCACGTCCCAGGCGGTTATCGGCGAGTGGCGCAGCTCGCCTACCTCGAAGAGCTCGACGACCGCGGCGAGGATCTCCCTCGTGCGTAGCGGCCCCGCTTCGATCAGGTCGAAGGGGAGATAGGCGATCCCTTCGTGGTCGGCACCGACCTGCTCGGAGTCGCGGATGTCGGTCTTGCCCATCTCCAGGAAGCGGCCGCCGCGGGGCAGGAGGGCAAGCGAGGCGTCGACGAAATCCCCGGCGAGGGCGTTGAGGACGACGTCAACGCCCGCCCCGTCGGTTGTCACGAGGAACTTCTCCTTGAACTCGAGGTCGCGCGAGGAGGCGATGTGGTCCTCGTCCAGGCCGGCCTCGCGCAGCACCTCCCACTTGGATGGGCTCGCGGTGGCGAAGACCTCGGCGCCGAGGTGGTGGGCAAGACCGATCGCGGCAGTGCCGACGCCGCCGGCACCGGCGTGGATCAGCACCTTCTCGCCCGCCTTCAGCCCGGCGAGGACGAAGAGGCCGTAGTAGGCGGTGGCGAAGGCGATCGGCATCGCCGCCGCCTGCTCGAAGCTCCAGCTCGCGGGGATCGGCGTGAGCAGGTCACGCTCTGCTCTGGCAAGCGGGCCGAACGCGTCGAGCATCAGGCCCGTCACCCGGTCCCCCGCAGAGAGGTCGCCGACCTCGGAACCGACCTCCGCCACCACTCCCGCTCCCTCGCTGCCGATCGGCGCCTCGCCGGGGTAGACACCCAGTGCGATCAGCACGTCGCGGAAGTTGAGCCCGGCGGCGCGCATCTCGATCCGCACCTCGCTCGGGCCCAGGGGCTCTTGGGCGCTCGGCACGAGGGCGAGGCTCTCCAGCGTGCCGCGCTCGAGGGCATCGAGGCGCCAGGGACCCGGCGGCGGGATAAGCGAGTCCTCCGTGTCTCTGACCGGCATCGCCCGCGGTGCCAGCGCCGCCCCCTCGCGCAATGCGAGCTGGGGCTCCTCCGCGCAGATCTTCGAGCGCCGCCGGCAGCGCCTCGGCGGAGGCCTTGCTGCCGTCGCTGTCGATCAGGGCAAAGCGGCCGGGGTGCTCGGACTGGGCCGAGCGGACGAGGCCCCAGATCGCGGCGGCGGCGGGGTCGGGGGACTCGCCGGCTTTGGCGGCCATTGCGCTCCGGGTGATCAGCGCCAGCCGCGACTCGGCCTTGGACGCGTCGGCGAGCAGGTCCCGAATCGCCTCGAGGGCCTCCTGGGCCGCTTTGCGGGCGGCCTCGGCGCTTGGAGCGTCGGCCTCGGTCTCGCAGTGCAGGATCTCGACCTCGGCTGGCGCGGCGTCGGTCTCGGCGAGGGCGACCTCGGCCCACTCGAGGCCCAGCAACCCCTTCGTGCCCTGTCCGGGCGCCTGCATCTGCGCCGGGTTGAGCGGGCGCAGGCTCAGGGAACCGACCCTGGCCACTGGGGCCCCTCCGCCGTCGGCCACCTCCATTGCCACTGTCTCCCCTCCGAGAACGAGACGCACCCGCAGCTCCCTCGCTCCCTCCGCCTGCAGCGAAACGCCACTCCAGGCGAAGGGCAGCTTCAGCTCGCCGGCCCCATCGATCGCGGCCAGCGCAACACCGTGCAGCGCTGCGTCGAGCAGCGCCGGGTGGATGCCAAAGCGCTCGGCCTCCTGGGCCTGCTCCTCGGGCAGGGAAACCTCGGCGTAGATGTGCTCGCCGTCGCGCCAGGCTGCGCGCAGGCCCTGGAAGGCGGGGCCGTACTGGAGACCGTGCTCGGCGAAGAGGTCGTAGAGGTAGGCGACCTCGATCGGCTCTGCTCCCGGCGGCGGCCAAACATCGAGAGGCTCGGGGACCGGCGCGGGCTCGGATGACACTGCGCCCTCGGCGTGGCAGATCCAGGCGGAGGACTCGGCCAGCTCCTCTCTCTCGAGACGGGAGTGGATCGCGATCTCGCGCCGGCCGTCTTCGTCTGGGCCCGAGACCGAGACCTGGATCGCCACCGCCCCGGGCTCGGGCAGGACCAGCGGCGCCTGCAATGTCAGCTCCTCGACGGTCTCGGCGCCGACCTCCTCCGCGGCTCGCAGCGCCAGCTCGAGGAAGGCGGTGCCGGGCAAAAGGACGGTGCCGCCGACCGCGTGGTCGGCCAGCCAGGGGTGGGTGGAGAGGGAGAGGCGACCGGTGAGGGTGAGGCCACCGCTGTTGGGAGTCTCGATCGCCGCCCCCAACAGCGGGTGCTCGGGGTCGCTGAGACCGGCGGCGCCGAGGTTCCCGGCGCCCCCCGTGGAGTCGAGCCAGTAGCGCATGCGTTGGAAGGCGTAGGTCGGCAGCGGCACGCGCTTGGCGCCCGTCCCGGCGAAGAAGGCCGCCCAGTCGAGCTTGGCGCCGGCGGCGTGGGCGGCGGCGATCGCGGTCGAGATCGCAGCGGGCTCAGGCCGGCTCTCGCGCAGGGTGGGGACGAAGGCGGCTACATCGTCCTCGCCGAGGGTCTCGCGCGCCATCGCACAGAGCACCGGGTCGGGGCCGAGCTCCAGGTAGGCGCTCGCGCCCTGCTGGGCGAGGGTCACGACAGCGTCGGCGAAGCGCACCGGCTGGCGCACGTGGGCGACCCAGTAGGCGGGGTCTGTCGCCTGCTCGGGGGAGAGCGTCTCTCCCGTGACGTTGGAGACGATCGCGATCTTGGGCTCGCTGTAGTCGAGGGTGTTGGCTACCTCTGCGAACTCCGCGAGCATCGGCTCCATCAAGGGCGAGTGGAAGGCGTGGGAGACGGCGAGGCGCTTGGTCTTGCGGCCCTTGTCTTCCCAGTCGGTGCGGACCGCTTCGACCGCCTCCTCGGCGCCGGAGATCACGGTCGAGCTGGGGCCGTTGATCGCGGCGATCGCCAGCTCTTGCTCTTTGCCGGCGATCGACTCGGCGACCTCTTCCTCCGTCGCCTCGATCGCCGCCATCGCCCCGCCGGCGGGGAGGGCGCTCATCAGCTTGCCCCTGGCGGCGACCAGCTTCGCCGCGTCGGGGAGGTCGAGGACGCCGGCGAGGTGGGCGGCGGCGATCTCGCCGATCGAGTGGCCGGCGAGGAGGTCGGGTCGCAGGCCGCGCTTGGCGAGGGCCTCGAAGAGAGCGACCTCGATCGCGAAGAGGGCGGGCTGGGTGTAGGCGGTGTCTTCGAGCTTCGCCGCGGCTTTCTTGCCCTTGGCGAAGACGATCTCTTTGAGCGGGGTCTCCAGGTGTTGGTCGAGCTGGGCGCAGGCGGCGTCGAAGGCCGCGGGGAAGTGTGGGTCTGACTCGTAGAGCTCCCTGCCCATGCCGAGGCGCTGGGAGCCCTGGCCGGTGAAGAGGTAGGCGAGCTTGCCGTCCTTGGCTCGGGCGCTGAGGACGTTGGGGGAGGGATCCCCGTTGGCGAGCGAGGCGAGCGATGCGAGCAGCTCCTCGCGGTTCTCACCCAGGACAACCGCCCGATGCTCGAATGCCGAGCGGGTGGTAGCTAGGGAGTAGGCGACGTCGGTCGGGTCGAGGTCGGGGCTCTGCTCTAGGTGGGCGGTGAGGCGCTCCGCCATCTCGGCAAGTGCGGTCTCCGCCTTGGCCGAGAGCGGTAGGGGGATCGGGCCTCGGAGGGGCTGGGCGGCAGGCGCTTCTCCCCCACTTCCTCTTTCTTCCGCCTCGACCGAGGCGGGTTTGACTGGGGGCGCCTCCTCCAAGATCACGTGCGCGTTGGTGCCGCTGATGCCGAAGGAGGAGACGCCGGCGCGGCGGGGATGGCCGTTGCCCTCCCACTCGACCTGCTCTGTGAGCAGCTCGATCTCCCCCGCCTCCCAATCGACCTTGGAGGAGGGTGCGTCGACGTGCAACGTCTTCGGCAAGACGCCCGCGCGCATCGCCAGCGCCATCTTGATCACGCCCGCGACTCCGGCCGCGGCCTGGGTGTGGCCGATATTCGACTTGATCGAGCCGAGCTTCAGCGGCTGCTCCCGATCCTGGCCGTAGGTGGCGAGCAATGCGCCGGCCTCGATCGGGTCGCCGAGGGTGGTGCCGGTGCCGTGGGCCTCGACCGCGTCGACGTCCTTGGGCTCGAGGCGAGCATTGGCCAGTGCCTGGCGGATCACGCGCTCCTGCGAGGGCCCGTTCGGAGCTGTCAAGCCGTTGGAGGCGCCGTCCTGGTTTATGGCGGAGCCCTTGAGCAGGGCGAGAACCGGGTGGCCGCTGCGCTGCGCGTCGGAGAGGCGCTCGAGGACGAGTACCCCCACTCCCTCTGCCCAGGCCACCCCGTCGGCCGCATCGGCGAAGGACTTGCTGCGCCCGTCGGGGGCGAGGCCGCGCTGGCGGCTGAAGGCGACGAAGGTCCCGGGGGTCGAGAGCACGGTCACCCCGCCGGCCAGAGCGAGAGTGCACTCGCCGCCGCGCAGAGCCTGGGAAGCCAGGTGCATCGCGACCAGCGAGGAGGAGCAGGCGGTGTCGACGCTGATCGCCGGGCCCTCGAGGCCGAGCGTGTAGGAGACGCGGCCGGAGACGACGCTCGACGTCCCGGCGGTGACCGAGCCGTAGTCCTGGGACATCACCCCGGCGAAGACGCCGGCCTGAGTGCCCTGCAGCGAGACCGGGTCGATGCCGGCGTCCTCCAGCGCCTCCCAGCAGGATTCCAGCAGCAATCGCTCCTGGGGATCCATAACCAGGGCCTCACGCGGAGAGATGCCGAAGAACTCGGGGTCGAACTCGCCGGCGGCCGCGAGGAAACCGCCCTCGCGGGTGTAGCTGGTGCCGGGGTGGTCGGGGTCGGGGTGGTAGAGGCGCTCGATGTCCCAGCCGCGGTCGGCGGGGAACCCGGAGATGCCGTCGCGGCCCTCGGCGACCATCCCCCAGAGCTCCTCCGGGGAGCCGACCCCACCCGGGAAGCGACACGCCATGCCGACGATCGCGATCGGCTCCTCGCTCGCCTGAGCCCTGACAGCGACGCGCTTGGCGGCACCGCTCTCACCCGCCTCGGACAGCAGGTGGCCGGCGAGGGCGGCCGGGTTCGGGTAGTCGAACACCGTCGTCGCCCCGAGGCCGAGGCCGGTTGCGCTGTTGAGCCGGTTGCGCAGCTCGACCGCCGCCAGCGAGTCGAAGCCGAGGTCCTGGAAAGCCTTCGCCGGCTCCACCTCCTCTGCCGAGGCGTGGCCGAGCACCGCGGCCACCTCGCTCCTGACCAGATCGAGGACGAAGCCCTCGTGCTCTGCCTCCGGCAGGTTCGCGAGCTTGGCGGCAAGCGAGCCCGAGGCGGAACTGCGCCGCCTGGCGGTGCGCACGAGGCCGCTGAGGATCGGCGGCAGGGCGCCCGCCGAGGCCGCGGCCCTGAGGCCGCCGGTGTCGATCGGGACCGCGAGGACCTGGGGGCGATCGGCGTCGAGGACGGCGTCGAAGAGAGCAAGCCCACGCTCGTCGGAGAGCGCTTCGATGCCGCCGCGCCGCATCCGCGCCAGGTCGGCCTCGCCGAGCTGAGAGCCCATGCCGCCCTCGCGCTCCCAGAGGCCCCAGGCGATCGAGGTACCGGCGAGGCCCTCCCCCTGGCGCTTCCGGGCGAGCGCGTCGAGGAAGACGTTGGCGGCAGCGTAGTTGGCCTGGCCCGGACCGCCCAGGGTTCCCGCCACCGAGGAGAAGAGGACGAACGCCGAGAGGTCGAGGTCACTGGTCAGCTCGTGCAGGTGCCAGGCGGCGTCGGCCTTGGGGGCGAAGACACGCTCGACCTGCTCGGGTCCGAGGGTCTCGACCGTGCCGTCGGCGAGCGCCCCTGCGCAGTGGATCACGGCACCGAGGGGATGCACGGAGGAGATCGAGGCGAGGAGCTGCCCGAGCGCCTCGCGATCGGAGACGTCGCAGGCGGCGATAGTCGTCTCCGCGCCGAGCTGCCCGAGCTCTTGCCGCAGCCGTTTCGACCCCTTGGCCTTGGGGCCGCTCCTGCTGACCAAGAGCAGATGGCGGGCGCCATGGCGCTCCACCAGGTGGCGGGCAACCAGCGCGCCGAGGCCACCGGTTGCGCCGGTGATCAGCACGGTGCGCTCGGGGTCGATGGCGCGCGGAATTCCGAGCACGACCTTGCCGACGTTCCTGCCCTCGCGCAGATGGCGGAAGGCCGCCGGCGCGTTGCGCATATCCCAGGTCGACGTCGGTGGGTGACGCAGGGCGCCCCGCTCGACGAGCTCGACGATCTCGGCGAGCATCTCCCCGGTGCGCTGTGGGCCGGCTTCGATCGCGTCGAAGGAGAGGTAGGAGACGCCGGGACGGTCGGCGCCGACCTGCTCGGGGTCGCGGATGTCCGCCTTGCCCATCTCCAGGAAGCGCCCGCCCCTGGGCAGCAGCTCCAGCGTGGCATCGATGAACTCGCCGGCGAGGGCGTTGAGGACCACGTCCACGCCCTCCCCGTCGGTGGTCGCGAGGAACTGCTCCCTGAACTCGAGGTCGCGCGAGGAGGCGATGTGGTCCTCCGCGACCCCCGCCTCGCGCAGCGCCTCCCACTTGGACGGGCTGGCGGTGGCGAAGACCTCGGCGCCGAGGTGGCGGGCGATCTGGATCGCGGCCGTGCCGACGCCGCCGGCGCCGGCGTGGATCAGCACCTTCTCACCCGCCTTCAGCCCGGCGAGATCGAGCAGGCCGTAGTAGGCGGTGGCGAAGACGACCGGCAGCGCCGCCGCCTGCTCGAAGCTCCAGCTCTCCGGGATCGGGACGAGCATCTCGCGCTCGCTGGTCGCGAGCGGGCCGAAGGCCTCGGGGATCATCCCCATCACCCTGTCCCCGGGCGAGAGATCGCCGACCCCAGCGCCGACCTCCGCCACCACGCCAGCGCCCTCGCTGCCGATCGGCGCCTTGCCCGGGTAGACGCCCAGGGCGATCAGCACGTCGCGGAAGTTGAGCCCTGCGGCGCGCATCTGGATCCGCACCTCGGTCGGGCCCAGGGGCTCGGCGACGCGAGTGCTCGGGGTCAGCGCGAGGCTTTCCAGGGTGCCGCGCTCCAAGGCGTCGAGATGCCACGGGCCAGGCGGGGGGATCAGCGAGTCCTCGGTGTCCTTTGCCGGCATCGCCCGCGGCGCCAGCGCCGCTCCCTCGCGCAATGCGAGCTGGGGCTCGTCGGCTGTCAGCGCCAGCGCGGCGGGGAGGGCAGCCTCGGAAGCCTCGCTGCCGTCGCTGTCGATCAGGGCGAAGCGGCCGGGGTGCTCGGACTGGGCCGAGCGGACGAGGCCCCAGATCGCGGCGGCGGCGGGGTCGGGCGACTCGTGCTCCTTGGTGGCCATCGCGCCCTGGGTGATCAGCGCCAGGCGCGACCCGGCCTTCGACTCGTCGGCGAGCCAGCCCTGCACCGCCTCCAGAGCGCCCTGGGTTGCCTTGCGGGCGGCTCCGGCGGCGCCGATGTCGGCCTCTATCTCGCAGCGCAGAAGCTCGGCCTCGGGGGGCACGGCGTCCCGCTCGGCAAGCGGGACCCCAGCCCAGCTCGAGCCCCAGCAACCCCTCCTGCCGCGGCTTGGCGCTCGCCAGCTGGGAGGGGTCGATCGAGCGCAGGGCGAGGGAGGCGACCAGGGCCAGCGGCGCACCGGCACCGTCGGCGATGGCGAGCGAAACCTCGTCCTTTGCCCCGGGGACGATCGTCACCCGCAGCTCTCGCGCTCCCTCCGCCAGCAGGGAGACCCCGCTCCAGGAGAAGGGCAGCCTCAACCCGCCCTCTCCCTCGGTCGCGGCGAGCCCGATGCCGTGCAGCGCCGAATCCAGCAGCGCCGGGTGGATGCCAAAGCGCTCGGCCTCCTGGGCCTGCTCCTCGGGCAGCGAGACCTCGGCGTGGATCCGCTCGCCATCGCGCCAGGCCGCGCCCAGGCCCTGGAAGGCCGGGCCGTACTCGAGGCCGTACTCGGCGAGGCGGTCGTAGAGATCGCCGACCTCGATCGGCTCAGCCCCTTCCGGGGGCCAAGCGTCGAGGGGCTCGTAGGGCCCAGCGTCCCGCTCGGAGAGAGAGCCGCTTGCGTTCAGCGCCCACTCCGCCTTCTCCCCCTCGGGACGGGAGTGGATCGCGATCCTGCGGCGGCCGTCCTCTTCGAGGCCGGAGACCAGGACCTGGATGACCGCCGCTCCGTCCTCGGGGAGAACCAGGGGCGCCTGCAGAGTCAGCTCGTCGACGCTCTGCGCCTCGACCCCCTCGGCCGCCCGCAGCGCCAGCTCGAGGAAAGCGGTGCCGGGCAGGAGGACGGCGCCGCCGATCGCGTGGTCGGCCAGCCAGGGGTGGGTGGCAAGCGAGAGGCGGCCGGTCAAGGTCAGCCCCTCGCCGTCCGGGTCCTCGATCGCTGCGGCGAGCAGCGGGTGCTCGGGGTCGCTCTGCCCGATCGCGCCCGCGTCTCCCGGCCCGCCCGGGGAGCTGAGCCAGTAGCGCTCGCGCTGGAAGGGATAGGTCGGCAGCGACACGCGCTTGGCACCTGTTCCGGCGAAGAAGGCGGCCCAGTCGAGCTTCGCCCCGGCGACGTGGGCGCTGGCGATCGCGGTCGCGATCGCATATGCCTCGGGGCGGCTCTCGCGCAGGGTGGGGACGAAGGCGGCTACATCGTCCTCGCCGAGGGTCTCGCGCGCCATCGCGCAGAGCACCGGGTCGGGGCCAAGCTCCAGGTAGGCGCTCGCGCCCTGCTGGGCGAGGGTCACGACAGCGTCGGCGAAGCGCACCGGCTGGCGCACGTGGGCGACCCAGTAGGCGGGGTCGGTCGCCTGCTCGGGGCTGAGCGCCTCACCCGTGACGTTGGAGACGATCGGGATCTTGGGCTCTCTATATGAGAGGCCCTCGGCTACCTCTGCGAATTCCTCGAGCATCGGCTCGATCAGCGGCGAGTGGAAGGCGTGGGAGACGGCGAGGCGCTTGGTCTTTCTTCCCCGCTCCTCCCACTGGGTGCGGATCTCCTCGACCGACTCCTCACTGCCGGAGATGACTGTCGAGCTGGGGCCGTTGATCGCGGCGATCGCCAGCTCTTGCTCTTTGCCGGCGATCGACTCGGCGACCTCTTCCTCCGTCGCCTCGATCGCCGCCATCGCCCCGCCGGCGGGGAGGGCGCTCATCAGCTCGCCCCTCGCCACCACCAGCTTTGCCGCGTCGGCGAGGTCGAGGACGCCGGCGACGTGGGCGGCGGCGATCTCGCCGATCGAGTGGCCGGCGAGGAGGTCGGGTCGCAGGCCGCGCTTGGCGAGGGCCTCGAAGAGAGCGACCTCGATCGCGAAGAGGGCGGGCTGAGCGTGGGCGGTGTCTTCGAGCAGCTTCGCGGCTTTCTTGCCCTTGGCGAAGACGATCTCTTTGAGCGGGGCCTCCAGGTGTTGGTCGAGCTGGGCGCAGGCGGCGTCGAAGGCCGCGCGGAAGTGTGGGTCTGACTCGTAGAGCTCCCTGCCCATGCCGAGGCGCTGGGAGCCCTGGCCGGTGAAGAGGTAGGCGAGCTTGCCGTCCTTTGCGCGGGCGCTGAGGACGTTGGGGGAGGGATCTCCGTTGGCGAGTGAGGCGAGCGATGCGAGCAGCTCCTCGCGGTTCTCACCCAGGACAACCGCCCGGTGCTCGAATGCCGAGCGGGTGGCGACGAGCGAATAGGCGACGTCGGTTGGGTCGAGGTCGGGGTTATCGGTCAGGTGGGTCGCGAGACGCTCCGCCGCTGCGGCAAGCGCGGGCTCGGCTTTAACCGAGAGGGCGAGAGGGATCGCGCCCACGAGGGACTGGGATCCGGACACGTCTCCCTCGTCCTTGCCACCCGCCCCTACAGCGACCGGCTCGACCTCAGGCGCCTCCTCCAAGATCACGTGCGCGTTGGTGCCGCTGATGCCGAAGGAGGAGATGCCGGCGCGGCGGGGGCGCCCGTCTGCCTCCCAAGGCAGCTGCTCGGTCAGCAGCTCGACATCCCCCGCCTCCCAGTCGACCTTGGAGGAGGGAGTGTCGACATGCAGGGTCTTCGGCAATACGCCCTCACGCATCGCCAGCGCCATCTTGATCACCCCGGCAACCCCTGCAGCCGCCTGGGCATGGCCGATGTTGGACTTGATCGAGCCAAGCTTCAGTGGCTGCTCCCGCTCTTGGCCGTAGGTGGCGAGCAATGCGCCGGCCTCGATCGGGTCGCCGAGGGTGGTGCCGGTGCCATGGGCCTCGACCGCGTCGACGTCCTTGGGCTCGAGGCGAGCGTTGGCAAGCGCCTGGCGGATCACCCGCTCCTGGGAGGGGCCGTTCGGCGCGGTCAATCCATTGGAGGCGCCGTCCTGGTTGACGGCCGAGCCCCTGATCGTGGCGACGATCGGGTGGCCGTTGCGCTCTGCCTCGGAGAGGCGCTCGAGGACCAGGACGCCTACCCCCTCCGCCCAGGCAACCCCGTCGGCCGCATCGGCAAAGGACTTGCTGCGCCCATCGGGGGCGAGGCCGCGCTGGCGGCTGAACTCGGCGAAGACGTTGGGGCTGGCGAGAGTCGTCACCCCGCCGGCCAGCGCCAGCGTGCACTCGCCGCCGCGCAACGCCTGGGAGGCGAGGTGCATCGCGACGAGCGATGAGGAGCAGGCGGTGTCGACGGTGATCGCCGGGCCCTCGAGGCCGAGCGTGTAGGCGACGCGGCCGGAGACGATGCTCGAGGTCATCCCCGACGCCGGCCCGTAGTCCTGGTACATCACCCCGGCGAAGACGCCGGTCTGCGTCTCTTGCAGGGAGGCGGGGTCGAGGCCGGCGTCCTCGAGCGCTTCCCAGCAGGACTCCAGCAAGAGGCGCTCCTGGGGATCCATGACCAGCGCCTCGCGCGGGCTGATGCCGAAGAACTCGGCATCGAACTCGCCGGCCGCGGCGAGGAAGCCGCCCTCGCGGGTGTAGCTGGTGCCGGGGTGGTCGGGATCGGGGTGGTAGAGGCGCTCGATGTCCCAGCCGCGATCGGTGGGGAACCCGGAGATCCCGTCGCGGCCCTCGGCGACCAGCTGCCAGAGCTCCCCGGGTGAGCTGACCCCGCCTGGATAGCGGCAGGCCATGCCGACGATCGCGATCGGCTCCTCGCTCGCCTGGGCGCGGACCGCGACCCGCTTCCCGGCCCCGCTCGCGGTCGCCTCGCTCAGCAGGCGCTCGGCGAGGCGCTGCGGCGTCGGGTAGTCGAAAACCGTCGTCGCCCCGAGGCCGAGGCCGGTCGCGCTGTTGAGCCGGTTGCGCAGCTCGACCGCCGCCAGCGAGTCGAAGCCCATCTCCTGGAAGGCGCGCTCCGGCTCCACCTCCTGGGCCGAGGCGTGGGCGAGAACCGCGGCGACCTCGCCGCGGACCAGGTCGAGGACGAAGCTCTCGCGCTCCCCCTCGGGCAGCGCCGCGAGCTTGGTTGCCAGCGAGCCCGAGGCGGCGCTGCGTCGCCTCGGCGTACGCACCAGCCCGCTGAGAATCGGCGGCAGGGCACCGGCGGAGGCCAGCCCCCTGAGGCCCGCGGTGTCGATCGGTACCGCCAGCGCCTGCGGGCGATCGGCGCCGATCGCGGCATCGAAGAGGGCCAGGCCCTGCTCGTCGGAGAGCGCTTCGATGCCGCCGCGGCGCATCCGCGCCAGGTCGGCCTCGCCCAGCTCTCCGCCCATGCCGCCCTCGCGCTCCCAGAGGCCCCAGGCGATCGAGGTACCGGCGAGGCCCTCCCCCTGGCGCTTCTGGGCGAGCGCGTCGAGGAAGACGTTGGCGGCGGCGTAATTGGCCTGGCCCGGACCGCCCAGGGTTCCCGCCACCGAGGAGAAGAGGACGAAGGCGGAGAGGTCCATGCCCGCGGTCAGCTCGTGCAGGTTCCAGGCGCCCTCCGCCTTGGGGGCGAAGGCACGCTCGATTTGCTCCTCTCCCTGGGACTCGATCGTGCCGTCGGCGAGCGCGCCGGCGCAGTGGACCACCGCGCCCAGCGGGTGCTCGGAGGGGATCGAGGCGAGGAGCTCCCCGAGCGTCCCGCGGTCCGAGACGTCGCAGGCGGCGATCGTCGCCTCGGCGCCGAGCTGCTCGAGCTCCGCCTGCAGCTCCTCCGCTCCATCGGCCTCGGAGCCGCTGCGGCTGACCAAGAGCAGGTGGCGGGCGTCGTGGCGCTCCACCAGATGGCGGGCGACGAGCGCGCCGAGGGCGCCGGTAGCGCCGGTGATGAGGACGGTGCGCTCGGGGTCGATCGGCCTCGGGATTCCGAGCACGAGCTTGCCGACGTTCCTGCCCTCGCGCAGGTGGCGGAAGGCCGCCGGCGCCTTGCGCATGTCCCAGGCGACGATCGGCGAGTGGCGCAGGACGCCCTGCTCGAAGAGCGCGACGATCTCGGCGAGGATCTCCCGGGTTCGCTCGGGACCGGCTTCGAAGAGGTCGAAGGGCCGGTAGGAAACACCGGTGTGAGCGGCGCCCACCTGCTCGGGGTCGCGGAGGTCCGCTTTGCCCATCTCGAGGAAGCGCCCTCCCCTCGGCAGCAGGTCGAGCGAGGCGTCGATGAACTCGCCCGCGAGAGCGTTGAGGACTACATCCACTCCCTCCCCGCCGGTGGCCGTCAGGAACTTCTCCTTGAACTCGAGGTCGCGCGAGGAGGCGATGTGGCTCTCGTCCAGGCCGGCCTCGCGCAGCACCTCCCACTTGGACGGGCTGGCGGTGGCGAAGACCTCGGCGCCGAGCTGGCGGGCGATCTGGATCGCGGCGCTTCCCACGCCGCCGGCGCCGGCGTGGATCAGCACCTTCTCGCCCGCCTTCAGCCCGGCCAGGTCGCAGAGGCCGTAGTAGGCGGTGGCGAAGGCGATCGGCATCGCCGCCGCCTGCTCGAAGGACCAGCCGGCGGGCGTCGGCGCCAGCAGGTCGCGCTCACTCGTCGCAAGCGGGCCGAACGCCTCGGGGACCAGGCCCATTACCCGATCGCCGTGGTCGAGGTCGCCGACCTCGGCGCCGACCTCGACCACGACGCCGGCGCCCTCGCTGCCGAGCGCCGCCTCGCCCGGATAGACGCCGAGGGCGATCAGCACGTCGCGGAAGTTGAGCCCGGCGGCGCGCATCTGGATCCGCACCTCGGTCGGGCCCAGGGGCTCGGCGACGCGGATGCTCGGGGTCAGCGCGAGGCTTTCCAGGGTGCCGCGCTCCAAGGCGTCGAGATGCCACGGGCCAGGCGGGGGGATCAGCGAGTCCTCGGTGTCCTTTGCCGGCATCGCCCGCGGCGCCAGCGCCGCTCCCTCGCGCAATGCGAGCTGGGGCTCCTCCGTGCAGATATTGAGCGCCGCCGGCAGCGCCTCCTCGGAGGCCTCGCTGCCGTCGCTGTCGATCAGGGCAAAGCGGCCAGGGTGCTCGGACTGGGCCGAGCGGACGAGGCCCCAGATCGCCGCCGCAGCGGGGTCGGGGGACTCGCCGGCTCGTGCGGCCATCGCGCCGCAGGTGATCAGCGCCAGGCGCGACTCGGCCTTCGACTCGTCGGCGAGCCAGCGCTGGAGCGCCTCCAGTGCGCCCTGGGCCGCGTTGCGGGCGGCCTCGGCGCTGGGAGCGTCGGCCTCGGTCTCGCAGTGCAGGGTCTCGACCTCGGCCGGCGCGGCGCCGGTCTCCGCGAGGGCGACCTCGGCCCACTCGAGACCCAGCAATCCTCTGGTGCCCCGGCTCGGCGCCCGCAGCTGCCCGGGGTCGAGCGAGCGCAGAGCAAGGGAGCCGACCGTTGCCAGGGGAGCGCCCTCGCCGTCGGCGAGGGCGAGGGCGACCTCATCCCCATCCCCGAGGGAGATGCCCACCCGCAGCTCCCTGGCTCCCTCTGCCCGCAGGAAGACGCCGCTCCAGGAGAAGGGCAGCTTCAGCTCGCCGGCCCCCCCGGTCGTGGCCAGCGCGACACCGTGCAGGGCCGAGTCGAGCAGCGCCGGATGGATGCCGAAGCGCTCGGCCTCCTGAGCCTGCTCCTCGGGCAGCGAGACCTCGGCGTAGATCCGCTCGTCATCGCGCCAGGCTGCGCTCAATCCCTGGAAGGCTGGGCCGTACTGGAGACCGTGCTCAGCGAAGAGGTCATAGAGGTAGGCGACCTCGATCGGCTCGGCGCCCTCGGGGGGCCAGGCATCGAGCGACTCGAGCGCTGGAGTCGATTGCTCGGAAAGGGCGCCGCTCGCGTTCTGGGTCCAGTCCTCGCTCTCGCCCTCGGGGCGAGAGTGGATCGCGACCTCGCGCCGGCCGTCTTCGTCGGGACCCGAGACCGAGACCTGGATCGCCACCGCCCCGGGCTCGGGGAGGATCAGCGGCGCCTGCATGGTGAGCTCCTCGACGCCCTCGGCGCCGACCTGCTCGGCAGCACGCAGCGCCAGCTCGAGGAAGGCAGTGCCGGGCAGGAGGACGGTGTCGCCGATCGCGTGATCGGCCAGCCAGGGGTGGGTGGCGAGGGAGAGGCGACCGCTGAGCGTCAGCCCGCCGCTGCCGGGAGTCTCGATCGCAGCGCCCAGCAGCGGGTGCTCGGGGTCGCTGAGGCCGGCGGCGCCGAGGTCCCCGGCGCCCCCGGCCGAGTCGAGCCAGTAGCGCTTGTGCTGGAAGGGGTAGGTCGGCAGCGGCACGCGCTTGGCGCCGGTGGCGGCGAAGAAGGCCGCCCAGTCGAGCTTGGCGCCGGCGGCGTGGGCGGCGGCGATCGCGGTCGAGATCGCATCTGCCTCAGGCCGGCTCTCGCGCAGGGTGGGAACCAGGGCGGCCTGGTCGCCTTCCTCTCCCAAGGTCTCGCGCGCCATCGCGCAGAGCACCGGGTCGGGCCCAAGCTCCACATAAGTGCTTGCGCCCTGCTCTTTCAGGGCGTTGACGGCATCGGCGAAGCGCACCGGCTGGCGCACGTGGTGAACCCAGTAGGCGGGATCGGTCGCCTGCTCGGGGCTGAGCGCCTCGCCGCTGACGTTGGAGACGATCGGGATCTTGGGCTCTCTATACGAGAGGCCCTCGGCTACCTCCGCGAATTCCTCGAGCATCGGCTCGATCAGCGGCGAGTGGAAAGCGTGGGAGACGGCGAGGCGCTTGGTCTTTCTTCCCCGCTCCTCCCACTGGGTGCGGATCTCCTCGACCGACTCCTCACTGCCGGAGATGACTGTCGAGCTGGGGCCGTTGATCGCGGCGATCGAGAGCTCTTGCTCTTTGCCGGCGATCGACTCGGCGACCTCTTCCTCCGTCGCCTCGATCGCCGCCATCGCCCCGCCGGCGGGGAGGGCGCTCATCAGCTTGCCCCTGGCGGCGACCAGCTTCGCCGCGTCGGGGAGGTCGAGGACGCCGGCGAGGTGGGCGGCGGCGATCTCGCCGATCGAGTGGCCGGCGAGGAGGTCGGGTCGCAGGCCGCGCTTGGCGAGGGCCTCGAAGAGAGCGACCTCGATCGCGAAGAGGGCGGGCTGGGTGTGGGCGGTGTCTTCGAGCTTCGCCGCGGCTTTCTTGCCCTTGGCGAAGACGATCTCTTTGAGCGGGGCCTCCAGGTGTTGGTCGAGCTGGGCGCAGGCGGCGTCGAAGGCCGCGCGGAAGTGTGGGTCTGACTCGTAGAGCTCCCTGCCCATGCCGAGGCGCTGGGAGCCCTGGCCGGTGAAGAGGTAGGCGAGCTTGCCGTCCTTGGCGCGGGCGCTGAGGACGTTGGGGGAGGGATCTGCGTTGGCGAGTGAGGCGAGCGATGCGAGCAGCTCCTCGCGGTCCGCCCCGAGGACAACCGCCCGGTGCTCGAAGGCCGAGCGGGTGGTAGCTAGGGAGTAGGCGACGTCGGTCGGGTCGAGGTCGGGGCTCTGCTGCAGGTGGGCGGCGAGGCGCGCCGCAGAATCGACAAGTGCTGGCTCCGCTTTAGCCGAAAGGGAAAGGGGGATCTGGCCCGAGAGCGGCTGGGATCCGGAGACCTCCCCGCCGCCCTCGCCGCTCGCCCCGGCGGCGGCCGGCTCGACTCGAGGCGCCTCCTCCAAGATCACGTGCGCGTTGGTGCCGCTGATGCCGAAGGAGGAGACGCCGGCGCGGCGGGGATGGCCGTTGCCCTCCCACTCGACCTGCTCGGTGAGCAGCTCGATCTCCCCAGCCTCCCAGTCGACCTTGGAGGAGGGCGCGTCGACGTGCAGGGTCTTCGGCAGCACGCCCTCGCGCATCGCCAGCGCCATCTTGATCACGCCGGCGACTCCGGCCGCCGCCTGGGTGTGGCCGATGTTGGACTTGATCGAGCCGAGCTTCAGCGGCTGCTCTCTATCCTGGCCGTAGGTGGCGAGCAGAGCGCCGGCCTCGATCGGATCGCCGAGGGTGGTGCCGGTGCCGTGAGCCTCGACCGCGTGGACGTCCTTCGCCTCCAGACGGGCGTTTGCCAGCGCCTGGCGGATCACCCGCTCCTGCGAGGGTCCGTTCGGCGCCGTCAGGCCGTTGGAGGCGCCGTCCTGGTTTACGGCCGAGCCCCTGATCGTGGCGACGATCCGGTGGCCGTTGCGCTGCGCGTTGGAGAGGCGCTCGAGCAGGAGCATGCCCACGCCCTCGGCAAAGCCGGCCCCGTCCGCCGCCTCGGCGAAGGACTTGCTGCGCCCGTCGGGGGCGAGACCGCGCTGGCGACTGAACTCGACGAAGAGGCCCGGGGTGGCAAAGGCGGTGACTCCGCCGGCCAGGGCGAGCGTGCACTCCCCCTGCCGCAGAGCCTGGGAAGCCAGGTGGATCGCCACCAGGGAGGAGGAGCAGGCGGTGTCGACGGTCATCGCCGGGCCCTCGAGGCCGAGCGCGTAGGCGATGCGCCCGGAGGCGATGCTCGCCGTGTTGCCGGTCGCCTGGTAGCCCTCGACCCCACTCGCGGAAGCTCCGGAGCCGGCCGCGTAGCCCTGGTGGATCAGCCCGGTGAAGACCCCGGCCGGCTCGCCGCGCAGCGCGGCGGGGTCGATGCCGGCATCCTCCAGCGCCTCCCAGCTGGACTCCAGCAGCAGGCGCTGCTGCGGGTCCATCGCCAGGGCCTCGCGCGGCGAGATGCCGAAGAACTCGGCGTCGAACTCGGCCGCGTCGAAGACGAAGCCGCCCTCGCGCGTGTAGCTGGCTCCGGGGCGGTCGGGATCGGGGTCATAGAGACGATCCAAATCCCAACCGCGGTCGTCGGGGAACCCTGAGATCCCGTCACGGCCCTCGGCGACCAGCCGCCAGAGGTCCCCTGGGGAACCGACCCTGCCCGGATAGCGGCAGGCCATGCCGACGATCGCGATCGGCTCCTCGCTCGCCTGGGCGCGGACGGCGACCCGCTTGGCGGCGTCGCTCGCACCGGCCTCCGCCAGCATCTGCTCGGCGAGGCGCCGGGGCGTCGGGTAATCGAACACGGTCGTTGCCCCGAGGCCGAGGCCGGTCGCGCTGTTGAGCCGGTTGCGCAGCTCGACCGCCGCCAGCGAGTCGAAGCCCATCTCCTTGAAGGCGCGCTCGGGCTCGATCTCCTGAGCCGAGGAATGGCCGAGGACGGCGGCGACCTCGCCGCGGACCAGGTCGAGGACGAAGCTCCCGTGCTCCGCCTCGGGCAGGGTCGCGAGCTGGGCGGCGAGCGAGCCCGAATCTGCGCGGCGCCGCCTCGGGGCGCGCACCAGGCCGCTGAGGATCGGCGGCAGCGTTCCGGCCGAAGCCAGCGCCCTGAGCGCGGCTGTGTCGGTTGGGACCGCGAGGGCCTGGGGGCGGTCGGCGTCGAGGGCGGCGTCGAGGAGAGCGAGCCCACGCTCGTCGGAGAGCGCTTCGATGCCCCCGCGCCGCATCCGCGCCAAGTCGGCCTCGCCGAGCCGAGAGGTCATCCCGCTCTCCCGCTCCCACAACACCCAGGCGATCGAGGTCGCGGGCCGTCCCTCTCCGCGGCGCTTCTGGGCGAGGGCGTCGAGGTAGACGTTGGCGGCGGCGTAGTTGGCCTGGCCGGGACCACCCAGAGTCCCCGCCGCCGAGGAGAAGAGGACGAAGGCGGAGAGGTCCATGCCCTGTGTCAGCTCGTGCAGGTTCCAGGCGCCCTCCGCCTTCGGCGCGAAGACCCGGTCGATCCGCTCGGGGCTCAGCGACTCGACCGTGCCGTCGGCGATCGCTCCCGCAGCGTGGATCACCGCACCGAGGGGATGCTCGGAGGGGATCGAGGCGAGGAGCTTCTTCAGCCCTTCGCGATCGGAGACGTCGCAGGCGGCGATCGTCGCCTCCGCGCCGAGCCGCTCGAGCTCCTCCCGCAGCCTCTCTGCTCCGTCGGCTTCGGGGCCGCTGCGGCTGACCAACAGCAGATGGCGAGCGCCGTGACGCTCGACCAGATGGCGGGCGACGAGAGCGCCGAGGCCGCCGGTAGCGCCGGTGATCAGCACTGTCCGCTCAGGGTCGATCGCCCGCGGGACGCCGAGCACGACCTTGCCGACGTTCCTGCCCTCGCGCAGGTGACGGAAGGCCTGCGGCGCGTTGCGCATGTCCCAGGTCGCGATCGGCGAGTGGCGCAGGGCGCCCTGCTCGAAGAGCTCGGCGACCGTGACGAGGATCTCGCCGCTGCGCTTCGACCCTGCTTCGGTCACGTCGAAGGGCAGGTAGGAGACGCCAGGACGATCCGCCGCCACCTGCTCGGGGTCCCGCATGTCGGTCTTGCCCATCTCGAGGAAGCGGCCACCGCGGGGCAGGAGGTCGAGCGAGGCGTCGACGAACTCGCCGGCGAGGGCGTTGAGGACGACGTCGACGCCGGCACCACCGGTGACCTCGCGGGACTTGTCCCTGAACCCGAGGTCGCGCGAGGAGGCGATGTGGTCCTCGTCCAGGCCGGCCTCGCGCAGCGCCTCCCACTTGGCGGGGCTGGCGGTGGCGAAGACCTCGGCGCCGAGATGCTCGGCGAGGCCGATCGCGGCCATGCCGACGCCGCCAGCGCCGGCGTGGACCAGAACCTTCTCGCCCGCCTTCAGCCCCGCGAGGTCGAAGAGACCGTAGTAGGCGGTGGCGAAGACGATCGGCATCGCTGCCGCCTGCTCGAAGCTCCAACCGTGGGGGACCGGGACGAGCAGGTCGCGCTCGCTGGTCGCGAGGGGGCCGAAGGCCTCGGGCATGAGGCCCATGACCCGATCCCCGGGGGCGAGGTCGCCGACCTCGGCGCCAACCTCGACCACGACGCCGGCACCCTCGCCGCCGATCGCTGCCCGGCCCGGGTAGAGCCCCAGGGCCACCAGCACGTCGCGGAAGTTGAGCCCGGCGGCGCGCATCTGGATCCGCACCTCGCTCGGGCCGAGGGGCTCTTGGGCGCTCGGTACGAGGGCGAGGCTCTCCAGGGTGCCACGCTCCAAGGCGTCGAGATGCCAGGGACCCGGTGGCGGGATCAGCGAGTCCTCAGTGTCCCTTGCCGGCATCGCCCGCGGCGCCAGCGCCGCTCCCTCGCGCAATGCGAGCTGGGGCTCCTCGGTGCCGATCGCAAGCGCGGCTGGCAGCGCCTCGCTGGAGGCCTCGCTGCCGTCGACGTCGATCAGGGCGAAGCGGCCGGGGTGCTCGGACTGGGCGGAGCGGATGAGGCCCCAGATTGCCGCCGCAGCCGGGGCGGGCGACTCGCTCTCCGAGGTGGCCATCGCACCCTCGGTGATAAGCGCCAGGCGCGACTCGGCCTTCGACTCGTCAGCGAGCCAACGCTGGACCGCCTCCAGGGCGCCTTGGGCCGCTTTGCGGGCCGAATCGGCGTCGCCGACGCCGTCCTCGATCTCGCAGCGCAGGAGCTCGACCTTGGAGGGGGCGGCGTCCTGTTCGGCAAGCGCAACCTCGGTCCACTCGAGGCCGAGCAGCCCTTTCGCGCCTTGGCTCGGCGCTCGCAGCTGCCCGGGGTCGAGCGGCCGTAGGGCGAGGGAGCCGATCGCCGCCAGCGGCGTGCCCGCGCCGTCGGCGAGGACGAGGGACACCGAGCCGTCGGCTCCTGGGGCGATCCTCGCCCGCAGCGCCTTCGCTCCCGCCGCCCGCAGGGATACCCCGCTCCAGGCGAAGGGCAGCTCGACCCCCGCGCCGGAGCCTTCCCTGGCGAGCCCGATGCCGTGCAGGGCGGCATCGAGCAGCGCCGGGTGGATCCCGAAGCGCTCGGCCTCCCGGGCCTGATCCTCGGGCAACGACACCTCGGCGTAGACCTCCTCGCCGTCGCGCCAGGCCGCGGTCAGGCCCTGGAAGGCGGGGCCGTACTCGAGGCCCGCCTCGGCGAGGGCGTCATAGAGGTACTCGACCTCGATCGGCTCGGCGCCCTCGGGGGGCCAGGAGTCGAGGGGGTCGGGGGTCGGGGGCGGCTGCTCGGAGAGGGCCCCGGCGGCGTTCTGGGTCCACTCCGCCTCCCCGCCCTCGGCACGGGAGTGGATCGAGATTTCGCGGCGACCGTCCTCGCCGGGGCCGGAGACCAGGACCTGCACGGCCACCGCTTCGGCCTCGCCAAGGACCAGCGGCGCCTGCAGGGTCAGCTCATCGACGCTCGGGGCGCCCGCCTGCTCTCCCGCCCGCAGCGCCAACTCGAGGAAGGCAGTGGCGGGTAGGAGAACCGTGCCGGCGAGGGCATGGTCCGCCAGCCAAGGGTGGGTGGCAAGGGAGATGCGGCCGGTGAGGGTGAGCCCCTCGCCGGTCGGGTCCTCGATCGCGGCTCCCAGCAGCGGGTGGTCCGCAGCGCTCTGCCCGATCGCGCTCGCATCCGTGCCGGCCGATGAGGCGAGCCAGTAGCGCTCGCGCTGGAAGGGATAGGTCGGCAGCGGAACGCGCTTGGCCTTGGCCCCTTTGAAGAACGCCTCCCAGTCGACCGCCACTCCCTGGGCGTGAGCCTGGGCAAGCGAGAGGGCGAAGCGCTCGGCCCCGCCCTCTTCGCGGCGCAGGGTCGAGAGCAGGACTGCTTCCTCTGGATCTTGCAGTGCGTCCTCGATCGTCTCCTGGGCGCCGAAGCCGACTACGGGGTGCGGGCCGATCTCGATGAAGGCGCGTCGTCCTGCCTCCAGGAGCGAGCGCAGGACGGGCTCCAGGAGAACCGTCTGCCTGAGGTTGCGGTACCAGTAGGAGGGACCGAGCTCGGCGGTATCGATGACTTCGCCGGTGACCGTGGAGTGCAGCGGGATCTCGGCGCTTCGGGGTGAGATCGGGGCAAAGGCTGAGAGCAGCTCCTCTTCGAGCGCCTCGATCTGGGAGGAGTGGGCGGCGTAGTCGACGGCGATCCGTTGGGCCCTGACGCCGTCGCTCTCGCAAGAGGCTTGGATCTCATCCAGTGCCTCTGGGTCTCCGGAGAGGACGAGCGAGGCCGGGCCGTTGATCGCCGCCAGCGATACGCGCTCGCCCAGGGGCTCGGTGTAGGGGGTCAGCTGCTCTGGGCTTAGTGAGACCGAGAGCATCCCTCCCTCGCCGGCGATCTTTGCCATCGCCTTGCCGCGCTCGGCGATGATCAAGGCGGCGTCCTCGAGAGAGAGCGCTCCGGCGATGTGGGCTGCGGCGATCTCTCCTTGGGAGTGGCCCACTACCGCTGCTGGCTCCACCCCGCATTCGCGCCAGAGCTTTGCCAGGGAGACCATCACCGCGAAGAGGGCCGGCTGGACGATGTCGAGGCGATCGAGCCACTTGGGCTCCTCTTCTCTCAGAACCTCGGTCAGGGACCACTCGACATGGGGGGCGAGTGCTTCTTCGCAGGCCTGCATGTGGCTGGCGAAGGCTGGAGAGGACTCGATCAGCTCCAGGGCCATGCCCTGGGCCTGGGCGCCCTGGCCGGGGAAGAGGAAGACGGGCTGGTGTTGGCCGCGGGCCGAGCCCTTGGCGACGCTGGGGGTGTTCTTGCCTTCGGCGAGGGAAGTGAGCGAGGCGAGCAGCCGATCGCGGTCTGCTCCCAGGACGACTGCTCTGTGCTCGAAGGCAGAGCGGGTGGTGGCGAGGGAGTAGGCGACGTCGGCTGGGTCGAGGTCTGGGTTCTGCTCCAGGTGGGTGACGAGGCGCTCCGCGGCGTCGGCCAAGGCCGGCTCGGCTTTGGCTGAGAGCGTGAGTGGGATCGGGGTCGGCAGGGGCTGGGCGGTTCCCTCGCCGCCGTCCTCGCCCGTCTCGGCTGCGACCGGTGCGGCCTCGGGCGCCTCTTCGAGGATCACGTGGGCGTTGGTGCCGCTGATGCCGAAGGAGGAGATGCCGGCGCGGCGGGGGCGGCCGTTGCGCTCCCACTCGACCCGCTCGGTCAAGAGCTCGATCTCACCCGCCTCCCAATCGACCTTGGAGGAGGGAGCGTCGACGTGCAGCGTCTTCGGCAATACGCCCGCGCGCATCGCCAGCGCCATCTTGATCACGCCCGCCACCCCAGCCGCAGCCTGCGTGTGGCCGATGTTCGACTTGATCGAGCCCAGCTTCAGCGGCTCGTCTCGGTCCTGGCCGTAGGTGGCTAGAAGTGCGCCGGCCTCGATCGGGTCGCCGAGGGTGGTTCCCGTTCCGTGGGCCTCGACTGCGTCTACGTCCTTCGGCTCGAGGCGAGCGTTGGCAAGCGCCTGGCGGATCACCCGCTCCTGCGAGGGGCCGTTCGGCGCCGTCAGACCGTTTGAGGCGCCGTCCTGGTTTACCGCCGAGCCCTTGATCGTGGCGAAGATCCGGTGGCCGTTGCGCTGCGCGTCGGAGAGGCGCTCGAGCACCAGCATGCCAACCCCCTCTGCCCAGGCAACCCCGTCCGCCGCCTCGGCGAAGGACTTGCTGCGCCCGTCGGGGGCGAGGCCACGCTGCCGGCTGAACTCGACGAACATCCCGGGGGTCGCGAGGGCAGTCACCCCGCCGGCCAGGGCGAGCGTGCACTCTCCCTGTCGCAGAGCCTGAGATGCCAGGTGCATCGCCACCAGCGAGGAGGAGCAGGCGGTGTCGACGGTCATCGCCGGTCCCTCGAGGCCAAGGGTGTAGGCGACACGGCCGGAGGCGACGCTCGCCGTGTTTCCGGTCGCCTGGTAGCCCTCGACCTCCCGCGCGGAGGCTCCGGGGCCGGCCGCGTAGCCCTGGTGGATCAGGCCGGCGAAGACCCCGGCCGGCTCACCGCGCAGCGTGGCGGGGTCGATGCCGGCGTCCTCCAGCGCCTCCCAGCTGGACTCCAGCAACAGGCGCTGCTGCGGGTCCATCGCCAGAGCCTCGCGCGGCGCGATGCCGAAGAACTCGGCGTCGAACTCGGCCGCGTCGACGACGAAGCCGCCCTCGCGCGTGTAGCTGGCTCCGGGGCGGTCGGGATCGGGGTTATAGAGACGATCCAAATCCCAGCCGCGATCAGCGGGGAACTCGGAGATCCCGTCGCGCCCTTCGGCAACCAGCTCCCACAGCTCCGCGGGGGATCCGACCCCGCCCGGATAGCGGCAGGCCATGCCGACGATCGCGATCGGCTCCTCGCTCGCCTGGGCGCGGACGGCGACCCGCTTGGCACCGCCGCCGACAGTTGCCTCGCTCAACAGCCGCTCGGCGAGACGCTGCGACGTCGGGTAGTCGAACACTGTCGTCGCCCCGAGGCCGAGTCCGGTGGCGCTGTTGAGCCGGTTGCGCAGTTCGACCGCCGCCAGCGAGTCGAAGCCCATCTCCTTGAAGGCCCGCTCGGGCTCGATCTCCTGAGCCGAGGAGTGGCCGAGGACGGCGGCGACCTCGCCCCTGACCAGATCGAGGACGAAGCTCCCGTGATCCGCCTCGGGCAGGGTCGCGAGCTTCTTGGCGAGCGAACCGGCGGCGGCTCCACGCCGCCTCGGGACGCGCACCAAGCCGCTGAGGATCGGCGGCAGCGTGCCGGCCGAAGCCTGGGCCCGGAGGGCGGCGGTTTCGATCGGGGCCGCCAGGGCCTGCGAGCGATCCGCGGCGATGGCGGCGTCGAAGAGGACGAGCCCTCGCTCGTCGCCGAGAAGCTCGACGCCGCCCCGCCGCATCCGCGCCAGGTCAGCCTCGCCCAACTCCCCGCCCATGCCGCCCTCACGCTCCCAGAGGCCCCAGGCGATCGAGGTGCCTGCCAATCCTTCCGTCTGGCGCTTCTGGGCGAGGGCGTCGAGGTAGACGTTGGCCGCGGCGTAGTTGGCCTGGCCGGGACCGCCGAAGGTGCCCGCCGCCGAGGAGAAGAGGACGAAGGCGGAGAGGTCGAGGTCCGCGGTCAGCTCGTGCAGGTGCCAAGCGGCGTCTGCCTTGGGCGCGAAGACACGCTCGACCTGCTCCTCTCCGAGGGACTCGACAGTGCCGTCGGCGAGCACGCCGGCGCAGTGGATCACCGCACCCAGAGGATGCTCTGAGTGGATCGAGGCTAGGAGCTTCTTCAGCGCTTTGCGATCGGAGACGTCGCAGGCGGCGATCGTCGCCTCCGCGCCGAGCTGCTCGAGGTCCGTCTGAAGTTCCTCCGCTCCATCTGCTTCGGGGCCGCTGCGACTGACCAGCAATAGGTGGCGAGCATCGTGGCGCTCGACCAGATGGCGAGCGACGAGCGCGCCGAGGCCGCCGGTTGCGCCAGTGATCAGCACGGTGCGCTCGGGGTCGATCGCCCGCGGAATTCCGAGCACGACCTTGCCGACGTTCCTGCCCTCGCGCAGGTGGCGGAAGGCCTGCGGCGCATTGCGCATGTCCCAGGCGGTTATCGGCGAGTGATGCAGGACGCCCTGCTCGAAGAGCTCGGTGACCGCGGCGAGGATCTCGCCAGTGCGCCTCGGCCCAGCCTCGGTCACGTCGAAGGGCAGGTAGGAGACGCCGGGACGATCGGCCGCCACCCGCTCGGGATCCCGCATGTCGGTCTTGCCCATCTCGAGGAAGCGACCGCCGCGGGGCAGGAGGTCGAGCGAGGTATCGACGAACTCGCCCGCCAGGGCGTTGAGGACGACGTCGACGCCGTCGCCACCGGTGGCCCGCAGGAACTTGTCCTTGAACTCGAGGTCGCGCGAGGAGGCGATGTGGTCCTCGTCCAGGCCGGCCTCGCGCAGCACCTCCCACTTGGATGGGCTGGCGGTGGCGAAGACCTCGGCACCGATGTGGCGAGCCAGCTGGATCGCGGCCATGCCTACACCGCCGGCGCCGGCGTGGACCAGAACCTTCTCGCCCGCCTTCAGCCCCGCGAGGTCGAAGAGGCCGTAGTAGGCGGTGGCGAAGACGATCGGCATCGCCGCGGCCTGCTCGAAGCTCCAACCCTCGGGGATCGGCACGAGCAGGTCGCGCTCGCTGGTGGCGAGCGGGCCGAAGGCTTCGGACATGAGGCCCACGACCCGATCCCCGGGGGCGAGGTCGCCGACCTCGGCACCGGCCTCGACCACGACGCCGGCACCCTCGCCGCCGATCGCTGCCCGGCCCGGGTAGAGCCCCAGGGCCACCAGCACGTCGCGGAAGTTGAGCCCGGCGGCGCGCATCTGGATCCGCACCTCGGTCGGGCCCAGGGGCTCTTGGGCACTGGGCACGAGCGCGAGGCTCTCCAGGGTGCCGCGCTCCAAGGCGTCGAGATGCCAGGGACCCGGTGGCGGGATCAGCGAGTCCTCAGTGTCCCTTGCCGGCATCGCCCGCGGCGCCAGCGCCGCTCCCTCGCGCAATGCGAGCTGGGGCTCCTCGGTGCCGATCGCAAGCGCGGCCGGCAGCGCCTCGCTGGAGGCCTCGCTGCCGTCGACGTCGATCAGGGCGAAGCGGCCGGGGTGCTCGGACTGGGCGGAGCGGATGAGGCCCCAGATTGCCGCCGCAGCCGGGGCGGGCGACTCGCTCTCCGAGGTGGCCATCGCACCCTCGGTGATAAGCGCCAGGCGCGACTCGGCCTTCGACTCGTCGGCGAGCCAGCCCTGCACCGCGTCCAGGGCGCTCTGGGCCGCTTTGCGGGCCGCATCGGCGTCGCCGGCGCCATCCTCGACCTCGCAGCGCAGGAGCTCGACCCCGGGCGGCGCCGCTTCTTGCTCTTCGAGGGAGACGTTCACCCACTCGACGCCGAGCAGACCCCACGCGTCCCGGCTCGACGCCCGCAGCTGGGACGGATCCAGCGAGCGCATTGCCAGGGCATCAACCGTGGCCAGCGGCGCCCCCGCACCATCGGCGAGGACGAGGGACACCGAGCCGTCGGCTCCGGGGGCGATCCTCGCCCGCAGCTCCCTGGCTCCCTCCGCCTGCAACGAGACCCCGCTCCAGGCAAAGGGCAGCTTCAGCTCGGCCGATTCCTGGGATGCCGCGAGCCCGACGCCGTGCAGGGCGGCATCGAGCAGCGCCGGGTGGATGCGGAAGCGAGCGGCCTCCTGAGCCTGCTCCTCGGGCAAGGAGACCTCGGCGTAGACCCGCTCGCCGTCCCTCCAAGCAGCGGTCAGCCCCTGGAAGGCGGGGCCGTACTCGAGGCCGTGCCCGGTGAGGCGGTCGTAGAGATCGTCGACCTCGATCGGCTCGGCGCCCTCGGGGGGCCATGCATCGAGCGACTCCGATGCCTGTGCGGTCGTCTCGGAGAGCGCGCCGGTGGCGTGACAGGTCCAGGCGGCGGCCTCGGCAAGGCCCTCCTCATCGGCTTCCGCGGGGCGGGAGTGGATCGCGATCGCGCGACTCCCGTGCTCGTCGGGGCCGGAGACGGAGACCTGAATCGCCACGCCCCCCGTCTCGGGGAGTACGAGCGGCGCCTGCAGGGTCAGCTCCTCGACGCTCGGAGCCTCGACCTGCTCCGCCGCTCTCAGCGCCAGCTCGAGGAAGGCAGTGGCGGGCAGGAGGGCGACGCCGCCGACCGCGTGGTCGGCAAGCCAGGGATGGGCGGCAAGCGAGAGGCGGCCGGTGAGCAGAAGGCTCGTGCCCTCGCCATCCGCCAGCTCCACCGCGGCCCCGAGCAGGGGGTGCTCGGCGGCCGTGAGCCCGATCGCGCTGGCGTCCGCGACGCCGGCGGCGGAGCTGAGCCAGTAGCGGGTGCGCTGGAAGGGGTAGGTCGGCAGCGGCACGCGCTTGGCGCCGCTGCCGGCGAAGAGGGCGGCCCAGTCGAGCTTCGCCCCGGCGGCGTGGGCGCCGCCGATCGCAGTTGAGATCGCGTCGGCCTCGGGGCGGCCCTCGCGCAGGGTGGGGACGAAGGCGGCGGCAGCGTCTCCGAGGGCCTCGCGCGCCATCGCGCAGAGCACCGGGTCGGGGCCGAGCTCCAGATAAGTGCTGGCGCCCTGCTCTTTCAGGGCGCTGACAGCGTCGGCGAAGCGCACCGGCTGGCGCACGTGGCGGACCCAGTAGGCCGGGTCGGTCGCCTGCTCGGGGGAGAGCGTCTCTCCCGTGACGTTGGAGACGATCGGGATCCGTGGCTCGCTGTAGGTGAGGGTCTTGGCTACCTCTGCGAACTCCTCGAGCATCGGCTCGATCAAGGGCGAGTGGAAGGCGTGGGAGACGGCAAGGCGCTTGGTCTTGCGGCCCCGCTCCTCCCACTGGCCGCGGATCTCCTCGACCGCCTCCTCGGCACCGGAGATCACGGTCGAGGTCGGGCCGTTGATCGCGGCGATCGAGAGCTCTTGCTCCCTGCCCTCGATCGACTCTGCGACCTCTTCCTCGGTCGCCTCGATCGCCGCCATCGCCCCGCCGGCGGGAAGGGCGCCCATCAGCTTGCCCCTGGCGGCGACCAGCTTTGCCGCATCGGCCAGGTCGAGGACGCCGGCAAGGTGGGCGGCGGCGATCTCGCCGATCGAGTGGCCGGCGAGGAGGTCGGGCTTGAGGCCGCGCTTGGCGAGGGCCTCATAGAGAGCGACCTCGATCGCGAAGAGGGCCGGCTGGGCGTAGGCGGTGTCTTCGAGCTTTGCCGCGGCCTTCTTGCCCTTGGCGAAGACGATCTCTTTGAGCGGGGCCTCCAGGTGTTGGTCGAGCTGCTCGCAGGCGGCGTCGAAGGCTGCGCGGAAGTGCGGGTCTGACTCGTAGAGCTCTTTGCCCATGCCGAGGCGCTGGGAGCCCTGGCCGGTGAAGAGGTAGGCGAGCTTGCCGTCCCTGGCGCGGGCGCTGAGGACGCTGGGGGAGGGATCTCCGTTGGCGAGCGAGGCGAGCGAGGCGAGCAGCTCCTCGCGGTTCTCACCGAGGATGACCGCCCGGTGCTCGAAGGCGGTGCGGGTGGTGGCGAGGGAGTAGGCGACGTCGGTCGGGTCGAGGTCGGGGCTGTCCTCGAGATGGGCGGCGAGGCGCTCGGCCATCTCGGGTAGGGCGGGCTCCGCTTTGGCCGAGAGCGGCAGGGGAATCGGGCCTTGCAGGGGGTGGGCGGCAGGCGCTTCTCCCCCACTTCCCCTTTCTCCCGCCTCGACCGAGGCGGGTTTGGCTGGGGGCGCCTCCTCCAAGATCACGTGGGCGTTGGTGCCGCTGATGCCGAATGAGGAGACGCCGGCGCGGCGCAGGCGCTCGCCCGCCTCCCACGACGTCTGCTCGGTCAGCAGCTCGACCTCCCCCGCCCCCCAATCGACATGCGAGGTGGGCGCGTCGACGTGCAGCGTCTTGGGCAGGACGCCCTCGCGCATCGCCAGCGCCATCTTGATCACGCCCGCGACCCCCGCGGCCGCCTGGGTGTGACCGATGTTGGACTTGATCGAGCCGAGCTTCAGCGGCTGCTCTCGATCCTGGCCGTAGGTGGCGAGCAATGCGCCCGCCTCGATCGGGTCGCCGAGAGTCGTCCCGGTGCCGTGAGCCTCGACCACGTCGACGTCTTGCGGAGCGAGGCGGGCATTGGCCAGCGCCTGGCGGATCACCCGCTCCTGGGAAGGGCCGTTGGGAGCGGTCAAGCCATTGGAGGCGCCGTCCTGGTTGACGGCCGAGCCGCGCAGGACGGCGGCGACCGGGTGTCCGTTTCGCTGCGCGTCGGAGAGCCGCTCCAGGACGAGCACCCCGACCCCCTCTGCCCAGGCCACCCCGTCGGCGGCCTCGGCGAAGGACTTGCTGCGCCCGTCGGGGGCGAGGCCGCGCTGGCGGCTGAACTCGGTGAACACGCTTGGGTTGGCGAGGGCGGTCACGCCACCGGCCAGGGCCAGCGTGCACTCCCCCTGCCGCAACGCATGGGAAGCGAGGTGCATCGCCACCAGCGAGGAGGAGCAGGCGGTGTCGAGGGTGATCGCCGGGCCCTCGAGGCCGAGGGTGTAGGAGATGCGGCCCGAGGCGATGCTCGACGTGTCGCCGGTCGCCTGGTATCCCTCAACCCCCCGCGCCGAGGCCGCCGCGCCGGTCGCGTAGCCCTGGTGGATCAGGCCGGCGAAGACCCCCACCGGCTCGCCGCGCAGCGAGGCGGGATCGATGCCGGCGTCCTCCAACGCCTCCCAGCTGGACTCCAAGAGCAATCGCTGCTGGGGGTCCATGGCAAGCGCCTCGCGCGGGGCGATGCCGAAGAACTCGGCGTCGAAATCGCCGGGGGTCGCGAGGAAGCCGCCCTCGCGCGTGTAGCTGGTGCCCGGGTTGTCTGGATCGGGGTCGTAGAGGCGCTCGATGTCCCAGCCGCGATCGGCGGGGAACTCGGAGATCCCGTCGCGGCCCTCGGCGACCAGCTGCCAGAGGCCCTCGGGGGAGTCGACCCCTCCCGGATAGCGGCAAGCCATGCCGACGATCGCGATCGGCTCATGCCGGTAGGAGTGCAGTCGACCCCGTTCCTCGGCCAGCTCGATCGTGACCCTTCTCAGGTAGTCGCGGAGCTTTCGCTCGTCGGTCATGCCGAACCCACCTGTTCGTCGATGTACTCGAGCAGCTCCTCGTCCGACGCCGACTCGAGCCGGCTCAGATCGGAGGCGCGACCTTCGGCCCCGCCATCGCCTTCCAGATCGGCGGCGAGCGACCGGAGATGGGCCGCCAGCTTGGAGCGATCCGGGTCGTCGGCCGGGACGGTCGAGAGCATCAGCTCGAGCTGGTTGAGCCCGGCGAGGACCGATGGCTTCCCGTCACGTTCGGTCCCCGCGCGAAGGTGATCGGCCAGCGCGGCTGGGGTCGGATGGTCGAACACCGCCGTCGCCCCGAGGCCGAGGCCGGTCGCGCTGTTGAGCCGGTTGCGCAGTTCGACTGCCGCCAGCGAGTCGAAGCCCATCTCCTTGAAGGCGCGCTCGGGCTCGACCTCCCGCGCCGAAGCGTGACCCAGCACCGCGGCGACCTCGCCCCTGACCAGATCGAGGACGAAGCTCCCGTGCTCCGCCTCGGGCAGGGTCGCGAGCTTGGCGACGAGCGAGCCCGGCGAGGCGCCGCGTCGCCTGGGCGCACGCACGAGGCCACTGAGGATCGGCGGCAGGGCGCCGGAGGAAGCGAGCCCCCTGAGGCCGGCGCTGTCGATCGGGACCGCGAGGGCCAGCGGGCGATCGGCGCTGAGCGCGGCATCGAAGAGGGCCAGGCCCCGCTCGTCGGAGATCGCCTCGGCTCCCCCGCGCCGCATCCGCGCCAGGTCGGCCTCGCCCAGCCCCCCGCCCATGCCGCCCTCGCGCTCCCAGAGGCCCCAGGCGATCGAGGTGCCGGCGAGACCCGCCGCCCTGCGCTTCTGGGCGAGGGCGTCGAGGAAGACGTTGGCGGCCGCGTAGTTGGCCTGGCCGGGGCCGCCCAGAGTGCCCGCCGCGGAGGAGAAGAGGACGAAGGCGGAGAGGTCCACGCCCTCGGTCAGCTCGTGCAGGTGCCAGGCGGCGTCCGCCTTCGGCGCGAAGACACGATCGAGCTGCTCGGGGGCCATCGCCTCGACCGTCCCGTCGGCAAGCACGCCGGCGCAGTGGAGCACCGCGCCGAGTGGGTGCTCGGAGGGGACCGAGGCGAGGAGTTGCTCCAGCGCCACGCGATCGGAGACGTCGCAGGCGGCGACCGTCGCCTCCGCGCCGAGTCCTTCGAGCTCTGCCTGCAGCTCCTCCGCTCCATCGGCCTCGGGGCCGCTGCGGCTGACCAGCAATAGGCGGCGAGCGCCGTGGCACTCGACCAGGTGACGGGCGGTGAGGGCGCCGAGGCCGCCGGTTGCGCCGGTGATCAGCACGGTGCGCTCGGGGTCGATCGCCCGCGGGATCGTGAGCACGAGCTTGCCGACGTTCCTGCCCTCGCGCAGGTGGCGGAAGGCCCCCGGCGCGTTGCGCATGTCCCAGGCGGTGATCGGCGAGTGGCGCAATGCGCCCCGCTCGAAGAGCTCGGAGATAGCGGCGAGGATCTCGCCGCTGCGCCGCGGCCCGGCTTCGGTCACGTCGAAGGCGAGGTAGGAGGTGCCCTCATGCTCTGCGCTCATCCGCTCGGGCTCGCGAATATCGGTCTTGCCCATCTCGAGGAAGCGGCCGCCGCGGGGCAGGAGGTCGAGCGAGGCGTCGACGAACTCGCCAGCCAGAGCGTTGAGTACTACGTCGACGCCGTCGCCCCCGGTGGCCGTCAGGAACTTCTCCTTGAACTCGAGGTCGCGCGAGGAGGCGATGTGGTCCTCGTCCAGGCCGGCCTTGCGCAGCACCTCCCACTTGGCGGGGCTGGCGGTGGCGAAGACCTCGGCGCCGAGGTGGCGGGCCAGCTGGATCGCGGCCATGCCTACACCGCCAGCGCCGGCGTGGACCAGAACCTTCTCGCCCGCCTTCAGCCCGGCGAGATCGAAGAGGCCGTAGTAGGCGGTGGCGAAGACGATCGGCATCGCCGCCGCCTGCTCGAAGCTCCAGCCCGCGGGGATCGGCACGAGCAGGTCGCGCTCGCTGCTGGCGAGCGGGCCGAAGGCCGCGTGGATCATCCCCATCGCCCGGTCTCCCGGGGAGAGGTCGTCGACCGCGGCCCCGACCTCGACCACCACGCCGGCGCCCTCGCCGCCGATCGTCGACTCGCCCGGGTAGAGGCCCAGGGCCGTCAGCACGTCGCGGAAGTTGAGCCCGGCGGCGCGCATCTGGATCCGCACCTCGCTCGGGCCCAGCGGCTCCTCGGCGCTCGGTACGAGGGCGAGGCTCTCCAGGGTGCCGCGCTCCAAGGCATCGAGGCGCCAGGGACCGGGCGGGGGGATCAGCGAGTCCTCGGTGTCCCTTGCCGGCATCGCCCGCGGCGCCAGCGCCGCTCCCTCGCGCAATGCGAGCTGGGGCTCCTCGGCTCCCAGCGCCAACGCTGCGGGGAGCGCGGCCTGCGAGGCCTCGCTGCCGTCGCTGTCGACCAAGGCGAAGCGGCCGGGGTGCTCGGACTGGGCGGAGCGGATCAGGCCCCAGATCGCCGCCGCGGCGGGGTCGGGGGACTCGCTCTCCGAGGTCGCCATCGCGCCTTCGGTGAGCAGCGCCAGGCGCGACTCGGCCTTCGACTCGTCGGCGAGCCAACGCTGGACTTCCTCCAGAGCGCCTTGGGCCGCTTTGCGGGCCGCATCGGCTGCGCCGGCGTCGGCCTCGATCTCGCAGCGCAGGAGCTCGACCTCGGGGGGTGGCGCCTCTTGCCCTTCGAGGGAGACGTCCACCCACTCGATGCCCAGCAGCCCACCCGCGTCCCGGCTCGACGCCCGCAGCTGGGACGGATCCAGGGCGCGCATCGACAGGGCGCCGACCGTGGCCAGCGGCGCCCCCGCTCCGTCGGCGAGGGCGAGGGACACCTCGCCCTCCGTCCCGGCGGAAATCTTCACCCGCAGCTCCCTCGCCCCCGCTGCCCGCAACGAGACGCCGCTCCAGGAGAAGGGCAGCTTCAGATCGGCCGAGCCCTCTGGCGCCGCGAGCCCGACACCGTGCAGCGCGGCATCGAGCAGCGCCGGGTGGATCGCGAAGCGCTCGGCCTCCCGGGCCTGCTCCTCGGGCAGCGACACCTCGGCGAAAACCTGCTCGCCGTCCCGCCAAGCGGCGGTGAGGCCCTGGAAGGCGGGGCCGTACTCGAGTCCAGCCTCGGCGAGGGCGTCGTAGAGGTACTCGACCTCGATCGGCTCGGCGCCCTCGGGGGGCCAGGAGTCGAGGGGCTCCTCGGGGGCCGAGGCGGGCTGCTCGGAGAGGGTGCCGCTCGCATTCCGCGCCCACTCCCCACCTTCCTCCCCGCCTGGGCGGGAGTGGATCGTAATCTCACGCCGTCCATCCTCGTCGGGGCCGGCGACCGATACCCGGATAGCCACCGCCCCCCGTTCGGTGAGAGTCAGGGGCGCCTCGAGGATGAGCTCCTCGACACCCTGGGCCTCGACCTGCTCCGCCGCTCGCAGCGCCAGCTCGAGGAAGGCGGTGCCGGGCAAAAGGACGGTGCCGCCGACCGCGTGGTCGGCCAGCCAGGGGTGGCTGGCGAGGGAGATACGGCCGGTGAGGAGGAGGCCGTTGCTGCTCGGATCCTCGATCGCCGCCGCCAGCAACGGGTGCTCTGGGTTGCTCTGACCGATCGCGCTCGCGTCTCCCCCTCCACTCAAGGCGGAGTCGAGCCAGTAGCGCGTGCGCTGGAAGGGGTAGGTCGGCAGCGGCACGCGCTTGGCGCCGCTGCCGGCGAAGAAGGCCGCCCAGTCGAGCTTCGCCCCGGCGGCGTGGACGCCGCCGATCGCAGTTGAGATCGCAGCGGCCTCGGGGCGGCCCTCGCGCAGGGTTGGGACGAAGGCGGCCTGGTCCCCTTCTTCTCCCAAGGCCTCGCGCGCCATCGCGCAGAGGATCGGGTCGGGGCCCAGCTCCAGGTAGGTGCTGGCGCCCTGCTCTTTCAGGGCTTTGACAGCGTCGGCGAAGCGCACCGGCTGGCGCACGTGGGCGACCCAGTAGGCGGGGTCGGTCGCCTGCTCGGGGGAGAGCGTCTCCCCCGTGACGTTGGAGACGATCGGGATCTTGGGCTCGCTGTAGGTGAGGCTCTCGGCTACCTCTGCGAACTGCTCGAGCATCGGCTCCATCAGCGGCGAGTGGAAGGCGTGGGAGACGGCGAGGCGCTTGGTCTTTCTTCCCCGCTCCTCCCACTGGGTGCGGATCTCCTCGACCGCCTCCTCGGCGCCGGAGATCACGGTCGAGCTGGGGCCGTTGATCGCGGCGAGCGAGAGCTCTGCCTCCCTGCCCTCGATCGACTCTGCGACCTCTGCCTCGGTGGCCTCGATCGCCGCCATCGCCCCGCCGGCGGGGAGTGCGCTCATCAGCCTGCCCCTGCCGGCGACGAGCTTTGCCGCGTCGGCGAGGTCGAGGACGCCGGCGAGGTGGGCGGCGGCGATCTCGCCGATCGAGTGGCCGGCGAGGAGGTCCGGCTTGAGGCCGCGCTTGCTCAGCGCCTCATAGAGAGCGATCTCGATCGCGAAGAGGGCCGGTTGAGCGTGGGCGGTGTCTTCGAGCTTCGCCGCGGCCTTCTTGCCCTCGGCGAAGACGATCTCTTTGAGCGGGGTATCCAGGTGTTGGTCGAGCTGCTCGCAGGCGGCGTCGAAGGCCTCGCGGAAAACGGGGTCTGCCTCATACAGCTCCTGGCCCATGCCGAGCCGCTGGGAGCCCTGGCCGGTGAAGAGGCAGGCGAGCTTGCCGTCCTTGGCTCGGGCGCTGAGGACGTTGGGGGAGGGATCTCCGTTGGCGAGCGAGGCGAGCGAGGCGAGCAGCTCCTCGCGGTTCTCACCGAGGACGACCGCCCGGTGCTCGAAGGCAGAACGGGTGGAAGCGAGCGAGTAGGCGACGTCGACTGGGTCGAGGTCGGGGCTCTCCTGCAGATGGGCCGTGAGGCGCTCCGCGACCTCGGCCAGGGCGGGTTCTGCCTTGGCCGAGAGGGCGAAGGGAATCGGGCCGGGGAGGGGCCGGGTTGCGAGTGCCCCTCCCCCGTGCCCGTTTTTGCTCGACTCGTCAGCCCTCGCCTCGACCTCGGGCGCCTCCTCCAAGATCACGTGGGCGTTGGTGCCGCTGATGCCGAAGGAGGAGACACCGGCGCGGCGCGGGCGCTCGCCTGTCTCCCAGGGCACCTGCTCGGTGAGCAGCTCTATCTCCCCCGCTTCCCAATCGACCTTGGACGAAGGGGCGTCGACGTGCAGGGTCCTTGGCAGGACGCCCTCGCGCATCGCCTGGGTCATCTTGATCACACCCGCCACCCCGGCCGCCGCTTGGGTGTGGCCGATGTTCGACTTGATCGAGCCGAGCCTCAACGGCTCGTCCCTTTCCTGGCCATAGGTGGCGAGCAATGCGCCGGCCTCAATCGGGTCGCCCAGCGTCGTGCCGGTGCCGTGGCCCTCGACGACGTCTATGTCGTTGGTCTCGAGCCGGGCGTTGGCAAGCGCCTGGCGGATCACCCGCTCCTGCGAGGGGCCGTTGGGGGCGGCGATGCCGTTGGAGGCGCCGTCCTGGTTGACGGCGGAGCCGCGCAGGAGGGCGAAGACTGTGTGGCCGTTTCGCCTTGCCTCGGAGAGCCGCTCGAGGACGAGCACGCCGACGCCCTCCGACCAGGCGACGCCGTCCGCCGCCTCGGCGAAGGACTTGCTGCGCCCGTCGGGAGCGAGGCCGCGCTGGCGGCTGAAATCGACGTAGACGCCGGGCGTGCCGAGGGTCGTAACTCCCCCGGCCAGCGCCAGAGTGCACTCGCCTCCGCGCAGCGCCTGCGAGGCCAGGTGCATCGCCACCAGCGAGGAGGAGCAGGCGGTGTCGACGGTGATTGCCGGACCCTCGAGGCCGAGGGTGTAGGAGACCCGGCCCGAGACGATGCTGGACGATCCGCCGGCCCCCGGGCCGTAGTCCTGGTACATCACCCCGGCGAAGACCCCGGTCTGGGTCCTGCGCAGCGAGACCGGGTCGATCCCCGCGTCTTCAAGCGCCTCCCAGCACGATTCGAGCAGCAGGCGCTGTTGCGGATCCGTCGCCGAGGCCTCGCGCGGGGCGATGCCGAAGAACTCGGCGTCGAAATCGGCCGCGTCGAGGAGGAAGCCGCCCTCGCGGGTGTAGCTGGTGCCGGGGTGGTCGGGGTCGGGGTGGTAGAGGCGCTCCAGGTCCCAACCGCGATCGGCGGGGAACTCGGAGATCCCGTCGCGGCCCTCGGCGACCAGCCGCCAGAGGTCGGCTGGCGAGGCGACTCCGCCCGGGTAGCGGCAGGCCATGCCGACGATCGCGATCGGCTCCTCGCTCGCCTGGGCGCGGACGGCGAGGTGCCGTGCGCCGCCGCTCGCCGTCGCCTCGGCCAACAGATGCTCGGCGAGGGCCGCGGTGCTCGGATAGTCGAAGACGACGGTTGCCGCCAGGCGCAGCCCGGAGATCGCGCTGAGGCGGTTGCGCAGCTCGACCGCCGCCAGCGAGTCGAAGCCCATCTCCTGGAAGGCCCGCTCCGGTTCCACCTCAGCGGCGGAGGTGTGGCCGAGCACCGCGGCGACCTCGCCGCGGACCAGGCTCGAGACGAGGCCCTCCGCCTCGGCCTCGGACATAGTCGCGAGCCTCGCGGCGAGCGAGCCGGAGGCGACGGCGCGCCGTTTTGGAATGCGGACGAGACCCCGGAGGACCGGCGGCAGAGCGCCCGCGGAAGCCAGGGCCCCGAGCGCGGCGGTGTCGAGCGGCATCGCCAGCGCCGCCGCGCGATCGGCGCCAAGGGCGGAGTCGAGCAGGGCCAGGCCGCGCTCGTCGGAGAGCGCCTCGACCCCCCCGCGCCGCAGCCGAGCCAGATCCGCCTCGCCCAGGCTCGAAGCCATGCCACCCTCGCGCTCCCAGAGGCCCCAGCCGATCGAGATCGCGGCGAGGCCCTCCGCCCGGCGCTTCTGGGCGAGGGCGTCGAGGAAGGCGTTGGCGCCAGCGTAGTTGGCCTGGCCGGGCCCCCCCAGGGTTCCCACGGCAGAGGAGAAGAGGACGAAGGCGGAGAGGTCGAGCTCCGCGGTCAGCTCGTGCAGGTGCCAGGCGGCGTCGGCCTTGGGGGCGAAGACACGCTCCATCTGCTCGTCGCCCAGGGACTGGATCGTGGCGTCGGCGAGAGCTCCTGCGGCGTGGATCACCGCGCCCAGGGGACGCTCCTCGGAGATCGAGGCGAGGAGCTTCTTCAGCGCCTCGCGGTCGCCCACGTCGCAGGCGGCGATCGTCGCCTCCGCGCCGAGCTCTTCGAGCCCTGCCTTCAGCTCACCCGCTCCCTCTGCCTCGGGGCCGCTGCGACTGACCAGCAGCAGGTGGCGCGCGCCGTGACGCTCGACCAGGCGATTGGCGACGAGGGCGCCAAGCCCGCCGGTGGCGCCGGTGATCAGCACGGTGCGCTCGGGGTCGATCGACCCCGCCGCCTCCCCATCGGCCCCGCCGGACGCCGTGCGGGCGAGGCGCGGCACCAGCGCCACCCCCTCGCGCAAAGCGAGCTGGGGCTCCTCGGCGCCGACCTCGAGCGCGGCTGGCAGTGCCTCGACGGAGGCCTCGCCGCCGTCGCTGTCGATCAGGGCGAAGCGGCCGGGGTGCTCGGACTGGGCCGAGCGGATCAGGCCCCAGATCGCCGCGGCAGCGGGGTCGGGGGACTCGCCATCCCGCGTTGCCACCGCGCCCCGGGTGATCAGCGCCAAGCGCGAATCGGCCTTGGACTCGTCGGCGAGCCAGCGCTGAACCGCTGCGAGGGCGCTCCGCACCGCTTCGCGCGCCGCAGCGGCGGTCCCGGCATCGGCCACGCTCTCACAGCGCAGGAGCTCGACCCCCGCGGGCGTCGTGTCGCGCTCGGGCAGGGAAGTCTCCGTCCACTTCGAGCTCGAGCAGCCCATCCCGCATCCGCCCGGCGCCCTGCCGCTGCGTGAGATCGAGCGAGCGGGAGGCCAGCGAGCCGACAACGGCAAGCGGGTCGCCCGCGCTGTCGGCGAGGACGAGGGACACGGCGCCATCGGCCTCGGGAGCGATCTTCACCCGCAGCTCCCTCGCTCCCTCTGCCCGCAGCGACACGCCGCTCCAGGAGAAGGGCAGCTTCAGATCGGCCGATCCCTCCGGCGCCGCGAGCCCGACGCCGTGCAGGGCGGCATCGAGCAGGGCCGGGTGGATGGCAAAGCGCCCGGCCTCCTGGGCCTGCTCCTCGGGCAGGGCGACCTCGGCGTAGATCCGCTCACCGTCGCGCCAGGCGGCGGTGAGGCCTTGGAAGGCGGGGCCGTACTGGAGGCCGTGCTCGGCGAGGCGGTCGTAGAGGTAGGCGACCTCGACCGCCTCGGCGCCCGCTGGAGGCCAGATATCCAGGGCCTCCGCGGCGGCGGCGGGCTGCTCGGAGAGGGCACCGCTTGCGTGCAGCGCCCACTCCCCCTTCTCGTCCTCGGGGCGGGAGTGGATCGCGATCTCGCGCCGGCCGTCCTCACCGCGACCGGAGACCGATACCTGCAGGGCCAGCGCTCCGGTCTCCGGCAGAGCCAGCGGAGCCTGCAGGGTCAGCTCTTCGACGGTCTCGGCGCCGGCCTCCTCCGCAGCCCTCAGGGCCAGCTCGAGGAAGGCCGTCCCCGGGAGGAGAACCGTGTCGCCGACACGGTGGTCGGCCAGCCACCGGTGGGTGGAGAGGGAGAGCCGGCCAGTCAGCAGGAGGCCCTCGCCCGCGCCGGCCAGATCCATCGCGGCCCCCAAGAGCGGATGGTCGGCCGCGATCTGCCCAGCCGCGATCAGGTCGCCTCCCCCGCGCAGGGTGCCGTCGAGCCAGTAGCGCCTGTGCTGGAAGGGGTAGGTCGGCAGCGGCACCCGCTTGGCGCCCGTCCCCGCGAAGAAGGCCGCCCAGTCGAGCTTGGCGCCGGCGGCGTGGGCGGCGGCGATCGCGGTCGAGATCGCAGCGGGCTCAGGCCGGCTCTCGCGCAGGGTGGGGACGAAGGCGACTACATCGTCCTCGCCGAGGGTCTCGCGCGCCATCGCACAGAGCACCGGGTCGGGGCCGAGCTCCAGATAAGTGGTGACGCCCTGCTCTTTCAGGGCGTTAACCGCGTCGGCGAAGCGCACCGGCTGGCGCACGTGGGCGACCCAGTAGGCGGGGTCGGTCGCCTGCTCGGGGCTGAGCGTCTCACCCGTGACGTTGGAGACGATCGGGATCTTCGGCTCGCTGTAGGTGAGGGTCTTGGCTATGGCTGCGAACTCGTCGAGCATCGGCTCCATCAAGGGCGAGTGGAAGGCGTGGGAGACGGCTAGGCGCTTGGTCTTGCGGCCCTTGTCTTCCCAGTCGGTGCGGACCGCTTCGACCGCTTCCTCGCTGCCGGAGATCACGGTCGAGGTCGGGCCGTTGATCGCGGCGATCGAGAGCTCCGCCTCCCTGCCGGCGATCGACTCGACCGCCTCGGCCTCGGTTGCCTCGATCGCCGCCATCGCCCCGCCGGCGGGGAGGGCGCTCATCAGCCTGCCCCTGGCGGCGACCAGCTTTGCCGCGCCGGCCAGGTCGAGGACGCCGGCGAGGTGGGCGGCGGCGATCTCGCCGATCGAGTGGCCGGCGAGGAGGTCGGGTCGCAGGCCGCGCTTGGCGAGGGCCTCGAAGAGAGCGACCTCGATCGCGAAGAGGGCGGGCTGGGCGTGGGCGGTGTCTTCGAGCTTCGCCGCGGCTTTCTTGCCCTTGGCGAAGACGATCTCTTTGAGCGGGGCCTCCAGGTGTTGGTCGAGCTGCTCGCAAGCCTGGTCGAAGGCCTCGCGGAAGTGCGGGTCTGACTCGTAGAGCTCCCTGCCCATGCCGAGGCGCTGGGAGCCCTGGCCGGTGAAGAGGTAGGCGAGCTTGCCGTCCCTTGCCCGGGCGCTGAGGACGTTGGGGGAGGGATCTCCGTTGGCAAGCGAGGCAAGCGAGGCGAGCAGTTCCTCACGGTCCTGCCCCAAGACAACTGCCCGGTGCTCGAAGGCAGAGCGGGTCACGGCGAGCGAGTAGGCGACGTCGGTCGGGTCGAGGTCTGGGTTCTCCTGCAGGTGACGGGCGAGTCGCTCCGCCGCGTCGACAAGTGCGGTCTCCGCCTTGGCCGAGAGCGGCAGGGGGATCGAGCCTTGGAGGGGCTGGGCGGCAGGCGCTTCTCCCCCGCTTCCTCTTTCTCCCGCCTCGACCGAGGCGGGTTTGACCGGGGGAGCCTGCTCCAAGATCAGGTGGGCGTTGGTGCCGCTGATGCCGAAAGCGGAGACGCCGGCGCGGCGCGGGTGCCCGCCGGCCTCCCAGGGGATCTGCTCGGTGAGCAGCTCGATCTCCCCCGCCTCCCAGTCGACCTTGGAGGAGGGTGCGTCGACGTGCAGCGTCTTCGGCAGCGCGCCCTCGCGCATCGCCATCGCCATCTTGATCACGCCCGCCACCCCTGCCGCCGCCTGGGCATGGCCGATGTTGGACTTGATCGAGCCGAGCTTCAGCGGCTGCTCCCGATCCTGGCCGTAGGTGGCGAGCAATGCGCCGGCCTCGATCGGGTCGCCCAGCGTGGTTCCCGTCCCGTGGGCCTCGACCGCGTCGACGTCCCTGGGCTCCAGGCGGGCATTTGCCAGGGCTTGGCGGATCACCCGCTCCTGCGAGGGGCCGTTCGGGGCCGTCAAGCCATTGGAGGCGCCGTCCTGATTTACGGCTGATCCCCTGATCGTGGCGACCACCGGGTGGCCGTTGCGGCGGGCGTCGGAGAGGCGCTCGAGGACGAGCACCCCGACCCCCTCCGACCAGGCGACCCCGTCGGCCGCCTCGGCGAAGGACTTGCTGCGCCCGTCGGGGGCGAGGCCGCGCTGGCGGCTGAACTCGATGAACATCGAGGGGCTGCCGAGGACCATCGCGCCGCCGGCCAGCGCCAGCGTGCATTCGCCACCGCGCAGAGCCTGCGAAGCCAGGTGGATCGCGACCAGCGAGGAGGAGCAGGCGGTGTCGACGGTGATCGCCGGGCCCTCGAGGCCGAGGGCGTAGGCGATGCGGCCGGAGGCGACGCTGGTCGAGCCGCCGGTGACGCGGTAGCCCTCGAGCTCGCCGGACAGCGCCCTGGAGCCGGCCGTGTAGTCCTGGGAGCCGATACCGGCGAAGACTCCGGCCGGCTCGCCGCGCAGCGTGGCGGGGTCGATGCCGGCGTCCTCCAGCGCCTCCCAGGAGGACTCCAGCAGCAGGCGCTGCTGCGGATCCGTCGCCAGCGCCTCGCGCGGGGCGATGCCGAAGAACTCGGCGTCGAAATCGGCGGCGCCGGCGAGGAAGCCCCCCTCTCGCGTGTAGCTGGTGCCGGGGTTGTCCGGGTCCGGGTCATAGAGACGCTCGATGTCCCAACCGCGATCGGCGGGGAACTCGGAGATCCCGTCGCGGCCTTCGGCGACCAGCCGCCAGAGCTCCGCCGGAGAGCTCACTCCGCCGGGGAAGCGGCAGGCCATGCCGGCGATCGCGATCGGCTCCTCGCTCGTCTGGGCCCTGACGACGACCCGCTCGGCGCCCCCGCTCGCGGTGGCCTCGGCCAGCAGGTGCCCTGCGAGGGCGGCGGAGCTCGGGTAGTCGAACACGACGGTCGCCGGTAGGCGCAGCCCGGCGATCGCGTCGAGCCGGTTGCGCAGCTCGACCGCCGCCAGCGAGTCGAAGCCGAGATCCTGGAAGGCCCGGCCGGGCTCCACCTCCGCCGGGGAGGCGTGGCCGAGCACCGCGGCGACCTCGCTTCTGACCAGATCGAGGACGAAGTCCCCGTGCTCCGCCTCGGGCAGGATCGCCAGCTTCGCCCCGAGCGAGCCCACGGCGGTGCTGCGCCGCTTGGATCTGCGCACGAGGCCACGCAGGACCGGCGGCAGGGTGCCGGCGGAGGCCAGGCCGCCGAGGCGGGTGGCGTCGATCGGGATCGCCAGCGCCCCCGCGCGGTCGGCGCCGAGGGCCGCGTCGAGGAGCGCCAGCCCCCGCTCGTCGGAGAGCGCCTCCATTCCCATTCGCCGCATCCGCGCCAGGTCGGCCTCCCCGAGCTGGGCGATCATCCCCCCCTGGCGCTCCCACAGGCCCCAGGCGATCGAGGTCGCAACGAGGCCGCCCGCGCGGCGCTTCTGGGCGAGGGCGTCGAGGAAGACGTTGGCGGCGGCGTAGTTGGCCTGACCGGCACCGCCCAGGGTTCCCGCTGCGGCGGAGAAAAGGACAAAGGCGGAGAGGTCGAGCTCCGCGGTCAGCTCGTGCAGGTGCCAGGCGGCGTCGGCCTTGGGGTGGAAGACCCGATCGACCTGCTCGGAGGCCATCGCCTCGACCGTGCCGTCGGCGAGCGCGCCGGCGCAATGGACCACGGCGCCGAGCGGATGCTCGGAAGAGATCGAGGCAAGGGCCCCTTCGAGCGCCTTGCGGTCGCCCACGTCGCAGGCGGCGATCGTCGCCTCCGCGCCGAGCCCCTTCGAGCTGCTCCACCAGCTCCTTCGCACCCTCCGCTTCGGGGCCGCTGCGGCTGACCAGGAGCAGGTGACGGGCGCCGTGTCGCCCGGCGAGGTGGCGGGCGACAAGAGCACCAAGCCCGCCGGTGGCGCCGGTGATCAACACGGTGCGCTCGGGGTCGATCGCCCGCGGGATCGTGAGCACGAGCTTGCCGACGTTCCTGCCCTCGCGAAGGTGGCGGAATGCCTGCGGCGCCTTGCGCACGTCCCAGGCGGTTATCGGCGAGTGCCGCAATGCGCCCCGCTCGAAGAGCGCGACGATCTCCGTGAGGATCCTCGCGGTGCGGCCCGGGCCGGCTTCGACCAGGTCGAAGGCGCGGTAGGAGACGCCTTCGCGCTCGGCGGCGATCCGCTCGGTGTCGCGGACATCGGTCCTGCCCATCTCGAGGAAGCGGCCACCACTCGAGAGGAGGTCGAGCGAGGCGTCGACGAAATCCCCGGCGAGGGCGTTGAGGACGACGTCTACTCCCTCCCCGTCGGTTGCCGCGAGGAACTTGTCCTTGAACTCGAGGTCGCGCGAGGAGGCGATGTGGTCCTCCTCGACCCCCATCTCGCGCAGCGCCTCCCACTTGGCCGGGCTGGCGGTGGCGAAGACCTCGGCGCCGAGACGCTTGGCCAGACCGATCGCAGCCATGCCGACCCCGCCGGCGCCGGCGTGGACCAGAACCTTCTCGGCCGCCTTCAACCCGGCGAGGTCGAAGAGGCCGTAGTAGGCGGTGGCGAAGACGATCGGCATCGCCGCCGCCTGCTCGAAGCTCCAGCTCGCCGGGATCGGCACCAGCGACTCGCGCTCGCTCGTGGCGAGCGAGCCGAACGCCTCGGGGATCAGGCCCATCACCCGGTCCCCAGGGGAGATGTCGTCGACCTCGGCGCCGGTCTCCAGGACCACCCCGGCCCCCTCGCTGCCGATGATCGCCTCGCCCGGATAGAGGCCCAGGGCAATGAGCACGTCGCGGAAGTTGAGCCCACCGGCGTGCATCCGGATCCGCACCTCGGTCGGGCCCAACGGCTCCTGGGGGCCGGCGACGAGCGCGAGGCTCTCCAGCGTGCCTCGCTTCAGGGCGTCCAGTCGCCAGGGGCCCGGCGGTGGGATCAGCGAGTCCTCGCTGTCCTTGATCGGCATCGCCCGCGGCACCAGGGCCGTTCCCTCGCGCAATGCGAGCTGGGGCTCCTCGGCGCCGATCTCGAGCGCGGCTGGCAGCGCCTCGACCGAGGCCTCGCTGCCGTCGCTGTCGATCAGGGCGAAGCGGCCGGGGTGCTCGGACTGGGCCGAGCGGACGAGGCCCCAGATCGCCGCGGCTGCCGGGTCGGGGGACTCGTCCTTCGAGATGGCCATCGCGCCTTCGGTGACCAGCGCCAAGCGCGAGTCGGCCTTCGACTCGTCGGCGAGCCAGCCCTGAACCGCTTCGAGGGCGTCCAGGGCCGCGACGCGGGCCGATGCCGCACTCGCCCCATCGCCCTCGGTCTCGCAGCGCCGGAGCTCGACTTCCACCGGCGCCGTGTCGCGCTCGGCGAGGGCGACCTCGGCCCACTCGACGGCCAGCAGCCCCTCGGGGCCTCGGCCCGGCGCCTGCGGCTGCGTGGAGGCGAACGGGCGCATCGCAAGCGAGTCGACGGTGGCGACGGGAGAGCCCGTGCCATCGGCCACCTGGAGGGCGACACTCTCCCCCTCGGGAGCGAGGCGCACCCGCAGCTCCCTGGCCCCCACGGCATGCAGGGACACCCCGCTCCAGGAGAACGGCAGGCTGGGCCCACCCGATCCCTGCTGCACCCCGGCCAGCGCGAGGCCATGGAGGGCCGAGTCGAGCAGTGCCGGATGGATCCCGAAGCGCTCGGCCTCCTGCGCCTGCTCCTCGGGCAGCGACACCTCGGCATAGGTCTGCTCCCCCTCGCGCCAGGCCGCGGTCAATCCCTGGAAGGCGGGGCCGTAAGGGAGGCCGTGCTCCGCCAGGCGGTCGTAGAGGTAGGCGACCTCGACCGGTTCGGCGCCGGCGGGAGGCCAGGAATCCAGTGGGCTCGGGGCGACCGGAGGCTGCTCGGAGAGAGCCCCGCTCGCGTTCTGCGCCCACTCGTCCTCGCCGCCCTCGGGCCGGGAGTGAATCGCGATCTCGCGCCGCCCATCCTCCGCCGGGCCGGAGACCGAGACCTGAATCGCCACCGCCCCGGGCTCGGAGAGAACCAGCGGAGCCTGCAAGGTGAGCTCCTCGACCGTCTCGGTGCCGACCTGCTCCGCCGCCCGCAGCGCGAGCTCGAGGAAGGCCGTGCCGGGCAGGAGGACCGCCCCGCCGACCACATGATCCGCGAGCCAGGGGTGGGTCTGCAGCGAGAGAAGGCCGGTGAGCAGGAGGCCCTCGCTGCTGGGACCGTCGATCGCCGCCGCGAGCAGCGGGTGGTCGGGGTCGACGAGCCCCGTGGCGCCAAGGTCCCCCACCCCCGTGGCGGAGCTGAGCCAGTAGCGCCTGCGCTGGAAGGGGTAGGTCGGCAGCGGCACGCGCTTGGCGCCGCTGCCGGCGAAGAGGGCAGCCCAGTCGAGCTTCGCGCCGGCGGCATGGGCGCCGCCGATCGCGGTCGAGATCGCATCTGCCTCGGGGCGGCTCTCGCGCAGGGTGGGGACGCAGGCGGCCTGGTCGTCTTCCTCCCCCAAGGTCTCGCGCGCCATGGCGCAGAGGATGGGATCGGGACCGAGCTCCAGGTAGGTGCTGGCGCCCTGCTCTTTCAAGGCGTTGACGGCATCGGCGAAGCGCACCGGCTGGCGCACGTGGGCGACCCAGTAGGCGGGGTCGGTCGCCTGCTCGGCGCTGAGCGTCTCGCCGCTGACGTTGGAGACGATCGGGATCTTGGGCTCGCTGTAGGTGAGGCCCTCGGCTACCTCTGCGAACTCCTCGAGCATCGGCTCGATCAGCGGCGAGTGGAAGGCGTGGGAGACGGCGAGGCGCTTGGTCTTTCTTCCCCGCTCCTCCCACTGGGTGCGGATCTCCTCGACCGACTCCTCGGCGCCGGAGATGACTGTCGAGCTGGGGCCGTTGATCGCGGCGATCGAGAGCTCTTGCTCCCTGCCCTCGATCGACTCTGCGACCTCTTCCTCGGTCGCCTCGATCGCCGCCATCGCCCCGCCGGCGGGAAGGGCGCCCATCAGCCTGCCCCTGGCGGCAACCAGCTTTGCCGCGTCGGCCAGGTCGAGGACGCCGGCAAGGTGGGCGGCGGCGATCTCGCCGATCGAGTGGCCGGCGAGGAGGTCGGGTCGCAGGCCGCGCTTGCTCAACGTCTCGAAGAGGGCGATCTCGATCGCGAAGAGGGCCGGCTGGGCGTGGGCGGTGTCTTCGAGCTTCGCCGCGGCTTTCTTGCCCTTGGCGAAGACGATCTCTTTGAGCGGGGTCTCCAGGTGTTGGTCGAGCTGCTCGCAGGCGGCATCGAAGACCTCGCGGAAGACGGGGTCTGCCTCATACAGATCCTTGCCCATGCCAAGCCTCTGCGAGCCCTGGCCGGTGAAGAGGTAGGCGAGCTTGCCGTCCTTTGCGCGGGCACTGAGGACGTTGGGGGAGGGATCCCCGTTGGCGAAAGCTGCCAGCGACGCGAGCAGCTCGTCCCTGTCTGCGCCCAGGACAACGGCCCGGTGCTCGAAGGCAGAGCGGGTCACGGCGAGCGAGTAGGCGACGTCGGTTGTGTCGAGGTCGGGGTTGTCGGTCAGGTGGGCGGCGAGGCGCTCCGCTGCCTCTGTCAAAGCTGGCTCTGCCTTGGCCGAGAGGGCGAGCGGAACCGCTCCCGCAGGGAAAGCCTCGGAGGAAGCGCCCGGGCCCCCCTTCGCCTCGGCATTCCCCCCTGCCAAAGCCGCCTCGGGCGCCTCCTCCAAGATCACGTGGGCGTTGGTGCCGCTGATGCCGAAGGAGGAGATGCCGGCGCGGCGGGGCTGGCCGTTGCCCTCCCACTCGACCTGCTCGGTGAGCAGCTCGATCTCCCCCGCCTCCCAATCGACCTTGGAGGAGGGTGCGTCGACGTGCAGCGTCTTCGGCAGCACCCCTTCGCGCATCGCCAGCGCCATCTTGATCACGCCCGCGACTCCGGCTGCCGCCTGGGCATGGCCGATGTTCGACTTGATCGAGCCCAGCTTCAGCGGCTGCTCTCGGTCCTGGCCATAGGTGGCGAGCAATGCGCCGGCCTCGATCGGGTCGCCGAGGGTGGTTCCCGTTCCGTGGGCCTCGACCGCATCTACGTCCTTGGGCTCGAGGCGGGCATTTGCCAGCGCCTGGCGGATCACCCGCTCCTGCGAGGGTCCGTTCGGCGCCGTCAGGCCGTTGGAGGCACCGTCCTGGTTGACGGCCGAGCCCTTGATCGTGGCGACGATCGGGTGGCCGTTGCGCTTCGCGTCGGAGAGGCGCTCCAGCAGGACCACGCCCACGCCCTCGGCGAAGCCGGTCCCGTCCGCCGCCTCGGCGAAGGACTTGCAGCGCCCGTCGGCGGCGAGGCCACGCTGGCGGCTGAATTCGATGAAGACCGTGGGCCGGGCGAGAACCGTGACGCCGCCGGCCAAGGCGAGTGTGCATTCCCCGCCGCGCAACCCCTGGGCAGCGAGGTGAAGTGCAACCAGCGAGGAGGAGCAGGCGGTGTCGACCGTCATAGCCGGCCCCTCGAGGCCGAGCGCGTAGGAGACGCGGCCGGAGACGACGCTGTTGCTGAACCCGGTCACGCCGTAGCCCTCGGCCGACGCGACGGTGCTGGCGTAGTCGCCCCTGAGCGCCCCGGCGAAGACCCCGGTCTGGCTGCCGTGCAGGGAGGACGGGGCGATGCCCGCGTTCTCCAGCGCCTCCCAGCAGGCTTCCAGCAGCAGTCGCTGCTGCGGTTCCGTCGCCAGCGCCTCGCGCGGTCCGATGCCGAAGAACTCGGCGTCGAAATCGCCGGCGCCGGCGAGGAAGCCGCCCTCGCGCGCGTAGGCGGTGCCGGGCCGGTCGGGGTCGGGATCGTAGAGCCGCTCCAGATCCCAGCCGCGGTCGGCGGGGAACTCGGCGATGCCGTCGCCGCCCTCGGCGACCAGCCGCCAGAGCTCCTCCGGCGACCCGACCCCTCCCGGGTAGCGGCAGGCCATGCCGACGATCGCGATCGGCTCCTCGCTCGCCCGGGCACGGACCGCGACCTGCTTTGAGCCACCGCCCGCCATTGCCTCGCCGAGCACCCGCTCGGCCAAGGCGGCCGGGGTGGGGTGATCGAAGACAACCGTCGCCGCCAAGCGCAGACCGGTGACCGCGCTGAGGCGGTTGCGCAGCTCGACCGCGGCGAGCGAGTCGAAGCCCAGATCCTTGAACGCCCGCCCGCCCTCGACGGCGTCGACCGAGTCGTGCCCAAGCACCGCCGCCGCCTCGCCGCGAACCAGCTCGAGCACGATCCGCTCCTGCTCGGCCACCGCAAGCCCGGAGAGCCTGGTCGCCAGCGATGCGGCCGCCGCCGAGCGCTGCCTGACCGGCCCGCGCACCAGGCCGCGCAGTATCGCCGGCAATGCTCCGGTGGAAGCCTGTGCGCGCAGGCTCGTCCGGTCGATGCGGATCGCCAGCGCCAGGGCCGGATCTGCCTCGAGCGCCGAGTCGAAGAGACCGAGACCCTCCTCGTTGAGGAGAGGCGCCATGCCCGGGGGGCCGATCCGCGCCAGGTCGACCTCGCGAAACCGCGTCAACCCGCCGACCTGCTCCCAGGCGCCCCAGGCGATCGAGCTCGCCGCCCGCCCTTCGGCGCGCCGCTGCTGGGCCAGCGCGTCGAGGAAGGCGTTCGCCGCCGTGTAGGCGCTTCTGCCGAAGTTGCCGACGATGCCGGCGATCGAGGAGAAGAGGACGAAAGCGGAGAGATCGAGCTCCACCGTCAGCTCGTGCAGGTTCCAGGCGGCGTCGATCTTCGAGCCGAAGGCGCTGTCGATTTCGTCGGCTGAGACCTTCTCGATCGGATCCCGGCCCGCGACGCCGGCGGCGTGGACCACCGCGCCGAGGCGGTGCTCGGCCGGGATCGAGTCGATCAGCGCGGCGAGCTGCTCGCGCCCTGAGACGTCGCACGCCTCGATCCGAACCTCGGCGCCCAGCCCCTCCAGCTCGGCGGCGAGCTCCATCGCACCCTCTGCTTCTAGCCCGCTGCGACTGACGAGCAGCAGGTGCCGCGCCCCGTGCTCGGTTACGAGGTGGCGGGCGACGAGCGCGCCGAGCCCGCCGGTGCCGCCGGTAATCAGCACCGTGGTCCCAGGGTCGATCGCGATCGCCCGCTCTTCGGCGGGCGGCGGCGCCTGTCCGATCCGCGGCACGGAAGCGGCTCCCTCGCGCAATGCGAGCTGAGGCTCGTCGGCGGCAAGCGCGGCGGATAGCGCGGCGCGGGAAGCCTCGGTCTCGTCGAGGTCGACCAGGACGAAGCTGTCGGGGCGCTCGAGCTGGACCGAGCGCAGCAGGCCCCAGAGGGGCGAGGTGGCGAGGTCGGGGGACTCTCCATCGGTGGTGGAGATGGCCCCGTGGGTGACCAGCGCCAACCGGGAGCCCGCCGGGCGCTCCTCGGACAGCCAGGTCTGGATCGACTCCAAGGCGTCCTTGGTGGTCGCGCGCGCGGCCTCGGCGACGTTCTCCGCGTCGCTGCGCGGCAGCTCGAGGATCGTCACCAGCTCGTCCTCGCCCGCCTCGCCGAGCTCGAGCTCTTTCCACCCGAGCTCGAACAGCGGCTGGCGCCGCGGGCCCCCCAGCCCCTCGGCGGCGAACGGGCGCATGGTCAGCGAACCCACCTCGGCCACCGGCATGCCGGCCTCATCGGAGAGGCTGAGCGAGATCCCCTCGCTTCGGGGAGAGAGCCGCACCCTCAGCTCGACGGCGCCGGCGCTGTGGAGAGCGACGTCGTGCCAGGCGAAGGGCATCTCGATCCCCGCCTCGGATCCGCCCTCCCGCTCGCGCGGTAGCTCGAGGCCGAAGAGCGCCGAGACGAGCAGGGCCGGGTGGAGCCCGAAGCGGGCGGCTTCGGCGGCTTGCTCCTCGGCCACGCCGCACTCGAGGTAGATCTCATCGTCCCTGCGCCAAGCGGCGGTCAGCCCCTGGAAGGCGGGGCCGCACTCGACCCCGAGGTCGGCGAGGCGCTCGTAGAGATCGCCGACCGGCAGCTCGGTCGCCCCCTCGGGGGGCCAGGCCTCGGGCGGCGCGCCGGCCTCGCCGAGGCGCGGAGAGAGGGTGCCGGTGGCGTGGGCGGTCCAGTCCTCTGCGAGGTCGCCGTCACGGTCCCCCTCGGGGCGACCGTGGATCGATATCTCCCGCCTGCCCTCCTCGCCGGGCTCGCCGACCGTCACCTGCAACTGCACGGCGCCCCGCTCGGGCAGGACCAGTGGCGCCAGCATCGTCAGCTCCTCGACGCTGCGGGCGCCGACTTCCGCCGCGGCCTCGAGCGCCAGCTCGAGGAAGGCCGTACCGGGCAGCAGGACCGTGCCGGCGACGGCATGGTCCGCCAGCCAGGGATGGGTCTGCAGGGAGAGGCGGCCGGTGAGCATGAGGCCGTCGCCCTCGCCGCCCGCCAGCTCCACCGCGGCTCCCAGCAGGGGGTGATCGGCAGAGGCCTGCCCGACCGCGGTCGGGTCCCCCGCTCCGCCCAGGCCGGTGTTCAGCCAGTAGCGCTCGCGCTGGAAGGGATAGGTCGGCAGCGGCACCCGCTTGGCCTTCGCCCCTTTGAAGAACGCCTCCCAGTCGACCGCCACGCCAGCGGCATGGGCCTGGGCGAGGGAGAGCGCGAAGCGCTCGGCCCCGCCCTCTTCGCGGCGCAGGGTAGAGAGCAGGACAGCTTCCTCTGGATCTTGCAGTGCGTCCTCGATCGTCTCCTGGGCGCCGAAGCCGACTACGGGGTGCGGTCCGATCTCGATGAAGGCGCGTCGTCCCGTGTCCAGGAGCGAGCGCAGAACTGGCTCTAGGAGAACCGTCTGCCTGAGGTTGCGGTACCAGTAGGAGGGACCGAGCTCGGCGGTATCGATGACTTCGCCGGTGACCGTGGAGTGCAGTGGGATCTCGGCGCTTTGCGGTGAGATCGGGGCGAAGGCTGAGAGCAGCTCCTCTTCAAGCGCCTCGATCTGGGAGGAGTGGGCGGCGTAGTCGACGGCGATCCGCTGGGCCCTGACGCCGTCGCTCTCACAAGAGGCTTGGATCTCATCCAGTGCCTCTGGGTCTCCGGAGAGGACCAGGGACGCCGGGCCGTTGATCGCCGCCAGCGATACGCGCTCGCCCAAGGGCTCGGTGTAGGGGGTCAGCTGCTCTGGGCTGAGGGAGACCGAGAGCATCCCTCCCTCGCCGGCGATCTTTGCCATCGCCTTGCCGCGCTCGGCGATGATCAGGGCGGCGTCCTCGAGAGAGAGCGCTCCGGCGATGTGGGCTGCGGCGATCTCTCCTTGGGAGTGGCCCACTACCGCTGCTGGCTCCACTCCGCATTCGCGCCAGAGCTTTGCCAGGGAGACCATCACCGCGAAGAGGGCCGGCTGGACGATGTCGAGGCGATCGAGCCACTTGGCGTCTGCTTCTCTCAGGATCTCGGCTAGGGACCAGTCCACGTGGGGAGCCAGGGCTTCTTCGCAGGCCTGCATGTGGCTGGCGAAGGCTGGAGAGGACTCGATCAGCTCCAGGGCCATGCCCTGGGCCTGGGCGCCCTGGCCGGGGAAGAGGAAGACGGGTTGGTGTTGGCTGCGGGCTGAGCCCTTGGCGATGCTGGGGGTGTCCTTGCCTTCGGCGAGGGAAGTGAGCGAGGCGAGCAGCCGATCGCGGTCTGCTCCCAGGACGACGGCTCGGTGCTCGAAGGCCGAGCGGGTGGTGGCGAGCGAGTAGGCGACGTCGGTTGGGTCGAGGTCTGGGTTCTGCTCCAGGTGGGTGGCGAGGCGCTCGGCGGCGTCGGCCAGGGCGGGCTCCGCTTTGGCGGAGAGCAGCAACGGGATCGGGGTCGCTAGGGGCTGGGCGGTTCCCTCGCCGTCCTCGCCCGTCTCGGCTGCGACCGGTGCGGCCTCGGGCGCCTCTTCGAGGATCACGTGGGCGTTGGTGCCGCTGATGCCGAAGGAGGAGATGCCGGCGCGGCGCGGATGGCCGTTGCCCTCCCACTCGACCTGCTCGGTCAAGAGCTCGATCTCCCCCGCCTCCCAATCGACCTTGGAGGAGGGAGCGTCGACGTGCAGTGTCTTCGGCAGGACGCCCGCGCGCATCGCCAGCGCCATCTTGATCACGCCCGCGACTCCGGCCGCTGCCTGCGTGTGGCCGATGTTCGACTTGATCGAGCCGAGGCGCAGCGGCTGCTCTCGCTCCTGGCCGTAGGTGGCTAGAAGTGCGCCGGCCTCGATCGGATCGCCGAGGGTGGTGCCGGTGCCGTGGGCCTCGACTGCGTCTACGTCTTTTGCCTCCAGGCGGGCGTTGGCAAGCGCCTGGCGGATCACCCGCTCTTGTGAGGGACCGTTGGGCGCGGTCAGCCCGTTGGAGGCGCCGTCCTGGTTGACGGCCGAGCCCTTGATCGTGGCAACGATCGGATGACCGTTGCGCCTGGCGTCGGAGAGGCGCTCGAGGACGACGATGCCGACCCCCTCCGCCCAGCCGACTCCATCTGCCGCCTCGGCGAAGGACTTGCTGCGCCCGTCGGGGGCGAGGCCACGCTGGCGGCTGAACTCGGTGAACACGTTTGGCATCGCCAGGGTCGTCACCCCCCCGGCAAGGGCCAGCGTGCACTCCCCCTGACGCAGCGCCTGCGATGCCAGGTGCATCGCGACCAGCGAGGCGGAGCAGGCGGTGTCGACCGTTATAGCCGGCCCCTCGAGGCCGAGCGCATAGGCGACGCGTCCGGAGGTGACGCTGCCCGAGGCCCCGGTGCCGAGGTAGCCCTCGAGCTCGCCGGCGGAGGCTCCCGAGATCGCGGCGTAGCCCTGGTAGCCGGCGCCCGCGAAGACACCGGCCGGCTCGCCGTGCAGCGAGGCGGGGTCGATTCCGGCGTCCTCCAGCGCCTCCCAGCAGGACTCGAGCAGGAGGCGCTGCTGGGGATCCATCGCCAGCGCCTCGCGCGGGCCGATACCGAAGAACTCGGCGTCGAAATCGGCGGCGTCGACGACGAAGCCACCCTCGCGCGCATAGCTGGTTCCCGGCTGATCGGGGTCGGGGTGATAGAGGCGCTCCAGGTCCCAGCCGCGATCGGCGGGGAACTCGGTGATGCCGTCGCGCCCCTCGGCGAGCAGTTGCCAGAGGTCGGCCGGCGAGGCGACCCCGCCCGGGTAGCGGCAGGCCATGCCGACGATCGCGATCGGCTCCTCGCTCGCCTGAGCGCGGACCGCGACCCGCCCGCTGGGGCCGCTCGCGCTTGTCGCGCCCAGCAGGTGCTCGGCAAGACGTTGCGCGGTCGGATAATCGAAGACGACGGTCGCCGGCAAGCGCAGCCCGGCGATCGCGTCGAGCCGGTTGCGCAGCTCGATCGCCGCCAGCGAGTCGAAGCCGAGCTCCTGGAAGGCCCTGCTCGGCTCCACCTCTGCCGTGGAGGCATGGCCGAGCACCGCGGCAACCTCGCCCCGGACCAGATCGAGGACGAAGCCCTCCGCCTCCGCCTCGGACAGGGCGGCCAGCTTCGCGGCGAGCGAGCCCGCGGCGGCGCGGCGGCGCGGCGGGATGCGCACCAGGCCACTCAGAATCGGAGGCAAGGTGCCGGCGGAGGCCTGGGCTCCAAGGCCGGCCATGTCGATCGGGATCGCCAGGGCCAGGGCGCGACCGGCGCCGAGCGCGGCATCGAAGAGGGCCAGGCCGGCGTCGTCGGAGAGCGCTTCGGCGCCAGCGCGGCGCAACCGCGCCAGGTCGGCCTCGCCGAGCTGGGAGGCCATCCCGCCCTGGCGCCCCCACAGCCCCCAGCCGATCGAGGTTGCCGGCCGGCCCTCCGTCCGGCGCTTCTGGGCGAGGGCGTCGAGGAAGGCGTTGGCGGCGGCGTAGTTGGCCTGGCCGGGACTGCCGAGCGTCCCCGCCGCCGAGGAGAAGAGGACGAAGGCGGAGAGGTCGAGCTCCGCGGTCAGCTCGTGCAGGTGCCAGGCCGCGTCGGCCTTGGGGGCAAAGACGCGCTCGACCTGCTCCTCCCCCAGGGACTCGACGGTGCCGTCGGCGAGCACTCCGGCGCAGTGGACCACCGCGCCCAGCGGGCGCTCCGCGGGGATCGAGGCGAGGAGCTCCTTCAGCGCCTCGCGGTCGGAGACGTCGCAGGCGGCGATCGTCACCTCCGCGCCGAGCTGCTCGAGCCCCCGCTGCAGCTCCTCGGCCCCCTCTGCCTCTGGCCCGCTGCGGCTGACCAGGAGCAGGTGGCGGGCGCCGTGGCGTTCCGCAAGGCGGTGGGCGATCAGGGTTCCGAGACCACCGGTGGCGCCGGTGAGGAGCACGGTGCGCTCCGGGTCGATCGTCACGGCGCTCTCCCCGTCCACGGCGCCCGCGCCCAGGCGGGTAACGCGGGGGACGAGCGCCACTCCCTCGCGCAGTGCGAGCTGGGGCTCTTCGGCCCCCAGCGCCAGCGCCGCGGACAGCGCGTCCTCGGAGGCCGCGGTGCCGTCGGTGTCGATCAGGGCGAAGCGGCCGGGGTGCTCGGAGATGGCCGAGCGGATCAACCCCCAGATCGCGGCCATGGCGGGGTCGGGCGACTCCTCGGCCCCCGCCGCCACCGCACCGTGGGTGATCAGCGCCATTCGCGACTCGGCCTTCGACTCATCGGAGAGCCAGTCCCGTACCGCCCCCAGAGCGCTTTCCGCTTCCCGGCGGGCGGCCTCCGCGCTGCCGTCGTCTCCTTCGGCCCCGCGGTAGAGGGGCTCGACCTCGGCGGGCGTGGCGTCTCGCTCGCCGAGGCGGGCCTCCTGCCACTCGAGGACCAGCAGGCCCTTCGTCCCCTGACCTGGCGCCTGCAGCTGCGTGGGGTCGAGCGGGCGGGTCGCCAGCCCCGCTACCGAGAGCACGGGAGCGCCCGCGGCGTCCGCAATCCCCAGCGAGAAAGCCCCGCCCTCCCCCGGAGCGATTCTCACCCGCAGCTCCTTCGCACCCTCCGCCTGCAGCGAGACCCCGCTCCAGGAGAAGGGCAGCCTCAGCTCGCCCGAGCCTTCGGTCGAGGCGAGCGCGATGCCGTGCAATGCGGCGTCGAGGAGGGCCGGGTGGATGCCGAAGCGCCCGGCCTCCTGGGCCTGCTCCTCGGGCAGCGAGACCTCGGCGTAGATCCGCTCGCCGTCGCGCCAGGCAGCGGTCAGGCCCTGGAAGGCGGGGCCGTACTGAAGACCGTGCTCGGCGAGGCGGTCGTAGAGGTAGTCGACCTCGAGCGCCTCGGCGCCCGCGGGGGGCCAGGCGTCGAGCGGCTCTGGAGCGGCCGCGGGCTGCTCGGAGAGGAATCCGCTTGCGTTGAGGACCCACTCTCCGTCCTCGCCGTCGGCGCGGGAGTGGATCGCGACCTCGCGCCGGCCGTCCTCGTCGGGACCGGAGACCCTGACTTGCACGGCCGCCGCCCCCAGCTCGGGGACGACCAGAGGCGCTTGCAGGACGAGCTCCTCGAGGGTGTGGGCGCCGGCCTCCCCTCCGGCTCGCAGCGCCAGCTCGATCAGTGCGGCTCCGGGCAGGAGGACGCTGTCGCCGACCGCGTGGTCGGCGAGCCAGGGATGGGTGGAGAGCGAGAGGCGGCCGGTGAAGGTGAGCCCGCCGTCGCTCGGGTCCTCGATCGCGGCCACCAGCAGCGGGTGATCGGCCGGGGCCTGTCCGGCCGCGGTCATCTCCCCCGCTCCACCCAGAGCGGAGGCGAGCCAGTAGCGCCTGCGCTGGAAGGGGTAGGTGGGAAGCGGCACGCGCTTGGCGCCGGTGCCGGCGAAGAAGGCGGCCCAGTCGAGCTTGGCGCCGGCGGCGTGGGCGCCGGCGATCGCGGTCGAGATCGCATCCCCCTCGGGGCGGCCCTCGCGCAGGGTCGGGACGAGGGCGGCTACCTCGTCCCCATCGCCCAGGGTCTCGCGGGCCATCGCGCAGAGCACCGGGTCTGGGCCGAGCTCCAGGTAGACGCTCGTGCCCTGCTCGTGCAGGGTCTCGACCGCGTCGGCGAAGCGCACCGGCTTGCGCACGTGGGCGACCCAGTAGGTGGGGTCGGTCGCCTGCTCGGGGCTCAGCGGCTCGCCGCTCAGGTTGGAGACGATCGCGATCTGTGGCTCTCTGTAAGAGAGGCCCTCGGCAGCCGCGGAGAACTCCTCGAGCATCGGCTCGATCAGCGGCGAGTGGAAGGCGTGGGAGACGGCGAGGCGCTTGGTCTTGCGGCCCCGCTCCTCCCACTGGCCGCGGATCTCCTCGACCGCCTCCTCCGTGCCGGAGATGACGGTCGAGCTGGGGCCGTTGATCGCGGCGATCGCCAGCTCGGCCTCCTGGCCCTCGATCGACTCGGCGATCTCCCCCTCGGTCGCCTCGATCGCCGCCATCGCCCCGCCGGCGGGGAGGGCGCTCATCAGCTTGCCCCTGGCAGCGACCAGCTTCGCCGCGTCGGCCAGATCGAGGACGCCGGCGACGTGGGCGGCGGCTATCTCGCCGATCGAGTGGCCGGCGAGGAGATCGGGACTGAGGCCGCGCTTGGCAAGGGCCGTATAGAGAGCGACCTCGATCGCGAAGAGGGCGGGCTGGGCGCAGGCGGTGTCTTCGAGCTTCGCCGCGGCTTTCTTGCCCTTGGCGAAGACGATCTCTTTGAGTGGGGTCTCCAGATGTTGGTCGAGCTGCTCGCAGGCGGCATCGAAGGCGTCGCGGAAGACGGGGTCCGACTCGTACAGCTCCTTGCCCATGCCGAGGCGCTGGGAGCCCTGGCCGGTGAAGAGGTAGGCGAGCTTGCCGTCCTTTGCGCGGGCGCTGAGGACGCTGGCGGCGGGATCTCCATTGGCGAAGGAGACGAGCGACGCGAGCAGCTCCTCGCGATCTTGCCCGACGACGACTGCCCGGTGCTCGAAGGCCGAGCGGGTGGTGGCGAGCGAGTAGGCGACATCCTCGAGATCGAGCTCGGGGTTGTCCTGCAGATGGGATGCCAGGCGCTCCGCGGCATCGGCCAGAGCGGGCTCCGCTTTGGCCGAGAGGGCGAGGGGGATCGGGCCTTGCAGGGGGTGGGCGGCAGGCGCTTCTCCCCCACTTCCCCTTTCTCCCGCCTCGACCGAGGCGGGTTTGACTGGGGGCGCCTCCTCCAAGATCACGTGGGCGTTGGTGCCGCTGATGCCGAAGGAGGAGACCCCGGCGCGGCGCGGATGTCCGTTGCCCTCCCACGACGCCTGCTCGGTGAGCAGCTCGATCTCCCCGGCCTCCCAATCGACGTGTGAGGTGGGTGCGTCGACGTGCAGCGTCTTCGGCAATACGCCCTCGCGCATCGCCAGCGCCATCTTGATCACGCCGGCGACCCCCGCCGCAGCCTGGGTGTGGCCGATGTTGGACTTGATCGAGCCGAGCTTCAGCGGCTGCTCTCGGTCCTGGCCATAGGTGGCAAGCAACGCCCCTGCCTCGATCGGGTCGCCGAGCGTCGTACCGGTGCCGTGTGCCTCGACCGCGCCGACGTCCTTGGGCTCCAGGCGCGCGTTGGCCAGCGCCTGGCGGATCACCCGCTCCTGCGAGGGGCCGTTGGGGGCGCTGAAGCCGTTGGAGGCACCGTCCTGGTTCACCGCCGAGCCCCTGACCGTGGCGAGGACCCGGTGACCGTTGCGGCGGGCCTCGGAGAGGCGCTCCAGGACGAGCACGCCGACCCCCTCCGACCAGGCGACCCCGTCCGCCGCCTCGGCGAAGGACTTGCTGCGCCCGTCGGCGGCGAGACCGCGCTGGCGGCTGAACTCGACGAAGACACCGGGGGTGCCGAGGGTCGTCACCCCACCGGCGAGAGCCAGCGTGCACTCTCCCTGGCGCAGGGCCTGCGACGCCAGGTGCATCGCGACCAGCGAGGAGGAGCAGGCGGTATCGACGGTGATCGCCGGGCCCTCGAGGCCGAGCGCGTAGGAGACGCGTCCGGAGACGACGCTGGACGTACCCCCGGCCCCCGGTCCGTAGTCCTGGTACATCACCCCGGCGAAGACCCCGGTCGGAGTCTTCTGCAGCGCGGCGGGATCGATGCCGGCGTCCTCCAGCGCCTCCCAGCAGGATTCGAGGAGGAGGCGCTGCTGGGGGTCCGTCGCCAATGCCTCGCGCGGCGAGATGCCGAAGAACTCGGCGTCGAAATCGGCCGCGTCGAGGAGGAAGCCGCCCTCGCGGGTGTAGGAGGTGCCGGGGTGGTCGGGATCGGGGTGGTAGAGGCGCTCCACCTCCCAACCTCGGTCGGCGGGGAACTCGGTGATGCCGTCGCGCCCCTCAGCGACCAGCTGCCAGAGGTCGGCCGGCGAGGCGACCCCTCCCGGGTAGCGACAGGCCATGCCGACGATCGCGATCGGCTCCTCGCTTGCCTGGGCGCGGACCGCGACCCGCGTGACGGCGCCGCTGGCCATCGCCTCCGCCAGCAGGTGCTCGGCGAGGGCGGCGGCGGTCGGATAGTCGAAGACGACGGTTGCCGACAGGCGCAGCCCGGCGATCGGGCTGAGGCGGTTGCGCAGCTCGACCGCGGCGAGCGAGTCGAAGCCGAGCTCCTGGAAGGCCCGCCCCGGCTCCACCTCCCCCACGGATGCATGGCCGAGAACGGCGGCCACCTCGCCGCGGACCAGCTCCAGGACGAAGCTCTCGCGCTCTGCCTCGGGCAGGGCTGCGAGCTTCGTCGCGAGCGAGCCCGAGACTGGGCCGCGGCGCTTCGGCACGCGCACCAGGCCGCGGAGGACCGGCGGCAGGGAGCCGGCGGCAGCCTGGGCCCTGAGGGCGGGGCCCTCGACTGGGACCGCCAGCGCGAGCGAGCGCTCGGCGCCGAGCGCCGCGTCGAAGAGGGTCAGGCCGCGCTCGTCGGAGAGAGCTTTGGCACCGGCGCGCCGCAACCGCGCCAGGTCCGCTTCGCCCAACCCCGAGGCCATGCCCCCCTCGCGCTCCCACAGCCCCCAGGCGATCGAGGTGCCCGCGAGGCCCTCCGCCCGGCGCTTCTGGGCGAGCGCGTCGAGGAAGACGTTGGCGGCGGCGTAGTTGGCCTGGCCGGGGCCGCCGAGGGTGCCCGCCGCCGAAGAGAAGAGGACGAAGGCGGACAGCTCGGCGCCCTCGGTCAGCTCGTGGAGGCTCCAGGCCGCGTCGGCCTTCGGGGCGAAGACCCGGTCGATCTGCTCGGGATCCATCGTCTCGACCGTGCCGTCGTCGAGCGCACCGGCGGCGTGGATCACGGCACCGAGCGGGTGCTCGGGCGAGATCGAGGCGAGGAGCTCCTTCAGCGCCTCGCGGTCGGAGACGTCGCAGGCGGCGATCGTCGCCTCCGCGCCGAGCTGCTCGAGCTCCCGCTTCAACCCCTCGGCTCCCACTGCCTCGGGGCCGCTCCTGCTGACCAGGAGCAGGTGGCGAGCGCCGTGGCGCTCCGCCAGGTGGCGGGAAAAGAGGGGGCCGAGGCCACCGCTGGCGCCGGTGACGAGCACGGTGCGCTCGGGGTCGATCGCCAGCGTGGCGTCCCCCTCCGCCTCACCTTCCTTGGCGCGAGCGATGCGGGGCACAAGCGCCGCTCCCTCGCGCAATGCGAGCTGTGGCTCTTCGGCTCCCAGCGCCAGCGCCGCGGACAGCGCGTCCTCGGAGGCCGCGGTGCCGTCGGTGTCGATCAGGGCGAAGCGGCCGGGGTGCTCGGACTGAGCGGAGCGGACGAGGCCCCAAATCGCGGCGGCGGCGGGTTCGGGGGACTCACTCTCCGAGGTGGCCATTGCGCCTTCGGTGATCAGCACCAGGCGAGACTCTTGCCCGGACTCGTCGGAGAGCCAGCCCTGGACCGCATCCAGCGCGCTCCGGGACGCCTCGCGGGCGGCCTCGGCCTTACCGAGATCGCTGTCCACCCCGCAGCACAGGAGCTCGACCCCGGAAGGCGTCGTCTCCCCTTCGCCGAGGGCCACCGGGATCCACTCGAGGGCCAGCAGTCCCTCCTGCCTCTGTCCGGGGCCCTGCAGCTGGGCGGGGTCGAGCGGGCGCGTGACCAGCGAGTCGACTGTGGCCAGCGGGCTCCCAGCGCCGTCGGCGAGAGCCAGCGACACCTCGCCCTCGACCCCGGGGACGATCCTCGCCCGCAGCTCCTTCGCACCCTCCGCCTGCAGCGAGACCCCGCTCCAGGAGAAGGGCAGCCTCAGCTCGCCCGAGCCTTCGGTCGAGGCGAGCGCGATGCCGTGCAATGCGGCGTCGAGGAGGGCCGGGTGGATGCCGAAGCGCTCGGCCTCCTGGGCCTGCTCCTCGGGCAGCGAGACCTCGGCGTAGATCCGCTCGCCGTCGCGCCAGGCAGCGGTCAGGCCCTGGAAGGCGGGGCCGTACTGAAGACCGTGCTCGGCGAGGCGGTCGTAGAGGTAGTCGACCTCGAGCGCCTCGGCGCCCGCGGGGGGCCAGGCGTCGAGCGGCTCTGGAGCGGCCGCGGGCTGCTCGGAGAGGAATCCGCTTGCGTTGAGGACCCACTCTCCGTCCTCGCCGTCGGCGCGGGAGTGGATCGCGACGCGCCGCCCGTCTTCCTCGGGGCCGGAGACCAAGACCTGGATCGCCACCGCTCCGTGCTCGGGCAGGGTCAGCGGCGCCTGCATGGTCAGCTCCTCGACGCTCTCGGCACCGGCCTGCTCGGCGGCTCGCAGCGCCAGCTCGAGGAAGGCGGTGCCCGGCAGGAGGACGGTGCCGTCGACGACATGGTCGGCCAGCCAGGGGTGGGTGGCGAGCGAGAGGCGGCCGGTGAGGGTGAGTCCTCCGTCGCTCGGATCCTCGATCGCGGCCACCAGCAGCGGGTGATCGGCCGGGGCCTGTCCGGCCGCGGTCATCTCCCCCGCCCCACCCAGTGCGGAGTCGAGCCAGTAGCGCTTGTGCTGGAAGGGGTAGGTCGGCAACGGCACATGCCTGGCGCCGGTGCCGGCGAAGAAGGCGGCCCAGTCGAGCTTGGCGCCGGCGACGTGGGCGCCGCCGATCGCGATCGAGATCGCATCCGCCTCGGGGCGGCCCTCGCGCAGGGTGGGGACGCAGGCGGCCTGGTCGTCTTCCTCCCCCAAGGTCTCGCGCGCCATGGCGCAGAGGATGGGATCGGGGCCGAGCTCCAGATAAGTGCTGGCGCCCTGCTCTTTCAGGGCGCTGACAGCGTCGGCGAAGCGCACCGGCTGGCGCACGTGGCGGACCCAGTAGGCCGGGTCGGTCGCCTGCTCGGGGGAGAGCGTCTCTCCCGTGACGTTGGAGACGATCGGGATCCGTGGCTCGCTGTAGGTGAGGGTCTTGGCTACCTCTGCGAACTCCTCGAGCATCGGCTCGATCAAGGGCGAGTGGAAGGCGTGGGAGACGGCAAGGCGCTTGGTCTTGCGGCCCCGCTCCTCCCACTGGCCGCGGATCTCCTCGACCGCCTCCTCGGCACCGGAGATCACGGTCGAGGTCGGGCCGTTGATCGCGGCGATCGAGAGCTCTTGCTCCCCGCCCTCGATCGACTCTGCGACCTCTTCCTCGGTCGCCTCGATCGCCGCCATCGCCCCGCCGGCGGGAAGGGCGCCCATCAGCCTGCCCCTGGCGGCAACCAGCTTTGCCGCGTCGGCCAGGTCGAGGACGCCGGCAAGGTGGGCGGCGGCGATCTCGCCGATCGAGTGGCCGGCGAGGAGGTCGGGTCGCAGGCCGCGCTTGCTCAACGTCTCGAAGAGGGCGACCTCGATCGCGAAGAGGGCCGGCTGGGCGTGGGCGGTGTCTTCGAGCTTCGCCGCGGCTTTCTTGCCCTTGGCGAAGACGATCTCTTTGAGCGGGGTCTCCAGGTGTTGGTCGAGCTGCTCGCAGGCGGCATCGAAGACCTCGCGGAAGACGGGGTCTGCCTCATACAGATCCTTGCCCATGCCAAGCCTCTGCGAGCCCTGGCCGGTGAAGAGGTAGGCGAGCTTGCCCTCCTTTGCCCGGGCGCTGAGGACGTTGGGGGAGGGATCTCCGGTGGCGAGCGATGCGAGCGACGCGAGCAGCTCCTCGCGGTCCGCCCCGATGATGACCGCCCGGTGCTCGAAGGCAGAGCGGGTGGTGGCGAGGGAGTAGGCGACGTCGGTTGTGTCGAGGTCTGGGTTGTCGGTCAGGTGGGTGACGAGGCGCTCCGCTGCCTCTACCAAAGCGGGCTCTGCCTTGGCCGAGAGGGCGAGAGGGACCGCTCCCGCAGGGAAAGCCTCGGAGGAAGCGCCCGGGCCCCCCTTCGCCTCGGCATTCCCCCCTGCCAAAGCCGCCTCGGGCGCCTCCTCCAAGATCACGTGCGCGTTGGTGCCGCTGATGCCGAAGGCGGAGACGCCGGCGCGCCGCGGGCTGCCGCTGACCTCCCAGGGCAGCTGCTCGGTGAGCAGCTCGATCTCCCCCGCCTCCCAATCGACCTTGGAGGAGGGTGCGTCGACGTGCAGCGTCTTCGGCAGCACCCCTTCGCGCATCGCCAGCGCCATCTTGATCACGCCCGCGACTCCGGCTGCCGCCTGGGCATGGCCGATGTTCGACTTGATCGAGCCCAGCTTCAGCGGCTGCTCTCGGTCCTGGCCATAGGTGGCGAGCAATGCGCCGGCCTCGATCGGGTCGCCGAGGGTGGTTCCCGTTCCGTGGGCCTCGACCGCATCTACGTCCTTGGGCTCGAGGCGGGCATTTGCCAGCGCCTGGCGAATCACCCGCTCCTGCGAGGGGCCGTTGGGGGCGGTGAGGCCATTGGAGGCGCCGTCCTGGTTGACCGCCGAGCCCCTGACCGTGGCGAGGACCGGGTGGCCGTTGCGCTGCGCGTCGGAGAGGCGCTCCAAGAGGACCATCCCCACGCCCTCGGCGAAGCCGGCCCCGTCCGCCGCCTCGGCAAAGGACTTGCAGCGCCCATCGGCGGCGAGGCCGCGCTGGCGACTGAATTCGGTGAAGACCATCGGCCGGGAGAGGACCGTCACGCCACCGGCCAGCGCCAGCGTGCATTCCCCGCTGCGCAGCCCCTGGGCGGCGAGGTGAAGCGCGACCAGCGAGGAGGAGCAGGCGGTGTCCACAGTCATCGCCGGCCCCTCGAGGCCGAGCGTGTAGGAGACCCGGCCGGAGACGACGCTGTTGCTGAACCCGGTCAAGCCGTAGCCCTCGACCGCCGCGGCCGCGTTGCCGTAGTTGCCGCTCGGCGCACCGGCGAAGACCCCGGTCTGAGTGCCGCGCAGAGCGGAGGGATCGATGCCGGCGTCCTCCAGCGCCTCCCAGCAGGCCTCCAGCAGCAGCCGCTGCTGCGGTTCCGTCGCCAGCGCCTCGCGCGGGCCGATGCCGAAGAACTCGGCGTCGAAATCGCCGGCGCCGGCGAGGAAGCCGCCCTCTCGCGCGTAGCTGGTCCCGGGGTGGTCGGGATCGGGGTGGTAGAGCCGCTCCAGGTCCCAGCCGCGGTCAGCGGGGAACTCGGCGATGCCGTCGCCGCCCTCGGCGACCAGCTGCCAGAGGTCGTCCGGCGAAGCGACCCCTCCCGGGTAGCGGCAGGCCATGCCGACGATCGCGATCGGCTCCTCGCTCGCCTGAGCGCGGACCGCGACCTGCTTGACGGCGCCACCGGCCGTCACCTCGGCCAGCACCAGCGCGGCCAGGGCGGTCGAGCTCGGGTAGTCGAAGGCGACGGTCGCCGGCAGCCGCAGACCGGTGACCGCGCTGAGGCGGTTGCGCAGCTCGACCGCGGCGAGCGAGTCGAAGCCCAGATCCTTGAACGCCCGCCCGCCCTCGACGGCGTCGACCGAGTCGTGCCCGAGCACCGCCGCCGCCTCGCCGCGAACCAGCTCGAGCACGATCCGCTCCTGCTCGGCCACCGCAAGCCCGGAGAGCCTGGTCGCCAGCGATGCGGCCGCCGCCGAGCGCTGCCTGACCGGCCCGCGCACCAGGCCGCGCAGTATCGCCGGCAATGCTCCGGTGGAAGCCTGTGCGCGCAGGCTCGTCCGGTCGATGCGGATCGCCAGCGCCAGCGCCGGGTCCGCCTCGAGGACCGCGTCGAGCAGGGCAAGGCCCTCCTCGCTCTCCAGCGATGCCGTGCCCAGGGGGCCGACCCGCGTCAGCTCGTCGCCGCTGAGGTGGTCCGCCGCCATCCCCACCTGCACCCAGGCCCCCCAGGCGATCGAGCTCGCCGCCAGCCCTTCGGCGCGCCGCCGCTGGGCCAGCGCGTCGAGGAAGGCATTTGCCGCCGTGTAGGCGCCGAGGCCGAAGTTGCCGACGATGCCGGCGATCGAGGAGAAGAGGACGAAGGCGGAGAGGTCGAGGTCCGCGGTCAGCTCGTGCAGGTGCCAGGCGGCATCCACCTTGGGGGCGAACACAGCATCGATCTGGTCCTGGGAGACCTTCTCGATCAGGTCGCGAGCCCCGAGCCCGGCGGCGTGGACCACCGCGCCGAGGCGGTGCTCGGCCGGGATCGAGTCGATCAGCGCGGCGAGCTGCTCGCGCCCTGAGACGTCGCACGCCTCGATCCGAACCTCGGCGCCCAGCCCCTCCAGCTCGGCGGCGAGCTCCATCGCACCCTCTGCTTCTAGCCCGCTGCGACTGACGAGCAGCAGGTGCCGCGCCCCGTGCTCGGTTACGAGGTGGCGGGCGACGAGCGCGCCGAGCCCGCCGGTGCCGCCGGTAATCAGCACCGTGGTCCCAGGGTCGATCGCGATCGCCCGCTCTTCGGCGGGCGGCGGCGCCTGTCCGATCCGCGGCACGGAAGCGGCTCCCTCGCGCAATGCGAGCTGAGGCTCGTCGGCGGCAAGCGCGGCCGATAGCGCGGCGCGGGAAGCCTCGGTCTCGTCGAGGTCGACCAGGACGAAGCTGTCGGGGCGCTCGAGCTGGACCGAGCGCAGCAGGCCCCAGAGGGGCGAGGTGGCGAGGTCGGGGGACTCTCCATCGGTGGTGGAGATGGCCCCGTGGGTGACCAGCGCCAACCGGGAGCCCGCCGGGCGCTCCTCGGACAGCCAGGTCTGGATCGACTCCAAGGCGTCCTTGGTGGTCGCGCGCGCGGCCTCGGCGACGTTCTCCGCGTCGCTGCGCGGCAGCTCGAGGATCGTCACCAGCTCGTCCTCGCCCGCCTCGCCGAGCTCGAGCTCTTTCCACTCCAGTGCATACAGCGGCTGCCGGCGGCGCCGAGCACCTTCCAACTGCTCGGGCGCAAGCGGGCGCACGGCCAGCGAGCCGATCTCGCCGACCGGCGTGCCCGCCCCATCGGAGAGCCGCAGCGAGACCCCCTCTTCGCCCTGCGGGGAGAGCCGCGCCCGCAAGACCGCGACACCGCCGGCGGACAGGCTCGCTTCGCGCCAGGCGAAGGGCATCTCGACGCCCGCCTCGGGCCCATTCTCCTCGCCGTGCCGCAGCTCATAGCCGAAGAGCGCCGAGACGAGCAGGGCCGGGTGGAGCCCGAAGCGGGCGGCTTCGGCGGCCTGCTCCTCGGCCAGACGGCACTCGACGAAGACGTCCTCTCCTCTCTGCCAGGCAGCCGCCAGTCCCTGGAAGGCAGGGCCGCACTCGACCCCGAGATCGGCGAGACGCTCGTAGAGGTCGCCGACCGAGAGCTCGGTCGCCCCCTCGGGGGGCCAGGCCTCGGGCGGCGCGCCGGCCCTGGGGACATGTGGGGCGAGGAGACCGGCGGCGTGCGGCGTCCACTCCTGCGCCGGCTCGCCGTCGTGCCCGCCCTCCGGGCGGGCGTGGATAGCGATCTCGCGCTCGCCCGCATCGCCGGGCTCGCCGACCGTCACCCGCACATGCACGGCGCCCTTCTCGGGCAGGGCGAGCGGCGCCTGCATGATCAACTCCCGCACCAGATCGGCACCCGCCTGCTCGCCCGCCCTCAGCGCCAGCTCGAGGAAGGCCGCGGCGGGCAGCAGGACCGTGCCGTTGACCGCGTGGTCGGCCAGCCACGGATGGGTGGCGAGAGAGATACGACCGGTGAGGGCGACCCCCTCGCCGGTCGGGTCCTCCACCGCCGCCCCCAGCAGGGGATGGTCGGCGTCGGTCAGTCCGATAGCGCTCGCGTCCGCCGGCCCTGTCGCGGTGTTCAGCCAGTAGCGCTCGCGCTGGAAGGGATAGGTCGGCAGCGGCACCCGCTTGGCCTTCGCCCCCTCGAAGAACGCCTCCCAGTCGACCGCCACGCCAGCGGCATGGGCCTGGGCGAGGGAGAGCGCGAAGCGCTCGGCCCCGCCCTCTTCGCGGCGCAGGGTGGAGAGCAGGACAGCTTCCTCTGGATCTTGCAGTGCGTCCTCGATCGTCTCCTGGGCGCCGAAGCCGACTACGGGGTGCGGTCCGATCTCGATGAAGGCGCGTCGTCCCGTGTCCAGGAGCGAGCGCAGAACTGGCTCTAGGAGAACCGTCTGCCTGAGGTTGCGGTACCAGTACTCGGGACCGAGCTCGGCGGTATCGATGACTTCGCCGGTGACCGTGGAGTGCAGTGGGATCTCGGCGCTTTGCGGTGAGATCGGGGCGAAGGCTGAGAGCAGCTCCTCTTCAAGCGCCTCGATCTGGGAGGAGTGGGCGGCGTAGTCGACGGCGATCCGCTGGGCCCTGACGCCGTCGCTCTCACAAGAGGCTTGGATCTCATCCAGTGCCTCTGGGTCTCCGGAGAGGACCAGGGACGCCGGGCCGTTGATCGCCGCCAGCGATACGCGCTCGCCCAAGGGCTCGGTGTAGGGGGTCAGCTGCTCTGGGCTGAGGGAGACCGAGAGCATCCCTCCCTCGCCGGCGATCTTTGCCATCGCCTTGCCGCGCTCGGCGATGATCAGGGCGGCGTCCTCGAGAGAGAGCGCTCCGGCGATGTGGGCTGCGGCGATCTCTCCTTGGGAGTGGCCCACTACCGCTGCTGGCTGCACCCCGCATTCTCGCCAGAGCCTGGCCAGGGAGACCATCACCGCGAAGAGGGCCGGCTGGACGATGTCGAGGCGATCGAGCCACTTGGCGTCTGCTTCTCTCAGGATCTCGGCTAGGGACCACTCGACATGGGGGGCGAGTGCTTCTTCGCAGGCCTGCATGTGGCTGGCGAAGGCTGGAGAGGACTCGATCAGCTCCAGGGCCATGCCCTGGGCCTGGGCGCCCTGGCCGGGGAAGAGGAAGACGGGTTGGTGTTGGCTGCGGGCTGAGCCCTTGGCGATGCTGGGGGTGTCCTTGCCTTCGGCGAGGGAAGTGAGCGAGGCGAGCAGCCGATCGCGGTCTGCTCCCAGGACGACGGCTCTGTGCTCGAAGGCAGAGCGGGTGGTGGCGAGCGAGTAGGCGACGTCGGTTGGGTCGAGGTCTGGGTTCTGCTCCAGGTGGGTGGCGAGGCGCTCGGCGGCGTCGGCCAGGGCTGGCTCCGCTTTGGCGGAGAGCAGCAACGGGATCGGGGTCGCTAGGGGCTGGGCGGTTCCCTCGCCGTCCTCGCCCGTCTCGGCTGCGACCGGTGCGGCCTCGGGCGCCTCTTCGAGGATCACGTGGGCGTTGGTGCCGCTCACCCCGAAGGAGGAGACGCCGGCGCGGCGCGGGCGGCCGTCGGTCTCCCAGGGCAGCTGCTCGGTGAGCAGCTCGATCTCCCCCGCCTCCCAATCGACCTTGGAGGAGGGAGCGTCGACGTGCAGCGTCTTTGGCAAGACGCCCTCGCGCAGCGCCTGGGTCATCTTGATCACGCCGGCGACGCCTGAGGCGGCCTGGGTGTGGCCGATGTTCGACTTGATCGCGCCCAGCTTCAGCGGCTCGTCTCGGTCCTGGCCGTAGGTGGCGAGCAGCGCGCCGGCCTCGATCGGGTCACCGAGGGTGGTGCCTGTGCCGTGGGCCTCGACGACGTCGATGTCGTTGGTCCCGAGGTTGGCGTTGGCGAGTGCCTGGCGGATCACCCGCTCCTGCGAGGGTCCGTTGGGGGCGGTCAGTCCGTTGGAGGCGCCGTCCTGGTTGACGGCCGAGCCGCGCAGGAGGGCGAAGACCGGGTGGCCGTTGCGCTGCGCGTCGGAGAGGCGCTCGAGGACCACCACACCCACTCCCTCCCCCCAGCCGGTGCCGTCGGCAGCCTCGGCGAATGCCTTGCAACGGCCGTCGGGAGAGAGGCCGCGCTGGCGGCTGAACTCGGTGAAGACGCCTGGGGCGGCGAGGGCGGTGACCCCACCGGCCAGCGCGAGCGTGCACTCCCCCGCATGCAGCGCTCCTGCCGCCAGGTGCATCGCCACCAGCGAGGACGAGCAGGCGGTGTCGATGCTTATCGCGGGGCCCTCGAGGCCGAGCGCGTAGGAGACGCGGCCGGAGGCGACGCTGGTCGTGCTGCCCGTCGCCTGGTAGCCCTCGACCTCCCCCGCCGAAAAAGCGCCCAGGTAACCCTGGTGGGTCACCCCGGCGAAGACACCGGCCTGGCTTCCGCGCAGCGAAGCGGGGTCGATGCCGGCGCCCTCCAGCGCCTCCCAGCAGGACTCGAGCAGGAGGCGCTGCTGGGGATCCATCGCCAGCGCCTCGCGCGGACCGATGCCGAAGAACTCGGCGTCGAACTCGGCGACGTCGGGCAGGAAGCCTCCCTCGCGGGTGTAGGAGGTGCCGGGGTGGTCGGGATCGGGGTGGTAGAGGCGCTCCAGGTCCCAGCCGCGGTCGGCGGGGAACCCGGCGATGCCGTCCCTCCCCTCGGCGACCAGCTGCCAGAGATCGTCGGGCGAGGAGACCCCGCCCGGGTAGCGGCAGGCCATGCCGACGATCGCGATCGGCTCCTCGCTCGCCTGGGCCCTGACCGCCGCCCGTCCGGCATTGCCGGCGGCGGTTGCCCGGTCCAGCAGGTGCCCGGCGAGAGCAACCGGGTTGGGGTAGTCGAACACCGCGGTCGTCGCCAGGCCCAGACCGCTGACGGTGCCGAGGCGGTTGCGCAGTTCCACGGCAGCGAGGGAATCGAATCCCGCCTCCTTGAAGGCCCTGTCGGGGTCGATCGCGTCGGCACTGCCGTGTCCCAGCACCGCGGCGACCTCGCCGCGGACCAGCTCCAGGGCAAAGGCCGGGCGCTCTGCGGCGGAGAGCGCATCGAGCCTGGCGCCAAACGAGCCCGAGGCGGCGCTGCGCCGCCGGGGGATGCGCACGAGGCCGCCGAGGACCGCCGGCAGGGCGGAGGCCTGAGCGCGCAGGCCGGCCGGGTCGAGGCGGGCTCCCACGCACAGGGCGCGATCGGTGGCGAGCGCGGCGTCGAACAGGGCCAGCCCCTGTTCGTCGGAGAGCGCCATCACGCCCGAGCGCCGCATCCGCGCCAGGTCAGCCTCGCCGAGCTGGGAGGCCATGCCGCCCCCCTGCTCCCAGAGGCCCCAGGCGACCGAGGTCGCGGCAAGGCCCTCTGTGCGCCGCTTCTGGGCGAGGGCGTCGAGGAAGACGTTTGCGGCGGCGTAGTTGGCCTGGCCGGGACCGCCCAGGGTTCCGGCGAGCGAGGAGAAGAGGACGAAGGCGGAGAGGTTCAGGTCCGCGGTCAGCTCGTGCAAGTTCCAGCCCGCCTCCGCCTTGGGGGCGAAGACACGCTCGACCTGCTCGGGGGCCATCGCCTCGATCGTGCCGTCGGCAAGCACCCCGGCCGCGTGGATCACCGCGCCCAGGGGATGCTCCGTCGGGATCTCGGCGAGGAGCCGCTCGAGCGCCTCGCGATCCGCTGCATCGCAGGCGACGATCCGGGCCTCGGCCCCGAGTCCTTCGAGCTCTTCCCGCAGCTTCCCCGCTCCTTCTGCCTCGGGGCCGTTGCGACTGACCAGCAGGAGGCGACGGGCACCGTGTCGCTCCGCCAGGTGGCGGGCGACGAGAGGCCCGAGACCGCCGGTGGCGCCCGTAATCAGCACGGTGCGCTCCGGGTCGATCGGCTGGACAGCGTCCACCGCCGCCTGGTCCGCTCCCGTGCGAGTAAGGCGGGGCACGAGCGCCGCTCCCTCGCGCAATGCGAGCTGGGGCTCCTCCGCCCCCAGCGCCAGCGCCGCGGACAGCGCCTCCTCGGAGGCCGCCGTGCCATCGCTGTCGATCAGGGCGAAGCGACCCGGGTTCTCGGACTGGGCCGAGCGGACCAAGCCCCAGATCGCGGCGGCGGCGACGTCTGGGCTCTCGCCCCCCGCGGACATCGCACCCTGGGTGATCAGCGTCAGGCGCGAGCCGGCCCCGGACTCCTCGGAGAGCCATCGCTGGACAACCTCCAGGGTGCTTTGCGTGGCTTTGCGAGCCGCCTTGGCCCTATCGCCGCCCCGCTCGACCTCGCAGCGCAGGAGCTCGGCCCCAGAGGGAGCGGCGTCCCCCGCGGCGAGGGCGACCTCCTGCCACTCGAGATCCAGCAGCTCACCCTGTCTCGGCCTCGCGCCCAGCAGCTGCTCGGGGTCAAGCGGGCGGCTCGCCAGCCCCGCGACCGAGGCGACCGGGACGCCGGCGGAGTCCGCGACGAGGACCGAAACCCCCTCGCCCTCCGGTGCGATCCCGACTCGCAGCTCCCGAGCTCCAACCGCGTGCACCGCCACACCGCGCCAGGAGACCGGCAGCTCGACCTCCGCCGTGCCCTCTCCGGGGAGCCGGATGGCGTGCAGCGCCGAGTCGAGCAGGGCCGGATGGACGGCGAAGCGCCCCGCCTCCTGGGCCTGCTCCTCGGGCAGCGAGACCTCGGCGTAGATCCGCTCGCCGTCCCTCCAGGCCGCGCCGAGACCCTGGAAGGCGGGGCCGTACTCGAGGCCGGCCTCGGCGAGGAGCGCGTAGAGGTAGTCGGCCTCGAGCGGCTCGGCTCCCTCAGGGGGCCAGGCGTCGAAGGTCCCGGGGGTCGGAGCCGGCGCTTCGGAGAGGGCGCCGCTGGCGTGGCGGATCCAAGCGGGAGACTCGGCAAGCCCCTCGTCGCCCTCGGGGCGGGAGTGGATCGCGATCTCCCGTCGCCCGTCCTCTCGCGGCCCGGAGAGGGAGACCTGAATCGCCGCCGCGCCGGCCTCGGAGAGGATCAGCGGTGCCCCCAGGTCGAGCTCCTCGACACCCTGGACTCCAACCTCCTCCCCCGCCCTCAGCGCCAGCTCGAGGAAGACCGTCGCGGGAACCAGGATCGCGCCGGCGATGGCGTGATCCGCCAGCCAGGGATGGGTGGCAAGGGAAAGGCGGCCGGTGAGCAGCAGGCCTTCGTCCGGGTCTCCCGCCAGGTCCACCGCCGCGCCCAACAGCGGATGGTCGGCCGAGACCTGCCCGGCCGCAGTCAGGTCCCCGGCCCCGCTGCCAGCGGAGGCGAGCCAGTAGCGCCGGCGCTGGAAGGGGTAGGTGGGCAGCGGGACGCGCTTGGCGCCCGTCCCGGTGAAGAAGGCCTCCCAATCGAGCCTGGCCCCCGCGACGTGGGCGTGGGCGATCGCGCTCGAGATCGCGTCGGGACCGGGGCGGCCCTCGCGCAGGGTGGGGACGAAGGCGGCCAGTCCGTCCCCGCCCCCGATGCACTCCCGCGCCATCGCGCAGAGCACTGGGTCGGGGCCCAGCTCCAGGTAGACGCTCGTGCCCTGCTCGTGCAGGGTCTCGACCGCGTCGGCGAAGCGCACCGGCTGGCGCACGTGGGCGACCCAGTAGGTGGGGTCGGTCGCCTGCTCGGGGCCCAGAGGCTCGCCGCTCAGGTTGGAGACGATCGGGATCCGTGGCTCGCTGTAGGTGAGGCTCTCGGCTACCGCGGCGAACTGCTCGAGCATCGGCTCCATCAAGGGCGAGTGGAAAGCGTGGGAGACGGCGAGGCGCTTGGTCTTGCGGCCCCGCTCCTCCCACCGGGTGCGAATCTTCTCAACTGCCTCCTCGGCGCCGGAGATGACTGTCGAGCTGGGGCCGTTGATCGCGGCAATCGAGAGCTCTTGCTCCTTGCCCTCGATCGACTCGGCGACTTCTGCCTCGGTCGCCTCGATCGCCGCCATCGCCCCGCCGGCGGGGAGGGCGCTCATCAGCTTGCCCCTGGCGGCGACCAGCTTTGCCGCGTCGGCCAGGTCGAGGACGCCGGCGACGTGGGCGGCGGCGATCTCGCCGATCGAGTGGCCGGCGAGGATGTCCGGCGTGAGGCCGCGCTTGCTCAGCGCCTCATAGAGAGCTACCTCGATCGCGAAGAGGGCCGGCTGGGCGTGGGCGGTGTCTTCGAGCCGCTTTGCCGCCTTCTTGCCCTTGGCGAAGACGATCTCTTTGAGCGGGGCCTCCAGATGTTGGTCGAGCTGCTCGCAGGCGGCGTCGAAGGCCTCGCGGAAGACGGGATCCGACTCGTACAGATCTCTGCCCATCCCGAGCCTCTGCGAGCCCTGGCCGGTGAAGAGGTAGGCGAGCTTGCCGTCCTTTGCTCTAGCGCTGAGGACGTTGGCGGATGCGGTGCCGTCGGCGAAGGAGGCGAGTGATGCGAGCAGCCCCTCCCTGTCTTCGCCCAGGACGACCGCGCGATGCTCGAAGGCGGTGCGGGTGGCGGTCAGCGAGTAGGCGACATCGGTCGGATCGAGGTCCGGGTTCTCCTCCAGATGGATCGCGAGGCGCTCTGCTGCCTCCGCCAAGGCGGGCTCTTCCTTCGCCGAGAGGGCGAGGGGGATATGGCCCGTGAGGAGATCCTCGGAGGAAGCGCCCGAGCCTCCCCTTGCCTCCCCGTCATCCCCCGAGACGGGTTCGGGCGCCTCCTCCAAGATCACGTGCGCGTTGGTGCCGCTGATGCCGAAGGAGGAGACACCGGCTCGGCGCGGGTGTCCGTTGCCCTCCCACTCGACCTGCTCTGTGAGCAGCTCGATCTCCCCCGCCTCCCAATCGACCTTGGAGGAAGGGGCGTCGACGTGCAGGGTCTTGGGCAAAACCCCCTCGCGCATCGCCAGCGCCATCTTGATCACGCCCGCGACTCCGGCCGCGGCCTGGGTGTGGCCGATATTCGACTTGATCGAGCCGAGCTTCAGCGGCTGCTCTCGATCCTGGCCGTAGGTGGCGAGCAATGCGCCGGCCTCGATCGGGTCGCCGAGAGCGGTGCCGGTGCCGTGGGCCTCGACCGCGTCGACGTCCTTGGGCTCGAGGCGGGCGTTTGCCAGCGCCTGGCGGATCACCCGCTCCTGCGAGGGACCGTTCGGCGCCGTCAGTCCATTGGAGGCGCCGTCCTGGTTTACCGCCGAGCCCCTGATCGTGGCGAAGATCCGGTGGCCGTTGCGCTGCGCGTCGGAGAGGCGCTCCAGGACGAGCACGCCGACGCCCTCCGCCCAGCCTGTGCCGTCGGCCGCCTCGGCGAAGGACTTGCAGCGACCGTCGGCGGCGAGGCCGCGCTGGCGGCTGAACTCGGTGAAGGCCTCGGGGGTGGCGAGCACCGTCACCCCGCCGGCCAGCGCCAGCGTGCACTCGCCTCCATTCAGAGCCCCGGCCGCCAGGTGCATCGCCACCAGCGAAGAGGAGCAGGCGGTGTCGATGCTCATCGCGGGTCCCTCGAGACCGAGGGCGTAAGCGATGCGGCCGGAGGCGACACTGGTCAAGCTGCCGGTCAGCCGGTAGCCATCCAGCTCTCTCGCCGACGCTTCGGAGGCGGCCAGATAGTCCTGGGAGCCGATCCCGGCGAAGACCCCGGTCTGGCTTCCGCGCAACGAGGCGGGGTCGATGCCAGCGGCCTCCAACGCTTCCCAGCAGGACTCCAGCAGCAGGCGCTGCTGGGGGTCCATCGCCAGAGCCTCGCGCGGAGCGATGCCGAAGAACTCGGCGTCGAACTCGCCGGCCTCCGCGAGGAAGCCCCCCTCACGGGCATAGCTCGTGCCGGGGTGGTCGGGGTCGGGGTGGTAGAGGCGCTCCAGGTCCCAACCGCGATCGGCGGGGAACTCGGCGATGCCGTCCCTCCCCTCGGCGACCAGCCGCCAGAGATCCGCCGGCGAGGCGACCCCGCCCGGGTAACGGCAGGCCATGCCGACGATCGCTATCGGCTCCTCGCTCGCCTGGGCCCTGAGGGCTACCTGCTTGGCGGCGCCGCTCGCGGTCGCCTCGGCGAGCAGGTGCTCGGCGAGGGCGGTTGCGTTGGGGTAGTCGAAGACGACGGTCTCTCCCAGCGCGAGGCCGGTCGCACCACTCAGCCGGTTGCGCAGCTCGACCGCGCCGAGCGAATCGAGGCCCATCTCCTGGAAGGCCCTTTCCGGCTCCACCTCCTGCGCGGAGGCGTGGCCGAGTGCGACCCCAGCGTGGGAGCGAACGAGCGCCAAAGCGACGCCCTGGCGCTCCGCCTCGGGCGTCTCGGCGAGGAGGCGGCCGAGCGAGCCTCGCTGTTTCTCGCGGCGGGCGGGGGCGCGGACAAGGCCGCGCAGGATCGGCGCCAGGGCCCCAGCCTGGGCCTGGGCGCGCAGCGCGGAGGTGTCGAAGCGCACCGGCGCCAGCAGCGGCTCTGCCAGCTCACGGGCGGCATCGAGGAGCTCCAGGCCCTGCTCGGGGGCCATCGGCGCGAAGCCGAGGCGCTGGCGGATCTGGTTGGTCATCCGCGCCAAAAACTTCGCGTCGACCTGACGCGCGTCGACCAGGTTGCTCTGCTGGTCCCACGTGCCCCAAGCCAACGCGGTGGCTGGCAGGCCCCGGGATTGGCGCAGGGCAGCGAGCGCGTCGAGGAAATTGTTGGCGGCGGCGTAGTTGGCCTGGGCGGCGCCCCCGAGGAGACCAGCGGCCGAGGAGAACACCAGAAACTGGGAGAGGTCGAGCTCTGCGCTCAGCTCGTGCAGGTGCCAGGCGGCGTTTGCCTTGGGGCGCATCGTGCGAGCCAGGCGCTCAGGGTCCATAGAGTCCAGGACTCCGTCGTCCATCGCCCCGGCGGAATGGACGATCGCGCCCAGTGGGTGCTCCCTGGAGATCGAGGCAAAGAGCTGCTCCAGCGCGGTGCGATCGGCGACGTCGCAGGCAGCGATCGTCACCTCTGCTCCCAGCTCCTCGAGCTCTGCCTTCAGCTCGCCCGCCCCCTTCGCCTCGGGGCCCCTGCGGCTGACCAGGAGCAGGTGGCGCACGCCGTGGCGCTCTGCCAGGTGGCGGGCGATGAGGGCCCCGAGGCCGCTGAGACCGCCGGTGATCAGCACGGTGCGCTCCGGGTCGATCGGCTCGGCCTTCGCCTCCTCGTCCGCCTTGACCCGAGCCAGGCGCGGGGCCAGCGCATTGCCCTCGCGCAGTGCGAGCTGAGGCTCCTCGGCCGCCAGCGCAAGCGCGGCGGGCAGCGCCTTCAGGGAAGCGTCGGCGCCGTCGGTGTCGACCAGCGCGAAGCGGCCGGGGTGCTCGGACATAGCCGAGCGCACCAGCCCCCAAACCGGTGCGGCGGCGAGATCCGGAGCCTCGCCGTCAGCCGCGGCGATGGCCTTGTGGGTGACCAGAACCAGGCGCGAGCCCTCCACAGGCTCCTTCCTTGCCCAATCCTGCACCAGCGCAAGAGCCCTCTCGGCGGTTGCCTGTGCCGCCTCGGGGATGTCCCCCTCCGCCGGGAAAATCTCCTCGACCACCTGCTCCGGCGCTTCGGCGGCAGACTCGATTGCCGCGGTGGACGGCGCGGGCACGGGCTGCCACTGAACCAGGTGCAGGGAGCGGCGCTGCTGGGCGGAGCGCAGCGCCTCGAGCTCGAGTGGACCGCTTGTGATCGAACAGATGCCAAAGAGGGGTGAGCCGGATTCATCGAACGCGGTGATGCCGTCATCGCCCTGGGGCGGCAGGTGGAGGCGAAGAGCGGAAGCGCTCGCTCCGTATAAAGCCACCTCGGCGTAGACCTGCTCGCCATCGCGCCAGGCCTCGGCCAGGCCCAAGAACTCAGGGCCGTACTCGATTCCGTGCGCGGCTAGGCGGTCGTCGAGGTAGGCGACCTCGACTGGCTCGGCACTCGCGGGGGGCCAGGCATCGAGCGGTTCGGAGCTGGGAGCGCGGGCTTCGGAAAGGGTGCCGCTTGCGTTCTGGGTCCATTCCTCATCCTCGCCCTCGGGACGAGAGTGGATCGCGATCTCACGCCGGCCGTCCCCATCGGAGCCGGCGATCAGGACCTGAATGGCCACCGCTCCAGGTTCGGGGAAGACCAGGGGCGCCAGCAGGGTGAGCGCCTCGATGCCCTGAGCCTCGACCTGCTCTGCTGCCCTCAGCACCAGCTCGAGGAAGACGACGCCGGACAGGACCGCGGTGCCGGCCACGAGGTGATCGGCCAGCCAGGGGTGGGTGGAGAGGGAGAGACGGCCGGTGAGTGTCAGGCCCCCGCCGCTGGGATCCTCGATCACCGCGGCAAGCAACGGGTGATCGGCCACAGCTTGCCCAGCCGCGGCCAGGTCCCCTCCGTCGCCCGAAGTGCCGCCAAGCCAGTACCGCTTACGCTGGAAGGGGTAGGTCGGCAGGGGGACGCGCTTGACGCCCGTTCCCTGGAAAAAGGACCCCCAGTCGAGCTTGGCACCGGCGACGTGGGCGCCGGCGATCGCGGCCGAGATCGCATCCGCCTCGGGGCGCCCCTCGCGCAGGGTGGGGATGAAGGCGGCCCCGCTGTCTTCATCCCCCAGGGTCTCGCGCGTCATCGCGCAGAGCACCGGGTCGGGGCCGAGCTCGAGATAGGCGCTCGCGCCCTGCTCGTTCAGAGCCTCGACCGCGTCGGCGAAGCGCACCGGCTCGCGCACGTGTCGGACCCAGTAGGCGGGGTCTGTGGCCTGCTCGGAGCTGAGCATCTCGCCCGTGAGGTTGGAGACGATCGGGATCTTGGGCGCTCTAAAAGTGAGGGCCTTGGCGGCCTCCGCGAACTCCTCGAGCATCGGCTCCATCAAGGGCGAGTGGAAAGCGTGGGAGACGGCGAGGCGCTTGGTCTTGCGGCCCCGCTCCTCCCACTGGGCGCGAATCTCCTCAACTGCCTCCTCGGCGCCGGAGATGACTGTCGAGCTGGGGCCGTTGATCGCGGCGAGCGAGAGCTCTTGCTCCCTGCCCTCGATCGACTCGGCGACCTCGGCCTCGGTTGCCTCGATCGCCACCATCGCCCCGCCGGCGGGAAGGGCGCCCATCAGCCTGCCCCTCGCCGCGACCAGCTTTGCCGCGTCGGCCAGGTCGAGGACGCCGGCGACGTGGGCAGCGGCGAGCTCGCCGATCGAGTGGCCGGCGAGGAGGTCGGGCCTGAGGCCGCGCTTGGCGAGGGCCGTATAGAGAGCGACCTCGATCGCGAAGAGAGCGGGCTGGGCGCAGGCGGTGTCTTCGAGCTTCTTCGCCGCCCTCTTGCCCTTGGCGAAGACGATCTCCTTGAGCGGGACCTCCAGGTGGAGGTCGAGCTGCTCACAGGCGGCGTCGAAGGCCTCGCGGAAGACGGGATCCGACTCGTACAGATCCCTGCCCATCCCGAGCCTCTGCGAGCCCTGGCCGGTGAAGAGGTAGGCGAGCTTGCCGTCCTTTGCGCGGGCGCTGATGAAATTCGGAGAGGGAACGCCATCGGCAAGAGAGGCGAGGGATGCGAGCAGCTCCCCCCGGTCGCGGCCCAGGGCCACCGCCCGGTGCTCGAAGGCGGTGCGGGTGGTCGCGAGCGAGTAAGCGACATCGTTGGGATCGAGATCTGGGTTCTCCAGTAGGTGAGCCGCGAGGCGCTCGGCTGCTTGGGTCAGGGCGGGCTCCGCCTTGGCCGAGAGCGGCAGGGGGATCGGGCCTTGGAGGGGCTGGGCGGCAGGCGCTTCTCCCCCACTTCCTCTTTCTCCCGCCTCGACCGAGGCGGGTTTGACTGGGGGCGCCTCCTCCAAGATCAGGTGGGCGTTGGTGCCGCTGATGCCGAAGGAGGAGACACCGGCTCGGCGCGGGTGTCCGTTGCCCTCCCACTCGACCTGCTCTGTGAGCAGCTCGATCTCCCCCGCCTCCCAATCGACCTTGGAGGAAGGGGCGTCGACGTGCAGGGTCTTGGGCAAAACCCCCTCGCGCATCGCCAGCGCCATCTTGATCACGCCCGCGACTCCGGCCGCGGCCTGGGTGTGGCCGATATTCGACTTGATCGAGCCGAGCTTCAGCGGCTGCTCTCTCTTCTGGCCATACGTGGCGAGCAATGCGCCGGCCTCGATCGGGTCGCCCAGCGTGGTGCCCGTGCCGTGGGCCTCGACTACGTCGACGTCCCTCGCCTGCAGCCGGGCGTTGGCCAGCGCCTGGCGGATCACCCGCTCCTGCGAGGGGCCGTTGGGGGCGGTGAGGCCGTTGGAGGCGCCGTCCTGATTGACCGCCGAGCCCCTGATCGTGGCGACGACCGGATGGCCGTTGCGCTGCGCGTCGGAGAGACGCTCCAAGACGAGCATGCCCACCCCGTCCGAGAACCCGGTGCCGTCGGCCGCCTCGGAGAAGGACTTGCAGCGACCGTCGGCGGCGAGGCCGCGCTGGCGGCTGAACTCGACGAACATCCCGGGGCTGCCGAGCACCGTCGCCCCTCCCGCCAGCGCCAGCGTGCACTCACCCCCCCGCAGCGCCTGGGCCGCAAGGTGCATCGCCACCAGCGAGGAGGAGCAGGCGGTGTCGATGGTGATCGCCGGGCCCTCCAGGCCGAGGGCATAGGCGATGCGGCCGGAGGCGACGCTGGTCAAGCTGCCGGTCAGCCGGTAGCCCTCGAGCTCCCCCTCGGTTGCGCGCAGGCCGGCCGTGTAGTCCTGGGAGCTGATCCCGGCGAAGACGCCAGCGTGCTCCCTGCGCAGGGCGGATGGGTCGATCCCCGCCCGCTCCAGGGCCTCCCAGCAGGCTTCCAGCAGGAGGCGCTGCTGAGGGTCCATCGCCAACGCCTCGCGCGGGGCGATGCCGAAGAACTCGGCATCGAAGTCGCCGGCATCGGGGAGGAGGCCCCCTTCCCGAACGTAGAAGGTGCCGGGGTTATCGGGGTCGGGATCGTAGAGGCGCTCCAGATCCCAGCCGCGCTCGCGTGGGAACGCCGAGATGGCGTCGCGGCCCTCGGCAACCAACTCCCAGAGCTCTTCCGGAGATGCCACCTCGCCGGGGTAACGGCAGGCCATGCCGACGATCGCAATCGGCTCGTCAGCCGTGATGGCCCTAACCGAGGGGAGGTCAGGTTGAGCATCGGCTCCAGACGCCCGCCGGGACAGGTAGCTCGCCAGCGATGTCGTCGTCGGGTGGTCGAAGACAACCGTCGCCGACAACCGCAGGCCGGTGGCGTCGGTCAGACGGTTACGCAGCTCCATCGAGGCGAGCGAGTCGAAGCCCAGCTCCTTGAAGGCCTTGCCCGCATCTACGGCATCGGTCAGATCGGCCCCCAGCACCGTCGCCACTTCGGAGCGGACCAGGTCGAGCATGAAGGTACGGCGTTCCTGCTCGGTTAGGCCCGCGGCAACAGGGGGCCGGGGTGAGCGCCCCTTCTCGGCTGGGTCCTCGGAGACCACGGTCACCAACGCTTGATCGCGGTCGAGCGCCTGCTGGAGCGCCGTGAGCGCGGCCTCTGGCCCCGAGCCCTCCGGCCCCCATGCGACAGCGGTGGCAGGGAGGCCGCAGGCGCGCCGGTGCAGGGTCAGCGCAGCGGCGAACGCGCCGGCCGCCGCCGGAACCCCTTGCCCGGCGGCTCCGAGGGTCGCAGCGCTCGACGATGCGAGAACGAAGGCCGAGAGATCCAAATCCTTCGTCAGCTCGTGAAGGCACCTTGCAGCGTCGGCCTCGGCCCGGAGAATCTCGGCGAGCCGGTCGGGAGTGAGCTTGGAGACCTCGGCGTCGTCGAACTCGCTCGCGGCGTGCACGACCGCGGTCAGTGGATGCTCCTTGGGCACCGACGCGAGAAGCGCTTCGACCCGATCGCGATCGGCGATGTCGCAATCGATCAGCGTCACCCTCGAGCCCAGCCTCCTCAGCTCGGCTTCCAGCTCCGCCGCGCCGCCGGCCTCCGGCCCACATCGGCCAGCGAGGAGCAGGTGCTCGGCTCCGCCGTGAGCGAGCCAGCGCGCTGCCTCCCTGCCCAGCCCGCTCGTTCCACCACTGACCAGAACCGTGCCGCTGGGCTTCCAGACGTCCTCCGTCGCAATCTCCTCAATCGGGGCCTGCACCAGCCGGCGAGCGAACACTCCGCCTTCCCGCAGCGCAATCTGGTCCTCGTCGTTATCGCTACCGAGCGCGCCACGAAGGCGCTTCAGAACTGACTCGTCGAGTTCCACCGGCAGGTCCACGAGGCCCCCCCAGCGCCGCGGCTCCTCCAGGCCAAAGCTCCTGCCGAGGCCCCATAGCTGTGCCTGGAAGTGATGTCGCACAGGGTCGGAGGAGTCGATGGACACCGCCCCGCTGGTCACAACCCACACAGGAGCGGGAATCTCGGCAGCGTCGAGGGCCTGAAGAAGCGCGACGGTGGCGAAAAGCGCACCGCGGCCGCAGGTAGATGGCTGCGAGCGCTCGGCGAGCCCCAGCAGCGAGAGCACACCCTCGATTTCGCCCGTGCCGGCGGGTGGGGCCGCGTCGCGCAGGTCCCTGGCGTAGGCAGGAACCTCGTCCCCGGCGGGGTCCAGCTCGACGCGCACCGCGCCGGGACCGAGCGCATCGACGATGGCGGCGACATCTGCGTCCTCACGCTGACCGGGCGAGGTGATCGCCAGCCATGTGCCTGGCGTTCCGGAGCTGGGCGCGTCGGCGATCGGAGCCCAGCGCTCGTGGTATCGCAGGCCTTCGGGCCCCGATAGCTCCGGGACGGCGACTTGCGGCGAGTCGGCCCCCCCGGCGTCGCGACTGGATAGGGAAAGGCTCTTCGAGCCAGTAACGCTCGCGCTGGAATGGATACGTCGGTAGGGAGACTCGCTTGACGCCGGTCCCGGCGAAGAAAGCTTTCCAGTCGACGCTTCCCCCGACGGCGTGCGCTTCGGCAAGGGATCGCGTGAAACGCTCCGGCCCCCCCTCCTCACGGCGCAGGGCGCAGATGACCGTCGCATTCCCGTCTTCCCGCCTGGCCGCGATCGTTTCCTGCACGCCGAAACCGAGGACCGGATGGGGGCCGAGCTCGAGGAATGTGCGCCAGCCCTCTTCGAGCAGAGCGCGGATGGCCGGCTCGAACCGCACGGTGTGGCGCAGGTTGCGGTACCAGTACTCGGGACCGAGCTCCGACATGTCGAGCAGATCGCCGGTTACCGTGGAGTGGAAGGGGATCTCCCCCGAGCGAGGGGAGATCGGCGAGAAGGCCTCGAGGAGATCCTCTCGCAGCTCCTCGAGATGGACCGAGTGGGCGGCGTAGTCCACGGCGATCCGCTGGGCCCGGACCCCGTCCCCTTCGCAGGCGCCCTGCAACTCGTCAAGGGCCTCGGGCTCTCCGGATACGACGACAGATGCAGGGCCGTTGATCGCCGCGAGGGAAACCCGCTCGCCAAGGACCCCGAGCCGGGGAGAGAGCTCCTCGGGGGAGAGCGACACGGAGAGCATCCCGCCCCTGCCGACGAGCGGGAGCGACAGCTTGCTGTGCAGCGCCCCCACCCTCGCCGCGTCGTCGAGAGAGAGCCCGCCGGCGATGTGGGCCGCAGCGATCTCTCCCTGGGAATGACCGACCACGACCGAAGGCTCGGGTCCCAGTTCCCGCCAAAGCTTTCCCAGGGAGATCGTCACCGCCAGAAGCGATGGCTGGAGGACGTCGAGGCGGTCGAGATGGCTCCCGTCTTCGTCGCGAAGCTCCCTTCGCAGAGACCAATCGACGAAGGGCTCGAACGCTTCCTCACAGGCATCCATGTGACGAGCGAAGGGAGGCGAAGACTCGAGCAGCTCACGCACCATCCCACGCCACTGACCGCCCTGACCCGGAAACAGGAAGGCGATCCCTCGCGAATCGTCGCCCGTGCCGCGGGCGACGTCCGGGGGGTTGTCGCCGCAGGCGAACGCCGCGAGGGCGGACAGCAGCGAATCGCGGCTCTGTCCCACCGCGACGGCCCGATGCTCGAAGGAGGAGCGGGTGGTGGCGAGGGAGTAGGCGACGTCAGCGGGGTCGAGATCGGGGCGATCGCGGAGATGCGACCGCAGCCGCCCAGCCGCCTCCCGCAGGGCGGGCTCCGACTTGGCCGAGAGCACCAGGGGGATCGGGCCGGGAAGCGGTTGCTCGGCGGGGCCGCTGGCCCAGGGCTCGCCTATAGCCTCGGGTGCCTCCTCGAGCACGAGGTGGCAGTTCGTCCCGCCCATCCCAAACGAGCTGACGCCGGCGACCAGCGGACGATCCTCGTGCGGCCAGGCCCCGTGGCTGTCCTGCACGCGCAGGCGCAGCGCGTCAAGAGGGATCTCCGGGTTCGGCTCCTTGAAGTTCAGGCTGGCCGGTATCTGCCGCCGCTCGATCGCCAGCGCGGCCTTGATCAGGCCGACGATGCCGGCGGCCCCCTCGAGGTGGCCGACATTGGTCTTCGCCGAGCCGACCGGCAGCGGATCGTCGTCCGGCCTCTCCGCCCCGAGAGCCGCGCCCAGCGCTGCCGCCTCGATCGGATCGCCGACCGCGGTCCCGGTGCCGTGCAGCTCGACGTACTGGACGCTCGACCGCTCCAGCCCCGCCTGCCGGTAGGCCTCCCGCACGACGTCCTCCTGCGCCGTCGGGCTGGGCACGGTCAGGCCCTCGCTCGGCCCGTCGTTGTTGGTCGCGCCGCCCCCGATGACGCAATAGACGCGATCGCCGTCGGCTTCCGCCGCCGCCAGCGGCTTCAGGGCGAGCACGCCGCCGCCCTCCCCTCTCACGTACCCGTTCGCTCGCGCGTCGAAGGTGAAGCAGCGCCCGTCCGGGGAGAGCCCGCCGAACCTGGCGGCGCCGAGCGCGACACTGGGATCGAGGTTCAGGTGGACGCCTCCGGCAAGGGCAAGCGTCGCCTCTCCCTTGCGCAGGCTCTCGCAGGCCAGGTGCACGGCGACGAGGGAAGACGACTGAGCCGCGTCGACGGTCAGGCTCGGCCCGGTCAGGCCGAGGGTGTAGGAGACCCGGTTGGCGATGATGCTGCGATGCAGCCCGGTCATCGTGTGGCGACCGATCGCGTCGGGCCCGCTGCGGTGGGTTAGATTCGAATAATCATTGGCAATTGAGCCAAGAAAGACGCCCGCCCCCTCGCCGCGGATCGCGGCGGGGACGATCCGGGCGTCCTCCAGGGCCTCCCAGGCAAGTTCGAGCACGAGGCGCTGCTGAGGGTCCATCGCCGCCGCCTCGCGCGGCGAGATGCCGAAGAAAGCGGGGTCGAACCGGTCGACGCGATCAAGGAAGGCACCGAGCCGAATCCCCGCCTCTTCCCCTGCGAGCGCTTCGCCGGAGCCGCGTCCCGCCGCAGCCAGCCGCTCGGCCGGAGCCTCGGCGATCGCGTGCTGGCCGGAGGCCAGCAGCCGCCAAAACGCCTCCGGATCGGGCGCGCGGGGAAGGCGACAGGCGACGCCGACGACCGCAACCCGATGATCCCCTGCAACCATCGATTTCTCCCCGAGTTTTCCCTGGAACGACGAAACGAAAGAGGTGATAAACACCTTAGTGCGCAAAGGGCAAGGAACCCAAATCGGAGGGCGACGCAACGCCGGCCCGGCGACGCGACCTACTCGGTTCGGTCGGCCGGCAGCGCGATCGCCGCCAGAACGAGGCCCTCCGCGACCAGCCACCTGCCGCGGAAGCCGCGCAGCTCGCGACCGTCGAGCAGCGGGCCGGGAACGAGCAGGCGGGCCGAGAAGCTCCCCCGCTCCCGGTCGATCTCGACCGCCGCGTCTTCGAAGCCGAGCCATCGTTCGGCCAGCGGGAACCAGGCCTTGTAGATCGACTCCTTGACGCTGAAGAGCAACCGGTCCCAGTGCGTCCCGGGCGAGCGGCGGCCGAGGTCGCGGAGCCGCTCGCGCTCCTCGGGCAGGGCGATGTCCCCGAGCAGGCCCTCGGGCAGGGGCTGGTTGGGCTCGGCGTCGACGCCGATCGTCGTCAGATCGCCGGTCCGCGCAGCCGCGCAGGCCCGGTAGCCATCGCAGTGGGTGATGCTGCCGACGATCCCGTCCGGCCAGAGCGGCTCGCCGCGTGCCCCGGGCGGGATCGCCCGCGACGGCTGGCCGAGCCGCGCAAGCGCCTCGCGGGCACAGGCGCGGGCGGTGACGAACTCGCGGCGTCGCTTCTCGACCGCACGCCCGACGACCGCCTCCTCCTCGGGGTAGAGCTCGATGTCGAGATCCTCGCGGGTGGCCACCACGGTGGCGCTCGCCGGCAGGATCCGCTCAAGCACGCGACGCCTCCGGCAGGATCCGCCGGGGCGCGTATTGCCGGTTGCTGCGGTGGCGGCGCTCACGCGGATAGCCGAGTGAGACCTCCTCGAAGCGCACGCCGTCGTGCCAGGTGGTGCGCGGGATGTGCAGGTGGCCGTAGACCACGGCGGCGGCCCGGAAGCGGCGGTGCCAATCGGCGGTGCTGACCGTCCCGCACCACTGCGCGAACTCTGGGTGGCGGAGCACGCGGGTCGGCTCGTCGAGCAACGGGAAGTGGTTGATCAGGACCATCGGCAGGCTCGGATCGCTGGTCGCCAAGCGCCGCTCCGACTCCCTGACGCGAGCCTGGCACCAGGCCTGACGGCTCGGGTAAGGATCGGGATGGAGGAGGAACTCGTCGACGCAGACCACCCCGGCCTCATAGGCCCGCTGCAGCGCCTCCTCCCTGGTCGAGGCGACGTTGCGACCGAAGGTGTAGTCGTAGAGGAGGAAGAGCGGCGCGATCTGGGCGGGCCCGCCCTCGCCGTCCCAGATCGGGAAGGAGTCCTCCGGAGTGGTTACGCCGATCCGCCTGCAGAGCTCGACCAGGTGCAGGTAGCGCTGCTCGCCCCTCAGCTGCGGGGGGTCGTCGCGGTTCGTCAAGAGCTCGTGGTTGCCCGGTGTCCAGATCACTCTCTCGAAGCGTTCGCGCAGGATCCGCAGTGCCCACTCCACATCCTCCGGCGAGTCGGCGACGTCGCCGCAGACGATCAGCCAGTCGGCTTCCGAGCGCGGCCGCAGCTGGTCGACGACCGTGCGGTTCTCGGGATGGTCGACGTGCAGGTCGCTGACCGCGAACAGCATCCGGCGGGTCAACGGCGCGGAGGGGTCGTCACCGGTCTTGACCTGCCAGCGCCGCAAGCGCTCCGGCAACCCGGGCGCGCGTCTCGCACGGCTCGATCACCTCATCGACGAAACCGCCCGCCGCCGCGACCTCGGCGCCGAGGTGCTCCTCGGCGTAGGCAGCCGAGAGAGCCTGCTGGCGGGCGGCTGGATCCTCGGCGGCGGCAAGCTCGCGCCTGTGGATGATCCCGGTTGCCGGCTGCGCCCCCATCACGCCGATCTCCGCCTGCGGCCAGGCAAACACGAGGTCGGCCCCCAGGTCCCTCGAGTTCATCGCGATGAAGGCGCCGCCGTAGGCCTTGCGCAGGACGACTGTCACGCTCGGCACGGTCGCCGCGGCGAAGGCGCGCACGAGCGAGGCGCCGAAGCGGATCACCCCCGCCCGCTCCTGCCGCACCCCCGGCATGAAGCCGGGGGTGTCGACGAGGACGAGCAGCGGCAGCCCGAACGCGTCGCAGCTCGAGACGAATCGCGCTGCCTTCTGCGAGGACTCGGTGTCGAGCACGCCACCCAGGTAGCGGGGCTGGCTGGCGACCAGGCCCACCGGCCGGCCCTCGATCCGGGCGAAGCCCGTGACCACGCTGCGCGCCCAGCGCGGCGCGACCTCAAGCAGCGAACCGGCGTCGACGATGCCATCGCTGACCGCGCGGACGTCGTAGACGCGGCGCGGAGAGCGCGGCACGCACTCGCCCGGATCGCTCTGCCGCGGGGCTGCGGCCGCGCTTCGCGGCAGGTCCCCACCGGCGTGCTGGGGCAGGTAGCCCAGCAGCCCCCGCGCCAGGTCCACGGCGGCGCTCTCGCTCGGCGCGACGAGGTCGCAGACGCCGTTGCGCTCGTGCACCCAGCGACCTCCCAGCTCCTGCGCGCCGACCTCCTCGCCGGCGACGTCGCGAACCACCGCCGGCCCGGTGAGGAACATCGCCGCGTCCTCGGTCATCACCACGAAGTCGGTCAGGGCAGGCGAGTAGCAGCCGCCGCCGGCCGCGAGACCGGCGATCACCGATATCTGCGGCACGACCCCGGAGAGCAGCACGTTCTGGCGGAAGATCCGCCCGTATCCGCAGAGCGCCGCGGTCCCCTCCTGCATACGCGCCCCGCCCGACTCGATGACGCTCACCACCGGCAGCCGCGAGCGCCCCGCGAGCCGCAGCAGCCGGTCGATCGTGTCCGCCTGCGCCTCGCCGAGCGAGCCGCCGAGGAACTTCGCGTTCTGCGCGTAGCAGGCGATCGGGCGACCGCCGACCCGGCCGAGCCCCGCGACCACCCCGTCTCCCGGCCGGGCAAGCGAGCCGATCCGGGTCGAGAGGACGGACGACCGGATCACTTCCAGCGACCCCGGATCGCAGAGCAGCTCAAGGCGCTCGAGCGGCCGACCGTCCTCCATCGGCCTGGCTCTCGAGGTCCCCGCTATCCCGGTCACGCTGCTCACATCCCCACCCCTGGCCCCTCCCTGGGCTTACGTCAACTCGGTTGAAAAGCGAATCTCAAGGCGAACGCAGTACGTGACCGCAATGCGGACAGACGCCGACATCGCCTCGGCTCCCAGTCGTGGCGGCGACCTTCGCCGAGGAGCCGCCGCTCCCCTCGCGCACGGCCCGCAGCTCGAGCCTCAGGTCGGCAACCGACAGCCTCTCCTCGCTCGCCCGCCGCAGCCACCGCCTCTGCGCGTCGGGCTCGAGCGGTGCGAGCAGGACGTGGTGAGACCAGGTCAATTTGTCATTACGTAGTGACAAATCGAACCTCGACGCAACCCAAGCCATATTCCGAAGACTGGCAACGTCATAGCCGGTGACCCGAGCGGCCTCCGCGTATTTCTCCCCCCACCTCGATGCTCCATAGCGAACCCAATCGCCGATCCACCACTGACTGCAGCGACCGATCGCCCCCAGGCGACGGCCGGTGGCCAGCCAGTCCGAGTGGCCCAGATCGCGCTGCGGGACCCAGGCGATTTTCGAGAGCGCGCTGGACGAACGACGTACCTTCGTGCCCGCCGGTGCCACCGACCGCCTCGACAAATCCCCAGAGGAGGGGTGCGAAGAGGGGGATTTGACGGCATTGGGCGACCCAGGCATCACAGGCATCACTCGTCCGGTTGAAGAAATGTTCTAGCTGCTAACGCGTCACCCCAAGGGGCACTTATATGCGTCTCCCCCGAAGGGGCACCCATATGTATCACCGAGGGTTCCACCCCCGGTACCCCAATGTGGCGCGTGCGCCGATCCTGGCTTGGCCATGTTGTCGCGTCGACTCCCGCGACCGGTTCTCAAGCCTCGGCGGATGGCCCGTCCGGGTCGGCTTGCGCTTCGAGTTCCTCCAAGCCCAGCGCGACGACGAGCTCGGCGTGGCAATCCGGGAGCAGCCGGCCGAGCGCCTCCTCGACCTTGCGCAGGCGGCGCTGGACCGTGTGACGGTCCACGGCCAGCGCAGCCGCGGCCGTGGCCGCGTTGAGGCCAGCGGAGAAATAGGCGCGCAGCGTTCCGCGCAGGACGACGCCGGAGTCGCCGTGACCCTCGAGCGGCGCCAGATAGGTCTCGTGCAACGACTTGGCGAGAGCGTCGTCCCGCAGCACCGCGGCGAGCAGGATCACGTCGCGGGCGCGTGTGAGCCGCTGCGGCTTGCGCAGCATCACCTCCTGCGCCGCCTGAGCCTCGCGATGGGTCAGGCGCCAGCCGTCGATCCCGCTGTGCGGCTCCCCCACCGCCAGCGACATGCCTCCGGCCGCATCGCTGGCGAGCAGGCGCTCGATATCGGGGACTGCCAGCGCCCGGCGGGCACCGAGCCAAGCCCAGACGATCTCGTTCCCGCGGGGCACGGCAAGGATCTGGCAGTCGAGGCCAGCGGCCAAGGAGCGAACCGCCGCCTCCCCGTTGCCGCCCTTGACGATCATGCCCAGGTGCCAGGCATCGAACGCGTAGCCTAGATCCCCCACGTCAGCCGGGCTGTCGCCGACGACCAGGCGCTGCACGCGTTCGGCGAGGCGCTGGGATGGCGAGCGCCTCATCCGCGCGAGCTCGTTCATGTACTCGGCCGCCACCGCCGCCATCAACCGATCGACCTGCGGGCCCTGGGACCTGAGCACGGCCCGCAGCGCGTCGCTTGGAAAGCGGTCGGCTTCGTCCATGATGAAGTCCCCCAGGACCCTGTCCCCGGTCGCGTATCGTCGCAGCACGGTGTCCAGCTTCACCCCGCTGCGGGCGGCGCGCCGCGCCTGCTCCGCGGCAGCCGAGGGAATCGGCTCCGACCACTCCCCGTCCTTCTCCATGTTGACGAGGACGAAGTCGAGCGATTTGCTGACCGTCGCCCGCAGCCCGGCCGCGTACTCCGGATCCCCTCCCCCTTCCGTTTCGGAAAGGGCACGTACCTGAACAGAAATCGCGTCTTCGATCTCCGCCGTTCGCTCGCGCAGGCGCGCGACGAGCTCCGACCGAATCGACCCCAATGAGTCGCGCTCGCCGTCTCGCAAGCGATTCATCGAGCGCTGTACCACGCTCTGGACAAACGAAAGTCACGACGTAACGGCAGAGAATCCCCTGTCATCTCAACCCCCTTATATACACACGCTAGTACCCAGTCTACGGAACGTCAACTTCGACAATCGTCGACATTTGGGGTCCTCGCCTGAGCGGGCACAACGCCCGGCGAGGCATCGAGAGCCTCCAGTGTCTCTCGGTCGAGATCCGCTGGGCCCGGGGGACGTGTCGAGCCAGAGAAGCCTGGCTGGCTACGGGGTCGTGGAATCGACCAATCTAGCCAAGATCAATGACGCTGCGGATCCCGTCCTGGGCCTCCATCAGCTCGAAGCCGCGATTGACCTCGTCCAGGGTGAGGCGGTGGGAGATGAAGGGCTCGACGTCGATCTCCCCCGCCATGCAGCGGTCGATCAGCAGGGGGACCTGGTCGCGGCCCTTGACGCCGCCGAAGGAGGAGCCGGCCACGCGGCGGCCGGTGATCAGCAGACGGGGGACGATGTCGAGGGTCTCGCCCTTGCCGGCCACGCCGGCGACGGTGCAAAGGCCCCAGGCCATGCGCGCCGATTCGACCGCCTGGCGCATCACGGCGACGTTGCCGGTCGCCTCGAAGGTGTAATCGGCGCCGAAGCCGCCGGTCATCTCGAGGATCTCCCCGACGGCGCTGTCGCCGCCCGCGAGGAGATCCGTCGCGCCCTGGCCGCGGGCCAGCTCGAGCCGCTCGCGGGAGAGGTCGACGCAGACGATGCGCTCGGCGCCCTGCAGCCGGCAACCGGCGACCGCCCCCAGCCCGACCATCCCCGCGCCGAAGACGACGCAGGTGCTGCCCGGCTCGACCACGGCGGTGTTGATCGCCGCCCCGAGCCCGGTCGAGAGGCCGCAGGCGAAGAGGCAGGCGTGCTCGAACGGCGCCTCGGGGTCGACCTTCGCCAGGGCGATCTCCGGCATCGTCGTGTACTCGGCGAAGGTCGAGCAGCCCATGAAATGGCGGATTCCGTCGCCGCCGCGCGAGAGCCGGGTGGTGCCGTCGGGGAGAAAGCCCTTGTTCTGCTGCTCGCGGATCGCCAGGCAGAGATTGGTCCGCGAGTCGAGGCAGTGCAGGCACTCGCCGCACTGGGGGGAGAAGAGGGTGACGACGTGGTCGCCGGGGCGCAGCGAGGCGACGCCGGGGCCGACCCGCTCGACGACGCCCGCCCCCTCGTGGCCGAGCACGGTCGGCGCGTAGCCCGAAGGGTCGGCGCCGGAAGCGGTGTAGAGGTCGGTGTGGCAGACGCCGCAGGCGACGAGACGGACGAGCGCCTCGCCAGCCCGGGGCTCGGCGAGCTCCACCTCCTGGACCTCGAGCGGCTGCCCGAACTCCTCCAGCACCGCGGCGCGGATCTTCATCGTCGAACGCACCCGCGCGCGATCAGCCGCGCTTGAAGCGGGCGGCCTCCTCCGAGCCGCCCGTCGCGTCGCCCTCGCTGTAGGAGTGCGCCCCGGCGCCGGCGAGCGTGCCGCCGTCGACGATCAGGTACTCCTCGCGGATCGGTCGCCCGTCGAACCAGCACTCGAGGATCTCGCGCGTCCCGGCGGCGTAGCGGGCCTGGGCCGAGAGGCTGGTGCCAGAGGTGTGCGGGGTCATGCCGTGGTGGGGCATCGAGCGCCAGGGATGGTCCTCGGGCGCGGGCTGGGGGAACCAGACGTCGCCTGCGTAACCCGCCAGCTGGCCGCTCTCGCAAGCCCGGGCGACCGCATCGCGATCGCAGATCTTGCCGCGCGCGGTGTTGATCAGATACGAGCCGCGCTTCATCCGCGCGAGCAGGTCCGCGTCGAAGAGGTTCTCGGTCTCGGGGTGCAGCGGCGCGTTGATCGTGACCACGTCACAGACCTCCACCATCGACTCCACGTTCGAGTGGAAGGTGACGCCCAGCTCCTCCTCGACCTCGGCCGGCAGGCGGTGGCGATCGGTGTAGTGCAGGCCAACCTCGAACGGCTTCAGCCGCCGCAGGACCGCCGAGCCGATGCGCCCGGCGGCGACCGTGCCCACCTGCATGCCCTCCAGGTCGTAGGAGCGCGAGGCGCAGTCGGCGATGTTCCAACCACCGTCGACCACCACCCGGTAGGAGGGGATGTAGTTGCGCACCAGCCCCAGGATCATCATCACGACGTGCTCGGCGACGCTGATGCTGTTGGAGTAGGTCACCTCGGCGACGGTCAGGCCGCGACCGATCGCGGCCTGCAGGTCGACGTGGTCGGAGCCGATTCCCGCCGTCAGCGCCAGCTTCAGCTTGGGCGCCCTGGCGATCCGCTCGGCGGTCAGGTAAGCGGGCCAGAAAGGTTGTGAGATCACGACCTCCGCCTCGGGCAGCTCGCGCTCGAAGACCGAGTCGGGGCCATCCTTGTCGGAGGTTACGATCAGCCGGTGCCCGCGCTCCTCGAGGAACTCGCGCAGCCCCAGCTCCCCCGAGACGCTGCCCACCAGCTCGCCGGGCTTGAAGCCGATTGCCTCGGGCGTGGGGGTGGTCTGACCGTCGTGGTAGCGCTCGATGACCGGGACCTCATCGCGAGCGTAAGACGGCGGGTAGCCGTCGACCGGATCGTCATAGAGGACGCAGAGGACGGTGGCCATGATCAGCATCCTCTCGCAAAATGCGATGACCGGTCAAGCATCGCGCCGCCAGCGGCTGGCAATCCGCGGCCGAGTATGAGAATGGTAGGAATCGACCGCGACGGCTCAAGGGTTTCGAGTCGCTGGGCGATGGGGTAGGCGAGAACCAATGTTCCGATGCAATCACTGCAAAACCGAGTACGGCGGAATCCGCGGAGTCGACGCCGATAACTGTCCGCGCTGCGTGGCCCGCTACAGCGTGCCCGCCCGGCTGCCTGTGGCATCTCCGGCGATCGCCTCGCCCGCCCCCTGGCGCGAGCCCCAGCTCTTCGTCCCCTCGAGCTGGTCAACGCCCGCCCCGGCGCACCCGGCCCGCTAGCCGCTCGACGGCGATGGCCTAGAGTCACCGAGCGCGGCTCTTGCTGCGCTCAACCAATGAGAGGCGGTCCTTTTGGATCCTGTCGGATATGAGCTGTGCACTCCCGAAGGCGGCAAGGGCGGTGGTGTCCGCGCAACTCGTGGCTTCCAGGTCGGCGAGACGGTGATGGTCGGCGTCCTCGAAGGCGAGGTCGCGCACAACGACTCGCACGCGACCCAGGTGAGTCGCACCAAGTGGGCTCGGCATGGCGGTCTCGGCCCCAAGGTCAACCACTCCTGCAGCCCGAACTGCGGCGTCGAGCTGAACGAGACCGGCGCCTGTGACTTCGTCGCCCGCAAATCGATCTCCCAGGGCGAGGAGATCACCTTCGACTACGCGATGCGCAACTACTCGATCGAGCACTTTCCCGGCGGCTGCCTCTGCGGGGCGGACATCTGCCGCGGCTCGGTGACCGGCTGGAAGGATCTTCCCGCAGAGCGCAAGGCCTCCTATGAGGGGCTGGTCGCGCCCTACCTGCTCGAGATCGATCGCGAATTGGCCGCCTCGGTCGCCTGAGCATGTCGGACGATCGACCCAGCGGCGTCGCCGTCGTCACCGACAGCACGCCCTACCTCCCCCCCAGCCTGATCGAGCGCTGGGGGGTCGAGCAGGTGAGCCTCTACGTCGGCTGGGGCGACGAGCTCCTGCCCGAGCGCGAGTATGACCTCGACGCCTTCTACGCACGCCTGCGCGACTCCGCCGAGCTGCCCTCGACCTCCCAGCCCTCCGTCGGCGACTTCCTCGCCTGCTTCGAGCCACTTGCCGGCGCCGGCCGCGATGTCGTCTCGGTGCACATCGCCAGCGGCCTCTCGGGCACCTACGAAAGCGCCTGCGAGGCGGCAAAGGTCGTTGGGGAAAAGGGTCTGCCCGGTCGGGTCGAGGTCGTCGACGGCCAGACGGGCGCCGGCGGGCTCGGCTGCCTGGTCGTCGCCGCGGCTCGCGCCGCCGAGCGGGGCTCCGGGCTCGACGAGGTCGTCGCCACGATCGGCCGGACCCGCGAGGGGCTCGAGATGTGGTTCTGCCTCGACACCCTCGAGTACCTGCGGCGCGGCGGCCGCATCGGCGCCGCTCAGGCGCTGGTCGGGACGGCGCTGAAAATCAAGCCGATCCTCACCTTCGGCACGGAGATCGCACCGGTCGGCCGCGTCCGCACCCGGCGCCGCGCTCGGCAGCAGATGGTCGAATACCTGCACGAGCTCCACGACCGCGGGGCCACGGAGTGGATCGTGCAGCACGCCCAGTCGCCCGAGGACGCCGCTGCGCTGGTCGCGGAGGGAACCGCGATCTTCGGCGACGAGCCGCTCTTCTGCACACAGGTGGGGCCGGTGCTGGGAGCCCACCTCGGCTCCGGAATGCTGGTCGGCGGCATCGGCTGCGAGCCCCGCGGGAGCTGAGTCGAAACTCCACCCTGGGATACGCTCAGCGCATGAACAAACCCCTCAGCCCCGATCAAGCGGCAATGCTCTACGGCAATCGCTTCCTCACCGAGGATGCACCCGACGGCGACTTCCCGCCGAGTGGCATGTCCGCTCTCGACGCGATGCGGCTCGTCGACGAGGAACTGGCGTTGGAGGGCGACCCGCAGCGCAACCTGGCGACCTTCGTCACGACCTGGATGGAGCCCGAGGCGCAGCGGATAATCAGCGAAAACCTCTACCGCAACTTCATCGACCACGCCGAGTACCCGATCTCGGCCGAGGTCGAGCAGCGCTGCATCCGCATGCTCGCCGACCTCTACCACGCCCCCGGCGAGACGACCGGCGCCCGCACGCAGGGCTCCTCGGAGGCGATCATGCTCGGCGCGCTCTCGCTCAAGTGGAAGTGGAAGCAGCGCCGCGAAGCCGAATCGAAGCCGGTCGAGCGGCCGAACCTGATCTTCGGCGGCGACGTGCACGTGGTCTGGGAGAAGTTCTGCCGCTACTTCGACGTCGAGCCGAAGATCGTGCCGCTGCAGGAAGGCAAATACGTCATCGGCCCCGAGGACGTCGAGCCGCTGATCGACGAGAACACGATCGGCGTCGCCGCCGTGCTCGGCACGACCTTCACCGGCCACGCCGACGACATCGTCGGCATCAACAAGCTCCTGGTCGACCTCAAGGGAGACAGGGGCCTCGATGTCCCCCTTCACATCGACGGCGCCAGCGGCGGCTTCGTCTGGCCCTTCCTCTACCCGGACTCCGAGTGGGACTTCCGGCTCGAGCAGGTGCGCTCGATCAACGTCTCCGGGCACAAGTTCGGGCTCGTCTACCCCGGCGTCGGCTGGCTCATCTTCCGCGAGAAGAGCGACCTGGCCGAGGATCTCGTCTTCTACGAGAACTACCTGGGCAAGACCGACGCGACCTTCACCCTCAACTTCTCCACCGGCGCCTCGATGGTCCTCGCCCAGTACTACAACTTCGTCCGCCTCGGGCGCGAGGGCTACTCCTACATCATGAAAGCGATGCAGACAAATGCCCGCACTCTGGCCGAGAAGCTCAAGGCCAGCGGCAACTTCGAGCTGATCGGCGACGGCGAGGAGCAGCTGCCCCTGGTCGCCTTCAAGCTCGCCGGCGAGAAGAGCTACGACGAGTTCGACCTCTCCTGGCAGCTCTCCGCCGAGCGCGGCTGGATGCTTCCCGCCTACACGATGCCCCCCAACGCCGAAGACGTGAAAGTCCTCCGGGCGCTGGTCAAGCAGACCCTCAGTCGCGAGCAGGTCGACCGCCTCGCCGACGACATCGCCCAGGCCTGCGCCACGCTGGAGAAGAAGGGCGGCGCCCACCCCTCCGAGCGCAAGCAGGTCAAGACCGGCACGGGCTACTGAGCGCAGCCGGACCCTCGCGTCAGCGCAAAAGGCGGTGGTACTCGGGTGGTACACTGCCTTTCATGCCAACGCACCATCACCGCATCCAGGTCACTGAGGATCGTGAGCTCACCGCCGCATTGCGCGCGGCAGCCCCTCATCTGCCCGCTGGCCTGCCACGCTCCCGTCAGGTGCGAGAGCTGGCGATCGCCGGGGCGCGCCACCTCAGCGGCGAGCCGGCCGACGACAGCAAGCGCCAGAGGCTTTTGGAGCAGCTCGCCCAGAGCTTCGACGAACCCGAGTCCACGGGCATCGATTGGGATCTTCTGCGCGAGGGCAAGCATCGTGCCTGGCCAATCCAATAGGGAACCCACTTGGGGAGAGCTGCCCCTCGTCGTCGACACCTCTGCCTGGGCTCGTGCCCATCACCCTCAGGTCCGTGAGTCCTGGAAGAGGGTGCTGCTCGACCGCCGCCTGCGCATCTTGCCCGTCGTGCGCCTAGAGGTTCTGCTCAGTGTCCGCGACGGTCAAAGCTTCGACACGCTTGCAGAGCGTCTTTCGGCCCTGCAAGCCGCTCCGCTCAACACCTCGGTGATCCATGCTGCCGAGCATGCGATGCGCGCATTGGCGCATCGCTCCTCCGGCGCCCAGCGTCTCCCGATCGTCGACTATCTAGTGGCCGCCTCCGCACAAGAGCTCGGTGCTGCCGTCATCCACTATGACCGGGACTACGACACGCTCGCGGAGCTGATGGAGTTCGAGTCGATCTGGCTGATGCCGGCCGGCACGCTCCAATAGCAGCAAGGTTCAGAGCCTCACGCTCAGCCCCGGCGGGTCGTACCTGCTTGCCAGCCGCGCCAGGGTGAGGGCGCCGAGCATCAGGCCGAAGTCGCGCAGGGCGATGTCGTAGTAGCCGGAGTAGGTGAGCAGGTCGATGATGATCCCGCCCAGCCAGGCGGCGACCAGATAGGCGCCGTAGCGCGGCTTCAGCGCGACCGCAAGGCCGGCGACGATCTCGACGATCCCCACCAGGTGCATCGCGGTGGCGGCGCTGCCGGGGACGAGGTCGTTGATCCAGGGAGCCAGGTAGCCCTCCCAGTCGACCAGGACGTTGAAGAACTTGTCGAGCCCGAAGACGATCGGCGCCACGGTGAAGGCGATGCGAAGCAGCAAGAAGGCCTGGTAAGCAGGATCTCCCTTCACTCGCTGAGAGAAGGTCGATGAGAGCTTGACTTGGACGGGCGGGTCGAGCGTGGCAGTGGACACGGGTCCTCCTCGGTTGGTGGATGGGTCGTCCCCTTTTGCGTCTCCGGCCGGCGCGGTCTTACCTCGGTCCCGAATTCCCAGCTCCGCGGTGCGACCTCGGCGGAGGTAAGAGATGGCGGTCGGCGGTCGCTAACGATGCATGGCACCATCGACTATGGAGATGCCGACGGAGATCCCAGGAGCCGAGCCGGGCGTCGAGCCCGCCGCAGACCCGTCGCTCAACCTGCTGGAGCGGCTCGAGGCAAGCGGCCACGAGCGCGAGGCGGCCGTGGTCGAGCTCCACGCCCTGCTGCTGAAGGCGGCGCGATTCGAGCTGGGCCGCCGCCGCGATGCCCTTCCCCACCTGCGCGGCGGCGATCACGAGGACCTCGCCCAGCAGAGCGCCGACGACGCGCTCTTGGCGGTGCTGGGCAAGCTCGGCGAGTTCCGCGGCGAAAGCCGCTTCAGCACCTGGGCCTACAAGTTCGCGCTCCTGGAGGCGGGGGTCAAGGTCCGGCGCCGCGCCTGGCAGGGCCGGGAGGTTCCGCTCGAGGACGAGGCCTGGGCGGTGCTTGCCGACGCCCGGAGCGCGGTGCAGCACGAGATCGAGACCCGCGAACTGATCGGCGCCCTGCGGGAGGAGATCGAGCGCAGCCTCAGCCCGCATCAGCGCACGGTCCTGGTCGCGGTGACGCTCAACGACGTCCCGATCGACGTCCTCGCCGAGCGGCTCGGCTCGACCCGCGGCGCCCTCTACAAGACGCTTCACGACGCGCGGCGGAAGCTGCGCGCCGCACTTGCCGAGCGCGGCCTCGACGTGGACGGACGCAAGCGAGAGGAGGAGCGATGAGCCAACCGTTCGAGAGCAGGGATTCCGAGCGCCTCCTGGCGCGGACGCTGGGCCCCGATGGCCCGGAGCTGAGCTGCGAGGAGTGCTTCGCCCAGATCGATCGCTATGTCGAGCTGGAGCTGGCCGGCTCCGACGCCGACGCCAAGGTACCCGGCATGCGCGCCCACCTCGACGGCTGCCCCGCATGCGACGAAGACCACCGCAGCCTGCTGGGCTTCCTGGGAGCCAAGTAGCGAGGTAAGAAATCGTCCGCCCGCGACGCCAAGGCGGGCATGGGCGAGATCGACCATGCGGCGGCTCGTCGCGCCGCCGCCGAACTGCTGAGGGCGCTGGGGGCCGATCTCGGGTCCGAGGGCCTGCGCGAGACGCCGCGGCGGATGGTGCAGGCGTATGCCGAGCTGCTGACCCCGCAGCCGTTTCGGCCGACGACCTTTCCCAACGAGGAGGGCTATGACGAGCTCGTGCTGGTGCGAGCGATCCCGTTTCACTCGCTGTGCATGCACCACATGCTCCCGTTCCATGGCCTTGCCCACGTCGGCTACCTGCCGGGCGAGCGGATCGTCGGCCTCTCCAAGCTCGCCCGCGTGGTCGAGATGTTCGCCCGCGACCTGCAGGTCCAGGAGCGCCTCACCACCCAGATCGCGAGCTGGGTCCAGGAGCAGCTCGCGCCGAAGGGGGTCGGCGTCGTGCTCGAGGCCGAGCACCTCTGCATGTCGATGCGAGGCGTGCAGAAGTTCGGCGCGACGACCGTGACCTCCGCCCTGCACGGACAGGTTCGCGACGACCCGCGCACCCGCCAGGAGTTCCTGGCCCTGACGACGAGGAAAGAGCAATGACAGCTTTTTCCCGCCGCTAACTGCCCTCACCTCTGAGTACGAAATATGTTCCATTAGGGAATCTATTGGGTATTTTTCGATCGCCCAGGGGGAAGCGAATGACTTCGAGAAGACTCGGCCTCACGCTCACGATCGGTTTCATGCTCGCCGTGAGCCCGGCCCATGGGGCGTCGGCGCACCCGGTCGAACCGTTCCGCTCGGGGCTCGATCTTTCGAGCCTCCCGACCGCGAGCGCACCAACCGCCTGGGAAGACTTCGACGGCGGCTTCGAGACCGGCGATTTCTCCCAATATCTCGAAGTACAGGCAGCCGCAGGCCGCGCCACGATAGTGAAAAGCCCGGTTGCCGAAGGAACCTATGCGGCACGCTTCGAACGCCGCGTGGGCGACGAATTGGTCGCGGGCAGCAATCGCTCGGAGGCGGTGCCCCGCCCTGAATTCCACGCTGGCGAAACGCTCTACTTCCGCCATCTGCTCTACCTGCCGTTCGAGAGCATCGACTGGAAACACTTCCTGATCCTCTGCCAGTGGCACGATTCCAGCGCGGGCCCGCCGCCGCTCTCCCTTCAGACCTTCGAAAGCGGCGGGGCGAAAAAACTCCTGATCGGCTCGGGCACTCAGAAATCGATTTACTACGAATTCGACGTTCCCGGCGACTCCCAGTGGTGTTCGAGCTAGTTTACCGGATCACCTTTGGCGCCAAAGGCTCGATGGAGGTCTGGCTCAACGGTAAATCGCTGGGAGAAGTCGGCGAAATCGACACGCTCGCCACCGAACCGACCAACTGGAAGGTGGGCAGCTACCGATCCAGCGAAGCCGAAGGCACCACGGTGATCTTCCAGGACGGCGTGACGATCACCAAGCACTTCTTCAGCCACCCACCCGAAGAGCACGTCGTCGATGAAGAGCCAGCCGAAGACGTAGCCGCAGCTGCCGTCAAGAGCGCGCCGAGTCCTCCCTCTGCGAACACGCCACAGGCACCCGCCCCGACTCCCGACCCCCTTCCCTGCCGGCTCGCGAAAGATGAGCTGAGCAAGGCCCTCGGTCGGCTGAGCGCCACGCGGCACCGCTCTAGGGCCTCGTCGACCCCAGCACAGCGGCGCAGATGGACGCGGCAGATCAGCCGCGACGAAAAGGGCTACCGAGCGGCAAAGCGCAGGAAGCAGCGCGACTGCCGGGGCGCAGCGCGGTCGTAACCGGCCTTGCCGATTTGCCGCCGCCGCCCGTGCGAACATATGTTCGTATCCGAACTCAGGAGATGACGAATGCCTCAATTCGACGCATATGAAGACCTCGTGGGCAAGTGGCGCTGGCGGCTGCTCGGCACCCACGGCCGCACCGTGGCGACGTCAGGGGAGTCCTTCGATTCCCACTGGCACGCGCTGAGAGCGGCCGAAAACGTACGCGGCGTCGCCTCGGGAGCCCGGATCTCCGGCACTCCGGCCGACGGCGTGAAGGACGCGCTCGTCGCGATAGTCGACCGCGAGCTCGCGCGCTGCTAGATCGCGGTCGAGTTCGGGTCAAGCGTACTCATTGGGCGCCTCCAACCTGGGCGCTCGGCGGATCGGGCTAAGCGACAGCATGCCGCATTTCACTATCGCCACATCACGGGAAGGGGTGCCAGCGCCAGCGCCAAGAGACGCTTCGTGCGCGGGCTTCGCCTAGAGCACGCTCAAGCTCTGCCCGATTCTCGATTGACGAGGAGGAATCCAGCTGGCACCAGCTGCAGACCTGAACTGGGTGGTGTTCGAGGTAGGTCGCGTCGGGCTCAAGGTCTTCGCCTGGCTCAGTTCCTCCTACGACCAACCACGCGGCTCGTCGTCCACACGCATCACACGGACCGTTTGGAGCCGCTGGCGCAGCATCAGATTGCCAATACCCAATGCGCCATCGATCGTCAAGCTTCATCGAGACATGGGCGAGCTGACAGTTCCACCACCACGGCAGTCGCTGGGTCAGCTTCACAACTGCCGGTCGATACGCCACATCATCGATCCAGGTGCACATTTTGTTCAGTGCCTTAACCACAGCAAGTTTCATAGGCTGGCTACTCATCTAGATCTAATTTCGGCCACGAGGTCGGGTCCACGAACTCGTTTATATGCATTGCGCTCTGTTCGACCTAGGCTATCCCACCACTGTTTCCAGCGTTCTTCCCCCGACTGTGAGTGACCTCGACCAAGAAGCTCTTCCCCTTCCCGCTTCAATTCCTTGCCGTCGCATGGTTCTTCCCTATCCAATTCCGAGGGATTATTCGATTCAGCCAACCGGGCCGCAACCCCCTTGGAGATGGTCAGAGTGCCGGCGATTTCTTCATTGCCCGTGAGGGAGCCAGCCAGGGCCCCTGCCGCTGCCCCAGCGAGAGCGGCACCGCCAGTGGGGGCGGCCCCCGGTGCGCATCCCCCCGCCGGCTCGACGAGCTCACCGACGACGCAACCTGCAGCGGCTCCCGCTATGCGGCCGTTCGGGTCGGCCCCGTTCAGCGGGTTGTCGAAGACGTAGGCATAGGGCTGGCGGGTGATGGCTTCTGCTGGATCCCGCATCAGGAACTGCCCCGTCACTGGGTCATAGACGCGCGCCCGCAGATACTGCAGCCCGCTCTGGGCCAGGGTGTATTGCCCGGCGTAGCCCAGGGGCGTCGTCTGGGTGCCTGAGCTTGCTTCGAGGACTCCGTATGGGCCGTAGCTGAACTTGCCTGCTGCTTCCCCGCTTGCGTTGGTCAGCATCCTCGTGGAGCCGAGCTGGTCGTGGTGGTAGTAGGTCGGCGCTTCTTCGGCGTCGATCTGCTCAATCGGGAGGCCGTTGGGGTCATAGATGTAGCTGGCCTGGCCATCTCTGAGCTAGGACGGGAAGGCCGCCGCTCACGTCCCAGGTGAGGTGGCTGGTCGATTCGCCGACGGTACGCGAGGACATCAGGCCGGTGCCGTCGTAGGCGAAGGCTTCATCGATTCCCGGGACTTCACCTTCTTTGGCCCCGTAGCCGGGGTCATAGGCCCGAGCCCGCAGGTACTGCAACCAGGTTTCGCGGTCGCAGTAGCCGGTGTGACCGGCCTTTGGGCCGGACGAAATTAGCTATCAATCCGATGCTTATGGGCGGCATCCCTTCCTGCATCCGTCAGTTCGATCCAGACCACATCTCCTAGGTTTGGCGGCTCATCGAGATCACGCCACTCCTTTTCAATACGAGCGACCGTATCCCTTGGATCCGTTCCCCACGAACGGATACGCAGAATTCCTTCATCATCATTTGCGACGTCCCCGGCAATGGCGTAACCAGATTCAAGAAGATCACGAATCACATCGCAGGTAGGGCCAGCCGCTCCTCATCGCACGAATCGGTCCCAATATTCCTGGCCACAACTCCAACAATCCACCAGAGTCCGAGGATGTCTTCAAGCCCATAGCCGAGCAATTCGTTTTTCAGAGCCTCATTAGTCATTTCACATGAATCTTGACTACTTTTGATCCCGTATTGATATAGATCGTTGGGCTACCGCTAGACGACGTATACCGAATCCCAACCCGGGTTCCATCAGGCAACAGGACCTCCTCGCCGGGATACGTCGACGGCCCGTCGATCGGTTTCCCATGTGCCGCTAGATCGTCATAGATAGCCTGAAGCTGCTCGCTGTCCACAACATAGACACTTGCGTTTGAGCGGATCGATGATTTCAATCGGCTGCTCGAGCACGTTGCGGACGTAGGTCGTCGCCTGTTCGTTGCCGTCGATCTGAGCGGTGATGGCTCCGGCGCCGTCGTATTCGGTTTTGAGCACGGCACCGCTCGGCCGTTCGGTTTCGATCAGCTCGTCGTCGGGGCTGTAGGTGAATTTCGTCGTGTGCCCGAAACCGCCCTGCTGTTCGGCGAGTAGGTTGGGAGGGGGCAGCGCGGCTCGGTGAGCTTCACGATACCCCTGCCTGATCTTCATCGGAAAAGGAGCAGCAGAGCTCCCCCGGTCAAGATGACGATGAACCCCGTCAGAAGCTTATGGTCTTCGATCCATCTAATAGCGTGATAAAGGATCCATTCAAGTACAGCGTTAGCAACGAAATCAAGCAGGCCCATTTCAAGTCGATATCGACGTGCGGACTGCCTTGCTTGAGCGGCCACCGCACCTATTCCGTGGGTAGACGGCCAACGCGACGTTCGAGTTCGATAGCCGCAAGGGTTAGCTTCTTTCGTCGTGACCTGGACTTGGCAGATGAGGCAGCCGCCTTGAGGGACGTGAGGGCGCGCTCGTCCCCAATCTCGACCAGAGCACTCGCAGCAGCCTGAGCGCACGATCGATCGTCGAGAATACGCGAAAGCGGATCTACGGCCGCGCGCGATCGTAGATCACCCAAACCCATAGCTGCGTGAATACGGGTCGCCTTGTCTTCGTCCGACAAGGCGCATAGCAATGCCTTCTCTGCGCTCTCATCTCCGGTTCGACGAAGGCCGTACGCTGCGGCTCTCCTTACGGAGCGCTCTGGATCACTTTCGAGAATTGGAGCGAGGATGGGAATGATCGCTGGATCCGTTGATCCCACAGCCGTACTAGCCTTCCCGCCGCCTGGCTTGGTGCTTGCAATGTAAGTGGCTGCGTGCACTCGGAGACGCCGCGAAGACCCTCGATCCCTCAGGTAACCCGCAAGCGAATCCAGATCACCTTCATCGCGGAGCCTGGCAAGATGCGCGTATCCGGGCTCGCGGCGGGGCTGTGGCATGCGTACCATTTTGCGGCTGCTAATCGATCGTTACCGGTTTGTGTTGAGTACTCTATCGGCTTGAACGACTAGATACATGGTTCGCAGCAATTAGTGCTTGGCGTGTTCTTCGACCCAGTGCTTGAAGAATTCGGCAGCGGCCAGTGCGACCGGTGGCTTGGTGCCGACAGTTGAGACCTGTTCTAGGACAAGTTGATAGAGCCTCGGATAGCGAATCGCAAATTGCTCCGTCCAATAATCCGCTGCAGCTAGGCCGCCAACCATCTCGTCTACAGGCAGCGTAAGTGCTACAACGCCGATATCAAGCGTCAGTACGCCTGCACCCTCAAGTCCGTGCGCTACGGAGCTCCAATAGCTACAGCCGCTTTCCCAGCTTTCAATCTCTTCTTCATAATATTTGAGCGGATTGAGATGGTCGGCGGCGTGACCTATGGCACTGGGCGCATTAGAAATGATGTTGCTGATCGCATGAGTCACGTCGCTGAACGAGAGTTGGCCAGTTGGGTCAGTGACATTTAGCGGATTGTCGCTGGCATAGCCATATGGTGATTGCGTAAATGCCAGCAGCGGATCTCGCGTCAAAAACTGCCCCGTCACTGGGTCATAGACCCGCGCCCGTAGATACTGCAGCCCGCTCTGGGCCAGGGTGTATTGGCCGGCGTAGCCCAGGGGCGTCGTCTGGGTGCCGGTGCTTGCTTCCAGCCCCCCGTAAGCGCCGTCGCTGAACTTGGCCGTGGCTTCGCCGGTTGCGTTCGTCAGGATCCTGGTCGAGCCGAGCTGGTCGTGGTGGTAGTAGGTCGGCGCTTCTTCGGTGTCGATCTGCTCGATTGGGAGGCCGTTGGGGCCGTAGATGTAGTCGGCCTGGCCATCGCTGAGCAGGAGAGGAAGGCCGCCGCTCACGTCCCAGGTGAGGTGGCCGGTCGATTCGCCGACGGTGCGCGAGGCAATCAGGCCGGTGCCGTCGTAGGTGAAGGCTTCGCTTACCCCCAGGGCTTCGCCTTCTTTAGCTCGTTTGACCGCAGTCAGGTTGCCGGCCTGGTTGTAGGCGTAGGTCGTCGCGGCGGCGCCCGATGGCGTCGATTTGAGCCGCTCTCCCAGCGCGTCGTATTCATAGCCGACGCCGGTGCCGGTTTCGAGCTGGTCGGCGTTGTCGAAGGCGTTGATCGAGGTCGGCGTCTTGATCGGGTTGTCGGCGGGGTCATATTCGTAGCTTCCGGAGCCGGCTTTGATCAGGCGGTTGTCTTCGTCATATTCGTAGCTTTGTTCGGCTTCGCCCGGCAGGCCTTCGCTCGCCATCACTTCAACCTGGCCCAGTTTGTCCCGTGAGTAGGCGATCGCGGCGAGGGATTCGGCGCCCTTCTTCATGTTCGCCGACAGCATCCGGTCGGTTGGGTCGTAAGTGAATTCGTCGACGTTGCCGCTTGCAGTTGGGAAGGCAATCGCTTCGACGTTGGAGTCCGCGTCGTATTCGAATTCGGTCGTGTGCCCGAGCCAGTCGGTGGTGCTTTCCAGTCGCCCGGCTTCGTCGAAGACCTGGTCCACGTTTTCGCCGTTGGGATAGACGATGCGTTCGGGCTCGTCGGCGAGGTCGTACTCGTAGGCGACCGTATCGCCGTGCCCGTTCGTGGCTTCTTCGAGCCGGTCCAGCTGGTCGTAGGCGTAGGTCGATTCGCCGCTGCCGTCACTCATAGCGGTCACGTTGCCGTCGGGGTCGTATCCGAAGCTCACGTTCGGCGTGGCTTCTTCGGAGTAGGAGATCTCTTCGAGGCGGTCCGCCGGGTCGTAGGTGTAGGAGGTGACTCGTTTGAGCGGGTCGATCACCGCTTCGAGGTTTCCTGCCGGGTCGAATTCGCGGACCGTTTTGCGTTTGAGGGGATCGATGGTTTCGATCGGCTGCTCGAGCACGTTGCGGACGTAGGTCGTCGCCTGTTCGTTGCCGTCGATCTGAGCGGTGATGGCTCCGGCGCCGTCGTATTCGGTTTTGAGCACGGCACCGCTCGGCCGTTCGGTTTCGGTCAGCTCGTCGTCGGGGTTGTAGGTGAATTTCGTCGTGTGCCCCTTGGCGTCCGTTTCGCTTTCCAGGTTGCCGTTGGGGTCATAGGCGTATTCGGTCTTGTGGCCGAGCGGGTCGATCACTTCTTCGGGGCGGCCCCGGGGATCGCGTTCGATGGTCGTTTCGAATTCGCTCGCTTCCGCTCCTTCCTCGTTCCCGCGCGGGCTGACGGTCGAGGTCAGCTGGGAGTCTTCGTCGTAGGCCCAGGTGCGTTTGTCGCCTTCGGGGTCGGCTTCGCTTTCGCGGTCTCCCTGGCTGTCGTATTCGTAGGTCCAGGTTCTTTCCAACGGATCGGTCAGAGCTTTCAGCTCGCCGTTGGCGGTGTATTCGAAGCTGGTGGTCTGGGTGGCTTCGCCGGGAGCGGGACGCGAGATCGTTTCGGGGTTGCCGTTCGCATCGCGTTCGATCGTCGTCGTCTCGCCGTTGGGCGTCGTTTCGGAGATCACGTCATGGGTTGCGTTGTATTCCCATTTCGATTCGTTTTCGTCAGCGTCGACCGCGCTCGTCCGGTCGCCGGCCGGGTTGTAGGTGTAGGAGGTGGTGTGGCCGTTGCCGTCCGTGCGGCTCAGCTGGTGGCCGGCTTCGTCGTAGGAGAAGGTTTCGGTCCTCGCGTATTCGGTGCCGAAGCCGTGGGTCATCGAGAACGGCTCGTTGTCGCTGTTGAACCAGAGGTCGGTGACGGCTCCGGTCGCTTCGTTGGCGATCCTGGTGTGGAAGCCGTCGTAGGTGAAGGCCGCCGTTCTGCCGGCCCGGTCGGTTTGGGAGATAACCCGACTCGAAGCGTCGTATTCGTTGGTCGTTTCGCCGCTGCGGCCGTCGATGATCTTGGTCATCCGGTGCGAGGAGTCGTATTTGAATTGCCAGGGGGGTTCGGCTTCGCCGGGCATCGTCACGCTGGCGAGCTCTTTGCCTTCATAGCCGTATTTGACCGTGTGGCCCAGCGGGTCTTCGGCGCTTTCGATCAGCCCTTCGCCGTTGTAGGTGAGGGTTATCTGCCTTTCGGCCGGATCGGTGATCGTTTTCAGCCGTCCGGCTTCGCTGTAGGAGAGCGTCGTTTCGTTGCCATTGCGGTCAGTGACGCTCTGCAGCGCTCCGCTCGGGGCGAAGTGGCGTTTGATCTGGTCGGCGCTCGTGTAGGTATAGCCGGCTTCGGGATTGCCGCTCAGCTCGTCCTGACTCCAGACAGCCGGTTCGAAGCCGCCTTTACCGTCGGCCGTGAAGGGCACGGTGCTGCCGTCCGCGCGCTGCACCGTGATCCGTTTGCCTTCTTCTTCAAAGGCCAGCCGGTCGCCGAAGCTGCTTGACCAGCCGTAGCCGAATACCCCGGGGGAGACCGCGCCTGCGGCGGCTTGGGCGCTGTAGGTGCGCGAGAGGACCAGGCCGACCCCCAGGCCGCCGATCGCGAAGTCGGTCTGAGTCTCGGAGAAGTCGCCGCTCGCGGCTTCTACGGGGTCGCGGCATTTGCAGCGGAAGCCGAATTTCTCGCTTGCCGGAACGCCGAGCCTATTGACGATGTGAAGCGTGCCGGAGAACTGGTGGATCGTGCCGTTGTTTTCGAAGGGCACGGTGACTTCCGTCGTCCCACCGCCGCTCACCTTGCTGAATTCGTCTTGGTTGACGATCTTCGGGTTGGTCGTGCTCGCTTTGGCGATTTGTAGCTGAGCGCCGTGTTCGGTGTCTTCTGAGCTGGCGTTGAATTTGCCGGTGTTCCTGAGCAGCGCCCCATCGGACATCGCAAGCGTCGATATGCCCAAGGTAAAGAAGCCTTGGGTCACGAGCCGCCGTTCCTTCAAGGTGGCGTACGAAGTAATGGTTTCACATTCGAAGCCGCATATCGTTACGTCGACGAGTCCTCCGACGCTTGTAACTATCGTTTCGCCGTGGCCGGCCATCGTTGCGTTCGCCCAGAACAATTCATTTGCAGTGACAGTTCCGTCTCCATCCAAGGTTCCGGACCCCAACCACGCTTCCTGTAGATTTGCGGTTGCACCGCTGGCAATATCGAATGAGCCTTCAAGGGAAAATACGCCCGCTATGAGCGACGTGCCTTCGCCAATGTCGACCGCGCTTTCTATATACACATCCCCCAGTTTTGCTTCGGAATTAGACCCTATTTCCAGAGGTTCGCGCTCGACATACGTGTTCTCCGTAATCAACGATCCACCGTTCCCGACGTTGAACGAGCCTTCCTCCACATAAAGTTCTCCGAGGTGGGCATCGGTATTACTCCCGATTGTCAGCGGTCCGTTCTCGACGTACGTATCGCCTGCTTCGAGCGATCCGCTGTCGCCGGTACTGAATGAGCCTTCCTCCACGAAGAGTTCCCCAAGAGAGGTATTGACACGGTTGCCGAGAGTCAGCGGCCCGCGTTCTAGGTAGGTATCGCCTGCTTCAAGCGATCCTTCGTTGCCGATACTGAACGAGCCTTCTCCGAGATAGATTTCTCCGATGTTGGTTTTGGTTTTCGCCGATTGTTCAAGCAACCCGCCTTCGAGATACAGGTATTCGGCAACCAAAGCGGCGTTTTCGGCGAAGCTCGTCGCGCCTTCTCGTTGTTCAAGTTCGCCGAGGGTCGCGGTGGCATCCTCTGCAACTTCAAGTCCGCCACCTTCCACGAAGATCGCTTCGGCGCTCAGCAGGCCTTCTTTGATCAGGCTCACGGTGGCGTTCGCGGTCACAACTTCGTAGAAGCGCGATTCTTCTTTGGCCCCGGTTATTTCGAGACTGCTTTCCGTCAGCCAGACCTGGGCTTCTTCTGCTTCGAAGCGGTGGCCTTTGAGTTTCGCCGAGTCGAGCGCCAGAATCAGCCCACTCATCGCGGCTTCGTCGCCAAGGGTGAATTCCTTTTCGTCGAAGACGACTTCCGCTTCTCCACCCGTTGCACCCCACGAGTCGAGGTGTTCTTGGCCCGAGTTCCCACCTCCGGTGAACGCCAGCGCGCCTTCTTTGACTTCGACGAGTTCCTCGTTGTCGACCTTGAACTCGACGATCGCCATTTTTTTGCCTTCGTCCTTGAGGACAGTCCCCGTGTTGGTCAGTTTGGGCTGGGTGCCCGTCCCGGCAACGAGTCCATTGCCTTCGCCCTCCCCGTCGATGACCAGCGTGCCTGAATTATCGAGAGTCGCGCCTTTGCTGCCCCGGATCCGGCCTTCGGGGGCTTTGATCGCCAGCGTCCCGGAATTGTCGATCGACGTGCCTTCCGCGCGGATTTCCCCGCCAGAGCCTTCCATCGTCAGATCACCGGTGTTTTCGATCGAGGCTTCGTCCTGGGAAAACAGGCCTCCCGAGGCTGCTTCCAGGCTCAACGCTTGCGAGTTCATCAGCGTCGCGTGGTCGCTCAGCACCAGGCGCCCTTCAGGACCCGAAACGGTCAGATCTTTGGCATTGACGAGATCGGCCGATTCGCTCAATGCGACGCTGCCTTCCGGTCCTTTCACGGCCAGTTCACCGATGTTGAGGACGCCAAGGAAGGCGCCTTCGACTGCATTCAGCTGGCCCCCAAGCCCGGCGACTTCGAGGACGCCTTTGACGTTGAGTTCGCGTTTTTCGGTCAGCCGCAGCCCGGGGCCTTCCCCTTCTTCGAGGGCATCGACGCGTCCCGACGCTTCCGCTCCGATCATGGTGTTGCCGGCGCCTTCCATCGAGCCGCCGTCGGCGTTCAAAGATTCGGTCACGAGCAGTTCGGCCGGTCCCGTCAGCGCTCCACCGCTGAGGTGCAGCTTCTGGATATGAGATTGTTCTTTGCCAAGGAGAGCCAGCGAGCCGGCGAGGATGGTCAAGCGTCCTTCCCCCTGAAGGACTTCGACGGACTGAGTGCCGCTGAGGACCTGGGCGGTCTTTTCTTTCGGGATGCAGGCGACGTCCGTCGAGGTCGGCACGTGTTCAGCCGACCAGTTTTCGGCGACCTGCCATTCGCCGCTTGCCGGAATCCAGGTGTCGGTGCATTCGGCGGCGTGCGCTGCGACGGGAACGGAAAGGGCGCCGACGAGCAGACAGAAGGCAACGGCCAGGATCGGCCTAGGCGAAGTACTCCAACGCATAATCTCCCGCTTTCAGAATGCTCGACTCAGCTTGCGGTAGTCATATCCAGTTCGCGTTGAATCTGTCAAGGGTCGAGGGTGTCTGTTTGGACGAATGGCGACCTCTTTGATGCCGATCGTCTGCATCGTGTCCCGAAACGTGTCCCCAAACTTGGCAATTCTGGACTCAACCAGACTGAACTAAGAACGCCAACGGCGAAGCTCGCCCGCGACATCCGTCGCGAGGAGGAGGTACCGGCTGCACAGCGCCGGGCGCCAGCCCGCAGGTAGGACACTAGGCCTGCGCGGCTTCGGGCGCGGCGACCTGCGACTCGCCCCGCCCGGCGCTCCCCGGGGCCGCCCCGAGCGCCTTGGGCACGAGCAGGCTCGCCACGAAGCAGAGCAAGAGGAAGCCGGTCGCCATCAGGAAGGTCTCGGTGAAGCCGGTGACGGTGGGCAGGTCGTTGGCCATGTGGTCGGCGATGAAGGTGGCCGAGAGCTGGCCGCCGAGGGCGCCGCCGAGGGTTCGCATCACGGTATTCATCCCGCTGGCGACGCCGGTCTGCTCTGCCGGCACCGCCTGGACGATGAGGTTGCCGAGGGCGGCGAAGGCGAGGCCGATGCCGATACCGAGCAGGGCGGCGGCAATCAGCAGCTCGTAGGGATGATCGTGCGCCAGCGCGAGCATGGTGAAGGAAGCGATCGCGAAGATCGTCCCGGCCAGCAGCGCCGCGCGGGAGCCGAAGCGGGCGGAGATGGCGCCGGCCTTGAGACCGAGGACCGTCATCCCGATCGTCGCTGGCAGCAGATAGAGGCCGGAGACGACGACTGAGGCACCGAAGCCGAAGCCGGTGCTCTTTGGCAGCTGGGCGAACTGGGGGAAGACGACGAAGGAGGCGTAGAGGCCGGCACCGAGCAGGAAGGCGGCGGCGTTGGTCGTCCAGACGCCGCGCACCCGCATCATCGTCATGTCGATCAGCGGTTCCCGGCTGCGTGCCTCGACCCGGATCCAGGCAAGCGTGAAGGCGGCTCCGAAAAGAGCGAGGCCGAAGGTCTTGGCCGAGACCCAGCCCCAGGTGGTGGTCTGGCTGATCGCCAGCAGCAGCGCCGAGAGGCCGATCGTCATCAGCGCCGCCGCCAGCCAGTTGACCCGACCTGGGGTGCGGACCGGCGATTCCGGGACCAGGCGCCGGGTGGCGACCGCGGCGAGCACGATCGCGACGAGCGGGATCCAGAAGAGCCAGTGGTAGCTGAGGTGCTCGATGATCACACCCGAGAGGACGATCCCCAGGCTGCCGCCGACACCGAGGATCGCCGAGAGCAGGCCGATCCCCCCGGCCACCTTCTCGGCCGGGAACTCGTCGCGGACGATGCCGTAGGCGAGCGGGAAGATCCCGCCGCCCGCGCCCTGGATGAAGCGGGCGGCGATCAGCAGCGGCAGCGAGCTGGAGACCGCGGCCAGCAGGGTCCCGGCGGCGAGGATCACCAGCGTCAGGAGGAGCAGGCGCTCCTTGCCGTACATGTCGCCGAGGCGGCCGAGGATCGAGGTCCCGACCGATGCCGCCAGCAGGTAGCCGGTCAGCAGCCAGGTGATGCCGGTCTCTGTCGTGCCGAGGTCGTGCTGCATGGTCGGCAGCGCCGGCACGACGGCGGAGCTCAGCATCGCGTAGGCCATCCCGCCGAGGGCGAGCACGGCAAGGGTCACGTTGGGGTGGGTGCGGTCCGGAGACGACGAGGTAATGCTGGGCCTTCTCGAGTGAGCGGTACGGGCGTCGCCCAGGGCGAGTCAGCACGCTACCGAAGCGAGCTCGTCGCCTTGGCCGTAGCCCGTTCCCCCTGACGAGGTTCGGAATGAGGCGACTGCGGGTACCGCGGCTTGGACAAGCCAAATGTTCCAGAGGCGAGCACCTCGGAACCAAGACAGTCGCGAGGAGAGCTTCATGGTCGGAGCAGTCATCGATGTGTTGATCGTCGTCGCGATCGTGCTCTGATGACGGTCGGGGGGTCGATATTCCTGATCGCCGTCGGTGCGATCCTCTACTTTGCCACCAACCTGCACGTGGCTCACGTGAGCATCGACACGGTCGGCCTGATCCTGATGATCGCCGGCCTCGCCGGGCTGGTGCTCGGCTTCGTCCAGCAGGGCATCGCGTCACGGCGATTGCGACGCGAAGTCACGATCGAAGATCGGCAAGATCCCAGGCAACCGCCCTACGGCTAGGCGTCGCCGATGAGCGATCTGGTCCTCGGACCGCTGCTCCGCTACGTCTCGGAGACCGAGGCGACGATCTTCGTCGAGACCAGCGAGGCCTGCGAGATCGACGTCCTCGGCCGTCGCGAGCCGACCTTCAGGGTCGCGGGACACCACTATGCCCTGGTCCGTCTCGAGGATCTCGAGCCGGGGTCCACCCACGAGTACGAGGTCGCGCTCGACGGCAGGAGGCGCTGGCCGGATCCGTCTTCGGAGCTGCCACCCAGCAGGATCCGAACCGTCGACAGGGAACGTCCGCTGGACATCTGCTTCGGCTCCTGTCGGGTCGCCCTTCCCCACGAACCGCCGTACACGGAGTCGAAGGACAGCGATGAAGAGGGCCGCGAGATAGACGCCCTCTGGGTGCTCGCCGGCGAGATGGCGCGGAGAGACCGCGAGCGCTGGCCCGACCAGCTCTTCCTGCTCGGCGACCAGGTCTACGTCGACGAGGGCTCGCCGTGGGCGCGCGAGCGGATAAGGACCAGGCGCGGCACCGCAACTCCGCCGGGCGAGGAGGTGACTGACTTCGAGGAGTACACCTGGCTCTACCAGGAGAGCTGGCGGGAGCCACTGATTCGCTGGCTCTTCTCCAACGTCTCGATCTCGATGCTCTGGGACGACCACGACATGAGCGACGACTGGAACATCTCGCGCTCGTGGCTACGGGAGATGCGGCAGCGGTCGTGGTGGCACCGGCGCGCTGTCGGCTGCATCGCCAGCTACTGGATCTACCAGCACCTCGGCAACCTCTCCCCCCACGAGCTCGACCGCAACGAGCTCTACTCGCGGGTCCGTGGCAACCAGCACGCGGATGAGGAGCTGTTCGAGTGGGCGCACCGGATCGGCTCGACCGAGGCGGGGACCCGCTGGAGCTTCTGCCGCGACTTCGGCCGCACCCGTGCGATCTTCGTCGATTCCAGGGCCGGCCGGGTGCTCGAGCATGACAGGCGCGCGATCCTCGACGACGAGGAGTGGGACTGGGTCGTCGAGCATGCCACGGGGGACTTCGACCACCTGCTGATCGCCACCACCGTGCCCTTCCTGCTCTCGCCGGGCTTCGACCGGCTCGAGGCGTGGAACGAGCGGATGTGCGACGGCGCATTCGGCCCCCGGCTCTCCCGGGCGAGCGAGAAGCTGCGACGGGCGGTCGACTTCGACCACTGGGCCTCGTTCGGCTCCTCCTTCGAACGCCTGCGCGACCTGCTCGGCGAGGTCGCCACCGGACAGCGAGGCTCGGCGCCGGCTTCCGTCGTCGTCCTCTCCGGCGACGTCCATCACGCCTACCTCTGCGACGTCGCCTTTCGCGGAGGCGGTAACCGCAGCCCCGTCTACCAGGCGGTCTGCTCCCCCTACCGCAACCCGCTCGACGAGCGCGAGCGAGCTGTCGTCAGGGCTGGATTCACCCGGCCGTTCAAGCTGCTCGCGTCCGGGCTCGCGCGGCTCTCCGGCGCGCCGGACCCAAAGATACGGTGGCGCCTGCTGGAGGGGCCCTACTTCGACAACCAGGTCGCGTCGCTCCACATCGATGGACGCGCGTCGACCGTCAGCCTCGACAAGACGATCCCCGGCGACCGCGACGAGCACTCGCTCGAGCAGAGCTTCGAGCGGCGCCTGGCGTGAATCGCGGGCGGGTCAGGGACCGACGTCGATCGGAACCAGCGGCGGCCCCTCGGCCAGCAGGGAGCGAAGCAGGCTCGCCAGCTCGCACGGAGCCAGCGCATCGGTCGTCGTCTCCAGTTCCTCCAGCGCCCACCAACGGCACTCCGTGAGCTCCGCCTTCTCGCTCTCGGACATCGCGCCCCTGTCGGGCTCGAAGTGCGCCACCCGTGCGACGAACCAGCGCTCGCGCTGGTCCCATTCGCGGCCGCGCCAGGTGAAGAAGTGCCGCCGGCGCCAGACCTCCGCGCCCAGGCCGACGTCAGCGAGGCCGGTCTCCTCCGCCACCTCGCGCACCGCGGCCGCGCGCACGTCCTCACCCTCTTCCAGGCCCCCGCCCGGTGGAAACCAGAACACCTCGCCCGTCTCGGGACGCTCGGCCCGGAACAGCAGGAGCTTCTCCTCCCCGTCGATCAGCAGCACCCGGGCGGCGTGGCGTATTCGGGGGGAGCGGCTCATCGCGAGAACGTAATGCACCTGCTGTACGGTTGCGATCGATGGTCGCCGACGCGCTCCGTGCAGCTTTCGCTGCGCGGCATGGTGGCAATCCTGGCCGAGTTCCTCGAGCGCCTCGACCACACCCTGGTGCCGCTCGACCAGCCGGCGCTGCTGAGCGCGCGAATGCGCGAGTTCCTCGCCGCTTCCTGAGCGCGCCCGGCGCCAGGCTTTCCGCCGCCCCTCCGCGCAGTCACCCACTCGCCGCCAGAAAGGCAGTGGCGATGCCGCCGGCGAGCGCCTGCGCCTCCTGGGGCGCCGCGATCTCGAGCACCAGCTTGTCTCCCTCCCCATGCAGCGACAGGTCGAGGAACGAGCAGCACTCGGCCTCGGCGGCAACGATCTCCTCGAGGCGCTTCCGCGTCGCCGCATTTGTGCGAAAGCGCAACAGGTGGCAGTCCCCCTCAACCTGGGTCGAGATCAAGCTGTCCGCGCCGACCGCGGCTATCGCCGCGAGTCGCCGTTGGAGACCTTCGGCATCGAGCGAGCACACGATTGGGTTGTCGTCGGTCATCGTCCCTTCCCTCCGGGTTTCACTGGGTCCAGCGCTAGTGTTGAACCTGAACCCAGGTTCAGGTCAAGAGGAGATCGACGTGGCAGACGCAACGCTCAGCATCGGGGAGGTCGCCGAGAGGGCGGGCGTCAACGTCTCGGCGATCCGCTTCTATGAGCGCCAGGGTCTGCTGCCGGAGGCTGAGCGGATCGGCGGTCGGCGACGTTTCGGCGAGGACGCCGTTAGGCGCCTCGGCATCATCGCCGTCGCCAAGCGGGCCGGGTTCTCGCTCGAGGAGGTTCGGGCCCTGCTGTCCTCCATCGACCGGGGCGCGCCGGCACACGAGCAGCTGCAGGCGCTTGCCGCCCGCAAGCTGCCCGAGGTCGACGCCCTGATCGAGAAGGCCCGGGGGATGCGCGATTGGCTGACCGCGGCGAGCAGCTGCGCCTGCGAGACGCTGGAGAGCTGCGCCCTGTTCGAGCTGGGTCGCTGAAGCACAGCGGCTGCGTCGCCGGAGCGCTCAGTCGTCGGTGACGACGATCCCCGCCGCTTCTGCCAGCGGAATGGCGAGGTCGATGATCTGAACGGTGCCGAGGACCGCGCCGCGAAGGGCTTCGACCCCACCTGTGAGCCTCAGGTCAGAGCCACGCAGGTCAACGCCGTCGAGCTCGGCCTTGCTGAGATCCGTGCCGTGCATCCGGCAGCCGGCGAAGCGCGACGAGCGACAGCGAATCCCCCCGAGGTCGGTGTCGGTGAGCACGCAATCCTCGAAGGAGACACGAGTCAGCTCGGCGAGGCGAAAGTTGGCGTAGTCGAGCTTGCAGTCGCGAAAGACCACCTCTTCCAGGTTCGCCTCGCTCAGGGTCCAACCCGTGAGCCGGCAACCCGAGAAGAGCACGCGGCGCATATGCGCCCCGCGCCAGTCGCCGTTAGATGCGTCGATCGCCGCGCCGCAGACGTCGACGAGCCGTATGCCACGAAGCCTGGCTTCGCGCAGATCTACATCGTTCAGCCGGGCGTGGGCCAGGCGCCCAGATCCCGCCTCGGCCCCTGCAAGGGAACCGCCGGCGAGCTCGACGTCTTCCAGCACGAACTCGGGCTCCAGCTTGCAGCTCCCGTCGATCCTCCGCAGCCGATCTGCTTCGATCTCCGGCTCGCTGCTCGCCCCGAATGCCTGCCGATCGCCCGGCCTCGCTACGGAACCATCACCACCCGGCCGAAAGCGGTCCGGCCCTCTATATAGGCATGGGCCGCCGCGGCTTCTGCCAGCGCGAAGGACCTGTCGATCTCGACGTGCAGCTCCCCGCTTGCCACACGCCCGATCAGATCGGCGATCATCGGATGGATCCTCGGGTACTCGGCGAGCATCGCCCCGCCCAGGTAGACGCCACGCAGGGTGTTGTTCTTCCCCCACAGCAATTTGGCCTCGACGTCCGAGCCCGCCCGGGCGGCGACGCCGACGCTGACCAGCGTCCCCCGGTAGGCCAGCGCGTCTATGCCGTCGACCAGGTTCTTCCCGCCGACCGAGTCCAGAATTACATCGACGCCGCGCCCGTCGGTCAGCTCGCGAACCCGGTCGACGAAGCTCTCGCTCGCGTAGTTGATGCCGTGGTCGAGTCCGAGCGGCTTCAAGCGCTCCAGCTTCTCGTCGCTCGAGGCGGTCGAGATCGTCGTCGCGCCGGCCTGCTTCGCCATCTGGATGGCCGCCATACCAACACCGCCTGCACCGGCCTGGATCAGCACCGTCTGCCCCTCTTGCAGGTTCGCGGCGGTGAAGAGGCACTCGTGCGCCGTGCCCAGCGCAACCGGGATGGACGCGGCCACCGCGGGGTCGAGCCCCTCGGGGATGGGCCAGGTCATCACGGCCGGCACGACCCGCTTCTCGGCATGGGAGCCGGCCGCGTTCAGTGCCACCACCTTCTCGCCGACAGCGGGGCTCTCGACCCCGGCGCCGACCTCGATCACCGTGCCGGCGCACAGATAACCGACGATGTGCGGAACGCTCGCCGGCGGCGAGCCGGCGCGGGCGAGGAGATCGCCACCCTCGATGCTGATCGCCTCGACGTCCAGCAATACGCAGCCATCGGGGCACTCGGGATCGGGAACGTCCTCGTAACGAAGCACGTCCGGCGGACCGTTCTCAAATATCACCGCCGCCTTCATGAGGTCATCTTAAGCGGTCGCAGGCGGGTCTTTTCGACCTGGGCGAGCTTGCGTTTGAGGCGTTTGAGCTCTTCGTCCTGCACGGGGGTGCGTTTGTGGCCGGGAAAGGCGATGTTCACCTTCTCCAGCGGATCGACCTTCAAGTCGTACATCTCCCACTGCGGCGGCTTGCCGCCTTTGACGTCGTAGTACTTGGCCAGCTTCCAGCGCCCTTCGCGGATGCTGACGATGTGATTGGGCGCTTTTGGATAGGGACGGTGGGACTGGCCCGACTGGTAGTCGTCGTAGGTGAAGACGACATAGTCCTGGGCAGTGCGGTTGGAGGATGGGTGCAGGACCAGCTTCGAGTAGTCGACCCCCTGCCACTTCGCCCGGGCGCTCTTAGGCGCCGCCGCCAGGCTTGCCAGCGTCGGCAGGAAGTCGACGTGGGAGACGAGCGCGTCGGTCTGCGCCGGCTTCGGGAACAGCTTCGGGTTCGAGTAGACGAGCGGCACCCGCGTCGCCTCCTCGTAGAAGTTGAAGTTCTTCTGCCGCAGGCCGCCGTGGGCCAGGCCCATCTCACCGTGATCGGCGGTGCGGACCACCAGCGTATTGTCGAAGAGGCCGGTCTCTTCGAGCTTGTCGAGGACGTTGACCAGGTAGCTGTCGGAGGAGCGCATCAGGTTGCCGTAGAAGGTCAGGTAGTTGCGTCGCTGCTCGGCGTTTTCCGGCTTCCCGGTGAGGTTGAAGATGCGCAGGAATTCGGCCTGGACCGAGGGCTTGGTCGAGAGGTCTTCGTCCCAGGTGGCCGGCTCGCGGATGTTGCCCTCCAGCCAGGAGTCGTCGTAGCCCGCTTCGGTGAAGCTCTTGCTCGGGTAGAAGAGGACGTCGTGCGGGTTGACCACCGAGATCACCATGAAGAAGGGCTGCTGCTGGGCCGCCTTCGAGCCCAGGTACTGGAGTGCGCCTTCGGCCGCCCCTTCGCCGGTCGAGTCGATGAAGCGCCCGTCGTTGTCGACGAAGCCGCCGCCGGCCTCAGGAACGCTCTGGTTGGCGCCCGCGTCCGGCGGGTTCCAGAGCGAGAAACCGTACTTTTCGAGGTCGGCCGGGACCGCTTCTCCCGGTTTCGCCGGTTTCGAACAGTGCCACTTGCCCTTGTAGATGACGTTGTAGCCCGCCGCCTTCATCACCGTGGCGAGGTTCTTCAGATCCACCGGTAGTTCCACCTGCGGGTTCTTGGGGGGTTCCATTTCTTCCTCGAGCGTGTACTTGACCCCGTGCTGAGCGGGGAAGTAGCCGCTCATCAGGGTCGAGCGCGCCGGCGAACACATGCAGGCGTTGGTGAATGCGCGTTCGAAGCTGAGCCCGTGCCGCTGCAGCCGCCTCATTCCCGGCAGGTTCTGGCGCAGCCAGTTTGGTGGGAAGTGCTGGATCGCCCGCTCCTGGTCGGTGAGGAAGAGGACGATGTTCATTCCGGCGACGTCACGCCGCTTCCCTTTCGCTGCGGCGAGCGCCTGCTCGACGCCGCTTCCCTGGGCCAACAGCGCTGCCGCTGCGGCAGTCGCTCCAGACCCGATCAACTCCTTACGGGTAAGCCCGTCCTTGGGTTTGTCGGCTGCGCTCATTTGTTCCTCCGGAAGATGTCGACGGCGTTGCTGCCAAACGAGGTCGAGTAGAGATAGCGGCCGTCGGGGCTGAGCGCGATCGAGCTGACCCCGCGCAGTGCGCGGCCCCGCGTACAGCCCGGAACCGAACGCCGCGCCACGCAGCCGGCGGAGCCCGGCATCTGCGCCACCGAGCCGGATTTAGGACTGCGATCGAGGACAGCAATAGCGCCGGTGGCAAACGCAGCGGCGTACACGTTGGTCCCGTCCGGCGAGACAGCGAGCCCCTCGGGTGAGCTGAGGGCGCGACCGAACGAACAACCGACGGCACGCAGCCACACCAGGCAGCCGGACGTGCCTTCCTTTTGCGTGAGGACGCCCGAGGAGGTCGAGCGAGTGAAAGAGGTGACGCTGTTGCTGAACAGCGAGGTCACGTACACACCCTCGTCGTCGGGGCTGACGGTCACCGCGTTCGCGCCGCTCAGCTGCACCCCGATGGCGCAGCCGGCGAGCGGGCTGTCGACGATGCAACCGCCGCCCCCGCTCGCCTGGGTGAGGGTGCCGGTGGACGGGTCGCGCGAGAGCACGACGAGGGCACTGGAGAGGGCGGTGGCTACATAGACGCTGTCGCCGTCGCCGCTGATCGCCATCCCCTCCGGCGCGCCCAGGGCGAGGCCCGGGGCGCAGCCGCTGGTCGCTTCGGCGATGCAGCCGGCGCTGCCACCGGGCTGCGTGAGGCCGCCCGTGGCGCGATCGCGACCGAAGACCGCCACCGCGTTGCCGAAGAACGATCCGACGTAGACGTTCCCCCCGTCTGGGCTGACGACAACGACGTCGGGCCCGGCCAGCGCACGGCCATTGGCGCAGTTGGGGACGGGCAGCCCGGAGATGCAGCCGGCACCTCCGGGAAGCTGACTGAGCGCACCGGTAGAGCGGTTGCGGTGAAAGACGCTGACGGTGTTGCTAGCCCGCGAGGTCGCGTAGACGTTGCGGCCGTCGGGGCTGAGCGCCACCGAGTTCGGGCCGTTGAGCCCGGTGGCGGTCGCACAACCGCCGGCGCCTTTGGCGGCGACGCACCCTGCCGCTCCTTTCGCCTGGGTCAGCGTTCCCGTGCGTGCGTTGCGCTTGAAGATCGCGATGGCGTCGCTTTTCGAGGAGGCGACGTAGGCGTTCTTGCCATCGGGGCTGAGTGCAATGGCGCGTGAGCCCATGAAGGGCCCTGGCCCCTCGAGGGCACGCGCGATCCCACATCCGTCCGAAGGCGCCGAGCGGTCGACCAGACAGCCGCTCGATCCGCGCAGCTGAGTGAGCGTCCCGCGCTGCGGTCCTTTTTGGTGAGCGTGCTGCGGCGCCGGCGCGGCGAACGCCGGCCCCGCCGGCAGCACCAGCGCCATCAGAGCCGCCAGAGCAGCGGGCGCGCCGGATACGAGATGGAGGCGTCGGAGCGAGAGGCGCATGAGCGGGAAACGTAGTCCGCCCCGCGGACAGGGAGATGCGGCTGGGACTACGACACCTGGGGTCAGCGCTTGCTCGTCGCGAGATCGCCGAGCACCCCGATGCGGATGCCGAGCCACGGATAGGTGGCGGTGAAGAGGGTGTTGTCCTGTGGCTGCAGCCCTACCGCCGAGAGCCAGAGCTGGTACACGGGGGCGTTGGCGATACCGCCGTGCAACCGTCGCCAGACGCGGTGCCCCTTCGCGCCGAATGGCGGCGGGGTGATCGTATCGGTCCACTCAACTGCGTTGCCGCCCTGATCGAGAGTTCCCCAGGGCGAGGTGGTCAATGCCTGGCCGACCGTGCCGAGGCTGCCCTGGTAGGCCTTTTCGTAGGTGGTCGCGTCCATCCCAAGGGGGTTGACGGTCGCACAGGTTTCCGCGCTGAAGGGCGAGGGGCACCAGCTCGGGGCAGGCTGCTTTTCGGTGTGGAAGGTCGCCAGCGGCTGCGTCGAGGCGTTGGTGACGTCGCCGGTGGTGGGGTCGAGCGTCGTCGACTCGGGGGCGCTCGCCGCTTCGTCTTCGGTTTCGAACACACCGGGATTGGTCGGGTACTTCCAGTAGGAGTACTTGCCGCCGCCGTTCGGGTCGTAGTAGGCCGCCTTGATCCACTCGTTCTGGCTTGGCACGACGAAGCCCGACTTGTGAGAGCGGGTCATCGCCCGCACGGTCATGTCGTACATCCCGCGCTCGGTCTGCCTGGAGAGCCGAACCCGGTAGGTGACATAGCGGAAGCCGCCGTTTGCGCTGGCCTGCTTTGAGAGCAGCTGGCCGTTGTAGAGCGCGTTGACGAAACGCGCCGAGCGCAGGAAGTTGGCGAAGCCGTAGGGCTTGTCGGCCCATTCCGGCGAGGCCACCGAGTAGTGACGACCCTCGGCGGCGCCGGAGGAGAAATCGATCTGCCCGTACTTGGGCCAGGCCGAAGAGCTCTCGTTGGCGCTGTAGAGGCGATGTTTGTTGCGACCGGCGGGATCGACCGTGTTGAGGAACGCCACATATTGGGCGACGGTGACCTCGAGCTGGCCGATGCCATAGCGGTACTTGACCCCTCCCACCTGCTGGCAGGCGGGCCCGGTCTGGGGCGCTTCGGCGCACGACGAGTAGACGGCGTCGGTAAAGGGAACGATGCCGACCGAGGGGTTTCCGGGGGCGCCGACTTTGGCGGTCTTGAAAGTCAAGACAGACGGCGCCGGGGCGGCAACCGAGAGGGCCGGTCCGGCGAGCGCCGAGACCCCCACGACGGCCAGCGTCAGAGTGAGGCGATTTTGCAGAACGCGGAGAGCTTCTGGGCAGGTCGGCATCTTGTCTTGTCGACCAGCGCTCGAAATGCTTGAGCTCGGGCGTGCGTAGACTGGGTCGCGGGCCGATTGTGACTGTGGAGACGAGTGAAAGGAAGCTATGACGACCCCACTCGACGGAACCGTTGCGCTGATCACCGGCGCCAGCAGTGGCATCGGCGAAGCGACCGCGCGATCGTTGGCGACCCAGGGGGCCAAGGTCGCGGTGGCGGCCCGCCGGCTGGAGCGCTTGGAGAGGCTGGCCGCCGAGATCGGTGGCCAGGGCCACACCGCCCTGGCGATCCAGTCCGACATCACCGACCAGGCGCAGGCGATAGCCGCGGTCGACCGCACCGTTGATGAGCTGGGGCGGCTCGACATCGTCGTCAACAACGCCGGCCAGATGCTGCTGGGTCCGATCGAGGACGCTCCCACCGAGGAATGGGACCGAATGATCGACCTCAACCTCAAGGGCCTGATCAACACCACCCACGCCGCCCTCCCCCACCTGCTCTCCTCGGCCGAGGACTCGCAGCGAGGCTGCGCCGACGTGGTCAACATCAGCTCCGTCGCCGGCCGCGTCGCCCGTGCCGGCTCGGGCGTCTACAACCTGACCAAGCACGGCGTCGGAGCCTTCAGCGAGTCCTTCCGCCAGGAGTTCGCCGCCCGCAAGGTCCGCTCGACGATCGTCGAGCCCGGCGCGGTAGAGACCGAGCTCACCGACCACCTCCGCGAGGGGATAAAAGACCGGGTGAGGGAGCGCTTCGCCGGCATCCAGATACTCCAGGCCGCCGACATCGCCGACGCGATCGCCTACGCGGTGACCCGTCCCTGGCACGTCTCCCTCAACGAGATCCTGATCCGGCCGACCGAGCAGCGGGGCTGAGCGGCACTCGGCAGGCCGGCTCCGTGGCCTCGATCGCGACGATTGGCGTCTACGGCTTCGACCGCGACTCGTTCCTCGCAACCCTGGACGGTGCCGGCGTCGACCTTCTGCTCGACGTGCGCCAGCGCCGCGGCGTGCGGGGCAGCGAGTACGCCTGGGCGAATGCCCGCCGCCTACAGGCGGCGCTGCCGGAGGTGGGCATCGGCTACACCCACCTGAAGGAGCTGGCGCCGACCACCGAGCTACGCCAGATCCAGTACCGAGAGGACGCCAGGCTCGGCGAGGGCAAACGCTCCCGCACGACCCTCGCCCCCGAGTACGCCCGCCTCTACACCGAGCAGATCCTCGACCCCGTCGACCTGAGTCCGATCGTCAAGTGGATCGGCGCGAGCTCGGCGGCGCTGTTCTGCGTCGAGCGCGATCCGGAGGCCTGTCACCGTTCCCTGATCGCGGCGCGCCTGAAAGGCGAGTGGGGCTTCCGCGTCAAGCACCTGCGCCCCGGGTGACGACACCGCTCTGGCGACTTACCCCCCGTATAAGGACGAAAACTCGCCAGTGAGAGCCTGCCGCCATACGTAAGGACAGTTGCGCCCTCACTTCGAGGGCGGCGTGATCAGCGCGATCGGCACGGCGAGCCCGGCGGAGCGGCGGAGGGTGGCGATGCGGCGACCGGGCTGGACGGCAGGGCGGATCTCACTGACGCGATCCCCGAGCGCGGCGACGGTCGCGTCCAGGTCGGGGGCGACGAGGGCGAGCCCCCAGAAGAAGGCGGGCCGGTCATCCCCGGCGCGCTCGATCGCCTCGGCGGGCTCCTGCACGACCTCGAGGATGTTTGCGCCGAGGCGGAAGAAGGCCTGCCGCGGAGCACCGGCGGGGGTCGGCTCCTCGCGGATGCGGCGCAGGTCGAGCCCGGCGCGCCGCAGCGCCGCCACGGTCCGCTCGAGGTTTGGCGTGATGGCGACGACGTGATCGAGCGCGGCGATGCCGTTGGCGTGGTCCGGCGGAGCCCCCGGCAGCGGGCGATCCGACCGCGTCGTCGCCAGTCCGTCCAGATCGGTTCCGCCGATGTCGCGCAGCGACCAGCCGACCAGCCCCTTGCCCGCGTCCGGTCCGGCGAGGCGGATCCGCACCTCGCCGAGGACACAGGTGTCGCCCGCGACCTCGAACCCGAGCGCCGCCCAACGATCGGGCGCGTCGGCGACCACCAGCTCGTCGATCGTCGCGGTCACGTGCACACCGTAGTCGTGCCCAGCCGAGTCAGCGCAGCGCTCGGCAGACGGCGAGGCGCTGGACGTCGCGCATCGCGTCGGAGACTCGCTTCGAGCCCTGGCCGGGGACGATCTGGGCGTTGGCGACGAAGACGACCGAGCGACTGCCGGTCCGGTTCGCGGCGGCGAACAGGCGGTAGCCGGGGAAGGAGCCGGTGTGGCCGAAGACCTTCCCGCAGGCAGTCCGGTAGCGGAAGAGCGAAAGACCGCTGGAGTTGGGCCCGGGCCCCGGTGGCGACGAGGAGCCGGGGCGGAACTGGAACTGGGCCCGGCGCGCGGCGCCGCCGAAGAGGCGACCGCCGACGTAGCCGCGGATGAAGCGGCCGAGGTCGGCCGGGGTCGAGACGATGCCTCCCGAAGCCCAGGCGCCCGCGGGGTTGATCAGTTCGCTAACGTCCTCAGGCGGCTTGCCGGGCGCGATGTCGTAGCCATGCACGAACGGCTGCGGCATCCTCACCGTGCGGGGCAGGCTCGTCCCACGCAGGCCAAGCGGCCTGTAGACCAGTTCGTCGAGGAGCTGGCCATAGGGCTTGCCGGTGGCGCCTTCGGCCATCAGGCCGGCGGCGATGTTGTCGGTGTCGGAGTAGCGGTAACGCGAACCGGGTGCGAACTCGAGTGGCTCGTCGTGGACGAACCCGAGCAGGCCCCGCGGCGAGATGTAGGCCGCCGGATCCTTGGTGAATTGCTTGATGAACGCTTTGGTGCGGATGTAGTCCGGAATGCCGCCGGTGTGCTGGAGCAGCTGGGTCAGCGTCACTGGGCCGGCCAGCGGCAGCAGGCCGGGGATGCCCTTTTCGACCGTCTCGTCGAGGGCCAGTGCGCCTCGATCGGCAAGGGATAGCGTCACCGCCCCGTTGAAGGCCTTGGCGACGCTGGCGATGCGGATGTGATCGTCGCGGCGCAGCGGCGCCCCGCTGTTCGCATCGGCGACGCCGGCGCGATAGAGCTCGTCACGGCCATGGCGGTGGACCAGCATCAGCACTCCCGGCGGCCCCTGATGATCTTCGACGATCTTCGCCAGCGCCCGGTCCAGCGAGGTTGGGGTCGGTGAGGACGACGGCGCGGCGCTCGCAGTGGCGACCTCCTCCACGGCAATGCCACCGAGCGCCAACGCGGCCACTGCCAGGCCCGACAAAACTCGGTTCGCCATGCCCCGTCTCCTCAGTCGAATTCGCTCCACTCGGGCAACCCTACCCCCCGAGCCCGCGGGGCTAGCGGACCTGGAACCGGCCCGAGCCGAGGTAGGCCTTCAACAGCTCGAGTGCTTTGGCAGTTGGTGGATGAACCGGCTCGGGAGGGCTGCTGAGATCGACGAATCGAACCTCGATCGACTCCTCGCGGTCCGGGCGGGGGTCCCCCTTCCATCTCTCGGCCAGGAAGCAGAGGGCAAAGCAGTGGGTGACGTCTCCGTTCGGATAGTGGATCGTGTGGGCCTCGGCCTCGGACAGGCAGCCGAAGGGGACGAGGTCGTCCTCCGACACTCCAACTCCGGTCTCCTCCTCGAGCTCCTCGATCGCCGTCCGGGCAAAGCTCCCGCCGGGCTCCGCCGCGCCGGCGGGGAGGCACCAGGTGCCGTCGTCGGCGCGCTTGGTGAGGAGGATCCGGCCGTCGTCCCGCCGCAGGACAACCATCGCCCCCGGCATCAGCACCAGCTCACTGCCGATCGCCTGGCGCAATCGCCAGAGGTAGGAGCCGGCGTAGGGCACGCCGTCAGTACTGTCCCAGGAGCTCGTCGAGCGTCCTGCCACCGAGCACCGACTGTGGTTGCTCGGCGACCACGTCCGAGCCCGGGCGCGCCTGCTCGTCGCGCCGCTTGATCAGCAGCCATTGGGGCTTCTCGCCGGGGCGGGTGCGCTGCAAGGCAAAGCCTCCGCGCAGCTTCTCCCCGTGAAGGACAAAGACGGCATGGCCGCGCTCAAGCGCCTCCGGCCAGGCCACCCTGCCCCCCTGCTCGTAGTGACCGCGATCCCAGACGATCGCGGCGCCGTCCCCGATCGCGCCCTCGAAGTCGTTGTGGTCGAGCGAGTGGTCGGGGGCCTCCAGGGCAAGACGCTTGACGGCGGGATCGAGCGAGGGCCCCTTGGGCACGGCCCAGGAGCGCATCGCCCCGTCGACCTCCAGGCGCAGGTCGAAGTGGCGGGCCGTGGCAGCGTGCTCCTGGACGACGAAGACGCCGGCGCTGACGCCGCGGATCGCGAACTGCTCGTGACCCTCGACCTTCGCGGGCTCGGCCGTCACCTCCGCGACCCCGGCTCCCGGCGGCCCCTCGCGCAGGAACGCCACCAGCTCCTCGACCGCCGCCTCGGGGCCCTCGGCGTGGACGAGCACGCTGCCGTCGTCCCCGTTGCGCACCCAGCCCGTCGCCCCCAGCTGGCGTGCTCGGCGCAGCGCCGCATCGCGGTAGCCGACTCCCTGCACATCCCCCCGCACGACCGCACGAACCGCCTTCGCCTCTATGTCCGCCAAAGCCATCGGGGAACCTTGACACGGATCCTCGCGCAAGCGAGCACCGCTTCCCGAGCCCCTCCGGCGCGTTCGCCAGAGGGACTCGGGGGCTGAGATCAGTCGCCGTCCTCGGACTCTTGGACGCCACCGCCCTGGCTCTGGTTCCCGTCGGGCCCGTCGCTTTCGGAGGCCGACTCGGGCGCCTCGGCGCCGCTGTCCGCCCCCGACTCCCGCTCGCCTGCCTTGCCAGCCGGCTCGGACCCGCCCCGATCGCCGCTCTGCCCGCCGTCGGTATCGCCGGCCGCACCCGTCTCGCTCTTGGGCTGCTGCACGGTGACATTTGCCCCGTTGCCCGCATTCTGGGCCTGGGCGAAGGCGGCTCCCCCCACGGCAAGCGCCGCCAGCGCCGCTGCGGTCACCGTCAATTTCCTCAACTTGCTCATCGCTTCACCTTTCGTTTGGTTGAGCGATCGATGGTCGAGGGGCCAGATTGGATGGGGATGAGACGAAACCTCGCTTTGCCTAAATCTTCTCCTCGGCAGGCGGCGAGGCCAAGAAGGCCGAGGTCGACCCGCGGTCTCCCCGCTCCCCTTGATCCGCGGGCGTGTCTCTCCCGGTGGCGGACAGAAAGGCGACGAAGGCGGCGATCATCGCCGCCAGGACGAAGCTGACCGGGCCGGTGCCGAGCGCGAGGCCACCTCGCGCCGAAGAGACCGCCAGCCAGTCGGCGAAGGAAGCCCCGAGCGGGCGGGTGACCACATAGGCAAACCAGAAGGCCAGGATCGAGTTCATGCCGAAGCGGAAATAGCCGATCGCCGGCACCGCGATGATCGCCGCGAACATCAATCCCGAGCCGAAGAACCCGAGGCCGAAGGTGACCGCGGTGAGGTCTCCGGCGGCGGTGCCGAGGGCGAAGGTCGCGAGCACCGCCGCCCAGTAGAAAACCTCGCGCCGCTCGGTGGTGATGCTGTGGATCGAGAGCGTTCCCTCGCTGCGGTACCAGGTACGGAAAACCAGGGCGAGGACGATCGCGTAGAAGACCGTCGAGACGACGTAGGGGACGCCGAGGCCGACATGGAGGACATCGGCCGCCATCGTGCCGAAGACCCCGACCATCGCCACCGCGAGCCAGTAGCGCCAGGGGACGTAGCGGTCGCTCAAGAACTGCAGGTAGAGGGCGATGACGAGGGCGATCCCGCCGAGCACGACCGCGATCTCGGGCACCAGCTTGTGGACGAGGAAATCGGACGTCGACTCCCCCATCCCGGTCGTCAACGCCTTGACGATCCAAAAGTAGGCCGTTACCTCGGGCACCTTCGAGAAGCCGTGCCGATCCGGACGGCGCATGAACGCCAGAGAGGTCACAGCGCGAACACCAAGGTGAAGAACAGGCCGGCGGCGATGCAGTAGATGCCGAACGGCGTCAACCGGTTGGTCTGGAAGAAGCGGAGCAGGAACTTGACGGCGAGATAGGTGGTGAGCGCGGCGGCCAAGGCGCCCACCAGGGCCTGACCGCGGACGCCGTCGCCGGCCGAGCCGAGGAGCTCGGGCAGCTTGAGGACTCCGGCGGCGCCGATGATCGGCGTCGCCAGCAGGAAGGCGAAACGGGCGGCGTCCTCGTTGGAGAGGCCGGCGATCAGGCCGCCGCCCATCGTGATGCCCGATCGCGAGATTCCCGGGATCAGCGCCGCCGCCTGGGCGGTGCCGATCGCCGCCGCCTGACGGAAGCTCATCTTGGCGATGCGCGGGTCGGAATCGCCCTCGCCGTCCCCCGGGACCGGCTGGCGGCGCCGGAGGCTCTCGAAGGCGAGCAGCAGGACCCCGTTGAGGGTGAGGAAGATCGCCGCGGTCTCGGGCGAGGCGAAGATGCTGCGCAGCGAGTGCTCGAGCAGCAGCCCGAGGATCCCGGCGGGGACGGTTCCGATCGCCAGCAGCCAGCCGAGGCGGGCGTCGGTGTCCTCCGGCGCGAGGCGCCGAGCGCGCAGCGAGCGACCGAGACCGCGGAAGATCCGCTTCCAGTCCTCGAGGAAGAAGAAAAAGAGGACGAGCGCCGTGGCGCAATGGGTGGCGACGAGGAAGGCGAGGAAGTAGTCGTCGTTCTGGTGGATGTTCCAGCCGAAGGCCTTGGGGACGATCACGGCGTGGCCGAGGCTGGAGATCGGAAAGGGCTCGGCGATTCCCTGGATCAGGCCGAGGACGATCGCTTGGAAGTAGGAGATCGGGTGCACGCGGCGGCGATCATTAGCGCCCTTGATTAAGGCCAGATGAGAGGGTCACTCCTCGCGGAGGATCGCCCCCAGCGGCAGACGCCGAAGAGAGCGGGCCGCCACGACAGCGGCGAGCAGGGCGCCGGCTACGGCGGAGAGCCCGAGCAGCCCGAGGAACCCCCATGGGATGGCGAGATGGTCGGGAGGCGGGTCGAAGACGTGCTGGAGCATCGCGATCAGCATCTCCGCGAGGAGCCAGCCGAGCACGGCCGCCAGCGCCAAGGCCGCCGCGAGCACCGCCACCGCCTCGCTGCGCACGAAGGCGCCGATGTCACGCAGCGAAGCTCCGAGCGCCGCCATCGTGGCGAACTCGTGGCGGCGCTCGCTGACGACGAGATTGACGAAGAGCCACATCGCCGCCGTCGCCAGGACAATCGCGAAAGCCTGCTCGAGGCGGCTGATCCCGGTCAGGTCGACGGTGGTGATCGAGCTGACCGTTTGGACCGACTGCTGCCGAATGTCCTTGACGCTTACGCCGAACCCCTTGGTCGCGGCCGTAACGCGCGACGCGACCGCCGCCGGGTCTTCGCTGGCGCTCGCGAAGACGACGTTGGGACCGCCGGCGCGGTCGGCCTTCTGCAGGTAGGTGAGGTTCGCGACCATGAACGAGTCCCGCGGCGCCGAGGGGAACTCCTGAACGGTGCCGACGACGTGGAAGGGAACGATGTGGAATTTGCCGCTGCGATGGTCGAGCAGCCTGAGTCTGAGCAGGTCGCCGACCTTGAGCGAGTAGTCGGTGATCGTCTCTTTTGAGACGAGAATCCCGTCAGGCCTGCGCCGCAGGCGGCTCATCATCGTCTGGGCTCCGGCGCCGATGAAGTAGGAATCGCGCAGGGTCGTCGCCTTGCCGATGCTCGCCGGTTCGATCCCGAAGGTGTCCTGGAGGTCGGGGCCGACATAGGCGTAGGAGTGATCGACCGCCGAGGTGGCGGCGACACCCGGCACGCTGCCGATCCGTTTGGCGAGGCCCGCTTTGGTCGTGACCCCCGGTGGCGCCGTGGCGGTGATGTCGGCGCCGAGGGTGAGCTGAGCATCGACCCCGGCCTGCTGGTTGTAGGTGGCCGCGAAGACGCCGAGGCTGACTCCGAAGGCAAGCAGCAGGCCGACGAAGATCAGGCCCCGATTGATTGCCGGGCCACGCCTGGAGGCGCTGGCCAGCAGGAAGGTGCGTCGGTTGGGGCTTTGCTCCCCTCCACGCAGGCGCCTCGCTATCGCGCCGAAAGCCGTCCCCCGCAACCGGACCAGCAGCAGCGTCGCCCCGATCCAGAGCAGAGCAGGGGCGAAGAACATGTAGATCGAGAGCGAGAGGGTGGGGTTCGAATCGGGGTTGACGACCGCCGAGAAACCGGTGCTGGCGGTCAGCCAGTAGATCAAGCCGCTGACCGCGAGCGCGGCAAGGTCGAGATATAGCCGCCGCCAGAGCGGGACGCTTTCGCTTTGCGTGCCACGCCTGCCGGCAGCCACCGCTTCCGACAACGCTCGCAGGCCGGTGCCGAGCCGCGCCACCATCCCGCCCGCGAACGCGAGCAGGATGCAAACCACGATCACGCCGACCGCCCTGCTTGCGTTGAGCCCGACCGAGCCTTCGATCAGCAACGCGACCGCGACGAAGGAAATGCCGGCGCCGAGCAGGCCGCCGAGGAGACCGACGATGCTCGATTCCGCAGCTGCCATCCCGAGCAGCTGGCGCCGGCTCGCGCCGCGGGCGCGGAGCAGGGCGAGCTCGCGCCGGTCGCGCTCCACCGTTCCCAGCGCCGCCAGGTAGGCGAGGCCCAGCGCCAGGAGAGCGCCTGGAACGGCGAGCATGATGAAGAGGGCCTCGGCGTAGAGCGCGTCCCCGGTCGCCGATTCGAGCGCTTCGGAGAGGTTGTCGACGAACTGGATCTTCCCCGGGAAGCTCCGTTCCACCGTGTTGCGGATCTGCCCGGCCCGCTTGAACGCTTCGCTTGGAGTGCCGCCAAGGCTCCCCCTGTCCACCTGTGCCTGCACCTGCCACTGGACCCCGGGGAGAGCGCCCGGGACCGAGGCCGAGGCAGGGCCGGCAGTGCCAAGCGACGGCAGCGCCCCGCCAACCGTGCGGGAAAAAGCCCCAACGGGAAGGATCGCGATGTTGGCCGGTGGCTGCGCGGGCGCCGGACCGACCTGGGGGTTGAGGGGCTGGAAGAGCAGGTCGGGCGCGGTGACCAGGGCAACACCCCCGACCTTGAAGCTTCGCGGCGGCGCGTGGGCGCCGAGCCGCAGGGTGACGACGTCGCCGACCCTGGCCCGCAGCGTGGCCGCGAGCTGCTGGTCGAGCACGACCTGGCCCGGCCGCAGGCCGCCGCTGAGGTAGCGGAAGGTATCGATGCGGTGGAGGTAGCCGGGGGGCACGGCGAGGATCGCCCCGGAGCCCGCGTCGGTAACCCCGGCGGCGCCTCGATGGCCGACGCCGGCAAAGGGAGCCGTTGCCACGGCTGAGGCCTGGGCGATGTCGGGTTGCTTGGAGATCCCACGGGCCAGCGAGCGAGCCTGACCGTAGTTGACGACCGGCCCCTGGAGGTCGAGCGGCACGCTGCGCGTGGCCGAGGCGGTCATCGTCCGCAGCGAGTGTCCGATGAAGAGGATCATCGCTCCGAGCAGAGCGACGGCGACAGCGAGAACGAGAGTCTGCGTGGCGGTCTGCGCCGGCCTTCGCCTGAGCCGTGCGATCCCGAGCCGAACGGCGGCGCTCATGATCTCTCAGGCGCCGCGATTCGCCCGTCCGCGAGGCGCACCTGGCGCGTCCAACGAGCTGCGACGCCACGGTCGTGCGTAGCGATGGCCAGGGCGAAGCCAAACCGCTCCTGCAGAGCTTCGAGCAGGTCGAGCACCCGGCTGGCGGTGTCGGAGTCGAGGTGGCCGGTCGGCTCGTCGCAGAGCAACAGCTCCGGCGAGGAGGCGAGCGCCCTGGCGAGAGCGACGCGCTGCGCCTCTCCGCCCGAGAGCTCGGCCGGCAAAGCGGCGCCCTTCTCGGCAAGGCCGACCAACCCGAGAAGCTCGGCCGGTGCATCGCGAGTGTCGAGGCCGGCCCGGGCCGCGACCCAAGCGGCGAAGGCGACATTCTCATAGGCGCTGAAGGTCGGCAGCAGGTTGGAGCCCTGCAGGACGTAGGCGATGCCCCCGGCCCGCGCCCTACCGCGAGCGGCCGCGTCGAGAGAAGAGAGCGCCTTGCCCTTCCAGAGCACCTCCCCTGAGCTGGGGACGAGGAGGCCGCCGAGCAGGTGCAACAGCGTCGTCTTGCCGGAACCGGAGGGGCCCTGCAGGGCAACGCCCTCTCCCGGCGCGATGCTCAGGTCCACCTTGATCAGTGCCCTCACCTGTGCCTCGCCCTCCCCATATATGACCGACGCGCCCCGGCAGGAGGAGAGGGCCGTGGTGGGGGCGGTCGCGACGCTCATCGAATCGCCGCTCCGTCGCGGAGCTCGATGACGCGATCGGCAGCTCCGGCGACGACCTTGGAGTGAGTGACGACGACGACGGCGCAGCCGTATTCCGCCGGCAGCCGCCGCAGCGCGCTGAGCACGACCTGCTGGTTGTCGGCATCGAGCTCGCCGGTCGGCTCGTCGGCAAGGATGAGCGGCGCCCGCCGAGCGACGGCGGCGGCGATCGCTACCCGCTGCTGCTCCCCTCCCGAGAGCGCCCTCGCGCGGTGGCTTCGACGCCTGCCAAGCCCGAACTCGGCGAGGGCGTCTTCGGCGCGCTCGAGCGGAGACTCCACCCCGCAGAGGCGAAGCGAGGCCGCCACGTTCTCGAGGGCGGTGAGCGTCGGCCAGAGGTTGTTGCTCTGAAAGACGATGCCGACCCCTCGCGCCCTGTATTCGGCGAGCTCGGGGTCGCTCTGAGCGATCAGTGAGGCGCCAAGGCTGCGCACGTCACCTGCCGAGGCCCGATCGAGACCCGCCGCCAAGGCAAGCAGGGTGCTCTTCCCACATCCCGACGGACCGAGGATCGCCACGAGCTGACCCTTGCGAACCTCCAGGTCGACCCCCCGCAGAGCGACGGTCTCCACCGTGGCCGAGCGGTAGATCTTGAAGACGTCGTGCATCTCCAGCACCGGCCACTCGGGCGGCGCCTGCTCGGCCTCCGGCTCGCGGTAGAGACTCTCTAACGTCGCCATTCGAAGCTTTGGCTGATCATCCGGTAGGCGTCGACGTTGTCGACTCCGACCGGGGTGGCGAGATCGAGGACCGCGACCTTGCCCTTGCTGCCGTATTCGTAGCGGTCGATGACGAGCCGCAGACGCTTGCCGGTGACGGGATCGGGCGCGCTCAGCCGCGTGTAGGTGCTCTTCACCCCCGGCTTACCGTGGGGTGCGCCCTTCCTCACCACGATGTGAATCGCGTTCGCCTTTTCCTGGAACGTCACGTCGGCCCCCGACCCCCGTCGGGCCCAGCCCTCCGGGTAGCGGATCGAGTAGCCGGCCGTGGGATCGCTGAAGAGGAGGAACGTCTGGTTGTCGGGAATGTCTCCGGTCGCGGCCGCCTGCGCCTCGCTTGGAACGCCGCCGCTGCCGGCTGCCTGACCTTCGGTCGAGTGGCTTTCTGCGGAAGTCGAGGCGCTGCCTGCGGCCGAGGTGCTCGAGCCACCGCTACCGCACCCCGCCGCGAGCAGGCTGGCCGCGGCGAGGACGCCCACCAGGGAGCTCGTCGTCTTGGCCTTCACAGCTCCTCCTTCGCCGAAGTTTCGCTATTCGACCAGGAGGTGTACTCCGGTCAGATGAGAATGGAATGAGAACACCGCGGCTACTTGCGGCGGAGCGGCAGCGACAGCCAGACGTCCGCTCCTCCGCCGGGGCGGTTGGCGGCGTGCGCGTCGCCTCCGTGCGCACGCGCGACGGTTCGCACAATTGCCAAGCCGAGGCCGCTGCCACCGTCGCGGTTACTCGCAGAAGCGCGGCTGAAGCGCTCGAACGCCCGTCCGAGGAACTCCTCGGTGAACCCCTGGCCGCGATCCAACACGTGGATCTCGACCGAGCCGGCCTCCGCTCTCGCCTCGAGCTCGATCTGCCCGGCCCCATAGCGCAGGGCGTTGTCGACCATGCTGCCTATCGCCTGGTCGAGGCGCAGGCGGTCGGCGTCGAGCGCCAGCGAGGGAGGCGCGGCCACCACGATCTCCCTCCCCCTCTCCTCGGCCCGCCGGGAGTATCTGCGGCTGACGGCGTCGAGGGTCTCGGCCGGGCCCAGACGGGTCAGGCGGAGCGGCAGCTCCCCCCGCTCGGTCTGGGCGATCGTCAGCAGATCCTCGGAGAGCTGGCTGAGCCGGTCGGTCTCCTCGGCGGCCGACGCCAGGGCCGCCCGCAGTTCCTCCGCAGAGCGGCCCGCCGCCAGCGCCAGCTCCAGCTCGGTCCGCAGGATCGCCAGCGGCGTGCGCAGCTCGTGGCTGGCGTCGGCGACGAAGGCGCGCTCGTGCTCGAGCGCCTCGCCGAGGCGCTCGAGCATCTCGTTCAGCGTCTTGCCGAGCCTCGCGACCTCGTCGTGGGTCGGCGGGACGGGAAGGCGCCGGTCGGGCTCGGCCGCCGAAATCTCCGCCGCCCGCGACCTCATCGCCTCGACCGGTTTCAGCGCCGCGGCGGCCACCCCGTACGCGGCGAGCGAGGCCAGGAGGAGGGCCACGGGCCCGCCGATCAGGAGCAGCTGGGCGAGATCGGTGAGCGACTCGCCGCGCCCCTCGGTCGAGGTGCCGACGACGACGACCTGCTCCCGGCCCCGCGCCTTGACTGGAATCGCCAAGAGGCGGGATTCCTCCTGCAGGCCCGGAAGCGGGCCGCGATCGAGCAGGATCGGCGCGCGCAACGCCCGTCGCAGCTCGGAGGGCGTCAGCAGGGCGTGATCTCCGACCGCCGCCGAGGAATCGGTGACACCGCCACCGGCGTCGAGCACCTCGGCGAAGCTCTCGCTGCGGCCGACGAGATTCCGGTGCCCCTCGCGCAGCCCGGAATCGGCCTCCTTGACGAGGGAAGCGACGTCGCTCGCCCGCGACCGCAGGCCCGCGTTGATCGTCGCATCGAGCTCGTTTGCGAACCGCAGGTAGACGAAGACGCCCGTGGCGCCGAGGACCAGCGCCATCACCGCGGCGAAGACGAGGGTGACCCGGAGACGGATCGAGGCGCGACTCAGCGCCCGCCATCCTTTCGCAGCCGGTAGCCGGCGCCGCGAACGGTCTCGAGCGACTTGACGCCGAAGGGCAGATCGATCTTGCGTCGCAGGTAGCGGACGTAGACCTCGATCACGTTGGAGCGGTGCTCGAAGTCGTACTCCCAGGCTTGGTCGAGCAGCTGCGAGCGGGTGAGCACGTGGCCCGGCCTGCGCATGAACGTCTCGAAGAGGACGAACTCCTTGGCCGAGAGCTCGATCTCCGTCTCGCCCCTCCAGACCTGATGGGTCGCGGGATCGAGGCGCAGATCGCCGACCGCGACGATCGCGGGCCGCTCGCTCTGGCCGCGCCGGACCAACGCCCGCAGCCGCGCCAGCAGCTCGGCAAAGGAGAACGGCTTCGTCAGGTAGTCGTCGGCGCCGCCGTCGAGGCCGGCGACCCGGTCCTCGAGCGCTCCACGGGCGGTCAGCATCAGGACCGGCGACCAGATCCCTTCCTGGCGAAGCTGCCGGCAGGTCTCGAAGCCGTCGATGCCAGGCAGGATCACGTCGAGGACGATCGCGTCATACGCCGATGCCCGAGCCACCCCAACGGCGTCCTCCCCGCTCCCGGCGACGTCGACTGTTAGCCCCTGCTCGCTCAGTCCGCGTCGAATCAGCGCCGCCATCTTCACCTCGTCCTCGACGACCAAGACGTGCATATGCACACCATCCCAGAGAAGATGAATGTCAGATGAGAGTCGCGGGGGCGCTTGCGGCAAGGGGCTGAGGCAGAGTGCTGGATCAGCCGCCGCCGTAGGCGACCACGAGGTCAGTCACCACCCCGACGAAGAAGCCGATCGAGAGCAGCCATAGGCCGAGCTCACGATGCCCGTAGCGGCGCATCCCGTTCCAGACCTCGCCGATCACGTAGAGGATCGCTCCGCCCGCAACCGCGTAGAAGGCGAGCTCCAGGGGCTCGGAGGTAACGCTGTAGCCGAGCATCGAGCCGAGGAAGGTGGGAGCGCCGCCGATCAGCCCGACCAATCCGAGCCACTTCCAAGAAGGGCGCACGTCACCGAGAGGACCGACGATGCCGAATCCCTCGGTTGCGTTATGGAGGGCGAAGCCGACGATCAAGACCGTGGCCAAGCTGATGTCCCCGGCCCTCGCCGAGACCCCGATGGCGAGACCCTCGGCGAAGTTGTGTAGTCCAATCGCGACCGCGATCGTCATTCCCGTCCGCAGGGCCCTCGCACGGGCGGCGACTTCGTCGCGGAGAAGCTCCTCGGCACTCAACACATCGACGGCGCCGCCCGCCATCGGGGGTAACGGACGCAGCGAGCGCAGGCGGCGCTCGGTCATCGCCAGCCCGGCAAGGCCGACGCCAAAGCCGCCACCCAGTAGCGCCGCCAGGCCGGCGGCGTGGCCAAGGCTGCCGCTTTCGTCCTTGAAGCCTTCCACCGCCTCCTCGACGATCCCGAAGGCGTGCTCCATGACGTCGACGAAGATGAAGGCGAGCACCCCGACCGCGAACATCGCGAGCGCCACACGAGCGCGGTTACCCAGCAGTTGCAAGCGGCCGAAGGGAAGGCCGAGGTAGATCGTGAAGCCCGCCAGGGCTCCCAGGGCTGCGGTTTGGGCGAACGACAAGTGCCTTTGCCTCCAAAGCGAATAACAGAGAGTTAGGGCACCCTAACAGCTCCTCCCCCTCCCTGTCACCCGGAGAAGCGGCAGCTACCCGTGCCGCACCGAGATCAGGGTGTTGCGCTCGTCGCCACCCTTGACCGTCTGCTCGACCACCGTGCCAACGCCCCGGACGTAGAGCTTGTGATCGACGACTCCCGGCTCAAGCGGAGACCACTCTCTGGTCAGGAGCGCGGCTTTGGACGACGCCCCGGGAGTGCGAACCCGCGCGGAGAGGTCAGGACGCGGAAGTGGTCCTGCGCGTGCCCTTCGTAGAACTCCTGCAGGCCGCTCTGCCCCGGGTGGGGATGCGCCGGCATGAAGATCCCGGCGCGCGCGCCATCCACGCCGCTTTGCCAGCTCCCCTCGGTGCTCTTGACACCCCCATCGGGATTCAGCTCGGCCGTAGCCTCGCCGAAGTACCAGACATTGCCGGCCTTGTCCTGCGCGTACCAATCTTGCGTGCGCTCCTCCAGGTGCCCGCGCAGATAAAGCCTGTCGCGGACGACGGTGCAGCGAACCCCTTGGATGACCTTGGTCCTGCGGGTAACCGTGAAAACGTCGCGTGACGGTTGGCCATCCTTGATCCCCCGATACAGGTCGATGGTTCCAGGGCGGAGCGGAAACCACGGGTTGTCCACCTGCGAGGCGAACCCGTCTTGGCTTGGAGGCACGGGAGGAGCCCCGAGACTTGCGGCGGCTCCCGCCGAGACGGTGGCGAGCGCTGCGGCGGCGAGCAGGCTGACCAGCTTCATCATCGTCCTCAAACGCTAATGGGTAGCCGTCACCGTCTTCACCGGGTAGCCGAGGCCGGCCACCCGCTCAGGCAGGTCGACATGCAGCCAGTGCGAAACGTGGCTGGGCAGGGTCTCGAGGATGATCTCCCGGTAGTCGCCCCTTTTCAGCTCTTCGACGATGTCGTCGTAAGCGTTGGGGCTGGCGGCGACCCTGCCCTCGACCTCGGTGCCGGCCGGCTCCCTGAGGAGAGGCAGCGCGCGCTCCAGCACCTTCTTGCCCAGATTGGTGTCAGCGCTGTTGCGGTCGAAGTGCAGATGATCGGGATTGGGGACGAGCACAAAGAACCTGGCGGGACCGGCGGCCGCGCGCTCGCGCACCGCTTCTATGACCGCCGGGGTGGCATCGGTCTTGTTGGTTACCACGAGGACGCGGGGCTCCCCATCCGCCGCATGTCCATTGAGCTGGGCTTCCGCGCTGGAAACTGCGATCAGGTCCCGCTTGGAGATCGTCAGGTAGACGACCAGGGCGAGGATCGCGGTGAGGAAGATGACGCTGGTCAGGATCGTCCCCAGGCCCAGACCGGTTTCTTCGACCGGCTGGGAGAGATAGTCGCCGATCGATGCGCCCAGGGGGCGGGTGAGGACGTAGGCGATCCAGAAGGCGAGGATCGCGTTCAGCTTGAAGCGGAAATGGGCAACGGTGACGATGGCTATTGCCCCGGCGAAGATCCCCACCGAGGGCAGGTAGCCGAGTTCGAGCTTCTCGGCGACCAGGTCGCCGGCCGAGGTGCCGAGGGCGAAGGTGAAAAGGACCGCCAGCCAGTAGAAGGCCTCGCGGCGGGTGGTGACGATGGTGTGGACCGAGAGGGTCCTCTCGCTCCAGTACCAAGCTCCGAAGACGCAGGCGAGGATGACGCTGAAAGCGATCGTCGTCGTCTGCAGTTCGACCCCGAGGTTGTCGACCAGGTTGTCGCTGAAGAGCGTGCCGACGACGCTGATCAGGACCACCGCGAGCCAGTAGATGCCCGGCACGTATTTCCTCGACCTGAACTGGAAGACCAGCACCGCGATCAAGGCCGCGGCCATGATGTAGGTCGTGTTGGTGAGGCCGAGACCGAGGTTTTCGTTGAGGAGGTCCGCCGCGGTCTCCCCCACCGTCGTGCAGAGGATCTTGATGATCCAGAAGTAGAGGGTGATCTCCGGGACCTTGTTGAGCATCTGACGACCCAGTGACGGGGTGTCGTGGCGGGGGGCTGCGGCTATCGGCGGGGCTGCGATCTCGTTCATGGCGCGGCAGTGTCGAACACCGCGCTTAACCGAAGATGAGAGTCGCCGCACCCCTCCTTCCGGGCCCAACGCTCTCATCTGCGTTTAAGGCTCGGGCGAAAGAGTGGCCCGCGGTGCACCCCCTCCTCCTCGCCAGCATCTCCGACAAGGTGGTCGAACCGATCGTCGACCTCGCCACCGAATTCATCGGCTCGGCCGGCGTCCTTGCCGTCTTCGTGTTGATGACCCTGGAGTCGGCCTGCATCCCGATACCCAGTGAGGCGATCATGCTCTTCGCCGGCTTCAGCGTCTCCAAAGGCGAACTGACCCTGTTCGGAGTGGTGGCGGCGGGGGTGCTCGGCAACCTCGCCGGCTCCTGGATCGCCTACGCGGTCGGCTACTACGGGCGCCTCGACCTGCTCGAGCGCAACAGGCTGATCCACATCAGCCCCAAGCACTTGAGATGGGCCGACGATTGGTTTGAGCGCTACGGCTCCGTGACCGTCTTCTTCTCGCGGATGCTGCCGCTCGTGCGCACCTTCATCTCGCTTCCCGCCGGGGTGGCGAAGATGCCTTTCTGGCGCTTCACGCTCTACACCCTCGCCGGCTGCATTCCCTGGGTATTGATGCTGGCGCTGATCGGCCAGAGCGTCGGCGATAACTGGGAACAGTGGCGGCACAAGCTCGGCTACCTCGACTACGTGGTCCTGGCGACGATCGTCGTCGGGGTCGTCTATCTGGTGGTGAAGCGGCGGCGCAGGGGTGGCGGCGAGGAGGGGCCTGGCGCAGATGCAGAGCCCGCCGCCGAGCCCGCCCGTTCGAGCGGGGGGCGCTTGAGCGGAGCCTGAGAGGCTGCAAAGAGTCCCGCGCCCCGATCGAGCTCTAGCGAAACACCCCGGTGTGTCCCAGCGAGTAGCGCCCAGGCTGTGGGTAAACGCAAAGCCCGTGTGGGCCGCTGCCCACCGGGATGCGCGCCAACAACTTGCCGGTGCGGGTGCTGATCGCGTAGACCTCTGCGTCGTAGCGGCCCGATAGCCAAAGCACCTTGCCGTCAGTGGAGACGCCTCCCATGTCGGGGCTGCCGCCGCCGGGGAGCCACCACTTGTGCACGACCTTGCGCTTGGCGAAGGAGATGACCGAGACCGAGCCCTCGTCTCGATTCGAGACGTACAGGTCGCGGGAGTCACGGCTCGCGTAGAGGCCGTGGGCGCCGGCGCCGGTCGGGATGAAGCCGATCTTCTGAAAGCTGCGGGCGCTGATCAGCCAGACACCTCCGGACATCATGTCGGCGACGTAGAAGACGCGACCGTCGGGCGAGAGCTTGACGTCCTGCGGCATGGCACCCTGTTTCAGCGAGAGCGAGCCGACGAGTCGCTCGCGGGCGACGTCGACCTCGATCAGGCGGGCGCCGAACTCACAACTGGCAACCAGATAGCGGCCATTGGCGGTGAAGTCCATGTGGTCGACGCCCGGGCACGGCACCGACAGTGAGCGATGCAGTCGCATCGTCTGGGGATCGCGGAAGTCGAGTCGGCGCAGCCGCTCGGCGACGACGATCGCGTAGTGCCCGTTCGGGGTGAAGTAGAGGTTGTAGGGGTCGGTGACCGGGATCGCCCTGCCGGGTCTGCCGGTCGCCGGATCGATCGGCGTCAGGCTGTTGCCTTTGTCGTTATCCACCCAGAGTGTCTTCAGATCGTAGGAGGGAGTCACATGCTGGGGAAGCGAGCCGACCGGGAACTGGTCGATCACCTTGTAAGTGTGCGGATCGATCACGCTGACGGTGTTGCTTTCGCTGTTGGGCACGTAGACGCGAGAGGGGAAGTGCCGTACGGCGGGCGCGAGCATCCCCGGACGATCGGCGGCGTAGACGTCATGGGGATCGAGGAGCGGCGGAATCCCGAGCCCAGTGCGTGAGCCCTTCGTCGCATGGGAAGCACCCTTGGGTCCGTTCGAAGCCCGATCGGAGGAACCACCGCAGCCGGCGAGGAGGAGGCTCGCGGACAGCATCGCGGCGATGGTGATTCGTGCTCGCTTCGTCATGCTCACCCAACACAGGCTGTGCTGTCCCGATGAATCTCAGATGAGAGAGAACCTCCTCTCATCTACGGTTCACCTTGGCCGGGAAGGATCGGTGCCAGTTGGCACGCAGGCGGAGAACCAGATTGCTGCCCTTGGTCACCATTCTGTTGGCGCTGGCCGCCGGGCTGTTCGTCATATTCCGACCCGGCGAGAGCCCGTCTCCAACCGCCCGGAGCGGGCCGCAACAGCAGCGGCAAAAGCAGCGCCAATTGCGCCCCGTCGCGCGGCTTGCGCCTCACATGCTCCCGGCGGCGCTCTCTGGCGAGGCCGTTCTTGGACTGCCAGGGCGCATCTTGGTGCTCGGTGGCCTCGACGGCAACGACGTGTCCACCTCGGAAGTACTCGAGCTCCGCACGGCGACAGGTAGGCTCACCCATCTCGGCTCACTATCCGAGCCACGCCACGACACCGCCGCTGCCGCGCTCGGCGGGAAGGTCCTGATCTTCGGGGGCGGATCGCTGAGCGAGCTCGACTCCGTCGAATCGTTCAGCAGTGAATCCTCACGGGCAATCGGCCGGCTTCCCACCACCCGGTCCGATCTCTCCGCCATCACCGTCGCCGGCCGGATCTACGTGCTGGGCGGCTACGACGGCCGGCTCCCGCTCGGACCGGTGCTGCAGACGAGCGACGGGCGGCACTTCACTGCCGTCGGGAACCTTCCGGTTCCGTTTCGCTACGCGGCGGTGGCGGCCATTGGGAGGACGATCTACACGTTCGGCGGGGAGCTGGCCAGCGGGCTCGACTCCGATGCGATTCAGGCGATCGACACGCGCAGCGGTCAGGCCAGGGTCATCGGGCGTCTCCACCGGCCGCTTTCGCACGCTTCCGCGGTGGCATTGGGCGGCCGGATCTACGTCCTCGGCGGCAGGTCCCGGGAAAGTCCGACCGACGAGATCCTGTCTTTCGACCCCTCTACCAAGAGGCTCCGCTCCACCGGTCACCTGCCGTTTCCGGTCACCAACGCCGCGGCCACCGACGTTGGTGACATCGGCTATTTGATTGGCGGCCTCGATGCCGAAGGCGGTTCTCTGACCTCGGTGATCGAAGTGCGGCTGGAGGCTCGCCCCCGCACTGCTCATCGCTAACCGGCGTCGAGCTGTACCTGCGCGTCGGGGCTCGGCAGAGAGGAGGCCTTGACCTGACTCCAGGTCAGCAGCCGGCCGCTCGCCGGATCGATCACCTTGAGTCGGATCGAGCGCAGCCCGTCGCGAACGCTCAGCACCGGGACAGCGTGGAAGATCGGGTTCTCGTCGTGGGCACGCTGCAGGTTGTAGTTGGGGATCTTGGCGCTGAGGTGGTGAACATGGTGCAGGCCGATGTTCCCGCTGAAGAACTGGAAGAGCTTCGGGAGCTTCAGGTAGGAGCTTCCCTGCAGGGCTGCATCGGCATAGCTCCAGTGCTCGGAGCTTGCCCAGTAGACATCCTCGAACTGGTGCTGGACGTAGAAGAGGAAGACGCCCAGCGTTCCGGCGAGGATCGCGATCGGCATCTGTACGAGCAGCCACGCATCCAGGCCGGCGAGCCAGACGATCGCCCCGATGACGATGGCGAGGGCCAGATTCGTCGCGATCACGCTGTGGCGCTGACGCGGGCGCATCGTGTTCGACCAGATGCGAGGCCCGATCATCAGCGACCAGATCGGACCGAGCCCGAACATCACCAGGGGGTTGCGAAACAGCCGGTAGCCCAGCCTCTGTTTCCAGGGGCGAGACATGTACTCCTCGACGGTCAGCGTCGGCACGTCTCCGGTCCCGCGACGGTCGAGGTCGCCGGCCGTACCGTGATGGACGGCGTGGTTGTGGCGCCAGTTCCCGAACGGCTGGAAGACGAGGAGGCCGGTGAGCCGGCCGAGCCACAGGTTCCCCCGCTTGGTCGGCAGGAACGAGCCGTGAGAGCAGTCGTGGAAGACGACGAACGTGCGTAGGAGAAAGCCCGCCGCCGGAACCGCGAGCGCAAGGGCGATCCAGACCGAGACATCGAGGCAGAGGTACATCGCGACGGTCAGAGCCAGATAGGGCACCACGGAGGTGGCTACGTCGAGGAGGCTATGTCGCAAGGAGGGTTGCTCGTGCCGGGCTACCGAGTCGCGCCAGTAGGCGCGGCCATCGGCGTCCGGTGGAGCGGGAGTGGGCTGCGGAGCATGGGTCACGGCGGATGAACCTAAATGCGCTTCCTAAAGCTCAGTGTCGGACCTGACCGGCTCGGCGGATGGCTCGGCCTCGGCAACCGCCGGGGCGATTGGAAGCGTGATCGTAACCGTGGATCCACTTGCCCGCACTCCTCCCCCGTGGCGCTCCGCCGTCGCCTTGACGATCGCCAGGCCGATTCCCGAGCCTGAGCGCCCGGCCGCCTCCTCCGCGCGCCAAAAGCGGTCGAAGGCTGCCGCCTCAGCGCCCGGCGGGAATCCCGCCCCTTCGTCCTTGACCGCTACCTCGACTCGTCCGCCAAAAATCCTCATCGAAATCTCGACCCGACCGCCGACGGGTCCATGCACCGCCGCGTTTTCGAGCAGGTTCTCCAGGCTGCGCGCAAGCGCATCGGGCTCGCCGATCACCGTCGCCGACCCCTCGATCCGGGTGACCACGTTGGGGTTCCCGGCGCTGACCTCGGCGACGGTGCGCTCGAGCCGCACCGGCTGCTCGGGGGCAGCCGCGGCGGTCTCGCGCTCGAGCACGAGCAGGTCGTCGACGAGCCGGCGCAGACGCTCCGCATCGCCGCGCAGGTCGGCGACGACCTCCTCGCCGGCGCCGTGGCGCGAGAGGAAGTCGATGTTCCCGATCAGTGAGGTGAGCGGCGTCCTCAGCTCGTGGCTCGCGTCGGCGAGGAAGCGGCGTTCCCGCTCGCGCGAGCGCTCGAGAGCGGCGAGCATGCCATTGAGGGCGCGGGCGAGATCGCCGATCTCCTCTGGCGCCGGGGGCTCCGCCAACCGCCGGGAAGCGTCTTCCGTGCGCCCGATCGCCGTCGCCGAGGATGAAAGCTCACGCAGCGGTCTGACGCTGCGCCTGGTTAGAAGAGCCGCCGCCAGGCCACCCGCGAGGACCGCGATCGCCCCGCAGAGCAGGAGCAGCAGGGTGAGCTGGTGCAGGGTGTCCTCGATGTCGGCGGTGCTGGCCGCGACCAGCACGACCCCTCCGGCCGCCGGCCCGCCGACGTCGGCGATTGGCGCCGCAAACACGCGGATCGGTTCTCCGTCGAGCTCGGCATCCGCGAAGCCGCTGCGCCCGTGCAGCGCGGTGGCGACCTCGGGCCCGCGCGGGAGCAGCTTTGCCCCCAGAGCAAGCGAGCGAGCGACGATCGCCTGCCCGCGGTCGAGCACCTCGACGCTCAGCTGCCTGCCGGAGACCGGCGACTCGAGCGCACCGGGAGCGGTCAGCACCGCCGGCGCGGAGACGCTGAGACGCGCCACGTCGATCGCCCGCTGGCGCAAACTCCGGTCAAGCGAGGAGTGCATCTGGCTGCTGACGATGATCCGCGCGCCAACGCCGAAGACGAGCACAGCCAGCAGAACCGCGGCGATCGAGGCGGCGATCAGGCGAGCGCTGAGGCTCCTGCCCCTCACGCGTCGAGTATGAAGCCGACCCCCCGCACGGTCCGGATCATGGGCGGATCGCCGAGCTTGCGCCGCAGCCTGCCGACGTAACGATCGACGATGTTGCTCACCGCGGCCCCTCTCCAGATGCGCTCGATCGCGGCGTCGCGGGAGACGACGGTGCGGGGATCGCGCAGCAGCAGCTCGAGCAGCTGGCTCTCCCGCGGGCTCAGCTCGATCGCGCCCCCTCCCCCTCTTTCGACCGTGTTGGTCGTGGTGTCCAAGGTGAGTCCGGCAAAGTTGAGGCGGCCGCTGCGATCGCGCCCTCGCCGGGTGAGGGCACGGAGCCGTGCGACGACCTCGTCGATTGCAAACGGCTTCGCCACGTAGTCGTCGGCGCCGGCATCGAGCCCGCGCACCCGGTCCTCGACCGCGTCCCGGGCGGTGAGCATCAGGACACCGCCGGCAAGGCCCTTGTCGCGCAGCCGCCGGCAGACGTCGATGCCGGTGAGGCCGGGCATCGCGACGTCGAGCACGACCAGGTCGGGCGCCGAGTCCTCCGCCATCGCCAAGGCAGTCCCGCCGTCGGCCGCGGATCGCACCTCAAACCCCTCGGCGCCGAGGCTGCGCTCCAGCATTCGCCGGACGGGAGCGTCGTCCTCGACGATCAGGACCCGCTCCGCCATGCTCTCAGTCACCCGCCACGTCGCGGCGCAGGAAGACCAGGCCGGCGGCAGCCAAGGCCGGGATCCCGTAGAGAGCGCAGACCCAGGCGGCGCGGACGATCGGCTCCCAGTCCACCGGCGAGCGCAGCAGTCCCTGCCAGGCGTTGAACTGCGTGCTCAACAGGTAGGGCTGCAAGCCGCCGAGCCCGGGCAGGATGCCGATCAGCTGGACCAGGAGGGAGAACATCAGGGTGCCGACGATCGCGGCGGCGCTGTTGCGGAACACGGTCGAGAAGAGCAGGCCGATAGAGGCGATCGCGAGGATCGGGATCAGGTAGACGAGCAGGCTGCCGCCGACCAGCATCAAGCCTTCGCCGGCCGAGACCGTGGTGCCGGAGAGGCTGACGATCGAGTTGAAACCCGAGGCAAGGATGCCCGCCCCGAGGGAGACGGCGCCGGTGATGGCGATCGCCGTGACCGCGTAGGTGAAGGTGGCGAGGACCTTGCCGGCGAAGACCTGATGGCGCTCGACCGAGCGGGTGAGGATCGTCTTCAGGGTGTCGTGACGATCCTCGGAGGCGACGATGTCCCCGGCGACGAGGGCGGTGATCAGGGGGAACATCCATATAGACCCGAAGAGCAACAGCACCAGCGGGATCGCCAACCCGGTGTCGTGGACGTAGCGGCCGAACGCGACGTCGTTGGGGCTGTCGCCGCGGGTGACGAGGGCAACCACGAAGATGATCGGCACCAGTGCCGCCGCGCCCAGCCCGAGGTAGGTGCGCTTCTGGGCACGCAGCTTGCGCAGCTCCCAGCGATAGACGGTGAGGATGCCCGGGTTCACACGGCGCCCTCGAGCGCCCGTTCGCGCTTGGCGGCTTCCGCCTCCTCGCCCTCGGTCAACCTGAAGAAGAGGTCCTCGAGCGTCGCGTGGCGCGAGCTCAGCTCGAGGATCAGGGCCCCCGACTCGGTCAGCGCCAGCGAGAGGGCGCCGATCGCGCTCTCGCTCTCGGCGCTGAAGGTGAGGCCGCGCTCGCCCGCGGCGCGGATTTCGCCGATGCCGTCCTGGGCCTCGGCGACCCGGCGGGCGCGCTCGTCATCGCTGGTCCGCAGCAGGTAGCCACTGCCCGCCTGGCGTCGCAGCTCCTCCAGCGAGCCCTGGTAGGCAACCCGGCCTTCGCGAACGATCGCCACCCGGTTGCAGAGTTCTTCGACCTCGGTCAGCAGGTGGCTGGAGAGCAGGACGGTCATCCCCTGGCCAGAGAGGTTTCGGATCAGGTCGCGCATATCGCGCATCCCACCGGGATCAAGGCCGGTCGCCGGCTCGTCGAGAAGGAGCAGCCGGGGTTTGCGCAGGAGAGAGGCGGCGATGCCCAGACGCTGGCGCATCCCGTGCGAGTAGGTCCCGACCCTGTCCTTGGCGCGATCGCTGAGGCCGACGATCTCCAGCGCCTCCTCGATCCTGCCCTCGGCGCCATTCCCGTCGAGGGCGGCGAAGAGATCGAGGTTGGTGCGACCGTTCAGATAGGGATAGAACGACGGCGCTTCGACGAACCCCGCGACCCCCTCCAAGGCCTTGATGCTGACCTGGGGGTCGCGGCCGAAGAGACGAACGCTGCCGGCGCTCGGGGCGATCAGGCCCAGCATCATTCGCAGCGAGGTGGTCTTGCCGGCGCCGTTGGGCCCGAGGTAACCGAAGACGTCGCCGGGCTCCACGCTCAGGTCGACGTCGTCGACGGCGACCAGCTCGCCGTAGCGCTTGCAGAGACCGCGGACCTCGATCGGCTTCGGGTCGGCCACCGTCAGAGCGCCCTCGCGGCGGCCTCCGCCGCAGCTGGAGGCACCGAGCCGATCACGATGTATTCGACACCGCCGCGACTGAACTGGATCACCGTGCCGAGCGCGGTGTCGAGCTCCTGGCCCTGCACGCCGCCGATCGAGACCTTCGGCAGGCTGAGGCCTTCCGAGGAGGATCCGCCGGCAGCTTCTCCGGGCTGAGCGGCCGACTCGATCACCGCGATACCGCCCAGTCCCTCGCCGTAGGTGGCGAGCGCCGCCGAGTGGCCGTCGACTTCGATGCCGCGGATCTCCCCTCTCGGCAGCCCGGCCAGCGAGTCGGGGGCGACCAGCTGGAAGTCGAGCTGCTTCTGCACCGCTGCTGCACCGCTGGTCGAGCTCGGCTCGCCGCCTTCGCCGTCGGCTTCGGTCTGCGGCGCCAGGTCGACGACCTTCGCGCCTGCGGGCGGGGAGACTTCGAACACCGAGGAGGAAACGGCTTCGAAGGCGACGTCGGTGGCTTCGAGCTGGAGCACGGGTGAGCTTTCGCCGCTGGCGTAGATCGCCGCGCGCAGTGGGGTGCCATGAGTGGCGTCCCAGGCGATCTCGGCGCCCCCGAGCAGACCGCCGTCGTGCTTCGGGGCGACGTGCAGGGTGTAGGTGGCCTGCCCCGCCACGTCGGAGGGAATTGCGCCGCTCAGGTCGGCGTGCTTTTCGGCCTTGGCGATGGCTTCTTCGACCTCGCCCAGCGACGGTGAGCCCTGGTCATTGGCGCCGGAGTCCTTGCCTTCCTCTTCGGGAAGCGTGCCCTTGTAGACGGTTTCGGAGCTGCCGTCATAGATTTCGAAGCGGTCGCCGGAGATCAGCACCTGGCTGTCGCCGCCGCCGCCTTGTGACTGCAGCTCGAGGCGGAGCTTGCCGCCGCCGTCCGGCGAGGCCCAGAGGCGACCGCTCGCTCCAGACAGCAGCGGATCGGAGCCTTCGATGCTTGCCGCGTCGATGAGATGGTTGGTGAACTCGATCCGGGCGCTGATGCCTGGAACGGCCGGGGCGCCGAGCGCGTCGTGGACGGCATTCGCCAGTGGCTTCGGCTGCGGCTTCGGGCCACCGCCGGACATAGCCATCGCGATGGCGGTCACACCGATCGCCGCGGCCAAGGTAACCGCGCAGAGAACGAGCAGCCTGCGAGTGGATATGCGGCGAAGAAATCTCACGACGGCCTCCTTTTGATCGAGCGGATGAGCCCAAGCTAGGCCGTGAGTCTGAAATTACTCTGACACCTTGCGATCGTCGGGTCGCGAGAGATCGGCGCCCTCGCGCGGGCTTTGTTCTCTGCCCGGGTCGCTCGCGATCGCCGGGGGTTCGCCCACATCGCCGATCGAGAGCCTCGATCGGCCTCGGCGACCAGCGCTCCCAGGACCAAGGCATAGGAGTCTCGTTTGCTCATGCCATCGACGGTAGATGCCTTCTCTTCAGCCGAGATATGGATTGCCTAAGCGCCGGGTGAGACAGCACTTGCCGTCAGCGCCCGCGGGTATCGGTTACCGTCGACGCGTGGTCTTCGACTTCAGGCACAAGAGCAGCTCCGGCCAGTGGAAATCCAGCGGGCACCGCAAGGGCGATACCCGGGACGCTGCCTTTGCCTCGCTGGAGGAGAAGAACGGTCCGATGCCCTCCGGCCAATACATGTCCCGGCCGCGGGACGGCCGGACCAAGAACTGGAACCTCTTCACCCGCCCTTGAGGGCCTCGGAGACCGCGGCGATCGCCGCGGTCTCAGCCTCGCTGACGGCGCTGTCGCCCTCCTTCTTGGCGCCCGCGACGCGGTTGGCCAGCGAAGTGACGAACAGGCGGTAGTCGCCGAGCTCCTGCGGGGTCGCCTTCTGCTCGAGCAGCGCGACCGCTTCGCGGATCCGCTTCAGGCCTTTTTCCTTCAGCTCCTCCGGCGAGTGCGCCTTGGAGTGGTCCACATCCGGCTTGGCGGAGACGAGCTCGTCGAGCAGCGCCGAGTCGCCGTGCTCCTTGCGCGCCTCGGTGTAGGCCTTCGCCATCGCAAAGACCTCGCGGAAGGTGCCTCCCCGCTGCGCGGTCGAGACGATCATCCCGGCACTCGTCGGGCCCTCGCGAACGATCTCCCACTCCTCCGGGGTGAAATCGGCGCTTCCAGTCATCGGCGGTCTCCTCTCGCAAGCTCTCTTGGGCGCTCAACGCTACCGCCCCGCTCCTCGAGACCGAACTCGCGGGCGAGCAGCTCGTAGGAGCGGCGGCGGTGCTCGTGGCTGTGGGTGATCGTCACCACGATCGCCTCCTCGGCACCGTAGGCCGCGGCGGTCTCCTCGATGTCGGCGCGAACCTTGGCCGCCGTGCCGACCAGCCGGCGAGGACCCTCGCTGCCCCCATCGAGATCGTCGCCGTGGAGATCGAGGTAACGCTGCGCTTTCTCGGGCGGCGGCACGGCGATCAGGCGGCCGCGCCGCAGTAGGTCGAAGGCCATGCGCCAGCTCGCCGCCAGTTGCAGCGCTTCCTCCTCGCTCTCGGCGACGACCGCCCGGACGCCGATCGTCAGGCGCGGGTCGGCCAGGCGCTCGCTGGGAACGAAGCTGCGTCGGTAGACGTCCGCGTTGGCGGCGCCGCGGGGATTGATGAAGTCGGCGAAGGAGTACGGGAGGCCGAGCTCGCCCGCCCAGATCGCACTCTGCTCGGATGAGCCCAGCAGCCAGGTCTCCGGGACCTCGGGGTTGCCGGGCAGGGAGTCGGCGAGGCGGGCGAGCGGGTGATCGGCGGGGAAGCTGCGGTCGAAGTAGCCGAGCAGCTCGGCGAGCTGCTCGGGGAAGTCGTCCGGCGCGGGCCGCGAGCGGTCGCGCTGGAGCGCGCGCGTGGTCATCGGGTCGGTCCCGGCCGCGCGCCCGATCCCGAGGTCGATCCTCCCCGGAAACAGGCCGGAGAGGACGCCGAAGCTCTCCGCCACCTTGAGCGGGCTGTAGTGGGGCAGCATCACGCCGCCGCTGCCGACTCGGATCCGGCTGGTGGCGGCGGCGACCGGGCCGATCAGCACCTCCGGGGAGGGCCCGGCGACGAGCCCTCCGCCGTGGTGCTCGGCGACCCAGTAGCGGCGATAGCCGAGCCGGTCGGCCAGCTGGGCCAGGTCGATCGAGTTGCGCAGCGCCCCCACCGCGGTCGAGCCCTCGGAGACCGGGGTCTGGTCGAGGACGCTGAGACGGAGGCCGGCGGGCATCCCGAAGACGGTAGCCGGTGATCGTCGCTACGGGTCGTACCAGATCCTTACTTCGCGAACACCCGGTTGGCGGTCGTCGGGTCTCCGAGCGTGTCGAAGGCGATCAGCTTGCCGCCGGCGTTGTAGGTGAGTACGTCAGCGCTCTCGACGGTTTCGCCGGCGAGGGTGACGGTGGTCAGAACGACGACCTTGTCGCCCTCGGCGATGAAATCGTGCGGCTCGGTGCGGAACTCCTTACCCGCGAGCTGACCCCAGAGCCCGCCGATCTCCTGCTTGCCGTTATAGGTACCGGTGAGCGCGTTGTCGCCCCGTGCCGTCCAGACGATCGAGTCGTCCATGTTCTGCATCGCGGCGGCAGCGTCGCCATTGCCGAAGGCCCGGTAGGCCTCTTCGGTCACCTGCTTGTTCTCCTGTGCACTCATGTTGGATTCCCTTCGTGGAATTCGGATAGAACGTTGAACATATGCCTAATTCCCGTAGCGCGCTGTCTTTTTTTCTTAATCGGTCCGTCGAGGAGGTGTGAGGAGCGCGTGACGCCGGCCCGCAACCGCGTGACCCCGCTGGGCGAGATCGAGGCGATCCCGCTGCGAGGCGCCTGGACGGGCAACCGCGGCATCCTCCATCGTGGCAGGGAGATCGTCCGCTTCCACGCAAGCGACCTCTGGATCGCGTGCGCCCTGGAGTTCCGCGGCCGCTGGCGCGAGCAGTGGCAGCCGCACCACTACACCTTCCTCTTCTTCCACGACGAGGCCGTCTCCTTCGCGGCCGGGCACCGACCTTGCGCGGAGTGCAGGCGCGATAGCTACGACGCCTATCGCGCCGCCTGGGCCGAGGGGCTCGGGGTCGCGGTGCCGTCGGCCAAGCAGATCAACCGCCAGCTGCACGGCGAGCGCATCGTCCGCGGCAGCCACCGCCGGCGCATTCACCGGCTGCCGTGGGCCGACCTGCCGGACGGCGCCTTCGTCCTGCTCGACGAAGCGCCCGCGGTGGTCGTCGGCGATCGCCTCGGCATGTGGACGCACGAGGGATACCGCGGCCGTAGAGCACGGCCCGTGCGGGGAAGCGCGAACGTCATCACCCCGCCCTCGACCGTCGCCGCCCTGCGCGCCGGCTACCCGGTGCAGATCGACGACGCCGCGCGGAAGTGAGCAGGCCTCACAGCATCGTGAGCTGCTTTGCCTCGGCCCGGGCAGACGCCCCTGGGGGGGCACCTCCGCTCTCCAGCTCCAGGAGGATCCGCTTGCGCCAGAGGCCGCCGTAGTAGCCGGTGAGCGAGCCATCGGCGCCGATTACCCGGTGGCAGGCGACCACGACCGGCACGGGATTGCGACCGATCGCCGCGCCGACGGCCCGCGGCCGCTCGTAGGGCTCGAGGGCCGGGTCATAGAAGGAGTCCTCGACACGCCCCGCCACCTCGCCGTAGGTCGTGGTCGCCCCGTAGGGGATCTCGAGGAGCTGCCGCCAGACCTCCCTTTGAAACGGCGTGCCGCGCAGGTCGAGATCCAGTTCGAAGGTCTGGCGCTCTCCGGCGAAGTAGGTCTCGAGCTGCTCAGCCGCATCCCGCAGTGGCTGTCTCTCCGCCTGCGGAAGCCGCGGCGCGTGCCCGGAGAAGTGGATGCTGGCGATACCCCTCGGGCCCGCGACCACGGCCAGCTGCCCGATCGGGCTCTCGCAAATCGTCCAGCCGGGAGAAACGCTCATATCAGTAGAAAAACGACTGCCCCGGGTCGAAACGTGAGATCGGTCGTTTCCCCTGCACGAATTGAAGTCCGCACGACCAGAGAGGATGCAGGGATGCCCCATCCCCGCCGCCCGAGGAAAAGAACCGAGCCCGTCGACTACGGCTGGGTGATCTCGTTCGGCTGCAAGCCCACCGGCAAGCTCCGGCGCCTCAAGGTCGACACCGACCCGGCCCCCGACACGAGCCCGATCGAAGTTCCCTGTCTCTGCGGCGAAACCCACCGGGTAACCGTCTCCCCGTACCGGCGCCGGCGCTCTGCCGACGAACCGTTCGACCTCGAGGTCGTCTCACTCGACGAGCTGCGCGCCGGAACGGGCTAACCCCCTCAGCGGTGCCCCGGTGGAGCCGCGCAGCGCAATCGAGGCGCCCAGCCACGTCCGCCGAAGCGCCAAAGCGGGGTACTCTGGCCCCCATATGGACGACCGCCCGATGACGACGGACTCCATCGTGCGTGCCGCATCATGGTGAGCGCCGAGGAAATCGGCGAGGTCGCCGTCTTCGCCGCGCTCGCCACCCCCGAGCGCGAGCGGCTTTCGCGGGTCGCGGCGGACCTCAGCCTCGTGGCGGGCGAATACGCCGCGCACGAGGGCGACGAGCGCGCGATCTTCGCCCTGCTCGAGGGTCGCATCGAGGCGGTCAAGACCGTCGACGGGGTCGAGCGCGTCGTCGGCGAGCGCCAGCCGGGAGACGTTTTCGGCGAGGTGCCGATCGTGCTCGGGACGGTGTTCCCGGTCGGCTTTCGCGCGGCGGAGAAGTCGCGCGTGATGCGGATCGAGCCGCACGATTACCACGCCGTCGCGGCAGTGGTGCCGGACGTCGGCAAGGAGATCGGCAAGCTCGCCGGCCACAGGATGGGCGGCTCGCGGGGTCTGGAGGGAATCGCGGCCGACCCGCCCCCGCCCCGGGCGATCGTGGTCGGGCATCGCTGGGACGCGTCCTGCGCCGAGCTGCGGCGCTTCCTCGACCGCAACCAGATCACCTTCAGGTGGCTCACGCCAGAGACGTCCGACGCAGCCGAGCAGTGGGGCGGCTCCCTGCCCGCCGAAGCGGACTGGCCCGCAATACGCGTGATCGACGGCAAGACCGCGGTGAGGCCCGAGCTCCGCAGGGTGGCCGAGCTGCTCGGCGTCGACACCGAGCCGGGCGCCGCCGAGTACGACACGGTGATCGTCGGCGCCGGTCCCGCGGGCCTGGCCGCCGCCGTATATGGAGCCTCGGAGGGTCTGCGCACGATCGTGGTCGAGCGGGAGGCGCCGGGCGGCCAGGCCGGCACCTCCTCGCGAATCGAGAACTATCTCGGCTTCCCGTCCGGCGTCTCGGGAGACGAGCTGGCGAGTCGCGCGCTGAGGCAGGCGCGGAGGCTCGGCGCGGAGATCCTCGTGACCCGGTCAATCGCGCGCATAGACGCCGCCAACCGTGAGCTGCACCTCGACGCCGGTGACGTGCTGCGCGCGCGAACGATCATCCTCGCCTGCGGAGTCACCTGGCGACACCTCTCGATCGAGGGCTTCGACCGCCTCGCCGGAAAGGGCATCTCCTACGGGGCGGCGCGCAGCGAAGCGTCTAATACGCACGGCCTCGACGTCCACATCGTCGGCGCGGGCAACTCGGCAGGACAGGCCGCCCTGTTCTTCTCCACCCACGCGAGGAGCGTGACGATCCTCTGTCGTGGCGAGAGGCTCGAGAAGAGCATGTCGCGCTACCTCATCGACCAGCTCGCGACCCGGTCGAACATCGACGTGATGTTCGGGACCGAAGTGACAGCCGTGCATGGCGCAAACTCGCTCGAGGCAATCGACGTCCGCGACACTGCGACCGGCGGGACATCCCAGCTCGCCTCGGGCGGGCTGTTCATCTTCATCGGCGCCGACGCGGAGACCTCATGGCTGCCGCCCGAGATCGCGCTCGACCGTCGCGGCTACGTGCTCACGGGCTCCGACATGCGCTCCGCGGACCACTGGACCTTCGACCGCGATCCCTACCTCCTGGAGACGAGCGTCCCCGGCATCTTCGCCTGCGGCGACGTCCGCTTCGGCCCGGTGAAGCGCGTCGCCGCCGCCGTCGGCGAGGGCAGCATGGCCATCGCCTTCGTGCACCAGTACCTCAAGGAGTCGGAGCCCGTCGATGGCGCACCCCAGGCTGTCCGAAGACAGTAGGCTCCTCCACACCGTGATGCTTGCAACGTTGCGCGACGACCTGGCGGCAATCAATCGGGCGCTTGACGAGGCCGAGAGCACCCGTGACCGTGAGAAGCAAACGGAGTATCTGGAGCGGGCGCTGCGGGCTTCCGCACGCGCGGTTGACGGTTTTCTCGGGAGATCTGATCTCGCTGAGACGGTTGCCGCGGCGCGGGACGCAGTCAGTCAGTACGAGGATGCCATTGGCCAGACTTGGGACGACGTGATGCTGTTCCAAGCATTTCTGGAGGCAGAGCGCCGTCTGTTCGAAGACCTTGGGCTCGACGGCAGCACCCGTGATCGCCTGGTAGGGATGATGCGCGAGATGCACTCCGTAGCCGATTGGCAGTTGCCCGGGTCGGAGAAGGTCGATACTGGCCTTGAAGCACTGCGAGAGGAGCTGTCGGCAGCGTTGGAGGGTCTCGAGAGAGAGGAGGACCGCCGGGGAACGCTCCGTCTCGTCCGTCGGGGTTTTCTCGTCGTCGGCGGTGCGTTCGTGCTTGGCGCAAACGCACTTATCGGACTACCAGCAGCGCCTGTGACCGGAGGTCTCTCGGTGGTAGGCGCCGGCGTCTCGGCTGGCCTTGGAGGCGCGATGATGGGCAGCGTCTTTACCTCGTAGCGTTTCCGGCCAAGGACTTCAGTGAGACTTGGCCGATGTCACCGGCCATGCCCTGAACCAAGACCGGACATCTCCCAGGGCAGCATGGTCCGCGGGCACCGATGCATCCGTGGGTGTTCCTGAGGCGGCGACGTTACGCCTGTGCATCTCGCGCAGCTTTTCAATCTTCGCATCGATTTCCTCTTTGTTGGGGAGGTGGATGCGGTTCGGGGGTGCGGCAGGAGGGTCGGGGTCGCTACTGGGCCGCTTGTCGGCGTCCTGCGGATCATCTGCCATGACGAGAAGGTAAGGCTTGCCGGGCCGCTCAACTGTCCACGGCGGGCTCGTCTCTGCCTCGTCACGGCAGGTCGACCCGCGAGACTAAGCGCCCTTGCCCAACCGCCGCGCCCATCGAACTCCGGGTCGCCACACGCACTGGCGCCTGGCGAGGCGCCATCGCCTTCTGCTCGGCGGGGGCATGGCCGCCACCCTGCTCGATCTCAGAGACCCTGGGCCGCAAAGCGGACATCGACGACAGCTTCGCCGAGGCACGCTCCTTCTACCTCAGCTTCGGCGCGGTGACCCTTGTCGCGGCAGCGATCGTGCTCATCCCCGGCGCGCCGCTGATCCCTCGTGATCGCGGCCTCGGTGCTGGCGCTGGGGATCCTCACGATCGCCTGAGCGGCGCCGGGAGTCCGCTGGAAGACCTAGGAGACGCGCGCCCTCCACACTCGTTCGGTCTGTCGCATGAGCGCTGGGTAGACGATCCAGTGCCGGAACGGCTTGATCAGCGCCATGTATCCCTTCCCGAGCGGGCCCCGCGGCTTGACGTAGACGGCCATCTGCCCCTGATAGCGGTCTTCGCCCCGATCGACCCAAGCCAGGTGCATCACGCCGTGCACGGTCCGGTTCGACAGCTCCGCCGCAAACTCGTCGTCGCTGCGGTAGAGGGGCACGAAGGGCAGCGAGGCGAAGTGCAGATCCGCCGCCGTGCCGCGCAGATCGTCCGGCAGCCGGCCGGCCAGCGAGGTCCGATCGTCACCCGGGATCGGCAGCTCGCCCGCGGCATCGTCCCCACCACTGCCGATCGGGGCCGAGATCCGGCCGAGGCTGAACAAACCGCCGAGGCGATCGCGGATACTCCAGAGGACGCGAGTCGGGAGGGATTCGACGTTGGCCGGATCGGAGGCAAGCATCAGCTCGATCAGCGCCTGGAAGTCCTCTGCGCCGCCGTCCACGGGAAGAGCCCAGACGTCCTCCAGGGTGAAGTCGGGAACGATCTTGCGGATCCGCCAGGGGCGAGATTCGTGTGCCGCGTTCGCAAGCCTGATGCCGGTCGCTCGATCCATACGATGTCGTATGGATGCTAGGCGGCATGCTTGCATCTGTCAATACGCTGCCGTATAGATACCTCCATGGCCAAAGTGCAGACTCCACGCGGCGCCTGGGTCGACGCGGCCCTGCAGGCATTGGCAGAAGGCGGCCCGGATGCCGTGCGGGTTGAGGCGCTGGCCGTGCGCCTGGCGGTTTCCAAGGGCGGCTTCTACTGGCACTTCGCCGATCGCCAGGCGCTGCTCGAGGAGATGCTGGACAGCTGGGAGAAGGCCGGGACCGAGGACATCATCGCCCGCGTCGACAGCGGGCGGGCGGACCCGCGCGCCAAGGTGCAGCAGCTCTTCGAGCTGAGCTCGTCGGCCGATTTCGCCGTCGAGCTGGCGATCCGGGACTGGTCGCGCCGCGACGGGGACGTCGCCGCGCGGCTGCACCTGATCGACAACCGGCGCATGGGGTACCTGTGCTCGCTGTTCGGGCAGTTCTGCGCGGATGAGGACGATGCCGAGGCCCGCAGCATGCTGGCCTACTCGCTGCTGATCGGCAGCTACTTCATCGCGATCCAGCACGACGGCAAGAGCCGCTCCCAGATGCTGCAGCTCGCGGTGGATCGACTGCTCGACGAGCCGTGGGATTGACATGAGCATGGGCCCTCGAGAGCGTCCGGTGCTGGTCTACGACGGCGACTGCGCGTTCTGCACGAGGTGTGCGCACGCCCTGGAGAGGATCGGGCCGGAGGCCGAGATCGTCGCCTGGCAGCTCACCGATCTGGCCGCGCTGGGCATAAGCGAGGAGCAGGCGGCCGATGCCGTGCAGTGGGTTCAGCCCGACGGCACGATCCGCTCGGGACACGAGGCAATCGCCGCGGCCCTGAACAGCGCCGGACGGCCCTGGCGGATCGCCGGGCACACGATCCTGCTGCCGGGGATCTCGTCGATCGCGGCAAAGACCTACCGGCTGGTGGCGAACAACCGGTACCGGCTGCCCGGAGGCACGCCCGCCTGCGCGGTTGCCGACAAAGATCCCCCTTGAGGCGGAGCCCTTGCATTGCAGGCACTCAGATAGGAGTGGACGACCGGATTCGAACCGGCGACCACCTGGACCACAAGGACAAGCCGCGCGGTGCTCCCTCATGCCATAGGCCGCATGGATAAGCGGCTTACGGAAGACACCATCTCCCCCCGAGATTGGCACAGGACGGGACGACGCTCGGGATCGACTTCCCGGCGAGCGAAGTCGAGGAAGAAGCTGGTCTGCCTTAGGTCTCGGGTCCGCGTCGCGGCCCGCCGGGTTCCTCCTACGGGAGCCTAATTGAGACGCCAGGAAGCTCAGCAAAGGCCCTTTGGTCGGAGCTCACGACCTGCCGCTCCTGGGCTCGTGCCGTCGCAGCGATGATGAGGTCGTGGGCGCCACGTGGCGCTCCTGCCCGCCGAACGTGCGCCAGCAGATCGGCGTGTGCTTCGGCAACGTTGAGGTCATAGGGCTCAATCGAGACGGCGTCGAGAACCGCCGCTACGAAGCGCTCCCGCTTCTCCCGCCTGCGTCCTTTCGCCAGCTGGACACCGACATGCAACTCCGCCACGGTGATCGCTGCGACTGCGACGTCATCGCCGTCGTCAATCACTTCCTCCAGCGAGTCGCCGCCGCGCTCGGCGTCGACCAAGACTGTCGTATCGAGGATCAGTCGCGCCAGGGGTGCGTCACCGGCTCCATGCTCTCGCGAAGCTCCCGCAGCTCGCCCGCCCAAGCATCGTCGGGCCGATGAGCACGAAGCGCCTCCCTGAGGGCTTTCCCAGTTCCGCCGCTCGCGGGACCGATGGTCGCCACGGCGCGACCGTGGCGAACAACCACATAGGACTCCCCACCACGCTCCACGTCGTCCAAGACCTCCGAGAACCGACGGGAAGCCTCGGTGGCACTCAGCTGCTTCATGGAATCAGATTATCAGATTCTGCAAAGATACCAGCGGGAGCAATTTGCCCCAGCACTCAGGAGCCTGCGCCGCGTAACGAGATTCTGACGGTCACAGCCTCTCACGGGTTGAGCTTCGATTGCCAGTCCGCTGGCACCGAGCCACGGGGGCCCGGCACACCCTGCTCGAGCGGATGACTATCGGGCGGCGCCAGTGCTGGGCTTTCGAAGAACTCGCCGGTGCGGTAGTCGTAAAACCAGTCCTCCCCCGGCTCGAAGCTCTGGATCACCTGGTGGCCGGTCGCCTCTTGATGGCGGGTGGTGTGCTGTTCGGGTGAGTTGTCGCAGCAGCCGATGTGTCCGCAGGTGGCGCAACGCCGGAGGTGCAGCCACCAGCCCCCGGCGGCCAGGCACTCCTCGCATCCCTCGCCGCTCGGAAGAACCGTCTCATCGATGTCGCCCGGCTTGATCGTCGCCAACTTCCCTATCTCCAGATCCCGTCTGAGCCTACCGCACGCTGCTACGTCGCTGGTACCCGCGGAAGCCGACAGAAAGGAAGCCGGACATGAGCGATCCAACCAACATCCCGACCGTGGTCCTCGTCCACGGCGGCTTCGCCGACTCGTCGTACTGGGTGCCGGGCTCGTGCACCTGTGGTCCTGTGGTGCCAGGCATCCCGAACGGCGGGTCAGCCGTTGACCGCCTTCTTCAGCTCGGCTCCGGGGCTGAACTTCGCGGCGGTTTTGGCAGGGATCTGCATCGACTCCCCGGTCTGCGGATTGCGGCCCTCGCGAGCCGGTCGAGCGACGGCCGAGAATTTGCCGAAGCCGGTGAATTTCACCTCGTTGCCGGCGGCAAGCTGAGCGGTGATCTCCTCGATCGTCGCCTCCACCGCGAGCTTCGCCTGGCCGGCCTGGAGCCCGGTTCGCTCGGCCACCAGCTTTGCCAACTCATCCTTCGTCGTGATCGCCATCTTCATCTCCTCCTTAGCGGGCGCCGGACCCAACCCCGGCTACTGTCCACCGGCTTTCTACAGGTCTGGGCGGGCGTGCTCACGGAGTGGCTCATCGGGCGCTGCTTGAATGGCGCGATGACGGTTCTCCCGAAGTGTCCGCCCGGCAGATCCGTCGCTATGCTGGCTCGCGCATCGTGGCGGCCATAGTTCAACGGTAGAACTTCGCGTTGTGGTCGCGACAATGAGGGTTCGATTCCCTCTGGTCGCCCTCACGTTGCTCGGGTCCATGGGCCCCCGCCGTTGCCAGGGACGCCGACAGCGGCGATGTAATCGTCCCTGAGCGATCGAGCCGCCGGATCCGAGCCAGCCGGTTGACGGTACCGACGGCGATCAGGACTAACCACGCTACGGTTGACGGGTGCCGCAGCGATTCGGGATCTCCTTCTTCCGGCCGGAGGCCAGATCGGCCACCGCGACCGCGGCCCAGATCCGGGGGGCGACCGCGATCGGCGCGCTCGCCGTCGGCGCAGCGGCCATCGGCGGGTTCGCGATCGGACGGCTCAGCGTCGGGCGGCTGGCGATCGACCGCGCTTCGATCGGCGGCCTGAAGGTCGAGGACCTCGAGGTAGGCCGGCTGCGGATCCGCGAGCAGATTCCCCCCACATGAGTCGCCCGACGCTGGGCTGGGCATTGGCGGCAGCGCTGACGGCGCTCGCCATGCTGGCCGCAATCCCGGCCCATGCCGTCGGCCCCTATCCCGACCTCGGGCAGTGCCAGGTCTTCCCCGACCCGCCGGGGTCGATCTCCCCCAGCGCCCCGTCGCTGCCCAACGAGGCCGCCTGGAACCAGGACATCTCCCAAGCCCCCGTCGCGCCAAACTCCGCCGCGACCATCGCCTACATCGATTCCAACGGCGGCAATTTCCTCCACCCCGACTTCGGCTCGCCCCGCGCCTACGGCTTCCCCTACGCGGTCGTCGGCGCCGGCCAGCCCGAGCTGCCGATCCACTACACCGCCTACGGCGACGAGAGCGACCGGGGGCCCTTCCCGATCCCGAGCGGCGCTCCCGTCGAGGGCGGTCGGAACAGCGACGGCGACCGGCACGTGCTCGTCGTCGACCGCTCCAGCTGCACGCTCTTCGAGCTCTACCGAGCCTTCCCCACTGGCGGCGGCACGCCCCGCTGGAACGCCGACTCGGGCGCCCGCTGGGACCTGCGCTCGACCGCGCTGAGACCCGACTCGTGGACCTCCGCCGACGCCGCCGGGCTGCCCATCTTCCCCGGCCTCATCCGCTACGACGAGGTCGCTTCCGGCCAGCTCGATCACGCGATCCGCGTCACCTTCGACAGCACCCGCAACGCCTGGGTCCACCCCGCCTCGCACTGCGCCGGCGACACCGCAAACCCGAACGCGCCGGCGATGGGAACGCGACTGCGGCTGAAGCCCGGCTACGGCCTGGGGGGCTTCAGCGGCGGCGCGAAGACGATCGCCGAAGCGATGAAGCACTACGGCCTGATCGTCGCCGACAACGGCTCCAACTGGTACTTCGGCGGCAGCAGCGACCGGCGCTGGGACGACGAGAACTTGAACCAGCTGAAGCGGATCCCCGGCAGCGCCTTTCAGGTCGTGCGCAGCGCTGCCCGCGCGCACGCCTGCTGAGGCTCAACCGGCATCGAGGGAGACATGGCGGAACTCAGCCCGGAGCCGGGACTCCAGTTCTGCCACGGCGGCCGAGCGATCGACTCCGTCCGCGCCGCTGACCAGCACCACCTCGTTCGCTGGGAAGCTCTGCAGCTGATCCTCGACGGCCTGCACGACATCCTCGTCGCCGACTCGCGCCTCGGCGGCGATACCGGCCTTGGCCAACGCCGCCACAGTGGCGACGAGGTTCTGCTGGGCCACCCGCCGGGCGCCCTCGACGTCAGAGGCCCAGCGGTCGAGAAAGCCGAGTTTGGCCGGCGAGAGGACGAGAACGCCGGCATGATCGCCGTCCTCCCCGAGTCCCGCCGCGGCGGCGACCCGACGCACCGCGGCCGGCTCCTCGACCGCGCAGGTGACGACAACCAAGACGTGGCGCCGATCGTCATCGGCCTCGGCCGAGACGATCGGGCCGAGGGGGCGTTGCCGGGCAGCGACGACGACGAGCGCGACCACGGTCAACGCTCCGACCGCGACGCCGGCGCCGCCTCCGCCCAGCGCAAAAGCCGCGACGATCGGCACCGCGATTGCGGCGACGATCACCGGCAGCTTCCACGGAGCCATCGGCCTTGATTTTGGCCGATGGCCGGCTAAACGCGGCGCCTGGTACCGCTGAGCATCGGCATCAGCAACATCGCCAACCCGATCAGGATCACGATGATCCCGAGGATGTAGTTGACGAGCAGCGCCAGGACGATTCCAATCAGGATTACGACTATTGAGCTTGGGGTCATAGCCGCTTGGCTACCCAGCTCCCGATGCCCGGAAACGTCCGAATATCACTCCCGCCCTTCCTCGCCGAGGGCGCGCCGCAGCGTCTCGTCGAAGGGTTCCGGCGAGATTCCGAAGGGCTTGGCCCCTGACGGGTCGGTGACCACGGTCGCCGTGGTGAGCCCCTCGACCAGGGGACGCGCCACCCGCGTGTCAACCGGCGTGACCAGGCCGAGCCAGAGCGCCGAGAGCCAGGGCGTGACGAAGGGGACCGGGAGCTTCGGCCGGCGGCGCTTGCCCATCGCCACCGCCATCCGATCGAGCATCTGCGCGTAGGTGAGGACGTCGGGACCGCCGATCTGCACCTCCCTGCCCGCCGACTCGGGGATCTCGGGGGCGCACCGCAAATACTCGACGACGGGCTCGATCCCGATCGGCTGGGTGTCCGTCTTCAGCCAGGACGGCGCGATCATCACCGGCAATCGCCCAACCAGGTAGCGCAGCGTCCGGTAGGACTCGCTGCCAGCGCCGACCACCATCGCCGCCCGGAAGTAGGTCAGCGGCGGGCCCGCCGCGGCCAATGCCCGCGCGGTCTCACTACGGCTTCGCAGGTGTTCCGAGGTGCTCTCATCCCCCAACCCACCGAGGAAGACGACACGCTCGACCCCTTCGCGCGACGCCATCCGGGCGAAGTTGCGCGCCCCCAGCCGCTCGCGCTCGGCGAAGCCCCCGCCACCGGCCATCGAGTGGACGAGGAAATAGGCAACCTCGATGTCGCGTCCGATGCCCTCGAGGCTGGCCGCGTCGGTCACGTCGGCCTCGTGTACATCCAAGCCGAGGGACTCGAGGCGCGCAGCCTTGGAGCGATCGCGAACGAGGCATCTAACCCGCGCCCCCGAGTCGGCTAGAGAAGCCGCCAGCCGGCCACCGACGAAGCCCGTAGCGCCCGCTATGAGTGAACTGGACGCGATCCGCCAAGGCTACCCGCCTCGCCGCGCTTTCACCCGAGGCACCCAGCCGAATCCCGCGAGGGAACGCCCGAGGCGCCGAACGAGCTAGGCCACCCTCCCGATCCAGACGATCCCCGCGATAGAGGCGCTGGCGAGCAGTGCCAGCGCGATGTCGGTTCGACGCTCGTTCCCTGTCATTGCATGAGCTAGAACACTTCCGCAGCCAAAGAGATGCGCTGCCGACACACCCCCGGCGGGGTTTGGACACCTTCCCGCGACCGGGTACCGGTTCGTGGAGGCACGGGCGCTTCCGTGAGGTCTGGGGGGCAACGGGTCGAACCCGCGATTGCCACCCCTGGGGATTGAGTTCCCATAGCCCAGAGCCGAAACCGGTCGGCTAGCCCTGATCCGGCGTTTTCACCTCAACAGGTGTAGTTCGCCCGCTTGAGGCACGTAACAGTCACGGGGCGGTTCACCGGAACCGCCCCGTGGCGCTTCTCGAGGGTTGCCGGCCCTTTCGCTTCGGCTTCGCGAAGCATTTGGCGCAGGCTGAAGCCGCGTTGGGGCGCGAAGCGGAGATCGGTGGTCAGCTGGGTGCGAGGACGCCTATGGTGGCGCTCTGCCCGGCAGTGAGCGCAGCCGGGCGAAGGCCGTCACCAGTGCCTGCGCCCAGGGCCAGGAGCGCGGCAGGCGCAGGGTCGTGCGCCGGGCGGAGCGCACCACCTTGCCGGCGACGTGCAGGAGGCGCTGGCGCAGCCGCTTGGGCTCGGCGAGCGCCAGCTCGCCCTCGAGGCAGAGCAGGCGGAGCCAGGCGAGCAGCTCCTGGGCGATCAGCGAGAGCTCCAGCCACACCCGGTTGTGACAGAAGGCGGCAAAGGGCAGGTTGCGCATGCCCGTGTCCTTGCCGCAGCGGATCTCGTCCTCGACCTTGGCGCGGCGGCGGTGGCGCAGCTCCAGGGTCGCGATGTCGGTTCCTTCCTGGTCGGTTATGAAGGCGGTGTGGCGGTAGCCCTCTGCGTCGAAGAGGCAGAACTGCGCGCCCGGATGGGGGCGCTCGCGGCGCACGATCAGCCGGGTGCCCTCCGGCCAGGCGGAGAGGTCGACCTCCTCGGTCAGCTCGGTGACCCAGGCGCCCTCGCGCACTTTGCCCCCGGCGTCGATCGCGGCCTGCCATGCCGACTCCGGTGTGCGCAGGATCGCCTCGCGCACCCGCTCGTCGACCTCGTAGCCGACCGAGAAGCGAATGCCCGCTTCGCGGCAGTCCCGAGTGAAGGCGTGGGTGCGCCCGCCGATGTCTGTGCGCACGAGGATCTCCCGGTCCAGGTCTGACTCGGGCAACTGCTCCAGGGCCAGTTGCAGGACCTCGAAGTGATCGGAGGCGGTGTTGGCGCCGGCGTTGCCGGGGCGCAGGATGCCCGCCAACGGCTCGCTTGTCTCATCCAGGTAGCAGAGCAGCGGGTGAAAGCCGAAGCCTCCCTTGTAGTTCCCCGCCGCGCCCTCCTTCTCAGAGGCGGCGCCGAGCAGGGTGGCGTCGATGCTGAGGGTGATCGCCTCGGGCCTGGCGCCGGCATCCCAGGCGCGCTCTCGCGCGACCCCCCGGGCGCCGCGGATCGCTTCCAAAAGGCCCGCGTCGATCGACTTGATCACCCGGTGGGCGGTCCTCTCGGAGGCTACCGCTCCGAACAGCGCCCCCTGGTCGCGCAATACGCCGAGGTCGGTGACGCAATCCCCGCCGTCGGCGATGGCGACGATCAGGTCGCGCAAGACGACGCCTGGATCGTGGGCGGAGCGCCGCTCGCGGGTCGGCCGCGTCGCCTCCGAGAGCGCCGCGGTGAGCCCGACGCGATCCCCCAGCTCAGCCAGCAGATGAGTACCTGCGTGAGAAACGATCCCCTCGGCGTCCGCCCTGACTTCTACGGTTTGGCGCGTCGTTTGTGTCTTCACCTTCCGGGTGTCCTCCTGGGTCTCGGGGAATGGGTCCGCAAACCGCATTCTCAAGACCCAAGAGGACGCTCCCGGTGGGTTCCCTCAGGTCGTTATCGCCGGATCCGGGCTAGAGCGGCACCATTACCGACGCACCGCATGATTTACTTCCGCATCGTCGGTTTTCCCCGACTCGCTCGGAGGTGTCAGATATGAAGCGGATGGCTTGGTCTGCGGTGCTCGGACTCGTCGTGGTTGCGGTGTTCGCGCCTCTTGCCAGCGCAGAAGGGAACTCCACGATCGCCTCAGCGTCGGTGGTAAAGCTCGGCGCTCGCGAGTCTGGCGACACGGCGAACGGCCTCCATGTCTTCGACAACGTCTCGGTCATCCAGGGCTGGAATTCCTTTTGGCGCATCAACGTGAAGGCCGGCTCGAAGCTGCGGATCAATTGGGAAGCACCACCCAAGAGCGGCACTCACATCAATCTGTTTCCGGGCACGACCACCGACTACACGGTCGGACGAGCCAAATCCCTGGCGTATCAGGGACAGAATGCTGAGGGGAAAAACGTCCTCGTCTATGACGTGACGCGCTCAGGGAGCCTCGTCCTTGATGTGCGGAGCCAGGCGGCCGAAGGCACTACCTACAGCTTCGTAGCTCGCACCAAGGTAGCCAAGTAGCCGCCGTCGACCAGGCTCGGGCACTGTGGGGTTCGACAGCTCTAGCATCGGTCACGGCATTCCAGTCGCCCGCCAGATCGCTGCGTGATCGCGCTCCGCGGCGCAGGTCGCAGATGCAAGACCTGAGGCAGGATTTCGAACCTGCGACCTTCGGTTTATGAGCCCGGACCTGGGGTCCCGCCCGGCTACGTGGGGCACGGTTTCAAACGGTTTCGCGAGATCGAGATCGGCTGGGATCGGCTGGAGTCTGTGGGGCATCTTGCCCCATTTCTTGCCCCAAGAAACAGTCGCGGCGGGCTCAAAACGGCACAAACTGAAGAGTGGCGATTGCCGCTAGGACCGAGAGAAACAGGGGAACGAGATAGGCGGTGGCATATATCGGGACTCCCGTGAAGGGCAGGACCGCCTCCACGCATGAGATAGCACCCGTGAATATCGAAGCCGGCGCGGTGATCGCCCGGGTAAAACGCGATCCCCCGCCGGTGTCGTGCCCGGCGTGAAGCCGAATGAGTTCCACCTCGCGAAACGTCGGGATGGACATCATTCCCGCACCGAGCCCGGCGAGAAGGCCGATACCGGCCACGGTGCCGTTCTGTTCGAGCGTCCCGGCGAAGATTGAGAGGGGGCCAAGCCATAGGGCTTCCGGTGCCGCGCCGGTGAGGAGGTCAGGCCGCCTGAAGACCATCGGCGCAATAGCGACTCCGAGGTGGGCGGATCTCCATAGCAACGCTGTCATCACCAGGATGCACAGCAAGGCTGCAAGCAGCCGCGGTACCAGCAGTGCCACGGCGACCGCTCTTGGCGAGGCCGGCCGCGATCCTGAGGTCAGGGCCACGTCTCCCCCCGGAACTTCGAGCCAGTGATAGCTGCGCGAGTCACATCCCGCGATCGCCCCAAAGAACGCACGAGTCCCCGCCATCAGTAGCGCGGCCGGCCAGAGGAATAGATAGAGCAGGGCCGTCGTGAGGACCCTGAGGAAGAACACCGTTAGAGCACCGAGAACCCCTGCGGCGCCGTAGAGAAGCCAGGCGATGCCCCAGCGAGACCACCGGCCGTGCGCGGCAAGCTCACGGTCGATCCTCATGTGCACGCGCCTGGTGATCTGCTTGGGGCGATCGCAGGCAAGGATGAGGCGGTGGCGCGACGTCGCCAGCCCAAGCCTCTTCCTGACGTCGCAGGCCAGTACCGTGGCGTTGGGAAGGACCTTCAGGTGCTCCCCCGGTCGACTTGCGAGCGCGAGCAGGAGGTGCCCAACTGCGGGTTTCGCCTCGGCTCCGTGGTCGCGTGCAAGGGTCTCCGCCAGCCGCATCGCGTCTATCGCTTCAGCGCTCAGCTCGAGCCGACGCGCACCTCGTGACGGGGATTCGATGGCGAACATCCTGCGGACGATGCTGAGCATCAGGGCGACCGCGACCACCACGGCGACGAGCAACATCAGCCGCATCGACGACCTGAATTGGGGCTCCTCCGCCGCCGAGGTTCGCGGCTCGATCGGCGGCCTCCATCCGAGGCGTCGCAGAGCCGAGCCGTACGACAACCCTCCTCGTTCGAGGATCAGAGGCGGCCAGGGTCCGCGCCGGTCGGACATGACGGCCAGCACCAGATGTGTCGGCCTGACGAGGTGATGCCCCTGCTCGCGGGCGATCTCTTCCGCCCAGAGCAGAATGACCTCGAGCTCGCGCGCCGTCTCTCCTCCGGCGCTCATCGATCGGCCACCGGCTGGCTCGCGAGGTCGACAAGGCGGACATCCCTGAAATAGGCGCTGCGCGCGGCCGGCGTCAGCACACAGCTCCGCAGGCTCGGTGCCCCTGCACAACCTGCGCGGCGCCTCTCCCGGGGGCCGAAACAGGAAAGGAAGCGCGCCCGGTCGGAATCGTCGACCGCGTCCGTTTCGAGGGCGTTACCCGCGTAGTTCCAGGCAGCGCCAGCGAGACCTGCGCGCTGGGCGAGGCAGGCGCCAAGCAGCATTCGATCGGGTTCTTCTTCCGTGGTGCGGGTCGGCTCTTCCATGAGGGCTCTTTCGAACCTACGAGCACCGGCGACTCTCGGTACGGCGAACGCGTCTGAGAGCCCCAACTTCGCGACAAAGAAAACACCGCTGAGGTCCAAGCCGTGGCCGCAGCGTCCAAGTCTTTCTGCGAAGGCCCCCGCTTTGAGAGCCTTGGTCAGCTCGATGGTCGCCGCCGAGCGCTCGCCCGAGTGATAGAAGGCGCACGCCAAACCCAGACGAGCAACGGTGGAATTCGGAACGAGGCTCAACACGATATCGTAGCTCTTCTCCGCCTGCGCATAGTCGCTGTGCTTGAGCGCTTCCTCTCCGCGCCTCAGCGCGAGGACCGCCTGCCTATCGGGGACCGCCCGCCAGAGTCCGTAGACCAAAAGCAGCGCCATCACGAACGCACCTGCGCCCGAGACGATGCGGGTCAGAACTAATTTGCGAGCCCGCCACTTCTCCCCTCGGCCGGTCATCGCGTGTTCTTATTCAAAGTTGACCTCTGTAACCGTCTACAAACCCGACCATTACCTGGTGCACCGTGCGAGCAGAGCGAGTAGACCTCGCCACGTCTCAGAACTGCTTCAAGGCTCCGCAGACGCTGTCAACGGTTTTTGCCGCTTCGAACGTGCCGAGATTCGTGAGTTCGTCGATCAGGCTTTCGATTTCACCAGCTTCATACGACTGCACGTTGGCATCAGAGACGATTTCTGCACGCTCGCGCTGATCGAGCCCTAGCCCTTCGACGATCTGCGACGCTTGCTCGACCCGCTCGGCCGTATCGCACACCCATTCGGGTGCTTCTTCACGCAGCCTCTGGCCGAGCCGCTCGATCTCTGATTGGTGTCCCCACGCACTGACAGCGATCACGGACGCGTCGTCGGCGAGCTTCCAGTCCGAGGGATGGCTTCCGTGGGCGACCTCGGCGATGAAGTGAGATGCCTCCTCGTTCGTCGCCAAGGTCTCTTGCCCGCATCCCCCAGCAGAGACGAGAAAAACCAGCATGACTAGCGACATGATGATTCTCTCAGACCGCATATCGATGCAGTATCTCAGACGGTACCTGCCCAACCTCCCACGACGATCTGAGCTACAAGTGCAAGTACCCGCCAACCAATAAGCAACACGATCAGGCCGCTGGCCAGGTAGGCGCCAGCGAATCCGAACATCAGCAAGGTGTCGATCGCTCGCATCAGGCGGAAGAAGAGAAGCATTGGTGCCAGGAGCAGGCGCACCGGAGACCACCGGGGCCGGGACCGGTTCTCGCCAATGGTGCCGCTGAGGATCGTGCCCGATGGCACGCTGCAGTAGAAGCAGGAAACACCGAACCAGAGGCGCAGGAACCCAACCAGCCCGAAGCGATCGAAGGTTTCCAGAAATGGCGACACCGAGATGTCGTGGCTAACGATGATCCCGGGATCGACCGAGGCAAATGGCCTGACGTCAAGCAGGGCGGAGCGAACGACCATCGGGAAGAGCAGGATCGATCCGATCAGCACCGGGCCGAAAAAGGTCGCCAGGAGAAGCGCGGTCCAAGCGGGCGAACCCGACTGATACTCAGGCTCCCCACCAACCTCGAGCAGGAGCCGGCGATGGACGACATAGTTCCCAGAGGCCGCGCCGACTAGGAGCTGACACGCCATACGCACCAGCACGCCCGGGAAGAAGAGCGTGGTCGCGAACATCACCCCGGAGGCCTTCAGGACCTCAAGCGTGCCGCGAGCGAACGAGTAGTCATTCATGAACGCCACACGGACCACCGAGCGGGAACTTCGCCCAGCAAACATTGGGGGGACGGTGCCGCTGCGGACTGGGAATTCGTTCGATATCGTCGGTCGGGTAGAACTCTTCGACGCCGTTTCGCAGGTTGGGTCGGAACGCGTACTCTTCCTTCATCGCCTTGGCAAGCACGCAGCGCTTGATCGCCGCGAACGGGGTTGCGCCTTCGCCCAACCGGTACGCGGAGTTCAAGCCAACCGTGAAGTCGAAGGCAGCGAGCGTCCTCATGTCATAGCGGTTCGAGAGGCAACCGAGCGCCGTAATGCGGTCGTTGATATGTGGAGTCTCGGTGTTCTCTGCGAGCGCGAGCAGCCTTCGCCCCTCGGCGTCGTCTTTGTCCGGGAGCGGATATATGAACCACGCCTGTGAGATCTTGACGAAGTCGAACCCTTGAAATGCCCCGGGAGTGTCGAGGTAGCAGCCGCGACCTCGGTAGTGGGTCTCTTCTTCCGGCTCGTAGCCCAGGGTGAGCGAAACTTGGGCCTCAAACAGTGCGTAGTCCTTGTAATCGAGCGCCCAATCCACGCAGGAGGACAGAACCGTGATGCTCACCGATTCGTTCTCGAGGAGACCGGCACTTCCCAGGCTTTTCATCGCCACGACGAGCTTGTCTTCGCCGATCGCCGTCCTCGCCGTGTCGAGCTCGGCGACTGCCTGGCGATCCTCGCCGAAACCCGTGATCGCGGTAACCGCCAAGGCGACCGCAGCAATCAACCCAAGCACCGAGACCGGCGCCATCGCCCCGTACCTGCGGCGCTTGCGCACACGCACCGCGATGGTGCGGACGAGCCAGCCAACGCCGAGGGCAAACGCCAGGGGAAGCCCTCCCAGCAGCGAGATGACAAAGGCACCGAGGAAGGTTCCGAGGTTGAAGCCCGCCCGCTCCGCGAACTCAGCCGCCGGGGCCGGAGCGCCCGAGCCGCTTGTCTCGGGCGGCACTTCAGGCTCAGGACGTCGGCGATAGACGATCGAGTTCGCGATGAGAGCGTCGAAATCGCTGATGTCATCACCGCGCAGAGTGACGAGCGCCGCCCGGCGCAGACTTGCTCGTCCACTCTCCGAAAGTCCCGTCCCGGCGTCGGCGTCGGCTAGTGAGAGCAGGGCGGCCGGAAGGATGCCCCTTGAATCGGGTCGCTTGCGGCGGGCAAAGTGCTCGACGATTCGGTTCCCGGCCTCTGCCGCAATCGCTAGCTGGCTCGTCAATCTGATGCCCTCCAGATCGCTGTCCAGCGCTGACTCTCCTGCCTCTACAGCCTCGGTGGAGTGCTTGACTGCCCAGCGGAGGTTGGTCTCGTAAGCCTCGAAGCTGATCCCGGCCCGCTCGCTGATTTGCTTCCACAGCTCGCGGTCGGTCGCGATCATTGCCAGCATTACGTCCGAAGTCGCGAGCAGTAGGTAGTCGAGGCGTTGTGAGCGCATCCGGGTCTCGGCTGCATCACGCAATGCGTCGAGGAAGTAAGCGTCCGGCGTCGATTCCGAGTTCACAGTGGCCGATTCTGCCTCTTCTGGTCCTGGCGTGACGACAGACAGATACCGGTGACATCAAGGCCAAGAGCACTTGGCGAAGTCGTGCCTGTTCGGACGGTCGGCCGTTATTACCGTAGGCGTAGGCGCACGACTGTCATTAGCCTTCGAGGCAGCCAAAGGCTGGGCGCTCCTTCCACTACAGACTGATCGTCTAGGCTGATGCGGTGGCGGTCGTGTTGCTCGCGTGACCGTTTCTACGTCCGTCCTGTCGACTCGTGCGTCGGCTTTAACCGGTTGGTTACCATCCGAGCGTCGATCGCGAAGCCGCTCCGTCTGACCCAACCTCGCTACCACCCATAAGATCAGCGGCATAGGAGGTGAGGAGAGACGACCGAAAAGGCGGGCGAGGGGGTGGGCAGTCGACCTTGATCGGGGCGCGGATCCGCCATCGACCGAAGGTGAACCGACTGGCAGCGTTCATCCTAGCCGCGCAGTTCGTCGCCTTTCTAGCCCTGACCCTCGCAGGCTGGGGCTCGGACTCGAGCAGGGACTCCACCCCGCCGAAGATGGAGCAGCTTGGAGCGCCGCCAAGCCTGATTCCGACTTACACCAGTTTGACTCACATCACTTTTACCTTGCAGAACTCGGCGACACGAGCACGTGGGATCGCCGTCTTCGCTGGCACCGCCGCCAGCTGGGGAGGCTCAGAACCGCAGCGTCCATCCCTCAACTCCTTTGGCGACGTGGCGGAGAAGGCCCTACAGGGAACGCTCGGAGAAACGATTAACACGCTCTTGTTCGTGATCCCCAACCGGGCTCTTGTGCACGGCCCCCTCTATGTGGCGATTCGAGGTGACCGATACCCGCTCCACCTCGTCGAAGAGGACCAATCGCGCGGCTTCGCCGTCTCCGCGGCTACCGTGGAAAACCATCTGCTCTCCTATGTGGGTAGCTCGCTCCTCTGGTTGACCTCTCCGGCACCGCAATCCATAAGCGTCCCGTTGATGGTGATCGCGCGCAGTCCGGACGCGAACTCTTTCTCGCTCGCAACCGGATTCATCGCTCGCGGTACCCGGCGAGGACGAGTGATGGTCGGCCTGCATGGCGTCGAGATTGGCGCTCCGGTCATCGCTGTCAGCCCGTCTGAAGCGGTGCTGGCCGGATTTGCAGAGGAAGGAGGCGGCAAGTCGACTCGTTTCATCCCAACCACCGTGGTGGCACAAAGGCTTCGAGCTGCGGCCTCCTCGATGCCGAGCGGTGGCTGATCGGACGTGCCGAGCGATGGCCGCCAACAGCCCGCCCTGAGTTTCGGCCGCAGATGGAAACCGCAGATGCTGAGGTTGCCGGAGGGCGCCAGGGAGAGACGCGAGATAGCCGGAGCCGCCCTGCTCGCAGCGCTGGGGGTGCTCGTGTTGGGCCTCCCGGTGGGCTTGGTCGGCCGACTGGGCGGCATGGTGCGAAATGTCGAGGGCGAAGCGATCGTGCCAGCGCTCTCCTTCGCCATTGGTAGCGCCTGCCTCACCGCGGCCACCTGGGCAGCCGTGCGGGCATTGACCTACACGCGAGAGGGATGGCGCGACTCACCAGGAACCAGGCTGGGGCTCATCGTCCTCGGCCTGCTCGGGGCCGCAGAGGTCGGCGGCCTCTGCCGCGCCGTCCTGCAGATCGCCGATCTGCACGGCTTCTATCTATCCGGCGGCACGGGCACCGGATACCTGAATCCGACGATTGCATACTGGGGCCTAACGATCCTCGTGATCGCGACGGCCGCCTTCGCTCTGCCGCTGATCGTCGTCCTAGCCAACCTGGCGCCGCACCACCACGGTCCAGGGCGCTACCGGCGCGCCGTTCGAAGGGCATCAAGCGCTCATGCCGCTCTTCTGCTGCCGATCGTGGCGGGTGTCGCGATTGTCGCGCTCTGCGCCGTGTTGCCTGCGACCCTCCAGATCAACCTTGGCTATTCCGGCCCGAGTTTCTCGGGGCAGCGAGTCCTGTTTCCGATCTCGCTGCTCGACGCTTCGGTGTGGGAATCTCTAGCTCGTCTCTCGTTTCTGCCGCTGTTGGTCGGAATGTGGGTGGGCATGGAGTCCGCCCGAGCTTGCTACTCGATCGCGAAAACCACGATGCTCGTCCCGCGGATCGAGAATGCGGTGGATTACAGGGCCGTCCTTTGCCTTGCGGCAACAGCGGTTTGTGCCTTGGCATGGATCGGCCAGGCACCGCTATTGATCCCTGCCGCGTTGGCGCTCAGCAGCACTGTCGTCCTGGCCAGTGCCGGTGCGCTTCGCAGAGCCGTGGCGATACCGGCCCTCAAGACCCTCGGAACTCGCTTTGGCTTCTCCGAGGACTGGCGAGATGCCGCGCCGATCGGTCGGATTCTGCTTGTGCTCGCGGTTCCCGTCCTGCTACCCATCTGTGTGGATCTATGGCACGGACTCGAGGGGCCATTTCGCCTGCCGGGCGACGCCGCAGGCTACGTTCACTTCTGGCGCGAGTTCGGCCTTTACCAGGCTACGAGTGTGAGCATAGGAGGGATCTTTGGTCGCGAGATGCAGCAAATCGCGCTCTACAGCGGTGCATTGATCGCCTTCCTTCTGCTCGGTTGGCTCTTCAACACTGTCTTCCTCGGAGATCGAGAAAAAGGCCTGGGAGACGTGATGTGGCTACTAGTGCCGCTCGCGCTGGTGGCAGTTGCGTTCACCCCGATTCTCCAGGCGGCGAGTCGGCCGTTCGTGGCGCCAATGATCGCAGCGAGCGGTCTTCCCGCCATGCTGCTGATCGCCAGTCCCCCACAGCGGCGACAATGCGTCCTGGTGGTTTCCCTAGCAGCCATCCTGCTGGGAGTCTGGGCGTACGCCGTTTGGAACTTTGAGCTACTGCCGGCGTTCGCTGTCCTCACGGCAGCGATCATTTGGCGCTTCCTAATCTCTCCCGGCAACCTCGATCATCCAGACGGCGAAGTGAGGTTTCGGCGTATCTCCCTCTTTGCCTCGCTGGCATTGCTCGGCCTTGGCATGCTCGCGCTCGGCCAGAGCAGCCAAAGCGCCCTCCTTCCCAGCGCCGAGCTCGCTGACGTGAGCGACCGTGTAGCCGTTACCGTCGTGGCACCGATCTGGCTCGTGTATTGCGCGGCACGCGATCTACGGCCGAGCATCGCTTGACCAGCCACAGCACGACCTCGAAATTGACCGGCGAAGATCGTCAATCATCGCGATTCGGCAAGGGGTGCTCGGGGAGTCGAACTCCGAGCTTCAAGCCGGACCGTGCCGAGCGATCATTTGCTCGGCGGTGACCTGAATCGGCCCAAACAATTGGCACCAGCCCAAGGCGATCTACGAAAGCGGGAGTAGATCACCGTGTCCTGACCTTCGGGTTCCGACAAGGACGGTCCGCTTATGAGCCCGAACCCGGGGTCCCGCTGGGCTACGCAGGGCAGTTTCAAGCGGTTTTTCGCAAAGATCTAGATCGGCTGGAGTCTGTGGGAGTTCTTGCCCCATTTCTTGCCCCAGGGAAGCCTCGCGCCGCGCGCTTTTGGCAGGTCGGAGAGACGCTCGGTCGCCTGCAGACGCAGATGGCGGGGGCCATCGACGAGCTGAACCACCCGCGACGACCAGCTGCCGTCGCGCAATTGCCTATCTAGCGCTCGTCAACACCCTGATCGTGGCGGCGCATGTCCTCGACTGGCCGAAGGCGGGGCTCATCTTGGATGCCCTGGACATCGACGAGTGAGCCTCAGCACCCTGGCGACCTCGCCCGGGCCCTGGCTGACTACCTTCACGCGGACGAGACGCTGGCTAAACCTAGCCGCCGATGCCAAGAGTTTCGGGGCGTGAGCCGAATCGGGATGCGCTGGTGAAATGCAGCAGCGATGCTCGTGCTCTTGCTCGTTCCTCATGCCCCGTGTCTCCGACGCAATTCGGTGAAATCTGATGGCGCACGTATCGAATCGCGCAGGACGAAGACATCGTTGACAACCGGCACGGCGGCGACCGTGCCCTTGGTGTGGACGAGCGCCGTGCGTGCGTCGTCGGGGGCTATGCCGACAAGCAGACGCGTTGGCATGCCGTCATGGGCCCGCCCTTTCGGCGTGAAAGAAATGGTTCCGAAGCCCTGCTCGATCGCCTGCTGAGTTCTCCCGCAGACGGTCGCGATCCCCGGGGTCCCTGGAACCTCAGAGACGATGCAGAGATAGCCGATACCAGGAACGAGCCAGTAACTGCCCGGCAGGACTACGGGGATTCGCTGCGCCAACGCCGGATTCATGGCCGCTTCGGTGACTATTCCGAGACGCCGGGCGCGCGCTGGGAGTCCCTCTGGCCGGGTGCGCAACAGAGCGAACCTGTGACGCTGGATGCGCGACAGCCGCTTGAGCATGCGCGGCGCAGGTTGCGTGCTGCTGGGGCGGGACTCGGCCTTGTCGGGAGTCGCTGAACCGCACGAAGTCAGACCAATGCCCAACACCAAAACAGCGAGTGAGCTGGCGCAGGCACGCCAGCTCACAGTCGCCGCATTCATCACAGTCGTCGAATCAAACAGCCTGTCTGTAGTCAGCCCACAGTTCCGTGGGCCACGGTGTTGGATGGGGACCAGCCCATGATCCGCGGGACGCGGAAGCCGGATGATTCAATGTTCCACTGTGCGATTACGTGCGCAGCGGTGCTGCAAGCTCCTTTTTCTATTCCATCGTAGCCAACGCAGACGCCAGTGCTGTCGCCTTCGCCCTCAACTAATGAGAAGGTGCGAGCAGCACCGAAGCAGGTTTGACTGCTGTTGACGATTGCGCCACCACAGAAACCAGATGCTGAAGCCGATGCTGACGTTAGGGCGAGCGTAACCAACAGCGTCGCGAGGCCAGCGGTGAGCAACGCGAAGCGCTGCGCAGAGCTTAAAGTCATGAGACGTTATCCCTTTCTTGCGATAGCCCCGCTCAACGAGGCCGGTTTTCAGTTGCGAACGGCAGCGTACCATTACGTTGCTTGATTATCATTGAGGTCGCTGAGCGATCCGGGGTTCTGGGTCTAAGTCGGTGGCACCGGATCCGTGAACACCGACTCGGGTGACCAGCGCGTGGTCCTTGAGCCCGGAGTCCGAAGGCGGCGGAATCGGAATCCGGCGATCATCCGGGTCTACTGGCCCACCGCCTCTCCAGTAAGAGGAGTCGTCACCGGCGACAAGGGGTGGCGAGATGAACCGCTCCTCCAATCTTTCGGTATTGGACAACCGCGCGGGCCAAGGCTTCGCAGATCCGGCAGACGAATGCGAAGCCACGCTGGCCATTTTCGGGCAAACAGGGCCTCGCCCGGAAATCGAGCCGACTGAGAAAGTCTGGCCTAACCGGCCAGGCCCGCAAGCACTCGCAGCGCCCTCATATCCTTACTCAAAGTGCCCTACTTCGCCAGAATCATCCCCAGATCTCCGCGTGAGCGCCTGGGTGGATCAATCTACGGCTTTGACATGTCCGAGAGCCAGCTGCTCGAACGAGTTATCGGGCCGTATGAGCGCGGCGAGCCAATCACTCTTCAAGGTAGGACGGTGCAGCCGGGCGATATCGCTGAGATCGCCATAACCAGGGCAGATGATCACGTCGACGGCCATCCCCTGTCCCTAGTGCGAAGGATGTGGCGCCAAGATCGAAGGGCGACCGGGGAGTGGTTAGTCAAGAACGCGACCGACGTAACCGACACATATGTTCGAGGCCAACCAGAGCGGCCAAGCGCCAAGGCCGAGCGGACTCAACCGACCGAGGAGACAAAGTCGGGCCCTGGAGGATCCAGAACCGAAGCCCAGATACCGATTTGGCTAAAGGTCTCGCTCGCAATCGCGGGAGCCATCGCCGGGCTCATTCCGCTACTCCAGGCCCCACACTGGCTCCAGGGCTTGGCAGCCGGGGTGATCGGCGCAGCGGTCCTTCTGTACCGCAGGCTCAGCCGAAGCCCGCCTGCAGGGTGGGCGATCGCGATCATCGCTGGAGCTGGCGCGTTGTTGGCGCTCGTCGGCTGGAGACTGGAATCCACCTCGACCGGTGACGATCACCTCCCCACCGCATCAATAGCCACGCCAACCGATGGCGCTCATGTTCCCTATCGAGTGCGCGTGGCGGGAACTGCGGAGGGAATCCCCCTAGATTCCCGACCCTGGCTGTTCGTGCAGTCAAATGACGGCGATCTCTATCCACAGGGCGGCAACAACGGCAACAACGTCTTGATAGATCGTGCCGATCAAAGCTGGTGTGGCTACGCATATTTCGGCGTGCCAGATCGCAGCTCGGCCGGGGAACGCTACGCACTGATCGTCGCCTTGGCCACCCACGGGGCAGAACGGAGACTCGAGCGCGAGATGCAAAGTCAGCCGATTGGTCAAGTGCCACACTGGCGCAGCTTGCCGGCAGGTTTCGAGCAGCTCGGCGATGCGCGTGTTCTCACCAGGCTCCCCCAGGCGCAAACCCAAGAGCAGCTGGAAGAAACCAAGGGTTGTTGAGGCGCTGGGGGACTTCGCGTAGGCGCTGACCCAAGGTATCCCGCGCTACCTGGTCGCGGAGATCACCGAGGGGCGGGGAGCGCGGATTTGGCAAGGAAGTCCTTTCACTGTCGGATCCTATGAGCCCGAGCCCTGGGGTCCCGCTGGACTACGTGGGGCACAGTTTCAAGCGGTTTTCGCGAGATTTGGATCGACTGGAGTCGATCAGAACGCCATCGCTGCCATCTTGCCGCCGCCGGCCGCGACGGTGCCGAGGCCAAAGTGAAGCTGCGATTTCTCGGAGCGCCCGTTACTCGAAAAGTCGCGGTCAGCTAAGCCCGGCGATCACGGCCCAGGTCACCAAGGCGCCGCAGACGCTGGTGTAGTGGCCGTAGGCCGTGTAGTAGCCGACCGCCCAGGTCGTCTGCTCGTTGAGGCGGTATTCCTTCGTCGGCAGATCGCCGTTGATCACCGGGTCCGACATGTTGCGGACGACTCCCCATTTGGGCGGTGAGTCGATTTCATTGCAGGCAAGGCCCAAGGCCGCATCGCCCATCTCCACCGCTGCGCCCTCTTTATCGAGGCGGTTGGCGCTGGTGCCGTACTCGAAGTAGTCGGTGGTGAGGATCGGCCAGTCTTTGGGCATGTCGCGGCCATCGAGGCGGATCTTCGGCAGCCTGCTCGGGGCGGCAAGCGGCGGGCCGTCCCATTTGTAGCCCTTGGTCGGCGGGCCGATCGGCGGCTCTGCCAAGACCGGGGCGACCAATTTCATCATCGCCTCGGCCTCATCGAAATGCGTCGTCGGCACCGTCCAGCCGCTGGTGAACTTCTCGCCGTTGAAAGGGGCTTCTTTGAACTCTTCGGCACATTTGAATTTCGCCGCCCGCGTCACCACGACGTCGCCCAAACCGAATTCCTCAAAGACTGCGCCGGCGGTGCCGATCGTCAGCAGATGGCCGGGCTTTGCCTCGGCGATCACCTGCTTGAAGAAGTCTTTGACCGGCAAGGTCGTCTGCTCGCCTTTTTTGCGGATCCCGTCCTGGTTTAGGTGGAGCTCGGACTTCATCACCAGCACGGAGTGAGCGCCGATCGTGGTCTGGAAGTAGCTGCCGAGCCGGCCACTGTTTCGGGCGGGGGCTCCGCTTCGAATCTGGTCTTTGAATTTGTCGAAGTTGCGTTTGTAGGGATACCAGTGTTCCCGGCTCACTTTGGGCGTGAAGACCTGGGCCAGCGCGTTTGCCTCATCCACCGTCCAGGTGATGACGACGATGTCTGCCTTGGGCAGGGGCGCTTCGGGGTCGGGGGCGTCTTTTGCCGGTTTCGCCGGCGTCGGGGCAAGACCGTCGGGATAGGGAAAGGCGAAGTGGGGGACTTTCAGCTTCTCCGCCAGTTCGACCAGCTGCGGTTCGCGGGCTAGGACGTAGCGGGCGATTTCCTTGCGGCTTGGGTGTGCTGGGGCGTCGGGCATATGGCCGCCTCTTCTGGTTTGACCGATCGGATCGGGCGCCGAGGCCGTAGCGGCTGGCAAGCCCTTGCCACCCGGTGTATGCCAGGTCAATACCGAAAAGTCAAATAAACTCGAATTATGTTTGCAAGTAGGTGCCTAGCTCGACACCAATTGCGTCAGCCTCGAGCTCCCTGGGCGGCAACGCCAGCGCCTGCTCCGAGCGAGTCCCTCTCGAGCTGGACTGGTACGGGCCTGGGCCGCGAATTGGCGCTGCTCGGGTCGTCTCCACGAGGTCGTCCGCGACGAGGATCTGGACGAGCTTGCGAAGGGTCTCGCCGAACCAATCGTTTGGCAGACCACGAAACCCGTCCCTAGCGAACCCAGAGCCGTCCTCAGCTCTGCTAGCGGGCTCTTGGTGCCCAAATATGGTGCCCACGGGAACGAAACCGCGATTCGATGTCAGTCGTGGCTGTTGTATTCGGCGCTAGAATGCGCTTGCCGTCAAACACCCCCGGCAGGATTCGAACCTGCGACCCGCTGCTTAGAAGGCAGCCGCTCTGTCCACTGAGCTACGGGGGCGGGTGCGCCTAGCTTACGGCCCCTGCATGGCGCCTGGCGTAGGATCGCCGTCGATGCCCAGCGTCAATGCGGGAGGAACCGAGCTTCACTACGTGCGCGCCGGTAGTGGCGAGCCAATGCTGCTGATCCAGGGGATGAGCGCGACCCACATGGCCTGGGGGCGGCCCTTCCTCGCGCCGCTCGAGGAGAGCTTCGAGTGCATCGTCTTCGACAACCGCGGGATGGGACTGTCGGGACGGGCGGAGATGCCGTTCGCGGTCGCCGATCTCGCCGGCGACACGATCGGGCTGCTCGACGCACTGGAGCTCGAGAGCGTCCATATCGTCGGCATCTCGATGGGCGGGATGATCGCGCAGGAGCTGGCGCTCGCCCACCCCGAGCGAATCCGCACCCTGACCCTGGGGGCGACCTACTGCGGCGGGCCGGAGGGAATGCTGATGGACCCCGAGGACCTGCAGATGCTGGGAACGGCGATGGCCTCCGGGGATCGCGAACGGGTGCTGCGCGCGATGTGGGAGATCAACCTCTCCCCAACCTTCCGCGAAGACGACACCCGCTACGCGGAGTTTCGCGAGATGGCGGAAGCGCTCCCCGCCCGCAAAGAGGTCATCATCGAACAGATGCGCGCCTGCGGCGCCCACGACACCAGCGACCGGCTCGCGCAGGCCTCGGTCCCCATCCAGGTGGTCCACGGCACCGCCGACCGGCTGCTCAAGGTCGGCAACGGAGAACAGATCGCCGCCCTGCTCGGGGTCGAGCCGCAGCTGCTGGAGGGCGTCGGCCACCTCTTCTGGTGGGAGCAGCCGCAGCGCTCTGCCGCGCTCGTCCGCAAGCACGCCCTCGCCTGAGCGGGCGTCAGCTTTCTTCCGCTCCCCTGCCGACGTCGGCGCAGCTGGCATCGAGCTTGCCCTTGACCTTGAAGACGTAGTCGGGCTCGGGCGTGATTTCCGGCTCTTCGATCACCAGTTCCAGTGCCGGATCGCTTTTCAACCAGGCGTAGATCGGGTACCAGTATTCCGCCTCGGGGGAGTCCTGAGTGGCCTTGCTGACGACCAGGAAGTCGTATTCGCCTTCGTTGATCAGGCGGCGGAATTGCGGGCAGCCGGTGGCCAAGCGGTAGGTGCCATCCGGGCCCGGCGCACCGATGTACTGGACGTAGTTGTCGAGATTGGCGCCGAAGAACCCGTACTGGCCGAAGAAAATCTCACCCGAGCCGGCGATCCCGATCCTCGCCCCGTGCCGCTTGCGAGCGAAGGTGTAGGCCTTGCGCGGGCCGCCGTCCTGGAGGAAGGGCGTCGTGCGGACGTAGTGCTGGTTGTAGTACTGGACCTCCTGCGCGCGGCCGAGGACGACGGCGAGCAGGAGCACACCGCCCGCCGCCGCCGCGACGAAGGCGCGGCTGACCCGGCGGCGGCCCCGCAGCAGGCCCAGCGCCGCCGGCGCCCAGACCAGGGCCAGCGTGAGGAAGACCGTGCCGACTATGTACTCCGGGTACCAGCGCGGCGTGGTCAGCACGGTGATCGCGTATACGGCGACGAGGAAGAGCAGCGTCTGCCAAGCGCGCGAGTCGGGTGCGCGTAACGGACGGGCGACCGGCAGCAGGGTCATCGCCAGGACCAGGCCGGGGACGAGGTAGCGGGTGTTGGTGAAGAAGCCCGTCGGCGACCCCTCCTGCCCCGCGGCGGTCAGCGGCGTGAAGACGTAGACGAGGGCGGTGAGCAAGGCCGCCGCGGCAACCACCTGCAGGATCCGGTTGCGCGAGCGCACCGCGATGAAGATCGCCGCGGCGACGGCGACGATCAGGATCAGCGGCCAGAGCGGGCCGAAGGCGTCGTCGAGGCGGGGGAAGAACCAGTGCCGGTAGACGGTCGGGTCGGTCAGGTAATGCGAGACGGCGAAGCGGGGGCGCGGGTCGAGCGGCATCTGGTCGGGTCGGGGCAGGTGGAGCGGGCCGAAGCCGGTCGAGGGGATCGGGTTGCCACCGGTCTTGATCGCCGCCCGCACGTACCAGTAGCCGCCGACGACGAAGGCCGAGAGGCCGAGTACCCAGGCGGTGGTGAAGCGCCGGCCTTTGCCGCTGAAGACGACGACACCGAGCCAGATCGCCACCACCGGTACGAGAAAGGTGAGCTTGACCGAAGCGGCGAGCCCGGCGGCGATCCCGGCGAGGACCAACGGGCCTTTGTCGAGCAGCGGGGCGTCGCGCTCCGGCGCGTCCTGGACCGCGCCGCTGTCGGGAGCGCGGCGCTGGTGCCCGTTGATCAGGAAGGCGGCGAAGGCGATCAGGAAGGCGAGGCCCATGATGTCGTTGCGTGCCTCGCCGGGCTGGGTCTCGATCATCACCCCCGCGTCGAGCACGATCGCCCCCGCGACCAGGGTTGCCGGCCCGACCTTGTAGGGGCGGCCGACACACCAGGCGGCAAGCAGCGCGATCGCGAGCCAGATCAGGTTGATCAGCGGCGAGAGCCAGTCGGTCTTGAAGACGACGATCCCCGCGGCGTGGATCAGCTCCGAGCTCTGCGGGTAGAACCAGGCGGCGAGCCGCAAGGGGTCGGTGTAGTGCAGGTGCACGGTCGACGCTTCCTGCGCGATCCGCGCCGCGAACGGCATGTGATACCAGGTCGTGTCGCCGCCGAACATGCCGAAGTCGAGGCTCAGCTGCGAGGGGAAGGTCCACTCGGCAACGGTGAAGGAGGCGACGCCGAGGGCGAGCAGCAGGGCGACTGTCTGCACCTGCGGCGCCGCGACTTCGCCGCCGTCGCGCGGCGCCATCCGCCGGCCGAGCCAGGCGGCGCCTAGACCGATGCCGACGCAGGCGACGACGATCCAGCCGAGGCGCAGGATGCTGAGCGTGCCGAGCAGCTCGAGCGCGACGAGCAGAAGGGCGACCGTGATCGTCGCGTCGCCGAGGCGAGCGAGGGCACCGGAGAACTGCGGCGCGATCCAGCGCCGCAGCCAGTAGCCGCCGAGGCCGAGCGCGGAGACGATGCCGATCGTCGCCAGGCAGCCACCGATGTAGGAGCCGAAGGAGGGGGTCACCGGCGCGGGATGCTATTCGGCGCGCCGGGTGTGCGAGAGCCGTCTTAGGCGGCGGCGGTCGGGATACGGCAGGAGACGCCGGTGCCGGCGAGGCCGCAGTAGCCGTTCGGCACCTTGTGCAGGTACTGCTGGTGGTAGTCCTCGGCGTAGTAGAAGGGCCCCGCGGGCTCGACCTCGGTCGTGACCGCCTCGTGGCCGGCGGCGCGAAGCGCCTCGTCGTAGGCTTGCCGCATCATCTCCGCCGTCGCCTTCTGAGCGTCGTTGGCGAAGTAGATCGCGGAGCGGTACTGGGTGCCGACGTCGTTGCCCTGGCGCATGCCCTGGGTCGGGTCGTGCTCCTCGAAGAAGACCTTGAGCAGGTCGGCGTAGGAGACCCGCTTCGGATCGAAGGCGACGAGGACCGCCTCGGCGTGGCCGGTCCTACCCGAGCAGACCTCCTCGTAGGTCGGGTTCGGGGTCGTCCCCCCCACGTAGCCGACCGCCGTCGTGTAGACGCCGTCGAGCACCCAGAACAGCCGCTCCGCTCCCCAGAAGCAGCCGAGCGCGAAATAGGCGGTCTCGATCCCGTCGGGGAAGGGCGGCTTCAGCGGCGCATCGAGCACGGCGTGGCGCTCGGGCACCTCGAAGGCCGGCTCGCTGCGCCCCGGCAACGCGTCCTCTGCCGCCGGCACCTGCGCCTTCTGACGATTCCAAAGCACCCACACACGGTAGCGTTCCGGTATCGGCTGCCTCGTCCTTCTCTTCGCCCTGATCTCGCCCCGGCTGGCGCTGTTCCTCCTGTTCCTCTTCAGCGACCTGCTCAGCCGCGCCTTCGACAGCTGGATCGTGCCCTTCATCGGCTTCTTCCTGCTGCCCTGGACGACCCTGGCCTACGCCGCGATGTGGGCGTCCTCGGACGGCGTCAACGGCTTCGAGTGGTTCGTCGTCGCGCTCGCCTTCCTGATCGACATCGGCGCCTTCGCCGGGGGCGGCCGGCGACGCGCGCAGGCTCGCTAGACCGCCACCGGGCCTAAGCGAGCGGGTAGGCGAGGCGGACGTGCTCCTTGGCGAGGAGAATGAAGTCGTGGCGTTTCGCCTCGCCGCCGCCGAGCGGCGATATCTCGACTTCGAGCAGCGGGATGAAGGCCACATCGGCCCGGTTGACCGCATCGGAGAAACGGCTCTGGTAGCCCTCCGGCGGCAGGGTCACGTCGCCGACGATCAGGTGCCGGTCGGTTTCGAACACGACCCGTTCCCTGCGCCGCGGACTGGAATGCCCCTCCATGCAGCCGCTTATCGACTTTTCCAGGGATTTCGTGAATGGACAAGCGTCCATCAAAGATCCCGGAAGACCGAGTCGACCTTCGTCCCGTCGGGATCGAGGACGGAAGCGACGTAAGCCGGGTGGGGTGAAGCCCGCTTGCCCGGAAGGCCGTCGTCGGGGTAGCCGGCCTTTGTCGCCGCAGAGTGGAAGTCCTCGACAGCCTGTCGGTCGGGAGCGGGGAAGGCGAGCTGGAGATTCTCGGTGACCGGCTTGTCGTCCGCGACCAGCGAGAAGGTGGCCCAGGCGCCGCGGAATTGGCGGCCGGCCTCCCACCGCCGGCCCTCGCGCAGTCCGGTAAAGCGCATGATCGTCGTGTAGAACGAGGCTGCCGTGTCGAGGTCATGGACTCGAATCCAGAGATGATCGATGTGGCCGCCGCGCCGCACGTCGAGATGGTGAACCGCCTCGGCGCTGTTGCCGTCAGGATCGCGAAGGAAGGCTCCGTAGTAGCCGGGCGTGTATTGCGGGCGCTCGCCAGGTGCCCCGTCATCCTCGTAGCCACGCGCAATGCCGGAGCGCCAAAACTTGTCAACGTGATCACGCGACGGTGCCACGAAGGCCACGTGCAGGTGGCGCGTCGGCGGGTTCGCCGCATCTGCCGACGCAACCGCAAAGTCATCCCATTCGATCACGCCCTCTCCGGCTCGGCTCGGCTCAATTCCGAGCGCGCCGAGAGTCGTTCGGTAAAACCGCTCCGAGGCTTGGTGAGCGGCAGAGCGGATGGTGACTTGATCGAACATCGCCCGACCGTATCGCCGTCGTCCCCCGCACGGGCGACGAAAACCCCAGAGGGAGCCGTTACCTGACTTGAGACCTCATCTTGCAGTCGAACATCGGGGCGCCCGGATTCGAACCGGGGACCTCGGCCACCCAAAGGCCGCGCGCTACCAGGCTGCGCCACGCCCCGCTTCGGCCAGTGTAAAGCTGGGACGCGGCGAGAAACCGTTAGCTTTCGCGCCGATGGCCGACGTGCGCCCGATCCATGCGACCCACTACGACCTCGGGGTGGTCGGCTCCCTGCAGGAGGTCGCGGCACCGCCATACGACGTGATCGACGCCAGCATGCGGGCGGAGCTGCTGGAGCGCTCCCCCTACAACGCGGTCGCGATCGACCTGCCGAAACCGTACGGCGAGAGCGGACCGCAGCAGACGGAGGACGATCCCTACGAGCGGGCGGCGCGGACGATGGACGAGTGGCGGCAGGCCGGGGCGCTCGTCGCCGACCCCGAGCCGGCGATCTGGGCGATGACCCAGGAATACACCGGCCCCGACGGCGCTCCCCGCACCCGCAACGGGATCCTCGCCCGGGTCCGGGTCGAGGACTTCTCCGCCGGTCAGATCCTCCCCCACGAGCGCACCCTGCCGGGGCCGAAGAAGGACCGGCTCGACCTGACCCGAGCCACCCGACACAACCTCTCGCCGATCTTCTCGCTCAGCACCAAGGACGCCTGGCCGCTGGTGGCGCCGGCGATCGAAGGGGAGGATCCCTGGGGCGAAGCGACCGACGAAGGCGGCACCGTGACCCGCGTCTGGCGGGTCGGCGACCCGACGATCCAAGCCGAGGTCACCGAGCTGCTCGCCGACGCGCAGCTGCTGATCGCCGACGGCCACCACCGCTACGAGACGGCGATCGCCTACCGCGACGAGACCGGCGGCGAGGGCGATCACAACTTCACCCTGATGGCGCTGACCGGGCTCGACGACCCCGGCCTCACGGTCTTCCCCACCCACCGCCTTCTCTCCGGCTTCCGCGAGGACCCTGCGCGCCAGCGCCGCCTCGGCGAGGGCCTGCGCGAGCTGTTCGAGGCGACCGAGGTACCGCTCACCGAGCTCGACCCGCTTGGCGCGGAGGGCGTCGGCGTCTTCGGCCTCTACGACTCCTTCCACCAGCGTTTCTTCCGCCTGCGGTTGAAAGAGGCGGCGATCGCCGCGCTGGATGAAGAGCTGGCCGGCAAGCCCGAGGCCTACCGTCGCCTCGACGCGGCGATCCTCGAGACCCTGGTCCTGAAGGGGATCGCCGGCCTCAGCGAGGACGACATCCTCGCCAAGCGCGGCGTCGGCTACTCGAAGAGCGTCGAGGACTCGCTCGCCCTGCTCGAGGACGGCACCTACGACGTCGCCTTCATCCTCCGCCCGATCCCGGTGGACCAGGTCCGCGCGATCTGCGAGAGCGACGAGAACATGCCGCCGAAGTCCACCTACTTCTTCCCCAAGGTGCTGACCGGGCTGGTCTTCAACCCCGTCGGCTGAGACGCCTCCGGCGCCGTAGGATGGGCGCATGGTGAAGATTTACACGAAGAAGGGGGACGACGGCACCACTTCGCTCTGGTACGGCGGCCGCGTTCCCAAGCATCACGGCCGCACCGAGGCCTACGGCGCGCTCGACGAAGCCTGCTCCCAGCTCGGTGTCGCCCGCGCTCTCTGCGGCCTCGACCAGGCCGAGCTGGCCGCGGACCTGCTCCGCCTCCAGGACGACATCTTCGTCGCCGGCGCCGAGCTGGCGACCGCACCGGAGGCGAGCGAGCGGCTCGAGGACGGAGTCAGCCGCACCACCGACGCCATGGTCGCGGAGCTGGAGGAGGCGATCGACCGCTATATGGACCGGGTCGAGCTGCCGCCGCAGTTCGTGATCCCAGGCGGCAACCAGCTCTCCGCCCAGCTCGACGTCGCCCGCACGACGATCCGCCGCGCCGAGCGCCGCATCAGCGAGCTGAACGCAGCCGGCGAGCTTGCCGGCGAGACCGTAATCCACTTCGTCAACCGCGCCTCCGACCTCGCCTACGCGATGGCCCGCTTCGCCGACGTCGACGACCCGGCCCTGTTCGAGGGCCGGCGCAAGGCCTAGCGCTGTGCGAGTCGTCGCCCGGCGCCGCGAGGGTTACGTCCACGACGTCGAGATCGAGGGTGGCCACACGCTGGTAGTCGACGAGCCGGCCAGCGTCGAGGGCGGGACAGACGCCGGCCCCTCCCCCACCCGCCTCGTCGCCGCCGGCCTCGCCGGCTGCACCGCGGTAACGATGGAGATGTACGCGGCACGCCAGGGGTGGGACATCGGCGATGTCGAGGTCGACGTCGACGTCGCCTACGAGGGATTCGCCCCGCGCTCCTTCGCGGTGACCCTTCGCCTCCCGGCCGATCTGAGCGAGGCGCAGAAGAAGCGACTGACCGCCATCGCCCGCAAGTGCCCTGTCCACAAGATCCTGGCCGGCGAGACGCCGGTGACCGTCTCCGACCGTATAGAGGAGCTGCCCCGTGCATGACTACGTGATCGTCGGCGCCGGCTCCGCCGGCTGCGTCCTCGCCGGCCGCCTCAGCGAGGACCCCAGCGTCAGCGTGCTGCTGATCGAGGCCGGCGGCAGCGACCGCCACCCCAACGTCAAGATCCCGGCGGCCTTCGCCAAGCAGTTCAAAAGCAAGCGCGACTGGGACCTCGGCACCGAGCCCGAGCCGCACTGCAACGGCCGCTCGATCTACATGCCGCGCGGAAAAGGCCTGGGTGGCTCCAGCTCGATGAACGCGATGCTCTACGTCCGCGGCCACCCACTCGACTACGAGAAGTGGGCCGCCGGTGGCGCCACCGGCTGGGACTGGGAGGGGATCAGGCCCTATTTCCTGCGAGCCGAGGACAACTCCCGCGGGAAGTCCGAGCACCACGCAATCGACGGCCCGCTGCGGGTCGAGGACGAGCGCTCGCCGCGCCATCTCACCAGGCAGTTCCTCGACTCCTGCGCGGAGACGGGCATTCCCCGCATCGCCGACTACAACGGCCACGAGCAGGACGGCGCCGCGCTCGTCCAGGTGACCCAGCGCAGCGGCCGGCGCTGGAGCACCGCCGACGCCTATCTGCGCCCATCGAGGGGGCGCGGGAACCTCACCGTCGTCTCCGGCGCCCACGTGCTCGGCGTCGAGGTCGGCAACGGCCACGCGACCGGAGTCCGCTACCGCCGCCGCGGTCGCGAACAGGTGGCCGCGGCCGCGCGCGAGGTGATCCTCTCCGCCGGCGCGCTCGCTTCGCCGCAGCTGCTGATGCTCTCCGGCATCGGCCCGGCCGAGCAGCTGAGGCGGCTCGGCGTTTCTGTGATCGCCGACCTGCCCGGCGTGGGAGAGAACCTCCAGGACCACCCCTACCAGACCTCGGTTTGGGACGTTCAGGGCGGCGGCTCCCTTGCCGACGCCGAGAGTCCCAAGGCGGTGCTCGAGTACCTGCTGCGGCGCAGCGGTCCGCTGTCCTCCTCGGTTGCCGAGGCGTTTGCCTTCGTGCGCAGCCGGCCCGGCCTCGCCCAGCCCGACCTGCAGTTCCACTTCGCCCCGGCCTACTTCGTCGACAACGGCTTTCAGGAATACGACGGACACGCGATCACGATGGGCCCGGCGCTGGTCGCCCCCCGCAGCCGCGGCTGGGTGCGGCTTCGCTCTGCCGACCCCTCAGACAAGCCGCGCATCCTCACCAACTCACTGGCCGAGCCCGAGGACGTCGCCGCCCTGGTTGCCGGAGCACGCCTCGCACGGGAGATCGCGGCCGCCGAGCCGTTCGCCTCGGTGCTCGGCCGGGAGCTGCTCCCAGGGACGGACGTCGGCAGCGACGAGGACCTCGCCGACGACCTGCGCAACCGCGTCGAGCTCCTGTACCACCCGGTCGGCACCTGCCGGATGGGCTCCGACGATGGGGCAGTAGTCGATCCGGAGCTGCGTGTTCGGGGCATCGACGGGTTGCGAGTCGTAGATGCATCGGTCTTCCCGATCATCCCCAGCGGCAACACCAACGCGCCGACGATCGCCGTCGCCGAGCGGGCAGCCGACCTGATCGCCGGCAAGCCGCCGCTCCGTGAAGACGCAAGCCCCACCGGTTCCGCGGCAAGCGGGTAGCCGGTGGACCTCGGGCTGAAAGGGCGGGCCTGCGTCGTCACCGGCGCCAGCCGGGGGATCGGTCGCGAGACCGCGCGGCTGCTCTGCGCCGAGGGCGCGGACGTGCTGCTGGTCGGTCGCCACGAGGAGCGGCTCGCCGCGGCCACGGAGGAGGCCGCGAGCGCCGGGGGGGATGCCGGCGGCCGATCCGAATCCCTCTCCCTGGACGTAACCGACGAGGACGCCGGCTCGCGAATGCTGGCCGCGGCGCGCGAGAGCTTCGGCGGCCTCGACGTGCTCGTCAACAACGCCGGCGCCGCCCAGTGGCGCGACCTCGACGACGTCCCCGACGAGGACTGGCGCGCCCAGTACGAGCTCAACGTGATGGCGCCGCTGCGGGCGATGCGCGCCGCCGCGCCGCCGATGGCCGAGCGCGGCTGGGGCCGCATCGTCAACGTCTGCTCGACCGCGGGCAAGCGGCCCTCGGCGGCGATGCCGGAGTACTCGGTGGCGAAGGCGGCCGAGCTCTCGCTGTCGCGGCTCTTCGCCGACCGCTACGCCAGAAGCGGCGTGCTCGTCAACGCGATCTGCCCGGGGCCGGTCGAAGGCGAGATGTGGATGGAGCCGGGCGGGCTGCTCGACCAGTCGCAAGAGATGTCCGGGGCCGCGAGTCGCAAGGAGGCGCTTGCCGCGGCCGGCTCGAAGCGGCCGATCGGGCGCCTCGCCGAGGTCGGCGAGATCGCCGCCGCGATCGTCTTCCTCTGCTCCGAGCGCGCCTCCTACGTCAGCGGCGCCGCCTGGTCGGTCGACGGCGGAACCGTGCAGGTCATCATTTGAGGCTCTGGCGACTTATCGACCTTTTACGGGGGGTAAGTCGCCAATGACCGACGCCGCGGTGCTGCTGCCGCTCTACGGCTGGCCCGACGAGCCCGGCCTGGTCTTCACTGAGCGGCGCGCGGACCTGCGCCGTCACGCGGGCGAGATTTCGTTTCCCGGCGGTCGCAAGGACGAAGGCGACGCCAACCTGGCCGCAACGGCGCTGCGCGAGGCACAGGAGGAGATCGGGCTCGACCCCTCGCGGGTGGAGCTCGGCGAGGAGCTGCCGACCACCGGCACCTTCGTCACCGGCTACCGCATCCACCCCTTCGTCGGCCGCATCCCCCACCCCGGCGAGCTGGGACTGGTGCCCAACCCGACCGAGGTCGAGACCGTCCTCACCTTCTCCCTCGACGTCCTCCGCGAGGGCTACGAGATGCGCCGCCTGATCCGCCGCGGCGTCCCCATCCACACCCCCACCTACGAGGTGGAGGGACATCTGATCTGGGGAGCGACCGCGCGGATCTTGGGAGACTTCCTAGAAGGGCTCGACTAGGACTACTTCCCTGGCTGGGGGACGATGCGGATGTATGGGCGCGGCTCCTCCCAGCCATCCGGGTAGGTCTCCTTCGCTTCGTCGTTGGAGACCGAGCCGGCGATGATCACGTCATCGCCCTGCTGCCACTGGGCCGGGGTCGCGACTTTGTGCTTGGCGGTGAGCTGCAGCGAGTCGATCACGCGCAGGACCTCGTCGAAGTTGCGCCCCGTCGTCATCGGGTAGACGAGGATCAGTTTGATCTTCTTGTCGGGACCGATGACGAAGACGTTGCGGACGGTCTGGTTGTCTGCGGGGGTGCGATCCTCGGCGCTGCCCGAGACGTCCCCCGGCAGCATCCCGTAGAGCCTGGCGACGTTGAAGTCGGTGTCGCTGATGATCGGGTAGTTCGGCGCGGTTCCCTGGGTCTCCGCGATGTCGTTCGCCCACTCCTCGTGCCTGTCCAGCGGGTCGATCGAGAGCCCGATGATCTTCACGCCTCGCTTCGCGAACTCGGGCTCGATGCTCGCCATGTAGCCGAGCTCCGTCGTGCAGACCGGGGTGAAGTCCTTCGGGTGCGAGAAGAGCACCGCCCACGAATCGCCGATCCAGTCGTGGAACTTGATCCGACCCTCGGTCGTGTCGGCCTCGAAATCGGGTGCTACGTCGCCAAGCTGCAGCGTCATCGGACCAGCTCCTCTCGGATACGTGCTGTCGGCATATTCACCTTAAATCCAATCCGAGTTTAGCTATATCGATTCGCTGGTTTCGTCAACCAAACCCGTTGCCGCGCCCGCCATGATCTCAGCCCAATCGTGGGGGTCTCTCGGGTCGACGAACACGCATGAGATACCCACACGCCAAGTGTCTCCGGCGGCCTCGAGCACCTCGCTCCCGTGCTCCAGGAGGATCGGATTGACGGTTCCCTTCATCTCGTAGACAAAGCCGCGCACCGGCGTTTCGATCAACCGTTCCATGAGTCGCTCGAGACGCGATCCGTGGAGCGCGGAAAGCTCCTCCGGCGGACCCTTCGCCGATGCAAACGGCCAGAGCACGATCGTCACGTCGCCAACCAGGTCGAGAACGGTGTGGGGCTGAAGCGGGTCGGCGAGAGCCGGCTCGATCCCCGCCTCCCTTATCGGCGCCAGGCCATCCTCGGTCCGGCTGGTGCCACGCACCTCCCACCCCTCGGCGAGCAGCCGCTTGCCGACCAGTCGTCCCCGGCAGCCGCAGCCGACGATCAGCGCTCGCGCCATGCCCGGCTCACTCCGTACCGCCGAATGGGTCGCCCCGCCTCAACCGTTCCAGCTCCTCCTCTTCGACCTCGACGCGGAGCTTACCCTCGTCGATCTCGCCGACGCCGCGGCGGCGGCGCATCTCATTCTGCGCCTCCAGCATCTGCCGCACGTCGTCGATCTCATTCTGCGCCTCGACTTCGGGGCTGCGCGTCGGCTTCCAGTCGACCAGATCGGCCGTGCTGCCCTGGTAGAAATGGCCGATCAGCATCAACACTCCGATGATGACCGCGAGCATGCCGAAGGTGAGCAGGACGAAACCCATAGCGCCCAGGATACGCCGCGATCCCGCGTCGCCTTTAATTCCCGCCTATGCCTGAGGCCTATCTGGTGGATGCAGTCCGGACCCCGATGGGCGCCTACCGCGGCGCCCTCTCCGGCGTGCGCCCGGACGACCTCGCCGCACACGTCGTCCGCGCGACGGTCGAGCGGACCGGAGTCGACCCGGCCGAGATCGTCGACGTCTACCTCGGCGCCGCAAACCAGTCCGGCGAGGACAACCGCGACGTGGCCCGGATGGCGGCGCTGCTCGCCGGCCTGCCGGACAGCGTGCCCGGCGCAACCGTCAACCGGCTCTGCGCCTCCGGCCTGGAGGCGGTCAATGCCGCGGCTCGCGCGGTCAAGCTCGGCGAGGGCGACTTCTACCTGGCCGGCGGGGTCGAGTCGATGAGCCGAGCGCCATGGGTGGTGGGCAAGCCGGAGCACGGGCTGCCCCGCGGCGAGCAGACGATGCACGACACGACGCTGGGCTGGCGCTTCGTCAATCCGCGAATGGCGGAGCTGGGCGTCTCCACCGAGTCGATGGGCGAGACCGGCGAGAACGTCGCCGAACGCTACGGCGTCAGCCGCGAGGACCAGGACGCCTTCGCCCTGCGCAGCCACAAGCGCGCCGTCGCCGCAACCGAGGCCGGCCTCTTCGCCGAGGAGATCGTCCCGATCGAGGCGCCGAAGGGGCGGCGCGAGACCGTCCTCGTCGAGGCCGACGAGGGCCCGCGGCCCGACGCCTCGCTGGAGAAGATGGCGAAGCTGCGACCCGCCTTCCGCGAGGGTGGCACCGTCACCGCCGGCAACGCCTCGACCCTGAACGACGGCGCCGCCTGCCTGCTCGTCGCCTCCGAGGCCGGAGTCGAGAAGCTCGGCGCCGAGCCGCTCGCCCGCGTGCTCGCCAGCGGCGTCGCCGGCGTCGACCCCGCCTATATGGGAATCGGCCCCGCCGTCGCGGTCCCCCGCGCCCTCGCCGCCGCCGGCCTCTCGCTCGATCAGATCGACCTGATCGAGCTGAACGAGGCCTTCGCCTCGCAGGTACTCGCCAGCGCCCGCGAGCTGGGGATCGACGAGGAGCGCCTTAACGTCAACGGCGGCGCGATCGCCCTCGGCCACCCCCTCGGCTGCTCCGGCGCCCGCCTCGCCGGCACCCTGGTGCGCGAGCTGCGCCGCCGCGACGGCCGCTACGGGATCGCCACCATGTGCGTAGGCGTCGGCCAGGGCCTGGCAACCGTGTTCGAAGCAGTCTGACGAGGCCGATTGCAGCTTTTCCCACACGATGGGGTGGACAAAGCTTCAGGTAGCCTCGCGCGGCGATGACGGGACTCGAAGAGCTGGCGAGCGTGGACGGGCGGGTGACGCCTACGGCCGAGGCGATGGTGCCGATGAAGGACGACGGCCTCTACCGCGGCGACGGCGCCTTCGAGGTGATCCGGCTCTACGCGGGCCGGCCCTTCGCGCTCGCCGACCACCTCGACCGGCTGGAGCGCTCCGCCGCTGCGATCGGGCTCGAGTTCGACCGCGCCGCGCTGGAGCGGGAGATCGACGCTTTGCTTATCGAGGCCGGCGGGCCCGACGGCCAGCTGCGGCTGATCGTCACCCGCGGCGGTCGCCGCATCGCGGCGACCGAGCCGATACCGGCCCACGCCGAGACGCTGAGCCTCGCCACCGTCACCTACAGCCCGACCGTGATCCTCAACGGCGTCAAGTCGCTCTCCTACGCCGCCAACATGCAGGCGACCCGCCTGGCAAAGGAGCAGGGTGCGGAGGAGGCGGTGCTGGTGCGACCCGACGGAACCGTTCTTGAGCCGCCCACCTCGGCGATCTTCTGGGTCTCCCCCGAGGGGACGCTGCGGACGCCGGCACTGGACGTCGGCGTGCTCGAGTCGATCACCCGCGACCGCCTGATCAAGGCGCTGAGCGTCGAGGAGGGCGCCTGGCCGATCGCCGACCTGCGCGCCGCCGGGGAGGCCTTCCTAGCCTCGACCACGCGCGAGATCCAGGCGGTGGCCGCGATCGACGGCGAGACGCTGTCCGAGGCGCCCGGCCCTCGCACCCGCGAGGCGCAGGAGGCCTTCGCGGCAACCCTTCAGCAAGAGCTTCGAACGACGAAAGGAAACTAGAGCGAGATGGACTTCCAGCTAACCGACGAGCAGCGCCTGATCTCCGAAGCGGCCCGCGAATTCGCCGACAAGGAGATCGTCCCCCGGGTCAAAGAGAACGACCGCGCCGCCCGCTTCGACCGCGAGCTGGCGAGCAAGCTGGGCGAGGTCGGTTACCTCGGCGCCCCCGTCGCCGAGCAGTACGGCGGCCGCGGCCTCGACTACATCGGCTACGGGCTGATCGTCGAGCAGGTCGGCCGCGCCGACTCCTCCGCCCGCACCGTCGTCTCCGTGCAGACCTCGCTGGTGGCGGGTTCGATCGAGAGGTGGGGCACGGAGGAGCAGAAGCAGAAGTGGCTGCCCCGGCTCTGCTCTGGCGAGGCGCTCGGCTGCTTCGGGCTGACCGAGCCCGACACGGGCTCCGACGCCGCCAACCTGCGCACCCGCGCAACCAGGACCGAGTCCGGCTGGTCGATCAGCGGCCAGAAGATGTGGATCTCGCTCGCCAACTTCTCCGAGGTGGCGCTGATCTTCGCCCAGACCGATCCCGAGAAGAAGCACCGCGGCCTCGCCTGCTTCCTCGTTCCCACCGCCAGCGAGGGCCTCGCCACCCAGGAGATCCACGGCAAGCTCGGGCTGCGCTCCTCCGACACCGGCGAGATCTCCCTCGACGGAGTGGAGGTCGGCGACGACGCCATGCTGGGCGAGATCGGCGACGGCTTCAAGGTCGCGATGAGCGCCCTCGACAACGGCCGCTACAGCGTCGCCGCCGGCTGCGTCGGCATCTGCGACGGCTGCGTCGAAGCCTCCGTCGCCTACTCCAAGGAGCGCAAGCAGTTCGGCGTGCCCCTGGCCCGTTTCCAGCTGGTCCAGGAGATGATCGCCGACATGATCGTCAAGCGCGACGCGTCACGGATGCTGGTCTACCGCGCCGGCATGCTCAAGGACGAAGGCAAGCCGAACACGATGGAGACCTCGGTGGCGAAGCTCCACGCCACCGAGGCGGCGGTCGAATGCGCCAACCTGGCGATCCAGGTCCACGGCGGCGCCGGCTACGTCGACGACTACCCGGTCGAGCGCTACCTGCGCGACGCCCGGGTGACGACCCTCTACGAGGGCACCTCGCAGATCCAGAAACTGATCATCGGCCGCGCCGCGACCGGGATCAACGCGATGACCCCGATGGAGGCCGGCAAGGACTGATGGCCGACCTGGTCGAGACCTCACTCGACGAGCGCCACGTCGCGCTGCTGCGGCTGAACCGGCCCGAGGCGCGCAACGCGCTCTCGCCGGAGCTGATGCAGCGCCTCGCCGCGGAGCTCGAGCGACTCGACCCGGACCCCGCGTCGCGTTGCATCGTCATCGCCGGCTCCGAGAAGGTCTTCGCCGCCGGCGCCGACATCAAGGCGATGAGCGAGCGCAGCTTCGCCGATGCGCTGCGCCACCCGGCGGCCTCCTTCTGGCGACGGGTGGCCGCGATCAAGACGCCGCTGATCGCCGCCGTCTCCGGCTACGCGCTCGGCGGCGGCTGTGAGCTGGCACTCGCCTGCGACATGATCGTCGCCTCGGAGACCGCGGTCTTCGGCCAACCCGAGATCAACCTCGGGATCATCCCCGGCGGTGGCGGCACCCAGCGCCTGGCGCGGGCGATCGGCAAGCAGCGGGCGATGGAGCTGGTCCTGACCGGACGCCGCTTCGACGCCGCCGAGGCGCTCGGCCTCGGCCTGGTCAACAAGGTCGTCGCGGCCGATGCCTGGCTGGGCGAGGCGCTCGAGCTCGCGGGGGCGGTCGCCGCGCAGCCGCCGATCGCGGCGCGACTCGCCAAGCAGGCGGTGCTGGTCGCCGAGGAGACGGCGCTCTCCCCCGGCCTGGAGAACGAGCGCCGTCTCTACGAGCTGGCGATGGCGACCGAGGATCGAGTCGAGGGGATGAAAGCCTTCCTCGAGAAGCGAGAGCCGAGGTTCGAGGGAAAGTGAGCGTCGAGCGGGTTGGCGTCGTCGGCGCCGGCACGATGGGGGCCGGGATCGCCCAGATCGCCGCCCTCGGCGGCTATGAGACCCGCCTCTACGATCCGCTGCCCGCCGCGCTCGAGACGGGTATCGAGCGGCTGCAGGGAGCTCTCGCGAAGGGCGGCACCAAGGGCCTCTGGAGCGAGTCCGACGCCGACGCGGCGAGCGGCAGGGTAGGCGCCGCGACAAGCCTCGGTGACCTGACCGAATGCGACCTGGTGGTCGAGGCGGCGCCGGAGGACCTCGAGCTGAAGCGCAAGCTGTTCGCGGCGCTGGCCGGGGCTTGCGGACCCGAGACGATCCTCGCCAGCAACACCTCCTCCCTGCCGGTGACGGCGATTGCCGCGGAGGTCCCCCATCCCGAGCGCGTCGTCGGCATGCACTTCTTCAACCCGCCGGCGCTGATGAAGCTGGTCGAGGTGGTCGCCACGGCCAGCTCGAGCGAGGGCGCCCTGGTGGCGACGACCGCGGTCGGCTCGCGCATGGGGCGGACGCCGATCCGCGCCAAGGACAGCCCGGGCTTCATCGCCAACCGCCTCGCCCGGCCCTTCACGCTGGAGTCCTTGCGGATGCTCGCCGAGGGCGTCGCCGACGCGCCGACGATCGACCGGGTATGTCGGATCGGGGGCGGTTTCCGCATGGGTCCGTTCGAGCTGATCGACCTGATCGGCCTCGACGTCAACCTCAGCGTCGCCCGCTCCTTCTACCGGCAGGGCGGCGAGCCGGAGCGCTGGCGACCGAGCCAGATCCAGGAACGGATGGCGGGCGAAGGCAAGCTCGGCCGCAAGGGCGGTGAGGGTTTCTACTCATACGGCGACGGGGCGCACCGCGCCGAGGATCCCGAGCTGGGATTCGACACCCCGACGCTCGCCGCCGAGGACCTGTCCCGCATCGACCCGGCCGGCCCCGCGATCCTGCCCCGCCTGATCGCCCAGATCGCCAACGAGGCCGCGTTCGCGCTCGAAGAGGAAGTCGGCTCGCCGCAGGACATGGACACTGCGATGCGCCTCGGCTTCAACTGGCCGCTTGGCCCGCTCGAGATGACGGAGCTGATCGGCGCCGAACGCGCCGCTGACCTGCTCGAAGAGCTGCGCGAGGGTCACGGCGATGCGTACCACCCTGCACCGAGGCTCGCCACCGCCGCGGCAGATCGATGAGCGACCGGGACTTCGAGGAGGCACGCCGCGGCCTGATCGCCTCCTTCGAGCCACCGCTGGTGGAGGACGAGCAGGGTCGGGTGGTCTGGGATCTGCGTTCCTACGACTTCCTCGACGGCGAGGCACCTGACACCGTCGACGCCAGCCTCTGGCGGCAGAGCCAGCTGACCCGGATCGCCGGCCTCTTCGAGCTCGCGCCGGGCTTCTACCAGCTTCGGGGCTTCGACCTGTCGAACATGCACGTGATCGAGGGGGATGAGGGGATCCTCGTGATCGATCCGCTGATCTCCACCGAGACCGCCGCCGCTGCGCTGGCCCTCTACCGCGAGCACCGCGGCGACCGGCCCGTAACGGGCCTCATCTACACCCACAGCCACGTCGACCATTTCGGCGGAGCGAAGGGCGTCGTCTCCGCGGAGGAGGTCGAGGCGGGGCGGGTCCCGGTGCTGGCCCCCGCCGGATTCCTCCACCACGCAGTCAGCGAGAACGTCTTCGCCGGCACCGCGATGGGCCGTCGCGCCGGCTACATGTACGGGGCGCTGCTCGAGCGCGGCCCCGAGGGCCAGGTCGGCTCCGGCCTTGGGCAGACGACCTCGCTGGGGACGATCACGCTGATCCCGCCCACGGTCGAGATCGGCGAGACCGGGCAGTCGGAGGTCGTCGACGGCGTCGAGATGACCTTCCAGCTCACCCCCGGCACCGAGGCGCCGGCGGAGATGAACATCCACTTTCCGCGGGCCAGGGCTCTCTGCGTCGCCGACAACGTCGCCCGCTCGATGCACAACATCCTCACTCCCCGGGGGGCCCTGGTGCGCGATCCGCGTGTCTGGGCGCACTACCTCGACCAGGCGATCGAGCTCTTCGGCGCCGACTCCGACGTCCTCTTCAGCGGCCACCACTGGGCCTGCTGGGGCAGCGAGCGGATCGTCGGCCTGCTCGAAAAGCAGCGCGACCTCTACACCTACCTGCACGACCAGACCCTGCGCCTCCTGAACAAGGGTCACACCGGTCCCGAGATAGCCGAGCTGGTGGAGCTGCCGCCGAGCCTCGCCGGCGAATGGCACTGCCGCGAGTACTACGGCTCGGTCAGCCACAACACGAAGGCGATCTACCAGCGCTACATGGGCTGGTTCGACGGCAATCCCGCGCATCTCTGGGAGCACCCGCCGGTGGAGCGGGCGCGGCGCTACGTCAAGCTCATGGGCGGCACCGAGGCCGTGTTGGAGAAAGCGCGGCGGTCCTTCGAGGAGGGGGACTACCGCTGGGTCGCCGAGGTGGTCAACCACGTCGTCTTCGCCGAACCGGAGAACGAGGCGGCACGGGAGGTTCAAGCCGACGCGCTGGAGCAGCTCGGCTTCGGGGCCGAGAACGCGACCTGGCGCAACTTCTTCCTGATGGGCGCGAAGGAGCTGCGCGAGGGGATCGGCGGCACGCCGACCTCGACCGCACCCCCCGACATAGTCGCCAACCTCTCGGTGGCGCAGCTGCTCGACGCGATGGCGATCCGGCTCGACGGACCGCGCGCCTGGGACAGCAGCCTGCGGATCGACTGGGTGATCTCTGCACCCGACGAGGCGCACGCAGTCACCGTTCGCAACGGCGTGCTGCGCCACCGCCGCGGTCGCCACCAACCCCAAGCTGACGCAGCCCTCGTGGTCGATCGCGAGGCGCTCAACCAGCTGCTGCTCAAAACCGCAGATATCGCCGAGCTGGCCGAGGGCGGGCGCCTGCGCGTCGAGGGCGACGGAGAGAAGATCGGCGAGCTGCTGGGCCTGCTCGACGAACCGGACCCCGGCTTCGCGATCGTCACCCCTACCTGATCGCGAGATCGTCACGCCCACCTGATCGCGATACCGATCGATACCTCTTGATTTCTATATAGGTATATTGCGGTGCCTCATGACCGCGATCCGGGAGGCGCTTTGAAGGTCAAGATCATCGCCCCGCTCCTTGCCGCGCTGGTGCTGGCGGCGACGGCGGCTCCGGCACAGGGCCGGCGGCGACAAGGACTGCTCCGACTTCAGCACGTGGCGTGCGGCGCAGAGCTACTACCACCGCCACGGCGGTCCCAGGTACGACCCGGACCGCCTCGACGCCGACCACGACGGCATCGCCTGCGAGAGCCTGCGATAGACGATCGGGGATCGGGCGCTGCGCCTCAGCCGGTGCTGAGGCGCAGCATCGTCTCGTCTACGTAGCACCAGCTCCAGTCCTCGCCCGGCTCGGCCGAACGGACGATCGGGTGTCTGGTCTGCTCGTAGTGGCCGGTCGCGTGCTTGCCCGGGGAGTTGTCGCAGCAACCGATATGGCCGCAGCTCTGGCACATCCGCAGGTGAACCCACCTCATCCCCAGCTTCAGACACTCCTCGCAGCCGGCCACCTCGGCCGGCAGGTCGACATAATCAACTGAGTCGATGTGGGTGCAGACGGAGGGCGTGCACCGAGCCTAATACATCGCCGTTGTTGGTGTCTTTAACTCAGACATTCGTCTGCCAAGACAAAGAGTTACACTTTCGTGTCCCACGCGTCACATCTTTCGTCCTAGCATGGGGACATGGAGGCGATGAGGCAGAGCTGGACAGACGACCGTCTCGACGATCTATCCCACCGGATGGACGAACGCTTCGACCACGTCGAAGGTGAGATGAAGGACGGCTTCGACCGCCTCGACGGGGACATCGAGACGCTCCGCGCCGAGATGAAGGACGCCAACAAGGAGCTTCGTCAAGAGATGCAGGGCATTGCCAGCGATTTGCGGACCGAGACCCAGAGTTCCACCAGCGATTTGCGAGCGGAGATCAAAGGGGTCGCCGGCGATTTGCGAACGGAGATCAAAGGGGTCGCCGGCGATTTGCGGACCGAGACCCAGAGTTCCACCAGCGATTTGCGAGCGGAGATCAAAGGGGTCGCCGGCGATTTGCGAACGGAGATCAAAGCCGCCAGCAAAGAACTCCGCATGGAGATGGCAGCCGGCGAAAGCCGCGTCCGCGCCCAGTCAAGCGAGCAGTACCTCAAGACCCGGGAAGAGATCGCCAAGCTGCACAACGACAACCGGCAGATACACGCCGAGATGCACGCCCTCCAGCGTGCCATCATCCAGGTCGGCGGCGGCATGATCGTCACCCTCGCGGTGACCCTCGTCGGGTTGCTGGTCACCAAGCTCTGAACGGGCCCGCGCGAGCGGAACTCGCGCCTCGATTCCCATCTGCAATGGTGCGCGGAATGAACGGTACTGAGGGCGGCGGGGAGCCGATCACCGAGGAGGGGATCGCCGCCCTGCGAGAGGAAGTCGAGCAGCTCGAAGGGCCGGGCCGGGTCGCGATGGCGGCGCGGATCAAGGTTGCCCGCGAGGAAGGCGACCTCAAGGAGAACGCCGAGTACCACATCGCCAAGGAGGATCAGGCGCACCTGGAGACCAAGATCAAGCGCCTGCGCGAGCGTCTGCGCACGGCGGTGGTCGTCGAGGTCGACGATGCCACCGGCAGCTTCGGCTTCGGCCGCACGGCCGAGGTCCTCGACGAGGAAAAGGGCGTCGTCAACACCTGGACGCTGGTCGGCTCCACCGAGGCCGACCTCTCCTCCGGCCGGCTCTCGGCGGAGTCGCCGATCGGCAGGGCGCTGATCGGCGTCGAGCCCGGCAAGCCGGTCGCCGTCGAGACCCCGCGCGGCAGCCGCACCTTCGTGGTCCAGAAGCTCCTCGACTGAGCCGCCGATGACGGATACTGGGCCAATGCCCTCCCCGCTGGTCGAGTTCCCAGCCGACGACCCCGATCGCGCTCGCCGCTTCTGGGGCGCGGTGCTCGAGGCGCAGCTCGAGCCGCGGCCCGCCGAGGCAGGATCGGGCTGGGAATGGGAGGACGACGGCCTCCGGCTCGGAGTCCACGAGCGCGGGCGGGGACCGGGAGACACCGCCTCGCTCCCCTACTTCACCGTCGCCGACATCGCGACGGCGATGGAGCGCGTACGCGAGCAGGGCGGCTCGGTCGTACACCCGGGCGACCGCTGGGCGATCTGCCGCGACTCCGAGGGCAACCCGTTCGCCCTGGCCGCCGCCGGGCAGCCGCCGAGCGCCTAAGAACCGGGCGTCGGGGCGACCTCGGTGGGCTCGCCACCGGGAGCCCAGTGCGCCTCGGGTGAAGGGGGCGTGTCGCGCAGGTACCACTCGGCGTCGAGGGCGCCCATGCAGCCGGTGCCGGCGGCGGTGACCGCCTGGCGGTAGGTGTGATCGACGACGTCGCCGACGGCGAAGACGCCGGGCAGGTTGGTTTTGGTCGAGCCGGGCTCGGTGCGGATGTAGCCGTCCTCGTCGGTATCGACCTGGCCGACGACGATCTCCGATTTCGGGATGTGGCCGATCGCGACGAAGGCGCCTTCGGTCTGGAAGTCCTCGGTCTCCCCCGTCTCGGCGTTGCGCAGCCGGACGTGGTCGAGGTTGCCGGCGTCGCCACCGACGAACTCCTCGGGGACGAACGGGGTCTTGAGCTCGATGTTGGGCCGCTCGGCTGCGCGCTCGCGCATGATGTTGGAGGCGCGGAACTCGTCGCGGCGGTTGACGATGGTCAGCTCGCTGGCGAACTTGGAGACGAAGATCGCGTCCTCCATCGCCGAGTCGCCGCCGCCGATCACGATCACCTTTTTGCCCTTGAAGAAGGCGCCGTCGCAGACGCCGCAGGTGGAGACGCCGCAGCCGCTCAGCTCCATCTCGCCGGGGATTCCGAGCCGGCGCGGCTCCGCCCCCATCGCCAGGATCACGGTCTTGGCGAGATGCTCCTCGTCGCCGAGGAAGACCCTGTGGACTCCGCCGTCCTCGCTGAGCTCGACCCGGTCGACGTCGTCGGTGACGAAGCGGGTGCCGAAGCGCTCGGCCTGGGCACGGAACTGGTTCATCATCTCCGGCCCCATGATCCCCTCGGGGTAACCGGGGTAGTTCTCGACGTCGGTCGTGTTCTGCAGCTGGCCGCCCCACTGGAAGCCCTCGAAGACGAGGGGCTCGAGGTTGGCGCGCGCGGTGTATAGCGCGGCGGTGTAGCCGGCGGGGCCGCCGCCGACGACGATCACGTTCTCGATCTTCTTTTCGTCTGCCATATCTACCGCCAGAAGTCTAATACTTCACTTTGTATAGTAACACCCGCTCACGCCGCTTTCCCGCTCTCGGCGGGCTCCGGCGCCCCCCTCAGATAGCTGCCCCGCTCGACCGGTAGACCCTCGGCTTCCCAATGCGCAACGCGTTTGCGCAGCTGGAAGAAGGCGATTACCCCGAACGGGATCGGCAACCAGAAGGCGATCAGCCGGTAGACCAGGATCGCCGGGAAGACGGTCTCCTCGGGGATGCCGAAGAGGACGAAGGCGCCGATCATCCCGGCGTCCACCGCCCCCACCCCCGCAGGCGCGAGCGGGAAGAGGTTGGCGACCATGCCGAGGAAGAAACCCTGCACGACGACCGCCAGCGGCACTTCAACCCCGAAAGCCTGGAAGGAAGCCCAGAGGACGCCGATGTTCGCCGCCCAGAAACCGGCCGCCCCGATCACCGCCAGCCCACCCCGCTTGGGATGGGCGAATAGACCGATCGCGAACCTGAACCCTTCCGCCGCGATCGCCGGGACTTTGGCGACGCTGGCGGCGATCGCCTGCGCCCGCTCTCCCCGCGCATGGCTCGCCACCCGCCGCCCGAGGTCGGCCGGGATCAGCGCCAGCAGCAGGCCGAGAACGAGGAGAACGCCGGCCACCGACGCCGGGACGACCGTCAGCTCGACCGAGTGCTTGCCGGGAAGGACGCCGGTGCGCAGCAGGATGCCGAAGACGATCAACGCGACCGGGTAGAAGACGTAGTGGAGGGAAAGGAAGGCGACCATCCGGCGCCCCACGTCGCGGCGGCGCATGCCGGCCTTGCGCAGCGCCCAGTAGGTGAGGGCGATGCCGCCGGCTCCCGCCGCCGAGAAGATCAGCGTCGCCGCCACCCCCGCCATGTTGATGTCGTAGGTCTCGGCCCAGGTGAGACGCAGTTCGTCGCCGCCGACGACGGCTTTGAAGAGAGCGATGTAGGTCGCGATGGCGATCACGTTGAAGCCGATCGCGACGCCGATCCAGGCGGGGTCGGCGTCGTCGAGCTTGCTCAGCGCGTCGCCCAGCCCGACCAGCCTCGGAAAGAGGAAGTAGATCCCGATCAGCAGGGCGAGCACGACGAGCAACGTCTGAACCAGGCGTCGCGGCGTGAACAGCGGCAGTTCGAAGGCACCATTGCCTTTCGAGGGGTACTCGGGAGACACCCTGAAGACGCTACCCGTTGGCGAGGCGCTCCAGGCGCTGCAGGCGTCGATTCACGGCCAGAATGGCCGGCTCGGCGAGCGGCTCCCCGCCGCGCACCGCGGCGACCAGGGCGGCGCCAGCGGCGAGGTCGGTGACGTAGTGCTCGCCCAGATAGACCAGGGCAAAGCCGAGGGTCAACGAGTAACCCCAGCCGGCGACGCCGGCGACGCGCCCCGTTTCGGCCAGCGACATCGCCACCACCGCCGAGGTCGCGAAGTGAAGCGACGGCATCGCCGCCCAGGGGTTGCCGCCGAGCGCCCCATACATCTTCGGCCAGGCCGATTTCCAGGTTTCCTCACCGACCTCGACCATGATCCGGCGCACCTCTTCGCCGGTATTGCCCTGCTCCGAGGCCCACCAGGGCGGCGCGGTCGGGACGGCGAAGTAGACGGCGCAGCCGATGTCGAATACCGCCGCGAGGCGGCGGGCGGCACGCGGGAAGCGATCGGGGTGGCGGATGAGGATGAAGGCGAGCGCCACGTATGGCTTGAGGAACCAGAGCCAGTGCGCCCAGGTGAGGAAGCGGTTCAGCGTTCCAACCCTCCGGAAGCGGGCAAGGCCGCGCTGGAGGCGCACGTTCGGCAACCGACCGAAGCCGATCGCCCGGTCGGCGACGATCGGGTATTGGACCTCGAGGCGGGCGCGGAGGCGCTCCGGATCGTCGAAGGGAAGCTCGTGGGCCATCGTGAAACCCCACATCTGCAGCATGTACATGACGACGTCGCGCTTGCCCGAGCGGGGACGCAGGACCGCGAGCCCGAGCGGACCGGCGGCGACAGCAGCAATCGTCACCGGAGCGGGGATGCGTCCCCGGCGACGCAGCAGCGGCACCGCGACCGCAGCGCCGATCGCTGCCGCCGCACCGGCGCGCACCGCCTTGCGCAACACCGGAGATGGGCTGGAACGGGTCCCCATGAGGCCGGCGAGTATAGGAGCCCGCCCCGCATCGCCGATCGGGCGTGCGCGCGGCGGACAGCCGCCTTGCGTGATTAGAATGGCCGCGCTTTGGCGCCCCACTCTCCTGGCACCGACCAGATCGACACTCTGCTTTGGATCGGCTTCGTCGCCGCGACGATTCTGATCGTCGCTGTCATCGGCGGACTGCTCTACGCGCTGCGCCGCTACCGGGCCGAGCGCGGCTCCGAGCCGCGCCAGATCACCGGCGGCCGCCGCATCCAGCTGCGGGTGGGCGCAGTGCTGGCGATCTTCGCCGCGGCCATCTTCGTGCTCAGCGTCGTCTACACCGACAAGGCGAGGGAGACGCCGTCGACCGGCGCCGCCGGCCTCCAGGTCTCCCATTCCGAGCCTCTGAAGATCACCACGACCGGGCAGCAGTGGCTCTGGCGCTACGACTACCCGAACGAAGCCTTCTCCTATTACAAGCTCGTGGTCCCCGTCGACACCGCGGTCGAGCTCGACCTCGTCTCGACCGATGTCGTCCATACCTGGGACGTCCCCGACCTTGCCGGCAAGCGCGACGCCGTGCCCGGCAAGACCAACCACGTCGTCTTCCGCGCCGACGAAGAGGGGACCTATTTCGGCCAGGCGGCAACCCTCTCCGGCCAAGCCTACGGGGCGATGCGAACCGAAGTCGAAGTCGTCTCGCCGGAGGAATACGAAGCCTTCATCGATGGCCAGAAGGAAGACATCCAGGCCGCCCAGGACCGGGTCGTCGGCCTGATCGAAAACGGAGAAACCCCATGAGCGCGCCGACCGCACGCCCCGAGCTTGTCGTCGACGGCTTCCCGCCGCGCCGCCCGCGCTGGGTGGAGATCGCGACCAGCGCGGATCACAAGGATCTCGGTCGCGTCCTGATCACCGGCGCCCTCGGCTTCCTCTTCATCGCCCTGGTCGAGCTGCTGCTGATGCGGCTGCAGCTTGCCGTCCCCGAGAACACCTTCCTCTCCCCGGTCACCTTCAACCGGATGCTCTCGCTCTACGGCGCGACCGCGATCTTCTTCTTCGCGGTGCCGCTTGCGCTCGGCTTCTTCTACTACGTCGCGCCGCTGCAGATCGGCGCCCGCGGCACGGCCCTGCCGCGGCTCGGGCAGCTCGGCGCCTGGCTCTTCATCGCCGGCGCCACGGTCCTCTACGCCGGCTTCCTCTTCACCCCAAGCGAGGCTGGCGTCAATCCGCTGCCGCCGCTCTCCGGCATCGCCTTCCTGCCCAACAACGGCGTCGACGCCTGGGCCGCCGCGACCGGGCTGGCGACGCTCGGCTTCGTCCTGATCGCGATCGACCTGGTGGCGACGCTGCGCCGCCTGCGCGCCCCGGGGATGGCCTGGCGGCGGCTTCCCGTCTTCTCCTGGGCGGCGGCGATCTGCTCCTGGCTGCTGCTCGTGATCGGCCCGGTGATGCTGGCGGCGATCACGATGCTGCTGATCGACCGCAACTTCGACGGGATCTTCTTCGCCGGCGACGCCGGCGGCTCGCCGCTCCTCTGGCAGCACCTGAGCTGGATCTTCTACACCGGCACCTACATGCTGATCCTGATCTTCGCCCTCGGCGCGATCGGCGAGATCGTGCCGGCGCTGGCGCGCAAGCCGCTCTTCAACCGCGGCACGGTGATCGGCTCGCTGGTGGCGATCGCCGTTCTCGGCACCCTCGCCTGGATGCAGAACATGTTCACCGCGCCGATCGGCCTCGGCTGGATGTATTTCGCGATGGCGATGTCGCTGGCCCTGATCGTCCCCTTCGGGCTGATCTTCTTCAACCTGATCGCCACCCTCGTCGGCGGCACGGTGAGGATGCGGGCGCCGCTGCTCTTCGCCGCCGGGGCGATCGCGGCGATCGCGATCGGCCTCGCCTCCGAGGTGTCCCACTCGATGGTCGCGCTCGGCTGGCGCCTTCAGCACACGACCGACAGCACCGCGGCGACCCACTTCGCGCTCGTCGGCGGCGCCGTCTTCGGCGGCTTCGCGGCGCTGCACTGGTGGTTCCCGAAGATGACCGGCCGCACGATGGGCGAGACCCTGGCGCGCTTCTCCTTCTGGACGATGGTGCTGGGCATGCTCGTCGCCTTCGTGCCGCTCTTCCTCGCCGGGGCCGAAGAGGGTCAGGTGGTGGACGCCTACAAGTTCTTCCACGGCAGCACCATCGACGCCTACAACCTGATCGCCACGATCGGCACCTTCGTCCTCGCCGCCGGGATCCTGATGACCCTGGTCAACGCGATTCTCAGCCGCGGGGGCGGCACCCCCGCCGGGCACGACGCCTGGGGCGGCGACTCGCTCGAGTGGTTCGCGCTCTCGCCGCCGGAGCCGCATAACTTCGATCTGCTCCCGGACGTGCGCAGCGCCCGCCCGATGCGCGACATCCGCGAGGCGATCGCCCATCGCAGCGACCGCGCCGAGCGACCGGCCCGCGAGTCGCAGCCGGTAGCCTAGCCAGCCATGAGCGGCGCCCAGACGGCTGCCATTCCGCAGTCCCCCGCCGCGCCTTCGCTCCTGCGCGACTTCGCCACGCTGACCAAGCCGAAGGTGCAGTCGCTGCTGCTCTTCACCACGGTGACGACGATGTACGTGGCCGGCGACCCCTCCCTCGGGCTGGTCTTCCTCACCTGCCTCGGCGGCGCTCTCTCGGCGGGCGGAGCGGGGGCGATAAACCATGCGATCGACCGCGACATCGACCGGACGATGGCCCGCACGGCAAACCGCCCGGTGGCGAGCGGGCGCATCTCGCCCGCGACCGCGATCGGCTTCGGCGCCCTGCTCGGGCTCTCCTCCTTCGTCCTGCTCTCGTTGACCGTCAACCCCCTGGCGGCGGCGCTCTCGCTCTCGGGGCTCTTCGGCTACGTCTTCGTCTACACGCTCTGGCTGAAGCGCTCGACCCCGCAGAACATCGTCATCGGCGGGGCCGCCGGGGCGGTACCGCCGCTGGTCGCCTGGGCCGCGGTCACCGGCGGCCTCAGCGGCACCGCCTTCTTCCTCTTCGCGATCGTCTTCTTCTGGACCCCGCCGCACTTCTGGGCGCTCTCGCTGCTGATGAAGGACGAGTACGCGAAGGCCGGCGTGCCGATGATGCCCGTCGTCCGCGGCGAGGACGAGACTCGCCGCCAGATCCTCCTCTACACGATCCTGCTCTACGCGGTGACCCAGCTGCCTTTCTGCGCCGGCGGCTTCAACGTGGAGTACCTGGTCGTCTCGATGGCCCTGGGGGGCGCCTTCATCTACTGCGCGGTGCGGCTGCTGCGCAGCGCCGACCGGGTCTGGGCCCTGCGCACCTACCTCTTCTCGCTCGCCTACCTGGCGCTGCTTTTCCTGGCGATGCCGCTCGACCGGCTGGTCTAGTAAAAATCCGGCCGTGGATCGCGAGACCTCGAGACGAGACATGGGCGCCGGCCTGCTGGCCGCCGGCATCGCCGCCGGCATCTTCGCCCTCTGCTTCGTCGTCGCCACCCTCTACATCGCCTCATGAACGCGGAGCACCACGAGATCCCCGAGCCGGGCGAGCTGATCTACCCGCCGCGGCCCTCATGGGCACCGGTCTTCTTCGCCTTCGCCGCCGCCCTGGCGGTCTGTGGAATCTTCGCCGAGGGCTTCATGTTCCGCGGCTGGATCTACTCGATCGCCGGCATCGTCGTCCTCCTCTTCGCGCTGCGGGCAATGGTCAAGAACGCGACGCGGGACTACTTCCGCTTGCCACGTAAGCAAAAGACCCGCGGAGCGGTGCTGCCGGTAGAAACGATTTCACCGCCACGCCCCTGAGCGAGGACCATCCGGTAGGGGTGGAACGTCTTGTACTTTTTCCGCGGCGGCGTGGGCGGCCAGCCACCTGCTGTCTTCGGAAAAAGTTAAGTGGAACCCCTGCCGGATGGTCCTTCAGTCAGGCGTCATGCCTGAAGTCGCCCCAGCACTGGTCCACACCCTGACGATGTCGCGGATCGAGAGCACGCCGACGAGGTTCCCGTCCTCGAAGACGACGAGGTGACGGATGCCGCGCGTCGACATCTCCGAGGCGGCGTGCTCGAGGCTCCAGTCGGGCGAGGCGGCGACAACGCCCTCGCTCATGTGCTCGGCAACGAGCTCCACGTCCGGATCCTCCCCGAGCCCGAGCGAGTTGAGGATGTCGCGCTCGGTGACTATCGCCGGCACGGGCCGCTCGTCGTCGACCACCAGAGCCGCCCCGGTGCCCTTCTCGACCATCATCGCGGCCGCCTCGCGCAGCGTGTGCGAGGGGCCGACGGTCAGCACAACCCCCGACATCCCGTCCCGTACCTGCATTCTCGTCCCTCTCCCTTCGCGGCTCGCGGGTTAGTGAGAATCGCCTCAAGCCTACCCGACGAACGACGCCTGGCAAGTCGCGTTTTGGAGCGGCCTTGACGTGGGCTCATCCCTATAGACTCCGGCGCGCTCCGCGCCGCATGACGATGCTCAAGCCACCGAACCCGATCCGACCCCTGCTCGCCCTCGCCGCCCTGGCGGCGGTCGCCCTGGCCGCCTCCGGCTGCGGCACGAGCACGGCCGACGAGCAGCGGGGTCGCGTTCTCTTCGTGCAGAAATGCGGCGTTTGCCACACCATGGCCGAGGCTGGCACGACCGCCCAGATCGGGCCCAACCTCGACGACGCCTTCGCCGCCGCGCGCGCCGCGGGGGAGGGAGGCGAAACGATCGAAGGGATCGTCGAAGCCCAGGTCGAGTACCCACGGCCGAGCAACGACGACCCCGCCGTCTCGATGCCGGCGGACGTGGTCACCGGCCAGGATCTGGACGACGTCGCCGCCTACGTCGGCCGCTACGCGGGCGTGCCGGGAGCGGCGCCGCCCAAGGTGCCCGGCGGGCCCGGCGCCCAGGTCTTCGCCAACAACGGCTGCGGCGGTTGCCACACCCTTGCCGCGGCCGAATCGGGCGGGACCACCGGCCCCAACCTGGACGAAGCGCTGCCGGGCCAGACGGCGAAGATGGTCGAAGAGTCGATCGCCGACCCGAACGCCGAGATCGTCAAGGGCTACCCGGCCAATGTGATGCCGCAGAACTTCGCTCAGACGCTGAGCCCCAAAGAACTCGAAGACCTGGTCCAGTACCTGCTGCAGAGCACGGGATCCGGCGGCGGCTCGAAGAGCAAGGGCGGCTGAGCTCCCGCGGCCGAGCCCGGCCGCTGACATCATCTCGGCAACGATGGGCGCCCGCCTCAGAGATAGCCTCGACATCTCCCCGCAGCGCTACGCGCAGGTCACCCTCGTCGCCCTGGCGGCACTCGCGCTGATCGTCCTCACGGGCGCCGGCGTCCGCCTCACCGGCTCCGGCCTCGGCTGCCCGGACTGGCCCAAGTGCTACGGCGGCACGGTGCCGCCGCTCGATACCCACGCGGTGATCGAGTACGGCAACCGCGTCCTCACCGGCTTCGTCGGGATCGCCGTGATCGCCGCCAGCGTGCTCGCCTGGTTCCGCCGCCCCTTCCGCTGGCACCTCGCCATCTTCGGCGCCCTGCTGCCGCTCGGAGTGATCGGCCAGGCGATCCTCGGCGCCCTGGTGGTCAAGTACCACCTCGCCCCCGGCCTGGTGATGAGCCATTTCATCCTCTCGATGCTCCTGCTCGACGCCTCCTTCGCGCTCGCCTGGTGCTCCCGCTATGAGCCCTGGGAGCGGCGGCGCTCCAGCGATCGGCTGGGCGTCTGGGCCGTACGCGCCCTGATCCCGCTCGGGCAGCTGACGATCCTCGCCGGAACGGTCGCGACCGCCTCCGGGCCCCATGCCGGCGCCCACGCGGGCCAGCTCGTCCACCGCTTCACCTTCGAGGGCGCCGGCACCTTGGAATGGGTCGTGGAGCGCCACGCGGCGATCGCGACGATCTTCGGCCTGGCCACGATCGCCGTCTGGCTCCTCCTGCGCCGTCCTGGCGGCGACAGACGCGCGATGCGTCCCCTGACTGCGGTGATCGCTCTGCTCGCCCTACAGGGGCTCGTAGGAGGCGTCCAGTGGGCGCTGAAGCTGCCCGGTGAGATCGTCTGGGCCCACGTCGCCCTCGCCACGCTGACCTGGCTGGCGATGCTGTGGACCGTGGCAACGGCAGGAAGGCTCGAACCCCGCAGAGTTGGGCCCGCTCCTGCCAATGCATTACGCCAAGATCAGCCGCCCTCAGCGCTGGTGGGAACCTGAATACGTTCGTCTCAGCCGTAGGACATGAATGTCGTGCCGCAATGACCGAATCTCCTCGCGCAGCCGTCGAAACTCAGCTCTCGTCAGCTGCTCGAGTTCATCGACCCTAGGGCAATTCCCACTAGATCCCTACCCTGCCATGAGTCTGCTCGACCGCCAAGTCGACGACCACGTGGGTGATCGGCAGGGCGATCTCACTGCGAGCCCGCTCGACCACCCCGTGCTCCAGCCAGCGCGAGCGCTGCGGCGGGTGGGTCGAGATCACGATCTCGTCGGCTGAGAAGACGCGCAGCGCGTCCTCGATCGCCACGTTGGGATCGGAGTCGCCGATCTCACCCTTGGCCTTCAGGCCCAGTTCGTCGATCGCGATCAGCGACAGCTCCATCCTCTGGCGCGCCAGCTCGATCGCTTCGTCGACGTCCGACGCCCAGTGGGACGCCCGGGAACCGACCAGAGCCGGCGTCACGACCAGGATCCGGCAGTCCCTATTGCGGCAGCGCTCGCGAATCTCCTCCAGCAGGGGCTCGCCGCCGACGGTCTCGTTGGCGACGACGAGCAGCCGGTGCTTGCCGTCACCGCCGCGGGTCAGCTCGACACTGCGCGGGAGAGAGCCCCGAGAGCTGCGATAGGCAACCCCCGCCCCGAAGCCGAGCAGCGCCGCCGCCCAGACGACCCCGAATACCGGCCGGGTCAGCAACGTCAGCCCGATCACCGACACCGCCGCCACCCCGATCACAACCACCCACCGAAACGCGTCAGCCTCGGATCTCAGTGGATTGTGCATACCACTAGTTTTACCGTAGAGAGAGAATCTAAACCCATTGGGAGCACAAGCAGCGGTTTTGCCCGCCGGCAGGAGGATGCTGGATCGGGGTCACTCCCAAACATGGCGGTGCGGGAGCAACCCCGATGTTCCCGTTGCAGGCAAGCCTCAGCCGATATCGAAGCCGATCGTTTTGCCTTCTTTGTCCTTAGCGGTCACGGTGCTGGTCCCGCTATAAGTGCTGGTGGATTCCGCTGGCCCACACACCACGGCGGTACCGGTAATCCGTTTGTATTTGATGCCGGCGATTTCCCAGGTGACTTTGATCCCGTTAGTGCCGCCCAGGTTTTCGTGGGTTACTTTTTCGCCTTCGTTCGCGAAAATTTCGTATTTGCAAAGCAGTTCGGTGTGTTTGGCGTCGTTGTAAACGCTTACGTGATGTGTGTAGCCTTTTTCACATTTTGTCCTTGTGAAGAAGAAAAGGATATTGTAGTGATCAAGCCCTGCTTCGCAGGATGCCGTTGTTGTCGATGGCAGTTTTACTCCACCGATCAGGGTCGTGCATTCGCTGTATTTGGGAATGAGTTTGACTTTTTCCGATGCTTCGGTCAATTCGCCGCTGATTGTGGTGGCACATTCGAATTTTCGACCCCCAGCGAAGGTGAAGGTGTGTACACCTGACGCTGAGTGCAGGGTCGCGGGATACGATCCCGCTGTAAATTTTTCCCCTTCGTCGGCTGAGCCGATAGAGGCAACCATGACGCTCACCGCAAGAGCCGCGAGGATCGCCGGCCCGAGGATCTTGAGACTGCGAGTCATCTGATCGTTCCTTTCGCTAAGCCGCGCGCTTCAGACCTCGTCGAAACAAGCGGTGCGCGACTGTTTCCCTGCGATCAATAGGCGCTCGTCGATTTTTCCTCAATTAATCCTTTGTTAAGGACCATGCGGGGAAGGTTTTGCTTTCCGCGTCCGCACAAATCTGCCTGCACTGTGCGTTTGGGGCGCATGCACGCGCGCGAATCGGCGCGCGCGAAATCGGCCTTAGAGCCTGCGGAGAATGGCCGGACTGGCGCGCTAGAGGATATATACGGCGGTGTAAACGATCAGCCACATGACGTCGACGAAGTGCCAGTAGATCCCCGGCACCTCGACGCCCAGATGATCCTCGGCCTTGGGGCCGAAATGGCCGCGGAAGGCGCGGATCGTGGCGAAGCTGAGCAGCATCAGGCCGACGAAGACGTGGGCGCCGTGGAGACCGGTGAGGCCGTAGAAGATCGAGCCGAAGGCGAGGTCGCGCGCGCTGAAGCCGATGTGGACGTACTCGTTGATCTGGATGAAGAGGAAGGTGGCGCCGAGCAGCCAGGTCAGGACAAGGCCCAGTTTCAGACCTTTCTTGTTTCCGCGGCGGATCGACTCCAGCGCATAGTGAATGGTGAAGCTCGAGGAGACGAGGATCGCCGTGTTGACGCCGGCGACGGCAACAGGCAACTCGTAGGGATGCGGTGGCCAGGTCGGCGGGTGGACGACGACCCGGAGGAAGAAGTAGGAGGCGAAGAAGGCGCCGAACAGCATCACCTCGGAGACGATGAAGAGCAGGATCCCCAGCGTCTGGCGATCGATGCGGGAGCTCTGGTTGGCCTCCGGGGGGCCGTGATGCTCCTCCTCGTGGGTGTGGCCGAGTGCGACCGTTGCGCTCTCCATCAGGATTCCCCCCCATCGGCCACGGACGCTGCGACCGTCTCGGCCGGACGACCGACCTCGAGGTGCTCGACCGGCTTCTCGGTGATCTCACGGGTACGGCCGATCAGGTCCTCGTCGAGCCAGCGCGAGTCCTCGCCGGCGAAGGTCGAGATCAGCACCTCGTCGATCCGGTAGTGCTCGATCGCGTTCTGAACGGCGTGGAAGGGGTCGGGGCTCATCGGCTGCCCGGTGGCATCGACGTCGACCCGGTACAGCTCGGCCAGGGTCGAGGCGAGGTCGCGGACGATTTCCGCCTCGGAGACGCCCTCGGCACGCGGGCAGATGATCGTGTAGCGATGCGGGCGCTCGCCGGCCCGTTCCGTCAGCCTCTTGACCAGATCCGGCGTCGCCACCGTCTGGGTTGCGACGACGAGGGTGTGGATCACATCCCAACGGATCGAGTCGTCCTCGATCCGGACTGGGATGTGGGTGATCCCGACCTCGGGCTCGAAGCGGCTCCTGGCCCACTCGACCAGGTCTTTGCGGGCGAAGCCGAAGCGGCTCTCGGGCAGGCAGGAGAGCAGCACCTCGCCCGGTTCGTGGGCGCGCACCGCATCGTCAAGGGCCAGCGCCGGATCCCGATCCATCACCTCGCCGACCGACTCGATCCCGTACTCGGCGAGGATCGACATCGTCACCTCGACCCTTGCCCGGGCCGCGTCGCGCAGCTCGCCGCTATCGATCAGCTGGCCGACAGCAGGCTGATTCTGGGGCGCCGCGACAGCGACGAGAGGGACCTCCTCGGCGCGCTCGCGGACGGCCTGGAGCAGCTTGCGGCCACCGGCGACCTCGTTGAGGAAGACCAGGAGCGGCTGTGCCTGCGCGCCCTCCGCGCTCATGGCGAGCCCACCACGGTCGGCTCGGGTTTGGCGATCTCGGCGCCTTCGCCGGCCATGATCGCGTGGCGAGCGCCGGGGACGCCGTACTCGTAGGGCCCACCGACCACGCGCGGAATCTCGTCGAAGTTGTAGATCGGCGGCGGCGAGGAGACCTGCCACTCGATCGAGTTCGCCCGCCAGGGGTTGGCCACGGCGCGCGGCCCGAAGCGCCAGCTGACGATCATGTTGTAGAGGAAGACGAGCTGGCAGGCGCCGAGGAAGAAGGCGCAGACGCTGATCAGCAGGTTCCAGTTGCCGAACTGGGTCGCGTAGTCGGCAACGCGGCGCGGCATCCCGTCCATCCCCACCCAGTGCATCGGGATGAAGGTCCCCCAGGTTCCGACCAGCGTGCCCCAGAAGTGGACCCGGCCCAGTTTCTCGTCGTACATCCGCCCCGTCATCTTCGGGAACCAGTGATAGATGCCGGCGAAGATCGTGAAGACCGAGCCGCCGAAGAGGACGAAGTGGATGTGGGCGACGATGAAGTAGGTGTCGGAGACGTGGATGTCGATCGGCACCATGCCGAGCATGACGCCGCTGATCCCGCCGATCGTGAAGGTGACGATGAAGGCGAGCGCAAATAACATCGCCGTCGAGTAGGTGTGGATCTTGCCGAAGTAGAGCGTCCCCAGCCAGGAGAAGATCTTGATCCCGGTCGGCACCGCGATCAACAGCGTCGTCATCATCATCGGCACCCGCAGCCAGCTGAACATGCCGGCGACGAACATGTGGTGGGCCCAGACCGAGTAGCTGAGGACGACGATGCCGATCAGCGCCAGGGCCATCAGCCGGTAGCCGAAGATCGGCTTGCGGGCGTGGGTCGAGATGACCTCGGAGATGATCCCGAATCCGGGCAGCATCATGATGTAGACGGCCGGGTGCGAGTAGAACCAGAAGATGTGCTGGTAGCTGATCACGTCGCCGCCGCCGGCGAACTGGAAGAAGTTGGTGTGGAGGACGCGGTCGAAGAGGACCATGAACTGGGCGCCGGCGATGAACGGCGTCGCGGCGACGACCAGCAGCGAGGTCGAGAGGTTGGCCCAGACCAGCAGCGGCATCCGCCAGAAGGTCATCCCGGGCGCACGCATGGTGATGATCGTGACCAGGAAGTTGAGCGCGGTGGCGATCGAGGAGGCGCCGGCGAACTGAACGCCGAGGTTGAAGAACGACTGGCCCAGCGGGGCGCCGGTCGAGAGCGGCGCATAGCCGGTCCAGCCGGCGTCGAAGGCGCCGCCGGGGGCGAGGAAGCTGCCGATGAAGAGCAGGCCGGCGAGCGGCAGCATCCAGAAGCTGAGCGCGTTGAGGCGCGGGAAGGCCATGTCCGGTGCGCCGATCATCAAGCGGCAGCACGTAGTTGGCGATCCCGGCGAAGACGGGGATGACGAAGACGAAGATCATCAGCACCGCGTGGGTGGAGAAGAGGCTGTTGTAGGTCGCCGCGTCGACGATCTGGGTGCCCGGCTGCGCCAGCTCGGCCCGGATCAACATCGCCATCAGGCCGCCCACGAAGAAGAAGAAGAAGGTCGTGCAGATGTACTGGATGCCGATCACCTTGTGATCGGTGTTGAAGCGGAAGTAGTCCTTCCAGCTCTTGGCGCCGTGCTGGGAGTGGTCCTCGGGGATCGTCGGCATCCCGGCGGCCCAGCGCAGCCAGTAGTCGAAGCAGCCGAAGCCGGCGAGGAAGCCAAGCGGGCCGGTGATCAGCGGCACGACGACGTGCGGGTAGCCGGTCTGTTCGGTCTGCCAGATGGGCAGGCCGGAGATGTCGCGAAGGACGACGACGAGGCCGACGCCGAAGGCAGCGGCGACGATTGCGCCCAGGATCCCCCGGATCCATCCCGGTTGCTTGATCGCAGCCACCATCAGATCGCCTCCATTATGCCCCGCCCGCACCAACGGGCTGCGTCGGGTTGGTTTCCGTGTCTTGCTGGATCGACTCCATCAGGGGCGCCGGCACCTTTTCCTGCAGGCCGCCGACCCATTTGCGGAAATCGGCCGGCGGTTCGACCACGACCTTCGCCCGCATCGAGGCGTGGCCGAAGCCGCAGAGCTCGGTGCAGATCAGCTGGTAGGTGCCGACCTTGTCCGGGGTGACGATCGCGGTCGTCGTGATCCCTGGCACGTTGTCTTTCTTGATCCGCCACTCGGGCACCCAGAAGGAGTGGATGACGTCCTGGGAGTGCATCTTGAACTGGACCTGGCGATCGACCGGGACGTGCAGCTCGCCCTGCGAGTAGGCGTTGCCTTTGCCGGGGTAGCCGAAGCTCCAGGCGTACTGCTGGGAGAAGACGTCGACCGTGAGCGGGTTCTTGTGCAGCTCTTCGATGTCGTGCAGCACCGACCAGCTGTAGCCGCCGCCGAAGAGGACGATGATCGTCGGGATCAGCGTCCAGGCGATCTCGAGCCGGGTGTTGCCGTGGATCGGCTCGCCGTCGGATTCGTCGCCGGGCTTGACTTTGAATTTCCACAAGGCGTAGAAGAGCATCACCATCACCAGCGAGAAGACGAAGGCCGAGAGGACGATCATCACGTCGAGCAGCGTGTCGATCTTCGGCGCCGCCGTGGAAGCCTGCTGGCCGTCCCAATCGATCTGCAGCATCACCACGGAAATAGCCGCGGCCAGGACAATGGTGGCGGCGAACATCTTCGCTATCGGGAGGCGACCGATCATCGGCGGGGGCGCATTCTATGCAAGCGGCAGACGGTCAAGCTCGCCCCGCGAAGCGGCGATCATGCCGCGGGCCACGCCCTCCCAGCTCCAGAGCCGCCGGGCGGTGGCGACAAGTGCCTCCCGCGCCGTATCGCGCCGCTCCCCGGGAAGCTCGAGCCAGGCATTTATCCGCTCCGCGAAGGCTTCGATCGCCCCTTCCTCGACCGAGAAGGAGACAAGACCGGCAACCTCGGCAGGCAGCGCCGCCGCCAGCTGTCGCGAGACCTCCAGCATCCCCGAGTGCCCCGCCGAGACCGGCAGCACCCCGCAGGCAGCGGCCTCCGCGGCGACCATCCCGAAGGCCTCCGGGAAGGTGCTGGGCATGACCAGGACCTCCGCATCCGGCAGCAGCCCGGCGACCTCGTCGTGCTCGAGCCGGCCGATGAGCTCGATCGAATCGGCGATACCTCGTGCCGCATCCAGGTAGCCATCGGGCAGATCGGCGAGGAACGCGCCGAGGATCGGCAGTGGCGCCTCCTCGCCGCCCTCGAGCCCCCAGCCAAGCTCCGCGACTTGGCGAGCGTCGTCGATGTCGCCGCGATCGAGAGCCGCCAGCAGGCGCCGCAGGCCCTGCTCGTACTCGCCGTAGCCGGCGATCTGCAGGCGGGCATCCGGATGCACGACTTTGACCAGAGGCCACGACGCGATGAGGAGATCGACCCCCTTGGAGACGATCAGCTTGCCGACGAAGACGACGCCCCGTGACATGGGGTCGGATCCATCGGGGCCGCGTTCGCGGCGAGTTCCCGCTGGACCCGACCCCATGTCACGGGGCCGAAAGAGCTTCGTATCTACGCCAGGGGGGCCAAGGCGAGTCTTCGCGCGCAGGCCGGGCACGTCCGGCAGCGCCGCCCAGAGCGACTCCGCCGTGTGGCGGGAGCCGACGAGAACGCAGCTGGCGGCGTTCATTCCCTCTTCGGCGTAGGGAAGGAAGCGGGGATGCGGTTTGACCGTGTACTCCAGCGCCGAGCCGTGGATCTTGGCGGCGAAGGAGCCGATGCCGGCGCGGGCGAGGATCGCCGGGCCCATCACCAGGTGGTTGGCGAGCGCGGCGTCGATGCCGCCGGTCGCTTCGGCGACATCGCGAGCCGCGGCGACGTTGGCCTCGATGTAGCGGTCGAGCTCCGCGTCGGTCATCTCCGGGAAGGCCTTGACCTCGAAGCCCTCGTAAGGGTCTTTGACGTAGACCGGGAGCAGGCCGTGGATGTCGGGATTGTGGATCTCGACCCCCTCGATCTCGACCTGGCGGTCCTGGCAGAGCAGATGGACCTCGTGCCCGAGGCCGGCCAAGGCGCGGGCGAGATTCGCCGTTGTAGATGTTGCTGCCGGTGCCGCGCAGCATGTAGCCATGAAAGAGCAGTATCCGCATCGCTGCCGCCCAAGCTATTAGTCTTCGCGGCCGTGAACGCGAAGCAGCTCTTCCGGATGCGGGCGCCGGCCTCGGGCCGCGAGGCCCTGGCCTACGCCGAGCCGGGCTCGGTCTACGTCGATCGGGAGACCGACGAGGAGATGGAGCCGGTGGCGATGGTGCTGCCGCTGGCCCCCTCCGCCTCCGCCCTGCCCCGCAGCCCGGAGAACCTGCGCGCCTGCCGCCGCTGCGATCAGCTGATCGGCCTGGACGTCAGCGATTGCCCGTACTGCGGTCTCAGGCAGAAGCCGTCTGAAGTCGGCTAGACGGTCGATTCACGACCCCGTAGCCAGACAGAGAAGCCTGGCCGGTCTGCGGTCGAATTGACACCCCAAGAGCTTTGCTCTTGGGGTGTCAATTCCTGCAGAGGCGCACCCGCCATCCCCACCTAGCCTGCCGAGAAGCCGTGGGGTCAGTTATCTAGGGCTGCTTGACGACAGTTGCCGTGTAGAGCAGGCGGGCGTTGGAGTAGTAGCAGCCGTAGGTCTTGGTCTTGCCGACGCCCTGCTGGGGATGGCCGCCCTGGATGTCTTCCTTCGAGGAGCAGTGTTCGGGCAGGCGACTGCCGCGCCAGGTGTTGTCTTCTTCGACGTTGAAGGCGAACATCGGCGCCCAGGTGGGGATGGTCAGGGCGACGACCTGGCCCTGGAGGACGCTGAGCGGGTGATCGAGGGCGAAGATCGCGGTGCTGCCGAAGTAGGGGTTGAGGATCTCCAGCGGGCTCTGCCGGACCAGCGTGTACTGCGGCGGCTTGCGAGCCTTCGACCGGGCGCAGGACGCCGATCCGCGCCTCCGACGGCTTGCCGAGGAATTCGTCGAAGAAGCCGACCTCGTTGGTCATCTTGTCGCTGTCGGTGCGGGAAGGGCGCGAGAGCGTGATCGACCAGGCGACAACCTTGCCGTCGAAGGGCACCTCGTAGGGACGCGGGACGCCGCCGGCGATCGCCTGGAAGCCGGTGACGTGGCCCTCGACTCGGCAGGGAATCACCTCGACGTTGTTGACGATCTTGCCTGGGCAGGAAGGCGGCGGGGTCGAGTCGGTCTTGCCGAGCACGACGACGCGGGCCGGGGCCGAGTCGGCGTCGCCCGGCCAGGCGGCGGCGACGAGCACCGCCAGCGCACAGGCGAGCGTGGCCGCGACGAGCGCACGGGTCCGTCCCAATCGGTTTTCGGTGGCTCCGGTCACGATCTCAAGCTGCAAACCCCACCCTGGGGCCAGGGTTGCGGCTGAATTCTGCCGCTGGGGGCGGGCAGATGCGACCTTCTGCGGCAAGTGCACGATCCCTCCCGGGGATCCTTCCCCGGTAGGGTTGCGAGCCGAGATGGAGGCCTCGGCAAACCCAGACGACTTCATCCCAGCCGGCCTGGCCGCGCTGGGGATCGAGGCCGACGAGATCGACCTGGCGGTGATGGGGGCGCTCCACGGGCTGATCTGGCCGGCGGTCCTCGAGCTGCTCGCCCTCGACACCGAGGGGCTCGAGCCGGAGCGCTGCCCCGACCTTTCGAAGGCGCCGCGGTGACCGCGGCGCTCGACCTCGGCCTGCGCGCCCAGGCGGCGGCGATCGCCGCCGGCGAGGTCGACCCCGGCGAGCTGCTCGACGCCGCCCTTGCCCGGATCGAGGAGCGCAACCCCGCGCTGAACGCCGTGGTCGCGACCTTCCCGGAGCGCTCGCGCGAGATGCTCGCCGCCGCCCCCGAGGGACCGCTGCGCGGCGTGCCGGTCGTGATCAAGGACGAGTGGCCGCTGCCCTGGCGCGCGCAGCGCTTCGGCGCGGCCGAGCTGATGGCCCCCACCGCGCCGGGCGAGTCCGGCCCCTACAAGGCCCTGCGCGACGCCGGCGCGGTTGTCGTCGGCGTCGGCAACATGCACGAGCTCGGCGCCGGCAGCACCGGCAACGTCTCCGTCTACGGCCCGGCTCGCAACCCCTGGAACACCGAGCGCTGCCCGGGCGGCTCCTCGAGCGGCCCCGCAGCGGCGGTCGCGGGACGGCTGGTCGCCGGCGCCGTCGGTGCCGACGGCCTCGGCTCGGTGCGCTTTCCGGCGGCCTACTGTGGCCTGACGGGCCTCAAGCCGACCTTCGCGCGCTCTGCGATGGCGGGCCACCACATGGCGGCGATCACGACCCTGATCGTCTCCGGCCCGCTCTGCGCCGACGCCGCCGACTGCCGGCTGCTCGGCTCGGTGCTCTACGGCGAGGAGCTCGCCGCCGGCGACGCCGCCGGGCTGCGAATCGGCATCGTCCGCGACACCGTCTCCGAGGACGTCACCCCGGAGGTGCGCGAGGCCTGCGACACCGCAATCGAGGCACTGCGCACCGAGACCGGTGGCGAGGTACGCGAAATCTCCCTGCCCGACCTCGAGGCCGCGACCCTCGCCGCGATCCTGATCATCAACTCGGAGAGCATGGGCGGCGTGACCCCCGAGCGACTCAACTGCCTCGACCCCGAGCTCAGCCCGATCGCCCGCGGCAGCCTCAAGTACCGGATGCTGCTGCCGACCGCGGCGACCGTCCAGGCCACCCGGGTGAGGACGATGATGCGCCGCCGGCTCAGCTCCCTCTTCGACGAGGTCGACGCGATCGCCTGGCCCACCGTCCCGGCCCCTGCCCCCCGCTCGAGGCCTCAATGGTCGAGCTGCCCTCCGGCACCCTCGTGGCCGACCAGGCCAACGTGCGCGGCGCCGCCCTCGCCAACCTGACCGGGATTCCCTCGATCAGCATGCCCGTCGGGCTGAGTGGCGAGGGCCTGCCGATCGCCCTGCAGCTGCAGGCTGCCTGGGGGCGCGACGAGCTGCTGCTCGACGCCGCCGAGGCGCTGGAGCGGGCCAACGGACGACGCTGGGTCGAGTCGCTGCCGCCCCTGGCCGAGGCGGAGCCGACGGAGGCTTGAGGTGACCGCGGCGATCGCGGTCGAGGGGTTGGAGCGGGCCTTCGACGAGGTGCTCGCGGTGCAGGGCATCGACCTCGAGGTCGGCGAGGGCGAGATTTACGGATTCCTCGGCCCGAACGGGGCCGGCAAGACCACCACGGTGAGGATGCTGACCACCCTGCTGCTGCCGACCGGGGGGCGAGCGACCGTCGCCGGCCACGACGTGGTCGGCGAAGCGCGCTCGGTGCGCGCCTCGATCGGCGTCGCCCTGCAGGAAGCGGCGCTCGATCCGCTGATGACCGGCCGCGAGCTGATCCGCCTGCAGGCGACGCTGCAGGGCCTCTCCGGCAGCGAGGGCAGGCGGCGCGCCGACGACCTGCTCGAGCGCGTCGACCTCGCCGCGGCCGCCGACCGCCGCGTCGGCACCTACTCGGGCGGGATGCAGCGGCGGCTCGACCTCGCCGCGGCGCTGGTCCACGAGCCGCGCGTGCTTTTCCTCGACGAGCCGACCACCGGTCTCGACCCGGTCAGCCGCAAGACGATCTGGGAGGAGGTGCGGGCGCTCAACGACGAGGGCACGACCGTCTTCCTCACCACCCAGTACCTGGAGGAGGCCGACCAGCTCGCCGACAACGTCGGGATCATCGACAGCGGCAAGATCGTCGCCGAGGGCACGCCGGCGTCGCTCAAGGCCGACCTCGGCCACCCTCATATCCGCCTGCAGATCGAGGAGGGCTCGATCGCCGAGGCAGAGGAAATCTGCGCACAGATCGGCCCCCTGCTGCCCCCGATAGACGGCAAGACGGTCCTGGTCGAGGTCGCCAACGGCGCCGCCGACATCCCGCGCGTGGTGCGGGCGCTCGACGAGGCCGGCATCGCCGTCGGCTCGCTGGAGCTCGTCCACCCCACCCTCGACGACGTCTTCGTCGCAAAGACCGGCTACCACCTCGAGCACGAGGAAGAGGCAAACGACGGCGACGAGGAGGCGGTCCCGGCTTGAGCGGCCTGGCGACGAACCTGCGGGTCGTGCGGGCGCTCGGCATGCGCTCGATCCGCCAGACCTTCCGCCGCCCGCAGCTGATGGCGCCGATCGTCGTCTTCCCGACCATCCTGCTGGCAATCCAGACCGGCGGCGCTGGCGGCGCGGTCAACCTGCCCGGCTTCCCGCCCGTGCAGAGCTTCCTCCAGTTCATGCTCGCCGGGGCGATGATGCAGTCGCTGATGCTGGCCGGCAACAGCGGCGGGATCGCACTCGCGGTCGACATCGAGATGGGCTTCACCGACCGTCTCTTCACGGCGCCGATCTCCCGCTACACGATCGTCCTCGGCCGGCTGGCGGGCACGGCGGCGCTGGGGCTGCTCTCGGCGCTCTGGTTCCTCGCGATCGGGCTCGTCTTCGGCGCCCACATCGAGGGCGGAGTCCCCGGCGCGCTGCTGGCGATCGCCCTGGTAACCGTGACGGCGATGGCGGTCGGCGGGATCGGCGCGGCGATCGCCCTGCGCACCGGCAGCGCCAGCGTCGTCCAGGGCCTCTTTCCGCTGGTCCTGGTCGTCCTCTTCCTCTCCTCGGCCTTCTTCCCGGTCGAGCTGATGATCCAACCGGCGCAGACGATCGCCGAATACAACCCGCTCAGCTTCGTCGTCGAAGGGGTCCGCGAGCCGATCATCTCCGGCATCGACGCCGCCGACACCGCCCAAGCCCTGGCGGCGATCCTCGGCATCGTCGTCCTCGGCCTCGTGCTCAGCGCGCGGGCGCTGCGCCACCGGCTGCGGGTCGGCTGATGGAAGCGACGGCGACCCCCGCAGCAGTCGCGGTCCCCCCCTGGCGCACCAACCTGGCGACGATCGGCGCCCTGATGTCGCGGGCGAAGAACGAGCTGCTGCGGGTCCCGGGCGCGGCGATCCCCGGCGTGCTCGCACCGACGATCTTCTTCCTCGGCCTGAACGGCGTCTTCGGCGCCCTGACTCAGCTGAAAGGCTTCAGCACCGGCTCCTATGAGAGCTTCATCGTCCCGATCAGCATGCTGCAGGGGGCCGGCTTCACCGGGGCGGCGGCGGGCGTCAATCTCGCCCGTGACATCGAGCAGGGCTGGCTCGACCGCCTGCTCGTCTCCCCCGCCCCGCGCTGGGTCCTGCTCTCCGGCACGGTGCTGGCGGCGAGCGCCCGTTCGCTGATCCCCGCCACCTTCGTGCTGACGATCGCGCTGATACTGGGCGCCGGCTGGCCCGGTGTCGAGGGGCTGCTCGTCACCTACTTCATGGTCGCGGCGATGGCCGCCGTCGCCGCCTGCTGGGGGTCGATGCTGGCGCTGCACTTCAAGAGCCAGTCGGCGGCGCCGTTGATGCAGGCGGGGATGATGGCGCTGATCCTGACCACCACGGCCTACGCGCCGCTGGCGCTGCTGCAGGGCTGGCTGCAGGACATCGCCCGCATCAATCCGGTCACCCAGGTGGTCGAAGCGGCCCGGCAGGGCTTCGTCGGCGAAGTCACCTGGGCCGAAACCTGGCCGGGACTGCTCGCCCTGGCGGGCCTGCTTGCGATCCTCGGCACGCTCGCCCTGCGCGAGATGCGCCGCACCGCGGCGTGACGGCCAGCGAGATAGCGGAGCGCACGCTGCGCCAGAACTGGCTCGAGGGCGACCGCGACGGGACCCGCTTCTCCTACACCCGGCCCAGCCCCGGTCGCTACCCGTGGCAGTGGTACTGGGACTCCTGCTTCGCGGCGATCGCCTGGCGGCGCTTCGAGCCCGGGCGGGCGCGAGCGGAGCTGGAGAGCCTGCTCGCCGCCCAGCGCGAGGACGGCTTCGTCGGCCACACGATCTTCTGGGACCGGCCGGTCTCCCTCGGCCGCTACCCCTTTTACAACGTCCTCTCGCGCCGCTCGCTCCAGACCGAGACGATCCAGCCGCCGCTGCTCGCCTGGGCCTGGCGGATCGCCGTCGGCGACCCGGCGGCCGAGCCGCGGATCGCCGCCCAGGCTGACTGGCTGCTGGCTAATCGCGATCTCGAGGGCGATGGCCTGCTCTGGATCGTGCAGCCGGACGAGTCGGGCCTCGACGCCTCGCCCAAGTTCGACCCGGTCTGGGGACGGCGCGCGACCGGGCGGGTCGGCTTCCCCTGCCTGGTGCGCCACAACCGGCGCCTCGGCTTCGACGCTCGCCGGATTCGCGACCGGGGCGGGCCGCTGCTCTGCGAGACCCTCGTCAACACCCTCTGGTCGCTCTCGCTGCAGGCGCTTGGGCGCCCCTCCGCGACGCCCGCTCTGGTCGAGCGGCTCTGGGACGAGCGCCGCGGCCTCTTCCTCGACCAGGCACAGCCGGGGGGCGGGAGGCCGGCGATCCTCACCTGGGCGGCGCTGGCGCCGCTCGCCCTGCCCGATCTGCCGGAGGAGATCGGCCGGCGGCTGGTCGAGGAGCATCTGCTCGATCGAGGCGAGTTCCTGACTGCGGTCGCGCCGCCCTCGGTCGCCCTCTCCGAGCCGAGCTATGAGCCCGGCGGCGGCCGTGGCCCGATCCGCCGCTACTGGCGTGGCCCGACCTGGGTCAACGCCGCCTGGCTGCTCTGGCTCGGCCTGCGCCGGCTTGGCTACCACCAAGAGGCCGAGCACATGGCAAACGGCCTGATCGGGGCAGTGGAGCGCGAAGGGCTACGCGAGTACTACGACCCGAGGACCGGAAAAGGACTCGGGGCCAAAGACTTCGCTTGGTCGGCGCTCGTCGCCGAGCTTGCCGAGCCGGACCCGGCGGCTGCAACGAGCTATTTGTAGCGATACGTGATCCGGCCGCGATCGAGGTCGTATGGAGACAGCTCGATCTTCACCCGGTCCCCGGGAAGAATGCGGATGTAGTGGCGGCGCATCTTGCCCGAGATGTGGCCGAGGACCTCGTGGTCGTTGTCGAGCTTGACCCGGAACATCGTGTTGGGGAGGGCCTCGGTGATCTCGCCCTCCATCTCGATCTTCTCCTCTTTGCCCATGCGGCGAGGAGCGTACCTGAGACATCACAGTCGCGCCTTGCCCGCTCGGCGCTCCGCCTCACCTTTTTCGGTGCAGATGTTCAATCGCGGTGCGGCGGTCTACGACCTCGCCCGCGTACTGGGCGGCCTCCAGATCGGCCAGCAGGTCGCCCAGCTCGGGGCCGGGCGCGATCCCCAGCTCGGCGGCGAGGTCGTCGCCACGCAGGAGCGGCTCGGGCGGGCCGTCCCGCTTCCAGTCGAGTGCCGCCGCAAGCATCTGCCGGGCCAGGTCGAGGTGGGCCTCGATCGCCTCCTCGGTGGCGAACGGCCCGCTGCCCCGGGCGGAGAGCCGGTCGGCGACGGTGAGCAGGGTGACGTCGGCGGCGACGGGCTCGGTCGCCCGCAGGTACTCGTGGACCCGCCGCGCCGGCAGCGGCGCCTCGTGGACGAGGAAGCCGAGTCGCAGGTGGTGCAGGGTCAGGCCCTGGAGATGCCGGGTCAGCTGCCGGCTCGCGCGCAACCGCTGGCAGAGCCCGCCGACGATCTCAGCGCCGACTGCATCGTGGCCGATGAAGGTCACGTAGCCGTCGCGCTCGCCTCGCGTCGCCGGCTTGCCGATGTCATGCAGAAGGGCGCCGAAGCGCAGCGCGGTGCCACGACTCATCTCATCGGCAAGCGGCTCGGCGAGCAGCTCCCGCGCCTCGCCCGCGCGCTCTCCGGCAAACCGCTCCAGGTCGGACTCGACCGCGAGCGTCTGCTCGAGCACGGCCAGGGTGTGCCCTTGAACGTCGAGATGGTGATTGGGGCCCTGCTCGACGCCGCGCAGTGCCTCCAGCTCGGGAAGCACGACGGCGGTGAGGCCGAGCTCGTCGAGCAGCGCCACGCCGCCCAGCGGATCGGGGCCGCCGAGCAGGCGCCGCAGCTCGGCCAACTGCCGCTCTCCGGCCGGCTCGGCGGCGAGGTGCGCCTCCGACCTGGCGAGGGCGACGGTGCCGGGGTCGACCTCCAGCCCGAGGTCGGCGGCGAGCCGCGCCGCGCGCAGCAGGCGCAGTGGGTCGAGACGGAAGCTGTCCTCGGCAACGACCCGCAGCAGGCGCCGCTCCAGATCGCCGATGCCGCCGTGGGGATCGATCGGCTCGCCTCCGGCAAGCGGGACCGCGATCGCGCCCAGGGTGAAGTCGCGGGCGGCGAGGTCGGCCTCGATCGTCTCGCCGCGCAGCGCGGTTGCGTCCAACTGCCAGCTGCGGTCGCTCGCGACCGCTCTCCAGGTGGCGAACTCGGCCGAGAGCTCGAAGGCGTGCCCGTCGCCCTCGCGAGCGACCGCCTTCGCCACCCGCTCGGGATCGCCGCCGACCGCGAGGTCGAGGTCGAGGACCTCGCGACCCAGGACGGCGTCGCGCACGGCGCCCCCTGCGATCCAGGCCTCCGGACCGTCCCGCAGCGCGCGTCGAGCGAGGCCGACCAGCGGCGAGGCGTCGAGGCGTGCGGAGAGGCTCACCCCTCCACCCTGGGCACACGGGCGGAGATCCCGCAGGCGATCTCGTAGTTGATCGTGCCCAGCCGCTCGGCCAGATCCTCGGCAAGGATCGCCTCCCCGCCCTGCGAGCCGACCAGCACCGCCTCCTCGCCTGGCTCGACGTCGGTGTCGGGACCCAGATCGACCGTCACGTTGTCCATCGAGACGGTGCCGACCAGGGGGAAACGACGGCCGCCGATGAGCACCTCGGCGTTGTTGGAGAGGCCACGCCGGACGCCGTCGCCGTAGCCCAGCGGCAGGACGCCGACGCAGGTCTCGCCCCCGGTCCGCCAGGTCTGGCCGTAACCGGCGCTGTCGCCGGCTTTGAAGCGCTTCACGTCGGCAACGTAGGAGCGCAGCGAGAGCGCCGGGCGCAGCCCCCGCTCCGCCGGATTGCCCTGGAAGGGGTCGAGCCCGTAGACGGCGACGCCGCAACGAGCCATGTCGAAGTGCGAGCGGCGGTCGCGGAAGACGGCGGCGCTGTTGGCGGCGTGGGCGACGATCCCGGGGAACTCGGCCCTGGCAGCCTCGACCAGCGGCGCGAAGCGGTCGAGCTGCTCGTCGAAGAAATCGGAGTCCGGTTCGTCGGCGGTCGCGAAGTGGGTCCAGATCCCGGCCGGCTCGAGATACGGGCTCTCGGCGCAGGCACGCAGCAGGTCGAGCACCTCCGCCGGATCGGGATTGCCCAGCCTGCCCATGCCACTGTCGTACTTGACGTGGATCCGGGCCGGGCGGCCGTGAGCGCGGGCTCGCGCGGCGACCAGCTCGAGGAAGCCGCCGCGCCAGACAGCCACCTCCGAGCCGGCCTCCAGCGCCGTGTCGAGCTCCTCGGTGTCCAGCGCCCCCATGGTCAGCAGGGGAACCTGGGCGAAGCGCCGGCCGATCCGCTCGGCCTCGCTGGCGGTGGCCACCGCCAGCCGTGTCGCGCCGCCGGCCAGCGCCGCCTCGGCGCAGGCAACGTCGCCGTGGCCGTAACCGTCGGCCTTGACCACGGCGCAAAGCTCCGCCCCATCGCCCAGCTCGGCCTTCAGCCGGGTGCAGTTGTCCCGCACCGCACCGAGGTCGATCCGGGCGACCGCCCGCGCCATGGCTAGTCGACGAGCGCGGCCAGCGCGTCGGCCCGCGTGACCATGCCGGCGAAACGGCCCTCGCCGTCGACCACGGGGAGGTGATTGTGGTGCTCGTCGGCAATCTTCCGCGCCACCGTCTCGGCGCTGGCGTAGTCGTTGACGACGACCGGGTCGGCGGTCATCAGCTCGGAGACCTTGGTCGCGAACGCCTTGTCGAGCCGTTTCTCGAAGCCCTTCATCGAGCCGACGAAGACGATGCCGCCCATGATGTTGAGGTAGTGCGGAAGGTGGAGGTCGGACTCCTCGTCGCTGAGAACCAGGTCGGACTCGCTGACGATCCCGACCACGCGGCGATCCTCGTCGACGACGGGGATCGCGCCCTTCTCGGTTTTCGCCAGCAGCTCGATCGCGCTGCGGGCGTCGGCATCCGGGGAGACGCTCGGAACAGAGCTGTCCATGATCTCGGCGGCGGTCTTCATCCCGGCGAGATTATTCGACACGGAAGTCGGGACGCAGTCCCACTGGGATCGAGTCGATTACATCGGTGGCGATGACCGACTCCGCGGCGCCGATGCGGAGAGCGGCGTCACGGCCAGCGCGGGCGTGGGCGATGACCGCCGCACAGGCCGCGGCGAAGGGCTCGAGGCCGCGGGCAAGCAGCGCCGCGACGATGCCGGAGAGGACGTCGCCGGTCCCGGCGGTGGCGAGCGCCGGCGCGGGCAGAACGTTGACGGCGACCCGCTCGCCGTCGGTGACGATCGTGTCGTCGCCCTTCAGCACGACCACGGCGCCGGCGGTGCGCGCCGCCTCGCGCGCCGCGGCGAGACGACAGGCCGAGACGTCCTCTGAGGAGCGGCCGAGCAGGCGCCCCAGCTCCCCCGCGTGCGGGGTGAGCACCGTCGGCGCTTCGCGGGCCGCGACCCGGCCGAGCTCGCCGGCAAATGCGTTGAGGCCGTCGGCATCGAGCACCAGCGGGGCCTCGATCGCACCCAGCACCCCCCGGGCCAGCTCAACCGAGGCGGGATCGCGTCCCAGGCCGGGGCCGAGGACGCCGGCGGCGGCACGCTCGAAGGCGCGCAGCAGGGGCTTGGCCGAGGCCGGGGCGAGGCAGCCATCGCCACCGGGACAGCCGACCGACATCACCTCCGGCTGGCCCTGCTCGAAGATCGGCTCGAGGTCGGCCGGCACCGCCACCGTCGCGTATCCCGCCCCGGCCCGGATCGCCGCCCGCGAGGACATCTGCACCGCTCCGGTCAGCCCCCGGGAGCCGCCGGCGATCGTCACCTGGCCAGAGCTGAACTTGGTCGAGCGCGACCCGCGGCGCGGCGCCAGGCCGAGCACCGCTGTCTCGATGGCGCCGGCGGCGGGCGCCGCGGGCGCACTCGCCGGGATCCCGATTGGCGCCACCCGCAGCTCGCCGCCGTGCCACTTGCCGGGAGCGACCCGGTGGCCGATCTTGGCGGCGTGGAAGCTGACGGTGAAGTCCGCCTCGACCGCGGCGCCCGCCACCTCGCCGCTCGAGGCGTCGACGCCGGAGGCGATGTCGCAGGCGACAACCGGCGCGCCACAGGCATCGATCGCGGCGATCGCCCCCAGGGCAGGCTCGCGCGGCTCGCCGGCGAAGCCGGTGCCGAAGATCGCGTCGACGACCGCACCGGAGTCGACCAGCCGGGGGCCGAGGTCGCCGCTGACCTGCTCGGCCGCAAAGCGCTCCAGGTTGGCCGCGGCGTCGTCGCTCAGCTCCGCGGCCGGCCAGAGCAGCAGCGCCTCGACCTCGAAACCGGCCTCCGCCAGGTAGCGGGCGGCAACCAGCCCGTCGCCGGCGTTGTTGCCCTTGCCGCAGACGACCCTCACCGGCCCGTCCAGCGCCAGCTCGCCGACCGTCACCGCGACGGCCCGGCCGGCCGCCTCCATCAGCTCCAGCGAGGGAACCCCCATCTCCTCGATAGCCCAGCGGTCGATGGCGCGCATGCCTTCGGCGTCATAGAGAGGATTGAGCCAGGATTCCACCGCGCCCAGCCTACGTCGTTATGTCGAAGTTGATTCCGGCGACCCGAAAATCCCTGCTAAAAGGCATAATAAGTTATTGATATTTGCAAAACCTCATTGACTCGTAAGAAATGATATTTTGTAAACATCATGGTCTTCAAGACTCCAGAGCTTCGGGAAGACGAGCACGATGTCCTAGGTCTGCTCTCCGAGCAACGCGAGCAGCTCCGCGATCGCGTTGCCGAGCCTCGACGCTGGGCTGGCACCCTGCGACGGATGGCCTTTGCGCGCGCCGTCCAGGCTTCGAACAGCATCGAGGGCTACAGCGCATCACTCGACGACGTGGTCGCGACCGTGGACGGTGAGCCAACCCTGGATGCCAACGAGGAGACCCAGCATGCGCTAACCGGCTACCGGGATGCGATGGCCTACGTACTGCAGATTGCGGGCGACAACGCCCTCTCGATCGACGAGGGCCTGATCAAGAGCCTGCACTTCATGATGATCAAACACGATCTCAGGAAAAACCCCGGACGGTGGCGACCGGGCGCAATCTATGTGCAGGATGCGGAAGGCGAAAAGGTCTACGAAGGTCCGCCGAGCGATGAGGTCCCGTCCCTGGTCGCCGAGATGGTCACCGACCTGAAAGAGGACGAGAGCCAAGTTCTGGTCAAGGCCGCAATGGCCCATCTCAACTTGGTGCTCATCCATCCGTTCAGCGATGGCAACGGACGGATGGGGCGCTGCCTTCAGAGCCTTGTGCTGGCACGGGATCGTGTCCTGGCACCGGTCTTCTCAAGCATCGAGGAGTACCTCGGGCACAACACCCAGGCCTACTACGACATCTTGGCCGAGGTCGGCGCCGGGTCGTGGCACCCCGAGCGGGACGCCCGTCCATGGATTCGCTTCTGCCTGCAGGCTCACTACAGGCAGATTCGCACGATGCTGAAACGCCGTACGGAGATCGAGAAGCTCTGGAACGGCTGTGTTGCGCTCGCCGAGGACAACGGCCTCCCGGAACGCTGCGCGGCAGCGCTCATGGACTCCGCATACGGCTTGCGCATACGGCGCGGCAGCTATCGGTCCTCAGCGCAATCGGTCGCCGGGGACGAGATCAGCAAACAGACGGCCTCGCGCGATCTCGCAATCATGGCTGAGTTGAATCTCCTGGAGACCGTCGGCGAGCGGCGTGCCCGCTATTACTTGTCCGGCCCAGCACCACTGAGGCTGCTCGAAGAGATCCACGCTCAGCGGTCCTCACCCGCCGCCGACGATCCCTTCAGCGTCGTCCGCGAGCGACGCCAGCTCAGCCTGTCCTGAGCCCTACCTCAGGCCGACGATCAGCTTCGCCGTCGCAAGTTCGCCCTGGGCGGCGGAGCCGAGGGCGAGGAAGCTGATGCTCTTCAGGTACTTCTTCGCTTCCTCGAAGCCGTTTTCGGAGATCAACGAGTCGGCGAGCCTCAGCGCCGCGGGCCCGTCGGCGAAGCCGCTGATCGGCGTGTCGCCGAGCGAGGAGACGGCTTCGTCGTAGGCGGGGTCGTCGGAGAGCGTCTGGCCCTTGCCCGTCGAGAGCAGACCTTCCAGCGTCGCCGGCAGGCCATAGCCGATCGCGATTCGCCCTTCCTTGGCCGCGACGACGAGCGGTTTTTCGCCGAGTTCGTCGCTGCGGATCGAGAAGCCGCTGTACTTGCCGCCGAGCGCGGTCACGCCGGCGACGCGGACGCTGCGCAGGAGCTTGCCGATGTTGGCGATCGTGTCGGTCGCCTGCGAGCCCTTCGTCGTCAACACCAGGGCGCCCGCGAGGCTGCTTTCGTCGCTGCCCGTGGCGAAGATCCCGGCGTCCTGCAGCGAGCCGGCTGCCGCTTCCAGGTCGATCCCCAGTTCCTTCAGGCCCTTCTTCAGCTGGTGCGGCGGAACGGTGCCCGGTACGCCTTCCGCGTCGAGGCTGTCGATCGCTTCCTGCAGCTGCTTGCCGAAGCCGGAGACGGCGAAACCGGCAAATGCCTTGCCCGGCAGCGAGCCGAGCAGCGAGGAGGCATCGCCCGTCGGCGCTTCCTTGCCGGCCAGATCGCTGCTCAGCTCGACCGCGACCTGGTCGGAGCCGGGCACGATGCTGGCCACCGCGGTCGCTTCGCTGGGGTCGATGCCGGCGCTCCGCAGGATCTGGCGAACCTGCGGATCGATCTGCCCGCCGGACTGGTCGATCAGGCTTCCGACGTCGACGTAGACGTCGGCGAGGCTGCCGTCCGAGGCGGCCGAGATCGCCTTGGCGAAGGTGTCTTCGGCGGCCAGCGATTCGCCCTCGGAGGCATCCACGACTTCGGTGAAGACCTTTTCCCCTTCGGCGACGACGAGAAAGTCGCCGACGACGCCGATCGCGTTCCCTTCCGAACCGCCGACCTCGAAGTCGGTCCCTTCGTAGGAGGCGGCTTTATAGGGATCGGTGCTGGACTTGACCTTGCTGTCGATGAACTCCTGAGTCGCGTCGGTGTCGGTCGATTCGACGATCGCGCCGACGCCGCTGAATTCGTTGTCTTCTTCGAGCTTCTCGAAGAAGACGCCGGCCCTCTCGCCCAGCCAGGGCTCGATTTCCTTGGCGTAGTCGATCGGTTCGCCATCGCTCTGCGCCGAGCTTTCGAGCTTGGAGACGACGTAATCGCCGAGGTTGGCGATGTTCCCCACCCGCTTGGCTACCGCGTCGGTATTCGACTTCAGCTCCCCCGACGGCTGCAGGGTGCCTTCGACGAAGACGGGGACGCCGGGGGGCGCCAGCTCTGCGACCTGGGAGCCCGACGAGCTGCTGCCACAGCCGGCCGCGAGCGCGATCAAGGCGGCCAGCGCAAGCGCCGCGAGGAGGAGGCGGGGTTTCATGCGGCCGGCATCCTAGCCGGCCAGCCGGCCGTCACTCGACCGTGACCGTCTTGGCCAGATTGCGGGGTTGGTCGACGTTCAGCCCGCGGGCGCGGGCGATGTCGTAGGCGAGCAGCTGCAGGGGCAGGATCGCCAGGATCGGCTGCAGGATCCAGTCGCTGGCGGCGACCTCGATCGCCTGGTCGGCGACCTCGCCGGCCCGCTCGTCGCCCGCCGTCACGATCGCGATCGTCTCCGCCCCGCGCGCCCGCACCTCTTCGACGTTCGACAGCACCTTGCCGAGGATCGGGCTGTCGGTCGCCACGCAGACGACCGGCGTCGACTCGTCGAGCAGGGCGATCGGGCCGTGCTTCATCTCCCCGGCCGCGTAGGCGTCGGTCGGGATGTAGGAAATCTCCTTCAGCTTCAGCGCTCCCTCGAGGCAGACCGGCAGGCCGATGTGGCGGCCGAGGTAGAGGAAGAACTGCTGGTCGGAGTGGGTCGCGGCGACCTCGCGGACGCGGTCCTCGCAGTTGACCAGCGTCGCTTCGACCTTCGAGGGCAGCGACTTCATCTCGGCGATCAGCTCCGCCAGGCGCTCGGGCGGGAGCGTCTCGCGCAGCTCCGACAGCCGCAGCCCGATCAGGTACATCGCCGCCACCTGGGCGACGAAGGTCTTGGTCGCGGCGACGCTGATCTCGAGGCCGCTGCGGGTGTAGAGAACCGCGTCGGCATCGCGGGTCGCCTGGCTGCCCAGCACGTTGGTGATCGCCAGCACCTTGGCGCCGCGCTCCCGCGCCAGCCGCATCGCCGCCAGCGTGTCGGCGGTCTCACCCGACTGGGTGATGCCGATCACCAGGTCGTCCTCCCCCACCACCGGGTTGCGGTAGCGGTACTCGGAGGCGACGTCCATCTCGACCGGCACCCGGGCCCATTCCTCGATCGCGTAGCGACCGACCAGGCCGGCGTGGTAGGAGGTGCCACAGGCGACGATCACGATCCGCCTGATGCCGCGCAGGAAGTCGTCGTCGAGCTCCAGCTCGGAGAGGTCTACGCCCTCGTCGCCGGGCAGGCGGTCGGCGATCGTTTCGGCGACCGCGTCGGCCTGTTCGTGGATCTCCTTCAGCATGAAGGTGTCGTAGCCGCCCTTCTCCGCGGCGGCCTCGTCCCAGTCGATCTCCTCCGCCGCGCGCTCGACCGGGTTGCCCTCGGCGTCGGTAATGGTCACGCCCGAGGGATCGATGGCGACGATCTCGTCGTTTTCGATCGCCACCGCCCGCCGCGTCTCGGCGAGGAAGGCTGGGATCGCCGAGGCGAGGAAGGTCTCGCCCTCGCCGACCCCGGCGACGAGCGGGCACTCCTTGCGCGCCCCGACCAGCTGGTCGGGGCTGTCGGCGTGCATGGCGACAAAGGCGTAGTGGCCGCGCAGCTCGGCGAAGGCGGCGCGGACGGCCGCGGTCAGGTCGCCGTCGTAGTGGCTGGCGATCAGGTGAGCGACGACCTCGGCATCGGTTTCCGAGCTGAACTCCTGCCCTTCGGACTCGAGCCGCGCCCGCAACTTGGCGTGGTTCTCGACGATCCCGTTGAGGACGATGTGGACCCGGTCGGAGCTGTCGCTGTGCGGGTGGGCGTTCTCCTCGGTGACGCGTCCATGGGTCGCCCAGCGGGTGTGGGCGACCCCGGTCGTCGCCGGGGCCGCGGCGACGGCAACGCCACCGCCGTCCTGGGCCTGCTCGTCCATCGCGGCCCGCAGGTTGGCCAGGTTGCCGACCGCGCGCACGCTGTCGACCCGGCCGTCCTCGATCACCGAGACGCCGGCCGAGTCATAGCCGCGGTATTCGAGCTTCTCCAAGCCGGCGACCAGGAGACCGCGACAGGGGCGAGCCCCCACGTATCCGACGATTCCGCACATAGAAGGCCGTCAAGGGTAGACGGTAGCGGCCATGGAGCCGGGAATCGCGCCGGCTCCATGGCCCGGGAAGTTATTCCCCGCTTACCGCGATGGCGTCTTCTTCGCCTTCAACTTCGCCTTCTTTGTCTTCTTTGCCTGTGAATGTGATCGGTTCGGTGCCACTGATGATGATCTTGCTGTTTTTGAATTCTTTCGTTTCTCCGGGGTTGATGCCGCAGGTGATGCTTTTGCTGTGCATGAACGATTTGACGTTGATGACTTCGCCTGAGACGTCGATGTGGTTGCCGTTGTCTTTGAATGTCAACGTACCCAAGCCTTTTTGTTCTGGAATTGTGATCTTGCAGGATTCGTTGTTGAACGTATCTCGCACATGGATTTCCATGAGTTTCCCAGCGGGGCAAAGGATGTCCATCGTGCCTGTGTAGTCAGCGGCATCTTTTTTCGTCAGGTGAAACAGGTAGTCACAGCCGTTCTCTGTGACTGTCGTTTTGAAAATCTGCCCCGTTTTGCAGACTCCACCCTCTTCGTGGTCTGTGTAACGAGGCGTGACTGTCAGTGTGCTCGAGGCTTTTTCCAATGTGCCCTTGAAGTGGGACACTTCACATTCGACTTCTCGTCCTCCGACTTCGAGCACTTCCAAGGATTTCCCGATTTCCCGTTTCGTTGTCGCATCCACTATCGCCGGGTATTTGACGGCGGTGAATACCGGCAGGGCTTGCGCTGCGGTTGCGGCTACTGCGCTCATTGCAACGACCGCGATCGAGGCCAGGCCGAGTGCTTTCAGGTTACGAGCCATCTTGTCTCGTTCCTTTCGTTTCTCGTGCTTATTGGCGCACCGTGCCTTCCCGGCCCGGTGCGTGCCCCCTTTTCGGGGCCGCATAAGAAATAGCCACTGACCGGCTATTGATCAAGTTTTTTTATGTAAATCTTCTCTTTTGGGCAATCGGTAACTCAGCCCAGCTCTCGCCGGACCAAGTCGGCAAGGCGCCTGCAGACCGCGTCGGCCTCCTCGGCGCTGGGAGCCTCGGCCATCACACGGACCAGCGGCTCGGTGCCGGAGGGGCGCAGGAGGACGCGGCCGCGGCCCTCCAGCTCGGCGCCCTCGCGCTCGACCGCCTCCCAGACCGCGGCGGCGCCGGCGATCGCGTCGCGATCGGCGACCTCGACGTTGACCAGGGTCTGCGGCAGCTTCTCCATCGCCTCGACCGTGGCCAGGTCGCGGCCAGCCAGCTCGCGCATCGTCATCAGCGCCGCGGCGATCCCGTCGCCGGTCGCCGCGAAGCGCATGTCGATCAGGTGGCCCGATTGCTCCCCGCCCAATGCCCACTCGCGATCGCGCAGCTCGTCGAGGACGTAACGGTCGCCGACCTTGGTGATGGCCACCTCGATCCCGGCCTCCTCCATCGCCTGGTGGAAGCCGTAGTTGCTCATCACCGTCACGGCAACGCCTCCGTCGAGCTCACCGCGCTCGGCCATGCCCGTCGCCAGCAATGCGATCAGCTCGTCGCCGTCATGGGTTCGGCCGCCGGCGTCGACCGCGAGCACACGGTCGCCGTCGCCGTCGAAGGCGAACCCGATCGCCGCCCCGGAGGAGGCGACGTGCTCGGCGATGTGGCCGAGGTGGGTCGAGCCGCAGCCGTCGTTGATGTTGCGGCCGTCGGGCTCGGCGGCGATCGCCTCGACCTTGGCGCCGAGCCGTTCGAAGATCGCCGGGGCGACCCGGTGGGTGGCGCCGTTGGCGCAGTCGAGCGCGACCTTGATGCCGGAGAGATCGAGCGGGAAGGCGGCCTCGAGCGCGCGCAGGTAGTCCTCGGCACCGCCGTCCAGCTCGCGAACGTGGCCGGGGGACGCCGGTCGCGGGGCCGCCGCGAGCACGGCCTCGATCCCGGCCTCGGCCTCGTCGCCGAGCTTGGTCCCGTTGCTGCTGAAGAACTTGATGCCGTTGTCCCGGTAGGGGTTGTGGGAGGCGGAGACGACCGCGGCGAGGTCGAGCCCGAGCCGGCGGACGAGGATCGCGGCGGCCGGGGTCGGCAGAACTCCGCCGAGCAGGGCATCGCCGCCGGCCTCCGCCACGCCGGCGGCCAGCGCCGCTTCCAGCATCGGCCCCGACTCGCGCGTGTCGCGGACGATCAGCACCTGCGGCCGCTCGGCCTCCAGCGAAGCGGTCGCGGCGCGGCCGAGGGCAAGCGCCAGCTCGGCAGTTAGGAACGTCCCAGCCTCCCCTCGAACCCCGTCGGTTCCGAAGAGCTTGCGCTCCGGGGTCACGCCGACCTCGTCAGCGCTTGGAGAACTGCGGCCGCTTGCGCGCCTTCTTCAGCCCCGCCTTGCGCCGCTCCTTGGCGCGTGCGTCGCGGGTGAGGAAGCCACGTCGCTTCAGCTCGCCGCGCAGCTCGGGGTCGACCTCGATCAATGCCCGGGCGATGCCGTGGCGCACGGCGCCGGCCTGTCCGCTGACGCCGCCGCCGTGGACCCGGACGCGGACGTCGACGCTGCTCTCGTAGCCGGTGATCGTCAAGGGCTGCGATGCGGTCGTCTGGTGGAGAGGGCGGGGGAAGAACTCCTCGAGGGGGCGGCCGTTGATCACGATCTTGCCGCTCCCGGGCAGCAGGGTGACGCGGGCTATCGCGTTCTTTCGTTTGCCGGTCGCCAGGTAGCGGGAGCCGCCCTCCATCTTGGCGGGAACACGGCTCGCCGTCTGCTCCTCCTCCTCGGAGTCGCCGGCCAGCGCCGCCTCACGCCGCGCTTTCTCTTCCTCCTCGGCTTCCTTGCGCGCCTGCTCCTCGGCACTGAGCGGCCGCGCGTCCTGCTCGACCGCGATCGGCTCCAGGTCGGCGCCGGGAATGACGTCCTTCTTCTTCTCGGCCTTGGGCTCCTCGGGCTCCTCTACAGCCTCGGGCTCCTCTACATCCTCAGGTGCATCCTGCTGCTCAGCAACAGGAGACTCAGCGGACTCCTCCGCAGGCACCTCGTCCTGACCCTCAGACGTCTCCACCGCGGGCCCCTCATCCTGCGAGTCCTCTTGCTCAGGTACGGGAGTCTCGCCCGCTTGCGCCTCGTCCTGAGCTTCGGGGGCCTCGGCCGTGGTGTCCTCGGGCGGCTGCTCGTCCGAAGCCTCGTTCTGCGGCTCGTCTATCACTTGATCTCCATCGGCTGTGGTTTCTGCGCCGCGTGCGGGTGATCCGAGCCGGCGTAGACCTTGAGCTTGGTCAGCTGCTTGCGGGCGAGGCGGTTGCGGGGAAGCATCCCCTTCACCGCCTTGCGGATCACCTCCTCGGGGCGGCGGTCGAGCATCTCGGCGAGGGTGCGGGACTTGATCCCGCCCGGATAGCCGCTGTGGCGCCAGTAGCGCTTCTGCTCCATCTTTTTCCCGGTCACCCTGATCTTCTCCGCGTTGATGACGACGACGAAGTCGCCGGTGTCTACGTGCGGGGTGTACTCGGGCTTGCGCTTACCCCGCAATGCGTCGGCGATCCGCGTCGCCAGGCGTCCCAGGGTCTGGCCCTCGGCATCGACGATCAACCAGTCTCGCTGGCGGTCGGCGGGGGTGGCGACGTAGGTCTTCATCAGAGAAAAACCGCAGGGAAGCTCCCAGCGGCTCCGGGATGATAGCCGCCAAGCCGAGTCCGCGCGCCCGGCCCCGTGCAGCCGCGACGCGCTCTATACTGCCGCGCCAGCAACAGCCGAATCCCAACCGGCCACCGGACGGGAGCGGAGGAACCGCAGGGACCCTTGCAGGTCCCAGGGGCGAATCGGACGAGATCGATCCGTAGCGCATCTCTTTCAGCGCGAGCCCGACAGCTAACTCCGCAGGCGAACGAAAGAGAGGGCACGTTGGCACGCAGTGCTTGGCTGGCTGGACTTGCTTCGACGATGGCGATGGCGGCGGTCCTGGTCGGCTGCGTCGCCACGGCCTCGGCCCTGACCGGCGGCGCCCCCACCCCCAGCGGCAGCGCCCCGCCCCCGCCCAGCCAGAGCGGCGCCGCCGACCCCGCCCCCAGCGCCGGCACGCTGCACCTGGTCTCCGCCACGACCTCGCCCCGGAAGTCCTTCTACTACGGCGTCCGCAACCCCCGCCTGAGCTACGAGATCGGCAGCGACCAGCCGACCAACGACCTTCGCATCGACGTGGCCGCCGAAAGCGGCGAAGTGGTGCGGAGCTTCTTCCGCAACGACATCGCCCCCGAAACCCTCGACAGCATCCGCTGGGACGGAACCACAACCGACGGGCGCCCGGCACCGAACGGCCGTTACTCGTTTCGGATCGTGCCCCAGGCCGGCGGCCGAGTGGCGCGCCGGGCCTCCTCGTCGACCTCCTCGCAGCCACTCAGCCTCAGCTTCGATCTCTACGGCTACGCCTTCCCGATCCTCGGCGCCCACGACTACGGCGGTGCTGCCGGGCGCTTCGGCGCCGGACGCTCCGGCCACACCCACGAGGGCCAGGACGTGATGGCGGCCTGCGGGACGCCGCTGATCGCCGCCCGCGGCGGTCGCGTCCAGTACTCCGGGTACCAGAGCGCGGCTGGTAACTACCTCGTCATCGACGGCAAGGGCACGAGCTTCGACATGGCCTACATGCACCTGCTCGAACCCTCGCCGCTGCAGGAGGGGATGACGGTCCGCACCGGCGAACCGATCGGCCTGGTCGGCCAGACCGGAGACGCCACCGCCTGCCACCTGCACTTCGAGATCTGGACCGCGCCCGGCTGGTATGAGGGCGGCAGCCCGATCGATCCGCTGCCATATCTCGAACAGTGGGACGCCTACTCCTGAGCCAAGGACAGCGAGCATGAGCGCATTCTCAGTTTGAGAACGGGTCTCATTATCTGATACGTTCCCGGCCGTGAATTGGGCCGAGACAGCGATTCGGCGCCTCGACGAGGCCGGATACCGCAGTGGAGCGGCACGTCGGGAAGTGATCGAGCTGCTTGCGGTAGAGCCCTGCGCGGTGACGGCGCTGGAGATCGACCGGCGGCTCGACTCGGTCGGGCGGGCGAGCGTCTACCGCACCCTCGAGCAGCTTGAGCGGCTTCATCTCGTGCATCGCGTCGAGATCGGCGGCGACGCCGCCGGCTATGAGCGAGTCGATCCCGAGCAGCACCACCATCATCTTGTCTGTGAGCAGTGCGGCCGGCATGCGCCGTTCGCCGACCCCTCTCTCGAGCGGGCAATCGAGGCGATCAGCCGCGAGGCCGACTTCGATATCGCCGCCCATGACGTCATCCTGCGCGGCCGCTGTCCGGACTGCAAGACGGCGGCCTAGAGAACGCCATGCCCGCCGTTGCCATACCCCTCGCCGGGGTTGACCGTCGTCGCCACCCTGATCGGCGGTTGGGTCGCCCTGCGGCTCGCCCACACCCTGCCGACGGTGATCGCCTTCACCGGCGGGGTCGTCGTCGCCGTCGCTCTCTTCGACGTGCTGCCGGAGGGGATCGAGAACGTCGGCGACCCACAGAAGGCGACCGCGCTCGTCGCCGTCGGCTTCCTCGCCTTCTTCTTCGCCGAGCGCACCCTGGTGCTGCACCATCGCGACGACCCCGCCGAGGCCCGCGCCCACGAGCGGGTCGGCGTTCTCGGGGCGCTCGGCCTCTCGATCCACAGCTTCATCGACGGGCTGGGGATCGGCCTGGCCTTTGGCCTCAACAGCACCACCGGAATGCTCGTCTTCATCGCCGTGATCAGCCACGACTTTGCCGACGGGCTCAACACCGTCAGCTTCGTGCTCAGCCAGTCGGGCGACCGCAAGCAGGCGACGAAATGGCTCCGTATCGATGCGATCGCCCCGTTCCTCGGGGCGATCGTCGGCTCGTTCGCCAGCGTCTCCGACCAGACCCTCGGCTACATCCTCTGCATCTACAGCGGCTTCTTCATCTACATGGGCGCGACCGACCTGCTGCCCGAGGCCCATGCCCACGCTTCCTGGCGCAAAGTCGGGTTGACCGCGTCCGGGTTTGCGCTGATCTTCGCGATCACGCGCGTGGCCGGCGTCTGATCAGTCGAGGAAGCGGCGCAGGCTGCGGCGGGCGGCGGGTAGGCGGCGGCCCGCCTCGAGCTCGCGGATCGCGATCTCGGCGGTCATCGCCGCGAGCAGATGCGAGGCGGCGGTCGGATCCGGCCACCCCATCGCCTTGAAGCTGGACACGGCCGTGGCGGCGAAACGCTCGTGCCTGGCGGACATCGAGGCGTCGAGACCGGGATCCGAGCGCGCCTCAAGCGCCAGCGCCTTGACCGCTCGGTCGTCGAGACAGGTGTCGAGATACGCCTCCACGCCCAAGACGATCCGCCCCGCTCCGGGCGCCGTCCCCGCGGTGGCCGCGGCGACCGCGTCTTGAACGCGGGAGTGGAAACGCCGGTGGAGGGCGTCGACGAAGGCCTCGCGGTCGTCGAAGTGGACGTAGAAGGTGCCCTTTGCCACGCCGGCCTCGGCAACCACCTGGTTGACGCTGAGGCCGCTGAGCCCATAGCGCTCGGCGACGGCGACGCCGGCGTCGAGCAATGCCTCGCGGGTGCGGCTTCCGGCGGCCGTGGCAGCTTCGGTGGCCATGCTTACAGGCTATCTGACCGACCGGTCACCAAATATGACCGACCGGTCAGTCATATGCTAGGGTCGCCAGCACATGGCCACCCTCGAGACCGCGTCGGGACCGATCGCCTACGACGAGCGCGGCGCCGGCCTGCCGATCGCGATGCTGAGCAGCGGGTCGCACGATCGCCACGACTTCGACGGCCTGCGCGACCGGCTCCCCTCCCACTTCCGCACGATCGTGCCGGACTGGCCGGCTCACGGGGAGTCGCCGCCGGGCCAGGGGCCAGCTTCGGCGATGCGATTTGCCGACGTCGCCGAGGAGCTGGTCGAGCGGCTGGCGCCGGACGGGGCGATCGTCGTCGGCAACTCGGTCGGCGGCTTTGCCGCCGCGCGGCTGGCGATCCGCCGGCCGGAGCTCGTTCGCGGCCTGGTCCTGGTCGACAGCGGCGGCTTCCTCGGCCGGGGAACTCAGGTCCGTGCCTTCTGCGCGCTGATGGCCCGGCCGCGCTTCCTGCGGGCGATCTACCCCTGGTTCGCCAACCGCTACATGCGCCCCCGCAGCGACGAGGATCGGCGCGTACGCGACGTCGGCATAGCGACGACCCGCGAGGATCCCGGCCTGCGAGCGATGAGCGAGCTGTGGCAGAGCTTTGCCTCCCCCGAACACGACCTGAGGGCCGAGGCGCCCTCGATCTCCGCCCCCACCCTGATCGCCTGGGGCAGGCACGATCCGGTCATCCCGCTGAAGGTGGGCCGTTGGCTGGCCGCGTCGATCCCGGGTGCCGAGCTCAGCGTCTTCGACAGCGGCCACGCGCCGCACGTCAGCGATCCGGAGGGCTTCGCGGCCCGCCTCATCCCCTTTGCCGACGCCGTCGCGCGAGGATCCGGCGCGGGCCAGACGGGATGAGCGCCGCGCATCGCTGGCGCTCGGACCTGCTCGGCGAGCGACGCTCGGTCGAGGTTCGCGGCGGGGCGCTCGACTGCTTCGAGCGCGGCGCCGGGCCGACCCTCGTCTTCTGCCACGGCTGGCTCGCCAACGCGAACCTCTGGCGCAAGGTCGTCGACCTGCTCTGCGGCGAGTTCCGCTGCCTGAGCCTCGATCTCCCGCTCGGCTCGCACCGCACGCCGATGAGCCCGGACGCCGACCTGAGTCCGAGCGGGGTCGCCGGATCGATCGCGGAGGCGATCGAGCGACTTGACCTGAAGGAGGCGACGCTGGTCGGCAACGACTCCGGCGGCGCCTACTCGCAGATCGCCCTGGCCCGGCACGGCGACCGGCTCGCCGCTCGCGTCTCCCGCCTGGTGCTCACCTCCTGCGAGACGCCCTATGACGAGTGGCCGCCTCCCCCCTTCGACGGCCTCCCGGCCGCGGCGGGCGATCCCGCGGTCCTCGGGCAGCTGCTCGGGGCGCTCGAGGACCCGGCGATCCGCGCGACCCCGCCCGCCTACGGGCTGCTGCTCAAGCATCCGGTGGAGCCCGAGGTCTCCGACTCCTACGCCCTGCCAGCCTCGCGCGACCCCGCCGTGCTGCACGACGTCGCCAAGGCGATGGCGACGGCGTCGACCGAGCCGGTCCGCGCCGCCGGGGAAGCGCTGATCGCCGAGTCGGAGCTGCCCACGCTGCTCGTCTGGTCGGGCGAGGACGAGGTCTTCCCGCTCGCCCACGCCGAACGCTATGCGAAGGCCCTGAAGCACGGCGAACTGGTCTGCATTGACGACGCCTACAGCTTCACGCCGGAGGACCGGCCGGACGCGGTGGCAGAGGCGATTCGCGAGTTCGCGCGGTAGGACGGTCGGGTGACCCTCCCAAAACGCTCGGCGGGAGCCTCGCTTGAGTGTTTTGGGAGGGTCACCCGACCGTCCCTTTGTCGCGGCGGTCTCGCAGCTCGATCAGAGCGAGCGCGAGGGCGACTGGGACCGTGGCGGGCAGCGTGTCGACGGCGAAGAAGAGCAGGTCGAAACCGAGCCCCAGCACTGCCACGAGTGCGGCGCCGAATAGCTGCTGCCGAGCCTGGAGGGCAAGGAGGCAACCGAGCGTGGCGGCGATGAATAGATCGCCGAAGCCCATCAGCGCATCGCCGAAGTGGATCGCCTGCAGTCGCGGCAGCCCACTCGGGGCGGCGGCCGTGAGGACCGCATTCGGCCCCTGCAGCAGCTCGGTGGCGACGAACCAGGTGTCGACCACGGCCATCGCGTAGATCCCCAACTTCAGCCAGGCGGCGGGCGCGACCGCGACCAGCAGCCAGCCGAGGCCGACGCAACCGAGCGCGGTCAGCGCCGTCGCCGCCGCCTCGCCGGCGAGCGACCCCGGTGATGCCCAAGCCAAGGCAAAGAGCGGCACGACCGCCAGCGCCCCGACCGGGCGGGCGCCGTGGATCAGCCAGCCCAGGGACAGCGCGGCGAAGGGGGGCACGGCGACCAGCGCCAGCCAGGAGAGGAAGGTCGCCGATTCCCCGGCCAGGGCGACCACCCCGATCACGACGACGATCGAGAGCGCCGGCACCAGCGCCCACCAGGGGCTGCGAAAGGAGTCCAGCCAGGCGAACCGGCGCGACTGCGGCAGCGCCACGAGCGCAGCCTGCACCAGGCTCAGGATCGAAATGGAAACCGCGAAAGACATTCAAATTTGATGACGCGGTCAGGAGATTGCCTGGGTAGGACGCAGGCAATTCGCCGCCGGGAGCGTAGATGTTCCTACGTGACCAAGGCGAATTGCCGAGGACACCGCCAGGCGATCTCCTGACCCGTCATTACTCCCACTCGATCGTGGCCGGAGGCTTGGAGGAGATATCGAGGGCGACGCGGTTCACGTCTTCGATCTCGTTGATGATCCGGCTGGAGACCCGCTCCAGCAGGTCGTAGGGCAGGCGGGCCCAGTCGGCGGTCATCGCGTCCTCGGAGGTGACGGCGCGGATCACGATCGGGTAGGCGTAGGTCCTGCCGTCGCCCTGCACGCCGACCGAGCGCACCACGGGCAGCACGCAGAAGGACTGCCACAGCTGCCGGTACAGCTCGGCGGCCCTGATCTCCTCCTGCAGGATCGCGTCGGCGGCGCGGAGGATGTCGAGGCGCTCCTTGTTCACCTCGCCGCCGACGATCCGGATGCCCAGCCCCGGCCCCGGGAAGGGCTGGCGCCAGACCATCCGCTCGGGCAGGCCCAGCTCGGCGCCCACCGCCCGCACCTCGTCCTTGAAGAGCATCCGCAGCGGCTCGACCAGCTCGAACTCGAGATCCTCGGGCAGGCCGCCGACGTTGTGGTGGGACTTGATCGTGGCGGCGGCGTCGCTGCCGCCGGACTCGATCACGTCGGAGTAGAGGGTGCCCTGCACCAGATAGGCGGCGTCCTCCAGCTTCGCCGCCTCCTCCTCGAAGACGCGGATGAACTCGGCGCCGATGATCTTGCGCTTCCGCTCCGGCTCGTCGACCCCGGCGAGCCGGGCGAGGAAGCGCTCTTCGGCGTCGACGTGGACGAGCGGGATGCCGAACTGGGCGAAGGCCTCGACCACCTGCTCGGCCTCGTTCATCCGCATCAGGCCGTGGTCGACGAAGACGCAGGTCAGCTGCTCCCCGATCGCGCGATGGACGAGCAGCGCCGCGACCGAGGAGTCGACGCCGCCGGAGAGCCCGCAGATCACCTGGCCCTCGCCGACCTGGGCGCGGATCGCGTCGACCTGCTCGGCGATCACCGATTGCGGCGACCACTGGTCCTCACAGCCGGCGATCTCACGCAGGAAGCGGGTCAAGACCTCGGTCCCGTAGGGGGTGTGGACGACCTCGGGGTGGAACTGGATCCCGTACAGACCCCGGTCGGGCGCCTCGCAGGCGGCGACGGGCGAAGCGGGAGTCGAGGCCAGCGCCGCGAAGCCGGGCGGCGGCTCGAAGACGGAGTCGCGGTGGCTCATCCAGCAGCTCTGCTCCTCGGGGAGCCCGGCCAGGAGGCGGCCGCCGGCGTTGCGCAGAGTCAGCTCGGCGCGGCCGAACTCCCCCGACTCGGCGCCTTCGACCTTGCCCCCCAGCGCCTGGACCATCGCCTGCATCCCGTAACAGATGCCCAGCATCGGAATGCCCAGATCGAGCAGCTCGGTGGGGAATGGCGGCGCCCCGGGCTCATAGACCGATGCCGGCCCGCCGGAGAGGATCAGGCCCTTCGGCGCCCGCTCTCGGATGACCTCAGGCGAAGCCGTCGCAGGCAAGAGCTCCGCGAAAACTCCACATTCGCGGATGCGCCTCGCAATCAGCTGCGAGTACTGGCCACCGAAGTCGAGGACGAGAACCTCCTCGGAGGCCTGGGCCGGCGCCGATGAGGCGCCGGCCTCAGTCGTCGGCGACTCCAACACCGGCGGAAACCGCCGCGCGACCGTTGGAGCCCATCCCGACCGACTGCTCGTTCTGCAGCTTCTTGCCCTCGCTCATCAGCGCCGGAGCGACCATCACCTCGGCCCGCTGGAAGGAGCGGATGTCCTCGTAGCCGGTGGTGGCCATCGAGGTTTTCAGCGCTCCCATCAGATTGAAGGTGCCGTCGTTCTCCTGGGCTGGGCCTAGCAGGATCTCCTCCATCGTCCCGTCCTGCTTGGTCGAGACGCGGGTTCCGCGCGGCAGCGAGGGATGGAAGGTCGCCATCCCCCAGTGGAAGCCGCGACCCGGCGCCTCCTTGGCGCGGGCCAGGGGCGAGCCGACCATCACCGCGTCGGCGCCGACCGCTATCGCCTTGGAGACGTCGCCGCCGGTCCGCATGCCGCCGTCGGCGATCACGTTGACGTACTCGCCGGTCTCCAGCATGTGCTGGGCCCGGGCCGCGGCGACGTCGGCGATCGCCGTCGCCTGTGGCACCCCGATCCCGAGCACGCCGCGGGTCGTGCAGGCGGCGCCGGGGCCGACGCCGACGAGGACGCCGACGGCACCGGTCCGCATCAGGTGCAGCCCGGTCGAGTAGGAGGCGCAGCCGCCGACCACGGTCGGCACCGGCACTTCGGCGATGAACTCCTTCAGGTTGAGCGGCTCGACCGTGGTCGAGACGTGTTCGGCCGAGATCACCGTGCCCTGGATGACGAGGATGTCGATCCCCGCCTCGACCGCGATCTCATAGTGCTCGCGCACCTTCTGCGGGGTCAGCGAGCCGCAGGCGACCGCGCCCCGCTCCTTGATCTCGGCGACCCGCTTGCCGATCAGCTCCGGCTTTACCGGCTCGGCGTATATCTCCTGCATGATCCGCGTCGCCTCGTGCTTGGGCGCGGCGGCGACCTTCTCCAGCTGCTCCTCGGCGTTCTCGAAGCGGGTCCAGATCCCCTCCAGGTTGAGCACGCCGAGGCCGCCGATCTGGTTGATGAGGACGGCGGTGTCGGGGCTGACGACCCCGTCCATCGCCGAAGCGACCAGGGGCAGCTCAAAACGGTAGGGCCCGAGGTCCCAGCTGATGTCTATGTCGTCGGGATCGCGGGTGCGGCGCGACGGAACGATCGCGATGTCATCGAATCCGTAGGCGCGCCTCCCCTTCTTGCCTCGACCGATGTCGATCTCCAAAATCGATCCTCCAAGGAAGTGGTGGCGTTGAACAGCCAGCCTACACTTCCGCGTGGACCTCCAGATCGCGCACCTCGACCTCGTCGAGCAGCCGCTCGACCCGGCGGCGGTCGACCGTGCCGGCGCCGAAGTGCTGGGTCGACTCGGCGCCGCAGGCCACGGCGTAGGTTAGGCACTGCTCGGGCTCGCGGCCGTCGTAGAGGCCGGCCACGTAACCGGCCAGGAAGGCGTCGCCGGAGCCGACCGTCGAGACCGCCTCGAGCGGCTTGGTGCGAACTTCGAGCACCCGCCGCTCCGCTCCCTGGCCGACCACCGCGACGCAGCCGTCGGGACGCGTGATCGCCGCTTCGCCCGCACCCAGGCGCACCAGCTCGGAGAGCCCCTGGACGAAGTCGTCGCCGTCGGCGAACTCCTGTCCGACCAGCTCCTCCGCCTCGCGCTCGTTCGGGGTCACGACCGAAGCGCCGGCGCGCAGGCCCGCCAGCATCGCCTCGCCCTCGGAGTCGAGGATGGACGTGACCCCGCAATCGCCCAGGTCGCCGACTATCCGCGCGTAGAGCTCCGCCCCCGCGCCGGGCGGCAGCGTGCCCGCCAGCACGCAGATCTTGGCGCCGGCGGCGAGGTACCGCAGCCGCTCGACGAAGCGCTCCACCTCCTCCGGGCTCACCGCCGGGCCGCGCTCGTTGATCTCGGTCTGCTCGCCGGACGTGGGGTCGATTACCGCCATGTTGATCCGGGTCTCCCCCGCGATCCAGGTGAAATCGGTGAGGATCGCCTCGTTGCGCAGCTGTTCGAGCATGCGGTTCCCGGTCGGCCCGCCGGCGAAGCCGGTGGCGATCACCGGGCGGCCGAGCAGGCGCAGGGCACGGGCGACGTTGATCCCCTTGCCGCCGGCGACGGTGCGGCTCTCGACGGCCCGGTGGCGGTGGCCGAGGCGGAAGTTCGGAACCGCGACGGTGCGGTCGATCGCGGCGTTGAGGGTTACGGTGAGAATCATCTCGAGCGGCGCCTCAGAAGAGCTGCTGCGATCAGTATCGCGGACAGCGCCAGCGCGATCCAGAGCAGGTTGTCTTCGAGGAAGCTGCGGACGCGGTCCAGCGCGCTCGCCTTCGCCACCGCGCGATCGGCGCGCAGCGGCACCGACGCGGTCGGCAGGCCGTCGACGAGAATGACCGCTCGACCCAGCTTGGCTCCGCGGCGGAGCGGCCCCTCGACCTCCTGCGGCGCCTTCACCCGGACGGCCAGCCGCTGACCACGCCGAAGGCCGACCGCCACCGTGCGCGCCGCCCGCAACGGCAGCTCGCCACCCGAGTAGCGGATCGACGGCTCGGCGAGCACCTGCCCGGCATGGATCGGCACCCGCTTGCGGTACTTCGAGAAGCCGTATTCGAGCAGGCCGAGCGTGTCGTCGAAGCGCTCTTCATCGGTCTCCGTGCCGACCACTGCGGCAATCAGCTCGACCCCCTTGCGGCGACCCGAGCCGACCAGGACGTACTTGGCGCCGAACGTGTGGCCGGTCTTGACCCCGTTCACCCAGGGCGCCAGCGAGAGCAGCTCGTTGATCGTCGCAATCCGCCGCGGTGGCCGGACGCTGCGCAGCAGCGCGCTGCGCGAGGCCGCGATCTTGGCGAAGGCGGGGATGCGCAGCAACCTCCGGGTGAGCGCGACGAGATCGCCGGCGCTGGAGTAGTTGCCGCGCTGGTCGAGGCCGATCGGGTTGGCGTAATGGGTATCGGCGAGGCCGAGTGCAGCCCCGTAGCGGTTCATCTCCGCGACAAAGCGCGACTCCGACCCTGCAGCGGCACGAGCAAGGTCATAAGCGGCGTCGTTGCCGCTGCGCAGGATCAGTCCGTAGAGCAGGTCGCGGACGCTGATCCGCTGCCCGGGCCGCAGCCCCAGCAGCGACTCGCCGTATTCAGCTTCATAAGGCGCGGCCCGCACGATCTTGCCGAGAGGCAGCTCCTGCAGCGCCACGTAAGCAGTCATCAGCTTGGTCGTGCTGGCGATAAGGAGGTGGCGGGAAACGGCGTGAGAGGCGAGCACTTCGCCCGAGCGGGCATCTACTAACGCCCAGCTCCGCGCGTCGATCCGCGGCGCCCCGTCCGCGGGTGGCGGGGTAGGGGGTACCGCCCCCGAGGAAGCTTTAGCTACCGCAGGGGGCGGTGGGTCCCCTGCCGCGACAGGACCCGCGGCCGAGGCGGCCACGATCGCCAGCCCAAGCAGCGCGGCGAGCAGCCGCGCCCTCACTTCAACTTCAGGTCTTCGCCTGAGACCAGGATCTGGGGGTCGACGCCGGGGTTCAAGCGAATGATGGTGGCGACCGGGACGCCGGTCTTGTGGGCGATCGAGGTGAGCGTGTCGCCGTTCTGAACTTCGTAGGACTTCGGGGTGTGGGCCTTGACCTGGCCCTGCTTGGCCTGCTCCGGCGGGGCCGAGCCACCGCCGGAGCTGCCACCGCCGTCATCGCCGCCGAGCGTCGCCGCGATCAAGACGATCACGACGACGAAGCCGCAGACGACTGCGGCGGCGGCGAGAGCTCTGGCGGGTGCTCTGGAGCTCAGCCCTTGACCTTGGCCTTCAGCGCCGAACCGGCGGAGAAGCGGGGGACCTTGCCACCCGGGATGGTGATGCGCTCGCCGGTGCGCGGGTTGACGCCCTGGCGCGGGCCACGCTCGGCGACGTGGAATTTGCCGAAGCCGGTGAAGCTGACCTCACCCCCACCGCTCAGGGTGTCGGTGATCGTGTCGAGCACCGCGTCGAGCGCGTCGCTCGCGGCTTTCTTGCTGCCCACACGCTCGTCAGCTGCCAGTTGGTCCAAAAACTCAGCCTTGGTCACGTCGATGCTCCTCCGTCGGTCGTTGAGGTCGGCCGGCAATCTAACAGCGGCGGCGGGCGTAAAGCGTGGCTCTGCGCTGCGGATGGCGCCCGCGGGCCTCAGGACCCGCTGACCGTCATCTCGCCGATCAGCAGCGGCGGCGCGCTGACCGAGCCGCCGAAGGGCACCCAGCGAGGGCTCGATCCGGCCGCTCGCACAGCGCCCAGCATCGAGACGAGGTCGCTGGCGATGGTGAACTCGCGCAGCGGCTCGGCCCTCTCGCCGTCCCTGATCGCGCGCCCCGAGGCGCCCACCGAGAAGACGCCGGTGACCGGGTTGACGCCGGAGTGCAGGCCGGCGACGTCGTTGACGTAGACCCCCTCGCCAGCCTCGCGCAGCAGCTGCTCGAGGCTCGCCGCCCCCGGGCCGACCACCAGGTTCGAGGCCGACACCCCCGGCGGCGAGCGATATCCGGAGCGCCCCGCGTTGCCGGTCGAGGCGCCGCCGCCGCGGCGCGCCGTGTAGGAGTCGTGCAGGAAGGTCCGCAACCGGCCCGCCTCGATCAGCGCCGTGCGACGCCGCGGCGCCCCCTCGGCATCGATCGGCGCGGTGGCGAAGCCCCCTGGGTCGAGCCCATTGTCGTGCAGCACGAAAGCCTCCCCCGCCACCTCTTCGCCGAGGCGCTCGGCGAGGGGCGAGCGGCCGCGCTGCACCGCGTCGGCGCCGGCGGCCCCGCCGAGCAGGCCGACGAAGCTGGCGGCGACGGTCGGGTCGAGGACGACCGGGCAGCTGCCGGAAGCGGGCTTGGAGGAGCCGATCATCTCGGTGGCGCGCTCGGCGCCCTCACGCCCGATCGCCGCCGGATCGAGGCCGGCCGGACCGCGAGCAAGGCCGAATCCGAGCCCGGTCTCCCGGCCCGCCTCGCCGTCCGCCAATGCCTGCAGGTAGGCGTAGCAGCTGGTCGTCTCGTACTCGCCGCCCCGCGCGGCGGAGGTGGCGATCGCGACCCGCTCGCCGCTGTCGAAATAGACCGCCTGCTCGACCGCGGCGACCCTCGGGTCGGACTGCAGCGCGGTCCGCTCCACCGCCAGCGCCAGATCGGCGATCTGGGCCGGCGACCACTCGGCGCGCGAGGCATCGCTCAGCCCCGCCACGAGAGGCCGCTCGCCGGCCTCTCCAACCTCCCGGGCGGGGGCCGCGAACTCGTCCTCGTCGGCGACGCGAGCCGCCTCGACGGCGCGGGCGGCGATCGCGGCAAGACCGTCTGGCGAGAGATCGGTGCCGAAGCCGTAGCCGACCCTGTGGCCGATCCAGACGCGCAGGCCGAGGCCACGCTGGGTCGCCGCGGTCAGGCTCTCGACCTTGCCGCCGTGAACGCGGACCTCGCGGTTCTCCGCTTCGCTGGCGTAGGCCTCGGCGTCGCCGGCGCCGGCCGCGAGGGCTCGCTCGACCGCGCCCGCGGCCTGCTCGGCCAGGCCGCTCACGACTCGGTCCCGCCAACGGTCATGGAAGCGATCCGCACGTGGCCCTGGCCGGTCCCGACCGGCACTTTCTGGCCGCCCTTGCCGCACATCCCGGTCTTCATCCAGAAGTCGTTGCCGACGGCATCGATCGCGGCCAGGGCCTGGAGGCAGTTGCCGACCAGCGTCGCCCCCCGGCACGGCCGGGTCACCTTTCCCGCCTCGATCAGGTAGCCCTCGTTGACGCCGAAGACGAAGTCGCCCGTCGCCGGGTCGACCTGGCCGCCGGCGAAAGAGACGGCGTAAAAGCCGTTCCCGACCTCACCAATGATCGCCTCGGGCTCTGCCTCGCCGGGGGCGATGTAGGTGTTGGTCATCCGCGGGATCGGCAGGTGGCGGAAGCTCTCGCGGCGGCCGTTACCGGTCGAGGCGACACCGTCGTGCTCGGCACTACGCCGGTCATAGAGGAAGCCGACGAGGCGCCCGTCCTCGATCACCCGCGTCTTCTGGGTCGGCGTTCCCTCGTCGTCGATCCCGTCGCTGCCCCACTCGCCCGGCAGGCGCCCGTCGTCGTAGGCGGTGAGCAGCGGCTGAGCCACCGCCTCGCCGAGCTTGCCGGCGTAGACGCTGGCGCCCTTCTGGACGTGGTCTGCCTCGAGGCCGTGCCCGGTCATCTCATGGAAGAGGACGCCGCCGAAGCCGCCGCCGACCACGACCGGCATCGAACCGGTCGGCGCCGGGCCGGCATCGAGCAAGGTCAGCGCCTTGCGGGCGGCGGTCGCCGCGATCGCCGCCGGGTCGTCGTCGAAGAGCTCGAAGCCGCGGTGGCCGCCGAGCGTTTCGGCGCCGGTCTCGACCCGATCGCCGCGGCGGGCGACGACCTGGGCGCCGATCCGCACCCGGGTGCGGTCGTCGCCGCCGAAGAGACCTTCGGAGTTGGCGATCGCCACCTCACGCCTCGCCTCGCCGTAGGAGGCTGTCGCCTGGGCGATCTCGCCGCCGGCAGAACGGGCGCGTTGGTCGAACTCGCGCAGCAGCTCCGCCTTGCGCGCGGCGGGGACCTCTCCGGGAGCAAGCTCGATCGGCTGCGGGGTCGTCGCCTCGGTGCGCAGCGGCCGCGGCTCGGCGCGATCGCCGCGCAGCGCCGCCGCCGCCTCGCCGGCGGCGCGTTCGAGGTCGGCGGGGTCGAGGCCGTCGACATGGGCAAAGTAAGTGGTGCCGCCGCTCAGCACCCGCACCCCTGCCCCCTCTTCGGCGCCGGACTGCACCGACTCGATCCGCGACTCGTCGATCGCCAGGGTCAGGCCGGCCCGCCGTTCGGCGAATACCTCGGCGAACTCGCCGCCGCGGGCAAGAGCGCGGGCGAGAACGCGCTCGGCAACGTCCCGGTCGAGCAGCCGCTCTCCCCCGCTCATGTTTTCGGCCGCTTCCCGGCCACCTCGACCAGCCTGCCGGCGGCGACGAACAGCTCGGCGCCCGCCGGCGAATCGGTCGCGTGGTCCTCGGCGCGCCCTCCCGCGTAGTAGAGGCGGGCGAAGGGGCGGCGCGAAGCGCGGCGGCGGCGCATGTAGGCGGCCGCCTCGTCGGCGTAGCCGGAGACGCGATCGAGCAGCACCCGGTGCGGCTTAGGCGGCATCGTCATCCCCCTGCGAAGAGCGCTTCCGACTTTTACCACCCTGGGGTGGGGTGAAAGTCGGAAGCGGCTTTCCAGCGGCAAGGTCGCGGAGCAGCGAGCGCATGTCGAAGAAGGTCAGCGAGGCCAGCGCGAAGCGCTCGGTCACCGCCACCGCCGCGAGCCCGGCGTGGCGCAGAGCGAAGACCTCACCCTGCTCGGTGCCGATGTGGATCTGCTCAACCCCCTCCTCGCCCGCCCGGTCGGCGACTTCGAACAGCGCCGCGGCATCCTCGCGCCAGCGATCGGGACGATCGCTGGCGGCCAGCACGACGCCGCCCGGGCCGAGGATCGCGGCACCGCGCAGGTCCGACGACATCTCGGTCAGATAGGCGAGGGCGCCCGCGGCAGCATCGCCGGAAACAACCCCCGTCGCGGCATCGTCGGGCATCTGCGTGAAAATACCGGCCCGTGTCCCTGGCCCGCGCTTCCTGGATAACCGTCGTTGTCGTCTGCGCGATCGCCGCGATCCTCTTTGCGATCAGCGGCTACACCGGCTACACCGTCACCGTCATCGCCGTCGGCCTCGCCGCCGCGGTGAATTTATTGCCCAGTCCCTAGGGACTCCGCTGGTTGACTCGGCGAGCTAGGCGGGGATGGCGGGCGCGCCTCTGCAGGAATTGGCACCCAAGAGCTCCGCTCTTGGGTGAATCTGGTGCGCGGCCAAAGGCCGCGCTCATCGTTCACCCCAAGAGCAAAGCTCTTGGGGTGTCAATTCGACCGCAGACCGGCCAGGCTTCTCTGTCTAGCTACGGGGTCGTGGGATCGACATCTAGCCCGCCCGGAAGGGACCAGAGCGCCCCTCGCTCGGGTCGCGCAGGGAAGTCTCCGGCTCGGCGTGGATCAGAACCTCGGCGCGGCGAAGGCTGGCCTCGATCTCGGCGCGCATCTGGTGGGCGAGCTCGTGCGCGCGCTCGAGGCTGGTTCCCGAGCGGTACTGGACGTGGAAGTCGATGTAGCGACGGCTGCCCGCCTTGCGGGCGCGCAGCTTGTGGTAGCCGGCGACCTCGGGGGTGCGGGCGGCGGCGATCGCCGCCTCGATCCGGTCCATCTCGGCGTCGGGCAGCGCTTCGTCGACCAACGCCCCGGACGAGCGGCGGATGATCCGCAGCCCCGCCGTGACGATCGCCGCGGCGACGATCAGGGCGGTGATCGAATCGAAGGCGACGATGCCGGTCACCTGGACGATCCCGAGGCCGGCGAGGACCCCGGCCGAGGTCAGCGCGTCGGTCCGCAGGTGGGCGGCGTCGCCCTCCAGCGCGGGCGAGTCGTGCGCTCTCGCCTGGCGGGATAGAACCGCGGAGACCAGCAGGTTGGCGAGGACGGAGAAGCCCATCACGGCGATTCCGATGCCGAGCCTCTCGACTTCGGAGCCGACCACCAACCGGTGGGTCGCCTCGTAGACGATGATCCCGGCCCCGACCAGGATCAGCATCCCCTCGATCGTCGCCGCCAGGTTCTCCACCTTCTCGTGCCCGTAGGGATGGTCGGCGTCGGCCGGCTCATCGGCTTTGCGCACCGAGACGAAGGCGACGACGGAGGCGACCAGGTCGATCGCCGAGTGGACCGCCTCGGTGAGGATCGCGATCGAGCCGGTGATCGCCCCGGCCGCGAGCTTGATCGCGATCAGGAGCGAATTGGAGGCAATCGAAAGGCCGGCCGCCCCGCTCTTGGTGCGGATCATCGGCCGGCCGCCGCCGCCCCGCCGCCGCTCGCCAGATGCCGGGTCAGCAGGCCCGCGGCAAGGCCGCGATGGCTGATCTCGTTCTTCTCCGCCTGGCTGATCTCCGAGAAGGTGCGGCGATCGCCGGGGCCGGTAGCGTCGGGGACGAAGGCGGGGTCGTAGCCGAACCCGCCCTCGCCGCGCGGCTGCTCGATCAGCTCGCCCTCGCAGCGAGCCTCGAAGACCCGCTCGGAGCCGTCGGCCTCGACCAGAGCCAGCGCGCAGACGTAGTAGGCGCCCCGCTCGCCTCCGGCCGCGGACACCTCGCGCAACAGCTTCTCCAGGTTCTCCTCATCGCTCGCGCCCTCGCCGCCGTAGCGAGCCGAGCGAGTGCCCGGGCGCCCGCCGAGCGCCACGGCGCCGATCCCCGAGTCGTCCGCGATTACGGCCTCGCCGGTTGCCCTGTGCGCGGCGCGCGCCTTGTCGAGCGCGATCGCGGCAAAGCTCTCGCCGTCCTCCGGCGGCAGCTCGACTCCCGCCGGCAGCGGCTCCAACTCGATCCCGGGCAGCAGCTCGCGCATCTCGCGCAGCTTGTGCTCGTTGCCCGTGGCGAAGATCAAGTCCCGGCTACCCGCTCCTGCACCTGGCGCAACCTCGAGATGCCCATCTCGGCGAGCCCCAGCAGCTCGTCGAGCGATGCGCGAGAGAGCGGCGTGCGCTCCGCCGTCGCCTGCACCTCGACCAGGCCGCCGTCGCCGGTCATGACGACGTTGGCGTCGACTTCGGCATTGGAATCCTCGCCGTAGTCGAGGTCGCAGAGCGCCCGGCCCGAGACCATTCCGACGCTGACCGCGGCGACCGATCCGGTCAGCGGCATCGTCTCGATCTTCTTCGCGTCGACCAGCTTCTGCAATGCGAGCCGCAACGCCACGTAGCCGCCGGTGATCGCCGCGCAACGGGTGCCGCCGTCGGCTTCGAGCACATCGCAGTCGACGTAGACGCTGCGTTCGCCGAGCGCCTTGAAGTCGACCACCACGCGCAGCGAGCGGCCGATCAGGCGCTGGATCTCGACCCCGCGACCGTCCTGCTTGCCGCGTGAGACGTCGCGCGCCTTGCGGTCGCCGGTCGAGGCGGGCAGCATCGAGTACTCGGCGGTGACCCAGCCTTTGCCCCTTCCCCCCATCCACTTCGGCACCGACTCGTTGACCGAGGCGGTGCAGATCACCCTCGTTTTGCCGATCGAGATCAGCGCCGAGCCGTCGGCGCTGGCGACGAAGCCGGGGTCGATGTCGACCGGCCGGATGTCGGCGGGCGCCCTGTCGTAGCTACGTGAAGCTGGCATGGCCGCGAGTCTCTCATGAGCGTGCTCGACCAGGCACCCTGGCGTATCTTCACCGCTCCGGCAGCACGCGCAGGCCGCGCTGTGAGAAGTGGGCGTCGAAGGCGAACGCCTCGCCGCCCCCGTCGCGCTCGATCAGGACGAAGGAGGTCGCGTCGACGTAGCTCCACTGCTTGTCCCGGTGGCGCTCGAGGATCTCCCAGGCCTCGTCCTCGACGTCGGGCTCCAGCCGCACCAGCTCGATCGCCTCGCCCGCCCGGAAGCGGCGGCCCCACTCGATCGCCTCGCCGCGCCCGACCCTCACCAGCAGCGCGGTGTAGGTCTCGGCAAAGACGTAGTTCGACGTGAACAGGGTCGCCCCGGCGCCGATCAGCTCCGACAGCGCCGCCCGCGCCCGCTCGTGCTCGGCCTCGGACTCGTTGCGCAGCGCGACGAAGGCACTGGTGTCGACGAAGACAGACCTCATCGGCCGTAGAGGTCGCGGTCCAGCGTCGTCACGCTCGTCTCCTCGCGACCGCGAGCGGGCGACTCGTCGACGAGGAAGCGGAGCAGCGGGTCGGCCGCGGGATCGGCGAGCCGGGTGCGCTCGGCGTCGATCAGCTCGCGCACCACGGCGGCGATGCTGCCCGACTTGCCGGCCCGCTGCCGGAGCCACCGATACTGGCCCTCGTCTAGATATAGCTGGGTTCGATGCTTCATACTGGAATACAGCATAAGCCCCACGTCGGTCGCCATCGCGGCGCCGGCCGTCCGCGAACCGCTGCCGCTCACGAGTGGCATGGCCGGCACCGCGAGCGGGGCGGCCCGCACTGCGAGCCGCCCCTCCTCCAGCCTCATTTGAACGCCACCTTGTCGACCGCCTCCTTGATCTTGTCGACGATCACCCCGGCCAACTCGGTGCCCTGTTTGCCGTTGAAGCCCTTCATCGCCGCGACCATCCCGACCATCAGCAGCGAGACGAGCAGGATCAGGCCGACGTACTCGACCGTGCCCTGCCCCCGCTCGCCGCCGGCTATGGCCCGGATCGCCTGCACTCGCCGTTCGATCGCGGCGTGTGCGAAGCCAATCAGCGCGTAGATCATCGAAGCCTCCTTCTCGGGTTTGCCCCGATGCTGCAAGGCGGCGAATCACGGATCTAGACGTAAATGGGCCAATTCCGTAGCCGAAATGTCAAATGTCCGAAACGAGCCGCCGCCCGCCACCGCTGCGGGTACGCTCAGCGCCGATGCGGGTTCTGGTCATCACCAACTTCGTTCCGGACGCCGCGACGCCGCAGCGGGGCCGGTGGGTGCTCGACCAGGTCGAGGAGGTGCGCCGGCTCGGCGTCGAGGTCGAGGTCTTCAGCTTCCCCCCCGGCTCCAGCCACTACATCCCCGCCGCGCTGCGCCTGCGGCGACTGCTGCGGCACGAGGAGTTCGACCTCGTCCACGTCCACTACGGGCTGACGGCCACCTCGGCGCTGCTCGCCGGCGCCCGTCCCCTGGTCGCGACCTTCCATGGCACCGACGTCCGTCACTCCGTGGTCGGCCCGCTCTCGCGGCGCATCGCCTGGCGGGTCGACCTGGTCGCCGCGGTCTCACGCGCCCTCTTCGAGCCCGAGGACGGCAGGCCGGGCCTCCCCCCCGTGCCGGGCTCGGCCGTCCTGCCCTGCGGTCCCGACCTGGGCCGCTTCCACCCGCTGCCGCGCGCCGAGGCGCGGCGGCAACTGGGGCTCGAGCCCGATGGCCGCTACCTGCTCTTCCCCGCCGATCCGGGCCGGGCGGAGAAGCGCGCCGATCGCGCCGCCGAGGTGGCCACTGCAAGCGGAGCCGAGCTGCTGACCGGGGGCTCGATCGATCCCGAGCGGATGCCGCTCTGGGTCAACGCCGCCAACGCGGTCCTCGTCACCTCCGACTACGAGGGCTTCGGCCTCGCCTGCATCGAGGCGCTCGCCTGCGACGTTCCCGTCCTCTCGACCCCGGTCGGGATCGCCCCGTTCGCCCTCGCGGGGATCGCGGGAACCGTCTGCGCCCCCTTCGATGCGACGGTCTGGAGCGAGGCGGTGCGCCCCCACCTGGCGGCACCCGATCCACGCGTCGCGGGGGCGGCGAGGGCAGCCTCGCTGTCGGCAACGCGGATGGCCGAACGGACGATCGCCGCCTACCGCGACGTGCTCGACCGAGATCGCTCGCCCGGATAGATGGCAAGTAATAGATTGGGTCGGGAGATGAGCGAGGAGAAGCGCGACCCCGGCAGCGGAGACCTCGGTGCGCAGGCCGAGGCCGCCGAGCGCCGGCTGCGCGAGGCGGCGGAGTCCGCGGCGGCGGCCGAAGAGCAGGCGATCGCCGAGATCCAAGCTCTCGAAGCGGATTTGGAGAAGGAGCGGCAAGCCGGCGCCGAAACGCTGGAGCGGCTGCGTCGGGAGCACGCCGAGGAGCTGAAGCGCGAGCGCGATGCCAAGGACCGGGCGATCGCGGCAGCCGAGAGCCGCCTCGCTGAGATCGAGGCACAAGCCGAGGCCGCCGAGCGGCGGGTCGAGGAGGCGCAGCGGCAGGCGTCCGCCGCCGAGGGCACGAACGCCGACGTCGAGGCACGTGCCCGCGAGGCGGCAGCCGCTTGGCTGCGGGGCCAGATCGAGGCGATCAGGCGAGAGGCGGCGCAGCGATAGCGCCAACATCGGAGTGCGACGTCGCCGTAGTCGGCGGCGGGGCGGCGGGGCTCTGGACGGCGCTACGCGCCGCCGAGCACGGCGCCGCGGTCTGCGTGGTCTCGCGCACGCCGCTCTCTCAGAGCGCCAGCTTCTGGGCGCAGGGCGGCCTCGCCGCCGCGCTCGAGCCGGGCGACTCGCCCGCCCAGCACGCCGCCGACACGATCGCCGCCGGGCGGGGCCTGTGCCGCCCCTCGGCCGTGCAGACGCTGGTCGAGGAGGCGCCCGGCGCGGTGCGCGAGCTGCGCGAGCGGGGAGTCGTCTTCGACCTCGATGCCGAGGGCGAGCTGGCGCTCGGCCTGGAGGGCGGCCACACCCGCCGTCGCATCGTCCACGCCGGCGGCAGCCAGACCGGTCATGAGATCACCGCCAAGCTCGCCGCCATGGTCGCCGCCGAGCCGCGGATCTCGGTCCGCGAGAGGACCTCGGCGGTGACGCTCTGGAGCGACGGCGAGCGCTGCCACGGTGTGCTGACGGACGCTGGGCCGATCGGCGCCGCGGCAACCGTGCTCGCGACCGGCGGCGCCGCGGCGCTCTGGCGGCGCACCAGCAACCCCCGGGGCGCGATCGGCGCCGGGCCAGTGCTCGCCGGCGCCGCCGGCGCCGACCTTGCCGACCTCGAGTTCTGCCAGTTCCACCCCACCGCGCTGGCCCTGCCGGGCAGCCGCTTCGACGGCATGCTGATCACCGAGGCCGTGCGCGGCGAGGGCGCCACTCTGCTCGACGCCTCCGGCCGCCGCTTCACCGATGAGCTGGCCCCTCGCGACGCGGTCACGGCGGCGACCCTCGACCGGATCGAGGCCGACGGCAGCGCCAGCGTGCGGATCGACCTGCGCGAGCTCGACCCCGCCCGCTTCCCCAACGTCTTCGTGTCGTTGAGCGAAGCGGGTCTCGATCCGCGCACCGAGCCGATCCCCGTCGCCCCCGCCGCCCATTACATGATGGGCGGGATCGCCGTCGACCTCGACGGCCGCTCCTCGCTGCCGGGCCTATTCGCGGTCGGCGAGTGCTCCTGCACCGGCCTGCACGGCGCCAACCGGCTCGCCTCCAACTCGCTCAGCGAGTGCTTCGTCTTCGGCGGCCGCGCCGCCCGCGCCGCGATCGAGGAGACGGCGGAGAGCGACCGCCCGCCGCCGACCGAGTGGCGCTTCCAGCCCCCGACCGAGGCCACCCGGGACGCCGTCTGGCGGCTCGCCGGCCCGCTGCGCCAGCCGCAGCAGCTGCGCGAGCTGCGCGACGATCCCTACCCGCTCGCCGCCGCGATCGCCACCTGCGCGCTGGAGCGGGCCGAGTCGCGCGGCGGCCACCTGCGCGCCGATCGCCCCAACATCGACCCCGAGCTCGACGGCATCCACTTCGTGCTCGGCTCCGGCGGCGAGACCCGTCGCGAGGAATGGCGCTGAGGCATCTCGGCTAGCTTCGTCCTGTGCTGCTCGGAGTCGACGTAGGCGGGACCTTCACCGACGCCGTTCTCTTCGACGGCGAGACGGTCCACACCGCGAAGCTGCCCACCACCGCGGAGGACCAGTCGGCTGGGGTGATCGAGGCGGTCGAGGAGGTGCTGCGGCGGGCCGGGGCCGAGGCCGGCGCGGTCGAGTCCTTCGCCCACGGGATGACGGTCGGCACCAACGCGCTGCTCGAGGAGCGCGGGGCCCGAACCGCGCTGATCGCCACCCGGGGATTCGCCGACCTGCTCGAGATCGCTCGCCAGGACCGCCCCGAGCTCTACCGGCTCTGCAGCCCGAAGCCGGCGCCGCTGGTCGAGCCGGAGCTGCGCTTCGAGGCGGCGGAGCGGGTCGGGCCGGAGGGTGAGATCGAGCCGCTGGCGGACGGAGAGGCGCAGCGGCTGGTGGAGCTGGTCGGCGAGAGCGGCGCCGAGTCGGTCGCGATCTGCCTGCTCTTCTCCTACCTGGACGCCTCGCACGAGCGGACGATCGCCGCGCGCCTGCGCCGCGAGCTGCCCGGCATCCACGTCTCGGCCTCGCACGAGGTCCTGCCTCGCTTCCGCGAGTACGAGCGCTGCTCGACCACCGCGATCGACGCCTACCTCTCGCCCCTGCTCGGCCGCTACCTGGGACGGCTCGGCGAGGCGGCGGCAGCGGCCGGGCTGCCCCGCCCCGTCGTGATGCAGTCCTCTGGCGGGGTAGCTGCCGCCGAGGAGGCAGCGCGAGCGGGAGCCTGGAGCGTCCTCTCCGGCCCCGCCGGCGGCGCGGTCGGCGCCGGGTTGCTCGCCCGGGCCTGCGGCGACGGCAACGCGCTCGGCCTCGACATGGGCGGCACCTCCTGCGACGTCTGCGTCGTCGAAGACGGAGAGGTGAAGCGGACCGACTCGCGGCAGATCGGCGGGCGCACGATCCAGCTGCCGATGGTCGACGTGCACACGGTCGGCGCCGGTGGCGGCTCGGTCGGCTGGCGCGACCGCGGCGGGGCGCTGCGGGTCGGCCCGCGCTCGGCCGGCGCCGAGCCCGGGCCCGCCTGCTACGGCCGCGGCGGAGTCGAACCCACCGTCACCGACGCCAACCTGCTGCTCGGCAACCTCGCCGCCGACTCGACCTTGGCCGGTGGCGTCGCGCTCGACCCCGAAGCGGCCCGCGCCGCCGTCGGAGTACTGGCAGGCTCGCTCGGCATCGGCGAGCTGGAGGCGGCGCAGGGGATCGTGCGGATCGCCGACCAGGAAATGATCGGGGCGCTGCGTGTGGTCACGGTCGAGCGCGGGATCGACCCGCGCCGCTTCGCGCTGCTGCCATTCGGCGGCGCCGGCCCGATGCACGCGGCGGCGATCGCCGCCGAGCTCGATATCGAGCGCATCCTCTGCCCGCGGGCCGGCGGCGTCCTCTCCGCCCTCGGCCTCTGCGCGTCGGACCGGCGCCGCGACACGACCCGCACGGTGATGCTCAGCGGAGCCGACCTCAGCGCCGACCGCATCGCCGCCGAGGTCGACGAGCTGGCTTCCCGGCTGGAAGGAGATGCATCGAGTTCGAATTTACCCGCCTATAACACGGGTAACAGTGAACTCGACCTGGTCTATGAGATGCGTTACGCAGGCCAGGCATTCGAGCTGCCGGTCGCCGGCAGCACGCGCCCCGACCCCGGCGATCTCATCGACCGCTTTGAGCAGGCGCACGAGGAGCGTTACGGACACCGCGACCCCGACGGCGAGGTCGTCCTCGTCCACATCCGCTTGGCCCTGGTGGCGCCGGGGCCGCGCCCCACCCTCGCCGCGGCACCAGCCGGCGACCTGGAGGAAACCGGCCGTCCGGTGCGCTTCGACGGCGAGTGGATCGACACGCCGGTCCTGCGCGGCGAGCCGGCGGCGGGTTTCACGGCCGCAGGGCCGGTCGTCTTCGAGCTGCCCGAGGCGACCTTCGTCGTGCCACCCGGCTGGCGCACCGAGGTCGACGTGGCCGGCACGATCGTCGCGGAGGCCGAGCATTGAGGGGCTTGGCGAGTTTCCGACCTTCTACGGGGGCTAAGTCGCCAAAGGGGGCCGGGGCATGAGACTTGACCCGGTCAGCCTGCAGGTGATGATCGGCGGGCTGCGCGCCGCCTGCGACGAGATGGGCGCGGCACTGATCCGCTCCGCCTACTCGGCCAACATCAAGGAGCGGCACGACTGCTCGACCGCGCTCTTCGATGCCCGCGGCGAGCTCGTGATGCAGGCCGAGCACATCCCCGTCCACCTCGGCTCGATGCCGGACGCGGTTGCCGCGGTGCTGGACGAGGAGCACCGCCGCGGGGACACCTGGATCCTCAACGATCCCTACCGCGGCGGCACCCACCTGCCCGACGTGACCCTGATCTCGCCGGTCTTCGCCGCCGACGGGCTGCTCGGCTTCACCGCCTGCCGCGCTCACCACGCCGACATCGGCGGCCCGACCCCCGGCGGCATGCCCGCCCGCTCGCGGACGCTCGACGAAGAGGGCGTGACGATCCCGCCCACCCGCGTCGGGGAGGGCGACCTGGAGCGGCTCGCCGCGCGCATGCGCTCGCCGCGCCAGCGCCTCGCCGACCTGCGCGCCCAGGCGGCTGCCAACCGGATCGGCGAGCTGCGGCTGGGCGAGCTGGGCGAGCGCCACGGGCTCGAGCGGCTGCGCGCCGCGATGGAGGAGATCCTTGCCTACGCCGAGCGCCGCACCCGCGCAGCCCTCGAAGCGCTGCCGGACGGTGCCTACGCGGCCGAGGACGTGCTCGAGGACGATGCCGGCGGCGATCGGCGCGACGTGGCGCTGCGGCTCGAGGCGACGGTTCGCGGCGACCGGCTCGTGCTCGATTTCAGCGGCACCGACGCCCAGATCGACGGCAACCTCAACTGCCCGCTCTCGGTGACCAAGTCGGCGGCGTTCTTCGCGGTGCGTGTGCTGACCGACCCCGATGCCCCGCCCTCCGCCGGCGCCTACCGGCCGATCGAGGTGATCGCCCCCGAGGGCTGCCTGCTCAACGCCCGCTTCCCGGCCGCCGTGGCCGCCGGCAACGTGGAGACCTCCGGCCGGGTCGCCGACCTGACGATCGCCGCCCTGGGCGGAGCACGACCTGTAGCGGCCCAGGGCCAGGGCACGATGAACAACCTGACGCTCGCGGGAGAGGGCTTCGCCTACTACGAGACGCTCGGCGGTGGCCAGGGCGGCTGCCCGGACGCCGGCGGGCCGAGCGCGATCCACGTCGCGATGTCGAACACGCTCAACACGCCGGTCGAGGCGCTGGAGACCGAGTTCCCGCTGCGGGTGCGCGAGCTGGCACTGCGCCGGGGCAGCGGCGGCGCCGGGCTCCATCCCGGCGGTGAGGGGATCGTGCGCGAGATCGAAGCGCTGGCGCCGATGCGCTACACGCTGATCGGCGAGCGTCGCCGCCACCGCCCGCGCGGCCGCGACGGGGGCGGCGACGGCGAGACCGGCGCCGACTTTCTCAACGGCGAGCCGCTGCCGGGCAAGAGCGAGGGCAGCCTGCAACCCGGCGACCGGCTGCGGATCGAGACGCCCGGAGGGGGCGCCTTCGGCCAACCGTCCAGTCGAGCTCGGGACTAACCAGCCGTTAATTTGGCGAATCGGCCAGCCTCGTCTAGAATGCGCGGCCTTGGGCGGGGCCCTCGCCTGGACAGGGGTCCAAAAGGCGCCACCCTCCCGGTCACAGACTCACCGATCTTCTCAGGTACGACTTCGATATGCCGATCGCATTAAAGGAATGGGCTGTAACGGTGCGCGCTCTTGCCGAGGGCGAGCAGCTGCTGACCCTGCGCAAGGGCGGCATCCGCGAGGAGAACAAGAACTTCGAGCTCGACCACGAGCGCTTCTTCCTCTACCCGACCTTCGACCACCAGCGGAACAACCTGGTCCGCGAGTCCCACCACCCGGAGCTGCGCCGTGCCCTCGAGGAGGGCGTCTGGCCCGACGAGGAGCCACCGCCCGCGGCGCTGATCCAGGATGGCGGCATCTCCCAGCCCGACCGCGTCCGGCTGCGCTGCTGGGCCGAGGTGACCGACCACCTGACGGTCACCAATCCGCGCATCGTCGACGATCTTTCGCCCTACTACGTCTGGACCCCCGACTACGCCGAGAAGCGGCTCAACTGGAAGCGGCGCCACCCGCTGCACATCCTGCTGCTGCGGGTCCATCGCATCCCGCGGCCGGTCACGGTCCGGGTCCGCGACGAGTACCACGGCTGTCGCTCCTGGGTCGAAATCGACCGCGACCTGCCCTTCGAGGGCACGCCGGTGATGGCCGACGAGGAGTTCGACCGCGCCCGCAGCGAGATCCACTCCGTTTGCACCGCCTCCGAGCCAGTCCTGGTCTAAGACTGCCTTAGTAGGCTCGCCCCATTCCTTGGGTCGAGACGCATTCGCTCAGCTTCACCGCGCGGCACGACAGCGGCGACGCGGCGTTTGCCGAGCGCTGCCTCGACCGCATGGAGGAACTGCGCCTGCGCCTCGAGGACCGCTTCGCGACGGTTCCCGGCGAGGTCACCGTCGTCGTCCACACCAACCCGGCGCTGCTCGCGATGGCCCACCCCTTCCTGCCCGCGGCGCGCTGGTCGGCCGCGCCCGCCGGGCGGCGCTACCTGGCGGGCTGGGCGATGGCGACCGAGCTGCACGTGCTCAACGACCCGCACATGGAACGCCGCGCCGCCGGCGATGACTCGCGCGAGGCATTGCGCGGCACCGCCGAGCGCCTCTACGCGCAGCTCGTGATCGCAGCCAACAACCCGGACCTCCCCCCCTCCTGGACGCCGCGCCGCTTCGCCCGCTACCTCGGCTGGGCCTGGCTGGTCGAGGGCGCCGCCCAGTACTTCGCCCGGCAGGTCGGCCTCTACCGGGCGGCGGTGATCAGGCGCCTGCGCGAGAGCGGACGGCCGTCCTTCCCGCCTTCCCGCCGCGACGCGGTGATCCTCGGCGGCACGATCTTCGACCTGCTCGAGACCGAACGCGGGCCGGAGGCGTGCGAGCGTCTCGCCCAGCAGATCCTCCCGGGCGGCTCCGGCCCGACGCTCGAAGCCGCCTTCGACGCCGGGATCGCGGAAATCGAAGATGCCTGGCGCGACTACCTGCGAGCAATCGCCCGCCCCAACACAGCCTGAGCGGGGCGCCTCAGCCCTCGCGGGCGAACGCCGCGAGGGCGTGCTGCGCACCGGGCAGAGCGCGGGCGGCGGCCGGGCCGAGGACGCGGCGCCACAGCCACGTCATCGGGCCCTGGATGTAGATCGCGTTGGTGAGCCGCGCCCCATCCGCTGCGATGGGCTCGACCAGGTGGCGATGGCCCATGCGGGCGCCGGGAAGGCGCGCCTCGTCGGTGAACAGGCGCCCCTCCTCGTACTCGACGACACGGAACCGCAGGCGCAGCCCGGTGCGAAAGACGATCCGCGCCGAGGCGCCGAGCTCGAGCGGGCCATCGAGACGGGCGCGTTTGAGCTCCGCATTCCACTCCGGCCAAGCATCTGCATTCACGTAGGCCCTCTCCCATATGGCGAGCGCGTTCACATTCGCATCGAGCCTGCTCGTCGTCTCCCATCTGCTCACTCGATCGCCTCCCACACCTCTCCCCCCTGCGCCCGCTCGAAGCCGATCCAGAGGGAGTTCATCGCGGTTGCGACGATCCGCTCGCGGGGGACCTCGGGGTGTTCGGACCACCAGACCGCCAGTCCCTGGAGGACGCCGCGGAGGACGACCCAGACCATTTCGATCCCCTCGCCCGCGACCGAGCCGGCGACGTTCCCGGCGCCCGGCTCGGCGGCGAAGAGCGGCAGGATCGCCTCGCGGCTTCGCGTCGCGACCTCGGCGTGGATCGCCGCGATCTCCGGGTCGGTGCTGTAGCGGAAGAGCACCCGCCCCGCAAAGGGATGCACTTCGACGTAAGCGAACCAGGCGTCGAAGGAGCGGGCGACCCGCTCGCCGAGCGGGTCGTCGCCGACGAAGTGTTCGCGCCAGACCTTGCGCAGCTCGGCGAAGTGCCGTTCCAGCAGCTCGCGGTAGAGCTCGCGCTTGGACTCGAAGTGTTCGTAGACGACCGGCGGCGTGACCCCCGAGGCGCGGGCGATCGCCTCGATCGAGGCGCCGCGGTAACCGTGCTCGGAGAACAGCACGGCGGCCGCCCCGGCGATCACCTCGCGCCGTGCCGCGGCGGTCATCCGCCGTCTGGGCTGCCCCGTCTCGTCGCTCCCGGTTGACAACTTAGTTATCCCTAGGTACAGTGCCGATCGATCCTAGTGATCGCTAGGTTAGCTCCTCGAGCGAAGGGTGGGTGCCATGATCGTCTCCGTCCATCTCGCCGAAGTAGGCTGGCGCCGAGCGCCGAGCATGCTGCGCGGAGCGCTCCGCACGAATGACGTTCCCGGCTTGACCTACGCCGAACGGGTCCTCAGCACGCCGCTCCGCGACGGGCCGGTGCCCCGGCCCGGACCGGGCAGGGTCGGCCTGATCGCCTCCTGGGAGGACGACGACGCGCTCGACCGCTTCCTCGACGCCCACCCCCTCGCCGCCCGTTTCGCCGGCGGCTGGCACGTGCGGCTCGAGCCGCTGCGGGTCTATGGGTCCTGGTCGAGGATGCCCGGGCTGCCGGCGCGCGAGAAGCCGGTCGACGACGCGGAGCCGGTCGCGGTGCTGACGCTCGGCCACACGAAACTCCATCGCGGCATCCCCTTCATGCGCGCCTCGGAGCCGGCGGAGCGCGCGGCAGTCGGCGACCCGGCAGTGCTCGCCTCCACCGGCTTCCTCCGCCCGCCGCGCTTCGTCTCGACCTTCTCGCTCTGGCGCAGCGCCGCTGCGATGCGGGCGTACGCGCACAGCACGGACGGTCCCCACCAGGCCGCGGTCAGGGCCGACCGCGCCCACCCCTTCCACCGCGAAGCGGCCTTCGTCCGCTTCCGTCCCTACGCCTCGCAGGGCAACTGGGGCGGCCGCGACCCGCTGGCCAGCCTCTAATCGGTTCCCGGGGTTCCCTCGAGCACTTCGCGCGCCTGCTCCGCGAGCTCGTCGGCGACGAGGACTTCGCGCGGGCCGGCGGCAAGGAAGTCCGGGACGTCGAAGCCGGCGGCGCGCCGCAGCATGCTCGGGATGCCGTGCTCGGAGAGCAGGCCCTGGATCATTTCCGCCTCCGCCTGCTGCTGGGCGTAAGCGACCTTGACCAGCTTGCCGCTACTCGACGACAAGCTCGGCCTCGGCAATCTTGCCGTCCTCGATCCAGAAGCCCTTCAGGTCGGGGGCATCGGGGTCGGCCAGCGAGACGATCAGGTAGACCGCTTCGGGCCAGCCGGCGAGGTTGACGTCGGTCTGCGAGGGATAGGCGGCGCTCTTGGTGTGCGAGTGGTAGATCGCGCTCAGCTCCTCCCCCGCGTCTTCGATCGCCCGCATCAGCCGGAACTGCTCCTTGGCGTCGATCGAGTAGCGCAGGGGGCTCGCCTCCGCGTTCTCCGCCCTGTGGACGGTGCGGGCCTCGCCGTCGGCGCCTCCGACCATGCCACAGCACTCGTTGGGAAGGTCCTCGCGGGCGTGGGCGACGATCTCATCGACGAGGCTCTGGGCGATCCGCATTGCCCGGCGAGGCTAGCGGACCCGCGTGGCCCCGGGCCCGCCGGCGAAGCGCACCAGGACCGGCGCCGGGGGGCAGCTGGTCCGGCAGATGAAGAACCGCTCGTTGAAGACGACCGGCCGCGTCCCCGAGTAGGCGGCGACGAGGCGCCCTTCCCCGCCCGACGCCCCCGCCACGTGAACGCCCTTTCCCCCGCCGAAGGAGCGATCGATGCTGCCGTCGGCGGCGAGGCGGAAGGCAGTCAACTGAGTGTCCGGGGTGGAGACGGCTATCTCGGAGGCGGCGGCGCCGAAGATCCGCCCCTGCGGGTCGAGCGCGGCGGCGTCGAGCGGCCACTCTGGCAGCCTGAGGCCGTCCTGTCCGAACCTGCGGTCGGGCCTGCCATTGCCGTGCAGCCCGATCAGGAAGCCGCCGTCGCGCCCCGCGGGAAGCGGCTTGTCCCAGGAGGCCGCCCCGGCGACGTCGATCTTCCCACTCGACCGGATGAGCACCGCGCCCACCCGAATCGATTGCGCCCGGCGCAGGCGGGGCAACCCGCCCAGGGGGCCGAAGCGGCGGTCGACGCTGCCGTCGGCTCGGATCTTCATCACGTAAGGCAACTGCACGGACGAAGGGCAGCAGGGCGACCCAGCCAAGACGACGGCCCCACCGTCGCGCACGGCCACCGCCTGGGGCGGGAAGGAGCGCGGTAGATTGACCCTGATCCCCCCCGATCCGCCAAAGGTCCGATCGGGGCCTCCGTTGGGCCGGAGCCTCGCGATCGAGAGCCCCGCCGTGGATCCCCCGGGGCCCGCGTCCTTCGCCGAGCGCGGCAGGGTCCAGTCGCTCTCTATGACGGCTTTGCCCCTCGGGGTGACGTAGAGGTGGTGCGCCGCATAGGTCGAGCCGCCCGCGACCGAGGTCTCGCCTTCGCCTCCAAAGGAGCGGTCGCGACCGCCGCCGGGCCCGAGCCGGGCGACGTCGACGCTGTGCCCATTCCCGGCCGCGATCGTCGCCCGCCCATTGGAGTCGACGGCAAGCGAGGCGCCCGTGGCCCCGCTCGCATCGCCGAGCGTCAACAGCGTGCTCCCCCCGTCGCCGTAGCCGCGATCGACGGAGCCATCCGACCGGTAGCGGGTCACGATCAGGGGGCGGCTGCATTCGGCGGCGCATTCGTTGCCGACGCTGAGGGCGAGGACCGTCGCTTCCGGCCCTGGCGCGATGTCTATCGCGAACGCGGCCAGGCTGGGGAAGCGTTCGGCGGGTGCCTGGCTGAGGTCGACAAAGCCGCCCGTGCCGAAGGACCGGTCGATGCTGCCGGGGGCCGCGCACGCCGCGGCTGGCAGCAGAAGCAGGAGGCAAACGACGCCGAGGGCGATCGCCGCCCTCGAAGAAGTTTCGCGGAGCGAAGCTGAGACGACTACCACCAGACGGTGGAGTCCAGGTTCTCGATCTCGTCGATCGGCCGGGTGTAGACGCCGGAGGAGAGGTACTTCCAGCCGTCGTCGGGAATCAGGAAGACGACGTTGCCGTCCTCCAGCTCTTCGCCGATGCGGACCGCGATGCGGGCGATCGCGCCGGAGGAGACGCCGGCGAAGACGCCCTCCTCGTCGAGCAGCTTGCGGGTCCAGACGATCGCGTCGCGGTTGGAGACCATGATCTTGCGGTCGAGCAGGGTGATGTCGATGATCGGCGGGATGAAGCCGTCGTCGAGCGAGCGCAGTCCGTGCACCATCTCCCCCTGCATCGGCTCGGCGGCGACGATCAGCGTCTCCGGATCGTGCTCCTTCAGCCGCCGACCGTTGCCCATCAACGTGCCGCCGGTGCCGAGGCCGCCGACGAAGGCCGTCACCTCGTCCAGCTCCTCGAGGATCTCCAGTGCGGTGCCGTTGTAGTGAGCGTTGGGATTGGCCTCGTTGCCGTACTGGTAGGGCATGTAGTAGCGCGAGTCCTCGGCCATCTCCAGCGCCACCTCGACCGCTCCGTTGGAGCCCTTGGCACCCTCCGAGTAGGCGATCTCCGCCCCGTACATCTCGAGCAGCTGGGTGCGCTCGGCGGTGACGTTGTCGGGCATCACCACCTTCAGCGGGTAGCCCTTGCGGCGGCAGATCATCGCCAGCGAGATGCCGGTGTTGCCGGAGGTCGGCTCGAGGATCGTCTGGCCCGGCTCGATCGCCCCTTCGGCCTCGGCCGCCTCGATCATCGATTTGGCGACCCGGTCCTTGACCGAGCCGGTCGGGTTGCGGCCCTCGAGCTTGGCGTAGATGCGGACGTCGGGCTTGGGCGAGAAGCGTGGCAGCTCGACCAAGGGCGTGTTGCCGATCGACTCGACGATGTCGCCGAAGCGTCCCCCGCAGGGTCGGTTGAGTAGCTCGTCTGGCGGCATCTCGGTCTCCCGTTACTTCAAAAAGTATAGCCAGGGGCGAGAGGCGGAGGCTCAGGAGCCGACCTCGTCCATGAAGCGCCTCAAATCCTTCAACAGCAGGATCCGATGGAGTGAATCGGTCGGAGAAGATTCAAAGCCGAACTGGTCGTAAAATCCGCTTGCGTGCTCGTTGGCGTGAGCGACCAGAGCCCTTATCCCGACCGACTCTGCCGCATCCGCACAACGCAGCAGAGCGTCTTGAAGCAGAGATCGACCGACTCCCTTGCCTTGATGCTCTCGATCGACGGCCAGGCGCGCCAAGATCACCACCGGCACCGGGCGCTTGGCGGGCTGCCCCTTGAGCGGGCGCTCGGTCGCTGCATCCGGCTCGACCTGCCCGACGGCAAGCGCGTAATAGCCGACCACTCGTTTCCCGTCCGTGGTCACGAAAACGCGTGCAGACCCGGCTGCCTCGGCATGCCGGGAATAACGGTGAAGCCAGCTATCCAGCGCCCCTTCCCTACTTGCGAAACCGTTCAGGTCATGCTTGCCACGCAGTGGCTCGGGAGACGAATAGGCCACTGCCTACTCGAAAACACTCGGCTTCGAGTAGAGATCGCGGAGTCCGTCCGGCACGCGCGGGGGGCGATCCAACAGCTCTGCGAACCGGTCCCAAGCTGAATTCTCGAGCGGAAATTGAGTGCGGTCGGCAAGGATGCGCCGAGCCTCGGAAACGGCGGCGACTCGAATGAAGCTGCTGTAGCTCGTTTCAGACAGATCGCTTGCTGCCCGAACGAGCGAATCCTCGGAATCCTCGACACGAAGGTTCCAGCGACGGTCTCGGGTATCCCGGGTTTTGGCAGCCATCGTCCGAAGAATTGTACATACATTGTGCTACACCAGAACGGTGTTGCTGAAGCCGAGTTGACTTGACTCTGGCTCAGCCGCCGGCCATGGCCGGGAGGATGACGACCGTGTCGCCGTCGCTCACCGCGGTGTCGAGACCGTCGAGCACCCGTACGTCCTCGTCGTTGAGGTAGACGTTGACGTAGCGGTTGAGGTCGCCGTCGGGGCCGAAGAGCTGCTCCTCGGTGGCGGGATGCTCCGCGGTCAACGCCCGCAGCACCTCGCCGACGTTGGCGCCGGCCGCCTCGACCTCGGTCTGGCCCCCGGTCTGGGTGCGCAGGACTGGTGGGATTCGGATCGTCGCCATCGGGACGCGATCCTATTGAAGGACGAACCCGGCGGCCGTCATCCAGCGCAGAAGAGCTCGTAATCCGGGAACTTGCCGAGATCCTCGTCGGCGATCTCCGGCGCGTCGGGACCGCAGATCGGGCAGCTGGGGTCGCGGCGCACCTTGAGCTCGGTGAAGCGGGTGCTGAGAGCCTCGAAGAGCAGCAGGCGGCCGATCAGCGGCTCGCCGATCCCCAGCACCAGCTTCAGCACCTCGTTGGCCTGCAGCAGGCCCATCGTCCCGGCCATCACGCCGAGCACCCCGTTAGCCGAGCAGCTCGGCGCCAGCTCGGCCGGCGGCGGCGTCGGGTAGAGGCAGCGGTAGCAGGGGCCCTCGAAGGGGACGAAGGTCGAAATCTGCCCGTCGAAGCTGAGGATCGAGGCGGAGACGACCGGCTTGCGCAACCGCACCGAGGCGTCGTTGAGCAGGTAGCGGGTGGGGAAGTTGTCGGCGCCGTCGACGATCACGTCGTACTCGCTGAGGATCTCGACGATGTTGGAGGCGTCGAGGCGGAGGCGGTGCTCGACCACGTCGACGTCGGGGTTGAGCGCCTCGATCGTCAGCCGCGCCGACTCGGTCTTCGGCACGCCGATCCGCTCGGTGTTGTGGATCACCTGGCGCTGCAGGTTGGAGGCGTCGACGACGTCGTCGTCGACCAGGCCGAGGGTGCCGATCCCGGCGGCGGCGAGGTAGAGCGCAGTCGGCGCGCCGAGCCCGCCCGCACCGACCAGCAGCACCTTCGCGTTCAGCATCTTCAGCTGGCCGTCGACCCCGACCTCGGGCAGCAGCGTGTGGCGCGAGTAGCGATCGCGCTGCTCGGGGGTCATGCCGCTGGCGGCGACCACGGGCAAGCCCTGCTCCTGCCAGGCGAGGATCCCGCCCGCCATCGAGGCGACGTCCTCGTAGCCGAGCGCCTGCAGCTGCTCGGCCGCCTTGTAGGAGCGGTTGCCGCTGCGGCAGTAGAGGATCGTGCGGGCCGACTTGTCGGGAGCGGCGGCGGCGATCTCGTCGCCGAGCAGTCCCGGCGGCACCAGCTTGCCGTTCTCGAGGTGGGCCTCCTGGTACTCGTGCGGCTCGCGGGTGTCGATCAGGACGACGTCGCCGCCCTCGATCTCCTGCGCCGCCTCGAAGGGCTCGATCTCCTCGATCTGCTGCTTGGTCTCCGTGGTCGCCATCAGTCTCCTAAAGACTTAAATAAATACCCTAATTCCGATCCGGCTTTACTTCAAAAAGTATAGCGAGCCGCCTGAGTCCGGCGAGCTTTCTCCGGTCAGCCACGCCGGTAGGCGTCCGCCCGATGCGCGACGGCAAGCACAGTCACCGTGCGGGACTTTTGCTCAAGTGCGTAAATGACCCGATAGGGCCCCCGACGGGCCGCCCAGCGTCCCTCCAACTCGAAGCGCAGCGGCTTACCGAGGCGTTTCGGGTTCGCCGCGATTGCCGGCAATAGCTCCACGACCGCCGCGGCGTACCGCTCCGGCAACCGGCGCAGCTGCCGGCGCGCGGTGGGCATCACCCGTATGCGCCATGGCTCTTCGCTCACGCCGCAGCGTCGTGAGCGCCCAACTCTGCCTTTAGCTCCTCTAAGGAGATGCCTTTCTCACCGTGTTCCAGCTCTTTTTCGCTCTTGCGAATCTGCTGCATCAACTCCGGGTCCGAGAGCACCGCCAGCGTCTCTTCGAGGCTCTCTAGATCCTCAGGGCTGACGAGCACCGCGGCGGGGCGGCCCTTGCGGGTCATCACGACCCGGTCGTGCTGGCCCTCAACCCGATCGGCGATCTCCGAGAGGTGCGCCTTGACATGCGACAGCGGCAGAGTTTCCATGACCAGAATTATAGTCATAAAGGCACCATGTGCAAGTCTGGGATTCGAGCCTCAAGCTGCCTGGTCGGCGATCCGCCTCGACTCCCCCGGATCGAGATAGGGGATCAGCAGGTACTGGATCAGCTCCGCGGTCGCTTCGGGAAGCTGCTCGGTCCGCTTGGTTTCGACGTAGTGGGCCATATAGGAGAAAACGCCGCCGAGGAGCATCTCGTCGAGCTCCACGGGCAGCTCCCCCCGCGACGGGCGGCCGTCGCGAAGCGTCTCCGCCAGCCGTCCCAAACAGGCCTGGCGCCGCAGCCGGGCGGCCTGGCCCGCCTGCAGCGCCTCGATCGCGACCAGGTTGGCAACCGCTGGGTTGGCGGCAAGCAGCCGCAGCGCCGCGGTAACGCCGACGCGGACCCCATCCGGCCACTCCCCGCAAGCGGCGACAGAGTCCTCCACCTGCTCGCACAGCCACGCGGCAGCGAGGTCATAGGTCGCGAGGAAGCACTCCTCCTTGCCCTCGAACCGCTTATAGAAGGTCGCGCGGGATACGCCGGCCTCCTGGGTCAAGTGCCCGATCGTCGTTGCCGGGTAACCGTGCCGCTGCAGCACGCGCAGCATCGCGGCGACTATGCGCAGGCGCTGGTTGCGGGCGACGAAGGCGCGCGGCAGGCCGTGACGGCCAACCGGCAGTCGCGAGAGGGCGAGCTCGGGGGGCAGCGCGGCGAGGACGTCGGGCTCGAAGCGCTCCGGCTCCCCGTCAGCCGCTGGCGACCCTGGCATTGGCCGCGAGGGAGGGTGCGAGGAGATACTCGAGCAGGAGGTCGCGATCCTCACCCAGACGCTCTGCCTTGCCGGCCAGCACCCGGCCCGAGAGATGGGAGGTGAGACCGCCGGCGAGCAGCCGCAGCGTCTCCTCCGGAACCCTCTCGCCTCCGGGAAGCTCGGCCGGCGGGCGCAGCGCTTCGGCGAGGCGCACCAGCGAGCGCTCGTACTCGAGCCGGGCGGGTCGGGCGGCGGCGAGCGCCTCGACCAAGAGCAGGTGGGCCAGCGGCGGGTCAGCTGCAAGGAATTCGAGGCCGGCGGCAAGCCCGACCGAGAGGCACCAAGCCCAGCCGCGCTCGCCCTCCACAGCCGCTTCAACCGTGGCCGCGAGCCGCTCTACGCCGTCCTCATAGGCAGCCGCAAAGCAGATTTCCTTGCTCTCGAAGCGCTCGTAGAAAGTGGCGCGGGAGACGCCCGACAGTTCGACGATGTCGGTGATCTTCGTGTCCTCGTAGCCGTGATAGGCGAGGGCACCGGCGAGACCTTCGAAGACGCGACGGCGCTGGTTGGCGATCACCTCGGCACGCGAGAGCCCCGACCGAGGCGGAATGCGCTCCACCTTCGGCGGCGCGGCACCGGGCCGGCGCCGCTTGCCGCGCGGCTCTCGAGTGGTCATACCAGCTCCGTTCTCAGCCGAAGACACTCCGCAATACAAACACGTCAGTACGCGTTTGTCAAGATACGCACGTGGTATAGCTAACTATTTATGTCGCTTGCCCTTGCGCTTCCCACAATCAGCCTTCATCACAGGATGGGCGCTGAACTCCTTCCCGTTATGCCCGGTGAAGTCCACATTGGCCTTCGAGGTGGCCCCGCAGAGGTTCCTGCTGTTGACGATCAACCCCTTCTTGCCGCCCTGCATCTTCAAGACGACTTTGGAGAGAGGAGCATCGGGTGAGTTTTCAAGCGTCGCCCTGATCCCGCCGTTGGCGGAGTCGATCCGAACGCTGACCTCGACGTCGACCAAGCCGTGCAGGTCGAAGACGAGGTCGGGCAGCTTGTGGCTCGAGGAGCGGAGCCAGACCGGTCCTTCGAGCGGTTCTTCGAGCAGCGGCGTCCAGGCTTTGATGAAGCCGTACTGGGCTCCCGGGGGACAGGCCTTGGCGGCGAACTGGACGCGGGTGCAGATCGTCCTGATGTGGGCCTGGTCGAGGAAGGCAGACCTGGGCAATCTCACAACTAGGCCTTTGACGTTCGCATCGCCTTTTCTCGGCGTGTAGTTGGCGATCAACCCCGGGTGCCCGCCGCGCTTGGCGCCGCCTTTGAGGTTCAGGTCAAGCTTTGGCTTAAAGCCCAGGTTCAGGCAGTTTGCGGCCTGGTAGCGATCGGAGAGCGCCACCGGGACGTCGTCAGCTGGATCGAAGACGTTCAGGTAGGAGCCGAAGAGAGTGGCCCTGGCTTTCGATTCATCGCACGAGGTCGGGTTCAACAGGAAGTCGTGGCGATCGACGTAGACCCTCAGGTCCCGAACCTTCAAGACGATCCCCTTGAGGATGTGGGGGATCGGGTCCGATGCAGCTCCGTCGACTTCGACTTCGGCGGTCTTCGAGTTGAGGGTCAAAGCGAGCCTGACGACCACCGTCCCGGCGTCAAAGGGACCTGCCACAGCCGGGGTCACCGAGATCACGCTGAGGGGATCGCCGTGCCAGGGGCCGCCGAGGTAAATCTGCCCGCCGACGTAGGTCAGAGAGCCCCCCACTCCCGCTCCGGCCAGGGTGTGGCCGATCAGGGAGTTTGAGGGACAGGAGGGGCTGGCGATCTCTTGCCTGCCGGTCTTTGACTTGGCGACGTCGATCGCAGAATCGGGGCATTTGCTCACCCCGGCCAGCGAGCCAAGCTCCCCCGGGGGCAGGATCGCGGAGAACTTGGTCATGTCCTGTTCGCCATCGCTTCTGATCAGGCGCATGTTGAAAGGAGAGAAAGAGCCGGCGTTGTTGTTCAGCGCTCCGGCGCTGAAGCCGGGATGGAAGGGCGGCACCCCTCCCGGGGGACAGGGGCCTCCGCCGACTCCGTGGGTGATCTCGAAGGAGGAGCTCACCGTGGTGGGGTTATTTGGATCTGCCCAGGGGTAGAACTTGGCGCTGGTGGTGTAGGTGCCGCAGGCCGAGGGGGTGATCAGGGGCGCCCTGGCGCCTTCTTTGAAGTGGAAGTTGAAGTGACTGAAGGGGACCTGGGGGCTGTCGTCGAGGGTCGCCACCAGTTGCCCGGTTTTTGGATCGGGCTCCACTTTCAGCGGCAGCTTGATGAGGATCCCGAGGTCGGTGTTGCGCAGCACCAGATACAGCGCGATCAGGCTGTCGAAGGGGTTCTCGGCTCCCGGCGTGGTGGTCGCCGCGTCGTCTTGTTGGGCCAAGAAGACCGAGCCGTCGATCCCTTCGTCGAGCAGTGGCGTATCGACGTGCAGGGTGCCGAGCTTGGATGCGTTGGGGCAGCCCTCCCCCGGTTGGGAGTCGAGCGTCTCTTTGTCGATCTGGGCCGGGGTGCAGACCGCCAGGCCTTCGCCGACGGAGGGGTTGATCGTCAATCCCTCCGGCAGGGTGACCACGGCTTTCTTTACCTGGGACTGGGCGAGGCCTTCGACGCTGGTCAGGCCTTCGTCGTGGAAGTCGACTGAGAAGTCAAGGCCAGAGCCGGTCTCCGCCGATTCGCTGCTCGTCTTGGTCTCGGTCTTCGGCGTGAAGCGCAGCCTGGCGCAGCCGTCAAAGGGGGCGGGGGTGCCAAAGGGATCGTGGGTGAGGATCGAACCGGCGTCGGTGTCGGGCAGCCCGTCACCGTCGCGATCGTTCCAGGAGGCGGCTTGATAGCTGCTCAACAGCGGTTCGGAGCAGTTCGTCGGCAGGGTGATGAAGGGCTTGGGGTTGGCCGCGACAGGGCACGATTTGCCGGTCGGCTGGAATTCGAAGCCCTTGATGTCGCCGGGGGCCAGGGAGGAGGTGCCCTGGCTCCCGCAGCCACCGCGCAGTTCGTCGTGGGCGGGATCGGACGGATTGCCCCAGAGCTGGATCTTTGAGCCGAAGACGTTGAGCAGCTGGGGGATGTCGCGCGCGCCGCCGACGGCATGGTAGGGCGGGGCGGTGCGGAAGCGGGCATCGATGAAGGTGTTCTGCGCGACGATGCGGAAGCCGAGCCGCAAGAGCACGCCGGGGGGCGGCTTGAGGTTGAAGATCGAGTAGGTGCCCCAGGTACCCGCTTTGTTGGCCGAGACGGCGGCGATGCCGACCTGGGTCGAGAGCGGGCAGTCGGGTTCCCCCGCGCTGCTGATTTCGAGGTATTCCGCCGTCGCGCATTGCGGATAGGCGGTGGGGTCGCCGATAAAGCCGGGGGGCAGATCGGCACTCAGGTCTTTGAGCCAGCCTTCGGGGATGAGTTTTTTGTCGATGTTGGCGCCCGCGGTGATCGTCGTCGCGAAGGGATGGGAGCCCGCCTGGGTGGCGTAGGTGCCGTCTTGGTTGGTGAAGGTGAGGTCGAAGTTGTTGATGCCAAAGGCGGCCTGGGCGCCGGTGGGCAGGCAGGCGAAGCCGGCCACGGCGACCGCGAGAATCGAGATCAGGCGCTTCATCGTTTCGCCCTCCGCTTGTCGTTGGCTCGGCGCTTGTGGCCCTTGCTTTGCTTCTTTTGTCCCCGGGCGAGGCAGCGGGCCTTGCCCGCGCGCCTCACCTGGCGCTTGCCCTTGGGACAGCGCGCCTTTGAGCCTTTGAGCTGGTTGCCTGGCCCGCGAAAGACAGAGGAGGACGGCGTTGGGTCGTTGGGCGGCACCACCGGGCCCTGGCAGGCTTCGCCTTCACAGGCAGGCGGCTCGATCGGCTGGGGGAAGCCGCCTTCGATACGGGCGTCATAGAGGTCGACCGAGCCGGGGTCCTGGGGCAAGAGGCCGGATTCGGTGGTGAAGAAGACGTCGCGACCGTCAGAGCTCGCCTCGAGGAATTCAGATTCATAGGAGCTTTCCCCGCTGGAGATCAGATACAGGCAGCCGCCGTTTTGGGCGAAGTAGGAGGGGTCTTCCAGATCGCAGCCGCCGGCGCCCGGCGCCTCCCACTCATAGACGTCCTGGGTGCCGTTGGTGTCGCGCGGCAAGAGCGCGTCGTTGGAGTTGAAGAAGACGCGGCTGCCGTCGGCCGAGAGGACGTTCGAGGCATGGAGCGGGTGTTCCCAGGTGGGGATCCAGGCCGCGGCGAGGACGTGGGTGGGGTGAGATACCGCCCAGAGCGGGTGGTAGGGCTCGCGCATTTCGCGCACCTGGGAGGGGCGGGCGCCGCTCGGGTTGCAGGAGATGCACTGAAGCGGCCCGCCGGGCCGGTAGCGGAAGACCTCGACGCTTCGGCGGCCGTCACCGGTGCTGTTGTCATAGCCGGTCAGCGGCGCGCGCGCGTCGAAGACGATCGTGCCGTTGGCGCTGACCCGCGAGCCGCGACTGTAGGGGGAATTTTCGGCGACGCCGTAGGCGACAACGCTGGCTTCGGGCTCCAGGGCCCCTGCGTCGCCGCTGGCCAGGGTGGCGATGAAGCTGCGGGCGCCCTCCTGGTCGAGGTAGAGGTTGGGCTGGCCCGGCTGGGCTTCCTCGCCCTCGCTGTTGGGGCCCGCTCCCGCCAGCGCATCGGTCGAGACGAAGTAGATCCGCGAGAGGTCGGCGGAGGCGCCGGCGAGGCCCACCAGAGAGTGGGCGATCAGGCGGCGCGGCGGTTCTTTGGCTTCGGCCTTGGCGAGGTCGAATTCGTAGAGGTCTTCGGTTTGGTTCGGGGCGGCCTCCGAGTAGAGGGCCCTCGAGCCGTCGGCGGCGGCGGTCCAGAAGAAGGCGCCGGCGCCGGCGCTGACCGGGAGGGTGCAGGCCCTGGCCGGGTTTTTGCATTCGTTGGCGACGATTCCCTGCTCGGGATGGCGGCGCAGGTAGATGTCGCCGTTCGAGGTCCAGTAGACCAGCGAGCCGTCGGCGGAGACGGCGTGGTCGAGGTTCGAGTTCGCCCCAGCGCCGACCTCGTTGTGTCCCGGCGCGGCGCTGCCGCCGGGAAGGACGCTGACCAGGTGCAGGGCGCCTTCGAAGCGATCGTAGACCTGCGCGCCGAAGCCGGCGGCGGCTTCGGGGGTGAGCTGGGCGTTGGCGACGAAGAGCGCGTGGCGGCCGTCGGCCGAGTAGCCCTCGACCGAGTTGCGGGTTACGTATGCGGTCTGGGTGCCGGGAGGGATCGCGACCGCGGGGGACGGGATGAGCGCTTCGAGCCCTCCCGCGCCGCAGTTCTCGCGCCGGTAGAGGTTGGGGCGGCCGGGCTGGCCGTCGGCCGTCGGGGGCGGGGTCTGGTGGTCGATCAACCAGGCGCTGCAGAGATCCGGTGAGAAGGCGATGAACTTGCGGAAGTAGCCGAAGGTGTCAATGGCTTCGTCGACCTCCTGGCCGGCGACAGGCGGGTTGATGCCCTGGTTTGACCAGCCTTCCCCCGATTGGCCCCGCTCGCGGCGGGAGGCGAGGTACTGGTTGAAGTTGGCGGTGCTGTGCTGATCGCCGAAGGAGGTGCGGGCGGTGTAGGTGATCGCGTTTCCGTCGGTGGAGACCTGGGTGTAGTTGGCCACTTCTAGTTCGCCGCTGGGTTCCGGGTAGAGGTCGCCGCCGTTTTTGTCGGGCGGGGAGACCAGCTCAAAGGCGCGGCAGTCGGGCAGGAAGGCCGAGGCGCCGCTGCGCAGGGCCTGGTTGGGGCAGTCGGTCTCGGTGAGCAGGGGGCGGTAGGTGTTCAGGGTGTGGGCTTCGCTTTCCGTGGTGCCGCTCGAGTTGGTGGCGAGGATGCGCCAGCGGTAGCTCGTGCCGGGCAAAAGGTTGTGCAGGGCGGCGCTCGCGGGGTGAGGGTTGCGATCGGAGCCCACCGCGGCCTGGGGGCCGACCAGGCAGCTCGGGTTGGCCGGCAGGCCGCAGTTGAGGAAGTCGGTGGTGGTGTACTGGACGCGGAAGGCGGTGGGCAGGCCTTCGGGGTTGATCGACGCCTTCAGGCTCGCCTCGGTGTCGGTGGCGGCGACGGTGTGATCGTCGGATATGACCGGCGGGCCGATCGTCTTGAAGGTCAAATCTGGGCCCGTCTCGGTCTGGCCTTTGATCTGGGCGCGCAGGCGGAAGTGATAGACGGTGCCGGCGGCGAGTCCGGCGATAGCGGCGTGGACTGGGACCGGTTCGCCGCCCGCGCCGATCTGGGCTGGGGACTCGGCGCAGGGGGCGGTATTGGCGTACTGGGTGGAGGTGCCGTACTGGAAGCGGCATTCGGCGCTCAGGACGCCACTGGGGTTCACCGTGCCGTTCAGGGTGGCGCTCGTTTCGGCGACTTCGGTGGCGCCCAAGGTGTGGGCCTTGAAGCAGCCGATCGGGTCGGTGCCGTAGGCGCGGAGGAAGCTTTTTTCGTGATCGACTTCGGGGTTAGCGGCGTTGGCAACATAGATGTCGCCGGGGGCGGCGCTGCCGGGACAGAGGTTGGTGGCGAGTCCGGTGGAGCTGGTGAATTCGGCTTTGCCGAATTCATTGACGACGTTGCCGGTCGGGTCGAACTCGAAGACCGGGTTGCGCGTCTGGCCGGTGAACGGACTGGTGGTCGGGCCGAAAGCGTAAATGTGCCCGGCGACGTCGACGGCTACCGCCGCGGTCTGCGGGTTTTCGGAGGGGTTGAGTTTCGGAATTTCGAAGGTTTCGGGCGAGAGCGGGGAGCCGAGCGGACTGAGCTTGTGGATGACGCCGCCATAGATCGCGTAGAGGTCGCCGGCGGCGTCGGTGTCGAGCCCTTGGACGGTGGCGGGAACGGGGAACTGGGACTGATAGGCGCCGTTGGCGTCGAAGCGCTGGATCCGGTTCTGGTCGCCGACGTAGACGTCGTCGTCGGCCGTGGTTTCAGTGCCGTGGCCGGCGATCGCGATGTAGTCGCCAACCGCCGGCCATTCGCCGAACTGGCCGGCGCCGGCCCCGGTGCCACCGGGGCCGCAGACGTCGGTAGGTGGACCGGCGTTGGTGCAGATTTCGGGATTGCCCGAGCTGCCGCTGTTTACCCCTTTGCCGAACATGAGGAGGAACTGGCCGGAGGGGGAGAACTTCTGCACGCGCTGGTTGGAGGGTCTGCCGGTGTCGACAACGTAGACGTCGCCGGCGGAGTCGAGGGCGACTCCTTGGGGACTGCCGAAGCCGAACTGGCCGGGCGAAGACCCCGCCTGCCCCGCCCTGCATTGGTCACCGTCGTCGGGGATACAGACCTCGAAATTGGCACCGGGTTGTGTTGTGAGAACCGTGGCTGTCGCCGGGCCGCCGCTGAGGGTCGAGGAAGCGACGTGGAACTGGGGAAAGTCAGTATCGGCCTGGGCGCCGGTGAATTCGATTGACCAAGGGCCGCCGGCCGGGCCGCTGACCGTGACGTCGCCCGGATCGAGGCCAGGTTCACCGGGGTTGTGAGTTAACCCCTCTAGCGCAGTTTGGACCGTTGCCGCAGAGGCGTTGAAGGGAATGGAAGGGGTGTTCGAAAATATGCTGAGGCTGAGCTTGAAATCGCCCCCGGTAGCGTCAACGGAAACTTGCTGTATCTCATTGCGAGGATTGTTGTCAGGACCGGAGGCGACGACGCCCCAACCCCAGGCACGGAGGAATTCCCCCGCGGCGGCGAACTCGTCGATGCGCTCATTCCCCGAGTCGGCGAGGAAGACGTGGCCGCTGCCGGGATCGGCGGCGATGCCGCGGGGGATTTCGGTCTGCCCGGCGGCGGAGCCGGTTTCGCCGGTCTGCCAGAGCTGGGGGGGCGCCGCGGCTGCGGCGGTGGCAGCGAGGAGCAGGAGGAGGCCGGCCACGCAAGCGGCCAGGGGGGCGAGCTTTGCGGGTGCGGCGAGCCGTCGCCCTGGTCTATTCGCTGTGGCTGTCACCTTCGTCTCCTTGGTCGCCGTCACTCGATCTGGGTTCGCTCGGCCGGTCCCCGGGCTAGCCGGTCACCGCCCAGAGCCCCATCCCGGTGCAGGCTTCGAATCCAACGCCCACACCCGCCCCTTCGGGGCAGCTCACCGCCAGCAGCGCGCCTGCCCTGCTGGCGCCGAGCGTTTCCCCGGGCGAGCCCGTGGGGTCATAGGAGGAGATCGGGGCCGGGTTGAACCCCTGGCCGACGTAGACGCAGAACTTGCCGGAGTTGGCTTTGGGGATGCCGGACGCGACCCCGGGACAGCCGGGTGCGGAGCCGAATTCGATGCCTCCTCCGGGAGCTTCCACCGAGGACACGTAGACGAATTCGGGGGCGCTTGCGAGCGGCGGAGAGAAGCTGACCGGCTCCGTGTAGCTGTCGAGTTCGGTCACGTACCCCGCGGCCGGGATGGAACCGAGGATTTTGCCTTCCTCGAGCGGACCGAAGCTGCCGGTCTCGGTTGCATCTTTGGGCAGGGTGCCGCCCGCGGTCCAGGGGGAGCCTTCCTTGCCGTTGCAGGCATAGGTGGTCTGGCTAGCGGATTTGAATTCGGTTCCGCCCTGTTCTTCGCAGGGTTCGGAGACGGGTTCGCTTTCGCCTTTGAAGCTGGCGCTGGTGACACTGACGCCGTTTTGGCCCGCCGCACCGGGTGCGCCGTCTTTGCCGTTGGCGCCCGCGGCGCCGGTATCGCCCTTTGCTCCAGCCGGTCCTGCGGGACCGGCTGGGCCTGCGGGCCCTTTCGGACCCCGAGGCCCCTTCTTGGCCTTGGCCGAGGCGCTGGCCTTGCCGCCGGAATAATTGCTCGAGGCGGCGTAGGCGCCACCCATCATCGCGAAGACCAGGGCGATCACCGAGATCACGCCCGGGATGCCGAAGCGGTTGCGCAGTGGCGAGAACATCAAATCTCTCTCCTTGTCCCGTGAGCCCCACTACCGACCGCTTCCCTTGGCGGCCCTCCCGGCGCTCGGTTGTCCCTGTTTCCCTGCCTTGCGAACTTCGTTGGCTATACCGGTGTGGTTCCCAACCGAAGACGCGGCCAGATGTAAACACTCTGGTTCAGCGTTGTCAAGATACGCACATGGTATTGCTAATGATAATGCGTGATTTGCAGGGACTTATCGAGCAAGGTTTTTGCCAGGAAACCTGATGAGTTCCCAGATAAGCGACCGTTCGAGTCGGGTACGCGCGATTCTCTTACGAGCTGGGCGCTAGGCGCTGGCGCGTTTGCGCTGAGCCTCTGCGGGCTCCCGAGCCGACTGCTGCTCGCGCTCGAAGGCGACGACCTTGCCCTCTTTGGGGCCCGGCTCGGCGAGCCGGTAGAAGGCGAGCACGTACTCGACCAGGGGCGCGGTGAGGTCGCGCAGCTTTGCCGCCCGGCCGTTGAGCACCTCGCTGGCTACCCGCGAGGCGATGCCGCCGACGATCACACCCTCAACCTCAGGTGCAGGGATTGATTGAGGCGGAAGCTCGGGCGCCGCCGAGCGCAGCAGGGTGCCGTAGCGCCCCAGCCACTCGTGGTAGCGGAGGGCGATCTCCTCCCCCGCCGAGGGCGCCTCGACGAAGAGCAGGCGGGCCACGTCGGGCTCGGAGGCGAGGGCGTCGAGGCCCGCCGCCAGCGAGCCCTCGACGCGCTCTTCGATCGTCGCCGCCGAGTCGCAGGGCCGGGCGAGGACCTCAAAGAGGCGCTCGTGGCCGACCTCGTGGGCGGTCGCGAAGCACTCCTGCTTGTCGCCGAAGTTCTTGTAGAAGGCGTTGCGCGAGACCGCCGCCGCCTTGACGATGTCGGCGACCGACATCGCTTCGTAGCCGCGGTCGGCGACGACCCCCGGCACGGCGGCAAGCAGCCGCTCGCGCTGGTCGCGCAGAACCTCCTCCGGAGCGAGCGCATGCCGCCCGCGCGGAAGGCGGCGCGGCGCGGCGGATTTGGATCTGGCGCTGGCCTTGGCCATGGTCGCGAACGGCCTATGCCGTTACGCGTACAGGGTAGTTCTTAAATACCCCCCGGTCAACGGGCAAGAAGAAGGCCGCATGTGCGGGCCTTCTTCACCGAGAGGTGGCGCAGCTCTCAGCCGAGGCTCGGGCGCATCTGGCGCAGCCTTTTCACCCGCTCCTCGATCGGGGGGTGGGTCGAGAAGAGGCCGGCGATTCCCTTGCTGGAGAAGGGCTTGACGATGTAGAGCGGCTCGGCCGCCTGGTTGACCTGCATCGGCATGTCGGTCGCCCCCTGCTCGAGGCGCAGCAGGGCGCTGGCCAGCGACTCGGGGTTGCCGCAGATTTCGGCGCCGCCCGCGTCGGCGGCGTACTCGCGCTGGCGCGAGATCGCCAGCTGGATGATGCTCGCCGCGATCGGCGCCAGCAGCACCATCGCCAGCGATGCGACCAGGCCCAGCGGGGAGTTGTCGTCGTCGCCGAACCAGAGCAGCATGTAGGCGAGGTAGGTGATCGCGGCGCCGATCGCCGAGGCCACCGACTGGATCAGGATGTCGCGATTGCGGACGTGGGTGAGCTCGTGGGCGAGGACGCCGCGCAGCTCGTCCTCGGAGAGCAGCTTGGTGATCCCGCGGGTGACGGCGACGGCGGAGTGCTTCGGGTTGCGGCCGGTGGCGAAGGCGTTGGGCTGGTCCTGGGGGATCATGTAGAGGCGCGGCATCGGCAACCCGGCGCGCGTCGTCAGTTCGCGCATGATCTCGTAGAGCCGCGGCGCTTCCGCTTCCTCGATCGGCTTGGCGCGGCTCATCCCCAGCGCCAGTTTGTCGCTGAAGAAGTAGGAGCCGAGGTTGATCAGCAGGGCGATGCCGAGGAAGAGAGCCGCGGTCGAGGGGCCGCCGATCAGGGCGCCGATCACGATCAGCAGCCCCGAGAGGGACGCCAGCAGGATCGTCGTGCGCAGGGTCGCTCCCCAGGTGGACTGCTTGGTGGTGCTCATCGCGGCTCGCTCCTTGGTCGGGATTTGCGCAGCCTCCGGAGTATCGCCGCGAAGGGCCGATCCGGCCATAGGGGTCAACCCCTATTCTCGCCCTGTGGCGACCCTGGTCATCGTCGCGCTGGCCGCCGTGACGGTGGCCCTCGCCGTCAACCTCATCGTCCTGCGACGCCGCTTCGCGCCGCTCGAAGATCTGATCGAGGAAATGGAGAAGGTCGACTTGAGCCGGCCTGGCCCCCTGCTTCCCGACTCGATCGACGGCGTCGGCGAGACCGAGGAGGTGGAGCGGATCGAGCTCGCCTTCCTGCGGATGATGCGCCGCCTGGAAGCCGAGCGCCGCCGCGCCGGCAGCGCCGCACTGCGGGCCCAGGAGGAGGAGCGCGCGCGGGTCGCCCGCGACCTCCACGACGAGGTCAACCAATCGCTGACCGGGCTGCTGCTGCGGCTCGAGGCCGTGCGCGAGGCCGCCCCTCCGGAGCTGGAGGTCGAGCTGGCCGAGACCAAGGCCCTCGCCAACCAGGCGATGCGGGAGCTGCTCGCCCTCGCCCGGCAGCTGCGCCCGACGGCACTCGACGACCTCGGCCTCGCCGCGGCGCTCGCCGGCCAGGTGGAGCAGGTCGAGCGCACCGGCCTCGAGGCCAGCCTGACGTCGGCAGGCGACTTCTCCGGCCTCGACGGCGACGTGCAGCTGGTCGTCTACCGCGTCGCCCAGGAGGCGCTCACCAACGCCGCCCGCCACAGCGAGGCGAAGCGGATCGCGGTGAGCCTGCGCCGTGCCGGTGCCGGGGTCGAGCTGGAGGTCGCCGACGACGGCCGCGGCTTCGCCTTCGAGCAGTCCGAGAGCGGCCTCGGGATCGGCGGCATGCGCGAGCGAGCGCTGCTGATCGACGCCGAGCTGACGATCGAGTCGCGGCCGGGCCACGGCACCACGATCCGCCTCTCCGTCCCCGGCTAGCTTCGCGGCTGGTCGCATAGGATCGCGAGCAGCGTTCCCCCGACCCGATCGGGCTCCTCGTTGATCTGTTGTTCGGAAAGCCGTATGACCTCGAAGCCGAGGCGCCTCAACTCGAAGTCCCGGCTGCGGTCGTCTTGAAATGCCGCCTTTCCGCGGTGATAGAGGTAGCTGTCGGTTTCGACCACGAACCGGCGTTGCCGCCAGAGGAAATCGACCAGGTACCCGCCGATGCGAACGTTGACCTCGGGCAAGGGAAGCGCATGGCGACGGCAGAGCCGCAGGAAGTCTCTCTCCAGATCGCTACGCGTGCGATCTCTGCCGCTCCCCTCGCCGATCGGCAAGCCGAACACCCCCGCCTGTCGGATGGCCCTTCTCAGCTCACGACGGGCAACGGCGCCGGGCCAGCCCTGGAACGTCGCCCGGCGCAGGTCGGAGATCGTGCGCGCCGGAGTCGTGACCGGTATCCCCCGGCGAAGGATTACGTCGGACGGAGCGAGCGTGAGCGAGCGATGCACGCAGATACCGCGGCGCTTCGTCCTGCCACCGTCCCCCCTGACGACGACGTCGACCGGACGATCCGCCTCGGGCAGGAGATCCCAGAGACAGGCCGCACTGCGATGACTGACCGCCGCCCGCCAGTAGTCGAGCACCGCGCCACCCTCCCGCCCCGGGCCCCCGCCCAACGCAAGGACAGCCGCCAACCAGCGGCCCTCCGGCGACAGAGCATCGTGGCCAACGGCGTAGACGCCCCGATGCAGACGATGCAGGCGGCCCGCATCGACGCGGCCTCGCACGCCGCGCTCACCGAGACCTAGGCCGTATATCTGCCCCACCGATATGACCCCGTGCTGCCGGCACGCGATCTTCGCAATCGATACGTCCGCTCTGGCGACTTTTCGTCCCATACAGGGGGCTAAGTCGCCAGTGGGCAGAGTTCTCCCCCCGCGCCGGGGTGTCTCGCCGCGCGATGGGACACTGGCCGAATGCTGAGAGTGCTGATCGCAGACGACCATGGGATCGTCCGCTCGGGGTTGCGGTTGCTGCTCGAGCGCCAGCCGGACATTGAGGTCGTCGGCGAGGCAGCGGACGGCGCCGAGGCGCGCGAGCTGGCGATCCGCGAGCGGCCCGACCTGGCGATCCTCGACGTCAAGATGCCGAAGCTGACCGGGCTGCAGGCGACCCGCGAGATCAAGGCCCAGGCGCCCGGGGTCTCCGTCCTGATCCTCTCGATGCACGACGACGAGCGCTACCTGTTCGAGGCGCTGAAGGCCGGGGCCTCTGGATACGTCCTCAAGGCCCAGGCGGACACGGACCTGCTGGCGGCGATCCGGGCGGTCGAGCGGGGCGAGCCCTTCCTCACCCCCGAGGCGCAGCGAACGCTGATCAAGGACGTGCTGGAGCGCGGCTCGACCGGCGAGGAGGAGCTGACGCCGCGCGAGGAGGAGATCGTCAAGCTCGTCGCCGAGGCCCATACGACGAAGGAGATCGCGGCGATCCTCCACCTCTCCGAGAAGACGGTCGAGAACCACCGGGGCAACGCGATGCGCAAGCTGGGGATGCGCGACCGGGTCGAGCTGGTCCGCTACGCGATCCGCCGCGGGCTGATCGAGCCGTGAGCCCAGTGAGCCGGGGCAGTGGATTTGCTTGACTGAGGTACCGGTCATGGCCAGCAACCAAGACTTCAAAGAGAAGCGCTGGCTGGCGCTCGTCCTCCTCTGCTCGGCGCAGTTCGTCGTCGTGCTCGACGCATCGATCGTCAACGTGGCGCTGCCGACGATCGGCGACGCGCTCAACTTCTCCCAGGAGAACCTGCCCTGGGTGGTCAACGCCTACATCCTCACCTTCGGCGGCTTCCTCCTGCTCGGCGGCCGCACCGCCGACCTGCTCGGGCGCCGCCGCGTCTTCATGGCGGGCCTGCTCGTCGTCGCGGTCGCCTCGCTCGCGGCCGGGTTCGCCAGCACCGAGGGGCAGCTGATCGCGGCGCGGGCGGCGCAGGGCCTCGGCGCGGCGATCATCTCGCCGGCGGCGCTCTCGATCGTCACCACCACCTTCAGCGACGGCTCCGAGCGCAACAAGGCGCTCGGCGTATGGGGGGCGGTCGCGGGCTCCGGCGGCGCCGCCGGCGTCCTGCTCGGCGGCATCCTCACCGACGGGCTCGGCTGGGAATGGGTGCTCTGGGTCAACGTCCCGGTGAGCCTGATCGCCTTCGCCCTCTCCCCCAGGCTGATCGCCGAAAGCCGCGCCGAGCACGAGACCCGCGCCTTCGACGTCGCCGGCGCAGTCACCGTCACCGCGGCGCTCTCGATCCTGGTCTACGCCCTGGTCGACGCCAACAGCGCCGGCTGGGGCTCGACTCAGACCCTCGGCCTGATCGCGCTCTCCCTGACGCTGATAGCCGCGTTCGTCGCGATCGAGCTGCGCGCGACCAAGCCGCTGGTGCCGTTCTCGATCTTCCGCATCCGCACGCTGACCGGCGCCAACGTCGTCGGCCTGCTGGTCGGCGCCTCGCTCTTCTCGATGTTCTTCTTCATCTCCTTATATATGCAGCAGGTGCTCGGCTACAGCGCGATCCACGCCGGGCTCTCCTACTTCCCGCTCGCCTTGACGATCATGGTCTCGGCCGGCATCGCCTCCCAGCTGGTGACCAAACTCGGTTACAAGCCGGTGCTCGCCGCCGGCTTGCTCTTCATCGTCATCGGCCTCGTCTGGTTCAGCCGCGTATCCGTCGGCGGCGGCTTCACCACCGACATCCTCGGCCCCTCGCTGTTCGCCGCCGCGGGGCTCGGCTTCGCCTTCGTGACGACGACGATCGCCGCCGTCTCCGGGGTGGAGGAGAACGAGGCCGGCCTCGCCAGCGGCCTGATCAACACCTCGCAGCAGATCGGCGGCGCGCTCGGGCTCGCGGTGCTCTCCACCCTGGCCACCTCGCGCACCGAAGACGCGCTGTCATCCGGCAGCTCGAGCCTGGCCAGCGGGCTGACCGAGGGTTTCCAGGCCGCCTTCCTCGGCGGCGCCGCGATCGCCGCGCTCGGCTTCGTGCTGACGCTGGTCCTGATCCGCAGCAGCGACAGCAAGGCCCACGTCGAGCTCGGCAAGCAGGCGACGACCGAGGCCGCGTCCGCATAACCGACCGCTTCAGTAGGATTTAGGTCGATGCTGTTCTCGACCAAAGCCGAGTACGGAGTGCGCCTGATGGTCGAGCTGGGCCGACAGCCCGGCTCCGCCCCGGTCTCGCTCAGCGCCGTCGCCGAGGCGGAGCGGTTGCCGCTCTCCTACCTCGAGCATCTCGTCGCCAAGCTGCGCAACGCCGGCCTGGTCAGCTCGACCAGGGGCGCCCATGGCGGCTACCGGCTGGCGAAGCCGGCGGAGACGATCACGCTCGACGAAGTGGTCGAGGCGCTGGAAGGGCAGATCGCGCCGATGGAGTGCTTCCACGAGACGCCGGAGGGCAAGGTCCTCTGCTCGCACGAGAGCGACGGCGATCGGGCCTGCGCGACGAAGCTGCTCTGGACCCGTGTCCAGGGGGGCGTCACCAAGGCGCTCGCCGGAACCACGCTGTCCGAGCTGGTCGCGTTCTCGGGCGGCCCCGAAGGCGCCGGCGAGAAGACGCCCGTCAGCAGCGTCGCTTAATCCCCACCGAAAACACGAACGGAGCGAAATTGGCTGAGCTGGAGATACGCAACCTGCACGTCAGCGCCGAGGGCAAGGAGATCCTGCGCGGGCTCGACCTCGACGTCGAGAAGGGCAAGGTCCACGCCCTGATGGGTCCGAACGGCTCGGGCAAGTCGACCCTCGCCAACGCGATCATGGGCCACCCCTCGCTCGAGGTGACCGAGGGCTCGATCGTCTTCAAGGGCGAGGACATGACCGAGGCCGACCCCGACGAGCGCTCGCGCGCGGGGCTCTTCATGGCCTTCCAGTACCCGGTCGCGATTCCCGGCGTCTCGGTCAGCAAGTACCTGCGGATGATCCTCAACGCCCGCCGCGAGGCGCGCGGCGAAGGCGAGATCAAGATCAAAGAGTTCGCCAAGACCGCCCAGGAGGCGATGGAGCTCGCCAACATCCCCAAAGCCTTCTCCAGCCGCTACCTCAACGACGGCTTCTCCGGCGGTGAGAAGAAGCGGATGGAGCTGCTGCAGCTGGCGCTGTTGAAGCCCGAGATCGCGGTTCTCGACGAGACCGACTCCGGCCTCGACATCGACGCGCTGCGGGTCGTCGCCGACGGAGTCAACACCTTCGCCGGGCCCGACATGGGCGTCCTCATCATCACCCACTACCAGCGAATCCTGCACATGGTCAAGCCCGACTCGGTCCACGTCATGTTCGAGGGGCGGATCGTCAAAGAGGGCGGTCCGGAGCTCGTCGGCGTGCTCGAGGAGAAGGGCTATGGCTGGATCCGCGAGGAGGTAGAGGCCGGCGCCAGCGCCTAGCCTCGTGGAGATGGAGCCGACGACGACGACCGAGTCAGCGACGTCGGCTTTCCCGATCGAGAAGGTCCGCGCCTCCTTCCCGGCGCTGGAGCGCGAGGTCCACGGACGCCCAGTCGCCTACCTCGACAGTGGCGCCAGCGCGCAGCGGGTGCTGGCCTCGATCCAGGCGGTCGACCGCTACGAGCGCGCGCACCACTCCAACGTCCACCGCGGTTCCCACACCCTCTCGGCCGAGGCGACCGCGGCCTACGAGGGAGCGCGGGCGACGGTCGCCGATCACCTCGGCGCCGCCGACCGCCGCGAGGCGATCTTCGTCCGCAACGCGACCGAGGCGATCAACCTCGTGGCGCGGTCATGGGGCGACGCCAACGTCGGCGCCGGCGATCGCATCGTGCTGACCGAGATGGAGCACCACTCCAACATCGTCCCCTGGCAGCAGCTGGCCGAGCGGGTGGGCGCCGAGGTCGACTGGATCCCCGTCGGCGAGGACGGGCTGCTCGACTTGGAGGCCTACGCGGGGCTGCTGGAGCGGGGGCCGAAGATGGTCGCGGTCGCCCACGTCTCCAATGTGCTCGGCACCGAGAACCCGATCGCCGAGATCGCCCGCCTCGCCCACGAGGCCGGCGCCGTGATCCTGGCCGACGGCGCTCAGGCGGCGCCGAAGATGCCACTCGACGTCGCCGGGCTCGGCGTCGACTTCTACGTGCTGACCGGGCACAAGCTCTACGCCCCGACCGGGATCGGGGCGCTCTGGGCCAAGCTGGACCTGCTGCGCGAGATGCCACCCTTCCTCGGCGGCGGCTCGATGATCCGCAAGGTGACCAAAGAGGGCACGACCTACGCCGACGTGCCGGCCCGCTTCGAGGCTGGGACGCCAGCGATCGCGCAGGCGATCGGGATGGCCTCGGCGCTGCGCTGGCTCGACGGCCTCGGGATGGATGCAGTGCTCAGCCACGAGCGGTCGATCGCCGACTACGCGCTCGAACGCCTCGAGGACGTGCCCGGCCTGCGGATCTTCGGTCCAGCGCGCGGACCGGGGCGGCTCGGCCCAGTGTCCTTCGAGCTGGAGGGAGTCCACGCCCACGACGTCTCCGAGATCCTCGATCGCCACGGTGTCGCGGTCCGCGCCGGCCACCACTGCGCCCAGCCGCTCATGGACCGGCTCGGCATCGCCGCCACCGCCCGCGCCAGCTTTGGCGTCTACACGACCCCGGCGGAGATCGACCGCCTGGTCGAGGGCCTCCACGACACCCGCAAGGTCTTCGGCCTCTGAGAGAGGCCGGCGCTCGCCTGGCCGGGGCCCCTCGAAACCGGCTCACGATCGTTGATTGATGCCGAAAAAGTCACTCGAATAGTGCGTATGGACGCCTGAGGGTCTAGGGCTAAGACTTGTCGCAGCATTCAGGTTGACAAGACTGCCGAGCCCACGCCAAGGCAGGGGCAAGGCGGACCATACGCCCCGGGGAGCGGGCACAGCCGCTCCCCGGGGCTCGGCACAGGAGGCACAACTCCCATGCGCTACGCAGTTAGCTCCCCCCAACACGCGGGGTTAAACCCCGGCTGCCACCACGAGGGCGCCAGATGACCGGCGGCGGTATTCCCGATGGATTTTGGGCGGCCCTCGCCGCCCGCCTCCTCCATCCTCAGCAGCTGCAGATCATCGAAGCGCTGCGCTGGATAGATCGACCGCTCTCGGCCTCCGAGCTCGTCCAGGTCTTTCACCGGGAACAGCGCCTGTCCTCGGTCGCCTACCACGTTCGCCGCCTGGTCGCCCTCGGCGCGCTGAGGCCGACCGGGGGACGACGGCCGGTACGCGGCTCGATCGAAAGGTTCTATCGCCTCGGCCTCGCGAACAAGCAACAGAGCTAAGCCCCTCCCACGGCTTCGCTAGCCTCGCTGCTATGGACGAGCTGTACCGAGATCAGATCCTCGAGCACTACAAGCGGCCGCACAACTTCGGCAGGCTGGATCGACCCGACCTCGAGTTCGAGGACACGAACCCGTTCTGCGGCGACGAACAGCACGTGACGATCCGCCTCGACGGGGAGGGGCGGGTGGCGGAGATCGCCTTCGAGGGCCAGGGCTGCGCGATCTCCACCGCCGCCACCTCGCTGCTCACCGACGAGCTGGTCGGCAAGAGCCGCGAGGAGCTGCTGCGACTGCCGAAGGAGCTCGTCCTCGAGCTGCTCGGGATCGATATCTCCGCCACCCGGATGAAGTGCGCGATGCTCGGCCTCAAGGTCGTCAAGAGCGCCGGCCTCGGCGAGCCTGCCGAATGGGAGGACGAGGGCGAGGCCGGCGACCCCTCGGAGGCCGCCGCCGACCTCGGTTAGCCCTAGCTGGACTGCATGCTGGGGTCGGGCGTCATCACCGCGAAGACGGCGCCGAAGGGGTCTTTGACGATCGCGATGCGGCCGACTTCGGCGATGTCGAACGGCTCGAGCGCGACACCGCCGCCCGACTCCGTCGCCTTGGCGACCGTGGCGTCGGTGTCATCGACGGCGAAGTAGACCAGCCAGTGGGCCGGGACCTCGCCGGGGGCGCGTCCGGTGATGTCGATCATGCCGCCGACCGAGTCCTCCCCCACCTTGATGCGGGTGTAGGTGCCGGTCTCGAACTCGCGCTCCTCGAAGCCCCAGCCAAAGACGGCGCCGTAGAACGACTTGGCGGCCTCGGGGTCGCGCGTGTTGAGCTCGTTCCAGGCGACCGCGTTGGACTCGTTGACGATTTCGGCGCCGACGAAGGTGCCCGGCTGCCAGACCCCGATCACGGCCCCGGTCGGGTCGGCGAAGATCGCCATCCGGCCCAGGTCCATCACGTCCATCGGCTCGGCGAACACGGTGGCGCCGGCCTGCTTCGCCTTGGCCACGGTCGCGTCGGCGTCCTCGACCGAGAGGTAGGAGCTCCAGGCGGGCGGCTGGTCCTCGTCCATCAGCGGCATCATCCCCGCGACCGGCTTGCCGCGCAGCATCGCCTGACGGTAGCCGCCGGTCTGCTCTGGGTTCTCGGACTCAGGAACATCCCAGCCAAAGAGGCCGCCGTAGAAGTCGACCGCTTTGTCGATGTCAGGGATGCTGCCGAGTTCAACCCAGGAAGGCGTTCCGGGCGCGTAGCTGGTTCTCACACTCATCGCTTGTCCTCTCCTCGAAGTTTCTTCCGGCCATCCTCCCACTACCCGCCACCCGGTGGTCAATCGCTCGTTAACCGCCCAAATGCCCGCCCGGCCCGGCCGCTAAAATCCGACCGTAGAAGTAGGATTAAGTTTCAACCCGCACGAGCACGTGCGGAGAGCGTCTCGATGAAGGACTCCTCTTGACCGACACCGCTGGAACCACGATCCCCGTCTGCCCGCTCGCCGAGCTGGGTCCCGGCGCGATGCGCCTGGTCGAGCACGACAGCGTGAAGATCGGGGTCTTCAACTGCGACGGGACGCTGTACGCGATCGAGGATCGCTGCTCCCACGACGACGGGCCGCTCGCCGAGGGCGAGTTCAGCCCCGAGACCTGCACCGTCGAGTGCCCCCGTCACGGCTCCCTCTTCGACCTGACCAGCGGCAGGCCGAAGACGCTCCCCGCCTATGCTCCCGTGCGTACGTTCACGACGGCCGTCGTGAACGACACCATCGTCCTGGAGGTCTGACAGCCATGGCAACGCCCGAGGCAGTCGCAGAGAAAAAAGAGCTTGCCGGCATCAACGCCGACTACAAGGAGAAGTTCGGCTTCCACGACCCCGAGAGCGGCTACGCCTACAAGGCGCCGAAGGGCCTCTCGCGGGAAGTGGTCGAATCGATCTCCGAGTACAAGGACGAGCCGCAGTGGATGCGCGACTTCCGGCTGAAGGCGCTCGAGCACTTCGAAAACCGCCCGACCCCGAACTGGGGCGGCAACCTCGGTCAGATCGACTTCGAAGACATCCACTACTTCGTCCGCGCCTCCGAAAAGAACAGCCGCGACTGGAGCGAGGTCCCCGAGGACATCAAGAACACCTTCGACCGGCTCGGCATCCCCGAGGCGGAGCGCAAATTCCTCTCCGGGGTCGGCGCCCAGTACGAGTCGGAGGTCGTCTACCACCAGGTCAACGAGAAGCTCGAGGCCCAGGGCGTGATCTTCACCGACATGGACACGGCGCTGCGCGAGCACGAGGATCTGGTCCGCGAGTACTGGGCGACGATCATCCCGCCCAACGACAACAAACTGGCGGCGCTCAACTCGGCCGTCTGGTCGGGCGGCTCCTTCGTCTACGTACCCGCCGGGGTCAAGGTCGAGATGCCGCTGCAGGCCTACTTCCGGATCAACACCGAGAACATGGGTCAGTTCGAGCGGACGCTGATCATCGCCGAGGAGGGCTCCGACGTCCACTACATCGAGGGCTGCACGGCGCCGGTCTACTCGACCGACTCGCTGCACTCCGCCGTGGTCGAGATCGCCTGCAAGCCGAGCTCGCGCGTCCGCTACACGACCGTCCAGAACTGGTCGCAGAACGTCTACAACCTGGTCACCAAGCGCGCCGTCGCCCACGAGAAGGCGACGATGGAGTGGGTCGACTGCAACCTCGGATCGAAACTGACGATGAAGTACCCGTCGATCTACCTGCTCGGCCCCGAAGCCCACGGGGAGATCCTCTCGATCGCCTTCGCCGGCCAGGGCCAGCACCAGGACGCCGGCGGCAAGATCATCCACGCCGCGCCGCGCACCTCGTCCTCGATCTTCTCCAAGTCGATCTCCAAGGACGGCGGCCGGGCGACCTACCGCGGCCTGCTCGAAGTCGCCGACGGGGCGAGCGAGTCGCGCTCGAAGGTCGTCTGCGACGCGCTGCTGCTCGACGAGGACTCGCGCTCGGACACCTACCCGACGATCCGGATCGGCGAGAACGACGCCGACGTCGGCCACGAGGCGACCGTCTCGAAGATCGGCGACGAGCAGATTTTCTACCTGCAGAGCCACGGGCTCGACGAGGAGGAGGCCTCGAAGATGATCGTCAACGGCTTCATCGAGCCGGTCACCAAGGAGCTGCCGATGGAGTACGCGGTCGAGCTGAATCGACTCATAGAGCTGCAGATGGAGGGAAGCATTGGCTGAGGTAGCGACCGAGCCCACCTGGTTGGACGAGAGGCGCCGGCGGGGCGCCTCTCTCGCGCAGAGCCTCCCCCTCCCCGACCAGAAGGCGAAGGGGTGGGAATTCACCGACCTCTCGACGCTGAACCTCGACGCCTACGCGGCGAGTGCTCCATCGGCCACCGTAGAGGGGGCTAAGGGAGCAAGCGTGATCTCCCTCGCCGAGGCCCTGGATTCGCATGCCGAGCTGCTGCACGAGCGGCTCGGGTCGCTGGTGCCGATCGAGGATCCCTTCGTCGCCCGCAACGAGGCTGGCTGGCGCGACGGCGTCCTCGTCCACGTGCCGCGCGGGGTCAAGGTCGAGGAGCCGATCCGGATCGAGCTGCCGCTCGACGAAGATGGCGCCGCGATCTCCTGGCGCACGCTGGTCGTGCTCGAGGAGGGTGCCGAGGCCGAGGTCTGGGAGCACTGCGGCTCGGCCGGCGACGACACCGACGCGCTGCTCAACACGGTGGTCGAGCTGCATGTCGGACAGGCGGCGACGCTGCGCTACGTCTCGACCCAGGACATCTCCGAGCGAGCTTGGATCTTCTCCAGCCAGCGGGCGCAGGTGGAGCGCGATGCCCGCCTCGACTGGACCGCGCTCGGCTTCGGCTCGGCCCGCGGCAAGGTGAGAATGGAGACCAACCTGGCCGGCGCCGGCTCCGAGGCGCGGGTCACCGGCGGCTACGCCGGCGGTCCCGGCCAGCACCTCGACTTCGACACCAAGCAGGAGCACTCGGCCCCGAACACCTTCTCCGACCTCGCCTTCCGCGGCGTGCTCGCCGCCGGGGCGACCGCGGTCTGGCGCGGCATGATCCGGGTCGACCCCGGCGCCCAGGGGACCGACGCCTTCCAGGAGAGCCGCAACCTGCTGCTCTCACCCGACGCCCACGCGGACGCGATCCCGGGCCTCGAGATCGAAGCCGACGACGTCCGCTGCACCCACGCCGCGGCGATCGCCCAGATCGACCGCGACCAGCTCTTCTACCTGACCTCGCGCGGGCTCGACCCAGCGACGGCCAAGCAGGTGATCATCGAGGGCTTCCTCGAGTCGCTGGTCGAGCGCCTGGCCGAGGGGCCGGTGCGCGACGAGATTTCCGCCGCGCTCGAGCGGCGGCTCGGCGAGATCCTCTAGAGCCAGCCATTCTCCGGTCCAGACGGCTCATGCGTTGGCCACCGAGAGCAGGTAGAGACCGAAGCAGGTGAAGGCGACCATCACCGCGAGCATCCAGTACTGCGAGCGCGCCGCCTGGCGGTAGTCGCCCCAGTAGGCGGTGGCGCGATCGTGGGCGAGGGTGAGGCCGATCACGTGGCCGATCACGAGGGCGCCGACCTGCACGTACCAGATCGCATTTGCGCTGAGCAGCTGGAAGTCGATCCCGGCGGAGGTGGTGCCGAAGAGATCGGTGGTGCCGGTGCCCAACGGGTCGGAGAGCAGGTAGGTGAACTGCGCCTGCTCCTGAAAGACGAAGAGGCTGAAGTAGTGGGCGACGAGGTAAGCGAAGGCGATCGGGATCAGGGTGTGGGCAAAGCCGGAGCGTAATTTCTTGAACGAGGGCGCACCGGCGACGCTCGCCATTCCCCGCACCCCGATCAGGTAGACGAGAGCGACACCGGCGAAGCAGAGCAGGATGAAGATCGTGTCGGTGAGGCGCAGCGCCGAGGTGAGCCCGAGGCCGGCGTCGGTGAGGTGGTTGAAGGTGCTTTCGAGGGCGCCTTTGAACGCTCCCTCCTGGGCGCCGTCGAAGCTGGTGGACGCGATCGAGGCGATCACCACCGCCGCCGAGCCGGGAACGGTCGCCCAGGTCGTGGCCGCCGCGAAGGGCCTGCGCACGCCGAGCCGGCCGTTCTCGACCCCGAAGCAACCGAGCCGGCCGAACATGCCGAAGTAGACCGAGAACACCTCGCCGGTCCGGCACCACTGCTCGGTGCCGAACAGCGCCATCATCACCAGGGTGTAGGCGCTGTAGACGAGGGCCCCCACCGCGGCGGCGTGAGGCGCGAGCCCCACCGCTACGCCGCCACTGGCCCCGTAGATGATCTCCAGCCAGACGACCGCGATCAGGCCGAAGGCGGCGGGCCAGCGCCCCAGCGCCTCGGGATAGCGCAGGTGAGCCGGGCGCTGGCCGGCCAGCGCGGCGAACGCGCCCCCCGCAACCCGCCCGACCGCGCGCCACGGGTTGAAGGGCCGGAAGACATCGCCGAGGAAGACGCTGAACAGGGGGAAGCCGAGCCAGGCGGTGACGTAGAGGAAGGTGAGGGCGAAGTTGCGATCGGGGGCTTCGGTGCCACGCAGGCCGGCGTAGATCGCCAGGCAGAGCAGGAAGACTCCGACGAGGCCGGCTGCGATCTGCGCCGGGAGGCCGAGCAGGGCCCGCGAGAGCCCCGCCCCGAGGGGACGCCAACGGTCCCTCTCGAAGCGGGGCGTCCGCCAGCCGACCGAGAGCGCAAAGAAGGAGACGATCAGGACGATCGACGCCCCCCAGGCGAACAGCCAGGCCGGAACGGGCAGGTCTTTGCGCGCGACCAGCGCGTGCGCGAGCGGTAAGAAGAAGCTCACGGGTTGACCGTCAGTTCGAGGATCTGTTCTTTGCGACCCTCCAGCTCCGCCTCGAAGACGCCTTCGATCGTCGCCGGGAAGTCGAAGCTGACCGAGCCGCCCGCCTTGACGTCCTTCATGATGTCGTAGCCGTGCATGTGGACCTCGTCGCTGACGTCCGAGTCCACCTTGAAGCGGACCTGTTCGCCCTTGTTGTAGGTCAGCTGGGCGATGCCGCCTACCGGCTTGCCGTTCTTGATCACGATCGTGGTGACGCCCTTGGTGGTGGCGCTGGTGTCGCTGCCGCCGTTCTTCAACACGACCAGCAGCACGACCGCCACGACGACGATCGCGATACCGGCCAGCACACGTCCGGTGTTCGAGCTCATTTTCTGCTCCTTCGCCGAAGGCGTGGGCATCCGGCCCACGCCGGGTTCGCCCGCAGCCCTCAGAGGGCGCGGACTCGAATCGCTGCGTTAGGCGGCGAGCGGAGGGGGACGCTGGGCGAGGCCGAAGGCGAGCAGCTGGCCGCCGCGCGCGGCGTGGGAGGCAGGCGGCCGTGGGCGTGGCGAGTTGCTTGCCACTGTGGCACCCGGTCGAGCCCGCGATGCGATCCGCTCCGCGAGCCGCATCGCCACCTCGCAGCCGGGGTAGTGGCCAAGGAGCAGCGCGACGAGCAGCAGCAGGAGCGGGGCGGCCGCAATGGCGAACTCGGTCATCGCTCGAACAAGCTAGCGCAGAAGGTAAGGCCCAGATAAGTTCCCACGCCGATGCGGCCGGAAAGGGAGAACATCGCTGCGCCCGACCTGCCCGAGGGAATCGAGTGGATCGGCGAGGCGCCGCGCTCGATGCCGCTCGCGGCCGCGGCTGGCCCCGTCCTCGTCCACTTCCTCGACTTCTCCCAGCTCAACAGCGTGCGCACCCTCCCCTACGTCTCCGAGTGGGCGCGCCGCTACGAGGCGGATGGCCTGACCACGATCGGCGTGCAGGCGCCGCGCTTCCCCTTCGGCTCCGAGCGCAAGACGGCGGCGGCGGGCCTGGAGCGGCTCGGCGTCGAGTTCCCGGTTGCGATCGACGCCGATCGCCGGCTCTGGCACGCCTACGGCTGCGAGGGCTGGCCCAGCCTCTTCCTCTGGAAGCTGGGCGGCGCGCTCGCCTGGTTCCACTTCGGCGAGGGGGAATACCGCGCCAGCGAGGAAGCGATCCAGGCTGAGCTGCGCGAGCAGGACGCCCTGCGCCCGCTGCCCGACACGATGGCCCCGATCCGCCCGACCGACGCGCCCGGCGCAAAGGTCATGGCCCCCACGCCCGAGCTCTTCCCCGGCGGCTCCTGGGAGCGTCCCTGGACCGCCAGCGAGGACGGTGAGGAGCTGGACGTCGCCTACGAGGCCGGTGGCGTCTACGCCACGGTCGAGGGAGACGGTGAGACGGCGGTCGAGCTCGATGGCGCAGCCATTGGCTCAGTCGCGATCTCCGGCCCGGCCCTATACACACTCGCCGAGCACCCGCGCCACGAGTCGCACACAGTAACCCTCAAACCCTCCCCCGGCCTGCGGATCTGGTCCCTCAGCTTCGCCGCCGGCGTACCCTGACCACCGCCTCTGTTGCGTTTATGACCCCATAGGGGTAAAAAAGCGACAGAAGTTCAGGCGCCGACTACTTCACGGATCTTTTTGGGCAGCATGAAGCGCACGTCCTCGTGGACGGTGCGCAGCTCGGAGACGTCGTCGGCGCCGCGCTCGCGGAAGAGCTCGACCAGGCGCTCCACCAGCTCCTCGGGGGCACTGGCGCCGGAGGTGATTCCCACCGTCTCCACCCCCGCCAACCACTCCTCGCGCACCTGAGTGTGGTTGTCGATCAGGTGCGAGGCGGCGCCGTGTTCGCGCGCCACCTCGACCAGTCGGTTGGAGTTGGAGGAGTTGGTCGAGCCGATCACCAGCACCAGCTCGCACTCGCGGGCGAGCTGTTTGACGGCGATCTGGCGGTTGGTCGTCGCGTAACAGATGTCGTCGGACTTGGAGCTGACGATCGCCGGGAACTTGGCCCGCAGGGCGGCGATGATCTCGGCGGTTTCGTCGACCGAGAGGGTGGTCTGGGTGATGAAGGCGACGCGCTCGGGGTCGGAAACCTCGAGCCCCTCCACCTCCTCGGCGGTCTGCACGAGGACGATGCTCTCGGGGGCCTCGCCGGTGGTCCCTTCGACCTCCTCGTGGCCCTCGTGGCCGATCATCACGATCGTGTAGCCGTCGGCGGCGAAGCGACGCGCCGATACGTGCACCTTGGTCACCAGCGGGCAGGTGGCGTCGATCGTGCGCAGCTTGCGCGCGGCGGCGTTCTCGTGGACCGCGGGGGCGACTCCGTGGGCGGAGAAGACGACCATCTCCCCCTCCGGCACCTCGGTCTCCTCTTCGACGAAGATCGCGCCCCGCTTGGCGAGCTCCTCGACCACGTGCTTGTTGTGGACGATCTCCTTGCGGACGTAGACGGGGGCGCCATAGTGCTCCAGCGCCCGCTCGACCGTCTGCACGGCGCGGTCGACGCCGGCGCAGTAGCCGCGCGGAGCGGCGAGCAGGACGCGCTTGGGCGCCGCGGTTGCGGTGGTGGGCATGGCCCCAGGGTACCGGTGGCGGCCTTGCGGCCGGGCCCACCGGACTTGGCCCGGCGAAGCGCCATAGCTAGCCTTGCAGGATGAAGACCGCCGGAGACCACCTGGAGCGCCTCAGCTCCACCGACGCCTCGTTCCTCACCAACGAGACCTCGGCGAGCCACATGCACATCGGCGGCATCCTGATCTTCGAGGGTCCGCCGCCGCGCTACGTCGACCTGGTCGAGCACGTGCGGGGGAAGCTGGACCAGGTCCCCCGCTTTCGCCAGCGCCTCGTCGTGCCGCCGCTGGAGGCCGGCCGGCCACTCTGGGCCGACGACGTCAACTTCAACCTCAGCTATCACATCCGCCACACGGCGCTGCCCGACCCCGGCGGCGAGGCGCAGCTGAAGCGGCTCGCCGCCCGCGTCTTCTCGCAACAGCTCGACCGCTCCAAGCCGCTCTGGGAGATGTGGCTGGTGCAGGGCCTCGAGCGCGACCGCTTCGCCCTACTGACCAAGACCCATCACGCCGCGGTCGATGGGATCGCCGGGGTCGACATCGGCACCGTCCTCTTCGACCTCGAGCCGATCCCCGAGCCGGCCCCGGTGGAGGACGGCTGGCGGCCCCAGGCAGCGCCGACCACGACCGACCTGGTCGCGCGCGGCGCCACCGAGCTGGCGACGGCGCCGGTGAAGCTGGCGGAGCGCGCGGTGGACGCGGTGCGCCACCCGGAGACGACCGCGCGGCGGGCGGTGGAGGCGCTGGAGGGAATCGGCGAGGTCGTCGGGGCATTTGCCGACCCGGCTCCCGACGTGCCGCTCAATCGCCAGATCGGACCGCACCGCCGCTTCACCTGGACCCGCTCGGAGCTGGCGACCTTCAAACGGATCAAGGACAGCCTCGGCGGGACGGTCAACGACGTTGTGCTCGCCGTGGTCACCGGGGCGCTGCGCAAATGGCTGCAGACGCGCGGCATCCGTACCGAGGGCCTGGAGCTGCGCGCCCTGGTGCCGGTCTCGATCCGCAGCGCCGACGAGCGCGGCGAGCTGGGCAACAAGCTCGCCGCGATGCGCGGGCCGCTGCCGGTCTACGTCGAGGATCCGGCGCGGCGCCTGCGCGTGGTCAGCGAGCAGATGGCGGGGGTGAAGCGCTCCAAGCAGGCGCTCGGCGCGGAAGTGATCTCGCGCTTCAACGACTTCGCCCCGCCGACGCTGCTCGCCCAGGCGGCGAGGATCAACTTCTCGACCCGGCTCTTCAACCTGATCGTCACCAACGTCCCCGGCCCGCAGATGCCCCTCTACGTGTTGGGGCGCCAGCTGGAAGAGGTCTTCCCGGTCGCCTTCCTCCCCCAGAACCATGCCCTGGCGGTGGCGATCATGAGCTACAACGGCCGCGTCTGCTTCGGCCTGCTCGCCGATTACGACTCGATGGAGGACGTCGAAACGATCGCCGCCGGCATCGACGAGTCGCTGGAAGAGCTTGAGCAGGCCGCTGCCGCCGCCGCGGCCCCGGCCTGAGCCGTGGGCCTGCTCGTAGTCCTCTTCATCGTCGTCCCGATCGTCGAGCTGTACGTGATCATCCAGGTCGGTGAGCTGATCGGCCTCTGGCCGACGCTGGCGCTGCTGCTGGCCGACGCGCTGCTCGGCGCGCTGCTGCTGCGCCATCAAGGCCGGGGCGCCTGGCGCCGCTTCAACCAGGCGCTCGCCGAGCGCCGCTTCCCGGGCCGCGAGGTAGCCGACGGCCTGATGATCGCGGTCGGCGCCACCCTGCTGCTGACGCCGGGCTTCGTCACCGACATCTTCGGCTTCCTGCTCCTTCTCCCCCCGAGCCGCGCGATCGTCCGCCGCCTCCTGCGCTCCTACGCAGCCCACCGCTTCGTCGTCGTGGGCGTCGGCGGCAGCCGTGGAGCACCCCCGCGTCAAGGCTCACCCGGCCGCCCCTACGACTTCGACGGCACCGCCGAGGAGATCGACGAGGACGACCCGCAGCTTCCTCGCTAGTTCACGGTACATTCCCTTAGCGAAATGGGATGATTGAGTGTTCGTGGACGCACTAGAACGGATCCTGGAAGTCCTGGAACGGATTGCGAGCCCCCGAGAACTGACCCTTCTGGCCCTCGCGGCGACGATGGTCGTCTTCGGCGCCGCAGCCGGGCTTACCGACACCGTCGCCATCGCGCTGATCGTGATCGGCTCGGGGATGTTCTTCATCGGAATCTTCCTCCCCGTCCTGACCGAGTTCCAGATCGGCCCGAGCGGCTTCTCGGCGAAGCTGCGCGAGCGCGACCGGGAGGTTCAGGAAACCCTCGAACCCCATACCGACGGCCTGATGCGCGCCGCGGCCCTGCTCGCCGGAAGCCCCGATGCCGGAAGGGAGCTCCTCAACCGCGCCCTGGTCGAGACCTACCTGCAATGGCAGCAGGCCAAGCGCGACGGCCCCGCCGAGGTGGTGCTCAGGCACCTCGAGGATCTCGCCCCAGCGCTGGCGGCCAATCCATCGGCACCTGCGCCCGGGGAGGCCCTGTGAACGACCTGGGCACCCCGCCGCCTGACTGGGACAGGATCTTCGATCGCGCCCATCGGCGAATAGCCGGCCGCCTGCTGCTGGTCGGCGCAGTCGGAGGCTTCTGCGCACTGCTGCTGCTCGGCGGAGGCCTGTCGGCCCAGGGCGCGGTCTCGCTGGGGATCGGCGGTCACCCCGCCAAGCCAGACGCCGTCCATGCCGCGACGAAGGCAAAGGCCAAGGTAGGGGCAGTGGCGCGCCACCGGAAGCGGGCGGCAAGCGCCGAGCTACACGCGGCATCCAGGAAGAGGCGGGACGAAACGATCCCGAAGGAAACGAACAAGCACGCCGCCAAGCACCGCCAATGGAACCCCTGCGCGGGCAAATCGGGCTCGAGCGCCGAACAGCAGTACTGCGAAGACCTGGACGGCAGCGCCACCGCTGAAGGAACGGGTGCCTCCTCAGATGCGGTCGACCCGGGGGACCAGACCAACAGCGATCAGCAGGCCACTCCGCCGAAGACCACTGAGGTCGCCCCCACCGGCTAGACGAGGAAGGCCGCTGCGCCAAGCCCAGACAGTGTCCGGGCTTGGCGCAGCTCGCTGTGAATCGAACCGGCTGCTATCCGGTTACGGCCCACGTTCCCCAGACAAACCCGGAGAAGCCGGAATCGACAAGCAAGGCACCGGCTTTGGAAGCCCCAGGTTTACTAACAAGTTGTCCATTGCCCGGATCTTCAATCTTTGGAGGTTCGCTTAAAGAGAAAAATTCCCTCACATACACGCAGAGATGACCTTTAGCAGCTTTAGGATCTTCAGCCGTGCCCGGGCATTCAGCAGGCGGGCTGGCAGTAAGGGCCGCAGCGGTTTTCGACGCAGTAGCCGCCGCGGAGAGCGTGAGTTTTCCCGTTTCAATGCTCACGATGGTGGTGCCAGCCGGGATGCCTTCGCCGGAGATTTGATCACCGACCGCAAAGAGACCACCACTTCTGGAGAAGTTTTCTACCGTGGCAGAGCCACTAGCTAGATCACCGGCACCGGTACCGTCACTTGCAAGATGAACTTTACTTGCGTCGAGCGGTGCTTTAAGGGGGACATTGAAAGAGAGCGTCGTAGCATTTTCGCTCAGGAGCATCCACGATCCGGTCTCGGTCGCGCCGCTGGGAAGGGTGCCACCCGCGGTCCAGGGTGAGCCGGGCGCACCGGGCGCGCCGGCATCGCCCTTGGGTCCCTGGGGACCCAAGGGGCCCGCCGGCCCGGCCGGTCCCGCCGGCCCGGAAGCGCCATCCTTACCGGCCGCGCCGGGACTGCCGGGACTGCCACTCTTACCGGCGAATTTTTTCGCAATGCTTTCCACTTCTTTTTTCTGTTTGGCGGTCAGAGCGCCGCCGCCCTTGGCCAGAGCGGCGCCTCCTCCTACCGCCAGGACCAGCGCCAGGCAGGCGATGATCATGGGAGCGCTGATGCCGCCCCGCAGTCTTTCCACGATGGATGCGAACATGCGTTCTCGTTCTCCTTGTCCCTGTCGGAATTACGCGATCTGAAAACCCAGTTCAGACCGCAATAGAGCGTTCAGTGTACCCGTTGAACACACCAAGAAGCGCATCCGAGCGGTCGGAGATTCGCTCGGGGTACGGCCACGGTCTCTGCGATAGCTGCGCCCACCAGCAGCTGGTCCCCAACACGCGGGGGTCGGTCTTCAGCCTCTGCCGGCGCTCGCGCGAGGACCCGGCCTACCCGCGCTATCCGCGGGTGCCGGTCCTCGACTGCTCGGGATACGAGGGCGTTAGCTCGCCGCCATCGGGTCGGGCTCGCCCAGCTTCGTGATGTCCGGGGCGTCGTAGGCCTCGCCCACCTTGCCGCCCAGCACGAGGATGCGGATGCCCTCCTCGCCCGGCCAGACCTTGCGGGTCACGCCGGGGCCGACCCGGACCACGTGGTCGGCGTCGAGCGGGAAGCGCTCCCCCTCGATCTCGATCTCGCCGCTGCCCTTGAGGGTCACGTAGACCTCCTCCTGGCCGTCCTGCTCGTGATCGTGCACGGGGTAGTTGTCGTAGTTGGCCGGCATGTCGATGATCTGCATGCCAAACGATTCGACCCCGAGCTCCGCTCGAGCGCGTTTGAAGGCACCGCCGAACACGGCCTCCATCTCGTCGATCCTCTTTACCGCGTAGGTACTCATTTGCTTCGTCCTCCCGGTCGGTGCGGCCCCGGTTGGGCCGGCTCGGCCGCAAGCCTAGTCGATTTGCACGAACGTTCGTGCTTTTCTGTAGCCTGAGCTCGATGGGTGCCGCAGCCAAGCCCCGCGACGCGACGGGCATCGAGCCGAGCAGGGGTGCCAAGGGCGCCGCGACCCGGGCGGCGATCCTCGACCGCGCGGTCGACCTGGCCTCGGTCGAGGGCCTCGAGGGGCTGACGATCGGCCGCCTCTCGGCGGAGCTGGAGATGAGCAAGAGCGGCCTCTTCTCGCACTTCGGCTCCAAGCAGGAGCTGCAGCTGGCCACGGTCGGGGCGGCGGCGCAGCGCTTCCGGCGGATGGTGATCGAGCCGGCTGCCCACGCCCCCGACGGCGCGCCCCGAATGCGGGCGATGGCGAACGCCTACCTCACCCACCTCGAAGACAGCGCCTTCTCCGGCGGCTGCTTCTGGGGGGCGGCCTCCGCCGAGTACGACGACCGGCCGGGCCCGGTGCGCGACGCGATCGCCGCCGCCCTCGACGGCTGGCTGGGCGAGCTCGAGCGCCAGGCGGCCCTGGCCGGCCTCGAGGAGCCGGGCCGCACCGCCTTCGAGCTCTACGCGCTGGTGATGGGCGCCAACTCCCGCTACCGCATCGCCCGCGACCGCCGCGTCTTCGCCTATGCCCGCAGCGCGGTCGAACGACTCATCGACCCCGCTTGATGCCGCAAAACGCGGCTGCGATACGGGGCCCAGCCGCCTCGTTCATAGCTAGCTTTGTCGTGTGAGCAACCCCGCGACCCTCTTCGACGCCGACGCGGCCGCCTTCACCGGGACGGTCGAGGTGCTGGGCGTCATCTTCAGCGCCGAGGACGACGGCTACGCGGTGCTGGAGGTGCAGGACGCCGAGTCGGGCGAGGGCTTTGCCCTGGTCGGCCCGGTCGCCCACCTGGGCGCCGGCGACCGGGCGGAAGTGAGCGGCGACTGGCAGACGCACTCGCGCTACGGCCGGCAGCTGAAGGCGCGCGGAGCGCTGCCACTCGATCCCGCCGATCGCGCGGGGCAGATCGCCTACCTGACCACCTTGCGCCACATCGGGCCGGCCCGCGCCGAGCGGCTGGTCGACGAGCACGGCGAGGGGGTGCTGGGGGCGATCGCCGCCGACCCCGCCGGCGTCTTCAGCGGGCTGCGCGGGGTCAGCGCCGCCCAGGCCGCGGCGGCGGCCGACTCGTGGCATGCCTCGCGCGCGGTCCGCGACCTCCACGTGCAGCTCGCGCCGCACGGCCTCGCCCACCTGGCGGCGCCGATCCACGCCCGCTTCGGCGAGCACTCGCTGACCGTCCTGCACGAGGACCCTTACCGGTTGACCGAGGTCGCCGGGGTCGGCTTCGCCCGCGCCGACAAGATCGCCCTCGCCGCCGACGTGCCGCCCGAGTCCGAGCGGCGGGCCCAGGCGGCGGCGGTTTTCGCCCTCACCGAGGCCGAGCAGCAGGGCAACTCCTTCCTGCCGGTCGACGAGCTGAACCGCCGCACCGCGAAGCTGGTCGGCCTGCAGCCGGATCCCGACGTGCCGGCGCAGGCTCGGGGGCTGCTGCTCGACGAAGGCCGCGCCTATCGCGAGCTGACCCACGCCAGCGAGGTCGCCGTCGCCGCGACGCTCGCCGCCCGTGCCGCCGCTGGTCCCCACCTCGACCACGACCCCGGCAACTCGCCGCCCGGCGACGTCGAGGAGGAGGCCGAGCTGACCGACGAGCAGTGGGCGGCTGTGCGCGGGGCCTTCGCGGCGCGGATCTCGGTGCTGACCGGCGGCCCGGGCGTCGGCAAGACGGCCTGCACCAAGGCGATCGTCGCCGAGGCCGAGCGCGCCGGCGTCTCGATCGCCCTCTGCGCGCCGACCGGCCGCGCCGCCCGGCGGCTCGAGGAGGCGACCGGCCACGAGGCGCAGACGATCCACCGCATGCTCGAGTGGATGCCCGGCCGCGAGCCCGGCTTCAGGCCCGGCCACCCGCTGCCGGCGGACCTGGCGATCGTCGACGAGGCCTCGATGCTGAACCTGCGGCTGATCGAGGTGCTGCTGGGCGGGCTCGCCGAGACGACCCACGTCGTCTTCGTCGGCGACGCCGACCAGCTGCCGCCGATCGGCGCCGGCAAGCCCTTCGAGGACCTGATCGCCGCCGAGGTCGCTGCCGTCGTCCGGCTCACCCAGATCTTCCGCCAGGCGGCGCGCTCGATGATCACCACCGCGGCCCACGAGATCAACCAGGGGCGCCCGCCGCACCTGCAGCCGCTGGAGGACCAGGACCATGACTTCTTCTTCATCGACCGGCCGAGCCCCGAGCGGGCGCTTGAGACGGTGGTCGAGGTGGTCGCCGAGCGGGCGCCGACGAGCTTCGGCGTCGACCCGATCCGCGAGGTACAGGTGCTGGCACCGATGTACAAGGGGGCAGTCGGGATCGACGCGCTGAACGAGCGCCTGCAGGCGCGGCTCAACCCCGACGGGCGGGCGGCGGTGAGCGAGCGCTTCCGGATCGGCGACCGGCTGATCCAGACCCGCAACTCGCACGAGCTGGGGTTGATGAACGGCTCGATCGTCTTCCTCCGTGCCGACGACCCCGCGGAAGAGTCGATCGTCGTCGACACCGACGAGGGCGGCTCGCTGACCATCCCCTACGGGGAGACGGCGACCCTGCGCCTCGCCTACGCGATCTCGGTGCACAAGGCCCAGGGCTGCGAGGTGCCGGTGGTGGTCGGCGTCTGCCACCGCTCCCACGCCCGCATGCTGACCCGCCCCCTGCTCTACACGGCAATCACCCGCGCCCGCAGCAGCTGCGTCCTGATCGGCGACCCCGCCGCCCTGGAGATGGCAGTCCGCCGCGACGACAGCGGCACCCGCCACTCGGGCCTGGCAGAGCGCCTGCGAACCGCGCCGGCGGCCGTCGAGTAGCCCGCGGCGCCGATTGCAGCATTGTCCCCACGGTAGGGGGGACAATGCTGCAATCGACATGGAGTCGCCCCGTCCCTCGTTCGCCGCAGTCGCTGTCACCGTGGGCGGGGTCGCCCTGCTGGCCGTAATGGTGCTGACGATCCCGGAGCTGCGCGACGCCTTCGAGGCGGCGCTGCGGGGCGACACGGCGGAGGTGCGCAGCCAGATCAAAGACCTCGGCGTGGCCGGGCCGTTGCTGATCCTCGGCCTGGCGCTGATCCACGCGGTCGTCTTCTACCCGGCGGAGATCGTCGACGCGGCGGCCGGCTTCGTCTACGGCTTCTTCCCGGCGCTGGCGCTGATGATGCTCGGCTGGATGCTCTCCGGGCTGATCTGCTTCGCCATCGGTCGCTCGGTGGCGCGCCCGCTGCTCGACCGCTGGTTCGGGACCGAGCGCTTCGAGCGGATCGAGGGGGCGATCGAGCGCGGCGGCGTCACCCTGCTGCTCGCGGTGCGGCTGATCCCGATCGTCCCCTTCAGCCTCGTCTCCTACGCCGCGGGCGCCGCCCGCGTCCCGCTCTGGCGCTTCGTCTGGACGACCGCCGTCGCCTACCTTCCGATCACCGTCCTCGCCGTCTACTTCGGCACCCGGCTCGAGGGCCTCAGCCTCACCGATCCGCTGGTCCTGGGAAGCGCCGCGGCCCTGCTCGCCCTCCTCCTGGCGGGCCACTGGATCATGCGCCGCGGCAGCGGTGCCCGGGGCGTCGCAGATTCGCCCGAGTGAGGCCCAGTTCGGGTCTACCCGATCCGCTTCACGGGAGGCTGTCGCACAAACCCCCTGCTTTTCGGTCCGTTCACGCCGAGAAAATGGGTCATGCCTCAGAACTTCCTCAGCTGTGACCGTGACCAGCCAATGCTGCTGCCGCCGGACCTGCGCGAGTGGCTCGACGAAGATCACCTCGCCTGGTTCGTGATCGAAGCGATCGAGGAGCTCGACCTCGAGCCCTTCTATGCCTCCTACCGCGCCGATGGCCACGGCCGCGCCGCGCATGACCCGAAGATGATGGTGACTCTGCTCACCTACGCCTACGCGGTCGGTGAGCGTTCCTCGCGAGGGATCGAGCGCCGCTGTCGCGAGGACATCGCCTTCCGGGTGATCTGTGCGAACCAGGCTCCCGACCACGCGACGATCGCCCGCTTCCGGGTCCGCCATCAGGAGGCTCTCGGAGACCTTTTCGGTCAGGTGCTTCGCCTCTGCGCCGAGGCCGGACTGGTCGAGGCTGGAGTGATCGCCGTCGATGGCTCGAAGTTCGCCGCGGCGGCGAGCGACAGCGCCATCCGCACCTACGAGCAGATCGCCGCCGAGATCGTCGAAGAAGCAGGACACATCGACGCCGCCGAGGACGAGGTCCACGGCGATGCTCGCGGCGACGAGCTCCCCCAGCACCTGGCCCACGGTGAGGGCCGCCGGGCCTGGCTGCGAGAGGCGAAGAAGCGCCTCGACGCAGAGCGGGCCGAGCGGGAAGATCCGGTCCCAAGGGCACGCGAGGAGCGGCTCGCCCTCTGCCGTCGGCGGTTGGTCGAGGACTGGCAGACCGAGCACCGGGCAAACCGCGACTACGAGGCCTATCGCGCTCGCGGAGTGATGAAGGACGGTCGCCCCTTCGGCGCCCCACCGAAGCCCTACGAGCCGCCGGCCGAGCCCGAGGGCAAGGTCAACACCACCGACCCAGACGCAAAGCGAATGAAGTTCGGTCGCAACTTCATCCCCGCCTACAACGCCCAGGCCGTTACCACCGAAGGCCAGATCATCGTCGCCGCCGAGATCACCACCGAGGGTGTGGACTTCGAACAGCTCGACCCGATGATCTCCGCCGCCGAGCGGGAACTCGAGGGCGCCGGCATCACCGAGTGCCCCGGGGTCGTCCTCGCCGACGCCGGCTACTGGTCAAACGGTCACATCGACGCCCTGCGCGAGCGCGGCATGACTCCGATCGTCGCCCCCGACACCACCCGCAACCGGCCGCGGAAGACACGCCTCGGCGGGCCTTACGACTTCATGCGAAGAGTGCTCGCCACCGAGTCCGGCGGCACTCTCTACTCACAAAGACAGTGGATGGTCGAGCCGGTCTTCGCCCAGATCAAGGCGAACCGAAGGATCGAGCGCTTCAAACGAAGAGGCCTGGCAGCCGCAAGCTCGGAGTGGCGCCTGATTGCCGCCACTCACAACCTCCTGAAGCTCTACCGGCACTCCCTGGCGGCCGCGACAGCCTGATGGGGGGCCTTCGGGCGCCTGCCGTTTTCGCAGATGTCGGATTGCGGCGTCGTCGGCGCAAATCAGTGGGGTTTGTGCGACAGCCTCACGCGGAAGCGGTAAACGGCGGGCGTGCTGTCGACGTTGCCCGCGACGTCGCGGGCCGCCACCCGCAGCACGTGCGGGCCGGGGGCAAATCGGCCGACGAAGCGCCGGCCGCATTCCCGGAACGGCTCGGCGTCGACCCGGCAGGAGAACGTCACGTCGCCCTCGCTTGCACCGAAGCGGAAGACCGCCTTCGCTTTCGCCTGCCGGGTCCGGATCGTGTGCGGGGGGTGCTTGCCGAAGAAGGTGCTCGGGCTGGGGTCGAAATTGGGCGCAAACGGGGGCAGCACGGTGGCCGGCGGGTTGGCGGTGGTGACCTTTTCTTCCGCTTCGCCGAAGGACGGAAGCGTTTCGCTGTCTTCGGTCGGTTCTCCCGGTTCGGAGACCGGCGGGGTGCAAACGGGCCCCGGTCCCGACCCCGGCGTGAGGAGCCTTTCGATCGCAGCGACCGCATCGATCAGGCCGGCCCCAACCGCGCACGGACCGAAGGTGCCGACCGGGGTCGCCCCTTCCTCGAGAGCCAGCCGGACCTCCTCCGGAGTCGCCCCCGAATCTTCCTGCAGCATCAGCGCGGCGACCGCCGCGGCGTGCGGGGCCGCAGCCGAGGTTCCGCAGAACCTCCAGCTGACTTTTCCCAGCGCTTCTTCGAAGGGGAACCCAAAGAAGGTGGTGGCACCGCAGTCGCTGGCGGCCACGTCCGGCTTGGAGAGCACCTCGGGAGGGAGCAGCGGAGCCGCCGCCGAGATGCCGTCATACGGCCCGAAGTAGTGGGTGACGGGTCCGCGCGAGGAGTAGCGCTCCGGTTCTCCTTCTTCGAAGATCGGAACCGGGACCGCCCCCACGGAGACCGCGGCAGCCGCGCCGCTGTGGCCGAAGATGGTCGGCCCGACGACGTCGCCCCCAACCGACCTTGGGTACTCGCTCGATTCGACCCCGCCCCCGTTCTCCAGCAGGGCGAGCTTGAGACGTGGGTTGGCGGCGTCGCCGCCGGTCGTCCCCCCGAGCTCGAGCGGATTGGCGGCGGCCCTGGCCGCCCCACAGGTCACGTCGCAGCGATCGATCGCCAGGGTGACGTCGACCGGCGCTTTGTTCGGATTCGTCCACCCGAGGATCTCGACCGGCTTCTGGGCAGCCGGATCCACATTGGCCGACTCGGTCTGGGCCACCGTGGCGTCGCCGTGGAGCAGATACGCGTCGAGATCGGTCGTGACCCCTTCCCAGGGCTGGGCCCACTGCAGATCGACCGTCAGCGTCGCTTTCGGTTCCACCGTGAAGCGGAAACCGGTATCGACGTGGCTGCCCGGGTTGAAATCCATGCAGTGCCCGGCGTAGGCGGGGGAGCCGGCGGGGCAGCTGCCGGCGTCGCGGAATTCCGCCGCTTCCCAGGACGCGATGTCGTTGCGGACGCCGGGTTTGGGTTCTTCGATCAGGTTGTCGTTCCCGGCCGCGGAGAAATAGGCGACCCCGTCGGCGGCCACGCGATTGGCCGCGACGGCGACCGGGCCGTCCTGAAAGAACGGCTCGTCCGGATAGAACACGTCGTCGGCGATCACCTGCGCGCCGGCGCCCTGAGGGGTCGGTTCGGCCAGCCGTTCGATGTTTTTCGCGAACGAAAACTCGCCGTTGAACGCGGAGGCGAAAGCAAGCCCGGCGCCGGGGGCCAGATCGTGAACGATCTGAACCATCCCTCTCCCCTCGTCGGCCGCTTCTTCGGGTTCTTCGATGTCTTCCAGGACGTTGACCGGCGTCGGCTGACCGCACGGATTGCCGGCGCCCGGCAGGTCGCCGGATTCAATGTCTTCCTCTTCGTTGGTTTGGGGGGATTCGGCCCGGGCGAACGAGTCGGAGAGGATGCCGACCGTCACACCGCTGCCGTCGACGCCGAAGTCAGCTCTCGCGTTCGCCGCGTGGAGCTGTTCGTCGCCTTCTGAGACCACCGAGCCGGAGGGACAGGGGCCGGCGGCGACGACCGGGGCGAATACCTCGCTCACGCCGATTACCCGTGGGATCCCGGCAAGCGCCTTCAGATCGACTGGCCTGGCCGCGACGGTCGCCGTCTGGTAGCGACCGCTGACGTTGACGACCTGTGCTCCGGCGGCACGCAGGTCGTCGACCGCCGCGGTGGCGCCGCGCTCGAAGCGGACGTCGACGAGGATTCGGTTGCCCCGGCGCATCAGGCTGCCGGGGCCGCTCAAGGGAAGGCTCAGCGCCCGCGCCTGCATCGCCGGCGAGGCCGAGCGGATCGAGGGCTTCGTCAGCTCGGCGAGGCGCGGCGAGAGGCCGCCTTCGCCCGAGCCACCGGCGGCGGCTCCGGCCGACGCCGGAATCAGACCGCAGACGAACATGAGGGCGGCGAGCGAGCAGAGCCCCCCGCGGGGACGGGGCGATTTCCCTGGTGGCATCACGAATTACGGTACCGGCCGGACGGCCGGAAATCTCAGTGTCCACGGGCTCGGCTGCGAGCCCTGTATTCATAAAGACACATCGGCCCCGGCGAAAGAGCGGCCTGGGTCCGCGCGGCGCGGGCGCCGACCCTGCTACGGTCCTCGCGTTAGGCCGGAAAGACCGGCAAAAGTTGTGTCTAGCGCTCGCGTCGTTGCTTCACCGCATGTGCCGCGTTCGCAGCACATGAAGTGGAGGCAATTGCATGCCAACTGGAACTGTCAAGTGGTTCAGCGACGACAAGGGCTACGGGTTCATCACGCCCGACGACGGCTCGAAGGACGTCTTCGTTCATCACAGTGCGATCCTGGGTGAGGGCTTCAAGTCCCTGACCGAGGGTTCGAAGGTGAGCTACGAGTCCGAAGAAGGCCCCAAGGGCCCGGCCGCAGCGAGCGTTCAGCAGACCTCGTAGTCGCGCACCGCTCTTAGCGTCACCAGAGGCCCGCCTCCGGCGGGCCTCTTCTTTGCCCGCCCCCTACCCTGCCTGCGAGATGACCACCCGAGACGACCTCCGAAACATCGCGATCATCGCCCACGTCGACCACGGCAAGACGACGCTGGTCGACGCGATGCTGTGGCAGAGCGGCGCCTTCCGCAAGGGCCAGGACGTGGCCGAGCGAGTGATGGACTCGATGGACCTGGAGCGCGAGAAGGGGATCACGATCCTCGCCAAGAACACGACCGTCAACTACAACGGCGTCAAGCTCAACATCATCGACACTCCCGGGCACGCCGACTTCGGCGGCGAGGTCGAGCGGGGGCTGACGATGGTCGACGGAGTGCTGCTGCTGGTCGACGCCTCCGAGGGACCCCTCCCCCAGACCCGCTTCGTCCTGCGCAAGGCCCTGGAGGCGAAGCTGCCGGTGATCCTCGTCGTCAACAAGGTCGACCGCCCCGACGCTCGCATCGCCGAGGTCGTCGACGAGGTCTACGAGCTCTTCCTCGACCTCGACGCCGACGACGAGCAGGTCGACTTCCCGATCGTCTACACCAACGCCAAAGCAGGCTGGGCGGCGCTGGAGGAAGGTGCCGAGGGCACCGACCTCACCCCGCTGATGGACCTGATGCTGGAGCGCATCCCGGCGCCCGAGTACGACCCCGGCCACCCCTTCCAAGCCCTCGTCACCAACCTCGACGCCGATCCCTACGTTGGCCGCCTGGCACTCTGCCGGGTTCGCCACGGGACAGTTCGCAACGGGCAGCAGATCGCCTGGTGCCGGGCCGACGGCAGCGTCGCCCGGGCGGCGATCTCAGAGCTCTACGTGACCGAGGCGCTCGAGCGCGTTCCCGCGGCGGAGGCGGGACCGGGCGAGATCATCGCCGTCGCCGGCCTGTCCGAGGTGACGATCGGCGAGACGCTTGCCGACCCCGAGGATCCGCGACCGCTGCCGGTGATCGCCGTCGACGAACCCTCGCTCTCGATGGTGGTCGGGATCAACACCTCACCCCTGGCCGGGACCGAGGGCAAGAAGCTGACCGCGCGCCAGGTCCGCGACCGGCTCGACGCCGAGCTGGTCGGCAACGTCTCGATCCGCGTCACCGACACCGAGCGGCCAGACGCCTGGGAGGTGCAGGGGCGCGGCGAGCTGCAGCTGGTCGTGCTGCTGGAGATGATGCGCCGCGAGGGCTTCGAGCTGACCGCCGGGCAGCCGCAGGTGATCACCCGCGAGGTCGACGGCAAGGTCCACGAGCCGGTCGAACGGCTGGCGATCGACGTGCCCGAGGGTCACGTCGGCGCGATCACCCAGCTGCTGGCCGGGCGCAAGGGCCGCCTCGACCACATGGTCAACCACTCGACCGGCTGGGTGCGGATGGACTACCTGGTCCCGGCCCGGGGGTTGATCGGACTGCGCACCGAGTTCCTCACCGAGACCCGCGGCTCGGGGATCATGCACCACGTCTTCGACCGCTGGGAGCCCTGGGCCGGCGAGCTGCGCACCCGCCCCACCGGTTCGCTGGTGGCCGACCGGCGCGGATCAAGCGCCAGCCACGCGCTGATGAACCTGCAGGACCGCGGCACTCTCTTCATCGGCCCCGGCGAGGAGGTCTACGAGGGGATGGTGGTCGGCGAGAACGCCCGCTCCGACGACCTCGACGTCAACGCGATCAAGGAGAAGCACCAGACCAACGTGCGCGCGGCAAGCGCCGACATCCTGGTCCGCCTCGAGCCGCCGAAACGGCTCTCGCTGGAAGCGGCGCTGGAGTTCCTGCGCGACGACGAGTGCGTCGAAGTGACGCCCGAGTCGGTCCGCCTGCGCAAGGTCGAGCTGGACAAAAACAGGCGCCAGAAGACCGCCCGCCAGAGCGCCCGCGTCGCCTAGCCTCGTCCAGCTTCTATTGCATCTTCGCTCAGCAGTCGATTCGCGCGTTGACTACTTGAGATTTATTGTTTAATTGTGCTCGGAGCGCTTCTACGGGCGCTGGGCAGGGTCACCAACCGCCGAAAGGACCCAAGCGCATGAACAGCAAGAAGAAGGCCCTAGCACTCATCGTGATCGCCGTCGCCTCCCTGTGCGCCATCGGAGTCGCCACCGCCCAGGCGGCGCCCGAATTCGAAGCTCGGGAAGCCGTCGAACCGGAAGGCGAAGCGGAAGCATCCCCGGTCCACGCGACGCTGGATGCTGCCCAGGTCGGGACGGAACCGGTCAAACTGACCCTCGCCGGGCAGTCGATCACCTGCGAAGTGGCCACGGGCAGCGCCACACTGGCGGCCCCGTCGTCGACACTCACCCTCTCGCCCACCTACGGCAAATGCAAAGTGGTGTTCCTCGGCATCCCCTTTCCAACCGAAATCAAAGTTGGATCCTGCACCTACGTGCACCACGCGAAAGAAGAAACCGAAGCCGACGTCTACAAAGCCCAGCTCGATATCTCCTGTCCCACGGAAAGCAAAATCCTGATCACGATCAAGAACACGGCCGGTACCAAAACCAAATGCCTGATCCACGTCCCGTCCCAGTCCGGCCTCTCGACGGTCAAGGTCAAAAACATGACAGAAGCGGAAACCGAAGATGTCACACTGGTCGACGAAGTCGAAGGCGTCAAAGAGACGGTCACAAACGGAGAAGAAACCTGCGGGCTCATAACGCCCGGCGAATACACGAGCGGGAAAATGACCGGCAACACAACAGTCACCGCGACAGGCAAAGGAGAAGTCCCGCCGCCCAACCTGCGCATGGCCCAGAAATTCCACTTCGCCGCCGAAGAAGAAGAAATTGCCTTCTTCGGCACCCAGAACACGAATCAGGAATTCGGCTTCGACCTCGGCAAAGTGAAATGCACCCAGATGCTGATCGAAAACCCCAGCCTTCAGTTCGTGAACAACCTCTCGCCAGACGTGGAAGGCACCGAACTGGGGGCCGGCCCGTCGTACGAAGGCTGCGAAATCAACAAAGAAAAAGTCGAAATCAACCTGAACGTCTGCTGGTTCAGGATCGCCGCTCTCAGGGTCGAGGCCGGCTGGTACGAAGCCGGCACATACATCGAAAACTGCTTCCCCAAAATGCGGATCGAAATCAAAGCTCCGAATTGCACGATCTTCATCCCCCAGCAGAGCGGCTTCAAAAAAGAGGGCCTGCGATCGGTGACGCTCACCAACGTCGGGGCGGGGAAAAATCGTGAAGTCACAGCGACCTTCGTCATCTCCGGGATGAAATACGAAGAAGAAGGCGAAGGCTGCAAACAGCCGGGCAAAGCGACAGCGAACGGCACCTACAGCGGCACCGAGCGGCTCACAGCGGCGGAACCTGCCGGGCCATTCTTCCGCGGCCTGTGGGTGGAGAAAACATGACGACGGCCTGAGGGGGCGTTGCCCTCGAGGGCAACGCAAAGGGGCCGCCGGCACACACCGGCGGCCCCTTTGCAATCTGACTGGGATTGGCTGGGCCGCTCCCAGCCCATGTGGCCGGCCGGCGCTAGACGGTTGCGGCGGCCTGCTCGGACTGGCTGTCTTCGGCGGCCTTGGCCTGCGCCGCGGCCTCCGGGGTGACGTCGTCGATGTTGCGCGGCAGCAGCACCTCTTTGGCGATCACCAGGCGCTGGATCTGGCTGGTGCCCTCATACAGCTGCATGATCTTCGCGTCGCGCATCAGTTTCTCGACCGGGTACTCCTTGATGAAGCCGTAGCCGCCGTAGACCTGGACGGCGTCGACGGTGATCTCCATCGCCGAGTCGGCGGCGAAGCGCTTGGCCTCCGAGGAGACCAGGGTGTTGCGTTTGCCCTGGTCGAGCAGGACGGCCGAGTTCCAGACCAGCAGGCGGCCGGCGTCGACCTTGGTCGCCATGTCGGCGATCATGAACTGGATCGCCTGGTGCATCGCGATCGGCACGCCGAACTGAACCCTTTCCTTCGAGTACTCGGCCGCATACTCGAACGCGGCGCGGCCGATGCCCACCGCCATAGCCGAGACGCCCGGGCGGGTGCGGTCGAGGGTCATCATCGCCAGCTTGAAGCCCTTGTTTTCCTCGCCGAGAAGGTTCTCGGCCGGGATCTCGACTTCGTCGAAGGAGATGGTTGCGGTGTTGGACGCCCGCTGGCCCATCTTGTCCTCCTTCTTGTCGACCGTAACCCCGGGGAGGTCGGCGTCGACGACGAAGGCGCTGATCCCGCGATGACCGGCCTCGGGATCGGTCTTGGCGTAGACCGTGAAGTAATCGGCATAGCTGCCATTGGTGATGAAGCACTTGGAGCCGGTGATGACGTACTTGTCGCCTTTCTTGACGGCGCGGGTCTTCATCCCGGAGACGTCGGAGCCGGCGTCGGGCTCGGTCAGGCAGAAGGAGGCCAGCTTGGCGCTTTCGGTCAGCATCCCGAGGTACTTCTTCTTGGTCTCCTCGGAGCCGCCGAGGGTGATCGGCGCCGAAGCGAGGCCGTTGGCCATCAGCGAGGTGCCGACGCCCGAGCAGCCCCAGCCCATCTCCTCCTCGATCAGGCAACCCGAGAGGTAGTCGAGGCCGGGCCCGCCGTAGGCCTCGGGGATGTGGGTGTTCATCAACCCGACCTCCCAGGCCTTGTCGATGATCTCCTGCGGCCAGGTGCCCTCTTTGTCGAGCTCCCAGGCGACCTTGCGGATCTCTTTCTCCGCGAAGTTGTGCGCCAGCTCTCGCAGATCCTTCTGCTCGTCGGTCAGGGTGAAGTCAACCACTGCTCGAAGCTCCTTTTTTCGGGTGGGAGTGAACCGATTGACTGGTCAGTCAACCAGCCCAAAGAGTAGCGAATGCCCCCGAAGCCGGCCGATGGGCCTAAAAGAGCGCTCGGACTGGCCTTTTAGGCCCATCGGGGGCTAGTCTGGGTGGCGATGGTTCCACCGGGGGATCTGATCGACATCCAAGCGGGCTTTGCGCTGACCCTGATCACGCTCATCGCCCTGCCGATCGCCCTGATCGCCTTCGCCCGCACCGGGCCTCTCTGGCAGAGCATCGGCAAGGGCCCCTTCGCGATCGAGCAGGAAATGCCGCCGCCGAGCCGCCTCGCCCAGCCCGAACCGCCGGTCGACCGCAGGCTGCAGGCGACAGAGGCGCGCCAGATGTTGGAGGCCAAGTCCTACCGGCGCCAGCAGCGCGGCGAGGCGCCGCTCGACATCGAGGCCGAGGTGACGCGACTGCTCGCCTCCCCCGGCGCCGCCGGCCCGGCGATCGACGAGAAGCTGCGCTCCGAAGTCCGCGAGCTGGTCATCGCCCGCAACGAACGCCGCATGCGCCGGGGCGAGGAGCCGCTCGACGTGGAGGTGGAGATCGACCGACAGCTCGCGGATTTGTAGGATCGAGTCGATGACTGCCGACCAGAACAATCTCTACGAGGTCGAGGAGCTGCTCAACCAGCCCGGGACCTACTTCAACCCGCAGACCGAGGTGCTCGTCGTGGTCGACGACTCGACCTCGCTCGACCAGGAGGTCTTCAACCTCGAGGACTACGAGGGGGCCGACTGGGTGCGGATCTCCGACGAGGTCCCCGTCGACGAGGATCGCCGCGACCGGGCGCTGGAGCAGTTTCAGACCCACTACCACCCCGGCTCGAGCGGCTCCATCTCGGCGACCGCGCTCGAACAGGGCGATGAGGAGCTGGACGAGGACGAGGACGGCCAGGACCCCGGCCGCGAGGACTGAGCCCGCCGATGCCAGAAGCAGGCCAGGCCGCCCCCGACTTCACCCTGCCCGACCAGAACGGCGAGGCGCTGACCCTCTCCAGCCTGAGAGGGAAGACCGTCGTCCTCTATTTTTATCCCCGCGCCGACACGCCGGGCTGCGTAACCCAGGCCTGTGGCGTGCGCGATCGTGGCGACGAGTACGCGGCGGCTAAGGCGCGGGTGATCGGCGTCTCCCCCGACGAGGTCGCCGACGTGAGGAAGTTCGCTGAGAAGTTCGATCTCGACTTCACCATGTTGGCCGATGCCGACCACGCCGTCGCCGAGGCCTACGGCACCTGGGTCGAGAAGTCGATGTACGGCAAGAAGTACATGGGCGTCCAGCGGGCGACCTTCCTGATCGACTCCGAGGGCAAGATCGCCAAGGTCTTTCCCAAGGTCTCGCCGAAGACCCACGACGACGTCGTGCTCGCCGCGCTGGCCGAGCTGGCCTCGGTCTGAGCACGGCCGGGACCGACGATTCGTCCGGGGGATTGCGCCCGCGGCCAATCCGGTCTAGGTTGTTCGAAGCAAAGGAGACCGGTACACGACTCAGGGGGGACCCGGATGAGTCTCGATGTCTACTTGCATGGGGAGCGAATCGGCGGGCTGTTCCCCGCCGGCGACGGCGATTGCAGCTTTGCCTACGCGCCCGAGACGGTCGAGAAGGTCGGCGGGGGCATGGCCCTGCTCAGCAACTCGCTGCCGGTGCGCAGCGAGCCCTTCGGGCCCGACGCCAGCCGAGCGTACGTCGAGGGCCTGCTGCCACAGGGGCGCCGCCGCGACGCGATCGCCGATGAGCTGGGCGTCGACCCAGCCGATGGCTACGCGCTGATTGCCGAGCTGGGGCGCGACTGCCTGGGCGCAGTCGCCTTCCTCCCCGCCGGGGAGACGGTGGAGGCGCGCGAGGCGAGCTCCCTCGCCTGGCTGACCGATGCCGAGCTGGAGGAAGCCATGCGGTCGCCGAGCCCCTTCTTCGATCACTCCTGCCCGCAGCAGATGCGCTTCGCCCTGCCCGGCGAGCGGCACAAGCTCGCCCTCATCCGCGACGAGGAGCGGGACCGGTGGGCGTGGCCGGAGCCCGGTGCTCCGAGCACCCACATCATCAAGCCGGAAGTACCCGAGTGCCCGGGACTGGTTGCCAACGAGCACGCCTGCACCCTCGCCTACCGCGAACTCGGGCTTCCGGTCGCCCATACCTCGGTGGAGACGCTGGCCGGTCACCCCTGCCTCGTCTCCAAGCGCTTCGACCGCTGGGGCGAAGGCCCCCTCGCGGAGTGCCTGCACCAGGAGAGCTTCGCCCAGGCGCTCGGCGTCGCGCCGGACTGCACGCAGCGGCTGTCCACGGGGACGCCCAGCCTGGCCGAGGCAAGCGGCCTGCTGCGCGCGATCGGCGAAGGGTGGGCCGTCGAAACCCTGATGAAGACCACCTTCTGCGACCTCATGATCGGCTGCACCGAGCTGCGCGGCGCCAACACGGCGCTGATCTTCGGCGACGACGGGCCGATGCTGGCCCCGTTCTACGACATCGCCTCGACCGAGATTTACGGCGAGAGCCGCCCGCGGCCAGTGATAATCGGCGAGGACGTCCCACCAGCGCCGCTCCTGATCGACCTTCGCATCACGATCGAACTGTGCGAGCTCGAGTTCCAGCCATCGATCATCGAGTCGGTGAAGCTGATGGGCGCCCTCTGCGTCGCTCTCGGCGCCGTCGCCAAAGATTCCTGCGAGGAGGGCTGGTACAGCCCGGCAATCGACGAAGCCATCCAGGTCGCAACCGCACGCGCCCTCGGCTTCCGCGAGGAATCGGAGTACCTGCGGCCGCCGGGGGCGTAGCGCTCGCTCAGGCCGAATCGGCGCGCATCTGCGTGCAACGCTGATCCCAGAGCCCGATCAGCTCCTCGGGGAGCTGCTTGAACAGCGGCTCCTCCTCGTCCGTCTCGAGCAGCATTTCCATGTCGTACTCCCAGGCGAGGATCTTGTGATCGAGGTCCACCGCCTGACCCAGCTCGACGTCCTCCTGGTTCAGGACGTAGTCGTCGCGCACCTCGATCACGTTGGCGATCTTGTCGGCGGCGAAAACCCGCTGCGCCTCGATGCCGGTCGCCGCGACCCGACCACGAAGCTCCCGCTTACGTTCCTCGTGATCGGCGATCTCGAAGTCTTCGCTCAGCGCGCAGACGATCATCGCGACTTTCATCCCGAAGCGGTCGCGCAGCGCGCCGATCCCGAGGTCGGTGTACTCGAGCGTGTCGTGCAGCAGGCCCGCCGCCAGCAGCTCGTCGCCAAATCCGTACTCCGCCAGCAGCTCGGCCACCGCCAGCGGATGATCGATGAAGGGGATCTCCTCGCCGACGTCGCGAACCTCTCCGGCGTGCAGGCGTCGCGCCATCTCGAGCGCTTGGCGGACCAGCTCGGAGCGCTCGGCTACTGCCTCAACCCTGCCGGACGGGGACATCGCCTCTCACCGTAGCGTATTTGCGCCCACGCGAAACCTCGCATGTACCCCGGCTCAGCCCCACCCAACGACAACCACGATGAAGGCCAAGTAGAGCGCGAACCAGCCGAGCACCGCCGGCAGCTCGAAGCGGCCACGGCGGTGCAGGGCCTCGTAGGCGAGGAGGCCGCCGGCCAAGCCGAGGACGATCGAGAGCGTCGCGTTCCAGCTCAGGGCCCAGTCGGTGAAGATCAGCCCGATCCCGAACGGGATGGTCGACTGGAAGACCATCGCCCCGGTGATGTTGCCGAGCGCCAAGGCGTCCTTTCCCTCACGCACCCAGAAGAAGCTGTTGACCTTCTCCGGCAGCTCGGTGGCGAGCGGCGCGAGAACGAGGGCGAGGACGATCGCATCGACGCCGAGGCCGTCGGCGACGTGGAGGAGCTCCTCGACGAAGAGATGGGCGCCGCCGACCATCGCGCCGAGGCCGACCAGCAGCTGGACCGCGCAGAGCAGAAGGCTTGGACTCGTTCGGCGCTCGGCGCGCCGCTCGAAGAGCAGCGGGTCGAGCGAGGCGCGGTCCTGCACCTCGCCGCCGCCGCGAAGCGTGCGGTGGATGTAGAAGGGGTAGGCGAGGATGACGAGCACGCCGATCGGGATCCGCACCGCCGCCGGCGCCCCCCAGGCGAGCGCCAGCGAGAGCGCGAAGAAACCGAGGAAGAAGAGGAGGTCGCGCTCCAGGGTCGGCCCGTGGGCCTTCAGCTCGAGTCCCTGCGCGCGGCGCTCCCGGTAGAGGTAGGCGAAGAGGCCGACCAGGCCCATCGCCAGCGTCGCGAGCAGAAAGGGGGCGCCGACGATCGCCCCGATCGCGACCCGATCGGCGCCCTTCTCCGCCCCGATCAGGGCGACGATCGCGATCAGCGTCTCGGGCATCGCCGTGCCGACCGCCGCCAGCACGCTGCCGACCGCCCCCTCCCCCAGCCCGAGCCTGTGCCCCAGCCACTCGACCGCGTTGGTGAAGAGCAGCGCCCCGGCGAGGATCACCGCAAAGCTGACGAGGAGCAGGACCACGTTCACCCCGACGACCCTATAAGGGACGTGGGGGTCAGGCGAAGTAGAAGGCGAGGGCGAAAACGGCGTAGACAGCGAGTAGCTGAACGCCCTCGAACCAGGTCGACTCGCCGTCCTGGGTGACGTAGTTGGCGATCAGCACGGCGAGCAGGAGCGCGCCCAGCTCGAAGCCGTTGAAGACCAGGGCCAGCGGGCCCGGGCCGATGAAGACGGAGGCGAGCACCAGCACCGGAGCGACGAAGAGCGCCACCTGGGCGCTCGAGCCGATCGCGATGTTGACCGCCAGATCCATCTTGTCCTTCCTCGCGACGAGGACCGCGACCCAGTGCTCCGCGGCGTTGCCGACGATCGCGACGACGATCACGCCGATGAAGAACTCCGAGAGGCCGGCCGAGTGCGAGGCCTCGCTGATCGATCCGACAAGCACCTCCGACATCACGCCGACCAGCACTCCGGCTATCGCCAATGCGATCACCGAGGTTCGCACCGACCAGCCCCAGCTGTCCTCGTCGCCGTACTCGGGATTGAAGATGTCGCGATGGGTCTTGAGCGAGAAGACCAGGCCAAGGACGTAGGTGGCGATCAAGACGACAGCGACAGCGAGCGAGAGGTGCTCGACGGTCGAGCCGTAGTCGACGAGCTCGGCGCCGGGCTGAGGCAGGCCCTTGCCCTCGACCAGCTCGAAGATCGCCGGCATCAGCAGGGCCGCCGCGGCCAGCAGCAACATCGAGGTCTGCACGCTTGCCCCGGTGCGGCTGAAGACCTGCTTCTCGCGCCCCAGCCCGCCCGCCAGCATCGACGCCCCCAGCACCAGCAGGATGTTGCCGATGATCGAGCCGATGATCGAGGCCTTGACCACCTCGTGCAGGCCCTGCCCCAATGCGAAGAGCGCGATGATCAGCTCCGGGGCGTTGCCGAAGGTGACATTGAGCAGGCCGCTGATGCCGGGGCCCGAACGGGCCGCCAGCTCCTCGGTGGCCCGCCCCATCAGCGCCGCGGTGGGAACGATGCCGAGCGCCGAGACGGCGAAGACGAGCGTCGCCGGGCCACCGGCCAGATCGAGGGCCACGGCTACCGGGATCAGCGGCGTCAGCAAGTATGGCCAGCCGGTCGACTGGCGCAGGAAACTGCTCAGCGAAGTTGGGATTCCCCGAGCCCCTTCAGCAGCCCGCCGATGCCTTCGCCGCCGCCTTCGCCCTGCAGCAGACCGAGCAGTTCGATCGGGTTGATGCCGAGCTTGATGAAGAGCTTGGTGAGCGGCTTGGCGCCTTGCGGAGCGGAGATCGTCTGTTCCTCGTTGACTCCGGTCAGCTTCAGATTGAGGTCGAATTCGACGCTCTTCGGACCGCTGCCGCCATTCTTCGGCTCGACTTTCAGCTGCGCGGAAATCTGCCGCACGATGTTGTCGTCGCCGATGTAGATATCGACGTGAGCGGCTTCAACCGAGCTGTTCACTTCGTCCTTCGCCTTTTCGATTTCCCCTTGGGTGGGGAGCGGGCCCGCGGCGGCGAGCTGGTCGCGGCAGGCCTGGCTTTCGACCACTTCGAGCACGGCGTCGATCGCGCCGGAGACGTCGAGATCGCCGCTGACCTCGGTGGTGCTCGTGCCGTCGACGTCGACGCTGCCTTTGTTGACGCCGTTTTCGATGAATTCGGCGACCTTCAGCTTGCCGAATTCTTCCTGGCAGGCGGCGGCGCCGGGCGCTTCGTGTTCGACGCCATTTCTAAGTTCCACCGGATTCAGCACCGATTCGACGAAGCTGAAGGTCGTCGGGTCGACTTCGTACTCGATCCCTTCGTAGTTGACGTAGGCGACGTTTGGCAGCAGCACCACCCCGCCTTCGAAGTCGACGTCTTTGCCGTTGATAGAGCCCTTCGCCTTCGCGGTTATGTCGAGCTGGGGAAGGCTGCCCTTGCCTCCTCCACCCTGGAAGGGGCCGGACAGGCTGGCGTCGAGGTTGCCGCCTTCGGGGCCCTGCGCCTTGACGCCGAGCGAGAGGTCGATGTTGCCGCTTTCGATCCCCTGCAGGGTTGCTTCTTCGACCAGCGTCTGCGGGCTCTCGCCGCTCCTGTCGCTTCCCCCGCAGGCGACCAGAGCGACGCTGGCCGCGACCAGGGAGGCCACGACGGCGAGGGCGTAGAGGAAACGAAGTCGGCTCAAGGCGATGCCTCCTGAGGGGTCTGGCAGTGGTCGCGAAATGGTAAGGCTAAACGGTCCATCATCGCGTCCGCAGCTGGGGCGGCGTGCTTTCGGTCAGGTTGAGCGCGAGCGGGAAGAGAAAGGCGCCGAGGAAGATCAGCACGATGCCGGTGGCGATGAGCCAGCGGGAGCTGCTGAGGTGGCCGAGAATGGCGACGACGAAGCCAATCAGCACCAGGGCGATGTAGGGGCCGGCGCTGTGCGGGAGCAGCGTGGCGAGGTAGAGGGCGAGGTCGAACACCGGGGCGGGGATTATCATCGCCGGGATGCCCGAGGCGCAGACACCCGCTTCCGTAGCGGACACGAAGCAGGCGCTGGCAGCCGCCAGCTACCTCGCCGACGAGTCCGCCGCGCTCGTCTCCTTCCTCGCCCAGCGGCTCGGCAAGCCGATCCTGGTCGAGGGCCCGGCGGGCGTCGGCAAGACGGAGCTGGCCAAGGCGCTCTCCCGCGCCAGCAGCCGCGAGCTGATCCGGCTGCAGTGTTACGAGGGGCTCGACGAGGCGAAGGCGCTCTATGAGTGGAACTACCGCAAGCAGCTGCTGCGCATCCAGGCCGGCGGCGAGTCCGGCTGGGAGGAGGTCCACGGAGACATCTTCTCCGAGGAGTTCCTGCTGGCGCGGCCGCTGATGCAGGCGATCGCCAGCCCCGAGCCGGTCGTGCTGCTGATCGACGAGATCGACAAGACCGACCAGGAGTTCGAGGCGATGCTGCTCGAGCTGCTCTCCGACTTCCAGATCACGATCCCCGAGCTGGGGCAGGTCTCGGCGACCTCGATGCCGATCGTCGTCCTCACCTCGAACAACTCGCGCGAGCTGACCGAGGCGCTGAAGCGGCGCTGCCTCTACCTCTGGCTCGACTACCCGGAGCTGGAGCGGGAGATGGAGATCGTCCGCCTGCACACGCCGGATCTGTCCGAGGCCCTGACCCGGCGGCTGGTCGAGGTGGTGCGGATGGTGCGGGCGCTGGACCTGAAGAAGCCGCCGTCGATAGCCGAGACGATCGACTGGGCGCGGACGCTGTTGCTGATGGGCGCCGAGGACATCGACCGCGAGACCTTCGAGCAGTCGATGTCGATCATCGTCAAGCACCGCACCGACATCGACCTGGTCGCCGAGCGGGTGGGGATGAAGCTTGCCGAGTCCGTACGGCCCCAGAGCTGACTCCGGCCCGCCCGGGCTGGCGGCGAAGCTGCTCGGCTTCTGCGAGGAGCTGCGCAGCGAGGGGGTGGCGGTCGGCACCTCGGAGATCCTCGACGCGTTCGCCGCGCTCGACCAGGTTCCCTGGGAGTCCCAGGACGACTTCCGCGAGGCCCTGGCGGCGACGATCGCCAAGTCCCAGGAGGACCGGCGGCTGTTCGAGCTGCTCTTCGAGCGCTGGTTCTTCCGCGCCGCCGAGGCGGAGGCGATCGAGCGCGAGATCGGCGAGACCGAGCAGCGCCACGAGGGCGCCGAGCGACTCGACATCGACGAGCTTCGTGAGCAGATCCGCCAGGCGATCGTCGAGGGAGACGACGGTGAGATGCGCGACCTGGCCCGCCTGGCGATCGCCGCCTTCGGCCGCCAGGGCGAGGGCTCGGGCGTGGTCGGGGTCGACGTGCAGCGCATCCGGCGCACCCTGGAGCTCTCGGCCGGCACCCAGCCGCAGGCCACCGACGGCGCCGCCGAGCTGCCGCCGATCGACCGCGACCAGCTCAACCGCTTCGAGCGCCACCTGCGCCGCGAGCTCGAACGCGACCTGATCGAGCGCACCGAGACCCTCCCCCCCTCCCGCCCCCTGGCCGAGCTGGATCGGGCGCTGCCGACGAGCCCCACGCAGGACCTGGCCGCGGTGCACCGCGCCGTCTCCCAGATGAAGCGTCGTCTGGCGACGCTGGGCCACGAGCAGCGGGGGAGGCGCAAGGGCCGGAGCGTCGACGTGCGGCGCACGATGCGCGCCTCGCTGGAGACCGGCGGGGTGCCGATGCACCTGCGCTACCGGCCGAAGCGGCCGCGGCGACCGGAGATTTACGTCCTCTGCGACGTCTCCACCTCGGTCACCTCGGCCAGCGTCTTCTTCCTCTCGGTCCTGCACGCCCTGCACGACTCGTTCCGCAAGCTGCGCAGCTTCGTCTTCATCGAGCGGATCTCCGAGGTGACCGAGATTTTCGAGCACGAGCGCGACTTCCGCGAGATCGCCCGCCGCGTCTCCAGCGAGGGCGGCGTCGCCGACGTCTCCGGCTACACCGACTACGGCCGCGTCTGGCTCGAGTTCCTGACCGAGATATCCGACGACCTCGACCCGCGCTCGACCGTGATCGTGCTCGGCGACGCCCGCACCAACGGCCGCGAGCCGCACGCCGAGGTCTTCGCCCAGGTGGCCGAGCGGGCCGGCCGCCTCTTCTGGCTCAATCCCGAGCCGAAGCTCTACTGGAACTACGGCGACTCGGTGATGGCCGCCTACGAGCGCTACTGCGACGGCGCCTTCGAGTGCTGGACCACCCGCCACCTGGAGAACTTCGTCAACGTGGTGGCCGGCGGCGTCCCGGCAGCGGATTAATTTTTACTTTATATTTTTCGTGTATTAGCGCCGGCCTCCTTCCGGTCGCGAACCGACCGGCGCCGAGGCACGGCGACCATGCGAGGAAGGAGAGATCCATGAAGCGCTACCTGACCATCCTGGCGCTCGTTCTGGCAGCAACGGCAACCCTGACCGCCCTCTCGACATCGCCGGCGGCAGCCGGCGAAGAGCAGACCGTCGAGGCCGACTTCACAGCGAGCATCGAAAGCGGCGAAAAAGCCAAAATCGACGGCGAACAGATCGGCAGCAACTCGGTCACGATCGGCAGCCTCCCGTCGCTTACATGCTCGACGATCAAATACAACGGCGAAGCGGCGACCGAAGGCCCATCGAGCAAACAGATCATCCTCAGCCCGGAATACGAAACCTGTCACGTGATCGTGCCCTTGCTTGGCACAAAGACCACGACAGTGACAACGAACAGCTGCACCTTCAAGATCGAAACGAAGGCGACAATCACAGAAAACGAGGAAGAACACCTGATCGGCACCACCAACATCGAATGCCCGACCGGGAAAAAGATCGAAATCTTCGTCTACAACACCAGCAACAGCAAAGACGAAGGCGCGAGCACGCTCTGCAAGTACGACGTGGAAGCGCAGTCCAACCTGTCTGGCGTCACCTTCGCGAACGACGTCAACACACCGACCACGGTCAACGATGTCGTCGTCAACTTCGGCATTGAATCCGCAACCGCGATCAGAACAACCGGGGCGGAAGCCCTCTGTGGCGCGGAAAAACAGACGATGAAATACAAAGGCGAAGCGACACTGCGGGCCACAAACAAATCCAGCGCATACGTCGACGCCATGATCCAGGACGGGAAGCGCATGGGGTTTGGCTCAGCAACCCCGTTTGCGATCGCCGAAAACGGCGAAGCGGAACTGACAACCGAAAGCCTCAAAGTCAAATGTACCTCGGTCAAATACGAAGCCAGCCCTGGGGCCCAGAACGTCACCACGCTGAAAATCAAACCCACCTACTCCGGTTGCATCACCGAACCCGGCAAACTGACGACCGACGTCGAATTCCAGGGCTGCGAATATCTCCAGACCCTCGAAACAGACGTGGTACTCACAGACAAAATCGGGATCCATACACCCGGGCCTCTCGCAATCTCCTGCGGGGTCGGGAAAAATATCCAGATAACAGCGACAGAAGGCGGCAAAGCCAAATGCACCATTCTGCTTCGGGAACAGGCCCCGGTGGGCCCGATCGTGGACCTGAAGAACATGCGACCGACCAAAAAAGTCTCGGAAAACTACGTTCTCTTCACCAACACAGTCGTCGCGCTCAGCTACGAAGTCATAGGTGAAGAAAAAGCGTGCGGCAAAAATGAAGAAATGCACGACGGACAACTCCACGGCAAAACCGAAATGAAAGCCTATACGGACGCGAAAAAAACCACTCAGGTGAGCTTCGAAATCCGCGGCCTGCTCTGAGGACCGCGACCGACGCCTACCGGGCTGGGCCGGGACGATCCCGGCCCAGCCTTGCCTTCCGCCGCGAGGTTGACGATCAGGCCGGCTCGGCGCGGGCGGCGACGGTCGCCGCGGAGAGCAGACCGAGACCGACGATGACGGCGCCGAGCCAGACCAGCGCCCCGAAGAACGGCACCAGCGCGATCGCGCGCAGGATCGCCAGGCCGGCGAGGAAGGCGAGAAGGCGATTTCGGGGCGGCCCGACGATCAGGCGGCCGAGCGCCCAAGCAGCGGTCACGTAAGCGACCGCGGCAAGCGGCAGCAGGGCCAGCCCGAGCGCGATCGCCAGCGGCAGGCCGACCAGGGCGATCGCCGCCACCAAGACGATCGCCGGCAGGGCGACGGTGACGCCGATGCCGATGCCCACCGCCGTCCAGAAGCGGGCCTTGACCTGGGCGAAGACCGCGTCGGCGGCTCGCGGCGCGAGCAGGAGAAGGAGGATGCCGAGGATCGCGGCGGAGATCGACATCGCCAGCCAGAAGACGAAGGCGCCGATGAAGGGAAGGAGGTCGAGCGAGTCGGTCCAGCCTTCCTTCTGGACCTTGCCCCCGACCGTCACCTGCGGAGCGATCCGCGGCCGCTCGTCCCCGTAGAGCACGTCGCCCTCGACGGTCGCGGTCTGCAGCAGGTGGGCCCGGCCGGCGATCGTCACCACGTCGCCGGTGACGTGGCCGCGGATCCGTGCGTCGCCGTCGAGCAGGACGACGTCCCCTTCGACCAGGCCGGCGATCCGTGCGTTGCCCTTGACGATGAAGATGCTCTGTGAGGTTTCGCCGAGCCCTACTTCCACATCGCCGTTGACGACGATGACCGTGTCGTCATCCGCTTCGCCGTGGAGGGGCGCGGCGGCGGCCACTTGGGCCAGGTGGAGGAGCGCGAGAAGCGTCGTGGCGAGGACGAGAAGGCGTCGCATTGGCGCCCAGCCTAACTCGGAGCAGCTGCGGGCTTCTCCCGATGCCCGCCGCCGATCGGTCGGCAATGATTCCCTGAACTCACAAAAGGAGAGAAGAGATGGAGCCGTCTCCCTACCCAGTCACCTTCTCCGTCGACTACCCAGACAGGCAGCTGAACCGCCTCTTGAGCGCCTTCCGGATCTTCGCCGTGATCCCGATCGCGATCCTCGCCGGCCTCCTGCCCGGATCGGAACTCGCCGGCGGCGCAGGCGAGTACGGCTCCAACGTCGTGATCGCCGGCGGCAGCCTCGTCATCTTTCCGACCGTGCTGATGATCCTCTTCAGGAAGAAATACCCGCGCTGGTGGTTCGACTGGAACCTCGAACTGACGCGCTTCGCCAACCGGATCGGCGTCTACGTCGCGTTGATGGACGACGAATACCCGTCGACCGACGAGATGCAGGCGGTTCATCTGGACTTGCCGTACCCGGACGTTGAGCGCCTGGAGCGAGGCCTGCCACTGGTCAAGTGGCTGCTGGCCATCCCCCACTACATCGTCCTCTTCTTCCTCTACATCGGCGCCTTCTTCGCCGTGATCGGCGCCTGGTTCGCGATCCTCTTCACCGGCCGCTACCCACGTGGCATCTTCAGCTTCGTCGAGGGCACGATCCGCTGGGGCAACCGCGTTACCGGCTACGCCTTCACCCTCGTGACCGACCAGTACCCCCCGTTCCGCCTGAAGCCCTGAGCACGATCCAACGGGTCAGTGCGGCTCCCAAACCTCGGGCTCGGCGGTGAGGCGCAGGATGTCCGCGGGCAGCTCGCCGCTGGCGACGTCGGCCAGCGTCACCGACTCGAGGACGGCTCGCATGTTGGCCCGCAGCGCCACCCAGACGTCGCGCAGGGGTGCCGCGGTACCGGAGTAGGTGAGCTCGTCGGGCCGCTCGGAGCGGATGCTCGCGATCGGCCCCTCGACGGTGCGGATCACGTCGGCGAGCGTGATCTCGTCGGCCGGGCGCGCCAGCCGGTAGCCGCCGTCCGCCCCACGCTGGCTGCGCACCAGGGTCGCGTGGCGCAGCTCGATCAGGATGTTCTCGAGGAACCGCAACGGAACCGCCTGGGCATTGGCGATCGCTTCGCCCTTGATCGGCCCACCCCCGGCCGCGGCCAGCTCGACCATCGCGCGGACCGCGTAGTCGACCTTCGCCGTGACGTGCATCGTCGGCCCGACCATCTCAACCCCCCCCCGCGCCCTGCCGGGCACGCTAGTCCCCACTCGTTTCGCCCAGCAGGTCGGGGGCGAGGGACCTAGCCTTTGCTGCGTTCGCCAGACCGAGATGAGCGAGGCCGAAGAGATCCTCGGTGGTGCGCAACAGCGAGTAGGGATCGAGGGCCGTCGCGTCGGTAGATCCCGGGGGCACGAAACGGGAGACGAGCAACGCGCCGGTGTGGAGGGGGTCGTCGGCCGGCGCCGGCGCCCCTTCGGCGCTGGGCGCACTTGCGGCAGCGAAGGTGACGATCAGCAGGCCGTCTTCCTTGTAGGCGGGCGAGGCGAGGATCCGCGGCACCCATTTGGCGAGGAAGGCGTCGCCCGCGGCCGCGCCTTCCACCGAGCCGGGGGCGCACTGGCCGCTGGCGCCGGAGTCGCACGGGGTCGGCACGATATAGGAGTAGTTCGCGGTCTTCTCGGCCTTGCGCAAGTCCGCCGGCAGCTGTTCTAGCGGTAGGTCGTTGGTCGCACAGTCGCCGAGGTCGAGCAGCGTGTGGAAGTGGACGAACGGGTTCTGCGCCGCCGCGTAGGCCCCCGGTGGGGGCACGTCGGTCGCGTCTGCTTCGGGATGGACGCAGTTGGCCGCTTTGCCGGTTTCGTCGACCATGCCCTCCGCGTATGCCCGCCAGCCGAACTGCCCGCTGGCGAGCTGATCGGAGATCGTCAGAGTTTCGACCGGGTAGACGCAGCCCGCCCCGGAGACGACGCCCTTGGCGTCGGCCTTGGCGCTCGGCGGAAATTCCGTGTAGGTGGAGCAGTTGGCCTGGGTCGAGGCGTTCGGCGGCTGGCCGCTGACCGCTGCGATGCCGTTGGGCAGGGCGGCGGCGTCGAGTAGGGAGTAGCCGCTCAGCAGCTCGCCCTTGGGTCGCAGCTGCGTCGCCAGATACGGCATCTGCGCCGTTTCGCCAAAGGCCGCGTCGTAACCGGGGCTGGTCAGCGAGACGACGAAGACGTGCTTGATCCGACCCGCTTCGGGCACCGCAGGAGCCGCGGGGGGCGGCGGCTCGCTGCTCGGGACGCTTTCGGGCGAAGGCGAGGCGGGTTCCGGCGGGGGCGGGCTCGGCGCCGGGGCGGCGGCTTCCGGTGGGGGCGCCGAGCTGACGGGCCCGGGGTCGGCGGGTTGAAGGGCTTCCGCGGGCGGGCCGCTGGCCGCCGGGACGTTGTCGGCGGCGAGGCTGCGACCGAGCAGCGCGGCCAGGGCGCCGCTGTTGCCGGTCCCGGTCATCGCGCTGGCGACGATCGCCGACGTGGCGACCACCGAGGAGGCGACCAGCAGCCCGAAGCGCTTGCCGGTCAGCGTCGCCGCCGCGGCGTAAGCGGCCGTCAATGAGCTGCGCAGTCGCTTCATCCCAGCAGCTCCAGCATCCGCTCCGCCTCGAGCAGCTCGGCGTCGACCCGCTGCAGCTCGGCTGCCTTGCGCGTCAGGACGTCCATTCGCACGTGGTCGCGGATCGCCATCTCGTAGAAGGCGCCGCCGAGGTCGGCCTGCATGATCGTGAACTTCTCCAGCAAGCGGTCGCGCTGGGCGACGAGGTCCTTGTTCTCCTCCGGTTTCGTCACGGCTGGCTCCCCGTGCTCGGGGCCGGCGCGGAGCCGGGATCGCCGCCGACGACGACCACGTCGGGCAGGTTCTGCTGCGCTTCGATGTAGGTCGAGCCGGTCTGTTCGACGTTGTTTTCGACCAGCTTGGTGTCTTCCTCGGTCTTCGTCGCGCTCGGCTTGAAGCCGGTCACCTGGTGGACGGTTCCGTTGCTGGTCTTGGCGACCACCTTGCCGGCCCCTTTGCTCGTGGCCTTATCCGCCTGCTTGGACTTGCCGTTCTTCGCCTTGGCGCTCGCCGACGCCGCGGGCCCGGCGGCCGTGGTGGCGACGGCGGCGTCCTGATTGCGCAGCGCCTTCAGCAGCGCCTCGTTTCCGCCTTCGTCGGTCCCGCTGCGGCCGACGACGACGCCGATCGCCACCGCGATCGGCAGCAGGGCGAAGAATCCGACCGCCGCGGCACGACTGCCCGGCGCGGTCTTGGCGGCGGGGCGGGAGACCGGCCGCCGGGCGCGTTTGCTCATCGCGGCGAAGTAGCGCGATGAGGGGTTGGCGCCGTTGCCGCGCCGCGCCGCGCATTCGACGCAGTAGCGCTGCTGCGGGTCGAGCGGCGCCCCGCACCCCTCGCAGGACTCGTAGTTCATCGCTTGCGACTCCTTTTCTCGCGGGCTTCGAGGATGTGCTTGGCGCGAGCCTGCTGGTGGGCGGCCTTTTCCTGCGTCGTCGAGCAACCCGCGAACGCGCCGGCGAGCAGGGACCCGCAGACCGCGAGGACCCCCACCCGCGCTAGATAAGGGCTAGCCGAACGCACCGCTCACGTACTCCTGCGTCCGTTTCTCACGGGGCGAGCCGAAGAGGGCGGTCGCGCTGTTGTACTCGACCAGCTCGCCCAGATACATGAAGGCGACGTGATCGGCGATCCGGTAGGCCTGCTGGAGGTTGTGGGTGACGATCACCACAGCGACGTCGTCGCGCAGCTTCACGATCAGGTCCTCGATCACCTGGGTCGACTGAGGATCGAGCGCCGAGCAGGGCTCGTCGAGGAGCAGCACCTCGGGCTCGGCGGCCAGCGCACGGGCGATGCAGAGCCGCTGCTGCTGACCGCCGGAGAGCTTCAGCGCCGGGTGGTCGAGGTTGTCCTTGACCTCCTCGAAGAGGCCGGCCCGGTCGAGCGCGCTGTGGACCTTGGGCTCGAGCGTCTTCTTGCGCTGGCGCCGCGACCCCTGCTCGCGCAGGACGTAGGCGATGTTGTCGAAGACGCTCATCGGGAACGGGTTGGGCTGCTGGAAGACCATCGTCACCCGCCGCCGCAGCAGGGTCGGCTCGATCTGGGCGATGTCGACGTCGTCGAGCAGGATGCAGCCACGCAGAGTGGCCGTGCTGGTCAGCTCGGTGAGCCGGTTGAGCGAGCGCAGCAGGGTCGTCTTGCCGCAGCCGGAAGGGCCGATCATCGCCAGCACCTCGCCCTGGCGAACCGGCAGCGAGACCGATTTCACCGCTTCGCGGTTGGAGTAGGAGACAGAGACGTCGTCGATCTCCATGCGGCGGATCGAGAACTGGGGCGCGCCGATCGAACGGCGGGCGCCGGTGAAACCGCCCTGGGTCGGAGCGCCGTTGACGGCGGCGCCGACCGACGGCGGCGCCTGCCTCGCGGCCGGCACATCCTCCAGGGGCAGTCGCCGCACCGGCGGCGGACCCCCCGTGTCCGAGTTTTCGGTGCCTATACGACCCATAACCTCGGACACGCCGGTTACGAACTCCATGCTCCGACCTTTCTCGCGCGGCGGTGGACGACGTCGACGGCCGCGTTCAGGGCCAGGACCATCAGCAGCAGGACGAAGGCCGCCGCATAGGCCTTCTGGGGCTGGTTGAGGTTCCCGGTCGGGGAGGCCTCGTAGACGAAGTTGGTCAGCGTCGTGCCGGCGCCGCGCAGGTAGTTGAACGGGAACGCCGCGCCTTCGACCGGGGCGAAGTTCTGGGTGGCGCCGAGGAGGACGACGATGATCGCGGTGTCGCCGATGATCCTGCCCAGGCCGAGCATCGCCCCGGTGGCGATCTGCGGCCGGCTGGCGGGAATCAGGATCCGCCGGGTCGTCGCGGCCTTGGTCTTGCCGATCGCGTAGGAGGCCTCGCGCACATGCCGCGGGATCGACTGCAGGCCCTCGCGGGTGCTGGCGACGATCAGCGGCAGAGCGACCAGCGAGAGCATCGCCGAGGCGGCAAAGAAGGAGCGGCCGAAGACGACGCCGTCCGAGGTGCGGCTGAGGAAGCCGAGTGCGGCGCTGGAGAAGATCACCGTGCCGAACAGCGCCAGGACGATCGAGGGGATGCCGGCGATCGCCTCGATCGTCGACTCGGTGATCCGGGCCAGGCCGGCGGGCCGGCCGTACTCGACCAGCCAGACGGCGATGCCGATGCCGATCGGCAGGGCGATCGAGATCCCCATCGCGGCGACGATCAGGGTGCCGGCGAGGGCGTCGGAGAAGCCGCCGCTTTCGCTCTGGGTGAACCCCGCCGAGGCCGGCGTGACCAGCATCGAGGGGCGCAGGTACTTGATTCCCTGGACCAGCAGGTAGACGGCGATCGCGACGGCGATCGCGCAGAAGAGCAGGCCAAGCGCCCAGCAGACCGCCAGGCCGATGCGATCGGTGAGCCGCCAGGTGGCGCTGCCCTCTACCGCCCCCTTGCCGGGCCGCGGCTGGATCCCGCCCGGCGGGGCCTGGGCCGGTGGCGTCGCTACGGGGGTGCCCATCAGGCCGTCGCTCCGTATTTGCGCATCGCACGCCGCGCCGCCCAGCCGGTCAACGAGAGCAGCGCCGCCGAGAAGAGCAGCACCGAGGCGATCGCGAAGAGCGTCGCGTTTGCCGGCGGCGAGCTGAGCTGGTCGATGTTCTTGACGATCGTCGGCGCCAGGGGGCGCGAGGGCTCGAAGATGAAGATCGCGCCGTCGGCGGGATTGGGGGCGAAGCCGACCGAGCCCGAGATCATCGCCAGCATCACCGCCTCGCCGATCGCCCTCGCCACGGCCAGCACCGTCCCGGCGACGATCGCCGGGCGGGCGGTGCGGACGGCGATTTTCCAGGTCGTGCGCCAGCGGTTGACGCCCAGGGCAAGGGAACCCTCCAGCCAGCCCGGGCGCACCGAGCGCAGACCGTCGGAGAAGATCGAGACCATCAGCGGCGCGATCATCACCGTGAGCACGACGACCGCCGCCAGCAGGCTGTAGCCGCTGAGCGAGATCACGCCGGCGACCGAGGCCTTCTGCGACTCGCTGACCAGGTGGTTGCCGATGAAGGGCACCAGCACCAGCACGCCGAGCAGGCCGTAGATCACCGAGGGGACGCTGGCGAGGAAGCGGACGACCGGCTGCAGGATGTTGCTCATCCACTCGGGCGCGAACTCGACGATGAAGACGGCGACGAAGAGGGCCGAGAAGAGGGCGATCGCGACGGCGCCGCCGGTGATCAGGATCGTGCTCCAGATCAGCGGCCAGGCGTGGAAGGTGTAGACGTATTCGGCGCCCGCTTGGCCAGAGAGGAAGATCGCGTTGAGCTGGTCGTCGACGTTGCCGCCGGGCCCGAACCAGGCGAGGCCGTTATGGGCGAAGGACGGCCACGCCTTGACGAAGACGGTGACGATCATCGCCAGCAGCAGCGCCACGACGGCGCAGACCAGCGCGCCGAGCATCCGCTCGACGCGCCGGTCCGACCACCGCGGGCCGTACTCCTCGGGGAAGGAGTCCTCCACTTACTTCTTCTTGTTGAAGGCGGGCACTCCGCCGGCTTTGGCGATCACTTCTCCGGCCACCGCGTCGCGACGTGCCCAGTCGACGAACTTCTGCACCGCCGGGTTGGGGCTCGCGGTCGGCAGGACGATGAAGATGTAGCGCGAGAGCGGGTACTTGAGCGGCTCGACGCTGATCTTCGAGGATTCGCATTTGACGCCATTGACCTTCAGCGCCTTCTGGCCCTTGCCCTGCCAGGCGAGGCCGTCGTAGCCGATCGCATTCGGATCCTGCTTGACCGCATTGACGACGAGGCCGTCGGCAGTCAGCGCGTTGACGTTCGACGCCGGCGGTTCGTTGTTCAGCACCGCCTGCAGGAAGAAGTTGTAGGTCCCGCCGTTGGTGTCGCGGCCGACCGGGTCGATCGTCGTGTCAAGACCGGAGCCTGGAAGCTGGCTCCAGTTGGTCAGCAGGCCCCGGTAGATGTCGTGGGTCTGCTGGATGCTGATGTCGCTCAGCTTGTTCTTCGGGTTGACGTCGATGCAGAGGCCGTCGAGGTAGAGCTTGACGTAGGTCGTCCCCGCGTCGCTGGGCAGCGGCGTGCGGGCCTGGCCGGCGAACTGGCTGGTGCCGTTCTGGACGTCTTTGACGCCGGCGTTGCCTCCGTTGGCGGTGTAGACGAACTTGACCTTCCCCTTGGTCACCTTCGTGTACTGGGCGAAGAGCGCCTGCAGCACGGGCTGTGCGGCAACCGAGCCCGACCCGATCAGGGTCTGGGCACCGGCAGACGCCGGCACGGCGAGCCCCAGTAGGGCGATGGCCGTTATGGCGAGAGTCTTGATTCTCATGCGGATTTGCTTCCTTTCCTGCCGGGTTCCGGAGCTTGTTGAGTGGCTTACTCGACAAGACCCTAGCACCTTCTGTACTTTATTGACCTCTTTACTAAAGAAGGCTTCCCGGCAAGCCCCTAACACGGAGGTTCCATTGCTCAGCAGAAGACTGTCCAGGCCTCGCGCGGCACTAGTGGTCGCGGTCGCGGCGGCGCTTGCCGTCGTCGTCGCCGCCAATCCCTCGTTCGCCGGGTCCTTCCTCACGAACCAGAAGGCGGCGCATCTCTACGTCTCCAACCAGAAAGCCAACACGCTCTACCTGAAGAAAAAGGCGGCGGGCAACGTCTACCTGAAGAAGGCCGAAGCGCCGCTGACGCCGATAGCGGCGATCGCGGCGGGCACGGCCCCCTTCTCGGCCTCGGCGACCACGGCCGGCTACATCCCGACCGCGTTCACCTCGTTCGCGACCAAGGGCATCGCGTCGACGGTGGTCACCTTCTCGGGGTCGGCAACGTGCATCGCGGACAAACCGGCGGCGGAACTCGCCTGCCCGATCCAGATCCTGATCGACGGGCAGACGACGGGGAAAGTCAACTTCGCCCCGGCCACCCCGGCCTCCGAAGGCGCCAAAGCCGCGGCACTGGTTCACACGGTGACGCAGACCACGGTGCTCGGCAAAGGCGGCCACACCGTCGCCATCCAGTACGCGGGCGCGGCGAAAGTCACCTTCGCGCTGAAAAGCTGGAACCTCGCGGTACAGGCCTACCCGCAGCCGCCCGAAGAACCGGCAGCTGCCGCACCCCCCGCGAAAGCCGGCGCTTAGCCAAGGCGTCCGGTTGGGATACGGGCCACGCCGGCGATATCGCCGGCGTGGCCCGTATCGCGGTTCGCCACTTCAGCGACTGGGGCGAGCCAGGGAATCGCCGAGAATCAGGCGGGCCCGGTAGTAAAGGGCCTCGTCCACGGAGGACTGGCCCGGATCCCGCTGGGTGGCGCGGTTGGCCCGGTTGGTGCCGGTACCGACCGGGGCCTCGTCGCGAACCAGGCCGGCAAGCCGGCCCCTCGAGGTGAATTTAGTGGCGCCTTTCGAGCTCATCGCGTCTCCTTTCCTTAGTTTGTTGAGTTTCTAACTCAAGAATAGCAAGAAAGGGTCGGGGGCGCTCACGCCCCAGGCCACGTGCAATCGACTACCCGCCGGCTACGGGTCCATCAGGACAGCTGAGCCGCGCCTGTTTCCCTCGGACGCCCAGCCAGCCATACCGCGAGCCCTCCCAGCAGGAACCCAATGGCGAGCAAGGTCAGGGAGCGCATCGGCCGTCGACTCCCCTTCGAGGTCACCCCGCGCAGCGAGTGCTTGACGGTTGACTTGGCCGCCTTACGCCCAATGGCTCTCTTGATCGCCGGCATCCTTGCCCCTGTTCCCCGATCGTCGGCTCGCAAACCAAGCGGGACAGCGGCGAGTTGGGGTGGGGCGCCACCCGGCAAAGCGCGCCCCACCCCGTCGCCTCTTCAGGCGGCTGCAGTTATTCCTGCGTCGTCGCCACCCGGTGCGTCGCGGGGAGTCGAGGCCCCACGATCGCCGGACGGCTGGACATCACCGCTGAAGCTCTTGAGCTGACCGGGGCGCAGGTGGACGATCTGACCCTCGCGCAGCTCGAGCTTCTGCAGCTCGGCGCGGGTCAGCTGCGCCCAGACCTCGGTCCCGTCGCCGAGCACGAACTCGACCCGGATCTCGAAGCCGAGGGCGACGATGCGCTGCACCATCGCCTCCTCGGTGTTCTCACCGGGATCGAGGACGACATCCATGTCGTGCGGCCGCACGAAGTGCTCGCCGAGACGGTTGACCTCGCCGACGAAGCTCATCACGAACTCGTTGGCCGGGTGGTCGTAGAGGTCGTCGGCGGTCCCCGACTGCTCGACCCGCCCTTCGTTCATCACGACGAGCTGGCCGGCGACGTCCATCGCCTCCTCCTGGTCGTGGGTGACGAAGATCGTCGTCACGTGCATCTCGTCGTGGAGGCGGCGCAGCCAGGCGCGCAGGTCCTTGCGGACCTTGGCGTCGAGCGCCCCGAAGGGCTCGTCGAGCAGCAGCACCTGCGGCTGCACAGCCAGCGCCCGGGCCAAGGCCATGCGCTGGCGCTGGCCGCCCGAGAGCTGCGAGGGGTAGCGGCCCGCGAGCCCGTCGAGCTGGACCAGCCGCAGCAGCTCGTGCACCCGCTCCTGGATCTGCGGCTTCTTCCACTTGCGGATCTTCAATCCGAAGCCGACGTTCTCGTAGACGGTCATGTGCTTGAAGGCGGCGTAGTGCTGGAAGACGAAGCCCACCTCGCGCTTTTGCACCGGCTTGCTGGAGACGTCCTCGTCGTCGATCATGACGCGCCCGGCGTCGAGCGTCTCGAGCCCGGCGATCGCCCGCAGCAGGGTCGACTTGCCGCTGCCGCTCGGGCCCAGCAAAGCCGTCAACGATCCGTCCGGGACCTTGATCGATACGTCTTGAAGCGCCTGAAAGTCACCGAAGCGCTTCGATGCTCCCTCGACTGTGATTCCCATCAGGCGTCCTCCTTTCGTTTGAGCAGGTTCATTGCCAGCAGGGTTGAGAGGGCGAGGATCGCGAGCACGATCGAGGCGCCGTAGGCACCCGGCAGATTGAAGTTCGCGAACTGCTTCTCGACGAAGAGCGGCAGGGTCTGGGTCTGCCCCGAGATCGAGCCGGAGACGATCGTCACCGCACCGAACTCGCCGAGCACGCGGGCCGTCGTCAGCACGACGCCGTAGGCGACGCCCCAGCGGATCGCCGGCAAGGTGATGCGCCAGAAGGTCTGCCAGGCGTTGGCGCCCAGGGTAGAGGCCGCCTGCTCCTGATCGGTGCCGATCTCCTGCAGGACCGGCACCGTCTCGCGGACGACGAAGGGCAGCGAGACGAAGATGCAGGCGAGGACGATTCCCGGAACCGAGAAGAGAACCTTGATCCCGGCTTCGGCCAGCGTCGGCCCGAGCCAGCCGTCGGTCCCGTAGAGGAGGAAGAGCGAGAGGCCGATCACGATCGGCGAGACCGCGAAGGGAAGGTTGATGACTGCGTCGATCACCGCGTTGCCTCGCCAGCGACTGCGGACGAGCATCAGTGCGCAGCCGATGCCGAAGATCGTGTTGAGCGGCACCGCTATCGCGACCGTGATCAGCGTCAGCTTCAGCGCGTGCAGGCCGTCAGGCGAGGTGATTGCGTCGATCGGCGGTGCCAGCCCGTGCTCGAAGGTCTTGAAGAAGATCATCACCAGAGGGGCGAGCAGGAGGAGGGCCAGGTAGCCGAGCCCGAGGACGCGCAGTCCCCAGCGACTGGTGGCGTTGGCGCTGGCCATCACGCACCCCCGCCGCCGCCACTGAAGGGCATGATCGTCGGGCCAACCTCGACGTTGCTCCGTTCGTGGCGACTGCCCCAGCGCTGGATCAGCGAGACGATTCCCAGCAGCGCCAGTGCAGCCACCAGAAGAACTACCGAGACAGCCGAGGCTCCGACATCGTTGCCGGACTCGATCTGCTGGCGGATGAAGATCGAGGAGACCATCGTCTGGGGAAGCCCGCCGGCGAAAAGGAGCACCGAGCCGAACTCGCCGAGCGCGCGGGCGAAGGCAAGAGCGACGCCGGCAGCCAGGCCGGGAAGCAGGTTGGGGAAGATGATGCGGCGGAAGATGGTGAAGCCACCGGCCCCGAGCGACGCCGCGGCTGCCTCCATCTCACGGTCCATCTCGATCAGCAGCGGCTGCACCGCCCGCACCACGAACGGCAGGGTGACGAAGAGCAGGGCGACGACGACAGCCGCCCGCGTCGCGGCGAGGTGGATGCCGAGCGGGCTTTCGTTGCCGTAGAGCGCCAGCAGGGTGAGGCTGGCGACGATCGTCGGCAGCGCGAAGGGAAGGTCGATGACGGCATTGACGGCGCTCTTGCCGGGAAACTCGTCGCGGACGAGGATCCAGGCGATGATCGTGCCGAAGATCGCGTTGATCACCACGACGATCAGCGAGCAGATCACCGTCAGCTTCAACGAGGAGACCGCCAGGGGCGAGGTGACGGCATCCCAGAAGCCGCTGAGCCCCTCTTCGAACGACTGGCTGACGACCGCGGCCAGCGGCAGCAGGACGATCAGGCTCAGGTAGAGCACGACCGTCCCCCGGCCGAGGCCGGCACCGACCCCGGGCAGGCGGATGCCCGCCCGGGGTGCTGAGGCTGTCGCCGAATGCGCCTCCATCGCCTAGCCGGAGGTCGAGACTCCGAGTTCGCCCTCGATCTTGGCCACCGAACCGGTTTCTTCGTCGAAGAATTCGTCGTTGACCTTGCCCCAGCCGCCGAACTGGCTGATCTTGAACAGTTCCTTCGGGGTCGGGAACTGCTTCGAGTCGACCAGCTTCGGGTTAACCGGCCGGTAGCCGTTTTCGGCCCAGATTTCCTGGCCGGCGTTCGACCAGATGAACTTGAGGAAGTCCTGAGCGGCGGGCTCCGGCGCTTCCTTGGTCACGGCGATCGGGGTTTCGATCTGGATCGTCGAAGGCGGGATCACGTGTTCGACGTCTTCGCCTTCCTTTTCGGCCTTGATCGCCTCGTTCTCGTAACCCAGCAGCACGTCGCCCTCGCCCTGGGTGAAGGCGGCGAGCGCGTCGCGAGCGCTGCCCGGCTGCGCCACGGTCTTTTCGAGCACGGTCTTGACCGCCGCGAGGGCCTCTTCAGGCGACTTGCCGGCGTTGATCTCGGTGCCGTAGACAGCCATGACGTTCCAGCGCGCCGCGCCAGAGCTGAACGGGTTGGGGGTGACGATGCCGACGTCCTTGGTCAAGAGGTCGTCGAAGGAATGGATCCCCTTCGGGTTGCCTTTGCGGACGGTGATGACCACGACCGAGTCCTGGGCGATGCCGCCGTAGGGCTGCTTGTCCCAGTTGGCGTCGACCTGGCCTTCTTCGACCAGACGTTCCATGTCGCCGGCCTGGGCGAAGTGGACCACCGAGGCGGGCTGGCCGGCCGCGACGGCACGGCTCTGATCGCCGGAGGCGCCGAAGGAGTTGCTGAAGCTGACCCCCTTGCCCGCGGAGGTCTTCTCGAATGCGGGCTCCAGGCTTTCCTGGTAGACGGTTTCGGGGGTCGAGTAGCCAACCACGTCGAGCTTGCCGCCCGAGGAGCTCGAGTCCGAGTCGCTGCTGCTGCCGCAACCGGCCACCGCGATGGCAACCAGTGCGAGCAAGGCGGCCACGAGGCCCAATCCAACGGTCTTCCTACCCTTGCGAGGGCTCGTCATCTAACCCTTCCCTTCTTTCTTGATGAAATTAATAAGGAATGAAGGCGGGCACCTTAGCAGAAAGTCGATCAGCAAAGTCAGGAAGCGTGGCACAGCACTTGCTCCCCGGCTTGCTCAGGCAAACCGGGGCTTGTACGGGAGGGGCGGAAAGTGACCGGTCGGCGTCAGCCGACCAATGCCGGTGCCAGATCGCTGGCTGAGGTTTCGAGTCGCTCGGGGATGGAGATCGTGATCTGGCCGTCGCGCTCGGACAGGCCCTTCGCGTTGACGACGGTTATGCCGATGATCTCGCCGATGTCGTTCAGCCTGACAGCGTGACCCTCCGGCGTAGCGATGGTTTCTCCTGCGGGGACGGGTTTGCCCTTGTGCATGTAGAGGACGTCTCTCTCCACGTCGTATACAACGTCATCGAACTCGTGATCTCCCAACCGGACGGTCATCGCAAACGTCCCGACGTCGGATCGACGCTCTGAGAAAAAGCCGTAACGACGCGGTCAAAGTCACCAGTGAACTCGATGACGACACGCATCCAACCTCCTGGCCCTCCACGCCTGAACAACCGCTCCCTCCCCGGCATGGCGTCAGGCTCTCGATAGGCAGGGTGTTCGATGGTCAGCACGACATCCAACAGCGAATCGGCAATCTCGGGGTGCTGCTTCCGGACATGATCCCAAGCATCCCGGCTGAGTTCAACGGGGCGACCATCCGGGCCACTGACCAGTAGATACACAGCGGCTGACGCTAGGCAGCTGCAGCGCGCATGTTGCGCGCACATTCAAAGAATTTGCGCGACACCTTTGTGTCGCAACTCGGACGCTAGGGCGCCTCCGCAGACCCGCTCCTAGCGGGGAGCCCAGGCGTCGGGCGAGGCGGCGAGGTGCTTTATGTCCTCGGGGAGCTCGCCGGCCACGAGGTCGGCGAGGGTGACGTGCTCGAGGACGGCGCGGAGGTTGGCGCGGACCGCGATCCAGACCTCCTGCAGGTGCTCGGCGTGGCCCTTGTACTCGATGTCCTCCGGGGGGGATGACTGCACGTGAGCGATCGGGCCCTCGACGGCGCGGACGACATCGGCCACGGTGATCGCATCGGCCGGCTTGGCAAGCCAGTAGCCGCCCTTGGCGCCGCGGCGGGCACGGACGATGCCGTGGTGCTTCAGCTCCAAGAGGATGTGCTCGAGGAACTGCAGCGGGATGTCCTGCGCCTCGGCGAGGCGCTCGCCCTTGACGGGCTCATCCCCCGCGGCTGCCAGCTCGGCTGCCGCCCGCACCGCGTAGTCAGCCTTTGCCGAAACTCGCATAAAGGCAGTAAATCAGGCGTCCCGCGCTATCGGCTAGTTGGCCGACTCCAACGCAAGCTCGGCTGCTTCGCGCTGGCGACGGCGATGGAGCCAGCGGGGAGCGGCGAGGATCCCGCCCAGGCCGACAGCCGCAACAGCTGCTGCGATCGGCCAGACGTTCGGGTCGCCTTTCTGGATCGTGACGATGCCGGAGCCGATCAGGACCAGGCCAAGCGCGGTGCGGATGAAGCCCTGGGGAGCCCTGCTCGACAGGGCGGCGCCGATGATGACCCCGGGGATCGAGCCGATCAGGATGTTGCCGGCGAGGACGAAGTCGACGTTGCCGCCGATCCAGTGCGCGATCCCCGCGGCCCAGAGCAGGATGGCGGCGTGGAAGACGTCGGTGCCGACGACCTTCTTGGGCGCGAGGCGGTAGACGGCGATCAGCAGGATCGCGATCACCGTTCCCGAGCCGGCCGAGGTGATGCCGATCACGAAGCCGGTCGTGGCGCCGATCAGGACCGCCGCGACTTTGTGGCGGCGTTCGACCTCGAAGCGGTCGCGCTCGTCGACCAGATCGCGCAGGATCAGCGCCCGCGCCAGGGTGATGATGCCGACCATCAGCAGGGTGCCGCCGAGAACCGCGTAGACGAGCGAGTCGAGCCGGTCTTCGCCGATGTGGTTCTCGAGCACCGAGACGATCGCGACGCCGCTGACCGCCGCCGGCACGCTGCCCAGGGCCAGCCATTTGACCAGCTCCATGTTGACCGTCTTCATCCGCAGGTGGCGCCAGCCGCCAACCGTCTTGGTGACGGCCGAGTAGAAGATGTCGGTGCCGATCGCGGTGGTCGGCTGGATCCCGAAGATCAGGATCAGCAGCGGCGTCATCAGGGATCCCCCGCCCATGCCCGTCATGCCGACGAGCACGCCGATACCTAGTCCAAAGAAAATTATTGCCGGGTCCATCGAATGCCCCGCGGGTGGTTATCGACTTTCCTGACCGTTTTGGTCAGGAGCGGGGAGTGCGCCAGGATACCAAGGTGGCCACGAGAATTAAGGACTTCGCTGGCGCCGAGCCGTCGCCCGCCGACGGCGACTCGCCGGCGGCCGCGGTCTCCGTCCGCGGCCTCGGCCATCGCTACGGGGAGCTGCGGGCGATCGAGCAGCTCGACCTCGAGGTGCCGGCGCACGGCGTGCTCGGCCTGGTCGGGCCCTCGGGCTGCGGCAAGTCGACCCTGCTCGAGCTGATCGCCGGCCTGCAGCAGCCCAGCGCCGGCGAGATCGAGGTGGGCGGTGCCGGCGATCCGGCCGCACGACTCGACCGCTGCGCATTCATGCCGCAACGCGACACCCTGCTTCCCTGGCTCTCCGCGATCGACAACGCGGCGCTGGCGCTGCGCAACCGCGGTGTCCGCCGCGCCGCGGCGCGGGCGGAGGCCGGGCAGCTGTTCGAGCGCTTCGGCCTGGCCGGGTTCGAGCGCTCCCGTCCCACCGAGCTCTCCGGCGGGATGCGCCAGCGGGTCGCCTTCCTGCGCACGCTCGTCGCCGGCAAGCCGGTGCTGGCGCTGGACGAGCCCTTCGCCTCGCTCGACGCGATCACCCGCGCCGAGATGCAGGGCTGGCTGGCGGCCGCGCTGGCGGCGGAGCCCCGCACCGTCGTCCTCGTCACCCACGACGTGGAGGAGGCGCTCTACCTCTGCGACCGCGTCGCGGTGCTCTCGGCGCGGCCCGGTCGCGTGGTCGAGGAGCTGAGCGCCCCCGCCCCGCGGGCCCCGGACCGCGACGCCGCGGTCACCGATCCCGAGTTCGTCACTGTCCGCGAGCGGGCGATGGCGGCGCTGCAAAGGGGAAATCGATGAGCGCCTGGCGACTTACCGTCCTATATAGGGGGCTAACTCGCCAGAGGGCGTGGGGATGAAGCGCTGGGGACCTCCGATCGTGGTGCTCGTGGCGCTGATCGGCGCTTGGCAGCTCGCCGCCAGCAGCGGCGCGCTTGCCGATCTGCTCAACCTCGATCCGATTCTCGTTCCCTCCCCCGCGGAAATCGCCTCGGCCCTGTGGGAGAACCGCTCGCTGCTGGCGGAAAACACCTGGGTCACCCTGCGCGAGATCCTGCTCGGCTTCCTCTGCGGCCTTGCCGCCGGGCTCGGCTTTGCCCTTCTCCTGCGGCTCTCCGGAGTGCTGCGCCGCGCCACCTATCCGCTGATGGTGGCCTCCCAAGCCATCCCGATCCTCGTCTTCGCGCCGATCCTCGTCGTCTGGTTCGGCTACGGCATCGGGCCGAAGCTCGCGATCGTCGCGCTGGTCTGCTTCTTCCCGATCGCCGTCGCCACCGCCGACGGGCTGCGCTCGGTCGACGCCGAGACGAGCAAGATGATGCGCACCCTCGACGCCTCGCGCCGGCAGCTGCTCTGGCGGGTCGAAGCACCGACCTCGCTCCCCTTTGCTTTCAGCGGCGCCCGGATCGCGGTCGCGTTCGCGCCGATCGCGGCGGTCTTCGGCGAGTGGGCCGGCGCCGACTCCGGGCTGGGTCACCTGATCTTGCAGGACAACGCCCAACTGGAGACGGCGCGGGTGTTCGCGGCGGCGGCGATCCTCGCCGCGATCGGGATCGCGCTGTATGGCCTGCTGGCTCTCGCAGAGCGCCGCATCGTCACTTGGCGATAGAAAGCAGGGGATGAGGCTCCCCCGACTGCCGGCGATCGCCCTCGCCGTCGCCATGCTCGCCCTCGCCCTGGGGCTGGCCGCCTGCGGCGAGAAGAGCGAGGAAGGAGGGGCGCAGACCGAACCGCTCAGCCTGACGCTCGACTTCTACCCCAACCCCGATCACGCCGGGATCTACATGGCGCAGAAGCTCGGCTACTTCGCCGACGCCGGCCTCGACGTCTCGATCCAGACCCCGTCCGATCCGGCGGCGCCGATCAAGCTGGTCGCCTCGGGGCAGACCGACCTCGCGATCTCCTATGAGCCCGAGGTGCTGCTGGCGCGCGAACAGGGGCTGGACGTGGTCGCCGTCGGCGCCGTCGTCGACCGCCCCCTGACCTCGCTGATCTGGCTGAAGAAATCCGGGATCGGCGGTGTCGGAGACCTGCGCGGCAAGACGATCGCCACCGCCGGCATCCCCTACCAGGACGCCTACCTGAAGACGATCCTCGCCCGCGCCAAGCTGACCCCTGCCGACGTCGACACCGTCAACGTCGGCTACGGGCTGCTGCCGGCGCTGGTCGGCGGCCGGGCGCAGGCGATGCTGGGCGGCTTCAGCAACGTCGAGGGAGTCGACCTGCGGCTGCGTGGCAAGGACCCGGTCGTCACCCCGGTCGACCGCCTCGGCGTGCCGACCTACGACGAGCTCGTCCTGGTCGCCAGCCGCAAGCGGCTCGAAGAAGACCCGCAGTCGATCCGCCTCTTCCTCGCCGCGCTCGCCCGCGGCACGGCGGCCGCCGTCGAGAACCCCGGGGCAACCGCAAATGCCCTGCTGGAAGCGAACTCCGACCTCGACCCGAAGCTGACTAAAGCCGAGCTCGCGGCGACCTTGCCGCTGCTCTCCAAGCGCGGCGTGATGGATCCCGCCGAGTGGAAGGCTTTCATCGCCTGGATGCAGGAGAACGGGCTGATCGTCGAGCGGCCGAGCACCGCCCAGGTGCTCAGCAACGCCTACCTAGCGGGCGAGATCCCCAATTAGATCGAAGGCGCCCTCGCGCAGGAGGCTTGTCACCTTCTGCGGCGCGAGCGGCCGTGAGAAGAGGTGGCCCTGGGCGAAGTCGCAACCGAGGCGGCGCAGCTCGGAGAGTTGGGCCTCGTTCTCGACCCCCTCGGCGATCGCGTCGAGCGAGAGCGCCCGGGCCATCCCGATCACCGCCTCGACGATCGCCGTGCGCTCCTGTTCGAGGCCGAGGCCTTCGACAAAGGACCGGTCGATCTTCAGCGCATCGAAGGGGAAGCGGTTGAGGTAGGCGAGCGAGGAGTAGCCGGTGCCGAAGTCGTCGAGGACGAGGCGGACGCCGATCTCGCTCAGCGCCTCCAGGGTCGCGGTGGCGCTGGCCGACTCCTCGACCAGGACGCTCTCGGTCACCTCGAGCCGCAGGTTGACCGGGTCGAGGCCGGTGCGGGCGAGGATCTCGCGCACCGAGTCGGCCAGGTCTCGGTGGGCGACCTGGCGCGCCGAGAGGTTGACGGCGACGTCGAGCGGGCGCTCGTCGGGCCGCAGCTCGTGCCAGCCCAGCGCCTGGCGGCAGGCGGTCTCCTGCACCCAGCGCCCGATCGGCTCGATCAGGCCGCTGTCCTCGGCGATCGAGACGAACTCGCCGGGGTCGAGCAGGCCGCGCTCGGGGTGGTTCCAGCGCACCAGCGCCTCGAGGCCGACGATCTCGCCGCTGCCCAGCGCGATCACCGGCTGGTAATGCAGCTCGAGCTCGTCGCGGTCGAGTGAGTGGCGCAGGTCGCGCTCGGTTTCGAGCCGGCGCACCGCGCGCGCCCGCATCTCGGCGTCGAAGACCTCGCAGCGCCCGCGCCCCCGTTCCTTCGCCCGGTACATCGCGGCGTCGGCGTCGCGGATCAGCAGCTCAGGGTCGACCGGCTCGCGGCCTGTGGGCCGGGCGATGGCGATGCCGACGCTGGCGGTGACGAAATGGTCGGCGCCGCCCATCGAGTAGGGCTCCGAGAAGGCGCTCGCCACCCGGTCGGCGATCGCCACCGCCTCCTCCTCGTCGGTGAGGCGGTCGACGAGGATGCCGAACTCATCACCGCCGAAACGGGCGACGATGTCGCCGGGCCGCAGGTGGGCCCGCAGGCGGGGCGCGACGGCCTGCAACAGGTCGTCCCCGGCGTGGTGGCCGATGCTGTCATTGATCAGCTTGAAGTGATCGAGGTCGAGGAAGAGGATGCCGACCGGCGACCCCGAGGCGATGCTGCGGCGCAGGGCGTCCCGCAGCGAGTCGACGAAGCTGAGCCGGTTGGGCAGGCCGGTCAACGAGTCGTGCAGGACCCGGTGGCGCAGCGCCTCGTCGGCGCTGTGGCGCTCGAGGGCATCGGCCAGCACGTTTGCCGAGGCCTGCGCGAAGTGGACGTCCTGGGGGGTGAAGTGGCTGGGCTCGGTGGAGTGGATGTCGAGCACACCGTAGGGGCGCTCCTTGCCGGCGATCGGCACGGCGAGGCTGCTGCGCACGCCCAGCACGCGCAGCGCCGGGGGCATCGAGAAGCGCCGCTCGCTCGACCAGTCGTCGACGATCACGTGCAGGCCCGACTCCAATGCCGCGCCCGCGTGCGAGTCGCGCGCCGCCGATGCGCGCCGCTCGGCTCCGCCCCCTCGCTCCTCGAGTCCGGCGCGGAGGTGGAGGCGACGGCCCTCGCGGCCCGCCTCCCACACGCAGGCCGCCTCGACCCCGTCGATCTCGGTCATCAGCGGGACCGCCTCCTTGGCCAGCCTGGTCGGGTCGCCGTCCTGCAGCGCGTGGCGGCCCAGTCGCGCCACCGCGGCCTGCTGGGCCGCGGCCCGTTGCAGCTCCTGCTCGGCGATCTTGCGCTCGGTGATGTCGTAGAGGACGCCGTGCCAGACCGGGGTCCCCTTGCCGTCGGGCTCGAGAACCGCCTCGTCGAGGATCCAGACGACCGCTCCCTCACGGGTGATCATGCGGTAGTCAACCGGAGGGGCGCCGCCCTCCGCGACGACCTTGTGGGTCTCCTGTTCGAGCGCCCGCTCACGGTCGTCGGGGTGGAGCTGCCGCGCCCAGAGGCCGGGGTCGGCCATCCATTCCTCGGGGCTGTAGCCGAGTATCTCCTCGATCTGGGGGCTGACGTAGCGCCAGCGGCCGTGCTCGCCGAGCTCGCAGGAGTAGACAATCGCCGGCAGGCGCTCGACCAGCCGGCGGTAGTCGTCGCCGGCCGAGGAAATCTCGTCGAGAAACTCGGTGACCCGCTCTTCGGGCCAACCCTCGCCCTGTCCCACGCGTTCCATGCGGGCCTATCGACCGGCCTGCCTGGTTCCTTTATCCATACAAGCCAGTAGTCCACAACCCTGCGAGACCCCGAAAGGGGGCGTACGGCGCGTAGAACTCCTCGACCTCCTCGATCGTGGCGCGGCGGCCGAGACGGGCAAGGCGACCGACCAGCTTCAGATAGATCAGGTCGCCGGCCGGAAGCGAGTCGGGATCGCCACGGCCAAACAGCCCCAGGCACTGCACGGTCCAGGGGCCGATCTCGGGAATCGCGAGGAGGCGCGCGTCCCCCGAGGGCTCGCCGGGAGACAATCGGCCGGTGGCGATCTCGCGAGCGACCGCCCGCAGGGCGAGCGAGCGGCCCGGCGAGAGGTCCATCGCGGTCAGTTCGGCCGGCGCCCGGCCGGCGATCGTCTCCGCGCCCGGCACATCGCGCAGCCCCTCCCGGTCCGGTCCCAACCGGGTGCCCCAACGGCCGACGATGCGGCGCTGGATGCGAGCCGCCCTCTCGCTCTCGATCAACTGCTTGACCACGGCCCAGGCAAGGGCCTCCCAGGCCCAGGGCCGGCGGCGCGGACGCAGATAGGGGCGGCGGCGCAGCAGCGGGCCCAGCAGCGGGTCGCGGCGGAAGCGGCGGTAGAGCTCACTGAGGTCGTCGTCGACGCCGAGCGCGAAGCGCATCCGCTCGACCGCCAGGCGGAGCTCGGCTGGGCCGGCGGCGCGGCTCTCCGGCGGCGGGATCGCGCGCGGCGCCGTCAGCGAGCCCGGGTCGACGGGCTCAGCGCGCAGCACGATCCGCTGCCGGCCCTGTTCCCAGGCTCGCACCAAGACCGGGCTCTCCCCGACCCGCAGGAGGCGCGAGACGACACCGTCACGAGCCCGCATCACCCGATCCTCGCTGCTGTAGGCGGGCAGCCGGAAGGGCGAGGGCGGTGACGCCTCTACCTCCAGGCCCTTCACTTACCGAGTAGGTGCACGTCCACGAGGAAGGAGCGGCTCGCAACGACCTTCGGCTGGCGGCCCCGCCGCGGCAGCAACTGCCCCTGCGACTTCCTCGCCACGGCGCCGACGGCGCGAACCGCCGCCACGGTCGCGGCCCCCGCCAAAACGCCGCCGACAGCCGCTATCGCGGCGGTGCGGGCCTCGTTGCGAAGGGCGAGCGCTCCGGGGGCCTCGTGCGGCAGGACTCGGACGCGGACTGGCTCAAGCTCGAACTCGCTCACCCCGCCGACTGTAGCGATGGGACCGGCTCCAGCCGGCCGCAAATCCGGAACTTGCGCTTTTAAAGGCTCTAAGCGGAGTCGAGCGCCTTCTCGAAGATCCGGTAGCGCTTGACCACCTTGCCGCCCATCCCCTCCATCGCCCGGTTCATCGGCTCGTTGGTCTCGAGGATCCAGCCCATCTCGCCGCCTTCGATCGCGCCCGGCTTGCCGGCCGTCTCGAGGTGCTTGAGGTAGAGGCCGGCGGCGACGCCGCTGTGGCGGTAGTCGTGCTTGACGCCGAGCGCGAAGACGCGCAGGCGGTCGATCTTGCGCTTGCCGAAGAGGAAGCGGAGCCAACCGAAGGGCAGCAAGCGCCCCCCCATCTTCGCCATCACCTGGTTGATGTCCGGCAGGGTGAGCGCGGCGCCGACTACCTCGCCGTCCTTTTCGGCCATGTAGGCCCAGTCCTCGTCGATCACCTGCTTCAGGTTCTTCGCCTGGAACTCGACCTCGGCGTCGGTCACCGGGACGAACCCCCAGTTATCGCCCCAGGCCTCGTTGTAGACCTCCGTGAAGCGACGAACCTCGTCGGCCATCTCGCTCTTTCGCAGGTTGCGGATCGCGATCCCTTCGTCGTGCAACGCCTTCTCCGCGGCGGCGTGGATCGAGGGGTCGAAGCGCTCGCCCTCTTTGAGGCTGCCCAGCTCCAGCTCCCACATCAACACGTCCATCGCCTTACCGAAACCGCGCGCTTCGATCAGCTCTTTGTAGTGGGGCGGATGCCAGGGCTCGAGGATCATCGGGCGCAGCTCGTAGCCCTCGATCAGGATCCCCAGCTCGTCATTGGTGGTGAACTCCATCGGGCCGAGGATGCGCGAGCGACCGCGGGCCCGGGCCCACTCGGTGGCGGCGTCGAGCAGGGCGCTCGCCACCTCGGGATCGTCGACGCTCTCGAAGAAGCCGAACATCGCGTCGCTGCCGCCCTGGAACTCATCCCAGCGCGAGTCGACCTGGGCGGTGATGCGACCGACCGGCTCGCGGTCGCGCTCGGCGATGAAGTACTCGGCCTCGGCGTGCTCGAAGTAGGGGTTCTTCTCGCGGTCGAGGAACTCCATCCGCTCGAAGATCAGCGGCGGCACCCACTGCGCGCTGTCGCGGTGGAGCCGAAACGGGACCTTGACGAAGCGCTTCAGGTCGCGCCTGGAGCGAACGGGACGGATTTCGACGCTTGACATGGGAGCCTGAACCTACACTCTGGGCATGAGCGAAACCGCGAAAGCCCCCGTCGACGTCTTCGAGAAGGCCCGCAGCCACGAGCGGCTCGAGCAGCTCGAAGCAGCCAAGCAGAACGACCTGCTCCCCTACTTCCGCCTGCTCACCTCGCAGGCCGGCCCGGTGGTCGAGATGGAGGGGCGCGAGACGATCATGCTCGGCTCCAACAACTACCTCGGCCTGACCGGCGACGAGCGAGTCAAGCAGGCGGCCCGCGATGCGCTCGAGACCTACGGCACCGGCGTCACCGGCTCGCGGCTGCTCAACGGAACGACCCCCCTGCACGTCGAGCTCGAGCGTGAGCTGGCCGAGTGGATGGGCACCGAGGAGGCGATCGTCTACACGACCGGCTACCAGGCGAACGTGGGCTGCATCGGCACGATCTTGGAGCCAGGCGACACGGTGATCTGCGACTCCGGCGACCACGCCTCGATCCTCGACGGCTGCAAGCTCTCCGGGGCGAAGCTGCGCCCCTTCCGCCACAACCGCATGGACAAGCTGGAGAAGATGCTGCAGCGGGCGGGTGAGGACGGTGGCGGGGTGCTCGTCGTCGTCGACGGCGTCTTCTCGATGGAGGGCGACGTCTGCGACCTGCCGCGGATCGTCGAGCTCTGCCGCGGCCACGGCGCGCGGCTGATGGTCGACGAGGCGCACGGCGCCGGCGTGATCGGGGCGCGTGGCGCCGGGGCCTGCGAGCTGTTTGGCCTCGAGGACGAGGTCGACCTGCGGATGGGGACCTTCTCCAAGAGCCTCGCCTCCTGCGGCGGCTTCATCGCCGGCCCCGCCGACGTGATCGAGTACCTGCGGGTCTCCTCGCGCTCCTTCATCTTCAGCGCCTCGGCGGTTCCGGCAGCGGTCGGCGCGGCGCTGGCCGCGCTGCGGGTGATCCGCTCCGAGGGCCCGCGCCTGTTCGAGGCGCTGCTCGCCAACGCCGCCTACCTGCGCGAGGGGCTGCGCGGGCTGGGCTTGAAGGTGATCGAGCCCGGCACCCTGCCCGACGGCACGGTGGCGACCACCCCGGTCGTGCCGGTCGTGGTCGGCGACGACTGGCAGGCGGTGCTGCTCTGGAAGGCGCTGTTCGAGGCCGGCGTCTACACCAACGTCGCTATCCACCCGGCGGTGCCACCCGGCGGCGCCCTGCTGCGGACCAGCTTGATGGCGACCCACGAGCGCGAGCACCTCGACCGGGCGCTGGAGACGATCTCCCGCACCATTGAGGACTTTCCTGAGCTTCCACGTACGTAGGCGGCTATGCATACCCCAGCGGGGGTAGTTTCGGCCTTGTCCAATTCCGGACAAGGCCGAGCGCGGCGAGAAAATGATGCTCTTAGCGACCGGGCCGTCGGCTCTTCGCCGACTGCGGGTTGACGCTCCCCGCCCGGCCGCATAGCTTGCCCCCCTTCGCCGAACGCATCCGGGTCAGGAGGAGCGCGGCGGCATTCAACTCGACCGAGCCGGGCAGCCGGCCGGTGATGTGAACCAGTCAACAACCCCTAAAGGGAGGAGTCCCAGTGGAAGCTGTATCGATCGCCCCTGCTTTGACGACCGCGAGCGCGACCCAGACACCGCAGCACATGCAGGCTCTGGAGCGCGCCAACCGCGTGCGGCTCGCCAGGGCGGAGCTGAAGCGATCGATCGGGCGAGGCGAGGTCGACGTGGCGGAGGTGATCCGGGACTGCCCGTGGGAGACCGAAAGCATGACCCTGGCCGAGCTGCTGACCAGCCAGCGCCGCTGGGGACGCACCCGGGCTCGCAAGCTCCTGCAGACGCTCGCCCTGAGCGAGAACAAGCGGGTCGGGACGCTTACGCCGCGCCAGCGAGCGCTCTTGACGAACGCCCTCAGTCCGCGGTCTCGGGACGCAGTCTTGGTCTGAGGGCCCGTCCCGGTAGGGGTTCCGCTTAACTTTTTTGAAGACAGTCGGAGGCCGTCCGATAACGCCGCCGCAAAAAAAGTACAAGACGCTCCACCCCTACCGGGACGGGCCCCAAGGTCCAGCTACCCCCTGAGGCCGCCGGCCTTGAACGAGAGGCCGCCAGATGCCTTCTGGAAGGCGCGGCGTAAGGCGTAGAAGGAAGCTGCAAAGGCCGTGGCGCCGACGGCTAGACAGGCCGCCAGGACCAGGCCGGCCAGGTAGAAGAGGGCTCCGGTGACCAAAACGAAGACGGTGCCGGCTAGCAGGGTCGTGTGCGAGCGGTAGCCGGCGAAGTGCTCGCGGGCCGAGACCTCGAGGCCGCCGAGGCCGGCCAGCACGACGCCGACGCCGATCGCGGTCGGGCTCTTGCTCACAACGCCGATCACGAGGGTGACGATGCCGGCGAGCACAGTCAGCTCGGCAAGCGGGAACGATCCCCACGGAGCCGGCGGGCGCTCGTCGACCCTGGGGGCTTTCTTGGAGGCCACTATCTCTCTCTCGCTCAGCGGCCGCAAGCCGCCCGGATAACGGGCATCCGGAGGAGACTCTGACCCGCCACCAGCCCATCAGCATGCCCAACAGCCCGAGGCGGGGGCGGGAATGCCAGTGGCCGCAACCGGGTTCGCCTACGTCGGCGCGTGAGATCCGCAGCCACCTGTGCTCCGCCGGGGCGGCAAGCATCCGCTCCAGCAGCTCGCGGTTGCGGGTCTCCAGCTCGGCTCGTTCCTGCAGCTGGAGCTGCGCCACGCCGATCCGGGTCGCCAACGAGTCGCGGACCGCCTCCAGCTCGCCCAGGTCAAGCGCCCGCGGCTCGCTCGAGAGGGCCGCAACCTCAGCGTCGATCCGCAGACGGGGGAAGGCATCGGCAAAGAGGGATCCGAGCCGGTGTTCGAGGCGGCCGATCTGGCGGCGCAGCTCGGCCCGGGCGAGCCGCTCGTCGCCATCCACGCGAAGCGCGGTACAAGTCTCTCGATCGAGCAGATCCGGCATAGCCCAGTGCCGAGTGTAGATCACGAAGTTGACTCAAAAGGCGGTAACCGTGTTAAGGGCCGGAAGTCGCGTGACCAAGCAGATCAAGGACGCAGGGAGCGTGGCGTGCTTTGCACGCGAGCGACCGAGGACGCAGATATGCGCCGCGTCACGCGGCTTCCAGCGTGGATGCAACCATCCAGAGCGCCTCGTCGACGGCGATCTGGGGAACGCCGTCGACCTGCACGGCGGCGACAGCGATGCGGCGGGTGTTGCGCCCAACGCCGCGATCCCCGCCGGTGGCGCCAAAGAGGAGGCCGGCGGGGGCACGCTCGTCGGCGATCACCAGAGTCCCGTGCGAGAGCTCTCCCGGGCGCCCTTTCAGCGACTCGCCCGGGCCCGAGTCGCGGATGCAGAGCGCCCCGTCGAGCCGGTCGGCGTCGAAGGCGCGCAGCGCGATCCCGGTCTCCACGGTGGCGATCGTCAGCGCGTCCGCCGGCAGGCCGTGCGTCTTGAAGCCGCCGTCCTGGAGGCGATCCAGCGCGAGTTGCTCGACCGGGGTGCGGGTGCGGTCGGGGTCGAGGCCGATCTGGCGATAGAAGACGCGATAGGCCCAGGGGATCGGCCTTTCGCGCATATGGATCGCGTGGGCCCCGTAAAAGCGGTCCGAGGTCTCGCGCAGGCGGCGCTCGACCGGCCGGGGGCTGCGACCGGGACGACCGTCCACCTCGATCCAGGAGATCCCCAGGCCGGGGAACTCGGCAGCCACGTGGGGCGCCACCCAGCCGAGCGTCGAGCCCGGTTCCCAGCCCAGCTCCGAGTCGGCTGCGCCAGCCCCCACCTCAGCTCCCCTCCGCGGCATCGCTGGCGCGCAGCAGCCGTTCGACTCGATCGCCGAGCTCGCCCTCGGCGAGATTGCCGATAGAGGCGCTCTCCAGGAGGCCGCCCGGATAGACGTAGGCAAAGGTAGGGCACCCACCGACCCGGTAGAGGCTCGCCACAGCGCCGTCGCGGTCGTAGCCGACGGGCATCGCCCAGTGGCGCTGCCGGATCAGTTCTCGCACCGTGTCGCGATCGTCGCGGATATCAAGCGAGAGAAAGTTCACCCGCCCACGGTAGCGCGAGTAGACCCGGTTGAGAACGTCCTGCTGGTCGACGCAATCGCCCCCTTTGCTGAACCAGAAAGAGATCACCGAGGGCCGGTCGAAGAGGTCGCAGACGCGAATCGCGCCGGCGGCGTGCACTTGACACGCGGGAGCACGGCGAGCTTCGGGGGGGCAAGGCAGCCGCGCCGCCGAACAGTCGTCCTGGGCGACGTTGGCATCCCCTTCCAGCTTCCCCGCCGCGGCCGGGACGGCGAACTCGGGCAGCGGCCATCGGGGCGGTTGCTTGTCGAGCCCCAACGTTCCGCCTCCGCCTGGAACTCCGTGAATCAGAGCCACCGCGACGATCGCGACGAAGAACAGGCCGACGACAATTGAGTACCGATCCCTCACGACCCCTCCTCCCGGTCGACGGGCCTCAAACGAGACATATAGGCGCGTTTGAGGCCGGTCGGCCGCTGTTGGTAAGTGAGGGCGGCGGGGAGGGCGATTAGGACGCCCAGCAGGGCTACGGACAGGTCGATGACGGTGACGAAGCCGAACCCGCGCAGCATCCGCACATCGCTGGCGATCAAGACGGCGAAACCGGCGATCGCAGTGATGCCGGAGGCGAGCACCGCCGCCCCGGTACGCGCATAGGCGCTCTCCAGCGCTCGCTCGAGCGAGCGCCCGGCCCGGCGCTCCTGGCGGAAGCGGGCGGCGAGGATCACGCTGAACTCCGTTGCGATGGCGATCGTCAACGCCCCCAGGGCGGCCGACATCGGATTGAGCGGAACGCGCGTCAACCAGAGCACCAGCGCCGACCAACCGGTGGCCATCACAACCGGGACCAGCGGCACCAGGGCGCGGGAGATCGAGCGGTAGACCGCCAACAGGACCAACGCCACAGCGATCAGGCCAGCAAGGGTCAGGAGGTAGCGGCTGCTCGACAGATCGGAGGCAGCAGAGGCGGCGATGACCGGCAGCCCGGCGAGCTCAACTTCGACCCCAGGTGGCGGCCCATCTTTGGAACCCGGCTCGCCGATCTCGCCGCGGATGCGATCGATCAACGCCTGCTGGCCCTCCAATGACTGGGCGCGGATGCCGAAGCCGAGCAGCGCCGTGCCTGCGGGCAACCCCGTCTTCGGATCCACCGTCGTCACCTGCCGCAGGTCATAGGCCGGGATCTGGCCCAGTGCAGCACGGATTCCGCGCTGGGTCAGGGGCCCCTCACTGGTGGTGCTCAGTCCACCTCCAGTGACGAAATCCGACAGCGCCGGACCGGGGCAGACTTCTGCTTCCTGGCAGCTAGGGTTGGCACCAGAGAAGCCCCCAGCCCGCAACACTCGCCGCTTGAAGTCGGCCATCCACTGGATCGTCGCGGGATCGGTCAGATCAGGGGCGCTGACACTGACGTCAAGCTCTCCCGAGACCCCCGTAGCGTCCTGAAGTTCGTTCAGTTCACGCACTGCGCCGATGCTCTGTGGCGCCAGCTCCTGGATATCGGTCTGCGTTTCGATCTGAGTACCGAGCCCCCAGCCCAGTACAGCTAACACCAGGCCAACGCCGAGAATCCGCTCAGGGCGCCTCTGCGCCACCGCAAGAACCCTCTGCAGCGGAGGCGGGAGTGTCGGGTCCCCCGCAGTCGCGCGGCGTCCTGTTTTTCGCCCCGCCAGCTTGGCGAGAAACGCCCGCCGCAAGGCGAAAAACCCAGCGCGCGGAGGGGGACCCGGCGCTCCCGCCTCCCTCCGGAGACTGAGCGCAGCGAAGCCGCACAGATATGCAAGCGCGAAAGCAATTGCGATGCCGACGATGAGAAGCAAGCCAAAGCTGCGAACCATCGGCGTTGGCGAGAGCAGGAGGGCGAGGAATCCGGCGCCGGTCGCGAGGCAGGCGGTGGCGATCATCGGACCCCCGCCAGATGCGGCGAGACGGGCGGCGTCGGCACCCGGGCTGGCACCAATCGCAATCGCCTCGTCGTAGCGCGCCTGCAGCTGGATCGCGTAGTCCACGGCGAGTCCGATCAGGATCGGCAGGACGGCGATAGAGGCCATAGTCAAGGAGCCGCCGACGAGCCCGAAGATGCCGAAGGTAAGCGCCGCTGCCGCCAGGGCAATTGCCAGCGGCAGCAGGCGCCAGCGCGAGCGGAAGACGAGCGTCAGAGCAAGGGCCATGACGACTAGCGCCACCCCGAGCAAGACCAGCAGAGCGTCCTTCAGCGCCCGGGTAACGGCATCGACGACCACGGGCACGCCGGAGATGACGAAGCGGCCGCCGTGCAGCTGGAAGCAGCGCTCCGGCTTGCCCTTGAACTTGCAGTCCTGGCGAGCGACAGGATCGCGGACGATCGCCTTGATCGTCTCCAGCGCGCGGTGACGCTCGGCTTCGCTCAGGTCAGGCCGCAGGCGCAGGACGATCTGCGCGGAACGCCCGTTGGGGAACAGGTAGGAAAGGCGCGCCTTCGGCGTTCCGCGCGCCTGGTGTAAGTCGAAGACGACCGCAGCGAGGAAGTCGGGGTTGGAGAGGCTCGGCGCGCTCGTAATCCCGTACTTCGCGGCGACTTCGAGCAACAGCTCGCGCAACCGATCCGGCGGCACGGTGGCGACGAGCCGGCGCAGCTGGCGCTGGATCTGGATCACCGCCTCGTTGAGGAAGGTCGCGGGGCCGGCAAGCGATCGCACCGGGTCCTGCGCGGCCAGCTCGGCGCAGGGCCCCGGGATCGGCTTCGCCCCTTCCGGAACCTTGCCCGAGAGGCACCCCTCGAGCCGCAGCAGGCGCCCGAGGTTGGCGGTCAGGACGAGGCGCTGCAAGTCCCCTTGGGCGAGGATGACGACGGGTTCTTCGCCGAAATCCTGGCGCACCTGCTGTGTCGCCCGGTAGCTGGCCGTGTCCGAATCGACCAGCGTGTCGGTGGCGGCATCGGTGGGCAGCTGGGTAGCCGCCACGGCGGCGGCCATGGCGAGAACCAGCGTGACGGCGAGCACTGCCCGCGCGTGGCGGACCGCCCAGGCCGCGACTGCGCTCAATCCATCGAGAGCGGGCCGGTTACGTCAGCGTTGAGGAACTGGTGGACGAACTGGTTTTCGGAATCGAACAGTTCCTCTTTCGGGCCCGACTCGACGATTTTGCCGTTCCAGAGAACGGCGATGAAATCGGAGATCCGCCGCGCCGTGTTGAGGTCGTGGCTGATCACCAGGTAGCAGCCGCCGTTCTCGGCGTGCACCTCGCGGATCAGCTCGCAGAGCAGCGCCGTGCGCACTGGGTCGAGGCCCGAATCGGGCTCGTCGAACATGACGATCGCCGGTTCGAGCACCAGCGCGCGGGCGAAGCCGGCGCGCTTGCGCATCCCGCCCGAGAGCTCGTTCGGCATCTTGTAGATCGCCTCGATCAGCCCGACCTCCTTGAGGCGGCGGTTGACGATCTCACCGATCTCCTCCTCGCTTTTGTCGGTGTGCTGGCGCAGCGGGAAGGCGGTGTTGTCGTAGATGTTCATCGAGCCGAACAGGGCCCCGTCCTGGAACAGCAGGCCAAACTTTTTGCGCACGTCGAAGAGTTCGTCGTCGGTCATCGCGGGGATCGATTCGCCGTGCACGAGCACGTCGCCGGAGTCCGGATAGAGCAGCCCGACGATGTGCTTGATCAAGACGCTCTTGCCGGTGCCCGAGGGGCCCAGCACCATCGAGACCTGGTCTTCCGGCAGGCCGAGGTTGAGCCCGTTGAGGATCCGCGCCCGGCCGAACTGCTTGACCAGGTTGATGATCTCGATCGCGTCGGTGCTGCCGTGGTCGCGCTTGCGCCCGGTGTGGAAGCGGTACGGGTCGGCCTCGGCAGGGTCGACTCCGGGGATGACGAAATCGCGCCCCATCGTCGCCCCGTCCTCGCTTATATAGGGCCCGCTGGGGGCAGGTTGGGCCGCCGCCTCTTCGGCCAGCGCCCTCCCCTCTTCCTCGTCGCGGATCTGGCTCGGCTCGTCCATGGACATAAGGGTACTTAGCCTCCTATTGGCGCTCGCGGGTTGGCACCCCAGAAGACCAGCGTGCCGAGCATCCCGATGATGTGAACTAGAACGATGTTGAGGACCATCGACTTGGCGGTTGCGGTGCCCACCCCGACCGGGCCGCCGGAGGCGGTGTAGCCGTAGTAGCAGCCGACCATCACGATCGCCGTCGCCATGAACATGCCCTTGACCAGGCTGAAGATCAGGTCCGGCGGGTTCTGGAACAGCCAGAAGATCAGCAGGTAGCCGCCCGAGGAGACGTCGCCGATCTGTTCGACCACCGCCAGGTAGCTGGCGAAGTACATGATCCCAATCCCGACCAGGTACATGAAGGGGAAGGCGATCCAGGCGGCGAGCAGGCGGGTGGCGGCGAGGAAGGTGACCGGCGGCACGCCCATCACCTCGAGCGCGTCGATCTCATCGGAGATCCTCATCGCGCCCAGCTCGGCGACGATCCCGGTCCCGACCTTGGCCGACAGCATGTAGCCAAAGGCGTAGGGCATGATCTCGCGCAGGTCGCACCAGGCCGAGAAGACGCCGGCGTATGCGGGCGCGCCGTTGGCGCGCAGCAGGTAGGCACCCTCGATACCGCACTGCAGGCCGAGGATGAAGACGAGCCCCCAGATGATCACCGCCGAGCCGAGGATCAGGATCCCGGCCTGGCGCAGGCTCTCGCCGAAGAAGCGCAGGACACGACCGCTGTAGACGAGGCCGGCGACGCGCGAGCCGAAGCGGGCGATCTCGCCGAAGGAGTCGAGCCAGCCGCGCGGGACTTCGAGCCAGGCGTTCATCGAATCGTCTGCAGGTCCGGGTTGGTCGCCAGCAGGGTCTGGGTGAAGACGTAGTTGAAGGCGAAGACGCCCATGAAGGAGATCACCACCGCCTGGTTGACGGCGCGGCCGACGCCCGCGGCGCCTCCGGAGGCGGTCATCCCCTTGTAGCAGCAGACGACCGAGATGATCGCCCCGAACAGGGTGCACTTGACCAGCGAGCCCCAGAGATCGGTGATCGAGGCGTTGGTGAAGAGCGTGGCGAAGAAGCCGCCGAGCGGTTGGTTGTAGAGGAGCTCGGTGAGGATGCCGCCGCTGATGCCGAAGATCAGCGCGTAGATGTCGAGCAGGCCGGTGATCACCATCAGCGCCAGGAAGCGCGGCACGACCAGGTTCTTGATCGGGTCGACGCCGAGCACCTGCAGGGCGTCGAGCTCCTCGCGGATCTTGCGGGCGCCGAGGTCGGCGGTGATCGCGGTGCCGGCGACGCCGGCGACGACGACCGCGGTGACGAAGGGGGCGAACTCGCGGATCGAGGCGAGCACGAAGAAGCCGCCGAGCCGATCCAGCGAGCCGAAGAGGGTGAGGAAGTTGGCCGCCTGCAGGCCGGGCGCGCCAAAGCCGAAGGCGACGGTCGAGACCAGCAACGGGAACCAGCAGAGCTGCAGGGCGAAGAGGAACTGGCCGATGAACTCCTCGCCGTAGGGATAGGGGGGCCGGACCGCGGAGACCATCGTGCGGGCGGTCAGGATCATCATGTCCCCCACCTGCTCGAAGAACGACTTGGCGGGGGCAATCCTCCTGCCTATAGATGCGGCTGCTTCCATCTCTCCTCCGGCAAAGCGGGACCGCATCGGGCGGCCCCTGCTCTGGCTACTGAGTCTATGGGATGGACGAGCGGCATCCGTTAGCCGAGTGTTGAGATCCCGCTAACCCAACCGGCGCGCGCTCCGAGGGGCCGGAGCGGCGGAATCCCCGTGGTATGTTCCGCCCGCTTTGGGGGGGAATCGCAGATACGGCTGGCACTCCCGAATCGGCGCTGCGGCGGCGAGCGTCATTGCCGCGGCGCTGACTCTCTCGCTGGCCGCTTGCGGAGGAGAATCCTCCTCCGACGCGAACGAGGCTGCCGGCAAGTACCCGGTCAAGGTCGTCACCGCGGAGTTCCCGACCAAGCAGCGGCTCGGCGAAACGACGCTGCTGCGGCTCGGCGTGCGCAACACCGGCCACAAGGCCCTGCCGGCGCTGACGGTGACGATCTCGGTCGGCGGCAAGGAAGGTCGCAACTCGGCGCTGCCCTTCGGCTACCGCGACCCCGAGTCGGGCCTCGCCCAGCCCGACCGGCCGATCTGGGCGCTCTCGGCGCGCTACCCGAAAGCGAACGGCTCCTCCGAGCGGGCGGGGGCGGAAACCTCGAGCCCCAAGACCTTCGACTTCGGCCCGTTGAAGCCGGGCGCGACGACCGAGGCGGTCTGGAAGCTGAGCGCCGTCAAGGTCGGCAGTTACGAGCTCTTCTACGAAATCGGCGCCGGGCTCGGGGGCACCGAGAAGGCGCAGACCGCGGGCGGTGCCGAAGCGGGCGGCTCCTTCGCGACGACGATCGACAGCGTCCCGCCAAACACCGTTGTGACCGACAGCGGCGAAGTCGTGCCGGCGCCCAAGGACCCCACGCAAGCCAATCGCTAGCGTTTCCGCGATGGGTAGGCGTGCCCGAGCGGGAGCGGTCCTCACGGCAGTCGCCCTTGCCGGCCTGACCGCTTGCGGCGCGAGCGGCCAGTCGGAGCAAGGGCAGAAGGCGGCGACTCGCTCGCCGGGCAAAGGCGTCGGCCTGAAGCGGGTCGGCAAGTTCGACAGCCCGGTCTACGTCACCGGCGCCCCCGGCTTCCCGAAGCTCTTGTTCGTCGTCGAGCAGACGGGAAGGGTGCGGGTTCTGCGCGGCGGACACGAGCTCGACCGGCCGTTCCTCGACATCCACGACCTGATCTCCTCCGGCGGCGAGCGCGGCCTGCTCTCGATCGCCTTCCCCCCCGACTACGAGCACAGCCGCCGCTTCTACGTCTACTACACCGACCTGCAGGGAAACATCAGGGTCGACGAGTTCAAGCGCAGGAGCGCGACGCGAGCCGCGCGGGGCTCCCGCCGCGCAGTGATTGAGATACCCCACCCGGTCAACGCCAACCACAACGGCGGCCAGCTGCAGTTCCTCGGCGACCTCCTCTACCTCGGCACCGGGGACGGCGGCTCCGGCGGCGATCCGCCGAACAACGCCCAGAACCGCGACAGCCTGCTCGGCAAGCTTCTGCGAATCGACCCGCGACCCTCGCACGGCAGGCCATATTCGATCCCCGCCGACAACCCGTTCGTGGGCAAGCCGGGCCGCGATGAGATTTACAGCTACGGCCTGCGCAACCCCTTCCGCTTCTCCTTCGACACGGTGAGCGCTTCCGGTCCGCGGATCGCGATCGGGGACGTCGGCCAGAACAGGATCGAGGAGATCGACTACGAGACGGTCTCCTCGGCAAGCGGCGCCAACTTCGGCTGGGACGCCTTCGAGGGTTTCTCCCCCTATGAAGATGAAAACAGCGGCACCGCCGACCCCGGCGGCACGGTGAAGCCGATCTTCGCCTACCCGCACAGCCGCGGCGGCAGCTGCTCGGTGATCGGCGGCTACGTGGTCGGCGACCGGAGCCTGCCGTCGCTCTACGGGCGCTATGTCTACGCCGACCTCTGCGAGGGCCAGCTGCGCGGCCTCCGCCCCGGCCTGACGCGCGCGAGCGGCGAGCGCAAGCTCGGCCTCAGCGTCTCCAGCCCGAGCTCCTTCGGCGAAGACGACAGCGGCCATGTCTACGTCGCCTCGCTCGATGGTCCGGTCTACCGGCTCGTTCCGCGTTAACAGCAGCGAAGGCGATGCGCGGCTACTCTTGGCTGACCAGCCAAATTTGAAGGGAGCGGTCAGGTGGAGAGCGGAACTGCGGAGAAGAGCGGCGAGGCGATAAACGGCGCCGGCGCCAACGGAGCCGGCGCAGAGCGGATCGAGGTTCTCAATCCGGCGACCGGGGCGAAGATCGGCAGCGTCGCGGTCGACTCCCCGCAGGCCGTCGCCGAGACCGCCGCCCAGGTGCGCGGCAACCAGGCCGAGTGGGAGGCGCTCGGGATCGAGGGCCGCCACCTCTGGCTGGGCAAGCTGCGCGACTGGATGCTCGACAACACCGAGCGGATCGCCGACCTGATGCAGGCCGAGACCGGCAAGGTCCGCGCCGACACGGCGACCGAGGTCATCTACCTCACCGACCTGATCAACTTCTACGGCGCCAAGGCCGCCAAGTTCATCGGCGACGAAACGGTGCGGCCGCACTCGCCGCTGATGGCCTCCAAAAAGCTGATGGTCCAGTACCGGCCCTACCCCGTGGTCGGCGTGATCAGCCCCTGGAACTTCCCCCTGGCGCTGGCGCTCGGCGACGCGATCCCCGCCCTGCAGGCGGGCGCGGCAGTCGTCGTCAAGCCTTCCGAGTTCACCCCGCTGGGCATCGACGAGATCATCAAGGCGTGGCGCGAGGAGATCGGCGGCCCCGACGTCTTCGCCTGCGTGCACGGCACCGGCGAGACCGGCGGCGCCCTCGTCGACAACGTCGACTTCATCCAGTTCACCGGCTCGGACCGCACGGGCCGCAAGGTGATGGCCCGTGCCGCCGACACCCTGACGCCGGTCAGCCTCGAGCTCGGCGGCAAGGACCCGATGATCGTCCTCTCCGACGCCGATATCGACCGGGCCGCCAACGCGGCGACCTGGGGCTCGATGTTCAACTCGGGCCAGGTCTGCCTCTCGGTCGAGCGGATCTACGTCGAGGAGCCCGTCTATGACGAGTTCGTCGCCAAGCTGACCAAGGAGGTCGGCGCGCTGCGGCAGGGGGCAGACGGCAAGACGCCCGAGAAGGACGTGGGGGCGATGACCTCGCCGAACCAGCGGGCGATCGTCGAAGCCCAGGTCGAGGACGCGGTCGCCAAGGGCGCCAAGGCGCTGACCGGCGGCAAGAAGGTCGACGGGCCGGGCGACTACTTCGAACCGACGGTGCTGGTCGACGTCGACCACTCGATGACGGTGATGCGCGACGAGACCTTCGGCCCGGTCGTCGGCGTGATGAAGGTGCGCGACTCCGAGCAGGCGCTGCAGCTGGCCAACGACACCCGCTACGGCCTCGCCGCCTCGGTCTTCGGCGAGAAGGAGCGGGCGGAGCGGGTCGGGCGGCGGATCGAGGCCGGCGCGGTCAACGTCAACGACGTGATCGTCAACTACGTCCTGATGGACGTGCCGATGGGCGGCTGGAAGGAGTCGGGGATCGGCTTCCGCCACGGCGAGTATGGGATCAAGAAGTACTGCCGCCCCGAGTCGATCATCGTCAGCCGCTTCGGCGGCAAGCGCGAGCCGACCTGGTACCCGTACACGAAATCCCGCCGAGGGCTCGTCACCCGTGCGGCTCGCGCTCTCAACGCGCGCGACTGGCGCCGCCGCCTGGGCAGGAGGCCACGGGAGCGCGCCTGACGGCGTCCTCGGTCGTTCGGCTCGGGTCACGCACGAGAGTGCGCTCCCCTCACCTCACTCCCTGCGTCCTGGTCAGCCACACTCCCGTGGCCTCCTGCTGGTGAATAGCCTTCGCCGCGATGGCTGACTTCGCCGACTATTACCGTGAGATTTACGCCCGCGGGCTGGCCGGGGAGACCCCCTCGGTCCCGGTCGTCGTCGCCGAGCTGGAGCGCCGCGCGAAGGAGGCTATGAGGGAGGGTGTGGCCAACTACGTCTACGCCGCCGCCGGCAGCGAGGACACGATGCGGGCCAACCGCGAGGCGCTCGACCGGCGCCGGATCGTGCCACGGATGCTGCGCGACGTCGCTACCCGCGACCTCTCCACGACGGTGCTCGGAACGGCGATGCCGGCGCCGCTGATGCTGGCGCCGATCGGCGTCCAACGGGGGGTTCACGAGGAGGGCGAGCTGGCGACCGCGCGCGCCGCGGCCGCGCTCGGAGTACCGATGATCGCCAGCACGGCCTCCGCCTACACGCTGGAGGAGATCGCCGAGGCCGGCGGCGAGGGGGCGCCCCGCTGGTTCCAGCTCTACTGGCCGACCGAGCGCGATCTGCTGGAGAGCTTCGTCGGCCGCGCCGAGGCCGCCGGCTACGGCGCGATCGTCGTCACCGTCGACACCTTCATCCCCGGCTGGAAGCCGCGCGACCTGCAGCAGGCGTGGCTTCCCTTCCTCGAAGGAATGGGCAACGCGAACTACTTCCAGGACCCGGTCTTCCGCGCCAGCCTGGAGAAGACGCCGGAGGAAGACCAGGGCGCCGCCACCGGCCGCTACCTCGGCGTCCTCGCCAACCCATCGCTTACCTGGGACGACGTCGAGGGCCTGCGCGAGCTGACCTCGCTGCCGATCCTGGTCAAGGGCATCCAGCACGTCGACGACGCCCGCGAGGCGGCGCGGCGCGGCCTCGACGGGATCGTCGTCTCCAACCACGGCGCCCGCCAGGTCGACGGCGCGATCGGCTCGCTGGATGCGCTGGGTCCGATCGCCGAGGCGGTCGGCGGCGAGCTGACGATCCTCTTCGACAGCGGTATCCGCGGCGGCGCCGACGCGATCAAGGCCCTCGCCCTCGGCGCCGACGCCGTCTGCCTCGGCCGCCCCTACGTCTGGGGGCTGGCGCTGGAAGGGCAGGCCGGAGTCGAAGCCGTGCTCAAGATGGTCCTCGGCGAGCTCGACCTGACCATGGCCCTCTGCGGCTACACCAGCCCGGACCAGCTTGACGCCGGCGCCCTGCAGTCGCTCAGCTAACGATTACTCAGCAGTGGGCGGCGATCTGGGCTTCGGCCTGCGAGAGGGTGGACTTGCTCTGCGCTTCCAGCGCCTGCAGACTGGCCCTCTCTTCGAGCACCTTCGCCTGGGCTTTCTGATCCGCGGCCAGGTCCCGCTTGGCCGAATCTTTCATCGACCCCAGCCTCAGGCTCGTCCTTCGCTTCGCCGCCAGCAGGGAGCGCATCCTCTGGCGTCGCACGAAGCCGGGGATCCCGCGGCGGTGGGCAAGCTTGTGCACAGCTGACTTCCACTGGGTCAGGAACTTTTCCCATTGTTTGTCGATCGCGGCCAGGCGAGCTTCGTCGGCGCTCACTTCCCCGCTCGGCTTCGCCAGCTTTTCGCTGTTCTTGCTCAGTTCGCCGGCGACTTTGGCGAGCTGCGGGCCCACCGCGTCTTTGGCGACGATCGCCTCACCGCATTCCCGGTTCGACGTGATCGCGGCGGCGGGGTCGATGCGGAAGCTGTAGGTGTCTTTCGGGCACTCCCTGTCATAGGTGGCTTCCAAGTAGTAACGGCCAGGAGTCAAGGTCAGCAGCAAATGGTTGGTCTGATTGACGCTACCTGCGGAAAAGAAATTGATCGGCTTACCGTCCAGGTCACGCAGCTCAAAGCCCGCGTGATAACCGCATGATTGGGTCATCGTCGCCGAGAAGTCCATCTGGCTGTAGGTCTTGATGTAGAAGACGTACCAATCAACGTCGTTTTCGGTCTCAAAGGTAGCGCTGTAGGTTTTTCCCCCTTCGAGCGGGCCAGTTGCCTGGCCCCGATTGTCATTCGGCTCGAACTCACCAGTTGCCGACGCGCTCGATGCGAGCACCAACAGGACCAAAGCGAAAGACGCAATACCGTATAGAAACCTCATAGGCACACAAACCTATTCCCAACACGCACTTCTTGTCAACGTGTCAGGCTGGGGCCTCTACCTTTGGGAAGAGCGGTGGGACCCGCTCGACCTTCTGGCCGCCGGGGCGGGAGCCGAGATCGCCGAGTTGGCGCGATTCCTCGCCCAGCGCGACGAGCAGCTGCTCGCCCGTCTGCGGCAGATAGGGGACGAGCAGCAGCGTCGTCACCCGCAGGCCCTCGACCAGGTTGTAGAGGACCTCGTCGAGGCGCTCCGGGTCGGCCTCGTCCTTCGCCAGCTCCCAGGGGCGCGTCTCCTCGACGTAGCGGTTGAGGCGCCGGACCAGCTTCCAGGCCTCCTCCAGCGCCTGCGTCAGCTCCACCCGGTCGAGCAGCTCGCTGAAGCGCTCGACGACGCCTTCGAAGTCCTCCTCGAGCACCGCGTCGACCGCAGCCTCGGGCACGACCCCATCGCGGTAGCGGTCGACCATCGCCAGCACGCGGCTGGCGAGGTTGCCGAAGTCGTTGGCCAGCTCGGTCTCGTAGCGAGCCTCGAAGCCGGGGGTGGAGATCGAGCCGTCCTGGCCGAAGCTGACCTCGCGGAAGCAGTAGAAGCGCAGCGCGTCGGCGCCGAAGCGCTCGATCGCCTCGAAGGGGTCGAGCACGTTGCCGAGCGACTTCGACATCTTTTTCTCGCCCATCATCAGGTAGCCGTGGATCGCCATCCGCTGCGGCGGCTCGAGGTCGGCCGCCCAGAGCAGAGCCGGCCAGATCACCGCGTGGAACTTGAGGATGTCCTTGGCCATCACGTGCAGGCTCGCCGGCCAGAAGCGCTCGGTCAGGTCCTCCCCCTCGCGGGCGAAGGTGAGCGCGGTGACGTAGTTGAGCAGCGCGTCGAACCAGACATACATCCGCTGCCCGGGGTCCCAGGGGAGGCGCATCCCCCACTTCAGCTTCGGCCGCGAGAGCGAGACGTCCTCGAGCCCCCCCTTGATGAAGGAGACCGCCTCGTTACGGCGGAACTCGGGCACGACGAAGTCGGGCCGCTCCTCGTAGAGCTCTTCCAGCCGCTCCTGAAAGGCGGAAAGGCGGAAGAACCAGTTCTCCTCGCGCACTTTCTCGAGCGGGATCTCGTGGATCGGGCAGGTCTGTCCGGGGCCGAGCTCGCGCTCGGTCTTGAAGTCGGCGCAGCGCGGGCAGTACCAGCCCTCGTAGGTGCCCTTGCTGACCCAGCCGTTGTCGTAGACCCGCTGCATGATCGTCGCCACCTGCTCGGCGTGGCGCGGATCGGAGGTGCGGATGAAGAAGTCGTTGGTCGCGTCGATGATCGGCATCAGCTCTTCGAACTTGGCCGCGTTGCGGTCGGCAAGCTCCTGCGGCGTCACGCCGGCGCGCTCGGCCGCGGTCTCGATCGGCTCGCCGTGCTCATCGGTGCCGGTGAGAAAGAAGACGTCCTCGCCCCGCTGGCGCATGTGGCGGGCGAGGATGTCCGCCGCCAGCGTCGAGTACGCATGGCCGAGATGGGGCTCGGCGTTGACGTAGTAGATCGGCGTGGTGACGTAGTAGGCCATCTACCGCAGGCTACTTACGGGGCTCGCGTCCGGTCAGCGCCCGGTAGAGGTCATTGGCGCGGGTGCCGGTCAGGGCGGCGACGACGCTGGCGGCGGCGCGCGGGCGGGCGCCCGACTGAACCAGATGGCGGAGCGCATCGACGGCAAAACCGACGTCCTTGTCGTGGTCGTCGGCGGAAGCCGGCGCGATCGCCAGCACGATCTCCCCTTTGACGTCGCCGCGGAAGCGGCGCGCCAGCTCGGCGAGGGTGCCGCGCGAGACCTCCTCGTGCATCTTCGTCAGCTCGCGGCAGACCGCCGCTGGGCGATCGGGGGCGATCGCGGCCAGCGCCGCCAGCGAGTCGCCGATCCGGCGCGGCGACTCGAAGGCGACGACGGTCTCGGTCGAGCGCAGCACCCTCTCCATCTCACCCGAGCGCTTGGGCAGGAAGCCCTCAAAGCGCCAGCGATCGGTCGGCAGGCCGGAGGCGACGAGCGCCACAGGGACCACCGACGGCCCCGGCAGCACGGTGACCTCGAGGTTGCGGTCGATGCAGCGGCGGATCAGCCGGAAGCCGGGGTCGGAGATCGCCGGCATCCCCGCATCGGAGACGAGGGCGACGGTCTCCCCGCGTTCGATCCGCTGACCCAGCTCGATTGCCCGCGGCGCTTCGTTGCCCTCGTGGATGGAGATCAGCGGCGGCGCCGGGCGGATGCCGAGCTTGTCGAGCAGGCCGCCGGTGCGGCGCGTGTCCTCGCAGGCGACGTAGTCGGCGGCGACCAGAGCGTCGCGAACGCGGATCGTGATGTCGTCGAGGTTTCCGATCGGGGTCGGGCAGACGATCAGCAGCCCCGGCATCAGGCTTTCGCCTTCTCCAGTTCGATCCGCGCCATCGCGGCTGCGCCGATCATCCCGGCGTCCTCTCCCAGCTCGGCCGGAACGACGGGGGTGCGGTTCATCGGTCGCAGCGCCCGCGCTTCCAGCTCGCGCCGGGCCGGGTCGAGGAGCAGATCGCCGGCGGCGATCACGCCGCCGCCGATCACGATCACCTCCGGCTCGAAGATGTTGGCGAAGCTGGCGAGGGCGACACCGAGGCGGCCACCGACCAGGTCGAAGACCTCGATCGCGGTCTTGTCCCCTTCCTGGGCCGCCAACGTGACCGCCTTGCCGTCGACCTCCTCGCCCGCGGCGAGCAGCCTTCCTAGGGCCGAGTCGGGCTTGCTTTCGGCCGCGGCCCGGCCTTCGCGACCGAGCGCGGTGCCGGAGGCGAACGCCTCCACGCAGCCCCGGTTGGGGCAGTTTCCCTGGCAACCGGGACCGTCCATCTGGATCGCCATGTGCCCCAGCTCGGCGCCGGCGCCGGTCGAGCCGCGGTAAATCTCGCCGCCGAGGATGAGGCCGCCGCCAATCCCGGTGCCGATCGTCAGCATCACCGCGTTCCGGGTTCCCTTGGCGGCGCCGAAGAGGTGCTCGGCCAGCGCCGCGACGTTGGCGTCGTTGTCGACGAAGGTGGGCAAACCCGTCCGTTCGACGACGATGTCGCGGATCGGCAGATCCTCGATCGGCAGGTTGACGGCCGCGACGGCGACGCCTCTCTCATGGTCGATCGTGGCCGGGATCCCCATCCCGATCGTCTCCACCCCCGCCCTCGCCGAGCGCGCCTCTTCGAGCTCGCGCACCAGCAGCTCGACCAGTTCGCTCTCGCCCTCGCCGGCGGAGCCCTCGCGGCTCTCCCAGACGGTCTTGGAGTCGCCGTCGAGCACGCCGAGCAGCATCTTCGTACCGCCCAGATCGACGCCGATCGCTTCGGCCTGGCTCATCTCGTATCGCGGGCGACCGCGGGCATCGGCATGATCTCGGAGTCTTTCATGGCAAACGACGGCGAGCAGCGGCCCTCCGGGCCGCCCGACTACAAGGTCTACCGAGCCCGCCGGGGCTTCTTCTCGCGCTTCCGCAAGCCCGATCTCTCCGGGCTTCGCGAGCGCGAGTGGCGCGCGCCGAAGCTGCCCGGGAGACCCGGGGGTCCCAAGCGCGAGCGCGGCCTTGGGCCGTCGCAGCCGTGGGCACGGCGAGCGCTGAAATGGATCGGCCTGGCGGCGCTCGGCTGGATCCTGCTCAGCTTCCTCGCCTTCGCGGTCTCCGCCCAGCTGCAGGCCTTCAAGCTCTCCGGCGAAGCGAAGTCGGCACTGCACGGCAACCCCTTCCTGCTGCCCAGCGCACAGACGATCCTCGTCTTGGGCACCGACGCGCGTCCACCCGACACCAAGGAGCCCGGCGCGGCGCCTTCGCAGGAGTGCTTCGAACAGCAGGCGCACGGCGACGCCCCCCATGGCGAATGCTCCGCCGGGCAGTTCCGCGCCGACACGCTGATGCTGCTCCGCGCCGGCGGCGGCGCCTTCCGCAAACTCTCGATCCCGCGCGACAGCTACGCCGAGATCCCCGGCCAGAGCCCGCAGAAGATCAACGCGGCCTACGCCTTCGGCGGCGCCAAAACGCAGATCGAAGCGGTGGAAAACTTCCTCGACGTCGAAATCGACCACGTCGCAATCGTCGACTTCACCGGCTTCGAAGACCTGATCGACGCGGTCGGCGGGGTCAAGGTCGACGTCCCGCACAAGCTCTGCGCCGATATCTCGGGCGGGGCCGGCGGCGGCCAGGGCGGCTTCAGCCTCCGCCTCGGCAAGGGTGAGAACACCCTCGACGGCGAACAGGCGCTGATCTACTCGCGCATCCGCGAGCCCAGCGAATGCCCAGGTCCGGGCAAGAGCGCCTACACGCTCGGCTACGACGACCTCGACCGCGAGCGAGCCCAGCAGGCCGTGATCAGCGGCATCAAGGACCGCCTCACCGATCCCCTCCGCGCCCCCTACAACTTCATCCACGGCCCGATCATCGGCTGGGACGCGCCGAAGGCCTTCGTCAGCGACATGGGCTTCCTGACCATGCCCCAGCTGATCCTCTCCGCGGCGATCGGCGGCGACAGCAAGGCCGACGTGCTCTGCTCAGGAGCGAATTCAGGCTGCTCGCCAGGCCCGGCCGGCTCGATCGAAGTGCCGGACCCCGAGCGCCGCCGCGCCGTCAAGAAGCTGCTGGGCTAACGATCGATTGAAGGATTGACCACCCCATCGTGGGGAAAATCGTTCAATCGGCGCTGGCGGTGGCTGGCTTCGAGTCGCTCGACTTCGACTCCGAGGGCTTGCTCTCACTCGACTTAGACTCGCCCGAGTCCTTACCCCCCTCGGAGGAGGCGCCGTTGGCGCCGCTCTTCTTCTTGCCGTAGTCGGTGTTGTGGAAGCCGGAGCCCTTGAAGTGGATCGCGACGGGGTGCAGGACGCGCTCGGCGGCGGCGCCGCACTCCTGGCACTCGGTCAGCGCCTCGTCGCTCATCCTCTGGATCACGTCGAAGACGTGGCCGTTTGCGCACTTGTACTCGTAGATAGGCACGGGCTGCCGGATTATCGCAGCCGATACGGTTCCCGCCATGGCAAGCGCCGAGCAGGGCACCGGCAGCGTGGAGACTTCGATGGAGGAGATCGTCGCGCTCTGCAAGCGCCGCGGCTTCGTCTTCCCCTCCTCGGAGATATACGGCGGGCTCGGCTCGACCTACGACTACGGCCACTACGGCGTCCTGCTGAAGAACAACGTCAAGGCCGAGTGGTGGCGGGCGATGCTGCAGGAGCGCGACGACATCGTCGCGCTCGACTCGGCAATTCTCCAGCACCCGCGGGTCTGGGAGGCCTCAGGCCACCTCGAGGGCTTCACCGACCCGCTCGTCCAGTGCCTTGGCAAGTGCAAGCGGCGCTGGCGCGAGGACCACCTGCGCGAGGCGGTCGAGGCCGAAGGCGGCGACCCCGAGGCGGAGCTGCTCTGCCCGGAGTGCGGCGGCGAGCTATCCGAGCCGCGCCAGTTCAACCTGATGTTCGAGACCCACGTCGGCCCGGTCGCAGGCGAGGGCTCCGAGGTCTACCTGCGGCCGGAGACCGCGCAGGGCATCTTCATCAACTTCAAGAACGTGCTCGGCTTCGCCCGCAAGAAGCCACCCTTCGGCATCGCCCAGATCGGCAAGTCCTTCCGCAACGAGATCACCCCCGGCAACTTCATCTTCCGCACCCGCGAGTTCGAGCAGATGGAGATGGAGTTCTTCGTCCCCCCCGCCGAAGCCGAAAAGTGGCACAAGATCTGGATGGAGGAGCGCGAGCGCTGGTACACCGACCTCGGCATCCGCCCCGACCTGCTGCGGGTTCGCGCTCACGGCGACGACGAGCTCTCGCACTACTCCTCGGCAACCAGCGACATCGAGTACCTCTTCCCGATCGGCTGGTCGGAGCTCGAGGGGATCGCCAACCGCGGCGACTTCGACCTCACCCAGCACGCCAAGTTCAGCGGCGAGAAGCTCGAGTACTTCGACCAGCAGACCAAAGAGCGCTACGTCCCCCACGTGATCGAGCCCGCTGCCGGTGCCGATCGGGCGACGCTCGCCTTCCTCGTCGACTCCTACGAGGTGGAGGAGGTGGAGGGCCGCCAGCGCACGGTGCTGCGCCTCCACCCCCGCCTGGCTCCGGTCAAGGTCGCAGTCCTCCCGCTCGTCTCCAAGGAGGGCATGCCGGAAAAGGCCCGGGAGCTATTCGAGCAGCTGCGCCGCCGCGTCCCCGCCGAGTTCGACGAGGGCGGCTCGATCGGCAAGCGCTACCGCCGGCAGGACGAGATCGGCACCCCCTGGGGCATCACCGTCGACCACCAGACGATGGAGGACGACACCGTCACCCTGCGCGACCGCGACTCCCTCGAGCAGACCCGGGTCCCGATCGAGGGCCTCGCCGAGGATCTGGCGAACCGCTTGGCCCAGCCCTGGCGCAGCCCGAAGCTAGATTAAGCACCGCCGCGGGACTCGTGTAGGCGCCGTAGGTCGATCTCGTCCTCGGGCCGGCCGGCCGCTTCCTTCATCGCGATCAGGTGGTCGAATCCGCAGAAACGGACTCGATGCCCAAATACTTCGTCCTCGACGGCCGCCGAGTCCAGGTCGACATATTCGAGGTCGGGTCCAACCAGTTGCATGATGTCGAGGCGTCCACGGCTGGTCGCGAGGACGAAGTTGCCGCCCATCCCCAAGCCGTCTGCATCCGGCTGAACCACCTCTTCCTCGACGAACTCCTCCATCCCAAGGACTGACGCATTGAGATCCTTCAGCACAGCGGCCAGGCGTTCGAGATTTTCTCGATCAGGATCGGGGACGATGTCCAGATCCTTCGTGGCCCGTGGATATCCGTGCGCGCCGACCGCAAAACCCCCGATGATCACGAAGGCGATATCGGCCTCCTCAAGGGCCGATAGAAGCCCCTCGACATCGAGAGGCGAGATCCCCGTCAATCCCGCTCCGCGCGGTCAGCGGCAAGCCTGGTCATCTCTTTGCTGAGAGCCGCGGCCTGTTCCACCCGCTGTCCTGGAGTCAGCAAGCGGTAATCGCGCCTCAGTGCCTCACGACGGGCGCGCTCCAGGTACTCGGCATCCACCGTCTTGCCTTTCTTGCCGGGCATTGGCAGAGGATAGTCTCGCTGCCCCACGGATACTGTTATTTGGAACCCAGGAAGCGGGTGACGTCGGCGGCGTCGGCTTCGAGCGCAGCAGCGGTCTTCGCGGGTAGGCGTTGCAGGGGTTGAAGTCTCACCTCGCCCCCGGGGAAAGCCCACTTGGCGATCGCTTTACCCTTGGCTATGGCGAACGGATGGAAGATCCCGTTGCGGGTGACGAGCTGGGTGTACGGCCCAAGGATGTCATCGCGCGAGGTCCAGCCGAGCAGGACCGGGTCGAAGGCACCGAGCAGACGTGGAGGCGGCAGCTCCTCCGGCTCGGCCCACCCGGCGAGGCGGAGGAGCCCCTCCTCTCCTTCCTCCAGCTCGGAGCCGATCGCCTTCAGCCCGGCGCGAGCGTCGCGCAGGGGCAGGCCGGCCCACTTGGCGAGGTCGCGATCGCTCGCCGGCTGGTGCCCGGCCAGGTAGCGGCGGGCGAGCTCGGCCAGCGCCTTTTCGCGGTCGACCGGGCGCGGATCCCCCAGCCAGTCGCGGACGAGGACGTAGGCATGCTGCTTGCCCACCATCGGCCCACGCACAGCGACACCGCGCAGGGCGGCGAGGAAGAGCAGGTGAATCATCGCCTGGCCCTCGGTGCGCACCCCGGCGGCCTCGATCCGCTCGCGCAGCTGGACCCGCGTCAACGGGCCCTCGTCCCCAAGCGCCCGCTCGATCTTCGCCACCGCGCGCTCGGCCTCGGCTTCGCTCACCCCCTCCTGCCGCAAGCGCCGGGAGCTGCTGGTGAGCAACGGCGGCGTGGTCAGCGCCTGCAGCCACGGGTAGTCCTCGCTGCGGACCAGGTGCAGCGTGCCGCGGTTGAGCCAGGTGACGACCAGGGTGCGCTCCTCGCTGAGCGCCCGGTCGACGTCGGCGGCGGTGAGGCCCTCGGTCCGTGCCCGGACGGCAAGGCGAAAGCCGCGCGGGTCCTGGCCCTGGACAGCGAGCAGCCGCTCGGCGACCGCCACCGGGTCGGCCAGGGGCGGACCGGCGAGGCCCTGTGCTGTGAACCGTTCGGCGAGAATGATTGAAGCTAGCCGAGGGCGACTAAATCGATCACGTACACGAGGGTATCCCCTGGGCTGCCTCTCGAACGGGCGCTTCGCCGTGGCTCATTTCTTGATTGCGAGCAGGTCGATCACGTAGACCAACGTCTCACCAAGTTCGCTACCGAGCGGGGCGTGCTTTGGGGTGGTGGGAAAGATCAGCGCACGGCGACCGCCAACCCGCATCCCCACCAATCCTTTTTCCCAATAGGGAAGCTTTGCCCTGTGGGAGCCAAGCGGCACCTCAAAGGCGCTGCCCTTGACCCAACCAGATTCGATTTCTTCGCCCCTTTCGTAGATCCCCGCTACGTAGTGGACCAGTGCCACGTCGCCGTTCTTGGCTTCGGCGCCAGTGCCTTTGATCAGGTCCTTGACGATGAGCTTGTGCGATTTCGGTCCCTGCGGCAACACCTTTGGCTTCGGTCGCGCTTCAGCGGCAGCGCTGGTCGTCGCTTCGCTCGCCGCACTGCTGCTCCCCCCGCACCCCGCGACGAGCAGGCTCGCACACACCCCGGCCATCAGCATGAACACCTTCACTCCGGGTACTTTAAACGATCAAGCTAAGTCAAGCGACCAAGCCGCTCAACCGGCTTCAAGCAGATCGATCACGAAGACCAGCGTTTCGTTCGGGCCGATTGCGGGCGGGGCGCCGGCTTCGCCGTAGGCAAGTTCGGGTGGGATGATCAGCTCGCGGCGACCGCCGACCTTCATCCCTTCGACGCCCTGGTCCCAGCCAGGGATCACTTCGCCGGCGCCAAGGGTGAAGCTGAACGGTTCGCCGCGATCCCAGGATGCGTCGAACTCTTCGCCGCTCTTGTAGCCGACGCCGACGTACTGGACGGTGACTTTGTCGCCGGATTTAGCTTCGGCGCCGCTGCCCTCTTCCAGTTCCTTGATTTCCAGCTTCTTCGGCGCGGGGCCCTTGGGCACCGTGACCGTGGGCTTGGTCTTTGCGGCCGGCGATTCGCTCGTGGTCGCGCCGGTGGAACCGCTCGATCCGGTCGAGGAGTCATCGCTCCCCCCGCAGCCCGCTATCGCCAGGCCCGTGCAAACCGCGATCGTCAGCATCAACGTCTTCACGGAGCGCATCCTAAGCGGATCGCGCCTCGAGAGGCTTCCGCGCCGGCTCCGAGCTCGGCTAGCCCTTGCCGGAGATCAGGTCCCAAGCGCGGCTCAGCTTGCTCTGGCGCTTGCCGCCGACCAGATCGCTGGGATCGACCGCGAGCGAGCCGGGGTTGGCGCCTGGCTCGGGCAGGCTCTTGGCCGCCGCCGCGTCGATCTTCAGCACCACGCCGTGCTCGTATATCTCCGCCACCTCGGGAGCATCGACGAAGCGGTGTCCCCCGGGCAGGACGCTGGTGTCGAGGACGATCCCGTCGAAGATGTCGATGTTGGGGGCCGAGAGCACATGCTCGACCTTGCCCAGCTCCTCCCCGTCGCTCGAGTACACCGGCACCCCCTTGGGCAGGGTGAGAAAGGAGGTGGGGGCACCGAGATCCTTCATCGCTGGCCGAGCCTAGCGAGACGCGACACCGCGCGCACCCCAGCTGCTTGCCCGCTGCACGGATTGCGGACTATGCTCGTTCGGTCTTCAACCAGAGGAGAGAGATGGCAATCGGACTGAGACTCAAGATCACCGGTGGAACCCAGGAGCAGTACGACACGCTCCACAGTCACATGGGGATCGACGACAACCCGCCCGAGGGGTTGATCTTCCACGCCGCCGGCCCGATCGAGGACGGCTGGGGAATCATCGACTTCTGGGAGTCGCGCGAGCACTTCGACCGCTTTCAGCAGAGCCGCCTCATGCCCGCCTTTGGCGAGCTGGGCGACCGGGCGCCGGGGAGCCCTCCCGACATCAAGGAATTCCCCGTTCACCACATCACGAAGGCGTAGAGAGGTCGGTGTCCCTGAACCTGGCATCGATTCTCTCGGCCAGCGCCGAGCGGTCGCCGGACAGTCCGGCGATCCGCCTCGGCGAGGTCGAGCTGAGCTACGCGGAGCTGGACGACCGCAGCGCCCGTCTCGCAACGCTGCTGCGTGAGGCGGGGTTCGAGCCGGGCGATCGGGTCGGCGTGATGCTCCCCAACGTCCCCGAGTTCCCGGTCGCCTACTACGGCGTGCTGCGCGCCGGCGGCATCGTCGTGCCGATGAACATCCTGTTGAAGCGGCGCGAGATCGCCTTCTACCTCGAGGACTCCGGCGCGAAGCTGCTGCTCGCCTGGCATGGCTTCGCCGGGGAGGCGTGCGACGGGGCCGCCGATGCGGGCGCCGAGCCGCTCGAGGTCGAGCCCGCCGCCTTCGCGGCGGCGCTCGCCGAGCACGAACCCACTGCCGGTCTCGCCGAGACCGACGAGGAGGACACCGCCGTGATCCTCTACACCTCGGGCACGACCGGCAAGCCGAAGGGCGCGGAGCTGACCCACGCCAACCTGGCCCGCAACGCCGATGTCTCTTCCCGCACCACCAGCGAGATCGGTGCCGGAGACGTCGTCCTCGGCGCCCTCCCCCTCTTTCACTCCTTCGGCCAGACGGTCGCGATGAACGCCTCGCTCAGCGTCGGCGCCTGCCTCACCCTGGTGCCCAAATTCGACCCCGGCGAGGCGCTGGCGACGATGCAGCGAGACCGCGTCACCCATTTCTACGGCGTGCCGACGATGTTCGGCGCCCTCCTCCACCACCCCGGGCGCGAGGACTTCGACACCTCCCCGCTGCGCATCTGCATCACCGGCGGGGCCTCGATGCCGGTCGAGGTGCTGCACGGCTTCGAAGAGGCCTTTGGGGCAAAGGTGATGGAGGGCTACGGCCTCTCGGAGACCTCGCCGGTCGCCTGTTCCAACCACCCCGACAAAGAGCGCAAGGCGGGCTCGATCGGCACGCCGATCGAGGGGGTCGAGATGCGGGTGGTCGACGAGAGCGACCAGCCGGTCGCCCAAGGCGAGGTCGGCGAGATCGCGATCCGCGGCCACAACATCATGAAGGGCTACTGGCAGCGTCCGGAGGCGACCGAGGAGGCGATGCGCGGCGGCTGGTTCCACAGCGGCGACATCGGCCGCATCGACGAGGACGGCTACTTCTACATCGTCGACCGCAAGAAGGATCTGATCATCCGCGGTGGCTACAACGTCTATCCCCGCGAGGTCGAGGAAGTCCTCTACGAGCATCCGAAGATCCGCGAAGCGGCGGTCGTCGGCGTGCCCCACGACGAGTGGGGCGAGGAGATCGGCGCTGCTGTCGTCCTCCACCCGGGCGAGGAGCTGAGCCCGGAGGAGGTCAGCGCCTACGTAAAGGAGCGAATCGCCGCCTATAAGTACCCCCGTGCCGTCTGGTTCCTCGACGACCTGCCCAAGGGCCCCACCGGCAAGATCCTCAAGCGGGAGATCGAGGCTCCCGCGGCTGTGTGATCCACATCACTCAGCAAGAACTGGCTGGCTGGCCAGGATCACGGTAGTCTGAACCCCACGCAGCCCCGGAGGCGCCAGCGGCGCCCGAACGAAGGAGAGAGATGAGCGTCGCATCCCAGAGCCTGATGGACAACATCACCTACGTCGATCTCTACCAACGCTGGGAGCAGGGCAACTGGAGCGCCTACGACCTCGACTTCTCCGAGGACCGCAAGGGCTGGGAGGCGCTGAGCGACATGCAGCGCCGTTCGGCGATGTGGATCTACTCGATGTTCTACTACGGCGAGGACCGGGTCGCCGACACCCTCGCCCCCTACGTAACCGCCGCGCCGACCGAGGAGCAGTCCTACTTCCTCGCCACCCAGCAGGTCGACGAGGTCCGCCACTCGATCTTCTTCCACCGCTTCTTCAAGGAGGTGATCGGGGTCGGCGGCGACTCGATCCAGCAGACCCTCTCCTCCACCATGCCCCAGCTCAACTGGGGCTACCGCGGCATCTTCGACCGCCTCGACCTGATGGCGGAGGAACTGCGCAAGGACCGCTCGCTGCCCAAGTACGCGCAGGCAATCGCCCTCTACCACCTGATCGTCGAGGGCAGCCTCGCCCAGCCCGGCCAGCACTTCATCGAGGACTTCTTCGCCTCGGAGGAGTCGATGCCCGGCTTCAGCGCAGGCATGGCCAACGTCTCCCGCGACGAGCAGCGCCACATCGGCTTCGGCGTCAAGGTCCTCTCCGAGCTGCTGGGCGAGGGCAACCCGGGCTGGGAGGAGAACCGGGCCGCGGTGGTGGAGCTGCTGCGCGAAACGCTGCCCTACGGGCCGGCGGTGTTCTACCCGCCCAACTTCGACCGCGAATACACCGAGTGCTACGGCTTCTCGCTCGAGGACATCTTCTCCTTCGGCCTCAAACTGATCCGCCAGCGTTGGCGCACGATCGGCTACCCGACCGAGGAGATGCCGCCCGGCGTCTTCCCCTTCGATCCGGAGGCCAGCGCCGAGGAAGTCGCCGAGCGCCAGGTGAAGCTGATGGAGGCCGGCGTCCTCGGGCCGCCCAACGGGCCGATCCCCGACGCCTCGCCGGAGACGCAGCGTCTCTACTTCGATGTGGTCAAGCGCGTCGCCAACCCGGCAGCCGCCAACGGCTCCCCCCTCGTGTACCAGTACCGCTTCACCGACGCCGATCCCTGGCACCTGACGATCGACAACGGCTCGACCAGGGCCGAACCGGGCGAGGCCCCCAACCCCACCCTCACGCTCGAGGCCGATTGGGCCGACTTCGTCGCCATGGGCAAGCCCGAAGCCAACCCGCTGAAGATGATCCTCCAGCGCCGCCTGCGCCCCCGCGGCAAGGTCCGCGAGATCGCGCGGATGCGCAAGGTCTTCGGCTAGGAGATCGGCGGACGTTGGTCAGCCCAAGGGCGCTCGGACTCGAGCTGGGCTGCTAGCGAGAGGAGCGTCGCCTCGTCGCCGCGGCGGCCGACGATCTGAACCGCTAGCGGCATGCCGTCGGCGGCGAAGCCGGCCGGCACCGACATCGTCGGGTTGCCGAGGTGGTTCCAGGGGACGCAGAAGGGATAGAAGCGGCTCATGCCGAGAATCGTCGGAAGCGCGCCTCGCCCCTCCCAGCGCCGCACCGGGACAGCCGTGCCACCCATCACCGGGGTCATCAGCACGTCGTGGGTAGAGAAGATCGCGTTGACGCGGACAGCATCGGCCTGCCCACCGCGCATCGCCCGCTCGAACATGCTGTCGGTGATCAGCCGGCCGAGCCGAGCGAAGCCGCGGGTGCGGCGTTCGAGCCGCTCGGGATGGGGAGCGACGGCGAAATCTTCGGCTATTCCGCGCAGGTAGCGCGGAATGATGTTGTTGCCGATCCCACCCCACTCGGGATCGCGCTGCTCGGTCTCGTGGCCGAGCGAGCGCAGCAGCTCGGCGGTATCGAAAACGGCGCCCTTGGCGACGTCATCGACGGCCGGCGGCGCCGCGGCGCGCGGCGGGGCGACCGAGTAGGCGACTCGCAGCTTGCCCGGCGGCGTGCGGGCCGACTCGACGAAGGGCCGCGCTGGCGGCGACGGCGCCTCCGGGTCCGCCGAGCCGCCGCTGACCAGGTCGAGCCAGAGCGCCGTATCGAGGACGCTGCGGCTGATACAGCCCGCCGCGGAGAGCCCGTTCCAGTGCTTCACCAGCGGAGCGAGGGAAACCCTGCCGCGCTGCGGTTTGAGCCCGAACAGACCGCAGGAAGAGGCGGGGATGCGGATCGAGCCGCCGCCATCGGAGGCGGAGGCGATCGGGACGAGGCCCGCCGCCACCGCGGCGGCGCTGCCGCCGCTTGAGCCCCCCGGGCTGCGCTGCGGATCCCATGGATTGCGCGTCACCCCCCAGGTCGCCGACTCGGTGAAGGCACATATCGCCAGCTCAGGCAGGTGGGTCTTGCCAACCACGATCGCGCCCGCCTCGCGCAGCCGCCGCACCATCTCGCAGTCGGCCGAGACCGGGTCTGGAAAGCCATCGGTGCCGTTGGTGGTCAGCTCACCGGCAAGGTCATGGTTGTCCTTGAGGGCGATCGGAACCCCCAGCAGCGGCCGCTCGTCGCCCCCCTTCAGCCGCGCCTCGGCCTGCTCGGCCTCGAGCAGGGCCCGCTCGGCAAGCACCACCCTGAACGAGTTCAGCTGCGGGTCGAGCCGCTCGATCCGGTCGAGATGCAGCCGCACCAGCTCGCTCGGCGAGATCTCCCCCGCCCGCACCATCTCAGCCTGCTTCGCCGCGCCCGCAAAGGCGATCTCCTCGCTCACGGCGGGGAGAGTATTAGGCCTTGGCGGGCTCGGGCTCGCCGCTGCCCGAGCCGCCCTCGAAGGAGAGGTCGGGCAGCAGGCGGTCGAGCCAGGAGGGCATCCACCAGTTCCACTCGCCGAGCAGCTTCATCGCCGCCGGCACCAGGATCAGCCGGACCAGGGTCGCATCGAGGGCGATCGCCACCGCACAGCCAAGCCCCAGCTCCTTGATCGAAGGCACGCCGGTGAGGACGAAGACGGCGAAGACGCAGGTCATGATCAGCGCCGCGGAGGAGATCGTGCGGGCGCTGGACGCGAGGCCCTCGGCGACCGCGCGTTCGTTGTCGCCGCTCTGCATGTAGCGCTCGCGGATACGCGACATGAGGAAGACCTCGTAGTCCATCGAGAGGCCGAAGACCACGGCGAAGATCAGCGGCACGTTGATCGTGTCCAGCGCACCCTGGCTTTCGAAGCCGAGCAAGCCGTCGAACCAACCCCACTGGAAGACGGCGACGAGGACGCCGTAGGCGGCGCCGATCGAGAGCAGGTTCATCAGCACCGCCTTCAGCGGCAACAGCAGCGAGCGCAGCATCACCATCAACACGAGGAAGCTGAGGGCGAGGACGAAGAGGATGATCTTCCACATCGAGCCGCTGATCAGCCGGCGCACGTCGTGGCTGCGCGCCGTCTCGCCGCCGACGTTGACGCTGGCGACGCTGTTCAGCCGGGTGGAGGGCACGACGGAATCGCGCAGGCGGCCGACCAGCGCCGCTGCCGCGTCGGACTCGCTCGGGGCGGTCGGGGTCGCCTGGATCAGCACGCTGCCGCCGGCGAAGGCGGGGGGTGCGACGGAGCCGACGCCAGGCGTCGCCTCGATCCGGCGCACGAAACCGGCTACGGCAGCACGGTTGACCGGGCCGTCGAAGGCGGCGACCACTTGGATCGGGTCGGTGCCTCCACCGAGCTGCTTGGAGGCCAGCTCGTTGCCGACCCGCACGTCGCTGTCCTTGGGGAACTGGCTGAGCGTCTGGGTGCCGGTCGTCAGCGAGAGCACCGGGATGGCGAGGAAGAGCAGCACCCCGCTGACGCTCAGCACGGAGACCCAGGGGTGGGCCATGACCCGGCGGGTCCAGGCGGTCCAGAACGGGCTGGCGGCGGCCGGTGCGGCCTGCAGCGATGCAGCGTCCGGCCGTGGGCGGCGGAAGACGGTGTACTTGACGAAGCGCAGAGCGCGGGCGACGATGCCACCCGGCATGACCCGGTCGCCGAGCATCGCGATCAGCGCGGGGAGCAGGGTCGTCGCGGTGAGGATCGAGACAGCGACTACGGTCATCGCCCCCAGCGCCATCGAGCGCAGCGCCTGGTTGTCGACCATCCAGAGCCCAGCGAGGGAGACGATCACGGCCAGGCCGGAGAAGGTGACCGCCAACCCCGAGGTTGCCAGCGCCTCCGAGCGCGCCTCCTCCTCGCTGCGCCCCGCGCGGCGCTCCTCGCGGTAGCGGGCGAGGATGAACAGCGAGTAATCGATCGCCACTCCGATCCCGATCATCGAAGCCATGTTGGTGACGAAGACCGAGGTCTCCATGTTCAGCGAGATGAAGTAGATGAGCGCGCCGGTGACCATCACGCTGACGAAGCCAAGCGCCAGCGGCAGTGCCGCGGCGGCGAGCGAGCCGAAGATTACGAGCAGGATCAGCGCGACGATCGGGAACCCGCCCGCCTCGGCCTTTGCCAGGTCCTTCTTCGAGAGCTCCTGCATGCCGGCCCAGATCGTCGCCTGGCCCGCCAGGTAGGTGGTCACGCCGTTCTCGGCCGTGCCCGGATCGAGGTCGGCGCGAAGGGTCGTCGCGGAGTCGATCAGCAGGTCCGAGGAGCGGTCGCTGCGCAGCGGCAGCATCGCGACCCCGGTCCGCTGCAGCTGTACCTCGGCGCCGCGCGCGACCGCCGGCGAGAGGGTCACCCGGTCGAGCTCGGCAACAGCCCGGCGGACCCGGCGGACCGCCGCGGCGCTCTCGGCCCGGGAGGCCCCCGGCTGGGCCTCGAGCAGCACCGCGATGCCGTCGGCGTCCTCGGCGAAGTTCCGTTCCAGCGAGTCGCTGACCGCCTTCGACTGGCTGCCCGGGACGTCGAACCCACCGCCGGTCAGGTGGTCGGTCTGGTGCGAGGCGATCGGCAGCGCGATGGCGAGAACGATGACCCAACCGGCCAGGACCCAGCGTCGGCGGCGGCCGAGGAACCCTGCGAGCTTGGTCATCGACTCACGCATTGGCTGGTTTAGCCAGCCTTTCGCAGCGAGCCTCAGCGGACTGTGAGGAGGATCACTCGCCCGCGAGCAGGAACCGGGCAGAGGCCGCGCCGGCGGCCAGAGCCGGGCTGATGTCGCGGTCCGGCTCGGAGAGAGCCTGCAACGCGAAGCCGTCAGCAACTGCGAACAGGTAGGCGACGATCGCCTCCGCGTCGTAGCGCAGGCTGAGCACCCCCTCGCGCTCCTTCGCCTCGAGGACCTCGGCGACGTGGGAGCGGGTGCGATCGAACAGCTGGCCCACCTCGTGCTGAATATCGGGATTGCGGCGCCCGGCGCTGAACAGCTCGTAGAGGAGCAGGAAGAAGGCCGGTTCGTTGTCGATCAGATCGGTGAGGCTGGCGAGCAGCACGTCGATCACGTCGTCGACGGTCCCGGCTTTGCCCAGCGGCTCGTCGAGGCGGGCGACGCGGATCTCGGCATCACGGCGGACGACCTCGACCAGCAGCCGCTCCTTGGTGCCGAAGTAGTAGTGGAGGAGCCCGCGGCTCACCCCCGCCTCGCGGGCAACGTGCTCGAAGGTGGAGCCGGCGGCGCCGCGCTTGGCAACACTCTCGCGCATCGCGTCGATGATGCGCTGCGCCTTTTCGCCGCTCAGCTCGCGCTCTTTGGTCGCTGCCTCCATGAAGTCAGTCTAGTGCTGACTGACGCGACCCAGCCGCCGGCAGGCAAGGACGCAGGGAGCGTGGCGTCTCTGCACGCGAGCGACCGAGGACGCCGCATGCCGGCGGCTGGGTCGCGTCAGGCGCCGTTGATGCTGGTGGTGCTCGTGTACTCGAACTCCTCCTCGGCGCCGAAGAGGGCGTCGAGCACGGTCTTGCGGGCGTCCTCGCTGACCACCAGGGCGATCGCTCCGCCGATCAGGGCAAAGAGGATGAGGCGCCCGAGGCGGCTCTTCTTGCGCTTCTTCGGGGCCTTCAGCCGCTCGGAGGCCTCCCGCAGGCTCTCGGCGGCGGTACGCAGGTCCTTCTGCACCTTCTTGTCGCTGCTCACGGCCTTGACCGCGCCCTTGCCGTTCCCGGTCGCCCGGCCATAGGCGCCACGCGCGGCTTCGAAGGCGTCGCGGAGGCTGTCGCGCAGCTCTTCGTCCTCGATCAGGCGCTGCACGTAGGGATTTTCACGGGCAGTCGAATAGAGGTCCGCAGCCTGGTTCGCCTTCGTCTTGGTCATGCCATCTCCTCGCTGGATTCTCCTGGGGGACGCTCAGGATAACTCCAATTCACTTCCCGATATCAGCCCGGCCCAATCCCATCTATCAAGACCCCGTTGCTGCGGAAGTTGAGGTCGGCCTCTCGCACCCGGCGCAGGCGCAGGGGGGCGAGGTCGGGACCCGGCAAGGCGTAGCGCCTGACGTAGAGGCGGCCGACCGGTTCGTAGCCGACCTGGCGGAAGCGGGGGCCGAGCAGGCCGGCGGCGACCGGCGGCGCTGGCCCATCGGAGACGAAGTCGACTTCGTGCACGTCCCAGGAGTAGCCGTCCGCGGGCTGAACCTGGAAGGAGCCGGTCGAGAGGTAGTAGCGAAGCGACGCCGCCCCCAGTGTCCAGAGCACCGTCGCCCGCGGCGCCGTGGGCTCCCCCAACCGCATCGCGACGGCGTCCCAGTCGGGCCGTTGCAACGCCGGCGAGAGGCTGGCCCAGACGCAGAAGCCGAGCGAGTAGACGACCAGGGCCGAGGCGACGAGCGCGCCGGCGCGCCGGGCGCGGCTCAGGGTCGCACCGACAGCCACCGCGACCAGCAACGGCACCAGCGCCGGCAGCAGGTTGCGGGCCAGTACGTAGTCCTTGCCGGGAGCGACCAACGCCAGGGCCAGGGGCACGGCGACGGCGGCAGCGGACACGGCCAGCATCAGCCCCCCGGATCGGCGCTCGCGGCGGTCGCCGCGCGCGACGAGCAGGACCAGCCCGGTGAGAACAGCGAGTAGGGGCACGACAGCCGGCAGCACGGTCTCGGGCCGGGAGACGATGTCGCCGGTCTCGCCGACGACGAAGGTGACAGCGCTCTCCCAGAGGCGATGCCCGAGACTGCGTTCGCCGATCCACTCGGCGTGGCCAAGCGACATCTGGTGGATCGCCAGGGGCGCCAGCGCCAGGCCGGCGAGGAGGACGATCCACAACCCGGCCAGAGCGCGGCGGCCGCGGCGCCACAGCAGCCAGGCCGACTCGAGCGCGATCGGGAAGATCGCGAAGTAGTGCGTGGCCAGCGCCAGCGCCGAAACGACTCCCCAGGCGGTGAAGTCACGGCGCCGACCGCGGTTCAGCGCCCGCACGAAGTAGAGCGCCGCGGCCGCCGTCAAGAGGACGAGCAGAGAGTAGCTGCGCGCCTCCTGCGAATACCAGAGCAGCATCGGGTTGACGGCGACCAGAGCCGCGGCGACGATCCCCGCCCGGCGGCCGCGGAGCTCGGCGCCGAGCAGGTAGGCGACCGGCACGGTGGCCACTCCGGCCAGCGCCGAGACCGAGCGCAGGCCGAGCTCGCCCGTACCGGTCAGCTGTGTCCAAAGCCAGGCGAGCGCGTAGTAGAGCGGCGGTGCCGACTCGCTGAAGCCGACCGCTTCCATCGCGTGCCAGAAGCCGTCGCGCAGCACACGGCTGGCGGTGACGATCTCATCGTGGTGGTACGCCTGCGCGCCGAGCGTCGCGAAGCGCAGAGCGGCGGCGACGACGGTCAGCCCGGCGACCATCCAGAAGGCTCGCGAGCGCGCCCGCACCGCCTCCCGGATCGCCTCGTAGAACGTCGACAGGTTGCCCCTGCCCAGGGCTTCGGCCGCCTCCATCTCCTAGAGGGCGGCGTCGATCGCCTTGGAGACCTCGTCGACGTAGACGAACTCCAGGGCGCCGCGCTCGTGCTCGGGAATCTCGGCCACATCCCCCTCGTTGCGCTCGGGGACGATCACCCGCTTGATCCCCGCTCGCTGCGCTGCCAGCGACTTCTCCTTGAGGCCGCCGATCGGCAGGACCTGGCCGGTCAGGGTCACCTCGCCGGTCATCGCGACATCGTTGCGCACGGGTCGGCCGGAGATCAGCGACGACAGCGCCACGGTCATCGCCACGCCCGCCGAGGGCCCGTCCTTCGGCACCGCTCCGGCCGGAACGTGGATGTGGATGTCGTGCTCGGCGAACCAGCTCTCATCCAGGTCGGGCGCGATACCGCGCCAGTGGCCGCGCACATAGGAGAGCGCGGCCTGCGCCGACTCCTTCATCACGTCGCCGAGCTGGCCGGTGATCGTCAGCTTGCCCGAGCCCGGCATCGCGGTCGCCTCGATGAAGAGCACGTCCCCCCCGGTCGGGGTCCAGGCGAGTCCGGTCGCGACGCCCGGGTCCTTGGTGCGGCGGCGCTGCTCGGCGAAGAAGCGGCGCCGACCGAGCAACGCGCGCGCCCGTTTTGCCGAGATCCTCGCCTTGCCTTTTCCCTTGCCCTTGCCCTCGGCGACGTCGCGAGCGACTTTGCGGCAGATCGTGCCGATCTGGCGCTCGAGGTTTCGAACGCCCGCCTCGCGCGTGTACTCCTCGATGATCGCGGTCAAGGCCGGGTCCGCGAACTCGATCTGCGAAGGCTTCAGGCCGTTCGCCTCGATCTGCCGGGGAACGAGGTAGCGACGGGCGATATGGCGCTTCTCCTCCAGCGTGTAACCAGCCAGCTCGATCGTCTCCATCCGGTCCTGGAGCGGGACGGGGACGGTGTCGAGGATGTTCGCGGTGGCGATGAAGAGGACCTCGGAGAGATCGAACTCGAGATCGAGGTAGTGATCGCGGAAGCTGTCGTTCTGCGCCGGGTCGAGCACCTCCAGCATCGCCGAGGAGGGGTCGCCGCGGAAGTCGGCACCCATCTTGTCGATCTCGTCGATCATGAAGACGGGATTGCGCGAGCCGGCGTCGCGCAGGGCACGAACGATCGTCCCCGGCAGAGCACCGATGTAGGTGCGGCGATGACCGCGGATCTCGGCCTCGTCGCGGACCCCGCCGACCGAGATGCGCTCGAACTCGCGCCCCAGCGCCTTCGCGATCGAGCGCCCGAGGCTGGTCTTGCCGACCCCCGGCGGGCCGACGAAGCAGAGGATCGGTCCCGGCGAGTCCGGCTTCAGCTTGCGCACCGCCAGGTACTCGAGGATGCGGTCCTTGACCTTCTCCAGGTCGTAGTGGTCGGCATCGAGCACCTCGCGGGCGTGGGCGATGTCGAGGTTGTCCTCGGTCTGCTTCGACCAGGGCAGCTCGACCAGCCACTCGAGGTAAGAGCGGATCACGCCGTGCTCGGCTGCCGCCGGGGGCAGTTTCTCCAGCCGCGAGAGCTCGCGCTCGGCCGCTTTGAGTGCGTGCTCGGGCAGCTCGGCCTCCTCGACCCGCTGGCGCAGCTCGTTCACCTCGGCCTGCTGCTCGTCCCCCTCCCCGAGCTCGTCCTGGATCGCTTTCAGCTGCTGGCGCAGGAAGAACTCGCGCTGGCCCTTATCGACTTCGGACTGCACCTGCGACTGGATCTGGCTGCCGAGCTGCACGACCTCGAGCTCGCGGGCGAGGATCTGCGAGAGCCGCCTCAACCGGGCCGCGACGTCGATCTGCTCCAGCAGCCCCTGCTTCTCCTCAGTGGAGATCCGCAGCGCACCGGCGATCAGGTGGCCAAGGGCGGCGGGATCCTCGATGTTCGCCACCGCCATCTGCAGCTCCTCGGGCAGGTAGGGGATGTGCTCGACGATCTCCGAGAAGGTGCGCTGCACGTTGCGGGTCAGCGCCTCCAGCTCGGGACCCTCGTCGAGCACGTCGGGCAGCTCGGCGATCCGCGCCACCAGATATGGCTCCTCGGCCACATAGGGGCCGAGCTGCACCCGCTGCGTACCCTGGACGAGGATGCGCAGCGTCCCGTCGGGGACTTTCAGCATCCTGGCGACGATGCCGACCACGCCGACCTCGTAGAGACCATCGGGACCGGGCTCCTCGTCCTCGGGGTCCCGGGCGGCGACCATCGCCAGCATCCGGCTGGCGCCGAGCACGTCGTCGACCAGCTTGATCGAGCGCTCCTGCCCGACGGCGAGCGGGGTCAGGGTCTCGGGAAAGGTGACCGTCTCGCGCAGCGGCAGCACCGGCAGCGCATCGGGCAGCGGCTGGTTGGCGCGGATCGCATCTTCGGCGTCGAGCTGGGATTCGACGACTTCGAGGACCGGCGAGCTCTCCATCAGCGCCGCCTCTCATAGGTACGGGGTGTACTTGCGTGAGGCGGCACTAGTCGCGACCGATCGGCACGCGGCGAGTGCTCTGCGCGGGGTCGCGCAGCGGCAGGTCGATCCGCAGCACGCCGTCCTCATAGGTCGCCTTGGCGCGGTCGGGGTCGACGTCGACCTGCAGCTCGACCACCCGGCGGAAGGGGCCCGAGGGGATCTCAACCTGCTGGTAGACCCGGCCCTCGGTCTCCTGCACCGGCCGTTCGCCGACGATCGCCAGCTGCCGCCCGCTGACCTCGATCCCGACTTGGTCCAGGTCGACGCCGGCCAGATCGACCTTCACCACCGCCCGCTGCGGGTCGCCGCAGTAGTAGACGTCGACGTTGGGCGAAAACCCCGTACTCCTGCGGCTCACATACGTCGTCCGCCCCCAGGCTCCACCCAGCATCTGGTCCATCTCTCTGCGCATGCGCGCGAAATTCGCAAATACATCTCGCTCAGGCATGACGCAAAACATAGCCGCGATGGAGGGCGGGCGGGGTCGCCTCGCCGATGCCTCGCGCAGCGGCCCCGGCAGGGTGGCTCCTGCCGCGAAGCGGCACCAGATTCCACCGCCGCAGGCGGTGGCGGGCACTCGGCGAGGCGACCCCGCCCGCCCCTTCTACGCAGCGCTGGATTGCGTTGCCCAGCGGGGTGGGCGCATCAAGAGGACCGGCTGGCGCGGGGGTACGAGGCCCTCCGGGCGATTGAGGCGAAAGGTCGTGCAGGGCTCGTCGAGCTGCAACGCGCAGAGCTGGTTCTTGCGGAAGTAGCAGTCGTCGCAGGTCGGGGGCTTTGGCTTGCGCGGCATCGGTGCGCATCTTGACGATGCCGTTGCACTTTCGTGACGCTTGATTCCGCAAAGCGCAACGTTCTTTACACAGGCTGTTCACATCTTCCCCGCGTCTTGCGGGAGTCGGCACCCGCTGTCGCTAGCATTGCCTGCAGATGGAGGCTCATAACCGCACCGACAAGCTCGCGGCCTCGCCGCAGCTGTTCGAGAGCGACTTCCTCAACTTCTTCTCCCGGGTCCATCCCGCGATCCCAGCGATCGTCTTCGTGCCCGTCATCGTCGCGATGGAGTGGCTCGGGATCGATCGCGGCCAGGCGGCCTGGCAGCTCATCCTGCTCAGCCTCGGCGGGGTCGGCATCTGGACGCTGACCGAGTACTGGTTGCACCGGCTCGTCTTCCACTGGGAGCCCGACAACGCATTCGGGCGCCGTATGCACTTCATCATCCACGGCATCCACCACGACCATCCCAACGACAAGCTGCGGCTGGTGATGCCGCCCGCCGTCTCGATTCCGCTGGCCACGCTCTTCTTCTTCGGCTTCACGCTCCTCTTCGGCACCCCGGCGGCCTACCCGCTCTTCGGCGGCTTCATCGCCGGCTACCTCTTCTACGACTACACGCACTACTACGTGCACCACTTCGTGCCCAAGTCCGACCTCGGCAAGCGGCTGCGCGAGCAGCACATGCGCCACCACTTCCAGGATCACAGCTACGGCTACGGCGTCTCCTCGCCGCTTTGGGATGTGGTTTTTCGGACGTTGCCGAAGCAGCGACAGCGCTAGAGCACATAGAAGAGGAAGCCCGGTGGGTCGGTGGGCGAATTGATGTCGCACGCGCTTCGCGCTTAGCGACTGTGTTGGTGCGCGGCTTCGCCGCGCTATGGACCAGATTGCATTTCGCCGCCTTCGGCGACATTCGCCCACCGACCCACCGGGCTTCCTCGCCTCAGGCAGGCTCAAGCTGGCCGCTCAGCTCGCAGCGATGAGATCGCCCTCATCCCGCCACCACGCGCAGAGCTGGTGCTCGCTGCTTAGGGCGTCCTGCCTCCTAAGACGGGTTGGCGGCCGTAGAGATCAAGCAGGCTCAGTGCCAGTGCTGCCAGCCAGGCTATGGCTGACACCAGGGCGAAGCGCTGGGCTAGGCCGTAGTGGCCGCCTAAGCCCTTGCCGGTGAAGAAGAAGAGGCCGCCGAAGATCGGTATCGCGATCGCTCCTCCGGCGAGCGCGAGCAGATCCGCCCTTTGCCAGCGGGGATCGCCGCGAAATCGCCAGGCCATCGCGAAGACCGAGAGCAGCAGCGCGGCGCCGCCGAAGAAGTAGGCCCAGCCGTGGGCATAGTGCTGCCAGGAGAGTTCGCCAGCCACTTCGCGGGCATGGCAGCCGGCGTCGATCGTGCGGCGGCAATCGGCCGGGAAGGGAAAGCCGTCGAGGATCTGAGCCAAGCCGGTGATGGCGATCAGCGCCGGCCCCAGCCGGCCGCGCAACCCGCGGGGAGCATCGAGAGCCAGGGCGATGGCGAGAGCAATCACCGAGACGCCCGAGATCGCAACGACGGTGTCGAAGACCCACGGGTTGTCGGCATCGCGCGCGCCAAGGAGGCTGACTGCGTCGCGGATCTCGCTGTAGCCCTGCTCCCACAGCCCGCCGAAGGCGATAAAGGCAAGCCAGATCAGCTGCCCGACGAGCAAGGCGATCGCCAACCGCCGGATCGTCACCCCCCTCTGCATGGAGCATCTATATCGCGGCCCCCGCCCGCCCGGCCCTGTGGCGCAGCGCGATCTCCAGCTCGAAACGAGCATCGGGGTCGTCGAGCTGCTCGCCGAAGAGCTCGCGCAGCCGGGCGGTGCGATAGCGGGCGGTCTGGGGGTGTACATGGAGCGCGCGAGCCATCTCGACGGCGTTGCCACCGTGCCTCACGTAGGCGAGCGCGGTCTCACCCATGCGACTGCGGGCCTTCTCGGTCAGGGCCCCGAGCGGCGCCAGGCGGCGGGTCGCGATCCGGGCGGCGAGGGCGCTGCCCTCGAAAAGCAGCAGGTCGGCGAGGCTGTCGTCGACCTGCAGCAGCCCGGTCGCGGGCAGCGCTCCTGCCTCCGCGGCGCGCAGCAAGGTCCCGGCGAGCGACCAGGAAGTCGGCAGGTCGGCCAGCGTCCCGGCGGGACCCGCCGCAAGGGGAAGATCGCGCGCGGCGCGCTCGAGCAGGGTGCCGCGTCCCGGCCCGCCGGGATCGGGAAAGAGGATGCAGCCGCTGCCCTCCAGGACCGTCGCCAATGCGTCCGCCGGCAGCCGCGGTGCCACGCGAGCGAGCTCGCGTTCCGGGCAGGCCAGCGCCGCGATGCGAGCCGGCAGGGCCCAACCGGCGTGCCGCGCCGCGGCACGGATGTCGGCCTTCTCGGCGGGGGGCTCGGATACCAGCTTGATCGCCAGCTCGCGAGCACGGCGGCGGCGCGTATCCTCGAGCTCGGCCTGTGCTCCGGCATAGCCCTCGACCGAGTCGGCGGAGAGCTCATCTATGTAGGCGAAGATCGCCTCGGCGAGCAGGCTGAGCACCTCGGCGTCGAGCTTCGCCCTGCGCCCGGCCAGCGAGAGCCTCCGCCAGGCGACCCGGGCGCCGACCCGGTAGGCAGCCTGCAGCGAGTCTAGGGTGCGTCCCTGTCGCAGCTCGCCGCGACCGAGCTCGACGTAGACGTCGCGGCCGACCCCGCGGCCGGCCTCGGGGTCGCGGATCAGGGCGACGAACTGCCGCAGCGCCTCGCTCACTCCCCTGCGCACCCCACGGCCAAAGCTCCCCTCGAGAGGACGGGCATAACCGGGGACCTCGCGGGCGATCGCGGCGAGGATCTCGGCGGTGGCCGCGTCGAGCTCGGGCTCGATCAGGTCGGCGACGCTCGCCGGGAGGCCCCGCCACGCCTCTGAGTCCCAAGAAGTTGTCATTTATCTAATAAGAACCTGTTTCAGAAATTGATATTTCACCTAAAATATCTCATATAGAGCAGCGTAGATTGTGCAGCAATGCACACCGAGATGGGCAAAGCGGAGAAGGCTGCGAACCTCGGGGCGGTGGTGCTTCCGTTCGCCGCGACGATCGCCGCGGCGGCGCTCTTCTGGAACCGCCTCGTCAGCCCAGCCGACCTGGCCATCGCCGCAGTGCTTTACCTGCTCACGGCCGTGGGGATAACGGTTGGCTTCCATCGCCTGCTCACCCACCGTTCCTTTCAGACTTCGAAACCCGTTGAGTACCTGTTTGCCGTGCTGGGGTCGATGGCCGTACAGGGACCGGTCATCTCGTGGGTTGCCGACCACCGCAAGCACCATGCGCACACCGACAAGGAGGGCGACCCTCACAGTCCCCACATAGGACACGACGGTGGTGTCCGCGGAGTACTGGCCGGCCTCTGGCACGCTCACACCGGTTGGCTGATGTCAACCCAGGGCCGAGCAGACTGGAAGCGTTACGCCCCAGACCTGTACGAAGACAGGGGAATGAGAACGATCAGCCGCCGGTTCGTGCCGATCCTCATCGCCGGCCTGGCCTTACCGGCGCTCGCCGGCTATCTGGTCAGCGGTACCGTCGCCGGGGCTGCGACCGGGCTGCTGTGGGGCGGGTTGGTACGAGTCTTCTTCGTCCACCACGTCACCTGGAGCGTGAACTCCGTGTGCCATTTCCTCGGCAGCAGGCGCTTTGAGACCGACGATCGCTCGACCAACGTTTTCTGGCTCGCGCTGCCATCCCTGGGCGAGTCCTGGCACCACAATCACCACGCCTTTCCTCGGTCCGCCGTCCACGGGCTGAGGCGCTGGGAGCTGGACCCCTCCGCACTGATCATCGGCGCGATGGAGAAGCTCGGGCTGGCACGCAACGTGGTGCGAATCTCACCCGAGCGCCAGGCCGAACGCGCTGCGTAGGGGTTGCCTCACATCGGAGAGGTGTCCAAATAGTCAGGTTGGGGTAGGCCAATAAGGCCAGTACCCAGTTCACAGTCACAATGACTATGCAACACTGCGGTTCGCAAACAACTTGCTTACCAGTATCCGTGCGCAGGAGCGCGTCCGGACGAAAGGAACGAGATGCCAAGCACCACTCACGTACTCGACGAGGCTCGCGATCTGGTCAAGAAACGCCTTGCCGAGCTGGACGACGAGCGCCAGCGCCTCGAGCGCGCCCTCGCCGAGCTGGGCGGGAAAGCGACCGGCCGCACCGGTCGCCGCCCGGGTCGTCCTCCTGGCTCGGGAACGAAAGCCTCCGGTCCGAAAAAACGGCGCCGCCGCAGTGGCACCCGCGCCGACCAGGCGGTCTCCCTGGTCGAGGGCAGCCCCGGCATCAGCGCCTCGGACATTGCCAAGCAGATGAAAATCAAGCCCAACTACCTCTACCGGGTCCTCGGCGACCTCGAGAAAGAGGGGCGCGTGAAGAAGAAAGGGCGGCAGTACTACCCGTCCAAGTAGGGGTGCCCCAGGGCCAGTTCCGGCAGGGCTTTCACTTAACTTTTTCTGAAGACAGCGTGCGGCCGTCCGAGGGCGGACACGCAGAAAAAGTACAAGACGTTTCAGCCCTACCGGAACTGGCCCTAGACCAAGCCGAGTTGGCTGACCGCTTGCCGCTCTTCCTTTAGCTCCGCGATGCTTGCGTCGATTCTTGGGCGGGAGAAGTCCGGTACGTCGAGCCCCTCGACGATGCTCCACTCGCCGCCCGAGCAGCTGCAGGGGTGGCCGGCTACGACGCCCTCCTCGATTCCGTAGGAGCCATCCGAGGGCACGCCCATCGAGACCCAGTCTCCCTCGGGGGTGCCGAGCACCCAGTCGTGGACGTGGTCGATGGCCGCGTTGGCGGCGGAGGCGGCGCTGGAGGCGCCGCGGGCGTCGATGATCTCGGCGCCGCGTTTGGCCACCCGCGGAATGAACTCCTCGCCGATCCAGGTCTCGTCGTCGACTGCGCCCCAGGCGCTCGCCCCGTCGACCCTGGCGTTGACCAGGTCCGGGTACTGGGTGGTCGAGTGATTGCCCCACACGGTCATGTTGCTGACGCTGGAAACGGGCTTGCCCAGCTTGTTGGCGAGCTGCGCTATCGCCCGGTTGTGATCGAGGCGCATCATCGCGGTGAAACGCTCGCGCGGGACCCCGTCGGCATTCGACATCGCAATCAGGCAGTTGGTGTTGGCCGGGTTGCCCACCACGAGGATCCGCACGTCGGCGGCGGCGCCGGCGGCGATCGCCTCGCCCTGCGGCTTGAAGATGCCGCCGTTGGCCTCGAGCAGGTCGGCGCGCTCCATGCCGGGCCCACGCGGGCGGGCGCCGACGAGCAGGCCGATATTGCAGCCCTCGAAGGCCTGCTTCGGATCGTCGGTGATATCGATGCGACTGAGCAACGGGAAGGCGCAGTCGTCGAGCTCCATCGCGGTGCCCTCGGCCGCCTTGACCGCGTCGGGAATCTCGAGCAGGCTCAGCTCGACCGGGGTATCGGGGCCCAGCATCTGGCCGCTGGCGATGCGGAACAGCAGCGCGTAGCCGATCTGGCCGGCGGCGCCGGTAACGGTGACTTTGACGGGGGTGCTCACGTAATCGTCTCCTGAAGTCGTGGGTTGGAGGGAAGAGCTCTGGTCCTAGGGCGCCATCGCGCCCTGCAGGCGCTCGTCGATTGCAGCGAGGAACTCCTGCGTGGTGAGGAACTGCTGGTCCGGCCCGACGAGGAGCGCCAAGTCTTTGGTCATCTTGCCGCTCTCCACCGTCTCGATGCAGACCTGCTCGAGTGTCGCGGCGAACCGCGAGACCTCCGGCGTCTTGTCGAGGCGGCCGCGGGCGCCGAGGCCGCGCGTCCAAGCGAAGATCGAGGCGATCGGGTTGGTCGAGGTCGGCTTGCCTTCCTGGTGCTGGCGAAAGTGGCGAGTGACGGTGCCGTGCGCAGCCTCGGCCTCGACCGTCCTGCCGTCGGGGCTCATCAGCACCGAGGTCATCAGGCCCAGCGAGCCGAAGCCCTGGGCGACGGTGTCCGACTGAACGTCGCCGTCGTAGTTCTTGCAGGCCCAGACGTAGCCGCCTTCCCACTTGAGCGCAGCGGCGACCATGTCGTCGATCAGGCGGTGTTCGTAGGAGATCCCCTTCGCCTCGAACTCCGCCTTGAACTCGTCCTCGTAGACCTCGGCGAAGAGGTCCTTGAAGCGGCCGTCATAGCGCTTCAGGATCGTGTTCTTGGTCGAGAGGTAGACCGGGTAGCCGCGATCGAGGCCGTAGCGCATCGAGGCCCGGGCGAAGTCGCGGATCGAGTCGTCGAGGTTGTACATCGCCATCGCGATGCCACCGCCGGGGAAGTCGTAGACGTCGAGCTCGACCGGCGCCGAGCCGTCCTTGGGCGTGTAGGTGAGGGTCAGTGTCCCCTCGCCGGGGACGACCATGTCGGTGGCCCGGTACTGGTCGCCAAAGGCGTGGCGGCCGATCACGATCGGCTTGGTCCAGCCGGGCACCAGGCGCGGGATGTTCGAGATCACGATCGGCTCGCGGAAGATGACCCCGCCGAGGATGTTGCGGATCGTGCCGTTCGGCGACCGGTACATCTCCCTCAGGCCGAACTCCCCGACCCGCGCCTCATCGGGGGTGATCGTCGCGCACTTGACGCCCACCCCGTGCCGCTTGATCGCCTCCGCGGCTTCGACCGTGATCCGATCCTCGCTTGCGTCGCGGCTCTCGATCCCGAGGTCGAAGTACACGAGGTCGATGTCGAGGTAGGGCAGGACCAGCTGCTCTTTGATGAACGACCAGATGATCCGGGTCATCTCGTCGCCATCGAGCTCGACGACGGGGTTCGCGACTTTGATCTTCTCCGACACGGGCGCGGCGATGCTATCGACGCAGGCCCTCGAACAGGTCGACGATTGCCGCCTCGGAGCGCTCGCGACTCGGGCCGCGACCCGCTCCAGAACCCGGCGCTCGCTGGCCTCGTACACCGCCCTGAACAGATCGAGCTTGGAGGGAAAGTGGTGGTAGAGAGCGCCGCGACTTACCCCCGAGCGCCGCAGGATCTCCTCAATAGAGACCATAATTGTCTCGACCCCGAAGCAAGGAGGAGTGGACGTGAAGACCTATGTGATCCGCAGGGAGAAGGCGTGGGCAAGCCCGGAGGAGCTGGAGGCCACGGCCGGCCGCTCGAAAGACGTCGCCGAGAGCGATTTCCCGCAGGACATCAGCTGGATCCGCAGCTACGTGATCGCCGAGCCCGGCGGCACGCTGGGGACGGTCTGCATCTACCAGGCCAGCGGGATCGAGGCGGTGCGCGAGCACGCAAAGCGGGTCGGCATGCCGGCGGACGAGATCCTCGAGGTGGCCGACACGGTGATCATCCGGCCCGATCCGGAGCCTCAGGCCGCATCCGCCTAACCACTACGCGGTTCTCCTGCGAGAATGGTGGCGATGGCCACCGCCGAGCGCAGCACCAGTCAGACGCACGAGGTCTTCAACCAGGCCACGCCCCTGGAGGACTACAACTCCTTCGACGCCGACCGCGTCCTCAACGAGGCGCTGCAGCGCGAGGGCGCCGGCTGGGCCGAGGAGAAGGCACGCGAGCTGGGTGCGATCTGCGGCTCCTCGCAGACGATCCGCTGGGGCTTCGAAGCGAACGAGCGCAAGCCCGAGCTGCGTACCCACGACCGCTACGGCCACCGCATCGACGAGGTCGAGTTCGACAGCTCCTGGCACGAACTGATGCGGATCGGGGTCGACCATGGCCTGCACGCCACGCCCTGGCGCGAGCCGGGGCCGGGCGCCCACGTCGCCCGCGCCGCGATGTTCACCCTGCTGATGCAGGCCGAGAGCGGCGTCGGCTGCCCGCTCTCGATGACCTACTCGGCGATCCCGGCGCTGCGCAGGCAACCCGAGCTGGCCGAGGAGTGGGAATCGCGCTTCCTCTCGCTCGACTACGACGAGCGCTCGCTGCCGGCCGAGCGCAAGCGCGGCGCCCTCTGCGGGATGGCGATGACCGAGAAGCAGGGCGGCTCCGACGTACGCGCCAACACGACGACGGCGACCCCGCTGAACGGCGGCGGCCCCGGAGCCGAGTACGAGATCGTCGGCCACAAGTGGTTCTGCTCGGCGCCGATGTGCGACGCCTTCCTCGTCCTCGCCCAGACCGACTCGGGCATCTCCTGCTTCCTGATGCCGCGCTGGACCCCGGACGGCGAACGCAACGCGTTCCAGATCCAGCGGCTCAAGGACAAGCTCGGCAACCGCTCCAACGCCTCCTCGGAGCTCGAGTTCCGGGGCGCCTGGGCGCGTATGGTCGGCGAAGAGGGACGGGGCGTGCCGACGATCATCGAGATGGTCAACCACACCCGGCTCGACTGCGTGATCGGCGCCGCCACCGGCTACCGAGCCGGGGTCGTGCAGGCGCTCAACCACACCGCTCAGCGAGCCGCCTTCGGCAAGCGGCTGATCGACCAGCCGCTGATGCGCAACGTGCTCGCCGACCTCTGCGTCGAGTCCGAGGCGGCGACGATCGCCGCGATGCGCCTCGCCCGCGCCTACGACGAGGTCGCCGCCGGCGACGAGGAGGCGATCGAGTTCCGCCGCCTCGCCAACGCCGTGCTCAAGTACTGGATGTGCAAGCGGGCCCCCTGGCACGCGGTCGAGTGCCTCGAGTGCCTGGGCGGCAACGGCTACGTCGAGGAGTCCGGCATGCCGCGCCTCTACCGCGAGGCGCCGCTGGCCTCGATCTGGGAGGGCTCGGGCAACGTCCAGTGCCTCGACGTGCTGCGGGCGATGGTCAAGAACCCGGCTTCGGTCGAGGCGTTCTTCGCCGAGGTTCTCGCGGGCGCCGGCGCGGAACCGAAGCTGGACGCATATGTCACCTCCCTGCGAGCCGAGATCCCCGGCGACATCGAGACGATCGAGTCGCGCGCCCGCCGTGTGGTCGAGGGAATGGCCCTCGCCCTGCAGGCCTCGCTGCTGGTCCGCTACGGCGACCCCGCCGTCGCCGACGCCTTCTGCGCCTCACGCCTCTCGGGCGACTGGGGCAACGCTTTCGGGACGCTCCCCGCCGCAACCGATTTCGGCCGCATCATCGAGCGGCACATGCCGGTTTCGTAACCCCCGCGACCTAGAGCCCGAGTCCTGCCCGCCATAGGCCCAGGGGCGCTGCTGGGGGGTGTGCAAAAATACTTTGTGTTTATGCTCAGGGGGAGTCGCGTCGCCGTGTTGCTCATGCTGGTCATCGGCATGCTGGCGGCGATGGCCGGCAACGCCTCCGCGGCGGGCTGGCTTCCCGAAGTCAATGCATCACCAGTCCTTCCGAATGCATCGAAATTCAGCGGCTCGCTGCAGGATGTCGCGGTCGATGCGCAAGGCGACGCGACCGCCGTATGGACCCAGTTCGAAGGAACGGAAGAAATCCTGGAAGCCGCAACGCGGCCCGCCGGCGGAGGCTGGAGCGCCCCGGTCCAGCTGTCACAAGCCGGCGAGCAACCACTCTCACCGAAGGTAGTCGTCAGCCCCGATGGCGACGCTGCCGTCGTCTGGTTCGGGCCGGGGCGCTACCGGTTGCTCGTGACCGCCTCTGCAGACGGCGAGACGGCGATCGCCGCGGCGATCGAGTTCACGATTGCCCCCGGCCTCCAACAGATCCGTCGCCACTAAGCAGTCGGGCACGGCAGCGGAGGAACCGGGATGCACGAGCCCTTGCGCGGCTCCTGGCAACTTGTATTACCGAGCGGATATACCGACTATCGATGAATGCGCCTGGTTCGCAGAATTGGCGCATTGGGGCTGATCCTTGCTGCGCTAGTTGCCGCGCCCGCCGATGCGTCACCCGCGAAAGTCGCCGCCTTGCAGTCGGCGCTGCAGAGCCTGCAGCTCTACAGCGGCTTCGTCGACGGGATCAAAGGGCCTCTAACTCGCCACGGGATCCGCGCCTTCCAGCGTCGGCGCGGGCTGCACGTCGACGGGATCATCGGCCCCGAAACCCGGCGGGCGCTCGGCTGGCGCGGTAGGCCCGGGTTCGGGAGCAGGGTGATGCGATATGGCGACAAAGGCTGGGACGTCGCAGCGCTCCAGTTCCTGCTCCAACGCGCCGGCCATGGCTCTGGCAGGGCCGACGGCCTCTTCGGTCCGCTGACCAGGGCGGCGGTGGTGCGCGCCCAAGAAGCTGCCGGCGTCGGGGTCGACGGGCTCGCAGGGCCGGTCACGATCCGCTCGCTCCGATCCGGAGTGAGCGGGAACAATGGAGAAGCGCCCACGGGCCCGGTCTGGTTCCTGCGACCGGTCCCGGGCCCGATCGGCGACCCGTTCGGCGCACCGCGCAACGGCTACACCCACACGGGTGTCGACTTCCCGGAGCCCGAAGGCGCCCCGATTGCCGCGGCCGGGGTCGGAACGGTCATCTACGCCGCATACAACGGCGGCGGCTACGGCAACCTCGTGGTTATCCAGCATCGCCTCGGGTACACGAGCTGGTACGGGCACATGTCCGAGATCACCGCCTATGTCGGGGAGGACGTGGTCGGCGGGACGCGGATCGGATACGTCGGCTCAACCGGGGACGCGACCGGTCCCCACCTGCACTTCGAGGTCCGCCACTACGACACGCCGATCAACCCGGTGCCGCTGCTGCTCTCAACGGTCGCCGGGCGGCTGGCGACGACCGCTCGGCGCGGCCCCTCCGGCGGCTGTGACGGTGTCAATCGCGGTCGCCGCGGCTCCGCCCGCCGCGACAACTGGATCGCCACCGAGCGCCTCTGCGCGGAGCGGTAGTGTCCGAAAACTCGCCCACCAACCTCTAGCCGGCGGCGTCGCGCAGCGCTCGCCCAACCTGCTCGGCGGTGATCACGCCACTGAGACGGCCGTCGGCGTCCACCGCCATCACGGCGCCAAAACGTCGCAGGGCCCGATTGGCGAGAAGGGTGTCCAGAGGGGCGTCGTCGCGGACCTGGAAGGTGCCGTCGTCGCTGTCGCGCTCGATCAGCTCGGAGATCAGCGATGTCGTGCGGGAGGTCTCCGGCACCTCGTCGGCGCTATCGCGAATCACGAGACCGAGGAAGCGGTGGGCGGTGTCCACCACCGGGAACCACGACCAGCGGTAGCGCAGGAAGTACTCGTCGAGCGCCTGCTCCACGTTGAGCTGGCCAGGGATGGCCACCGGCTCGCGATCCATCACGTCGGCGACGACCAGCTTGCTGATCCGGCTCGTGATCGCCGTCTGCGCGGTGGCGGCCCGGGCCGAGCCATTGACGACGAAGCCGATCAGGGCCAGCCAGACGCCGCCGAAGACGTAGCCATCGAAGACCAGCAGCAGGCCGCCGCCGATGAAGAGGTAGGCGAAGACGCGCCCCAGGTTGGCGGCGAACCGGGTCGCCGCCGCGCGGTCCCCCGTCCGCCACCAGGCGATCGCCCGCACGATCCTTCCCCCGTCCATCGGGAAGGCGGGCAGCAGATTGAAGACGAGCACGAGGAGGTTGATCGAAGCGAGCCAACCGACCATCGCCAGCAAGCCCGAAACCCCCGAGTCGCTCTCGATCAGCACCGCCTTGCGGAAGCCCTCCGCACCCGCTGCCCCGATACCGATCGCGGTCAGCACGACGACGATCGCCAGCGTCACCAGGGGACCGGCGATCGCCACCTCGAGCTCGGTCTTCGGCGAGTCCGACTCGCGGTCCATCCGCGCCATCCCGCCGAAGATCCAGAGCTGGATGCTGGAGATGCCGATCCCGTTGCGCAGCGCCGCCATCGCGTGGCCGAGCTCGTGCAGGACGATCGAGCCGAAGAAGCCGAAGGCACTGAGGATCGCCAGCAGGAACGGCGTGGAGGAAGAGCTGCTCTCGTCCAGCACGTTGCCGTAGAACTGCGAGAGCCAGAAGATGACCAGGAAGAGGACGAAGAACCAGGACCAGTCGACCGCGATCCGGATCCCTCGTACGTGGAATAGCGTTATCGGTTTGCCGCCGAACATTGGCCTCAATGGTACGGGGCCATTCGGGTGGGGGTTTCACTTAACTTTTTCGGTGGATCGCGGTTGGGCTGACGCCCGAGAGCGTTGACGAAAAAGTACAAGACGTTTCACCCCCACCCGGATGGCCCCGTATAAGTTCCGGCGATGCTCGTCGACAAGGACCGACTTAGAAGCTGGCTCGAGGGGCTGGAGCGGATCGACAGACCCTCTGCTTCCGAGGGTGAGCGGCGGGCTGCTGAGTGGCTGGTCGAGCGTTTTGGCGAGCTCGGGGCTGAGGCGCGGATCGAGGCTGAGCCCGCCCACGGCACCTACTGGTGGCCGCTTGGCATCGGCGCCGCCCTGGGCGCGCTCGGCGGGATCGCTGCGCTGCGCGGCCGGCGGCTGCTGGGCGGCGCTCTGGCTGCCGGCGCCGCGGCCGGCATGGCCTCCGACTTCCCGCCCGGAAAGCGCCTGCTGCGGCGCGCCCTCCCCCGCCGCACGACCTACAACGTCGTCTGCGAGCTCGGCCCCCCAGACGCGGAGCACACGATCGTCCTCATCGCCCACCACGACGCCGCCCACTCGGGCCTCGTCTTCCACCCCGAGATTCCCAACATCGCCGACCGCCTGGGGATGATCGAGCGCACCGACACCAGCCCGCCGCTTATGGCGCCGGTGATAGGCGGGCCGGTCCTGGCGGCGCTCGGCGCACTCACCGGCAAGCGCCTGCTGACCAAGCTCGGTGTGTTCCTCGGCGTCGGCTCGGCAGCGGCGATGACCGAGATCGGCTTGCGCGACGTCGTCCCCGGCGCCAACGACAACGGCAGCGCGGTGGTCTCCCTGCTCGCCCTCGCCGAGGAGCTGCTCGCGCGGCCACCGCAGAATCTGCGGACGATCCTCCTCTCGGTCGGCTCCGAGGAGTCCTTCAGCGAGGGGATGAAGGCCTTCGGCGAGCGCCACTTCCCGGACCTGCCGCGCGAAAGCACGTTCTTCCTCTGCCTCGAGTCGACCGGCTCGCCCCACCTGCTGGTCTTGCGCGGCGAGGGATTCCTGAAGATGCGCGAGTACCCGGCTCGCTCACTCGCTCTCATGGACGGCCTGGCCGAGGAGCTCGGCATCTGGCTCTATCCAAACCTGCGCACGCGCAGCGGCACCGATGGGCTGGAGTCCTCGGCGGCGGGCTATGAGACCGCGGTGATCGCCAGCTGCACCGACCTCAAGCAGCCCGCCAACTACCACTGGTGGCACGACCTCGCCGAGAACGTCGATTTCGACACCGTCGCCGACGGCATCCGCCTCTCCAAGGCCGCGATCCGCCGCCTAGACGAACGCTGGCTGTAGGCACCAGAGGACTAGGAAGGCGAAACTGGTTCGACCCTGTAGTCGAAGAACTCCCCGTGACCGCGAAGCACCCGTTCCACCAGCGCCTGAGCCTCTTTCGAGCTCTCTGCATCCAGGTAAATGCTGTGTTTGTTCGGTCGTGGCAGCTCACCCCCAGGTCCAACCGCGCCCCCTCCGCGGCTGACGCGAATTTCCATTTTCGCGTCGCTGAGAGCTTTTTCGGCCTCAGTGCTCAGATAGCCAACGAAGCGAACACGATGGGTCCATGGCGCATTGAGGATCTGCATAACCCGGCTGTCGGTAAGTCCCGTGATCTCGCCCGCCCGCCGTCGGCTGATCGTGCGAGGAGTGTCACGCAATATCCGATCGCGGTCCTCTTGCGCCTCATCGAGCCGAGCCACAGCCTCAATCAAGCGCTCCTCGTCCATCTCGCGTTGAGATTTCCCAGTGCTCATGCGACAATGCCTGCAGGTTGAGAGCCGCTGGGCCTACCAGCGACTTCCGAGAAAGGCCCGCTTCGGCGGGCCTTTCTCATTTGAGAAAGCGTCCCTGCGCCGAAGCGCCGGGACTTGGCGGCTACCGCTGAATGTTCTGGACGATCATCCAGATCAACAGCAGGTTGAGAGCCATTGAGCTGTCCATGCGACCTCCTTTCTCTCGGGGATAAACCCGGGAGCGGGGACATGCCCCGAGCGGAGATCGGACTGCTTGGCCTCAATGCCACCATGTATTTATGTTACTGGATGACAAGGATGTTATCCAGTTTTTTGGATAACTATCTTTGACGACTTCTGCACCCCTCCCGGGATGTTCCAAATCCGACTGCGGGGTCGGATTTCGCATCTATAGGATCGCCGCCGTGCCTACCCATGACGTACTGGTGATCGGCGCCGGGCTCGCCGGGCAGAGGGCCGCCTTGGCCGCTGCCGAGCAAGGGGTCTCGGTCGGGATCCTGAGCAAGGTCCACCCGGTCCGCTCGCACTCCAACGCCGCCCAGGGCGGGATCAACGCGGCGCTCAACCCCGGCGACTCCTGGGAGTCGCATGCCTTCGACACGGTCAAGGGCTCCGACTACCTGGGCGACCAGGACGCGATCTCGATCATGTGCCAGGAGGCACCGGAGGAGATCCTCCACCTCGAGCACCTCGGCGTGACCTTCCACCGCAACGAGGAAGGCAAGCTCGGCACCCGCGCCTTCGGCGGCGCCTCCGCCGCCCGCACCTACTACGTCGCCGACATCACCGGCCAGGCGATCATGCACGTCCTCTACGAGCAGCTGATGAAGTACTCCGACTCGGTCGCCCGCTACGAGGAGTGGTTCTGCACGGCGCTGGCGATGGACGAGAACGGCGAGTGCTGCGGCGTCGTCACCCGCAACGTCGCCGACGGCTCGATGCAGCTGTTCACGGCGAAGGCGGTGATCCTCGCCTGCGGCGGCAACGGCCAGGCCTGGAAGCCGACCACCAACGCGCTGATCTGCACCGGCGACGGGATCGCGATGGCCTACAGGGCCGGGGCGAAGCTGATGGACATGGAGATGATCCAGTACCACCCGACGACGCTCGCGGGCAAGGGCTTCCTGATCACCGAGGGGGCCCGCGGCGAGGGGGCCCACCTGCTCAACGCCAAGGGCGAGCGCTTCATGGAGCGCTACGCGCCGAACAAGATGGAACTTGCCTCGCGCGACGTCGTCTCCCGCGCCGAGCAGACCGAGATCAACGAGGGCCGCGGCTTCCCCGACGGCACCGTTGCGCTCGACATCACCGTGGTGCCGAAGAAGCGGATCCACGAGGCGCTGCGCGAGATCGTCCTCGTCGGCCGCGACTTCGCCGGCGTCGACATCACCAAGGAACCGATCCACATCAAGCCCGGCAACCACTACACGATGGGCGGCGTCAAGACCGACGTCGACGGGCGCACCGACGTCCCCGGCCTCTACGCCGCCGGCGAGACCGCCTGCGTCTCGGTCCACGGCGGCAACCGGCTCGGCGCCAACTCGCTGCTCGACACGCTGATCTTCGGCCGCCGCTCCGGCGTCGACGCCGCCGACCGCGCCAAGCGGATCGAGGGCTCGCGACCGACGGCCGGGGTGCTCGAGACCGAGCAGGAGGCGATCGCGGCAATCGCGGCACGCGAGAAGGGCTCCGGCCGGCGCGTCTCGGAGATCAAGCTCGAGCTGGGCGAGACGATGGACGCCAAGGTCGCGGTCTTCCGCGACGAGGCGGGGATCCAGGAAGCCCTGGAGACCGTCCGCCGGCTCAAGGAGGAGGCGCAGTCCGCCTACATCGACGACAAGGGCAGCGTCTTCAACCAGGATGTGCTGGGGGCGATCGAGCTCGGCTACATGCTCGACAACGCGGAATGCACCTGCCTTGCCGCGCTGGAGCGCAAGGAGAGCCGCGGCGCCCAGTACAGGACCGACTTCCCCGAGCGCAATGATGATGAGTGGCTCAAACACATCGACCTGCAGCAAGGGGACGACGGGCCGGAAATCTCATACTCAGAGGTGACGATCACCCAGTGGGAACCCGAAGAGAGGAAGTACTAGGACCATGGCCGAGTACACGCTGAAAGTCCGTCGATACCTGCCGGAGGGCGGCGAGGGGGCCTTCTGGGAGGAGTTCAAAGTCGACCTCGACCCGACGCTCTCGGTGCTCGACGGGATCCTGCAGGCGAAGGACCGCGACGACGGCTCGCTCTCGGTCCGCTGCTCCTGCAAGGCCGCGATCTGCGGCTCCTGCGGGATGAAGATCAACGGCCAGTCCGGGCTCGGCTGCAAGACCCAGATCGGCGAGGCCCAGGAGCTGGCGGACAAGAAGGCGAGCGTAGGCAACGGCGCGGCTGAGGGAACGCCCCCGATTGTCATAGAGCCGATGGGCAACATGCCCGTGATCAAGGACCTGATCACCGACATGGAGTCGACCCACTGGGAGAAGATCCGCCGCGTCACCCCCTGGCTCCTCCCCCACGGCGACCCGCCCGAGCGCGAGTACGTGGTCGAGCCGGAGTCGATGATCGACATCACCCAGTCGATGGCCTGCATCCAGTGCGGCGCCTGCGTCTCCTCCTGCCTCTCGATGGAAGCCGACCCCGACTTCATCGGTCCGGCGGCACTGGCCAAGGCCTACCGCTTCGTCGGCGACCCACGCGACGCTGAGACCAAGGAGCGCCTCCACGACCTCGCCGAGGACCCACACGGGATCTACGACTGCACCCACTGCTTCAGCTGCATCGACGCCTGCCCCAAGGGGGTGGCGCCGATGGACCAGATCATGCGCCTGCGCCGCAAAGCCAGCGAGGAGGGGATCGAGGACCCCAATAGTGGCCACCACCACGAGCTCGCCTTCGTCAAGATCATCGAGAAGAAGGGGACGCTGGACGAGGTCGCCCTACCGCGGGAGTCCTTCACCTTCGGCATCAAAGGCAAGCTGAAACCCAGCAAACGGGCGATCAAGGAAATCATCGGCGCGCTGCCGACGATCTTCCGCACGATCAAGACGGGCAAGGTGCGCACCAAGTGGGTCGCGCCGCACCACAAGCTCCCGGGCAACGCCCAGGACGAGGTCAAGGCGATCTACAAGCACGCCGAGGCCCACCGCGAGGAATTCAACATCTACATCAAAGGCGAGGACGACGTCGAACCCGAGCCCGACGAGCCGACCGCCGGGATCATGGCGGACGAGGCGAAAGCCGCGGCGGATACCAAAGGAGAGTCCCGATGAGCGACGGTCAGATCAAGGTCGCCTACTGGCCCGGCTGCGTCTCCCGCGGCTTCACCCCCGAGCTGCACGGCTCGATGGCCTTCACCGCCGAGAAGCTGGGGATCGAGCTGGTCGAACTGGATCGCGCCAACTGCTGCGGTGCCGGCGTGATCGCCGAGCACAACCAGGAGCTCGCCGACACGCTCAACGCCCGCACCTTCGCCCTCGCCCAGCAGACCGGGCTGGCGATGATGAACATCTGCTCGACCTGCCAGGGCGCGCAATCGGAGTGCCAGCAGCGGCTCGACGCCGATTCTTCATACCGCGCCCACATCAACGAGGTGCTGAGCGGCCAGGGCCTCGCCTACGAGAAGGGCAAGGACGGCTTCACCAACAAAAACTTCCTCTGGCTGCTGGTCGAGGACTACGGCCTCGACCGCCTGGCGGAGAAGGTCGTGCGGCCGCTCTCCGGCCTGCGCGTCGGCCCCTTCTACGGCTGCTACGTCGTCCGCCCCAAGGAGCGGCTCGGCTACGACGAGCACCCCGACCGGGACATCTACCTGGAGAAGGTGATCGAGGCGCTCGGCGGCGAAGTGGTCGAGTACGACGGAGCGCGCAAATGCTGCGGCTTCCCGGTGATCACGATGAACAAAGAAACCTCGCTGCGCCAGGCCGGGACCCACGTCGGCGACGCGATCGACGCCGGCGCCGACTGCCTGGTCACTCCATGCCCCCTCTGCCACCTCAACCTCGACATGCAGCAGCCGGACGCGGCCAAGGTCGTCAACCGCGACCTCGGGCTCGCGGTGCTGCATCTGCCGCAGCTCGTCGGCCTCGCCCTCGGCGCCGAGCCGAATCAGCTCGGCATGAGCAAGCACATCGCCTCGACCGGCTGGGTCGAGGAGCGGCTGTCCTCGGTTCCCGCCTGAGCCTCAGCCGCCCGGCGACAAGGCGCCGCGCAGCCACTCGGCCAGGAGGGGGTCGACGAAGACCCAGCGTCCTCGCCCGACTGCCTTCAGGTGCCCGTTTGCTTCAAGCGAGTGGATCGCTCGCTGCGCCTGCGACTTGCTGAGCCCCAGCCCGTCCAGCGTCGCCCGCGCATAGATACTCGGCCGGCTTCCCGCAATGGAGGCCAGAATCGCCCTCTCGGCGGGACGCAAGGCTCGCAGGGCGGCCTCGAACGGCTCCTCGAGCTCCGCGAAGGTCTCCTCGATCGCCCGGTCGACGGCGGACAACGGCTCGTCGGTAAGAGCGAAGGCACGCCAGAGGTGATGGGCGACGAGCATCGCCCGCTGGGGGTGGCCGGCAACCAGTCTCAGGTAGGTATCGAGGATCGGCTCGACCTCGACCCCAACACGCTCGAAACGCGCGCTGACGTATGCCGCCAGGGCATCCTCTGGCAGCGGATGCAGCTCGACGGGCTGGGCCTGGCCATACAACGGACGCTCGCGATCGGTGAACAGCTCGCGCAGCAGCGACGACTGGGACCCGGCGAAGACGTAGCTGGCAGCCTCTCCGTGATGCTGGATGCGGCTGCGCACCAACCCGTCGAGCCCGTCGCGAAGCGCGAGCAGATCCTGGAACTCGTCGAAGAGCACCAGGGTCGGCGTTCCCGTCCGGTGGAAGATACGAGTGGGCAGATCGAGCAGCTCGATCAGCTCAGCCTCCGCCGAGCCGTCGCGCGAACCGGTCGACGCCGCGAGCGGCCTGGCGCTGACGCCGATGCGAAGAGCCCGCAGAGCCTCCCCCGCCACCCGCCTCGCCGGTCCCTGAAGACCACGGTAGGCAGCGGCGACCCGAGCCACCGCATCGGCCAGCGAGTAGACGGTCGAGAAATCGACGTAGGCCGCGGTCATCCCCTGCTTCTCCGCCTCCAAACCCAGCCTTCCCAGCAGCGTCGTCTTGCCATAGCGCCGCGGCGCCTCGAGGCGTGCCGCCTGACCCACCTGAGCGAGCTCCAGCATGCGTGCCAGCTCCGGCTCTCGATCGATTATCTGCTCCGGGGAGACCGGGCGGGAGTAGACGAAGGGATTGGCGCCGAGGCTGATGGGCACGGCCGGTAGTATACAGATTCCGATACTTTAAGTATCTCTAAACAGCTACTAATCGCCCTCGAGCCCCACGCGTCGCGCCATCCAGCTGGCGCCGACGGTGTCGGTGAGGCCGTGGGCGACGATCGAGCAGACGATCGCGATCGCGGCCACGTCGAAGATCAGCTCGCCGTTGCCGACCTGCGACTTGAGCACGAAGAGGGCGAAGAGCATCGAGGCGACGCCCTTCGGCCCAAACCAGGCCATGAACAGCTTCTGCGGTCGCGGCAGGCCGGTGCGCAGGAAGGAGAGCATCACCGCGACCGGGCGGGCGACGAGCAGGGCGAAGACGACGAAGACGATCAGCGGCGGGATGTCGTGGTGGAAGCCGGTGGCGACGATCAGGGCGCCGAAGACGAAGAAGGTCAGGACCTGGAGGATCGCGCTGGAGTTCTCGGCGAACTCGACGAAGCCCTGAGGGACATCGCGCTCGGTCGCCCCCATTGCGATCCCGCAGACGAAGGCGGCGATCAGCCCGTTGCCGAAGGTGACGTCGGCGAGGCCGAAGGCGACGAGGGCGAAGCCGACCGCGTAGATCCCCTCGTAGCGGGCCGTGATGCCTCCGCCGGGGAGCCGGTGGTGAAGGCGACCGCCGAGCGTCCCCAGGCCGAGGCCGATCGCGGCGCCGACGAGCGCCTCGCCGACCAGCTTCGCCGCTTCGGTGCCGGCGTCGCCACCGGGCGAGGCGAGGACGAGGAAGAAGAGGACGAAGGGAAGCGCCAGACCGTCGTTGAGCCCGGACTCGAGGTTGAGCGTGTGGCGAACCGCGCTCGGCACCAGCCTCGAGGTGACGACCGCCGAAGTGACCACCGGGTCGGTCGGCGAGAGCACCGCCGCAAGCAGGAACGCCTCGGCCCAGCTGAGGTCGGGGAAGAGCGCCTTCGCGGCGAGGGCGAGCAGCGCCATCGTGATCGGCATCGCGATCACGAGCGCCCGTGCAACCGGGCTCCAGTGGCGGCGCAGCAGCTCTCGCTCGACGAACATCCCGTCGGAGAACAGGGTGAGGATCAGCGCCAGCTCGATCAGCTCGACGATCGACTGGTCGGTGGCCTCGACGCTGACCACGTCGGTCGCCGCGAGCGCGATGCCGAGGGCGACCGAGAGCACCGATGCCGAGAGCACCGTCCCCCGGATCAGGCCGGAGAGCGCCGCGACGACCGCCAGCAGCCCGCCGAAGAGCAGCACCGCTTCGCCGAAGCCGATGTCCATGTGCCTCAGCCTATGAGGCCGCGCTCTACCAGCAGCTCGGCTACCTGGACCGCGTTGGTGGCGGCGCCCTTGCGCAGGTTGTCGCCGGCCACCCAGAGGTTGAGGGTCCGCTCGTGGCCTGGGTCGCGGCGGATGCGACCGACCAGAACCTCGTCGCGGCCGGCGGCGTCGATCGCCAGCGGGTAGCGGCCGGAGCCCGGGTCGTCGACGATGGCGACGCCGGCGGCGTCGGCGAGCAGCGCTCGGCAGTCCTCGGGCGAGAGATCCTCGCGAGTCTGCACGTTGATCGACTCCGAGTGGCCGGTGAAGACCGGCACGCGCGCGCAGGTGGCCGAGATCCCCACCTCCTCGCCGAGGCCGAGGATCTTGCGCGTCTCCGCCATCACCTTGCGCTCCTCGGTGGTGTAGTCGTCGCCGTCGGCGAAGACCTCGACCTGGGGCAGGACGTTGAAGGCGATCCGGTGCGGATAGACCGACGCGGGCGGGTGCTCGTCGCCCTCCAGCACCGACCTCGATTGCCGGCGCAGCTCTTCGATCGCCTTCTGGCCGGTACCCGAGACCGCCTGGTAGCTGGAGACGACGAGCCGCTCGAGCCCGGCGGCGCGGTGGATCGGCCCCAGCGCCATCATCGCGACCATCGTCGTGCAGTTGGGGTTGGCGACGATCCCCTCGTGGGCGTCGGCGGCCTCGGGGTTGATCCCGGCAACGACCAGGGGAACGTTCTCGCGCATGCGCCAGTAGCTGGTGTTGTCGACGACCACGGCGCCGGCCGCGACCAGCTTCGGCGCCCATTCGGCGCTCACCGAGCCTCCCGCCGAGGAGAGGACCAGGTCGAGATCCCCGATCGTGTCCGGGGAGAGGACACGCACCTCGAGCTCCTCCTCCCCCCACTCGATCGTGCGCCCGGCCGAGCGTTCGGAGGCGAACGGGATCACCTCGGAGGCGGGAAATCCACGCTCGGCGAGCACCTCGAGGATGGTCGAGCCGACCGCCCCGGTCGCGCCCAGAACCCCGACCCTGTACCTGTCGCCCGTCATCGGTCGAGTATGACGGCGCTCAGTTGCTTACCGTGGGCCGGTGCTCGGCGCCCATCGGGTCCTCGCGGCGGACCGCGTCGGCACCCAGCTCGAACGCCTCGTGCAGCGCCCGCACCGCGTCGGGAACCCGGTCGGCCGAGATGACGCACGAAATCTTGATCGGCGAGGTGGAGATCATCTCGATGTTGATCCCCTTCCCGCCAAGCACCTCGAAGACCTTGGCGGCGACGCCGGGGTGCGAGCGCATGCCAGCGCCGACGATCGAGACCTTGCCGATCCGCTCTTCGGCGCGGAGGCCTTGGCTCAGCTCAAGCGCCGACACGGTGTCGGTGGCGCCGGTCAGGTCGGCGCGGTCGACGGTGAAGGAGAGGTCCGCCAGGGCGTCGTCGCCGACGGGCTCGTTCTGGATGATCACGTCGACGTTGATGCCGGCCTCGGCCAGCGCGGTGAAGATCCTGCCGGCGACGCCGGGTTCGTCGCGGACGCCGGTCAGCGTCACGCGGGCCTCCCCGTCGGAGTGGGTCACTGCGGTTACGAAAGGTTGCTCCACGCTCTCCTGCTCGCTCTCCTCTTCGCTGACCACGAGGGTACCGGGGCCGTCCTCGAAGCTGCTGCGGCAGTGGATGCGCACGCCGTTGTTGCGCGCGTACTCGACCGAGCGCAGCTGCAGCACCTTTGCCCCGGAGGCCGACATCTCGAGCATCTCCTCGTAGGAGGCGACCGCCAGCTTGCGCGCGTCCGGGACGATCCGCGGGTCGGCGCTGAAGACGCCGGCGACGTCGGTGTAAATCTCGCAGACGCTGGCGTCGAGCGCCGCGGCCAGGGCGACGGCGGTGGTGTCGGAGCCGCCCCGTCCCAGGGTGGTCACGTCCTGGCTGTCGGTCGAGACTCCCTGGAAGCCGGCGACGAGGACGATCCGGTCCTCCTCCAGCGTCTCGCGGATGCGGTCGGCGCGGACGTCGATGATCTTCGCCCGGGTATGGGAGGAGTCGGTCACGATCCCCGCCTGCGATCCGGTCAGCGAGATCGCGTTGTGGCCCATGTCGTGGATCGCCATCGCGCAGAGTGCACAGGAGATCCGCTCGCCGGTGGAGAGCAGCATGTCCATCTCGCGCCCTACCGGCCGCTCCGAAATCTCCAGCGCCTGGGCGACCAGCTCGTCGGTCGTCTTGCCGCGGGCCGAGAGCACAGCGACGACGCGACTGCCGGCCTCGCGGGCGGCGACGATCCGCCGCGCCGCACGCTTGATCTCCTCGGCCCCGGCCACCGAGGTGCCACCGAACTTCATCACGACTATGTCTGAGCTCGACCGGTTCATTGAGAGCGTCTGAGGATAGTCCCGGCCGCACGCCAACGATGGGACGAAGCTGCCGGGCTAAAGAGTGACCGCCGGGAAACCGATGCGTTTTTCCTGTGGAGCCAAGCGGCATCGACATCACCATCCTGGGGCCGCCCGGGGCCTCGGAACGAGACGAAAGGCTGGTGGTCGCAAGTCGCCTCTCGACCAAGCTCGCGACGGCCCACAGTGTCGAGGACGTCGCCTCGATCGCGGTACGCGAGCTGCACGGCTCCTTCGCCTACTACCTTGCGGTGATCCAGCGCCTCGATCCGGATGGATCGCTGCGCGTCGTCGCCGGCGCCGGCCCGCTGGCCGAACAGGTGGATGACTTCCTCGCCCACGTGCAGCCGGTCGAGGTCGGTGTCAACGGCCGCGTGGCGCGGAGCGGCCGGCCGGCGATGGTCAACGACACCCGGCTCGACTCCGACTACCTGCACCGCAACCCGCGTACCGACCCCGGCTCGGAGCTCTCGCTGCCGATCAGCGTCGCCGGCTCGGTCTGGGGCGTGATGAACCTCGAGCAGGTCGAGCGCGATGCCTTCGCCGACGAGGACCTCCTGCTCGCCCACATCGTCGCCGGGCAGGTCGGCTCGGCGATCTACCGCTGCCAGCTCGTCGACGAGCTCGAGGGCGCCTTCCTCACCACCCTCGGCGTGATCGCCGACGCAGTCGAGCTGCAGGATCCCTACACCGCCGACCACGCCAACGAGGTAGCGGAGCTGGCGGTCCGGGTCGGCGAACGGCTGGGCGTCGCCGGGGCCGAGCTGGACCGGCTCCGCTACGGCGCGCTGCTGCACGACGTCGGCAAGATCGGCGTCCCCGGCGAGCTGCTGCGCAAGCCCGGCCCGCTCAGCCCCAACGAGCGCCGCAGGATGGACACCCATACCGCGATCGGCGCCCGCATGCTGGAGCGGATTCCCTTCCTCGCCCCGGTCGCTCCCCTCGTCCGCTCCGCCCACGAGCGCTACGACGGCGGCGGCTACCCGGACGGCCTGGCCGGCGAGGAGATCCCTCGCGGCGCGATGATCATCGCCACCTGCGACGCCTTTCACGCGATGACCTCCGACCGCCCGTACCGCAAGAGGATGGGACACGGGGCGGCGATCGTCGAGCTGCGGGCCGGGGCCGGCACCCAGTTCGACCCCGAGGTCGTGACTGCTCTGCTCGCCGAGTTGGGCTGAGCATCGTCGTTTGTTATCCAAATCTTTTCAACTTCGAAACAGAGAATTCACCGCTTCAGGGGAATCTTTGGCGAAGCTGCCCCCATGCTGGTAGAGCCACCGGCCCCAGAATCGCACGAGACGGCACATCGGATCGCGAACCTCGAGGTCCGACCCGCCGAGCTGCAGGTCCTGGTCGACGATCGCCGGGCCGACTTCACGGTGCGCGAGTTCGAGCTCTTCTTCCTGCTCTCCCAGCGCATCGACAGTGTCATCCAACGACCCGAGATATACACCCTGATGTGGGGCGGGGAGATGCCGCAACGCAACCGCTCCGTCGACGTCCTGGTGCGCAAGGTACGGGCCAAGCTGGAGCTGGCCGCCCCCGACTGGCGCTACGTCCACACCCACTTCGGGATCGGCTACCGGTTCATGCCGGAACGGGTTCGCTGACCCAGACCGCCTACGGCGCTTTGGGCCCCGCCGGTTTGACGATCGATTCTTCCGGCGATGCGTCGAACACCGAGCCGTCGAACCCCGTCAGGGCCGGTTCGGCCGCGTATCCCAGCAATTCCAGGCCGAGCAGTTCCTCGACGCTGCGCAGGAAGGAGAAGTGGTTGTAGTAGGCGGCTTCGTCGACGCTGCCGGGAGCGACGTAGGGCGAGAGCAGCAGCATCCCGACCCGTCCCCCGCCTCCGCTCGGTTTGACCGGTCCCGGAACGGTCGGTTCGGTGCTCGCGGGCGCCGCGGGGGTGGGCAGGTTCGGGTATTCGGGCGTAGCGCAGCAGGAGCTGGAGTCGACGACCGCCCCGCTCTGCGGCGCCTGGTCGAAGGTGATCGCGATCAGGCCGCCTTCTTCCTCATAGGCGGGCGAGGCGACGATCTCGGGCACGACGCTTTCGAGGAAGCCATCGGCGGTGGCGAGGCCGGCCGGCTGTTCGGGCGCGCACGGCTCCTCGCTGCCGTCGTGGCAGGCGTTGGGCACGATGTAGGAGAAGGTCGGGGTCTCCTCGGCCTTTTTCAAGTCGGCGGCCAACCGGTCGAGGCCGACGTCGTTTTCTTCGCATTCCGGGCTTTCCGTCAGCCCGGCGAAATAGACGAACGGATTGCGCCAGGTCTGGTAGGCGTCGCCGGGAACCGGGACGGGGCTGGCGTCGGCGCTGCCGAGCGGCGAGTGGCGACACGCGGTCGGCTGGCCCGCGGCTTCGCCGTTGGCGATGTCCTCGACGTATGCCCTCCAGGTCAGCTTGGCGGCGGTCAACTGCTTCGGCAGCGTTTCGGTGGCCGGCGGATAGACGCATCCGTTCCCTTCCACCTGGCCTTCCGGGCTCACCGAGCCCGGCGCGATCGCGGTGTATTCGGGGCAGTCGGTGGCGGTCTGCGGCGTCGGCCCCTGGCCGCTGATCAGCGCGATCTCGTTGGCCAGGCCGCCCTGGGCGACCGCGTAGTAGTTCGAGAGCAGCTTGCCTTCTGCGGCCAGGGTCTTCGCGAGGTAGGGCGCGCTCGAGGCTTTGCCAAAGGCTTCTTCGTAACCGTGCCCGTTGAGGACGATCATGAAGACGTGCTTGATTTCCGGCAGCGTTTCTTCTTCGGGGAGTTCGGGGGGCAGGGCCGGCACCGGTTCGGGTTCCGCCGCCGGCGCTTCGAGCGGTGGCGGCAGGGGAGCTTCGGCGACCGGCGCGGGCACAGCCGGTTCAGGCGCAGGGCTGGGGACTTCAGCCGCCGGTTCAGGCGCGCTTTCGGAGGGTTCGGAACCACCCAGTTCTTCCAGGATGATCGAGGCCACGGGGGCGCTCTGGGCAAGCGGGCTGGTGACCGAGCCGAGCACCACACCGGCGGCTAGCAGCGCCATCACGGCGACAGCGGCCACCTGCGGCGAGGGCATGAAGTCCCACCGCTCCGACTTCGCCTGCGCTTTGCCCGTCTTCGCTGCCGCGGCGGCAGCGCCGTTTGCGGCCTTCTCAGAACCGCTCTTCGTCAGGGAGTCGATGCGCTTTGCGATCGCCGCCGGCAGGGGTCCGTGCCTGGCCCCGCACTTCAGGCAGTAGCGCTGGTCGGCGCCGAGCCCGGCGCCACAATCGGCGCAGCGCTCCGCCCCAGCCTTGCTGGAAACCTCATCGTCACCGGGGATCTTCACGCTGATTCGTAATTCTCACCGTGCCCCCAGCCGTGGTTGTGAAGATTTGGAGTACAGGTTTTAACATTCTGGTTACCAGTCGTTCACAAGGCGGCAACACCTGTATCCAAGGGGCCGCGACAATCGAGTCGACTTGACCGACGTCTCGACTCCACCCGCCTCGCAGCAGCCCGAGATAGCGCCCCCCCACTCCGGAATAGACCCCGTGCCGCGCGAGCCCGAGCTGCCGGCAACCCAGATCCAGACCGCGGTGGTCCAAGACAGCGACCAGTGCGGGTCTTGCGGTGCGCCACTGGCCAGCGACCAGCGCTACTGCCTCGAGTGCGGGCACCGCCGCGGCGATCCGCGCCTCCCCTTCATGGATGCCGTGGTCCTGATGGACGCGGTGAAGCGCCCGCCCCAGGCTCCCCCCCCACCACAGAAGAAGAAGCGGTCGGGGGTCTCGCCTAACGCAGCCCTGATCGCGGGTGTGGGCACGCTGCTGCTCGCGCTCGGCATCGGTGTCCTGATCGGGCGCTCGGGCACCCACGAAGTCGCCCAGACGGCCGCTGCCCCGCAAGTGATCAAGGTGGGCGGCACCAGCGGCGGGGAAAGCCCGACCGCCTCGGGCGGCAAGAACACCACCGGGGGCGGCGCGGCCAACGCAAAGACGAAGAAGCAGAAAGCGGCCGCGCTGAAGGCGGCGGAAAAGCACCCCGCGGCCGAAGAAATCCTCAAACCGGCCGGGGACGTGAAGCTGCCGCCGGCAACCGTGCAGCCGGGCGAAAAGTGCGAAAGCGGCGCCGCGGGCTGCAAAGGCGGCAAATTCACCGGCGACTTCTTCGGCGAATGATCTCGATGCCAAAAGCCCTGCGGAACCCGCGACGCGCCGCCAAGGCGACGGCGAACGGCAGTGGGTCGGCGCCGACGCCGGCCCAAGCGCCGCCTCGGCCCCAGGCTCCGGCAAGCCGCACCCTGGGCGACGACCTGGTCGTCGACCTCGAATGCCGCCGGGATCAGCTGATCGCCCGCGTCGCCGAGCTCCAGTGGGACCTCGGCGGGCTCGTCTACGAGATGGCGATCCGCAACCAGGTCAAGGTCGAGGTTCTGGTCAAGCGTGCGGTCGTCCTCCAGGACGCCGACGCCGAGCTGAGCGAGGTCGAACGCATAGTGCGGACGGAGGAGACCGGAACGGCGGGCTCGTGCTCCCGCTGCAACGCCCCGCACAGCAGTGGCGCGACCTTCTGCTGGCAGTGCGGGAAGCCCCTGCTCGAGCAGGTCTCCAGCGACGCGATCCTCCGCCGCTGAGCCAGCTGACTTCGGCTCGCCGAGCCCTCAGCCGAAGCGACCGCTGACGTAATCGCGCGTGCGCGGGTCCGCCGGGTGGGCGAAGATCGTCTCGGTATCGGCGAACTCGATAAGCGTCCCCGACGGCTCCCCGGCGCTGGCGTCGAGGCTGAAGAACGCGGTCTGGTCCGCGACGCGCGCGGCCTGCTGCATGTTGTGGGTGACGATGACGATCGTGAAGCGGCCTTTGAGGCTGTGCATCAGCTCCTCGATCGACGCGGTCGCGATCGGGTCGAGCGCCGAGGCGGGCTCGTCGAGCAGCAGGACGTCGGGCTCGATCGCGATCGCGCGAGCGATGCAGAGGCGCTGCTGCTGCCCGCCCGAGAGGCCGAGGGCGCTGTCCTTGAGCCGATCCTTGACCTCGTTCCAGAGCGCCGCCCCGCGCAGGGCCTGCTCGACCCGCTCGTCGAGACCGTGCTTCAGCCCCAGGTTGCGCGGCGCCCAGGCGATGTTGTCGTAGATCGACTTCGGGAAGGGGTTTGGTTTCTGGAAGACCATCCCGATGCGGCGGCGCACCTCGACCCGGTCGACGTTGCCGGCATACATGTCGTGCCCGTGGTAGAGGACCTGCCCCTCGATCCTGAAGCTGGGCACCGAGTCGTTCATCCGGTTGAGGCTGCGTAGGAAGGTCGTCTTGCCGCAGCCCGAAGGACCGATCAGCGCCGTTATCCGGTTGCGCGGAATGCGCAGCGAGACACCGGCGAGCGCCCGCTTGCGGCCGTAGTACACCGACACGTCGCGGGCCTCGAAGACCGCTTCGATGCCCGTTTCCCTCGGGACCGTGCCGTTGGCGCCGGCACCGTCCACCAGCGGCCCGCTCTGAATCCGGACCCTGGCCGGCGCGGAGCTTGCCGCCTCGCCAAACCCGGCGAAGGGCTCGGGGCCGCTCATCGTGCCATCCTCGCGCGACTGCGAGCGAGCAGCGCCCTGGCGGCGACGCTGGCGAAGAGAATGGCCGAGAGCAGGACGAGCGATGCCCCCCAGGCGCGGGTGAAGCCGGTCGGGTTCGCTTCCTCGGAGAGGACGAAGATCGTCACCGGGATGTTGGGGATCGCTTCGGTGATGTTGAAGCTGGCCTGGCTGGGGTCGAACACCGAGCAGACGAGGATCAGGGGCGCGGTCTCGCCGGCGGCGCGGGCGACCGCGAGCACGGTCGAGGTGACGATGCCGCCGAGGGCGCTGGGAAGGATCACCCCGAGCACGGTACGCCAGCGGCTCACGCCGAGCGCCTCGGCGGCTTCGCGAAGGCTGCCGGGGACGAGCAGGAGAACCTCCTGACTGCCGCGGGCGATCAGCGGCAGCTCGATGATCGCCAGCGCGATCGAGCCGGCAAAGGCGGATTGCGTGTTGCCGTAGACAAGCAGGCCGAAGACGAAGAGGCCGATGACGATCGAGGGAAGGCCGTTCATCAGATCGAGCGTAAGCCGGATCGGGCGGTCGGCACGGCCGCCGGCAAACTCGGTCAGGTAGAGCGCGACAAGAACCCCGAGCGGCATCGCGATCGCGGTGGCGATGAGGACGATCAGGCCGGTGCCGAGGATCGCGGGCCCGATCCCGGTGGGTTCGCCGGTGAAGAGGAAGTCGAGGCTGAGCGCGGCGGCGCCGCGAGAGACGACGGTGTAGACGACGATCGCCAGCACCGCTACCGCCAGCACGGCGGCCGCCGTCGCCCCCGATTCGGCGAAGCGGCTGAAGGCCCGCCGCCGCCGCAGGTTTCCGCTCGGCGTTAACGGCGCCGTCGGATCGAAGGTCGGATCGCTCATTTGGACACCATCTGGGCGTAGTCGAAGCGCCTGCCGATCCACTGCGCGATCAGGTTCGAGAGCAACCCGATCGCGAGCAGGATCACGCCGAGGTAGTACAGCGAGGCCTGGTGCATTTCGGTGATCGCGCCGGGGAACTGATTGGCGATTCGCCCGGCCAGGGTGTCCCCCGTTTCGAACAGCGACGCTTTGATCGCGGATCCGGCGCCGATCACCTGGGTCACCGCGATCGCCTCGCCGAGCGCGCGTCCCAGACCCAACAGCGAGGCGGCGACGACGCCCGACGCCGTCGTCGGCAGGACCACACCCCGGACCACCTCCCAGCGGGTCGCGCCGAGGGCGCTGGCGCCGTCCTGGACCTCGTGCGGCACGGCGAGGAACAGGTCGCGGGAGATCGAGGCGATGATCGGGATGACCATGATCGTCAGGATCAGGCTCGCGGTGAAGACGCTGGCTCCCGTGGTCTGCGGCGGCCCGAACAGCGGGATGAAGCCGAGCGTGTCGTGCAGCCAGGGCTCGATGTTCGTGTGCACGAACGGGGCCAGGACCAGGATCCCCCAGAAGCCGAGGATGACGCTGGGGATCGCGGCAAGCATCTCGACCAGAGGGGCGACGACACCGCGCACGCCCTTCGGCGCGAGCAGGCTCAGGTAGAGGCCGATGGAGATGGCGATCGGCGCCCCCAGGAAGAGGGCGACGAAGGAGCTGATCACGGTGCCGAAGAGCACAGTCCCGGCGCCGTATACGTTGAAGTTCGGTTGCCAAGTGGTGTGTACGAGGAAGCCGAGGCCGAACTTCGAGATCGAGGGGGCGGCGCCGTGAACGATCTGGTAGCCGATCAAGAGCAGCACCGCCACTCCGAGCAGTGCGGCAAACGCGCACACGCCATAGAGGAGGCCATCGCCGATCCGGTCGATCCGCCGCAGCCGGTTTGCCGAACGGGCGCTTCGCCCCGAGCTCGCGCTCGGGACGTAGGCGGGATTCGCCGCAGCGTCGCTCATCGGCGCGCAGCCTAGAGGAGATTCATGCCCTCAACCATGCTTTATCTCGATTTTCACAAATTCGAAACAAGTTGGTAACAGCCCTCGAGCACACCGTTACATTTCTGTAACAAGCGCTTTCACAAGATTGAAACATGTGTGCGATTTCGGCTGCGCATGCTACGCCGTGCCCGGGCTGCACCCTTGCGCCCGCCAGTGACATCGAAACGAGTCGAAAGGAATTCTCTTGAATCGCATCAGGTTGCTTGGGGTGGCCATCACGGCCGTCTTGGTCATGGCGACGGGAGCGGCAAGCGCCTCCGCCGCTGGCCTCACCGGAGCCGGGTCCACGCTGGTTGCACCGCTAATGGCCAACTGGATCAACGGCTTCGAAATCAAAGAAGGCATCCCGGTCAAATACGGGGCGGTCGGCTCCGGTGCCGGGATCGCGCAGATCACCGCTCGCACCGTCGACTTCGGTGCCTCCGATGCCCCGCTCACGCCCGAACAGGCAGCCAAATGCAACTCATGTGTGCAGATCCCGTGGGCGCTGACCGGAATCGGCATCGGGTTCCACATTCCAGGCGTGAAGAAACTGAACCTGAACGGCAAGACCCTCGCCGGCATCTACTTCGGCAAAATCACCAACTGGAACGATGCCAAGATCAAGAAGCTCAATCCGAAAGCCAAACTGCCGAACCTGACCATCACTCCGGTCTTCCGCAGCGACGGCTCGGGCGATACCTATGGATTCACCAACTACCTCTCCAAAGTCAGCCCAGCGTGGAGAAGCGGCGTCGGCTACGCCACCAGCGTTCAGTTCCCGTTCGGGGTCGGTGCCAAAGGCAACGCCGGCGTCACCTCGACCGTCAACTCGACCAACGGCGCGATCGGCTACATCTCGGCCTCCTACCTGCTTGCCGCAGGGCTCGGAGCCGCTGCCATCGAAAACAAGGCCGGCAACTTCGAGTACCCCAACCTGAAAAACATCGAAGCTGCCGCTGCGTCGGTGACCACGGTGCCATCGAGCAACGAACTCAACATCTCCAACCCACCGAAGAAGGCCACGATCGCCTACCCGCTGTCGACGTTCACCTACGCGATCGTCCCTCACAACGCCCCCCAGAAGGGCTTCCTGCAGCAGTTCCTCAACTACGCGATAACGAAGGGGCAGGTATACGGAGCGGCGCTCGACTTCGCACCGCTGCCGAAAGTCGTCCTCTCGGCGGCCAAAAGCTCGATCGGAGCTCTCTAAGCAGTAGTCATCCCGCCCCGCGCCGGTCAGGCAAATGCCTGGCTGGCGCGGCGGCGCAGGTCGGCGTTGAGCATCCCGGTCACATGACTGGGATGTTCGCCGGCGCTGGGAATCGCGTCGCCGATCAGGCCGCTGGCGCGGAAGCCGTAAAGGGGCGCGTCGAAGCCGGCCTCGCGGATCTTGCGCACGAGCCGCACGGCCGAAGGCGTATCGGCACCGGGACCGCAGAGGACGATCGCCGTAGGTTCGAGCGCGCCGAGGGCGCGCTCCATCCGCTCCTCGCCGAGCTCGTCGGAGAGCATCAGCACGCGGAAGCCGGCCCGCCGCAGGGCGAGATCGAGCGCTTGGGCGTGGACCGCCTCGGCGTCGGAGCCGCGGCTGGAGTCAAGCAGCAGGATGCCGGCCGGCCGCGATGCGGCGGAGGCGAGGCGGCGGGCACCGTGCAGCCAGCCCATCGCCCAGCGGGCGGCGAATTCAAGCTCGGCCTCGCGGTCGGGATCGGCGGCCAGCCCGTCGATAGCGGGCAGCAGCATCTCCTCCACGGTTCGCTCCAGTGGCCGGATCGCAAGGCTCTCCTCGATCGCCAGGTTGGCGGCCTCCTCGTCGAAGCTTTCCAGGGCGACAAGCAGGCTGTCGCCGTTGGCGGGCGCGTCCCGGCGCTGCCGCGCCAGGGCGATCGCCGAGGAGATGTTGCCGGTCGTGGCGAGTGCGTCACGCAGCGTCTGCAGCTCGACCAGCTCGTAGTTGCGGTGGTTGCCAGGGGTGCGCTTGGGCACCGGATAGCCGTAGCGGCGCTCCCAGCTGCGCAGGGTGTTGGGGCTGACGCCCAGAACTTCGGCCGCTGCATTGGTTCTGATTCCCGGCACGAGCAGCATTCTGGCACCGGAATTCCGGGTTTACACCGGTTATGGACAGATTTCGGAAATCTGTCAGCGATCTTGCAAGGCGTCCAGGACGCCAACGCCGACCGGCTGGCTCACCGCGCGGGCCCTCCACATCGCCTCATCGGCCTTGCGCAGGAGCCGCTCGGCGTCGCTGCCGTGCTCCGGACAGGCGACGACCCCGGCCGAGATCCCGATCCGCAGGCCACCCGCCCGCTCGAGGTCGTCGAGCTGGCGCAGCAGGCGCTCGGCCATCTGCACCCCGCCGACCGTGTCCTGGCCGGGAGCGAGTACGCAGAGCGCGTCCTCCTCGAGCCGGAAGGTCTCATCGACGAGGCGGACGCTCTCGCCTAAGGCCGCGCCGACGACGGCAAGCGCCGTCTGGCGGCCGCCGCCGCCATCGTCCCCCCGCGTCCCCGGCCCCTCGACATCGAAGACGACCAGCGCGAACGGCTGCTCGTAGCGCCGCTGGCCCTCGAGCAGTTGGTCGAGCCGGCGGCGCATCTGGCCGGGCCGGTAGAGGCTGGCGTGCTCTGCCTCCTCCACCGCGATCGCGGCGGAGGCATCGTCGCGCTCCCAGAGCGTGCCGACGGCGGTGGCGGTGACCGAGCCGAATTCCTCGGCCAGCTTCTGCGCCGCCGCGGCAAACAGGGCGGCATCGCCATCGGCCATCTCCTCGTGCAGCTTGCCCAGCAGCGACGCCTGCAGTGCGGACACTTCGCGCGCCAGCTTGCCCGCACCCGAGACGCCGTTCACACCTGTCTTGGGGGGGGCGTCCGCAGCCACGCCGAGACCTTGTCGAAGCGGGCGGACGCCAGAATCCCAAATTCCCGCTATTTGCGGCTTGATACTCGTCTAGTCGAAACGGCCAGGGACCTGTGAGTCCCCCGCATAAAAAGGCGGGGTCGTCAGGAAACCGAGAGGGATCCACAGGGCCTACCGGTCGCCCGGGGCCAAACTCCGCTCTAGGATGAGCGCGAGATGAGCAAAGAGGGCAAGCAGGTCAACTGGCGCGCCTGGATCGTCGGCGTGCTGGTCGCGATCGTCGTCATCGTGGCCCTGCAGAACTCCCAGCAGGTGAGGGTCGACGTCCTCTTCGTCACCGTCGACGCGCCGCTCATCGTCACCCTGCTGGCCGCCGTCGCGGTCGGGGCGCTGATCGGCTACGTCGCCCCGGTGATTCGCCGCCATCGCCGCGACGAGCGACGTCAGGACTAGCGGACCCGGTAAGACGGCGGCTCCCAATTGGATAAGAGCGGGCGAAAATCCGCTCCGCTCGGTTGTCTTGAAGCGGCAGGTCGGAAAACGCCGCGTCCCGAAATCGGTCGCATGCCAAACAGACCCCGCCTCAGCTATGCAAACGTCGCCTCGACCCTCGCCCTCTTCCTCGCCCTCGGTGGCAGCGCCGCCTACGCGGCGGACAAGATCCAGAGCGGCGACATCGCTCGGGGAGCGGTTCACAGCTCCAACGTCTTCAAGCGGGCGATAACCAGCGGCAAGCTCGCGGTGGGCGCGGTGCGCAGCAACCAGATCGCCGACGGCGCGGTCAGCTCGAAGCAGGTCGGCAACGGCGCGATCGGCTCCAGGCAGATCGAGAACGGCGCGGTGGGGACGAAGCAGATCGGGGATGGCGCGATCGGCTCCAGGCAGATCGGCAACAGCGCGGTGGCACCCTCGAACCTTGAATTCCCGGTCTTCTACGCCGCCAGCCCCAGCGGCGGCTCGGCCGCAATCACCGAAGCGCTCACCCCCTATCCGATAGCCGGCAACACCTGGACCCAGAATCCGGGACAGATCGAGGTCGTCTTCGGCGGAGCGGTGGCAGCGCTCGCCTACGACGGCTCGGGCTCGGGCTCCTGCCAGGTGTTCTTCGAAGTCAACCTCAACGGTCAGCAGGTCGGCGGTGGCGGAATCTCGACCAGCTCGACCGACCTCGAACAGGTCGAACAGGGCATCGGCGCTCAGCCCCAGATCGACCCGATCAAACCGATCACAAACCGGTTGACCGCGAGGACCGGCTCGAACGGGGATTGCACGCCGGGCTCCACGATCGACTCGACCCGCTTCCGCGTGCTCGACTTCGGCTGAGCTGGGGCTTTCCTTTCCGCCGATGCCGCCCTTAGTCGAGGGCGCGACGGCCGGTGAAGGCTTTGCCCAGGGTTACCTCGTCGGCGTGCTCGAGGTCGGCGCCGATCGGGAGGCCGCTGGCGAGGCGGGTGACGGCGACCTGACCGCGCAGCCGCTCGGCGATGTGGAGGGCGGTCGCTTCGCCGGTGGTGGTCGGGTTGGTGGCGAGGACGACCTCGCGGATGTCGGCCTCGGCAACGCGACGAAGCAGCTCGCCGATCTTCAGGTCGTCGGCGTCCACCCCGTCGATCGGCGAGAGCGCGCCGCCGAGCACGTGGTAGAGGCCGCGGTACTCGTGGGTGCGCTCGATCGGGATCACGTCGGCGGGCTCCTCGACCACGCAGATCGTCGTCTGGTCGCGGCTGCTGTCGGAGCAGATCCGGCAGAGCGGCCCCTCGGAGAGGTTGAAGCAGCGCTCGCAGAGGCCGACCTTCTCCTTCACCTCGCGGATCGCCGCCGAAAGCGCGGCCGCCTCCTCGTCGGGGGCGCGGAGGATGTGGAAGGCGAGGCGCTGCGCGGTGCGCTGGCCGATCCCGGGCAAGCGCGAGAGCTCGGCGACGAGGCGCGAGAGCGGCGCCGGTCCCTCGGCGCTCACCTCGGAGCCTCGTCCAGCTTCTCCGGGGTGGTGGCGGGGACCGCGCCGCGGATCAGGTCGGCGGCGCGCTCGGCGAGCGCGATCGTCGGCGCGTTGGTGTTGCCGCGCGGCACGACCGGCATCACCGAGGCGTCGACCACACGCAGGCCGTCGAGCCCGTTCACCCGCAGCTCGGGGTCGACGACCGTCCCCATTGCGCAGGTCCCGACCGGGTGATAGATCGGGAAGGTGGTCTTGGCGAGATGGGAGCGCAGGGCCTCGTCGCTGTCGCCGTCGGGGACCGTGAACGGCTCGGCGGCGTAGGGGCGCATCGCCGGCTGGGCACAGATGTCCGCGGTCAGGCGCAGCGCCTCGACCATGCGCGCGAGGTCCGCTTCGTCGTCGTAGAAGTTGTTGCGAACGATTGGCCTTGCGCTCGGGTCTTTCGAGGCGAGCCGGACCGAGCCGCGGCTGCGCGGGGTGAGCAGGCAGACCGAGACCCAGACCCCGTGCCCCTCGGGGTCGCCCATGCCCTCTTCGACTATCTGCAGGGGGGCGACGTGGAACTGGACATCCGGTGCGGGGGCGCCCGCCTCGACCCGAGCGAAGCCGCCCGACTCGGCCAGGTTTGAGGCAAATGGACCGGTCTGGGTTGCCGTGAACTCCTCCAGCGCCGCCGGCTCGAGCGCCAGCAGCAGGCTCTCCTCCTCGGGCGTGGCGAAGACCTCGTAGGCACAGGCGTGGTCGCTGAGGTTCTCGCCGACCGCGGGCTGGTCGAGCAGGGTCTCAATCTCGCGCAGCGCCAGGTGCTCGGCCGGGCCGACCCCCGAGAGCATCAGCAGCTGCGGCGAGTTGAAGCTGCCGCCGCTGAGGATCGTCTCGCGCTCGGCGCGCAGCTCCTGCGACTGGCCGAGCTGCGTCGCCTCGACCCCGACTGCCCGCTTGCCCTCGAAGAGCACCCGGTTGACATGCATGTAGGGCATCACGGTCAGGTTGGGCCGCTCCATCGCCGGGTGCAGGTAGGCGACAGCGGCGCTGGCGCGCAGCCCCCCGCGCTGGGTCACCTGGTACATCCCGGCGCCGTCCTGCTCGGCGCCGTTGAAGTCCTCGTTGCGAGCCAGCCCCGCTTCGACCGCGGCGTCGACGAAAGCGGGGGTTATCGCGTTGCCGGAGCGCTGATCGGAGACCGGCAGCGGCCCGCCCACCCCATGCCACTCCGAGGCGCCGCGCTCGTTGTCCTCCGACTTGAGGAAGTACGGGAAGAGGTCGTCCCAGGTCCAGCCCGGAACCCCCCAATCGTCGTAGTCGCGGCGGTTGCCGCGGATGTAGACCATCGCGTTGATCGAGGAGGAGCCGCCCAGCACCTTGCCGCGCGGCAGCGGGATGCGGCGGCCGTTGCAGCGCTTCTCCGGGGCGGTGAAGTAGTTCCAGTCGACCTCGGTGCCGGCCAACTGCAGGTAACCGAGCGGGACGTGGATGTTCTCGTTTGCGTCCGGCGGGCCAGCCTCGAGCAGCAGCACGCTGATGTCGGGATCCTCGGAGAGCCGCGCGGCGAGGACACAGCCGGCCGAGCCCGCTCCGACGATCACGTAGTCGTACATGGCGCTCACATCCCGGGCAGGCCGCCCATACCGCCCATCCCCCCGCCGGTGATCCCGCCCATCTTCGAGCCGGCCAGATCCTGGGCGGCGCGCAATGCCTCGTTGACCGCAGCCTGGACCATGTCGGCGAGGATCTCCGCCTCCTCGGGGTCGATTGCCTCGGGGTCGATCGCGATCTCACGCAGGGTCAGGTCGCCGCCCATCTTCACCTTGACCATGCCACCGCCGGCGCTGGCCTCGACCACCTCGTCTTTGAGCTGCTCCTGCGCCTCCAGCATCTGCTGCTGCATCTGCTGCGCCTGCTTCATCAGCGCGTTCACGTCGAAGCCCCCCGGTCCGCCCCTTGCCATCAACCGACCTCCTTGGCGTTGAATTCGCTCTTGATCTTCTCCACCAGCGCCTCATGGTCGACGCTGTCCTCATCCGCCCCGGCCTCGGGGGGAGCCTGCTCGCCGTCGAGCACCGCGTAGGCGGGGCGGAGCTTTTTGCCCATCACCGCCTCCAGCGCCGCGGCGAGCTGGTCTCGCTTGTCGGGCGCTTCGGCCTTTCGCTTGTTGAAGATGTGATCGGCGGGGAAGCCGATGGTCACCGTCTGTCCGGCGGCGTCGACCTCGACCGGTCGGGCGCCCTCGAACGTCGCCGCCAGCGCCGGTGCCGTCTGCATCAGCTGATCGAGCACAGAAGGCCAAACGCGAACGATCTCGTCAAAGTCCAACTGGCCCGCGGGAGGATCGTCAGCTTCAGATGCCGAGACCTCGTCCCCTCCGGCGGTGTCTTCTGAAGCTTGGGAAGTTCCAGCGTCTGTCGGAGGCGCCCCTGCCGCGGGTGGCGGCGTAGGGGGGACCTCCCCTGAGGAGGCTTCAGCTACCGCAGGGGGAGGTGGGTCCCCTGCGCCGACAGGACCCGCGGCCTGGGGCGCATCCGTCCCCCGCTGCTCAAGCCTCTCGATGCGTCTGAGGAGTCCCTCGGTAGAGGGATCGAGGTCCGGCCGTGCCGCTTTGAGCAGCGCGATCTCGACGGCCATGCGGGCGTCGTCGCCCTCGCGGACGGCCGTGAGGGCGTTTGCCAGCTCGTCGATCGTGCGGACGAGCGTCGCCGCTCCTATCGCCTCAGCCTGAGCGGTGAGCCGGCCTTCGTCCGTCGCGGTGACGACAAAGGTATTGGGCACCTCGCCGACGGTCTGGGTGACCAGCAGGTGGCGCAGGTGGGCGAGCAGGTCGCGGGCGAACTGGGACGGGTCGCGCCCTGAGCGGGCCATCTCCTCGACCCCGAGCAGGACCGCCTTCGGGTCCTCGGCGATCACGGCGTCGACGGCGCCGAAGAGCAGCTCGGCGTCGGCGGCCCCAAGCAGCTGAAGCACGTCGTCGAGTCCGACCTGGTCGCCGCCAAAGGTTCCAGCACCGCCGAAGGTGTTCAACTGATCCAGAGTTCCCAGCGCGTCACGGAAGCTGCCCGAAGCGGAGCGGGCAATCGTCGCCATGACTCCGTCCTCGACCGTGATGCTTTCCGCCTCTGCCACCCGGTTCAACACCTCGGAAATCTGCTCCAGCGAGGGGCGCTGGAAGTCGAAGCGCTGGCAGCGGTCGGCGATCGTCGCCATCACCTTGTGCGACTCGGTCGTGGCGAGGACGAAAACGGTGTTCGGCGGCGGCTCCTCGAGCGTCTTGAGGAAGGCGTTCCAGGCCTCTTTGGTCAGCATGTGAGCCTCGTCGAGGATGTAGACCTTCCAGCGACCGCCGGCCGGCGCGTAGGCGACCCGCTCGCGCAGGTCGCGGACGTCGTCGACGGAGCGGTTGGAGGCGGCGTCCATCTCGATCACGTCGATCGAGGTGCCGGAGGCGATCGTCAGGCACGACTCGCACTCGCCGCAGGGAGTGACGGTGGGCCCGCCGCGCTCGCAGTTGAGCGAACGGGCGAGGATCTTCGCCATCGAGGTCTTGCCGGTGCCGCGCGAGCCGACGAAGAGGTAGGCGTGGTGGACCTTGCCCTGCTCGACCGCGTTGCGCAGGGTGCGAACGACGTGCTGCTGACCGACCACCTCGTCGAAGGAACCGGGGCGGTGGCGGCGGTAGAGGGAGATCGAGTCGTTAGAGCCCATGTCGAAGCCCCTCGCGCACGCCTGGCGACGGCGGACCGGCGCGGTGCGGCGCCCTCGGTCGGCCAAATAGCGCAGGGCTATTCGGCCTCCCTGCGTCCTTACCCCGCTTGGTCCGGCGCTCGCCAGCCGCACACGCGGAGTTTCGACATGGGTTCTTGGGCGAGGGCACCGCAGCCAGTGTATCCGCGCCCACCGGCCGGCCCGCGACGGGCGTGTCCGAGTTTTCGGGCCCAATACGACCCGAAAACTCGGACACGCCCCCGATGTCACCGGTAGGTTGCGCCGGTGCCGCCGACGGTCCGCCAATGGCTCACGCCCGCCGCCTGGGTCGCCGCCGTCGCGGCGCTCCTGCTGGCGATCTTCCCGCTCGGCTTCCCCAACTACGACACGATCTACGCGCTTCTTTGGGGACGTGAACTGGGCGAAGGTCTCGACCCCGACCGGGCCGCGGCGCTACCCCCCACCCCTCATCCCCTGGCCGAACTGTTCGGTCTCCTCGCCTCGCCGCTGAACGGCGGCGCGATCGACCTGACGATGGTCGTCGCCTACGTCTCGCTCGGTCTCGTCGCCTACCTCGTCTACCGCCTCGGCTCGCTCTGGTTCGACCGTCCGATTGGCGCGGTCGCGGCGCTGATCGTCCTCACCCGCGCCCCCTTTCTCTCCAATGGCCTGCGCGCCTACGTCGACCTCCCTTACATCGCCCTCGTTCTGGGAGCTCTCGTCATCGAGACCAAGCGCCCGCGAGCCGGCTGGCCCGTCCTCACTCTTCTAACGGCAGCTGGACTACTGCGCCCCGAGGCCTGGCTTTTCTCCTTCGCCTACCTCGCCTACCTGCTCCTGGACTTCGGGCGACCCAGCGCCGGCAGCAGGACGACGGGGGTGCCCCTCGAACGGGCGGATACTCAAAAACGCGACCTAATTAGGTCGCGTTTTGTCCGGGCGAGGGGCACCCCCGTCGTCCCCGCAGCAGGGCTCGTCGCCCTTGCCCTGGCGGGACCGGTGCTGTGGGCGCTGTACGACTGGATCACCTCGGGCAGCCCGACCTACTCGTTCACCGGCACCCGCGAAACCGTCGACACGCTGGGACGGCACACCGGCCCGGTCGACCTCGTCCTCTACGGCCCGCGAGCCCTCGGCGAAGTCCTCCAGTGGCCGGGGATGATCGGCGCCCTGGGCGGCATCGTCATCGCCGCCGCGATCGCCCTCGACCGCCAACGGCGATTGAAGCTTTTTCCCACTTATGACCCGGGAAAAGCTGCAATCGGCCTGGTGGCCGCCGTGCTCGCGTTGGCCGCCTTCGCGGTTCTCGCCGGCGCCGGCCTGGCGATCATCGCCCGCTACACGATGCTCGCCGGCGCCGTGCTCGCGATCTTCGTCGCTCTCGCCCTGCTTGGCTGGCGGCGGCTGGAGCGCGGCCATCCCTGGCGCCGGGCCTGGCAGGCCCTCGCCGCGTTCGTCGCCTTGATGTTCGTCGTCTGGATTCCGAACCAGTGGGACCTGCTCTCACAGGTCGATACCGACCTCACCAACCAGGGCGCGATCGAGTCCGACCTCGGCGACCTCGCCGAATCTGGCGCCTTCGAGCCGCTCTGCCTGCCGATCTCGGTCCCCAACCACCGTGCCGTGCCCCGGCTCGCCTTCGACCTTGACATCCGGCCCTCGCGCATCGTCAGCTCCTCGGAGGCGGCGCATCAGCCGCGGCGGGGCTATTTCCTCGACCCGGCCGGCCCCTTCGTGATCCATAACTTCATCCTCGACCCCAACGACCCCTCCCGCTTCACCACCACGGTCCCCCCCGGCTTCCGCCGCGTCGCCGCCAACGAGTCCTGGCTTCTCTACCGGCGCTGCTGAACGATGATGGACACTTGATGCCCCCATCGAGGACACAATCGTCCATCTCCGCGCAAAGCCGGGCTTAGCGCTCTCGCTCCGCCGCCTCAACCGCGGCGTGGGTCGCCGCCGCCAGGCCGGGGTCGGCAAAGTCCACTGAGGGCGGTAGCTCGACCCGCAGCTCGCTCGAAGGGTCGAGCCGGGCGCGCAGCCCGTTCGAGCGCGAGCCGAGGACGTGACCGCCACGCCTGCGGTCGGCCGTGATGAAGTGAAGGTGGTAGCCGCTGACCTCGATCCCCTCGACGTAATCGGGGAAGCGGAAGCCGAGCATGGTGCCGTCGACGTCGGCGAGCTCGAAGACGTGCTGTTCCAGGACGACCTCGGTCAGCGGCCGGTAGGGCGGGCTCTGAGGGGGGACCGAACGGGCCCGGACCGACTCGAAGCGGCCGTCGAGGCGGAGCGCGCAGGAGGCGGCGTCGATGGGAATCAACCGGTCGAGCTGTGCCAGCAGCTCGACGTGGTCCAGGGGCCCGCCGAGCCGGCGGTCGATCTCCGGCTCGAAGCGGGTCACCACCGCGAAGGGCGTCCGCGCATCCGCCTCGACCTCGTCGACCGCACCGTCGACGTCGGCGCGGTAGAAGCGGCCGTCGAGGGCGATCATCTCGCCGTCCAGCCCGTTCAGAGTGCCCAGGCCGAGGTCGCCGTGCTCGGCCAGCTCGGCGAAGCTGAGATCGCCCTCGTAAGCGCCGTCGAGCAGGGCCCCGATCGTCGAGGCCTGGAAGAGGACGTGGCGCTCGCGCTCGGCGTGCAGCTCCTCCTCCCGCATCGTCTCCACGTGCAGGGCCCTGATCCAGCGCTCGTCGAGCATGGCGGGCAGTCTTCCATGCAAGCATGGCCGCCATGGCAGCGATCGAACTACACGGCGTGGTGAAGAAGTTCGGCCCGATCACCGCGGTCGACGGCCTCGACCTCGACGTGCCCGAGGGCATCTGCCTCGGCCTGCTTGGACCAAACGGCGCCGGCAAGTCGACGACGATGCGGCTGATCACCGGCCAGGCGCTGCCCGACGCCGGCGAGCTGCGGGCGCTCGGCCACGAGCTGCCGGGCGACTCGAAGGCGGCCCGCGCCCAGATGGGGGTCGTGCCGCAGCTCGACAACCTCGACGTCGACGTCACCGTCGAGGACAACCTCGCCGTCTACGCGCGGCTCTACCGGGTTCCCGACGTCGGCGCCGCGGTCGACCGCGCGCTCGATCTGGCCCGCCTGCGCGACCGCCGCCGCGACGCCGTCGACGAGCTCTCCGGGGGCATGCGTCGCCGCCTGTTGCTCGCCCGCGGCCTGGTCCATGAGCCGAAGCTGATCCTGCTCGACGAGCCGACGGTCGGCCTCGACCCGCAGATCCGTACCGAGCTCTGGACGCTGATCGGCAACCTGCGCTCGGGCGGCACCACGATCCTGATGTCGACCCACTACATCGAGGAGGCCGAGCGGCTGGCCGACGAAGTCGCCGTGATGACCCACGGCAAGGTGATCAGCCGCGGCAAGCCGGCCGAGCTGATCGTCGAGCACGTGGGACGGCAGACCGCCGAGGTCTACGGCCCGCCCGACCGCCTCGCGACCGTACGGGCCGAAGCCGAAGCCAACGGGCTCTCCGTGCGGCCGGCCGGCCCCGCGATCGCGATCGTCGGCTCCGAGCGGGCCGAGAACGGGGCGATCCCCGACGACGCCGTGGTGCGCGCCGCGACGCTCGAGGACGTCTTCGTGATGCTGACCGGGGAGGCGGCCGAGTGAGGCGCCTGGAACCGGCGGCAATCGGCGGCGTGATGAGCCGCGAGCTCGCCAACTTCCGCACCTACTGGAGGGGGACGACCTTCTCCAGCATCCTCGAACCGATCGTCTACCTGCTCGCCTTCGGCCTTGGTCTCAGCGCAACCCTGGTCGACGAAGTCAACGGCGTCCCCTACGTCCAGTTCGTCGGCACCGGCATGGTCGCCACCGCGGTGATCTTCTCCAGCGCCCTGCCGGCGATGTTCGGCACCTTCGTCAAGCACCGCTTCCAGAACACCTATGAAGCGATCCTCGCCGCCCCGGTCGACGTCGAGGAGCTGGTCAGCGCCGAGATGCTCTGGATCGGCCTGCGCGCCAGCGTCTACGGCTGCGTGCCGCTGCTGGTGACGATCCTCTTCGGCCTCGACCCTGCTTGGGGGATGCTGCTGACGCCGCTGTTCTGCCTCGTCACCGCACTCGGCTTCGCCGGCTTCGGCATCGCGATGGCGGCGACGGTCGCCAAGATCGACCAGTTCAACTACGTGACGGCGCTCTTCGTCACGCCCCTGTTCCTCGTCTCCGGCGCCTTCTTCCCGATCGACGAACTGCCCGAGGGCGTGCAGATCGTGGCCCAGCTCAACCCCCTGCACCAGCTGGTCGAGCTGGTCCGCGGCGGCGCCTTCGGCTACGACGCGATCGACCTCGTCCGCTTCGCCGGCCTGCTCGCCTTCGCCCTCGTCATGTGGCGGATCGCAGTTCGCCGCATGGAGGCGCGGTTGATCGACTGACGACTGCCTGTGGGCCTAAAACGGGACTGCATATCCCGTTTTAGGCCCACAGGCAGAGTTGCGGGGTAGGCTGGCGCCGCTATGGCCGGCGGCTTCAAGCGCTCCTCGCGGTTCGGGCTGATCGGGGTCTTCGTCGTCGCCGCGATCGTCGTCGTCGTCGCCACCACGACCGGCCAGGGGGAAGCGAACCCGAAGACGACGCTGGCCCTGATCTTCGGCGTTATCGCCGTGTTCTGCATCGTCCTCTTCGCCCTGCAGCGCGCTGACCTCAACCGCGTCTCCGGAACCGACGCCCGCGGCACGGCCCGCGGCGCCGCCGAAGGCGGCCGGCAGGTCGACAACCCGGCGACGATGGACGACGCCGACCTCTGGGCGGCGATGGCGGTGAAGCCGATCGACGCCGAGGCCGTCAAGGCACGGGCCGCGGGCTGGGAGGCCGGGCGGCGCAGCCAGAACCTGGCGATGCTGGTGACGCTGCTGATCTTCCTCACGGTGCCCTCCATGTACCTGCTGGAAAGTTTCGTGCCGTTGCTGATCGGCGGGCCGCTGATCATGATCGCGGCGCTCTGGGGAAGCATCCGGGCGCTGATGCCGGGAGGCGAGATGGACCGCGGCTACGACGACGTCTGCAAGGCGATGGCGCCGCTGGGCCTCGAGGTGACCGAGCGGCCGCAGGTCAACATCGAGGTGCGCGAAGCGACCACCGGCCGTGTCGGGCCGAAGATCCGCGGCGCCCTGGTGCTCGAGGGCGAGCGCAACGGGCGGCGCGTCTCGGTCCGCCTGGGCAGCACCGAGACGACCACTCGCGCTGAGGTGACCGTCGCCGCCTCGGTTCCCGAATTCAAAGCGAAATCGCACGATGGCAGGGTGCGTCCGGCCGACGGCGCGCCGGAGAGCGTCGCCGCCACCCTGGAGGGGGTGCCCAACTCGACCCGCTGGAAGAAAGTCACCGTCGATGGTGGCCCGGAGGGCATCGAGGTCGCCCGCAAGGGCGGCGGGCAGTCCGACTGGCTCTGCGACCTCTGGCTCGCCGAGCGGCTCGCCGAGATTTAGCCCGGTGGGGTCTGAAAATGGACCGTGCACCCGCCTTCGAAGCGAGGTCCCCAGGCGTGTCCGTCGCGTTTGGCTCGAGCCGGGCTCGCCTGCGGCACCCGCGGCATCCGCTTAAGGCTGCTTCCTTCCGGACCTGACCTGATTCACGTGCCCACGTCGCGCAGGACCCGGCCGTCAACGCCGCCTGCGACGCACTGACCCCGAAGGCCGGCCCCTCAGAACGGTATTCGGCCCCGCTAGAGCGGATTGCGGGTTACAAGGCACCGCTGATTCCCCGCCTAGCACGGTCCGCACACGATCCTACCCGGCTGGACCGTAGGATCCATTCCCGCCTTGATCCACATCGACACCGACTCCTTCTTCGTCATCGTCACGATCGCCGCCGTCGCGGCGATCACGGTCGCCGTAGTGCCCTCGCGCTTCGCCCCGCCGGTGGTCGTCGTCGAGCTGCTGCTGGGGATCGTCGTCGGCCCCGAAGTCCTCGACCTCGCCGGCACCGACAACTTCATCCAATTCTTCTCCAACCTCGGCCTCGGGATGCTCTTCTTCTTCGCCGGCTACGAGATCGACTTCGAGCGGATCCGCGGCAGGCCACTCAAGCTCGGTGCCTGGGGCTGGCTGCTCTCGATCGCGCTCGCCTACGGGATCGGCGGCGCCCTCGCCGCCGCCGGCATCGTCCTCTCCTTCCTCTACACGGGGTCGGCGATGGCGACGACGGCGATCGGCACGCTGATCCCGATCCTGCGCGACAACGGCGAGCTGAAGACCAAGTTCGGCACCTACCTTCTGGCGGCAGGGGGGATCGGCGAGTTCGGCCCGATCCTGCTGGTGACGCTGGTCCTCTCGACCACCAACCCACTGCACGAGAGCGTCATCCTGATCGCCTTCGTCGCACTGGCGCTGGCGATGGCGCTCGTCTCGGTGAAATTCGCCTGGCGCGGCTGGCCGGCCCTGGAGCGGACCTTTGAGACGAGCAGCCAGCTTGCCGTGCGGATCACCGTGGTGCTGGTCTTCGGCCTCGTCCTGCTGGCCAGCAAGCTCGGGCTCGACGTCCTGCTCGGCGGCTTCGTCGCCGGGATGATCGTACGGCTGGCGCTGAAGGGGCACGAGCTGAAAGTGTTCGAGTCGAAGCTGACCGCGGTTGGCTTCGGCTTCTTCGTCCCCTTCTTCTTCATCACCAGCGGCATCGAGTTCGACCTCGGCGCGCTCGGTTCGGTCACGGCGCTGCTCAAGCTGGCGATGTTCTTCGGCCTCTTCCTGATCGTGCGCGGCGCCCCGGCGATGTTGCTCTATCGCAACGTCTTGCAGACCCGCCAGCGCGCTGCCCTCGCCTTCTACTCCGCGACCGAGCTTCCACTAGTCGTCGCGATCACCACGATCGCGATCGAAACCGACCACATGAAAGCGTCGACCGCCGCCGGCCTGGTCGGCGCCGCGATGCTCTCGACCCTTGTCTTCCCCTTCGTCGGCCGAGCGCTGTTGGAGCGCGCGAAAGCAGAGGGAGAGACGGGGGCGCCCGGCGATAGCCCGCTCCCAGCCGCGGAGGAGGCCATCGCCTGATCGGGCTCAGCCGCCCCGGATCAGCTTGCGCTGTCTGTAGGGGGTCGCGCTGGCGCCGCCGGCGTGACCTTCTCGCGGACGAGGAGGCGCTTGCGCTTGGCACGATTGAGCTGGACGCTCCATCGTCGCGCAGCAACGAGAAACCTCGTCCAGCCACGTAATATCCGGGCCCTCCCGGGCGCGTAGCTCAGTGGGAGAGCGCTCGCCTCACACGCGAGAGGTCGCTGGTTCGAACCCAGCCGCGCCCATGACGGCCACGCAACCGGCGCCGCGCCTATCCTTGCCGGCGCGTGACGGGCACGGAAGGTTTGAGTCAGGAGGGGACCGAACCCGAGAGGGCGGTCGACGTGATGCTGGCCGAGTTCACCTCCCTCCGCGCCGAGAAGGTGAGCTACCTCACCGGCCAGGCCGCCGTCGTCGGGATTGGAATTACCGCGCTCGGGGTGATCGCGGGGTTCGTGGCCAAAGAAGGACACGATCGACTGCTCCTCGCCGTGCCCCCGCTGGTCATGCTCGTCGTCCTCAGCTACGCGGCAGGTTCGTACCGATCGAATCAGCTCGGCAACTACATCCGCGACCATCTCTGGCGCGGCCTGGAAGCAAAGGTCGGGGAGGAGCTGCCCTCGTGGCAACGGGAGATCGCGAAAGCGCGGGTGAAGCCGGCTGCGATCGTCAAAGTGGTCTTCTTGGACCTGCCGCCGGCGGCGCTCTTCATCGCGGCGAGCATCTACGCGCTGTGCTCTCTCGCCGACCACGAATTCATCTGGTGGGCTGGCTTGGGCATGACGACGATATCCGTCATCGTCCCGATCTGGGTCCTGGCGGGGATCGACGTCACGTCCATCCCGGTCGAGACGAACGCAAGCTGAGGAGCCTCAGGCCTGCTGCAGCACCGAGAGGATGTTGCCCGCCGGGTCCTTGAACCAGACGATCGAGGGGCCGGGCCCGCGAGCTATGCCCCTCTCGTCCTGTTCGAAGCCCTCGTAGCGCTCGGGCTCGATGCCGCGCGAGGTCAGCTCGTCGACGGCGGAGTCGATGTCGGCAACCTCGAAGTTGAGGATCGTGTAGGTGGCGGGGGTGAAGTCCGGTTTCAGGTAGATGATCGTGTCGCGATCGCCGGCGAGGTCGAGCGACAGCAAGCCGTTCTCCTCGTCGAGGACCGAGAGCCTCAGACCCAGGGTCTCCCCGTAGAAGCGCTTCGCCGCGTCGAGGTCGTCGACCGCGAATCCGCTCGTGGCTTTGGCGTCGGCAAGCATCTCCAAGTAACCCCTACCCAGACAGCCCGGGGATGAATCGCCCGACATGCTCGTCGATCGTCCGCCGCACCCACTCCTGGGTTGCGGCGTCGGCCATCCGGTAGCGGCCGAGGAGCATCTTCTGCTCGGTGAGGGGAAGACCGGCGATCTCCCAGCGCACGGCGAGCCGCTCGAAGAGCAGCTCCGAGCGGCGGCGCCAGGCGTCGTCCTGCGTGGTCGCCGCCGTCGCCGCCCCCTCGGCGAGCTTCCCGATCGTCCCCGTGCTCAGCGACTGCCGCAGCGTGAGGACGTTGCCGTCGGGGTCGCTGTAATCGACCGTCGGAGCCTTCTGCCGGGACCGCCGCTGCTTGCGCTTCGCCATCGTTCCGAGTCTGCCACGAGCCAGGCGCCGATGACCCTCAGCCGTCTTCGGCCGGGGGACGGCGCCCTCGCTTGCGCTCGCCGACCTGGCGCTTGCGCTCGAGCCGGCGCTGGCGGGCGGCCCTGCTCGGCCTGGTCGGGCGCCGCCGGCGCGGCACTGTGAGGCCGGCCGCGATCTTCTCCGCGAGGCGTTCCAGCGCCAGCTCGCGGTTGCGCGCCTGCCCACGCGCATCCTGGGCGACAGCGGTGACGAGCGCCCCAACCCGTTCGAGCAGCAGAGCGCGCTGCGAGTCGTCGAGGGCGCCGGACGCCCGCACGTCGAAGACGGCTTCCACCCGCGACGCCGTGACGTTTGCGTGCTGCCCGCCGGGGCCGGAGGAGCGGCTGGTGCGCAGCTCGACCTCGCTCAGCGGGATCGAGAGCCGCTCGTCGATCCGGAGTCGCTCGGACACACCGGATCAACCCTTCTGGCACTGCTCATCAGCCGACTTCCTCAGGCTCCTGCTCAACGGCGCCGAGCCTTCAGCTGGCCCCTGGTTGCGAACCTCGGCGACGACGAGCTGGCCGATCGAGGGCCGGTTCCCGGGGTCGAACCGGTACTGATCGTCATCGAGCACGAGTTCGCGTATTTCGTCATTGGGCACAAAGCGGATCTTCCTCGCCGAGTCGGGCTCCTCGCCGGGGGCGCCCGGGCTCCCCTCGATGCAGTAGCCGAGGTAGAGACCGCTGCCGTTGCGGTCGATGTAGGCGACGTTGGACAGCGGGGGCCGGTCAACCCGGTAGACGGTCACGAGCGAGAAGCCGACCGGCGGCGTCGCCACCCAGGCCAGGCCGACCGCGGTCGCGGCGGCGACGGCGAGCCAGACCCCGCCCGACTTCACCAGTTCCCGACCGAGGTGCTTGAACATCGGCGACCGGGGCCAGCTGACGAACCGCCCGGCATAGATAACCGCGGTTCCAGCCAGCAGGATCGTGCCCTCCAGCAACGGCAGGACGCCGATGGCCACCCCGAGATTGCAGATCAGCAAGAGCACGGCGGCGACGCGAAGGACCCAGGAAGCCCGGTGGGGTTGGGTCAGAGCCGTGTTCGGCTGGCGGAAGATCATCCAACGCAAAACCAAGATTCCCCCCACCGCCCCGACGCTGATGAGGGCCGCCCTCGGGCGGCCGCTGGCTCCGAAGCCGAGCGCGAGCAGCAGCAGCGCGCTCGCGGGGCCGACCATCCCGAGCAGGCTCGCGCGGTCTCGCCAGGCGAGGTCGACGTCGCGGAACGAGGCCGGCTGGCGAATCGGTGCCGAGTCCCGCCGGCCCGATGCAAAGGCCACGAGCGCGGCGACGATGCCGCCGACCGCGATCAGCAGCAGCGCCTCGAAGGCGGCAACCCGGCTGCCGATCGAGAGCAACCGCTTGCTGCCGGCGGCGACGACGCCCTCGTCACCGGGAAGCTGCGCGGCGGTGACCCGCAGCCAGATGACTATCCCGCCCAACAGGTAGACGTAGGCGACCAGGCCGGCTGCCGCCGCGCCGACCGTGACGACCCTCCCTATCGCCCCATCCCGCCCATCGCTCATCGTCTATGCACCGTTGCCAACCCTATTTGCAGGCCACGATCACGCCTAGCGCCGCAGCGCCGCTCAAGCCAGCGCGTCGATCTTCGCCGCGAGCTCGAAGTCGGCCGCGGTGACACCACCGTCGGAGTGGGTGGAGAGCGAGACGGTGACCGTATCCCAGGAGATTTCCAGGTCGGGGTGGTGGTTCATCGCCTCGGCCGGCTCGACCAGGCTCTGGACGAAGTTCACCGAGCCGACGAAATCCTCGCGCTTGAAGCTCTTGCGTATCGCCGAGCCGCTCCGCTCCCAGCCGGGATGCTCCGCCAGCCTCGCCTCGATCTCGGAATCCCCCAACGGTGCCATCGGCCTATGCTGCCATAGATCGGACTGTTCGAACTATGAGTGACGACCTCCCCACTCTCTGGCAGATCGACGTCTCGCACTACAGCGAGAAGGCGCGCTGGGCGCTGGCCTGGAAGGGCGTCGAGCACCGCCGCCGCTCGCCCGTCCCCGGCGCCCACATGGCAGTCGCCCTCTGGCTCACCCGCGGCGCCCAGTACACCTTCCCGGTCTTGAGCATCGAGGGCAGGCGGATCGGCGACTCGACCGCGATCGTCGCGGCGCTCGAGGAGCTCTACCCCGAGCCGCCCCTGTACCCGGCCGACATCGCCCAGCGGCGCCGCGCGCTTCGAGCTCGAGGAGTACTTCGACGAGGAGCTCGGCCCCTACGTCCGGCAGCTCGCCTGGTACGAGTTCGGCAACGACCCGGAGAGCTTTGCGGCGTTGATGGAACAGACCGCCCCCAAGCCGCTGGCCAGGTTCGGCCGACCGACCGCCGCCTACGCCCGCGCCTACACGGCGCTTCGCTTCCGCCGGCGATGCCGCGGCGGCCGAACGGGCGCGGGCAAAGACTCTGGCCGCCCTCGACCGGCTGGAGGCCGAGCTGGGGGATCGGGAGTACCTGGTCAACGAGCGCTTCAGCGTCGCTGACCTCACCGCGGCCTCGCTCTTCTACCCGCTGGCGCTCCCCGAGGAGGCCCCACTCCAGGCCGACTCGCCCTCCGCAAAGGGCTTCGAACGCTTCCGCGAGCCGCTGCTGGAGCGGCGCGGCGTCGTCTGGGTGACGGAGATGTTCCACCGGCACCGCAAGCCGGCGAAAGCACGGGCTGCCGCATCCACGCCGAGCTGACGTTCAGCCGCCGATTGGCGCCCGCGGGTTGCTGCCATAGAAGACCAGGGTGCCGAGCATGCCGACGATGTGGACGAAGATGATGTTGACGACCATCGATTTGGCGGTCGCCGTCCCCACCCCTACAGGACCGCCCGAGGCGGTGTAGCCGTAGTAACAGCCGACAAGGACTATGCCGGTCGCCATCACCATGCCCTTGGTCAGGCTGAAGAACACGTCGACGTAGTCCTGGAAGGTCCAGAAGATCAGCAGGTAACCGCCCGAGGAGACGTCGCCGACCTGTTCGACCACCGCCAGGTAGCTGGCGAAGTACATGATCCCGATCCCGGCCAGATAGATGAACGGCAGGGCGAGCCAGGCGCCGAGGAGCCGGGTTGCGGCGAGAAAGGTGATCGGGGGAATCCCCATCACCTCGAGCGCGTCGATCTCGTCGGAGATCCGCATCGCACCCAGCTCGGCGACTATCCCGGTGCCGACCTTGGCGGCGAGGATGTAGCCGAAGGCGTAGGGCAGGGCCTCGCGCAGATCGCAGTAGGCGGAGAAGACACCGGCGTAGGAGGGAGCCCCCTGGGACCTGACCAGGTAGGCGCCGATCAACCCGCACTGCAGGCCGAGGATGAAGACGAAGGCCCAGATGATCAGCGCCGAGCCGAGGATCAGGATGCCCCCCTGGCGCAGGCTCTCGCCGAAGAAACGCAGGACGCGGCCCGAGTAGACGAGGCCGGCGACACGCGAGCCGAAGCGGGCGATCTCGCCGAAGGCGTCGAGCCAACCGCGGGGGACGTCGAGCCAACCGATCATCGCGTCGCCTGCAGTTCGGGGTGGGTGGCGAGCAGGAGGGTGGTGAAGACGAAGTTGAAGGCGAAAACCCCCATGAAGCTGATCACCACGGCCTGATTGACAGCTCGGCCCACCCCGGCCGCCCCGCCCGAGGCGGTCATTCCCTTGTAGCAGCAGACGACCGCGGTGATCGCACCGAAGAGGGCGCACATCAGGACCGATCCCCAGATGTCGGTGACCGAGGCGTTGGCGAAGAGCGTCGCGAAGAATCCGCCCAGCGACTGGTGGTAGAGCAGCTCGGCGGCGATCCCTGCGGTGAGACCGAAGACGATGGCGAAGACGTCGAGCAGCGCGGTGATGATGAACAAAGCCAGAAAGCGCGGTACGACCAGGTTCTTGATCGGGTCGACGCCGAGCACCTGCAGCGCGTCGAGCTCCTCGCGGATCTTGCGGGCGCCGAGGTCGGCGGTGATCGCGGTGCCGGCGACGCCGGCGACGACCGCCGCGGTGACGATCGGGCCGATCTGGCGGACCGCGATGACGACGAAGAAGCCACCGAGTTTGTCGAGGGCGCCGATCAGGTTGAAGAAACCCGCCGCCTGCAGGCCGGGCGCACCCAGGCAGAGGGCGAAAGTCGAGATCGTCATCGGAAACCAGGAGAGCTTGAGCACGAAGAGGAACTGGCCGACCAGCTCCTCGCCATAGGGATACGGCGGCCTCACCATGGCGATCAGCGTCTTCGCGGTGAGGATCACCATGTCCCCCGTCTGCTCGAAGAAGGACTTTGCGGGCAGGAACGCCCGCGTTACAGCTTGTGCCGCCACCAGCTCATCGCCCGCTCGAGGGGACTGGCCTCCTGGACCCTTTCGCGCCCCGCCTGACGCGCCCGCTGCTCAGCTGCCCGCTGGGCCTCGGAGAGCTGGGCGATCAGCGTGTCCCGCGTCTGCTCCAGCTCCTCCACCCCGGCGACATGGGCGCTGGCCCGGCGCGGCGCCGTCGGCAGGTCGCGCGGCAAGTCGCGCGGGTAGGCGGCGAGCTCGGCCTCGAGCCGGGCGATCTGCCGCCGCAGCTCGCGACGCACCTCGATCGCCTCACTCTCCTCCGCCAGGTCGGGAAGATCGGTTGCCGGCTCAGCCGGTAGATCTCCCAGCGCCCCCGGCATGCTGGCGCAGGCTGAGGCGACGATCGCCAGCTCGCGGGGGCTGAGGCCAGCTTCGTGGGCGCGGCGCAGAGCGTCGGTGGCTATCTCCTCCAGCTGGGCCGCCGCCTTGATCCCCTCGGCGACGAAGGTGCCCTGGCCCTGCCGGCTGACGACCAGCCCCTCCTGCTCGAGCCCGGCGTAGACGGCGCGGACCGTATTCACGTTGACCCCGGCCCAGTCGGCGAGGCGGCGGAAGCTCGGCAGTCGCTCGCCGGAGGCGAGGCGGCCGGTGGCGATCAACGCCCGCAGGCGCCAGGTCAGCTGCAGGCCGACCGGCAGCTCGTCGCCGGGGTCGATCGCGAATGGGTTCGACTCATGCGCGGTTTGCTGTGCCATTGAAGAGACACAGTAGCTGGGCCTAGTGTGTTAGTCAACTAGCACAGCTGTGCCCAGCGGTCGCGGAAGACTCGGCGCCCTGGCTACGCTGTGCGGCCATCCAGAGGCGGCGTGGCGCGACCATGCCGCAGACGCCAGCGGTCCAGCCGCGATCGTCGCGCCGGAGGAAGAGGCCGACCGGGCCGTCCTGGCGCCGTGGAAGCCCGCAGGCCGCGGTGCTGCGGGCGCTTCGCACCGAGATCGTCTCGCCCCGCTCGATCGTCCCGGCCCCCCGGTAAACGCGCCGTACCCGGTAGCGGTAGTCGGCAAAGAGGCGGCTCCGCGGGACCACCGTCAGCAAGCGCCCGACGATCGCCGCATCGGCCTCTCGCATCGCTTCGCCGGGCGGCATCGGCGCGCAGGAGCAGGCCTGGGCGCTCGCGACGAAGACGAGCGCGCCCAGTACCCCGATTGCCAACGCATGCGAAAGGCGCCTCACCCGCACTCATCCAATGTAGAGAGAAACGCCGGATTTCACAAATTACGGCGTTAAGACGATCTTCAGCGCCTCTCTGCGGTCGTAGAGCTCGTATGCCTCGGCGGCCTGGTCGAGCTTCATGTGGTGGGTGACAAGGGGTGAGGGGTCGAGCTTGCCCGCCTCGAGCAGGCCGAGGACGCGATCGACGTGGGCGATCACGTTGGCGAGGCCGAGCCGCAGGGTCAGGCCCTTGAGCCAGGCGAGGCCGAGCGGCACCTCGCCCTGACCGGCGTAGGCGCCGATCCCCGACACGGTGCCGGCGTCGCGGGCGAGGCTGACCGCCATCGCCAGCGGGCCCGGGTTGCCGACCGCATCGACGACGACGTCGACGCCGCGGCCTTCGGTGGCGGCGCGCACGGCGCGCTTCGGCTCGTCCTCGCCGAGATGGAGCGGGACGGCGCCAAAACGCTCCGCCATCGCCAGCCGCGCCTCGACCGAGTCGACCGCGAAGACCTTGCTGGCACCCGCCGCCAATGCCGCCTGCACAGCGCAGAGGCCGACCGGGCCGAGGCCGAGCACAGCGACCGTGTCGCCCGACCGCGTTCCCGCGTGGGCGACCGCGTGATAGCCGGTGCCCATCACATCGCCGGCGAACAGCGCCACCTCGTCGGACATCCCCGCCGGGACCGTCCGCAGGGTCAGGTTCGCCCGCGGGACCAGCAGCTGCTCGGCCTGGGCGCCCTGCAGGTCGCCCAGCTTCGAGCCATGGCCGAAGGTGCGACCCCGCTCGCAGCGGTGGTAATCGCTGCGCAGGCAGGCGACGCAGGTGGCGCAGGCGGTGTGGAAGCAGCCGAGCACACGGTCGCCGACAGCGACCCGCTCGACGTCGGGGCCAGCGGCGAGCACCGTGCCGACGAACTCGTGCCCGATCGTGAAGCCGGGCTCGACCGGCACCCGCCCGTGGTAGATGTGGAGGTCTGAGCCGCAGATCCCGCTGGCGTCGACCCGCACGAGGGCGTCGTCGGCAGCGACGATCTCGGGATCGTCCTTCTCCTCGATCCGGACCTCGCCGGGAGCCTGAAAAGTCACCGCGCGCATGCGGCCCAACCGTATTAGATGCTGGAGGTCAGCCGACGCTGACGCCGGCGACCTGGAAGCGACCGGAGTCGGCGCCGGGGCTGGCGGTCTCGGCGATCCGGGCTTCCAGCGACAGCTCGCGCTCGAAGTCGGCCTCCTCGCCGTGGCGGAAGGAGACGTCCTCGCCCTCGAGCAGCTCGATGAAGACCTCGACGAAGCGAGCGTCGAGCTGCTTGCCCGATACCCGCCGCAGCTCCTGGATCGCCTCGTAGCTGGAGGTCGGCGTACGGTAGGAGTCGCGGGCGGTCATCACGTCGTAGGTGTCGGCGACGGAGATGATCCGCGCCAGCTCGGGAATGTCGTCGCCTTCCAGGCCGCGGGGATAGCCTTTGCCGTCGATCCGCTCGTGGTGGGCGAGGATGATCTCGGCCACGGGGCCGTAGCCGTCCAGTGAGGAGACGACGCGGGCGCCCTGCTGGGGGTGGCGGCGGATCAACATCCAGTCTTCGTCGGTCAGCGGCACGTTCGCCTTCAGGATCCGGTCCGGGAGGATGAACTTGCCGATGTCGTGCAGGAGCGCGGCGATGTGGACCAGCTCCTCCTCGCGGCGTGAGAAGCCAGCTCGCTGGGCGATCGCGCGCGAGTAGCGGGCGACGGCGGCGCTGTGGCGGGCGGTCATCTGGTCCCGCAGGTCGAGCGTGCGCAGCAGCGCGCTCAACATCCCCACCTGGAAGCTGGCCAGCTGGTTCGTCCGCACCTCCAGCTCCCGGGCGCGATCCTGCGACTTGAGCAGGGCGCCGAGCAGATACTGGAAGATGACGAGGACGATGCCGAACAGGGCAACCCCCGCCAGGCCGATCTGGACGTAGATGAAGGCGACGCCGACCGCCATCAGCGCGGCCGCGAGCTCCGATGGCAGCAGTGGGATCAGGGCGGTGCGGACTTTCTCGACGAAGGAGCTGAGCCCGAGGTAGGAGCCGTAGGCGGCGATCATCGAGAAGTTGATCGCCAGCGCGGCGAGGAAAGCGCCGAAGACAAGCACGTAGAACGCCGGATCGGTGGTCGTTATCCCGGTCGCCGAGAGGATTTCGTGAAAGCCGATCCCGACAACCAGCGGGAAGGTCATGTAGGTCAGCAGGTTGATCAGGAGGAAGTTCCAGCTCTCGCGAAAGCGAAGCCAGCCGGCCAGGATCGAGATCACACCGATCAGAGCCGCCGGCGTCCCGCCGAGGAAGACCATTGCCAGGACGTTGGCTAGGAAGCTGCCGGAGATTTTCAGGCTGGACTCGGTTTCGATCGACGTCACGTCGCTGAACGCCGAGAAGCCGAGCAGGATGGCGAACAGCGCCAAGTTCCAGTTGGCGGCCGGCGCCCACAGGATCGCGACGACGGTCACGCCGGCAAGTGCGACCAGGAGGAAGGCGTTACTCAGGCGTGTGGACCGCTGCTTTTCCATCGATATTGCCGGGCCGTTAGCCGCAAGCAAGCCTCGGTCAGTTGAATTTTCCCGCCAACGCCCCGGTTCCTGCGACTGGCTGCAAAATTTGCGACGACCGCAACCTGCGGTATCAAGGTAGTGGGTAGCCGGGCCCCCGGCAACCCGAGCGGACTACCTGGCCAATACTTTGCAATTCCACGCAACACGCAAAATCCGCGCAAAGCGCCCTAAAAACGCAAAAGGGCACCCGAGGGGAGCCCTTTTGCCCAACTGCGATACGCCGGTCGGCGCTCGCTTTCTTCTAAGTCTTAGTACTTGTAGCCCATGGTTTTCTTCCCTTCAGTCGAAGCCCGGACGGGTATCTCGCATGAGTTCGGCGCGAGAAACTTTCTGGTTGCTGGCAAGTTTGTAGCACAACCTGGCGAAAACCTGTGCATCTGCAACGAAACTTGTGCAATAAACACGTGGGGACTTCAGTCGAATAATGGGTAGCCCACGCCTGAGAGACCCTCTGAAGCGGTCGGCCTTCCGCCGCCTGGCGCTTTCCTTCGCGGTGAACGAGCTGGGCGACTGGATGGGGATCATCGCCCTGTCGGTGCTGGTCTTCGACCGCACCGACAGCGCCTTCGCGACCGCCGGGTTCTTCCTCGGCACCCGCTTCCTCCCCGCCCTGCTCGCCCCGATCCTGGTCGCGCGGGTCGAGCAGCCGCCGCCCCGCTTTGCCCTGCCGGTCCTGTATTGCGGCGAGGCAGCGGCATTTGGCGCGCTGGCCATAGTCGCCGACAACTTCTCGCTGGCGGCGGTGATCGGCCTCGCCGCGGTCGACGGAGCGCTGGCCCTGTCCGGCCGCGCCCTGACCCGCGCCGTGGTGGCGCGACTGCTCGAGCCGGCCGGCGAACTGCGCGCCGGCAACGCCGTTCTGAACATCGCCTTCACCGGAGGAGCGGCCGTCGGACCCGCCGTCGCGGGCCTGGTCGTCGCCGGCGTCGGCGTCCAGACCGCCCTCCTGCTCGATGCGGTCTCCTTCTACCTGATAGCCGTGATCCTGCTGACGGCCGGGCGCCTGCCTGAAGTCGAGCCCGACTCCTCCTCGGTCCGCGAGCGCTTCCGCGCGGGGCAGGCCTTCATCAGGAGCCGGAAGACGCTGCGCCGGCTGCTCACCGCACAGGGCGCGGCGTTCGTCTTCTTCGCCGCCGTCATCCCGATCGAGGTGATCTATGTCAAGCAGACGCTCGGCGCGGGAGATTCGGGCTATGGGCTGATGCTCGCCTGCTGGGGCGGCGGGATGGTGCTGGGCAGCCTGGTCTTCGCCGCGATCCGCCGAGCATCGCTTCCAGTTCTGCTCTTCTTCAGCACGCTGGCCGTCGGCGCCGGCTACCTCGGGCTCGCGGCCGCCCCCACCCTGGCGGCGGCCTGCGCCGCCTCCGTCCTCGGCGGAGCCGGCAACGGCATCCAGTGGGTCGCCGTGGTCAGCGCCATACAGGAGCTGACTCCACGGGACATGCAGGCGCGGGTGATGAGCGTGCTGGAGTCGGTCGGTGCGGCGATGCCCGGCGTGGGCTTCGTCCTGGGGGGAGTCATAGCTTCGACCTGGAGCCCACGCGCGACGTTTCTCGTCGCCGGGCTCGGCGTGATCGCAATCGTCGCCGCCTCAACCGTCCTGCTGGGCAGGAAATGGCATACCGATGCGGAAAACGGTCGTCCAGGCGTCGTTGACGCCGGTGAGGAGATTATGGTGGAGTTAATTCCCGCAGAGGTCGCCCTGCCCAGTCCCGAACGGAGGTCGTGAAGTGAAGAAGCTGCCCGCAGCGCTGGCTGTCGTTGGACTGGTGGTCGTAGTTCTGAGCCTCGCCTCCTGTGGCAGCTCGGGGGACAAGGAAGGCGGCACGCTGACGGGCACCTACGCGGCCTTCCCCGACTCGCTCGATCCGGCGCTCGCGCGCACGGTCGAAGCGTGGACCGCGCTGTATGACACCAACCTTCCTCTGCTGACCTACGCCCACGCCAACGGCCAGGATGGCAGCAGGGTCATCCCAGCCCTCGCCGAGAGCCTGCCCAAGATCAGCAAGGACGGCAAGACCTACACGCTGACCCTGCGCAAGGGGCTCAAGTACTCCGACGGCACGCCGGTCAAGGCCTCCGACTTCCCCGCTTCGGTCGAACGGATGTTCAAGCTCAACTCGGGCGGCTCGCCGTTCTACACCGGCATCGTCGGCGCCGAAAAGTTCGCTGAAACCAAGTCGGGCGGCATTCCCGGCATCGAGGCCAACGACAAGACCGGCCAGATCGTGATCCACCTGACCCGGCCCCGCGGCACCTTCACCAGCGAGCTGGCGCTGATGTACGTCGCCGTCCTGCCGGCCGACACGCCGGCGAAGAACCTGACGGCGGACCCGCCCCCGGCTACGGGCCCCTACGAGATCGCCAAGGTGGAACCGGGCCGCGGCTGGTCCTACAAGCGCAACCCGCAGTGGGAAAAGACCAACGGGGATCTGATCGACGAAGTGCCCAGCGGCCATTTCGACAAGATCGCGATCAAGGTCGTCCACAACCCCGCCACCCAGGTGAGCGAAATCGAACGCGGCGACGCCGACTGGATGCAGACGACGATCCCCACCGACCTCTACAACGGGGTGAAGGAAAAGTACGAAGGCAGCCAGTTCAGGGTCGAGCCCACGATCAGCAACTACTTCTTCTGGATGAACACGACGCAGGCGCCGTTCGACGACCTGAAGGTGCGCCAGGCGGTCAACTACGCGCTCAACGGCGCCGCGATGGAACGGGTCTACGCCGGCACGCTGAAGGCCAACCAGCAGATCCTCCCGCCCGGGATGCCCGGCTACAAGAAGATCGAACTCTACCCCTACAACATGGCGAAGGCGAAGGAATTGATCGCCGAAGCTAACCCCTCAGACCGCGACGTCACGGTCTGGGTCGACGACGAAAACCCCAACAACGAAGCCGCCGCCTACTACCAGGGCGTGCTGAAGAAACTCGGCTTCAACGCCAAGCTGAAGGAAATCGCCGCCGAAGACTTCTTCCCGCTGATCGGCAACCAGTCGACGCCCGATCTCGATACCGGCTGGATCGACTGGTACGAGGACTACCCGCACCCCAACGACTTCTTCCAGCCGTTGCTCGCCGGCGAAAGCATCCTGCCGCAGGAAAACAGCAACCTCGCCCAGATCAACGACCCGAAGCTGAACGCGAAGATCGCCCGCCTGGAGGAAGAGCCGCTCGGCCCCAAGCAGGAAGCCGAATACGCGGATCTCGACCGCGAATACATGGAACAGGCGCCGTGGGCGCCCTACGGCTCGCGGACGGTCTCGACCTTCGTCTCGGACGCGATCGACCTCGAAGACATCGTCTTCAACCCGACCTTCGGGCAGGACCTGGCCAGCTTCCAGCCGAAGTAGCCGCCGGCCGCTTCACAATAGGCGGGTGGTCGAGGGGTCCCAGCCAGCGGGCGCGGCGCCGATAGGCGCCGGCCCGTGGGGCGTGGCCCTGCGGCGCCTGCGGCGTAACAGGCTGGCGCTCGCCGCGCTGGCGCTCTTCATCCTCATCGTCCTCTTCAGCCTGGCGGCGCCGCTGTGGGCGGTTCACGTCGCCCATACCGGCCCCAACACGACCCACACCCTGGCGAAAGTCACGGTCGACGGCGAGAAGCGCGAAGTCGTCGACCCGGCGGGCAAGCCGACCGGACCGCTCTGGTTCGGCGCCGGGGGCCGGTTCTTCCTGGGCGCGGACGGAAGCCTCGGCCGCGACGAGATGGTGCGCCTGATGTACGGCGGCAGAGCCTCCCTCTTCATCAGCCTGATCGCCGCCCTGATCACCACCGCGGTGGGGGCGACGCTGGGCCTCCTGGCCGGGTACTTCCGCGGCTGGCCGGACACGCTGATCTCGCGTGCGCTGGACGTGATCTGGGCCTTCCCCGTGCTGTTGCTGGCGATCGCCCTCGGCCTCGTGCTCGCGGTCGGCGGGCTGCAGATCGGCCCGATCACCATCCCCAGCGGCTCGATCTGGATCCCGATCATGATCATCGGCGTCGTCTTCGTCACCTACACGGCACGGCCGGTGAGGGGCGAGGTGCTCTCCCTGCGGGAAAAGGAGTTCGTCGAGGCGGCGGTTGCCCAGGGCGCGGGCCCGGTGCGGGTGATGTTCGGGGAGCTGCTCCCCAACCTCTGGTCGACGATCATCGTCTTCTTCACGATCAACGTCGCCAACAGCATGCTGCTCGAGTCCTCCCTTTCCTTCCTCGGCGTCGGCGTGCAACCGCCCGACGCATCGTGGGGCACGATGATCGCCAGCGGCAGCAACCTGATCAAGAGCGCGCCGCTGCTGACGATCCTGCCGGGCGCGATGATCCTGCTCACGGTCCTCGCGCTGAACGTCCTCGGCGACGGATTGCGCGACGCCCTGGACCCGAAATCGAAGCTGCGCTTGGAGGTTCACGCCGGCCTTGCCGAGCCCGAGGGGACGCCCGTCTGATGGGCCGCTTCGTCATCCGCCGGCTGCTGGGCATGGTCGCCGTCCTCTTCGCCGTCTCGGTCCTCGCCTTCCTGATCTTCAACGTGATCCCTAGCTCGAACCCGGCGCAGCGGATGGCCGGCCGCAACTCGACCCCACAGCTCGTCGCCAGCATCACCGAGGAATGGGGCTTCGACGAGCCGCTGCCGCAGCAGTACCTGACGATGATGGGCAACATCTTCAGCGGCGACGTGGTCTCTTACGCGAATCGCGAAGACGTCGACGAACGGATCGTCGAAGGGATCCCGGCGACGTTCTCGCTGTGCCTCGGCGCGGCGGTCCTCTGGCTGTCCTTCGGGGTCCTCTTCGGCTACCTCTCCGCCGTGCGGGCCGGTGGCTGGCTGGACAGGTTGCTGACGGCGATCGCCGTCGTCGGCATCTCGATTCCCGTCTTCTGGCTGGCCGCGGTCCTGCTCAACTACCTCTCCTACCAGGCGGGGCTATTTCCCTCCGGCGGCTATGTCGGGCTGACCGAAGAACCCCTCGATTGGGCCTACCACCTGCTGCTGCCGTGGGTCACGCTGGCCGTTCTTCAGGTCGGCTTCTACAGCCGCGTCCTGCGCTCGAACATGCTCGACGCCATGGGCGAGGACTACGTCCGCACCGCGCGCGCAAAGGGGCTGGGCGAGCGCCAGGTGATGACGCGGCACGTGCTGCGCAACTCGCTGATCCCGATCGTCACCCTCTTCGGCCTCGATGTCGGCGTGCTGCTCGGCGGCGCGATCCTCGTCGAAGCGATCTTCAGCCTCAACGGCATCGGCCAGTACGCCTTCGAATCGCTCAAGGGCCTCGACCTGCCACCGATCATGGCGATCGTCCTCTTCGGCGCCTTCTTCGTCGTCCTCTTCAACGCCCTCGCCGACATCGCCTACGCCTATCTCGACCCGCGGGTCAAGCTGGGAAGCTCGCCGCAATGAGCGCGGTGGCCGTGAGCGAGCTGCTGCTCAGCGTCACCGACCTGCGGGTCGGCTTCGCCACCGAAGGCGGCGCGGTCCAGGCGGTCGACGGCGTCTCCTTCGACCTGGCGCCGGGCGAGGTGCTGGCGATCGTCGGCGAGTCGGGGTCGGGCAAGAGCGTCACCGCACAGACGATCATGGGGCTGACCCGGTCCCCGAACGCAAGCATCGCCGGCTCGGTGCGGCTCCGTGGCTGCGAGCTGGTCAATGCCACGGACGCGGAGCTGCAGAAGATCAGGGGGGCGGAGATCGCGATGGTCTTCCAGGATCCGATGACGTCACTCAACCCCGTCTACCGGGTTGGCAGCCAAATCGCTGAGGCGATCCGCGCCCACCGCACTAGGACAGAGAGGCGAGAGGCGCGGCAGCAGGCGATCGAGCTGCTCGACTCGGTGGGCATTCCCGACGCCAAGCACCGTGTCGACGACTACCCGCACGAGTTCTCCGGCGGGATGCGCCAGCGGGCGATGATCGCGATGGCGCTGGCGCTGGCGCCCGACGTGCTGATCGCCGATGAGCCGACGACGGCGCTCGACGTGACGATCCAGGCGCAGATCCTCGAGCTGCTGCGGCAACTGAATCGAGAGCGCGGGTTGGCGACGATCCTGATCACCCACGATTTCGGCGTCGTCGCCGAGCTGGCCGACCGGGTGCTGGTCATGCACGAGGGCAAGATCGTCGAGCGCGGGGAGCTCGACGACGTCTTCTACGCGACCGAGGATCCCTACACCCGCAAGCTGCTCAGCGCCGTCGTGCGGCTCGACCAAGCGGCCCCGCTGCGGCCCGGCAAGGACGAGGGGGCGCTGCTCGAGGTCACCGATCTGGTCAAGCACTTCCCGGTCAAGCGGGGATTGGCCATCGGCCGCAAGGGCGATCCGGTGCGGGCGGTCGACGGCGTCAGCTTCAGCGTCGCCCGGGGCGAGACGCTCGGCCTGGTGGGCGAGTCCGGCAGCGGCAAGTCGACCCTCTCGCGCGCGATGCTGCAGCTGCTGACGCCGACTTCGGGCTCGGTCCGCTTCGAGGGTCGTGAGATCGCCGGCCTCTCGCCGCGCCGGATGCGGCCGCTGCGGCCCGGGATGCAGATGATCTTCCAGGATCCCTACGCCTCGCTCAACCCGCGCAAGCGGATCGGGCAGATCGTCGGCGAGCCGCTGCGGATCCAGGGCAGCTCCTCGGGCACCGAGCGGCGCCACCGAGTGCAGGAGCTGCTGGAGCGGGTCGGCCTCTCGCCAGAGCACTACGCGCGCTATCCCCATGAGTTCTCGGGGGGGCAGCGGCAACGCATCGGCATCGCCCGCGCCCTCGCCCTGCGGCCAAAGCTGATCGTCGCCGACGAGCCGGTCTCCGCGCTCGACGTCTCGATCCGCGCGCAGATCCTCACCCTTCTGGCAGACCTTCAGGAGGAGTTTGGCCTGACCTACGTCTTCGTCGCCCACGACATCGGCGTCGTTCGCCACGTCTCCGACCGGATCGCCGTGATGCACGACGGCAAGATCGTCGAGCAGGGCCCCGCGGACCAGGTCTGCGAGCGACCCTCCGACGCCTACACCAAGACCCTGCTCGACGCCGTGCCCGTACCCGACCCGCGCGAAAGCCGCGCCCGTCGGCGATCATCTGTGCAGTGAACCTTCCGCTCTCGCCGCCGATCAAGCCGCAGCTGGCGCTGACCCGCAAAGAGCTGCCGCGCGGCGAGGAGTGGGCCTACGAGCAGAAGCTCGACGGCTTCCGCGCGATCGTCTTCGTCGACGGCGACGCCGCCTACATCCAGTCGCGCGGCGGCAAAGACCTGACCCGCTACTTCCCCGAGTTGAGCTTCGCCGACGGACGCTACGTGCTCGACGGCGAGCTGGTGATCCGCGATGAGGAGGGCAACCTCGAGTTCGACGCGCTGCAGCAGCGCATTCACCCGGCCGAGTCGCGGATCACGCTGCTCTCGAAGGAGATCCCGGCCGGCTACGTCGCCTTCGACCTGCTCGCCGAGGGTGATGAGGCGTTGCTGGAGACACCGCTCGCCGAGCGGCGGGCGCGGCTGGAGGCACTCGCTGAGAAGACCGGCGTCGAGCTTTCGAAGCTGAGCCCCGACCCGGCGCAGGCCGAAGAGTGGCTGCAGAAGACGGAGGGGACGATGGCCAAGCAGCTCGACGCTCCCTACATCCCGGGCAAGCGCAAGGGCATGGCCAAGGTCAAGCGCGAGCGTGAGATCGACTGCGTGGTCATGGGCTGGCGACCGGGCAAAGAGGAGGGCACGGTCGGCTCCCTGATCTTGGGTCTGTATGACGGTGGCGAGCTGCGGTCAGTAGGCCACATCTCCGGCTTCAGCAAGGAGGCAAAACGCGGCATGCGCAAACTGCTTGCCCCGCTGGAGACCGGTGAGAGCGGCAGCGCCGAGCCAAGCCGCTGGACCGGCGGACGGGACCTCGAGTGGGTGGAGCTACGACCGGAGCTCGTGATCGAAGTTGGCTACGACCACGCGGCCACGGGCAGAATTCGCCACGGTGCTCGGTTCCGACGCTTTCGCGACGACAAAGACCCCTTCGAGTGCACTTTTAACCTTCTGGACGAAGGCTAGGCGGGAGGGCGGGAGTCCTCCTGCCCGACTCGCGGCTTCGCCGCTCTGAGTATCCGCCGGTCATGAGGACTCCCCCCCTCCCGTCAACCACGCCGCAGCTCAGAACAGAGCACTCTGAACGAGAGCGCCTTCGGACGGCGAGGTCGGCGCCACATCACCTCCCGCAGAGCGCGTTCTTCCCCAGCCTTGAACAGCTCGAGCCGTGAGCTTGCGTTGCTTTGGGGGCATGTAAGACCGACCGTTCGCGTAAAGCTTCTCGTAGCTGGCAAGTAGGTCCGGGCGTTTTGCCTCCAGCCAGGCGAAGAAGACGTCGCGGACCTCGCCACGCAGGTGGAGGGCCACGCCTCCCAGGAAGGTTGCGCCGGCCTCGCGGGCTCGGTCGACTATCGGTTGGACCTGCTCGGGGTCGTCGTTGATCCCCGGCATCAGCGGGGCGATCAGGACTCCCGAGTCGATGCCGCGGCTGCGCAGCTCGGCCACCGCGTCGAGGCGGGCCATAGGGCTCGGGGTGTGAGGCTCGGTCGCCCGCCAGGCCTCCTCGTCGAGGGTGGGGACGGAGAGGTTGACCGAGACCGGCAGGCGCTTCGCCATGCGCTCGTAGAGGTCGATGTCGCGCAGCGCCAGCGGCGACTTGGTCAGCACCGAGACCGGGGTCTCGGCCGCCTCCAGCGCCGCCAGGATCTCGGGCATGAACCGGTAGCGGCTCTCGACCCACTGGTAGGGGTCGGTGTTCGTCCCCAGGGCGACCAGCTCGGCCGCGCCAACTCCGCCCGCAGCAGCTCCGGCACGTTGACCTTGACCACGATCTCGCGCTCGAAGTCGCGGCCCGCGTCGAGATCGAGGTAGGTGTGCGTCCGCCTGGCGAAGCAGTTGTGACTGACTACCCCGTTTGCGATGAAATCGCCGGTTCCGGTCGTGATGTCGAACATGCGGATCCTGCGGCCCAGCGGTTCGATCGAAACGACTCCCAGCTTCGCCTGCGACTTGAGCGCGATCCCGTCGATCGCGCGCTTTCGGCTTATCGCCGGATCGATTGCCTGAAATAGGCGCTGCTGCTCTCTCAGGCCACCGAGGAGACGGACATTTCTCACACCGATCCGATTGGGGCGCTCAATCGTGTGAGAAAACCCAAGCCGAGCCAAACCTCCAGCCGAGCGCTCGATGATCTGGCGATCCTTGTTGCAAATCCGCAACACCTCCCCGCAGCTTCCCTCGGCGTCGAAGATCCCAGCGAGAAAGCCACGAGTCCACTCATCGTTGGACGAGTCAGGCCAGCGGATCAACTCACGAATCCGGTCGACGCTGTCCTTGGCCGAAGTTCGAATCGCCTTCATCGGCCGGTATCGCGCACTGCCCTCGAGGAACTGGAATTCGTCCGTTCGAATGCCGGCCTCCGCGAGGTAGCCGCTTGCACGTGCGAGTGCCTCATCATCGGTCAGCGCAAGCCGAAACCGATGGACTTCGGAGTTCGTGCGTCCAGGTCGGTCATAGGCATAGGAGCCGAGATGGCCATCTCCGCGTATGAGGCCACAGAGATACCCGCGTCGGTATGCAGCCGAGTCGCCGGCGGGAGCTCCAAGCGCGCCGATTCCCATCAATTTGCTGTTGAGCGTCAGGTGGGGGCGACGCGCACGACCGTGTTCCGCACCGGTGACGTGCTTCCAGCCGCGCTGCGAGGTCAAGAAGCGGTGGTCCCCGCTTGCGATCAGCTCAGTTCCGTCTTCAAGCGTGATCCGATAGCCAGGCTTGTGCGTCATCCAGTGCGCCAAGACGCGGGTGATCTCGTAGCGACGATACGAGCCGCGACGAATCGTCCCGTAGACCTCATTGCCCACGCGCACTCGTGCCAAAGGCTTGGTCCGTCCATCGGCCATCAAGATCGGGGTGTCGCCCTTTAGGCAGTAGACGCAGGCATGGGTGCATCCCCGATAGGGATTGACCGTGTAGTTGAAGCCGTAGCGGCCGCCGGGAACGTGGTTCAGCATCGAACGGGCGCGGATCTCGTGGAAGTTAATCCCCATCGCCTCGGGGGCGTCGAAGGTGCGGACGACGGTGCCGTTGCCGACCCCCGGCAACCGCATGTCGTTCTCGACCCGTTGCTCATCCCAGCGCATACGAACACATGTTCGCACACGACTACGACAGACCCGATCGCAGCATTGTCGGGGCTATAGCCCCTAAAAGCTGCGATCAGCGGCGTCAGATGCTGGAGCCGGTCTCGTCGCGCTTGAACTGCTCGAGCTGATCCAGCGCCTGCCCGCGCGCTTTGGCGCGCAGCGGCGGCAATAGCGCGACCAAGGTGCCTTTAGGGCCCAGCGCCTGCTTGGCCCAGCGGCGGAAGTCGAAGTCGTCGACGTGGTCGGCGATCAGGCCGTCGGCGAAGCGGAACTTGGCCTGGATGTCGTTGACCACGGGGCGCCCGGTGGAGAAGGTGTAGCGGGCGATCCAGTGGGCCGAGCCCGACTCCCCGTCGGCCTCGTGCTCGTGCAGCTCGATCTTCAGGTCGGTGGCGCGGTTGGTCAGCATGCGCCACATCGCGCCGACGTCGGCACCCTGCAGATCGCCGAAGGCCGGGTCGCGGAAATGGGCGTCGGCTGCGTAGCAGGCGGTCATCGCGGCGCCGTTGCACTCGCCGAAGGCCGCGTAGAAGCGCTCGATCGTCTCGCGGTTCGCGTCTCCCTCCATCAGGGCAACCTACCCGTGATCACGTAGCGGAGGACCCCGACCACCTGCTCAGCCGTGCGGGCCGTCCCCTGCGCCGCGCGGTCGACCTCCTTCAGCGCATGGTCGAGCTCGGGATCGTGCAGAGCGATGTAGGGCTTGCCAAGAGCGGCGGCATAGCCGGCGTCGAAGGCCGCGTTCCACTGCCTGTATTTGTCGCCGAAGCGGACGATGACGATGTCGGCGGCGCGGATCAGCGTCTGGGTGCGGATCGCGTTTATGCCGGCTCCCATGTGGTCGCGCCAGAAGGGCTCGCTCTCCTCCCCCAGGGTGCCGACGCCGGCGTCATCGGAGGCAGCATGGTCGGTGACCGGCGCCGAGAAGGCGACCGGCAGCCCGGCCTCGCGCACTCCGGCCTCGATCCGCTCGCGCCAATCGGAGTGGATCTCGCCAGCGAGATAAACCAGCCAGGTGTGGCCCGGCGGGGCGGCGGACACCCCGCCCGAAACACTCAAGCGAGGCTCCCGCCGAGCGTTTCGGGCGGGGTGTCCGCCGCCCCGCCCGCGATCACCTGGTCCTCGAAGTGCTTGCTCAGCATCGTCACCTGGCCCTGGTAGTTGGAGCCCAGCTTCTCCCCGTACAGGCGCTCCGCGGGCGCGCTGGTGCGCTCCAACGCCAGCTTGCAGACCGGCTGGCGGTGCTCGACCATGAAGGAGACGTCGCGCGCCCGCACCTCGAGCGCGGCGCGGCTGCCGTGGCGGCCGCCGGCCGGGTCGTAGCCGAAGCCGGGGTCGAAGAAGCCGGCGTAATGGGTGCGCAGCTCGCCCGCGGTCGGGTCGTAGGCCATCATCTCGGCGGCGATCTGCGGCGGGATGCAGACTCCCTCGGCCGAGAGCAGGAGGTAGAAAATCTCCGGCTCGAGCACGATCCGGCCGCCGGGCTCGGGGTAGACCGGGTCCCAGTAGTCGGTCCAGCGGTAGGCGCGGATGCGCGAGAGGTCGATCGGCAGGCTGTTCTTCTTCGCCCGGTAGCCGACGATCCGGTCGCTGGGGCCGGAGAGGTCGACGCTGAGGAAAAGCCCCTCGGCGAGCGCCAGCTCTGACTCGCGCAGCGCGTGCGAGTCGAGGTAGAGCAGCGGGAACTCGTCCTGCAGGGCACGGATCTCGGCGTCGGCGAGGCGCACGTCGCCGCGCGCGAGCCGCAGCTGGTTGAGCGAGAGGCCGCTCTGCACCTGGATCGCGAAGGAGCGCGGCACCACCTCCAGGTAGAGCTTGCCGCGATAGCCGGGGCGGATCTCGTCGAAGCGGTGGTGGCGGTCGGTGAGCACGCGGGTGAAGACGTCGAGGCGCCCGGTCGAGCTCTTCGGGTTCGCCTTGGCGCGGACGTCGTCGGGCAGCGCCAGCTCCTCGATCAGCGGCACCAGGTAGGGGCGGTCGCGCTCCAGCACGGCGCCGTCGCGCAGGTCGACCTTCTGGAAGGCGAGGCCCTCGATCTTCTCCTCGACCGTCGAGTCGACGTCCGGCAGGAAGCTGCAGCGCAGCGCCCAGGCGAAGTCGCCGAGCCGCAGGTCGATGCTGGCCGGCTGGATCGCGTCGGGGCGGATCCGGTAATCGCCGGAGCCGATCCACTCGGCGGTGATCGCCTCGCTCAGGGCCTGCGAGGGCAGCACCCCGGGGACGGCTCCGCTGCGCGCCTCGGTTGCGGCGCCCCTTGCGGCTGCGGTCGCATCGCTCATCTAGCGGAGATTATGCGGCGCGCCTCGGCGACGCCCAGGTACGGGGTCAGCGCAAACTCGGCAAGTTCCGGGAAGAACCGGTCGAGGTGAGCCGTTTCCCCGGCGAGGACGCGGCGACCCAGCAGCGAGGCGATGCCACCGACCACGGCCTCGTCGGCCGCCTCCGGCGGCCGGCCGGCGCTCGTCCCCGCCGGGGCGCCGTCGCGCAGGTAGGGGACGAAGCTCTCGACCGCGCCCTGGAAGCGCCCGTAGACGCCCGGCCCGGCGCGCAGCCCCTCGACCAGCAGCAGGTTCGCCCAGGCCGGCCTGGCGACGAGACCGGCAAGCGCCGCCGCGAGGCCGGCGCAGACGCCCTCGGCCCACTCGCCCCCACCCGCGCCAGCGCAGGCGCTCAGCACGTCGCCCCGCAGCTGCGCGACCGCTTCGTCGTAGGCGGCGAGGAAGCACTCGTCTTTGTTCGCGAAGTGGCGGTAGAAGTCGCTCTTGGAAACCCCCGCCCGGCCGCTGATCGCGGCGACGGTCGTGCGGTCATAGCCGTGCTCGTCGAGCGAGTCGGCGATCGCGGCGAGCAGGCGCTCGCGCTGGTTTTCGGCGATGAACTCGCGCGAGAGGCCGTGGCGACCACGGGGAAGCGGCTTCATGCAGTACTAAAGTCTGCCAGTGCTAAGCGCTTCTCGTCTGCTGGCGCCGCTGCTCACTCGGCCATGCCGGCGCCCAGATAGGGCGACATCATGAACTCTGTGAGCTCTGGCAGGAGATCCTCGGCCCGCTCGGCCTCGCCACGGCGGATCTGCTGATAGACGATCCAGGCGACTCCGCCGACCAGCGTCTCGGCGATCGTGTCGGGCAGCCGCTCGTCCCGCGGCAGAGTCTGCCTCGCCAGCTCGACGAATGCCTCCAGGGCATCCTCGTAGCGCTTCGTTGTGGCCGGTGTCGCGGAAAGCGCCTCGATCATGCACATGCGGGCCAGGGTCGGCTGCTCGGCGACGTAGCCGAGGAAGGCGGCGAGCCCACCCTCAACCCGGTCCTGCCAATCGCCGTCCACGCCGGCGCTCCCTTCCTCGACCCGGCGCATGACCTCGTCGCGAGCGGCGTCGAAGGCGGCGAGGAAAACCTCCTCCTTGCCCTGGAAGTTGTCGTAGAGGGTTTTGCGGGCGACTCCGGCCCTCCTGACGATGTCGGAAATCTTGGTCGCCTCATAACCCTGTTCGGACGTCAGTTCGGCCAGGGCGTCCATGATGCGGCGCTGCTTGTGGAGCGCGATGAACTCGCGTGGGAGCGAGGGCCTGACGGACGCGGTCGACCGCTTCGGCGTCTGCTTCTCCTGCGTCCCCCCTTTTCCCCGTGGCGGCATGGATCAAGGATACCCATGGTGGACGAAATTCCAATGCACGGCAGCGACTTATCTGGTACCCTTGGAGGGCCTGCATATTTTCTAAAAGAAACGCGTAGGTTCCTTATGTCACCAGAGAGGGTAATGCTCAGTAGGGAGAAGCTGGCAAATGCGGTCGGGGACCGCTGGTCGGATTCCGAACTCCGCGAGGCCGTGACGCTGCTGACCCGGGCGGACGGCCGTTTCCCGGCGGGGGTCAGGACCCTTCCGGCGGACCTGGTCAAGGCGATCCAGCGGGAGCGCCTGCTCGCGGCGATGATCGGGGCCGTCGCCGAGAACGGCTACAGCACTCTCACGGTCCAGAACGTCCTCACCCGGGCGGGCATCTCGCGACCCACCTTCTACGAGCAGTTCGAGGACAAGGAGGACTGCTTCCTCGCCGCCTTCGACGCCTCCGCAGGACGAATGCGGGAGCGCATCGAGGCCACGGTCGCCGCTGCCGGTCCGAGCTGGCGCGACGCGCTGCGCAGCGGCATCGCAGGGCTGCTTCGCTTCGTCATCGAGGAGCCGGAAGAGGCCCGCATCGTGATCGTCGAGGCGCGCGCCTCCAGCCCGGCGGGGCTGCACCGCCGCGACGAGTTGCTCGACCGCTTCGCGGGGTGCATCGACGCTTTGGTCAGGGAGGACCTGGACGAACCCCCCTCGGCGATCGCCGCCGCTGGGGTCGTGGGAGGAATCGAATCGGTGCTCTATGCCCGCCTGCAGAAAGGCGAAACCGACGACCTCGAGGCGCTCCTCCCCTCGCTGATGTATTTCGCCGTCCTCGCCTATGCGGGCCGGGATGCAGCCAGCGAAGAGCTGGACGACGCAGCTCTCGCCTGAGGCCTAGGCAGAGCGCCTGCGGCGCTTGCCGGAGCGCTTCTCCGGCCGGGCGGCGAGCCGCAGCGTTCGCTCGCTCTCCTTCTCGACCGCCTCCCCCATCGCGATCTGGAAGGTGGCGAGGAGGGCGCCGGCGGCGAGCGGGCGCATCCGTTCGAGCGCCTCGCTCATCCGCGGCCAGTCGCGCTCCGGCCGGCCGGCACGATCGAATGGTTGCCAGACCTCCTTGACGAAGAGGTCGACGAAGGCGCGCGCGGCGCCATCGGCGTGGCGGCGCAGTTTCTCGGCGGTGACGAGGGCGCCCTCGGCGCCGATGCCGAGCTCGGCCAGCTCCGCGGCCGCGCGCAGCAGCTGGGGGCTGATCACCTCGATTCGCCCATCGGGCAGGGCGCGGAAGATTCCGAGCTTTTCCGCCCGGCGCGTCAGCCTGGCATCGGCCGCCTGGCCCCAGATCCTGGCCAGCTCGTCGGGGTCGACGATCTCCGGCGCCTCGTCTTCGAAAGGCGCGCGCAGGGCACGGGTGAAGTCGAATATCGCCGCCGCCGAGCCGTCGCCGCTGTCGAGGACGCGGCGAATCGCCTCCAGGTTGAGCCCGTCCGCCTGCATCTCGCGGGTCAGCTCGATCCGCGCCACGTGCTCCTCGCCGTAATAGCCGGTACGGCCGCGGACGGTTGGCGGCGGCAGCAATCCGCGCGTCTGGTGGGCGCGGATGTTGCGAACGGTCATCCCGGTCCGCTCCGCCAGCTGGCGGATCGTCATCTCACCCCCGGCGGGCGCAGAGCCCTTCGAATCGGCGCGGCTCATCTCAGCGCATGGTAAGCGGCAGGCGCTGGCCGTTCATCTCCTGCGCGGCATCGGAGCAGAGAAAGGCGATCGCCTCGGCGAGATGCTCGGCGGGGGTGAAGGAGGAGAAGTCCCCATCGGGGCTCTCCGCGCGCATCCGCGCGGTGAGGATCGCGTCGACGACGACGATGTTCGCCGTCGCGGCGGTGCCGGCGAAGCCGTCGGCCAGAGCGAGCGTCCAGGCCTCGGCGGCAGCCTTGGCGGCCGCGTAGGCCGCGTTGGAGTTGGACGGGGCCTGCGCCTGCTTGGCGGAGACGAGGACGAAGCGTCCGTGCTCGCCGGCCAGGAGCGCATCGTGGAAGGCCCGGCTGGTGTGCTGGACGGTGCGGATCAGGAGCTCGTGCAACAGATCCCAATCGGCGAGCGGCGCCTCGTGCAACGGCTGGCCTCCGCGCCAGCCGCCGACCAGGTGCAGCAGCCCGTCGACCCGGCCGAAGCGCTCGAGCAGCGCCGCGCACCAGCCCCGCGCCGCCTCCTCGTCGAGCAGGTCGACGGCGCGCCCGTCCCAGCGATCTTCCGGCAAGCCCAGCCCCGAACCGATCTCGTCGATCCGGGCCTGGTTTCGATCCGTGGCGGCGACGGTGGCGCCGGCGGCGGCCAAGCGCTCGGCGACTACCGGCCCCAGGCCACCACCGATGCCGGCGATGACGAAGACGCGGCCGTCGAGGCTACTCATATGGGGGAGACAGGATTCGAACCTGTGTAGGCAGAGCCAACTGGTTTACAGCCAGTCCCCTTTAACCACTCGGGCACTCCCCCAGGAGGGTGAACGAGTTTATCCGGCCTCGACACCGAGTCGGGCGGCCATCTGCTCGTTGAAGGCGGTCAGCGCCGACATCGGGCGCATGAAGACGGTTAGCTCGGCGACGCGGCCCTCCTCGTCGAGCTCGAGGAAGTCGATTCCCTCCAGCTCGCGGTCGCCCACCCGGGCCTTGAAGCGCAGGACGACAACGCGATCCTCGGCCAGCTCATCGGTGTAGTGGAAGTCCTCGAGGGTGGCAGCAACGTGGGTGAGCACCTGGGCGACGATCTCGCGCCCCTCGAAACCGCGGAAGAGGATCGGGCTGTGCAGGACGACGTCCTCGCGCAGGGTCGCCGTCATCGCCTCCAGATCCTTTGCCTCGGCGGCGAGACGAAATGGGTGCGGCGCGGCCATCGCCTAACTCTACGCCTTCACTGGCGACTTTCCGACATATATAGGGGGCTAAGTCGCCAGTGAACGAAGGGGTGGGATACTGCGCGCCATGCTCGGCGACAAGTTCTACTCGCGCATGTCGCAGGCGATGGGCGCCACCGGATTGCGCTGGACCGGGAAGCTCAACATCCCGCTCTACAGGCTCAGCGGCGGGCGGATCGGCGGCCACATCGCCAAGGCGCCGGTGCTGCTGCTGACCACGACCGGCCGCAAATCGGGCCAGCAGCGAACCGCCCCCGTCGTCTATCTCGCCGACGGCGAGAACCTGGTCGTGATCGGCTCCAACGCCGGACACGGCCGCACCCCGGCCTGGTCGCTCAACCTGAAGTCGAACCCGGACGCCGACGTCGAGGTCGGGCGCAAGCGGCGCCCGGTCCGGGCGCGGGTGGCCGAGGGCGATGAGCGCGCCGAGCTCTGGCGCAAGCACAACGAGCAGTACTCGGGCTTCGACGAATACGAGGCGCGGACCGACCGCGACATCGCGCTCTTCGTGCTCGAGCCGCGCTAGCGGGCGCTCAGCTGGCTTCCCGGAGCATCTGCGCCTCCGGCAGGTGCTGAAGTTTTTTCAGCGTGTTGTTCTCGATCTGGCGGATGCGCTCGCGGGTGACGCCAAAGGTGTTGCCGACCTCCTCCAGGGTGAGCGGCTCCAACCCGGTGAGGCCGTAGCGGAGCTCGATCACCTGGCGCTCGCGTTCGGGCAATGCCGAGAGCGCGTTGCGCACCCCTTCCTTCTGCATGTGTTCGCTGGCCTCTTCGAAGGGCTCGGCGACGGTGTCGTCGGCAACGAAATCGCCCAGCTCGGAGTCGTCCTCGTCGCCGACCGGTTTCTCCAGCGATACCGGCAACTGGGCGACGCGGAGGATCTCCCGCACTTCGCCCAGCGGCCAGCGAAGCTCCTCGGCGATCTCCGCCGGCTCCGGCTCGCGGCCGAGCCGCTGCACCAGCTGGCGCTCGACGTGGGCAACGCGGTTCAGCTTCTCGACCATGTGCACGGGGATGCGAATCGTCCGCGCCTTATCGGCGATCGCCCGGGTCACCGCCTGCCGGATCCACCAGGTCGCGTAGGTGGAGAACTTGTAGCCGCGCCGGTAGTCGAACTTCTCCACCGCCCGGATCAACCCAAGCGAGCCCTCCTGGATCAGGTCGAGAAAGCTGAGGCCGCGCCCCAGATAGCCTTTGGCGATCGAGACGACGAGGCGCAGGTTGGCCTCGACCATCTGCCGCTTGGCGACCATGTCGCCGCGCTCGATCCGCTTTGCGAGTTCGACCTCCTGGGCGGCGGTGAGCAGGTCGACCCGGCCGATCGAGCGCAGGTAGAGGCGCAGCGAGTCGAGGCTCGGTTCGATCGTCAGGTCGAGCTCCTGCTTCCTCGACTGACCGTTCGTCGCCCCGGCGCGCTGCTCCTTGTAAGCGCTGACGCCGTCCTCGGCGATCACTTCGACGCCGTGCTCGACCAGGTGCGCGTGCAGGCCGGCGACCTGCTCCTTGGTCACCTCGACCTCCTCGAGTGTCCCGGCGATCTGCTCGAAGGTGAGGTAACCGCGCTCGCGCCCGAGCGCAACCAGAGCCTGGAGCTCCTGCGGCCCCGTCGGCTGCGCGTCCGAATCCTGATTCAGCCCCTGCGGGACCGTCTCCAACGGCTCGATATCACTGCCTCCACTGCAACCCTGTTCCCCACCCCGGGGGCCGGCCCCAACGCTCCGGCACAGGGAAGTATAGGGAGCGGATCGCCTACGCTTCATGTGCCGATGGCGACCCGTTCCACCACCACGCTCCCCTCCACGACGCCCGACGTTCAGTCCGGAACCCCGGCGACTCGGGTGAGCCTCTCGCGGGTCGGGGTGACCGGAGTCGAGAAGGTGATCCGGGTCAAGACGGACGGCAGCGAAAACCTCTACCACGCCGATTTCGAGTGTTTCGTCGACCTCAACCCCCGCCAGGCGGGGGTGCACATGTCGCGCTTCGAGGAAGTCGTCGGCGAGGCGATCGACACGGTGGTGCTCGGCGAGGCGTTCCGCGCTGAGGTGCTCGCCGCTCACATCGCCCAGCGCGTCCGCGAGAGCCAGGGCGGCCTGCGCGCGGAGGTCTCGGTAACGGCGCGCTATCCCGAGACGGTGACCACTCCGGCCAGCGGTCAGCGCACGCAGGAGATCTACGTCCTCTTCGGCACCGCCGTCGACTCGCTGCGCGGGACGCGGACGCTGACCGGCGTGCAGGCGCAGGGCATGACCGCCTGTCCCTGCGCGCAGGAGATGGTCGGGGGCCTGGCCCGCGAGAGGCTGGCAGAGCGCGGCTTCGACGCCGAGCAGATCGAGGCGGCAATCGAGGCGGTGCCGATCGCCACCCACAACCAGCGCGGCATCGGCACCCTCCATATCGGCTGCCCCGAGGGCGGCCCCGCCTGGATCGACGCGCCCGAGCTGCTGAGGATCGTCGAGCAATCGATGAGCTCGGAGATATACGAGCTGATGAAGCGACCCGACGAGCTGGCCGTGGTCGCCAAAGCGCACGCGCAGCCGCGCTTCGTCGAGGACTGCGTGCGGGAGATGCTGCGCCGCGTCACCGTCGACTACCCGGACCTGCCCGGCGAGGCCTTCGTGATGGCGCGCCAGGAGAACCTCGAGACGATCCACCGCCACAACGTGGTGGCGGAGCGCTACGGCCGGCTTGAGGACCTGCGCGCCGAGCTGAGCAGCGGCGAGCACGAGCGTCGCCACCTGACCATGCGCGAGTGGCTAGAGGCTCCGGCGAGTTAGCGCACCGCTGCGCGCCTCACGCTCCTCCTCGAGCCGGCGCCGCAGGCCGAGGAAGTAGTCGGCACCGCTGATCAGGGTCACGGCGACGGCGAGATAGACGAGAACGTCGACCCAGGGTGGCGCGGGGTTGGCGGCGATCAGCGCGATCACGGCGGCGATCTGCAGCACGGTCTTCAGCTTGCCCATCCAGCTGGCGGCGATCACGACGCCGCGCTCGGCAGCGATCGCCCGCAGGCCCGTCACCGCAATCTCGCGAGCGATGATCACCATCGCCACCCAGGCCTGCAGGCGGTTGAGCGAGACCAGAGAGATCAGCGCCGCGGTTATCAGCAGCTTGTCGGCAAGCGGGTCCATCAGCTTGCCGAAGGTGGTGACGGCGTCGCGCGAGCGGGCGAAGTAGCCGTCGAGGCCGTCGGTGAGCGCCGCCAGGGCGAAGACCGCGGCGGCCAGCTCGTCGCCGTTCGGCGTCTCGCCGAGCAGGGCGACGACGACGACCGGCACGGCGAGGATGCGGAGCAGGGTGAGCGCGTTGGGCAGGTTGAGCGGGAACATTCGGACGAGGGGCTAAAGGCAGCCCCAGGTCATCCCTTGGACCCCTCGACAGCAGCGGCGTCGCGCTTGGCGAAGAAGTCCTCGCCCTCGATGCTGACGTGGGGGACGACGCGGCCGAGCCAACCCGGCAGCCACCAGGCCCGGCGGCCGAGCAGGACCATCACGGCGGGGACCAGCAGGCAGCGGACCAGGGTCGAGTCGATCGCGATCGCCACCGCCAGGCCGACCCCGAACTCCTTGACGATCGGGTTGCCGTTGAGGACGAAGCTGGTGAAGACGCAGACCATGATCGCCGCCGCCGAGGTGATCACCCGCCCGGTGTTGGCCAGACCCTCGATCACGGCTTCTTTCTCGTCTTCGTGCTTGCGGTAGTGCTCGCGCATCTGGGTCAGCAGGAAGACCTCGTAGTCCATCGAGAGGCCGAAGAGGATCGCGAACATCAGCAGCGGCACGAAGCTGACGATCGGTATCGAGTGGTCGAGGCCGATCAGCGACGAGCCCCAGCCGAGCTGGAAGACCGCGGTGACGACGCCGTAGGCGGCGGCGACCGAGAGCAGGTTCATCGCCGCCGCCTTGACCGGCACCAGTAACGAGCGGAAGGCGAGCAAGAGCACGATGAAGCTGAGGCCGACGACGATCGCGATCATCAGCGGCAGCTTGTCGCTGATCTGGGTGGCCAGGTCGATGTAGCCGGCGGTCTGTCCACCGACATAGGCGACGGCGCCGGTCCCGTGCAGCGCTTCGGGGATCGTCGTGTCGCGCAGCCCTTCGACCAGGCTGACGGTCTCGTCGGCCCAGGGCGCCGATTTGGAGATCACGGTAAAGACCGCCACGGTCCCCGTCTTGTCGAGGCTCGGATCCGAGACGGCGGCCACATCGCTCGCCGCGCCGACGTGCTTCTCCAGGGTGGGCAGGACCTTTTTGGCTTCTTGCGCCGTCTTGAACCGGCCCGTGACTAGGAGGGGACCGTTGACGCCCGGTCCGAAGCCCTTGGTCAGCGAGTCGTAGTTCTGGCGGGCGGTGGTCGACTTGGGCAGGGCGCTGAGGTCGTTCTGGCCGAGCTCGAGCTGGAAGATCGGCAGGGCCAGGACGATGAGGACGGCCAGAGCGGCCAGGGCCGAGCGCCAGGGCCGCTGAGCTACGCCGCGCGCCCATTTGCGCCAGCCATGCGGCTCGCGATCGTCGGGGTTTGCGCTCGTCCCCGGTACCCGCATCGAGTTGATGTGCGGTCCGAGCGCGCCGAGCATCGCGGGCAGCAGGGTCGCCGCGGCGCAGACGGCCACGACGACGGCGATCCCGGCGGTGAAGCCGAGCGTGCTGACCAGGGGGATGCCGGCGAAGGAGAGCGAGCAGAGCGCGATCACCACGGTGAAGCCAGCGAAGACCACAGCCCCGCCCGCGGTCGCGGTGGCGCGGGCGATCGACTCACGCAGATCCATCCCATCGGCGAGTTGCAGTTTGTGGCGGGTGACGATGAACAGCGCGTAGTCGATCCCCACCCCGAGACCGATCATCGTGGCCAGGGTCGCGGCGACGCTCGGCACTTCGATCGCGTTCTCCAGCAGGCGGATGATCGAGAGCGAGATCGCCAGGCCGACGATCGCCGAGCCGATCGGCATCACCATCGCCGTCGCAGTGCCGAAGGCGAAGAGCAGAATGACGATCGCGGCGGCAATCCCGATCGCGTCGCTGACTCCCGTATCGGGCTTGGAGAGCTGCTGACCCACGTATGCGCCGACGGAGGTCTTCGAGGCCGGCCTTCTCGGCCGGGTCGGCGGCGTTCAGCACCGCCTTGGCCTGCTCTTCGGTCAGTTCGCCCGGACCGACGCTGAGGATGACCGGCGTGTAGGCAACCGTCTTGTCCTTGCTGAGGAGACCATGTTCGACGCCTTCCTTGCTCAGCGGGCTGATCGCCGAGTTGACGTCGTGCATCGCGTCCAGGCGCTCGATCGATTCTTCGATCGCCTTCGCGTACTTCGGTTCGGTCAGCGGGCCCGCCTTCGATTCGAAGGCCAGCGGGTTGCTGCCGTAGGCCTGCTCGGGCAGGTTGTCTTCCATCAGTTCGGTCGCCCTGGTCGAGCCGGTGCCTGGCAGGGTGAGGTTGTCGTTGGTCTTGTCGCCCGATGCCTGACCGGCGACGACGAGCACGACCGCGACGATCAGCCAGACGGCGATCGTCGGCCAGTGATGACGCGAGCAGAAGCGCCCAATCGCGTAGAGAGGCCCGGTCATCGGCGGATCATCCCTCACCGCCCGGACTGCCGCCACCCGGTGGCGGCACTTCGCCACCGTCGAACGCCTCCGGTATCGAGGCGGAGAGGCTCGCGCCCAGCGCCTGCCGCAGGAGGACCAGGTGCTGCGCGTGAGCGGCCCCCAGCGAGGCGTCGAGAGTGCGCGGCGCGGACTCGTATAGGCGTGCAGCCGCGCCCATATAGGAGGCGAGCGCGGCGCTCTCCAGTTCGTAGGCGATGGCGAGGAAGCCGGCCTGATCCTTCGCCCCGGTCAGGTCGGGCGCTTCCGGTTCGGCTTCGATCTCGCCCCCCAGCCCGCGGATCGCCTTGGTCAGGGCATCGGCGTACTCCTGCTCCTGGGCGAGCAGCACTCGCCCGAGGGCGCGCTGCGGAGCGCGCAGCAACGGTCGCCCTGCGGCGTAAGCGTCGGCCATCGCCTGCTCGCGAGCGAGCGCTTCGTTGAGGAACTCGGCGTCGGACCCCTTTTCGGGGTCGGTCTCGGCGCCATGGCCTCCTTTGCCACATCCGCCAAGGAGAAGGATCGCCGCGAGCGCAAGAGCCAAAACGGCGGCGGCGCGGCCGAAGCCGCGCCGCCTGCCATAGCCACCTGCTGACGAATCGAGCCCCACGGGCGCTTAGCCTATGGGCTCTGAATTACCGGGAGCGCCAGGTGACCTCGGTTACTTCTTTTTGGCTTTGGCTTTCGCCCTGCCCTTGGCGCTCGCTTTGGTTTTGCCTTTGGCGCTCGCTTTCTTGCCGGCCGCCTTGGCTTTCCGCTTCGGCAGCTTCCTCGCGGCCGTATCCGGCACCTCGTAGCCGAGCATCGCGACCGAAGCCGAGATCCCCTGCTCCTTGGACTTGGAAAGTCGTTTGGCGGCTTCCGCGTTGAGCTTCAGCACCTGCTTGAGCGTGTCGTCGAGGATCTTCTGAACGGATACCCAGGCCTGCTCGTCGAGCATCAGGGGGGTCCAGCTGAGGTGACGGTCCTCGCGCTCGTCGAAGGTCTCTCCCTCCATCGCGGCAACGGCGTCATCGACGACAGCCTGGAACAGATCGGCGCTCATCCCCACCCGTACCGACTCGGGCAGCTCGTGCCAGTCGCGGTCGGTCAGGTAGGCACGCGAGGTGGCGCGGTAGTAGTGCTCGACCGCTCCGCGACGCGGCTCGGTTTTGACCAGGGTGATGACCTTGTAGTCCTTGAGCACTTTTACGTGGTAGCTGACCTGGCTCAGCCCTTCGTCGAGCTCCTTTGCCAGTTCGTTCGGGCTGGCCATCCGTTCGTTGAGGATCGCCAGGATCTCGGCCCGAAGTTCGTGGGCCAGCGATTTGACCAGATCCTGGTTTACGCCTCTTCTGCTTTTCGCCCTTCCTTTTCCTTTTTTCCGGCTTTTGGTGGTTTTGGTCTTTGCGGGCAAAGCGACTCCTCCGATCGTTGCTGGGTGACTTAACCACTCCATCGTATTGGTCACAAAGGCGGTTTTCCAGCCCAAATGCAGACTTTTCGATTCGCCTTGGCGAAATAGTGGAACTTTCTCTAGTAATCGAGGGGTCGGGCGCTTGCGCTCCGAGGCGCTGGGAGAGTTCAAGGGAAGAAGGTCGAGGAGGGGGTGAAGTAGATGAAGATCGCCGCGTCAGACGCAGTCGTCCCGATGCTCTCGGTCCACAAGTTCGGCTAAGCGCTCAGGCAGAGCTCCTAGCTTCTCATGCGGGGCCTCGTCCACCTTCACGGCTGGGGCTCCGCATGATTCAGTTCGGGATCGATGGCCACCAAGCCAGAGGGCCCAACTCCGGCGAAAACGGACTCGCTGCCGCAACTGACAGCCGAAGTCCATGCTTGCCGCCGCTGTCCGCGCCTGGTCGAGTGGCGCGAGGCCAGCGCCGCGGCGCCCCCCCGCCGCTTCGAGGGCGAGGAATACTGGGCGCGGCCGGCGGCCGGCTTCGGCGACACGGATGCGCGCCTGGCGATCGTCGGCCTGGCCCCCGCGGCGCACGGGGCCAACCGCACCGGGCGGATGTTCACCGGCGACCGCGCCGGCGACTGGCTCTACGCGGCCCTGCACCGCGCCGGCTACGCGAACCGCCCAGAGTCTGTGCGGCGCGATGACGGCCTGCGCCTGCTCGATGCATACGTCACCGCCGTCGTCCGCTGCGCGCCCCCGGCCAACCGTCCCACCCCGGCCGAGCGCGACAACTGCCTCCCCTACCTCGCCCGCGAGCTCGAACTGCTCACACGCTGCCAGACGATCGTCGCGCTGGGCGGCTTTGCCTGGGATGGCGCGCTGCGAGCGCTGCGCGAGCTGGGCAGCGAGGCACCACGGCCAAAGCCCCGGTTTGGGCACGGAGCCGAGGCGGATGTCGGTGACTGGAAGCTGATCGGCTGCTACCACCCCAGCCAGCAGAACACCTTCACCGGCCGCCTCACCGAACCGATGCTCGACTGTATATTCGCTCGCGCCCGGGAGCTGAGCGGTGGCGACCGCTAGGGCGCGCCGCGACCACCACGCTCGCTGCCGGCGACCGCCTCGAAGGACGCCATCACGACCGAGACGGGGATCCCCGGCTCAGACGACGTCTTGCAGCGCTCGGCGCTGCGCTCCTGGATCGCCTGCATCCGGTCGAGGACTCGCTGTACGGCCCGCATCAGTTCTTTCCATCCCCGCTCGTCGACTGTCAGCCAGGTCTGGCTCAAATGCCTGTTGCGAGCATCGAATGAGCCGGACCCCAGCGCGCCGATCAGTTCCTCGATGACCTGCCGGAGCATGTCGGCGCTGAAGGTCGACCGGATCGAGGCCGGAATCTCCATCCACTCGAAGTCGTCGAAATACAGCACCGGTGCACACGGCTCGTAGAAATGCTCGTCGAAGCCGCGACGCTGAACGGTACGGGACAGCCTGATCAGCTTCCGCTTCTTGAGTTCCCGGAAGTGGTAGCTGACATCCGAGACGTCGAGGTCGAGCTCGCTGGCGATTTCCGTCGGGCTGGCTTCACCCCTTTCGCAGATCGACACCCACACGTGGCCCCGCAGCGGGTGAGTGAACGCTTTGGCGAGCGCCGGGTCGATGACCTGTTTGAGTTTCTTCCCATGCAAGCTGGCCATGACGACCCTCCGTTCCGTTTCTGTGTGGTTTCCGGCGGTCACATCACCCTAATGTCGATGACGGACTCCATCGCCCACTGTCTTTGCTGAAACTGATTAAAGCAATAGAGCGGTCCCAAGCGGGACTTCAATGGAGGGGGCACGATGACCAGACCGAGGATCAAGCGGACCACCGAGCAGATCGAAACGCCCAACGGGGATCTCTACCTGCTCCGACCCAGCGCCAGGACCGACATCCAGATCGAGAATCCCGGCGCGGAGGGGCGGAGCCTGCTCGCGGCCCTGGACGGGAGCCTCGAGCGCGGCGAGCTGGAGGAGCGCTTCGGCAAGGAAGCCGTCGGCGACCTCCTCGCCCAGCTGGAGGAGCTGGGCCTGGTCGAGGACGCGGCCGACGACGACCTGATCCCGGCGGCCACCAGCGAGCGCTTCGATCGCCAGATCCGCTATTTCGCCGACATCACCACCGGGCCGACGCCGTCGCAGTGCCAGGCGCGGCTCGAGAGCGCCCGCATCGTCGTGCTCGGTGTGGGCGGGCTCGGCGGCTGGTCCGCCCTCTCGCTGGCTTGCTGCGGGGTCGGCGAGATGCTGCTGGTCGACGGCGACCGGGTCGAGGAGAGCAACCTCAACCGGCAGGTCCTCTACACGGAGGCCGACATCGGCCGGCTCAAGGTCGAGGCGGCGGCGGAGCGGCTCGGCGCCTTCAACTCGCGGATGCGGCTGGACACGCTCCCCGAGCGGGTCGACGGCGAGGACGCTGTCGCCGATGCGATCGATGGCTACGACCTGGTGATCGACGCCGCCGACTGGCCCGCCCACGAAATCGAGCAGTGGTGCAACAGCGCCTGCTTCGCGGCGGAGATCCCCTACATCACGATGAGCCACTTTCCGCCGATCGCCCGGGTCGGGCCGCTCTACGTACCTGGCGTCACCGGCTGCTTCGCCTGCCAGGTGGCCGCCTACCGGCGCAGCTACCCGATGTTCGACATCGCGATCGAGCAGCGCCGCGCCAAACCCTCGCCGGCGGCGACCCTGGGGCCGGCCTGCGGGCTGATCGGCGGCCAGGTCGGGCTCGACGTCATGCACCACCTGACCGGGCTGGCCGAGCCCTCGACCCAGGGCGTCGGCCACATCTACGACCTGCGCACGATGGAGGTCGAACGCGAGGCGGTGGTGCCGGAGCCCGACTGCCCGGTCTGCGGCCACCTGCCGACCGCGACGCCGCGGGGACAGGGAGAGACGAAGGCGGGGCGCAAGTAATTAGGGGCTCGAACGAGGCTGAGCCGTCAGCCGCCGCGGCGGCGATCCCGTAGGCCAGGAGGGCCTGGCGCTGTTCCCAGAGCGTTTTATCGAGCTCGTCGCCGGGCCGTTCGCTCCCTTGACATGGCCCCATCATCGAGACTCCGCGCGACAGAACCGCGATACCTAGAATGAACCCCGAGCGCCGGCGTAGCTCAGTTGGTAGAGCACTTCATTCGTAATGAAGGGGTCCCCGGTTCAAGTCCGGGCGTCGGCTCTGATCCTTAGCCCTCGATGGAGCCTTCTGCCCACCGGCCGACCCTTCCATCAGCGCGATCGTCTCCTCACGGTCCAACGGCTCGGCATCGAGCAAGTCCTCGTAGCGAAGTGGAGCCGAGTACTGGGTCAGCGCAACGACGGCGTCGACATCGAACGGGGCAGCTTCGAGATCGAGAGCGGCGACGCGGACGAGGCGGCGGAGGTCGTGGGTGTGCTCAAAGGTCTCTCCCCGCCTGGCGATCGTCGCCTTGATGCCTCTGCCAGATCATTCACCGACGAGGACACGCCCTTCTCTCAGCGCATCATGCACGACGGTGCCTGGTACGCCACCCCATTTCTCGGTCTCGCTGCTGCGATAGACGATCAGGTCTACCGGCACACCGAGTTCGCCGAGCGCGTTGCGCAGCCGCACGAACTCGGCGTTGCGGCTCTTGATCCGCGGCTCGATCACGAGGAAATCCAGATCGCTATCAGGACGAGCCTCCCCCCGGGCGTGGGAGCCGAACAGGATCACCTGGCATCGCTGCCTGCGGCATCGGCCAATCGCTTACCAGCCTCTTGAATCACCGACTCATCGACCATTGCGCAGACAAGGTAGCGCGATGAACGGAGGGCTTGCGGTTCCTTCACAATTCGCGTCCCGAAACATGTCCCCAACTTGGCGATTCTCGAGCCCCTCTGACGTCTTCACTTTCGACGAGGTCCAGCAAGCGCTTCCCGACATCAGCGCAGATCACATTCGTTCCGAGCTGCGGAAGCTTCGTGACGCGGGGGCAGTGGAGTCGCCAGGTCGAGGTCGTAGAGAGTGGCGCAGGCTCAGCACCGCGTTCTGACCCTGAATCCAGGCCAGGATCGGTTCAAGCCGGGCGTCGGCTCTGGCCATCACCAGATTGTCGGGACACCGTGGGCGGCGATTCCAGGATTGCAACTCACCAGAGGGACCTTCTCCGCTTGGGCTTGGGCGACGAGTAGGCGGTCAAACGGGTCGCGTTGGCGCTTGCCGCCAAGCTCGACGTACGGTAAGTCGAGGTAGGCGGCGGTATGCGCGGTCGTAATAGGGAGAAGGGAGAAACCCTCGGCCAGCAGCTCCCCCGCCCACTCCTCCGCGACGTCGAGCTTGCCGAGAGACGCTTTGATCGACACCTCGAAGAGCGTGCCCGCGCTGAAGAGCGGCTCCGCCGCGCGGGCTATCGCACCCCGGGCGGCGTCGGAAAGGCGGGCATCGTCACCTAACCACCACAGCGCGGCATGGGTGTCGACGAGCAGCCTCAGTCGACAGCCCCGAGGCTGCGGGCGACGTCCTCAGGCCAAGTATTGAAATCCTCGACCATCGAGATTCGGCCGGCGAGAGCCCCAGGCTTGCGCCGAGCGGGCCCGCGCTCGGTAATCGGGACGAGCTGCACTACGGGCTGCTTGCCCCGTCGCAGCTCCACGCGCTCGCCTTTCTCGGCAAGCGCAACGAGCTTCGAAAGGTTGGTCTTTGCCTCTCCGATGCTGAACGTGCGAGTCACGCGTAGGACGATATCACTGCTTGGTCAAGTTGGCCAAGCATGTCCCGAGACATGTGCCCAGCACGGCAATTCGAAACTCAACCAGACTGGACAGCTACGACAGCGGCGTGCCGGCGAGGCTGGCGACCTTCCAGGCTCCGCCTTCATTGGCCATCGGCATCGCCAGGACGGTGCCGTCGATGCCGGTGTAGATGACGAAGGCGCGTCCGCTTTCGATCCGTAACGAGCCGACGTTGGCCTGCTCCGCTTCGGCTTCCATCGATTTCTTGGCGGCAGGGTTCGTCAGCTTTTCGAGGATCCCGCCGCAGCTCGTGCCTTCGATCTGCTTTGCCTGCCCAGCCAGTTTTTCGAACGATTCGATCACGGCCTTGGACATGTAGCTGCAGGCAGCGGCCCAGTTGCCCTGGGCGCGGGCGTCGAGGAAGTTGTGAAGCGCGACCGCGGCCGCGTCGAGTTCGGTGGTGTCAGCCTCTTCGCCGAATTCCTGGACGCTGTTGTCGCCCCCCTTGACTTTGAACTGCTGCGAGCCACCGCCGGAATCGTTGTGGTGCTTGGGGACGAAGCTGCTCGCGCTCTTGCCCCCAGAGCCGGAATTACCCGACTGTCCTTCTCCACTGCCGGAGCCACCGGACTTCCCCTCGCCGGAACCCGACTTGGCTTCATCGCCGCCCTTCTTGGCGTTGTCGCCCTGCTTCGCGGAACCACCGCTCGGCTGAGCTTCAGACTGCCCAGCTTCCGCCGTCGTGGAGCTCGAGTCGCCACCCCCGCACGCAGCCAGGCCGACGGCGACCAGCAAAACGGCGAGCGCAGCGACCAGCGTCTTCGAAGCTCCCCTCACGAGCTCGATTCTAGAGAACCGTGCGTTTGTGCATGTCTATGTATGGCGCCGGCCGGGGAAGGGGGCCCCGGCCGGCGCGCTCTACTTCCTACTTGGCGTGTTTGCGCTTACCGCAATCCGCCCGCATCACCGGGCTGGCACTCGATTCCTTGCCGTTGTGCCCGGTGAAGTCCACATTGGCCTTCGATATGGCCCCGCAGAGATTGCGGCTGTTGACGATCAGCCCCTTCTTGCCGCCCTGCATCTTCAAGATGACTTTGGAGAGCGGAGCGTCAGGAGCGTCTTCGAGCGTCGCCCTGATGCCGCCCTGGGCGGAGTCGATCCGCACGCTGACCTCGACGTCGACCAATCCGTGCAGGTCGAAGACCAGGTCGGGCAGCTTGTGGCTCGAGGATCTGAGGTAGACCGGCCCTTCCAGCGGCGTGTCAAGCAAAGGCGTCCAGGCTTTGATGAACCCATACTGAGCGCCGGGGGGGCATGCCTTGGCGGCGAACTGGACCCTGGTGCAGATCGTGCGGATGTGGGCCTGATCGAGGAATGCAGAGCGCGGTAGGCGCACGACAAGGCCCTTGACGTTGGCATCGCCTTTTCTCGGCGTATAGGTGGCGATCAACCCTGGATGCCCGCCACGCTTCGTCCCGCCTTTCAGCTTCAGGTCGAGCTTCGGCTTGAAGCCGAGGTTCAGGCAGTTGGCGGCCTGGTAGCGGGTAGAGAGGGCGACCGGGACGTCATCGGAGGGATCGAAGACGTTCAGGTAGCTGCCGAACAAGGTCGCGCTGGCCTTAGATTCGTCGCATGAGGTGGGGTTCAGCAGGAAGTTGGGCCGGTCGACGTAGACCCTCAGATCCCTGACCTTCAAGACGATTCCCTTGAGGATGTGGGGGATCGGGTCCGAGTTGGCGCCGTCGACTTCGACTTCGGCGGTCTTCGGGTTGAGGGTCAAGGCAAGCCTGACCACTACAGTCCCCGCGTCGAAGGGACCGGCCACCGCGGGGGTCACCGAGATCACGCTGAGGGGATCGCCGTGCCAGGGGCCTCCGAGGTATATCTGGCCACCGACGTAGGTGAGCGCCCCTCCCACTCCCGCTCCGGCCAGGGTGTGGCCGATCAGGGAGTTGGCCGGGCAGCTCGGGCTTGTCATCTCCTGACGTCCGGTCTTTGCCTTGGCGAGGTCGATCGCCGCGTCGGGGCATTTGCTCACTCCCGCCAGAGAGCCAAGCTCCCCCGGGGGCAGGACCGCGGAGAACTTGGTCATGTCCTGTTCGCCGTCTTCGCGAATCAACCGCATGTCGAAGGGGCTGAAGGAGCCCGCGTTGTTGTTGATCGAGCCGGCTTCGAAGTGCGGGTGGAAGGGTGGGATGCCGCCCGGCGGGCAGGGGCCGCCGCCGATCCCACTGGCGATCTGGAAGGAGGCGGTCGTGACCGTCGGGGTCTGCGGATTGGCCCAGGGGGTAAAGACCGCCTTGGTCGTATAGCTGCCGCAGACCGGCGGGGTCACGAGCGCCGCTCTGGCGCCGGTGCGCAGGTGAGCCTCGAAGCGCCCCAGCGGGATCTGGGGAATTTCGTCGAGGGTGGTCACGAGCTGGCCGGTCTTGGGGTCTGCTTCGAGTTCGACCGCCTGCTTGACGAACACGCCCAGGGTGGGGTTGCGGAGCACGAAGTAGAGCGCGATCAAGCTGTCGAACGGATTCTCCGCGCCAGGTTCGGTGGTCGAGGTATCGTCCTCCTGGGCAAGGAAGATTTGGCCATCCACGGCTTCGTCGATCAGCGGCGAGGTGACGTGCAGGGTGCCGATCTTGGAGGTCTCCGGGCAGCCTTCGCCGGGGAGGGAGCGCAGCGTCTCGCGGGCGATCTCGGCCGGGGTGCAGACACCGAGGCCTTCGCCCACCGAGGGGTTGATCGTGACTCCCGGCGGGAGGGTGACTTCGGCGCGCTTGATGTCGGAGCTGGCGATCCCACCCGCACTGCCCAGGCCTTCGTCTTGGAGGTCGACGGAGAAATCCAGGCCCGAGCCGGTCTCGGCCTGGCCGGTGGTGGGCTGGGATTCGATCCTCGGCGAGAAGCCGACCCGTTCGCAGCCGATCATTTCCGGACTGGCGGCGAGCACGGGGGTCGTCCAGGCGCCCGGGCGCTGCCAGGAGTCGGCTTGGAAGGCGAACGCCAGCGGACCTTGACAGCTGCGCGGCAGGGTCAAAAAGGGAATCTGGGGCAGGCTGGTCGGGCAGTCGCCATTGACCATGGCACACTTGCCACGCTGGAAATCGTGGGCGGGATCGGCGGGAACCCCCCAAAGCGTGAAGCGCGAGCCAAAGAAGAGCGCCGCCTGGGGGATGTTGGTGGCGAGGGCCTGAACGTTGTAAGGAGGCTCGTGGCTGAGACCGAGTTCGATCGTGATCGGCACACCGCCGAAGAAGGTGAAGCCGAGTTTGATCGCCACGCCGGGCGGGGGTTGGAGGTTGTAGACCGCGACGGGGGGCGCGGTGGTCTCGATCGGGTCCGTTCCCGTGGGAATCGGGCTTTTGCTGACCCCGACTTCGGTGACCCCGACCGCGGTCGAATCCGGGCAGGAGTTGACCGAGCTTTCGATGTCGAGGAAGTCCGCCGTCGAGCAGCGCGGCACCGGCGTCGGGGTGCCGATCAGGCCAGGCGGGGCTTCGACGACGACGTCCTTGAATTCTTCGTCGGGGGTCTGGAGTTCTCCGCCGGCGACGAGCTTGGTGTTGGCTTCGATCGTCCCGGTGAATTCGAATGGGTGCGAGCCTGCCTGAACCACCGGCGAGCCGTCGGCGGCGGTGAAGGCGACTTCGGCCAGCTTGAAGCCGAACGCGGCACGGGCTGGGGCGGCAACGAGAAGGGCGATGAAGAGCGAGAGGGCGAGGATCGTGGTCGTGCGTTTCATCGGGCGCTCCTCCGGTTGGCGTTGAATTGCCTGCTCGCGTGGCGAGCGTGGTGGCGCTTGCGGTGCGCCTGGTGCTTGCGCACGCAGTGGCTTGCGCCGTGGCGGCGGGCCCTGCGCGTGCCCTTTCCGCAGCGGCGCCCCTTGGCGCGAGCGTGGGAGCTGCCGGGACCGCGGAAGCTCGCGCTGGCCGGCGTCTGGTCGACCGGGGGCGGGGCGGCGGCCTGGCAGGCGTCGCCTTCGCATTCCCCCGCGCCCGGGGGTTGGGGGAAGCCGCCGCCTTCGCGGGCGTCGTAGACGTCGATGAGGCCGGAGTCCTGGGGCAAAAGGCTCGCCTGGGTGGTAAAGAAGGCATCGCGCCCGGCGGCCGAGGCATCGACGAATTCCGAGTCGGCGGGGTTCTTGCCCGAGGAGATCAGGCTGAGGCAGCCGCCGGAGGCTTCGACGTAGAGTTCGGCGCCGATTGCTTCACAACCCGCCTGGCTACCGCCTCCCCGCTCCCACTCATAGACGTCCTTGGCGCCGTTGATGTCCCCGAGGACCAGCGGCTCGAAGCTTTCGAAGAAGAGGCGATTGCCGTCGGCCGAGAGCAGGCGGGAGGCGTGCAGGTCGTATTCCCAGCCGGGGATCTGCCCGTCGATCCAGCCCTGCGCCGGCAAGCCCGAGCCGAGGAGGAAGCGCCCGACCGGCCGGGCACCGCTTGGATTGCAGGAGACGCAGACGAGGCTGGCACTCGCGGCGTCATAGAGAAACACCTCCGAGTCGGACTTTTGGGAGGCCAATTGATCGGTGTTGTCATAGCCGGTCAACGGCGCGTGGGACATGAAGGCCGCATCGAGGGCGTCGGGACTGACCCGTGAGACGCGGCGGTAGGGTTCCGTGCTCACCGGACCTTCGCCGCCTCCGCCGAGGTCGATGCTGCTGAGCGTGGCGACGAAGGCGAACGAAGCCGGATCGCCTTCGCTCGGAGCGCGGTAGAGGTAGAGGTTGAGGCCTCCTGGCACGGCGGTGGCCCCGTGGTCGTTGGGCGCTTTGCTCAGCACTTCGCCAGAGACCAGGTACACGCGCGAGGCGTCTTCGCTCATTCCCATGACGCCCTTCACTTCGCCGGCGATCGAGTGCCTGTGGACGGTGATTTTCGCGCCTTCTGCTTCGAGATCGGCTTCGAACAGGGCGGCCTTTCCTTCTCCCAGCGAGCCGCTCGAGTAGATCGCCCGCGTGCCGTCGCCGGCCGCCCCCAAGAAGAAGGCAGCGCTCGGGGAGACGGCGACGGTGCAGGCCTTTTCGGCTTCGGTACATTCGCCCCCGCCGACCGCACTCTGGGGCTGGGCGGGGTTGAGCCGCACGTAGATCCGGCCGGGGCCGCCCTGCGCATCGGACCAGAAGACCCGCCGCCCGTTCTCGGAAACCGCGCTGAAGACGTCGCTGCCGCGCATCGATATGCTTCCTCCGCCGGTTCCCAACTCGCAGCCGCCGCCGTAGGGGGCGCCGCTGGGCAGTACGCAGAGCGCGATCGGCTGCGGGTCGCCGGCAACGTGCGCGTAGAGAGAGACTTCCGTCCGCGCCGCTCCCGGCGTCAGTTCACCCGGCGAGGAGAAGACGGCGAGCGAGCCGTCGGCCGAGAGGCCCTTGATCGTGGGGGGGTTGGCCTGAAAGGGTTCGGCGGAGCCGAATTCGCTCGCCGGCACGTGCGGTTCGACCGTGCTCAACGCTTCGTAGGAGCCAGCGCCGCAGTTCGCTCGCCGGTAGAGGTTCGGGTAGCCGGCGACTGCGGCGCTCGCCAGCAGCGGTTCGCCCCCCTGCACAACCCAGCCCAGGCAGAGGTCGTCGCTGAAGGCCTTGAAGTAGCTGTCGCCGCTTTCCAGCGGTTCGAGACCGGTCTGTGGCGGGGAGATCGCCTCGTTCGTCCAGCCCCCGGCGCGGCTGGCCACGTACTGGGAGGTCCAGGGAGCCGAGGCGGCGCCCGCGAAGCCGCGGTAGGAGGAGTAGGTGAGCCGTTCGCCGTCCGTCGCTGCCTGATCGAGCCGGGATGGCCGGACCTGTTCGGCGCCGGCCAGCACGGCCACGTCGCCGTTGGCCTTGTCCAGCGGGCTGACCATCTCATAGGCACGGCAATCGGGCAGGAAGGCCGAGGCGCCGCTGCGAAAGGCCTGGTTGGGACAGTCGGTCCTCGGGGTCGGCGGCGGCGGGTAGGTCGTGAAGGTCGTTTCTTCGCTGATCACGGGGCCACTGCCTTCACCGGGGCCGAAGTGGTTTTCGGCGACGAAACGGAAGTGGTAGGAGGTACCGGCCCCCAGGCCGCCGATCGCCATCCCGGGGGTGGTTATCGCCCCGCTTTGCGTCAGCTTGAGCGGCGCGGCGGGAAAGACCTTCTGCGGACAGCCGCCTGCGGAGCAGATGCCGGTGCCGTATTCGAGGTAATAGGTGGCGCCTTCCCAGAAGTGAGGGTCGATGGCGGCCTTGAGGACGGCCGTTCGCGAGTTGACCGAGGCGGCGTACTCGGCATCGACGTCGGGCGCGACCCTGGGCGGTTCGCATACCGCCGGGTCGGGGTGGGGACCGTAGGCGCGTACGAAGCTACCATTTCCACCTAGTTGGCCGTTGCTGGCATTGGCGAAGTAGAGGTCGGCGCCTTCGATCCCGCAGGCTTCGCTCGTCGCCATTCCCGTGATCTGGTCGAAGCCGTCATGGAAGGGAAATTCGTGGCCTGCAATCTCTGCGCAGCCGGGGCCGAACTTGCGGAGTTCGATTTCTTCGACGGGGGACACGCGCTTCTTGCCGGTTGCGAGGTAGACGTCGCCGGCGCCGTCGGTCGCGATCGCGTTCGGTTCGAACGCAGCGATCGAGCATTCTTCTTCGCCTGCGGTGTTGAGCTCGAGCACCTCGGGCTCGGTTTTTTCCCCGACAGCGAAGGAGAGGTAGAGGTGCCCGGAGGGATCGGCGGCAAGGGCCCTGACACCGTGTTCTTCGGCGAGCTTTTCGGCGAAGAGCCCTTCGGGGTCGGGCAGGTCTTTGAGGTATTTGCCCGCGGTGTCGAACTCCTGCACCCTGCCGACGTCGCCGACGTAGACGGTTTCCCCGCCGGTCCCGGGAGCGATCGCGATGAAGCTTCCTACGGGGGACGCCAATGGTGGCGGAGTGGCGAACTGGCCTTTACCGGCGCCACCCGCGCCCGCCTGGCAGACGTCGCCCGGGTCGATCGGGCAGAGGTTTCGCTTTTCTTCGCTCGCCGCTTCTTCGACCTTGGTCTTGTTGACTTCGCCGCCGAAGGTGAGCAGGAATTTCGCTTCGTCTTCTCCCGGGCCTGCACTCGGGTCGAACTTCTCGACCCGCTGGTTTTCGCGGTCGACCACGTAGATGTCGCCGGCGGCGTCAACCGACACTCCCTGCGGGCCGTTTAGCTGCCCCGCGCCGCCCCCGGCGCTGCCCGCCTGGCAACCGGTTGCCGTCGTGCAGGTCTGCAGTTCAGGCGAGCCGTCTTTCACCCCCCAGCCCCAGGCCTTGACGAATTCCCCCCAGGCGTCGAGCTCGACGATTCGGTTATTGCCTGAGTCGGCGACGTACACGTGGCCACTGGACGAATCGACCGCAATCCCGCGTGGGATCAAGCACTGCCCCGCTCCCCCGCCGGTCGGGCAGCTCGTCCACAGCGTCGGCGGCGCTTCGGCGCTCGCGGCGGCGGGAAGGGCGCCCAGCGCGAGCGCTGCGAGCAGGCCGATCGCCAGTACGAGCGAGCGCGTTCCGCGGCGCTGGCGACGACTCGATCTATCCGATTTGGCTCTCACGTCGTGCGTCCCCCTGGCTGCTGGCGTTTGCTTTGTTCGAGGCATTTCAGTGCTTGCAGAAGCGACCGGCCGGCGGACGGCCTGAGCGCCGTCCGCCAGATCGGTCCTTGCCAATGGACTATTCCGCCGTCACCGCCCAGGTGCCGAAGGCTTCTTGCTGGGTAGGGGCGACTGCGGTGTGCGTGAAGGTCAGCCGTGCGCCATATTCGGTCGGGACGCCGATCGCGCCGAGGACCGAGCCGATGTTGATCGGCATGTCGCTTGCGGGGTCCGCATAGAGGCAGAGGTAGCCGGGTTCCGCGGTGGGTTCGCCGACGCTGCCGGGGCAGAGTTCTTCGAACTTTTCCACCCCTTCAAATTCTTCGACAGAGCCGTCCGGGACGTGGAGGAACGTTCCCAGCCCTTCGAAATCGATCACGACGGTCGGCGCGGGCGAGACCGCGATCGGGAAGGAGAAGATCGCCACCGCGGAGGCATTGCTCACCGTCTCTGCAACCCCCCAGACGCCGGCCAGGGTCTGACCGCTCGGTAGCGGTTCGGTGCTGAAGGTGCCGTTTTTACCGGGAGAGCCGGGCGCGCCGGGTTCGCCCTGCGGGCCCTTAGGGCCGACGTCGCCCTTGTCGCCCTTGTCGCCCTTCGCGCCGGCTGAACCAGCCGGACCTGCGGGGCCGGCGGGTCCCGCTGGGCCAGCGGGCCCTTTCGGACCGCGCGGCCCCTTCTTGGCCTTGGCCGAAGCGGTGGCCTTGCCGCTGTTATTAGAGGCGGCGTAGGCGCCGCCAATCATCGCGAAGACGAGGGCGATCACCGAGATCACGCCCGGGATGCCGAAGCGGTTGCGCATTGGCGAGAACATCAAATCTCTCTCCTTGTCCCGTGAGCCCCTCTGCCTGCCGCTTCCCTTGCGGCCCCTGTGGCGGACTCGGTTATTGGTCCCTGTTTGTCGCCTGGCAAACGAGCTAGTTCCTTGAACTAACAAACGCGTTCCCAAACAACGTGGTCCAGGATAAACATACGAGTACGGAATTGTCAAGGAACGAGAGTGGTATATCCCCCGCCGGGGGCTAGGATCGAGGGCGATGGCGGCGACGATCTCGATCGTTCTGGCCGACGACCACACCGTCGTGCGACGGGCGTTGCGGATGCTCTTGGAGGAGGAGCCGGGCTTCGAAGTGGTCGCCGAGGCGGAGGACGCCGAGGGGGCGATCCGCTACGTCCGCGGCCACAAGCCGGACGTGCTGATCCTCGATCTCAACATGCCGGGGCGGCCCAGCCTGGAGACGATTCCGGACATACGGGAGGCCTCGCCGCAGACCAGGATCGTCGTCCTGACGATGCAGAAAGAGCCGGCCTTCGCGCGGCAGGCGCTGCAGCTGGGGGTGCTCGGCTACGTGCTGAAGGAGGCCGCCGACGACGAGCTGGTGCAGGCGGTGCGCAGCGCCGCCGCCGGGAACACCTACCTGCAGCCGGCGCTGGGCGCGCGCCTGGCGGCCGAACCGAAGGGCTCGGGGACTGACCTCAGCGAGCGCGAGACCGACGTCCTGCGCCTGATCGCCCTCGGCCACACCAACGCCGAGATCGCCGAGAAGCTCTACATCAGCGTGCGCACGGTGGAGAGCCACCGCGCCCACATCCAGCAGAAGCTCGGCGTCAGCAGCCGCGCCGAGCTAGTTCGCTGCGCGCTCGCCCGGGGCCTGGTCGAGACCTGAGCCGCTCGCGGCGGCGAGCGGAACCGAGGCCATCACCCGGGTACCGGAGCCGGGCCGGGACTCGATCTGCAGCTCGCCGCCGACCAGCTCGACCCGCTCGCGCATCCCGGAGAGGCCGAAGCCGCCGTGCCTGCCCGCCGAGTCGAAGCCGCGCCCGTCGTCGGAGACGAGCACGTCGAGACGGCCCTCGCCGCCCTGGATCCGCAGCTCGACCCGACCCGCGGCGGCATGCTTGACGACGTTGGTCAGCGCCTCCTGCGCGAGGCGGTAGACGACCGTTTCCAGCTCGGGGTCGAGACGCTCGGCATCGATCTGGAGGTCGGTCGCCAGCTCGAACTCGGAGCTGTGGCGGATCCGCTCGGCGAGGTCTTCAAGGGCGGCGACGAGGCCGAGCTGATCCAGGGTCGCCGGCCGCAGCTCGGTGATCAGCCCGCGCAGGTCGTCGATGTCGCGACCGACTTCGCGCAGCCCTTCTTCCACCGCGGTCGCGAGGCGCTCCGGGTCGCCGCTCTTGAGGGCGGAGGAGAGAAGCAGACGGCGAGACCCCATCCCCTGCAGGACCGAGTCGTGCAGCTCGCGCGCCCAGCGCGCCCGCTCGCGCTCCGCCGCCATCAGGTTCTGGCGCAGGCGCTCCTCGGTCACCGACTGGACGGTCGCGACCGCGGCCGCGGCGCTGGTTGCGGCGGCGGCGAGCAGCCGCTCGTCCTCCGGATAGAAGCCGGGACCTTCCTCGAGCCGATCCAGGGCGACGATCGCGCCCAGCGGCTTGCCGCGGAAGTCGAGTGGGGCGTGCAGCGCCGCGCGCGCCTCGATCCCCAGGCTCTGGATCGCGCTCAGCGCCTCGGCGGGCCCGCCGATATCGAGAGTCAGGTAGCGACCGACCGAGCCGACGCCGCACTCTCCCGCCGCCGCGGCGACCTGATGACGCCCCCCGTCATCCAGCACGACCAGCAGCGAGCCGGCGCCGACCAGCGCCCGCGTCCGCTTGGCGATCGTCTCCAGGACGCGCGAGCGGTCGGTCTGCCCGCCAACCGCCCGGGAAATCTCGGTCGTCGCCTCGAGCGCGTGGACGGCGCGCTCCAGCGCCATCCGCTCTTCCTCGAACTGGCCGTAGAGGCGGATGTTGAAGATCGCCACTGCCGCCCATTCGGCGAGGATCGTCGCCGCCTCCTCGTCGCCGGTATCGAAGTCGCCGCCCTCCTTCTCGGCCAGGTAGAGGTTGCCGTAAGCCTGGCCGCGGACTACGATCGGGACGGCGAGGAAGCTGTGCATCGACGGGTGCCCGGGGGGGAAGTCGCCGATCGCCGATCGCGCCTCCCCGTCGCCGCCGACGTAGATGAAGCGTTCGAGCTCGCGACGGTCCTCGTCGAGGATCCCGAGCGCCGCGTAGTGGGCACCGGTCAGCTCGCGCCCCACGTCGACCACTTCACGCAGCACCGCCTCGAGGTCGAGTTGGGCGACGAGCCCCCTGCCGACGTCGATCAGCCGGCGAAGGCGATGCTCGTCGAGCACGTCGCGGCCCACCGCTCAAAAGTACCGCACGGGTACGGCCGGGGTCTTTGTCGGCAACCCGGCGAGAGCCAACCCAGACCGCGTCGGCGCATTCGTCTAAAGTGCCCGAGGATTTGACTCGCGATTCGCGCAGGAGAATCGACCGGGAGGCTCGGCGAGCGGCACTCGCCATCGGGTCCGCCTTGATCGCGCTGCTCGCTTTCTGCTCCATCGAGGCCTCGCCGCAGGGGCAGATCGTCGTGCATGGCACCGCCTCCGGCACCCACCTGGAGCTGAGCACCCAAAGCGGCAATCTGATCGTCGAAGGATGGATGGCGCACGAGCCGGGCGGCGGCTGCCAGCTGCCGCGGCGCAATCTCGCCATCTGCCGCCTCAAGGGCGCCGGCGGGATCGAACTGGACATGGGCTCCGGAGGCGACACGGTCGAAGTGCTGGACGCCCTGCCCGTGCCCCTCACCGTCCACCTGGGCGACGGCTCGGACAAGTTCATCGGCAACGCCGAGCCCGACACCTGTTACTCGGAAGGGGCGAGGCGCAACCGCTGCATCGGCGGCGCCGGGGACGACATCTGCGTCACCGGCGCGGAAAACAGCGACTGCGTCGGCGACGCGGGCGACGACTTCTGCCAGACGGGCGCCGGCAGCGATGGCTGCTGGGGCGGGCCCGGCAACGACGTCTGCCGGATGGGGGCTGGGCACGACGGCTGCCACGGCGAAGGCGGCAAGGACGAGCTCTACGGCGGGCCTGACAGCGATCAGCTCTACGGCGGGCCGGACTACGACCAGTGCGACGGCCTCCCTGGCTGGGGACGCTCGCACGACTGCGAGAGCGGCCCGCAGCGCTGATCGGCCCGGCTCTCAGGGCCGATGTCGATTTCGCGGCTCGCCGTTCGTCGTACGGGTAGAACGCATTCACAACTACCCAAGGAGACGAAGATGCGATTCATGATGCTGATGTACCCGGGGATCGACACCGACGCCGAGAGCTGGGAACCCAGCGCAGAGGATGTCGGGGAGATGACCGCGTACAACGAGGAGCTGAGCAAAGCCGGGGTATTGCTCTCACTCGACGGCCTGCGCTCGCCCGGCGACGGCGCCCGGGTCAGCTTCGGCGGCGGCACGCCGACCGTCACCGACGGACCCTTCGCCGAGGCCAAGGAGGTCGTCGGCGGCTACTGGCTGATCCAGGCCGCTTCGAAGGAGGAGGCGGTCGAGTGGGCGTCGCGCTGCCCCGCCGCCGACGGCGACTTCATCGAGGTGCGCCGCGTCTATGAGATGGAGGACTTCCCGGAGGACGTGCAGGCGGCAGGCCAGCTCTCGGAGAGGCCGCCCGAGCAGACGTGAGCGCCGGCACCGAGACCGCTCGCGCGATCGAGGCCGTCTGGCGGATCGAGTCGGCACGGGTGATCGCCGGTCTGGCGAGGATGACGGGGGACGTCGGCCTCGCCGAGGATCTGGCGCAGGACGCGCTGGTGGCGGCGCTGGAGCGGTGGCCGGAGTCGGGCGTGCCGGAGAACCCGGGCGCCTGGCTCATGGCCACTGCGAAGAACCACGCGATCGACCTGGCGCGGCGCGGCAAGCGCTTCGAGGATCGCCGCGAGCAGCTTGCGCATGAGGCGGGGATGCGGATGGCGATGGACGCCGCCGCGCACGAGGCGGCGCTCGGCGACGAGCTGGGCGACGACCTGCTCGCCCTGATCTTCGCCGCCTGCCACCCGCTGCTCTTGACCGAGGCGCGGGTGGCGCTGACCCTGCGCCTGCTCGGCGGGCTGACCACGGATGAGATCGCGCGGGCGTTCCTGGTCTCCGAGTCGACGGTGGCGCAGCGGATCGTGCGGGCGAAGCGGACGTTGAAGGAGGCGCGCGCGCCGTTCGAGGTGCCGCAGGGCGCCCAGCTCGACGAGCGCCTGCCCTCGGTACTGGAGACGATCTACCTCATCTTCAACGAGGGCTACGTCGCGACCGGGGGCGAGAGCTGGATGCGCCCCGACCTCTGCGAGGAGGCGCTGCGCCTCGGCCGCGTCCTCGCCGGGCTGGCACCGAAGCAGCCCGAGGTCCACGGCCTGGTGGCGCTGATGGAGATCCAGGCCTCGCGGGCGGCGGCGCGAACCGGGCCCTCGGGGGAGCCGGTGTTGCTGCTCGAGCAGGATCGGGCCCGCTGGGACCCGCTGCTGGTGCGGCGCGGGCTGGCCGCCCTGGAGAGCGCCGAAAAGCTCAGCCGCGGCGCCTTCGGCCCCTACACCGTGCAGGCCGCGATCGCCGCCTGCCACGCGCGGGCGCGCAGCGCCGAGGAGACCGAGTGGCCGCGGATCGCGGCGCTCTACGAGGTTCTCGCCCAGCTCACCCCCTCCCCCGTCGTCGAGCTGAACCGCGCCGTCGCGGTCGGGATGGCCTTTGGTCCGCATGCGGGCCTGGAGTTGGTCGAAGGCCTGGCGGCGGACGGCTCGCTCGACGGCTACCACCTGCTGCACAGCGTCCGCGCCGACCTGCTCGCCAAGCTCGGCCGCGAGAGGGAGGCACGTGCCGAGTTCGAGCGCGCCGCGGCGATGACCGAGAACGCCCGCGAGCGTGAGCTGCTGCTGGAGCGGGCTCGTATAGTCGGCTCGTGACCAAGGCCGCCTACGACCGGATCGGGCTCGGCTACAGCGCCGTCCGGCAACCGGAGCCGCGGATCTTGGAGCGGCTGGAAGCGGCGCTGGGCGACGCTCGCAGCGTGCTCAACGTCGGCGCCGGAACCGGCTCCTATGAGCCCGCCGGCCGCAACGTGACCGCGGTCAAGCCCTCGCTGACGATGATCGCCCAACGCCCTCCCGGGTCGGCACCGGCGATTGAGGGCGCCGCCGAAGACCTGCCGTTCGCCGACGACAGCTTCGACGCCGCGATGGCGATCATCACGATCCACCACTGGAGCGACATGCGGGCGGGCCTCGCCGAGATGACACGGGTGGCCCGGCAGCGGGCGGTCGTCCTCACCTTCGACCCCGCGCCCGCAACCGACCTCCAGCATCTACGCGACTACTTTCCCGGCGCGCTGGAGCGCCACGTCGAGGTGATGCCGCCGATCGGCGAGCTGACCGCGATGCTGCCCAGCGCCACGGTCGAGCCGGTGCCGATTCCCAGCGGGTGCGCCGACGGCTTCTTCTTCGCGCTCTGGGACCGGCCCGAGATGCACCTCGACCCCGGCGTTCGCCGCGCCAGCTCGGTCTGGCACGTCATCCCGGACGAGGAGATCGAGCGCGGCCTCGCAAAGCTGAAGGCCGACCTGGAGAGCGGCCGCTGGGACGAGCGCTACGGCCACCTGCGCGAGGCGGCCGAGCTGGACATGGGCCTGCGCCTGGTCAGCGCCGAGCTGAGCTAAGCGCCGGGGCCGGGCGCACCGCGGCGATGGGACGCTGGGACATACCCGCAGATGAGCCGCCCGAACCCCAGTGTCTCGCCACGACCACGGCTTCCCGCACTTCCACGCACGGCACGCCGAAGGAGAAGCAAAGGTCCGCATCGACAACCTCGAAGTGATCGACAGCAACCTCGGCCGTCGGCAGCTGCGGTTCGTCCTCGCCTGGGCAGAGCTCCATCAGGAAGAATGGAAGAGAACTGGCGTCGAGCGCGAGCTGGTGAGACACTTTTGGAGATCAAGCCACTGCGATGAACGGCATAACCCCAGATATCACCGCTGTCGAGGTCGTCCGCCACGGCGTCCTTCGACTGACCTTCGCCGACGGACTGAGCGGCGAGGTCGACGTGCTTGACCGCATGCGCGGCCCTGTCTTCGAGCAAGCCCGCACGCCCGAAGGCTTTGCCAAGGTCAAGGCCGATGAGGAGACGGGAACGGTCGTTTGGCCTGGCGGCGCCGATCTCGCCCCCGACACGCTCTACGAGCGTGTCCGTTCCGGTGCTTGGCCAGAGTCTCGCGCCGCGGCTTAAGCAGCCAGGCTGCTGCGGAACAACACTGCTCTACAAAGCGGAGGGGGTGGGATTCGAACCCACGAGCGCCTTGCGACGCCAACAGTTTTCGAGACTGCCCCGTTCAACCGCTCCGGCACCCCTCCGGGGCACTGACAAGATCCTATCGACGCCGGATCTGTAGGCAGCGAAGCCCAGGCGGAACGCGCGTCCATCAGCCGATGCCGCCAAACGAGCCGCTAGGAGGCCGGACCCGCCGGCCTCCTAGCCAGACAGGCTCAGACTCAGGTGAGGAGCTTCGCCTTCGCGCGATCGAACTCATCTGCGCTGATCGCCCCTTTTTCCTTCAGATCGTTCAGCTTGTGGAGCTCGTCCGCGGGAGAGCCGGCCTCCGCCTGCTCTCGAACGTAGCTATCGAACTCCTTCTTGGCATCTACCTGAGCCTTGATCGTGCGGTCGCGCATCCCGTTTCCGCGAACGATCAGGTAGAGCAGCACGCCGAAGAAGGGCAGGAAGACCAAGAAGAACACCCAGACGGCCTTCGCCACACCCGACAGCTCGTGGTCGCGGAAGAGGTCGCCGATGATCGAGATCAGAATCCAGATCCAGGCGAAGAGGAGGAAGAACTCGAAGATGAAGAGCAGTCCTTCGCCAAAGCCGATGTCTGCAAGAAGCATCGTCATGCCTCCTCAGACCAGTTGACCATCAGCTGATAGATGATCACGACGTCGAGGATGATCATCAGGAACGCCCACAGCGGCGCTGCCGAGAACCAGACGATCTGCAGGATGGCGTTTATCGCCAAGAGGGAAATCCCCAGGACGCGAGCCACTGCGTTGCCGACGAGCAGGCCGAGGCCCGTGAGTCCGACCAGGACGCCGAGGATCAGCTGGACCCAACCCCAGGTCGTGAGGTCGAAGATCAGTGCGCCGTGACCGCCGACCACGACCACTTCGTTGTTGAGAATCGCCGCCAACCCCCAGAGCGCATCCAGGCTGCCGAGGATCACCATCATTACTCCTGCGAATGCGATCCAGGTGGAACGCTGGCCTCCGACAGGTGGCCTTGAACTCTGACCAGCCTCCATTTTGAACTCCCTTCTCTTGGGCAGTGCGGCTCCGTTTATCTGAGCCGGCAGTCTTTGGAGCTGCTCGCCGAGATCACTCTAATCGCCCCTCGGGGACGAGTAGAGGTCTTATCCAAATCATCAATCGTTGGCCTCCCGACGAGATGGCGCTTAGACGTTCATTCGAGGACGGGCGCGGTCGTCCATTCCCTGTGGAACGCTGAGCGCATGTCGCAAGCCGTGTCCGCCAAGCGGACTCCGAGCCGCCACGGGGCGCCCGCCTGGTCGCACAGAGGAGCCTCCATAACGCTCAGGTTCGCGGTGTCGTTCGGGTTGACCGCTGCCTACGTGGCATTTGCCCTCTGGGCTTCGTCTCCATGGCGGGCAGAGCTGCGCGACGCGATCGGCCCGGTTATGGCCTGGGTGATCCCAATCTTCCTCGCCTACGTCCCGGCCGTGCTCGTCGGCTTCATGGTCTTCACGCTGATCACCCTGCGCTACCACGTCCCATCCCGGGACCCACCCAGTGGCCCTTGGCCGAAGGGTTCGTGGCCTCCGGTAACCGTCGTGACCGCCGCTCGAAACGAGGAGTCGGCCATCGGGCCGACCTTGGAGCGGATCGCAGACCTCTCCTACGGCGGACCGCTCACGGCGATCCTCGCCGACAACAACTCGACCGACCGTACCGCCGAGGTCGCCGAGGAGACGGCGAGGCGTCGCGGACTGAAGCTGCGGCGCATCTTCGAGCCAGAGGCGGGAAAGTGGCGGGCGCTGAACAGAGCGCTGGAGAGCATCGAGACCTCGATCGTGGTCACCGTTGACGCCGATACCCGCCTGCATCCCGACGCTCTGAGGTATCTGGTCAGCAGGCTGATGAGCGGATCAGAAGGACAGCATGTGTGCGCCTGCGCGGGCGCCTTGGTCGTTCAGGACCCAACGCAGAGCTTCCTGACCAGGATGCAGAGCTGGGACTACCGGCTCGGAATCAACGGGGTCAAGAGAATGCAGGCGGCCTATCAGAGCACCCTGGTCGCCCAGGGCGCTTTCTCCGCGTACTGGACGGACGACGTTCGCGCGGTGGGAGGCTGGCCGGACGCGATCGGCGAGGACATCGTCCTCACCTGGTCGCTGATGGGATCCCGCGGGCTGGTCGAGTACGAGCCGTGCGCGCTCGGCGCCACTGCTGCGCCAGAGCGGGTTCGCCAACTCCTGCGCCAACGATCGCGCTGGGCGCAGGGGATGCTGGAGGGCCTTCAGCGCCACCCGCCCGCCAAGCAGCCGCGAGTCTTGGCCAGGTTCGTCTGCGGGCTCGACTACCTCGTGCCGTTCCTCGACTTCGGCTATGTCTTCTTCTGGATCCCGGGCGTCGTTCTCTTCATCGCCGGCTATCCACTGCTGTTCTCGTGGTGGTCGATGATGGTGCTGCCGATCACCCTCGTCATCTACGGGCTGCTGCGCAGGTGGCAGGAGCGGCACGTCTTTCGTCGCCTGGGATTCCACCCCCGGCACGATGTCTTGGGTTTCTGCGGCTACCTGTTCGGTTATCGGGCACTGATCTCGCCGGCTGCCCTGCGCGGCTACGTGGAATACCTCGGCAAGGCGCCACGACGTTGGAAGTAGCGGATGGCCCGCGACCAAGCCGACGAGGTCGTCCGGCCCCGAGGGCTTTGGCTCGGCCAAAGGTTTCGAGACTGCCCCGTTCAACCGCTCCGGCACCCCTCCGGGGACTCGATTCGGCCGCTGATCCTACGTCGGGGTCCCCTTCCGTGGCGCGGCTGTGGAAACCGGCGTGTTTTTCAGGACTCAAGCCGCGGCCCGCAGCCGCCGATGGAGAGGCGTGCAAAGCAGCGAGCAGACCCGTATCGGCCGGTTCTTCGATCGCCATCCCGTACCGCTGCGGGTGTTCGCCGTCTGCGCCCTGCTCTGGGGCGTCGGCTACCTGACCTGGAGGATCGGCTGGAGCGGCGAAGGCGCCAGCCCAGTCGTCTTCGCGATGCTGCTCGTCACCGAGATCTACGGGCTGTGGGCGCTCGGCACCCTGGCCTGGTACTCGTGGTCGCGGCCAGACGCGGTGCGGCCACCCACCACGCCGGGACGCAAGATCGACGTCTACGTCTGCACCTACGACGAGCCCTTCGAGGTGGTGGCGGCGACGCTGGCCGGCTGCCGCGCCCTCACCTACCCCCACACGACCTACCTGCTCGACGACGGACGGCGCCCGGAGATGGAGGAGTTGGCCCGCGTCGCGGAAGCCCGCTACCTGACCCGGCCCGACAACTCCCACGCCAAGGCGGGCAACATCAACGCCGCCCTCCCCCGCACCGAGGGCGAGCTCGTGCTGATGCTCGACGCCGACCACGTGCCGATGCCGGACGCGCTCGACGCGATCGTCGGCTACTTCGACGACGAGCGGGTCGCCCTGGTGCAGAGCCCGCACGACTTCTTCAACCACGACTCGGTCCAGCACTACGTCGTCGGCCGCCACGAGCAGTCGCTCTTCTACCGCGTCGTCTGCCCGGGCAAGGATCGCGACGGGGCCGCCTACTGGTGCGGCTCGGCGGCGCTGCTGCGGCGCGAGGCGCTGCTCGAGATCGGCGGCGTCGCCACCGAGACGATCGCCGAGGACTTTCACACGACCATCCGCATGCAGCGGCACGGCTGGACCAGCCGCTACCACGACGAGGTCCTGGTCCAGGGCCTCGCCCCGCACGACCTCGACGGCTACCTGCTGCAGCGCGACCGCTGGGCGCGCGGCAACCTCGCCGTCTTCACCCTGCCCGAGTCCCCCCTCCGCGCCCGCGAGCTGAAGCCGCTGCAGCGCCTCTCCTACTTCGCCAGCCTCGCCGCCTACCTGGCACCGCCGATGCGGCTGCTGCTGCTGGCAACGCTGGGCATCGTGATGTGGACCGGCGAGCTGCCGATGAAGATCAGCGTGGTCGCCCTGGCCGCGCTCTGGCTGCCCGCGGTCAGCCTCAACCTGCTCGCCGGCTCGGCCCTCACCCGCGGCTACATGAAGATCGGCGAGACCGCTCACTACGAGCTGCTGACGATGGAGATATACACGCGGGCGCTGCGCTGCATCTTCCGCCCCGGCCACACCGCCTTCAAGGTGACGCCGAAGCAGGGCGTCGACGGCGGCGGGATCGACGCGGTGCGCAAGCTGCGCCTGGTGATCCTCGCCGCGGTCGTCCTCGCCGCGGGGACGGCGATGCGGCTGCTCGACCTGGCCGGCGTCGGGCCGCTGCCGGACCTGCCCGGAGTCGCGGCCGTCGTCGTGCCATTGCTCGGCTTGATCGAGCTGCGCCGCATCCTGCGCACCCTGCTCGCGGTCGGCCGCCGCCAGCAGCGGCGCCAGGTCTACCGCTTCGAGGGTGAAGCGCCGGCACACTGCTTCGCCGCCGGCGGCCACATTGCCGGCGACCTGATCGACGCCAGCGCCGCCGGCATCGGGCTGGTGCTCGACGCGCCGGTTGTCGTCGGCGATCGACCGGCCGTCCTGCTCGAGCTGGAGAGCGCCGCCGGAGACGAGCACGAGGTCGCGGCCCAGGTCGAGATCCGCTCCTGTCGCGAGGTGGACGGGGACTACCTGGTCGGGGCGACGATCGAGGAGATGGACCCTGCCTCGCGGATGCGGCTGATGGAGTGGTGCTACGTCGTCTGCAGCCACGAGCGCCTGCGCGGCCACCGCCCGGCGGCGCCGGTCCCGCGTGGCGAGCCGATCGTGATGCCGCTCGACGAGCAGCCATTCGTGACCGTCAGGGCAACCGCCGCGGAAGCCGCCTAGCCCAAGCTCTGTGTAGACCGCCTTGCCAGGCACCGGCCGATGCGGCTAGGATCATCGGCCTGTCGATATCGATTAATCCAGAGAAAAGGCGGTAGCGGTCGTGAGCCCAGTCAAAACGCCCAAGCACCGTACGTGTGCGCAGATGGTGGTACATGAGCTGCTCGCGGAGACGAAGCCCGAATACCGGGAACGCCGGCTCAAAGCCGAGGAGCAGACGCGCCAGAGCATCGACAGCGGCGGCGCGATGCGCGTCGCCGCCAAGCTGATCACGATCCCGGTCGTGGTCCACGTCGTCTACAGGACGGCGGACGAGAACATCTCCGACGCGCAGGTGAAAAGCCAGATCGTCGCCCTCAACCGCGACTACCGCGCCAAGAACGCCGACAAGAGCAAGGTGCCGGCGGCCTGGCGGGGCCTCGCGATCGACTCCAAGATTCAGTTCAAGCTCGCGACCAAGGACCCGGGCGGGAAAACGACCCCCGGGATAACGCGCACTGCCACCGAGGTCGCCTCCTTCGGCCCCGACAACACCGTCAAGTCGAGCAGCACCGGCGGCGCGAACGCCTGGCCAGCCGACCGCTACCTGAACATATGGGCGTGCAGCCTGGGCGAAGGCCTCCTCGGCTACGCACAGTTCCCCGGCGGCCCGGCGAAAACCGACGGCGTGGTGATCCTCTCCAGCGCATTCGGCACCCAGGGTGCGGTCAATGCACCGTTCGACAAGGGCCGGACCGCGACCCATGAGGTCGGGCACTTCCTCGGGCTGCGCCATATATGGGGCGACCGCAACGACTGCGGCGGCAACGACTTCGTCGCCGACACGCCAGCGGCCCGGCAGGCGAACTTCGGCAAGCCGAAATTCCCCCACGTCACCTGCAACAACGGCCCCAACGGCGACATGTTCATGAACTACATGGACTACGTCGACGACGCCGCGATGTTCATGTTCACGGCGGGCCAGGTCGCCCGGATGAACGCCACGCTGGCGGGACCGCGGAGGAAACTAGCCGGCCTTTGAGACCATCCGGAGATGGCTCCGCTCGACAGCGGCGTGCTCTTGGGGCGCTGGGCTCACTCCCACGAGGAGGACAGCGAGGACGAGATGGTGTTCAGGCCGGCGAGCGGGACGTTCCCGCCGTCACGGGGCCGCACCTGGCTCGAGTTTCGCCCGGACGGCAGCTACGTTGAGAGCTCACCGGGCCCGGTCGATGTACCCGAGGAATCAAGGGGGCGATGGTCGCTTGAGGGCGACCGGCTGACGCTGGAGCCCGACGGCGACCGGCCGGGCCACATCTGGGAGCTGACCGGGGCGGAAAAAGACCGCCTGGCGATCAGGAGAGAGAAGGGCCAGGACGTTTGAGCGTCCGCAAGCGCCTAGCCGACGCGGTAGCGGACGTGCGTGACTGCGGGCGTCCCGACGACCAGGATCGGCTCCAATTCGAGACCCACCCCGGCGCCGCCCTCGAAGAGGCGGCTGCCGCCGCCGAGCAGGACCGGCACGACGTTGAGCTGCATCTGGTCGATCAGACCGGCGAGTAGGTACTGGCGCGCAACTTCAGCGCCGCCGCCGATGGCGATGTCCCGGCCGCCCGCCGCCGCCTTCGCCTGGGCCAGCGCCGACTCGATGCCGTCGGTGACGAAGGTGAAGGTGGTGGCTCCCAGGGTCAACGGCTCGCGCTCGTGGTGGGTGAGCACGAAGACCGGCATGCCGAATGGCGGCTCCTCCCCCCACCAGCCCCGCCAGGGGTCCTCGCCCCACGGCCCGGGCCCGCCGCCGAACATGTTGCGGCCCATGAGGACGGCTCCGACCCCACTTTGCGATTCCTCGACCAGCGGCGTGCTGGCGTTGACCTCTCCCCCCTCGCGACCGTGTGGCTGGCGCCAGGCGGCGAGCTTGACGATCCACTCGTGCAGCTGCTCGCCGCCCTCGCCCAGCGGGTTCTCCTCGCTCTGGTTCGGCCCGGCGGCGAAGCCGTCGAGCGAGATCGATATCTCGAACCTCAGCATGGCCATCCCGGGCTCACTCGTACGGCGCGTAGCGGTTGTGCAGCATCAGGTCGTTGCCGTCGGGGTCGGTGAAGAACGCCATGTGGCAGACGCCGGTATCCATGATCTCGCCGGCGAACTCGACCCCTTTTGCTTCGAGCTCCGCCCGCGCCGCTGCCACATCGTCGACGTGGAGCGCCGGGTGAGCGTTCTTCTGCGGCGCGAACTCCATCCCGAATTGGGCCGGCTCCCAGATGCCGAAGCAGGTGTCACCCGCCCAGAACTCGAACTTCCCACGCTCGTCCGGTCGCAGGCCCAGCGTCTCGACATAGAAGCGGCGCGAGCGCTCGCTGTCCTGCGAGGGGATCCCGATGAAGTCGATCTTGCTGATCATGGCGCCTCCATTTGCATTTCGGAATCGGTCAGAAGCCCCATCAGCGTATCGCCGGTCGACAGGCGGCGAAGAGCTACCGGTAGAGGTACTTCGAGCGCACTTCCACCCACAGCGTCGACACCAGCAACGCAAGCAGCGCGACGAACGAGAAGACGACGAAGAAGGTGACTTCGCGCCCGCCCGGCACGAGGCTGTTGCGGGGAGCCGTGGGAGGGGGGCTCGGCGTTGCGGCAGGCTCGGAGAGCGTCGGATCGCCACCCGCGCTCGCACGGACAATTCCGATCGAGAGGGATCGAGTGACGCCGGACACCGGAAGCGGAGGCGCGCCCTCCAACAACCTTGCCAGGGCAACCCTGGCTCGCCCAAGCTCGATTGCAGGCCAGACGCGAGCGAGCCAACGTCGCAGGGGAGCCACTCGCACCGACCCGATCGAGGGTGGGGCGCGGTGCGCGGTGAGCTTCCGCGGAGCAGCTCCAGGCATGGTGGCGTCGTCCCGCGCGGTCTCAGGCTGGGCGATCGAGGCACTCGCTCCACGACCATCCTGGAGAGTCGCGGATCCGCCGTCACGCAAAGGGGGAGGCACCTGTCCCGCATCCTTCGAAGCGCTGGGGATCGCGTCCACTCCCCTCTTCGCTCCAGCCTTCCCGCCTCCCGGGAGCGCCTCCGCAACGTGTTCCAAAGCCTTCGTCGTGCTACTTGCCACCGTCGACACGGGATTTGACGGGGAGGTTGGGGTCGGAGTCACCTCGCTTGGCGGCGTGGCGGGGGCCTGAGGCGCATCCGGCGTGGAGGCCGGCGGCGGGGTCGCGGGCGGCGGCACGCTCTGCGGCAACTGCACGGCTGGGACGGCGACCGGTGGGAGGATCGATTTGGCGGCCCCGACCACTTCTCCAGTCAGCGAGGCAGAGGCGGGGGCAGCGCCAAGGGCCGCAGCGCCCGCGATGGCGCCAGCAACCACGGTGGATATGACGTACTTGAGTTTCATACCTAATATTTGGACATATATATAAGCATATTGAGTACTGGCGCGCTCTCAGACCCGGAAGCAGGCCGTTCTGGCCCCGGATAGGCTGAGTCCGATGAACGTCCTGATCGCCACGGACATGGAGGGAGTTGCCGGCATCGACGACTGTGGCGACTGCCTTCCCTCGCACCCGGCCGCTTACGCCAGGGGCCGGAGGTTGATGACCGACGAGGCGCTGACCGCGATCGAGGCCCTGCGTGCCGGCGGAGTCGAGCAGATTTCGGTCGGCGACTGGCACATGGTCGGGACCAACATCGAGCGCGAGCGCATCCCCGACGGGATCGAGGTCCGCCCGATCGCCGACCTGGCCCTGACGGAGACCGATCCATCGCTGACGAAGGCGCACGGCGGCGGCACCCTCGACGCCGTGGTGTTGATCGGCCACCACGCCAGCACGACCAACCCGCGCGGGTTCTCGTCGCACACCTTCATCTGGGGCATGGTGGTGGAGCTCGATGGCGAGTCGCTCAGCGAGGTCCAGGTCTACGCGCAGGCCCTGGCGGCCGAGGGCATCCCCGCTCTGCTCGTCTCCGGCGACCGTTGGATGCTCGAGGAGCTGGGCGATGGCGAGCTGGGCAGCGCCCGCCTGGTGGCGACCAAGGAGGGCCAGGGGCGGGGGCGGGCAAAGTCCAACGACCCGGCCGCCCACCCGCGCCGAGCTTGCCGAGTCGATCGCGGCCGCACTGGCGGCGCCGCTACGACCTCCACCGGCGCGCAGCTACCCGGCGGAGCTGCGGATCGGCGTCGAAGGCGAGGAGCTCGCGCGAACGACGGTGGCGGAGCCGGCGGACCTGCTGACCGAGATCGCCACGGTCTTCCGGACGAGCCAGGTCTCGCGCGAGTACCGCCAGCTGGCCAAGCTGCTCCCGGCGGCGCACGACTCGCGGGCACGGGGGATCCAGCGGCGCCTCGGCAGCCTCCTCGCCACGCCGACGATGCGCTCGAAGGAGCGCCGCTGGCTCGCCTCGGCTCCGTAGGCGCACCGGTGACCGCGAGGAAGCCGCCCTATGCGAGCGAGAGCACGTGGGCGTGCGTCGGATCCACGCGGCCCTCGAGCACGTTGAGGTAGGCGGCCCGCACGGCATCGAACCCCTGGCCGGGGATCGTCTCCAGCCAGCTGCCGGTCCACTCGCAGAACGGGTGCCAGGCGTCAGCCACACGGGCCTGGAGGCCGTCGCGACCCCAATCCTTGGAGCGCTTCGATACGCGGGTGGGAGCGAAGAAGAAGGTCGGTCGCGGGCCGGGCAGCTCGTCCCCGCCGCCACCGAGCTCCTCCCAGTGGGTGACTCCCACCGCCATGCTGTGCACCAGCTCGTCGCCGTAGTGCGAGTGGACCGCGTGGCGCACGGCGCTGTCGCCGGCGATGTCGACGAAGACGGCGGGCCCACGCTCGAGCGAGTCGATCGCGTCGTAGGCGACCGCGCGGTCGTAGATCCCCAGCCCCGCGACGAACTCGACGCTGCGCGGCGAGGTCAATCCAACCAGCTCGACCCCCTCGCGCTGGGCCAGCATGAACGCGGCGGCGATCGCGGTCTTGCTCGAGGCGCTGGAGATCAGAACCGGTCCGCGGGTCGCGAGGCCCTCGTCGGCGAGCTGGTCGTCGATCATGAACGAGGTGAAGAAGAGCGGACGCAGCAGCATCTGGATCTCCTCCGTGTCCGCCCGGTAGAAGGGGTCGGCCGCAGTCGCCAGATAGCGGTGGTATGCCGACGGCAACGCCGCCCGGCGTGGCGAGCCGTCGACGAACCCGGCCTCGCCGGCGTCAACCGGCGTCACGGCGAGGTGCGAGGAGGGCGGCAGGTAGCCGAAGACCCGTGTGCCCACCTCGACCCCCTCGGCCTCGCTGCGCTCGACCTCGGCGAAGCCCCACATCGGAACGTGGCCCCAGCCCTCCTCGGCGGGGAAGAAGTCCCAGTAGGACATCGCCTCGCCGAAGACCGCGTAGGTGACGTTGTTCGCGGTCAGGCCGAACCTCGCAACCCGGAGCAGCGCCTGCCCCGGCTCCAGCCCTGGCGCCTCGGCCTCGACCACACGGCACTCGCGCAGGTCATCGCGTTTGACGAGGAAGTCGGCCATCGGCACTCGGATGCTCTCACGTTCATACTGCTGACATTCGATGGAGGGCTCCCAGGCACAGATGAAGACGGTTCTCGTCACCGGCGGCTCGGGATTCCTCGGCGGCTGGTGCGCGATCGAGCTCCTGCGCCGCGGCTACACGGTGCGCACCACCGTGCGCGACCTCTCGCGCGAGCCGCAGGTCCGCGCCGCGATCGCGCCCGAGGTCGAGGCCGGCGAGCGCCTCTCGTTCTTCGCCGCCGACCTTCGCAGCGACGACGGCTGGGGCCAGGCCGTAGACGGATGCGACTACGTCCTCCACGTCGCCTCGCCCTTCCCGCCGCAGCAGCCGAAGGATCCCGACGAGCTGATCGTGCCGGCGCGCGAGGGAACCCTGCGGGTCCTGAAGGCAAGCCTCGACGCGGGCGTCGACCGCATCGTCGTCACCTCCTCGGTCGCCGCGATCACCGGCGGAACCAAACCGGTCTCCGGGTCGCTGACCGAGGAGAACTGGAGCGACCCCGACAACCCCAAGCTGACGCCTTACGCCTGCTCGAAGACGGTCGCCGAGCGGGCCGCGTGGGACTTCATGCACGAGCGGGGGGCGACCGAGAAGCTGGCGACGGTCAATCCCGGCGCCATCATCGGTCCCACCCTGAGCGACGATCGCTCCTTCTCGCTGGAAGCGATCGAGCGGCTGCTGCGCGGCATGCCCGGCGTGCCGCGGATCGGCTTCAGCTTCGTCGACGTTCGCGACGTCGCCGACCTGGAGATCAGGGCGATGACCGATCCCAAGGCGGGCGGCGAGCGCTGGATCGCGGTCGAGCGGTTCCTCTGGATGTCCGAAGTCGCCGCGATCCTGCGCGACCGGCTCGGCGACGACGCGGCAAAGGTGCCGACGCGAGCCGTGCCCGACCTGCTCGTGCGCGGGATGGCGCTCTTCGATCCCAGCGTCCGCTCGATCCTCGGCCAGCTCGGCAGGAAAACGCAGCTTTCGAGCGAGAAGGCGAGGGGCATCCTCGGCTGGGCCCCGCGCGAGAGCGAGGAGACGATCGTCGAGTGCGCCCGCAGCCTGATCGACCAGGGCGTCGTCAGCGCTTCCGCTTAGTTAAGGAGCGCGCTGCTTCAGATTCCTCTGTGGCGGCGCCCAAAACGAGCCAGGGCCGCCCGGAGGCGGCCCTGGCCAGGTACTTGGAACGAGTGCGGGAACTGCAAACGGGTGGGACAACGCCCGCCTCCCTACGCTCGCCGGTGCCCGGGGTGGATTCCGCCGGGCGCCCAAACCAGTGCGGCGCCTAGCGGCCCTGCACCTCCAGAGTCCCCTCAAGCATGTGAATCAAGTTAGGACCACCTCCTTTCTCTGGTCCTCCGATTGAAGCAAACCGAGTGGTCGGTCGGCGGCGCGACCGGCAGGCTCGCGGCCCTGTGGTAGAAATTGCCGGCTGCACGAAGACTGCAAAGCACGGCCTACCTGGGAGTCGGAATGAACGCTAAAGCGATCGATGAGATGGGGCCGATCGACTACGTCGTGCTCGAGTGGCCGGGACGGCAGCCGAGCGGCGAGGCGATCCCGCACCTGGTCGATCTTGTCGACCGCGGAACGATCCGCATCCTCGATGTCGCCTTCATCGCCAAGGACGAGGGCGGCTCGGTCGCCGGAATCGAGATTTCCGAGCTAGGCGACCAGGTCGAGGAGTTCGCGCTCTTCACGGGAGCGTCGTCGGGGCTGCTCGGAGACGACGACATCGGCGAGGCGGCGCAGGCGCTCGAGCCTGGGACCTCGGCGGCGCTGCTCGTCTATGAGAACAGCTGGGCGGCGCCTTTTGCCGCCGCTATCCGTCGCTCTGGCGGTCAGCTGGTCGCCAGCGGGCGAATCCCGATCCAGGCAGTCATTGCCGCGCTCGACGAGGCCGAGTCGGCGGCCTGAGAGACAACGAGAGGAGCTAGCGATGCCAGGACTACTCAGAGGGGTTGCGCGGACGGCGGTCATCGCCGGCACCGCGACGACCGTCAGCAACCGCGTCTCGCGCCGCCAGGCACAACGCTGGCAGGGGCAGGAAATGCAGCAGGAACAGCCGGCCCCACAGCAAGCGGCAGCGCCCGCTGCGCCGGCACCGGCATCGGAACAGTCGACGATCGAGCAGCTCAAAGAGCTTGCCGCGCTCAAAGACCAGGGCGTGCTGACCGAGGAAGAGTTCGCCGCCCAGAAGGCCAAGATCCTCGGCTGAGGTCCCACCCGGAGGCTCTCGGGCCTCTCTCGTGTCGAGCTGTCGATTTTCTCGCTTCCCGTTCGTCTAATACGGGACCATCCCCGAAAAGGAGGAAGCGATGAAGTACATGCTGCTGATCCACCAGGGCACGACCCCGACGCCCAACTCGCCCGAGGACTGGGACGCGCCTCTCCGCAGGAGGAGCAGAAGGCGATCTACGCCGCCTACCAGGGGATCAACGAAACTCCCGGCGTCAGTCCCGGCGTGCGGATGCAGCCACCCGAGACGGCGACCACGGTGCGCGTGCAGGACGGCAAGACGCTGACCACCGACGGCCCGTTCGTCGAGACCAAGGAGGCGCTCGGCGGCTACCTCTTCTTCGAGGCCGACGACCTCGACGCCGCGATCGAGCTGGCCGCGCGGATCCCGGCGGCGCGCATGGGCGGCGCGATCGAGGTGCGGCCGCTGGTGGAGCGGTAGCGATCCTCGAGCAGGCCTTCCGCGATCAGTGGGGACGCGTCCTCGCTGCCCTGATCGGCTTCCTCGGCGACATCGACCTCGCCGAGGAAGCCACGCAGGAGGCCTTCGCGATCGCCGCCGAGCGCTGGCCGCGCGACGGCACGCCCGCCAATCCCAACAGCTGGCTGGTGACGACGGCGCGCAACCGCGCGATCGACCGCATGCGCCGCGATCGCACGCTGGCCGAGAAGACCCGCCTGCTCGAGCTGCCCGAGGCGACGGAGGGGACCGATGGAAGAGACGACATTCCCCGACGAACGACTCGAGCTCATCTTCACCTGCTGCCACCCGGCGCTCGCCATCGAGGCGCAGGTCGCCCTCACCCTGCGCACGCTTGGCGGCCTCGGACACCGCTGAGATCGCCCGTGCCTTCCTGGTCGGCGAGCCGACGATGGCGCAGCGGCTGGTGCGGGCGAAGCGCAAGATCAAGGACGCCGGGATCCCCTTCCGGGTGCCCCCCGATCACCTGCTGCCCGACCGGATCGACGCCGTGCTCGCGGTCGTCTACCTGATCTTCAACGAGGGCTACGGCGGCCGCGGCGAGCTCGCCGCCGAGGCGCTGCGGCTCGGGCGCGCGCTGGCCGAGCTGATGCCCGACGAGCCCGAGGTGCACGGCCTGCTGGCGATGATGCTGCTGCTCGACGCCCGCCGCGAGGCACGCTTCCGCGGCGAGGACCTGGTGCTGCTCGCCGACCAGGACCGCTCGCTCTGGGACGCGGCGCAGATCGCCGCGGGCCGGGCGGCGCTCGACCGCGCCTTCGCCCTGCGCGGGCGCGGCCCCTACGTGATCCAGGCGGCGATCGCCTCCCTGCACGCCGAGGAGCCGCGCGACTGGCCCCAGATCGCCGCCCTCTACGGCGAGCTGACCCGCCTGACCGACTCGCCGGTGGTCGAGCTGAACCGCGCCGTCGCCGTCGCCGAGGCCGACGGTCCCGAGGCCGCGCTGGCGATCGTCGATCGCCTCGCCCTCGACGACTACCGCTACTTCCACTCGACCCGAGCGGAGCTGCTGCGTCGCCTCGGCCGAACGGAAGAGGCCCGCGACGCCTACCGTCGGGCGCTGGAGCTGGTCCGACGATGAAGCCGAGCGGCGCCTGCTCGAGCGGCGGCTGGCTCAGTGCGATGCCTGGACAGGCCCCGCGTAGCGCGGCGCACCGGAAGGCGGCGGACTCAGCAGGCGCTGGCGACGTGCTGGCGCGCCCTGCGCAGGTCACCAGCCTGCTTGTGCTTTGCCGCGGCCAGGCGACGGGCTGCCGCGGCACCGCGAACGTGACTCGACTTGGCGCCGATCAGCTTGAGGCGGCGGAGCGCCGAGCCGCGGGCGGCCTCCGCCGCAAGGCAGTTCGGCGACGGCGAGGGGGCTGCCGCCGGAGGATTGCTCGAGTGGGCGCTCGAGGCCACCCCTTTCGACTCGGGCGCCCCTCGCCCCGGAGATTCGACTTCCGGTTCAGATTCGACTTCAGGGCCGGGTTCCGGTTCGGGTTCCGACGACGGTTCAGCCGGGAGGATCGCGATCGTCCGCTGAGCGCTCGACCTGTATCCGAGCACCTCGGCACCGCCGAAGGTGACTTCGTATTCCCCGGGCTCTTCGTATTCGTGGGTCGCTTCGGTATCGGCGACGCTTTCGCCGTCCCCGAACTCGATCAGCGGTGCGAAGAGCTCTTCGTTCGGCGTCGAGATTTCGACCGGTTCGCCGACCGTGGCCGTCGGGGGCACTTCGATTTCGACCGCCGGAGGACCGTCCGGGTCATAGCCGGCCGCCTGCACGGTATAGCCGTAACAGCTGGATTTTTCGGCCGGGCAGGGAACCTCTTCCGCGCTCACCCAAACCGCCGTGGCGTCGCCGTCGGCCACAGTTGCGTCTCCGGGGGCGTCGAGGACGACCACGGCGTCCATGCCCTGCTTGCCTTCTTCGGAGAGGTCGACTGCCGATTCCCAGTCTTCCCCCGCCGGGCGATAAGCGGCCTGCACCAGGTTGCTCGAGCCATCGGAGCGCTGCCATACGACCGAGGCGTTTCCACTCGTGTCGAACACGACGTCGGACGGGAAGGAGTTCCCCCCATCCGCCGACAGGTCCGTCGGCGCCTCCCATTCGCCCCCGGCGGGCTTGTACGCGGCGCGCGCGATCTCATAGCCGCCTACTTTCCCGGTGGCGCCGCCCCAGGCCACGATCGCGTTGCCGTCTGGGTCGACCGCGTCGCGCACCGATGCGACCTGTTCGCCTTCGGCCGAGACATTCTCCGGTTCTCCCCAGCTTCCCCCGACCGGCCTGTAGGCGGCGCGGACGAATTCCTCGCCTTCGCTTTCGCCCCTCCAGGCGACCAGGGAGTCGCCGTCGGCGTCGAGAGCGACATGTGGATTTCCGGCCCATTCACCTGGCTGGGAGACGAGCGTGGGCGATTCCCATTCGCCGCGTTCGGGCTTGTAGGCGCTTTCGACGACGTAGCGCGAACCATCGAAGTGCATCCATACGGCCGTTGCATCGCCACGAGCATCCATGGCAGCCTGGGGAACGAAGCTTTCGCCGGTGGAGATAGGGATGGGCGCTTCCCAGCTGCCGGCAAACGGCCGGAATGCGCTCTGGATCACGTCGCCCTTCGTCCAGACGGCGGTCGCGTTGCCTTCCGAGTCGACCGCGATCCAGGGTTCGGGATCGGGTCCAAGGCTCACCTCGCCGATGTCGACGGGCGCGGTCCAGCTGCCGCCGGCCGGGCGATCGACCGACTGCAGAACGATCTTGGTCTCGGCGTAGCGTTCCCAGAGCACGGTCACGTTGCCGTTGCGATCCACAGCGATCTGCGGAGACTGGGCATCGTGCGCACCAGGCAAGAATTCGCCTTCGACCTCCGGCTCGGAGAGATCGATCGGCGCTCCCCATCCTTCGCCGGCCGGCCGGTAAGCGCTTTCGACCACCGTGTCGACACCGTTCCAGCGATCCCAGACCGCGGTCGCGTTGCCTTCGGAGTCGAGCACCACATGCGGGCTCCCAGCATGTTCGCCCGGTTCGGAGATATCGACTGCAGGCAGCCATCCCGCCCGGGCAGCCGGCGCGAACAGCGCGCAGACGACGACCAGGGCCCACAACCCAAGGCCGACAATGCTCGCTCGTCCCCTCATCCGGCCCCGATTATATGGAAACTGTCGAAGTTCTACGTCTCGGGCGCTAGCCGGCTGAGGACGTGTTCAGTGCCACGGCGGCGCGGATGAGCGCCTTCAACGCCTTCTCATCGATCTCGTCGCCCTCATGAAAATCGATGGCACGCCTGGTGTTGCCCTCGAGACTGGAGTTGAAGAGGCCCGACGGGTCCTCCAACGAGGCACCCTTGGCGAAGGTCATCTTGACGTGATTCTTGTACGTCTCACCGGTGCAGATCATCCCGGCGTGGTACCAGACCGGGACCCCTCTCCATTTCCACTCCTCGACCACTTCGGGCTCGGCCTGCTTGATGAGGCTTCGAACCCGAGCGAGCGTCTCCCCCCGCCAATCGCCCAGCTCCTCGATCCTCGCGTCCATCAGCTGGGAGGGAGAGTCTCCTCCACTTCCTTCCTTCGAGCCGCTCTTCCTCTTCATGGGTGGTGTCGCTTTCTTCAAGGTTGCCTCGGCGGCGATTACCCCGGGGTAATCGACCCGCATACTTGCGCACATTAGGGTCGCCCACGATGATGCCAGTTCAATCTCAACCCAAGGTCGGGTCGCTCCTGCGCCAGTGGCGCGAGCGTCGGCGCGTGACTCAACTCGAGCTCGCGCTCGATGCCGGGATCTCGGCCCGCCATCTGAGCTTCGTGGAGACGGGCCGCTCGAAGCCAGGCCGCGAGATGCTGCTTGGTGTCCTCGAGCAGCTCAAGGTTCCGTTTCGCGAGCAGAATCGGATCCTGCTTGCCGCGGGTCACGCCCCCGCCTATCCGGAACGCTCGCTCGACGACCCCGATCTGACGCCGGTGCGAGATGCACTCGACGTCGTCCTGTCCCGCCATGAGCCCTACCCGGCCGTCGCGGTCGATCGCGTCTGGAACATGGTCGCCGCCAACTCCGCCATGCTCGCCTTGACCGAGTCCGTCGACATCGATCCCGCCCTGCTCGAGCCTCCGATCAACGTGATGCGCGTTGGCCTCCATCCCCGCGGACTGGGGCCGCTGTTCGTCAACCTCGGCGACTGGCAGGCGCACTGGCTCGAGCGGCTCGAGCGCCAGTTGGCGGCAACGGGCGACGAACAGCTCGCCGCCCTGATCGACGAGATCGCGAGCTACTCCGAGCTCGAACGCGATGCCGAATCTGAAATCGCCGGTGGCGAGATGCTAGGCCCGGTCAGGGTGCGCACTCCCGACGGCGGCGAGCTCTCCTTCTTCGGCATGTTCGCGAGCTTCGACACCCCTTTCGAGGTGACCACCTCAGAGCTGGCGATCGAGTTTCTCTTCCCTGCCGATCGGGCGACGGCCGAGAAGCTGCACGAGCGAGAGCAGGATCCCTCGTGAATTCGCCGCTAAGAGCACGGAATCAAGGAGAGGCAGAATGACCAAGAGCAAGCCCGGACCCGGGCAGCTGATCACCGGTGCAGGGGGCGTGCTGCTGATCGTCTCCCTGTTTCTTCCCTGGGCGGGAGCCGGAGGAACGAACCGAACCGGGTTCGAGCTCCTGACCATAGGCGATGTCCTCCTGCTGATCGTCGGGCTGGTCGCGATCGCGGCGGCGCTCACGTGGGGGCGCTACGGGCTCTTTCGCCCCGATCTGTCCCTGAGCGGGGCGGCCGATCTGTTGGGCGTGGTGGCGACGATCCTTCTCGCCTGGCTGATCCTCTTCGACTTCCCATCTGGCGCCAGTCGGGAGATCGGCGTCTACCTCGCGTTGGTCGCGGCGATCGCAATCGCCGGCGGGGTCGGGGACTACAGCACGCTGCGCGGTGCACCCCTTTTTCCTCGCATCGACGCCGGCAAGCGGTGAACATCGCGCCAATAAATAAACCCGGAAACGTCGAATCCGCGTGTCCCCGTTCGCCTCATGGGTAGAGGAGGTCAGAGGAAGCTCCCATGACCAAAGGAGAATCAAGATGGGAAAGCTGATCGCGACGACGCAGGCCACCATCGACGGCGTCATAGACCCGGTCGGCGAGTGGGTGCAGGCGGACGGAGATCACGGCGACTACTCGTTCGAGCGCCAGGCGAGATCCCGCGGGCTGGTGCTGGGCCGCAAGACCTACGAGGGGCTGGCGGGATACTGGCCGAGCCAGTCGGGCAAGTGGGCGGACATGGTCAACCTGATGCCGAAGTACGTCGGGTCCAACTCCCTGTCCGGCGATCTCGAGTGGAACGCGACCCTGCTCGAGGGGGACCTCGAGGACTCGATCCCGAGGCTGAAGGACGAGGTCGACGGTGACCTGTTCATGCACGGGAGCGGCGAGTTCGCGTACGCCCTCGCCGAGAAGGGCCTGGTCGACGAGTTTGAGGTCTACCTGAATCCGCTCGTCTGGGGCGAGGGGAACGCCCACGTGCTCGGCGATAGGGGAACCATCCGGATGGAGCTCGACGACGTGAAGCGGTTCGACTCCGGAGTGGTCCTCCTCACCTACCTCCCGGCGTCTTAATCGCGACTGGGTCGCACAGGCCGCTTAGAACCCCTTTCAGAAAGAGGTTCCGTGAAGCCGGCGACGAATCCATAACGCGTAAACCCGAGAAGGGAGAACGCAATGGCTTCACCGTTGGTCCCCGACGAGCTCTGGGAGGTGGTGGAGCCGCTGATCCCGAAGGTGAAGCGCCGATACCGCCATCCGGGTCGCAGGCGGATCCCCGATCGGCAGGTGCTGACGGGCATCCTCTTCGTCTTGAAGACCGGCATCCCCTGGGAGGACCTGCCACAGGAGATGGGCTGCGGCTCAGGGGTCACCTGCTGGCGGCGCCTGGACGAGTGGCAACGCCAGGGCGTCTGGCAAAAGCTTCACGAAGTGCTCCTGGCGAAGCTCAACGCAGCCGATCAGATCGACTGGCAGCGGGCCGCGGTCGACTCCTCCCACGTACGCGCCTTTGGGGGGGCGAGCACACCGGCCCGAGCCCGGTGGACCGCCGAAAGCCCGGCTCCAAGCACCACCTGATCACCTGCGGCGCCGGCAACCCGCTCGCCGCAGAGCTCAGCGCCGGCAACGTCAACGACGTGACCCGCTTCGTGCCCTTGGTGGACGCCGTCCCGCCGATCAAGGGCCGCCGCGGGCGCCCGCGGCGAAGGCCGCGGGAGGTCTACGGCGACCGCGCCTACCACTCGCGCCGCTCCCGGCGCGAGCTGCGCGGGCGCCGGGTCAAGGTGAGGGTCGCCCGGCCCGGCGATCCGCATGGATCCGGCCTGGGCCGCAAGCGCTGGGTCGTGGAGCGGACGATCGCCTGGCTTCACCACTACCGGCGCTTGCGGGTTCGCTACGAGCGTCGCGCCGACATCCACGAGGCCTTCCTGACGATTGGCTGCTGCCTGATCTGCTTCAAGCAGCTTCAGGCGGCGGAGTCATTGTGAAAGGGGTTCTTAGCGAGATGAAAGAGGGAGCACTCCTCTTGTCCACGGCTTTTGCCCGCAGCCCCCACGGCCGACGCGCTTAGATCGACTGGCGGATCGCCCGCTCATCCGTCAGTACACTCGGGCAGCGACAACAGGCTGTTCGCCTGCGAGCCGTCCGCGACCGTCTTCAGGTATTTCCGGCCATCGTGGATCGCCACCATCACCCTGACGGCGCGCCCTTTGAGGACGATAACGAAGTTGTGCTCACCCTTCTCGATCGCGCTGATCGCGCGATCCTCGCTCATCTTCCAGCGAGTGCCATCCGGATTTTGCCCGCCGATGCCTTCGACCCGCCGAGGCGGCTCCTGATCGGGGGGCTTCCTAACGCATTCGACGTGTACTCCGCCGCCACGATTACCTCCCAGTAGGCGAGACACTGACCGGCCGGAGCCTAACTGCGATGGGAGATATCCGGCAGTTCAACTACTGACCTACGCGACTTGTGGGCACACAGCCTCAAGACCCGTCGACTGAGTGAGCTCCTTCTTCGGCTTCATGCTCACCTATCTGGCGCTAGTCAGCCCACCAGTCGCGCTGGCCATCGACATCTTCGCGCGGAGCCTCGCCGAGATTAGGCGCGCCGATGACGAGGATCTCAAGGCCCTCCGGCCCGGCCTCGTAGCCTCGCCACGTACCGGGCGGGACACGCACCGCGTCCCATTCCGTGAGCTCGACGATCTCGTCGTCGAGCTTCATCCGGCCGCTCCCGCGCAGGACCACGTACACCTCCTCCTGCTTCTTGTGCGTATGGCCGTACGGAAAGCGATAGCCGGGCGGGACGCGCTGGTAGCTCAAGCCGGATCTCTCGAGCTCGAGCGCCTTGGTCGCCATGCGGAACTCCAGGTCTGGCGCCCCGTCGAAGTTGGACCCGACGTCCTCCAGATCCTCCTTGAGGTTCCTGAGAGTGAACGGCACGGCGAAATTCTATGGCACCCCTGGCTGGGGGATGCGTCAAGCGCCGCGGTGCCCAGGTTCCTTCCCGGTGCTCCGCGGTCGGGCAAGTAGGTACTGCTTCCCATGCATTGCAAGGGCCTAGTCGACCAACGCATCGGAAGGCGACCGTTTCGACATTGATGTTCCGGCTGCGGGTCGAGATCGACCGCAATAGCGGCCCATACGACCGAAGGCGCTCGCATCGAGCACCTTCAGTCAAGTAAAGGACCTGGGCGAGCTTGGCTCTACTAAGGCCATAGCGGGGGCGGGTTCTGTGCAGAACCCTGCGACCAGATACCGGATCGCAGAAAAGCGGAGCTTGGCTTGATTAAGGCCATCGGCAATCCGTCGCATTCAGTGCTACAGTTGTGCACATGGCACGAGACGTTTCGATCCGTGAGCTAAGGAATTCCACCTCCGCCGTAGTCTCCGAGCTGGAAGCCGGCGAACGCTTGACGCTCACTGTCAATCGCCGTCCCGTCGCCGACATCTTCCCCCACGTCGAGGAGCGCGACCCCTGGGTTCCTGCCAGCGAACTTCGCCGCATCGTTCGTGAAGCGCCAGCCGACCCCGACCTTCTTGATGACCTAGCCGAGATCCGCAGCGCTGAACTCGACGACGCTTGAACCGAGCGATCGCCGACACCTCAGTCTTTATCGCACAAGAGACTGGCCGCGAACTGGGCGACCTCCCCGAGGAGATAGCTGTCTCAGTGATCACCGCCGCCGAGCTCGAGCTCGGCGTGCTGCGGGCCGCAAACGACAACGCCCGAGCGACTCGCCTCGCAACGCTCTCACGCGTGCAGGCAGCGTATCCCCTTCTTCCAGTCGACCCGGAGGTGGCAAGCTGCTTCGCCAGAATCGCATCAGCGGAGCTATCTCACGGTCGCCGCCTTCGACGCCACGACACCTGGATTGCCGCCACCGCCATGCGACACGGCGCCGCTGTCATTAGTCAAGACTCTGACTTCTCCTCGTTTGACAGCGTGACCGTCATTCGAGTCTGAATTTGGGTCAACTCGTCCCAGTCGCGCGCAGAGACCAATGTCCGCCTAGGACGGGATCCGGCCCAGCGCAACGTCAATCTTCTTCATCAGCACCTCATCTGCAGTCAAGGTCAACTTGAGTTTGATGATCACGGGATTCTCCTCCGTGCCGTCTTGCGCCAGTACGGTTAGCTGAGCCGTCTGATCGGCCGCATGCTGAATGAAGTCTCGAATCTGACGGAGAGGCGTATCAACCATTTGCGCGTAGAGCTCGACTAGCTCCTCGTACTCATCGGGCACACCCGTGTTCCGGAGACCGGCCGCCCAATCCATGAATCCCTCGTACATCTGGATTAGACGTCGGGCGAGATGTGAAATCAACCCTGGATCGCCCGGCTCACCGGGCGCACCGAAAGCCTGCTCGAGGATCGCGGGGTTGAATATGCGCTCAACGACTAGCTGGCGCCTCATCCATGAAAGTTCTTGGCTGAAAAAGCTTGACGGCTGGTCGTAATCGAGATAGCGGCGCTCTCCCCCAGGCAGTCGAAGCTGATGGTCCTGCCATTTACCTTCTAACTCCAGTAGCCCACCCATCAAAACACCTGCGAAAAGACGGTACTCCCACCAATCAGAACGCTTGGCAACAAGAGCATCCCGATCCTCTGGCGTAGTGGGGATCGAGAGCAAATCATCAGATTGGTCGTCTACAACAACCTCGGGCGCCTGGATAACTTCCTTATCGCCTGCCAGCACCCTGGAAATTTCGTGAGCAACGTTGTCTATCCCCGCTGCCGTCTTTGCCCCAAGTCGATCCGCCAACACCGGAGATCGTTCGACGATATAAGCGTGATCAACGTTGTGCCAGACGGGGAGGATCACCTTCGTGCCTGCGTCGATCTCCTTGGCCGCGAGACCGGAAAGCTCACGTTGAGCCCATTGCGTCTCGAAAAAAGCGGGACTCAGGACGACAATCCCGAAGCGTGAGTGAGCTAGCGCCGAATCAATTTGCCCGCTAAGACTGTCGCCGACCATCAGCTTCAGCTCATCAAGCCAGACACTCCATCCCTTTGAGATCAACGCGCTCGCTAGAGGCCGTGCAACCACATCCTTGTCCTCACTCGCATGGGCTATGAAGACGTCGCTCTCTTGCCTCCCCGCGTCCAAGATGCTACGGGATGCTACTTCGCGGGGGTCGAAAACCGAGTGGTCGCCGTAACCTAAGCCGAGCGAAACCAGTCGCAGGTTCTATATAGCGAGGCAGGGTCTGGACACCTTCCCGCTGCCGGTTATCGGTCCGTGGAGGCAAGTAATCCCGTAGCTTCCCTCGACGGAGGCCGGACCCACAGGGCCAGGACGGGCGAGATGCAGATTCAGTGGAAACGGATCACGTGCTTCACTCCTCCACTGCATCGTCCTCCTCGGCCGGCTGCAAGCGCAGCACCCACAGCTTCAGATGGCGGTCCGAGCGCTCAAAGTAGTCGCCTGGAATCAAGGAGCCCAATTCGCCAGGCTCGGAATGATGGTCGAGGCGGCGCACGGCGCCCCTATCGTCAAGCGTGAACTCGTTGAACATGGCCGAGTACATAGAGCTGAGGGCGCCGACAATCGCAAAGCCTTGTCGCTCGACGATTTTGCGCGTTTCCTGCGGTGGAGACGCTTGCAACGCGAAGGAGATGATCCGGCCGGTCGAGTCGATCTCGGCGGGCGTTCCAATGTCCCAGCGGCCGTAGCGGAACAACAGGAAGGCTATTCGCTGCTCGACCTCGTCTGAAAGCGGCTGCCCTGCGGCGAACAGTTGCGTGTCCCTAATGACAACAGTCGCGGTGTCTGGGCGAGCGCGCTCGCCAAGCTCTTCGACTTCGAGGCGTAGCTCAATCGGCGGCACCGTCCCGATGGTGCTGTCGCCAAAGCGGGCCATCTGGTTGAGCTTGACCGCCCTGGTGAGGTCGAGCTCGTACCGTCCGTTGACCTGCTGCATGTGCTCGAGGTCAACCAGAGTCCAGAGGTTGGCAGCCGACCAGTAATGGGCTACCGCGACAGGCGCGCCGGTCAGCTCGCCGTAGCGGCGCAGTCCGTGAACCTCGGCTGCTGGGATGGAATGGCGAAGCTGGCGTGGTTTGGGCGGGACCGCCTTGACCTCGATGAGCAGCTGGCGACCGTCGGCGTCGATGGCTCGGTAGTCAGGCAGCTTGACTCGACCCAGCGCATCCTCGTAGTAGACCTGACCCTCGTCCTCTTCGACCAATAGCTGGAAGCCACCTAGCGCCACGAGCACCGCTCGGAACATCGCCTCGGTGCGCAAACCGTGCAGACGACTTGGGTTGTCGAGCGAGGTACGCGCGCCGACAGCCAGCCGACGGATCAACTCGTCAACGCTATCGGCCTCGCCGACAGCTCGCTGGGCTGCAGTGGGCAGATCCAGATCCGACAACAGCTTCAACGAGCCGATGCCGTCGCTATCTCGCGGCTGTCGTCGGATCATCACGCTCGGGTCGTCCGGTTAGATCCCAGGCCAAGAACTCAGCTGCGAAAAGGGCATCGAAGAAGTTGAACGTCCCAATCAGGTCGCAGCCAGCCAGGTAGCGGTCGTACGCCAAGCGGTCATGGGACTTGCGTTCGCCGCGTTTCGCCGGAAAGAACTCCTTCGACGAACGCCACTTCCAGCGTGGAGGCGCTCCCTCGCGCCACTGCTTGAGCTCAGCCGCAGGCAACGGGCCAAAGTGCAACAGCTTGCCCGCAAGCCAGCGCATTCCTCGCAGGTCCTCCCGGAGTAGCCCAGCGCTTCTGACCAGGAGTCCCAACGTCCAGTCGGAGTACCCGGTTTCGTGCCTCACGGCCTTCGCCCACGCGATGAACTTTGGATCCCGGCCGGGACCCTCGAGGGCCTCGTCGATCCGGGCCGTTATGTCTGCGCGCATCTCGTCAGAGAGTCCACGCCAAACATGGTTCATGGCGTCATCGAGCGCTCGAACCCAGCCGACTGCCTCGGTAAGCGCGATCAGTACTCGGTCCGCCCCCCAGGGCTCCGTGATTCGCGCCGCATCATGCAGCCGGCCTTCCGCCTCTAGGATCGCGTGGCTGATCAGCTCGATACGCCTATGGATCTCAATGCCGCGACCGACCCCGGTCTCCGCATGCCCGAACGGTTCGGGCTCGGCCGGTACAGCCGTTCGCGCAACAGCAGCGCCAGCCTCGCTCAGACAGGTCATGGTGCCCTCGTCGAGAGCCGGCCGCCCTTCCATGTCGAGGCGTGTCCGTGCCATCCGCGGCTCCTCCTGGCTCCTATCGAGCCATTCGATAACCCATGCGCGCACGGGCTCCCGGCACTCCGGGATGTACCAATCGTCAACGAGCCTCAGAGTCGCCCACAGTCCATCGTCTCCGTCTCGGAGCGTGGCGTGAGTCCCGTCGCTTCGCCATGTCGCTACTAGAGTCATGAACGGTGCATAGCAATCCTGGCGCCTCGCAGGGGCACTCATGCTGCAACGGCCCTCCGAGCGCGTGTTCTCGGCGCGGTCCTACTCGTGGGAGGCGGCGCATCGGTGCTCGCAATGTCCGAAAGGGGTATGGAAGCGGGTGCTTTAGCCGGTCCTGACGGGCAGCTCCCGTACCTCCACAAACCGATGATCTACCAATGGCACGGTCGCGGAACTGTGGTATAGCGGGGGCGGGTTTTGAACGCATTAGTACGACCAAGTGCCGCTACCGCGAGAGGCACAATTCCGCCTTCTGAGCCGACCATTAGGTCGGTAAGCAATCCGCCGCCGGTTGGATCGCCGAGCGCACGATGCGCGCGGCACCGACCGGCTCACCGCGTCCCGGCTGGAGGCGTTGGATGCGCGATGCTCCGGTTGATAGCATCAGACATCATGCCGAGGACGACCCTCAATCTGGACCCATCCGTGATGCGCGAGCTGCGCCGACGCAGTGAGCGCGAGCACAAATCGATCGGCGAGCTGGCCTCGCAGCTGCTCGCACGTGGCCTACACGAGGAGCCCGAGCCGCAGCCCGGGCCCTTCGCCTGGGTGAGCCGCGACCTGGGGGAGCCCACGGTGGACCTCGAGGACAAGGAGGCCCTCGCCTCCCTGCTCGAGCGGTGAGCGTCACCGTCGACGCCAACGTCCTGGTCTATGCCTCCAACGAGGCCGATCCCATCCACCGGCCCGCTCGGGCGCTCGTCGAGCGGCTGGCCACGGGGCCGGAGATCGTCTATCTCTTCTGGCCGACTGTGATGGGCTACCTGCGTATCGCCACCCATCCGTCGGTCCTCCCCCGTCCGCTCGCCCCGAAGGACGCGATCGCGAACGTCGGCTCCCTGATGGGGCGACCCCACGTGCGCACGCCCGGCGAGCAGGAGGGCTTCTGGGAGCTCTACCTCTCCACCCGGGGCGACGCCGACCGCGGCAACGACGTGCCCGACGGCCATCTCGCCGCGCTGATGCGTCAGCACGGCGTCGGGACGATCTACACCCGCGACCGCGACTTCAGGCGCTTCGACGGCATCACCGCCGAGGATCCCTTCTCGGATCGCCGCTAAGGGGAAGGACCGAGCGCGGGCGGCGACTTCCTCGCCGGGGCCTCAAGCTGTACCCGAACTCCTCGTCACGGGGATCCGGCTCGGCATGATCCGAGCGGAAGGTCACGAGTGAAGAGGCGTGAGGCTCGACCGACGAACTCTCATCGAGTAGCTGTAGCCACCCTCATCCGATCCGCCCTTACCCCAACCGCGGCTCGTAGCGATGTCCCACCCCTGCTGCTCGCGCATGTGTAAAGCGAACGATGTGAGATCGTGGATCTGACAACCACAGTTCAGTCGAACATCGATCGTGATGTACGCGCCCTGCGGCTTGCTCTCATAAGGACTGACAGACCAGCTCACGTCGTGCCTGTGTTGAGCCAGCCCGGTCCTTTCCTCGTCGTGGACGATGCCGATGGCTCGGGCGTACTCGTCCAGGTCGTCGATGACGAAGAGGTGGCTCGACCACTTCCCAGGCCATACAGCAAAGAGACGCGACTTCCCGGCGAGCACCCGCTCATATGCTCCGCTGCCATCGCCCCAGGTGACTGCGCCGTCCTCCGTCACCTCGATGAAACACGTCGTCGGCGCCCCATATGGAAAGTCCTTGCCTACCGCGCTCGCGCTCCTTGGCTCGTTCATCTCGTCCCCTCGCACTTCAACGTCTCTGCCAATAAAAGCCTAGCCCCATCACTTCGCCCCAATTGGAGGAACTTCGCACTAAGAGGAAAAGGGCACAATAAGACGATATTGAGATGACTGAGGGTGAGCCACAGCGGCTCGCCACGAGAGAAGATCCTGCTTTGCAGACCTTCTCTGGATAGCGAGGCCCGCGCGGCGGCCCCTCAGCGATCGTAAGCCCGGCCGCGAGGAAGTACGGTCGATCCCGGGTCCGCAGTAGCTTTGGATCACGGCACAGCGGAAGACCCTCAATGCGAAACAGGTCGATCTACTTCGGTGGGTCCGCGACGGTTGTCCGAAGGGCGTCTACGGCGACGATCATCACCGCATCTCGGCCGCGGCCCTGCGCCGACGGGGCTTCCTTTCGATCTCGGGTCGCGGGTCGCGCTGGCGCGCGGACCTGACGAAAGCGGGGCGGGATTACCTGGACCGCGTGGAAGGACCCGATCCCCCGACCCCACGGCAGGCCAACGTGTCGGTCACCCAGGAACTGGTCGACGACGTGATCGCCGCCGGGGGGACGCTGGTCGTGCCGTCGAAGAGCTGGCGGGACCCGGACTCTGTCGACTACAGACGGCGGGCGAGGCTCGCCGAACATCTCGGGAAGGTCCCGACGGGAAAGCTGTTCGCGATCAGGAACCTTCCCGACGGCAATCTCGAGATCGAGTTGGTCAGCGGTCCCACGATGCCGGGCGGAGGGGAACCGAAACCGATCGAGGTCCCGGAGCAAATCTCCCGGTACCACCCGGCGGCGAAATCCTTCCGCGATGGGAAGGACCGCCACGAGGTCTCCAGGGAGCTGGTGCAGAGGGCGACCCGCATCGTCCATGTCCTTTCGCGCGAGGCGACGGCGCGCGGCTGGGAGGTCCGGGCGGCCGGTCGTAGCCCGGACGCATATGGACGCGAGAGCTGGACGCCGAGCAAGGATGGACACCTCGTCATCGAGACCGAGGACGAACGGTTCTGGTTTCGCCTCCGCGAGGGCAAGGTCCGCCTCCGCGGCCACTGGGAGCAGGAGGTTGAGCATCACCGCAACGTCGACCCCGACAGCCCCTGGTGGCGGGACCGCGAGATTCCCGGAGGGCCCTATGACGCGAACGCCGACGGCAAACTCGACCTGGAGCTCTTCTGCACGCACTACTACGCCTATCACGGACGCCAATCGCGATGGGGTGATCGCCAACGTCTGGCGCCTCGAGGATCGCCTCACGGATGTCGTGCTGGAGATCGAAACCCGCGCCGCCGAAGCGACCCGCCGTAAGGAAGAAGAGCGCGAGGCGGCGGCCGAAGCAGAGCGACGTGCCGAGGAGGAGGCCAGGCAACGCGAGGTCGACTTCAAGGTCCACCTCAAAGAGGCCTGGCGGCGCCTCTTCGAGGCTCGAAGAGCGAAGGAACTCAGGTCACAGGCGTCTGCCTGGTCCGAGGCCAAGACGCTCAGCGCCTACTGCGACGCGGTCGAGGCCGCGCACGGCGACGACCCCGAGGCCCGCCGTTGGCTGGAATGGGCTCGTGGCTTCATCGAGGAACTCGACCCGCTCGACAAGCCTCCGTCGCTGCCGGAGATAACCGAGGCGCCCGAAGACGAGCTCCAGCAATACATGCCCGACGGCTGGAGTGTCCAAGGAGCCGAGTATCCGGACCCTCGCAAGGCGAGCGGGAGATTTGGCGGCCGGCGCTAGGGCTCAAAGCCGGCTCAGATCGAGGTGGATTCGTGTTACCCAAACCCGCGTCGCACGCCCGACTGTTGACCACATGCCGTCACCCATCGGTTCCACTCCGGCCAGTCCCACCATGGTCGGGCCAGAAAACGGTCCTTACCTTGCGAGACTTCCCACCGACCCGGAGATCACCAACGAAGCCTTGAAGCCCTACCTGGGCCGTGGAGCCTATTCGGACCACGGGGCTGGTAGGTACCGGCCCGATAAACGACATTACGGAACCTGCTGCATCAAGACGGCCTCGGGATAGCGAATTTCCGAAATCCAACCTCTTGCCAGATGCGGTGATGTGCTTCGAAATCCAGTATCACCGGAGAGTGGCGTTCAGGGAGTCGTCGGAGAGCCGCCGGATTACTCCTGCTTCGCCTGCATCGCCTCGATGGCCTTGACCGCCGCTGCATGTCTCCGCGCGACATCTCGGTCGGAAGGCGACAAGGCAAGGAGGTCGTCTCCTGCGCCCTCCGCCGCGAAAGCCCGTAGAGCAGCGACGAGCTTGTCGTGAACAACGTTGAGGTGATGGTGACCCTCGTGCTTCCAAAGGTCGTCGGACACCTCGTCTCCGTGCATGATCGCGTTGCGGAGCATCGACAGCCGCGTCAGCCACCATTCGTCCTCGGTCAACTGGACCGGGCCGTTCGCCCAGAAGACGTCCTCGTAGACCCGCTCCGTCGAATCTGGCCTCCGAACGAGACGACCGAAGGCCCTGACGATCTTCTTCGTCTCGTCTCCGACCCCGAGAAGCGCCTCGAGAGCGGACCTTGCCGCACCGATCCGAACGTCGACGGAAGCCGCCTCCGCGTTGCTGAGGACGACGCGATACCACTCCGATGCCCGCTCCAACCGCCGGGCACGGTCATCGTCAACTCCAAGAGCGTCGTAGACGGCCTCCGCAAGCTCAACGTCGAAGGAACTGATGAGCGGGGTCGGCAACTCGATCGGCGGCTCGATCGGGGGCAGCGGCTCGCCCTCAAGTGCGCCGCGCCCACTCAGCACGCGAACGAGGACGCCGATTTGGAGTGCATAGCCGCTGCCGTCCCCGATGGGATGGCCGACTAGGAGGGCGTTCTCTGAGGTGGTCAACGACCAGGCGTCCAACCCTCCGTCCTCGGTGCTCGCCATCTCCGGGTTACCCCCGACCGTCCCGGCGAGAAGCGCGGCACGCAGCCGCGTGAAGTCGCGCATGTCGAACTCTGCACCTACCTGCCGACCATCCAGATGGACAACTGCGCCCATGCCGTCATCTCGGCCATAGGCGGCAATCAGGCGTTCGACTGGTTTGGCGAGCGCCGCCGGAACGATCTCTGTCTCGCCCATCGCCCTGAACGGAATCAGTCGCCACTCGCGAATGGACATCTCATTCGAGAGCGGCAGGTACGGCGTGAGCAGCAAATCCGACACCGCCGGAGTGTGACTGAAGGAAACGGCGCTTGCTCCCATCGTTTTGCCGATCCGGGAGAGTCGCAGACCAACGATGAATGGGGCGCCTCGGTCAGTTATTCGGCAGGATCCCTTCTGAGGTTGGGCGAGGAGATCAAGCCTGAAGCGGCGACCAGTTCAGAAGTGCAGGCAACATACGGTCGTCCGTCATCGGCGGTGGCCAGTGGACCATGTCCGTGCGCGTCGGCAGAAAGCTGAACATCGGTGGACGATCCCCGGCCAACGAGAGATGCGACGGCAGGTCCTCGTGGAACCCGGTGACGTAGAACCCGAGACCCTCGAAGGCGAGGAGGGCCGAGTACTCGTCCACGGTCCGACCGTCGAGGTGGAAGAAGGGTGCCGTTCCCTCGCCGGTGACCAGAGTGGGCGGACCGTGCCATCGGAAGAACCCGACCCAGGTGTCTGCGAGCACCCGATCCTCCCTCCGCAGGGCCTCGCGATGGGCCAGGGGGACGATGTCCTGGTCGCCGGGCTCGGCGCTCAGTAGTGCCATCGCCGTCTTCACCGCCCACCTCGCGATGACCGCCCGGCTGTCGGGCCCTAGGCTCATCGGGACGCCTCTCGCCATCGGGACCAGCCACGGGATCACCTCGTCCTCTAGGTGGTGAAAGTGCTCGTTGCACCCCGCGCAGAAAATCCTGGCGCGGTAGCTTCCGAACGAGATCGGCTGCCTTCGCCGCGCTCGCCCAATCTGCATGGCGTTCCCGGGCTCTATGTGTCCCTTGATCGCCAGCTGCTTCGAGATCCAGCCCGGGATCACGTGCTCCATGCTGTTTGCGCGCGCACCACAGAAGATGCATCTCTTCTCGGGCTTGGCCGGCGGGACGAAGACCTGCCACCGATCAGCGGGCCCATCGAGGGTGAGGTGGGTCCCACATTTCGGGCAGTCGCGATGCCCGGAGTCGGGCCTTTTTCTGTTACGGGGTGCAGGTCCGTCGAACGAGATCGCCTCTCCGCACGCAGGGCAGTCGAATCCTTCCTGGGTCCCGGTAACGAGTAGGTCTGGATCGGTCGCCATCTTGAGATACATCAGTCGAACCTGGCGCTCGCACTCCTCTTCGGGGTCATCCTGCTGGGGCCTTTCGGCTTCGAGCTCTGGGGTCAGATCGTCAACCACAACGACCCAATGGGTGGGGAGAGGTCCACTCGCAAGTGGCGGGAGTCCGCTCAGATCGATCTCGCGGCACCCGCGGATGCGCACTTCGTATTGAGCCGCGTCCACCTGGGCTTCGGCCTCCGTCCTACTCTTCGCTATGACCGACACCCCGCGCGCCATCAGTACGGGAATCTCCCAGATGCTTATGATGCGCCGAGAACGGGCGGCGAGCCCGACGATCGAATCGCGCCGCGAGTCACCCGGTCAGAAATGGTCGGATCCTGTACTGCGACCGGCGTCAGCGCTTTGGTTCTTGAAGGTGCCCTCACCTGTCCGACCAGGCCAGGTCGGCGAGCCTGGAACTAAGGCCGAAGCTCGCCCCAGGGATGGTGCCCAAGCGCAGCCTCGACTTTCCCGATCACCGGCTCGAACTCGACGATCGAGCGGCCCCGGCGGGTGAGCGTGCCCTCGTAGGCGCAGTAGACGTCGTAGCGGGATCTTGCCGTGTTACGACGGAGGAGCTGCGCGTGAAACAGCGTGTGCTCACGGGCGCGGATGCAGCTAGCGCGGAATGCGAGTGCCGCGAAGAGCGTGAGGAGGAGCGGCTCGAAGGAAACGACGGGTTCCACCGCGACGCCCGCGGTGCCGAGGGCGGCCCCCAGGGTGCCTAGCAGGAAGAGGACGATCCCGATCCGGGTGTCGACGGTGTCGCGGGCGCGGTCGAGGTCGACCTCTGGACGGATCCCCTCGAGCGCAGCCATCGTCGCGCCGGCGGCCTGGCCGGAGGCGTAGTCGGTGGCGCGCTCGAAGAGGAGCTTCGCGAGGAAGGCGGCGCCGGCCACGCCGGCCATGTAGCCCGCAGAGCTGAGGTAGGCGCTCGACTCCGGGGCCGGTGTCACCGCGGCTGGCCCGGGGACGTGCGCGTGGACAACACGAAGTGGCTAGAGGAGGCCGGGCGCCGAATGACGCCGCGCCCGCTCAACACCGGGGGCGGCCGCGCGGGCCGCTTCGGCTTCGTGGCCCTCACGGATGATCTGGTCGACCCGACTCTTCGCGAGCCCCACCGCCACCGCCATGTCGGCGCGACTCAGGGTGTTGCTGGTCGCCCAGGCAAGCATCAACCCGTCGCGCTCGCGGTAGCCGTGCACGGCTCTGTTCTGGGCGGCGCGGAGCTCCCGCATCTTTTCGGCCTGGCTGTCGCGCGAGACGTCGGGCACGGGGCTCTGTGGTGCCAGGTCGTCCTCGGGAAGGAGGCGATGTCGGTGCGGTTTCATAGGTGGATAATAAACTATTCTAGCTGCCATGGCGGAATCGACCCGCCACTCTTCCCGGTGGGCTGGGGCGCGCCCGGCGACGGTCGGTCCGGCCACCGGATGCAGGCCACCTGCGGCTAAGACAGAGCCATGAGGGGGCGCCCTAGGCTGGGCCTCACTGTCAGGCTCGACCCACGGTCGACGGCTGGCGTCTGACCGGTTGGTTCTCGGGACGGCGACGGGCTGACTCTTTGGCTCGGTGTCGACCCGAAGGTCTGACCTCCATCCGTTCCGCCAGCAGGTCGAACGCCTCCCCGTCACGGGCGCTGCAGAGGATCTCCAGTCGCACGGCCGGTGAGAGTCGAAAGCGACGCCCGAGCAGTGCCTCCGTCCAGGGCCCGCGGACCTCGGGGTGATGGGCGCGGGCCCAGGCAGAGGTGTCGATCAACAGCGGCAGCCGGCCCCAGCCGGCTCCGCTATCGGCTCGGCCAGGCACGACGCTTGCCGTCGCGCAGGAGATCCCAGTCGATACCCGCAGCGTCGGGCTCCTCAAAGCTGCGGGCCAGCTCCTCCAGAAGCTCCTGCCGGTGGGCGTCGTCGGGCTCCCCACCACTCAGATGGCGGGCCCCGACAATCGCCAGCTCGTGTACCTGTCGGGAGCGGGGCAGGCCGGCCGGGAGATGGGGTGCGGAGCGGCCGGGTGAGGCGCAGCAGAGCAGGGACGGGCGGTCCAGTTGGCCGAGGGCGCCTGTCTCGCGTCGATCGATCTGATCTGACGCCTGGATCGAGTCGCATCGAGGGTTGACGAGCGGCATCTGCGAGAGGAGACTCGGTGGAGCGCGCCAACGCCGGACGGGCTGGGATCTCGCTGGGAGCACCCAGATGAGCGAAGCCCCGAAACCCCCGAAGAAGACCAAGAAAAAGCCTCGGGCCGCCAAGGAGAAGGCCCGGCCTCTAGAGCGAAAAGAGGCCCGGCCTCTGAGGATCAACACCACGGTCTACGAACTCGGCCCGAATGCGCCCAGGGCCAAAGAGCTCCACGAACGCCAGGTGAAAGCCATGGCCCGCTTTCTTCGCCCGGCTGTAATCAAGGAGTGGGAACGAAGGAAGGGCAACTCCCAGGACCGATGACCGGCGAGAACCCCCCGGCGACCCCCTCAAGACGCAATTCCCTGCCAATGTCTGCGGACGCTAGCTTGAACAACCGTTTGTCGCAGGTTCAAAGCGCTGGGTAAAAATTCAGATTCGCAGGTCTTTTAGGGCGCTATGAACCTGCGACGAACTAATAGCGGGGGAACGACTCGATCTAAGAAGCGCGCCGACCGTGCCTCTGGAATCAGCCGTGTGTAGGCGCCGCCTGAAAACTGGACCACCTGCGCCGGTCGAAAACTGACCCCCCTGGCGTGGGGCCGGAGTCATCCGGCCGGGTCTGGACGCTCGCCCGATCGAAGAGATCGAGGCGAGGAGGAGCGGGTGATCGACGTGGAGCACTGGGCGGAGATCAGGCGGATGCACTTCATCGACGGCGTCTCGATTCGGGAGATCCGCCGCCGTACGGGCTTGCACCGGGAAACAATCCGCCGCGCCCTTGCCGCAAAGGACCCGCCGGCCTATCGACGGCCGAAGGCGCCTTCGAAGCTCGACCCCTTCAAAGAAGAGATCGAGCGCCTGTTGCGCTCCGATCACCGCATGCCCGCCACCCGCATCCGCGAGCTGATCGCAGAGCTGGGCTATGAGGGCGGCAAGACGATCCTCGACGACCACCTGCGCGAGGTCAGACCGCGCTTTGCGCCCAGGCGCACCTACCAGCGCACCGTCTATCGCCCCGCAGAGATCTGCCAGTTCGACCTCTGGGAGCCGAGGGCCGAGATCCCGGTCGGCCACGGGCAGACGAGGCGGGGATGGGTCGTCACAAGCGCACTGGGCTTCTCGCGTGCCGGCGCCGGAGCGTTGATCTTCGCCAAGCAGGCTCCCGACATCCTCTGGGGCATGGGTCGCTGCCTGGCGAAGCTGGGCGCCCTGCCCGAAACCGCGGTCTGGGACCGCGAGGCGGCGATCGCCCCGAAAGGCAAGCCGACCGAGGCCTTCGCCACCTTTTGCGGCGCCCTGCCGCTCGGCTGGTCTATCTGCGAGGCCGCAGACCCCGAGTCCAAGGGCATCCTCGAGCGCTCCCACCGCTTCTTGCGCTCCAACTTCGAACCGGGACGCAGCTTCGCCTCTCCCGAGCACTTCCAAGCCAGCCTCGACGAGTGGTTTGAGAATCGCGCCAATACCCGCCTTCACCGCGGCATCCGTGCCGTCCCCGCAGAGCGCCTGGCTGAGGAGCGCGAGCGGATGCGGCCACTGCCCGTGCAGATGCCCGACACCGACCGCCGCTTCGTCATGCGCGTGGCCCAGCAGCCCTATCTTCGTTTCGACACCAACGACTACTCCCTCGACCCGCGGGCGGCGGGGCGGCGCGTGGAGGTGCGCGTCAGCCAGCGCAAGCTCACAGCGATCGAGTTGGGCACCGGGGCGCTCGTCGCCTCCCACCAGCGTTCCTTCGCCCGGCACATCACCTTCACCGATCCCGCCCACCAGCAGCTGCTCGACCATCTTCGCGGCACCCGCCGCCGCGGGCCCCAGGTCGACGTCGAGCTGCGTTCTCTGGCGCGCTATGACGAGCTGATCCCGGCATGACCAAGACTGCGGAGCTCACCCACCTCTTCCGGGCGCTGAAGATGCCGGCTGCAGCGAGGGCGCTCCCCAAGCTCGCCGAGCGTGCCCGTGAGGAGGAGTGGTCACACGAGCGCTTCTTGGAGGCGGTGCTCTCCACCGAGGTCTCCTCCAGGGAGTCCCACGGAGGGGAGAACCGGATCAAGGCTGCCCGCTTCCCGGCGCGCAAGACCCTGGAGGAGTTCGACTTCACCTTCCAGCGCACGGTGAAGAAGCAGGTGGTCGAGCACCTCGGCCAACTCGACTTCCTGCACGGCAAAGAGAACGTGGTCCTCTTGGGTCCACCGGGAACCGGCAAGACGCACCTGGCGATCGCCCTCGGTATCCGCGCCTGCCTGGCCGGGCAGCGGGTGCAGTTCGCCACCGCGACGGAGTGGGTGGCGCGCCTGGGAGAGGCAAAGCGCCAGGGCAAGCTCGAGGAGGAGCTGCGCCGCTTGGGCTTCGTGCCCTTGATCGTGGTCGATGAGGTCGGCTATATCCCGTTCGATCCCGAGGCGGCAAACCTGATGTTCAGCCTGGTCTCAGCGCGCTATGAGCGCGCATCTTTGATCGTCACCTCGAACAAGCCCTTCAGCGCATGGGGTGAGATCTTCGGCGACGAAGTGGTTGCCGCGGCGATGATCGACCGCCTGGTCCACCACGCCGAGATCCTCGGCCTCAAGGGCGACAGCTACCGCTTGCGCGACAAGGACCTGGGCTCTCCGCCGCCCAGGGACTGAGCGCTCCCGCCTGCTCCGCCTCGCCCTACGGGCTCGTCTCCGCAGGCGGGACCTTGACCTCAGGCCGATCTCTTCCCGACGCCGGGGGTGGTCCACTTTTCAACCGGCAGAAGTGGTCCGGTTTTCAACCGGCGTTGACAGCCGTGAAAACCACTGCTGAAGCCAAAAAGCGGCGTCAAGGATAACCGGGCCAAAAGCCGGTGCTCGAAAAGAGGCCTTGATCCGGGCGCCGCGCGGAGCTACGTTCGCCGGCCGCAAGACATAAACGGCCCCGGCGGCGCGCAAACGCCCCGGGGCCTGGCACCGAAGAAACAGCCTTCGATGCGCGACCGATTCTCCCAGAGCGCCCCACGTGCTTCCGGGTAGATGACGCTCCTCGATCCGAGGCGGCTCTTCGGTGCCCTACCGAGAGGAGGGCGCCATGCCCCGCAGCACCATCACCATCGACCGCGACCAGCGCAACGGGCTCTACGAACTGGTCCGCAATCACCTCGGCTCCGTCGGCGACCTCTGGGACGCGCTGGAGCGAGACGAGGATTTCGCCACCGCCGAGCGGCTCGGACTGGAGCTCGGCGAAGACTTCCGCCTGCTGGATGACATCGGCTGGAGCGAGGACGACGGCCGGGCGGAGGTCGAGCTGACCATGCCGCCCCACGATCTGATGGAAACGCTCAGGCGTCTACAGGGTGAAGCCGGTTTGATCCTCACGGGGGTCGAGGGAGGCAGCGAGGACGCCGAGACGAACCAGCGGTTCCGGCGCGGCTATGAGACCTGCGAGAGCGTGTTGGCTGGTCTCGGCACGTCCCCGGGAGGCCAGTAGCCATGTTCGGGCATCGAGCGGGCCGATCGGGGCGGCGCCGGTTGTGCTTCCCCGAGTCGACGCCGCCCGGCCTCAACCACTCGATCGTGACCGGCACCCTGATCGAGGACCCGCGCCTGGCGCGAAGCCCGACCGACGAGCCGATCGTCCTGCTCGAGATCGAGTTCCCGGTCGCCGACCCCGAGCGCCCGGAGCTGCTGTGGACCTGGGCGAGCTGCCAGATCGAAGTGCCGGACGCACTCGCCGAGCGGCATGAGATCCGCAAGCTGCGGCGCGGCGACTCGGTCCTCGCCGCCGGCCAGCTCAGCAACCGCTGGACGGCCGAACCCGGATACACCGGCAAGCGCGACGCGATCGTCGCTGCCCTTGTCCACCCCGGCCTATCCCCGAGCGCAGAGGAGCTGTTCATCCCGGGAGACGAGCCGTGAGCCCGCGCCCTCCCACGCTGGCGCCACCCACGGAGGAGCTAAAGGCTCGCTTCGCGCGGAACTTGGCCCGCTGCCGCGAGCGAGCCGACGTCTCCCAGGAAGAGCTGGGCTTCCGTGCCTCGCTGCACCGCACCGAGATCAGCCTGCTTGAGCGCGGCGAGCGGATGCCCCGCGTCGACACGGCGGTGCGGATCGCCGGCAGCCTCGGCGTTCCGCTCAACGACCTCGCGGTCGGCCTGGAGTGGAAGCCCGGCTACACGATCGTCGTGCCCGGCGAGTGGGATGTGGTCGAGCGACCCGGATCGAAGAACGGCGACCAGCCGGCGGGCGATCCCGATGGCTGAACCGGCCGCTGCGTTCAGCTTCAAAGCCAAGGCGCGCTTCGCCGACAACCTCTACCGCGCCCGTGAGCGCGCCGGCCTCTCGCAAAAGGACGCGGCGGCCCGCGCCGCCCTCACCCCCGCCCGTCTCGACAAAATCGAGGGCGGTGAAGCCATCCCCCACTTCGACGCCCTGATCCGCCTCGCAGGCGCCTACTCGATGTCGGTCGGCGAGCTGGCCGAGGGCGTCACCTGGAAGCCAGGCTGGGTCGAGGACTCCGGACCGGCGGAATACGTTGTCTCCGAGGAACAGGCCTAGCGCTGCTGCCTTCAAGCGAGAACAGTAGCCGCGCCGGAGACTGGGTTGCATGAAAAGGAGAGGCGGCTGACGCATCGTTAAAAACCATCGCGGACGCGCGCTGGGCGGCTTGGGTTCTTGTGTCAGAATCAGCGCGTGGCGGATAAATCGGTCGCGGACCAACTCCGCGAGCTCGGCGTGAAGAATGTCCTTGTGCAGATGGCCGAGCGCGGCCAGCTCCTCGCCCTGAAGTGCGAGATGCCGCAGTGCTACCACCACAAGGGGCGCGGCGAGTTCGATCCGGTCGGGACGCCGGGCAACAAGTGGACGCCCTCGCGCGACCACTACCCGATCCTTAAGTCGGCCGGCGGGAAGCTCGTCCGCGAGAACGTTCGACTGTCCCACACCTGGTGCAACAAGCTGGACTACGGACGGCGGACGCAGATCCGGACGCTGCTCGCGAAAGGCAAGTCCCTCGACGAGATCGCCGAGACCTTGAACCGCAAGGATGTCCCCCCGGGCCACGGCACGAACCGATGGACGGCCGCCATGGTGCGCAAGGCCTACGTGTCCTAGTCCGGGTTCGGCGCTGGGTGCCGCTTTGCGCGAGAAGCATCACTCTGTCCCTGACGACTGGGATGGATTGGGCGGCTGAGTCGCCCGTACAAGCAAGCAGCCACAGCGCATGTCCTCGATCGGTAGGTCAAACCCAGCCCAGATCGCCGCAGCGGCCACTACGGAGAATGGCCTTTCCGTATCTGCGGCACTGGGATCGCCGGGGTTCGGCAACGCTCACAAAACGCTTGTACCCCGCTGCGAGCATCCTCCTCATGCGTTTCACCCTTCGCCGCTCCGCTGACGAACGCCTCCCAGAGAAGCAGCCCATCCTGTTGTTCAGCGAATGGCGGCCACTGAACGTGCACTCGAAGGTCGGGTACGTGTTCGTGGATGAACCCCAGGGTCCACGGGATCTGCACCATCGCCGTTGCAAGGACTGACGCACCTATGCTGCTCGACCAAGACGGCGAAGGAGCGTCACAAGGCCGCGCCTTGCCAAGTCGATCCGGGTTCTCAGGCACCGGGATGAACAGCGGCGCCTCGAAGCCGAGCGCTACGGGCTCGCCGCTGCGGAGGACGTGAACAACCGAAGCTGCAAGCGACTCAATGCTTTCGGGCTGATGAAGTTCCTCGCCGTCGGAGCCCGGGATCCTTCGTGCCCAGCCGAAACTCTCGCGGGCGATCGAGCCCACATCGGCGCAGAAGACTTGAAGTCTGTCGGTCCACATCGATTGAAACTACCTCGTCACATTCATTTGAGCCAAGAGCGTGACCTTGAGCAAGGTATGAAGGAGCAGCCAACCCGCCGCTCACGCGGCGATGAGCCGATTCACGTACTTGTGATCTTGATCGACTCGATCTCGTCCCAGGCAACCTGCTCGCCGTGGTTGCCGAGGTGATCCTCGGCAAGGAGGTCAAGCTGGCCGCCGTCGCGCTCAACGACCTGCCCAGTAACCGAGTTGCCGTCGGTCTTCTCAATCGTGAAGACAAAGTCGCGGCCAGGCTTGGCAGCCTGCACATTCGCGAGGTGCTCGAATACGCGCTGGGCGTCATCAGGGGCGAACATCGCCTGAAAGGTAGTGGAGATCACCGCTCGGATGCGGGCGCTGGGGGGCCGCTCGATGGCGTCAAATCGACAATGCGGCGATGCGAGACTTGACTGCCTCCTCAAGGCGGATCATGGCGTCGATCATGCTGTCCTGGATCTTCGGCCAGTCCGCGCGGTCCGCCCGGTAGCCGCCCGCAGCGAGGTTCTTCTTGACCGAGCACTTCTTGCGACCCTCGACGAGGTTCCATGCAAGCGGCTCGCCAAACTCCTCTTCGATCCTTGCTCGATCCTGGAAGAGCGCGTTGAAGATCTCGTGGTTCTCGGTTTCACTCGGACCCTCGATCCTCAACTCCACGTCGGTGTCGTGCTGCCGGAGCACGTACGTATAGTGGATACCACTGCGACCCGAACCCGCGCTGAGCCAGGTATCGGTTCCGGCGGAAACGCCTGAGTGAAGCCTGCTTCGGGACTTGGCTCGCTCAAGCAGCGAGGCCCAGAAGGCTTCGCGCAGATCGTGTCGCTCGATTCGTTCCTGCTTCTGCACCCCGACCTCGCGAGCCTCCTGGCTTGGCCCCGTGATGAGCGTGAGGAGAGGTGCAGCGGGGGAGTCGCTGATTCGGACTGCCTCGGCCTTCACCAAATAGAATCGCGCCAACGGCGACTCGTTCAGCCACGTGATCGCGCCAACATGCTCGGGCCGCGGCTCGCTGACGATCCAAATGGCCACCTTCGCTTCCAGCGCCGAGAGGTAGGTGATCAACTTGCCGAGGTGGTCGTGATCGCTCTTCTCTAGCTGGTTCTCGATCACCACCGTGTCGCCGGATTGGTCTTCGGCCACGAGGTCAACGCTGAAGCTGCCCGCCCTCCGCTCACGCTCGACATTCTCCAATGGGAAGTCGAGCAACTCGCTCAGCGCATCTGGGTTCCGCTCAAGCCAGGTGGTGAAGTCTCGTGCCTCGTGCAGCCATACCTCGCGGAGAGGCACGCGACGAAGCTTGCCGATCCCGGAGTCGTCGGCCACAGTGCCCGCAGGCTAACGACAAGCCATATCGCGGGATCATCTCGCGGGATCCCATAGACCCTGCGTCGCTCGGGCCGCCGCCTCGATTGCCGCTGGTGACGACAGCAAGTCCTCGGGCCCTATGTCCTCGACCCGGAGCCCACGGACGGGCCCGAGCGCGTCCCGATCTCGGTTGGCGAGGCCCCCTGGCCGTCGGTCATTGCCTCCCGGTAGAGCTGCGGGTATTAGATACTTACGCCGTGCGGGGCGCTGCGGAATCAGACGATGTACAAATTCGCGTCGCGGATTTCTTTTGCGGGTGCGGCGGAACGAGCGCTGGATTGCGACAGGCCGGCATGGAGATCGCCTTCGGTCTGGATTTCGAGGCTCAGGCGAGCGCGACGTTTCGCGCGAATTTCCAGGAGGCAAGCTTCATCGAGGAGGACATATCGCGAGTCGATGTTGACGACGTGATCGATGCGATCGATCCGGATCGTCGTCCGATTCTGCTTAGCGCATGCGCCCCCTGCCAGCCGTACAGCACGTTCGTCGGCGCGCGTCGCCCCGATCCTCGACGCGCACTCCTTCTCAGATTGCTGCCGATCGTCGAAACGCTTCGTCCGGAGTTTGTCTTCGTCGAGAACGTTCCGGGCCTAAAGATGGCTCATGCCAACGCAAGCACCTTCAAGAGATTCTGCAAGGCGCTGAAGAGGCAGGGGTATGAAGTGTCTTCAGAGGTAGTCGACTGCCAGCGTTACGGCGTGCCTCAGCGCAGGCGGCGCCTCGTGATCCTCGCCAGTCGACTCGGTCCGATCCGTATTCCTGCGCCGAGTCACGGAAATGGCGCCGGTCAGCTTCCCCTGTCGACGGTTTGGGAATGGATAGGCCACCTGCCCCCACTCACGGCCGGCGAGGAACATCCCGACGTTCCGAACCACTTGGCCAGTGCCGTCACGCCTCGAAACCTCGAACGCCTCCGTGCGACCCCGCCGGGAGGGAATCGCTTCGATTGGCCCGACGACCTGCAACTCGCGTGCCATCGCAATCACGACGGCCACTCCGATGTTTACGGCCGTATGCACGCCGATGGTCCAGCTCCCGTCCTCACGACCAAATGCACCTCCATCTCGAACGGGAGGTTCGGCCATCCCTATGAGGACCGGCCGATCAGCGTCAGAGAGGCGGCCTGCCTTCAGACCTTCCCCGAAGACTTTGTTTTCGACGGCGGGATAAAGTCAGCGACGCGCCAGGTTGGGAACGCCGTGCCGGTCCTTCTCGCCAAGCGTATGGGCGATGTGTTCGCTGAGCACCTCGCCGAACATGCGCAACAGCCCGGCGGTCAGAGCTGATGGCCCACTTCCGCGCCCGGGCGCGGGCCGTGGACATGCTCGGCCGCCAGCAGATCGCGGGGATTCCGACTGCGATCAGCGAGCTTTTCAAGAACGCGCATGACGCCTATGCAGACGAGGCCGTAGCCGACTACTTCCGGCGAGAGCGGCTCTTCGTCCTACGAGACGATGGCATAGGGATGTCGGAGGAGGACTTCAACGACCGCTGGCTCATGCTCGGCACCGAGGGCAAGGTGCCGGCGCGCGGCCGTCCGCAGCCCACGCGCGCAGGCTTCAAGCGCCGTCCCGTGCTCGGAGAGAAGGGGATCGGGCGGCTCGCGATCGCCGCGATCGGGCCGCAGGTGCTCGTGCTCACGAGGCCCTTGGAGGAAGGAGAGCCGGGAGACATCGTGGTCGCGCTACTCAACTGGAGCGTTTTTGAGCTGCAAAGTGCCGAACTTGCCCAGATCGAGATACCCACTGCGGTGCTTCCCGGCGGGACGCTGCCGAGCGATGATGACCTGGCTGGTCTGGTTTCCCGAATCCGGGCGAACGTCAATGATTTGAAGGGCGCGGGCGACGCCGCGACGGTCAAACGGATAAATGCCGAGCTTGATGGGCTGCAGGGGTTTTCCGTGCTCGGCTACGAGCACTCCCTCAGCACGCCGAGCCTTCGAGAAGCCTCGGGAACCCAGTTCTATATCCAGCCGACGTCACCTGACCTGGTGGCGGATCTCACTGAGGTCACGGAACCCACTGTTGAGGCCGCACCGCTCCTGAAGACCCTCCTCGGCTTCAGCAACACCATGGCCCCCGGGCACAGCAAGCCTGCGCTGGCGACGGAATTCCGCGACCACTGGTCCGACGATGCATGGACCGACCTGATTGGCGAGTCGGCCTTCTTCACCCCCTCCGAGTTCGAGGCTGCGGATCACCATTTCCACGGATCCTTCGACGACTTCGGTCAATTCAAGGGTCGCGTCTCGGTGTTCGGAGACGAACCCGTGTCGTGGGACCTCGCCTGGCCTAATGCCCACGGCGAGCCGACGGTGTGCGGTCCCTTCGAGGTTCACATCGCCTACGTCCAAGGGAAACGCTCGCAATCCCGTCTCAACCCGGAGCGGTGGTCCGAGATCGTCGCCAAGCTCGACCGCTACAGCGGTCTCTACATATATCGCGATGGCATCAGGGTCCTTCCGTACGGCAACTCCGACTTCGACTTCCTCGACCTGGAACGGAGGCGCTCGAAAAGCGCGTCCGACTACTTCTTTTCCTACCGGAGGATGTTCGGGGTCGTCGAACTCAGCCGGAAACGAAACCATGACTTGAGGGAGAAAGCCGGCCGGGAGGGGTTCGCCACCAATGAGGCCTACCGGCAGTTTCGGGACATCCTCAAGCGGTTCTTCTACCAAGTGGCCTTCGACTTCTTCCGCGAGGAGGGAACTCTCTCCGACGCCTATCACGAGCGACGCGAGGAGCTGGAACGGATCGACAAGGCGCGCTCCCGCCGCGGGCGACAGGTCCGCGAGCGCCGCCGGGTGCTCTCCAAATCTCTCACCGAGTTCTTCGAGCGAGTGGGAAGAGAGCAACCCGAGGAGGACGTGGGCGCCATTCTTGAGCGACTGCGGGGAGACTTGGCTACGGCAGCCGAGGCGCAAGGAGAGGCGGCGGCCACCGCGCTGGCCGATGCCGAGAGTCGCTCGCGGGCTGACCTCGCAAAGCTGATGGAGTCCTACTCGATCCGCCGGCCTCGTGGTGTCGGGCTGACCCGCGATCTCACCCGCGAATGGCGCGGATACGAGTTGGAGATGGACCGCCTTCAAGGCGATGTCTTCCAGCCGGCGGAAGTGGAGATCGAGAAGCTCCTCGAGGCGGCGCAATCCGAGCATGAGGCGGCGCTGGCCCGTCGGGTGCGATTCGACCGGGCGATCAAGCTGATCACCGATTCGAGCGTCGACCGCGCCTCGTCGGAGAGGCGACGGCTGAGCGGTGCCGCGAAAGCTGCGACCGAGCGCTCGCGGGAGCTCGGAAAAGCCAGCTTGCGGACGGTGGAGGAGCAGGTGCAGCTGATCTTGAGCGAAGCGGCGACCACGGATGTCACGGCCCTCGACGACCGTCAATTCGTCAAGACTCGCTCGGAGCTCGAAGCCCAGGTGGCGGAGGTGACGTCAGCCCAGCTACAGGCACTCGGAAGCGTCGCCGAACAACTGGAGGAGCTCGTATGGCCCGAGAACGGCCGCGGGCCGATGGTCACCCGCCTCGACGAGGTGGAGGCACTCGAGGCCGACCTGGAGGGCTTCCGGGAGCGTTCGGAACAGGATCTCGAGTTCACCCAGCTCGGCATGGCCGTCGAGGTCATCAACCATGAGTTTCAGGCGACGGTTCGCGGCATTCGGTCGAACATCCAGCGCCTTACCAACTGGGCCGCGGAGAATCCGGGGCTTCGGGCCCCGGTTCGCGATCTGCGCTCGTCGTTCGAGCATCTCGACAGCTACCTGAACCTGTTCACGCCACTTAACCGCAGGCTTTACCGCAAGAGGACCACGATAAAAGGCGGCGAAATCGTCGCGTTCCTTGAGGATGTTTTCGAACGTCGGCTGGAGAAGGAGGGAGTCGTCCTCGAGGCGACCCGGGCCTTTACGCAATACAAACTCGTTCAGTATCCCTCGACCATCTATCCCGCCTTCGTGAGCCTCGTTGACAACGCTCTCTACTGGCTACGTGATTTCCAGGGCCCGCGGAGGATCACGCTCGATGTCGACCGCGGCGACATGGTGGTACGCGACACGGGTTCCGGGGTCGCGGTGAGGGATCAGGACGCAATCTTCGAACGCGGCTTCAGCCGTAAGCCGGGGGGCACCGGATATGGGCTCTCGGTCAGTCGCGAGGTCCTCGACCGAGAGAGCATGGACCTTCTTCTGGATCCTCCCAGCGCCGACTCTGGCGCAGTTTTCCGGATCCGGCAACGACGCGAGCGGGGGCACTGATGCCGAGCCTCGAGTTCGATAAGCGGGTGCGGAAGATCGTCGACGACTTCCTCCAGACCGTGGTCGTCGTCGATGACCGGGGGATCCCGCGGGACTCCCCGCCGCCCAGCGAGCTCGCGGATCCCGACGAGCTGATCGGCGGCGCTGCGGCACCGGGTGGCACCGCGATCACCAAACTGAAAGAGCCGACCGGCGCCAAAGGCGACAGCCACGACCTGGATGCCAGGCAGCTGATCGACGCGTTTGCCAACGCCGGGATGGTGTGCTCAATCCTCGACCCCGACGAAGCCGTCGGAACCCGACTGACGAGAACCGCTGCGAGGGCAGATCTGCTCGTCATCGACTGGTGGATGCACGGAACCAGGGGCGAGCGCGCTTGCGAGCTGATCTCCGAAGTCCTGAAAGCTGACGAAGACGCGGCCAGTCGACGCCTCAGGGTAATCGCGATATACACGGGTCAAGATGACCTCGTCGGGGTGGCCAACGAGGTGGAGGGAGTTCTCGATAATGCCTACGCGGACGCGAGCTTGGAGCGCGGAGACGATGCCCTCGACATGACCAAGGGGCCGGTTCGGATCGTCGTCCTCGCAAAGGAAACCGTGACGATCCCCGACCACGCAATCAGGAGGAATCGCGTACCGATCGAAAAGCTGCCCGATCGGCTCGCCGATGAGTTCGCCTACCTAACCAAAGGGATCGTTAGCAGCGTCGGATTGCAGGCCCTCGCGGCGATCCGTCAGGACACCCATCGAATCCTTGAGAAGCTCGGTCCCGAGCTCGACCGCGGTTACCTCGGCCATAGGATCGCCCTCAGACGGCCGTCCGATGCGGAGGCACATGTGATCGAGATGGTCACCAGCGAGATCCGCTCTGTCCTGTCGGGATCCGAGGTCGGTAAAGCGGCGAACGCCGAGGCGATCCGCGCCTGGCTGAAAGCTACCTTCGGCGCCAACGCCTCATTCGGTGAACTCTTCTCGTTCGATACACCGGTGACCGAAGCCCAAGTCGTGAGAATGTTGCGTGAGGGCCTCGGCCGCGATGAGGCCCGTGAAGAGCAAGCGAACTACGGCGGTCGAAGCAAAAAAGCAATGAGGAAGATCCTGAACTCGGCCACGAACCTCTTCTGCGACACCGAGGATCAGGCGGACCTCGCTGACGGTCGCTTCGCGACACGCATGATGCTCCGTACGAGCTACTCGAAGCCGCGCCGCAAGCTCCAGCTCGGCACGATTGTCGGCCGCCGTGAGAACTTCTGGATGTGCGTTCAGCCGTTCTGCGACAGCGAGGGTCATGAGACTGGTGATGTCATCTCCTTCCCCTTCTTGCCTTTGGGGGAACCAGCGAATGGGAAGGTCGATTTCGTTTTTTACGACCCCTTCAGCACGAGTTGGAAGTCGCTTGCTCTACAAGGTGATCCGAAGGATCTAGAACTGATCTCGTTCGAGGTGGGCCCGGAGGGCTTCGTCGTAGCGTCGAGAGAACGTGGCCACTACTACTTCCGTGCGGAAGAGCGCGTCCGGTATCGCTGGGTCGGAGAGTTGAAGCCGGACTTCGCCCAACGGGTCGCGAGTCAGATCGGGCATCAATTCGCGCGGGTGGGGGTCGATGAGCCCGAGATCCTGAGACGCAAGCGCGGAAGCTGACGGTCTGAATCAGTCGATCCCACGGGGCGGCCCCTACCTGGCTCAGTCGCGGAGCGGCGAGCGCCGGATGGCGTCGAACACCGCCTCGGCCGCCTCGGCCGGGGGCACATGTTCGAAGAAGCGAAGCACAGTCCAGCCGTTCTTCTCAAGCGTCCTGTTGTTCTCGCGGTCACGCGCGACGTTGCGCCTCAGCTTCTCCGCCCAGAAGGCCCGGTTTGACTTCGGCAGTTCCCCGTGCTCGGGACAGCTGTGCCAAAAACAGCCGTCCACGAATACGGCGACTCTCGCTCGTGTGAAGACGATGTCTGGTCGAGCCGACGACCCGGCGAGCTTCAGGCGCAGATCCTTGCGAAAGCGCAGTCCGCGCTGATGAAGCGCAGACCGGAGGGCACGCTCTGGTCCGGTGTCGACGCGTCGGTTGGCGCGCATCGTGTTCCGGGCGGCGTCGCTGCTGCTTGCCTCGGCTTCCTGTGCCATCTACTTTTCGTCCGGTCGCCGACAAATGCCGTATCCGCCGTCCGCCTGGCGGAGGCGGGCCATTGCAGGTCTCTGCCGTACCGACCGGTGCTGACCCAGGGCTCGGCACCGGCGTGGAGGTTCGTTCTCCATTGCCACCTCCTCAGCGTAGGGCGCGGCGGCTGCGAAATCTAAATTTTTGCCGGAAAACGCCGCCTCGTACGACGGATAGGTATGAGGCAAAAAAATCGAAGGCGATTTCAAAATTCGGGGGTCCAAATTCCCGGCTCGCTCCCCTGTTGTTGTAGATGCGGAATTCGCGACGCAAAACCACGCCTCGTTCGACAAAGGGGTATGAGGCAAGCAGCCGGACAGTCGTTGCGGCAAATGTCGGATTCGTCACACAAGACGGTCCACTTTTGCTGCTCGCTGCTCTGTATAGGTGTGAGCCCTTTTTACGGAATCCAAGCCGGGCGTCGCAACTGGTCGCCTGGCAGCTCGACTGCCGGGCCGACCGTCAGGCCGCCCCTCGGTTCGCCCGGACGCTGCCGCGAAAGCGCCCGATTTGGCAGCGCAGCACGGATTCCGGGGCCTGCGTTTTGCCGACATACCTACGTGACCCAGAGGTTGGTGCATGATGGGTGAGGATCGCTCCGACCCGCGGCCCATGCTGGCGATCTTCGCCCTGCTCATGGCCGCCGCCATCTGGCGCGCCGTGTCGGGCATCCGCGTCGATCAGCTCCTCGCCTCCGCGGCATCGCTCGCGCCCTTCGCTCTCGGCGCCCTCGCTATCGCCTCCGCGCTGGCTACACAACGCTTCCTCGCCACGCGCCGCACGCTGGCGACGCGAGCGGCGGTGGCTGTGGTCCCGGCCGACGAGTTCGATGCGAAGCCCGAGGCCGTCCTGCGCGTCGCCGCCGAGATGGCCCAGGCCGATCGCAGCGTGCGTGGCTGGTTCGATCGCCGCGCCTGCGCGCTGCGGGTGCGGCTGACCAACGACAGCGAGGGCCGTCTCGTCTACCTGCTCGAAGTGCCGGCCCGCTCCCGCCAGCTCCTGCGCAACGCACTCCGCGGCTACGAGGGAGTCGAGCTGCGCGATGCGGCCGAGGTCGCACCCGAACCCGACAGGCCCAGCGAGGTCACGCTGCGCACCGAGCTGAGATTGGCCCGCCCCAGCGTCGAACCGCTGGCGCGGCTCGACAACGAGCCCGATCCGCTCCAGCCCTTCGTCGCGGCGATGGCCTCGCTTCGCCCGCAGGATCGTGAGCGTTCGACGGTCTGTCTCGACCTGCTGCCGGCGGCGGGGCGCCGCCGCACCCGGCTGCGCCGCCGCTTGAAGCGACAGGCGCGGCGGGCGCACGGCGAACGGCGCAGCTTGATGGACGTGCTCGACGGCGAGCGCCGCCGCGACACCGCCGATCCCGCCGAGCTGATCGACCGCCGCCTGGTCGGCCAGGCTCTCGATGCGAAGCTGCGCGACGCCGGCCCGCTCTTCGAGGCGCAAGTCCTGCTCTGCTGCCAGGCCGCCGAGCGCCCTCGCGCGAAGCTGGCGATGCAGGGCCTGCTCGCCGCCTTCGAGCCCTTCGCGGCGCAGAACTGGCTGCGCCCCGCCGGGCTCGGGATCGGCGACGCGGTGTTCTTCGGCTCGGACTTCCCAGCTCGACGGCGGGGCTTCGACCGCCGCCTCTCCTCGGGCCTCTTCCGGCCGGCACGGCGAAGCATCCTCACCGCTCGCGAGGTGGCGGGCTTCCTGAAGCCGCCGACCGTCCACTGCCTCGGCGAGAACGTGCTGCGCTCCGGCACCCTCCTGCCGGCGGCGCCGAAGCTGCCGACCTTCGATGAGGTCAAGGACGATCTGATCCCGCTCGGCCGGATTGCCGGTGAGGGCGGCGAGCGGGTCGTCGGGGTCCGCACCGCCGACACCTTCTTCTCCTACGTCGCCGGGCGCAGCCGCTACGGCAAGACCGAGACCGCCATCGCCCAGTTCGTCCACCTGGTCCGCTCAGGCCACGGCGGGCTCTTCCTCGACCCCCACGCCGATGCACTGGGGCGGATCAGGCCCTATCTGGACGATCCCGGCGTCGCCCGGCGAGTGGTCGAGATCGACCTCAGCTCAGCTGGGCTGGCAAGCCTGCCCGGCTGGAACCTCTTTGAGCTGCGCGGCAGCGGACCTGCCGCCGCCGAGTCGCGAGTGGAGGCGATCGTCGACGCCTTCGCCTCGACCCTGCAATGGGGCGAGCAGAGCACCCGCGCGATCAACCTGACCACGCAGGCGGCGGGGGCGCTGGCGCGGATCGCGCCGGTCTTGCCGCCCGAGCTGGCGCCGACGATCTTCCAGCTCCCCACCCTGCTCTCCAACGAGCGCTGGCGCGCCGCCGTCCTTCCCTTCCTGCCGAAGGCCTCGCAGGCGTTTTGGATCGACCGTTTTCCGCTACTCGCGCAGGAGGCGATCACGCCGCTCACCAACCTGGTCGACCGGCTGCGCCACTCGACCCCGATCAGCGCTCTGCTCGGCCAGAGCCAGAGCACCTACCGGGTGCGGGAAGCGATGGACACCGGGCAGATCGTCCTCGCCTGCCCCGGCGCGGGTGGCACGCGCGAGCGCCTGCTCGCCAACTTGCTCCTCTTCGACCTGCTGCACGCCGCGCGCACCAGGTCCGAGCTCTCCCCCGCACAGCGCCGACCCTTCTGGGTCTTCCTCGACGAGGTCCAGAGCTACGACGGCGCGGCCTCGGGCAACCTCGCCGCCCTGCTGGAGCAAAGCGCCAAGTTCGGGCTGCGGGCGGTTGTGCTGAACCAGAACCCCGAGCGGCTGAACCCGCAGACGCTGAACGCGCTCACCACCAACCGCTCGCACCTGCTCGCCACCGCGCTGAACTCGCACGCCGCCGCCCTGCTCACCAAGGAGTGGGCGGGCCAGCCCGATCCCGCCGCGCTGACCAAGCTTGGCCGCTACCGCTTCGTCGCCCAGGTCACTCACCGGGGAGAGCTGAGCAAGCCCTTCGCCCTCGACGGGATCAGGGTCGAGGACATTCTCGGAGCGCCAACGGCTCACGGCGATGCGCTGGCAGGCGAAGCCGCAGCCCGGATGCAGGTCGCCGAGGTGATTGCCCACCTCGAAACGCTCGACGCGCGCATCCTCGCCAAACTCGAAGCACTGAGGCGCAAGCCGGGCGCCGCCGGGCGATCCGCCCCGGCAGGCGAGGACGGCGCGACCCGCCCGGCTCCGCTTTGGGCACCGACCGAGGAGGGCGCGTGACCGATCTCGCCACCCTCCGATCGGCGTGCTCGGAGACGGGGATCGAGGTGGTCGCCTCGCTCGCGCAGCACCGCATCCTCTCCGCCGCTCAGGTGCGGGCCATCCACCTTCCCGATGGCAGTTACCGCTGGGCGCAGAAGGTCCTGGCCCGACTCGCCAAGACAGGGCTCGCCGGCTACATCGAGACTCCCCACGGCGCGCCGCGCCGGCTCTGGCACGTCACCGAGCGCGGCGCTCGACTTGCGCGGGAGGCCGGCGTCTTGGACGGCGAGCCGCGCCTGATCGGTGCCGAGGACGCGGCCGGGGCGCTTCAAGCCCACACGCTAGCCGTCAACGACTCGGCAATCTGCTTCCTCTCCGCCGCACGCGAGCGGGGCGATGAATTCGGTCCCTTCGCCTGGCGCCAGGAGGTCTCCCACCCGCTCAACTACGGGCGCGGGCGGCGACGGCGCGCGCTGATCGCCGATGCCGTCTTCACCTACCTGCGCATCGACGGCAACGGAGTCGCGATCGAGCAGCGCTTCTTGGAGATCGACCGCGCCACCCTCTCGGTCGATCGCCTCGTCGCCGAGCTAGTTCGTTACGCGGAGCTGTACCGGCTGGCCGGCGACGGCGGTGAGCCGCTGTGGCGCCTGCGCTATCCGGTCTTCCCGCCGGTCCATTGCGTCCTCGCCGGAGGGTCGCGAGCGGCTCTGGAGCGCCGCCGCTCAACCGCCATCGCTCTGTTGCGAAGCGATCCCCAGCTCGCCCGCGCGCCGGAGGTGGCGATCTCCTTCTGCCTATTCGAGGATCTGCAAGCCAAAGGCCCGTTCGCCCCGATCTTCCGCGACTTCCGCAATCTCGATCAGCCGATCGACTGGCTGGGAGCCAACGCCGCTTGAGATCACGGGCGAATGGAGCTAAACGTGTCGGGCAGAGTCAGCGGCGGCCCAGCCATGACCGGCGCGGCGCTACACCGGTCGGCGACCTGAAGGCCAGCATGTCGATCGAGCAGGCGCAACCCGGATCTGCGCTGGACGATCAGCTTCGACGCGAGCAAGCTAAGGCGATCTTCGACCTGCTTCTGGCGCATCACCGGCAAAAGACAACAGAAAAGGTCAGAGATTAAATTGCTATGATCCTAGTTATGTCTGACGTGGATCACGACGGACTATATTACTTGGCCGAGGCGCAGGCAGGGTACTTCACCGCTCCACAGGCGATCGCCGCGCGCATGGACCACAGCACCCTGGCCCACCATGCCCGGCCCGGAGGGCGATATCTGCGAATCCGGCGAGGGCTCTACAGGCTGCGGCACTTCCCGCCCAGTCCCTACGAGCACGTAATGGCGGCGTGGCTTCCGCTGCGCGATGCGGGGGCGGTTGTCTCACACGAGAGCGCCCTCGAACTCCACGATCTCTCCGACGTGATCCCCGACGCCGTTCACCTCTCGCTGCCGCGCTCAGAGCGCGGGCAGCGCGCCCGCCCCGGCGTTCAACTGCACACGCTGAACGACCCGCCGACGAAACGGGAGGTCGGCGAAATCGCCGGCCTGCCGGTGACGCGACCGGAGCGCACCATTGTCGACGCGCTCGCAATGGGCGCTCAGCCCGAGCAGATTCAGATGGCGATCCGCCAAGCCCTGGAGCGCGGGCTCACCACGCCGCGGCGATTGCGCACGGCGGCATCGCGCAGCTCAGCCCAGGTCGGCAAGTTCATCGAGCGCAGCTTGGAGGACGCGAAATGAGCTTCCCGGCGTTCGCTACTTCAAAGCTCGGCTGGCGAGACGACGAAGCCGAGCCGGTCTGCGCCTCGACGCAGGGCGCCGTCGAGCGTCACCAGCCGGCAACCGAGAATCTGGGCCAGCGCGACGTACTCAGCGTCGTAGGTCCTGCCCCAGCCGAACTGCTCGGCGATCTTCCAGGCAGTCCTTCCGAGCTCGGGCTCATCGACGCGACGAACCGGGCAGCCTTCGAGGCGCTCGTGCTGGACCTTGGCCTGCTCGGCACTGACCTTTCCGTTCAGCAGCCCGAGGTGCATGGTCGAGCGGGCCTCCGACCACATCAGCGCCGGGGCGACGAGATCATCGTCGCCCAAAGACTTGAAGCCCTCGGCGCTGCCGACCGAGGCAATCGTGACCGTGGCATCAACGACGAGGGTCAACGCCGACCGCTACGAGCCTCGTGCAGCAGCGCCACCCAGTTCGGCTGCGGCGTGCCGTCCTCGAAGGTCTTCCACGCCTCTGGCAGCCCGACGATGTCGTCCTCCGCTTCAGGCTCATCGACCACGATGATCCGCGCCCTCGGAACCTGGGGCTCGCTCAGCTTGTCGACCTCACGGTGCAGCTGGTCACGCGTTGCCATGCCACCAGTTTACCGGCCATTCCAGCCGTTCCCACCGACTCCACGAGGAGGCCATGATGCGCAAGTTCGCCTGGTACGGACGCCTATCGACCAAGGACAAGCAGGACCCGACCATCTCCTTCCCCTCCCAGCGCAACGAGTGCGCCGAGAAGGCCGAGGAGCTGGGCGGCCGGATCGTCTGCGACTTCACCGACCAGGAGGCCGGCCGCCGCGACGATCGGGTCGGCTGGAGCGAGCTGGTCCGCGAGGCCAAGGAGCCAGACGCGCGGCGCTTCGACGCAGTGATCGTCTACTCCACCTCGCGCCTCAGCCGCGAGCTCTTCCACGCCCTCGCCTACGAGCGCGAGCTGGCCCGGGCCGGTGTCGAGGTCTTCTACGCCCGCAGCGCCGGGGATCAGACCAGCCCCGAGGGGCGGCTGATCCGCCATATGTTTCAGGCGCTCGACCAGTTCGAGGTCGAGAAGTTGGGCCGCGAGGTGCGGCGCGGGCAGACCGAGAACACCCGCCAGGGCTACCGCAACGGCGGTCGAGCACCCTACGGATACCGACTGCGGCACCAGCCCCACCCCGACCCCCGCCGAGCCCGCGCCGGAGACACGAAGTCGCGGCTGGCCCGCGACGCCGAGCAGGCGCCGGTGATCGTCGAGATGTTTCAGCGCTTCCTCGCCGGCTCGGGCTACAAGGAGATCGCCGACCACCTCAACCGCCCCGGCGGCCCTCCCCCACCTCGCCATGTCGATTCCAAGCGCAACACCTCGGGCAAGTGGTCGAAGAGCACGATCCGCTCGATCCTCGAAAACCACGTCTACACCGGGCGGCTCTACTGGAACCGGCTCGACTTCCGCGCCGTCAAGCAGGGCGAGGGGCCGTTGGTCCGGCGCAGCCCTGAGGACTGGGTCGAGGCCGATCAGCGCCACGAGGCGCTTGTCTCCGAGGAGGACTTCGAGCGGGTGCAGGCGGAGATGAAGGCGCGCAGCACCGGCCAGGGCGGCAACCGCCGCCGCTACACCCAGAACCGCTTCTACCAGCTACGCGGCATCGTCCATTGCGCCACCGGCCACAACCCGCTGCGAATGCACGGCAAGCACCGCAAGAGCAGCACCTACTACACCTGCGGCTACCGGCTCTCCTACGGCGACACCGCCGCCGAGGCGACCGGCCACGGCAAATGGCAGTACATCCGCGAGGACAGCCTGCTGACGCTGATCGATGCCTTTTTCGCCACGCGGGTCTTCGGTGCCGATCGCCTCGCGCACTTCCGTAAGCAGAGCTCCACCCTGGAGGCGGAAATACAGAACAAGGACGGCGCCGAGCGGGAGCGTGCCGGCCGACAGCTCGGCGAGGTCGAGCAACGGATCGAGCGCCAGCTCGCCGCGATCGAGGCCGGCGTCGATCCGGCGCTCGTCGGCGAGCGAATCCGCACTCTGAAATCCGAGCGTCAGGAGATCGAGGTGGCCATCGCCCAGCTCGACCAGGCACAACGAAACGGTGACGGTTTCGACCCCCGCGAAGCCGCCGCGATCATCGACGCCCTGCCCGACCTATCCAAGGCGCTGGCGGAAGCCGATCCCGAACTGCGGCGGGCGGTCTTCGAGGCATTCCGGCTGCGTGTCGAGATCGACCGCAACAGCGGCCTAATACGACTGAAGGCGCTCGTGTCGAGCGCCTTCAGTCAAGTAAAGGACCTGAGCGAGCTTTGCTCTACTAAGGCCATAGCGGGGGCGGGATTCGAACCCGCGACCTTCGGGTTATGAGCCCGAACCAGGGACCCGCTGGGATACGTGGGGCACGGTTTCAAACGGTTTTCACGAGATCGAGATCGGCTGGGATCGGCTGGAGTCTGTGGGGCTTCTTGCCCCATTTCTTGCCCCAGCGTCATTCCTTGACTAGGCAGCGTCAGGATTGACCATCGAATCGCAATCTCTGCCGGGCCCTGCTGAGCAGCCCCCATATGACGTACACGATCGCGAGACCAATCAGCAGGAACTTGAGGCTGGCGCAGACAGTTGCGAAGGGAGGCCCGGCCTCTCCCCCGTGGCCGCCGAGAACAAGGAGCCAGACGATGTTTTCGGCGGCGTCGAAAACGGCAGCGGAAACGGCGAAGATGGGCGCCGCGATTCCGACAATGGCGAGCGCCCGCAGCCCGCGCTCTCGCGCAAAGTCCCGGGTGGCAAGAGCCGCCAGCGCGAAGAAGGACCCGTAGCTCAGCATGAAGCCGAAGTCGATCCACAGTGACAGGCGGGCGAGAAATTGGCCGTGGACGCCCCATTCGGCCATGATCTCGGCGGCGCGCCCAGCGCTGCCCGCGAACTCAAGCCCGAGTATCGAGGGACCGCCGGTCGCTTCAAGGCGCTGATCGATCAAGAGGATGGCGATGTCGAACGCCACCATCGCGATCCCGCAGGCGATAAGCAGGCGCTTCCTGGTAATGATCCCGGCCCCCGGCCGGTCGGAGATGGAGGCAATCGATGGTCGAGCGACAGACATCGGCGACAGAAGCTATCTGCTCGTCTCGACGCTGGCGCCTTGCCTGCTTCGACCTTGATGGCACGCTCGTCCGGGGTACGAGCGTGAGCCAGTACCTGGCCGACCAGTTGGGTCAAAGCGAGCAGATGGCGGAGCTCGAGCGGCGATACGCCTCAGGGGCCATATCTAACTCCGTCGTAGCCGAGGAGCAGGCGCATAGCTACGGCGGCATCCCCCTCGAAGACATCGTCTCGAAGCTTGCGGAGATCCCTTGCATCGGTGAGATCGACGCGACCATCCTCGGCCTCAGGGAACGCGGCATCGAGTCCATCTTGGGCACGGTCACCTGGTCCTTGCCGCCCAGGAGTTTCGACGGCGACACGGCTTTGCTGCCGTGTCTGGCACCGAGGCCGAGGTGAAAGACGGCGTCCCTACGGGAGCCGTCAAGCGCCACTTCGACGAGTGGGACAAGCTGGAGTTCGTCAAGTCGCACTGCGAGGCCAGCCAGATCGAGCTCTCCCAGTGCATCGCTGTCGGGGATTCCCGCTCCGACGTGCCGCTATTTCAGGCAGTGGGCTTCTCAGTTGCCTTAAACGCGACAGCTCAGGCTCGGGAGGCGGCCAATGTCGCTCTCGACACTGACTCGCTGACCGATGTCCTGAAAGTCATCCCCTGGGACTGAGGCCGCCAGCCCCGGCGCGTACTCATCGGATGATCGTCACCCGCGGCCAGAGCTCGGCGATCCGCTTGGTCGCCAGCCGGCGCTCGTACTCCTCGACCGTGACCCGCGCCGGATTTCGGCGATGCACCATTCCAAGCAGGTCGCCCAGGCCGCATGGAGCCACGACCATGAGATCGTCGTCTTTGTTTAGGCGTACCGCTACGGCTGTAGCGGTCTCCGGCCAGGTGGCGATGGCCTCGGCGGTCGAAGCGAACGGCTCGACCTCGTATCCGAACTTCCGCGGAAACCAAAGATGGACCGCCGCCTGGTTTCGGGCCTCCCAAGGCACTCCGCGCAGTTGGGTCCTAAGCGCCTCCTCCACTTGACGCTCGCGGTCCACAGACGTGTCGGTGGAGTCGAAGAAGACAAGGTCGATGTCGGCTAGCGGAGTCGGCTCGCTATATCCGTGCAAGTGATCCCAAACGGCATTGCGGATCGCGCCGGCTCCGATCAGCCAGTCCGGTGCCGCAACTCGTCTCGCTGCCACAAGCGCTTCCATGAACCAAGGCGTGCTCCGAAGGATCGCTTCGAGCCGTTCCACGCTGGCGTCCGTTCGTGTCACCGAGATAGCCCTATCATTTGCCTTGAGCCTTGCACCCGGTGATCGTGCAGGCCGCGCCTCAAGAGCCCGAGTCTAGTTTCGCCCCCTCTCCCGAACGGATGGGAGCTATCGGAGATGGGAATCTGAGGTAGCGAGAAGCCTTTGACCTTCGGGTTCCTACAAGGACGGTCCGATTATGAGCCCGAATCCAGGACCCGCTGGACTACGTGGGGTACGGTTTCAAGCGGTTTTCGCAAGATCGAACTACGTGGAGATCGGCTGGAATCCGTGGGGCTCCTTGCCCCAGTCCTTGCCCCACGGCGAGGGCCAACATCTAGGCTGATCGCCGTGGTCGAGCAGCTAAAGCCTGATGACCTTGCCTGGGTTTCACGCCCGTATCGCTGGGTCACCTTCGCCCTCAAGGTCTTCGGCCGTCCCGATGCCGTCGCCGTGCTCAGACGCCGCGAAGAAATCCGAGAGGAGCTTCGCCGGCATCTGCAACTTCCTGGCCCTGCTGAGCCGCCCAAGCCGCCCGGTGAGGCCGTGCCCGAGGTGTTGGTGGTGAAGCTGCGCTCGCGAAAGCGCTGGGCTTATCCGAAGACCGATGAACGACTGCTGCAACTGACCGCCTCGTCGTGGTTCAAGTACGAGGTCAAGGACGTGGCGGACGCCTTCCTCGAAGTCTTCGCCGCCGCCGTCCACGTCGAGATCAGCGACGGCAAGGCCCGCGGCGTCGATCACGAGGGGCACTTCGTCTACCTGGTCGGCCGCATCCCCTTGGAGTCCGTCCACCACATCGACTGGTCGCCGGACCCGACGAACTGGCTCCCCCGCCTCTACATCGACTATCGACGGGCGGGACCGTTTCACGAGGTGGCGTTGTACGAGGATCGCGACAGCTACCTCGGCGAGCTGGACGGCGTCGAGTGGAAGCGCCCTCGCCGGAACTACTTGCGCGAGCTCCGGTGGGAGTTGAAGCGGAGACGCGAATTGGCGCGAAGGCGGCCACGCGGACGTTAGCTCGCCCCGATTTCTCAGGCTTCCCTTCGAGCACTCGCCCGCACCACAGCGGAGGGATGCTCCCGCAATTTCTCGAGTAGTTCCTGCGCCACCCCCCGACCGTACTGCTGAGATCGATCCGCGATAACCCCGGCGATTGCATCCGGCACCCAGACGCCTCCATCGGCGAGGCAGCTGCGAAGGGTTGCCGGCACGAGGTCGCCGCCCACCTCATCGACGAGCATTCCTGCAAGCCCTCCGGCTGCTGATGCCCTGACCATTGGATGGGGATCAGAAGTCAAGGTAGCGAGCAACCCCACATCGCTTGGACGCCGCAGATGGGCAGCTAGGAACGCAGCCCAGCGGCGACGCTCGGCATCACCTTGCAGGAGTCGGACCAGCGGCGTCTCGTCCTCACTGGGATCAATGGCCCGGAGAACGATTGCGAGACGGGTAGCCCTGCCCAACAGGTCATGGTCAGGCTCGAAGGGGTTTTCTCGTCCTCCTATCTCCTCTCTACACAGCGCTAATGCGACAGGTCGCAACTCTTCTCGAACCTGCTCGGGTAAATGTTCAGCGAGATTGGCAAGCACGACCAGCCCACGCTGCTTGCTTTCAATGGCGACTGCGGGATCGGAAAGTTGCTTGATGACTGGCGCCCACTGGGCTTGCTCCGGATGCCAGGTATTCAGCAGGACAAGGACTTCAGACACGTCGTGGGATCCGAAGCCGAAAGTGCCTCGATGGGCATCGGCGATCTGCTTTTCGACCTGCCGAGCCATTTGCTCGATCAGCGAGCTGACGACCCGCGGCGGCAGGTCAACGACACTTCCGAGACTGGAGAGGGCATCGAGGGAACCGCGGCGCGCCCGTTCGTGTAAAGAGCGCCGAGCGCCAGCGTCATAGCGCGCGGCAACACTGAGGAGACCGATCCGCAGGGTCGGATGGTGTTCTTGGGGCTTCGGCTTTGCTCGAAGCGCTAGCTCAGGGGTCCAGGCCTTACTTGGAATTTTCCTCAGGATTTGGCGCCAGGAAGTGGCGAAGGCCTGCTCGGACTCGGAGGGCATATCGATTATGTGTTTGATGACCTGCCGCTGGGCGCGTAGTCCCGCCGAAGCCACCACGCCGGCCAAGGAATCAAGGAGCTGCCAGCTGACTACAAAGGAGGCGCTGATTCGCTGCGCATAGGTAGTCGGGTCGCGCAACGTCGCGAGGATCCAGCGGACTACCCGATCGGCCGTCTTCGTGTCCAGCATGCTCCCGCCCTGCTCGATGACGGTGAGCTCCGCATGGGCCGTAGTCCGGGTCGCTTTCCCTAGGCGCAGGTCCGTCCCGACCAAGGTGACTGCTGCTGCTGGTCCATCGGCAATCAGATGGCGAACTACGAGCTTCAGAGAAGCAGAGTCACCTGCTTGCAGAAGTTGGCGAAGGCCAAAGTACGCTTCCTCAGGATCAGCAGCACGATCAAGCTGGAGGAGATGACCTTGTCCACGGAGTGCGCGTAAATGACGCCAGCCGCCTTGATCTGCGCTATGGCTGGCCAGCAAGGCACTTGACTCAAACTCCTTTACGACCGTATCCACAGCAGCGATCGTGACGGAGGTGTCACGCGACCACTCCTTAAACCCACGCTCCTCGAGCGCTTCAAGCCCCCATCGCGTGACTTGAGATCGCCACCACACCGCAGGGGTGTCACCAGCCGTGATCACCTCGTCAAGATTTTTTGCGCCCCAGCCTGAAGTATTGAAGACCAGCGTTGCTGCCGTGCCAAGCAGAGCCGAGGCAGTTACGTCGCGCGCAGCTTCAGGGCGGATCGACTGCACTGCCAAAGCGGCATCCCGCGCCCTATTCAAGCGGCCAATCTCCGCACAGCAACGCGCGTACTGGATGCGGAGCCAGGCCTCATCGACGGAGCCGTTATTCAAAGCACGGAGTGCTCTTTCAAGGACCACGATGGCCGCGTCGATCTTGTCCTGCTCAAGAAGCGCACAGGCCCCAGCGATAGTTGCCGCTGAACGGGTTGCAGAGTCGGGAGCAGAATCGATTAAGCCGATGAGATCAGCAGGCTCGTCATCCAGCAGCCACTTGGCGAAAGCACCAACGAAACGCCAACGCCAGTTCCTTGATTTAGCCGCCCGATCAAGGGAAGGCGCTTTCGAATGCGCCTCGGCGAAGCGCTGATAATCACGAAAGCGGAATTGAACCAGCAGTGCCAGTCCCTGTTCCGGCGTAAGGCCGCCCCTATCCCCGGCATTGGGATGTGGCGCAACTAGGCGTGGAACCATCATCGCGTAGCGCAAGCCGTCGGCGGCAGTCGGTGGAGACTTACCGGTCCAAGCGCTTCCCTCCCACCCTACGCCTCCATCAGCGCCAACCGCCACTTGCTCAAGCCGCTCTCGGTTTGCGTTATCGACCAGATTGGCTCGGGGTACAAATACTTTGGCCCCTTTGCCGGTAGAGATAATGCTCTCGGGAGTGACATGTGCCCAGAACGACTCCTCGGTGTGCAAGTCGTGGAGAACGATGAGGTGCGGGACCGCGTGCACCGCCCATGCATCGACATGAGAGCGCTTTCGATCCCGAAACCACCAGCCGAGCACCTCCCCGTCGTCGTCGACTTTCGTCTCCATGAAGAATGAGTCACCAGCCTTAACTTGGGCACCAACCAGTAGACCGCGATCAACGCCAGTCCGGTCGATGACGAGCAAGAACAAGTCGGTGCCGTAATCGTGGCGGGAGTTGATCATCGTGCCCCAGCCAAGTCGCTCGAAGTTGCGAGTTACTTCGGTTACTCCGAGAGCACCCTGGTGCCCCTCCCTTGAGGGTTTCGTCGCCATATCCCGACCATAGATGGCCCCCGGGACGGCGACTTCTACCCTGGATCGATAGAGCTCCTTGACCCATTAGCGGGGTCCGTGGGCGGTCTCCCTATAGGCGCTGTGCTCGGACTAGGAGATGACGCGAAACAAACAACCTGACGGGGGATCTGACAGACGATCCCCGTACCCTCCAGGGAGCCTAAAAGGAGGGGCCATCAAGGTCTCTCTCAGACCTCACCTTGCCCCACAGCTTGCCCCACGGCCAATTCTGCACCCTGTTGTCTGTAAGACAATAAAACTAAAAGACCCGCATTTGCGGGCCTTTCATCCTATAGCGGGGGCAGGATTCGAACCTGCGACCTTCGGGTTATGAGCCCGACGAGCTACCTGGCTGCTCCACCCCGCGGCGGTCTGTCCATCCTAGCAATGGGGCGCTGGGGCGACCTGGGGCGGTGGGCGGGTCGCATGGGTGCTTGCGTGACAGGGTCGGCGAGGGGGAGGTCTGGCTGGGGTCTCTCTAAAGTGCCCGGCCCACATGGCTGAGAATTCTCAACGAGTCGCGGTGGTCGACGTCGGCAGCAACTCGACGCGGCTGCTGATCGCCGACGTCGACGGCGACGTCTCCGTCGTCGAGCGGCAGAGCAGGGTGACCCGGCTCGGCCGCGGCGTCGACCTCTCCGGGCAGCTCTCCGACGAGGCGATCGAGGCCGCCTGCGCGGCGATCGCCGACTACGTCGCGCTCTGCCGCGAGGCGGGCGCCGAGCAGGTCGCGGCGATCGCCACCAGCGCCGTGCGCGACGCCTCGAACGGCAGCGCCTTCGTCGCCGAGCTGCGCGAGCGCTTCGCCCTTTCGGCCCGCGTCCTCGACGGCGAGGAGGAGGCGCGCCTCACCTATCGCGGCGCCACCGCCCAGCAGCCGCCGGCGATCCCGACGCTCGTGATCGACATCGGCGGCGGCTCGACCGAGATGATCGTCGGCACCGGTACCGAGATCGCCTTCCACGCCTCGCTGCAGGCCGGCGTCGTCCGCCACACCGAGCGACACATCTCTGGGGATCCGCCCACCGCGGTCGAGCTCGAGGCGCTGGCGGGCGACGTGCGGGTGCTGATAGAGGACGCAATCGCCGGCCACGACGGCGCTCGCGCCTCGGCCGGCATCGCCGTCGCCGGCACGCCGACCTCGCTCGCCGCGAGCGAGCTCGGCCTCGAGCCCTATGACCCCACCCGCGTGCACGGCCACGTGCTCTCGCTGGAGACGATCCAGCGCCTGCTCTCGCAGTTCGCCTCCGCGCCGCTGGCCCAACGGGCAGCGATCCCCGGCCTGCACCCCGACCGCGCCCCCACGATCATCGCCGGCTGCGTCATCCTGGTCGAGGCGATGCGCGCCTTCGGCCTCGAGCGGATCCAGGCCTCCGAGCACGACATCCTCTACGGGATGGCGCTCGAGGCCGCATCCCACCGCGGGTAACGCCTGAACAGGCCCGTGTCGGCCCGTGGGACCCGGTGTACAGATGAGTTTTCGGCACCCGTCCAGTTGGGTAAACGTTCGGGCCTAACCCCCAAAACTTGGTAAAGTCCTTCTACCGAATTTTCAGTAGCGGCAAAAGCAGCACCTAGACATTTCGGATAGGCGAGCGCATACTCGTCACATCGGGGAAGAGGTGAGGACGAGAGTCTCCCATCACTGATCCGGTCATAGGGTTCGGACGATTGCCGCATCATGGCGCCTCCCGCCGTCTGAGCCCATCGAATAAGAACTGGTCCCTGAAGACGTACCCCTGCCCGTCCTGAGGGGCCAACTTGAATCGACCGCCAGCGATGGCGGTCGATTCTCGTCTGGGGCCAGTTGGACGATCTGGCCAGCCAGCCAGCTTTTGGCTCCCTCAAGCCAGATTCGACTTGCGCGGGTAGACGACCTCGGGGTCCGTGAAGACGTTGACCAGGGTCGGCCGGCCGGACTCGAAGGCCCGCTCGAGCGCCGGTCGCAGCTGCGCGGGCTCGCTGACTCGGATCCCCTCGCAGCCCAGAGCTTCGACCATCTCCTCGTACGGCGTTTCGGGCCTCAGCTCGGCCGCGACCGAGTAGCCATAGAGGAATTTCATCGGGTGATGCTCGAGCGCCCAGATGCCGTTATTGCCCATCACCCCCACCACTGGCAGACCGTGACGCGCCAAAGTGTCGAACTCCATGCCCGCGAAGCCGAAGGCCCCGTCGCCGAGCAAAAGGCAGACCTGGCGGTCGGGATGAGCGAGCTTCGCGCCGATCGCCTGACCGGGCCCGGCACCGAGGCAGCCGAAGGGCCCTGGGTCCATCCAGCAGCCCGGTTCGTAGGTCTCGACGAAGCGGCCGGCGTAGGAGACGAAATCGCCGCCGTCGCCGACCACGATCGCATCGCGGTCGAGCACCTCCCCCAGCTCCTTGTAGACGCGGACCGGATGCAGTGGCGAGCGATCGTCGTTGAGCTCGGCCCCCTCGGCGGCGCGCTTCTCCGCCTCGACCCCCCGCAGCTGCTCGAGCCAGGCGCCGGTGCGCCCCCGCCCCTCGCCCACCGACTCGCGGATCGCCGCCAGCGTCGTGGCGACATCGCCGACCAGGTCGACCTCGGGCGCCCGGTTCGCGGTCAATGCGTTGGGAGCGACGTCGAGCCGGATCAGCTTGGTCTCCTCGCCGAAGCTGCCGCCGAAGCCGAGCCGGAAGTCGATCGGCACGCCCACCACGAGGGCCACGTCGGCCCCCTTCAGGCCAGCGCCGCGGGCACGGCTGAAGGCCAGCTCGTGGTCGGCGGCCAGGCATCCGCGACCCAGCCCGTTGAGGAAGACCGGGATCCCCAGAGCCTCGGCCAGTATCCGCATCTCCTCCTCCCCATGGCCCCAGTAGAGGCCGCTGCCGGCCATGATCGCCGGCCGCTCGGCACCGTCCAGCAGCGCCGCCGCCTCTTCGACCCCGGCCGCCGGCTGCGGCGCAGAGGTCGTGGCCGCCGGGATCTCGACCTCAGCCTCGCTGAAGACGACGTCAAGCGGATAGTCGACGAAGGTCGGCCCGTAGGGCGCGCTGAACGCGAGGTCGAGCGCCGCCGCGGTCCGCGCCGCGATGCGGTCGGTCTCCTTCACCGTCTCCGCCGACTTGACCAGCGGCTCGACGAAGGGCAGATGGTCGATCTCCTGCAGCGAGCCCGAGCCCCAGCGCAGCTCCGGCGCCCGGCCGCCGAGCACGCAGACGGGTGAGCAGTTGGCCTGGGCGCCGGCGATCGCGCTGAGGCCGTTGGTCACCCCCGGCCCGGCGGTCAGGGCCGCAACGCCGACCCGCCTGGTCGCCTTGGCGAAACCCTCGGCCGCGAAAGCAGCCGACTGCTCATGCCGCACATCGACGATCTCGATCCCCTCGGCTTTACAGCCGTCATAGATAGAGAACAGATGCCCGCCGGAGAGCGTGAACAGATGGCTGACCCCGCGCGACTTCAGCACTTTTGCGACAAGGCGTCCCCCGTGCTCCATCGGCCGCGAGATTACCCGTGTAACCCGCTCAATGCCCGGGGCGGGACTCGAACCCGCAAGCCCCGTGAGGGGCAGCGCATTTTAAGTGCGCCGCTTTTGCCAGTTTCGCCACCCGGGCACAGGCGATGGTATCCGCCTCGCTCGCCACGTCTAAAACCCAGATAAATCTTTGTACAGGCCGCAACTATCCCGTTGCTACGGTGTCCCTACTTACGAAGACAACGCCTTCCCTGGAGAGTGAAAGCTTGGAGGCATCAGCCCTAACCCACGCCAGTCAGCGCGGACTTCTGGCCCGCCGCTCGCCCCTGCTGAAGCTGCAGGGCGATGCGAAGCTGATCGCGATGGCCAGGAGCGGCAACGCGGGCGCCTTCGAGGCGATCGTCGACCGCTACCAGGCCCGCCTGCTGGGCTTCTGCCGCCAGATGCTGCACTCCACAGAGGATGCCGAGGACGTGCTTCAGGAGGTCTTCGTCAACGCCTACCGGGCAATGCTCGCCGACGAGCGCGAGATCAACCTGCGCCCGTGGCTTTACCGGATCGCCCGCAACCGCTGCCTCAATCACCTTCGCAAACCGACTGCCGACGCCCAGGAATCGATGGATATGGTCCCGGTCGTCGAGGCCGCGACGACGGCCGAGAAGGTCAGCAACCGTGAGGAGTTCCGCCAGCTCCTCACCGACGTCAGCAAGCTCCCCGAGACGCAGCGCTCGGCTCTGCTGCTGCGCGAGATGGACGCGATGTCCTACGAGGAAATCGCCGCCGCGATGGAGACCAGCGTGCCCTCGGTCAAGTCGCTGCTGGTGCGGGCGCGGATCTCCCTCGCCGAGGCGAGCCAGGCCCGCCAGCTCACCTGCGGCGAGGTCCGCTTGGAGCTGGCCGAGGCCTCGGAGGGACTGCGCAAGGTCTCCGGCCCGGTGCGCCGCCACGTGCGCGACTGCGAGGAATGCGCCGACTTCCGCTCCCAGGTCCGCTCCAACGACAAGGTGATGGCCGCTCTGTTCCCGGCAGGCGCCCTGGTGGCCCTGAAGGGCTTCATCGTCTCCAAGCTCGGCCTCGGCGGGGCGTCCGGTGGCGCTTCGGCAGGCGCCACGGGGAGTGCCGGCGCTGCCGGAGCGAGCGCGACGGCAGCCGCGACCGCCACCGGGGCGGGCGCAGTTGGCAGCGTCAGCGCTGCGATCGGCGGCAGTAGCGCCGCCAGCGGGATCGGCGCGGTCGGCGGCGCGATCGGCGCCAAGGCCGTCGCCGGAGTCGTGACCGCAGCGGTGCTCACCGCGGGCGCGGTCGAGGTCAACCAGAAGGCCGACACGACGCCGGCCCCGAGGAGCAGCGCACCGGCCCAAATCGCCAAAGCCCCCCCGCTCTCGGTCGCACCGCGACACATCGTCGCCGCACAGCCGAAGCCGCAGCCGGTCGAGCAGGCGGCCGCGCCGGTCGCCCCCGAGCCTCCCGTCGAGGCGCCGACGGCGATCCCGGCCAACCCGGCTCCAACTACCGATCTGGAAGCCGCCGGACAGTCGGCCACGACCGAAGAGGAGGCGCAGGCGACCCTGCCCAGCGCCACCGCGGTCAACGTCGTCGCAGCGAAGCCGCCGGCGGCCGCAGGCGCGCCCACCGGCGGCGGCACCGTGGTCGTCACGGTCGGGGGCGCGACCCCGCCCCCGCCCGCCGAAGCCGCTCCTGCCCCCGCTCCTGCGCCGGTCGAAACCACCCCCCCGCCGGCCGAAGAAAGCCCGGCCCCGGCAGCCGAAGAACCGCCGGCCGAATCTCCGCCCCCCGCACCGGCCGAAGGCTGAATCGTCGCCCGGCCCTAGCCGGGCCCAAGCCTTCCCTGCGAACTAGCCGAGCCCGATCACTTTGAGCCGGCGCATCAGGCACTTGGCCGCGAACGCGCGGGTGTCGGCGATCGAGAAGCCGAACAGCTCGTAGTCCTCGTCCTCGGGAGCCCAGGGCGGCGAGAGAACCCCCTCTGCGGCTGGCACCGACTCCTCCAGGGTGCGCTGGATCGCCGCTTTGTAGCGATCGTCCTCGTGCGCCTTCTCGCGCAGGAAGACCGAGCCGAAGGCGACGTGGCGGTGCTCGTCGCGGGCGACGTTCTGGAACCCCTCGACGAAGCCCGGCAGGGTCCCTTCGCGTTCGTTGAAGTCCATGATGAAGTGCTGACCGGTGAGCGCCAGCATCCCCTCGATCACCATGTGGTAGAGGGTCACCGCCTCGACCAGCGCCTCGGTGTCCTCGGGCTCGGCGGAGAGGCGGTCGGTGCGCTTCTTCAGCATCTCGTCGAAGAGCCGGGAGAAGTTGTCGTTGAGGTGCTCGGAGGTCTCCTCGAGCATCTGGGTAAGGCCCTCGGACTCGAGCACGCCCACCTCGCGGTAGAAGCGCTCGAAGAAGCGCACGTGGCGGGCCTCGTCGGCGATCTGCGTGCAGAGGAAGATTTTCTGGTCCTCGGTCGGGGCGGCGCGCATGATCGGCCCCAGCTCCTCGGCGACTTTCTGCTCGCCGATGAAGAAGGAGGAGAGCCCGTACATCCGCTGGAAGCGCTCTTCGGGGTCGATCCGCTCCCGCCAGTCCTCGCGGTCGCGGCTGAAGTCGAGCTCCTGGGTCTGCCACTGCTGGCGCTCCCAGAGCATGTACAGCTCCTCGTAGGTGAGCAGCTTGATGTCGGCGGTGCGGTCGGCGGCCTCGTTCAAGGCCGGGTCGGCGGTCGCCTGGAAGTCGGCCCGCTCGGTCCGCGACTGGGTTCCGGTTGCCTCTCTGGCCTCCATCTTTCTCTCCCTCGACTCGACTGCGGCGGTCCGGTCGAGACTAGCAGGGATATTGGCCAGCCAGCCAGTTTTCCCGTTAGGCCGAGTGCGTCTCCCCGGGCTGCAGCAGGACCACCCGCGAGGAGGCCCTGGACTCGACCTCGGACTTGAAGGCGTCGCTATCGGTCTCGATCGCCGGGAAGGTGTCGTAGTGCATCGGGATCACGGTGCTCGCTCCGATCAGCTCGGCGGCGACGACCGCGTCGTGGCGATCCATCGTGTAGTGGCCGCCGATCGGCAGCAGGGCGACGTCGACCGGGTTGCGTTCAGCGATCAGCTTCATGTCGCCGAAGAGGCAGGTGTCGCCGGCGTGGTAGACGGTGACGCCGCCGATCGAGATCAGCAGCCCGGCCGCCGTCCCGGTGACCGTGCCCGGCGTCGGGCTGAATGGGGCCTCGGCGGAGCCCGCGATCGTGCTCGTGTGCCAGGCCGGCACCAGCTTGATCCAGCCCCACTCGAACTCGACCGTGCCGCCCAGGTTGGGGTCGGAGACCTTCTCGACCCCCTGCTCTTCGAGCCACGTGGCGATCTCGACGATCGCCACGCATTCCGCCCCGGTGCGGGTCGCGACGCCGACGGCGTCGGCCATGTGGTCGACGTGGCCGTGGCTGATCGCGATGTGAGTCGGTTGGACATCCTCCGCGGTCGCCACCGCGGCGGGGTTGTTCGGCTTCAGGAACGGGTCGACCAGCACCGTCGCATCCCCCTCGCTCAGCTCGAAGCACGACTGGCCGTGAAACTTGATCTCCATCTTCAGCGCTCTCCTTCCGGGTCCGGGCCTTCGCCCTCGCCCATCTCTTCTTTCAGTGCCCAACCGACTGCGACTCCAACCATCATCCCCATCCTCGCCTCCTCGGCCAGCAGCGTCCGCACCGCGGCGATCCGCTCCTCGGGGTCGGGGACGGTGGCCGCCTTCAGCGACTCGCTCTCGTGCGACTCCCCGAACCAGCCGCCCTCGGCGAGGGCGGCGGCGAGGACGCGCTGCAGCTGCGGCGCCGCGCGGGCGACGATCGCCTCCGCCTCGGCGAAGCGATCCGCCTCGGCCAACCGCTCTATCGCGGCTTCGAGCCGCTCGGAATCGACGTCGCCGGGGGACACGGGCTCAGACTATTCCGACGGGCGCAGGGCCGAGGCAGCGAGGCCGGCGAGGCCGCCGACCACGCCGCCGACCAGGCCGGCGAAGACATCGGCGGTCGACTCGAATATCGGCAGCGCCAGCAGGACCGCCGCCGCAACGGCAACCCCGATCCGGTCGTAGTCCTGGTCGATCGCGTGGTGCGCCTCGGCGCGTCGTATCGCGAACCATGCCGCGACCGCGCCCAAAGCCATCCCGTTGCCACCGGCGATGACGACGATGTCCCCCTGGGCGCTGGCGATCCCGCTCGCCGCCAGCATCCCCAGCGAGCCGCAGGCGAGCAGCAGCACCGCGGTCGCACCGCTGCCGAGGCGGCGCTCGACCCCGACTCCGAAGATCGCCAGCCCGACGGCGACGACGAAGAGATAGCCGACGTCGACGTAGGCGAACGGGGCGGTGAAGAAACGCCACCACTGCCCCTGGAGCGGCACCGTGAGGCCGCCGAGGGCGATCAGCGAGGCGCCGCTCGCCTGCTCGACCAGGAGCAGCGCCGCGGAGCCCAGGATCGCGGCCATCGTCGCGTAGGGACGGTGCGGACCGCCGCCACCGCGAGAGGGCAGCTTGATGCGAAAGAGGCGGCTGGCGGGACTGCGCCGCGGCTTCGGCTCGAACCCGTCGCCGCGTCGCTCGAGCTTCGGCGCCCGCTTGCGCAGCCTCGCTCCGCAATAGGGGCACTCGGTTACGTAGGGACTGACCTCGGAGCCGCAGTTCTTGCAGATGACGCTGAGCTCAGTCTCGCTCATGATCAATCGAGGATAACCCCCCTTCGCCGGTGCTCGACACGCGCCGCCGATGACATACTGCGGTAACACCGTCTTCAAGGAGGAATCGAGCGTGGAGTTGAAGAGCCTGACCGAGCAGAAATCGCTTCTGGCCGAGCTGGCGCCTGGCAAACGGACCCGCCTGCACCGCCTGCTGTTCGAGTTCGGACCAGGCAACGGCACCCTGATGCTGCTGCCGATCGACCAGGGGATCGAGCACGGGCCGCGGGACTTCTTCCCCAACCCCGCCTCCAAGGATCCGGACTACCAGTTCCGGCTCGCCGCCGAGGCCGGCTACTCGGCCCTCGCCTGCCAGATCGGCATGGCGAGCAAGTACTACCCCGACTACGCCGGCCAGGTGCCGCTGATCCTCAAGGTCAACGGCAAGACCGACATCCCCTCCTCCGCCAAGGCCTTCTCGAGCTGCAACGCCAGCGTCGAGGACGCGGTGCGGCTCGGCGCCGACGCGGTCGGCTACACGCTCTACGTCGGCTCGCCGCGCCAGGACGAGGATCTCGCCCAGCTGCGCGGAGTGCGCGAGGACTGCGACCGTTACGGGATGCCGCTGATCGTCTGGTCCTACCCGCGCGGCGAAGCGGTCGAAGCCAAGGGCGGCCCCAACTCCTTCTACGCGATCGACTACGCGGCGCGGCTGGCGATGGAGATGGGCGCCGACGTGGTCAAGCTCAACATGCCGAAGATCGACCCCGAGAAGGACAAGGACGCACAGCCCCCCTACAACGAGATGGAAGTCGATCAGGCCGAGGCGATCCGGCATTGCGTCGAGTCGGCTGGACGGGCCCTCGTGGTCCTCTCGGGCGGCTCCAAGGTCGACGACGACGTGGTGCTCAACCACTGCCGCGAGATCATGCAGGCGGGCGGCAGCGGCGTGATCTTCGGCCGCAACGTCTGGCAGCGCGAGTGGAACGAGGCGCTGGAGATCATCGCCCAGATCAAGGAGACGCTGCTCAGCAACGTCAGACGCACCCCGTAGGCGTGGAGGGGGGAGAGAACCTCCCTCGCCAGCCTTTAGAGGGGATGAACCGAGGGTCGATTGGCAGTGCCGTCCTGTTGGCGGCAGTCGCGCTCGTGGTGCTGCGGCCGTGGGAGCGGGAGCCGGGAGCGGGCCCCGCCGAAGCCACGGTCCCGGTGACGCGGGTCGTCGATGGCGACACGATCGAAGTGCGGCTCGACGGACGAGCCGAGGACGTGCGGCTGATCGGCATCGACACCCCGGAGACGGTCAAGCCGGACACCCCCGTGCAGTGCTTCGGTCCGCGCGCCTCTCACTTCACCAAGCGGCTCCTGACCGGAAGCCGGGTGCGGCTGGTCTTCGGCGTAGAGCGGCGCGACGTCTACGGCCGGCTGCTCGCCTATGTCTATCTGGGTCGCCGTTTCGTCAACCCGATCCTGGTCCGCCGGGGCCTCGCCCGATCGCTGACGATCCCGCCGAACGACCGCTTTGCGCCCCGCTTCCGCCACCTCGAGCTCGCCGCCGCGCGCAGCGGCCGGGGCCTATGGGGCGCCTGCGTGCCGTGAGGATCGTCACCCCCGTGCCCTGCAAGCGCTCGTGCGGCTTTGCTACGGTCCGCCGCGCGGTCCCCCGGACCCACCTCTATGAGAATGCGCCAGAGCATCAACCAGTTCGAGGTCGCCTTCGAGCAGGAGACGACCTTGGAGCGCCGCCGCCGCGAGCAGCTGCGCCGCCGCGCCGCCAACCGCTCGCGGGAGCGTCGCATGACCCGCAACGAGCAGCACGGCAAAGTGCGCTTCAGCGTGCTGGCTGTCTGCCTGACCGCAACGGTCGTCGTCGTCGTCGTCTCGATGTTCGAGGCTCTCTCCTTCCTGATGGCCTAGGCGCCGTCCGATCCTCGTGACTCAGCGAACCCCTGCCCAGGTTGAATAGACTCGCGCGCCGATGGCACGACGCTCGCTGAAGCCACAGCTCAACCAGATTCGCGCATGGGTGCGGCAGGGCCGCACCGACGCCTGGATCGCCCACCAGCTCGAAGTCTCCGCTTCGGAGCTGCGCGAGTTCCGCAAGCAGCACGACCTCAATCCCGACAGCGAGGACAGCGGCGCGACGGAGGTAGATCTCCGCGACGAGATCGAGGCCGAGGTCGAGGCGGCAACTGCCGAAGAGGCAGCCGAGGAGGAGGAAGAGGAAGAGCAGCCCGACGAGGACGAGGACGAGGCGGAAGAGAAACCCGCTCGCAAAGAGCGCAAATCGCAGGGCGACGACGAGGAGACGGGCGCCGCGCGCCCCCGGCGCAGGCGTCGCCGCGGCAGGCGGGGCGGGCGTGGCCGGCGCAAAGAGCTCGAGGCGACCTTCGATCACGGCGAGCGGGACGGCTACGGCCTCTGGCTCGACGCGGCGGTCAAGGACAATCCCGTATACGCCGAGCACTGGGCCGGCAAGCGGGAGGTCACGGTCCGCATCGACGCCGACCAGATCGTCATCCGGCGCGCCGGCGAGAGCGGCCCGAGCAGCGATGACGGTGAAGGCTCAGACGAGTCAGACGAGTAGCGACTGCCCGTCTGACCGGCGCATAGCGGCGTCCTCGGTCGCTCGCGTGCAGAGCACGCCACGCTCCCTGCGTCCTTGCTCTGCTTGGTCAGACGGGCAGTCGCCGGCCGCCGGCGAAGTCGGTGGCCCCACGTAGATAAAGCCAGAAGGCCGCGTCGGCCAGGGAGCGCGCGTCGCCCCCGAGCCCGGGCACGACATCCATCCCGACCTGCAGGCACCAGTCGGTACCCCGCCCGTAGAGCTCCGCCAGCTCCGCCGCCGAGAAGGTCGGGCCGATCCGCCGCCGCAGCTCGTCCTGAATCGCGCCAACGACACGGTCCGCCTGGCGCCGCTCCCGCGGATCCTCGATCGCGCGCAGGGCGCGCACCCCCTCCTCCCACTGGAAGAGCGCGTTCTCGAGCGGGTAGCTCATCGGCGACCAGGGTAGCGCCCCGGCCGCGGCGGATTTAGCCCCGCAAAACGCCCCACCCCGCCTGGGCTAGGAAGCAGGCTGGTTGGGGATCTCGCGCAGCGGAGCGTTGGCCGGGCCGCAGGCGTTCGGATCGAGTTGGCCGCGGACCCTCCAGACGGTGACCGGTCCGGAGCGGACGACCGGAGTCACGCTGGGCTCGTCGCGCAGCCAGCCGGCCTCAGGCGAGCGGACCGGCTTACCGGGTTCGATGAAGTTGAGAAAGGGCGCCGTGACCAGATAGTCGAGATCGGCGGCGTTGACAGCGGTACGGAAGTCATGGCAGTCGGGGATCGCGTCGAAGGCTCCATGCGGGCCCTTGACGCCGAGGTAGCGGACGCGGTTGGAGAGGTCGGTGCCGTAGAAGCCGTACTCGAGGAAGCCGGCGGTGGTGCCGACGAGGCCGATGCGGGCATCGCTGACCCCCCGCGCCCAGCGGTAGGCGGAGTCGAGGTGCATGCCGGGGATGCTCGTTTCGGCATCGGCGTTGAGGAAGCGGGCGCGCAGATAGTCGCGCTGCACCGGGTAGCCGATCGCGACGACGGCGATGGCCAGGGCGAGGAAGCCGGCGATGATCGCGGCTCGCGCCGCGCCGCGACCCCGAGCCAGCAGCAGCGCCGCGGGGACCAGCACCGCCAGCCCGGCGACGAGCCAGGCGAAGAGCCGATCCGGATCGCGCAGGACGGCGTCGGGGCGATCGCTGACGACCATCACCGCCAGCAGCGAGCCGAGCAGGATCCACTGCCACGTCTGGCCTCTGATCGGGGCCAGGAGACGCGAGCTCGATACCGGTGCCCGTGGCTCCTCGGCGGCGAAGAGCGGGGCCAGGGGCAGCAGGGTCAAGCCGGCGAGCAGAGCTGGGATCGCGTAGCGGATGTTGATCCCGAAGCCAACGGGGGCGCCCTCGGCGCCGGCGGCGCTGAGCGGGGTGAAGGCGTAGGCGAGCATGCCGAAGAGCGCCACGCCGCCGCCCATCCAGCGCAGGACCCGGCCGCGACCCGCCAGCACAGCCAGCCCGCCGACGATCGCCCCGACGATGACGAGCGGCCAGAGCGCGCCGAAGGCCTGATGCAGTCCGGGCTCGAAGTAATCGCGCCAGACGCCGGTGTCGGTCGCGTAGTGGACGATGCTGAAGTCGGGTCGGCCCTCCTGCAGCCGCGCGGGGTGCGGCAACGAGATCGGCCCCAGATGCTCGAGCTGCGGCAGCGGGTTGCCGGAGACGATCAGGTTGCGCAGGTACCAGTAGCCGCCGCCGGCCAGAGCCGCCGCGAACCACCAGCCGGCAGCGGCCCAGCGACGCCCGGTGGGGGCAAGCACGATCACGGCCAGCGTCAGCGCGGCGGCCATCGCCAGCGCCGTCGACTTCGTTCCGACGGCCATACCGGTTGCAAGCCCCGCGGCCATCAACGGGGCCCCGGTGGGGGTGGCCCGGTCGGGTGCTGGGTTTTTCGCCTTGCGGTCCGCCTCTCTCGCCGAGTGGTCAGGGCGAAAAACAGGACGCCGCGCCCGACCGGGCCACCCCCACCGGCGCGTCAAGTGCGCTCCCCAGTCGGCGTTGATGAGGATCGCGATCGCAGCCAAAAGCAGGGCGGCTGCCATGAGGTCGTTCTTTGCAGCCCCGGGCTCGCGTACGACGAGCGTGTGGCACTCGAGGATGACCCCGGCAGCTACCACCGTCAGCGGGCCACGGCCGTAGGGCCTGCCGATACACCAAGCTGAAAGAAAGGCGAGAGCCAGCCAGCCGAAGTTCAGAAATAGCGACAGCGTGTCGCGGTGGATGAGCAGGATCCCATCCGCATGCAGAAGCTCCCCGTTCTGCGGATAGAACCAATTCGTGAAAACCGTCTCGGTGTAGTGCAGCCCGGTCACCGAGTGACTCTGAGCCATATCGACCGCAAACGGCAGGTGGTACCAGAGCGAATCGAAGTTGAAGATGCCCCGGTCCAGCGCGTCCTTGGTCGTCAGCCCCCAATGGGCAAACACCAGCGCAACTACGGCGACCGCGACGAGTTGGAGAAACCACGCCTGGCTGCCGGCTTCGTCCGTCGGCCCTGAGAGGGAAGCAGGGGTGGCCTGGTCGGGCGCGGCGTCCTGTTTTTCGCCCGGACAACTTGGCGAGAGAGGCGAGCCGCCCGGCGAAAAACCCAGCACCCGACCGGGCCGCCCCTGCCTCCCCCCAGCCCCGAGGGCCAAAGCGATCCCGCCCGCCAGCACCACGGACGCAGCGACCAGGACCCCGGCATAGAGGAGATGGACAACGCCGAGAAGCTCTGAGATCCAGATCAGCAGGGCGACACCGAGAATCGCCTCGACCAGGTGCCCTGGGGCGCCCTCCCAGTCGGGCATGAGCCGGCTTCGCAGGCAAATCGCCGAGAACCCCAGCGAGAGGATCAGAATTGCCAGCAGAACGGCGCTGAGGACGTAGGAGCCGGCGCTAACCACCGGTACCCCCGGGCGGCCCGGGCGTCAGCCGCCCAGGCCGTGGACGACGATCGGCGTCTCGCCTTCGGCGACCATTCCCTGCGCTCGCGCTTTGCGGCTGACGACGATCGGATCGTCCGCCGTCTGGATGCGGCTGTGGAGACGCTTGTTTTCGCGCAGCATCTCGTGGAACTCGGCCTTGGCGGCAGTGGTCGCGGTGTAGGTCTTGACGAAGTCGATCGCCGGGTTGAGATACGAGTAGAGGACCGCGGCCAGAACGAGGGTCAGCGCGATCCGCCCCACCCGATCCCAGCGGACGCGACTCTCGCCGCGCCTGGCAGCGGGTTTCCGGCGTGCCGTCGGACGGCGTTTCGGCCTGGAAGCGGTTCTCGTTGCCGGCCGGGCGCGAGCTGCCATACCCGGTCCTACGCGGCCGAGCGCCGCATTCCTGCATCAGGGCCTGTCCCGGCGGGGGGCGTGCCCCTGGGACGGTTCAGGACCAAGCGGGGCGGTCACGGCGTGGATTCCGCATGGCAGCGCCATGTGGGATACGCGACGGGGCCGCAACCGCGCCGTGTCCTGGGCCGTATCCAGGGGTGCGATCACCTGTCGGGACAGGCCCTCAGCCCACGCGCTGGACGAATGCCTGCAGGCCAGGAAACCGTGCCTTGTCACCCAACTCTTCCTCGATCCGCAGCAACCGGTTGTACTTGGCCACCCGGTCCGAGCGTGAAGGGGCGCCGGTCTTGATCTGGCCGGCGCCGGTGGCGACGGCGAGGTCGGCGATCGTGGTGTCCTCGGTCTCGCCCGAGCGATGCGAGATGACCGCCGTGTAGCCGGCATCGCGGGCGATCCGAATCGCCTCCAGCGTCTCGCTCAGGGTGCCGATCTGGTTGACCTTGACCAGGAGCGAGTTGCCGACTCCCAGCTCGATCCCGCGCCGCAGCCGCTCCGGGTTGGTTACGAAGAGGTCGTCGCCGACCAGCTGCACCCGCTCGCCCAAGCGCTCGGTCAGCAGCTTCCAGCCGTCCCAGTCCTCCTCGTCCATGCCGTCCTCGATCGAGAGGATCGGGTAGCGCGAGCAGGCGTCCTCCCAGTAGGCCGCCATCTCCGCCGGCGAGAGCGTGCGGCCCTCGTGCTCGAGCACATACGCGCCCCCCTCGAAGACCTCGCTGGTGGCCGGGTCGAGGGCGATGAAGACATCGGAGCCGGGCTCATACCCTGCCGCCTCGACCCCGGCCAGGACCGCCTGCAGCGCCGCCTCGTTGGAATCGAGATCGGGCGCGAAGCCACCCTCGTCGCCACCGGCGGTCGAGAGGCCCTTCGCCGCGAGGCTCTTCTTCAGCGCGTGGAAGACCTCGGCGCCGACCCGCAGGCACTCGGCGAAGCTGGCCGCACCTGCCGGCACCACCATGAACTCCTGGAAGTCGACCGAGTTGTCGGCATGGGCGCCGCCGTTGAGGACGTTCATCATCGGCACCGGCAAGAGGCTCGGCTCGCCGCCCCCGTAGAGCTCCGCCAGATAGCGGTAGAGGGGCTGCTGGGAGTCGAGCGCCGCGGCCTTGGCCGCCGCCAGCGAGACGCCGAGGATCGCGTTGGCGCCGAGCCTGCCCTTGTTCGGCGTCCCGTCGAGCTCGATCATCGTCTCGTCGAGGGCGCCCTGCTCGGCGGCCCGCGCACCGCGCAGCGCGGCGGCGATCTCACCGTTGACGTTGCCCACCGCCCGCGAGACGCCCTTGCCCGCCCAGCGCTCGCCCCCGTCGCGCAGCTCGACCGCCTCAAACTCGCCGGTAGAGGCGCCCGAGGGAACCGCGGCGCGCCCGCTCGCTCCAGAGTCGAGCGTCACCTCGACCTCGACCGTGGGATTGCCGCGCGAGTCGAGGATCTGGCGCGCGTGGATGGATGCGATGGCGCTCATCGGCGCGCCAGTCTATCGACGGCCGTGGCGGCCCAGCCGAGCTATTCGGAGGGCGCTTCTTCAGGCGCGGCTTCTTCGGCCCCCGGCGGAATTGCGCCTTCGGGCAGGCCGGTGGCGCCTTCGGCGGCTTTTGCCGCTTCGCCTTCGGGGTGCGGGCGCTGCGCCAGCGGTTTGCCCCTCGGTTCCAGCGGAGTGACGGTGCCGGGCAGGGCGGGAACCAGCTGGAACACGGGGGCCGGGCAGGCTTCCGGCAGCCCGCCTTTCGGGCTCGCTTCGTAGCAAGCCTGCGGCGCCGTGGAAGGGTGCCCGTCGGAGCTGAAGTTGCCACAGCGTTCGGTCAAATACCCCGAGGCGCAGAAGGTGCGCTGTGCCCACACGGTGCTGAAATCCGAGGTGAAGTCAGTGAAGTATTCCTGTTCGGCCCGCTGGGCCAGCGTGCTCTGGATCTGGCTTTCGACCGTTTTCAGTTCCTGCACGCTTTCGGGCGTCGAGTTCTCGACCTCGAAGACGGTGTAGCCGCGCTGAGCTTTGATCGGCCCTTCGACCTGGCCTTCTGGAGTGCTGAAGATCGCCTTGTTGAGCGGTTCTTCGATCGTGCCTTCCTGCACCCCTCTCTGCAAGCCGCCGCTTTCTTTCGTGCTCGGGTCTTCCGAGTACTTCTTGGCGACCGCCGCCCAGTTCTTAGCCGTGTCGTCCTTGCCCAGCGCATCGCGCGCTTCTTCTGCCTTCCTGCGATCTTTGTTGACGATCAGGCGCACGTCGCGGGTCGGTTTCTGCGTGAACTGGGTGTCCTTCGCGGCTTCGTAGTAGCTCTCGACTTCGCTCTGGCTCGGGGTGGGGGCATTTTCTTTGAGCTGTTCCTGGAGCGCTTTGGTGAGTACCTGCAGCTTCACTTTTTCGTTGACGTCGGCGGGCGTGTAGTGCGATTCCTTGAGGAATTTTTCGAATTCGGCTTCCGATTTGAAGCTTTCTTTCTTGACTTTCTTCAGTTCTTCGGCGACTTCCTGTTCGGTCGCTTCGATTCCCCATTCGGCGGCCAACCCCTGAACCCAGATCGATTCAAGCAGCGTGTTCAGCGTCCCTTCTTTCAGTTCGTCGTATTTGGAGTCGCCGGGTTTCGGGGCTTTTTTCGCACCACCCTGCGCGGCCGTCAGCTCGAGCGCATGCTCGAACCTGGCTTCGGTTACGTTGCCGACGTCGCCGGGCGCATCCTCGACTAGGACCACGCTGCCGGAAGGAATGCTCGGATCGCCGACCCCATCGGCGATCGCGACCCAGGCGAAGAGAACGACGAAGGCGACGCCGAAGATCAGCAGCCCGAGCCGCCGAGTGGCCGCAGGCCCACTCGCAGCGCCATTCCCGCCTTTGCCCAACGTGCGTCTCCTACCCTGATCAGGACTCACGAGGTTGGGAGCATATCTTTTTCCTTTTCCGAACGCCCCGCCTCGCGCAAACCCTCCGCCATCGCCAGCACGGCGGCGAGGCGGGGGGCCGGCTCGTCGGGAACGCGGACCGAGGCGGTTTTCTCCCGCCACTCATATAACGCCCCCTCCACCCGCTCCCTCAGCTCACTCGCCTGCTCGGAATCGAGCTCCACGCCCACCACGCTCAGCCTGCCGCCGCGCAGCTCGACGCTCCGCGCCCCCGCCAGGCGCAGCTCGATGCGCGCCCGCGCCAACGCCAGCAGGTTCTCCGCCTCGGCGGGAAGCGGCCCGAAGCGGTCGCTCAGCTCGTCGCGAATCGCTCGCAGGTCACCGGGCGCGCGGGCGGCGACGATGCGCCGGTGGAGATCGATCTTCGCCGCCTCGAAGGGGATGAAGGAGGCGGGCAGGTAGGCGTCGACCGGGACGTCGAAGCGCAGTGGCTCCGCCGCCTCCTCGCCCTCCCCTCCGCTGGCGGCCTCGGCCACCGCCTCGTCGATCATCTGGCAGTAGAGCTCGAAGCCGACCGCGGCGACGTGGCCCGACTGCTCGTCGCCGAGCAGGTCGCCGGCACCGCGGATGTCGAGGTCCCGCATCGCGATCTTGAAGCCCGAGCCGAGCTCGGTGTGATCGGCGAGCGTCGAGAGCCGCGTCGCCGCATCCTCGGTCAGCGCTTCCGCCGAGGGATAGAGAAGGTAGGCGAAGGCGCGCTCGCGCGAGCGGCCGACCCGGCCGCGGATTTGGTAGGCCTGCGCCAGCCCGAGGCGATCGGCGCGATCGACGATCAACGTGTTGGCGGTGGGGATGTCGAGGCCCGACTCGATGATCGTCGTCGTCACAAGGCAGTCGGCTTCGCCGCGCAGGAAGCGCATCATCGTCTCCTCCAGCTCGCCCTCGTCCATCTGGCCGTGGGCTTCGGCCACGCGCGCCTTGGGGACGAGCCCGCGGATCTGCTCGGCGACCTCGGGCAGGCTGTCGATCCGGTTGTGGAGGAAGAACGCCTGGCCGCCACGCTCGAGCTCCCGCTCGATCGCCCGCTTCACCAGGTCCTCGTCATAGGGGCCGACGTAGGTGCGGACCGGCCGCCGCCCCTCGGGCGGGGTCTCGATCGTCGAGATGTCGCGCAGTCCAGCGAGGCTCATCTGCAGGGTGCGCGGGATCGGCGTCGCCGAGAGGGCGAGCACGTCGACCTTCAGCTTCAGCTGGCGCAGCAGCTCCTTCTGCTTGACCCCGAAACGCTGCTCCTCGTCGACGATCAGGAGGCCGATGTCCTTGGCGCGGACGTCGCGCGAGAGCAGCCGGTGGGTGCCAACCAGAACGTCGACCTCGCCCGCTTCGAAACGCTTCAGCACCCCTTTCACCTCGGCCGGCTTGCGCAGCCGGGAGACCCAGTCAAGCGTGAAGGGGAGGTCGGCGAGGCGCTCGCGGAAAGTGCCGAAATGCTGCTGGGCGAGGATCGTCGTCGGCGCCAGCATCATCACCTGCTTGCCGTCGGAGGCGGCCTTGACCGCGGCGCGCAGCGCCACCTCGGTCTTGCCGAAGCCGACGTCGCCGCAGACCAGGCGGTCCATCGGCTGCTCCGATTCCATGTCCCCCTTGACCGCCTCGATCGCCTCCAGCTGGTCGGCCGTCTCGCGGTAGGGGAACGCGGTCTCCATCGCAATCTGCCACTCGCCGTCGGGCGGGAATGGGTGGCCCTTGCGCGTGCGCCGCTCCGCGTAGAGGTTGAGCAGCTCGCCGGCGAGGGCACCGGCGGCCCGGCGGGCGCGCGCCTTCATGTTCTGCCAGCGCTTGCCGCCGAGGGCCGAGAGCGCCGGTTCGGCGCCGGCGCCGACGTAGCGGCTCAGCTTCGCCAGCTGATCGGTGGGGACGTAGACGCGGTCCTCGCCCTTGTATTCGAGGTAGAGGTAATCGCGACTGACGCCGCCGACCTCGCGCGTCTCGAAGCCGGCGAAGCGGGCGACGCCGTGGTCCTCGTGGACGACGTAGTCGCCGACCCGCAGTTCGCTGAAGGCGAGGCGACCGCCCCCGGCGCCGGGGGCCCGCTCCTCGGCGCGGCGGCGCCGGTGGACGAGGCGGCGGAAGGGGTAGACGGCGAGGCGCAGCTCGGGGCTGACGAAGCCCTCGCGCAGGCGCGCCTCGGCGAAGGCGAGGCCGGGCTTGGGCGAGAGGCGCCCGCCGTCGAGCAGGGCGGCGTCGAGGCGTTCGAGGCTGTAGCGCGAGCGCTCCGCCTCGCCGCGGTTGTCGAAGGCGACGACGGTGCGGTAATCGGAGCGGATCAGTTTCTCCAGCTCGCCCTCGGCCTCTTTGACGCTGCGGGCGGGCGACTCGGCGCGCGAGGCGCGGAACGCCCCCTCGTCGTCCTCGCCGGCCCCGTTCACGGCGAGCACGGCGCGAGCGGCGAGCGGCGCCGCCACCTCGACATAGAGGTGGCGGGCGTCGTCGGCGTGCATCGCCGCCGTCGCGTCCTCCCAGTGGTCGCGCAGCGCCGGCTCGATCTCCTCGGCGGCGGCGAGGATCACGGCCGCCTCCGCGGGCACGAGGTCGAGCGGGGCGCCGAAATGCTCCAGCGGCAGCACCTCGGCGGCGCTCGGCGCTTCCCTCCCATCCTCCGCCGCCTCCATCGCCGCCAGCTCGGCCAGTTCGCGGTGCTCGGCGTCGAGCTCGGCGGCGGGCGCCAGCTCGACCCGCTCCGCGTCGCCGAGCGAGCGCTGGGTGAAGGTCGAGAACCAGCGCATCGACTCGATCTCGTCGCCGAAGAGCTCGATCCGCACCGCCCGCTCCTCGGTCGCCGGAAAGACGTCGAGGATGCCGCCGCGAACCGCGAACTGGCCGCGCTCCTCAACCTGCTCGACCCGCTCGTAGCCGGCGGCGACGAGATCGCGGGTGGCGAGCTCGAGCTCGACCTCTCCGCCCCGTTCGAGGGCGAAGCCGGCCGGCCGCAGCGAAGCGTCGGGAACGGCCTCGGCGAGCGCGGTGGCCCCGGCGACGACGACCGCGTCCTCTTCATTGCGCAACGACTCCAGGGCATCGATCCGCAGCCCGACCAGATGCGGCGGCGGGCTGATGTGGGAGGCGTAGCCGGTGCCGCGCGAGGGATAGAAGCGGACGCGGCGCGGCGCCAGGTAGGCGCGCAGGTCGGCGGCGAGGTCGCGGGCCGAGCGGTCGTCGGCGCTGACCAGCAGCGCCGGGCGGCCGGCCAGACCGCGATCGTCCTCGAGCAGGGTCGCGAGCAGCAGCGGCCGCAGGGTGGCCGAGGCGCCGACCGAGACGGGCTCGCCGCCGCTCGCCGCGCGCACCTCTCCCGCGAGCGCATGCAGACGCTCGTTATCGGCAGCAATCTCTAGCAGTGGTCTGAGGCTCATCTGGCGGCCCCTGAGCTTGTCATGCGGCGTCCTCGGTCGGCGTCTGCGGGTCACGCACGATTGTGCGCTCCCCTTGTCTTCTCCCTGCGTCCTTGCCTGACAAGCTCAGTACCGCGCCAGAAGAGCCTCCGAGTTACGCTCTCGCAGATGCGATTGCGCCGTCCCTTCGCCGCCGGCTCGACCCTCGGGCTCCTTGCCCACAATGCCTTTGAGACCCGCGCCGGGGTTGGGCTGGTCTTCGAGCCACAGCTGGGACGCCGCGGGTCATATGCGCTCTGGGGCGGGCTCATCCCGCTCGGACTCCTGGCCGCCTCGCGCGGGGGGAGGTGGGCGGAGCGCCTCACCGCCTTCAACGCCGGAATCGGCGTCGCCGGCGTCGCCGTCCACTTCAAGGCCTGGCCGTGGTCGCTGCATGGCGGTCTGCCGATGCTCGACGAAGCCGAGGGCCTGCGTGAGGACCAGCTCCCCGCCTACAACGCCGTCCTCTGGGCCTGGGGGATCTCCAGCGCCCTCAGCCTGCTGACCGAGTCGAGCCGCCGCTCGCGCCCGTTTGCGCTGGCCGGCCTGCTCAACTTCCCGATCCTGCTCGCCTCGGCTCGCCATCACTTCCGCTGGGCGCGCGAGCAGGCGAAGCTCGATCCCGAGCGCTGGAGCGCGGCGCTGCTGGAGGACTAGCGGGTGAGCGAGTGGCCGGGGGGCGTCCGCGGCGCGCTCAGCCTCAGCTTCGACAACCTCGGCGTCGACGAGGGCTCGAGCGCGGCCCAAGCGTTACCGGACTTGCTCAAGCGGCTCGGCGAGCAAGAGCTGGCGGCGACCTTCTTCGTCGAGGGCGTCAACGCGGAGCTCGATCCCGGGGCACTGCGGGAGATCGGCGCGGCTGGCCACGAGGTCGCCTACCACGCCTGGCGCCATGAGACGTGGGGCGAGCTGACGGCGGCGGAGCAGGCAGAGAACCTCGCCCGCGGGATCCAGGCGCTGGCAGCGCTGGGGGTCGAGCCGGCCGGCCTGCGCCCGCCAGGCGGCCAGCTCGGACCCGACGGCCTGGAGGTACTGCGCGAGGCGGGTCTGCGCTACTGCTCTCCCGCCGGAGAGGGTGCGGGAGTCGAGAGCGATGTGGCCCTGCTGCCCTTTCAGTGGCGCCACGTCGACGCCAGCTGCGTCCTGCCGCCGCTCGGCGCCGTGCGCAAGCAGATGACCGGCTCGCCGGAGCCAATCGACCCGGAAGCCTTCCTCGCCTACTGCAACCGGGAGATCGAGCGCCTCGAAGAAGAGGGGGGCTTCATCGCCCTCGTCCTCCATCTTCCCTTGATCGACTGGCTCGGCGAGGACAACCTGGCAGCGCTGCTGGCCAAGATCGCATCCGCCGGCATCTGGGCCGCACGTTGCGACGAGATCGCGGACCACGTCCTCGCCCGTCCCGGAGCCTTTGAAGACAAGACGACCCTCGACTCGACCAGCTGGACCTAGGTCCTAGTCGGGCTGGGGAAGGCCCGGCCCGTTCCGCGCCCACTCGACCTGGCCCACGCCCTCGAGCTTCGAGCGTCCCTCGACGTCGTCCCACTCGTGCAGCATCCGCTTCAGGCGAGCGACCGCCTCGGGCGGGTGGGCGGCGATCGACGTGGCCAGCTCCAGGGCCGCCTCCTCGGTGCCCGCCGCCGGAGCGACCCGGTTGACCAGGCCGAGCCGCAAGGCCTCGTCGGCACCGACGGTGCGCGAGGTGAGCAGCAGGTACTTGGCGGCGGCGAGGCCGCAGAGGGTCACCAGGCGCGCCGGCCCGACCGGGACGCCGAGCGCGGCGCCGGGGAACCGCATGCGCAGGTTGGCGCCGCCGACGCGCAGGTCGCAGGCGACGGCGATCTCGGCCCCGCCCCCGACCACGTCGCCGTGGCAGGCGGCCACCGTCGGCTTGGGAAAGGCGACGATCGCGTCGTAGAGGTCGGCGAAGAGCTGCATGCGGCGGACCTTGCCGTCCTCGTCCAGCCGCTCCTTGACGTCGGCCCCGGCCGAGAGGCCCATCTGGTCGGAGGAGCTGAGGACGAGGACCCGGACCGCGTCGTCGCCGCCCGCCACCGCCAGGTGCTCGAGCATCTCCACGAGCATCTGAGTGTCAATCGCGTTGCGCGCCTCGGGCCGCTCGAGTCGCAGCGCTGCGACTCCCTGGCCATCGACCTCGTAGCTGGTCCGCTCAGCGCTCATCGGTCGGGGAACCTAGCTGTTCGACCAGGCGCTCGGCCTCGTCGGCGGCGCGGCCGAGCAGCGCCTCGACCTCGGCGCGGGGCTCGCGGAAGCGGCCCAACACGTAGGCGGAGACGATCTCCGGATCGGTCGAGTCCGGGCGGCCGACGCCGACCCGGATCCGCCAGAAGTCGGCGCTTCCCAGCCCCCGCTTGAGGCTCTTGAGGCCGTTGTGTCCCGCCAGGCCGCCGCCGAAACGGCTCTGCACCTCGCCGAACGGCAGGTCGATCTCGTCGTGCAGGGCGACGATCCGGTCGAGCGGCAGCTTGAGCGAGCCCCGCGCCGGCCCGGCCGAATCGCCGGAGGCGTTCATATAGGTCTGCGGCAGCAGGATCGCCACCCGCGGGCCACCCGGACGCGTGCGCCCTTCGGCGATCGTCCCGCCGAACTTCTTCTTCGCGCGCGGCAGGTCCCAGCGGCGCGACAGCTCCGCCCCCAGCTCGAAGCCGACGTTGTGACGAGTGCCGGCGTACTCCCCGCCGGGGTTGCCGAGGCCGACGATCAGGATGCGGTCGCCCTGCTCGTCCCCGCCCCCGCCGCGGGGACCGCGGCGGCGGAAGATCGACATGACGCCGGGCTAGTCCCCGCCGCCGTCGCCCGAATCGCCGCCGTCACCCTCGCCGCCATCCTCGGCGGCCGGGGCCTCGCCCTCCTCGCCGACCAGCTCGGCCTCCTCCTCGACGGCGGGCTCGGGCTCTTCCTCGACGCGTGGCGGGGAGAGGGTGGCGATCGTCACCTCGTCGAGATCGTCGGCGACGAACTTGACTCCCTCGGGAGCGGCGATCGTGGACAGCTGCAGCGTGTCGTTGATCTCCATCGCGGAGACGTCGGCGACCAGCCGCTCGGGGATCTCGGTGGGCAGCGCTTCGACGGTGATCTCACGGGTGACGTGCTCCAGCACGCCGCCGCCCTTTACGCCCGGGGCCGTCTCGGCCCCCTCCAGCTCGATCGTCACCTCGGCCTGGATCGCCTCGTCGAGCTTCACTTCCTGCAGATCGATGTGCTGGAGATTGCCCCGCACCGGGTGCATCTGCTGCTCCTTGACGACGACCGGCACGGCTTTCGAGCCATCCAGCTCGAGATCGAACAATGCCTGGCCGCCGGCCAGCACCGTTCGGACGTCGCGTTCGGCCACCTGGAAGGCGCGTGCCTCCGAGCCACCGCCGTAGACGACGCCGAGCACGAGGCCCTCGCGTCGCAGACGCCGGGAGCCACGGGAGCCGAACTCCGCGCGGGGAGCCGCCTTCAGCTTTTCGCGAGTGCGAGCCATCGGACGGAAGAGAATAGAGAAAGGCGAGAGATCCGGCGCCTGCGGCTGGAGCCTGGGACCCAGAGCCAGTACAACTTCAGGGCGATGGCCGACGACTCGAAGATCCCCAAGGGGCGAATTCGCCGCTCGGCGAAGCTGGGCTCGATCGCCGGCTTACAGGGCGCTCGCTATGCCGGCACCAAGGCCGCCAACGTCGCCCGCTCCGAGGCGGAGAGCAAGGAGAAGCTCGACCAGCGCCATCTCGAGACGGCGATGAAGATGGTCGGCGCGCTTGGCCAGATGAAGGGGGCGGCGATGAAGCTGGGGCAGTTCGCCTCCTTCATCGACACCGATTTCCTCCCCGACGAGTCACGCGAGATTTACCAGGAGCAGCTCGCCAAGCTGCGCACCTCGGCGCCGCCGATGCCCTGGGAGAAGGTCAAGAAGGTCCTCGACGAGGAGTACGAGGGAGAGCCGCTCGCGGAGCTGTTCGCCGAGATCGAGCACAAGGCCTTCGCCGCCGCCTCGATCGGCCAGGTCCACCGCGCCGAGCTGCCCGACGGACGCCGCGTCGCAGTCAAGATCCAGTACCCGGGGATCGCCGAGGCGCTCGACGCCGACCTGCGCAATGCCGGCACGATCGTCCGCCTCGCCCGTGCCCTTGCCCCTGGCCTCGACGCCAAGGCGATCGCCCAGGAGCTGCGCGAGCGGGTGATGGAGGAGCTCGACTACGAGTACGAGGCGCAGAACCAGCGCTCCTTCGCCCGTGCCTACCGTGACCACCCGTTCATCTACGTGCCGGAAGTGATGGCGCGGCTCTCGCGCCGCCGCGTCCTGGTCACCGAGCTGGTCGAGGGGCTCGACTTCGAGCAGGTCAAGGAGCTGCCCCACGAGGAGCGCAGCCGCTTCGGCGAGATCGTCTTCCGCGGCAGCTTCGGCTCGATCTACCACCTGCGGCACTTCAACGCCGACCCCCACCCCGGCAACTACATCCTGATGGAGGACGGCCGCATCGCCTTCCTCGACTTCGGCATGACCAAGAAGCTCGACCACGAGCAGATCGTGCTCGAGCAGCGGGTGATCGACGCCGCCTTCCACAACGACCCGGAGCGCTTTCGCGGCGCTCTGCACGAGCTCGGCTTCATCAAGAATCCCTCCAAGCTCGACGCCGAACGGCTGATGGAGCACATGATGGCCGTCAGCGGCTGGTTCGTCGAGGACCGCGAGGTCGAGATCAGCCCGCAGCGGGTGATGAAGATCATCGAGTCGACCCAGGACCCACGCTCCGAGTACTACGACCTGATGCGGCGCGAGTCGATGCCGGCGGACGAGCTGATGGGGCGGCGGATGGAAATCGGTGTCGTCGCGGTGCTCGGCCAGCTGCGGGCGAAGCGCAACTGGCACCGGATCATGCGCGAGTGGATCTACGCGGACCGGCCGTCAACCAAGCTCGGCGAGGAGGAGTGGGAGTACTTCGAGGGAAGAGGCGTGATGCAGACCCCGATTGTCGAGCGTTCCCTGGAAGGAGAGGCGCAATGAGCAGGATCCGGCGTGGCTGGGCGTTGTCGAAGAAGAGCTGGGGCATCCTGCGCGAGCATCGCGAGCTGGTCCGCTTCCCGCTCTACGGCGCGGCGGCGACGATCGTCTGCGCGGTGATCGTCATCGGGCCGGGCCTCTACCTGATCGACGACGGCAAGGCCGCCTTCGGCGGGCCGCTGGCGGTGATCGGCTTCTACCTGCTGGCGCTGATCGGCTTCTACTTCAGCGTCGGCCTCGCCGCCACCGCCGACATGATCTTCCACGGCCGCGAAGCGACCGTCGGCGACGGGCTGGCGGTGGCGCGCAGCCGCTTCTCGCAAATCGCCGGCTGGGCGGCGATCTCGACCGTCGTCGGCCTGCTCCTCAGCGCGCTCGAGAATCAGGGCGCCCTGGGACAGGTCGCCAGCCGTCTGCTGGCGGTCGGCTGGTCGCTGATCACCTTCCTCGCGGCGCCGGTGATCGCGTTCGAGGGCACCGGCCCGATCGAGACGCTGAAGCGCTCCTCGAGCCTGTTCAGATCGCGCTGGGGGCAGCAGGTCACCGGCAACATCGCGATCGGCGGCGCCGTCTTCCTCTTCGGCATCCTGCCGAGCGTCCTGCTGGCAGCGGCGGGCATCCTGATCTGGGCCTCGGCGAGCTTCGTCGGGGCGCTGCTCGTGGTCGTCGGCGTGATCGGTTTCGCCATCTCCGCGCTGATCAGCAGCGCCCTCAGCGGGATCTTCGGCGTCGCCCTCTACCGCTACGCCCTCGACGGCGATGCGGTCGGCGGCTTCACCGCCGAGGAGATGGAGTTGGCCGTGAAGCGCAAACGCGGTCGCAACGCCCCGCCGACGGCGACGCCGGGCACCGTTTAGCCGGCGAGTTCGAACTTTCCCGCGTTATAGGCGGGTAACTGCAAACTCGCCCGGCTCAGCCAAGCTGGGCGAACAGGCGGGGGTCGTTGGAGCAGATGCCGTCGACGCCGGCGCGCACCAGCTTCTGCATCCGCGGCAGGTCGTCGACGGTCCAGGCGATCAGCTCGACCCGGGCCAGCTTGGCGATGCGAGCGAGCTGGGGGCTGACCAGCGGGTGGTAGACCCACATCGCCTCCACTCCCATCCGGGGCAGCTCACGGGCGGCGAGCCCCGGCAGCCGTTTGCGCATCCAGACCATGGCGGCGAGCATCGGCGCCTTCGCCCAGCGCTTCGAAGCCCAGTCCTTGGTCACCTTGGGGTAGGTCCAGCCACGCCGCAGCGCGGGCTCCAGCTCGCCGATCCGCGCCAGGGTCGAGAGCTCCATGGTCGAGACCATCGCCCGCTCCAGCAATCCGCGCTCGCGCACCGCCGCGACGATCTCCTCCTCGCGCCCGGGCAGCTTGATGTCGAGGTCGACCTCGACCCCGTCCAGCGGCGGCTCGAGGAAGGCGTCGAGCGCGTGCCCCAGCGTCAGCGCCTCGCGCCGCTCGGCGTCGTGCCAGTCGTGGGCGACGATCAGCGGCGTGCGCTCGGCGGCGGCGATTCGCGGATGGCCGTCCAGCGTCCAGAGGACATCCAGCTCGACCGTGTCGGCGCTGGCCTCGACCGCGGCGGCAAAGCTCTCGAGCGTGTTGCCGGGGGCGATCAGATCGGCGCCCTTATGGCCGACCAGGCGCAACCGGCTGGATACCTCGGTGGCCAGGGCTAGAAGAGCTGGTTCTCGCCGGCGAAGATTTCCGAGACCGAGTCGTCGGTGAAGATGCGGCGGATCGAGTCGGCGAAGGTGCCCGCGGTCGAGAGCACCGTGATGTTCTCCGGCGCGCCCGGGCGCAGCGGGATCGTGTCGGTGACGACGATCCGCTCGATCGCCGAGCTCGCCAGTCGCTCGTAGGCCGGGCCGGAGAAGACGCCGTGGGTGGCACAGGCGATAACCCGCGCGGCCCCCTCGTCGAGCACCGTCTGCGCGGCGGCGCAGAGCGTCCCCGCAGTGTCGATCATGTCGTCGACCAGGACCGCGGTCTTGCCTTTCACGTCACCGACCACGTAACCGATCTCGGCCACCTGCTGGGCGGGGCGCTCCTTCTCCATCACCGCCCAGTGAGTGCCGATGCGACGGGCGAAGTTGCGCGCGGTCTTGACCCGGCCGGCGTCGGGGGAGACGATCACCAGCTCCTCGCTCAGTTCCTGGTCGGCGAACCACTGAGTCAGCATCGGCATCGCCGTCATGTGGTCGACCGGAACGTGGAAGAAGCCCTGGACCTGCCCGGCGTGAAGATCCATGGTGAGGACGCGGTCGGTGCCGACGCCCTCGAGGCACTTGGCCATGATGCGGGCGGAGATCGGCTCGCGCGGGGCGGACTTCTTGTCCTGGCGCGCGTAGCCGTACCAGGGCAGCACGGCGATTATCCGGTGGGCGGAGGCGCCCTGGGCGGCGTCGATCATCGTCAGCAGCTCGACCAATGCGTCGTTGGGGGTCATCCCGCTCTGCTCGTTGGCGCAGGTCGACTGGACGATGAAGACGTCGGCGCCGCGGATCGACTCCTCGTAGCGACAGTAGACCTCGCCGTTGGCGAAGGTCTTCAGCGTCACCTGGCCGAGGTCGAGATCGAGCTTGCCGGCGACCTTAGCGGCCAGCTCCATCGAGCTGCGACCGCCGAACACCATCATCCGCTTCGAGTAGTCGTGCGGGATGGCGGTGGGCGCCGCCTCGGGACGCTGCTCGATCGTGCTCACGAATCCTCCTCACGGGTCCGCGCGGCCTTGCCCTCCGCGTAGCCCTCGATGTTCCTCTGGTCGTTCTGGCTCACCGCTAGCGCTCCCTCGGGAACGTCTTCCTTGATCACCGCTCCGGCGCCAGTGTAGGCGGCGTCCCCGACTTGTACCGGGGCGATCAGCATCGTGTCAACGCCGAGCCGCACGTCCCTGCCGATCGTCGTCCGGTGCTTGCGGAATCCGTCGTAGTTGGCGGTGATCGTGCCGGCGCCGAGATTGCTGCCAGCGCCGACGTCGGCGTCGCCGACATAAGCCAGGTGCGGGACCTTGGCGCCGGCGCCGAGGCGCGAGTTCTTGATCTCGACGAAGGTGCCGGCCTTGGCGCCTGGCTCGAGCTGGGCGCCGGGGCGCAGGTAGGCGAAGGGGCCGACGTTGCAACCGTCGAGCACGTCGCACTCGACCAGGTAGGAGTGCGGCACAGCGACACCCTCGCCGATCCGGGTGTCGATCAGCGTGCTCAGCGGCCCGACGACCGAGCCGGCGCCAACCTCGGTGGCACCACGTAGGGCGGTGCCCGGCTCGATGCGAGCGTCGGCGGCGACCTCGACATCGACGTCGATCCAGGTGGAGCCCGGGTCGACCACGGTGACGCCGGCGAGCATGTGCCGCTTGAGAATGCGGCGACGTCCCTCGGCCTCGACCGCAGCCAGCTCCACCCTGTTGTTGACGCCCTTCGTGACGGCGAAATCGTCGGCGCGGTGGCCGGCGACGGAATGGCCGGCCTCGCGCAGGGCGGCGAAGACATCGGTCAGGTAGTACTCACCCTGCGCGTTGTCGTTGGACAAACCGGCGAGGGCCGTCGCAAGCGGGCTGGCGTCAAAGGCGTAGGTGCCGGCGTTGATCTCGCGGATCGCCAGCTCCTCGGCGCTGGCGTCGCCGTCGGCTTTCGCCTCGACCACACGCTCGACCTCGCCGTCGGCACCGCGCACGACACGGCCGTAGCTGCCCGGATCGTCGAGCTCGATCGTCATCATCGTCGCGGCGGCGCCGGAGGCGGCGTGGGCCGAGAGGAAGCCGGAGACGATCTCGGCGGAGATCAGCGGGTGGTCGCCGGAGAGGACCAGGACGGCCTCGGCTTCCTCGATCAGCGGCAGGGCGGCGCGCACAGCCCCGCCGGTGCCGTCGGACTGCGGCTGCACGATCGTCTCGACGCCGTCGGGCAGGCCAGCGGAGATGTCGATACCGGGCGAGACGATCGCGGCGACCCGGCCGGCGCCGGCCTCGCGCGCAGCGAGGATCGGCCAGGCGACCAGCGGGCGCCCGCAGACAGGGTGGAGCATCTTCGGCAAGCTCGAGCGCATGCGGGTGCCTGCGCCGGCCGCCATGACGAGCACTAAGGGGGAGCTCACCCCTGGATCGTAGTCGTGGAGGAGGAGGATGGGGTGTCCCTTCCGTTTGCTGGGTTTTCGCCACCGGCGCGTGCTTCTCTCGTTGACCGATGGGGCGAAAAGAGGACGCCGCGCACTCCAGGGACACCCCATCCTCCTCCGCTCTCAGCGCCGGTGACCGGGTGAGCTCGCTGGACGTCAGCTTTTAGCGAAGACGCCGTGGCCGGAGGCCCACAGTCTCTTCGCAGCGTGGTGAGCTTGGGAGGGTGCGGGGGTTCCCCTCGCGACCGCGGCGTCCTGTTTTTCGCAATGCCAACTCGGCGAGAGATGGTGAGTCCAAGGCGAAAAACCCAGCGGGCGCGAGGGGAACCCCCGCACCCTCCCTAACTCAGGATGAGCGAGCTAGGGCTTTTCCTACGAGCGCGACAGACGTGAGGGTCCAGCCGGCGAAGATCAGGTCTATCCCGACCAGGAGGCCGATTGCCCAGTCGGCGGAGCTGGGGAACTTGGCTAGGACGAGGATGCCGATCAGGAGGCCGGCGAAGCCGCTGAGGCCGACGAGGCCGGCACCCTGCTGGCCGCGCCCGGCGAAGGCGACGGCAATCCGCGTGATCCCCATGAAGAGGAAGTAGATGCCCAGCACCAGGGTCAGGGTGAGGGTGCCGTTGTGCGGTTCGACGATCAGCCAGAGCCCGACGATGACCGTCAAGAACGCCCAGAGCAGCCGCAGGATGACCGAGCCGATCGAGTGGGCGGCAAACGCGCCGGCGACGAGGAACGCCCCGGCGATGACCAGGATCCAACCGATGAAGATCGCCGTCCCGACCGAGGCGACCGCGGGCACGACGATCGCCACGCAGCCGACGACGATCGCCAGCACACCGACTGCCATCAATGCCTTCCAGCTGCGCGCCAATCCCTCGCGAACGTCGGGGTCCAGCGAGGCTCCACCCATCTCCATGCGACAAACCCTAAGAGTGCCTTCGGACAAACTGGGGAGCCCGGACTCGAACCGGGATAGCGGGCTCCAAAGGCCCGAGGCTTGCCATTAGCCGACTCCCCAACGCCACAACAGCTTAAAAGGGCTCCTACCCGACGGGCTCGCGCTCGGGGGGAAGCTTGCCGCCCCGCTCGGTGCCGGCGATCAGCTCGTCGGGTGCCTTCTGCTCGGGGATGAAGCCGGACTTCATGCCGAAGTAGACGGCCTGGGGATGGTGGGTGACGATCGCCACCGTCGATTGCTCGGGGGTCACGGCGTAGCCGCCGGAGAGGGTCATGCCGATCCGTTCGAGATCGAGCAGGCGCCAGACCTTCTCGTGCTCGGACTGGTCCGGGCAGGCCGGATAGCCCCACGAGTAGCGGCGGCCCTGGTCGGGGTCGATGCCGAGCCCGCGCCGGACCTCGGCGTGCAGCCACTCGGCCAGGCCCTCGGCCGACTGCACGCCGAGCCCGTGCGCGAAGAGCTGCTCGGCGAACTCGCCTTCGCTCTCCAGCCGTTCGATCAGCTCGGTCACCTCGGGCCCCACGGTCACGCCCTGCAGCGCGACCACGTCGCGTTCGCCCGACTCCAGTGGGCGGTAGAAGTCGGCGAGGCAGATCCGGTCGTGCTTGGGCTGGCGCGGGAAGACGAGCCGCTCCAGCTCGCGCTCAGGGTCCTCGGGATCGAAGACGATCAGCTCGTTGCCCTCCGAGTTGCAGGGGAAGTAGCCGAGCCGCGCCCGTGGGTGGAGATAGTCCTGCTCGCGCCACATCCGCTCCAGCCTCGGCGCGAAGCCCTCCTCCCCGTCGGCACCCTCGACCAGCTGGCGCCAGGCCTCGCCCTTGACGCCTCTGCCCCCCCAGTGCAGCTTGAAGAGCACGTGGCGGTCGAGGTAAGGGTAGACCTCGTCGAGGTCGATCTCGACCTCGCGCACGCCCTGGAAGGGCGCCGCGGGGATCGGGTTGTCGGTGGCGGCGGCAGAGCGCACGCTGGCGTCGGTGGTCGGCGGCCCGTCGTCGACGACGGCCGGCTTCTCGCGCAGCTGCTTCGCCTCTGCGTGAATCCGCTCGACCAGCGCCTCGCGCGCCTCCGCGTCGATCAGCGCGTCCATCGTGTCGAGCCCCTGGAAGGCGTCCTTGCAGTAGAAGACGCCGGGCTCGTAGACGTCGTCGGACTCCTTGCCGTGCGGGTAGAGCGTGCGGCGGCCGAAGTCGCGGTTGATCGCGGCGCCGCCGATCAGCACCGGGAACTCGAGACCGCGCTGGTGCAGCTCCTGGACGCAGATCGGCATCTGCTTCGAGGTCGAGACGAGCAGCGCGGAAAGGCCGATCGCGTCGGCCTCGTTCTCGACCGCGGCCTCGATGATCGTCTCGACCGGGACCTGCTTGCCGAGGTCGACCACGGTGTAGCCGTTGTTGGTGAGGATCGTGTTGACCAGCGACTTGCCGATGTCGTGGACGTCGCCGAACACGGTCGCAATCACGACCTTGCCCTTGGTGTGGCCGTCGATCCGGTCGAGGTGGTTCTCGAGCTGCGCCACGGCGCGCTTCATCACTTCGGCCGATTGCAGGACGAAGGGCAGGATCAGTTCGCCGGCGCCGAATTTGTCGCCGACCTCCTTCATCGCCGGCAGCAGCACCTCGTTGAGCGTCGGGACGGCGCCGATCTTCTCCACCGAGCGCTCGATCCAGTCCTCCACGCCGTCCTTCTTGCGGCGCAGTATGTGCCAGTGCAGGGCCTCCTCGGGCTCCATGCCCTCGGTCGGATCCTCGGCCTCCTCGGCCTCGGCCTCCCCCTTCGACTCGAAGTGGGAGATGAAGCGCTCCAGCGCGTCCTCGCGCCGGTTGAAGACGAGGTCGTCGGTCAGCTCGCGCTCCTCGTCGGAAATCTCCGCGTAGGGCGTGATGTGGTTGGGGTTGACCATCGCCAGGTCGAGCCCGGCGTCGACGCAGTGGTGCAGGAAGACCGAGTTGAGCACGGCGCGGGCCGGCTGGCCGACGCCGAAGGAGACGTTGGAGACGCCGAGCGAGGTCTTCACGCCGGGGATCTCGGCCTTGATCCGGCGGATCCCCTCGATCGTCTCCACCGCCGAGGGCTTCCACTCGTCGTCGCCGGTGGTCAGGGTGAAGGTGAGCGCGTCGAAGATCAGCGCCTCGGAATCGAGGCCGTGCTCCCCGCAGGCGAGGTCGCGGAGCCGCTTCGCGATCTCCACCTTGCGCTCCGCCGTCTTCGCCATCCCGACCTCGTCGATCGTCAGCGCGATCAGCGCCGCCCCGTGCGCCTTGGCGAGCGGCACGACGACGTCGGCCTTGTCACGGCCGGCCTCGAGGTTGATCGAGTTGACGATCGCCCGCCCGGGGATCTTCTCCAAGGCTGCCTCGATCACATCGGGCTCGGTCGAGTCGACCTGGATCGGCGCCGGCTGGGTCAGCGAGATGCGCTCGACCACGGCCACCATCTGCTCGTCCTCGTCGGCGCGCTCGGTCAGCGCGACGCAGATGTCGAGCACGTGGGCCCCGCCTTCGACCTGGTCTTCGGCGACCTGGACGAGGCCGTCGTAATCGTCGGCGAGCAGCAGCTCCTTGGCCTTGCGCGAGCCCTGCGAGTTGACCCGCTCGCCGACCAGGGTCGGGCGCGGCTCCTGCACGAGCGGCGTCGCGGTCATCATCGAGGAGACCTGGATCGGCCCCGGCCCCGGGCGCTCGCCCGGCACGCGGCCGTCGACCCGCTCGCGGATCGCGGCGATGTGCTCGGGCGTCGTCCCGCAGCAGCCGCCGACTATCCCGACCCCGTAGCGCTCGACGAACTCGCCCAGCGTCGCCGCCAGCGGCTCGGGCCGTTCGGGGAAGATCGTCTCGCCGTCGGGGCCCTGCAGGGGCAGGCCGGCATTGGGGATGCAGTGCACGGGCAGCCGGCTCTTCTCGCCGAGAAAGCGGATCGCGTCGCGCATATCCTCGGGCCCGGTCGAGCAGTTGAGCCCGATCACGTCGACGTCGAGCGAGGCCAGCGTCGTCAGCACCGCCTGGATATCGGTGCCGAGCAGCATCTTGCCGCCCTGCGGCAGCAGCGAGACGCTGGTCTGGATCGGCAGCGTGCGGCCGGCCTCGGCAAAGGCCTCGCGGGCGCCGAAGATCGCCGCCTTGACCTCGAGGATGTCCTGCGCGGTCTCGATGATGATCAGGTCGGCGCCGCCCTCGACCAAGCCCTTCGCCTGCTCGGCGAAGACGTCGACCAGCTTGCGGAAGGAGATGTCGCCCAGGGTCGGATCGTCGGAGGCGGGCAGGAACCCGGTCGGCCCGATCGAGCCGGCGACGAAGCGGCCCTCGCCCGCCGCCTTGCGGGCGATCTGCGCCGCCTTGACGTTGATCTCGTGCGTGTGCTCGCCCAACCCCCACTCATCGAGCTTCAGCCGCGAGCCCTGGAAGGAGTCGGTCTCTACCACCTCGGCGCCGGCCTCGAGCATCGAGGCGTGGACGCCCTCGATCACGTCGGGGCGGTTGAGAACGAGCGCCTCATGGCATTTCCCGGCGAGACCGCCGTAGTCGGCCTGGGTCAGGTCGAACTGCTCCAGGGTCGCGCCCATGCCGCCGTCGAAGACGACGACGCGCTCCTTGGTTGCAGCTATGTAGTCGCGCTCGGCCATGGTCAAAAGAGGTTAGATGGTTCGCCCAGCCACGCGGATAGGCTGAGAACCGCAAGCGATGATCGATTCCCACACGCACTTATTCCTTTGCGAGCGCCCCGAGGCAGAGGTCGTCGAGGCGGCGCTCGCGGCCGGCGTCAAGCGGATGCTGAACGTCGGCCTCGGCAGTGAGCAGAACTCCATCGCAATCGCTGCCGCCGAGCGCCACCAGGCCGTCTTCGCCAGCGTTGGCTGCCACCCGACCGAGGCGACGGGGTTTGACGATGCGCAGGCTGAGGAGATCGTCCGGTTCGCCGCGCACGAGAAGGTGCGGGCGATCGGCGAGACCGGGATCGACTACTACCGGGAAACCGCAAGCCCGGCGGACCAGCGATGCGCCTTCGAGGCGCAGATCGGGATCGCCGCCGAGCGCGGCCTGCCGATCGTCATCCACGGCCGCGACAAAGACGGCGAGACGGCGGCGATCGATGAGATTTTCGAGCTGCTCGACGCCCGTGCCGGCGAGGCGCCGGTGATCCTGCACTGCTTCTCCGCCCCCTGGCGCGCCGCCGACGCCGCCGAGCGGGGTTGGTACTGCTCCTTCGCCGGCCACACCACCTACCCCGGCTCCGGCGAGCTGCGCGAGGCCGCCGCGGCGCTGCCCGACGAGCTGATCCTGGTCGAGACCGACGCGCCCTACCTGGCGCCGCAGACGATGCGCGGCAAGCCGAACGAGCCCGCCTATGTGGTCGACACCGCCCGCGTCGTCGCCGAGGCGCGCGGCGTCTCCTACGAGCAGTTGGAGCGGACCGTCGAGGCAAACGCCCGCACCCTCTTCGGCTGGTAGGGGCTCCGCCTGTGGTCAGGCTCGGGCAGAACTTCCTCGCCGATCCGAACCTGCTCGACGCGATCGTCCGCGATGCCGAGCTCGCCCCGGATGACGTCGTGCTGGAGGTCGGAGGCGGCGAAGGAGTGCTGACCGAGCGCCTCGCGGTCGCCGTCGCGCACGTCCACGCGATCGAGCTCGATCGCGGCCTCGAGCCCGCCCTGGCCCCGGTCGCCGCTCGCCCCGGCGTCGACCTGCACTGGGGCGACGCGATGAAGCTCGACCTAGCGGGTCTCGACCCGGCGCCGAACGCCGTCGTTGCCAACCTCCCCTACTCGATCGCGACGCCGCTGATCCTGCGGACGATCGAGCAGCTGCCCTCGGTGGAGCGCTGGACGGTGATGGTGCAGCGCGAGATCGCCGACCGCCTGCGGGCGGCGCCGGGCAGCCGCACCTACGGCTCCCCGAGCGTGGCGGTGCAGCTCGCTTGCGAGGTGGCGCTGCTGCGCAGCGTCGACCCGGCCGTCTTCCGACCCCGGCCGCGAGTCGAGTCGGCGATCCTCGGCCTGCGGCGTACCGGGTCAGGCGCGGATCCGGCCACCCGCGAGCTCGTCCGCGCCGCCTTCGCCCACCGTCGCAAGTCGCTGGCCCGCTCGCTCGAGCACGTCCGCCCCGGCTCGCTGGATGCCGCCCGCGGCGCCCTGCGCGAGCTGGGGTTGCCCGAGAACGCCCGCGCCGAGACGCTCTCCCCCACTGATTTCGCCGCCCTGGCGGGGAAACTGGGCGGCAGCGAGTGACGCCCGCCCCGATGCGCATCCACGCCCCCGCCAAGCTCAACCTCTGCCTCTTCCTCGGCCAGCGTCGAGCCGACGGTCTGCACTCGCTCTGCTCCCTCTTCGAGCCACTTGCGCTCGGCGATGCGATCGAGGTCTCGGAGTCAGAGCGCGACGAGGTCCTCTGCCCCGGCGTCGAGGGAGAGAACCTCGCGGCGCGCGCCCTGGCCGCACTACGCGAGGCCGGCTGGGACAGCCCGCCGCTGCGGATCAAGATCGAGAAGCGGATCCCGGTCGCCGCCGGCCTCGGCGGCGGCAGCGCCGACGCCGCCGCGGTGCTGCGGCTGGCGCGGGGGGCCGTCGGCGAGCTCGAGACGCTCGCGGCCGCGCTCGGTGCCGACGTTCCCTCGCAGCTGGAGCCCGCGCTGGCTCTGGTGCTGGGGGCCGGCGAGCGCATCGAGCGCTTGCCGGCCCCGGCCTCCCATGCCGTCTTGCTGCTACCCGGGGGAGGCGGCCTCAGCACCGCTGCGGTCTTCGCCGAGGCGGACCGTCTCGGGTTGGGTCGCGATGAGGACGAGCTGGCGGATCTCGCGGCCCGGTTTCGCCTGGCGGCAGGCGCCGGCGCCTCCCCCCTCGCCTACGCCGATCTGCTCGCCAACGACCTCGAGCCGGCAGCGCGCTCCTTGCGACCCGATATCGGCACCGCCCTGGACGCCCTGCGCGAAGCCGGGGCCGCGCTTGCCCTGCTCACCGGCTCCGGCCCCACGGCCTTCGGGCTCTTCCCCACCCTGGCGGCGGCAAAGTCGGCGGCGGCGCGCCTCGATCGCGACGACGCGATCGTCTGCCAGGCGGCGCAGGCGCCATGAGGGCTTGGCGACTTACCCCCCTATATAGGACGAAAACTCGCCAGAGAGACGGAAAATGAGGCTGGAGCTGCCCCAGAGCCGCACCCCACGACGCCTGCTGATCCTGGCGATCGCCGCCGCGATCGCGGCCGGCTACTACCTGATCAGCCGGGTGATCCCACACGAAGACCTGCAGCAGCTGCTGGAAGACATCTCCAACACGCTCGGCGCCTGGACCTACCTCCTGGTCGGGGTCTTCGCCTTTGCCGAGACCGGCGCCTTCGTCGGCCTCGTCGTGCCGGGCGAGACCGTGATGCTGCTCGGCGGCGCCGTCGCCGGGCAGGGGGCGATCGACATCTACCTGCTGATCGCGATCGCCTGGTTCTCGGCCTGGGCCGGCGACACGACCAGCTTCTTCCTCGGCCGCCGGCTGGGGCGCGAGTTCGTGATGCGCAACGGGCCCCGCTTCGGGATCAGCCACGAGCGCTTCGAGAAAGTCGAGGACTACTTCTCCCGCCACGGCGGCAAGACGATCTTCATCGGCCGCTTCATCAGCCTCGTCCGCGCCTTCGCCCCCTTCATCGCCGGCAGCTCGGGCATGCGCTACCGCGCCTTCGTCCCCTACAGCATCCTCGGCACCGGGCTCTGGGCCAGCGCCCACATCCTGATCGGCTACTTCTTCTCGCGCAGCATCGACACCGCCGCCAAGTACGCGGGACGGGGTGCCTTCCTGCTCGCCACGCTGATAGTCGTCGTCGTCGCTGCGGTGGTGCTGGTGCGCCGCCTCCAGGTCAAGGAGAACCGGCGTGCAGCCGTGCGCTGGATGGAGGGTCGCCGGGCGACCCGCTGGCTGGTCGTGCTGGCGCGCCGCTTCCGGCCCCAGCTCGCCTTCCTCTGGGATCGGGTCACGCCGGGGGGCACCTTCGGGCTCGAATTCACCTCCTTGATGGCGACCTTCGCCGTCGGCGCCTTCGTCCTCGTCGCCTACACGGTGATCGTCAACGGCGACCCCGGCCCCACCCCCGGCGATCTCACCGCGATGGAAATCGCCGAAAGCCTGCGCACCGCCTGGCTCGTCGACGTCGCCAAGGCCGTGACGGCGCTCGGCTCGAGCGCCGTCTGCTGGCCCCTGGCGGCGATCGCCGCGGCGATCCTCGCCGCCCGCCGCCGCTGGGCCGAGCTGGGCGTGCTCGTCGCCGGCATGGCGATCGTCATCGCCGGCGTCCACGAGCTCAAGGACGCCGTCGACCGCCCCCGCCCCGACGATGGGCTCATCGGCACCTCGGGCTCCTCCTTCCCCAGCGCCCACGCCGCCTACTCGACCTTCTACGTCTGGCTCGCGGTGACGATCGTGATGCGGCTGCGGGTGGGGATGGCGCGGGGAGCGCTGGTGATCGCCGCCGGAATCGCCCTCACCGCATTGGTCGGCCTCTCGCGCGTCTACCTCGGCGTCCACTACATGAGCGACGTCAACGCCGGCTGGGCGCTCGGCGCCGCCGCCTTCTCCTTCTGCGCCGCGGTGGCGCTGGTCATCACCACGGTGCGCCAGAATGAGGCAGATGCTGCCGCTGGCCCTGCAGAAGATCGAAAATGAGTACCTGCTCTTCGGCGCGGCCGGGCTGATCAGCCTGGTCGCCTTCGTAGCCCTCATCTTCGTCCCCGCGATCGGCTCCTACGGCCGCATCTGGGAGAAGGCGGCGGCCGGCTTCCTCTCCGTGATCGTCCTCGTCGCCCTGGTTCTAACCGGTGTCGTCGTCGGCCTTGCCGTCGTCTATTACTACAACGACTTGGTCGAACTCGTCGGCTGAGACGTCCGAGCCGCTCCCGGCGGCGTCTCGCCACCGGACGCCGACGCCAGAGTGCACCGTGCGTGCGTCCAGGTAGCGCTGCTACCTGGCCACCCACCCGTCACCCTCTGGCTTGGCCTCCGTCGCCGAGCCACTCACCGGTATCGGCTCAGACGTCTCAGCCGACCAAACGTAGTTGTTGATTGATAATTAGGAGATGACTGCAACGTCTGAAGATGCCCAGACGCTCGACGCGCTTTCCGAGGCGGTTGAGTCTGGAGCTGGATTGCCCGCCGTGGCGCGGGCGGCGGCTCGGGTGCTGGATGCCAGCGTCGCCCTGATCGAGCGCTCGGGGGCGGTGCTGGCCGTTGCTGGCGCCTCGCCCGATCAGGAGGAGAAGCTGCTGGCCGGCGACGAGCGGGTGACGAGAGTCGAGCTGCGGGTGGCGGACAGCGCCGTCGGCGAGCTGCGCTACCGGGCCAAGGCTCCCCCGGACCCGACTATCGCGCGCATGGTGACGACCCTGCTGGCGCTGGAGCTGGAGCGCTCCCGCGCTCCCGAGTGGCAGAGCGAGGAGGTGGCCGGCGTCTTCGTCGCCGCGGTGCTGGCGCGCGAGGTGACCGACCGCGGCGACATCGTCGCCCGCGCCGCCGAGCTCGGCGGCGACCTCGAGAAGGGCGCCGGGGCGATCGTCCTGCGCGCCGCGCCGCGCGCTGCGCAGACGGGCGAGTGGCGGGCGCGGGTGCTGACCCTGGCGATGCGGACGCTGCGCTCGCTGGCCCCCGGCGCGCTGGCGACAGCGGAGGAGGGCGAGGTCGCGACGGAGATCGCCGTGATCGTCCCCGCCGAGGACGAGGAGCGCCTGCAGCGCGCCGCCGCCGGCCTGGCACGCGAGCTGGAGGATGCCCTCGCCGGCTTCCACCTGACGATCGGCGCCAGCCGCCATGTCGCCGACCCCGTCGACCTCTATCGGGCCGGCAACGAGGCGCGACTGGCGGTCAACGTCGGCGAAGCCGAGGGCCGGCCGCTGCTCGCCTTCGAGGACACCGGCGCCTACCGCTTGCTGTTGCCGGCGATGAGCGAGGACCCGGGCGAGCTGCAGCGCTTCTTCGCCGAGACGATCGAGCCGCTCGCCGCCTACGACGACCAGTACGAGACCGAGCTGGTGGCGACCGTCGAGGCCTACCTGGCCAACGATGGCAACGTCGCCGCAACCGCCAAACAGCTCTTCACCCACCGCCACACGATCCGCTACCGCCTCGAGCGCGTCCGCGAGCTCTGCAGCCACGACGTCTCCGCCACCGAGGGCCGCGAGAAGCTCGGCCTCGGCCTCAAGGCGATGCGCGTCCTCGGCATCGCCTCTCCCCGCGGTCCAGCGCTGGAACCGGGCGCCGAGGGCGGCAAGGTGCCGCGCAGCTCCGAGGATTGAGGCCTAGCTCAAGCGCCGATGCGTTCGCCGGCGTCCTGCTGCTGGCGGGGGTGCGGCTTGAGATGGACCGGGGCCGAAGAGATGGCTTGCACTCTGAGGTCGCTCCAGGTGAGGCCCTCGCGGACCAGGGCCGGCAGGCCAAGGGCGACCGCGGTGGCGATCTCAACCGCCTGCAGGATCACTCCGTAGGCGAGGGCGTCGGCGGTGCTTATCCCCCAACCGGTGTGCAGGACGCTGATCACGGCGAGCTGGAAGACGCCGATGTTCGACGGCGTCGCCGGCACGACGGCGGTGACGTTGACCGCGAACAGCACCGCCGCGGCGGCGCCGATGCCGGCATGGCCGCTCAAGCCGAGCGCCGCCAGCAGTGCCCAGCAGGCGCCCAGCTGGATCGCCCAGGCGGCCAGCTGGGCGGCGCTGGCGACGATGCCGTAGCGAGGCTGGCGGAACACCGCCAGGCCGGCGCGCACCTGCAGCAGGGCACGGTGCAGCGCGGCGCCCGCCCGCGCGAAGCGTCCGTTGCCGTTGCGCCGCATCAGCGCCGGTGCCAGCAGGACGATGACGAGCAGGGCGAGCGGCGCGAAGCTGAAGACGAACAGCTTCTCGGTGCTGGAATGGAAGAGGTCGGTGCTGGAGACGATGATCGCCCCGAGCAGGGCGAGGGCGACGATGTTGAGCAGGGTCTGAGAGACAAGCGTCCCCAACAGCACCGGGAAGGTCTCGCGCATGCGCCCGATCCGCCGTGCCAGGGTCATCGCCCTGGCGGGCTCGCCGAGGCGCGCCGGCAGCGTCGCCGACATCAGCACGCCGATCATCGTCGCCGAGGTGACGTCGCGGCGGCGCACCGGTCGGTTGGGCAGCGCAGCACGCACGATCCCGTACCAGGAGGCGGCGCGGAAGAAGAGTGAGAGGGCCATCAGCGCGCAGGCGACGAGGACCCAGGTCAGGTCCGAGCGGACGATGCTGGAGAGCACGTTGTCGACGCCGATCTTCTGCGCCGCCAATGCGGTCAGACCGACGCCGAGCGCGCCGGCGACGGCGAGGCCGGCGCGGCGAGCGACGCGGCGCTTGCGACTGCCGCTCTGGGCAAGGGGGGGATCGAGCGAGGGCAGTCTCCGGGGCGGGCTGGGCGGCGCTCCGTCAGCCGGCCGGAAACCGGCCCAGTGGGCGGTACGCTCGACTGCGCTCGACGGTTGCGGCACCTCGATCGCGCGCTCGTAGACCTCGTGGACCCGATCGGCGACGTGCGGCCAGGCGTAGCGCTGGGCGCTCTGCCGTGCCGCTCTACCCATCGCCGCCAGGCGCTCGGGCTCGTGGTGAGCGCGCTGCAGCTCTTCGGCGAGGCGCTGCGGGTCGCCGGGCGGGACAAGGACACCGTCGACGCCGTCGGTGACGACGTCGCTGTAGCCGGCGATGGCAGAGGCGATCGCTGGCGTGCCGGCGGCGAAGGCCTCGGTAAGGACCATGCCGAAGCTCTCGCCGGAGAGCGAGGGGGCGCAGAGCAGGTCGGCCTCGTGCAAGGCGCTCCAGAGGTGCGCGCCGGAGACGCGGCCGCGCACGTCGATCCAGCGCATCGTCTCCGGGTCTGCCAGGTAGCGCAGCACGTCGGCGCGCTCGGCCCCGACCACGGTGAGGCGGCACGGTACGTGCTCGACCAGCGCTTCGAAGGCGGTCAGCAGGACCGGCAGCCCCTTGCGCTCCTCCGGGCGGCCGACGAACGCCAGGCGCAGCTCGCCGCTTGGCGGCTTCGGGCCCTGCGGCGCCGCCTTGACGTCGACGCCGTTCGGCACGATCTCGTAATGGCCGCCGTACCAGCGGCGCCCGGTCCAAGCAGCCGCCTCGGAGACGGCGATCCGCGCCGAGAGCCGGTTCAAGACCCGCCGCGCGCCAAGCGCCGAAGCGATGTGGTTGGGGAGCGCCTTGGTCGAGTAGGCGTGAAAGGTGCCGACGGCGGGCGCCTGGGCCCCGAGGGCCGCGTTCCAGCCGACCAGCGGCACGACCGGCTCATGGATGTGGACCACGTCGTAGCGGCCCTGCCGGAGCTCGCGGCGGGGGGCGACGACGCCTCCGGCGGGGAAGGGGGCGAGATTGGATACCGCGCCGTTGGCCCCGAAACCCGCCGTCCGTCCCATCGGCACCAGGTAGTCGGGGATCTCCCGCGCCTCGGCCGGCGCACGGTGAAGCATGCGGCTGAGCCGGTCGGGAGGATCGAAGGGGGCAAGCACGCGCACGTGATGGCCGCGACCGAGGAACTCCTCGGCAAGGGCCTCAACGTGTCGGTTCACGCCGCCCTGGTAGCTCCAGGAATATGGCGAGACAAGGGCAATCCGCACGAGACATAAAGCCTAGTCGATGATCCGGCCCGCACCCGGGCGGTTGCTCTCGGCCCAGGCGAAGGCGGTGAAGACGAGCAGGTAGGCGGTGCCGATCTCGAGCAGCAGGGCGCCGGAGTCGTTGGCGAGGGTGCCGACGAGGGTGGCCGCTAGGGCGCCGAGCAGGCCGGCTCGCATCGCTGTGCGGCCACGAAGCCAGGCAGCGAGCTGGTCACGGCGGAGGATCGCCAACACTGCGACGGCGGCGATCAGCGGCAGGAAGACGAAGACGATCGGCCGGGAGAAGCTGTGTGCGGAGAGCTGCAGGCGGCGCTGGGCGACGTCGGCCAGGTCGCCGAGGCCGCCGGCATCGAGGACCGTGCGCGTCAGGTGCGCGTTGGCGCCGCTGAGCAGGTCGGCGAGCGCCAGCAGCGCAAGGACGGCGAGCGGTGCCGCGACGACCAGCAGGACCGCCCACCGCCGCCGCGCCGCCACCGCTGCGGCGGCGGTTGCGGCGCCGAGAGGCAAGACGATCGCGGCGCCGACGTCGGCGCCGAAGCGCCCGGCGGCGAAGACGAAGGCAGCGAGCAGCCCGACGAGGAGAAATGCGGTGACCGCGCGCCTCGCCGGCAGCTGTGACCAGAAGCCGCTGAGCGCCGCCCCAGTACCTGCCACCACGAGGACGGCCAGCAACGCCTCCAGCTCGTTGCCGATCCCGTAGAAGCGCACGCCGAGGCCGGGATTGGGCCCGAGCAGCGAGAGCGAGGTGAGCGGCGACCCGGCGATCGCGTCGACGGCGTAGGCGGCGACGGTGAGGGCGCTGGCGACGGCAAGCCCCCGGTAGCCGCCGAGCGCGAGCAGGGTCAGAAGCGCCAGCAGCGGCGCCCCGGCGATCGTCAGCGCCTGTTCGACCGCCTGACCGGGCTCGAGCGCCGCGCCCAGCAAGAGCAGCAATGGCAGGTAGACGATGCTGAGCCCGACCAGCTCGACGCCGAAGCGCGCCGCCCTCCCCCGGGTGACGCCGATCGCCAGGACCAGGGCGGCAAGCCAGATCGCCAGCCCCAGCCCGATCACCGGCCCGCGCCGCTCGGAGATCGTCTCCAGCCGGTCGCCCAGCGATTGCACCGCCGCCGCATCAACCCGCCCCTCGGAGCGAACCGCCTGCCCAGACATCTCCGATGGGATGGGCAGGCCGAAGCGATCGAGGATCGTCGGGGCGATGTCGGTCGAGAGGACGTACCCGTTCATCCGGGTGCTGTCGGAGGTGAGGTCTCCGTCGAACCCTCGCCCGGCGATGCCGATCGTCAGAGCCTCGTTCCTGGGCGGAGGCGGGCGCTCGATCGCAATCAGTAGATCGTTGCCACGCAGGGTCCGGACCAGGGACGGGAGCGTCGCCAGAGTTGAACTTCGAACTTCAAAGGCAGGAGCGGGGTGCGGGTGGGGGGTTCCGCTTAACTTTTTCGGCGGTGCCCCTTGCTGCTGACGCCTGCTGCGCGGTGGCGAAAAAGTACAAGACGCTCCACCCCCCACCCGCACCCCGGTACCAGCGCTTTCAAGGGTCGAAGACAGGAGTCCGGGCACGATGTCCGCGGGTGCGGATTCCGCCCGTTCATCCACAGCTCGCCAGAAGGCGGGGCCGCAGCTCCCAGGGCTTGGAAGCTCAGAGTCATAGAGCGAGTCGAAGACTCGGTTGCCCTGGGTGACGTCCAAGTAGGTCTGCTCGGCGGGCACCGAACCCAAGCCAGCTGAAAGGAGTCCCGGTGCCACTCCGGGTCCGGCAAGCTCCTTGACGGTCGTACCTGGCGGTAGCCAAGCGAGCACCACGTGGGTCGACCCCGCTTGTTGAGCGCCTTCGGAGGTCGCGGACGGGGCTTGGGTAGGGGGTGGAGCGTCTTGTACTTTTTCGCCACCGGAAGGGGGCGTCGCCGCAAGCGCAACACCGAAAAAGTTAAGCGGAACCCCCTGCCCGAGCCCCGTCCCCACCGCCAGCAAGACGCTCACGAGCGTTATCGTCAACGTGATGGCCGACCGCACTTTCGCCAAGTTCACTTTCATGAAGATCGACCCAGAGTGGCGCCGCCGCGACGCCTCGCTGCGCGCCGCCGACAAGCAGGAGTTCCTCGCGGCTTGCGAGGACTTCGCCCTCGACCGCTCGCTGCGCGCCTACTCAACCATAGGCACGCGCGGCGACGTCGACCTGGTCATCCTCTCCCAGAGCCCCAGCCTCGAGGATCTGCACACCTTCCACGTCGTGCTCGGCCAGAGCGGCCTGGCGAAGTGGGCGGAGACGCCCCACTCCTTCCTCTCGATGACCAAGCGCTCGCCCTATTCCGAGGAGGGGGCGCGGCCGGAAATCTGCGTCTCCGAGCGCAAGTACCTGTTCCTCTACCCGATGGTCAAGCAGCGCCGCTGGTACGGGCTGCCGGCAGAGGAGCGGCAGCGGATCATGAAAAGCCACATCGAGGTCGGCCGCCGCCATCCGGAGATCACGATCAACACGACCTACTCCTTCGGGCTCGACGACCAGGAGTTCGTCGTCTGCTTCGAGGGCGACGACCCGGGCGAGTTCCTCGACCTGGTCAACGAGCTGCGGCCGACCGAGTCGAGCGCCTACACCGAGCGCGAGACGCCGATCTTCACCTGCGTCGCGATGTCGGTGCGCAGGGCGCTCGACGCGCTCGACGGCACCGCGCTCGCCGCGGCGAGCGCCCCCGCCGCAGGCTGAGCACCGTTCGCGCCTTCAGCAGTACCGGGATATGACCGATAATCGACCTGAGTGACCGTTGAGACCCTCAGCTACGCGATCGACGATGAGGATCGCCTGATCAAAGTCGACGACGGCTACTACCGCTTCGCCGAGGAGAACGGCTGGGACGGAGCCGGGGCCAGCCTCGGCCGCTCGCTGTGGGACTTCGTCGCCGGCCACGAGGTGAAAACGCTGCAGCGGCTGCTGTTGCGACGGGTGCGGGAGGGGGTGCGCGGAGTCGAGCTGCCCTTCCGCTGCGACGGCCCGGACGTGACGCGCGAAATGGATATCCGGATCGCCGCCGACAGCACCGGGCGGGTGGTGCTGTTCTCGGCCCAGCTGCACGCCGAGGAGGAACGCGAGGAGCCACAGCCGCTGCTCGACCCCCACGCCGACCACGACGACGGGGAGTTCCTGTCGATGTGCGCTTGGTGCGACCGCTTCCTGGTGGATGGCGAGTGGGTCGAGGTCGAGGAGGCGGCGAAACGGCTGGAGCTCTTCCGGCGCAGCCGGATGCCGACGCTGGACCACGGCATCTGCCCCGAGTGCAACGGCATCCTGCTCGCCGCGTAGGCGCGCGACGAGGCGCTTTCCCTATCCTTCCCGCTCGCCGTTGGACAATTTATTGCCTAACGCCTAAAACCACCCAGCAACGAGGAAATGACCCAGATCGGAACCGAAGAGAACCCCGTCCGCGTCGCGATCGTCGGCGCCGGCCCCTCCGGCTTCTACGCCGCCGAGCACATCCTCAAAGACGCGGAGACGCACGCCCAGGTCGACCTCTTCGACCGCCTCCCCACCCCCTTCGGCCTCGTCCGCGGCGGCGTCGCCCCCGATCACCCGAAGATCAAGTCGGTGATCCGGGTCTACGAAAAAACCGCGGCGCGCGAGGGCTTCCGCTTCTTCGGCAACGTCAAGATCGGCCACGACATCGAGGTCGAGGACCTCGAGCGCCTCTACCACGCGATCGTCTTCACGGTCGGTTGCGAGACCGACCGCCGGCTCGGCATCCCCGGCGAGGAGCTGCCCGGCAGCCACGCCGCCACCGCCTTCGTCGGCTGGTACAACGCCCACCCCGACTACTGCGAGGAAGAGTTCGACCTCTCCTGCGAGCGGGCGGTGGTGATCGGCAACGGCAACGTGGCGATGGACGTTGCCCGGATGCTCGCCCTCACCGACCACGAGCTGCGCCAGACCGATACCGCCGACCACGCGATCGAGCTGCTCGACCGCAAGCGAATCCGCGAGATCGTCGTCCTCGGCCGCCGCGGCCCGGTCCAGGCGGCCTTCACCAACCCGGAGATCAGGGAGCTGGGCGAGATGGAGGACGCCGACGTGATCGTCGACCCGGCCGAGGTCGAGCTGGACGAGGCGAGCGCCGCCTTCCTCTCCTCCGAGGAGGCCGACAAGACGACCCGGGTCAACGTCGAGACGCTGCGCGAGTTCTCCCAGCGCGAGCCCGAGGGCAAGCGGCAGCGCATCGTGCTGCGCTTCCTCGCCTCCCCGGTCGAGATCGTCGGCGACGGCAAGGTCGAGAAGATCGTCATCGGCCGCAACGAGCTGGTCGAGGAAGACGGCAGCCTGCGCGCCAAGGACAGCGGCGAGCGCGAAGAGCTCGAGTGCGGCCTGGTGCTGCGCTCGGTCGGCTACACCGGGATCCCGATCGAGGGCGTCCCCTTCGACGAGAAACGCGGCCTGATCCTCAACGAGGGGGGGCGGGTGCTCGACTCCCATGACTCCGGCCGCAAGGTCGGCCACTACACCGCGGGCTGGATCAAGCGCGGCCCCTCCGGCGTGATCGGCACCAACAAGAAAGACGCGCTGGAGACCGTCCAGCACCTGCTTGCCGATATCGGGTCCCAGACCCTGCTCGACCCCGAGAAGCCCGAGCCCTCGGCGGTCGAGGACCTGCTCACCGAGCGCGGCGTCCGCTACGTCAGCTTCGAGGACTGGCAGGCGATCGACCAGGCCGAGGTCGGCCGCGGCGAGCCCCACGGCCGCCCCCGGGTCAAGTTCGTCCGCGTCGAGGAGATGCTCGAGACGCTGGGCGAGAAGATTTCCAGCTAACACCCTGCCTCCACGATCCATCTCGGCAGGGGTTCCACTTAACTTTTTGGGTGGATCGCCTTGATGCTGACGCCCGATTGGCGGTGACCAAAAAGTACAAGACGTTCCACCCCTACCGAGATGGATCGTGGACGAGAACTCTGCTCAGGAACTCGATCTGGTCCGCAGCTACTCGTTTGAAGATTGCGTTGGAGAAGGGGGCGAAGTGGCCGCCCGGGTATTCGCGCAGCTCGCCGCGCGGGGCGCGCTCCGCGGCCCGCCTGCCCAGCTTCGGTGGGTTGACGTCGTCCTCTTCGAAGACGAGGTAGAGGGCCGGGCAGGAGATCCTTCGCACCTTTCTCGTCAGGTTGTACGGGGGCGCGAAGGCGATCCGAGCGCATACCTCGTTGCGCCAGGTCGAGTCTGCAGGGGTGATCGCGGCAAAGCCGGGAACGGCGTCCGGGCTGTTGATCACCGCTAGCGAACCGGGCTTCCCGGCCACCGGTATCCGGTACGGAGCGGCTCCGCGCAGCCGCCGGGCCACGTCGCGGCCGCCCACCGCGGTCAGCTTGGCGACGTGGCCCGGACCGCCGATGTGGAGCAGGCTGCGCCTGCCGCTGAGCAGGGGCGCGACGCAGACCAGGGCCGCAACCTCGACGCCGTCGGCCGCCAGCGCCTGGATGTGCCCAGTCCCCATCGAGTAGCTCCACATCGCGATCCGAGCGGGATCGACGCCGGGCAGGGCAGCGGCGTAGGCGATGGCTGCTCGCCAGTCCTCGCGCTGCCGGGCCGGGTCCATCAGCGAGCGCGGCTCGCCCGCGCTCTCGCCCCAGTATCGATAGTCGAAGGCAAGGGCCGCGAACCCGGCCGCGGCAAGGCGCGCGGCGAAGGCATCGAGGCCCTGGTCGCGCACGCAGGAGAAGCCCGATCCCATGACGACGCAGGGGACGGGGGCATCGGCGCCCTCCGGCCCGAACAGCCGCCCCACGCACTCGCCCCGACCCGAAGCGAAGCGGACCTCCTCCCCTCCCATGCGCCCAATCCTACGCCGCATCCTGCCCATACAATCGCCGCGTGGCGGATCTGAAGGAGATCGAGACGATGATCGCGGCGGCGCTCCCCGGCGCCTCGGTCGAGGTGGTCGACGAGACCGGCGCCGGCGATCACCTGCGGGCGACGGTGGCGGCTCCCCAGTTCGAGGGGCTGTCGCGGATCGACCAGCACCGGCTGGTCAAGGCCGCGGTCAAGGAGCGCTTCGAGGACGGCACGATCCACGCGCTCTCGGTCAAGACCGAGGCTCCGCAATAGCTAGTCTGTGCCAATGGCAGATCCACAGCTGAAAGAGAAAGTCCAGGAGCTGATCGCCGCCAACCCGGTGCTGCTCTTCATGAAAGGGACGCCGGAGATGCCGCGCTGCGGCTTCTCGATGCGGGTTGTGCAGGTGCTCGACGCGATGGACGTCGAGTACGGCGCGATCGACGTCCTCCCCGCGCTGCAGCCGCTGCGCGAGGTGACCGCCGAGATATCGGACTGGCAGACCTTCCCCCAGCTCTACGTCAACGGCGAGCTGGTCGGCGGCGCCGACCTCGTCGAGGAGATGTTCGAGTCCGGCGAGCTGGCTGAGGCGCTCGGAGTCGAGCAGCCCGAGGCAGCCGCAGCTACCGCTGCACCGCCAGCGCAGTCGCCGCCCCTTCAGATCGAATAGCGCGCTAGGCCTTAGACCGCCGCGGGGGCGGCGTCGGCGTCGTCCTTCACCTGGAAGGAGGAACCGCAACCGCAGGCTGCCACGACGTTCGGGTTGTTGACCTGGAAGCCGGCGCCCTGCAGCCCTTCGACGTAGTCGACCTCCGAGCCGAAGACGAACTGCATGCTGACCTTGTCGACGACGACGGCGACACCGTCGACCGCGAAGATGTGGTCGTCGTCCTTGGCGCGATCGAAGGCGAGCGCGTACTGAAAGCCGGAGCAGCCGCCGCCGCGAACCGCGACGCGCAGCGCCTGGCCCTCGGAGTCGTCCTGTCCGCCCAGCAGGTCGCCGATCTTCTCGGCCGCCTTGGCGGTGAGGGTGATCGCCTCTTGGGGGGTCTCGGTCACTTCATTAAGTGTAGCGGCCGGTCTGAGAGAATCGGGCTCCTTGAGTCCGAGCGCCCCAACCGCCGTCGTCTGCGACACCACGGCCTACCTCCCCGACGACCTCGTCGCCGAACGCGGCATCGAGAGGATCAGCCTCTACGTCTCCGTCGACGACCACCAGGAGCGCGAGAGCGACATCTCCGATTACGCCTCCTTCTACGAGCGCCTGCGCGCCTCCGAGGAAGGCGCCACTACCTCGCAGCCCTCGATCGGCGACTTCCTCTCCGTCTACGAACCGATCCTCGACGCGGGTCGGGAACTCGTCTCCATCCACATCTCCGCCGGCATCTCGGGAACCTATGAGGCGGCCGTCCAAGCTCGCGAGCGCCTCGTCGCCGAGGGCAAGGGCGGCGACCGAATCCACGTCTTCGACTCTCGTTCGGCAGCTGGGGGCATGGGGCTGAGCGCCCTCGCCGCCTCCGCGGCCGCGGCCGCCGGCGGCGACGGCAAGGCCGTGCTTGCCCGCGCCCAGCAGGCGCGCGAGGAGCTGAAGATGTGGTTTGCGATCGACACGCTCGAGTACCTGCGGCGCGGCGGCCGGATCGGCGGCGCCAGCGCCTTCATCGGCTCGGCGCTGAAGATCAAGCCGATCCTGACCCTCGAGGAGGAGATCACCCCGGTCGAGCGCGTCCGCACCCGCGCCCGCTCGATCGAGCGGCTGCGCGGCTATGCCCGCGAGCGCCACGAGTCGGGCCTCGACGGCTGGGTCGTCCAGCACATCCAGGACGACGAGACCGCCGCCGGGCTGGTCGACGACGGCCGTGAGATTTTCGGCTGCGAGCCGGCCTTCGTCTCGGAGATCGGCGCCGTCCTCGGCGCCCACGTCGGCCCCGGCCTGCTGGGCATCGGCAGTGTGTCGAAGTCGGTCCTGAGCTGAGCGCTACCTGCGGCGACGGCGCATCGCGAGGAGGCCGACCGTAAAGCCGGCGACGGCCGCGCCGACGATCAGCTGGCTTCGGTGCTCTTTGACCTGGCGGCGCCAGTCGGTCAGCTCGGCGATCCGACCGCGCAGCGCTTCCACCGAACGGCCCAGATCCTGCAGCTGCGCATCGATGTCGCGGCGGATCTCGGCCGGGCTGCGGCCGGGCATGCCGGTGGTGGCAGGGCGGGCGGGCTCGGGCTGGGTGCTCATCTCGGAACCTCCGTCGGCGTCGGGGTCTCGCCCTCGCCTTCCAGCGTGCTCCTGATCTGCTTCGCCTCCTCGATCGCCTGCTCGGGCAGCGGCGGTGCGCCGGCCTGGACCGAGCGGTAGGCAAAGAGGCCGGCACCCGCGGCGATCAGGAGGAAGATCGCCGCCTCGATGAAGAAGCCGGGCCAGGTCTTGCCGTCGAATAGCTCTTCGTTGAGCAGCCAGGCCACCCCCTCCATGATCAGGATCAGGGCAAGGAAGGCGAAGGTCCCGGCGGCGACGCCGACGACCGAGCCGCGCAGGATCTTGCCGACTTTCTCGCCGATCTCGGCTTTTGCCAGCTCTATCTCCTCGCGGACGAGCGAAGAGGCGCGTTCGGAGACGTCGAAGACGAGCTCGGCGACCGAGCGGTCATCGGGGGTCTGCGGGGGCGGGACCGGATTTGGAGTCGGATCGGCCATCGCCTGCACCCTACTCAGGCGGGTCCTCGTTGAAGAGCCGTCGGTAGAGGATCCCGGCGGCCCTGGTGGCGACGATGCTGGCCAGCGCGCCGACCCCCGCGAGCATGCCGCTCCAGACGAGGCGTTTGGCGATCTCGTTGTCCATCCGGCTCGACCTTACCTATCGCGGCTCGAGGCCGTCGCAGATCGTTGCAGTGACAAGGGTCTTTGCCTGCTCGAAATCGGAATCGGTGGCGGGAATCAGTTCGAAGATCCAGCCCGAGAGCTGCTGCTCGATCGCGCCATAGAAGGACATCGAGGCGAAGGTCGGGTCGATGTCGCGGCGGAAGGCGTTGCGCTCTTGCCCCTCGGCGACGATCTTGGCGATCGAGTCGTAGGCGCGGCGGATCTCCGGCAGGTGGGTGCGGCCGAAGGAGTTGGCGGCGCGGGTGACCTCGACGATGATCACCTTCATCAGCTCGGGGTCATGACGGTAGGAGTCGACGATGAAGCCGGCCACCGCCTCGAGCTTGGCGCGCGAGGAGGCCTCGCTGCGGTCGGCCTCCTCGATCGCCGTCAGCAGCAGCGACCAGCGCTCGCTGAAGAGCTCGTTGAGAACCTCGTCCTTCGACTTGAAGTAGTGGTAGACGAGGCCGTAGGCGACTCCCGCCTCGTCGGCGATGTCGGCGACCCTGGTCGAGTGGAAGCCCTGGCGGGCAAAGACCCGCACGGCGGCGTCGAGGATCTGGCGGCGCTTGTCCACGGGTGGGGCTTTCGAGGCCATGGCTAAGCGCGCGCCTCCAGCAGCTGCGGCCAGGCGTAGGCCCGCGGGCGGCGGTTGGCAAGCGCGGGCAGGCGGTCCCTGACCCGCTCTTGGGCTGCGAAGTCGAGCTCGGCCGCGACGAAGCACTCCTCGTCGGGAGCGGTGGCAAGCACCACCCCCCATGGGTCGACGACCGCCGAGCGGCCGTAGGAGCTGTAGTGGGGCGCTGCCTCGCCGACCTGGTTGGGGGCGATGACGAAGACCTGGTTCTCGATCGCGCGGGCGCGCAACAGCACCTGCCAGTGGTCGCGTCCAGTGACCGCGGTGAAGGCCGAGGGGACGGCGATCAGGCGGGCGCCGCGCAGCGCGAGGATCCGGTACAGCTCGGGAAAGCGCAGGTCGTAACAGACGGTGAGGCCGAGCTCGAGCCCGTCGACCGGCGCCGAGACGATCTCCTCGCCGGCCTGCTCATGCTCGGACTCGCGGTACTCCACGCCGCCGACCTCGACGTCGAACATGTGGATCTTGCGATAGACGGCGAGGTCGGCGCCGTCGGGCCCGATCAGGACCGAGGTGTTGAAGGCCTTTTCCTCTCCCCGCTCGGCGATGCTGCCGGCGAGCAGGTGGATGCCCAGCTCGCGAGCCCAGGAGCGGGCGGCGCCGAGGCTGGGGCCGTCGAGCGCCTCTGCGCCACCGGCCATCTCCTCGCCCGAGGCGAGCAGGTTCCACTTCTCGGGCAGCGCGACCAGCTCGGCCCCGTCGGCGGCCGCGGCGCGCACCAGGTTCTCGGCGGCGGCCAGATTCCGCGCCTTGTCCCCAGTTGAGTTGAGCTGCACCGCCGCTGCCCGCACTTCGACTCCTCTTTCCAGGCTGGCTGACTGACCAGTCAATCGGTTTGCGTGGGGCCAGTATAGGTGGCTTCGGGGCGTACGATTCGGATTACGTGAGCAGTGCGGATCGCATCGAAGCCGACGGTGAGCGCAAGCAGGTCACCGTGCTCTTCGCCGACGTCAAGGGCTCGATGGATCTGGCGGAGGGGCAGGATCCCGAGCAGTGGCGGCGGATCATGCAGCGCTTCTTCGCGATCCTCGCCGACGGGGTGCATCGCTTCGAGGGCACCGTCGACAAGTTCACCGGGGACGGGATCATGGCCATCTTCGGCGCGCCCCTGGCTCACGAGGACCACGCTCGCCGCGCTTGCTACGCGGCGCTGCGGATGCTCGACGACATCGCCGAGTACGCCGCCGAGCTGCGGCGCACCGAGGGGCTCAGCTTCTCCACCAGGATCGGCATCAACTCGGGCGAGGTCGTGGCCGGCGCGATCGGCACCGGCAGCGACAGCGGCTACACGGCGATCGGGCACACGGTCGGCCTGGCGCAGCGAATGGAGGCGCTGGCCGAGCCCGGCAAGGCCTACCTGACCGAGGCGGCGGCGGAGCTGGCGCACGGCTTCTTCGAGCTCGAGGATCTGGGCGAGTTCGAGATCAAGGGGGCGAGCAGGCCGATCCGGGTCTTCGAGCTGGCGGGAGTCGGCGCGGCTCGCTCCCGCCTCGACCTCTCGCGCGAGCGCGGCTTCTCGCGCTTCGTCGGCCGCGAAGAGGAGATGGCGATGCTGACCGAGTCGCTGGAGCGAGCAAAGGCGGGCGACGGCAGAGTGGTCGGGATCGTCGCCGAGCCCGGGGTCGGCAAGAGCCGCCTCTGCCACGAGTTCGCCGAGCGCGCCCGCGGCTCCGGCATCGAGGTCTTCGAGGCCCAGGCCCAGGCCCACGGGCGGGAGATTCCCTTCATGCCGGTGCTGCAGATGCTGCGCGCCTACTTCGGCATCGCCGACGCCGACGCCGAGCGGACCGTGCGCGAGAAGATCGCCGGCCGGGCGTTGCTGCTCGATCCCGAGTTCGCCGACGACCTGCCGGTGCTCTTCGGCTTCCTCGGCGTGCCGGATCCCGATCGGCCCGCGCCGCAGCTCAGCGCCGAGGCGCGCCAGCGGGCGTTGCGGGGCATCGTCTGCAGGCTGGTCCGAGCCCCCAACCGGCGCGAGCCGATCGTCACCGTGATCGAGGACCTGCACTGGATCGACGAGGGCAGCGCCGCGATGCTCGGCGACCTGTTCGAGGCCGTCGAGGGCACCCAGACGCTCGTCGTGGTCAACTTCCGCCCCGAGTACACCCGCACTTGGAGCGGCCCCTCGAACTACCGCGAGGTACCCCTCGAGCCCCTCGGTCCCGCCGCCACCCACGAGCTGATGCGCGACCTGGCGGGCGAGGACCCCTCCCTCGACGGGCTCGCCGAGCTGATCCATCGGCGGACGGCCGGCAACCCATTCTTCGTCGAGGAGATCGTGCGGGCGCTCGCCGAGGCCGGCAACCTCGAAGGCGAGCGGGGCGCCTATCGACTGGCCCGGCCAGTCGAGGACACGGGCGTGCCGGCCAGCGTGCAGACGGTGCTGGCGGCTCGGATAGACCGGCTGGGGCCCGAGGCCAAGCGACTCCTGCAGGCGGCGTCGGTGGCCGGCAAGGAGGTCGGCGAGAACGCCCTAGGGCCGATCTCCGGCCTGAGCGACCCGGCGGAGCGGGAAGCGCCGCTGCACGAATTGATCGCCGCGGGCTTCCTCTATGAGGCCGAGGTGTACCCCAGCCGGGTGCTTGCCTTCCGCCACCCGCTGACCCGGGAGGTCGCCTACGGCACCCAACTCGCCGAACAGCGAGCGAAGACCCACGCCGCGACGGCGCGGACGCTGGTCGAGCTCAACCCCGAGCGTCACGACGAGCTGGCGGCGCTCGTCGCTCACCACCTGGAGGAAGGAGGGGAGATCCTCGAAGCCGCCCGCTGGTCGGCCCGCGCCGCCTACTGGGCGGGCAGCAGCCGCCCCGGCGATGCGCTGCGCCTCTGGCGGCGGGTGATGGAGCTCGCCGAGCAGGTCGAGGAGGACGAGGAGTCGACGGCGATGGCGGTGATGTCGCGACTGCTGCAGCTCGACTTCGCCTGGCGGGTCGGGATGGACAGCGAGGAGGAAGCGCGCCTGGTCGCGGAGGCCGAGGCGATCGCCACCCGGACCGGCGACCTGCGTTCCCTCGCCCTGCTGAAGATGGCGACCGAGGTCCGCCCCGGGATGATCCACGAGGCGCAGGCCTGGCTAACGGCGGCCGAGGAGACCAACCGCCTCGCTGAGGAATCCGGCGATCTGCACCTGCGGGTGGCGCTGCGGGGAGGGAGCGCCTACGCCTACCTCTGCACGGGAGACTTCGACGGCTTCGAGCGGGAGCTCGACGAGGTGCTCGAGGTGACGGGCGGCGATCGCGCGATTGGGGCCGGGATCGTGATCGCCAGCCCGGTCGCCTGGGCGACGATGGGCAAGGGGCTGGCCCGGCGCGAGCGGGGCCGGCTCGGGGAGGCGGAGGAGCTCTTCGACACGGCGCTGCGGATCGCCACCGAGGACGGCGACCCCGAGACCGCGAGCTGGACCCGCAGCAACCTCGCGCTGATGATGTCGATGCGAGGCGAAACGGAGGCCGCGATCGCGCTGGCGCGGCGCAATTGCGAGTTGACCGAACGGCTCGGCGACGTCTTCTCGCGCAGCCTGGCGCTGGCGAATCTCAGTGGATCCCACCTCGCCGCCGGGGAGTACGCAGAGGCCCTGGAGGCAATCGAGGAAGCCGAGCAGGTCTACCGCGGGGCGATGGACAACGGCGGTGAGATGGAGGCCTGGCGGGCGGCGCTGCGGGCCGAGGCCCTGATCGGGGTCGGCCGCGCCGAGGAAGCTGCCGCGTTGGCGCGGTGGGCGAGCGATGTCGCCCGCGAGCGGGGCATGCTCTGGGCGCTGCCGCAGGCGCTACGTGTCCTCGCCCGCGCCCTGGCCGAAGCGGGACGCGAGGGAGCGACCGAGGCTCTCGAGGAGGCGACCGCGGTCGCCGAGAGGACGGGTGCGCTGCTCAGCCTGGAGGCAATCGAAGCAACCCGCGACGAAATCGCCGCCGCCGCCGGATAGCCGGCCGGCCGGGGTCAGATTCCCATCAGGCGAGCGACCATGCGGTCGAGCAGACGGTCCGGCAGCAGGCGCTCGAGCAGCGCCTGGCCGCGGGCGTCGGCACCGACCAGATAACGGGTGCGGGGGCGGCGCGCGCTGAGGGCGTGCTCAACCGCCTTCGCGACCTTTTGCGGCGGGATGCCGCGCTCCCCGGTCCGCTTCACGGCCTCGCGGAAACGCTCGATCGTCTCGCCGTAGAGCGCCTCCTGGGCGGCGGGGGCGCGCTCGGCGATCTCGTCGGCGGTGCGCTCGCCCCGCTCCCAGATCGGCGTGTCGATCGAGCCCGGCTCGATCACCGCGACGTCGATCTTCCAGGGACGGAGCTCCTGGCGCAGGGAGTCGGCAACGGCCTCGATCCCGTACTTGGCGGCGTGGTAGGGGCCGCCGAACGGCAGCGCCATCCGGCCCCCGATCGAGCCGACGAAGACGACCCGCCCACCGGCGCGCCGGATCGCCGGCATGACCGCCTGGGTCACGGCGACGTGGGCGGTCAGGTTGACCTCGATCTGGCGGCGGAAATCGTCGATCGGGAGCGTCTCCAGGGGGCCCATCACAGCGATGCCCGCGTTGTTGACCAGCCCGTCGAGACCGCCCTCCCCCAGCTCGGCGCCGATCATGTCCGCCGCGGCGGCGATCTGGACAGCGTCGGTGACGTCGAGCATCAGTGGCAGCAGCCGCTCCGAACCGGCCTCGCGCAGCGACTCGGCGTCCTCCTCCTTGCGCACCCCGGCGAAAACCCGCCAGCCAGCGGCGTCCAAGCGCAGCGCGCTCGCCCGCCCGATCCCCGTCGACGCCCCCGTGATCAGAACCGATCGCATGGCCGGCCAGGCTAACATCGGCAGCGATGGCCGAGGCAGCCTTCGTCACCGGGGGATCGGGATTCATCGGCGGCCGGCTGGTCGAGCGGCTCGTCGCCGAAGGCCGTCCGGTACGGGCGCTGGCCCGCTCCGAGGCCTCCGCCGAGCGGGTCGCGGAGCTGGGAGCGGAACCCGTTCGCGGCGACATCGCCGACCGGGCCTCGCTCGCTGCCGGCGCCGCCGGATCCAGCGTCGCCTTCCACCTGGCCGCCCACCTCGGCGAGTGGGGACCGTGGGAGGAGTTCGAGCGCGGCAATGTCGAGGGCACGCGCAACGCGCTCGCGGCCTGCGCCGAAGCGGGGGTGCGCCGCTTCGTCCACTGCGGGACCGAGGCCGCGCTGATGGCCGGCGAGCCGCTCGTCCACGTCGACGAGACGGCGCCGCTGCGACCCGATTCGCGGGCGCCCTACCCGGCGACGAAGGCGCGGGCCGAGCGGGCGGTGCGCGACGCGAGTCGCGAGGGATTCGAGACCGTCGTGCTGCGGCCGCGCTTCGTCTGGGGCAAAGGCGACACGACGCTGCTGCCGGAGATGGTCGAGACGGTGCAGGCGGGCAAATGGGCCTGGGTGGGCGGCGGCCGCAACGTCACCGACACGGCCCACGTCGACAACGTCGTCGCGGGCCTGCTGCTGGCAGCCGAGCGCGGACATCCCGGCGAGGCCTACTTCGTCACCGACGGCAAGCCGGTCGTCTTCCGCGAGTTCGTCACGGCGATGCTCGCAACTCAGAACGTCGAGCCACCGGACCGCAGCCTTCCCGCCTGGACGGCCGCGCCGATGGCCCGGCTCTGCGAAGCCGCCTGGAAGGTCCTGCCGCTACCCGGCGACCCGCCGATGACCACCTTCCGCTCCTGGCTGCTGACCCAGGAATGCACGATCGACATCACGAAGGCACGCAACGAGCTCGGCTACGCCCCGCTCCTCACCCACGAGCAGGGCCTCGCCGAGCTGCGCGAGGCCGGCTGAGTCGTCGAGATCGCACTTACCCGCCTATATCGCGGGTGGATGCAATCTCGTCAACCGCGACCGGCGCGGTGGCGCTCCAGCTCGGCTACGAGGAGCTTGGTGTGAAGGGCGGCAATCAGGTCCTGGAGGGGCTCGGAGCCGGATTCGAGCATCTCGACCACGCGCTCGGGCGAGACCTCGCCGGCGAGGCGGTCCATCACCATCTCCACCTCCTGGCCGACCAGCTCTTCCAGCGCTTTCTTGTAGCGCAGGGTGTCGTAGACGGTGAAGCCGATCTGCTCGTCGTAGCCGCCGGCGCGGAAGCGGCCGATCGCCTCGATGATCTTGATGTCCGAGGGCGAGTAGCCGCGGCTGTTGGGGCTGAGGACCTCGATCTCCTCGAGCCGGTCGAGCACGTCCTTGGGGACGCCGTAGCGCTCGCGCACCTCGGCGGCGCTGGTCCGGGTCCGCTCGCCGCCCAGCGCCCGCTCGAGGATCCGGTCCTCGAGCTCGACCAGGGCCCGGGCCCGCTCGGGGTCCTCGTCGAGCACCGATTTGATCGCCTTCAGCGGCATGAAGCGCTCCTCCTGCAGCTGCTTGATCAGCTTGATCCGGTCGACGAACTCGGGTGAGTAGTAGGCCATGTTGCGGCTCGTCTTCACAGGCTCGGGCAGCAGCCCCTCGCGCAGGTAGTGCTTGATCGTCGGCACCGGGACGCCGGACGCCTCCGCCAGCTCGCCCATCCGCAGCAGGGTCTGCTCGGCTTTGGCGCTCATGCGCGGAACGTCGCCTGGGAGTCGGCGCCGGGGCCGGCCGCGGCGCCGGACTCCACCATCGCCGCGATCTCCTCGGCCGAGTAACCGGCCTCGCTCAGGACTTCATCGGTGTGCTCGCCGAAAGCGGGCGCGGGCCGGGTCGGGTCGCCCGGGGTGCGGCTCATCTTCACCGGCACGCCGAGCTGGCGCACGGTGCCCAACCCAGGCTGCTCGATCGCGGTCACCATCTCGCGGGCACGGACCAGCTCGGAGTCGAGCGCCTCGGCGACATCGAGGACCGGCTCGATGCAGCAGTCGTGCTCGTCGTTGAAGGCGAGCCACTGTTCGCGCGTGCGCAAGCGGAAGACCTCGGCGACCTCACGCCAGGCGTCCGAGCCCGGCGCCTCGAACTGCTTATCGATCAGGTCGGGACGCTCGACGCCGTTGCAGAAGGCAGCCCAGAACTTCGGCTCCAGGGCGCCGCAGGTGACCCAGCCATCGGCCGCCTCGTAGGGCAGATAGCAGAGCAGGCCGCCGGCGAGCTGCTGCTCGCCGCGCCGCGGCACCTCGCCGTCGCAGAAGTAACGGCCGGCGACCATCGCCAGCCAGGAGAGCGCCCCATCGGCCATCGAGACGTCGACCATCTGGCCCTCGCCGGAGCGGCGGCGCTCGTGCAGGGCCGCCATCGTGCCGAAGGCAGCCATCAGGGCACCGCCGCCGAGGTCGGCGATCTGCCCCCCCGCCTGCACCGGCGGACCGTCCTTGGCGCCGGTCAGGCCAAGCAAGCCGACCAGGCCGAGGTAGTTCATGTCGTGACCGGCGCGCTGCGCATAGGGACCGTCCTGGCCATAGCCGGTGATCGCGCAGAAGACGATCGCCGGGTTGACCTCGCGCATCCGCTCGTAGCCCACCCCGAGCCGGTCGAGAACGCCGGGGCGGAAGCCGTCGAGAACGACGTCGTATGTCTCGACCAGGCGCAGCAGCGCCTCCCGTCCCGCCTCGCTCTTGAGGTCGAGGCGGATCGAGCGCTTGCCGCGGTTGAGCGCCAGGTAGAGCGAGGAGCGGGTGCCGAGCCCCTGCTGCTCCGCGTCGCCATAGTAGGGCGGCGCCCAGCGGATGTAGTCGCCCATGCCGGTGTCCTCGACCTTCAGCACCTCGGCACCGAGGTCGGCGAGCAGCAGCGAGCAGAAGCCGCCGGGGAGGAGCCGCGTCAGGTCGAGGACCTTGACGTCGCTAAGCGGCAGATCGCTCACGCTTGGGGACCCCCAGCAGCTCGCGAGCCTCGGCGACGCCGGCAGCGCGGCGGCCGACGTCCTCGGCCATCTGGCGCGCCTTGGCGATCAGCTCGCCATTCGACTTCGCCATCTCGCCGTTCGGCAGATAGAGGTTGTCCTCGACCCCAGCGCGCACGTTGCCGCCCAGCACCAGCGCCGCTCCGAGCAGCTTCCACTGGTCGCGGGAGATGCCGATCGTCTGCCACTGGTTCTCACCCTCGGCGCCGCCGGGGATCTGGTCCGCCATGAAGCCGACGTTGCGCGGCGTCGGGCGGATGCCGCCGTTGACCCCCATCACCAGCGATATCTGCAGCGGGGTCCGCTCCAGCAGGCCCATGTCGATCAGCGGGTCGAGGTTGGCTACATGACCGGCGTCGAAGCACTCGTGCTCGGGCTTGATCCCAAGATCGCGCATCGCGGTGAGGAACTCGATGATCGTGTCGAAGCTGTTCTCGAAGACCGCCTTGAAGACGAAGTCCTTGCGCCGCGGCGAGTACTTGGCGTAGTTCATCGAGCTCATGTTCAGCGCGGCGACGTCGGGCTTGCACTCACGCAGGTACTCGATGCGCTTGGCGATCGGGATGCCGATCGCCCCGGTCGAGTAGTTGACGATCACGTCGCCGACCTCGGCCAGGATCGCCTCGGTGATCGCCTTGAAGTCCTCGACCTCGTAGGAGGGCGTGCCGTCCGGCTTGCGGGCGTGGATGTGGATCTGCGAGGCGCCCTCGTCGACCGCGCGCCGCGCCTCCGCTGCGTACTCCTCCGGCGTGTAGGGGATCGCCGGGCACTGATCGCGGTTGGCGATCACGCCGGAGATGGAACAAGAAATAACAACTGGATCACTGAAGGAACTCATACGTCGGCCCTCGCACGGGCGCGAAAACCAAGCAGGTCGGTGGACGCAGGGAGCGAGGAGAGGGGAGCGCACTTTTTAGTGCGTAACCCGATCCGAGCGACTGAGGACGCCGAGATGCGCCGGTTTGCAGCGTCCGGCCTCATACGGGCATCACCCCATGCTTTTTCTTCGGCTTATCGACGTGCTTGGTTGCCGCCATTCGCAATGCCCGGGTGATGACCGTCCGCGTTTCCCTTGGGTCGATGATGTCGTCTATGACCGCGTTGCCGGCGGCGATGTAGGGGTCGATCTGCTCGCGGACGGCGTTCAGCATCGCCTCGCGGGTGGCATCTGGGTCCTCGGAGGCCTCGATCGCCGAGCGGCCGATGATGTTGACCGCGCCCTCCGCGCCCATCACCGAAATCTCCGCCCCGGGCCAGGCGACGATCAGGTCGGGCTCATACGCCTTGCCGCACATCACGTAGTAGCCGGCGCCGTAGGCCTTGCGCACGATCACCGTCACCTTCGGCACGGTCGCGCGGCTGACCGCGTAGAGCATCTTCGCCCCGTGGCGAATGATCCCGGCATGCTCGACTTTCGCCCCGACCATGAAGCCGGGAACGTCCTGGAGGAAGACGAGCGGGATGTTGAAGGCGTCGCAGAGGTTGATGAAGCGCGCCGCCTTGTCGGCGGAGTCGTTGTCGAGGATGCCGGCCAGCTGCTTGGGCTGGTTGGCGACGATCCCGACCGGCTGGCCGCCGAAGCGGGCGAAGCAGGTGATCAGCGTCTTGGCGAACTTCGGCTTGATGTCGAACCACTCGCCGTCGTCGACGATCTCGCCGATCACGTCGTACATGTCATAGGGCTGGCGCGATGACTCGGGGACGATCTCCAGCAGCTTTTCCGACATGCGGTCGTCGGGATCGCTCGTCGGCACGATTGGCGGCTTCTGCTCGCAGTCGGAGGGGAAGTAGGAGAGGTACTGCTTGACCTTGGCGATGCATTCCTCGTCGTCCTTCACCTCAAGGTCCCCCACGCCCGATTTGCGGCAGTGGACCTTGGCGCCTCCCAGCTCCTCCATCGTGATGTCCTCGCCGGTGACGGCTTTGGTCAGGTGCGGGCCGGCAAGCGCCATCGCGCCCTGGCCGGAGACCATCGGCACGAAGTCCGAGAGCGCCGGGATGTAGGCGGTGCCGGCGGCACAGGGCCCCATCATCGCCGCGACCATCGGGATCACGCCCGACATTTCGACCTCTTCGCGGAAGAGGTGGCCGGAGCCGGCGAAGAGCGAGCCGGCGGCCTCCTGGATGCGCGCCCCAGCCGAGTCGAGCAGCCAGACGAAGGGCATCCGCTTGGAGAGCGCCATCTCCCGCAGGCGGGTGACCTTGAGCTCGCCGGTCATCCCCATCGAGCCGGCCATCACGGTGAAGTCATAGGCAGCGATGCAGCAGGGGCGGCCGTCGATGTCTCCCCAGCCGGTGACAACGCCGTCGGCGGGTGCCTCGACGCCATCCATCGCCCGCTGGGCGAAGTGGGGGCGCCCGTGGATCCCCATCTCGACGAAGGTGCCCTCGTCGACCAGCAGGTCGAGACGCTCGCGCGCGGTCAGCTTGCCACGCTCGTGCTGCTTGGCGATCTTCTCCTCGCCACCGCCCAGACGCGCCTTCTCGCGGCGCTCGTGCAGCTGCGCGTTCAGATCCTCCAGCGGGGCGGTCCCCGGTAGGAGGTTCTTCTCCTCGTGCTCGGTGCTTGCCACTCCTACCGTCCCTTCCATTCGGGCTCGCGCTTCTCGAAGAATGCGGTGACGCCCTCGACGATGTCCTCGGTCGAGAAGGTGAGCGAGAGCTGCGAGCGCAGGTAGTCGAGTGCGTCGTCGACCGCCATGTCCTGCTGGCGGTACATCGCGTCGTGGCCGAGCCGCATCAGCACCGGGCTCTTCGAGGCCAGCTTGCCCGCCCACTCGGCGACCGCGGCGTCGAACTCCGCTGCCGTCACGACCTTGTTGGCTAGCCCGTACTCGACCGCCTGCTCGGCGCTCAGCCGCTCGCCCAGCAGCATCATCTCGTTGACCTTCTTGCGCGGGACGTTGCGGTAGATGATCGCCATGATCATGTAGGGGAAGGCGCCGACGTTGATCTCCGGCGTGCCGAAGGTGGCCCCCTCTTTGGCGATCAGCAGGTCACAGGAGAGGGCGAGGCCCATGCCGCCGGCGAGGACATGGCCGTTGGCGGCGCAGAGCGAGGGCTTGCCGAGGCGCGGCATCAGCCGGAAGAACTCGAGGAAGAGGTCGGAGGCGAAGTGTTTGGCAACCAGCGGCACGTCGGCCGCGAAGCCACCCAAGTCGGCCCCCGCGCAAAACACTTTGTCGCCGGCACCGGTGAGGACGACGGCCCGCACCTCCTCGTCGTCGCGCGTGGCCTTCATCGCGTCGACCAGCTCGGTCAGCATCTGGCCGGAGAGCATGTTGCGCTTCTCCGGGTTGTTCAGGGTCACCGTGGCGACCCCGTCGGCGACCTCATACTTGACGACTTCGTAGTCCATCCAGCCGGGACCATAGCCGAAAGCGGGCCTGGGCTGAAAGTAGAAAGTGCTACTGTCCACTCCGCGACGTGTCCGAGTTTTCCGTGCCATATGGACGCATAACCTCGGACACGCCCCCGCTCGCAACTTCGAATCGAGGAGAGAGAACAGTGGCGACCGCGACGAACGGCAGCTCGACCGTCATCAAGCCCGACCACGAGGCGGGCCGCAAGCACTTCATCTTCAGCCAGGAGCACGAAGACCTGCGCGAGTCGATGCAGGCCTGGGTCAAGAAGGAGCTCTGGCCGCACCGCAACGAGTGGGAGAAGACCTACTGGCCGACCGAGAAGATGAAGCGGGCGGGCGAGCTCGGCTACCTCGGCCTCTGCCTGCCGGAGGAATACGGCGGCCAGGGCGGCGACTACTTCTACTCGCTGGTCCGCGCCGAGTGCATGAGCTACTCCGGCTCGGGCGGCACCAACATGGGCTTCGCCGTGCAGACCGACATGGTCCTCCCCCCGATCCACCTGCTCGGCACCGAGGAGCAGAAGCAGCGCTACCTCGTGCCCGGGATCAAGGGCGAGAAAGTGGGCAGCCTGGGGATCACCGAGCCGGGCGCCGGCTCCGACGTCGCCGGCATCCGCACCACGGCGATCCTCGACGGCGACGAATACGTGATCAACGGCTCCAAGACCTTCATCACCAACGGCCCGCGCGCCGACTTCATCGTCCTCGTCGCCAAGACCGACCCTGAGGAGCGGCACGCCGGGATCACGCTCTTCGTCATCGACCTGCGCGACGAGAACGGCAAGAAGGTGCCGGGCTTCAGCGTCTCCGCCGAGCTGGAGAAGATGGGCATGCACGCCTCCGATACCGGCGAGCTCGCCTTCGAAGACGTCCGCGTCCCGGCCAGCTCGGTGCTGGGTGAGGTCGGCAAAGGCTTCTACCACATCGCCTGGGAGCTCCAGGGCGAGCGGCTGGTCGCCGCCGCCGGCTCCCACGCCGGCTGCGAGAGGATGATCGAGAAGACGCTCGACTACGCAAAGGAACGCGAAGCCTTCGGCCGCCCGATCGGCAAGTTCCAGGCGATTCGCCACAAGTTCGCCGAGATGGCGACCAAGACCGAGGCGGCGAAGCAGTTCACCTACGCGACCGCCTGGCGCTTCGCCAACGGCGAGTACCCGGTGCGCGAGATCACGATGGCCAAGCTATTCGCCTCCCGCGTCGGCTGCGAGGTCGCCGACGAGTGCATCCAGATCCTCGGCGGCTACGGCTACATGAAGGAGTACGAGATCGAGCGCGCCTACCGCGACGTCCGCCTCAACCGGATCGGCGCGGGCACCGACGAGGTCATGCTCGACGTGATCGGCCGCTCCTACGGGCTGTAGCTCGGCCGAAGACTGAAAGAAGAAGGGCCCCGGGGGATCCCGGGGCCCTTTCATCTCCGCGACCGGACGGCCTACCTAGTCGTCGTGACCGTGACCGTTGTTCACGGTCACTTCGTAGGTCCTGTTGTCGCCGTGCTGCTGGGTGTAGAACCAGCGCCACCTGTCGCTGCTGAGATCGGGCGTCTTCGTGCCGAGGATCCCCTCCGTGTCGGTGTCCCCGTCGGAGACGACGAGGCCGGTGATCTCGTTGTCGCCCTCGTTGGAGCCGAAGCCCCCGTTGGCCGCATCGAGCGTTGCCGAGGCATCGCGGCCCTCCGCCAGCCAGCGGATCGGTTGGTTGGCCGGGTTCGAGTAGTCGCGGGTGACGTCCCAGACATAGCCCGAGTCGAGCGCGTTTCGCTGGCCGTGGAGGGTGTCCCCTGCGTCCTCGACGAAAGCGATCTGGTTCTTGGAGATGAACGTGGTGTTGTCGATGCCCGCGTGCGCTTCGTCGCAGCGGTAGAACATCGACAGCTTGCCCGTCGCTGCGCTCGGGTTGCCCTGGGTCAGCCTCCAGATCGAGCACCAGCCGCCGGCGGTGGAGTTCTCCGGGCTGGTCGCGCTGGTGTCCCCGGTCTCATCGAAGAAGAACGACTTGAACTTCGAGCCCGGTTGGAAGCGACCGTTCTCGGGGCGCTTGAACGGCGTCGCGTTCGCCGCCTTGGCAAGATCGGTGGCGACGAACGGAGCGCTGCCGTCTTTGGCGGTGTCATGGATCGTCACCCAACGGGTGTCGAAGGATTTGCCGTAGGTGTGCAGGGCAAGCTGGTCGGGGCTGTTGAGCGCCGCCTGGCTCGCGAACGTGATCGGTTCGCTCGACTCGTTCAGCACCTGCAGTGCCTGCAGCTTGCCGTTCTGGAGGTCGCCGGGGTGCGCCGGCACGTAGCGGTAGAGGAAGCTGTTGGGCCGCTTTGCCGTGGTGCCGGGCTTGCTCGAGCCGCCGATATCCTCGACGATCCAGAGATTGCCGTCGGAGTCGTTCATGATTCCCTCGTAGCCGCCGCGCCCGAGCGCACCGGAGACGTCGACCACAGCCGAGGGGAAGCCGGGCGTCGCCGCGTAGATCGGGGCGGCTGGGTTCTCGGTCGTGAACAGCAGTCGCTTCGCCCACGGGTCCCAAGTCGAGCCGTCGATCGTCGCCAGCGATTTGCCGCCCACGGCGGTCGTGGCGAGCAGCGTCACACGGTGATCGGCGTCGGCATCGAGGTTGATGCGGGTGATGTAGCCGGCGCCACCGGCGCCGCCCTCGTGCCCCTGAAAGAGGAAGTGGGTTCCGTAATCGTAGCCCGGGTCCGCACCGTCGAGCCCGTGCTTGAAGACGAGGTAGGTGTTCTCGTCGGGCTCGGTCTTCTTCGCCTCAGTGGCGGGATTCGCCGGGATCGGCAGCATCTGCGGCTGGCCGCCGGGGCCCAGGACATCGTTGTTGTAGCCGTAGTAGGAGGTGAGGGGCGAGGGATTCTCGAGTCGGGTCGCTCCCTGCGCGACGACGATCTGGGAGAGCTCGGGGGAGAGCTTGCTCGCCGGCGCGTAGCCGTCCGACCTCGTGTTGGCGGTCGGCACACCGGTAAGGCTCGGCCAGCTCGGCGGCGATGCCATACCGCTCGCGGGAACGGCGGCGCCAAGCCCCAGCGCTCCGGCGACCAGCAGAGAAAGCATCTGCTTACGTCTTATCACCTGTGTCTCCTTTCGATTTCTCGCGCTGGCCGCGATGGCGAGCGCGCTCGAGACGACGCTAGGCGCAGGCGCGCGGCCGGCGGTTAACGAGGTGCTGAGGTCCCGTGACCATTCGGTTGACGAGCCGTTGCCATTTCGTGAACCCCGCTAGCGTCCATGCCGTGGCGGTGATCAAGGACAGCGGGGCGCGGGCGGCGCTGCCACCCTTTGGCGAGGAGCACGAGGAGCTGCGCGAGACCGTCGGGCGCTTCGTCAAGAAGGAGATCGCGCCAAACGTCGACGAGTGGGAGGCGGCGCGCGAATTCCCCCGCGACCTCTACAAGCGCTGCGCTGAGCTGGGCTTCCTCGGGCTGAAGTTCCCCGAGGCCTACGGCGGTCAGGGCGGCACCCACCTGCACGACGCGATCTGGGTCGAAGAGCTGGCCCGCTCGGGCGGCTCGGGCGGCGTCGCCGCCGGCCTCAACGCCCACGCCTCGATCGCGATGCCGCCGATCTTCAACTTCGGCAGCGAGGAGCAGAAGCAGCGCTGGCTGGTGCCGGGGATCGCCGGCGAGAAGATCGGCGCGCTGGGGATCACCGAGCCGGGCGCGGGCTCCGACGTCGCCGGCATCTCCACCTTTGCCGAGCGGGTCGAGGGCGGCTACGTCGTCAACGGCTCCAAGACCTTCATCACCAACGGCGTCCGCGCCGACTTCCTCGTCTGCGCCTGCAAGACGACCAAGGAGGGCGGCCACGGCGGTATCTCCTTCCTCGTGCTGGAGCGGGAGATGCCCGGCTACGAGGTGGCGCAGAAGCTGGAGAAGATGGGCTGGCACTCGTCCGACACCGGCGAGCTGGCCTTCACCGACGTCGAGGTGCCCGAGGAGAACCTGCTCGGCGAAGAGAACGAGGGCTTCAAGCTGATCATGTTCAACTTTGCCTGGGAGCGACTGCTGATGGCGATCGGTGCCGTAGGAGCGATGCAGCGCCTGATCGACGTCACGGTCGCCTACGCCCTGGACCGCGAAGCCTTCGGCCGCCCGATCGGCAAGTTCCAGGCGATCCGCCACAAGGTGGCGGAGATGGCGACCAAGGCCGAGGCCTCCCGCGCCCTCACCTACAACGCCCTGCGCCTCTTCCACGAGGGCCACGACTGCATCAAAGACGTGACCATGGCCAAGCTCGTCACCCAGCGAGCCGTCCTCGAGATCGCCGACGACGCCCTCCAGATCCACGGCGGCTACGGCTACATGCGCGAGTACGGCATCGAGCGAGCCGTCCGCGACGCCCGCCTGGGCCCAATAGGCGGCGGCACCGACGAGGTGATGAAGGAGATCCTCGGCAAATTGATGGGGTTGTAGGGGCATCCGACCGCGACCTGCTCGGTGTCGCCGACAAGATCCTGCACGAGCTGGTCATTGACGAAGAAGCTGTCTTCGTCACCAATGACGAGGCAGATTTCGTTGCGCTCTACCGGCGGGTCGATCCGCACCCGGCCTGCTGATCCTGCCGCAGACCGATAGGCGCGAGGCACTCTGGCCTCTACTCGACGCTGCGCTCGACTACATCGAGCGGACAGCCAAAGCTGAAGATGAAACCGCCCCCGAATGGATGATCAATAAGCGGGTTGACGTTGCTGCTGACGGATCCTCGGCAAGCTGATGGGGTTGCAGGAACGGATAGTGTTTCATTGTTATTATATTAACAATAAGACAAAATCCGCCTTTCCCCGCTCGGCCAAAAGGAACAGATGTCCGCACTACCACGCAGTGAGCAGCGCGCCCTTGCTGAGATCCGCCTCCACCGTCGCCTCGCTGCGGCTCACGACTCGCACGCCAATGAACTCGCTGCGCTGATCGAGACAGAAGAGGAGATCAAACTGCCGCAGCTGCGGGGCTCGATCCAGCGTCGCATCGTCGCCTTGCCACAGCTGTTCACCGAGCGTGGCTTAAGCGCGGCAGAGATTGCCTCGCAGCTCGACTATGACAGCGCCAACGCCCATAGCGCGCTCAACTCGCTGACGGACTCGGGGACCATCGAGCTAATCGGCGGAACCGCACCGAAGCGTTGGCGAATGCCGCGCAGCCAGCGGCGCGACCGCATCCTGCGTCTCAGCCGACTGATGCCAGGTAATCGCTGGGCAACCTACGGCGACTTCGCTATCGCTGTCTACGGCGATCCACGGATGGCAAGGACGGTCGCCAGAGTCGCGGCCAAGAACCCCTCCTTCATCGGCCCCCATCGCATCCTCGTCTCCGGGGGTGCGATCAACGAAGGCTGGCAGGACAGCGAGGGGCATGGCGCCGAGCAGTGCGAACGGCTGTTGCGCGACGCCGGGATCAAATTCAGCGACGGTCACGCCGATCCCGATCAGCAGGTCGGCTGGGAAATCCTCCGCAAGCTGCTCGATGAGGACGAACAGACGGACGAGCTGCCGGCAGCAGCCTGAGCTTGCCTCGTGGCGGGCGGGCGGACACAATCCGGTCGTCAACCGGGAGCGTCCAGCACGTCCATGCGGACGACGAGGCCGTCCTCCAGTCGGAAGCGATGGAGGACGTGGGTGTCGGCCTGGACGTCGTTCGTCTTCGCGTCGCGGACCACCTGATGCACGGTCACCGCGATGCTGCCGTCAGGCTGGTGGTCGAAGCCCTCGGGCTCGACCGTGCTCGAGATCGATTCGAACTGGCGCGTCCAGTAGCCGGCGACCGCCTCGCGCCCGACCACTCGCCCTCCCTCCCAGGCGTTTGGCCAGTCGACTTCGGGGTGCATCAATGCGATCGCGGCCTCGACGTCGCGGGCGTTGAACGCCCGGTACGCGGCGCGCAGGATGCCCTCTGCCTCGGCCTCGGCCATTGGAAGGATGGTAGGCGTCGAGGCCGCGCTAGGTTGCTCGTACCGACCCACTGAAGGAGGTGCCCGATGCTGTCATGGCTGGCCAAGAAGACGATCGCCCGCAACATGGCGGGGGCCAGCGCCGGCGACCTCGCGCCGACGCTGCGGATGGACGCCGAGGACGTCAGGTTCCGCTTCCCGGGCGACAGCTCGTGGGGAGGCGAGTTCGACGGCAAGGCCGAGCTGGAGCCGTGGCTGCGGCGGTTCGCCGACGTCGGCATCCAGATATACCCCGACGAGGTCGTGCTCAAGGGCTTCCCCTGGAACCAGACGATCTGCATCCGCGGCCGGGATCACCTCGACTCGTCGCAGGGCGAGCGGGTCTACGAGAACCGCTACGTGATCTGGGGCCACATCTCCTGGGGCAAGTTGCGCGAGTACGAGGTCTATGAGGACACGCAGAGATCCAAGGCGCTGGACGAGTACCTCGCGTCGATCGGCGAGCCGCTGAGCCGACAGGCCGTCGGAGGAGACCGCTGAACCGCCGGGCCGCAAGCTTTGCGGCGCTGGTGGCGGCGCTCTCGCTCGGTGCGATGGCCGATATGCCCGCAACTCCAAGCGACGCCAACTCGCCCCAGCAGCTACGCCCGCCGATAATGCACCGGCCGATTCCCTTCCCCCCGAAGCGCAAGCGCCAGATGGCCACCTACTCGCAGCGCCACTACGGCGAACGCACCTGGCGGCTGCGACATCCCCACGTCATCGTCGAGCACTTCGCCGAAGCCAGCACGGCGGCCGCCGTCTTCAATACCTTTGCCCCGGACGTCGCCGATCCGGAGCTGCATGAGCTGCCCAACGTCTGCGCCCACTTCGTCGTCTCCTCCTCCGGCCGCATCTTCCAGCTCGTCAACCTGAGGACCCGCTGCCGGCACACCGTCGGGCTCAACTGGACCGCGATCGGGATCGAGCACACCGGCTTCAGCGACGCGGAAGTCCTCGACAACCCCCGCCAGCTGCGCGCCTCGCTGCAGCTGACGCGCTACCTGCGCTGCCGTTTCCACATCAAGCTGCGCGACGTGATTGGCCACAGCGAGAGCCTCAGCTCGCCGTACCATCGCGAGCAAGTGGCCAACCTGCGCAACCAAACCCACGGCGACTGGAAGCACAGCTCGATGCGGATCTACCGCCGCAAGCTGAGGAGGCTGGGGCCGTGCTGACCCTCCACCGCGACGTTCACTTCAACCTGGTCGACAGCTCCCGCCAGCTGTTCGAAATCGACCCCGGAGCCGAAATCGAGAGTGGGCCGGGGTGGGTGTTCGGGGCTGGCCGCTCGTCCCACCCGGTGATCTCGAATGCCGCTTTCCGCATCGACGACGGCCTCGCCCCCGACGAGCTGCTGAGGCGGGCTCGGGCCTTCTTCGCCGATCGCGAGCGCGGCTTCGCCATCTGGGCCCGAACCGACCCGGAGGAGGACGGGGAGCTGATCGAAACGGCCGAAGAGGCGGGACTGCAGGCGGTCCACCAGATGCCGGAGATGGTGTTGGACCGGCGCGCTGGGGAGCGGCCACTCCCCGCTGGAGTCGAGCTGTTGCGAGTCGAGTCGGCGGCGGATGCCGAGGACTTTTGGCGAGTCGCGGCAAGTGCCTTCGCGAGCAACGGCTTCCCCCCCGAAGTCTTCGCTTACTACGAAAACCACGAGGGCCTCTCAGCCACCAACGCCGCTGCCTTCCTCGCCCGCCTCGACGGCTGTCCCGCCGCAGTCGCGATGACGCTCGTCAGCCACGGCATCGCCGGCATCTACTGGGTGGGGACGATCGAGGAGGCGCGTGGCCGCGGGCTCGCCTGGGCGGTGACCGCGGCAGCCATCAACGCCGGCTTCGACCTGGGCGCGGAGACCGCCTCACTGCAAGCCTCGGCGATGGGCAAGCCCGTCTACGAGCAGATGGGCTTCGAGACGATCTTCGACTACCGCCTGCTGATGTGGCCACCGCCAAAGGAGAACCGATGAAGCAACGGGTCAACACGATCACGCTCGGCGTCGGCGACCTGCCCCGGGCGCGGCGCTTCTACGAGGCGCTCGGCTGGACGACTGGGGCCGATCCCGGCGATGACGTCGTCTTCTTCCAGGCCGGCGAAGCGGTCTTTGCGCTCTGGGACCGGGCGCGGTTGGCGGAGGACAGCTGCGTGCAGGACTCACCGGGCTGGGGCGGCGTGACGCTCGCCGTCAACCTCGCTTCCCGCAAGGAGGTGGACGCGGTCGCCGAGCAGGCGCGCGCTGCCGGAGCGAGGATCGGCCGCGAGCCGGCCGAGACCTTCTGGGGCGGCTACAGCGCCGTCTTCGTCGATCCCGACGGCCACCCCTGGGAGGTGGCCCACAACCCGCACTGGACCGTCACTGCGGACGGCGGCGTCAAGCTCGCGTCGACCGATTGACCGCGCCCCTTACGATCCCCGTGTGATCTACCTGCTGCGACACGGCGACGCCGAGCGGGGCGACGGCGAGGACGCGGCCCGCCGGCTGACGCCAAAGGGCGAAGCACAGTCCGTGGCGGCCGGGAAAGCGCTGGCGGCCCTCGGTATCGAGCTCGACGCCTGCCTGACCAGCCCCAAAGTCCGGGCCGCCGACACGGCGCGCCTCGCCTGCCAAGCGATGCCGATCGAGCCCGAGGTCACCGCCGAGCTGAGCGAAGGGAGCTTCGACTCCCAGCGCCTCTCAGCCGGCCGTGGCGAGGCGATGCTGGTCGGCCACGAGCCCGACTTCTCGAACGAGATCGCCCGCCTCACCGGCGCCAAGGCGAAGCTGCGCAAGGGCGGGCTGGCGATTGTCGACGGAAACATGCTGCTGGCCCTGCTGCGGCCGGACGAGCTGGCGGCGATCGCCGCCTTGCGGGACTGAGCGCGCCGGAGGCCGGGCGCACCTCGCGGAGTGGTTGTGCCCCGACCGCTCATGGGAGGTGAAGCGGCCGGGACACGCTTTTTGCGAGCGATCTCTCCCGCTGCGCAGCCCATTGTCTATCAGACAGCTCAGCGCGGATCGCCACTACTACAACATCGACAGCAAATGATGTCACTAATCAGCGGCTGCCACGTCACTCATATAAGCCAACGACGCCGAATCCGAGCCCTGCCTAGACCAATACGGCCGACTGGCCAGTCAACCAGGGCGGTGACTTTCCTTGTAGCCTCCCCCGCCGACTTCACGACCTAGAAGGAGAGCGCAAATCGATGGGACTTCTTGATGGAAAAGCGGCGATCGTCACCGGGTCCGCCCGGGGAATCGGCCGTGCCACCGCGGAGCTGTTCGCCAGCCAGGGCGCCAAGGTTCTGATCAACGACCTCGACGCCGATGTCGCCGAGCAGGCCGCCGGCGAGATCGACGGCGAAACCGCCGTGCACGCCGGCGACCTGACCAAGCCCGACGCCCCCGACCAGCTGGTCGCCGCTGCCGTCGACGCCTTCGGCGCCGTCGACATCGTCGTCAACAACGCCGGCTACACCTGGGACGGAGTGGCCCACCGGATGACCGACGAGCAGTTCCAGGCGATGCTCGACATCCACACCGTGGTCCCCTTCCGTGTCGCCCGCGCCCTTGCCCCCCACTGGCGCGAGGCCGCCAAGGCCGAGAAAGGCGAAGACAAAGAGGTCTTCCGCAAGCTGATCAACATCTCCTCCACGTCGGGGACGATGGGCAACGCCGGCCAGATCAACTACTCGGCCGCCAAGATGGCCGTCGTCGGCATGACCAAAACCCTGGCCAAGGAGTGGGGTCAGTTCAAGATCAACGTCAACGCCGTCGCCTTCGGCTTCGTTGAAACCAGGCTGACCGCCGCCAAAGAGGAGGGCGGCGAGATGACCGCTCCGGGCGGCGAGAAGATCGAGCTCGGCATCCCCGAGCAGATGCGGGCGATGGCGTCCGCGATCATCCCGCTAGGCCGCCCGGCGACGCCGATCGAGGCCTCCGGCCCGGTCCTCTTCCTCGCCTCGCCGCTGGCCAACTACGTGCACGGCCAGGTGCTGAACGTGACCGGCGGGATGTTCGGAGGCATGTACACCTAACCCGGCTGCGACAGAGAGGAGTGCCGGCTCGGCTCAGTCCTTCGGCCGGCGCTCCTCGGCAACCGGCTTGCCGCCCTCGCCGACGATCGCATCGGGCGGCCACGGTCCCGCCCAGTTGTCCCTTGCGCCGTCGATCGTGATCGTCGTGCCGGAGAAGAAGTCGCCGGCCGGCGAAGCGAGGTAGGCGACCAACCAAGCCATCTCCTCGGCGCGACCGGCGCGGCCGATCGGGATCGAGCGCTCGAGGTTGTCGACGACGACCTGCGGATACTTGGTCAGCAGCGTCTCGGTGGCGAACTGGCCGGCGGCGAGCGCGCAGGTCTTGATCCCGAAGCGGGCCCACTCGACGGCAAGCGTCCGCATCATGTTCTCGACCGCGGCGCGAGCGGCGCCGGAGTGGACCATGCCCGGCATGCCGTTGTGAGGAGAGAGGGTGACGCTGAGCACCTTGCCGCCGCCCTGTGGGATGAAGGCCTTGGTCGCCGCCGCGTGGGTCATCAGCCAGGTTCCCTGGACGTTCAGCTCGATCACCGTGCGGAAGCCTTTCGGGGTGATCGCCTCGGCCGGGCTGAGGAACTGGCCACCGGCGTTGTTGACCAGGGCATCGAGCCGCCCGTGCCGTTCCAGCAGCCGGTCGAAAAGGGGCTCGACCGCCTCCTCGTCGCGAATGTCGAGCGTCTCGTGCTCGAAGGAGCCGGCGAGGCCCTCGGCCAGACCGGCGGTCTCGGCCAGAGGCTCGGCGCGGCGCCCGCAACCGACGACCGCGCCGCCGAGACGGGCCAGCTCCAGCGCGGTCTCCCGCCCGAGGCCGCTTCCCGCGCCGGAGACCAGGCAGACCTGCCCATCGAGCAGGCCATCCCTGAAGATCCGCGAACGGGCGCTCTCAGCCATCGGCAGCAGCCTATAGGCGACCTGAACCCGGGTAATGTGACCCGGCTATGAAGGTCCATGTGGAGGCGAAGCCGCTGCACGAGCCGCTCGCCGGCGGCACTCCGGGCGCGTCCGTGAGCGTCGAGCCGCTGATCGCCGGCCACGTCACCTGGCCGCAGACGATGATGGAACGACCGGGCGGGCCCTTCGAGACCCTGAAGCTGCTGCGCTCCCTGCTCAGCGGCAAGCCGGCCGCGAAGGTGCCCTGTCCCGCCTTCCTGATCCGCCACCCCAGCGCCGGCGCGATCCTCGTCGACACCGGGCTGCATCCCTCGATCGCGACCGACGGGAAGGAGAACTTCGGCGGGATCGCCGCCCGCGTGGCCAACCCCTCGCTGGAGAGCGGTACCGACGCGCCCGCCCAGCTGCGCTCGCGCGGCCTCGATCCCGGTGAGATCCCGGTCGTCGTGATGACCCACATGCACATCGACCACACCTCGGCGATCTCCGAGTTCCCCAACTCGACCTTCATCGTCAGCGAGGTCGAGTGGGAGGCGGCGACGGTCGGGCCGAAACCGCTGCTGAACGGCTACCGGCGAGCCCACTTCGACTATGCCTTCGACTACCGAACGATCGACTTCGACCGCGGCGGCATCGACTCCTACTCGAGCTTCGCCCGCTGCTTCGACCTCTTCGGCGACGGCTCGATCCGGCTCGCCTACACGCCCGGCCACAGCGCCGGCCACGTGTCGGTGATCGCCCACCTCTCCGAGCGCGACTTCGTGATCGGCGGCGACGCCACCTACACCCAGGGGCAGCTCGAGGGCAGCGCGCCGCTCGCACCGCGCCCCTTCGACGCCCACAACTACCGGCGCTCGCTCCAGGAGCTGAAGCTGTTCCGCCGCGAGTACCCGAACGCGATCGTCACGCCGGGGCACGATCCGAGCTTCTTCGAGAAGCTCGGCGAGCGCTACGAGTAGCCAGCCCCTCGTACAGCTTTCGCACCCGGCCGAAGACCTCGGTCGCAACCTCGAGCTGGCGCTCGCGGCTCGGCGAATCCTCCACCGGAAAGGAGATCGGCTCGCCGAACTCGACCGTGACCTTGGGGAAGCGGAAACGCTTCCAGCGCCGCACCCTGGCGGAGCCGTGCACGGCTACCGGGACCACGGGCACGCCGGACTCCAGCGCGATGCGCCCGATCCCCGGTTTGGGCTCGCCCAGCTCGTCGCTGCGCGAGCGACCGCCCTCGGCATAGACCAGCAGCATGCCGCCCTGGTCGAGGATCGCGAAGGCGGTCTTGAACGACTCCTCGTCGTGCTGCCCGCGCCGGACCGGGAAGACGCCGCCGTGCTTGTAGATGTAGGTGAGCACGTGCGGGCCGAACATCTGCGATTTCGCCATGAAGCGGACCTGGCGGCGCAGGTAGAGGCCGATGAAGAAGTGATCCATCTGGCTGAAATGGTTCGGGGCGAGCAGCAACGGCCCCGTCTTCGGCACGTTCTCGACCCCGATCGCGCGTACGCGATAGATCAGCAGGGTCGGCAGCGAGATGAGGACGCGAACGAACGGGTAGGTCCAGCCGACCCCCTTGCGCGCCGCCGCGTGGAACTGGTCGAAGTAGGCGGCGGGGCGGTCGTCCTTGTAGACCTGTGGCTTGATGTCGGGCATGGGAAGGCGACGGCCGGAGGCCGTCGCTCTGCGTACCCCCTGCCGGGAAGGCGGTTACGCACCGGCTGCGACGATGGAGGCGATAACGCCGAGGAGCGCGGCGATGGCGCGGAGCGCTCAGGCCGCCCAGCCGCGCGAGCGCTCGACCGCACGACGCCACTCTGCCAGCAATGCCTCGCGCTCCTCGCCGCCCATGCGGGGCTCGTAGCGAGCCGCCTCGCGCCACATCTCGGCGACCTGGGGGGCGCTCCAGCGGCCGGTCGCGATCCCAGCCAGGTAGGCGGCGCCGAGCGCCGTAGTCTCGGCGATCTCCGGCACCACCACGGGCGCGCCCAGCACGTCGGCCTGGAACTGCATCAGCCAGCGGTTCGCGACGGCGCCGCCGTCGGCTTTCAACTCGGCCAGCCGCTCGCCGGAGGCCGCCTCCTCCGCTCGCACTGCGTCGACGGTCTGGTAGGCGATCGCCTCCAGCGCCGCCCGCGCCAGCTGAGCGCGGCCGCTGCCGCGGGTGAGGCCGACAATCGTGCCGCGCGCGTAGGGATCCCAGTGGGGCGAGCCGAGCCCGGTCAGCGCCGGGACGAAATAGACGCCGTCGTTGCCGTCGAGCGAGGCGGCCAGGCCCTCGCTCTCCCCCGACTCACCGATGATCCCGAGCCCGTCCCGCAGCCACTGCACCGCGGCGCCGGTGACGAAGATCGAGGCCTCGAGCGCGTAGGCGGCCGCCTCCGCCGGAGCACAGGCGATCGTGGTCAGCAGGCCCTCGCTCGGCTCGGGCGCCGCGGCGCCGGTGTTGAGCAGGAGGAAGCTGCCGGTCCCGTACGTGCTCTTGGCGCTGCCGGCGCTGTTGCAGGCCTGGCCGAACAGGGCCGCCTGCTGATCGCCCGCGATCCCGGCCACCGGCACCTCGCCGCCGAACTCCGAGGTGGTGCCGTAGGGGTGGGCGGAGGGCAGCGCCTCCGGCAGCCGCTCGGGATCGACGCCGAGCATCGCGCAGAGCTCCTCGTCCCAGGCGAGGCGGCGGATGTCGAACAGCATCGTCCGCGAGGCGTTCGTGTAATCGGTCGCGTGGCGGCCGGTCAGCTTGAAGAGCAGCCAGGAGTCGATCGTGCCGAAGACCGCCCGCTCGGCCCCCTCGGCGTTGCGCAGCAGCCACTCGATCTTGGTGGCGGAGAAGTAGGGGTCGAGGACCAGCCCGGTCCGCTCCCGCACCAGCTCCTCCCGCCCTTCCTCGCGCAGCTCCTCGCAGCGAGCGGCGGTGCGGCGGTCCTGCCAGACGAGCGCCCGGTGGATCGGCTCGCCCGTCGCCGGGTCCCAGGCGACGACGGTCTCGCGCTGGTTGGCGATCCCGATCCCATCGAGCTCGGCTCCCTCGATGCCGGCAGCGGCTATCGCCCGAACCGCGACCCCTCGCGTCACCTCCCAGATCTCCCCCGCGTCGTGCTCGACCCAGCCGGGCCGGGGGAAGTGCTGATCGAACTCCGAGTAGGCGCGCCCCGCGATCCGCCCGTCCGCGTCGAAGACGAGGCAGGTCGTCCCGGTGGTGCCCTGGTCGATCGCCAGGATCATCGACCGGCGCCGCGGACGATCGTCAGCAGCGCCTCCGCCAGACCCGAGGGCTCTTCCTGGCCCGTGCCGAGCCGGCGCAGCGCCAACCCGTACATCAGCGCGACGATCGCGCGGGCGTGGCGGTCGGCCTGGGGGACCGAGAACATCTCCAGCGCCGCCTCGGCCACTCCCTCATAGGCCTCGAAGCAGCGCCGCGAGGCCTCCTGCAGGGCCGGATCGCGGGCGGCGCGCAGGTGAAGCTCGGCCTCCGCGAGCTGCTGCAGCCGGTTGGAGGACTCGCCGACGATCTGCTCCACTTCGGCCGCCACCTGCTCGACCGACGGCCGGCGCCGGCGCAGATCGGCGGCGATGCCTTCCAGCCATACGACCTCCTCGCCAACGAACAGCAGCAGGCTGTCGCGCAGGAGCTCCACCTGGCTCGGGTAGTGGTAGGTGAGCGACCCCAGCGAGACACCCGTCGCGGTCGCGACCCGGCGGTTGGTCACGGCGGCGATGCCCTCCTCACCGATCAGCTCCAGGGTCGTGCGGAGGATGCGCTCGCGGGTATCGGGGGGTGCGGCGGTGGCCAAGAAGCGCCAGGTTACCCGTTTGGCCTATCGTTCGTTCGAACGAACAACGACCAGGAGACGCCATGTCCAGCCCCGCTTCGACCGCCACCGACAAGCAATCCGAGGAAAGCCACAAGGGGCTCGAGCTGCTCGGCCTCGAGCAGCAGGCCGAGCTCCTCCGCACCGGCGGGGCTTCCTCGCGCGAGCTGGTCGAGCTCTCGCTGCGGCGAGTCGAGGCCGCCCAGCCGCGCCTGAACGCGTTCCGAGTCGTCCGCGACGAACGGGCGCTGGCCGAAGCCGACGAGGCCGATCGCCGGCTCGCGGCGGGCGACGCCTCGCCCCTGCTCGGAGTACCGGTTGCGATCAAGGACGACGTCGACCTGACGGATGAGACGACGGCCTTCGGCTGTGGCGGCGAGCACCGGGCCGCGACGCGCGACGCCGAGGTCGTGCGTCGCCTTCGCGACGGTGGGGCGATCGTGATCGGCAAGACGCACGCACCCGAGGTCGGCCAGTGGCATTTCACCGAGGGCGTCTTCGGAGCCACCCGCAACCCGTGGAACACCGATCACGGGCCGGGCGGATCGAGCGGCGGCGGCGCTGCGGCCGTCGCGGCGGGGTTGGTGGCGGGCGCCGTCGGCTCCGACGGCGCGGGATCGATCCGAATCCCCGCGGCCTGGACCGGGCTGATCGGCCTCAAGCCGCAGCGCGGCCGGGTCTCGACCTGGCCGGATCCCGAGTCCTTCAACGGGCTCAGCTGCTACGGCCCCCTCACCCGCAGCGTCGGCGACGCGGCGTTGCTGCTGGACGCGATCCACGGCAACGTCCCCGCCGACCTGCATCACACCCCGGCTCCTGCCGAGGCCTTCGCCGCGTCCGCCGCCCGCGATCCCAAGCCCCTGCGCATCGCGCTCTCCTTCGCCACCCCTTTCGGCACCACGAACAAGGTCGACCCCGAGCACCGGGCCGCGGTCGAGGCGGTCGCCCAGCGCCTCGGAGAGCTCGGCCACGAGGTCGCGGAGGAGGATCCAGACTACGGGATGATCGGGCCCGCCCTGATTCCGCGCGGGATGGGCGGGGTGAGCGAGTGGCTGCGCGCCCACGTCGAGGATCCCGCCGTCCTCGAACCGCGCACCCGCACCCACGCCAAGGTCGGCGGGCTGCTCAGCGGGATGCCGCTGCGCCTCTCACGCGCAGCCGAGCCGGCCCTGCGACGACGGGCGGGCCGCATCTTCGACCGCTTCGACGTCGTCCTCACCCCGACCACCGCGAAGCCTCCGCCCCGGATCGGCGCCTTCGAGGGCCGCGGTTACTGGGCAACCAGCAGCGCAGCAAGCGCCGCCTGCCCCTTCGCCTTTGCCTGGAACGTGACCGGCTGGCCGGGCATCAGCATTCCGGCGGGCCTCACCGCAAACGGCCTGCCGATCGGCGCCCAGCTGCTGGGCCGCGAAAACGACGAGGCGACCCTGCTCTCGCTGGCCGGTGCGCTCGAACATGCCGTCGGCGGCTGGGAGCGTTCGCCCTACCCAGCCTGAGGTTTTTCCGTTTGCCTCACCGCGACAGCGGGTGTACGGTCGTAATCGGGCAGGGGTCCATCGACAGAAGGAGCTCCAAATTGGCAGCCACTGAAGTCAAGAACTTCGATTCCCCCGACGAGACGCGTCCGTTCGAGGGGAAAGGCCAGGCAGAGGTGGTACAGCTTGCCGGCCACACTGTCGCCCTGGGTACGTTCGAGGCTGGTTGGAAGTGGTCGGAGAACGTCAAGCCGATCGCCGGCACCGACTCGTGTCAGGTCGCACACTTCGCCTACGTCCTCTCAGGCAGCATGCGCATCTATATGGACGACGGCTCGAACGTCGAAGTCCATGCTGGCGACGTCGTCGCGATTCCGCCGGGGCACAATGCCGAGGTCCTCGGCCCCGAGGCCTGCGTGATGGTCGACTTCGGCGAGATCGGCGACTACGCGAAGCGCGGGTGACCCCTCAGCCCGCTCGACGGCGAGACAGGTAGACGCGGCCGAAGTCGGCGAGCTGGCGAGCTCGGTGGGCGAAGCCGGCCAGGGAGCGGCCGGTGGCGCGATGCGAGAGGTCAAGCTCGTACTCGCGCGGGCGGTAGCCGGCGCGGACGGCGTCGATCGTCATCCCGATCTCCATCCCGTAGCCACGGGCGAAGGGAAGCGAGGCGCGCAGCACCTCGGCGCGCATCGCGCGCTGGCCGGAGATCGGGGCGCCGGCCTCGAAGCCGCAGCGGCGGCGGATCGCCCAGCGGGCGAAGCCGAGGGCCGCGCCGAAGCCGCCGCCGACCCGGCGGCTGAAGGCGGCGACGGCGAGGTCGCACTCGCCGCGCTCGACCGCCGCGACCAGGGGCGCGAGCGCGGCGGCGGAGGCGCCGAGATCGCCGTCGCAGAGGAGCACCAGCTCGGGCGTGGGCTCGCTGCTCAGCGCCGCCTCGGCCGCGGCGCCGGCGTTGGCGCCCTTGCCGTGGGGGCGCCCGCGGCTGACCACTTGCCCTCCGGCTGCCATCGCTGCCTCGGCGGTGCCGTCGGTGGAGGCGTCGTCGGCGACCCACAGAACCGCCCCCGGCAGGGCGCGGCGCAACGCCGCCAGCGTCTCCCCGATCCGGTCGGCCTCATTGCGCGCAGCGACGATGACAGCCAAGGAGTCGTACACGACGGATATTGTCCCGGCCCATGGCGGACATCGAGGCGCACATAACCGGCAACGTGTGGAAGGTGGAGGTCGCCATAGGCGACGAGGTCTCCGACGGCGACACGGTTGTCATCCTGGAGTCGATGAAGATGGAGATCCCGGTCGAGGCCGAGGACGACGGGACCGTGAAGGAGATTCGCTGCGAGGAGGGCCAGTCGGTCAGCGAAGGCGACGTCCTCGTCGTGCTCGAGTGAACGAGCGGCTCGCCGGCGGCAAGCTCCTCCTCGACTCCCCGGCCGAGGCGGTCGTCCGAATCCGCATCTCCAATCCCGAGCGCCGCAACGCGCTCGACCACGAGATCCTCGACACCCTGGCTGAGACGCTGCCCCGGCTCGACCGCGGGATCGAGACCCGCTGCGTGCTGATCACCGGCGCCCCGCCGGCCTTCTCGGCCGGCTACGACCTCACAGCGATCCCGGCCGAGACCTTCGAACGCGACGCCGAGGCGCTGGTCGCCCACCCGTTCCACGACGCGATGGAGGCGCTCGCGGCTCACCCCTGGCCGACCGTCGCCGCGATCAACGGCCACTGCCTCGGCGGCGGCCTGGAGCTGGCGATGACCTGCGACCTGCGCATCTGCGCCGCCGGCGCCAAGCTGGGCATGCCCCCGGCCAAGCTCGGCCTCGTCTACAGCCACACCGGTCTGCGCAAGTTCCTCGACGCGCTCGGTCTGGCGAGGACCAAGGAGCTGTTCCTGACCGGGCGCAACTTCAGCGCGGAGCGCGCCGAGCGGATCGGCCTGGTCCACGAGACGATCGACGACGACGCCTTCGAGGCGACGGCGGTGGAGCTGGCCGCCGGGATCGCCGGCAACGCGCCGCTCTCGATGCGGGGCAACAAGCGGGCGATCGAAGTTCTCAACTCAAATCCGGTGCTGAGCGAGCAGCAGGAGCGCAGCCTGATCGCATTGCGCGAGTCCTGCTTTGCCTCCGAGGACCTGCGCGAGGGCATCGAGGCCTTCGCGGAGAAGCGCAAGCCGCGCTGGAAGGGCAAGTGAGCGCCAAGGGCGTCAAGGCCCGCGCCGCGCTCGCCGCCGCCGACCCGGCGATGGCGGCGCTGATCGAGCGGATCGGCGATATCGACCTGGCGACGCGACTGCGGCGGCGCAGCGAGGAGCGGCCGGCCGACGCCTACGGAGCGCTGCTGCGGGCGATCGTCGGCCAGCAGCTCTCGACCAAAGCGGCGCGGACGATCTACGGGCGCGTCTGCGACCTGTTCGGCGGCACCGCGCCCTCGCCCGAGCAGCTGCTGGAGGCGAGCGAGAAGGATCTGCGCGCCTGCGGCCTCTCCGGCCGCAAGGTCGAGTACGTCCGCGACCTCGCCGCGCACGTGCTCGGCGGCGAATTGGAGCTGGACCGGCTGGGAGAGCTCCCCGACGAGGAGGCGATCGCAGAGATCGTCGCGGTGCGCGGCCTCGGCCAGTGGACCGCCGAGATGTTCCTGCTCTTCCACCTGGAGCGTCCCGATGTCCTCTCCGGCGGCGACCTCGGCATCCGCAAGGCGATCCAGATCGAGTACGGGCTGGCGGAGATGCCGACGCCACAGCGGGTGCTGGAGATCGGCGAGCCCTGGCGCCCCCACCGCAGCCTCGCCTCCCTGTACCTGTGGGAGTCGCTCGCAAACGTTCCTGCCGAGTAGGGGGCCGGCGCCGCCTTGGTCGAAAAGAGAAGCATGAGGCTTCGCTTCTGGCTTGGGTATGGGGTCGTCGCCGCGATCGCGATCGGCTCGGTCGCGATCGCGCTGGTGGTGCACGATCGCGAATCGAGCAACTTCGAGCAGCTGCAGCACAGCGAGGCAACCCGCTCGGCGCGCCAGGCGGAAGCCCTGGCCGCGCTCTCGGTCGGCCAGCTGGGCAGCGCCGCGGCCTTCTACCAGGTGGAGGGAACGTTCACCCGGCACGAGTTCGGGACGGTGGCCGCCTCGCTCCTCGCCGCTGGTGCGGTGAGTGGGACCGGCTTCGTCGCCGCGGTGCCGGACTCCCGCCGGGGGCAATTCGAACGGGTGCACGGCTACCCGATCGTCGAACGCTCCTCGATCGGATTCCGCCGGGCACCAGCACGGCCGCGCTACTACCCGCTCACCTTCGCGGCTTCCGACAGCGGGCTCAAGCCGCCGCTCGGCTACGACCTGGGCGGCGATCCCACCCGCTCCACCTACCTCCTCCGCGCCCGCGACAGCGGCAAGCCGACCGCGACCAGGATCATGCACCTCCCGATCGGCGGCACCGGCATCAACGTCTTCCGTCCGGTCTACCGCGACGGCGCTCCGACCGCGACCGTCGCCCAGCGCCGTGCCGCCCTAACCGGGTTCGCGGTCGGCGCCTTCCACGTCCCCGACCTGACGGCGGCGGCGACGTCGGCCCTGCCCGACGACGTCGACGTTCGGCTGGTCGAGGACGGCCGCACCGTCTCCGGGCGGCCGCTGCCACGCGACGAAGCGGCCACGGCCCTGCTGCATATCGCCAATCGCACCTGGCTGCTGGTCGTACGCGACCCGGGCCGGCCCGGCGTCAGCCTGCCGGTCCTGATCGCTGTCGTCGGCATCGCATTGGCGGCGTTGCTGGGGGCGCTGGTCCTGATCTGGAGTCGCAACGAACGGATGCAGGAGCTGAAGCTGCAGGCCAGCCAGGACCCGCTGACCGGCTTGAAGAACCGGCGCCGCTTCAGCGAGGACCTGGGCACCGAGCTTGCCCGCAGCCGGCGCGAGAAGACGGTCGGGGCGGTCCTGATGCTCGACCTCGACAACTTCAAGCAGGTCAACGACACACTCGGCCACCCGATGGGGGACCGCCTGATCGCCGACATCGCCGCGGTTCTGAGCGCCCGCATGCGCACCACCGACGTCGTGGCGCGCCTCGGCGGCGACGAGTTCGCGGTCGTGCTGCCCCGCTGCGACCTGGACGAGGCCGAGGACGTCGCCGACGCGATCGCCTCGGCGATTCGCCTGCACACTCCCCCGGGCGAGGCGGCGCCGCCGATAACCGCCAGCATCGGGATCGCGACCTTCGGACCGGAAACGGAGAGCTATGACTCGGTGCTCTCGGCCGCCGACAGCGCGATGTATGAGGCAAAGCGCGCCGGGCGCGACACGGTGCGGGTAGCGGGTAGCGCAGTGCCGGCGGGGGATCCAGATAGGGGTTCCACTTAACTGCCGGCACCGAGGCTATGGCGCAGCTGGAGGACCCGATCTGCGGATTCCTCGAAGCTGGCGCGTGAGAGCTTGCCTTTGCGCAGTGCTTTGAGGAGGGCGCGGTGGGCTTGCGTGGCTTCATCCGGGTCGGTGTACAGGAGCAGGTCGGTACCCGCGGCCGCGGCTGCCCGAGCGACCTTGGCCGTGTCGCCGAAGGCGCGCACGGCGGCCGTGTCGAGCGCGTCGGTGATCGAGACGCCTTCGAAGCCAAGCCTCGAGCGCAGCTCGCCGCTCGCGATCGCGGCCGAGAAGGCAGCGGGCCTGGGCGAGAGCGCCGGGTAGATCGCGGTGCTCAGCATCACCATCTCGCCGCCCGCGGCGGCAAAGCCACGGTAGGGCACCTCGTCGACCTCGCGCAGCGTCCGCTTGGACAGGCCGATGCGCTGGACCGCGTCATCGGTGCTGAGGCGGGCGGAGCCGAGCCCGGGGAAGTGCTTCCCGGTCGCCGCCACGCCGCCGGCCCGAAGCGCCGCGGCAAAGGGCACGGCGGTGGCCGCCACACGGGCGGCGGTCGTGCCGAAGCCGCGATCGGCTTCGCCGATCGCGCTCGCCGGACGGGAGACGTCGAGCACCGGCGCGAGGTCGACGTTGACGCCGAGCTCACGCAGGCCGGCCGCGGTACGACGGCCCTGGGCGCTGCTGAAAGCGGCGCCGCGAGCTCCCATCGTCCGCGCCGAGACGGTCGGCGCGCCGCCGATCCGCTTCACCAGACCCCCCTCCTGATCGATCATGACCAGCAGCGGATCGCGCAGCCCGGGCGGCCGCGGAATGTCCTGTAGGCGGCGGATCAGGCCCCGCCCGCGGGCCCGGCTGGGCAGGTTCGCCGAGAAGAGGACGATCCCGGCGACCTGGCCGGCGCCGATCATCCGCTCTACCCGGGCCGGCGGCCTCGTGCCGGAGAAGCCGAGCACGAGGCGCTGGCCGGCGAGCTGACTCGGGGTGAGCTGGCTGGCGACGCTGGGGCGGGGCGGGGCGCCATCGCGGAGGGCGACGCCGAAGGCAAAGGCCCCCGCCGCCAGGCCGCAGACCGCGCCCACCGCCAACCTCCGCCGCCTGATCGTCGCCGTCGCCACGCGGATCGATCCTACGAGCACCGCCGAGCGTCGCGCCCCGACTCAGCCGTCCGGGCGGGCTCCTAGCCTTGCGCCCCAATGTCCTCCCTGATCTCCTTCGAGGAAGCGCTGGCGCTCGGCGAGCTGAGCGACCACGAGGAGATCGGCGAGCTGATCGAGCGCGCCTGGAAGGTGCGCGAGGAGAACTTCGGCGACTCGACCGACATGTGCTCGCTGGTCAACGCCAAGTCGGGTGGCTGCGCCGAGGACTGCGGCTTCTGCGCCCAGTCGCGCTACGCCGAGGCCGACACGCCGATGCACGCGATGATGGAGCCCGAGCAGATCCTCGAGCACGCCCGCGCGGCGGAGGCGGCGGGAGCGCACCGCTTCTGCATGGTCACCCAGGGCCAGGGCCTCTCCAAGCGCGATTTCGAGAAGATCGTCGAGGGGGCGAAGCTGGTCGCCGAGCACACCAACCTGAAGCGCTGCGCGTCGATCGGCCACATGTCCGGCGACCGCGCCAAGCGGCTGCGCGAGGCCGGCATCCAGCGCGTCCACCACAACGTCGAGTCGGCTCGCTCCTACTATCCGGAGGTCTCGAGCACGGTCCGCTACGAGGGTCGGCTGCGGACGATCGACGCGGTCAAGGAGGCGGGGCTCGAGACCTGCGTCGGCGGCATCCTCAACCTCGGCGAGTCGCCGCGGCAGAGGGTCGAGATGGCCTTCGAGCTCTCCGTGCTGGAGCCGGACTCAGTGCCGATCAACCTGCTCAACCCGCGCGAGGGAACCAAGTTCGGCGACCGCCCGCTGATGGATCCCTGGCAGGTCGTCAAGTGGGTGGCGATCTTCCGGCTGATCATCCCCGGCGCCCTCTTCCGCCTCTGCGGCGGCCGGGTCGAGAACCTCGGCGAGCTGCAGCCGCTGGCGGTCAAGGCCGGGCTGAACGGGGTGATGATGGGCAACTTCCTCACCACGCTGGGCGCCGAGCCCGAGGACGACCGGGCGATGTTCGAGGAGTTGGGGCTGAACGTCGCGCGCCAGCCCGACAACGGCGCCAATCCGCGGCCCGACAACCGCTCCGGCTGGCTCGAAGGCGAGACCCCGGCGACGCCGATCGACGAGCTGATCGATCGCCAGGACGAGGCGAACTTCTGGGACCCCTCGACTCAGCTGCGGGTCATCAAGAAGACGAAGAAGCCCCCGCCCTACCCGGCGAACCAGACAGCGGCATGACCGACGTCGCAGAGCGGCTCGAGGGGCTTCGCGAGAGCGGGCTCCACCGCCGCCTGCGCCTGATCGAAGGTGCGCAAGGCCCGCGGGTGCAGCTCGACGGGCGCGACGTGCTGCTGCTCTGCTCCAACAACTACCTAGGGCTGGCCGACCACCCGCGGGTACGCGAGGCGGCGGCAGAGGCGGCGATCCGCTGGGGAGCCGGGGCCGGGGCCTCGCGACTGATCTCCGGCAACATGGAGCCGCACCGGCTGCTGGAGGAGCGCCTGGCTGCCTTCAAGGGCTACGAGGCGGCGCTGCTGTTCGGATCCGGCTACCTGGCGAACGTGGGCGCGATCTCGGCCCTCGCCTCTCGTGGCGAGGTGGTCTTCTCCGACGAGCTCAACCACGCCAGCATCGTCGACGGCTGCCGCCTGGCCCGGGCCGAGACCTTCGTCTACCGCCACGGCGACGTCGAGCACCTCGCCTGGGGTCTGCGCGAGGCGGAGGGGCGCGCCGCCTTGATCGTCACCGACGGCGTCTTCTCGATGGACGGCGACATCGCCCCGCTGCCCGAGCTGGTCGAGCTGGCGCGCCGCCACGGTTGCCGGCTGATGGTCGACGAGGCGCACGCGACCGGCGCCCTCGGCCCCGGCGGGCGCGGCTCTGTGGCGGCGGCGAGGCTGAGCGAGGAGATCGACCTCGTGGTCGGCACGCTGGGCAAGGCGCTCGGCTCCTACGGCGCCTACGTCTGCGCCGGCCCTGAGCTGAGCGAGTACCTGCTCAATACAGCACGCTCCTTCATCTTCTCCACGGCGCCCCCACCGCCGGTCCTCGCCGCCGCGCTGGTGGCGCTGGAGCTGCTCGAAGGAGAACCCGAGCGCGTGCAGCGGCTAAGGGCAAACGCGTCCACGCTGCGCCAGAGCCTGGCCGCCGGAGGACTGGCGACCGATGGCTCCGACACTCAGATCATCCCGCTCGAGGTCGGCGATGCGGCGGCAACGATGGAGCTCTGCGAGCGGCTGCTCGAGCGCGGCGTCTTTGCCCAGGGGATCCGCCCGCCGACCGTGCCGGAGGGCTCGTCGCGGTTGCGCTTCAGCGTGATGGCCACTCACGACGAGGAGGAGCTGCGCGAAGCCGGCAGGTTGACCGGAGAGGTCGCACGGGAGCTGGGCATCGCGGCGCCGCGAGCTGCTTCCTCGGTCCCCGTCGCCGTCTGAGCATCGATGAAGGGGGTCTTCGTAACGGGAACCGGGACCGAGGTGGGCAAGACTGTCGTCGCCGCCGTCATCGCCCACGCGCTTGCCGCGGACGGAGCGAGCGTAGCCGTCTTCAAGCCAGCGGTAACCGGCCTGGACGAACCGCCCGCCGATGGGCCTACGACCGCTGATATAGAGCGGTTTCAGGCCCGTCGGCCGGATTTTGAGGTGCTGCGCCAGGCTGCTGGGTCGGGACAGAGCGACGAGGAGATCGCGCCCTACCGCTTCGGACCGCCGATGTCGCCACACCTGGCGGCGGAGCTGGCCGGCGAGGAGATCGAGCCGGCGCGGCTGCTGGCCACGGCGCGGGCGGGCGCGGCGGGTGCCGAGACGATCGTCTGCGAGGGGGTTGGTGGCCTGCTCGTGCCGCTGGCGCCCGGCTATCTGGTCCGCGACCTCGCGGCGGAGCTGGGCCTGCCGCTCGTCGTCGCCGCGGCGCCCGGGCTCGGCACGATCAACCACACGCTGCTGACGATCGAGGCGGCGAGGACCGTCGGCCTCAAGGTGGCGGCGGTCGTCCTCACCCCCTGGCCCGGGGAGCCGAGCGTGATCGAGCGCTCCAACCGCGAGACGATCGCCGCCCTCGGCGCGGTCGAGGTCGAGACGCTGCCGCGCCTCGACCTCTCCAACCCGGCAAGCTGGCCCAAGGTTGGCGACTTACCGTCCTCTACAGGGGGGTAAGTCGCCAGACGTTCAGGCGACGACCTCCTGAGCGGCGAGCTCCGATCCACCGGGGTTGACGGCCGCCTCGGCTGCCTCCGGGCTCACCTGCTTGCCCTTGGCCCGGATCGCGAGCGCGGCGATCGCCGCGCCGGCCAACGCCACCAGGGCAGAGACCATCATCGCGTTGCTGAGCCCGTCGACGAACTGCTGCGGGCTGGCGGTCTCGAAGCTGCTGCCCGCCGCGCCCTGGAAGATCGCCCCGCTGACCGCGATGCCGAGGCTGCCGCCGACCATGCGGAACATCGAGAGGACGCCGGAGGCGATGCCGGCTTTCTCGACGGCGACCGCGTTCATCGCGGCGCTGGTCATCGGCGACATCGTCAAGGCGATGCCGATGCCGAGCAGCATGAAGCCGGGTAACAGGTCCAGATAGCCGGAGTGCACACCGATGCCGGTGAAGGTGTAGAGCGAGGCGGTGAGCAGCAGCAGCCCGGCGACGATCAGCCAGCGCGGCCCGAAGCGATCGGCGAGCCTGCCGGCGACCGGCGCCACGCCGACGATCATCAGGGTCGAGGGCAGGAAGCGCACCCCCGCCTCCAGCGGTGAGTAGCGGAGGATGTCCTGCATGTAGAGGGCGAGGAAGAAGAAGACGCCCATCATCGCGAAGGTGATGATCAGGGCGACGACGACCGCGCCGAGGAAGTTGCGATCGGCGAAGAAGCGAAACTCGACCATCGGCGCCTTAACTCGCAGCTCGGTGAAGACGAAGGCGACGGCTCCCAGCATCGCGGCCGCCAGCAGCCCGACTATTCCCGCCGAGCCCCAGCCCCAGCTGTTGCCCTCGACCAGGGCGAGGACCAGCGCGGTGAGGCTGGCGGTCAGGGTCGCCACGCCGAGGTAATCGACGTCGCGGCCGACCGTGGTGTCGCGCGACTCGCGCACGGCGAACAGCGTCGCCGTCACCGCGCCGATCGCGACCGGGATGTTGAGGTAGAAGATCGCCCGCCAGCTGACGTGCTCGGTGAGGAACCCGCCGAGGACGGGCCCGACGGCCAGGGCAAGAGCCGACACCCCGGCCCAGGTGCCCATCGCCTTGCCGCGCTCGTGAGCCGGAAAGGCATTGGTGATGATCGAGAGCGTGCCCGGCATCATCAGCGCCGCGCCGACGCCCTGCAGGACACGGCTGGCGACAAGATCGGTCGCGCCCTGCGCGAAGCCGGCGGTCGCCGAGGAGAGGGCGAAGATGACGACGCCGATGAGGAACATGCGGCGGCGGCCGAAGATGTCGCCGAGCCGCCCGCCGGTCGCCAGAAGCACGGCGAAGGAGAGCGTGTAGCCGTTGATCGTCCACTCGAGGCCGGATATCGAAGCGCCGAGGTCGCGCTGGATCGAGGGCAGGGCGACGTTCACGACCGTGTTGTCGAGCATGATCATGAACAGCGCGAAGCACATCGCTCCCAGCGTCCACCACTTGCGGTTGTCGTCGGTGATCAGGTGCCTGTAACGGGTCAAGCTGGTCCAACTCCCTTCAGATGCTCATAGGTCTCGGCGATGTCGTCGCGGTCCATCAGCGAGTCGATCGCGGCGTCGAGCTTGCGGCGCTGGGCGGCGCTGAGGCTGGCGGCGAATGCCTCCATCCCGGCCTGGCGGACGACGAGCAGGGTGTCGACCAGCTGCTTGCCCTTGGCGGTGATGGCGACGCGCCGCACGCGGCGGTCGTCGGGATCCTCAAGGCGGGTGACGAGCTTCTTCTTGACCAGGGCGTCGACCGCCCTGCTCATCGAGGGAACCGAGACGCCGAAGGTCTCGGCCAGCTCGCTGACCTGCCGCGGCTCGGCCGCCTCGCCGAGGCCCCCGAGCTCCAGCAGCGCCTTGCACTGCGTCATCGAGAGGCCGGACTCCTCGATCACCCGCAGCTGGTTGCCGCGGTCGTAGAGGAAGACATGACGAAGCAGGGCGCTGAGCCGCGCCGCGGTCTCCTGTGCCTCGCCACTCACCTCGGGAGCAACGGCCTCTTCGACGATTGCCGCAATCTCGCTCGCTTGCATGGAGACAATGGTTGCACAAGCGCAACTATTTCTCAATCGAAATAGTTGTTTCCGTGACCTACATCACAGAGAGGCCTCCCGCTGTCCCTTGTAGGGCCCTGGCTTGGGGCGCGGGGCGCCGCCCGGGAAGGCGAGCCGCAGGATCGTCCTCTGCACCATCCCGAGCTGCTGCCCGAACGGGCCGCTGTTGTAGGGGAGGCGGTAGCGCTCGCAAATCTGCTTCACCTGCGGGGCGATCTCGGCGTAGCGGGTACTCGGCAGGTCGGGGAAAAGGTGGTGCTCGACCTGGTAGCCGAGGTTGCCGCTGGCGACGTGGAAGAGCGGGCTGCCCTCGATGTTGGCCGCACCGGCCAGCTGGCGCACGTACCAGCCGCCGCGGCTCTCGCCCTCGACCTCCTCGGGGCTGAAGGTGTAGGTCTGGTCGGGGAAGTGGCCGCAGAAGATGATCGCGTAGGCCCAGACGTTGCGGACTATGTTCGCGGTGGCGTTCGCGGACGCGGCGGCGCGGTAGGAGCCGCGTCCGCCGGCGAGAGCCCTGCGCAGCACGCCGGCCACCCCGCCCCGCCGCCGGCCGCCGCGGCGAGCCTCGAGTGCGGCGTCGACGGCGGCCATTGCCAGGCCGCTCAGCAGCGGCCAGGCGATGTAGTCCTTGACGATCTGGCTCTTCGCCTTCTCGCGTATTCCCGCCAGCTCCCGCTTCACTTCGGCCTTCGACTTCCTGCCGGTCCGGATCGCCTCGAAATCGAGGTCGTGCAGAGCCACTCCCCACTCGAAGAAGGCCATCAGGGCGAGGTTGTAGAGCGGCTGGAAGAGGTAGACGGGGTTCCACTTCTGCTGCGGATCGATCCGCATGATCTCGTAGCCCAGATCCTTGTCCTTGCCGCGGATGTTGGTGAACGTGTGGTGGACGTAGTTATGAGAGTGCTTCCACGCCTCCGCGGTCGAGGCGGTGTCCCAGTCCCAGGTAGACGAGTTGATCTGGGGGTCGTTCATCCAGTCCCACTGGCCGTGCAGGACGTTGTGCCCGATCTCCATGTTCTCGAGGATCTTCGCCATCGAGAGCGCCGCCGTGCCGGCGACCTGGGCGGGGCGGTAGCGGGCGCCGAGCAGCAGCACGCGGGCGATCACCGCGAGCCGCCGCTGCATCGCGATCATGCTCTCGATGTAGCGGCGATCGCGGCCGCCCAGATCGGCGTGTACGCGGTCGCGGATCGCATCGAGCTCACGGGCGAGCTCGTCGAGCTGCTCCGCCGATAGATGGGCGAGCGGGCTCTGGACCTCAGCGGTCGTTGCGTTCATCGTCTCCCTTTCGTAGTTTCAAAGCGCGATCTCAATCGGTCCTTCGGGAGCGTTGACGCAGGTGCGGATCATCTCGTCCTCGCTGCCATGGACCTTCCCGGTGCGCAGATCGCGCACCTTCCCACTGCAGAGCTTTCCGACGCAGGTGTGGCAGATGCCCATCCGGCAGCCGAAGGGCAGGGTGGCGCCGGCCTCCTCGCCGCCAGCCAGGATCGGCGTGCCGCTCTCGCAGCGAGCCTCCACACCGCTCTTGAGGAGGCGGACAGTTCCTCCCTCGCCCTCGCCGGGCTCGCCTCCGATCACCGGCTGGAAGCGCTCCATGTGGAGCAGCTCGCGATCGCCCTCCCGCTCCCAGCGATCGCTCATCGCGTCCAGCATCTGGGCCGGGCCCGAGAGAAAGGCGTGGCGCTCGCGCCAGTCGGGACAGAGCTCGTCGAGGTCCCCGGGGCCGATCCGGCCCTGCCGGCCGGTCAGCCGCAGGTGCAACCGGTAGCCCCGGTGAGAGCTGTCGATCTCCCGCAGCCCGTCGGCGAAGATCACCTCGTCCTCCTCGCGAGCGGAATGGATGTGGACGACGTCGCGCACGGCATCGTCGCGGTGCAGGCTGCGCAACATGCTCATGATCGGCGTGATTCCGCTGCCGGCGCTGATGAAGACCAGCTTCTCCGGCGGCGGATCGGAGAGCACGAAGGTCCCTTCGACCCCACCGAGCCGGACGATGTCCCCCGGCCTGGCCCGGCGAGCCAGATAAGGCGAGACCTTGCCGGAGTCCACCAGCTTGGGCGTGATGCCGATGCACCCATCCGCGCGCCCCGGCTCTGAGGTAAGCGAGTAGGCGCGCCAGTGGTGCACCCCGTCGACGACCACTCCGATCCTCAGGTACTGACCCGGCCGGTGACCGGTCCACTCGAAGCCGGGGCGAATCAGCACCGTGACCGCTTCCGGGGTCTCCAGGTCGATCCGCTCGATCCGCCCGCGCAGCTCCCGGGTCGACCAGAGCGGGTTGATCAGCTCCAGGTAGTCGTCTGGGAGCAGCGGGCTGAACAACGAGCGAACCGCGCGCAGCATCCGCCGCCTGGCGACGGAGACCTGCGGTGTAGCTCCGCGCTCTGCCATCAGCCAATGCTACATCGTTCGATGTAAAGGTCTGTGAAGTTCCGCACGCTGGCTGACGGTTACCCGCCGCAGCCGGGTCTATGTTGAAGCGGACGATGTCGATGGAGCCAGCGCAGCTCGACCGGGACCACCTCTGGCACCCGTTCACGCAGCAGCAAGCCTGGGTAGAGGAAGAGCCGCTGCTGATCGAGCGGGCCGAGGGCTCGCGACTGATCGACAGCGAGGGCCGCCGCTACATCGACGGCGTCTCCTCGCTCTGGTGCAACGTCCACGGCCACCGCCACGCCGGCATCGACACCGCGGTGCGCGAGCAGCTAGAGAAGGTCGCCCACTCGACCATGCTCGGCCTCTCGCACCCCGGCGCCGCCGAGCTGGCGGCGAAGCTGGTCGAGCTGGCGCCCCCAGGCCTCTCGCGCGTCTTCTACTCGGAGTCCGGCTCGACCGCGACCGAGATCGCGCTGAAGATGGCCTTCCAGTTCCAGCGGCAGCGCGGCGGCCAGCACGCCCGGCGGACCTCCTTCGTCCATTTGCGCGACGCCTACCACGGCGACACGATCGGCTCGGTCTCGGTCGGCGGCATCGGCCTCTTTCACGCCACCTACCAACCGCTGCTGTTCCCCACCTACGCGACCGAGCCAGGCGACGCCACCGACCTCGAGCGCGTCCTCTCCGCCCACGAGGAGGAGATCGCGGCGTTGATCGTCGAGCCGCTGGTCCAGGGCGCCGCCGGGATGCTGGTCCACCCCCCCGGCTACCTGCGGGCCGCGAGAGAGCTCTGCGACCGCTTCGGCGTGCTGCTGATCTGCGACGAGGTGGCGACCGGCTTCGGTCGCACCGGGACGATGTTCGCCTGCGAGCAGGAGGGCGTGGCGCCCGACCTGCTCTGCCTTGCCAAGGGGCTGACCGGCGGCTATCTCCCGCTGGCGGCGACGCTCGCCAGCGAGCGGATCTACGAGGGCTTCCTCGGCGCTCCCGAGGAGCAGCGGACCTTCTTCCACGGCCACACCTACACCGGTAACCCGCTCGCCTGCGCCGCCGCGATCGCCAGCCTCGAAGCCTTCGAGCGGGAAGAGACCCTCGCCCGCCTGCAGCCGAAGATCGAGCTGCTCGCCGCACAGCTCGACGCCGTCGCGGAGATGGCCGAGGTAGCGGAGGTTCGTCGTTGCGGCTTTATGGCCGGGATCGATCTCGGCGAGCACGATCCGGCCCTTCGCCTCGGCCACCGCGTGACCCTGGAGGCGCGCAGGCGCGGCGCGATCGTCCGCCCGCTCGGCGACGTCGTCGTGCTGATGCCGCCGCTCTCGATTTCCGAGAGCGAGTTACGGCAGCTGGTCGAGATCACTGTGGAATCGATCGAGGCGGCCACCGCCAGCGCGCGGGTCCTGTCACAAGGGGAGGGGGGCACTGCGGGCGGGCAACGGTCCGTCCTCGACCCCCCTCCCCTCACGCCACCCGCGCGAGGTACGCTGGCCGCGTGAACGAGCGACAGCGTGGCCCCGCCGAGGCGCCGAATCTCGGAGAGCCCGCGGTCCCGCGACCGTCAGCTTCCGTAGTGCTGCTGAGACGTGGCGGCAAGCATGCGGACCGAGCGCTGGAGGTCCTTTTGCTGAAGCGGACCGAGAAGGCGCGGTTCATGCCCGGGGTCTGGGTGTTCCCCGGCGGTGGAGTCGACCCGGAGGACGGCGAGGGCGAGGGTGGCTACCGGGCCTGCGCGGTGCGGGAGCTCGAGGAGGAGGCCGGGATCGCCCTGCCCGACGACGAGGAGCTGGTGTTGTTCTCGCGCTGGATCACCCCCGAGGTGATCTCGCGCCGCTTCGACGCCTGGTTCTTCCTCGCGCTCGCGCCCGCCCACACACCGCCCGTGGCCGACGGCGTGGAGACGACCGAGGCCGCCTGGTTCGAGCCGCAGGCGGCGCTGGACGCCCAGGCGGCGGGGGAGCTGGCGCTGGCCTTCCCGACGATCAGCCAGCTCCAGTCGCTACTTCCCTTCGCCACCGCAACCGAGGCGATCGAGGCGTGCCGGGGACGCGAGGTGAAGCCGATCCTGCCCAAGGTGATCGGCACGCGGGAGTCGCACCGGGTGGTCCTGCCCGGCGATCCCGACTATCCAACCTGAGCAAGCCTCAGATTTGCTTCTTGTTGCTGCCGCCGTTGACGCTCAAGGTCGAGCGGACCGGCCTACTCGGCCGGGAAGGCCTCGAGGCCAGCGTGCCAAGGGCCGGGGGGGTAGATGTGGATGCCGCTCTCGTCCATCTCCCCCTGCAGCCGCTTGAAGAGCTGGCCGGCGTTTTTCAGCGCCTCTTTCAGCTCCACCTCGCTGCGCTCGCGCAGATGCCAGAGGAACCAGAGCTGGCGATCGTTGACGCCGAAGTCGATCTCGCCGGTCATCGTCGTCGTCCAGGAGAGGAGCCCGGGGCTGAACAGCTCTCGCAATGCGACCGGGTCGTACTCGCTCGGCACGGTCGCCAGAAAGCGCCTGTTGAAGTCGATCGACTCGAACTCGACCTTGCGGGCAAAGCGCTGGGTGAGCGCCTCGTGGCCCTCGATCGACTCGACGTTGAAGGCGGGGACGACCTTGGCCAGGTCCGGCATGTGCGCCTTGGCGAGGAGCGCCATCGGCAGCAGGGCCTTGCCGAACAGGCCGCCGACCTCCTTTTCGTCGGCGTCACAGCAGGATCCCCAGAAGCCCTCGGCCAGCTGCCCGGTGAGGCGGTTGACCCCGCCCACGCAGAGCGCTACCGGACCGTCTTTGGGATTGATCCCGCCGACGGGCTCGTAGGTCAAGCCGTTGCGCTCGCCATACCGCCGCACGATCTCGGCCCATTCCCCGGCTTCCTGCTTCGCGCCCACGGGGCGATCTTATGCTCGTCTGTCGACCGCCCCTTGCGGCGCAGCGCCTGAGAAGTAGGATGACTGCATGCTCATCGCCATCATCGTCGTGGTCGCGATCGTCGTCATCGCGGTCCTCTACTACATCGCCAAGCGCAACTCGATCATCGCCTCGCGCAACCGTGTCGACGAGTCCTGGAGCGGGATCGACGTCCAGCTCAAGCGCCGCCACGACCTCGTCCCCAACCTGGTGGAGACGGTCAAGGGCTATGCCGCGCACGAGAGCGAGACCTTCGAGAAAACGACGCAAGCGCGGGCCGAGGCGATGAAAGCCCAGGGCGTCGAGGAAACCGCCCAGGCGGAGCAGAAGCTGACCCAGGCGCTGGCCGACGTGAAAGCCGTCGCCGAGAACTACCCCACCCTGCGCGCCACCGAGAACTTCCAGCAGCTGAGCCGCAACCTCTCCGAGCTGGAGGACGAAATCCAGGCCTCGCGGCGGATCTACAACTCCAACGTGCAGTCCTACAACACCGATATCCAGCAGTTCCCCGGCTCGATCATCGCCAACCAGGGCAACTTCACGGCGCGCGAGTACTTCGAGATCGAGGACAAAGCCGACCGCGAGCCGGTCTCGGTCAGCTTCGACAAATAGGCCGAGTCCCCGCGGTCTCCAGCAGGCTCTAATCTTCCGACTATGAGTGCAACGACCGAGGCAACGCTCTGGATCTGCGAGAGCTGCGGGTTCATCTACGACCCAGCGATCGGCGACCCCGATGGGGGCATCCCACCCGGGACCGCCTTCGAAGACATTCCCAAAGACTGGTTCTGCCCCGTCTGCGGAGCGCGGACCTCCGACTTCCGCCCAGTCGAGCCGGGCGAGGCCTAGGCCTCAAGGGACAAGTCGCCTTGACCTACGACTACGACTGGGTCGTCGTCGGCTCGGGGTTCGGGGGCTCGGTCTCCGCCCTGCGCCTGGCCGAAAAGGGGTACAGCGTCGCCGTGATGGAGTGCGGCAAGCGCTTCGAGGACGACGACTTCCCCAGCTCGACCGGGGACGGCCGCCGCTATTTCTGGGCACCGCGGATCGGGATGAAGGGAATCTTCAGGCTCAGCATCTTCAAGGACATCGCCGTGGTCAGCGGCTGCGGCGTCGGCGGTGGCAGCCTCGGCTACGCCAACACGCTCTACGTACCCCCCTCGCCGTTCTTCGAGGATCCGCAGTGGGCGGACCTCGAGGACTGGGAGGCGCAGCTCGCCCCCCACTACGAGACCGCGCAGCGGATGCTCGGCGTCGTCGTCCACGACAATGACGACCCGGCGGACCAGCTGCTGCGCGAGCTGGGCGAGGAGCTGGGCGTCGGCGACACCTACCGCAAGACCCCGATCGGCGTCTACCTCGACAACCCGGGGCAGACCGTCCCCGACCCCTTCTTCGAAGGCGAGGGGCCGGAGCGGACCGGCTGCATGCAGTGCGGCCGCTGCATGGTCGGCTGCCCGCACGGGGCCAAGAACACCCTGGTCAAGAACTACCTCTGGCTCGCCGAGCACCGCGGCGTCGAGGTGCAGGCCGAGCGCACCGTCACCGACATCCGCCCGCTCGGCGCCGCCGACGGCAGCGAGGGCTACGCAATCGAGAGCGAGCGCTCCGGCCTGCTGCGCGGCCGCGGGCGCCGCAGCGTGACGGCGCGCGGCGTGATCGTCGCCGCGGGACCGCTCGGCACCAACAAGCTGCTGCAGCGTTGCCGCCTTGGCGGCTCCCTGCCGCGCATCTCGCCTCGCCTGGGCGAGCTGGTCCGAACCAACAGCGAGAGCATCCTCGGGGTCAGGGTGCCGGCGGACTACCCCGCCGACCTGACCAGGCGGGTTGCGATCACCTCCAGCATCTACCCCGACCCGCACACGCACATCGAGACCGTCACCTACGGCGAGGCGGGCGACTCGATGAGCCTGCTCAACACGCTGCTGACCGGCGATGGCACCCGGGTAACCCGGCCGCTGAAGCTGCTCGGGCAGATCCTCCGCCACCCGCGCGACTTCGCCAAGATCCTCTGGCCAGGGGGCAGCTCGAGCCGCACGATCATCCTCCTCGTGATGCAGACGCTCGACAACGCGATCGCGCTGCGGCCGAAGCTGAAGCGCAACGGCGAAGTGCGTCTGCAGACCGAGCAGGACCCCGAGCGGCCCAACCCGACCTTCATCCCGGTCGCCAACCAGGCGGCGGAATGGCTGGCAGAGCGGACCGGCGGGGTCGCCACCAGCTCGATAACCGAGGCGGCCTTCAACATCCCGACCACCGCCCACATCCTCGGTGGCGCCGTGATCGGTCACGGCCCCGAGGACGGCGTCGTCGACTCGCGCCAGCGCGTCTTCGGCTACGAGAACCTGATGGTCTGCGACGGTGCCGCGATCCCGGCCAACGTCGGCGTCAACCCCAGCCTGACGATCGCCGCCCTGGCCGAGCATGCGATGAGCCAGGTGCCGCCGAAGGAGGGCGCCGAGCCGCGCGACCTCCCCAAGGCCGCGCGGCCGGCTGTCACTGCTTAGCGCGAGCTACTCGGCGAAGCGCTCGGCTACGTAGTCCCAGTTGACGACGTTCCAGAAGGCGTCGATGTATTCCGGGCGCTTGTTCTGGTACTTGAGGTAGTAGGCGTGCTCCCAGACGTCGCAGCCGAGCAGCGGGATGCTGCCGTCGGTGACTGGCGAGTCCTGGTTCGGCGTCGAGACGACGGCGAGCCCGGAGCTGTCCTTGACCAGCCAAGCCCAACCGGAGCCGAAGCGGGCGATCCCGGCGTTTTTGAACTCGTCCTTGAAGGAGTCGAAGGAGCCGAACGTCTCGTCGATCGCGCCCGCGAGATCGCCGCTCGGCGCGCCGCCGCCTTCGGGGCTGAGCATCTGCCAGAAGAGCGAGTGGTTGAAGTGGCCGCCGGCGTTGTTGCGAACCGGACCCTGCTTGTCGCCGGGCAGGCTGGAGAGGTTGCGCAGCACGTCCTCGACCTCTCGATCGGCCCAATCGGTCCCCTCCAGAGCGCCGTTTGCTTTGTCGACGTAGGCCTGGTGGTGCTTGTCGTGATGGACCCGCATCGTCGCCTCGTCGATGTGGGGCTCGAGCGCGTCGTAGTCGTAGGGAAGGTCGGGAACCGAGAAAGCCATCTGGATGCTCCTTCTGATCGAGTGGGAGGTCCTGCGGGAGCCTAACCGGCGCGAAGCTTCGGCTACCCGCCGCCCCCGCCGCCGAGAAGGCCGCGTGAAGCGGCTGCGCCGCGACCAGTACGCTCCGAAGAGCGACGGTGCCGCTGGGTCCGAACGTTTCACGTCCGCAACCGATCGGTAGGCGATTGCCTTCCTGCACAATGCACCAGCAGAAATGCCGCACGGCCAATTTCGGCTCCAGGGCGGTCCGGGTGGGGACCCGGGTACCGTCAAGCGTCGAGCCAAATGGCAGCAGAACGGGATAGAGAGGAAGGGTCCAACGCGCCGGCGCCCGGCGCGGGGACCCAGCTCGCCAGCGACGGGGAGCTGTGGAAGCGCTTCGCCCGCGATCGCGAGCCGGCCATCCGCGAGGAGCTGGTGCGCCGCAACATGCCCTTCGCCAAACGCCTGGCGCTGCGCTACCGAGGCGCCAGCGAGTCCTTCGACGACCTGCTCCAGGTCGCCAATCTCGGCCTGCTCAACGCGATCGACCGCTTCGACCCCGAGCGCGGCATCCCCTTCACCGCCTTCGCCTCGCCGACGATCCTCGGCGAGCTCAAACGCCACTTCCGCGACCGGGTCTGGACGGTGCGCGTGCCGCGCGGGCTGCATGATCGCATGGCCGAAGTCGACAAAGCGATCACCGACCTGACCAAGCAGCTGCAGCGCTCACCCTCGGTGGACGAGATCGCAAAGCGACTCGGGGTGGAGCAGACCGACGTGCTCGAGGTGATGGAGGCCAATCACAACCGCCGCCCGCTCTCACTCGACCGGCCGGCCGGACCGGAGGACTCCGAAGACTCTCCCCCGACCGAGTGGATCGGCGAGGAGGACGAGGCCTACGAGCTGGTCGAGGGGCGGATCGCCCTGGACTCGGCGCTGCCTTTCCTCGACGAGCGCGAGCGGCTGGTGCTGCGCCTGCGCTTCGCCGAGGACATGACGCAGTCCCAGATCGCCGAGCGCATCGGCCACTCCCAGATGCACGTCTCCCGCATCCTTCGCCGCGCCCTCTCCCGTATCCGCGAGCAGATCAGGGAGCAGCGGCAAAGCGAATGATCAGGTACTCGCCGTCGTCGGACTCCTCGACGGTGAGCTCGTCGGCCAGCGCCTCCAGCGAGCCGCCGATTTCGGGAACCTCCAGGTCTTCGCGGATGCTGGTCGCCGCGCCCGGTTCCATCGGACCCAGCCTCAGGCCGATGCCCCCGGCGCCCTCGTCGAGACCGAGCCGCACGCGGCCATCGGCGAAACGCTCGGGCGCCGCGCCGGCAATCGCGTCGGTGAGGAGAACAACGTCCGAGACACGATCGACGGAGAGATCCCGGCGGGCGGCCAGAGCGCCGACGACCCGGGCGAGCACGGGGGCGAGCAGCTCGGAGCGGTCGACGACCATCTCGGTACGGTCCGCCGGGTAGGGCTTCATCGCGACCGTGTCGCCGCTGCCGTTGGCACCGCCACCTTTCAGCGGCACTCGCATCGTCACCTCGGTTCCACGATCGAGACCGCCCGAGATCGAGAAGCTGCTGGAGAGCGCCGCGATCAGCGAGAGCCCGAGGCGCAGGCTGTCGCGCTCGGAGTCGGCCTGCGGCCTGATCCCGATGCCTTCGTCACGCACGACAACGGTCAGCCCATCGGCGTCGGCCTGCACATCGACGTTGAGCGGCCCGGGCTCTCCCTGGTAGGCATGGACAACCACATTCATGCAGGCCTCGGTGACGACGGTCTTCAGGTCGGCGAGGCCGGGTTCGTCCATTCCCACCTCCTCCGCCAGGCCGGCAAGAGCGTGGCGAATGAGGGCGACGTTCTCCGATTTCGCGGGCAGCACCATCTGAAGCCCCCTGGGCCTGTCTTGGATCGCAGAAGTGTCTGAGCTGGACGCCATCCTTGCCGCCGAGGGAAATGCCCCTCTGCGGGAACGAGCATAGTCCTCGGGCATTCGAATTCCCCGGCTACCCCCAGCGTCACAGGCACAAACCCCGAGCCTGCCCGGAAGCCCGGATCGAGCGCCGAGACGGCGTCCGATCCTGCGGTAGGATCGGACCGTGAGTCCAGTTCCCTTCGAGGTGGAGAGCGAGGAGCTCGACGACGGTATCCGTGCTTTCACGGTCCGCGGCGAGCTGGACATGAACACCGCGCCGGAGCTCGAGGAAAAGCTCGACGAGGCGCTGTCGGACTCTGGTGCCTCGATCATGCTCGACCTCTCCGAGTGCGAATTCATCGACTCGACCGGGATCGCGCTGATCGTGCGCGCCTGGCAGCGGCTAGACCGCAACGGGGATGGCGGCGAGGGAAGGCTGGTGCTCTGCTGCATCAACCATCAGGTGCGGCGGCTGCTCAAGATCACCGGGGTCGAGGGCTCGATCTCGATGCACGAGCAGCGCGACGCGGCGCTGTCCGAGCTGCGCGGCTGAGCAGCCGGGCAGCCGAGCCCCCAGACGACTGATCCCACGACCTCGGCGGGTTGCAAAGGGATGGCGGGTGCGCCTCTGCAGGAATTGACACCCAAGAGCGGAGCTCTTGGGTGAATCTGGTGCGCGGCTTTGCCGCGCAGAGACCAGATTGCATAGGCCGCTTCGCGACATTCCCGCAGAGGCGCACCCGCCATCCCCACGAAGCACACCGAGCTTCGAAGGCTCAGCTTCTGAGGCATCGCCTCGGTTCGAAGCTTGAGAACCCTTCGCAGCCTTGGCTATTGCGGGACGTGTCGAGGCAGAGAAGCCTGGCCGGTCTGCGGTCGAATGTCGCGAAGCGGCCTATGCAATCTGGTGATTGCGCGGCCAAGGGCCGCGCTCATCGTTCACCCCAAGAGCAAAGCTCTTGGGGTGTCAATTCGACCGCAGACCGGCCAGGCTTCTCTGCCTGGCTACGGGTCGTGAATCGACCGTCTAAGGCTCGATCGACTGCGGCTCCAGAGCCGCGAAACGAGCGACGGCCTGCTCTGGATCGGGGAAGACCTCGCCGCGGACGAAGCGGCCATCGGCCACCTCCCAGATCCACGCTACGGGCAGGTCCCTGATCCCCAGATCGCGGCTGCGCGCGTAAACGCGACCGCGGACGAGCATGGTGCCACCACGGCGCTGCAGCTCGCTGGGCGTGATCTGCAGCTCTTCCCATATCTGGGCGACGTCGGCCAGGTAGTCGTGCAGTCCCGATGGACCTACATATGGAGCGTCGCGGCCGACCGCTTCCGCGGTGACGACGGGGAAGAACTCCAGATCCTCGTCGCAGACGGCGATGATCTCCTCACTGTCGCGGCGGTTGAAGGCGTCGAAGAGCCGCCTGATCAGCGCCAGATGGGGGTCAGGCATCGCCGCTGTCCAAGCTCATCGCCACCGGAGCGGCGCGGTTTGCAGAGAGCGGCGCAACGCTGGGGCTCTCTCCCGAGGCACGCGCGATGGCGAGCATCGCCACGTCGTCGTCGAGGCCACCGTCGGTGAATGCGTGCAGGGAGTCCTCGAGGCGCTGCAGCGCCATCGCCGGATTGGAGGCCCCGCCGAGCTCGGCACGGAGCCGCGCCTCGCCGAAGCGCCCCTCCGATCCCCGGGCCTCGGTGATCCCATCGGTGACGATCACGAGTTGCTGACCGGGCTCGAGCTCACTCCGCGCGATCCTCCACTCCGCGTCGTGGAAGGCGCCCAGCACCGGGTCCGCGCTCGTCACCTCGGTCACGCTCTCGCCGTCGATCAGCAGCGGCGGCGGGTGCCCGGCCACCGCGAGGCGCACCGGTTCGAAGCGATCCTCGCTCAGGGTCATCGCCGCCAGGCTGCAGAGGGCCGAATCGCCGCGCGCGAGCAGGGTCCGGTTGAGGGTCTGCAGGGCCACCAGGGGATCGTCGGTGAGGACCGCCGCCGTGCGCAGCGTGTAGCGGGCAACCGCGGTGATCGAGGCGGCGTGGGCGCCACGCCCGGTGACGTCGCCGATCACCAGCATCCATCCGCCAGGCACACGGAACACGTCGTAGAAGTCGCCGCCGACCTCGTTCTCCGCCCCCGCCGGCCGGTACATCGCGGCGATCGACCAGCCCGGGATGTGCGGCAAGGGCGAGGGCAGCAGTCCGCGCTGCAGGGTCTCGGCGATCTCCGAGCGCGCTCGCTCGGCCTGCTCGAGGTCGGCGAAGAGCCCGGAGTTGTCGAGCGCCAGCGCCACCCGGCCGGAGAAGATCCAGGCGAATCTGGCGTCCTCGCGTCGATAGCGCCGACCAGACCAGGCGACGCCGATGGTCAGAGTGCCCGTGACTTCGCCCCGGGCCTGCAGGGCGACGGTGACCGCCGAGCGCATTCCCAGGCTGCGCAGGAACTCGAGATCGTCGGCGTCATGGGAGAGCTCGCGTAGGCTCTGCTCCGACATCCGCTCGTAGAAGCGCGGTTCGAGCGAGGAGGGATCCCCGCCGTCCACCATGCGCGGTGGCGTCGAAGGCATGCGTTCGACCAGGCCGCGCTCGAACTCGGGGTTACCGCCCGCCGCCACCCGCACGGCGACTCGACGGGGGACGCGATCCTCGTCGATCACGTCGATCATGCAGAAGTCGGCCATCTCCGGCACGAGGATCGCGCAGATCGCATCGAAGGTCTCCTCGAGCGAGCCACCGGCGTCAGAGACCGTGGCCAGCTCGCCGAGGATGCGAAAGCGCCGCCTCGCCTTGCGCTCGCGCACGACCATGATCGCGAGGAGGGCGATGGCAACCGCAAGGGCAACCACAGCTATCTCGATCCAGGCCATCCCAAACCCTCCGGTCGCTTGCCGCCGTTACTGAAAAGACAGTAACCGGCGGGCGGGCGAATGTCCACGCTTCCCATCGAGTCCGGAGAGAGGCCCCATGCGAAGGTATCCATGCTCCTTTCGGGGCGGCCGTCAGGCGGCCGTCCCGGCGGTCTTGTGCCTTTGCCCATCGTGCACGCCCTCGGCGAACTCCTCGACGATCTTGGCGTTGAAGGCCTCCAAGTCATCAGGCCTGCGGCTGCTGACCAGGCCCTCGTCGACGTGAACCTCCTCGTCGACCCACTCAGCCCCGGCATTGCGCAGGTCCGTCTGCAGGCTCGGCCACGAGGTGAGGGTGCGGCCACGCACGACGTCGGCCTCGATCAGAGTCCAAGGTCCATGGCAGATCACGCCCATCTGCTCGACCCCCTCGTTGGCGGTCAGAAAAGCGATGCGCTTGCCCTGCAGCCTGTTGGACATCAAGCTCCTTTCGCGTTTGGCGTTTGTCATGGCCGACCCGAACACCTCTCCGCCGCAAGGCGGTTGGTCTTCTCACCCGAGCGGGAACCGAGCTGCGGTGAAAGCCGCTGGGATCCGGGCCGGCGATCTCGAGCTAGATCCAGGTACCCGCTCCTCACAGAGACGAATCTCGGCCACCCAGCAGGCTGCGGGGCCAAAGCCGGCGGGCGAGGACGACGTTGAGCTCCGAGCTGAGCACGGTCAGCATCGCTCCGAGCTGAACCCAGACGAGCAAGCCGAGCACGAGGGCAAAGGTCCCGTAGGCGGGGGAGGCGTTCTGAACCTGGTGCGAGACGAAGAAGCCGCCCACCAACTGCAGGCCGGCCCAGCCGACCGCCGCCACGACGATCCCCGGCAGCAGCGCTCGAAGCGAGGCCCGGGACGGGCCGAGCAGGGTGAAGAGCGCGCCGAAGACGAGCATGTTGAGGGCGAGGGAGATCGCGACGCCGGCCAACGGGCCGATCGGCCCGCCGCCGCCGGCCAGGCCCGAGGCGACGGTCGAAGCGATCGTCAGGACGCCGAGCACGGTCAACAGGGCCAGTGCCCGCAGGCGCGACGCCAGGAATCCCCGCCGCTCGGGTCGCCCAACTCCCCAGACGCGCTCCAGCGCCCGCTCGGTGGCGAGAACGACGCCGAACCCCGCCCAAAGAGACCCGGCGATGCCCACCGCAAGTGCCACTCCGCTGCCGTGCAGGGAGCCCACTTCGATCTGATCGCCGATGACCGGGAACTGGGTCAGCACCGAGTCGACCGCTTCCTCGCGCAGCCCGGGGTCTCCGGCCAGCACGTAGCCGAGCACGGTGGTGAGCAACAGGAGCAGGGGAAAGAGGGAAAAAAAGGCGCGGTAGGCAATCAACGAGGCGAGGTCGGCGCCTTCGTCATCGCCGTACTTCTTCACTGCCGCGACGGGCACCGCGAGCCGCGGGTGGCGCTGCTGGAACCGGTCGATGGCCCGCAACGGCCCCTGGATGTCCACTTGCAGTGGGCGCCCCGCTCAGGCGGCGCCCTCGAACTCGTACTCGCGCAGGAAACCCTCGAAGAGGCGCCGATGGCCCTGCTCGTCGTGGAGGATGGCGATCGTCATGTCCTGGGTGACAGGGTCGACCCCGTCGGTCTCGTCGACGATCCGGGTGTAGTGCTCGATCGCGCCGGTCTCGGCCTTGATCACGCCGCGAATCACGTGGACGATGTCGGTCTGCTCCGTGGGCGGCTGGAGGAAGCTCTGCTCGGCAACGAAGCCTTCCGAGCCCGGCACGACGCCGTAGAGCTCCTTGATCCTGGCGGCAAAGAGCTTGGCGTGGCCAAGCTCCTCTTCGATGTCCTTTCCGAGCGACTCCTTGATCTCCTGCGCCCGCACTCCGTCGAGATTCACCGAGGCCGCCAGATAGCTCATCACCGTCTCTATCTCCATCCAGTACGCCTTGCGCAGCAGCTCGACGACCTGCTCTCTCTTCTCGAGGTTGGCGCTGTCGAAAATCCCCTTGCTCGGGGCGGGTGCTGAAGCCTCCATCGTCGCCTTCATCTCCTCTGCGTCGTTTGCGAACTGGAGCACGTCGCTCTCGACCATTGGCCTACCCGGCAGGCAACGACCCCAATCGCCCACACCACCGCTTTGCCGTCCTATGCTCCCAGTTTCATTTGACTGGAGAGGGGTAGCAATTCGGTCCCATGGAAATGAACCGGCAGCTATTCGGGCAGGTGGTCGCCTTGGGCGACATCCATCCTCGCGGTTCGCCGGAGGGGCCGTCCCAACTGCGAGCGGAGTGCCTGATCGACGGGACGGACCCCAGCATCGAGGTCACGGTGCAGTTCGCTCAGGCGATCGAGCGGCAGATCCTCGACGCAACCGGGGAGGCGGTCGAGGAGCTGGTCGTCACCGGTCATCGATACTCGCGCGGCGAGGAGACCGTGGAGCGGGAGGTGCGCCTCTCGTCGCTGCCAGATCGCACAGCCTCGATCAAGACCGCCGGCAGCGAATCGATGGAGTTGACCGAGGACGGCGCCCCGGTCGGCCGCCAACTGTGGCAGTGGGAGCCGCAGCACGGCACCGTCGAAGCCTGGACCGAAGAGGTCCGACAGGGACTGTGTCGAGTGCGGGTCGAGGTCGCGAACCGGCTCGAATGGGAGCGTGCCTCGCCCGAGCAGAACCTGAAGCGAGCCCTGGGCTCGACCCACGTCGCCATGCACAGCCCCGATAGCACGTTCTCATCCCTCGCCGCCGTCGCGGCGGGAGACGACCGCCACAGCCCGCGGCGACTCGCTCTGAGATAATCGCCCCCATCGGGGCGTGGCGCAGCCTGGTAGCGCGCACCGTTCGGGTCGGTGAGGTCCCCGGTTCAAATCCGGGCGCCCCGATATTTGTAGCACAATTTGTGCTACCGTGGAATTTCATGGCTCGCTCTCTTCACGTTCGCCTGGACGACAGTTCGGCGGCAGCACTTCAGGTAGTGCGAGGCAGCGTGACGAGCGACTCCGAGGCCGTTCGCACCGCTCTCCGCGAGGCCGCCGCCAGCCGCCGCGCGCGTTCGTCCATCGCCCAGGAGGTAGAGCGACTGGCGGCTGACGATGCCGATCGGGCCGAGATGCGGGCGATACGCGAGCAGATGGCGGAACTCGCACCCGACTCTCTCGACTGACGTGGTTCGTGGCGAGGTCTTCCGCCTGCCCTCTCCGCGAGGCTCCAGGGGGCATGAGCAACGGGGCACTCGCTACGCGGTGGTGGTTCAGGCCGACGAGCTCATGGCATTGAGCACAACGCTCGTCTCACTGACGTCAGCCAGCGCTCTGCCGGCAACGTTCCGCCCTACGATCGAGTTGGATGGCAACGAGACGCGGGTCCTGGTCGAGCAGACCACCGTCGTCGACCCACAGCGTCTCGGGCCTTCCGCCGGGCGCCTCGAAGCGGACGAGATGCGAGCTGTTGACGATGCCCTTGCCTTGGTCCTGAGCCTTTGAACGCTGACGAGGCGGCGGGCGGCTAGAGCAGCTCGACGAGGCGGCGGGCGGCGCGAGTGGCGCCGTCGGCCTCGACGTCGCGGTAGTCGACCTCGCGGCCGATCTCCTCCGCGATCGCATCGGCGATCAAGTCCGGTGGAGCCTCGTCGAAATCCATGCGGCGGCCGGCGCCGTAGCGTTCGAGCCGGTGGCGGACGTGGAAGTTCTGCTCGAAGTGGTGGCGGAGCGGGAAGTAGAGGAAGGGCCGCTTCTGCGCGGTCAACTCCATCGAGGTGGTGAGGCCGCCCTGCACCACGGCCAGGTCGCAGGCGGCGAGGTGGCGGTAGAGGTTGTGCACATAGGGCACCACCTCGAGCCCCGGGTGAGAGGGCAGCGAGGCGGGGTCGATGCGGGGCCCGGCGACGACGATCATGCGCAGGTCCGGGACCCGCTGCTTGGCGGCGGGGAAGGCGGCGATCACCCGGCGCAGCAGGTCCCCGCCCACGCCCGACCCGCCGACGGTGACGATGCAGACCCGCTCGTCGTCGCCGTAGCCCAGCTCGTCGCGCAGCTTGCCGCGATCGCCGAGCTCGGCCGGGTCGAAGCCGGTCACGTAGCCGGTGAAGTCGAAGTGGCGTTCGGTCCAGTCGCGGATCATCGGCAGCTGGGGGCCGAGCCGCTCGCCGACGATGTCCTCGGGGTTGCCGACGAACAGCGCCATGTCGCGGACCTCGGGGTGGTCGGCGATGTGGTCGACCATGTCGGCGTTGTAGTCGGCGGTCAGGAAGCTCTCCCGCTTGCCGCCGTCCTCCATCGGCAGGAAGCCGACGAAGTCGGTCAGCCAGGCGAACGGGACCCGCTTCTCACCCGGGTTCTCGTGCAGGTAGTAGTCCAGCTCCCAGGCCTCGTCCCCGATCCAGAGGTCGTAGCGCTCGTCGCGCACGACGTCGTGGAAGAGGAAGAAGTTGGCGGCGAGGATCTCGTCCATGCGGCGCAGCGCGCCGAAGCAGTGCAAGTCGTGCTCGGCCGACTCCGACTCGATGTGGCGCGACTCGTTGGCCAGATGGGCGCTGGCGGGGTGGATGCGCTCGCCCTCGGCCTCGAGCACCCGGGTGACCGGGTCCTGGGCGAGCCAATCGACCTGCAGGTCCGGTTCGAGCCGGCGCATCTCGCGGGCGATCGCGATGTCGCGCTGGGCGTGGCCCAGCCCGATCGGCGAGGAGATGTAGAGGGCTCGGGGACGCCCGTCGGGGCGGTGGACGGTCGGGTCGCGCGGCGTGCGCTTCCGCCCAAAGGCGTCCTCGGAGAAGTCGCGCAGCGCCAGGTTGACCTGGACCGGCTTGCGGGCATGGGGGAAGTGACCGGCGCCGCGGACCACCTCAAGCTCGCCCTCGCTCAGCCGGGCGAGCTTACGCCCATCGCGCGGCGGCGTGATCCGGTCCCGGTCCCCCTGGACGACGAGGACCGGGCAGGGCATCCCTTCCGCCAGCTCGCGCAGGGTCTCGCGGTCGGTGTGGATGCGGTCGGCGAGCGTGGTGGCGACCGTCGCGAAGTCCGTGTCGAGCGCCCATCCGACGCCGTCCTCGATCCCCTTGGTCGAGTGGGGCTCGGAGAAGCAGCGCTCGAAGAACCACTGGGCGAACTCGGGATAGCGCTCGGGCCACTTGGTCGCGTCGAAGTGGCCCCACCAGCGGAACGGCGCGCGGCTGAGGAGGACGCTGCTGAGGCGACCGCTTTTGAAGACCGACCAGTGCGACGGCGTGTAGGGGAAGAGCGGGCCGACGAAGGCGGCACCGGCGACCCGCGCGGGCGCCTGCCGGCCCAGCTCCAGCAGGTACTGGGCGCCTTTGGAAAGGCTCACCATCACCGCCCGCTCGGTCCCGGTGGCGTCCATCGCGGCGAGGCAATCGCGGGCGAATTCCTCCGGGTTGTAGCGGCGCGCGTCGCGACTGCGGTCCGAACGGCCGTTGCCGAGCCCGTCCATCGTCAGCACGCGGAAATGACGGGCGAAGTAGGGGATCTGCATCTTCCAGTGGCGCGAGTGGACCAGCGACCAGGTCGGCAGCAAGAAGACGGTCTCCTCGCCCTCGCCGTAGACCTCGTAGAAGAGGCGCTTGCCGTTGCGCTCGGCAAATCCCTCCCGGTCGGGGTAGCGGGCGCGGCTCTGCTCGCCGCCGCGCCCGACTGTGGGCGCCAGCGGTACCGGCGGGACCGCGGTCTCCGGGATCGCCTTCATGCCTTTCCCTCCTCGAGTGAAGTGAGCCAGGCGTCGATCGCCGCCAGCAGCTCGACGTGGCCGCGGTCGAAGCCGAGCAGGCGCTCGAACAACAGGCCCTTGTTGAACTGCATGACCAGCGCCGCCATGACCTCGGCCGAGAAGCCGTAGCGCTCGAGCTCGTACTCCTCGACCGCCTGCGCAAGCGCGTCGCGGAGCAACGAGCGCCAGCTGTCGTCGACGGCCTGCAGCCGCTCGCGCATCGCGGGGTCGTTCCAGGCGAGCGCTTCGAGCTCCGCCCAGACCTTGGGGTAGCCCGCCGCGAGGTCCTCGTCGATGAAGCCCATCGCCGTGCGCCACTTCTCGGCGAAAGGCGCATCGGTCCCGTACAGCGCCCGCTGCCGGTCCATGAGCCGGCCCGTGAACCGCTCCAGCGTCTGCAGCAGCAGCTCGTCGACCGAGCCGAAGTAGTAGTGGACGAGGCCGTGGTTCTGCCCCGCCTCGGTGGCGAGCTGCCGGGTCGAGATTCCCGCCGCGCCCTCTCTCACCAGCAGCCGCTCAGCGGCGTCGAGGAAAGCCTCGACGTTGGCCTCCCTGATCGAGCGCCCGTTCCCGGGCTCTACATCCGCGCTTGCAAGTTTCTTAGTCATTCGACTTAGTCAGTCATTAAAGCACACCTCCCGAGTCGCTCTCGATCTCGACCCGCTGCGCGGTTTGCGAGTCGAGGTCGTAGACGAATCCGATCGTCTCGATGCCGGACGGCAGGAGCGGGCAGCGCCTGATCGCTTGGACGTCTTGCCGGAGGGCCTCCAGGGGGTCGGCGATGGTGAGGAAGTCCATCTCGGGCTCGACCCCCGGCGGAAGCAGGTTGCGAAGCTCCTCATCCGTGCGCTCGGCCATCGCGCATTTCGTGTGGTGGACGACCAGGACGCGCTCGATCTCCATCGTCGAGGAGACGGCGAGGGAGCGCAGCACGTCGGCGGTGACGCGCCCGCCGGCGTTGCGGACGATGTGCACCGGCGCGGGCCAGAGGTCGAGGAATCCAGCGGTGTCGAGGCGTGCGTCCATGCAGGTGACGATCGCGGTGCGGGGATCTTTTGAGGTCATGGGGCGGCATCCTAAAACGCCGCAGGGCCTCAGGGCACCCGTGCTTCGAGGCGCTGCAGGCCCTCGGCGAGGAGACCGACGCCGCGGTCTATCGCCGGCTCGGACAGGCAGGCGAAGCCGAGCACCAGGCCGGGTGGCCCGGCGGGATCGAAGCGGTGCAGCGAGAGGCCCTCGAGTCCCACCCCCCGCTCGGCCGCCGCGGCCACCAACGCGGCCTCGTCGACCTCCTCCGGCAGCTCGACCAGCTCGTAGAGGCCGGCGGCGCCGGTACGGACACGGACCTGCGGCAGCCGGCGAGCGAGGGACTCGAGCAGCGCCTCGCAGCGCCGCTGGTAGCGCAAGCGCATGCGGCGGATATGGCGGTCGAGCTCGCCGCGCTCGATGAAGTCGTGCAGGGCGAGCTGGCCGATCGCCTCCGAGCCGCCGTCCTCGACCGCCTTGGCCTGGATCAGCGGCCAGGCCAGCCAGGAGGGCAGGAGCATCCAGCCGAGGCGCATGCCCGGCGTCAACCGCTTGCTCGCCGAGCCGATGTAGACGACCCGGTCCGGCGCCAGCCCCTGCAGGGCGCCCAGGCCGCTGCCGTCGTAGCGGTACTCGGCGTCGAAGTCGTCCTCGACGATCAACCGCTCGCCGTCTTCGGCCCACTCGACCAGGGCGGCGCGGCGCTCGCGGCTGAGGACGACCCCGGTCGGGAACTGGTGCGCCGGGGTCACGACCACCGCACTCGCCTCGCTGGCGAGAAGCGCATCGACCCGGATGCCGTCGGCGTCGACCGGGACCGGTACGACCTCGAGACCGGCCTGCTCGACGATCAAGCGGTGCGGGTGCCAGCCGGGATCCTCGAGCGCGACCCGCTCGACGCCGTGGGCCGCCAGCCAGCGGCAGAGCAGTGAGAACGCCTGGCGGAAGCCGGTGCAGACCAAGGTCTGCTCCGGCTCGGCGACGGCGCCGCGCACCCGGCCAAGGTAGCCGGCGAGCCCCTGCCGCAGGGCGGGCACGCCGCGCGGATCGGGGTAGCCGACGGCGTCGAGCGGCGCCTGGCGCCACGCCGCCCGCAGCGATCGCAGCCAACGGTCGCGGGGGAAGCCGGCGAGGTCGGGCAGGCCGGGATGGAAGTGGTACGGGAAGCTGGGCAACATCGAGCGGGCGGGTGGGCGCACGCCCGAGGTGCGCACCGTCCGCGCCACCCGCACCGGCGCACCCTGCCTGACCAGGAGGTAGCCCTCAGCCGCGAGCTGGCTGTAGGCCTCGGTGACGACGCCACGTGAGATTCCCAGCTCCCTCGCCAGCGCCCTGCTCGACGGCAGCCGCGCCCCCGCGGCCAGGCGCCCGGCCTGAATCCCCTCTCGGATCGATCGCTCGACCTGCTCGTGCAGGGGAAGCTCGGCGCTGCGCTGAATCTCGACCAGCATGCTCGGCCCGCCAACTGGACTACTGAGTTCGGTCATTACTGGAACTGTATATCGAGCCAGTCTGCCCCTAGAGTTGGTTCCTCCAACCGGCACAGGAGGACGTCAAGATGGCCCACAACAACGGCAGCGGGACCGCGATCGTCATCGTCGGCGGAGGCCTCGCCGGCCTCACCGCGGCGATCGCCTGCGCGGAAGGCGGCAGCAGGGTGCGGCTGCTGGAGGCCCATAAAGAGCTCGGCGGGCGCGCCCGCAGCACCGGCGGCCCCTACAAGGCCAACCTCGGCCCCCATGTCATCTACAAGGACGGCGGCTTCTGGGATTGGCTGACGGAGCGCGACCTGCTGCCCCCATACGCGGGGCCACCGCTATCGGGAATCCGTTTCCGCTGGCAGGGAGCCGCGCGCCGGATCCCCCCGCTGGCCACCGTGCCCTCGGTGCTGCGTCTGCGCGGGCGCGAAGCCCCGGTCGACGTCGACTTCCGCAGCTGGGTCGCCGCCCACAGCGACGAGCGAACCGCCGAGATGCTCTCCGCGGCCGCCGGCGTTTACACCTTCCACCACGATCCGGGGGAGCTGTCCGCCGCCTTCGTCTGGAAGCACTCGGTCCGGGTCCTGCTCAGCCCGCCGCCCACCGCGCGCTACCTGATCGGCGGCTGGAGCGCTCTGGTGGGCTCGCTCGAAAGGCGGGTGCGGCAGCTCGGCGTCGAAGTCGAGACCGAGCACCCCGTCGACGCGGTGCCAGAGGCGCCGACGATCGTCGCCACGGAGCTCGACCGCGCCCGCGCCCTGCTCGGCGACGACTCGCTCGAGTGGCCCGGCGGCAATACCGTCTGCATCGACCTCGCCCTCACCCGCCGCCGCGGCGACCCGTTCGTCGTCTCCGACCTCGACGAGGCCGGCTGGGTCGAGCGCTTCAGCGCCCCCGACCCGTCGCTGGCCCCGGCGGGCGAGGAGCTCGTCCAGGCGCAGATGCCGGTGCGACCCGGCGAGAGCACCGAGCAGGCGGCATTGCGCCTCGACCGGCTCCTCGACGTCTCGCTTCCCGACTGGCGCGAGCGCGAGACCTGGCGGCGGCGGCAGACGATGGTCGCCCGCACCGGGCCGCTCGACTACCCGGGCCAGAGCTGGCGCGACCGCCCGGCGATCGACCGCGGCGACGGTGTGTTCCTCGCCGGCGACATGGCCGCTGCCCCCGGGCTCCTCTCCGAGGTCTCCTGGGCGAGCGGGGTCGAGGCCGCGCGGCTGGCGCTGGTGGCGGCGAAGAGCGGTCAGCCCCAGCTGCGCCGGGTGGCCTGACTCAACTCACCGCTTCGATCGCCCGTTCGACCTGAGCGAGGCCGGGGCCGTCCTGGAGCGTGCGAGTACCGCCGGGGCCGCTGACGATCATCGCCTGGCCGGCGCGTATGCCGAGGTTCATCCCCAGGTCTTCGTAGCCTTCGAGCTTCGTCGCGATCGCCCCCCCGGAGCCGCCCTGGCTGTCGAGGTATTCCTGCCATTCGGGCACGTCCAGTTCGCCGATCGAGCCGGCCAGTGAGGCCATGAACTCGTTGTCGATCCCGAATCGCTGCGCCTCGGCCTGGTTGCGGAAGAAGAGGTAGGTGTACTGCCAGCCATAGCCCTGCTGCGCCGCCGCCTCGGCGCCGAAGAAGCCGAGCTCGAGCGGGTTCTCGGCGACCGAGTAGTGGCGCAGCAACAGCTTCACCGCTCCCGGCCGTACGTAGCCTTCGACCAATCCGGGAATCGTGTCGAGGAAGTCGGCGCGGCAGTTCCCGCACTGAAGGTCGTTGAAGACCTGGATCGCGACCGGCGCATCGCCGGAGCCGAGCCGGTCCCCTTCCTGGGGGATGCCGCCGAAGAGCTCCTGGGCGTCGGAGATGCCTTCGACGCTGACCACGTCGCGACCCGCCTCCCTGGTCGCTATCTGGACGACCGCATAGCCGAGCGCGGCCAGCGTCAGGCCGAGCACAAGGATCACCCAGAGCCGGCCCCGCCGGGGAATCGGAGTGGCGGCGACTTCGGACACCGCTGCATTATCGCGACCGCGAAGCTCGAACCCTTCGATCTTCCGCAAAGAGCGGCCGGATTCGGTTGACACGTCCGCCCAGCGGGGTAAGACTTGACGTACCCGATTTCAACTACCTGGGAGGTCCGCCGTGGCCAATCATCTCACCCCGTCCGAGCTTGCCGACGAGCTGCGCATGAAACGGCAGGAGGTGATCGGCAAATGCGTCGAGATGCATGTCCCGATCTTCCACGGCCGTATCGACAAGTCGCTCTTCCAGACCTCGTTGCGGCAGACCTCTGAACAGCGGCAGCGGCAGGGCGCACCCACCGCATAGCACTGCGGTAACCGTCCACTAGACTCCCCGCGGTGGAGGAGCGGGGAACCAAATCGGCCACGCTCGCGGACCTGCTTCCGCGTGCCGCACGGCTTTACGGCAGCGCTCCGGCGATCCGGTTCAAAGACGGTGACGAGTGGGTCACGCGCAGCTTCCTCGAGGTCGAGGAGACGGTCCGCGAACTGGCCCTCGGCCTGGTCGACCTGGGCGTCGGCAAGGGCGACAAGGTCTCGATTCTCGCCAACACCCGCCCCGAGTGGACCTACCTCGACTTCGCCGCGCTCTCGATCGGTGCCACGGTGGTCCCGATCTACCAGACCAACTCGCCGGAGGAGTGCCAGTACGTGCTGGAGAACTCCGATGCCAAGGTCGTCGTGGTCGAGGACGACGAGCAGCTGGAGAAGATCCGCACGGTGCGCGACCAGCTGCCGCTGCTCGAGCAGGTCGTGCGGATGACCGGTGCCAGCGATGACGCGATCTCGATCGATGACCTCGCCTCGCGCGGCGGCCAGGATGCCGAGGAGTGGGAGCGGCACTGGCAGGCGGTAACTCAGGAGGACATCTGCACCTTCATCTACACGTCGGGAACCACCGGCCCGCCCAAGGGCTGCGTGATCTCCCACGGCAACTACCGGGCGATGCTCGACATGGTCAACGAGACCAGCGTGATCGAAGGCGAAGACGTCACCTACCTCTACCTCCCCCTCGCCCACTCTTTCGCCCTGCTGATCCAGCTCGGCAGCTTCGACCTCGGCGCGACGCTCGCCTACTGGGAGCGCGACCCGCTGAAGATCATGCCCAACCTGGCCGAGCTGAAACCGACCTACTTCCCCTCGGTGCCGCGGATCTTCGAGAAGATTTACACCCTCGCGACCAGCAGCATGGAAAAAGAGGGCGGGCTCAAAAAGGCGATTTTCGACTGGTCGATCCGGGTCGGGGGCAAGATGCGCGAGGTCGAGCGGTCCGGCCGCAGCCCGGGCTTCCTGCTGCGCAAGCGCTACGAATTCGCCGACAAGCAGGTTCTCTCGAAAATTCGCGGCCTGTTCGGCGGCAAGCTGCGACTCGCAGTCTCCGGCGCCGCTCCGATCAGCCCCGAGATCCTGCGCTTCTTCGACGCCGCGGGCGTGCTCGTGCTCGAGGGCTGGGGGATGACCGAGACCTCGACCGCGGCGACGATCTCCTCGCCCGATGCCTTCAAGATCGGCACGATCGGCAAACCCTTCCCGGGCTGCGAGATCAAGATCGCCGAGGACGGCGAGATCCTGGTCAAGGGCCCCAACGTCTTCCAGGGCTACTACAAGAACGAGGAGGCGACCCGCGAGACGATCGTCAACGGCTGGCTCCATACCGGCGATCTCGGCACGATCGACGCGGAGGGCTTCATCACGATCACCGGGCGCAAAAAGGACATCATCATCACCGCCGGCGGCAAGAACATCACCCCGGCCAACCTCGAGAACGAAATCAAGCAGCACCCGCTCGTCTCGCAGTGCGTCGTGGTCGGCGACCGCCGGCCTTACCTCGTTGCGCTGGTCACCCTCGACCCCGAAGAAGCGGCTGCCTACGCGAAGGAGCACGGGCTGCCGGAGGATCCCGCGCAGCTTGCCTCCAACGGCGCGGTGCGCGAGGCGATCGAGGCCCACCTGGCCAAGGTCAACGAGAAATTCGCCCGGGTCGAGCAGGTCAAGAAGATCGCGATCCTCCCCCACGACCTTTCGCAGGAGAACGGCGAGCTGACGCCGACGCTCAAGGTCAAGCGGGCGGTCGTCGCGCAGAAGCACGAACCGGAGATCGAGAAGCTCTACGCGAGCTAAGAGGCTTCGCCGGGGAGCAGCGCAGCGGTGGTCTGCTCGAGCACCCGGCGCCAGGCCGAGGCCTGCTCGGGCTCCTCTTCGGAGGCGCGCTCGACCGCACGGCGCACCCGGCGCTCGGAAATCTCGAGCCCGTGGCGCTCGGCGATCTCCTTGTAGCGATCGTAGTCCTGGGCGAGGGTCGCGGTGACCGACTCGAAGCCGTGGCGGGCGATCTGCAGCCGCCGCGAATAGTCCATGATCGGCGTCCCGAACATCAGCTCGTCGTTGGGCTCGGGCTCGACCAGGATGATGTCGACGCCCGGGTACTTCTCCTCCCACTGAGCCACCGCCTCGTGCAGCCGCGCGTGGGCGATCAGCCGGAAGGCCTGGTTGGCGATCGCCGGCAAGCCCATGTCGGCGACCCGCCGCACGCGCGTCCCGAAAACGGTCGGGATGGTCTGCTCGAAGTCGTTGACGTAGGGCACGAGCGGGTTCACGACGACGATGAACTTCGCCCCCTTCTCGACCGCGATGTCGACGTTGGTGGTCGAGCGGATGCCGCCGTCGACCAGCTGGCGACCCTTCATGTCGACCGGCTTGTAGACGATCGGCAGCGCGGTCGAGCACTCGATCGCCTTCGAGATCGGCACGTCGTCCCAACCCTGCTCGCCGAAGACGAGGCGCTCGCAGGTGTCGAGGTCGGTCGCCGTCAGGTACAGCTCTTTGTCGAGCTGGCGGAAGTCGTTTATGCGGCCGGCCTCAGCCAGCGACTGCTCGACGTAGTCGGCGATTCCACGGCCCGAGTAGATGCCGGTCGGCAGCGCCTCCGCCAGCCCGACGACGACGTCCATCGCCGAGAAGTCGCCCATCTGGATCAGCCGTCGCAGCAATTCACCCGTGCGCAGCGGCAGCAGCGCGGCTTTCTGCAGAAAGCCCAGGTAGTTGAACCTCAGCACCTTGTCGAGGTCGAGGTCGTCGAGGTCCGATGGCACCCGGTCGTTGATCACCTGCATCATTTCGTCGGGGGTGACGCCGTTGGCCAGCATCGTGGCGACGAAGGAGCCGGCGCTGGTGCCGACGTAGACGTCGAAGTTGTTGACCGTGCTGTTGACCGCGAGCAGGTCGAGCGCGCGCAGCGCGCCGATCTCATAGACACCACCGGTGAAGCCGCCGCCACCGAGCACCAGGGCCGTCTTCGACGGGCGCTTGCGGCCTTTGCCGCGTTTGCGCCGGGTTGGGGCCTCGATGTCTACGACCTTGCCCATAAACACGGATTATCCCAGGTCGGGCAGGCAGGTTGGCAGGGGTGGGCAGGGGGTGTCCGCGCGTTGCTGGGTTTTTCGCCAGGCTAGCCCGCCGCTCTCGCTGAGTTGGTGGGGCGAAAAGGGGACGCCGCTGCCGCGTGGACACCCCCTACCCACCCCAGTCAGCCGTGAACGCCGCTACCTTGCTTTGTTCTCGTGTTGCTACTTGGGATGAGACGAGCTTCGATTCTCCTCGCCGCTGTTGTCGTCTTGGCGCTGCTGCCGAGCGCTGCTCTGGCGACGAGCAAAAGCTGCCAGCAGATGCGGGAACGGCTGGTCTATGGGGGCGGGACGGCGAGTGGGCTTTACGTCGTCGACGCGGCGAGCGGTAAGGCGGTTTGCGCGCGGGCGGCCAAGCGGCCGCGATCGCTGGCTTCGAACACGAAGCTGTTCACGACGTCGACCGCCCTCTCCCGCTTCGGCCCCGACTACCGGATCGCGACGAGGCTGCTCTCGGACGGGAAGATCGGCTTCGACGGCACCCTCCATGGCAGCCTCTACCTGCAGGGCGCCGGCGACCCCGCGCTTGGGGTGCCCTCCTTCTACGACCGCTACGTCGGCCTCGGCACCAACCTGCTCGAACTGGCGGCCCAGCTCCATGCCGACGGGGTCCGCGCCGTCACCGGGCGGCTCTACGCCGACGACAGCGTCTTCGACCGCCTGCGCGGGGTCGCCGACTCGGGCTATGCGACCAGCCCCTACATCGGCCCCCTCTCGGGCCTCTCCTTCGACTCCGGCTACCGCGGCTCGATCGCCGAAGGCTTCGCCTCGGACCCGGCGACGCTGGCCGGCACCAAACTGGCCACCGCGCTGCGAGCCTCCGGCATCGCGATCCGCACGCAGGTCGCCCGCGCCGCCACCCCGGCCGGGGCCGAGACGCTGGCCACGGTGCGCTCGCCGACGATGTCGCAGCTGGTCGAAGCCACCGACGTCTACTCCAACAACTTCTTCGCCGAGATGCTCGTCAAGCTGCTCGGCGCCAACTTCGGCGGCGGCGGCACGACCGCCGCCGGTACCGGGGTGGTCGAGCGATTCGCCCGCGGCCACGGCTCGGGGATCCACGCCGTCGACGGCTCCGGCCTGACCCGCGGCAACCGCGCCTCCCCGGCGCAGGTGGTTGGGCTATTGCAGGCGATGCACCAGGAACCCGTCGGCGACGAATTCATCCAGGACCTGGCGCTAGCCGGTCACGAAGGGACCGTCGCCGACCGCATGCACGGCACCGCCGCCTATGGCCGCTGCCGCACCAAGACCGGCACCCTGACCGGCGTCAGCGCCCTCTCCGGCTACTGCTTCAACCGCAGCGGCAGGACGATGATCTTCTCGATCCTGATGGGCAGCGTCAGCGACCTCTCCTTAGCTCACTATGAGCAAGACAAGATCGCCGCCGCGGTCGCCTCTTACTGAGAGCCCGGCGCCAGCAGCTTCCGCAGGCCGGCTTCGTCGAGGATCTCGGTCTCCAGCTTTTCCGCTTTGGCCAGCTTCGAGCCGGGGCTCTCGCCGGCGACGACGTAGTCGGTTTTCTTCGAGACCGAGTTGACGACCTTGCCGCCGGCGGCCTTGATCGAGGCCGCCGCCTCCTCGCGGGTCAGCTCCGGCAGGGTGCCGGTCAGGACCAGGGTCCTGCCCTCCAGCGGGCCCCCCACGGCGCGCCGTTCGGAGGCGTCCGCCTCCAGCCTCAATCCCTTCTCACGCAGCTTCTCGACCAGCCGCCAGGTCGGCTCGTCGGCAAGCGACTCGGCGATCTGCACCGCCATGATCGGCCCCACCCCCTCGACCTCCTCGATCGCCTCCGGGTCGGCCTCGTGCAGCGCCTCAATCGAGCCGAAGTGGTCAGCCAAAGCCTCCGCGGTGACGTAGCCGACGCCCGGCAGGCCTAGCGCGTAGAGGACCCGTTTGAAGGGCCGCGCGCGGGAGCCGTCGATCGCCGCCAACAGGTTGCGGGCGGAGACCTCGGCAAAGCGATCCATCCCCGTCAGCTGCTCCTCGCTCAGGTCGTAGATGTCGGCGACGTCGGCGATCAGGCCCTCTTCGAGGAAGCGCATCGCCTGCTTCTCCCCGAAGCCGTCGATGTCCATCGCCCCCTTGCTGACGAAGTGCTTGACGTGCTGGAAGGACTGGCCGGGACAGCCGGTGCGATTGGGGCAGATCGTGAACACGGCCCCCTCGGGCTTGACCGTCTCGGTGCCGCAGGCCGGGCACTTCTTCGGCGGCTTCGGTTTGCGCGGCCGGCCCTTGCGACGCTGGATCAGCGGCGAGACGACCTGGGGGATGACGTCGCCGGCCCGCATCACGACCACCTCGTCGCCGACCCGCACGTCCTTGCGCGCCAGGTCCTCCTCGTTGTGGAGGGTGGCGGTGCTGACCGTGACGCCGCCGACGTGGACCGGCTCCAGCATCGCGAAGGGGACGAGGTGACCGGTGCGGCCGACGTTCCAGACGACGTCGAGCATCTTCGTCGTCGCGGTCGTCGGCGCGAACTTCCAGGCGATTGCCCAGCGCGGCTCGCGCCCGACCACGCCCAGCTCCCGCCAGAGCGCCCGCTCGTCGACCTTGACGACGACGCCGTCGATCTCGTAGTCGAGCGTCTCGCGCCGCTCCTCCCACCAGTGACAGCGCGCTACGACGTCCTCGACGCCCTCGTGGTGATCGGTGTCGGGATTGACCTTGAAGCCGCGCTCCCTCAGCCACTCGACCTCGTCCATGTGGGTGGCGAGGTCGAGGCCGCGCACGGCGCCGATCCCGTAGCACCAGACCGAGAGCGGCCGTTCCGCCGCCAGCGCCGGGTCCAGCTGGCGGATCGAGCCGGCGGCGGAGTTGCGCGGGTTGGCAAAGGTCGCTTCGCCCGCCTCGGCACGGCGCTCGTTGAGGGCTTTGAAGGCGGCGATCGGCAGGTAGACCTCACCGCGGACTTCGATCGACTCCGGCCCATCCTCGATCCGCAGCGGCACCGAGCCGATCGTGCGCAGGTTCTGGGTCACGTCCTCGCCGACGCGGCCGTCGCCGCGGGTGGCGCCGCGGACCAGCACCCCGTCCTCGTAGGTGAGCGAGATCGCCAGGCCGTCGATCTTCGGCTCGGTCGTGTAGCTGAACTCGGCGGCGCCGATGTCGAGCCGTTTCAGGTGGTTGCGGACGCGGGTCTCCCAGGCGCGCAGCTCCTCCTCGTTGCGGGCGTTGCCGAGCGAGAGCATCTGCTCGGCGTGCTCGACCTGCTCGAAGCGGTCCAGCGGCGGGGCCCCGACCCGCTGGGTCGGCGAATCCGGGGTCTTCAGATCCGGGTGCTCGGCCTCGATCGCCCGCAGCTCGTCGAGCAGGGCGTCGTATTCGTCGTCGCCGATGAGCGGATCGTCGAGGACGTAGTAGCGGCGGTTGTGGACGGCGAGCTCGCCGCGCAGATCCTCCGCACGCTTCTCGGCGTCCGCTGCGCTCACACCGAGGAAGGTGAGCTCTTGGCGAGCATCTGCTCGAAGCCCCAACCGCGCAGCCGGTCCAAGCCACCGTGGTCAGTGAGGTCGAAGTGGATCGGCGTCACCGCGATGCGCCCCTGCGAGATCGCCGTCAGGTCGGTTCCCTCGAGCTCCTCGAAGCCGGGTTGCCAGCCGTATATCTCGTAGTGGCGGCGGCCGTCCTCGTCCTCGGAGACCAGCTTCAGCTTGTCGTTGTAGAGGCGTTTGCCGAGCTTGGTCACCTCGATCCCGGTCGGCTCCCCGGCGGGGCAATTGACGTTGATCAGCGTCTCCGGCGGCATCGGCTCGGTCCTCAGCTCGGCGACGAGCTGGGCGACGAACGGCGCCGCAACGGAGAAGTCGAAGCGGCCGCTGACGTAGCCCATGCCGCCACCCGAGGACTGCTGGGAGATCGCCACCGCCGGGATGCCGAGGACGATCCCCTCGAAGGCGGCGGCGACGGTGCCCGAGTAGGTGATGTCGTCGCCGAGGTTGGCGCCATGGTTGATCCCGGAGACGATCAGGTCGGGCTTGTGCCCGACCAGGCCCAGCTCGGCGAAGCGAACGCAGTCGACCGGGGTGCCGTCGGTGGCGAAGCCGCGCTCGCCGTCGCCGAACTCGACCTCCTCGACGGTCAGCGGCGAGCGGGTCGTGATGCTGCGCGCGGTGGCGCTGCGGTTCGAGTCGGGGGCGATCACGTCGACCTCGACGCCGTCGACCTCGCGCAGGGCGCGGCGCGCCGCCTGCAGGCCGGGGGCAGAGATGCCGTCGTCGTTGGTCAAGAGGACGCGCACGGAAGCCGATTCTAGGGACGGGACAGGGGGTGACCGAGCGTTGCTGGGTTTCGCCACGGTCGCGCCCGTCTCTCGCTGAGCCAAAGGGCAAAAAAGAGGACGCCGCCGCCGCGAGGACACCCCTCCCCCGTCCCATCAAGCGCAGCCGAGACGTGTCCGAGCTTATGGGTCCATATGGCACTGAAAACTCGGACACGCCCCCTGCGAGCTTGGTCGCGGGCATACTGCGCGCGTGGCGACGGTGCGGCTGGACATCGAATACGACGGTTCGGGCTTTCGTGGCTGGGCGGCTCAGCCGGGGCTGAGGACCGTGCAGGGGGAGCTGGAGGCTGCGCTTGCCACCGTGCTGCGCGAGCCGGTGCAGCTGACGGTCGCGGGGCGGACCGATAGCGGGGTGCACGCACGGGGGCAGGTGGCCAGCTTCGCCACCGCCGCCGAGATCGGCGGGGACCTGGCTCGCCGGTTGAACGGAGTCGGCCCCGACGACATCGCGATCACCGCCGCCAGCGCAGTCGAGGACGGCTTCGACGCGCGGCGCAGCGCCAAATCGCGCAGCTACCGCTATCGGGTGCTGGCGCGTTCCGCGACGAACCCCTTCGAGCGGGGCCGCGCCCTCTGGTGGCCGTACCGCTTCGACCTCGCCGCCCTGCATGCCTGCGCCGAGGCGCTCCCCGGCAACCACGACTTCACCGCCTTCACCCCGACCCAGACCGACCACGTCCGCTTCGACCGCGACATCTACCACGCCAGCTGGGAGCAAGAAGGCGACATCCTCGGCTTCCGCATCACCGCCGACGCCTTCATGCGCAACATGGTCCGAATCCTCGTAGGCACCATGCTGGAGGTGGGAAACGGCCGCCGTTCCCTGGACAACTTCACGAAGCTGCTGACCGGCGCCCCCCGCACCGAAGCAGGCGACACCGCCCCACCCCACGGCCTCTACCTGGAATCGGTCAGCTACGCATAGCCGACTTTGACCCCTCCCTGGGGTGGTCAATCTCGGACGCGCTGACCAGCTATTTGGCAGAGCTCGCCTGGCTCCGAGTGGAGGGACAGGGGGTAGCGCCGCGGCAGCGGCGTCCTCTTTTCGCCCCAGGGGCTCAACGAGAGAAACCGGCGCAGCTGGCGAAAACCCAGCAACGCGGCGGTGCCCCCTGTCCCTCCCAACTACGAGCTAGACGAGCTCTAGATAGACCATCTCGGTGCTGTCAGAGCGCCGAGGGCCCAACTTCACGATGCGGGTATACCCGCCGGGCCGCTCCGTGTACCGCGGCGCGACCTCCTCGAAGAGCTTGTGCACGATGAACTTGTCGTTGTGCAGGGTCGCCAGCGCCTGACGACGGGCATGCAGGTCGCCGCGCTTGGCGAGGGTGATCAGCTGCTCGACCTCGGGCTTGACCGCCTTCGCCTTCGCCTGGCTGGTCTTGATCCGCTCGTGCTCGATCAGCTGCTTGGAGAGGTTGGAGAGGAGCGACTCGCGATGCGACGCGTTGCGACTCAGTTTGTTGCGTTTCTTGCGGTGGCGCATCGGGCTCCTCGGGTTCCGCTCTCGCCGTCGTTCAGTCCTGGCTCAGATCGAGGCCGCGGGCCTGCAGGGTCTCGATCACTTCCTCGATCGACTTCGAGCCGAAGTTCGGGATCGCGTTCAGCTCCGAGCGCGTCTTGCGAACCAGGTCGCCGACCGTCTGCACGCCGGCCCGCTTGAGGCAGTTGTAGGAGCGCACGCCCAGCTCGAGCTCCTCGATCAGGATCTCGTCGAGGCCGTTGTTGGCGGCCGAACCGGCTCCATCGCCACCGCCGATGGCGGCAAGGGCATCGCCACCGGACAGCGGTGCGGCGATCGCCTCGCGGGCGGTCAGCTCCTCGACCCGATCGGCGTCGGTGAAGATCGCCAGGGTCTTGATCAGGATCTCCGAGGCCTCGCGCAGAGCGGCGGCGGGCTCGATCGAGCCGTCGGTCTCGAGATCCAGGGTCAGTTTGTCGAAGTCGGTCCGCTGACCGACACGCGCGGTGGCCACCGCATAGGAAGCCCGCCGGATCGGCGAGAAGATCGAGTCGATCGGGATTACCCCGATCGGCTGGTCGTCGGACTTGTTTTCCTCGGCCGGCGAGTAGCCGCGGCCACGGCCGATCGTCAGGTAGACCTTGAGCTTGGTTTTCTTCTCCAGCGTCGCGATCGGCGCCTCGGGGTTGAGGATCTCCACTCCCGAGGGAAGGTCGATGTCCTTCGCCCTAACCTCGCCGGGGCCGGTGGCGACCAGCGGCGCCTCGACCTCGTCGGCGTCGGTGTGCATGCGAACGACGAGATCCTTCAGGTTGAGGATGATGTCGGTGACGTCCTCTTTGACGCCCGGCACGCTGGAGAACTCATGCGCGACCCCCTCGATGCGGACGCTGGTGACGGCCGCGCCGCCCAGCGACGAGAGCAGGACGCGACGGAGGCCGTTGCCGAACGTGTAGCCAAAGCCCTTATCGAGGGGCTCGATCGTGAAGGTGCCGAGGCGGTCATCCGCCTTCTCTGCGGTTATACGAGGGACCTGAAAGTCAGTGGTCATGAGTTCCTTGCTTATGGGTGTTTCAGAAATCGATCCGGACTACTTGGAGTACAGCTCGACGATCAGCTGCTCCTGCACCGGCGCCGAAATCTCCGCGCGCTCGGGGAGGCGCAGAACCTTGGCGGTAAGCGAATCGTGGTCGGCCTGCAACCAGGCCGGCACGGTCGAGACGAGCTCGGTCGCTTTGCGAATCGTGTCGGTGGCGGCCGAGCCGGACTTGATCGAGATCACGTCCTCGGGTCGCACCTGGTAGGAGGGAACGTCGACGCGCCGGCCGTTCACCATCCAGTGCCCATGGCCAACCAGCTGCCGGGCCTGGCGCCGTGAGGCGGCGAAGCCGAGGCGCACGAGGACGTTGTCGAGGCGCGACTCGAGCAAGCGCAGGAGGTTCTCGCCGGTGACGCCGTCCTGGCGCGAGGCCTTGTCGTAATAGGCGCGGAACTGGCTCTCGAGCACCTGGTAGTAGCGGCGCGTCTTCTGCTTCTCGCGCAGCTGCACCCGGTACTCGGACTGGCGCATGCGGCCGCGGCCATGATCGCCGGGCGGGTAGGAGCGGCGCTCGACCCCGCACTTGTCGGTGAAGCAGCGCTCGCCCTTGAGGAAGAGCTTCTGGCCCTCGCGACGGCACTGCTTGCACTGGGCGGAGGTATCGCGGGCCATCAGACGCGCCTCCGCTTCTTCGGCCGGCAGCCGTTGTGGGCCTGCGGCGAGACGTCCTTGACCGTGGTCACGTCGAGGCCGGCGGCCTGCAGCGAGCGGATCGCCGTCTCCCGTCCGGAGCCGGCGCCCTTGGCGAACACCTCGACCTTCTCGAGGCCGTGTTCCATCCCCTTCTTGGCCGCCGCATCGGCGGTGACCTGAGCGGCGAACGGCGTCGACTTGCGCGAGCCTTTGAAGCCCGCCGATCCGGCCGACTCCCAGGCGATCACGTTGCCCTGGGGGTCGGTCAGGGTGACGATCGTGTTGTTGAAGGAAGTTTTGATGTGGGCCTGCCCGTAGGCGATGTTCTTTTTGACGCGGCGCCGGGTGCGCCCTTTGGCGGGTTTTTTGGCTGCCATCTGAGCTCCTACCTCGCCGGTGCCTTGCGCTTACCGGCGACGCTCATCCGGCGCGGGCCCTTGCGGCCACGCGCGTTGGTCTTGGTCCGCTGGCCCCGGACGGGAAGGCCGCGACGGTGGCGCAGCCCCCGGTAGGCGCCAATCTCCATCAACCGTTTGACGTCCTGGGATCGCTCGCGCCGCAGGTCGCCCTCGACCTCGCGGCGCTCGACCGCTTCGCGCAGTTTCACGACCTCTTCCTCGGTCAGGTCCTTGACCGAGGTATCCGCGTCGATCTTGGTCTCCGCGAGGATTTCCTGCGCGGTGGAGCGACCGATGCCGAAGATGTAGGTGAGCCCGATCTCGACCCGCTTGTTTACCGGGATGTTGATCCCCGCGATTCGTGCCACGCGTCAGCCCTGCCGCTGCTTGTGACGCGGGTTCTGACAGATCACCAAGACCGCGCCATTGCGGCGGATCACCTTGCACTTTTCGCACATCGGCTTTACGGAAGCTCGGACCTTCATCGCTCCGGGGTTGTCTCGACTACAGGACTCCCGCCCACCCCATGAATCGGGCCAGCGGGCACGAACAAACGGCCCTCAGGGCCGACCGGGAAAGATAGCAGGGGACGCGCTGCGGCAGGCGTCAGGCAGCGACCCGAACGCCGACATCGAGCCGCACCGGACGGTCGGGGGCGGCGAGAGCAGCGTGCGCTGCTGCAATCAGTGCCTCCGTGTCCAAGTCATACCGCTCGGCCGCAACTTGAAGCGGCTTCTCGAAATCGTGCTTGTGGGTGCCGATCGCGTCGATCATCACCGGGCGATCCTCGAGGAAATGGACAACGACTGCGCCACCCTCGACCGGCACCCCATGATCAAGTCGATCAACCGGTTTCAGCTCGATCTCGATGGCGTCAGTCCTGCTCTCGTAGTCAGCTCGCACCATCAATCCAAATGGTAGAGGAGTCAGCTCGCACCATCAATCCAAATGGTAGAGGGTGATCACGGTGCTCATGTCGTCAAGGGCCAGCACCAGGCAGATCGGGATATCCCTGATTTTGCCGACGAAAAATGGATTTCCGTCTGGATCGGCACCCGAGCGTGAAGTGGTCGGGCGTATGGATATCGCGGTCGGGAAGGCCAGGTCTACCTTCGTCCTACTCGTCCTCGTGCCAGGGCGTGAGAATCCGCGGCCCGTCGGCCGTGACGGCGATCGTGAACTCGAAGTGGGCCGCCTGGGAGCCGTCCTGGGAGTAGACGGCCCAGCCGTCGTCGCCCATCCGCACCAGCGGGCCACCGGCGTTGACCATCGGCTCGATCGCCAGCACCGTGCCCTCCTCCAGCTCCGGCCCCCGGCCGGGCTCGCCGAAGTTGGGGACCTGCGGATCCTCGTGCATATCGCGGCCGATCCCGTGGCCGACCAGCGTACGGATAATCGAGAGCCCCTCGATCTCGACCGCCCGCTGGATCGCCGCCGAGACGTCGCCGAGGTGATTGCCCGGCCGCATCTGCTCGGCGCCGGCGAACAGCGCGGCCTTGGTCACGTCGAGCAGCTTGCGCGCCTCCGGGGCGACCGATCCGATCGGGACGGTGAGCGCCGCGTCGGCCACCCAGCCGTCCTTGACGACACCGACGTCGATCGAGAGCACGTCGCCGCGCTTCAGCTCGTAGGCCCCGGGGATTCCGTGCACGACCATCGAGTTGGGCGAGGCGCAGATCGAGCCGGGAAAGCCACGGTAGCCCTTGAAGGCCGGCTCGGCGCCCTGCGAGCGGATGAACTTCTCCGCCGCGGTGTCGAGCTCCTTGGTCGTCACGCCGGCGCGCGCCTTGGCCGCAAGCATGCGCAGGCAGCGGACCAGAACCTGGCCCGAGGCCGCCATCTTGTCGAGCTGCTCAGGCGTCTTCTTGATGATCATGCGATACACGCTAGCCCCCCGGCAACGCCGCTAAATAGCCTCGTCGGCTTCCAGCTTCAGCGTAGCCAAAGAGCGGCGCAGCTCATCCGCCACCGCATCCGGGGAGGCACTGCCGTCGATCCGTCGCAGCAGGCTCTGGTGGTCGTAGAGCTCGATCAGCGGCTCGGTCTTCTCGTGATAGGTCTGAAGCCGGTGGCGGATCACCTCGGGCTTGTCGTCGTCGCGGACGATCAGCTCGCTGCCGTCGACGTCGCACACGCCCTCGCGCTCGGGTGGATTGAAGTCGACGTGGAAGACGTGGCCGTTCTCGATGCAGGTGCGGCGGCCGCCCAGCCTCCGCATGACCTCCTCGTCGTCCGCGTCGATCAGCAGCACCGCTGTCAAGTCCCGTCCCAGCTCGCCGAGCTTCGCCGCCAGCGCTTCGGCCTGCGGCACAGTGCGCGGGAAGCCATCGAGGATGAAGCCGTCGGCCGCCTCTGCCGAATCGATCCGCTCGGCGATCGCGCCGACGATCACCTCGTCGGGCACCAGGTCGCCGCGGTCCATGTACTCCTTCGCCGCCCGGCCGAGCTCGGTTTCGTCGCGCACAGCCGCCCGCAGGATGTCCCCGGTCGCGTAGTAGGGAAGCTGCAGGTCTTCCTGCAGCCGCTCCCCCTGAGTTCCCTTCCCACTGCCGGGAGGGCCTAGAAGAACGAGATTGAGCTCTATTTCAGGAACCCCTCGTAGTTGCGCATCATCAGCTGTGCCTCGAGCTGCTTGACGGTATCCAGAGCCACGCCGATCACGATCAGGATCGAGGTGCCGCCAAAGAAGAAGTTGGCCGAGGTCTGGCTGATCAAGATCGTCGGCAGCGCCGCCACCGCACCCAGGTAGAGGGCGCCGGGAAAGGTGAGCCGGGAGAGGATCCGGTCGAGGTACTCGGCGGTTGGGCGCCCGGGACGGACCCCGGGGATGAAGCCGCCGTATTTCTTCAGGTTGTCGGCCTGGTCGACCGGGTTGAAGGTGACCGCCGTGTAGAAGTAGGTGAAGATGATGATGAAGAACACCTCGCCTATCACGTAGGCCCAGCCGTTGGGGCTGAAGAAGGCGGCGAAATCGAGCGCCGCCGGGGTGTTGAGCAGCTGGCCGATCGTCGGCGGGAAGGCCATGATCGAGGCGGCGAAGATGACTGGGATCACGCCCGCCATGTTGACCCGCAGCGGCAGGTAGGTCGACCCGCCGGAGGTCATTTTGCGCCCGACCATGCGTTTCGCGTACTGGACCGGGATGCGGCGCTGCCCCTCCTGGACGAAGACGATCGCGACGATCACTGCCAGCGCGATGAACGGCATCATCACGACGAAGACCTGATCGGGATTGGTCCACCAGGCGGTCAGCCCGTTGGGGATGCGCGAGACGATCGAGGCGAAGATCATCAACGAGATGCCGTTGCCCACGCCCCGCTGGGTGATCAGCTCGCCGAGCCACATCAGGAGGGTGCAGCCGGCCGTCAGACAGATCACGATCAGCAGGACTTTGGGGCCGGTGAGGCTGCCGAGGACGTTGCCTCCCCCGGCCTGGTTGCCGAAGGAGCGGAAGAGGAAGACGTAGCCGAAGGACTGCGCGAAGGCCAGCCCGACGGTGAGATAGCGGGTGTACTGGGTGATCTTCTGCTGGCCGACCTCACCCTCTTTCTGCAGTTTCTCCAGCGACGGCACGACCACCGTGAGGAGCTGCAGGATGATCGAGGCGGTGATGTAGGGCATGATCCCCAGGGCGAAGAGGGAGAGGCGCGAAAGACCGCCGCCCGAGAAGAGGTTGAGGAAGCCGAGGATGTTGCTGCCGGCGAAGTTGTTTCCCAGTTCCTTGACCGCGTTCGCGTCGACGCCCGGCGCGGGGATGTAGGCGCCGAGCCGGTACAGCAGCAGCATCGCCGCGGTGAACGCAAGCTTCTTGCGGATGTCCGCGACGCTGAAAGCGTTCGCAATAGTCCTGAGCATTACGGCTCCAGAGTGTGACAGGAACCGCCGGCTGCCTCGATCTTCTCCCTGGCGGCAGCGCTGAAGCCGTGCGCGTGGATCTCGAGCTTCTTCGAAATCTCCCCGCGGGCGAGGATCTTGACCGGGTCCGAGCGCTTCGCCAGGCCCTTTTCCTTGAGCGAGTCCGGGGTCACCTCGGCGCCGGCATCGAAGCGCTCCTCGAGGTCGGCGAGGTTGACGGGCTGCGTCGCGGTGCGGAAGTTCTCGAATGGCATCGACTGCTTTTTGTGCGGGCCGCGAAGCTTTCGCATCCGCATGTGGATCGGGTTCTGGCCGCCCTCGTAACCCGCCTTGCGCTTGCGGCCTGAGCGCGCGCCGGCACCCTTGTGCCCGCGGCCGGAGGTCTTCCCCAGCCCGCTGCCCTCGCCGCGGCCGATCCGCTTGCGTGGCCGTTTGGAGCCGGGCTTGGGCGAGAGGTTGTGAAGCCCGATCTCCAGCGAGCGCTCGCTGGGCGCGGCGTCTTTGGCTTTCGCGTCTTTCTCAGCCACCGTCGACCTCCACCAGATGCGACACGACCCGGATCTGGCCCTGCAACTGAGGGGAGTCTTTCTTCTCCACGGCAGAACCGATCTTCCCCAGCCCAAGCGCGTAAAGCGTCGCTTTCTGACTGGGGTTGCTGCCGTTAGCCGACCGAATCTGCTTGACCTTGACGGCGCTCACGACTGCTCCTCAGCTTTGGTCTCCTCAGTGGCCGGGGCAGTCGTCTCCCCGGCCGGAACCCCCTCAGCTGCCGCGGCATCGGCCTCTCCGGCGGGTGGCGCGGTAGGGGGGACCTCCTCCGAGGAAGCTTTAGCTACCGCAGGAGGAGGTGGGTCCCCTGCGGTGACAGGACCCGCGGCTGAGGCGTCAGAACCCTCGGCCGAAATGGTGGTAGCCCCGTTCGTCTTCTCAACTCCAAGCACCTGAGCAACGGTCAACCCGCGAAGCTCAGCGACCTCCTCGGGCCGCCGCAACCGAACCAGCCCGTCCATCGTCGCCTTGACCAGGTTGATCGGGTTCTGCGTGCCGATGCTCTTGGTCAGCACGTCGCGGACACCGCCGAGCTCGAGCACGGCGCGGACGCCGCCGCCGGCGATGACGCCGGTACCGGGGCTGGCCGGGCGCAGGACGACGTGCCCGGCGCCGTAGCGACCGATGATTTTGTGGGTCAGCGTCTGCCCGTATTTGGGCACGCGGATCAAGCTCTTGCGCGCGTTCTCGACCGCCTTCTGGATCGCCAGCGGAACCTCGCGAGCCTTGCCGTAGCCGATCCCGACGACGCCCTCTTCGTCGCCAACCGCGACGAGCGCGGTGAAGGAGAAGCGACGGCCGCCCTTGACCACCTTGGCGACGCGGTTGATCTCGATCACCCGCTCCTGGAGATCGAGCCCCCGCGGGCTCACCGTCTCCACATTGGTCATGTCCATGCCCTTCATCGGACCGGACAAGGTAGCTGAATGGGCAAGGCGCGGTTGGCCATCAGAACTTCAGGCCTTTCTCGCGGGCTCCTTCGGCCAGCGCCTTGACGCGGCCGTGGAACTTGTAACCGCCGCGATCGAAGACGCAGGTCTCGACGCCGGCGGACTTGGCGCGCTCTGCAAGCAGCTCTCCCGCCCGCTTCGCCTGCCCGCTCGCGGACAGCTTGCGCAGCTCCGGCTCGGTCCAGTTGACGGCGGCCAGGGTGTGGCCGGCGGCGTCGTCGACGAGCTGGGCGAAGATGCCGTGGTTGGAGCGGTAGACAGAGAGGCGCGGCCGCTCGGCGCTGCCGACGATGCGGGCGCGGACGCGGCGACGGCGGCGCAGGCGCTGCTGGCGCTTGGTCATGACGGTCATGCGCGCTTACCCACCTTGCGGGCGACGTGCTCGCCGCGGTAGCGGATCCCCTTGCCCTTGTAGGGCTCCGGCGGGCGGCGCTTGCGGATGTCCGCTGCGACCTGCCCGACCAGCTGCTTGTCGATCCCCCGCACGATTATCTCGGTCTGCTGCGGGACCTCGAACTCGATCCCCTCGGGGGGCTCGATCGAGACCGGGTGGGAGTAGCCGAGCGCCAGCTCAAGGCCCTTGCCCTTGAGCTGGGCGCGGTAGCCGACGCCCTGGATCTCCAGCCGCTTCTCGAAGCCGTCGGTGACGCCCTCGACCATGTTCGCGATCAGGCTCCGGGTCAGCCCGTGGAGGGCGCGGTGCTCGCCGCGGTCGGTCGGGCGCTGCACGGTGACCGCGCCATCGTCCTGCTCGACCTTCATCTCGGCAGAGAGGCTTTGCGCCAACTCGCCCTTCGGCCCTTTGACCGCGACCCGCCCAGGGGCAAGCTCGACCGTGACGGACTCGGGAACGGGGATCGGCTTTCTTCCAATTCGACTCATCGCTGAATGTCCTCGATCACCAGACGTAGGCGACGACCTCGCCGCCGACGCCTTTCGCCTTCGCTTCGTGCCCGGTCATCACGCCAACCGAGGTGCTGACGATCGCCGTGCCGCTGCCGCCGTGCACGCGCGGCACTTCCTTGTGATCGACGTAGCGTCGCCGCCCCGGCCGCGAGACCCGCTCCAGCCCGATGATCACCGGGCGGCGGTCCTCGGTGTACTTGAGCGTGATCTCGATCGCCTCGCCGACCTTGGCCGGCTTGCGGTGGAAATCGCGGATATAGCCCTGCTCCTTGAGGATCCGCGACATCTCTTCCTTCAGGCGCGAGGCGGGAATCTGCACGTCGTCGTGACCGGAGCCGAGCGCGTTGCGGATCCGGGTCAGGTAATCGGCTATCGGGTCGTTCAGCATCGTTCTCCTACCAGCTCGACTTGGTCATGCCGGGCACGTAACCCTCGTGGGCGGCCTCGCGCAGGCAGATCCGGCAGAGGCCGAACTTGCGGTAGTAGCCCCGCGGGCGCCCGCAACGGCGGCAGCGGTTGTATTCGCGGGATTTGAACTTGGCCTTGCGCGACTGCTTGACCTTCATGGAAGTCTTAGCCATCTGAGCTCTCCTTATCGTCCTGCGCGTCGGCCTCTCCGGCGGCTGGCGTGGAGGTGGGCTCCTCGCCCGCAGCCTGCGAGGACGAGGAGTCCTCCTCCGCGACAGGATCCGCCGGTTGAGGCGTCGCGTATGCGTCAGGGTTCTCCTCTTTCAACTGTTCCAGGGCGGCCTGCTCGGCCTCGGCCCGCTGGCGGGCCTCCTCCTTGCGCCGCTCCTCCTCCGCCTCGGCCTCAGCCTCGGCAGCAGCGCCCGGGCGGCCCTCTTTGGCGAACGGCATGCCCAGCCCGAGCAACAGCTCGAAGGCCTCGATGTCGGTCTGCGCGGAGGTCGCAATGGTGACGTCGAGGCCGCGCACCTCGTCGATCGAGTCGTAATCGATTTCCGGGAAGATGAGTTGCTCGCGGACCCCCATCGAGTAGTTGCCACGGCCATCGAAGGAGCGCGGGTTGAGTCCGCGGAAGTCGCGGATGCGCGGCACCGCGATCGAGGTCAGCCGGTCGAAGAACTCCCACATCCGCGCCCGGCGCAGGGTTACCGAGAGGCCGACCGGCATCCCCTCGCGGACCTTGAAGGAGGCGATCGACTTGCGCGCCCGCCGCACGCTGGGCTGCTGGCCGGCAATCGTCGCCAGCTGCTCCTGCGCGGCCTCGAGCATTTTCGCGTTCTGCTTCGCCTCTCCGACCCCCATGTTGAGGACGATCTTCTGCAGGCGCGGCAGCTGCATCGGCGTCGAGTAGCCGAATTTCCGCGTCAGCGCCGGCGCCACCTCCTGCTCGTAGAGCTCGCGCATGCGGGGCGGTGGCGCGGCCTGGGACTGGGGAGTCGTCGCGGCCTCCATCAGAAAGCCACCCCGCTCCGCTTCGCGAACCGCTCGCGTTTGCCGCCTTTGCCGATGCGCACGCCGACCCGGGTCGGCTTGTTGTCTTTGGGGTCGAGCAGCATCACATTGGAGACGTGGATCGACCCCTCCTTCTCGACGATCCCGCCGAGCTGCTGGCCAGCTTTCTGCACGTCCTGGGTCGGCCGTGCTTTTTCGTGCCGCTTGACCATGTTGATGCCCTCGACATAGACGAAGCTGCGCTTCGGATCGGTGCGCAGCACACGGCCGGTCTTGCCGGAGTCCTTGCCACCGATCACCTTCACCGTGTCGCCGGTCCTCACCTTCATCCCCCTGGCCATCAGAGAACCTCCGGCGCAAGCGAGACGATTTTCATGAAGTTGCGATCGCGCAGCTCGCGGGCGACCGGCCCGAAGATGCGCGTGCCGCGCGGGTTGTTGCTGGCCGGGTCGATCAGCACGGCGGCATTCTCGTCGAAGGAGATATAGGTGCCGTCGGAGCGGCCGAGCTGCTTGCGTGTTCGCACGACGACGGCCTGCACGACCTCGCCCTTGCGGACCGCCCCCTGCGGGCTGGCCTGTTTGACGGTCGCCGTGATCACGTCGCCGACGCCGGCGTAGCGGCGGTGGGAGCCGCCCTTGACCCGGATGCAGAGGATCTCCCGCGCGCCCGAGTTGTCGGCGACCTTCAGTCTGGACTCCTGCTGGATCATCGCTCTACTTCGCCTTCTCCAGGATCTCGACCAGGCGCCAGCGCTTGGTCTTCGAGAGCGGCCTCGTCTCGACCACGCGGACCGTGTCGCCCTCGCCGGCCTCGTTGCGCTCGTCGTGAGCGTGGAGGGTGCGCGAGCGGCGCACCACCTTCTCGTAGGTCGGGTGACGCCGCGCCGTGTCGATCCGGACGACGATCGATTTCTGGCCCTTGTCGGAGACGACGATCCCCTGCCGCACCTTGGCGGCATTGGCGTCCTTCTCGGCGGGCGGCGTCCCGGTTCCGGGCGTCTTCTTGGCCTTCGCGACAGCCCGTTCCTTGCGCCGTTCGGCTGCCGCGCGCTTCCGCGCCTCGGCCCGAGCGGTCGCCCGCTCCTCGGGAGACTGCTGGGGCCTCGCTTTGCCGGGCCTGCGTGAGGCTTCGAGCCGCTTCTTCTCCTTCCAGGGAAGATCGTCCTCGGGATTCGGCTCGGCTTCGGTGGCAGGCTCCGCTGCTTTCTCCTCGGCCTGAGCGGGAGCATCCGCCTCCTCAGCCGCAGGCTCCTCTGACGCGGGACCCGCGTCCTGAGGGGCCTCATCCTGAGGAGTCTCCTCTACTGCATCTTTTTTCTGCTCGTCCTCAGCCATTACTTCCTCAGCTCTCTATCCAGATCGATTCCGCGCTGCTTGGCAATCGTCAGCAACCGCGCGATGTCCCGTTTGGCCACGCTCAACCGGTGGGTGTTCTCGAGCTCCCCGGTGGCGTGCTTGAAACGCAGGTTGAAGGACTCCTGCTTGGCGTCGATCAGCTTCGCCACCAGCTCGTCGTCTTTCATGTTGTGGGCCTCGGCCGCCTTCATCAGGACTCGGCCCCCTCGCGCATCACGAACTTGGTCTTGATCGGAAGCTTGTGGCCGGCGAGGCGCAGGGCCTCGCGGGCGAGATCCTCGGGCACGCCGGCAAGCTCGAACATCACCTTGCCGGGCTTGACCACGGCGACCCAGCCCTCGGGATTGCCCTTGCCCGAGCCCATCCGCGTCTCGGCGGGCTTCTTGGTGTAGGGCTTGTCCGGGAAGACGTTGATCCAGACCTTGCCGCCACGTTTGATCTTGCGGGTCATCGCGATACGCGCGGCCTCGATCTGGCGGTTGGTGATCCAGCCGCGGTCGAGGGCCTTCAGCCCATACTCGCCGAAGGCGACGTGGCTGCCACCCTTGGTGTAGCCGCGCATCCGGCCGCGCATCTGTTTGCGGTGCTTGACCCGCTTCGGCATCAGCATCAGCGATCACGTCCTCCGCGCCCGCGGTCGCCACCACGCCCGCGCCCGCCACCGCCCTGCGGCTCGCCGTCGGCGGGAACCTGGTCGGAGCGGAACCCTTCGGGCATCACCTCGCCCTTGTTGATCCAGCATTTGACGCCGATCCGGCCCGCGGTGGTGCGCGCCTCGAAGAAGCCGTAGTCGATGTTGGCGCGCAGCGTGTGCAGCGGCACCCGCCCGTCGGAATAGCTTTCGGTCCGCGCCATCTCAGAACCGCCGAGGCGGCCCGATACCTGCAGCTTCACCCCTTTGGCGCCGGAGCGCATCGCCGAGGTCAGGGCGCGTTTCATCGCCCGCCGGAAAGCGACCCGGTTCTGCAGCTGCTCGGCGATCGACTGGGCGACCAGTTTCGCATCGAGCTCGGGGCGCTTGACCTCGCGGATGTTGACCTTGACCGGCGTTCCGGTCAGCTTGTGCAGCTCCTTGCGCAGCGCGTCCACTTCGCTGCCCGACTTGCCGATCACGATGCCGGGACGGGCGGTGTGGATGTCGACGGAGACCTCGCCGCGGCGCTCGATCGTGATGCTGGAGAGCCCCGCGTGGGCGAGTTTGCCCTCGATATGATCGCGGATCTTCAGATCCTCCGCGAGCACGTCGGCAAAGCCCTTCTCGTCGAACCAGTTCGACTTCCAGTCCTGGATGTAGCCGACCCTGAAGCCGCCGGGATGGATCTTCTGTCCCATGGTCTCGCTACTCCTCTTCCGGACTCAGAGCCACTGCGATGTGGCTGGTTCGCTTGTTGATCGGGGTTGCCCGGCCCAGCGCCCGCGGACGGAAGCGGCGCAGCGTCGGGCCTTCGTCGACGGTGATCTCGGCGACCCGCATCTCGTCGGCGACGAGATCGTGGTTGTTCTCCGCATTGGCCGCGGCCGACTCGATCAGCTTGCCGATGTCCTGGGCGGCGGCGCGCGGCGAGAACTGCAGCAGCGCCCGCGCCCGATCGATCTGCAGGCCGCGGACCTGATCGGCGATGAGACGGGCCTTGCGAGGGGCGACGCGCACGTAGCGAGAGCTGGCGCGGACGACGATCGGCCCCACCGGCTTCGGCGGCTCTTTCTTCTTCGCCGGCTCTTTTTTGGCAGCGGGTTTTTTCGCGCCCTCTTTTTTCGCCGCAGCTTTTTTCTCGGCCGGCGCTTTTTTCGCTTTCGCTTTTTTCGGCGCCTCTTTTTCGGCAGCAGTTTTTTTTGGCTCTTTTTTCGCCATTTTTTTGCTGTTTTTCTTATCCGGGTTGCTGCTTTTCTTATCCGGGTTCTCGTCGGCCATCGCTAGTCGCCCTTGCCGGTGCCGGAATGTGCGCGGAAGGTCCGAGTCGGCGCGAACTCGCCGAGCTTGTGCCCGACCATCGACTCCGAGATGAAGACCGGTACGTGCTTGCGGCCGTCGTGGACGGCGATCGTGTGACCGACCATGTCCGGGAAGATCGTCGAGGTCCGCGACCAGGTTTTCACCATCTGCTTCTGGCCGGAATCGTTCATCGCGGAGATCCGCCTCATCAACGCCGCTTCCACCCACGGTCCCTTTTTGGTCGAGCGTCCCATGATCTGTTTCTTACCTCTTCTTCTTTCCGCGGCGACGCCCTCGCACGATGTAGCGGTCGGACTGCTTGCCCTTCTTGCGGGTGCGGTAGCCGAGCGTCGGCTTGCCCCACGGCGTCACCGGGTGCCCGCCGGGCGTGTGATGGGCCTCGCCGCCGCCGTGCGGGTGGTCGACGGGGTTCATCGCCACCCCCCTCGACTGCGGCCGCTTGCCCTTGTGCCGGTTGCGGCCGGCCTTGCCGATCTTCATGTTCTGGTGCTCGGCGTTGGAGAGCTGGCCCACGGTTGCCCTGCACTCGGCGCGCACCAGCCGCATCTCCGAAGAAGGCAGGCGCAGCGTCACCATCTCCCCCTCCTTGGCGACCAGCTGGATCGCGGTGCCGGCGGCCCGCCCCATCTTGCCACCCTGACCTGCGGTCAGCTCGACGTTGTGGACGACCGTGCCGGTCGGCATCTCGCTCAGGGGCAGGGCGTGGCCGGGTTTGATGTCGGCGCCCTGACCCGACTGGACAGTGTCGCCAGGCGCCAGGCCCGCGGGAGCGAGGATGTAGCTCTTCTCGCCGTCGGCGTAGTGGATCAGTGCGATGTAGCAGCTCCGGTTCGGGTCGTACTCGATCGTCGCGACCTTGGCCGGAACGCCGTCCTTGAGGCGCTTGAAATCGATCTTGCGGTAGCGCCGCTTCGCTCCGCCGCCGCGATGGCGCGCCGTGATGCGCCCGTTGGCGTTGCGCCCGCCCGTCTTGCGCAGCCCCTCGGTGAGCTTCGCCTCGGGCTCGGAGGCGGTCAGCTGCTCGCGCAGCGGGTAGGTGGCAAAGCGGCGGCCGGGGCTGGTCGGTTTGGTTTTGCGGTTCGGCATCTCTCTCCCTACGCAGTCTCGGCGCCTTCGAACAGCTCGATTCGCTCGCCCGGGGCGAGCTGGACGATCGCCTTCTTCCAGCCCCGGGTCCGGCCTTTGCTGAGGCCCCGCCGCTTCGGCTTCGGCCGCACCTTCGAGGTGTGCACCCCGGCGACGCCGACATCGAAAATCTCTTCCACCGCGGCGGCGATCTGGGTCTTGTGGGCACGGTCGTTGACCCTGAAGGTGTACTTGCCTTCGGCGATCAGCGCGTAGCTCTTCTCCGAGACGACCGGGCGGACGATGATGTTGCGAGCGTCCATCAGCCCAGTCTCTCCTCGAGCTTCTCCAGCGCCTTTTCGGAGATCACCAGCGAGGCGGCGCCGATCACGTCGGCGACACCGATCGCGCCCACCTCGGCGACCTCAACCCGAGCGATGTTGCGAAAGCTCTTCAGGGCGCCCGTCTCCTCGCCTTCGAGGACGACCAGGGTCGGGCGCTTGGCCCCCCATTTGGCCAGCGCCTCGGCGGCTGCCTTGGTCGAGGGAGTCTCGTAGGCCGCCGGGTCCAGGACCGCGATGCTGTCGCGCTCGGCGTGGACCGAGAGCGCCGAGCGCATCGCCTTGCGCCGCGCTTTGCGGTTGACCTTGACGGTGTAATGGCGGGGCTTGGGGCCGAAGGTGACGCCGCCGCCGAACCGGCTGGACACGCCGAGGGTGCCGGCGCGAGCGCGGCCGGTGCCCTTCTGGCGCCAGGCCTTGGCGGTGGTGAAGGAGACCTCGCCGCGGGTCAGCGTGGAAGCGGTGCCGCGCCGTCGGGAGGCGAGGTCGGCGCGAGCCGTCTCGTGCACCAGCGAGTGGTGGAAGGGCTCGGCGAAGAGCTCTTTCGGCAGGTCCGCCTTGGTCGTCTTGCCCAGCACAGCCGCTTTAGCCATCGGTCCTCACCTCGATCAAGGCGTTGCGCGAGCCGGGAACCGAGCCTTTGAGCAGCAGCAGGTTGCGCTCCGCGTCGATCTCGGCGACTTCGAGGCCGCGCTGGGTGGTCCGCTTGTTGCCCATCTGACCCGGCATCCGCTGCCCTTTGAAGACGCGGCCCGGGAAGGCGCTGGCGCCGATCGAGCCCGGCGCCCTGACGTTGTGGGAGCCGTGACTGACCGGGCCGCGGCTGAAGTTGTGGCGCTTGATCCCACCCTGGAAGCCCTTGCCGATCGAGATCCCGGAGACTTTGACCTTCTGCCCCGCCTCGAAGGAGTCGACGGTGACGTCGTCCCCAACCTTGGGGCCCCCCTCGGCACCGAGATCCTCGTCGCGGAACTCGACCAGATGGCGCATCGGCGCCGCCCCGGCCTTCTTCAGGTGCCCCAGCTCCGCTTTGCTCAGCTTGCGCTCCTTGACCTCGCCGTAGGCGAGCTGGACGGCAGCGTAGCCGTCTCGCTCGGCGTCGCGGACGGCCGTCACCTTGCAGGGGCCGGCCTCGATCACCGTTACGGGTACCACGGTGCCGTCCTCGCGGAAGACCTGCGTCATGCCGAGCTTCTTGCCGAGGATCGCAGCCATTAGCCGACTACAGCCTGATCTCGATGTCGACGCCCGCCGGCAGCGAGTCGAGCCGCTGCAGTGAGTCGACGGTTTTCGGCGAGGGCTGCAGGATGTCGATCAACCGCTTGTGGGTGCGGATCTCGAAGTGCTCGCGCGAGTCCTTGTCCTTGAAGGGAGAGCGGATCACGCAGTAGACGTTTTTCTCGGTGGGAAGGGGGACCGGGCCGGAGACGCTGGCGCCGGTGCGCTCCGCCGTCTCGACGATCTCGCGGGCAGCCCGATCTATGGCGTCGTGGTCGTACGCCTTCAGTCGGATCCGGATTTTTTGTGCCGCGATAGTCGCCACAGTCGTTTCTCTTTTTCTTCCTGCGCGGTCTTTACCGCGCAGGAAGGGCGCCGCCCCCTGGTGGTGGGGCGCCGCCCCTGGTCGTATGTCTTTTTAGTTTTCTCGCCGCAAGAGCGGCGAGGGCGGGTGAACGCCCGCCCTCCGATGCTGGACTACTCGATGATGTCTGCGACGACCCCCGAGCCGACGGTCCGGCCACCCTCGCGGATGGCGAAGCGCAGGCCCTGGTCCATCGCGATCGGCTGAATCAGCTCGATCGTCATCTCGACGTTGTCGCCCGGCATCACCATCTCGGTCCCCTCGGGGAGATTGGCGATCCCGGTCACGTCGGTCGTGCGGAAGTAGAACTGAGGCCGGTAGCCGGAGAAGAACGGCGTGTGACGGCCGCCCTCCTCCTTCTTCAGGCAGTAGACCTCGGCTTTGAACTTGGTGTGCGGGGTGATCGAGCCCGGCTTGCAGAGAACCTGCCCGCGCTCGATCTCCTCGCGCTTGGTGCCGCGCAGCAGGGCGCCGATGTTGTCGCCAGCCTGACCCTGGTCGAGCAGCTTGCGGAACATCTCGACCCCGGTCACGACGGTCGTCGTCGTGTCCTTGATGCCGACGATCTCGACCTCGTCGCCGGTGTTGACGATCCCCTGCTCGACACGGCCGGTGGCGACGGTGCCGCGGCCCGTGATCGAGAAGATGTCCTCGATCGGCATCAGGAAGGGCTTGTCCAGCTCGCGGACCGGCTCCGGGATGTAGGAGTCGAGCGCATCGGCCAGCTCGAAGATCGCTTTCTGGGCCTCTTCGTCACCCTCCAGCGCCTTCAGCGCCGAGCCCTTGACGATCGGGGTGTCGTCACCCGGGAAGTCGTACTCGTCGAGGAGTTCCTTGACCTCCTCCTCGACCAGCTCGATCAGTTCGTCGTCGTCGACCTGATCGACCTTGTTGAGGAAGACGACCACGTGCGGGACGTTGACCTGGCGGGCGAGCAGGATGTGCTCGCGGGTCTGCGGCATGACGCCGTCGGCGGCCGAGACGACCAGGATCGCGCCGTCCATCTGGGCGGCGCCGGTGATCATGTTCTTGACGTAGTCGGCGTGACCGGGGCAGTCGACGTGGGCGTAGTGGCGGTTCTCGGTCTCGTACTCGACGTGGGAGGTCGCGATCGTGATCCCGCGCTCCTTCTCCTCGGGGGCGTTGTCGATCTCGGCGAAGCTCTTCGCCTCGGCCCCGCCTTTGGTTGAGAGCGTGGTGGTGATCGCGGCCGTCAGCGTCGTCTTTCCGTGGTCGATGTGACCGATCGTGCCGACGTTCACATGCGGCTTATCGCGCTCGAACTTCTCCTTTGACATCGCTCTCCGTTCTACCTTTCGAAGTCGGGTTCTGTCTGACTTGGGTGATTGAGTCTGCTTGAAAATTCCTGGCAGCCGGGAATCTGCTGCCTGCGGGCGAACCTGGGAAATATAGCCAGATTCACGAGGTCGCTCCTACCGGCTCGCCAGACCGGTGCTCGACGATCTCCTCGGCGATGTTGGAGGGGACCTCCTCGTAGCGCTCGAACTGCATCGTGTAGGTGGCGCGGCCCTGGGTCGAGGAGCGCAGATCGGTGGCGTAGCCGAACATCTCGCCGAGCGGGACGAAGGCCTGCACGGCGAGAGCATTTCCACGCTGCTCCTGGCCCTGCACCTTGCCGCGCCGGCGCGAGAGGTCGCCGATGACGTCGCCGAGGAAATCCTCCGGCGTGACTACCTCCACCGCCATCACCGGCTCGAGCAGGACCGGGTCGGCCTTGCGGGCGGCCTCCTGGATCGCCATCGAGCCGGCGATTTTGAAAGCCATCTCCGAAGAGTCGACGTCGTGGAAGGAGCCGTCGATCAGTTCGACCTTGACGTCGACCATCGGGTAGCCGGCCTTGACGCCGTTCTCGAGCGCCTCTTTCATCCCCTGTTCGGCCGGGCCGATGTATTCGCCGGGGATGGTGCCGCCCTTGATCTTGTTGACGAACTCGAAGCCCTCGCCCGGCGCCGGCTCGGCGTTGATCACGACATGGCCGAACTGGCCGCGGCCGCCGGTCTGACGGACGAAGCGCGCCTCGACCTTCTTGACCTCCTTGCGGATCGTCTCGCGGTAGGCGACCTGGGGTTTGCCGACGTTGGCGTCGACTTTGAACTCGCGCAGCATGCGGTCGACGATCACCTCGAGGTGGAGCTCGCCCATGCCGTGGATCAGGGTCTGCCCAGTTTCCTCGTCGGATTCGATCCGGAAGGTGGGATCCTCCTCGCCGAGGCGCTGCAGGGCCGTCCCCATCTTCTCCTGGTCGGCTTTCGTCTTCGGCTCGATCGCGACGGCGATCACCGTCTCGGGGAATTCGATGCTCTCCAGTGCGATCGGGGCGTCAGGCGCGGCCAGCGTGTCGCCGGTGCCCGTTTCCTTGAGCCCGACGCCGGCGCAGATGTCACCCGAGTAGACCTCCTCGATCTCCTCGCGGCTGTTGGCGTGCATCATCAGCAGGCGGCCGATTCGCTCGGTCCTGCCGGTTTTGACGTTGAGCACGCGGCCTCCCGCCTCGAGCTTGCCCGAGTAGACGCGGAAGTAGGTCAGTTTGCCGACGTAGGGGTCGGTCATGATCTTGAAGGCAAGCGCGGCGAAGGGCCCGTTGTCGTCGGCGGGGCGCTCGGCCTCGGTCGGCTCGCTCTCCCCCTTGCCGGCCGGAACGAGACCGGTGACCGGCGGGACCTCGAGCGGCGAGGGCAGCAGCTCGACGATCGCGTCGAGCAACGGCTGCACGCCCTTGTTCTTGAAGGAGGAGCCACAGAGCACCGGCGTTACCTTGGTGTCGAGGCAGGCACGGTGCAGTGATCTTGCGATGCGCTCGTGCGGGATCTCCTCCTCGGCCAGGTAAGCCTCCATCAGCTCGTCGTCGTATTCGGCACAGGCCTCGATCAGCTGGGTGCGATATTCCTGCGCCTGGTCGACGAGGTCGGCCGGGATCTCGACCGTCTCGAACTCGGTGCCGAGTTCGTCCTTCCAGACCAGGGCGACCATCTCGATCAGGTCGACGACACCGATGAAGTCGCCCTCGCTGCCGATCGGCAGCTGGATCGGCAGCGGGTTGGCGCCGAGTCGGTCCTTCATCGTCTCGACGGCGTTGAAGAAGTCAGCGCCGGTGCGGTCCATCTTGTTGATGTAGGCGAAGCGCGGGACCTTGTACTTGTCGGCCTGGCGCCAGACGGTCTCCGACTGCGGCTCGACCCCGGCGACTGCATCGAAGACGGCGATCGCGCCGTCGAGGACGCGGAGGCTGCGCTCGACCTCGACCGTGAAGTCGACGTGGCCTGGCGTGTCGATGATGTTGATCCGGTGGCCGTTCCACTCGCAGGCGGTCGCGGCCGAGGTGATCGTGATGCCGCGCTCCTGCTCCTGCTCCATCCAGTCCATCACCGCAGCGCCCTCGTGGACCTCGCCCATTTTGTGCGTGCGGCCGGTGTAGTAGAGGATGCGCTCGGTCGTCGTCGTCTTACCGGCGTCGATGTGCGCCATGATCCCGATGTTGCGGGTTTTCTCTAGAGGGAAGTTACGTGGCATGGTCTTAAGGTAAGCGTTGTCTTGAAGTCGGGACGAGAGAAATCTAAGAAGTCATCGCCTGCCGGCAAGAACCGCCGGGATCGGCGCATGAAAAAGGCCCTCGCGGGCCCGGCGAAACGTACTGCGAAAAAGAAGCCTGAGCGACGCGCGATGATAGCAGCGACGCGACGGCGCATCGGAAAGATGCCCCGGCAGGCGGGGAAGCGCCTCGGCAACGCCCTCCCCGGGCTCCTCACCGCGACTCGCAGGGTCGACCGCACGGTCGACCGGCAGCTGCAGCGCGCCTGGCCACCGATCGCCCGCGCCGGTCGATCGGCCCGTGCTGCCGGCAATCGCCTCGGTCGGCGCCTGCGCCCGGTCGGCGTCGTCCTCTTCCGCGGCCTCGCCCTGCTCGAACGCCATCTGCTGCGTACCGCCGCCTGGGCGCAGCGAGCGGCGACCCGCGGCAGCGCCGTGCTCACCCCGCAGCGGGCGATCTGCCTGACGATCCTCGGCTCGGCGGGGTGCCTGCTCGCCTCCCAGTTCGTCGACTACCGGGCGGTCGAGATCGGCCAATCGGGCTATGCGGGCCTGCCGGCCGCGACCCCACCGACCGCCGGCGCCGAGACCGCCGGGCAAGCCCATGCCTACCTGCTGATCCCGGTGGCGCTGCTCGCCGCCGCACTGGCCCTCGCCGTGCTGCGCAACGGCCGCCGGCAGGGGCTGGGGCGGATCGTCTTCGTGCTCGGCCTGCTCAGCCTCGCCGTCATCCTCCTGGTCGACCTGCCGGCCGGGCTGGATGCGGGGGCCCAGGCCTCGCGCTTCTCCGGCGCCAAGGCGGTCCTCTATGACGACTTTTACGCTCAGATCGCCGCCGCGGCCGGGCTGATGCTGGGCGGCGCGCTGCTCGTTGCAGCCCCGAAAGCGGCGGCCCGCTACCATGCGCGGCCGTGCCGAACACGAACCAACTCATTCGCAAGGGCCGCAAGCGCCCTAAGAAGAAGACGACGACGCCGGGCCTCAAGTCGGGGCAGGGCAACAAGAAGAGGGTCGCGGCGCCGCAAAGGCGCGGTGTCTGCACCCGCGTCGCCACGGTAACGCCGAAGAAGCCGAACTCGGCTCTGCGCAAGATCGCCCGCGTGCGCCTCACCAACGGGATGGAGGTCACCACCTATATCCCCGGCGAGGGCCACAACCTGCAGGAGCACTCGGTGGTGCTGGTGCGCGGCGGCCGGGTCAAGGATCTGCCGGGCGTCCGCTACAAGGTCGTCCGCGGCACCCTCGACGCCGCCGGCGTCTCCGACCGCAAGCAGGCCCGCTCCCTCTACGGCGTCAAGGCCAGCTGAATCCGTGCCGCGCCGCTCCGCCGCACAGATCCGCCCGGTCGAACCCGACGCCCGCTACCGCAACCGGCTCGTCCAGCAGCTCATCAACAAGGTGATGAGCGACGGCAAGAAGTCGCTTGCCGAGCGGCTCGTCTACGACGCGCTGGCGATCGTCGGCGAGCGCTCCAACGAGGATCCCGTCGAGACCCTCGAGGCGGCGATCAAACAACTTACCCCGGTGCTCGAGGTTCGCTCGCGCCGGGTCGGCGGCGCCACCTACCAGGTGCCGGTCGAGGTCCCCGCCCGCCGCGCCCGCACGCTTGCGGTCCGCTGGCTGGTCGACTTCGCCCGCAACCGCCGCGAGTACTCGATGTCGGAGCGGCTCGCCAGCGAAATCCTCGACTCGAACCAGCAGCAGGGCGGGGCCTGGAAGCGCAAGGACGACATCTACCGCATGGCTCAGGCCAATAAGGCCTTTGCGCACTATCGCTGGTAGCTAGCCTGGCTCCATGAGCCGGCCAATCCTCGCCGTCGACGTCGACGGCGTCATCTCGCTCTTCGGCTTCGACGAGCCGCCGGACCGCAAAGCCGCGCGGTTCGAACTGATCGACGGAATGGTGCACTGCATCTCGCTGGCCGCCGGAGAGCGGCTGAAGCGGCTGGCCGAGGTCTACGACCTGGTCTGGGCCACCGGCTGGGAGGAAAAAGCCAACGACTACCTGCCCAACATCCTCGGCCTGCCGGAGCTTCCGCACCTGAGCTTCGACGGCGCCGCCCGCTTCGGCTCGGCGCACTGGAAGCTGGGGCCGTTGGACGAGTACGGCAAGGGTCGGCCACTGGCCTGGGTCGACGACAGCTTCGACGAGAGCTGCTACGAGTGGGCGCGGGGTCGGGACGTGCCAACCCTCCTCGTCCCCACCGAGCCCCAGCTCGGCCTGGAGGAGGTCCAGGTCGAAGCGCTGATCGCCTGGGCCGGCGGGCTCTAACCCCACCGCCGGGAAGAGGCTGTCTACACTGCCCCCGATGGAGGGATTCTGGCCAATCTTCTTCTTGCTGGTCGTCCTGAAGATCCCGGTCTTCGGCGCGCTCTGGCTGGTCTGGTGGGCGAGTAAGGCGCCAGAGGCGGACGGTGCTGCCGAGGACAACGGCGAGGACTTCAACCGCTGGCGACCGCAGCCGATCCGGCCCCGTGGCCCTCACCACTTGCCCGGAGGCAGTGCTGTCAGGAGGAGGCGGGGTGCCCCTCCTGGCCGCTGGGTTTTTCGCCGGGAGCCCGGGCTCTCTCGCCGAGCGATCAGGGCGAAAAACAGGACGCCGCTGGTCAGGAGGGGCACCCCGCCTCCTCCCGTCAAGCCGCCTGCCTAGATCGCTTTCTCTCGTGGCGGATCTCTCGTATGTACGGGTGGAAGTCAACCTCGATCGTGTGACGCTTGGAGCTTACGAAGCGCTTTTTTAGCCAGCGTTCGTAATCGACGATCTCCTCGCGCATCTCGGGTGCCGTGGGTAGAGCTGCCTTATCCGTGAGCAGGTCGGCTACCCATTCGGACTGGGCCTCAGCCAGCGGCATGATTGGGCCCAGGGGCTGGATGAAGCCGATGAAGTAGAGGCCGGGGTTCTCCGTGGAGACGACCCGTTTGTATAGCGGCATGCGGTTGTCGCGGGCGGCGAAGACCTTCTCGTCGAGGAAGGGGAATGAGATTTCGTAGCCGGTGCAGTAGACGACCAGGTCGATCTCCTCCTCGCTGCCGTCGGCGAAGCGCACGGTGCGGTCGCCGGTAAAGCGGTCGATGCTTGGCTTGGCCGCGATATCGCCGTGGCCGAGTCGCGGCAGCAGCTCCGAAGAGACGGTGGGATGGGCCTCGAACAGCTTGTGGTCGGGCCTGGGAAGGCCGTAATCGGTCATCTCGCCGATCGACATCTTCAGCAGTCGCGAAGCGAAGAAACGCTGCACGGTCATCGGCAGGTAGCTCAGCGCCGGCGGCATCGATTCGTCGATCGGCTTGCCACCGAGGAACTTCGGCAGCACGTAGGCGCCGCGCCGCATCGCGAGGAAGGTCTTCTCGGCGATTCGCGACGCCTCGACCGCGACGTCGACGGCGGAGTTGCCGATTCCCAATACCAGCACCCGCTTGCCCTCCAGCACGTCGGACTCGCGGTAGTGGTGGACGTGCATCTGCTCGCCCTCGTACTCGTCGGCACCCGGGAAGGGCGGTTCGGGCCAGCGCGGCTTCCAGTGATGCCCGTTTGCCACCAGGACCGCGCGGTAGCGCTCGGTATGCTGGGTGCCGTCGGCGTCCTCGACGGTCACATCCCAGCCGCCATCGACAGGCTCAGCGGCGGCGACCTCGGTACGGAAGACGATCTTCTCGGCGAGGCCGAAGCGCTCGGCATAGTCGTCGAAGTATTTGGCGACCTGGTAGTGGCTGGGGTAGTCCGGATAGTCCTCCGGCATTGGAAAAGCCTTGTAGGACATGAGCTTGCGGGCACTGTTGATGTGCAGCGACCGATAAGCCGACGAAGTCCCGTTGTCGTTCTCATAGCGCCAGTTCCCACCGATCATCGACCCCTTCTCGAAGCAGTCGAAAGGGATGCCGCGAGCGGCCAAGACCTGGCAAGCGGTCAGCCCCGACGAACCAGCTCCTATGATGCAGACCTTCTCCACCTTGGCCACCCAGCCAATCTATCCAAGAGCCCTGCCGCCCGCGATTGCAGCTTTGTCCCCACCATAGGGTGGAAAAAGCTGCAATCGAGGTGGGTCGAGGCAAGGCAGCTAAGCGAAGGGCAGATGGGTGAGGGGGGCGCGGGTGCCCCTTCGTCGGAACTTGTGAGCCGCGGGACCTCTATCCCATCGGCAGGTGTGGGCGCGGGTTCCGCCGAAGGGGCACCCGCGCCCCCTCCTACGCTTTGTCCTCCGAGCTCGACTCGATCTCCTGCGCCAGCTCCTCGAGCTCCTCGGCAAAGGAGGGGCCGAAGCTCTCCACCGGCGCCTCGTCCCCGTCGACTCCCAGCTCGGCTGCCAGCTCCTCTTCGTCGAGCAGGTCGTCGTCGCTGGGCGGGACGACCGGTACGGCCGGCTCCACGGTCAGCGTCCGGTAGTGCTTGAGCCCGGTCGCCGCGGGGATCAGCTTGCCGATGATCACGTTCTCCTTGAGGCCGACGAGCTTGTCCCGTTTGCCCTCGAGCGCCGCGTCGGTAAGCACCTTGGTCGTCTCCTGGAAGGAGGCCGCGGAGAGGAAGGACTCGGTCGCCAGCGAGGCCTTGGTGATGCCGAGGATGACCTCCTCGCCTTTGGCCGCGGTACCGCCGTCCGCCTTGGTCTGTTTGTTGAGCCGTTTGAGCTGGCCGCGGTCTTCGAGCTGGCCGGGCAGCAGGCTGGTAGAGCCCTTCGACTCGATCCTCACCTTCTTCAGCATCTGGCGCGCGATCAGCTCGATGTGCTTGTCGTTGATGTCGACGCCCTGGGCGCGGTAGACCTTCTGCACCTCGGCGACGAGGTAGAGCTCGGTATCGGTGCGGCCGCGGATCGCCAGCAGGTCGGCCGGGTAGAGCGAGCCCTCGTTGAGCTGCTGGCCGACCTCGACCTTCTCGCCATCGGAGACGTGCAGCCGGGTGCGGGGCGGGAAGCTGTAGCTGTGCTCCTCGCCGTCGGAAGCGGTGATGATCGCTTTCAGCGCTTTGTCGGTTTCCTCGACCGAGACCTTGCCGGCCTCCTCGGCCATCTGCGCCAGGCCCTTCGGTTTACGCGCCTCGAAGAGCTCGACGATGCGCGGCAACCCCTGGGTGATGTCCTGGCCGGCGACACCGCCGGTGTGGAAGGTGCGCATGGTCAGCTGGGTCCCGGGCTCGCCGATCGACTGGGCGGCGATGATCCCCACCGCGTCGCCGATGTTGACGGTGAAGCCGGTCGCCGGGGCAACCCCGTAGCAAGCGCGGCAAACGCCCGAATCGGCCTCGCACTTCAGGGTCGAGCGGACCGGAACCACGGTCTCCTCGTCGCCAACCGCCTCGGCGATCGCTTCGACGTCGGCCAGGGTGATCTCCTGGTTGCGCTTGAGCAGCTCGCGGCCGCGCTTGGTTTCGAACTTTTTCGCCGCCAGACGACCGAAGAGGTTGTCGTTGAGAGAGCCGTCATCCTTGCGCAGGGCCATCTCGATGTGTTCTTTGGTCTTGCAGTCCTCGTCACGGACGATCACGTCCTGGGCGACGTCGACCAGGCGGCGGGTCAGGTAGCCCGAGTCCGCCGTGCGCAGCGCCGTATCGGCCAGGCCCTTTCGAGCGCCGTGGGTGGAGATGAAGTACTCCAGTACCGAGAGGCCCTCCATGAAGTTGGCCTTGATCGGCCGCTCGATGATTTCGCCTTTCGGGTTGGCCATCAGGCCGCGCATCCCCGCCAGCTGACGGATCTGTTTGAACGACCCGCGAGCGCCCGAGTTGGCCATCATGAAGATCGGGTTGAGCTCGTCGAGGTTGTCCTCCATCGCCTGGGCGACCTCGTCGGTGGCTTTGTTCCACTGCCCGGTGATCGCCTCGTGGCGCTCCTCGGCGGTGATGTAGCCGTCGTCGTACTGACCCTGGATCGCTGACGTCTGCTTCTCGTAGCGGTCGAGGATCTCCGCCTTGTCGGGGGGCGAGACGACGTTGTTCTTGGAGACCGTGATCCCGGCCTGGCTGGCGTAGTGGAAGCCGAGATCCTTGAAGGCGTCGAGCACGCGCGATACCGGGGGAGCCCCGTAGGCCTCGACCAGGTCGGAGACCATCTCGTTGACGTTGCGCTTCTTCAGCGCGTTGTTGGCGAACTCGAACTGCTCCGGATCGAACTCGTCGCCGAGCGCCTCGGCGAGGGCGCGCTCGATCTTTTCGTTGAAGATGATCCGCCCGACCGTGGTCAGGAAGTGTTCGTGCCCCGCCCGCCGGTACTCGGCCAGGTCGTGCAGCTTGCAGCCGCCGTTCTCATAGACGAGCTCGGCCTCCTGCGCGGAGCGGAAGACCTTGGGCGCGGAGCCGTTGGCTGCCTTGCCGCTCTTCAGCTCCTCGTCGCGCTTCGCCAGCTCCTCCGCCGGCGGGCCGTAGGTGAGGTAGTAGATCCCGAGCACCATGTCCTGCGTCGGCGTCGCCAGCGGCGCGCCGTGAGCCGGGGAGAGGATGTTGTTCGCCGACAGCATCAGGATCCGCGCCTCGGCCTGGGCCTCGGCGGAGAGCGGCACGTGGACCGCCATCTGATCGCCGTCGAAGTCGGCGTTGAAAGCGTGGCAGACGAGCGGGTGGACCTGGATCGCCTTGCCCTCGACCAGGATCGGTTCGAAGGCCTGGATGCCAAGGCGGTGCAGGGTCGGCGCGCGGTTGAGCAGCACCGGGTGCTCGTGGATGACTTCCTCGAGCACGTCCCAGACCTCGGGCACCATCGACTCGACCATCTTCTTGGCCGCCTTGATGTTCTGCACCGCTTTGCGCTCGACCAGCTGCGCCATGATGAACGGCTTGAAGAGCTCCAGCGCCATGAGCTTCGGCAGGCCGCACTGCTGCAGCTGCAGGCTCGGCCCGGAGACGATCACCGAACGGCCGGAGTAGTCGACCCGCTTGCCGAGCAGGTTCTGGCGGAAGCGGCCCTGCTTGCCCTTGAGCATGTCGGAGAGCGACTTCAGCGGGCGGTTGCCGGGCCCGGTGACCGGGCGGCCGCGACGGCCGTTGTCGAACAGCGCGTCGACCGCCTCCTGCAGCATCCGCTTCTCGTTGTTGACGATGATCTCGGGCGCACCGAGGTCGAGCAGCCTTTTCAGCCGGTTGTTGCGGTTGATCACGCGCCGGTAGAGATCGTTGAGGTCGGAGGTCGCGAAGCGGCCACCGTCGAGCTGCACCATCGGGCGCAGCTCCGGCGGGATCACCGGCACGCAGTCGAGGATCATCCAGTCCGGCTTGTTGTCGGAGTTGAGGAAGGCGGAAGCGACCTTCAGCCGCTTCACTGCGCGGGCCTGTTTCTGGCCTTTGGAGCTGTTGATGACCAACTCGAGCTCCTCGCATTCGGCCGCGAGGTCGACCTGTTCGAGCAGGTCGCGCACCGCTTCGGCGCCCATGCCGCCGCGGAAGTACTCACCCCAGCCGAACGGCGAGCCGAAGCGATCCTTGAGCTCGCGGAAGACCGTCTCGTCGTTGACGACGTCCTTCGGCTTCATCTCGGTGAAGATCTTCCAGACTTCCTCCATCCGCTCGATCGCCTCGTCGATGTAGGCCTCGGTGTCGGAAATCTCCGCCTCGAAGGTTTTGCGCAGCTCTTTGATCATTTTGGCGCGTTCGTCGTCCTTCAGCTTGCGCAGCTGCGCCGCGGTCAGCTTCAGCGAGTCGGCCCAGATGTGGTCGTCGTCGTCGAACTTTTCCTGGCCGCCCTCTTCGAGGTAGGAGACCCGTCGCTCGAGCGACTCCGCCAGCTCCTGCGTCCTTTTCTGCCTTTCGGCCTCATAGCTGTCGGAGACTTTTTTGACTTCTTTCTCGAGCTTGCCGAGGTCTTTATCCCGTGCCTCGGTGTCGACCCAGGTGACCATCGAAGCGGCGAAGTAGAGAACCTTCTCCAGCTCTTTGGGAGCCATGTCGATCAGGTAGCCGATGCGACTCGGCACGCCCTTGAAGAACCAGATGTGGGAGACCGGCGAAGCCAGGTCGACGTGACCCATGCGCTCGCGGCGGACCTTGGAGCGCGTAACCTCGACCCCGCAGCGCTCGCAGACGATGCCCTTGTAGCGGACCCGCTTGTACTTGCCGCAGTAGCACTCCCAGTCCTTGGTCGGACCGAAGATGCGCTCGCAGAAGAGGCCGTCTTTCTCCGGCTTCAGCGTGCGGTAGTTGATCGTCTCCGGCTTGGTGACCTCTCCCCAGCTCCAGGAGCGGATCTTCTTCGAGGAAGCGAGGCCAATCTCGATCGCGTCGAAGTTGTTGATGTCGATCATCAGTCCTCCACCTTCGTCTCTTCCTTGGCCTCCGCCTCGGCCGGCTCGGCCTCGGCTCCATCGCTGTCGCTCCCATCGCCGCCGGTCCCCGCTTCGCCCTCGGCGACCACCTGCTCCTCCTTCTCATCGGCGGCCCCGTTGGAGCCCTCGGCGCGGACCCCGGTCAGGTCCATGCCCAGCTCCTCGGCCGCTTTCAGCAGGTCGTCGTCCTCCTCGGAGATTTCGACGTCGCCGCCTTCGGAGACGACGTTGGCGTCCAGCGAGAGGCTCTGGATCTCCTTCAACAGGACTTTGAAGGACTCGGGGATCGAGGGCTCGGGGATGTTCTCGCCCTTGACGATCGCCTCGTAGGCCTTGACCCGCCCGACCGTGTCGTCGGACTTGACGGTGAGCATCTCCTGCAGCGTGTAGGCGGCGCCGTAGGCCTCCAATGCCCAGACCTCCATCTCGCCGAAGCGCTGGCCGCCGAACTGCGCCTTGCCCCCCAGCGGCTGCTGGGTGACCAGCGAGTAGGGGCCGGTCGAACGGGCGTGGATCTTGTCGTCGACCAGGTGCAGCAGCTTGAGGATGTACATGTAGCCGACCGTGACCTTGCCCTCGTAGGGCTCGCCGGTGCGGCCGTTGTAGAGCTGCATCGCGCCTTCGGCCTGGGCGCCGGAGCGCTCACGCTTGTCGACGCCGAGGTCGATGCCGCGCTCGGCGTACTGCTCCTGCCAGCGGACGAGCGCCTCGTCGACGTCCTCGACGCTGGCGCCGTCGAAGACGGGCGTCGAAACGTAGACGCGGCCGTCGCCCTGCGGCGAGTGCGCCTGCTTGTAGGCCTCGGAGCCGTCGTCGTACCAGCCGTTGCCGGCGACCCAGCCGAGGTGCGTCTCGAGCACCTGGCCGATGTTCATCCGGCTCGGCACGCCGAGTGGGTTGAGGATCACGTCGACGGGGGTGCCGTCGGCGAGGTGGGGCATGTCCTCTTCGGGCACGATCTTGGAGATCACACCCTTGTTCCCGTGGCGGCCGGCGAGCTTGTCGCCCTCGGCGATCTTGCGCTTGGTTGCGACGTATACCCGGACCAGGTCGTTGACGCCGGGCGGCAGGTCATCGCCCTCGTCGCGGCTGAAGGTGAGCACGTCGATGACGACGCCGCCCTCGCCGTGCGGGACCTTCAGCGAGGTGTCGCGGACCTCGCGCGCCTTCTCCTTGAAGATCGCGCGGATCAGCTTCTCCTCGGCGGTCAGCTCGGTCTCGCCCTTGGGCGTCACCTTGCCGACCAGCAGGTCTCCCGAGATCACCTCGGCGCCGACGCGGACGATGCCACGCTCGTCGAGATTGCGCAGGCTCTCCTCGGAGCGGTTGGGGATGTCGCGGGTGATCTCCTCGTCGCCGAGCTTGGTCGTGCGGGCGTCGATCTCGTACTCCTCGATGTGGATCGAGGTCATTTCGTCGTCCTTGACCAGACGCTCGGAGAGGATGATCGCGTCCTCGAAGTTGTAGCCCTCCCAGGACATGAAGGCGACCAGGCAGTTCTTGCCCAGCGCGATCTCGCCCCCGGCGGTCGAGGAGCCGTCGGCGAGCACGTCGCCCTTCTTCACCTGCTGGCCGCTGGAGACGATCGGCCGCTGGTGGATGATCGTGCCCTGGTTCGAGCGCATGAACTTGAACAGCGGGTACTCGTCTTTCTTCGAGCCGGAGGTGACGACGATCGACTCCGAGTCGACGTGCGTCACCTCGCCGTCGTTGAAGGCAAGCGTGACGTCGCCGGTGTCGACCGCGGCGCGGCGCTCCATGCCGGTGCCGATCAGCGGCGGCTCCGGTTTGAGCAGCGGAACCGCCTGGCGCTGCATGTTGGATCCCATCAGCGCCCGGTTGGCGTCGTCGTGCTCGAGGAAGGGGATGAGCGCGGTTGCCACCGACCAGATCTGGGTCGGTGAGACATCCATCAGCTCGACCTCTTTGGGCGAGGCGGTCGCGTACTCCTGCTCGCCCGCCCGCACCAGCACCTGCGGCCCTTTCAGCTTCTTCGTCTTCGGATCGACCTCGGCGTTGGCCTGGGCGATCACCTTGTCCTCCTCCTGGGTGGCGTCGAGGTGGACGATCTCGTCGCTGACGACGCCGTCCTCTACCAGCAGGTAGGGGGTGGTGACGAAGCCGTGTTCGGAAATCTGCGCGTAGGAGGAGAGCGAGCCGATCAGGCCGATGTTCGGCCCCTCCGGCGTCTCGATCGGGCACATGCGGCCGTAGTGGGTCGGGTGCACGTCGCGGACCTCGATCGGGGCCCGCTCGCGGGTCAGCCCGCCCGCGCCGAGCGCCGAGAGGCGGCGGCGGTGGGTGAGCCCGGCCAGCGAGTTGGTCTGGTCCATGAACTGCGAGAGCTGCGAGGAGCCGAAGAACTCCTTCAGCGCCGCCACCACGGGACGGATGTTGATGATCGTCTGCGGGGTGATCGCATCGGCGTCTTCGGTGGTCAAGCGCTCGCGAACGACCCGCTCCATCCGGTAGAGACCGATCCGGAATGCCTCCTGGATCAGCTCGCCGACGGTGCGCAGGCGGCGGTTGCCGAAGTGCTCGTACTCGTCGAGGTGCTCGGCCACCGGCTCGCGCGGGTAGGTGATCGCCTCGGCCGCGTAGTCCTTGATCGGGTGCTCCTCGTCGATCTCCTCGGGGATGCCGAGCAGCTTCGGCAGGCTCACCAGCTCCTTGATCAGGGCGATGATGTCGTCGTGGGTGAGGACCCGGTTGTCGAGGTCGATGTCGAGGTCGAGCCGGGCGTTCAGCTTGTAGCGGCCGACCCGCGTCAGGTCGTAGCGCTTGGGGTCGAAGAAGAGCTGCTCGAGCAGGGCTTTGGCGGCGTCGACCGAGGGCGGCTCGCCGGGGCGCTGCTTTTTGAACAGCTCGATCAGGGCGCCCTCTTCGGTCTGGGTCGCCTCGGTGTCGGACTCGATCGTGTGCCTGAGGTAGACCGAGTTGTCGAACATCTTCAGGATCTGCTCGTCCTCGACGTAGCCCATCGCGCGCAGCAGCACCGTGACCGGCAGTTTGCGCTTGCGGTCGATGCGGACGAAGACTTTCCCTTTTTTGTCGATTTCCAGCTCCAGCCAGGAGCCGCGGGCCGGCATCAGGTTGGCGATGAAGACCTGTTTTTCAGGGTCCTTGGGCGCCATCACGTAGGCGCCGGGAGAGCGCACCAACTGGGTGACGACGACGCGCTCGGTGCCGTTGATGATGAAGGTGCCGCGGTCGGTCATCCACGGGAAGTCGCCCATGAAGACGGCCTGCTCGCGGATCTCGCCGGTCTCCTTGTTCTGGAAGGCGACGGTCGCGGTCAGCGGCCGCGAGTAGGTCATGTCCTTCTCGCGGCACTCCTCGATCGTGTTCGGAGGATCCTCGAACTTGAACTCGCTGAAGACGATCGCGAGGTTCCCCGTGTAGTCCTCGATCGGGGATATGTCGTCAATGGTCTCTCGCAGCCCGCCCGCCTTGGGATCCGTCAGCTCTTCGAAGGAGCGACGTTGGATATCGATCAGGTGGGGGACTTCGAGGGGGTTCTGTAGTCGGGAGAAACTCCTGCGGGTTACGGGGGCAGCGTTGGAACGTGCCAAAGTCGGCGACTCCTCAGACGGTCAGAGGGACGTGGATACAGCGCAGATATGGGCAAGGGGAGACAACAGGCGCGCGACCACGAAAAATAACACACGGCCGCGCTCGGCCGCTGGATCGGCTCCCTGCCGGCGATCCATTCGCGGTCGGTGCAGCTTTATTTCAACTCGACAGTCGCTCCTGCCTCCTCCAATTCTCCCTTGATCTTCTCGGCTTCGTCGCGCTCGATGCCCTCTTTGATCGCTTTCGGGGCCTCGTCGACGATCGCCTTGGCCTCTTTCAGGCCGAGCCCGGTCGCGGCGCGGACCACCTTGATCACCGGCACTTTCTGGCCGCCGACCTCGGTCAGCACCACGTCGACCGTGGAGGACTCTTCGGCACCGCCATCGCCATCGCCCGCCGGGGCGCCGGCGGCTGCCGGGGCGGCTGCGGCGACCGCGGTCGCGGAAACGCCGAACTCCTCCTCGAGCGCTTTGATCCGCTCGGAGAGCTCGAGCACCGAGATGCCTTTCAGCTCCTCGATCCAATCCTCAGTTTTGACTTTGGTTGCCATTACTCCTCTTCCTTGCTTTCGTCGTCAGTTTCAGAAGTCTCGTTTTCCTCAGACCCGTTGTCCGCGGGTCCCTCGTCAGCTGAATCGCCTGGGGTACCAGCGGGCTCTTCCTCGACTGGCGCAACCTCGGGCTCAGCTGCAGGAGCCTCGCCGGTGACCAGTCCTTTCTCAGCGATTTGGCCCAGCTGAAGGGCAAGCCCCTGAATCATGGAACCCAAGCCCCGAACCAGGCCGGTGAGTGGGCTGGCGATGACGCCGGCCAGCTGACCGTTGAGCACTTCGCGGGCCGGCAGGCGCGCTATCGACTTGAACTTTTCCTCGTCGAGCGCGAGGTCGGCCATGAAGCCGCCCTTGAAGGTGAGGACTTCGTGCTCTTTGTTGAAGGTCGAGATCGCCTTGGCGGCCTGGGCGGTGTCGCCGCGGACGAAGGTCAGCGCGGTCGGGCCCTGCAGCAGCTCCGCGAGACGAGCCTCGCCGACCTGCTCGGCCGCCCGTTTGGTGAGGCGGTTCTTGACGACCCGGAAGCTGGCGTCGGCCTCGCGCAGCTTGCCGCGCAGTTCAGCCGCCTGCGGGACGCTGATGCCGCGATAGTCGACCGCGAAGATCGCTTCGGCGCCCTCGATCTGGGCGGCGATCTCCTCGATGGCTTGTGCCTTTTCGTCTCGGTTCATTGGTTCGCCTGCACCGGGCTTCTGGGCTTGGCCCCGCCGGTGGTCTAGGGGTCGCGCGGCGGGGGAGTCTACGCGGTCGCCGGCTCCGCTGCCGACTCGGCGGCCACCTCGCGCTCGCCGGTCTTGCCGGCGTCGATCCGGATGCCCGGGCCCATCGTCGTCGTCAGCGTCGCCGAGAGGATGTATTTGCCCTTCGATGAAGACGGTTTGGCGCGAACGACCTCGTCGATCACCGCGAGGCAGTTGTCGAGCAGCTTCTGCGCGTCGAAGCTGGCCTTGCCGATCGCCAGGTGGATGATCGCCTGGCGGTCGGTGCGGTACTCGATCTTGCCCGACTTGGACTCGGTCACGGCCTTCTCGATGTCGTCGGTGACCGTGCCCACCTTTGGGTTGGGCATCTTGCCCTGCGGCCCGAGCACGCGGCCGAGCTGGCCGACCGTTTTCATCATGTCGGGGGTGGAGATCGCGACGTCGAAGTCGGTCCAGCCCTCCTGGACTTTCTCGACCAGATCCTGGCCGCCGACGAAATCGGCGCCTGCCGTCTCCGCGTCGCGGGCCTGCTGGCCCTGGGCGAAGACCGCGATCGTCACGTCTTTGCCGAGGCCGTGGGGCAGGGCGAGGGTACCGCGCAGCTGCTCCTCGGCGTGGCGGACGTTGACGCCGAGCCGCAGGTGCAGCTCCACCGTCTCGTCGAAGCCGGCGCTGGCGGTCTCCTTGATCAGCGAGATCGCCTCGGCCGGCGGGTATTCCCGCTCGCGCTGGACCTTGCCGAGCTGTTTGCGGTAGCGCTTGCCGTGGGCCATGGCTATTTGACGTCCACGCCCATCGAGCGGGCGGTGCCGGCGATGATCTTCGAGGCGGCATCGAGGTCGTTGGCGTTGAGGTCGGGCATCTTGCGCTCGGCGATCTGGCGGACCTGGTCCATCGAGATCGTGCCGACTTTGTTCACGTGCGGCTCGCCCGAGCCCTTTTTGATGCCGATCGCCTCGCGGATCAGCACGGCGGCGGGCGGCGTCTTGGTGATGAAGCTGAAGGAGCGATCCTCATAGACGGTGATCTCGACCGGGATGATCGTGCCGCCCTCGCTCTGCGTCTGGGCGTTGAAGGCTTTGCAGAACTCCATGATGTTGACGCCGTGCTGACCCAGCGCGGGACCGACCGGCGGCGCCGGGTTGGCGTTGCCTGCCTGGATCTGCAGCTTGATGAGGGTGAGGACTTTTTTCGCCATTGGGATCGGGGAGCGTAGCGGGCCGGGCTAGATCTTCTTGACTTGGTCGTAATTGACCTCGACCGGCGTCTCGCGGCCGAAGATCGAGACCAGCACCTTGAGTTTGGCGGCGTCCTCGTTGATCTCGGCGATCTCACCGGAGAAGTCGGAGAGCGGGCCGGAGATGACCTTGACCGACTCGCCGATCGAGAACTGCGCCTGGGTGCGGGGGCGCTCGGCGGTCTCGCGGTGCAGCAGGCGGTCGACCTCCGGTTTGGAGAGCGGCACCGGCTTGTTGCGGGAGCCGACGAAGCCGGTCACCCCGGGGGTGTTCTTGACCAGTCCCCAGGCGTCGTCGGTCATCTCCATGTTGACCAGGACGTAGCCGGGCATCGTCCGTTTCTCCTTCGGTTCTTTCTGGCCTTCTTTGTTGACCTCCATCACCTGCTCGGTCGGCACCACGACCTGGCGCACGTTGCGGTTCTGGGCCATCGTCTGCACCCGGTGCTCGAGGTTGTGCTTGACCTTGTTCTCGTGCCCGGAGTAGGTGTTGATCACGTACCAGCGATACATCTAGAGGTCGCCTTTGTCTTGGGATCCCGCTAAAGGATCTGCTTGATGAGGAAGCTGAAGGCGCTGTCGAGAGCGCCGAGATAGGTGGCGGCGACGGCGACGAAGATGATCGTCACGGCGGTCGCCTGCACGAGGGTTTCGCGATCCGGCCACTGGACTTTGCGCAGCTCTGCCCAGCAGGAGACCAGGAAGCCGATGACGCCGCCGCGCTGGCGCTTCTCCGCCTGCGCCTGTTTCTGGCGCTTGGAGAGCTGCTCGCGCTCGCGGCGCTTCTGCTCCTCGCGCTTGCGCTTCTCGGCCTGCTTGGCCTCCTTCGCGTCGGCGCGGCGCAGGCTGCGGGGCTTGGGCGCGTCCGGGGTCTCGAGCTCGGCTTCGGAGGCGCCGGCCGCGATCCCAGCCTCTACCGCCTCGATCTCGGCGATGTCGCCCGAGACCGGGACCTGGGTGTCGTGCTGGGCCCGCGAGTCGGACTTGCGGCTATCGCCGGAGCGTTTCTGCTCTTCGGCTTCGCGGGCGCGGCGCTCGGCCTTGCGCTGTGCGCGGGTTTTGGCCATCGCCCTCTACCGCGTCTCCTTGTGCGGAGTGTGGTGACCGCACCAGCGGCAGTACTTGCGCAGCTCGACGCGGTCCGGCGAGTTTCGCCGCGACTTGTTGGTCTGGTAGTTGCGCCGCTTGCAGTCTTCGCAAGCCAGCGTCACCGCGATGCGGACATCTCCGCGTGCCATGTTCTCCTCGTTGCCTAACGACGCCGTTACAAGAGAAAACCCCGGGCCGAGGCGCGAGGCTGGGCTGAAGGATAGCGCCAAGCGGGCCGCGGGTGCGGCGCCCCCGAGCTGGCTAGAGGCCGAGCGTTTTGGCGATGATCGTGCGCTGGATCTCGGAGGTGCCGCCGTAGATGGTCGAGACCATCGTCGTGCGCACGAGGCGCTCCATGTCGTACTCGGAGGAGTAGCCGTAGCCGCCCATCAGCTGCATCCCCTCGACCGCGATCCGTTTGGCGACCTCGGTCACATGCAGCTTCACCATCGAGGCCTCGCGAGGCAACATCCGGCTGGGGTCCTCGTCGGTCAGGCTGGCAACCCAGCGGGTCATCAGGCGGGCCGACTTCGAGCTCGGTCGCCATATCGGCGAGCCGGTGCTGGAGCGCCTGGAAGGAGCCGATCGGGCGGCCGAACTGCTTGCGCTCCTTGACGTAGGCGAGGGCATCGTCGAAGGCGCGCTGGGCGATGCCGAGCATCGTCGCGGCGAGGATCAGCCGCTCGACGTTGAGCCCGGCCATCAGCTGCGTCCAGGCCTGGTCGACCTGACCGAGCAGGGCGTCGGCGGGGGCCTCGACGTCGGTCAGGTAGAGGGTGTTGGTCTCGGTGCCCCCCATCGTCTTGATCGGGACGATCTCCAGGCCCGCCGTCTCGCGCGGCAGCCAGATCATCGAGAGCCCGTCGTGCTTGGACTCGCCCTTGGTGGTGCGGCAGACGATCAGGATGTGGTCGGCGATGTGGGCGTTGGAGATGAAGACCTTCTGCCCGTTGAGGACGAAGCCACCGTCGACCTGCTCGGCCGAGGTGGTGAGAGCACCGACGTCGGAGCCGGCCTCGGGCTCGGTCATCGCGATCGCCTCGACCGCGCCGCCGGCGATGCCGCCGAGGATCTCCCGCTTCTGCTCGTCGGTGCCGAAGCGCTGGGTGGCGCCGGCGACGATCAGCGTCGTCGCGTAGCCGCCGATCGGCGCCAGCCCGCGCGAGGTCTCCTCCATGAAGAGGCAGGCGTCGAGCATCGAGCCGGCCGAGCCGCCGTACTCCTCCGGGATCGTCACCCCGAGCCAGCCCAGCTCCGCCATCTGCTTATAGAGAGCGGGGTTGTGGTGCAGCTCGTAGCCGTCGGTGAGCTGCTCGCGCTGCTCCTGCGTCCCGCACTCGCGCGCGCAGAAGTCGCGGATCGCGGCGACGAAGTCCTCCTGCTCGTGGGTCAGGGAGAAGTCCACTGGGGCGGCAGGCTACCGGCCAAAGGCGGGAGCATGTTTTCTGTTGGTTCATGCCCTGGCCCGTCATCGCGGCGTCTTCTTCCAGGCCGACGAGCAGAACGAGCGCGCCCACCTCGACCTTCTCGCCCGTGAGGTAGCGCGCCTGTTGGGGGCCACAGGTACCGCTGCGCTTCGATTCATGGGATCAGGCTCTGGAGACGATCGGCGAGCTTGCTCGAGAGAAGCCGCTTGCCATCGTCCTCGACGAGTTCCAGTGGCTGAAGGCGGCGCAGCCGTCCTTGGACTCGATCGTCCAGCGGCACTGGGATCGCTGGCAGCGCGAAGGGACCGGCGTGACGCTGGTCCTCAGCGGGAGCGCCCTGCGGTTGATGGAGGGGCTGCTGGAGCCGGGCGCGCCGCTGTACGGGCGTGCCGATTACCGACCGCTGCTGGAGCCCCTTGACTACCGCGACGCGTCTCTGTTCGCACCGAGCCTCGGCCCCGAATCGAGGCTGCGCCGCTACGCCGTCCTTGGCGGCACGCCGCAGTACCAGGTCTGGGCAGAGTCGGGTGACCTTCCCGAGCTGGTCGCCGAGCGCATCCTCCAGAAAGGCGAATCCCTGTACGAGGAGCCGCTGCACCTCCTCCGCGAGGAGCAGGAGATCCGAGACCCAGCCACTTATTTCGCCGTGGTCCGCGCGATCGCCAATGGAAGCACCCGACTTGGGGAGATTTCCAGCGCGTCACAGATCTCGACGCCGAACCTGGCCAAGATGCTGAGCCGGCTGGAGGCGCTGGGCTATCTCGAAGCCCGTACACCCCTCACCCCCAAAGGACCCGAGGCGAGGCGCTCCAGCTATCGCCTCGCCGACCCCTTCTTTCGCTTCTGGTTCCGCTTCGTCTTCCCCAACCGCAGTCTCCTGGAGCGGGGACGGGTCAAGGAGGTGCTGCGAATCGTCGAACGCGATATGGACACCTACATGGGCTTGGCGTTCGAGGATTGCTGCCGTGAGTGGGTCGGTCGCTACGCAGGCGAGACTCTGCCCGCATCCCAGCAGCTCGGCAGCTGGTGGTCGCGAAACAGGCAGACCGAGATCGACGTGGTCGGGACCTCCCGCGGCCGCTACGACCTCCTGGCCTCTTGCAAGTGGGCTAAGTCGGCCCCCACCTCCACTCTCGAGCAACTACTCCGGCAGCGCGATTCTCTGCCCAAGGCAGGTTCGGCCAAACTCGCGATCTTCGCCCGGGGCTTTTCGCCTGGGCTCGAACAACGGGCGAAGGAAGAGGGCGTCTGGCTGGTTGGAATGGATCGGCTCTTCGCCTAGCGGAGGGCCGCGGGTCAGTCGCCCAGGGCGGTCTTCAACTCGGCCACCTGCGCGCGCAGGTCGGCGAGCTCTCGCTCCAGGCGCTCGAGGCGCTGCTCGGCGGGGACCCCATCGCTCGCCATCTGAGCGGAAGGCTCGGCGGGGGTAGCGGCCGCTGTTGCGTCGACGATCGACCCGTCCTCCTCACCTCCGAGGAGATGCGCGTAGCGCTCCTCCTTTTGCCCAGGCCGGCGCTCGAGCCGGGCGACGTACCCTCGCTCGATCAAGCGCTCCAACGTCCCCTGCACCGCGGCGAGATCCGCCAGGCGGTGCAGGCGGTCGCTGCGCTGCTTCAGCTCGCCCGGGGTCTGGATGCCGCGCAGCATCAGGACGGCGAGCAGGGCCGTCTCCTCCGGCGACAGCTCGAGCGCCTCCTCGATCAGCTGGCGATACTTCGGCGCGCGGCTGCCGGGACCGCTGGCGAGGCGGGTCCAGCCGCGCAATGCGAGCCGCCGCAGCGCCTCGCGCACGATCGCCTCGTCGTACTCGACGACCGGGTCCCGGTTGGTCGCCTGGTTGCAGGCCAGCCGCAGCGCGTTCAGCGAGAGCGGATACGCGTCCGGCGTCGTGCGCTGCTTCTCGAGCAGGCAACCCACCACGCGGATCTCTATGGCATCAGGCTCCATCTACAGTCCCGCTGCGTTCAAGCAAAGCCCGGGACGAGACTCGAACTCGTGACCCCTTCCTTACCATGGAAGTGCTCTACCAACTGAGCTACCCGGGCGGAACGATCAACTTTAGCGGCGCACTGCTCATCCTGAGCCGCCGCGCGCGACCCGCTTCGCCTCGGCTGCACCGAGGTAGGGCGTAAGGACGAACTGGGTCGCCTCCGGAGCGATGGCGGGGAGCTCGCTGCAGCGGTCGAAGTTGAGGCGCTGGGCGATCAGCATGGCGACACCCCCCACCATCGTCTTCTCGGTGATCTCGGGAAGCCACTCACCCTCCTGGCGCTCGGCGCGCCCTGGCTGCAATGCAGCGGCGAAATGCTCGATCATGCGGTCGTAGCGGGCAAAACCCGCCCTGCCCCCCGCCATCGCCTCGTTGGTCAGAACCTGGGCCGCAGCGGGATCCGCGGCGGCGAAGGTAAGCGCCGCCCGAATGCCGGCCGACACCTTTGCCGGCCACCCGGCCTCGGAGGCGCAAGCCGTCTCGACGCGAATCTGCAGGCGGGCTAGAGCGGACTCAAAGGCGGTTGCGAAATCGTCAGGGTGCCGTGCCTCGTCCCTCATGCCCCGCCGCGCCGCGCTTCGCCGTCCGCGCTCGCTTGTGCTTGCCTTTCCTCTTCCCCCCACAGTCAGCCCGCATCACAGGGCTGGCGCTCGACCGCTTCCCGTTATGCCCAGTGAAGTCCACAGCGGCCTTCGAGGTAGCCCCACACAGGTTGCGGCTGTTGACGATCAGCCCCTTCTTGCCGCCCTGCATCTTCAAGACGACTTTGGAGAGCGGCGCGTCCGGTGAGTTTTCAAGCGTAGCCCTGATCCCGCCGTTGGCGGAGTCGATCCGAACGCTGACCTCGACATCGACTAAGCCGTGCAGATCGAAGACGAGATCCGGCAGCTTGTGGCTCGAGGACCTAAGCCAGACCGGCCCTTCGAGCGGTTCTTCGAGCAGCGGCGTCCAGGCTTTGATGAAGCCGTACTGGGCTCCGGGAGGACAGGCCTTGGCGGCGAACTGGACGCGGGTGCAGATCGTCCTGATGTGGGCCTGGTCGAGGAATGCGGATCTCGGCAATCTCACAACTAGGTCTTTGACGTTGGCATCGCCTTTTCTCGGCGTGTAGGTGGCGATCAACCCCGGGTGCCCGCCGCGCTTGGTGCCGCCTTTGAGAGCCAGGTCGAGCTTCGGCTTGAAGCCCAGGTTCAGGCAGTTTGCGGCCTGGTAGCGATCTGAGAGCGCTACCGGGACGTCGTCGGATGGATCGAAGACGTTCAGGTAGGAGCCAAAGAGAGTCGCTTTGGCGCTCGATTCATCGCAACCCGTCGGGTTGAGGAGGAAGTTATGCCGATCTACGTAGACCCTCAGGTCCCTGACCTTCAAGACGATGCCGTCGAGGATGTGGGGGATCGGGTCTGAGTTGGCGCCGTCGACTTCGACTTCGGCGGTCTTTGAGTTGAGGGTCAAAGCGAGCCTGACGACCACCGTTCCGGCGTCAAAGGGTCCGGCCACAGCCGGGGTCACCGAGATCACACTCAAGGGATCGCCGTGGTAGGGGCCTCCGAGGTAAATCTGGCCGCCGACGTAGGTCAGGGCTCCCCCCACTCCGGCTCCAGCCAGGGTGTGGCCGATCAGCGAGCTGGCGGGACAGCTTGGATTTGCGATCTCCTGGCGACCGGTCTTCGATCTGGCGACCGCGATCGCCGAATCGGGGCATTTGCTCACTCCGACCAGGGAGCCGATCTCCCCCGGGGGCAGGATCGAAGAGAACTTGGTCATGTCCTGTTCGCCGTCTGATCTGATCAAGCGCATGTTGAAGGGAGAGAAAGAGCCGGCGTTGTTGTTCAGCGCTCCGGCGCTGAAGCCGGGATGGAAGGGCGGCACGCCCCCCGGTGGGCAGGGCCCTCCGCCGACTCCCCTGGTGATCTTGAAAGAGGAGGTCGCCGTGGTCGGGTTACTGGGATCCGACCAGGGGTAGAACTTTGCCTCGGTGGTGTAAGTGCCGCAGGCCGATGGGGTGATCAGCGGCGCCCTGGCGCCTTCTTTGAAGTGGAAGTTGAAGTGGCCGATCGGGACCTGGGGGCTGTTTTCCAGGGTCGCGACGAGTTGCCCGGTTTTCGGATCCGGTTCCACTTTCAGCGGCACTTTTACGATCACGCCGAGGTTGGTGTTCCTCAGGACCAGGTAGAGCGCGATCAGGCTGTCGAATGGGTTCTCCGCGCCTGGGGTGGTCGTCGCCGCGTCGTCTTGTTGGGCCAAGAAGACAGATCCGTTGATCGCTTCGTCCAGAACTGGCGTTTGAGTTTCAAGCGAACCCAGCTTGGAGGCCTCCGGGCAGCCTTCTCCCGGTTGGGAGTGAAGCGTCTCCTTGGCTATCTGGGCTGGGGTGCAGATCGCCAGGCCTTCTCCTACCGAGGGATTGATCGTCAGCCCTTCCGGCAGGGTGATCACCGCTTTCTTCACATAGGACTGGGCCAGCCCTTCGACGCTGGTCAGGCCTTCGTCTTTGAAGTCGACGTTGAAGTCCAGGCCCGAGCCGGTCTCCGCCGATTCGGTGCCGAGCTTGGATTCGGTCTTCGGTGAGAAGCCGAGTTTGCCGCAGCCGGTGAAGGGCTGGGGGTTGCCCTGGGCGTCGTGGATCGTCACCCCGCCTGAATCGGTGTCGAGCAGACCGTCTTTGTCGCCGTCGGTCCAGGAGGTCGCGTCATAGGTGATCGCCAGCGCTTCGGCGCAGTTGGTCGGCAAGGTGAGCAGCGGCCTTGGGTTGGGTGGGGTCGGGCAGAGCTCGCCGTTGCCTTCGAATTCGAACTCGTCGATCGCGTCGCGCGCCAGTTCTTCGTGGGCTCTTTCCTTCAGGCATTCGCCGCGCAATCCGTCGTGGCTCGGGTCGCTCGGGTTGCCCCAGACCGTGATCTTGGAGCCGATCACTTCGACGACCTGCGGCGTCTTTCTCAGGAGGGCGATCACGTGGTAGGGGGCTTCGGGGCTGAGCACGAACTCGACCACGATGTTTGCTTCGCCGCCGACGTTCCAACCGACCCGCAAGAGCACCCCGGGGGGCGTGGTCAGGTTGTAGACCGGCGAGGAGCGCCACCCTCCCAGGTCGAGTGAGACGGCGGTGACGCCGAGTTGGGTCTCGAGCGGGCAGTTGGCGCCCTGCAGGAAGGCCAGCGAGGAGCAGCGCGGGTAGGCGGTCGGGTCGCCGATCAAGCCGGGTGCCAGATGGCTGAAGAAGTCCTTGAGCCGCCCTTCGGCGAAGGGGCCTTTTTCGTCTTCGGCGAAATTGACCCCGAAGGATCCCGTCACCGCATAGGGATGGGATCCCGCCTGGGTTGCCATGCTGCCGTCTTCGTTGGTGAAGATGAAATCGAAGCCGAAGAGGCCGAAGTGGGCCTGGGCTGCAGCAGGGGCGAAGGCCGCGCCGGCGAGGGCGATCGCAAAGATCGAGATCAGGCGCTTCATCGTTTGGCCCTCCCGTTGTGGTTGGCGGTTCGGCTTGCCTTTTGCTTTGCGCCTCGCTTGAGGCAGCGGACCTTGCCCGCCCTGCGCACCTGGCGGCGGCCTTTGGCGCAGCGTCGCTTCGAGGGCGCTTTTTTGACGGTGCTGCCGGGACCGCGGAGAGAGGAAGAGGCAGGGGTCGGATCGTTTGGCGCCGAGACCGGGCCCTGGCAGGCTTCGCCTTCGCACTGGGGCCGCTCGGGGAGCTGGGGGAAGCCGCCGCCTACGCGGGCGTCATAGAGGTCGACCGAGCCGGGATCCTGGGGCAGGAGGCTCGATTCGGTGGTGAAGAAGACATCTGCCCCATCCGGGCTCGCTTCCCAGAATTCCGATTCGAAGGGGCTTTCGCCGCTCGAGATCAGATACAGGCAGCCGCCATTTTGGGGGAAGTAGGAGGAGCTTTCTTCGTTACAGCCCCCCGTTCCCGGCGCCTCCCACTCATAGACGTCCTGGGCGCCGTTGGTGTCGCGCGGCAAGAGCGCGTCGTTTGAGTTGAAGAAGAGGCGCTTGCCGTCGGCGGAGAGGACGTTTGAGGCGTGCAGCGGGTGTTCCCAGGTGGGGATCCAGGCTGCGGCCTGGACTTTGGTTTCGCGGCCTTCTTGTCTGTACGGTTCTGGGAGTTCGCGGGTGGCGGGACGTGCGCCGCTCGGGTTGCACGAGATGCAACGCAGCTGCCCGCCTGCGGTGTAGGTGTAGACCTCTACCGCTGGCTTGCCGCTGCTCGCGGCGGAGTTGTCGAAGTTGGTTAGAGGCGCGCGCGACTCGAAGGCGATGCGAGAGCCGTTGGGGCTGACCCTGGTGGCGCGGCGGTACGTGCTCCGATCGGCGATGTTGTAGGCGGTGGTAACCGCGCCGAGGTCTTTTACGCCGGCGTCGCTTTCGAGCACGGTGGCGACAAACTCGAAGGAGCCCGAGCCGGCTTCGTAGAGGTAGAGGTTGGGCTTGCCCGCGCTCGCTTCATCGCCCTCGCTGTTTTGCCCAGATCCCGCCAACACGTCGGTGGAGAGGAAGTAGACGCGCGAGAGGTCCTGCGAGAAGCCAGCCACTCCTCCTTGGCTAGCGCCGCCTTCGAACGCCCTGACATGGTGGGCGATCAGCCTCGACGCTTCCCCCGCTTCGGCTTCGCCCAGGTCGAACTCGTAGAGGTCTTGGCCTTCTGAGTAGAGGGCTTTGGAGCCATCGGAGGCGGCGGCCCAGAAGAAGGCGTTGTTACCGGTGCTGACCGCGATCGTGCAGGCTTTGGTGGCTTTGGCGCATTCGCCTTTGACGATGCCCTGCTCGGGGTGGCGGCGCAGGTAGATCTTTCCTTCTTGACCGCCCGAGGTCCAGTAGACCAGCGAGCCGTCGGCGGAGACGGCACCTTCCTGGTTGGAATTCCGGCCGCTCCCGACCGCGGCGTCAGCGGTGTCGGCCGTGCCGCCGGGCAGGACGCTGACCAGGTGAAGACCACTGCCGAAGCGGTCATAGAGCTGGGCGTTCACTCCCGCGGCGGCATCGGCGGTGAGTGGCGCCTTGGCAAGGAAGATCGCGTGGCGGGAGTTGGCGGAGACGCCCTGGACCGAGTATGCGTCGACATAGTGGCTCCTTGCCTCGCCTTCGAGCGCCAGCGGGGCCGTGGTCAGCGTTTCGAAGCTGCCGGCGCCGGCGTCGCAGTTCTGGCGCCGGTAGAGGTTGGCGGCTTCGGGCTGGGCGTCGGGGTTCAAGGCCGGGGTCTGGTAGTCGACCAGCCAAGCGCTGCAGAGGTCAGGCGAGAAGGCGATGAATTCGCGAGAGGCGCCTGCCGCGATGCCGGGGATGCGGCGGCCCAGGTAGGGCGGGTGGATACCCTCGCTCGACCAGCCGGCTCCTTCCTGACGGGTGGCCAGGTACTGGTTGAACTTGAAGCTATTGGAAGGTTCCTCACCGAAGGCGGGGACCCCCTTGGTGGCGTAGGCGAGCCTCTCGCCGTCGGGGGACACCTGGACGTAGCCGCCGGGGTCCGAGTCACTGCTCGAGCCGCTGACGATGTCGGCGCCGTTTTTGTCGACCGGGCTGACCATCTCATAGGCGCGGCAGTCGGGCAGCGGGGCCGAGGCGCCGGTCCGGAAGGCATCGTTGGGGCAGGGCGCGGGGGGCTCGGGGCGCCGGTAGGTGGTGAGGGTGCGGTCTTCGCCTTCGCTCACACCGCCGTTTAAGACGGCGGTGTTGGTGCAGAGGTAGCGCCAGTGGTAGGTGGCGCCCGCTTTGAGGCCGGCGAGGAGGACCGGCAGCGGATGGTCGCCGCGGTCCGATCCGACGGAGACCTCCGGCGTGCTCTGCCCGTAAGAAGCATCGGGGCCGTAGTCGACGTGACAGCTGGTCGGGAAGCCTTCGGGATTGACCAGCGCCTTCAAGGTGGCCTCGGTGTCCGTAGCGCTGATGACCTGCTCGGCGGAGATCGCCGGCGGGCCGAGGGTCTTGAAGCTCACATCGGGACTGGTCTCGGTTTCGCCGCCGATTTTTGCCCGCAGGCGGACGTGGTAGACGGTTGCCCCCTGCAGGGGACTGATGTCGGCGTGCACCGATACGGGGCTGGTGCCCGAGCCGATCGTCGCCGGGGACTCCGCGCAGGGGGCGGTGCTGCCATAGGCGATCGTGGTGCCGTATTCGAAGCGGCATTCGCCGCTCAGCGCGCCGCCGGGGTTGACCGTGCCTTTGAGCGTGGCGCTGGTTTCGGTGACGTTGGTGGCGGGGAAGGCCCTCGCTTTGAAGCAGCCGACCGGTTCGGTGCCGTAGGCGCGGATGAAGGCTTTTCCGGTCCTATCGTCGCCGGGTGAGCTGGCTTCGCTGCTGAGGTTGGTGACGTAGAGGTTGCCCGGCGCTTCGCTTCCCGGGCAGAGGTTGGCGGCGAGGCCGGTGGAGGCGACGAATTCATCCTTGCCGAAGTGTTCGACCACGTTGCCGGCGGGGTCGAACTCGAAGATCGGGTCGATCGGGACCGGGGTCCCGCCACCCACTCCGTTGACCGGGCCAAAGGCGTAGACGTGACCTGCCGCGGCGACGGCGACGGCCTTCGGGATCGGTTGGACTTCGCCAAGCTTGGGGATTTCAAAGCGCTCGAGCTCTTCGCATTCCCCGCCGGCGTTGAAGGACAGCTTGCGCACACCCAGCTGGAATTCGTAGGCGGCGTAGAGCTTGCCCGCGGAGTCAGTGGCGAGCGACTGCACTTTGCCGGGCACCGAGCACTCGTCCTGGTAAGCGCCGCCGGTGTCGAAGCGCTGGATGCGGTTCTGATCGCCGACGTAGACCCTGTCGGTGGGGTCGATCGCGATGAAGTCGCCGATCCCCCATTCACCGAACTCGCCTTCCTTGGCGCCTTTGCTGCCGGCTTTGCAGCTGTCGGCGGCTTTGCAGACCTCGGTGCCGCCGCCGTCGAGGAGGGTGGCGGTTATGTTGGCGGGCGAGACGTTCGCCTGGACTTCGGGCGCCGGCGGCGTGCTCGGCGCCGGGGAGGTGGCGAGGTTCTCGCTCAGCTTGGCGGCTTCGGAGAAGCCGGCGGCAAAGAGGCCGCTGGTCTTGACTTCGCACTGGAAGACCGCGGCGGCGGCGAGGTCGGCTGCGGTCACCGTGTAGGTCTGATTGCTGGCGTGTTCTTTGATGCTCTCGCCGTTGCGGTACCAGTGGTAGTTGAAGTTTCCACTGCTGTCCTTCCAGCCCGCTTCGCCTGGATCGCAGCTGAGCGTCTGCCCGCCACCGCCGCCAACCGTGAGCGGGGCACTTGCTTCGGGGACAGGGATCGGGGTTGGATGGCGCGGGGCAGGGCGCCCGGGGGCCGGGGCGATCAGCTGCCCGGGGTCTGAGAGCTGGGTGGAGGCGGCGTCGGCGTTGGTGGCGGTGACCCGGCACTGGATCGCCTTGCCTTTGTCTTCTGCGGTGGCGATATAGGTGGAGGCGGTGGCGCCTTCGATCTCGCCGCCGTTGCGAAGCCACTGGTAGGAGATCGATTCGGCAACGGTCGGAGTCGAGCATTTGAGCTGGGCGCCGGCGTCGAGGGTGACGGTGAGCGGCGACACGTCATCGCCCGCGAGGTTGCCTTCGAAAGTGACGACGAAGGGGTTCGATCCGGTGACCGAGACCGAGCCGCCAACTCCGGCGATCGAGGGCAATGCATTCAGCGCGGTTTGGATTTCCGCGGCCGAGGCGTTGAAGGGCAGGGGAGCGGTTTCGGCGTTGGTCCCTTCTGGGAAGGGATTGGTGAAGTTCAGCCTGAAGGTCCCGGCGCTCTGGGCGATGGAGATTTCCTGGGTCTCTTTGTTGGTCGAGTCATCGGGGCCGAAAGCGACCGTGTCGCCGCCGAAAGCCGCGAGGAACTGGCCGGCGGGGGAGAACTTCTGCACGCGCTGGTTGGATGGGAAGCCAGTGTCGACAACGTAGACGTTGCCGGCGGAGTCGACGGCGACGCCCTGGGGGGTGCCAAGCTGACCCGCGCCACTTCCTCCGACCCCCGCTTTGCAGACGTCGCCGTTATCGGGCACGCATATCTCAAAGCCCGTGCCGGTGTTGCCGGGTCCCGACTGGACCACGTCCCAGCCCCAGGTCTTGACGAATTCGCCCAGGGGGTTGAACTCGACGATGCGGTTGCCAATCAGATCGGCGACGAAGACGTGGCCGTCTTTGGGGTCGGCGGCCACACCGCTGGGAGAGTTGCACCGCTGGCCGGCCGGCTGGCCGCTATCGCAGCGCTGCCAGAGCTGCGGCGGGGCCGCGGAGGCGGCGGCCGCAACGAGGAGGAGGGCGCAGACGCAGACCGCCAGCGCGGCCAGCGCCCTCGCTGCGATTGGTCGCCTAGCCGGTGCCTTCCCCTTAGCCCTCATCTGCTCTCCTCGCTGTCTCATCGGTGTGGATCGTCTGCGGCGTGTCGCTGGCGGTCGGACCGTGGAGGGCCTCCACCCCGGGCGGCTTGCCGCTCGGGGTGTCGACCGGCTCTCACTCGTGGGTTATCCGGCCACCGCCCAGACGCCACGGTTGATGCATTTGCCAAAGAGGCCCGTGGGGCAACTCAGCTTGAGCGAGGCTCCAGCCGGAGCCGTGGTGGCGCTTTCTCCGCCGTTGGTGGGGTTTTGGACGGCCACGGTCGCGGACGGGATGACCAGGCCCGGATTGATTTGGAACCCGACGCCGTAGACGCAGAGCTTGCCCGGGTTGGCCTGTGGCATGCCGCTGGTCACACCGGGGCAGCCGGCGGCGGTGCCAGTTTTCCCTTCGGCGTCTGCCGGGACGAAGACAAAGGTGGGTGCCGGGCTGACGGGAACCGAGAAGCTGGCCGAAGTCAGTTCTTCGCTTCCTTCCGCGGTGCCGTTGTTTGGTCCCTGGTAAGTGCCGGTCTCGGTGGCACCTGCGGGGAGAGTGCCGGTGGCAGTCCAGGGGGAGCCGTTGCAGGCGTAGTGGACGACGCCCGAGCCTTCGACTGCGACTTCGTTGCCGCCGTTCAGTGCGCAGGGTTCCCCGGCCGGTTCTTCGTTTTCTTCGTCTTCGGCGCTGAAGGAGCCGACGACTACCGACTTGCCGTTTGCCCCAGGAGCGCCGTTGGCTCCGTCTTTGCCGCTGGCGCCCGCGGGGCCTGCGGGGCCCTGCGGACCTGCCGGTCCGGCTGGACCCGTCGCGCCCTTGGGGCCCCGTGGGCCCTTCTTGGCCTTGGACTTCGAGGCCGCGGCCTTGCCGCCGCCGTTGTTGGTTGCGGCGTAGGCGCCGCCCATCATCGCGAAGACCAGGGCGATCACCGAGATCGCGCCCGGGATGCCGAAGCGGTTGCGCATTGGCGAGAACATCAAATCTCTCTCCTTGTCCCGTGAGCCCCTCTGCCTGCCGCTTCCCTTGCGGCTCCCTTGTGGCGAAGCTCGTTTGTTGGTCCCTGTAGCTACAAGGAACACGGACATCCGTGTTTCCTATGTGCTGTGGGCATTAAGACACACGTGTGTCTGAATGTCAAGGCCGGGGCGAAGAGCCGCTTTCAGCGCGTCAAACTTGACAATTCTGGCGCTGAATTGTTACATTACATTGCCAGAAGTGATGTAAAATGGCCCGCATGAAGCGACTGCAGATATCGATCGAGCCCGAGCTGGACGCGGCGGTGGAAAGACGCGCCGAAGAAGAGGGGCTCTCGAAGGCGGAGGTGATCAGGCGTTGCGTGCGGGAAGAGATACGGCCATTGCCGCCGATAGAGGAGGATCCGCTGTTCAAGATGTTCGGCACCGTGTCGAGCGACCCCGGCGACAACCGCTCGATCGACGAGGTCGTCTACGGGCCGTCGAACCCGGACCCCTGATCTTCGTAGATACCTCATTCCTGATCGCGGGCTTCGATGACCGCGATCCCCACCACCGGGAAGCCGTGCTTCTCGCCCAGCAAGTCGTCGGACGGCGAATGATCACGAGCAACCACGTTCGAGGCGAGAGCTGGACGTGGTTCCGCCGCAAGCGGTGGCACGGAAAGGCCGTTGAGCTCCTCGACGCTCTACGCTCGGGATCCAGCAACGTGCGAGTCGACTTCGTTTTGGAGAAGCTCGAGGACGAGGCGCTGCGCTGGCTCCGCCAGCACGACGAGTGCGAGTACTCGTTCGTCGACGCGACCAGCTTCGCCTACATGCGGGCCAAGGGCATCGAGGAGGCGCTCGCCTTCGACGGCGACTTCGCCGCCGCCGGCTTCACGGAATTGCGTCCGTAGCCCCTTCTTCAGCCGCCGTTGTTGAGGCCGGCCACGGGCGTGCCGTGGACGACGTCGGCGCAGAGGAGGGGCGGCGGATCGAAGGAGTCGGTGAGGGCGCGACCGGCGGGCGTGCCGTGGAGGATCGGTTCGGGGCGCGGGCCCTTCTTGGGCTTCGGCGGTTGGGTGTAGAAGCCGGCGCCGCACTGGATCACTTCGTCGCGGACGCCGTCGCGGGCGTCGATCGTGTCGTCGCCGCCGTTGCCGTAGAAGCGGTCGACGCCCGGTTGGCCGAGCATCGCGTTGGGGCCGCTGTCGCCGATCAGCACGTCGTAGTCGAAGGAGCCCTCCATGTCCTCGTCGCTGGGATCGAGGCGGACCGGGTGGCAGCCCTTGACGACGTCGATCCAGGCTTTGTGCTGGAGAAAGGAGATGTAGAGGATGCCGGGGTGGGCCTGGGTCTCGGCGAAGGAGGCGTCGTCGCGGCCTTCGCCGCCGACGATCGCGCCGCCGGCGCAGCCGCCGCCCGCCGCGAGCAGGTCGCCGTTTCCTTCCCCATATAAGAAGGTCGGCCCGGGCAGGCCGCCGACCAACCCGTCGGCGCCGTCGCCGCCGTAGAGGCGGTCGGCGCCGGGACCGGACTCGAGCAGGTCGTCCTCGGGGCCGGCTTTGATCGTGTCGTCGCCGAAGCCGCCGGCGATTCGGACGTTCGCCGCGGCCTGCAGCGAGCCTTCGACCGTGAGCCGGTCGTTGCCGGGGCCGAGGTCGGCCATCAGCCAGCGCGCCGGCCCTTCGGTCGCGCAGACGACCCGCTTCGGGTCTTCCCCCGACCGCGTGCAGCCGGCGCCGATCGCCACCCCCCTGGCGGCGGTGATGCCAAAGCTCTCCGAGGCTTCGTCGAAGGCGACGGTGAAGTCGTCGGGGCCGCCGCCGCCGACGATCGAGAGTCCCCCGCCGGTGCCTTTGGTGCGGTCGACCTGGATATAGGCCGAAGCCTTAGGCGGCGCTTCCTTGCCGCAGGAGACGGCGTTCTTCGCCCCGAAGCAGGCATCGCTTCCCTGGCCGCCGACGATCGCGTCCTCCCCACCCCCGCCACGGATGACGTCGTCGCCGGGACCGCCGTTGATCGCGTTGTCGCCCTTGCTGCCGATCAAGGTGTCGCGGAAGGCCGAGCCTTCGATGCTCTCCAGCCGGAAGAGGCGATCGTGGCCGTCGCCCCGGGCCCTGTGCCCGTGCAGCGAGACCCAGACGCCGTCGCCCCTGCCCCCTGCGACCTTGGTCGCGAAGGAGGCGATGTCGCCTTTGCCCGGGCCACCGTCCATGCGGTCGTAGCCGTAGTCGCCGTGGACGAGGTCGAATTCGCCGGGACCGCCGTTGAGGGTGTCGATGCCGAGGCTGCCGGCGACCTCATCGGCGTTGCCGGTGCCGCCGAGGATCTTGTCGTCGCCGAGGTCGCCGATGACGCGATCGGTCCCGGCCCCGCCGTCAGCCGTGTCGTTGCCGCGCCCGCCGTGGATCAGGTCGTCGCCGGGGCCGCCGCAGAGCAGGTCGTTGCCGAGGCTGCCGAGGATTTCGTCGTCCCCCCCACCGCCCCAGATCACGTCGCGGCCAGGGGTCCCGCGCAGCACATCCGACCCTTCGGTGCCGACGATCTTCGCCCGCCGCCCGTGGCAGCGCGCTTCGTCTTCTTCCTTGACCGGCGCTGCGCCGAGGGCGAAAAAGGCGCCCAGCAGCACCAGCCCGATCGCGATTCCCCTGCCCATCAACCTCATCCGATAGAGAATACCATTTGGATTGCTATCCAATTTCGTTCATGCTCGCTATCCTTGACCGATGGCCACCGCTTCCAACAGGCACAAGACGTCGTTCGAGATCGACACCGACAAGGTCACGGCGGCGAAGGAGGTCCTCGGCACCAAGACGCTGACCGACACCGTGGACGCCGCGCTGTCGGAAGTCGTCAGGCTGCGACAGCGGCGGCAACTGGTCGAGCTGCTCTTCAGGCCAGGGGCGCTGGCCCTCGACGAGCCGGAGACCATGGCCGACGCCTGGCGCTGACACTCCGCCCCGGTGCCCGCCTTCATTGCCGACAAGAGCGCCCTGACCCGTCGCGAGACCCGGCCGGAGGTGCGCGAAGTGCTGGAGCCGTTGCTGGTGGCGGGAGAGATCGCGACCTGCGGCATCGTCGACCTGGAGCTTCTCTACAGCGCCCGGGACCGCGCCACCTACCGAGCCCTGGTCGAGGCCCTGCGAGGGATGCCCCGGGTACCCGTCGAGGACGCAGCAGTGAGCCGAGCGCTCGAGGTCCAGGCGATGCTCGCCGAGCGCTCCCAGCATCGCGCGGTCCCGCTTCCCGATCTGCTGATAGCGGCCTGCGCCGAGCTGGCGGGGCTGGCGGTGCTGCACTACGACGCCGACTTCGAGCGGATCGCGGAGCTCACCGGCCAGCCCGTGCAGTGGATCGTCCCTCGCGGCAGCGTGTCGTAGCCGGCACTGTCTATTCGAGGTTGATCATGACGTGCTTGATCTCGGTGTAGTCCTCGAGCGCATACATGGAGAGATCCTTGCCGTAGCCGGATTCCTTGTAGCCGCCGTGCGGCATCTCGGAGACGAGCGGGATGTGGTCGTTGATCCAGACGCAGCCGAAGCGCAGTGCGTTGGCGACCCGCATCGCGCGGCCGACGTCGCGGGTCCAGACCGAGGAGGCGAGGCCGTAGGGGGTCCCGTTCGCCCACTCGATCGCCTTCGCCTCGTCGCTGAAGGGCTGCACGGTGATCACCGGGCCGAAAATCTCCTTCTGGATCATCTCGTCGCCCTGCTCGAGCCCAGCGACGACCGCCGGCTCGAGGAAGTAGCCCGGCAGGTCGGGCTGGGTGCCGCCGGTGACGATCTCGGCGTTGCCGGGCCTGCGCTCGAGAAAGCCCTCGACCCGCTCGCGCTGGCGCTCGGAGTTGAGCGGCCCGAGGGTCGTGTCGGCGCTGAGGGTATCGCCGAGGACGAGCCCCTTCGCTTCGCCGACGAGGCCATTGACGACGTCGTCGTAGATCCCTTTCGAGGTGAGCACGCGGGTCGCCGCCGTGCAGTCCTGGCCGGCGTTGTAGTAGCCGGTGCCGGCGATCGTCTCCATCGCGGCTCCCATGTCGACGTCGTCGAAGACGACGACCGGCGCCTTGCCGCCGAGCTCGAGGTGCACCCGCTTCAGCGTGTCGGCCGCCGCCTTGGCGATCCACTTGCCGGTCGGCGGCGAGCCGGTCAGCGAGACCATCTCGACGTCGGGGTGGGTGACCAGCTCGACCCCGGTCGGCTCGCCGTGCCCGCCGATCGCGTTGAGCACGCCCGGCGGCAGCAGGTCGGCGCACCACTCGGCGAAGAGCAGCGTCGTCAGCGGCGTCGTCTCGGCCGGCTTGAGGACGACGGTGTTGCCGGCGGCGAGCGCCGGCCCGATCTTCCAGATCGCCATCATCAGCGGGTAGTTCCAGGGGGTGATCTGGCCGACGACGCCGATCGGCTCGCGGCGGATGAAGGAGGTGTGGCCCTCCATGTACTCGCCCGCCGCGCGGCCCTCCATGCAGCGGGCAGCGCCGGCGAAGAAGCGCAGGTTGTCGGCCATCACCGGCACCTCGTCCTCGAGCACCGCGCCCCGCGGCTTGCCCGCGTCGGCGGCCTCGAGGTCGGCGATCTCCTCACCCCGCTCCTCGATCAGGTCGGCCATCCGCAGCAGTGCTCGCGCCCGTTCTCCGGGCGGGGTCGCGGCCCAGCCCTCGAAGGCCCCCTTGGCGGCGGCGACCGCGGCGGCGACGTCGGGCTTGGTCGAGAGCGGCGCCTCGGCGATCGCCTCTCCGCTCGCCGGATTGACCACGTCCTCGCTCTGCCCCTCGGCCGGATCCACGGCCTTGCCGCCGATGAAGTTCCTCAGCTTCGTCTTCGTCGCCGCAGCCATCAGTCGCGCACCTCCGCGTTTTCTTGGGGCCGATGGGCCGAAAGGCGGACTCCGGCTCCGCTTTCCTGCCCGTCGACGGGTGGTTGGTCCATGCCAAGCGCCTGCTCGACCGGGACGCACTCCATCCCCACGGCCTCGGCGACCGCCGGGTGGGTCACCTGGCCGGCCGCGACGTTCACTCCGGGGCGCAGGCCTGGGTCGCGCCGGATCGCGCCCTCGACACCGCGGTCGGCGAGCGCGATCGCGTAGGGAAGGGTGGCGTTGGTGAGGGCGTGGGTGGAGGTGATCGGGACCGCGCCGGGCATGTTCGCGACGCAGTAGTGGGTGATCCCGTCGACCTCGAAGGTCGGATCGTGGTGGGTGGTCGGGCGCGAGGTCTCGAAGCAGCCGCCCTGGTCGATCGCCACGTCGACCAGCACCGCGCCCGGCTTCATCAGCGCCAGCTGCTCGCGGCGCACTACATAAGGGGCGCGGGCGCCGTGGACGAGGACGGCGCCGATCACTAGGTCAGCGCGGGGCAGCATCTCCTCGACCGCGAGGGTGGTCGAGTAGACGGTCGAGCAGGCGCCGGCGAAGGCGATGTCGAGCTGGCGCAGGCGGTCGATCGACTTGTCGTAGACGAACACGTCGGCACCCATCCCGATCGCGACGAAGGCGGCGTTCATGCCGACCACGCCGCCGCCGATCACCATCACGTTGGCCGCCGCCACGCCCGGCACGCCGCCGAGCAGTATGCCGCGCCCGCCGAGCGGCTTCTCGAGCATGAAGGCGCCGGCCTGGGTGGCGATCTTGCCGGCGATCTCGCTCATCGGCGCCAGCAGCGGCAGCCGCCCCGCCGCGTCCTCGACCGTCTCGTAGGCGACGCAGGTGGCGCCTGAGGCGCAGAGGCCGCGGGTCTGCTCGGGGTCGGGGGCCAGATGGAGGTAGGTGAAGAGGAGCTGGCCGCGCCGCAGCATCTCGATCTCGGGCGCCTGCGGCTCCTTCACCTTGAGCACCATCCCCGCCTCGGCGAAGACCGAGGCCGCGTTGGGGACGATGCGGGCGCCCTGCGACTCGAACTCGGCGTCGGCGATAGCGCTGCCCTCGCCGGCGCCGGCCTCGATCAGCACCAGGTGACCGTGCTCGGACATTTCCCGCACCCCGGCCGGGGTGATCGCCACCCGGTACTCGTCAGGCTTGATCTCGGTCGGAACCCCGACGATCACGTGCCCACCAGCTCCCTCGCCCGCAGCGCCAGCCAGAACTCGATCCGGTCGTGGGCGCGCGAGAGGTCGCGGCCGGTCAGCTCTTCGACCTTGCGCATCCGGTAGCGCAGCGTGTGGCGATGGCAGTAGACCTCGCGCGCCGCTCGCTCCCACTGGCCGTTCTGCTCGATGAAGGCCTCCAGCGAGCGCAGCAGCTCGCCGCCGTAGTCATCGTCCCCCTCCTCGATCGGGCCGAGGACGCTGTCGCAGTAGAGCTTCAGCGCCTCGTCGTCCTGGATCGAGAGCAGCAGGGTGAAGGCGCCGAGATCGCGCCAGGACGCCACGTCCGGCCCGCTGCCGTTCTCCGAGAAGGCGGTCGCCTCCAGCGCGCAGCGCGCCTCGTGGAAGGAGTGGCGCAGCGCCTCGGGAGGGGCAGGGCGGCTGGCCGCCGCCCGCACCGCGCCGCGCTCTTTGACCAGCGCCCGGCGCGCTTCGGAGGCGAGGTCGACGGGGTCGCGGTCGGCGGCGTCGACGACGGCGCAGAGCAGCTCGCGAGTGCCGCTGGTGTGGGGAGCGACGACGGCGGGGCAGGCGTCGGCGGCGAGGGCGCGCTCCAGCGCCGACTCGGCGGCGGCCGGATCGTCGAGGTCGAAGACGAGGACGGCGGCCTCGTCGCCGATGCCGAAGGGCTCGAGCCGGCGGCGCAGCTCGGAGGGATCGAGGCGCCCACCGAGCGCCCCGGCAAGCACGTCGCCAGCAAGCCGCCGCTCGGTCTCGCGCGCAACGCGGCGGCGCATCAGCTCGAGCGCGACGACGGCGACCGCCTGCTGCAGGATGAGGCGCTCGAAATCGCCCAGCCCGCTCGAGTCGCGGACCATCACCACCCAGGCCTGGGGCGGGCCGCCGCCGGGGGAGATCACCGGATGGGCGAGGGCCCGGCCGGCGACCGAAGGATGGGTCGGGACGAAGGGGTGGCCGTCGGCGATGTGGTCGAGCGCTTCGTCGCGGATCGCCTTCACCGCCTCGGCGGAGAGCTCGCGACGGAAGCTGCGCCCCGCGATGCGCTCGCCGCGGTTGTTGAGGATCGCCACCGTGCCGCCGACGGCGGAGGCGATCGTCGCCACGATCTCCTCCAGGCCGCGCTCTTCGAGGACCAGCCGCTCGAGCCGGCGCTGCACGGCGATGCCCCGCTGCAGCACCTCGTACTGCTCGTTGACCAGCTTGGCGAAGGCCTTCTCGGTGATCGCGATGAACGGGGTCGAGTAGGGCACCTCGAAGAGCGGGAAGTCGCGTTTCTTCGCTTCCTCGAGCAGCGCTTTCGGCAGTTTCTTGTGGTTGAAGCCCGTGCCGAAGCCGAGCCCGGCGAGGTTGTGCTCGGCGAGCAGGCGGATGTAGGCACGCTGCTTGGCGGCGGTGTCGAGCGGGATGCCGGTGGTCAGCATCAGCTCCCCCCCGGAGAGCCATGGGGTCGGGTCCGCGAGCTCGGAGATGTGGATCCAGCGCAGCGGCGCCTCGGCCTTGCCCGCGCCCGCGGCGAGGTCGAGGCCAACCTCGTCCAGCAGGCTTTGCACGGTCAGCATCGGCGTGCCTATCAGCGGCGTCTCGGACTCCAGCCGGCCGAGCCAGCCCGGCTTTGGACCCTCTCCCAGGCGTCCGTGAGCACCCCGCGCAGCACGTCGTGGATCTCTTCGAACTGCTCCGTGTCGGCGATCAGCGGCGGCGCCAGTTGGATCACCGGGTCGCCGCGATCGTCGGCGCGGCAGATCAAACCGCGCCTGTAGAGCTCACCCGAGAGGAAGCCGCGCAGCAGGTCCTCCGCCTCCTCGTCGTCGAAGCTCTCCTTCGTCTCCTTGTCCTTGACCAGCTCGATCGCCTGGAAGTAGCCGGCGCCGCGCACGTCGCCGACGATCGGCAGGTCGCGCAGGCTCTCCAGCATCTGCCGGAACTCGCCCTCCTTGGCCAGCACGTGCCCGCAGAGATCCTCGCGCTCGAAGATGTCGAGGTTGGCCATCGCGATCGCCGCGGCGAGGGGGTGGCCGGCGAAGGTGAAGCCGTGGGCGAAGGACTCCTTGCCCTCCATGAACGGCTCGGCGACCCGGTCGGAGACGACCATCGCCCCCATCGGCGCGTAGGCCGAGGTCAGTGCCTTCGCCATCGTGACGATGTCCGGCACGTAATCGAAGCGTTCGCAGCCGAAATAGTGGCCGAGGCGGCCCCAGGCGCAGATCACCTCGTCGGAGATCATCAGGACGTCGTAGCGATCGCAGATTTCCCGCACCCGCTCGAAGTAACCCTCGGGCGGGACGAAGCAGCCGCCGGCGTTCTGGACCGGCTCGACGATCACCGCGGCGACGGTCTCCGGCCCCTCGAACACGATCCGCTCCTCGATCGCGTTCGCCGCCCAGAGCGGGTGGCGATCCTCGGGCCAGCGGTAGGTGTTGGTGTTGGGCACGTGGCAGCCGCCCGGGGTCAGCGGCTCGAACGGGGTGCGCAGCTCGGTGATGCCGGTTGCCGAGAGGGCGCCGAGCGAGGTGCCGTGGTAGGCGATCTCGCGGGCGATCATCTTGTGCTTCTGGCCTTTGCCGTGGGAGCGGTGGTAGTTGCGGGCGAGCTTCAGCGCCGACTCGACCGCCTCCGAGCCGCCGGAGGTGAAGAAGACGCGGTTGAGGTCGCCGGGAGCGAGCGAGGCGATCCGCGCCGCGAGCTCGATCGCGCGCGGATGCGCGTAGCTCCACAGCGTGTAGAAGTCGAGCTCCCCGACCTGGCGGGCCGCTGCCTCGCCGAGCTCGGTGCGGCCGTGGCCGGCGTTGACGCAGAAGAGGGCGGAGAGGCCGTCGAGGTAGCGGTTGCCGTGATCGTCGTAGACGTAGCAGCCCTCGCCGCGGACGATGATCGGGATCTCGTGGTCGGGGCCGTAGGAGCCCATCCGCGAGAAGTGCATCCAGAGATGTCGCATCGCCAGCTCCTGGAGGCTGGTGTCGACCGTCCCGGATGACTGCGACGCGATGGCCATGCGTGTTCTCCTCTCGGACTACGACGTTATGGACAAAGCTAGAGGCGCAATGGCCACAGTGCAATGGTCATCGAGTCGATGACTTGGCAGCACCTTGTACTGATTGTACAAACCGACGACCGCGGTTTGGGACATTTGCCACTTGCCGGGGACGCCGCACGGGCGTACCTTCAAACGACCGCTCTGCCGTCCCGGCGAAGCGGGACCCGGAGAAGGGGGAGTCAGATGGAGAGTGCATCGGTTCCGACGCCTCAGCCTTTGGCAGGCACCCCCACGACCCCGGTGCCGAGCAGCGGCGACAAGGGGCTGAAGAAGAACGCGATCGGGTTCGCCTCCAGCGTCGTCATCGGCGTCGCGTCGACCGCGCCCGGCTACAGCCTCGCCGCGACCCTCGGCTTCATCGCCGCCGCCGTCGCGCTGCAGTCGCCGGCGATCCTGCTGCTCGCCTTCGTCCCGATGTTCCTCGTCGCCGCCGGCTACTACTACATGAACAAAGCCGATCCGGACTGCGGCACCAGCTTCTCCTGGGTGACCAAGGCGATGGGACCACAGCTGGGCTGGATCGCCGGCTGGACGATCGTCGTCGCCGACGTGATCGTGATGGCGAACCTGGCGCAGATCGCCGGCCTCTACACCTTCCTGCTGGTCGGCTGGGACGCAGCCGCGGCTTCGACCGTGGCGGTGACCTTGGTAGGTGTCCTCTGGATCGTGATCATGACCGCGATCGTGCTGATCGGGATCGAGCTGTCGGCCCGAACCCAGATCGGATTGCTGGCGGCGGAGATCCTCACCCTGGCCGCCTTCGCCGTGGTGGCGCTGGTCAAGGTCTACAGCGGCAGCGCCCCAGCCGGCTCGATCGACCCGAGCTTCTCTTGGATCAACCCCTTCAGCCTCAGCCCGAGCGAGCTTTCCGCCGGCCTGCTGTTAGCCGTCTTCATCTACTGGGGGTGGGACACGACGGCGACCGTCAACGAGGAGACCGAGAATCCCGATGAGGCCCCGGGCCGGGCGACGGTGGTCAGCACCCTGATCCTGCTCGGCATCTATGTGATCGTCGCCGTGGCGGCCCAGGCCTACGCCGGCGTCGACCAGCTGGTCGCCAACCAGGAAGACGTGCTGAGCGCACTCGGCACCGAAGTCTTCGGCTCGCCCCTCGACAAGATCCTGATCATCGCCGTGCTCTCCTCGGCGGCGGCGTCGACCCAGACGACGATCCTGCCGACGGCCCGCACGACGCTCTCGATGGCCCGCGCAAACGCGATGCCGAAGAGCCTCGGCAAAGTGCATCCGCGCTTCCTCACGCCCCATATCTCGACCCTGGCAATGGGCGCCGCGTCGATCATCTGGTACGTCGGCCTCACCCTGGTCAGCGAAGACATCCTCTTCGACTCGCTGGCGGCGCTGGGACTGATGATCTCCTTCTACATCGGCCTCACCGGGTTCGCCTGCGCGATCTACTACCGGCACGAGCTCCTGCGCAGCGTCAAGAACTTCTTCTTCGTCGGCTTGGGGCCCGCCGTCGGGGCCACGATCCTCTTCTATCTACTGATCAAGAACGGGATCGAACTGGCGGATCCGGCCAACTCCGAATCGGGCAACTCCTGGTTCGGGCTCGGCCCGCCGCTGGTGATCGCGGCATTCTTCCTCGTCCTCGGCTTCGTCCTGATGGCGGTGCAATGGAGGGCTATGCCGGAGTTCTTCCGCAAGCGAACCGAGGTCGCTCCGCCGGGCTTCCTCGAGGGGGAATCCGAGCCGGCAAGCGGCGGCATCGCATCCGGAGGGGAGGGCTGAGATGGGCTCGATAGTGGTGGGGTACGACGGATCGGACTGCGGCAAGGCGGCACTCGCGAGGGCGGCGGAGCTTGCGACGGGCCTGGGTGACGAGATCGTGCTCGTCTTCGGCTACTCGCCGCCGGGGATCTGGGGCGGGGAGATCGCCGAACACGAGGAGGCGATCGAGGAATACGGTGAGAAGCTGATGGCCGAGGCCAGGCAGCAGGTCGAGGCCGATGGCGTCCAGGCGACGTACGAGCTGGTCGCCAAGCGCGGCGCCGAGGCGCTGCTTGGCGTCGCCCGGCGGCGCGATGCGCGGATGATCGTCGTCGGCAGCTCCGGCGAAGCGCCGCTCAAAGGGGCGATCCTAGGCTCGACCCCGTACAAGCTGCTGCATCAAGCCGAGCGGCCGGTGCTGGTGGTTCCAGCGCCGTAGGCGGGGAGAGCCGGGGGTCGCCCCGATGGAGCCCAAATCCCACCTTCGGTGGGATTGATTTGGTGCCGCTTCGCGGCTGAGAGTCACTCTGCGGAGCCGCTTCGCGAGGCTCCATCGGGGCAACCCCCGGCCCTCCTACCGGCCACGAAACTGCACCCCGGGTGTGCCACGCGACGGTAAATGCAGCTTCATCGACTCAGCGGCCGACGTGGAACCCGATCAGCTCGGGGATCCGAGAGATCAGGGAGCTGACTCGGGACGGGGGGCGGTTGGCTAGCTCGGCGTTCTCTTTGCTGACTAGGGCGCGGCGGATCGTTTCGCCTCCCAGCCAGTGGAAGGGCTCGGGTGGGACGCGTTGTGGAGAGGGGTCGACTATCGGTAGGCGGGAGTGCTCGTCGCGGCGGTCCAGGGCTAGCGAGGCGAGGGTTTGGCCGACCATGTAGGAGGGGCCGACTCCGTTGCCGGTGTAGCCGGCGGCGGCAAAGGCACGACCGCCGGGCAGCGGCACGACGACTGGTAGGTGGGTGGGTGAGGCATCGACTGGCCCGCCCCAGGCGTGGGTGAGCGCCTTGCCCTCCAGCCCCCGGAAGTACTCGTGCATCCGCGCGCCGGCGCGCGCCGCGACCTCGGCGTCGATCTCGGCTCTGCCGCGCAGGCGTGCCCCCATCTCGATCCGACCGCCACCCCAGCCAAAGGCGATCCGCCCGTCGGGGGTGGTGCGAAAGTAGTCGATAAGGGTGCGGCTGTCGGTAATGCACTCGCCCCCCGTCCAGCCGATCTCCTCGAGCAGATCGGGCACCGGCTCGGTGAGGACGATGTGGGAGGAGGAGACCGTGAGGGCGTCGCGCAGTGGGGCTCCGGGGGCCTTCGCCGCACCGCCGATCGCGATCACGGCGGTGCCGGCGCGCACTGTGCCGGACTCGGTCTTGGCGATCACCGCACCGCCAACCCGATGTTGAAGGGTTTTACCCCCAATAGGGGGTACAAAGCTGCAATCGGCGACGAGGCGGCGCACCGGCGAGTGCTCGTAGATATCGACGCCGGCCGCAAGCAGCTGCCGGCGAAGACCGAGCGCCAGCCGTGCCGGCTGCACGGTCGCAGCGTCGGGATAGAAGGCACCGCCGCGGAAAGCCGGCGAGGCGCAGCGCGCGGCCACCTCCTCCGCCCCCAGCGGCTCGATCGCCGCCGGCTCCCCCAGCTCACGGCATGCGGCCAGCGCCTCCTCCCAGACCCCGTCGTGGGCGGGTGAGGTCGAGACCTGCAGGTAGCCGCCGCGACGGAACCAAGCATCGACCTCCTGCTCGCGGCAGAACGACTCGATTCCGCCAACCGCATCCCGAGCCGCGCGCCCCACTGCCAGCGCCGCCTCATCCCCCCAACGCGCCCGCATGTTCGGCAACGAGAACCACATCACGTTGCAAAACCCCCCATTGCGCCCACTTGGCCCCTGCCCACATATCTCGCCCTCGAGCAGCACGACCTCCGCCTCGGGCTCCAGCCGCTTGACCTGCCAGGCAGCCCACATCCCGGTGAACCCCCCACCGATCACAACCACATCGGCCCTAACGTCCCCAACAAGCTCCGGCGCCGGGGCGAAGTCTTCCGCCTCCTCCAGCCAGTAGCCATGCGCCGTGTGCTTCATCGCTGGGCTGAGTCTGTCAGGCGCCTGGACCTGTACGAGAGGGTCGGGGGTATCCCGCCCGCGCAGCGGCGTCCCCTTTTCGCCCCGAAGGCAATCTCGGACGGCCACACCACTCCGAGGCGAAAAACCCAGCAAGCGGGTGGGATACCCCCGATCCTCTCGTCCGGCTCCCAAGCGCGAGTAAATACACTCGCCCAATGCCCACCTTCGACGCCCTGGCCACCCTGCCCCTGGAGATCGAGGGCTACGAGCTGCAGCCGCTGGAGCTGCAGATCCCCGGCTTCGAACGCCTCACCACCGTGATCCACCTCTGGGGAGGCGGCGAGGACGGGCTCGGCGAGGACGTCACCTACGACGCCCTCGACCACGTCGCCCTGCAGGACGCCGGGCCGTCGCTCGACCTGACCGGCTACGCGACCCTGGGCGAGTTCTGCGAGTTCATGGGCGGCGTCGACACCTTCCCCGCCGAGCCGCAGCGCGACGTCTCCCGCCGCTACCGGCGCTGGGCCTTCGAGGCGGCGGCGCTCGACCTGGCGCTGCGCCAATCCGGCACGAGCCTGGCGGGCGCGCTCGGCCGCGAGCCCCAGCCGGTCGTCTTCGTCTGCTCGATGCGACTCTCGCCGGGGGAGGAACAGCCCTCCTCGATCGAGACGCTGCGCCGCAAGCTCGGCCCCTACCCCGGCCTGCGCTTCAAGCTCGACCCGACCAACGACTGGACCGACGAGCTGATCGCGGCGCTGGTCGAGACCGGGGCGATCGACTCGCTCGACCTGAAGGGCTTCTACAAAGGCACGGTGGTCGACGTCGAGACCGACCCGGAGCTCTACGCCAAGCTGATCGAGGCCTTCCCCGGCGCCTGGCTGGAGGATCCCGACGTGAACGAGGAAACGCGGCCACTGCTGGAGCCGGTTCGCGAGCGCCTCACCTGGGACGCGCCGATCCACTCGATCGCCGATATCGAGGCGCTGCCCTGGCCGCCGAGGATGGTCAACATCAAGCCCTCCCGGATCGGCGGCCTGCGCGACCTCTGCGAGACCTACGACTACTGCGCCGAGCGCGGCATCGGCGCCTACGGGGGTGGGCAGTGGGAGCTCGGTGTCGGCCGCGGCCAGATCCAAGCGCTCGCCTCGATCTTCCACCCCGACACGCCCAACGACACGGCGCCTCGTGGCTATAACCAAGCTGATCCTCCCCCTGGGCTACCGACGAGTCCCCTGCTACCGCAACTGACTCCCTCCGGGTTTCGCTGGGCCGAATAGAAGGGGTAGGGCAATCGGGTGTCCCTCGAGCTGGCGGATACTCAAAACGGCGGTCTAATTAGACCGCCGTTTGTCAGGGCGAGGGACACCCGATTGCCCCTTCGGCTTCGGCCAACCGAACTCGGCGTTTCGGCTACGGTCCGTGTTGGCCCCGTCCCGCCGACCTCTAGGAGCTGAAAATGCCCGAGAAGAGCTTCCCCGCTGCGCTTAATGAGCAGATTGCCAATGAGTTCGCCGCCTCCCAGCAGTACGTCGGGGCCGCCGTCTACTACGACGCCGAGACGCTGCCCCGCCTCGCCAACTTCTTCTACCGGCAGGCGCTGGAGGAGCGTGAGCACGCGATGATGATGATCCAGTACCTGCTCGACGTCGACGAGGAGGTCCACATTCCCGACATCAAGTCGCAGGAGACCTCCTACTCCGACGGGAGCGCGCCGGTGCGGATGGCGCTCGAGCAGGAGAAAAGGGTCGGCGAGGAGATTTACGCGCTGTTCGAGCTGGCGCGCGAGGTCAAGGACTACCGGGCCGAGCAGTTCATGCAGTGGTTCGTCAAGGAGCAGGTCGAGGAGGTCGCGCTGATGCAGGACCTGCTCAACGTGGTCGAGCGCTCCAAGGAGAACCTGCTGCTGGCCGAGGATTACATCGCGCGGGAGAATCCCGGTGAGGGCGACGGAGACCCGACCGCGCCGCCTCCGGCGGGCTCGGGCGGATAGGCCCCACGGCTCGAGGAGGGGTGGGGGTGCCCAGTCGCGGCTGGGTTTTTCGCCTCGGAGCGGTGCGGCCGTCCGAGAGCGTTATTGGGGCGAAAAAGAGGACGCCGCTCGCGACTGGACACCCCCACCCCTCCTCGAGCGCGTGCGGTCAACCCAGCCAGCCGGCGCGTTTGCGCATGGCGGTGATGCGGCGGAACTCGGCTATGTCCTCCCTCAGCGCTGCTGGAGCTGGGGCTGGTAGGAAGCGCGCCGGGAGTGGGGACTCGATTGGGCCCGACTCGCCCTTGGTGACCCGGTAGGCGCGGGCGCCGCGTTGGGCGGTGACCGCCGAGGGTGGGCCGGCGCCCTCCCAGATCAGGCCGGCGTAGTCGTCGAGCCCGTAGCCGTCGGGCATCCCGTCGGCGACCGCGCCCAGGTAAGCGGCGCGGCGGTCCGGTTCGTTGTTGTAGTGGACGCAGAGGCTGCCGCCGAGCAGCCCGAGCCCCGCCCCCGGCAGCGGCTTGCCCGAGGACTTGGTGATGCCGGCCTCAAACCAGCACATCGCACCGGCGCTCTGCCCGGCGAGGACGACCCCCTGCCGCCAGGCGAGGCTGAGGATCGCGCTCAGCTCATGCGCCTCCCAGACCGCGAGCAGGTTGAGCAGGCTGCCGCCGCCGACGTAGATCAGGTCCTGTTCGAGCAGATGGTCGCGCAGCTCCATCGGGCGGCTGCCGAGCCGGAAGAGGGAGAGGTCGGAAAGGTCGCAGGGCCGCTCGTCGAAGGCCGAGTAGAAGCGGCCGATCTGCTCTGAGGTGTCGCCGCTGGCGGTCGGCAGGATGCAGATCCGCGGCCGCCCGCCGGCCCGCGTGGTCGCCAGCCGCAGCATCAACTCGCAGACGGCGCGGTCCGCGGGACGGGAGGTGAAGTCGTGGCCGCCGAGCGCGAGTATGCGGGTGATCATCGCCTTGCCGCGCCGATCAGGCCGCGACTGCGGTCGACATCGCCTCGGGCAGCGGGACGAGGGGGGGAGCGCCCGCATCGCCCAGGTAGGCGGTGGCGATCCTCATCTCCACCACCCGCTCGCCGACCGCATCGAGCCGGTAGCCGCGTGCCTCGGGCCGCGAGGCCACGACCTGGCTCAGCTCGGTGCCGACGAAGTGCAGCGCGGCGCCGTCCTCGGCCGCGTAGCCGGGACGCATGCCGGCGCGGAGAAAGTCGTGGTAGGAGCGCCGTCGGCTGGAGCGGGGCTCGTAGTGGACGCAGTTGCTGAACGGCAGCAGCCCCAGCCCCTCGAGCGGCCGGGGGGCGCCGTGGAACCCGGTTACCGCCTCGGAGAACCAGCAGAGCGAGCCGGCCGAGAGGCCGCAGAGGACGACCCCCCGCTCCCACGCTTCGCGCAGGATCGCGTCGATCCCGTGGGCCCGCCAGACACCGAGCAGGCTGATGACGCTGCCGCCGCCGACGTAGATCAGATCCTGTTCGAGCAGGTGTGCTCGCAGGTCCTCGGGCCCCTGCTCGCGGCGGAAGAGCGAGATGTGGCTCGCCTCGCAGCGATCGGCGCCGAAAGCGCGATAGAAGCGGACGATGTAGTGATCGGCGTCGCCGCTGGCCGAGGGCATGAAGCAGACCTTGGGCCGCTCCGCCCCGGTCAGCTCCAACACGTAGTCGTCGAGCAGCGGGTTGCCCGACTCCATCGAGAACCCGCCGCCACCGAAAGCGACGATCTGGCGAAGCGTCTTCATACTCAAATGGTCGCGACGGGACGGCCGCACGTCGTTGTACATCGGTCCGAAGTTTTCGATAGCCCCCTCGCCCGCGTGTACATGCTCCGCATCCCGATCCCGCCCTCGTTCCTAGGCGGAGATGAATTGTTAATCCGGTACTGACTCGTCCACAGAGCGCCGCACGGGGTGTACAATCGCGTTTACCGAAACACTGCTGTCTGTGTTAGGAGCTTAGAGATGTCCCCCACCGCACCGCCCAACGGCGGCACGCCCGCCCCCCAGGATCTAAGCGGCGTGATCGAGCAAGAGCGACTGCCGGCAGGGCGCGGGGATCTGGCTGAGCCGCTGATCGCCCACTCCCAGCGGGAACGGATCCTCGTCGCGATCGCGGACAGCTGCGCGACCAAGGGCTACAACGCGACGACGATCGCCGACATCTGCGAGCCGGCAGGCGTCTCCCGGGCCACCTTCTACGAGCTGTTCAAGGACAAGGAGGACTGCTTCCACGCCGCGATGGAGGTCTCGCTGGCCGACGCGATGGGAAGGATCGTCTCGGTCTACTCGCCCGACAAGCCCTGGGCGACGATGGTCCGCGACGCCGCCGCGGAGTTCCTCGACCTGCTGGCGAGCCGCCCCGCCTTCGCTCGCATGGCGCTGGTCGAGGCGCCCGCCTCCGGCGATCGGGCATTCGAGCTCTACGCCTCGGGCAAGCGGGTGCTGCAGTCGCTGCTCGACCGCGGCCGCGACGATCCGGTCGAGGAGGAAGCGATCCCCTCCAGCGCCGGCCGAGCGGCGCTCTCCGGCGCCGAGTCGTTGATCGTCGGCCAGATCCTCGCCGGCAACGCCGAGCGCCTGCGCGAGCTGCTTCCGGACATCGTCTACATCACGACCGTCCCCTACCTCGGCCAGGAGGAGGCGCTGCGCCAGTCGCGCGAGGCCGAGAAGCTCCTGGGCCCACCCGGAGGCTGACCGGAGTGGAGCAGGCAGGGGTGGGAGACCGGTGGCGCCCTCCGCGCGGACGTCACCGGCTGCCGCCGGAGGTCGTCGCGCGCTCCCAGCGGGAGCGCCTGCTCGAGGCGGCGGTGCGTGTGGTGGCCGCGAAGGGCTACCGGGCGATGACCATCGGCGACCTGACCGCCGAGGCGGGCGTGTCGCGCACCACCTTCTACGAGCTCTATGAAGACAAGGAGGCCTGCTTCCTGGCCGCCTACGACAACGCCGTCGAGATCCTGGTGCGGCGGGTCGTCAAGGCTTACGAGTCCGAGCAGGGCTGGCCGGAGCAAGCCGCTGCGGGCCTCGCGGCCCTGCTCGAGACGCTCGCCGAGGAGCCAGCGCTGGCGCGGCTCTCGCTGGTCGACATCGGCAACGCCGGGCCGGCGGCCCAGCGCCGCTACCGGGCGGCGATACAGAGGTTGACGCCCCTGTTCGAGGACGGGCGGGACTTCGCCCCCGGAGGCCGCAACCTGCCGGCGAATACCTCCCGGATGGCGATCGGCGGGGTCACCGGGCTGATCTCCGACGAGCTGGTCGCCGGCCGCGCCGAGCAGCTCCCAAGCTTGCTTTCAGACGTGCTTTTTGCCACGCTGGTCCCATATATCGGCCCGGACGCGGCTGCCAGGGAGGTGGACAGGCTGACTCGATAAACGTCCACGTACACGTTGCCGCTATGATCCATATACCCGATAGTTCAACTCTGGCGGGTCCGATGGCAGGCAGCGAAACGCGGCGGAAACTGATCCTGGAGGCGATGGTGCGGGTCGTCGGCCGCAAGGGGTACAAGGCCACCGCGGTCGCCGACGTGATCGAGGAGGCCGGCGTCTCCCGCACGACCTTCTACAAGCACTTCGAGGACAAGCACGAATGCTTCCTCGCCGCCTACGACGTGATGGTCGAGCGGGTGCTCGACGAGGTGATCGCCAGCTGCGATGCCGAGCAGCCCTGGTTGGAGCGGATGCGGGTCGGGCTGACGACGATCGTCGAGAGGTTCGCTCTCGACCCCGAGCTGGCGCGCACCGCGATCGTCGAGGTCGCGGCGGCGGGGGCCGACGCCCGCCAGCGGCACTGGAACGCGATCGTCAGGTTCACCGAGTTCCTCGAGGACGGCGCGGAGCTGACCGGCGACCGCGAGCTGCCCGACAACATCGCCCTGATGGCCGCCGGGGCCGTCTCCGGCCTGATCTTCGACGAGCTGCTGACCGGACGGGCGGAGCGGCTGCCCGAGCTGCTGCCCGACCTGCTCTTCGCGATGCTGGTCCCTTACATAGGCCCCGGCGCGGCGACCGAAGAGATGCGCAAAGCAGCGGCCGGCTGAGGCCCCGCGCCCCGCAGACCGCCCGCCTCCCCGGGTCTTAGCTCTAAAACGCGCCGATCTCGCGGCGCAGCTTGGCGCGCACGCGATGCAGGCGGACCTTGACCGTGCCGAGAGGGATGCCGAGGCGGTGGGCGATCGCCTCCTGGGTCAAGTCCTCGTCGTAGCGGAGCCGCACCAGCTGGCGATCGCGCTTGTTGAGCCGCTCCAGCGCCGCGTGCAGATCGGCCCGTTCGACCGTCGCCAGGACGCGCTCGTCGTCGCGGCCCTGCCAGGCATCGATCATGTCGGTCGGGGCCGGCCGCTTGCGGGCGAGCTCGCGCAGAGCCTCGTTGCGGACGATCGTCGCCAGCCAGGATTTGCGTGCCGCGTAGTTGCGCAGCGTGGTCCGTTTCCGCCAGGCCCGCACCACCGAGTCCTGGGCGATGTCTTCTGCCTCTGTGCGGTTCTTCGCGTAGCGGAAGGCGAAGCTCAGACAGATCCTGTGAACCTCGTCCCAGTTCCAGGACTCGCTCGGATCTGCTCCCCTGCCAACCCGATGATCGAGACGACGGACCTCCACGATCGGATCAGACTAGCAGATTTGATCAATGAAACGATGTCAAACATTCACTGGTCTTTGGCGGCGTGGATCCAGCAGCAGTCAAGCCGGGGGGCAAGTGGGCCGAGCGGGCCTACGAGGCGCTCGCGCCGGCCTACGACGACTTCACCGCCCACCACGACTATGAGCTGTGGCTGGGCAACCTCCTTCCCAAGCTCCAGGGCCACGGGCTGCGCGGGCACCGCCTGCTCGACGTCGGCTGCGGGACCGGGAAGAGCTTCCTGCCGATGCTCGAGCGGGGCTGGGAGGTCACCGCTTGCGACATCTCGCCCTCGATGCTGGAGCTGGCCCGAGCCAAGGCCGGGAACGCGGCGCAGCTATCGGTGGCGGACATGCGGGAGCTGCCGGTCTTCGGCGAGTTCGATCTCGTCTGGGCGCTGGACGACGCGGTCAACTACCTGCTCAGCGGGGAGGAACTCGGGAAGGCGCTGAGTGGGATGCGGGCCAACCTGGCCCCCGGCGGGCTGCTGATGTTCGATGTCAACACCCTGCAGGCCTACCGCACCTTCTTCGCCGAAGTCCAGAAGGTGGAGCGGGGCGGCCGGCGGTTGGTCTGGCGAGGCCAGGCCACGGCCGATACGCCGTCCGGCTCGATCAGCGAGGCACGTTTCGAAGTCGAGGCCGGAGACGACCGGGCGGACATCGAGACTCACCTGCACCGGCAACGGCACTTCCCCGAAGCGGAGGTGAGGGAGCTGCTCGAGGCCGCCGGACTGAAGTGCCTCGACGTCTACGGGCACGGCTTCGACGCCATCCCGAAACAGCCGGTCGAAGAACTGGTCCACTCCAAGGCCGTTTACATCGCCTGCCGCGCCTGATCCCGGCATCCGCTCTCTCCCACAGCAACGGGCGAGCGCTGTGGGTGTTAGTCAACACCTTAATCTCCCATCCGCCACAACCAAGGCAGTCACTGACACACTTTGTGCGGCGTCCAATTTTCAGGAAATTAACCGAGCGTTCTAGTGGTGTTTTTGCCTTTAGGTTTGTGGCAAGGACTTTTCTAGGTACGCGTAAGTGTGGAGTTTTGGGCGTTGTAACTAGCTACTTATATTCTGTAGACTCGTAAGGAAATAGCTGGCAGGCTCGGCGCGTGTCGGAGGCGGCTCTAAAGGCTCTTGGCGAAGCGATACGTACGCGGCGGGGCGAAATCGACGGTCTCTCTCAGGAGGGGCTCGCCGACCTTGCTGGAATGCATCGCACTTACGTCAGCGAGATCGAGCGCGGGTTGAGAAATCCGAGCTTTCGCAACCTCTTCAAGCTCGCGGCAGCACTCGAAGTGCCGCTATCCGAGCTGGTCTCCCAGGCCGAGAGCACAGTCGGTGACGATGCCCTGACTTCGGAGGCTTAGTTACAGAGTTCGAAGCAGCCCGAACTGTTAGCAAACGCTGACATCACTTCGAACTCATCACAGTCCACACGCATTCGCCATGTTGGGTGGGTGATGGGTGAAACCGCCCGGCGAATTAGAAATTTCAGGGAGTCTCGATACGGGAGCGACGGGACTCGAACCCGCGACCTCCGGCGTGACAGGCCGGCGCTCTAACCAACTGAGCTACGCCCCCTCTGGGATACGGGCAAGGGATCGCCCGCCGGGGATTATCTCAGGGTCGCTGGATTTGCAGCTTGAAGGCGCCGCCAGCACGGCGGGATGCGCGTATCGCGACCCGCAACCGGGACTGGCCGCAGACGGTGTAGTTGAGCTGATGCCCGGAGCCGAGGCCGTGGCGCGAGCTGCGCAGGACGCGGCCGGCCGGATTCAGCAGATCGAGGTCGTAGAGCGGCTTGCCGGCCGGGCGCAGGCTGACGGTGCCGTCGAGCGGCGTCCCGAAGGCCCTTACCGCCGATCCGTCATGGCGCGGAGGGAGGCGACCTTGCAGCTTGAAGACGCTCCGTCCCAACCAGGGGTCGAGGGCGTCCTCGCGGATCGCCTCGAAGGCGGCCTGGTTGGGCTCGAGCGAGTGCACCCAGCGCCAGGGCACGTCGCTTTCGGGGAAGCGCAGGTGGGCGAAGCTCTCGGCAAACGCCTCACCCGGATCGCGGAAGTAGTGCAGGCCCTCGTTGCCGGGGAAGAGAGCCCCGGCCCGCGAGCGCTGGCAGACGTGCTCGTAACTCGACCAGCGGGCGGTGCCCCAGTCGATCGCCGCCGGGAACGGCGGCGGGCTTTCGCGATGGCGGGCGACGTGGTGCCCGTACTCGTGAGCTAGTACGAATTCCCGACTCGCCCCGTCTGGGGCCTGGCTGTCGTTGCCGCTGAGGACGATTTTGTCTTCGCCGCCGTAATAGCAGGCCTGGGCGCCGTAGCCGCAATCGAACTCGATCTGAGACGGAGTGTCGAGCTGGACGGTGAGCAGTTCCATCTCGAAGCCGTGGATCAGGGTGCCGAGGAAGTCGGCGATCTGCTGGGGGTCCGCGGCGGTGCAGGCGACTTGACAAGCGGGTGTGACCGAGATCGCGACGGTTTCGTCGCTGCCGTCGTCGATCGGGTAGCGGTCCTCTTCCGCGCTGGCGGAGATGCGCGCCGAGCCCACGCTGGGCGTCGCGATCACGGTGTCGCGCGGCCGCGGCGCCCCGATCGCCGGGGCGGCGAGGAGAAGGATCATGGCTATGCCCGCAAGCGCCCCCGCCGGGCGCTTGCTCAAGGAGCGGGCCCTGGGTCTATCTCATGCGCCTTTGCCGGCGGCGCGGCGGAGAACAGCGCCCCAGCCTCTTTGGTGCCGCTCGGAGCGGCCGAGGCGATGCGCGTGTCAGCCATCGGCGCCATCACGATTCGAGATCGCCGGGAGCACCGGGCGGAGCCCTGGCGCCGGGGTGCTTCCGGCCCTCATCAACTCCAACACGGTAGCTAGCCTGGCGCTGCGGTGGGGAAAACCATCGGCCGCGGCCGTACCGAGATTGGATGCGGCTGTCTGACCCGCGACTGCCGGCACCCTCGCCCCGCCCTCACCCGGCCCCCAGGCCGTACGGTTAGGGGCACGACCGCAACCGCCGACGGGAGGAGCGCAGTGATACTCGAGAGGACCGAGAACCCGATGTGGCTTTCGAACGCCTACCTGGTCGCCGACGAGGCGGACGGCACGGGGGTGCTGATCGATGGCAACGACGACCTCGGGCCGCTGCTCGAGCGGGCCGAGCGGGACGGGATCGAGATCACCCACGTCCTCGTCACCCACCCCCACCTCGACCACGTCGCCGGCCTGACCGAGGCGCGTCAGCGGCTCGGCAACCCGCCCCTGGTCGCCCATGCCGAGACGGCGGCCGAGCTCGGCGAGGAGGCGGAGACGATGGCCAACGGCGACAGATTGACCACCGGCGACCTCGAGATCGAGGCGATCTCCACCCCCGGCCACGCTGCCGGCCACCTCGCCTTCCTCGTCAACGAAACCGACGTCTTCACCGCCGACGTCCTCTTCAAGGGGACGGTCGGGGGGACGATGGCGCCGGGGGCCAGCGGCTTCGCCGACCTCAAGGCCTCGGTGATGCGGCTGATGGAGCTGCCGCCGGAGACGCGGGTCCATCCCGGCCACCGCGAGCCGACGACGATCGGCGAGGAGGCGGAGGGCAACCCCTTCGTGCGGATCTGGCGCGGTCTGGACGAGACCGGCGAGGAGGAGGTCACCGTCTGGGACCGGCCGGCGACGCTGAAGCTCTGGGCCCCCGACTACGACGGCGGCAACAAGGCTTGGATCGTCTTCGGCGACGACGGGACCGAGGCCATCGTCGGCGGCTCGCAGGTGGTGCGCGGCTGACTGCCGAACTTTAGCCGCGAAAAGCGCCGCGGACGGATATGCGATTGGAGTGCGGGGAGTTTGCCCCGACACTCCGCGTTGACTCTGTGAAGCCATGCATCTAGCCCAAGCGCTTACGGCAACCGAAATCCAGAACTTCTTCTTCGACTGGTACCCGATCTTCGGGGTCGTCTTCATGTTCGGCCTGCTGATCGTCTTCGTCACACTGCTGCGCGGGACGATGGGCACGACCAAGCCCGAGACCGTCAAGGCGAGCAAGACCGAGCCGGTGCTCTGGGAGGAGGTGCAGGGAGTCGACGCTGCCAAGGACGAGCTGATGGACGTTGCCGAGTGGCTGCGCGACCCCGACCGCTTCGCCGCGCTCGGCGCGCAGCCGCCGCGCGGCGTGCTGCTGTTCGGGCCGCCGGGGACCGGCAAGACGATGCTGGCGCGGGCGGTCGCCGCCCAGGCCGGCGTCGACTTCTTCTCGGCCTCGGGATCGAGCTTCGTAGAGATGTTCGTAGGGAGGGGAGCCGCCCGCATCCGGCGCCTGTTCAAGGAGGCGCGCAAGTCGGGCCGGGCCGTCATCTTCATCGACGAGCTGGACGCGGTCGGGGGGGCGCGCAGCAGCGGCGGTGGAGATGGCGGCTCGAGCGAGCGCGAGCAGGCGCTCAACCAGCTGCTGGTCGAGCTCGACGGCTTCGAGAAGGATCCGGGGACGGTGATCGTGATCGCCGCCTCCAACTACGTCGACAAGCTCGACAAGGCGCTGCTGCGGCCGGGCCGCTTCGACCGCCAGGTGCTGGTGGCGCCGCCGGACCGCGACGGCCGCGAGGCGATCCTGCGCGCGCACGCCAAGGGCAAGCCGCTCGGGCCCGACCTCGACCTGACCGACGTGGCGCGCAAGACGACCGGGATGACCGGCGCCCAGCTCGCCAACGCGCTCAACGAGGCCGCGATCATCGCCGGCCGCGCGGGGCGCCGGGCGATGGCGCGCGAGGATCTCGACGAGGCGCTGCTGCGCCAATCGGTCGGCTCCCAGCAGGCGCGGCGACTGAGCCAGAAGGAGCGGCGGATCGTCGCCTACCACGAGGCCGGGCACGCGCTCTGCCGCAGGCTGCTGGGGCTGGACCCCCCGGAGATCCTGAGCATCGTCCCGCGCGGGCCGGCGCTCGGCTTCGTCGGCCACTCGCCGCAGGAGGACACCTACCTGAAGTCGCACGACGAGCTGCTCGACGAGCTGGTCACCCTGCTGGGCGGTCGCGCCGCCGAGGAAGAGGTGCTGAACGAGTCCTACTCGGGGGCGGTCGACGACCTCGCGCGGGTGCACATGGTCTGCAAGCAGATGGTCGCCGAATTCGGCATGGGGGTCGCGCTGGACGCCGACGGGGCGCCGCCGATCGCGCTGCCGACCGACAACTACGCCCTCTCGGACCGCACCCGCCGCGACGTCGACCTGGCGGCGATGAGCCTGGCGCGCGAGGCATACCGGCGAGCGCGGGCGCTGCTGGCCGACAACCGCGAATGCCTCGACGACCTCGCCGCCAACGCGCTGGAGCGCGAGACGCTCACCCGCGAGGACCTCGACGAGATATTCGCCGCCCACGAGCTGCGGGAAAAGCACATGCCGAGCGCGATCCCGGCAGCGGTCGTGCTCTCCTCGGAGCCGCCGGCGCCGGAGTAGCATCTCCACTCGGTGGAGGCTGAGCGAAACGCCGAGGAGCACTACTTCCCCCCGGGGCGATCGATGGCGCGCCGGGTCCACGGCGAGCGCTCGGTCGGCCTCCTCTACGGGCAGCGGGCGCTGCTGATCGGCGCGCTGGAACCGCTCACCTACACCGGCACGATGCTCTCGACCTTGTCTGGCAACCGCCCTTTCGAGCGGTTGACGCGCACGGCGAAGATCCAGGAGACGGTGTTTCTGGGCACCCGGGAGGAGGCTGACGCGGCACTGGCGAAAGTGCGCCGGCTGCACGAGACGATCAAGGGCAAGCTTCCGGAGCCAGCGGGGAGATTCCCGGCGGGAACCCCCTACTCGGCCTTTGATCCCGAGCTGATGCTGTGGACGCTGGCGGTGATCGCCGATTCGGGCCGCGCGATGTACGAGACGTTGGTTCGACCGCTCGACCCCGAGGAGCTGGAGGCGCTGTGGCAGGACTACGTCCGCTTCGGCCAGTTGTTCGGGCTGCCATCCAGCGAGGTTCCGGGGAGCTACGTCGAGTTCAAGGCTTGGTTCGATGGCATGCTTGCCGCTCCCGACCTGCAGGTGACCGATCACGGTCTGGAGATGGCCCCACTGGTGGCGTTCCGTCAGCCGGTGCCCATACCCGCACGGGGCAATATCGCGCTACAGAACCACATGGTCAAGGGAACGCTGCCCCCTCGTGTGCGGGAGATTTTCGGCATCCGCTGGAATGGCGCGCATGAGGCCAGCTTCCGTGCAATCGTCGCCGCTCACAGGAGCGCCCGCCGCGCCCTTCCACGACGTATGCGGCGGGGCCGCAACGACGTCTTCTTCGACGTCGTCACCGAGTCCGAGCGGCGACGTGGCGGCACGGTGACGCCCCAGCTCCGCACCGGCGCCCCCTGAGCAAGCCGCCGCCGCGCTGGTGGGCGATGCGCCCGGCGCAGAACCGCAAGCCGGCCACCTACCGCTGCCCGTTCTGCGGCAACCGCCTCCCCGCCCTCAGCGAGCACTTCCTGATCGCCCCGGAGGGCGACAGCTCGCAGCGCCGCCACGCCCATACCAAGTGCGTCCTCGCCGCCCGCAAAGCGGGGCGCCTGCCGACCGAGGAAGAGTGGCGGCGGGCTCAGCCGCGTCCGCCCTCGATCTGGCAGCGGTTACGGGCGAGACTCCAACGCTAGATTGCAGCTTTCTCCACACCGTGGTGGGGAAAAGGCTGCAATCGCGGGCTCGACGGCTTAGGAGGTAACGGCGAAGCGGGCGCCGGCCCGCTCGAAGCGGTCGAGGCTGCCGGTGCCGATCGCGGTGGCCGGGGTCAGGCAGCCGGCGCGCTCGGGCGTGGCGCCGTCCTCGGCGAGAAGCAGGCCGACCTCGCCGAGCAGCTTGGCCGTGGTCAGGTACCCGGGGTGACCGTCCGCATCGACCTCGACCTGGACCCGATGGCCAGCGGAGGTGCGGGCGTCGAGGGTCAGGTGCCACGACCACTGCTCGAGGCGCTCGCCGGAGGGGCCGAAGCCAGAGGACGGGAGGATCTTGCGCATGACGCCTGCGGAGCGACCCCTGACAGACGGCCGCGCACGGGTCAGCGTGCGGAAGCCTGCCTGCATCCCCGTCAGCGCCCCCGCGGCCGCATAGCGCAGCGGCATGCTGGCCGAGCCGCCGGGGATCGCAATCCCCTCGCGGTAGCGCAGGGGCTCGGCGCCATTGCCCCGCTCGGCGGCGAGCAGCGCCGCGGTGCGGTGGATCACGGCTGGGTTGATGAAAGCGATCGGGGTCATCGGGGCGATCGCGTCACCGCGCCCGTTGAAGCGCGGGGACAGATCGATCGGGCTGCGACGCCGCACCGCTGCCGCGAGCGACGCGTCGGGGATCAGCGCGGCGGGGTCGGCTACTTCCTCAGCCTGCTCGTCGCCGAGCGCCTCGGCCATGCTCTGCAGCGTTCCGCCGGAGATCAGGTCGGCGAGCCCGAGGAGCCCCGAGGGCTGCTGGGTTGCGATGTCGACGTCTGCCTCGGAGAGGTCTTCGCTCCAGCGCTCGCGCGCAGTCTCCGCGGCAAGCAGCACCGCCAGGTCGGGCGGCAGCGCCTCGAAGCCGCAGACCTGGACGATCTTCACCCCGGCCGCCGCCGCGCGCTCGTGGAAGGCGTCAACCATGCGGCGCACGAAGGGAATCTCGCCGGTCAGGTCGACGTAGTGGGAGCCGTTGGCGACGCAGGCCTCGATCGCCGGCTCGCCGTAGAGGGTGTAGGGGCCGACCAGGTCCAGGACCACTCGGGTGCGCGACGCCATCGCCGCCAGCGAGGCCGGGTCGCCGACGTCGGCGACGATCGTCTCGGGTGCGGCGACGCCGATCTCGCCGAGGACGCGCTCGATCTTGGCCGGGTCGCGCCCCGCGACTGCCCAGCTCGCCCCCAGCTCGCCGGCGCGTTCGGCGAGGTAGGCGGCGACACGCCGCCCGGTGACGCCGCTGGCGCCGAGGACGACTACGGAGAGATCCCTGTCGCTCACCGATCGTCCTCGACGCGAGCCTTCAGCTCGCCCGGGCGGGCGTTGACCAGCATCGCCCGGGCAGCGGCCTCCACCGGGCCGCGGATCAGCATCCCCAGCACCCGCCCCGGGTCGCCGTCCAGCGTGTAGGTGGCTCGCGTTCGCCCGCCGCCGAGATCCTCCAGCAGCCAGGACCCCTCGACCGACTTGAGATCGCCCTTCTCCTGCGACCAGGAAAGGCGCGTGGGGGGCTCATAGCTGAACCGAACCTGCGTCTTCACCTGCCTGACCTTGATGTCGCTGACGCTCTCCACCAGGGTCGGGCGGCGCTCGCCGTCGCGCTCCAGCGCCGAAATCTCCACCAGGCCGCCCTGCCACTCGGGAGCGGTGAGCACGTCCTCGACGACCGCCCAGACCTCGTCGAGGGGAGCGTCGATCTCGGCGCTGGCGGTACCGCCCATATGTGCCATCTATGCCACCTCCGGCTTGTGTCCTGAGACGAACTGGGCGAGACCGGTAACTCGCTGCTCAACGCCGGCCAGGCCATCGCCGGTCAGCGCCCGCGTCAGATCGTCGCGCCCGAAGATCCGCACGCCGCTCAACCTTCGCACGATCGCGTTGGTCGTGCCGGCTGGCAGAAGGCCGCGATTGCAGCTGGCCAGCAAAGCCAGCCGGCCGGCCGGCGCGAGGACGCGGACGATCTCCCCCAGCGCCCGCATCGGATCCTCGATCAGGTAGAGGGCGGCGAAGCAGCAGACCGCATCGAAGCTGCCGTCGCGGAAGGGCAGCGCGCAGGCGTCGCCGCGTAGGTAGGCGACGTTGGCGCTGTCGGTGTCCCTGACCGCGACGTCCAGCATCGGCGCCGAGGCGTCGATGCCGACGACGAGGCCTTCGCCGGCGGCGTCGGCAAAGTCGCGAGTGAAGTTGCCCGGGCCGCAGGCCACGTCGAGGACCCGGTCTCCGGGGGCGATCGAGAGCATCGAGAGCGCCATCCGGTGCTCCTCCGCGGTCCCGGGCCCGGTCAGCCCCATCAGCAGGCGGCCGCCGAGCGGGCGCCAGAAACGCTGGTAGATCAGGGGCAGCGCGCGGCTCACCATCAGCCGCTGGCCGAGGTGCGCGCCGGTCGGGTCCTCTCGCCCCAGCAGGTCGAGATAGCCGTGGGTGACGTCCACGGCCTCGGGCCGGAGCGGCGGCTCGAAGAGCCGCAGCGCCCCCTCGATCGCCGGGGCGGGACTTCGATGCTCGCGGGGGATCGAAGCGGGGTCGGCCATCGGGATTGAGGCTAGCGGCCCGCGAGTAGAGCAACCGCCCCGGCGCCGCCGGAGGGCGCACGGTTTGCGCCCGCCCGCTAGCGTGGGGTGAATGAATGTTCACTCAGATGAGGAGGGCTTGTGAGCTGGAGCGTCGAGGACATCCCCGACCAAAGCGGCCGGACGGCGGTGGTGACCGGTGCCAACGGTGGCCTCGGCCTCGAGACCGCCCGCGCCCTGGCGGCGGCCGGCGCACAGGTCGTGATGGCGGCCCGCAATCGAGCGAAGGCGACCGAGGCCGAAGTGGCGATCCGCCGGGGGGCGCCGGATGCCGCGCTCGAGATCGTCGAGCTCGACCTCGGCTCGCTGGCGTCGGTACGCGAGGCTGCCGCGCAGATCCTCACGAGCCATGAGGCGATCGACATCCTCGTCAACAACGCCGGTGTAATGGGGATCCCCGAGCGTCAGACCGCCGACGGGTTCGAGATGCAGTTCGGCGTCGATCACCTCGGGCACTTCGCCCTCACGGCGCTGCTGATGCCCGCCCTCTTGCGGGCCGGGAGGGCGCGGATCGTCACCGTGACCAGCACGGCGCACCTCCTGGGTAAAGCCGTGGACCCGGAGAACCCCCACCTGCACGGGCGCTACGGGCCCTGGCGGGCCTACAACCAGGCGAAGCTCGCGAACTTCCACTTCGGCCTCGGCCTGAACCGCCTGCTCGAGGAAGACGGGGCGCGGGCGGCAAGCCTGATCGCCCATCCCGGCCTCTCCAACACCGATCTGCAGGCGGTCAGCGTCGCGGAGACCGACGGTGGCCTCTCGCAGCGCTTCTTCCACTCGCTGGCGGGGTCGACCGGCATGTCGCCGGCGACCGGCGCGCTCTCCCAGCTGCGGGCCGCGACCGACCCCGCCGCAAGCGGCGGTCAGTTCTACGGCCCGCTCTGGGTCGGCAGCGGCCCGCCCGTACGCAGGCCGATCCTGCGGCGAGTCGGGATGAAGCGGGCGATCGCCCGGCTCTGGGAGGTATCCGAGCGGGAAACCGGCCTGCAGCTCCTATGAGCGTCGCCGGCCTCGACCGAGCCGCCGCCGTGCGAGCGGCGCTGCGGCGGCTGGTCGCCGAGCGGGGCTTCCACGGCGCCTCGATGAGCGCGATCGCGGCCGAGGCGGGGGTCGCGACGGGCACCGCCTACACCCACTACGGCTCCAAGGACGACCTCGTCCTGGCCGCCTACTTGGAGACGAAGGCGCAGCTGGGCGCCGCGGCAACCGCCGAGCTCGACCCCGCCGCGGACCCGCCCGAGCGCTTCCGCGGCATCTGGCTGGCGAGCTATCGCCACCTGGCGGCCTACCCCGACCACGCCCTCTTCCTGCTCCAGGTCGACAGCTCGCCCTACAGGTCCCGCGCCCACGCGGCGGCGCTGGAACAGGAGGGCCCGATCCTCGAACAGGCTGCCGATCCGGCGATGACCGCCCAGCTCCTCCCCCTGCCGCTCGAGGTGCTCTACGAGCTCGGCCTCGCGCCCCCGGTCCGCCTCGCCGCCAACGGCATCGAGCTGACCGGCGCCGATCTCGAAGCGATCGCCGATGCCTGCTGGCGAGCGATCTCCCGCCCCAGGCGCAGCGGCCGATGAAGATCAAGCGTGGCTGGCAGACGGGGAGCGTGGAAGGATGCAGCGATGAGCGATGACTGGCGGCTGCAGATCGACCTGCACGAGGAGGGCCATGCACGTGCGCTGACCGAGAGCTTCGACGCCGAGCAGCTCGAGCATGACCTGAGCGACGCGTTCCATGACCGCGTCGTCGTGAGTCGAGACGAGGGACGGGTGTTCCTCTACGCCGGCACCCGCGATCAGGCCGAACGGGCCCGAGACGTCATCGAGGGCGAGACGCAGAAGCACGAATGGGAGATCGATGCCGACCTCCGCCACTGGCATCCCTCGGCGGAGGAATGGGAGGACCCCGACAAGCCGCTGCCTCCGGATGACGCCGCCAGGCTGGCCGAGCACGAAGCCCTGATTGCGCGCGAGCGCGAGGAGACGGCGAAGACCGGCCACCCCGAATTCGAGGTCCGGGTCGACCTCCCCTCGCGCCACGACGCCGTGCGCTTCTCCGAGCAACTCCGGCAGGAGGGTCTCCCAGCCGTTCACCGCTGGAGGTTCCTGCTGGTCGGCGCCAGCGACGAGGACAGCGCCAAGGCACTCGCCGAGCGGATTCGAGACGAGGCTCCCGCCGGCAGCCGAGTCAACGTGGAGGGAACCTGGGCCGCGGCCTACGCGGAGCGCCCACGGAACCCGTTTGCGGTGCTGGGCGGGCTTGGCGGCTGACGGCCTAATCCAAGCGCCTGTCCACCGAGACCGAGGAGAAGCATGGGTGCTCAATGGAATGACGGGTGGCGCTTCGAGGGAAGGGCGCGGAGGTCGTGGCGGAACTGGAGGGCCGGGGCGGGCAGGCTCACTGCCCTCCGAAGCCGTTAATCCGGGAGATCCAGTTGCTGAGCCGCTTCTCGATCCTCGAGAAGGACCGTCTTATTCTTCTCAAAGGCAGCCTTGAGCTTTGATTTCAGCTGTTTGTGGTTCACAAACATGAGGACGCGGCGATGGATATCGAAGTGAACTTTGGTCGGAGTCCCCGGATGAAGGACGCTCTCCTGCGATGCCACGCATATCACCGGGGTTCCAAGTCCGTCGGCGTATCCGAGCTCGTAGTAGCACGACTGCCGTTCATCGGTTAGATCGGCAATAACAAAGGCAGACCGCTTGATCTCGGCTTTAATACGCTCGACCATCCCGTCCAGTGGTTGCTCCTTGTCAATGCGGATCGCTACGCACCCAACTCCCCGTAGCACTTGTTCTATTGCGCTGAAACGCTCGTCGTACTCCCTGAAGACTCGTTGCTCCTCCTGGCCGCCAGCCTCGTCTCCCTGGATCGGCATCACCACGAAGACCCGAGTCTTAGCTTGACTCAACAACTTCTCCGCCTTCGACGCCAGCGTGTTGTAGCGGTTCTTCCGGCCCTTGACAAAGGTCTCAATGTCGATCCCAGCCTTCGGCGCGAATGGTGCCTCGGTCTGAAAGACCCGAAGCTCGAGCGCTTGACGAGTCTGGGTCTTCGAGCCCCAGGTAGTGGTGATCGTTCCGTCCTTGATGAAAGGCACCACGAAGCCAGACAGGACATCGGCCTCAGACTTGTTGGAGACCACCTTGCGAGCACCGCCCGAGAGGGTCGCGAAGACATGGAGGCAGGACATGGTGGAGTTCTATCCCACGTGGTTATTTCGGTTTCGGGTTGATTCCATGCCCGGATGGGCGGTGACGGGCTCGAACCGCCGACCCCCTCCTTGTAAGGGAGGTGCTCTCCCAACTGAGCTAACCGCCCCGGTTTGGGACCGATCAGGGAGGATAGAGGCCGCGGCAATCGGGTACACGCACGCCAGGAGGTGGGTCCCATGCAACAGAAGATCGTCCCCAACTTGTGGTTCGACACCGAGGCCGAGGAGGCAGCGGCGTTCTACGTCTCGGTCTTCGAGAGCTCGCGGATCGTCGACGTCACCCACTACACCGACGCCGGCCCGCGCGAGGCGGGCACGGTGATGACGGTCGAGTTCGAGCTGGATGGCCAGCGGTTCATCGGCATCAACGGCGGCCCCCAGTTCAAGTTCGACGAGGCGGTCTCGTTCGCGATCGAATGCGAGACCCAGGAGGAGATCGACTACTTCTGGACCAAGCTGGCCGAAGGCGGCGAGGAAGGGCAGTGCGGCTGGCTCAAGGACCGCTACGGCCTCTCCTGGCAGGTTGTCCCGACCGGGATGGAAGAGCTGTTCTCCGATCCCGACAAGGGGCGAGCCGAGCGCGCGATGAAGGCGATGCTGGAGATGGGCAAGCTCGACATCGCCGCGCTGCGCAGCGCGGCAGACGGCCCCGAGTAGAGGTATGAGGGCGAGGGCTCGGACATCCACCGTTCTCGGGCTGCTCGGGCTGCTCGCCCTGCTCCTGCTCGTCCCGTCTTCCGCCTGGGCCGTGGACCGGACGGTTACGGTGAACGGCTCGGCGACCCAGGCGGTGCCGAACGACACCGCCGGCTTGGGATTCCAGGTGGCCAAGGAACGGAGCTCGCGGGCGGCCGCGCTGCGCGTCGTCTCGACCCGCCTGCAGCAGGTGATCGCGGCGGTGCAGGGGATTCCGGGGGTGGGCGCCGGCGACGTCACCACCGGCCGCATCTCGATCCGGAAAGTCGTCCGCGGCAAACGCACCGCCTACAGGGCGAGCGAGGGGATCTCGGTGATCCTGCACCAGCCCGACCGAGCCGGGGAAACGGTCAACGTCGCCGTTGCCGCGGGGGCGACCGGCACCGGCGGCCCCCGCTTCTTCCCGGGCGATCCAGAGCTCGCCTACGAGAACACCTTGCTCGCTGCCTTCGACCAGGCGAAAGCCAAGGCCGCCGCTCTCGCGGCGCGGGCGGGGGCGACGCTGGGCCCGGCCGTGAGCATCGAAGAAGGCGCCGAAGTCGTGCCCGCTCAGCCTCAGTCCGGCCTCAAGGGCGCCGCCGCCGAGCCGGCGCCGCCGACGAAGCCCGGGGCCTCGACGGTGACGGCCAGCGTGCGGGTGGTCTTCAGCCTCCAATAGCCCGCGGCTGAGAGAATCGTCGCGTGGACTCGGCGATCCTCTGGCGCGTGGCGGTGGTGCAGGTGGTGGCCGTGACCGTGCTCTCGCTGCTGCTGGCGATCGTCTTCTCGCACGGCTTCTTCGCAAGCTGGGGCTGGCTGGTCGGCCCCCTGTCCTGGATGCTCTGTGCCTGGCTCACCGCCCGCGTGGTCGGGCTGCCCGAGGCGCCGGTGCTGATCCGGGCCGCTCTGGCCGGAATCCCCAGCCTGCTCTTCGTTCTGATCGGCGTCCACTGGCTCGGAGCAGCCGTCGCGATCGCGCTCTTCGCCGCCCTTTGCGCGCGGCTTCCCCGGCCGCTTGCCGGGCAGGCTCCTTAGGCGCTCGACCAGCCGCCCAACGCGCTAAGCAAGGGCAGCATATAGCCGTAGGCCCGCCGGGCGCAGGGCACGGCGCACGCGCCTGTCGAACGAGGCGACCGTGGCGTCGCGCGCGCTCGCCGTCGCAAGGGCAAAGCCGTCGGCAAGGCTGATTCCGAGACCGCGGTGGCGAGCGGCATCTCGCGCGATCGTCGCGTCAGGCGGGACAACCCGAATCTGAAGCGAGGCGATCGAATCGATGGCGATCCGCAGACTTCGCTCGTCCTGCGCGGGCCGCACCAAGGACTCGGCATAGTTGACCGCCGACAGCAGCAGGTCGCTCTCCTCCTCCACCAGCCGTTCGATCGCCCGGGCAGCCTTCCGGTGGTGGGCATCGCGACGGTCCAGCGCCGCAATTACGACATCCGTGTCGAGGACGCAGGCACTCACGCCCGCTCTTCGGAACGCAATTTCTCGAGGTAATCGGGCTCATACAGCCCGTCGAAAACTCCCAGCGCCTGACTGGGGTCGTGCGCGGCTCGATGGACGACGATCCGATCCGGACCTTCGGGCTCGATGATCACCTCGTCTCCGGCCTTCAGTCCCACAGCCCTGAGGCTCTCCGCCGGCAGGGTGACCTGATGCTTGGAAGAGATTTTGGGCACGCCTTTACTTTAACGTAAAGGCTCGATCGGTTGCCGAGATAGCTTGTGTACTGCACTGTACATTTAGCGGTATAGTTGCGTACCACGTTGTCTATCTCCGGGAGCGTGCGATGGAGCAGGACGGAACGCGACGCGGCGCGATCGTCGAGGCGATGATCCGCGCTGTCGGCCGCAAGGGGTACCTCGGCATCTCGGTCGCCGACGTGCTGACCGAGGCGGGCGCCTCCCGCACCACCTTCTACAAGCACTTCGAAAACAAGCAGGAATGCTTCCTCGCCGCCTACGACCTGGCCGTCGAGAGGATCCTCGGAGCCGCCGAAGCCGCCTGCGAGCGCAGACAGAGCTGGCGCGAGCGGGCTAGGAGCGGGCTTGCCGCGGTGGTCGAGCTGCTTGCCGGCGACCCGGCGCTGGCGCGGACGGCGATCGTCGAGTTCTCCGCCGCCGGCGCGGAGGCGCGCCGGCGCCACCGGGAAGCCATCGGCCGCTTCGCCGGGCTGCTCGAGCCGGACGGGCCACAACAACGACGCGAGCTGCCACCGAACACGGGGGTGATGGCTGTTGGCGCCGTCCTCGGACTGATCTTCGACGAGCTGCGCGACGGCCGGGTGACGCCGGACCTGCCGCGAATCCTGCCTGAGCTGGAGTTCGCTCTGCTCGTTCCCTACCTCGGGCCGCAGCTCGCGGCCGAGGCGTTCGCCGCGACAGCTCCCGCCTCCCGGTAGGGAAAGAGCGTCAGCGGCGTTTGTGTGAGCCCTTCCGCTTCCCACCGCAATCGGCCTGCATCACAGGGTTGGCGTTGAACTGCTTCCCGTTCTGCCCACCGAATTCCACAGCGGCCTTCGAGGTGGCCCCACAGAGGTTGCGGCTGTTGACGATCAGCCCCTTCTTGCCGCCCTGCATCTTCAAGAGGACTTTGGAGAGCGGTGCGTCGGGTGCGTCTTCGAGCGTCGCCCTGATCCCGCCTTGGGCGGAGTCGATCCTGGTCGCCACCTCGACGTCGACCAGCCCGTGCAGGTCGAAGACCAGGTCGGGCAGCTTGTGATTGGAGGACCTGAGGTAAACGGGTCCTTCCAGAGGCGTGTCCAGGAGCGGCGTCCAGGCTTTGATGAAGCCATACTGGGCTCCCCTTGGGCAGGCCTTGGCGGCGAACTGGACCCTGGTGCAGATCGTGCGGATGTGAGCCTGGTCGAGGAAGGCGGAGCGCGGCAGGCGGACGACGAGGCCTTTGATGTTCGCATCGCCTTTTCTCGGCGTGTAGGTGGCGATCAAGCCAGGGTGCCCGCCCCGCTTGGTGCCGCCTTTGAGAGCCAGGTCGAGCTTTGGCTTAAAGCCCAGGTTCAGGCAGTTGGCGGCCTGGTAGCGATCGGAGAGAGCAACCGGGACGTCATCGGAGGGATCGAAGACGTTCAGGTAGGAGCCAAAGAGAGTGGCCCTGGCTTTCGATTCGTTGCACGAGGTCGGGTTCAAGGTGAAGTTGGGCCGATCGACGTAGACGCGCAGGTCCCTGACCTTGAGCACAATTCCCTTGAGGATGTGGGGGATCGGGTCCGAGTTGGCGCCGTCGACTTCTACTTCGGCGGTCTTCGAGTTGAGGGTCAAAGCCAGCCTGACGACAACCGTTCCCGCGTCAAAGGGTCCGGCCACAGCCGGGGTGACCGAGATCACGCTGAGGGGATCCCCGTGGTAGGGGCCGCCAAGGTAGATCTGGCCGCCGACGTAGGTCAGAGAGCCCCCCACTCCCGCTCCGGCCAGGGTGTGGCCGATCAGGGAGTTCGAAGGGCAACTCGGAGAGGCAAGCTCCTGCCTACCGGTCTTTGACTTGGCGACGTCGATCGCAGAGTCTGGGCATTTGCCCACCCCGGCCAGCGAGCCAAGCTCCCCCGGGGGCAGGATCGCGGAGAACTTGGTCATGTCCTGTTCTCCGTCAGAGCGGATCAGGCGCATGTTGAAAGGAGAGAAGGAGCCGGCGTTGTTGTTCAGCGCGCCGGCGCTGAAACCGGGATGGAAGGGAGAGATTCCTTCCGGGGGACAGGGGCCTCCGCCGACTCCCCTGGTGATCTTGAAAGAGGAGCTCACCGTCTGGGGGTTAGAGGGATCTGACCAAGGGTAGAACTTGGCGCTGGTGGTGTAGGTGCCGCAGGCCGATGGGGTGATCAGTGGCGCCCTGGCGCCTTCTTTGAAGTGGAAGTTGAAGTGGCTGAAGGGGACCTGGGGGCTGTCGTCGAGGGTCGTCACCAGTTGCCCCGTTTTGGGATCTGGCTCTACCTTGGCCGACAATTTCACGAGCAGGCCGAGGTTGGTGTTGCGCAGCACCAGGTAGATCGCGATCAGGGTGTCGAAGGGGTTCTCCGCCCCAGGAGTCGTCGTTGCCGCATCGTCTTGCTGGGCGAGATAGACCGAGCCCTCGATCCCTTCGTCCAGCAACGGCGTATCGACGTGCAGGGTGCCGAGCTTCGACGCATCGGGGCAGCCTTCACCCGGTTTTGATTCGAGCGTCTCCTGGTCGATCTGGGCAGGGGTGCAGATCGCCAGGCCTTCGCCGACCGAGGGGTTGATCGTCACCCCTTCGGGCAGGGTGACCACCGCTTTCTTTACCTGCGACTGGGCAAGGCCACCGACGCTGGTCAGGCCTTCGTCGTGAAAGTCGACCGAGAAGTCAAGGCCCGAGCCGGTCTCGGCCGATTCGGTGCTGGTCTTGGTCTCGGTCGTCGGCGAGAAGCCGACTTTGCCGCAGCCGTCGAAGGGCTGGGGGTTGCCGGCGGCGTCGTGGGTGAGGATCGAGCCGGCGTCGGTGTCGGCCTTGCCGTCGCCGTCGCGATCGTTCCAGGAGCGAGCCTGGTAGCTGCTCGGAAGCGGTTCGGCGCAGTTGGTCGGCAGGGTCAGGAAGGGCTTGGGGTTGGGCGGCACGGGACACGATTCGCCGGTCGGCTTGAATTCGAAGCCCTTGATGTCGCCGACCGGCAGGAAGGCAGTTTGGTGCCCGCAGGAACCGCGCATTTCGTCGTGGACGGGGTCTGCCGGGTTGCCCCAGAGCTGCAGCTTGCCGCCGAAGACGTTGGTCAGCTGGGGGGTGTTGCGCGCGCCGCCGATCGCGTGGTAGGGGGGCTCGGTGGAGAGACGGATGTCGACGAAGGTGTTCTCGGTGGCGATGCGAAAGCCGATCCGCACGAGCACGCCGGGGGGCGGCGGCAGGTTGAAGACCGGGTGGGTTTCCCAATCGCCCGGGGTGGTGGCCGAGATCCCGGCGATGCCGAGCTGGGTCGGGAGCGGGCAGGCGGGTTCGAATCCGCCGGCGAGGTATTCGACCGTCGCGCAGCGCGGATAGGCGGTGGGGTCGCCGAAGAAGCCGGGCGGCACCTCGGTGCTCAGGTCCCTGAGCCAGCCTTCGGGGATGTTTTTTTCGTCTAGGTTGGTGCCGAAGGTGCCGGTCAGCGCAAAGGGATGGGAGCCCGCCTGGGTGGCGGGGGTGCCGTCCTCGTTGGTGAAGGTCACGTCGAAGTTGTTGATGCCAAAGGCAGCCTGGGCGCCGGCGGGCAGGCAGGCGGCCGCTGCCAAAGCGATCGCGAGAATCGAGACGAGGCGCTTCATCGCTCCGCCCTCCGGTTGTGGTTGGCTCGGCGCTTTTGCTGCTTCTTGTGAGACCTGGCGACGCAGCGGGATTTGCCGGCACGCCTCACCTGGCGCTTGCCCTTCGGACAGCGCGGCTTTGAGGTGCCTTTGGGCGGGTTGCCGGGTCCGCGGAAACCCGAGGAGGCCGGGGTCGGGTCGTTGGGCGGCGCTACCGCGCCCTGGCAGGCTTCGCCTTCACAAGCAGGCGGCTCGATCGGCTGGGGGAAGCCGCCGTCGACGCGGGCGTCATAGAGATCGATCAGGCCCGGGTCCTGGGGCAGGAGGCTCGAGGAGGTGGTGAAGAAGACATCTCGCCCGTCCGGGCTCGCCTCCCAGAATTCCGATTCGGAGGGGCTTTCGCCGGAGCTGATCAGATACAGGCAGCCGCCGTTTTGGGCGAAGTAGCTGGCGCTTGCTTCACTGCAGCGGCCCGTTCCCGGCGCCTCCCACTCATAGACGTCGGGGGCACCGTTGGTATCGCGCGGCAGCAGCGCGTCGTTTGAGTTGAAGAAAAGGCGCTCGCCGTCAGCCGAGAGCACGTTTGAGGCGTGCAGGGGGCTTTCCCAGGTCGGGATCCAGGCTGCTGCTGGGACGAGGGTCTTGTTCCCTGAACGCACAGGCCTATAAGGCACCCGTAGTTCCGCCACCCCCGGCCGCGCCCCGCTCGGGTTGCACGACACGCACGCAAGGCCCCCGCCCGCTTCATAGGCGAACACCTCGACCGCCGGCCGTCCGTCGGGGCCGGTGTTGTCATATCCGGTCAGGGGTGCCCGCGACTCGAAGGCGATGCGAGCGCCGTCGGCGCTGACCCTGGTGGCGCGGTAGTAGGGGATCGCTTCGCTTATGTCATAGGCGAGGGTACGCGAGTCTGGCTCCAGTGCCCCGACGTCTCCCGCGATCACCGTCGCGACAAAGCTCACCGCGCCTTTTTCGTCGAGGTAGAGGTTGGGCTGGCCCGCTTTCGCTTCATCGCCCTGGCTGTTTTTCTGCCCTGGCGCCAGCCCGTCGCTGGAGACGAAGTAGATCCGCGAGAGGTCCCGGCTGGTGCCTGCGACGCCCTTGACGTCGTGGGCGATCAGCCGCCGCGGCGGTTCTTTGGCTTCGTATTTCGCCAGGTCGAATTCGTAGAGGTCCGCTTTTCCGCCTTTGAGAGAGCCTTCTGAGTAGAGGGCCTTGGAGCCGTCGCCGGCGGCGCTCCAGAAAGTGGCGTCGGCGTTGGAGGCGCTGACCGCCAGCGTGCAGGCGATCGCCGCTTCGCTGCATTCGCCGGGCACGATGCCCTGCACGGCGTGCTGGCGCAGGTAGACCTTGCTGTCGGTCGTCCAGTAGACCCGCGAGCCGTCAGTGGAGACGGCTCGGTCGAGATTTCCACGGCCAACGAAGCCGCTCCCCGCTTCGCTTGCACTCCCCGAAGCGGCGCTGCCGTTGGGCAGAACGCTGACCAAGTGCACTTCGCCGCCGGAGCTGTCGTAGAGCTGGTAGTTGGCGCTTTTGGCGGCTTCCTCGCTGAGCTTCGCCGCGGCGGCGAAGATCGCCTGGCTGCCATCGGCGGAGTAGCCTTGGACGGAGTGGCGGTACACGTATTCCAATGGCGTCCCCGTGGGCAGTTCATACTTGGGGCTAGGCACCAACGCTTCGAAGCTGCCGGCGTCGACGCCGCAGTTCTCGCGCCGGTAGAGGTTCGTGTAGCCCGGCTGTCCGTCGGCAGTCGGGGGCGGCGTCTGGTGATCGACCAGCCAGGCGCTGCAGAGGTCGGGCGTGAAGGCGATGAATTCGCGCAAGAAGCCGAAGACGTAGGCCGGGTCGACCGACTGGCCCGCGACGGGGGGATTGATCCCCTGATTGGACCAGCCTTCTCCCGGTTCGCCCCTTTCGTGCCGGCTGGCGAGGTACTGGTTGAAGTTGAAGTTGCTGGGGGAACCGGCGAAGGAGGGGTTGGCGGTGTAGGTGAGGCGGTTGCCGTCGGGGGAGGCCTGGACTCGGTCGCCGACATCTTCATCGCTGGTCAGTTCCCTGAAGATGTCGCCGCCGTTTTTGTCGACCGGGCTGACCATCTCATAAGCCCGGCAGTCGGGCAGGAAGGCCGAGGCGGCAGTGCGGAAGGTCTGGTTGGGGCAATCGGTATCGACAGCGGTGGGACGGTACGTATGGAGGACGTGGTCTTCGCCTTCGCTCGGATGGCCGGCTTTTTCGCTCGAGGAGTTGGCGGCGACGATCCGCCAGTGATAGGTCGCTCCGGGAGTGAGGCCTTTGAGCGTGATCACGACCGGGTGATCGCTGCGATCTGAGCCGATCGCGACCTCGGCGCTGCTCTTGCCATAGGAGGCGTCGGCGCCGTATTCGAAGCGATACGTGGTCGGGAAGCCTTCGGGGTTTACCCGTGCCTTCAGGCTCGCCTCGGTGGCGGTGGCATCGACGGTGTAATCGGCCGAGATCACCGGCGGGCCAAGGGTCTTGAAGCTGCGATCGGGACCTTTTTCGCTCGTGCCGGCGACTTTGGCCAGCAGCCGGTAGTGGTAGACGGTGCCCCTCTGCAGGCCGCTGAGGCCAACGTGGACGGGAACCGGTTTGGTCCCTTCGCCGATTGACGCCGCGGACTCCGCGCAGGGAGCGATCGAGCCGTAGGAGGTGGTCGTGCCGTACTGGAAGCGGCATTCGCTCGAGAGCGAGCCCAGGGGATTGACCGTGCCGTTCAGGGTGGCGCTGGTTTCTTCGATTTTGCTCGCGGCGCCGGTGAGCGCCTTGAAGCAACCGTTTGGCTGCGTGCCGTAAGCGCGCACGAAGTCTTTGGTGTGGAAGGTGCCGCCACCTACGTTGGTGACGAGGAGGTTCCCCGGCGCTTCGCTGCCGGCGCAGAGGTTGGCCGCTAGGCCGGTCGATCCGTCGAATTCCCCTTCGCCGAAGCTGGCGATCACTTTTCCGGCAGGATCGAACTCGAGGATCACATCAGCGGGATGCCCGGAGGTGGTCGGACGGATGGCATAGACATTGCCGGCGACATCGACGGCGACCGCAGTCGGAATTGATGCGGCAAAGTCAACATTGGGGAGTTCGAAGGTTTCCGGCGCCAGCGGCACGCCGGCGGAGCTGATCTTGTGGATGCCGGGGCCGTTGGCGGCGTAGTAGAGGTTGCCGGCGGCATCGGTGGCAAGCGATCGCACGGTTTTGCCCGGCAGGGCGATCTGGGACTGGAAGACGCCTTCGGTATCGAAGCGCTGGATCCGGTTCTCGTCGCCGACATAGACCTTGTCGGCGGGGTCGATCGCGATGAAGCTGGCGACGATCGGCCATCTGCCGAATTCGCCGTCGGCGGCGCCTCTGCTGCCGCCTTTGCACTGATCGGCGGGCTTGCAGATCTCCGCTCCGCCGCCCTCAGCAATGGTGGTGATGTTGTTCGCCGGTGAGATGCTCGCTTTTGCTTCCGGCGCCGGCGGTGAGCTCGGCGCCGGCGCGGTGGCGAGGTTGGCGCTCAGCTTGACCGTGTCGAGGCCTTCGAAGGAGCCGCTGGCGACGACTTCGCACTGGAAGACCGCCGGGCTGGCGAGGTCGGCGGCGCTCAGTTTGTAGGTGGGGGATTGGATGGGGGATTGGATCCGCACGCCGTTGCGATACCAGCCGTAGCTGAAGATGTCACTTTCCTTGTCCTTCCAGCCCGCAGCGGCGGCGGCGCAGCTGAGCGTCTGCCCACCACCGCCGCCGACAGTGAGCGGCGCGCTCGCTTCGGGAGCGGCGATCGGCCCTGGATGGGTCGGCGCCAGGGTCTTCGGCGCCGGTGCGATCACCTGGCCGGGCTCTGAGACCTGGACCGAGCCGGCGTTGGCATTGGTGGCAGTGACCAGACACTGGATCGATTTGCCTTTGTCCGCTTCTTTGGTGACGTAGGTGGAGGCGGTGGCGCCTTCGATCGTCGATCCGTTGCGCAGCCACTTGAAGGAGATCGTTTCGGCCGCGGTCGGGCTGGAACATTTCAGCGTCGAACCCACCCCCTGGGTGACCGTGAGCTGGGGCACGTTGTCACCGCTAAATTTGCCTTCGAAGCTGACGGTGTAGGGGTTTGAGCCGCTGACCGAGACCGAGCCGCCGAGGCCGCCGATCGTTGGCAGGGCGTCGAGTGCGGCTTTGACTTCTGCCGCTGAGGCGTTGAAGGGCAGCGATGGCGTTTCCTGCGGGAGGCCGGGACTGAGGATGTTCGGCAACCCCAAACGGAAGCTTCCCGAGGTGGCTGAGAGGGTCAGTTCCTGTTCCTCGTTGTTGCTCGAGTCATCGGGACCGTCGAAGACGACGTCGCCGCCCCAGGCGAGCTGGAATTCGCCGGCGCGGTTGAACTTCTGCACCCGCTGGTTGGAGGGCAGGCCGGTGTCTACGGCGTAGACGTTGCCAGCCGAGTCGACGGCGACGCCCTCGGGAGAGCCAAACTGTCCCGCGCCGGTGCCTTCGCTCCCGGCTTTGCAGCTGTCGCCCCTTTCCGGTTCGCAGATCTCAAAGCCGGCGCCGGTGTTGCCGGGACCGCTTTGCGCCACGTCCCAGCCCCAGGTCTTGACGAACTCGCCCAACGGGTTGAACTCGTCGATGCGGTTGTTGCCCTGGTCGGCGACGAAGACGTGGCCGTTGTTGCGGTCGACGGCGACGCCGCGGGGGCCTTCGGTCTGACCGGCACCAGGGCCGGGTTCGCCGCCCTGCCAGAGCAGGGACGGGGCGGCGGCAGAGGCGACCGAGGCGAGGAGGAAGACGGCGGCAGCGATGAGGGCGACCAGCGCCCCGCCCCCAGCGAATCGCTTTGCTGGCTTTTGCTCTGTGACTCTCATCGTGGTCTCCCTCGCTCGCTCTCGGCCGCCGAATCGCGTATGCCGTGACCAGCTAGCCGGTCACGGCCCAGGAGCCCATGCCCGAAGCGTGGTCTTTGAGTTCTTCCGTTACCGGGTCTTCGGCGAGCTGGAGAAAGAGGACGGTCCCCGCTTTGCTCGCCCCTTCTTGGAGCCCGGGGGTGACGAAGGCCAAAAAGGTCGCGTTTTGAACGGGCCCTTGATAGACGCAGAGATTGCCGCTGGGAGCGGTGGGTTCGTCGGCGCTGCCTTCGCAGACGCTGGCGAAGCCCGCTTCGGAGGAGTAGTGGACGTGAGCCAAGTCGAGCGGGCCGGCGAGGGGGACCTCGAAGGAGATCGGAGCCAGGATCGATCCGGACGCGAAAAATAATTCGCTGGAAGTCGTGCCCCCTCCGTTCATCGCCCAGATGCCGGTCTCGGTCGAGCCTTTGGGCAGGGTGCCGCCAGCACTCCAGGGGGAGCCGTTGCAGGCGTAGGTTTTGCTGGCTCCGGCGAGGAATTTCGAGCCGCCCGTGCCGACGCATTTGCCTTCTTTGCCGGCGACGCCGAATTCTTCGCTGCTGACGCTGGTGCCGTCTTTGCCGGGAGCCCCCGGGGCGCCGGTGGCGCCGGCTGGGCCGGTGTCGCCCTTCGCTCCCGCCGATCCTGCGGAACCTGCGGGACCCGCCGGGCCTGCTGGGCCTTTCGGCCCACGCGGCCCCTTCTTGGCCTTAGCCGAAGCGGTGGCCTTGCCGCTGTTATTAGAGGCGGCGTAGGCGCCGCCCATCATCGCGAAGACCAGGGCGATCACCGAGATCGCGCCCGGGATGCCGAAGCGGTTGCGCATTGGCGAGAACATCAAATCTCTCTCCTTGTCCCGTGAGCCCCTCTGCCTGCCGCTTCCCTTGCGGCCCCTTGGCGAAGCTCGTTTATGTCCCTGAAGCTCCTGCCCGTCCCTCGGGCTGAACTGTTCCGTACATGGAACAAGGAGAAAGATAGACAGTTGCGGACATAAAAGTCAAGGGAGTTTGCAAATGCGCCGCAACCCGGCGGTGGGATGGCAGCTGGAAGCCGCCCTGCAATTGCCCCTGGAGCGGGAAAATCCTAGGTACGCGCGTGTCTCTTAAGAAAGGGCCTGAAAGGTCCGGCTACTTCAAGAACGCCGTCGCGAGAGCAGCCAGAACGGCTGCGCCTGTCCGGGCCGTGCCAGCACCAAGCCGTCCAAGCCCATCGCAGCGGCTGCCCCGATCGCCTCCTCGGGGGTCTCCACCAGCGGCCTCCCCCCCTCGTTGAACGAGGTGTTGATCAGCGCGGGCACTCCGACGGCGCCGAGCCAGGCATCGAGCAGGGCCGTGAGTAAGGAGGTGGAGCCGGCTTCGATCGTCTGCAGGCGGGAGGTGCCGTCGACGTGCACGCCGGCGGGGACGGAGCGCGCCGCCTGCGGCAGCAGGCGCATCGCCGCGAGCATCGCCGGCGACCTGACCGAGCGGCCGACCAGGGAGCCGACCTGAGCGCGGGGAACCGCGAGCCCGAACGGCCGGAACGACTCGCGACCCTTGACCGCATTGAGCCGCGCCTGCATCGTCGCCGAGCGTGGGTCGGCGACGATGCTGCGGTGGCCGAGGGCCCGCGGCCCGTACTCGGAGCGGCCCTCGTAGAGGCCGAGCAAGCTGCCCCCGGCGATCGCGCCGACCATCTCCTCGATCAGATCGAGCCTGCTCGGGGCGCGAACCTCGAAGCCCGCCGATGCCGCGAGCGCCTCGACCGCCCGATCGACCCGCTCAACTCTCGGTGCCGGCCCGAGAAAGGGATCCGCCGCCAGGTCGCGAGGCGGATCGAGGCCCAGCGCGTGCGCACCCCAGAGCGCGTTGCCGAGCGCCTGGCCTTCGTCGCCGGGGGCGTGAAAGGCCTGCACATCCTCGACCGAACCGGCTTCGACCAGCGTGCCGAGCAGGCGACAGTTAAGGGCGACGCCGCCCGCGAGGACGACCCGCCCGCACTCGCTCCCACGCCGGTCGAGCTCGGCCAGCAGGCGCTCGAGCCAGTGCGCCGTCTCCACCTCGACGGCGTGCTGGGCGTCGGCCACCACCTCCGCCTGGGCCCGGTCCCACCGCCGGCCGGCAAAGCTCGCGATGGCCGCGCCCCGGTCGCCGTGCAGATGGGATCCGAGCGCCTCGCGAGCCCCCTGCCGAACCAGCAGCGGCTGGTCGGGCCGCACGAGCCTGCCGCGCGGAGGACGCGGCCGGGCCGGAGCGAACGCCGCCAGCGCGGTGGCCTTGCCGCACTCCGTATAGCCGTCGAGCCCGGCCAGCTCGGTGGCCACCCGGTACAGCGACCCGAGCCCCCCCGGCTCGGGCGCGGCGATCGAAGCGACGGGGCGCGGCAGCCCGCCGCCGGCCCGGACCAGAAACGCGCTGGCGCGCTCGAAGGCCCGCGGTGCTGCCGGCGTGGAGCTGCCGGCGTCATCGGCGACCAGCGCCAGGCCGGTGCCGGAGTCGATCAGCAGCGCCGCGGCGAGCGCGTGGCTGAGGTGGTGGGACGGCACCCAGTGGACCCGCTCCGCCGGCACCCCGAGGTCGGCGAGGCCGGCGTGCAGCGCGGGGCCGAGGGATCGCGCCGAGGGATCGCCGACGGGGGCCTCGCCGCAGGTGGAGACGAAGAACCCGCTCACATCGTCCAGATCCCGCCCGACCTCGCCGAGCACCGCGCGCAGCGACAGCTCCGCACCGCCGGCGTGCCGGCGCCGCGCGAGCCGCTCCTCGGCGATGGCGACGACGCCGTCGGCCGTGATCGCGCAAGCGGCGCCGTCCTGGTGCGCGGCCCCGGCGCCGGTGCCATCCGGGGTGATGCCGACCACGCACCAGTCGCGGCTCAACCGCGCGTCTCTCGCCCGTCGCCGCCCACGGTGGCGACGGGCCGCGTGCCCTCCGCCCCGCCCGCCAGACCGAGCTCGGGCTCGAGCGTGTCGAGGGTGAGCTCGATGCGCGCGGCGAGGGACAGCTCGGGCGAGCGCTCGACCTCGCCCAGCCAGGCCTCCCGGCAGGGGCAGTGGGCGGTCGCCGCCTGCGCCAGCACCGCCGCGTCGCGGGTGAAGTTGTGGGCCATCAGGGCGCCGAGGAACATCGGCGCGCAGAGCGCGCAGCCGCGCGGCATCCCGTCGGCGAGCATGCCGCTCTGGATGCCCAGGAGCGCGGTGCGGACGCGCTCCTCGTCGGGGAGCCGGCGCAGGATCTCGACACCGGTTCGGTAGTACGGGGTCTGGAAGGGGATCGGCCAGGGCAGGTCCTCCCGCCCGGCGATCAGCTCCTGCAGGGTCGCCGTCTTCACCGTGTTGAGGAACAGCACCGCGGTCTCGGCGCCGTTGGCGTAGGACCACTCGACGGTGCGAACCGCCTCGTCGATCGCCTCGCCCTCGCTCAGGAACAGCGGCTTGACCATGACGTAGGTCTCGAACATCACCCGCACCCGAGCCTGCAGGCGGTTCGCCTCTTCGACCGCCTCGCGGGCGCGCAGCACGTCCTCCACCCGGTAGCCCTTGTTGAGCGCGACGTTGCGCACCATGTCCGAGCGGGACTCGAGGCCGAACCCCAGATACAGCTCCCGCACCGTCGCGGGCGTCGCTTCGACCACGTCGATCAGCTTCTCGAGGGTCAGCTCGTTGGGCCGCGTCTCGACCCCCAGCGTGCGCAGGAAGGGAAACATGGAAGCCGTGCCGACCAGCGCGCGACGGCTCTCCGCGTCGAGCTCGCGATCGCTGAAGAACGACCCGCCCGGCGCGATGTGGAGGTGCTGCAGCCCCTGGTCGAGCTCCTGCAGGTGGGCTCGGAACCGCTCGACCACCTGCTCGGGATCGCCCGGGTCGGAGAACGAGCCGAAGTTGCAGAACGTGCAGCCGCCGGAGCGGCTCCACCAGCATCCGAGCGACGGATACCAGGCCAGGGTCTTGATCGCCGGCCGGCCGTTCACGTTGGCCGCGATCGGGAACGAGCCGGCGGCGCTGGGGGGCTCGGGCAGCGGGTTGCGGCGGCGGAACTCCGTCGCGAGCAGGGTCATCCGCCGCCGTAGGGCGCGTTCGACCGCTCCCTCAGTGCTCGACGAGCTCATCTTCGGCCTCGAGGTAGCTGAACCCGACACGCTCGCGCCAACCAGGCCCGTGCTTCGCGGTCATGCGAAGCGACTGGTCCAGCGGCGCGGACTGGCGCACGTTCATCTCGATCACCCAGACGTCTGCGCCGTCGACGAGGAAGTCGACGTTGAGCAGACCGCGGTAGCCCCGCTCGCGGAGCGCCTCCGCAATCGTCCCGCCGAGCTCGACGCAGCGTGCGGCGCTCGCCGGCTCGAGCCGGCCCGGAAATCGCGCCCCGCGGTACGAGTAGCAGTCGAGGACCTGCTCGGCCAGGGCCACGCAGGATGCGCCATCGCCGTCGATCCAGTAGTCGGCGCTGGGCGAAACCGCGTCCTCTCCCCCCACCATCTCCTCCAGGATCAGCGGAGCGCCGGCCTGCGGCAGGCTGCCGTTCGCGCTCCACCCCTTCGCCTTCTTGGCGGTGGCGGTCGCGGCGAACCGCCGCTCGAGCTCCGGCACCGTCAGCTCCTCGCGCGGATCGAGCTCGAGCACGCCCTGGCCGCCCGCGCCGGCGTTGATCTTGAGCACCGAGGGGCGCGAGCGCGAGGAGGCGAGCGCGACGGCCTCGGGCAGGCTCATCACCATCGTCGACGCTGGCCGGTGCCCGCTCAGGGCGGGGAGCCGCGTGAGGAGCTCGGAGCCTCCGATCTTGGTGTTCCAGTAGCGGATCGAACTGCCCAGCACCGTCGGCGTCGTGCTCGGATCGAGGGCGATCCCCCTATCCCGCAGGCGCTCGAGCGCTTCCGCGATCTCATTGGTCCAGATCTGGAACGCGATCCGCGCGGGGCGGCCGAGCCCGCGCAGGCGATCGAGCGTCTCCGGCGCGACAAGCCACTCGCCGGCAGGGACCTCGCCCAAATCAACAGCGGCGGCATCGGCGGCGAGCAGAGCGGTCGACGGGGCCAGGAACCTGGCCCGGCCCGGCAGGCCGAAGAGCGGCTTGCGCTTCGGAGCAGCCTTCGAACCGCCCTTCATCGTTCCCGATAGACCGCTCTGAGCATTGGCGATCACCAGGTCAACGTCGAAACCTATCCGGTCGTCGATGAACTCCCACACGGGACAAGTGTACTTCTGTACATGCGAAAGGTGGCGCGCGTGGCCAGAGCCTGTAGGACAGGCGCTACCCTTCGCTTGATGCACGCCCACGCCGGGAACAAGCGGGTGCAGCGCGACAAATTCGCCGAGTTGCTGAGGAGCTCGATGATGAACTACGTCGACCCGGAGAGCGGGCAGCGCAGCCCGCTCTCGCAGCGCTATCTGGCCCGCAACGTGATCGACGTCAACGAGCAGACGATTTCCCGCTGGGTCCGCCAGGAGACGGCGCCCTCGCCGGAGATGGTCGAGCGGGTGGCCGACTTCTTCGGCTGGTCTGACGACGACCTCGAGGCGGTCTACGGATTGGCCCAAGGGGAGGAGCGCTTCGAAGACTGGCGGACCGCGGTCGGACTCGAGCTGGGATTCCCACGGCTGGGTCCGCTCATGCACCCCTGGCCGCCGCGCGACGTGCTCGGCCGGGAGCAGGCCACGCGGGACTCGAGGCGCTTCCACCTCAGCGCCAAGCCGGCGGAAGCCGATCAGCTCGAGCCCGACCAGCGGGAAGTCGCCGAAGAGGCGTACCAGTCGCTCGGCTTGGCGCGCGTCACGATTCGCACCGCCCCCGGGCACGGCGCCACCACGCTGTCCCGCTGGATCTACGACCACGCCGCCCAGGAGGCGATCAGCCGCCGCATGGTCCCCGTGCTCGTCTCGCTCGAGCAGCTCATCGACGACAGCTACGAAGAGCTCGCCGGGGCGGAGCGGCGCTGCCTGGTCGAGATGCACGGCCACGGGGCGCTGGGGCGGCGGCACTTCGACGAGGACGCAGATCGGATCGAGGCGTCGATGGAGATCGCCGACGAGCGGGCGACGGCGTACTTCGGCCACATCGGGCCGGGACTCTGCGTCGAGCAGATCGAGGGGCGGATCCGCTTCGCCCTCGTCCGCAGCCTGGCCACACAGCCCTGGGAGCTGGCACTGCCGCGAAGCCGGCTCGCCGAGCTGATCGGAGCCGCGAGCGGGCAGCAGGAGGCGATCGAGATACGCCGCCAGGAGCTGGCCGTCGCCTTCGACCGCTTCTCCGCCGACGAGCCGGGCTTCTGGGATGGGATGTCGGTAATCGCCCCCAGCCTGGGGCGCGAGGAGCTCTCCACGATCCTGCACGAGCTGCACTCCGGCGCGGGCGCCCGGGTGGCGCTCATCCTCGATCTCTCTGCCACCCCGATGGGACGGCGGTACCTGGGCTCCCGACACGGCGAGTACCTCGCCGAGCCCTACCGGCGGGTTCTCGGCCACGTGAACAAGGCGCTGGAGAGCATTCAGCGCCGTCTCGCCGGCGGGCCGGGCGGAGCGGCGCCGGCTCCGCTCGACACGACCCTCGTGCTCAGCGCCGGCGCGTCGAGCCTGCTTTCGCCCGAGTGGCAGGAGCACGCGATCGACTTTCCCGCCACCCGGCCCCTGGACCTCTTCGCGATCCTCGCCAACCACTACCCGCCGGAGAGCCAGCAGCAGGCCGGCGGCCGGGTCGAGGTGCTCGCCGCGGTGCTCGACTCCGAGTTCATCCAGCTCGACGAGCGAACCGCGATCTCGACCGAGACGGTGCTGCTGGAGGAGGGGCTCAAGCGCGAGCTGTCGGTGGCGGAGACGATCCCCTACCACCTCCGCAAGACCGCGTCCGGCAGGGGGAGGCGCTCGGGGGCCCAGCGCGGCGCGGCTGCCGCCCCCGGCGACGAGTTGACCGAGAAGGTCCGGGCCGCGGTGCGTGAGTTGGCGCCGGAGATAGTCAGAGCCGAGGTCGAGCGGCAGCTCTCGCTCGGCGATGCGACCGTACGGAAGGAAACGGGTGGATAGATGAACCGGAAAGACGACCGCACTCCCGGAGACGCCGACGACGCTCCGATCGCGGGGCTCGACCCCAAAGCCGAGGAACTGTTCGGCGACTGGCGGATCGCCGTCGGGTTCGCACGGGAGTTCCCACGATTGGGCCCGCTCATGCACCCCTGGCCGGAGCGCAACACGCTCGGCCAGGAACAGATGACCCGGGACTCGAGGCGCTTCTTCCTCGGCAAGGAGCAGCGCGAGGTGGCCCGCGAGGTGTACGAGTCGCTGGGCTCCTCGCGGGTCGTGCGCACCGCCCCCGGGCACGGCGCCACGACGCTGGCGCGCTGGGTGCACGACCAGGCCGCCCAGGAGGCGATCAGCCGTCGCATGATCCCGGTGCTGGTCTCGCTCGAGCAGATCGTCGACATGAGCTACGAGCAGCTCGCCGACGGGGAGAAGCGCTTCCTGGTCGAGATGCACGGCAGCGACGCGCTGGGCCGGCGTTGCTTCGAGAGCGACAGAGAAGGCGACGAAGAGGCGATCGACGACCTGATCGAAGGCGCCGACGAGCGCGCGGCGACGTATTTCAGCCGGATCACGCCGACGCTCTGCGCCGACACGATCGAGGCCTACATCCGCTTCGCCGTCGTCCGCAGCCTGGCGACGCGACCGTGGGAGCGGGTGTTCACGCGGGCCCAGTGCCGCAACCTGATCGGCACCTCCAGCGGCGACCCGCAGGCGATCGAGGCGCAGCGGATGGAACTGGGGGACGTGTTCGAGCGCGCCGGCGACATCTCCCCCCCGCTCAAGTCCAGCGACGACTTCTGGGGCGGCGTCGCGTCCGTCTCCCCCAGCCTCGCCCGCGAGGACTACCACGAGATCCTGCGCGACCTCAACCGCTGGGGACGGGTCCGCGTCTCGCTGATGCTCGACCTCTCGGCGACGCCGATGGGACGGCAGTACCTCGGCCGTGAGCACGGGGAGCACCTGACCGAGCCCTACATGACCGTCCTCAAGCACGTCAACAAGGCGCTCAAGAACATCGAGCAGGGAGCGGCCGGCGGGCCGGAGCCGATCATGCCCTCGCTGCTCGACACGACCTTCTTCCTCAGCACCCCCGCCTGGAGCGCCTTCTCGGCGGAGTTCCAGGCCCAGGAGGACCAGGTCATCGACTTCCCCGCCTACCGGCCGGTCGACCTCTTCGCGATCCTCGCCAACCACTACCCGCCGGAGAGCCAGCAGCAGGCCGGCGGCCGGGTCGAGGTGCTCGCCGCGGTGCTCGACTCCGAGTTCCTCGAACTGAACGAGCGCACCGCGATCTCGACCGAGATGGTGCTGCTCGAGCAGCAGCTCAAGCACGAGCTCTCCTCGCGGGAAGGGATCGCCTACCACCTGCGCCGCTCCCACGCCCCCGGCGAGTTGGGGGAGGGGAAGGCCGACGGCGAAGCGGGCCGATGAGCTTCGCGGTCGACAACAACGCGGTCTCGCTCGCGGCGGCGATCGTCTTCGCCAACAGCGCCTCCTACCACGTCGAGCTGCCGATGGCGGGACGCGAGAAGGAGTCGGCGACGCTGCGCGGTGCGCTCGAGCACGACGGGCCGCGACTGGTGACCATGACCGCGCCACTGGGCGCCGGCAAGACCTTCTTCCTCGACACGGTGCTGAGGCGGTTCGAGCGCGACGGCGAAACCGACTTCGACGAGAAACGCAGCCGCCGGCTGGTCCTCGCCACCGGGGTCGAACCGCCGAGCGAGGACCCGGCCGCGCTGGCCGAGATGGAAGGCATCGCCGAGCGCTGGCCCGGCGAGATCGACGCGCTGGTCGAGGAATGGGACCGGGACCTGATCGGCGAGCCGAAGGTGCTGATCGTCGAGGAGATCGACCGCAAGGCCTACCTGGGGCAGATCCGCTGGACGGTCGAGGCCGCGAGCAGGTGGCTGAGCAGGGGTGGAAACCGGCTCCTGATCCTGACCGGCGACAAGGCCCTGCTCCACCCGGTTCTGCAGCCGACGATCGAGGAGATCGAGCCGCGGTTCGACATCGCCCTGGAGCCGCTCGACCTCGAGCTCCTGCGGGAGGCGCTGCAGCTGCGGATCCGCGACAAGGTGATCGAGCCGACGGCGCCCGAGCTCGCGGGCGAGGAGGCCGAGAGGCTGGCCGCCGAGGCCGCCGAGGCCGCGGTGGCCGACGCCTACGTGCGCTGGTCGGCCCTGCCGGACACCCGGCCGAACGTGCTGGCGAACTTCCGCGAGGCGCTCGGGGCGCTGCGGCAGATCAGCGAACTGGTGCCGACCGACAACAGGGAGAAGGTCGAGTTCGTCCGCTCGCCCCTCGTCTACCTCGGCTCCCAGGCCGAGGGCGTCGGCCTCGCCGGCGGGCTCGAGGACGCGCTGATGCGCAAGCTGACCGAGTCGATCGCCGCCGATGCCGCGATCGAGCCGCTGAGCACGGGGGAGCTGGCCGAGCTCGCCGGCCGGCCCGTGGACGACCGGCTGCTGCGCCGGGGGATCTACCCGTTGAGCCGCCAGGGCGTGCTCACGCCGCTCGGCATCCCCTTCGCCGAGAGCAACCAGGCCGGCGAGCCGGTTGCCTACACCGAGCCCTTCGTCCCCAGCTACAAGCTCGTGCATCGCGCGCTCGCTGAGCTCGTCCGGGCCGAATCGTGAGCGAGGAGCGCAGCAGGGCAGATCGGGTCCTCCTCCTCGCCTCGATGTTCCAGGCCGCGAGCCCGGACGTGGCGCGCGCCTGCCTGCTGCTGCTGGCGCGGGTCGGGAGCGGTGAGACGACGCGGCTGAGCGGGCACGCGCTGGACGTGATGCTGGAGGAGGAGAGCCTCGGTGCCCCGGCCGAAGACGTCTGGGAGGCGCTGCTCCGCTCGGGGCTGTTCCGCGAGGACGGCGGCTCGCTGATCGCCGGCGAGGAGATCGCGATCGCCGACCTGTTCGAGGAAAGGTCTGCGCGGGACTCCTGGAGCCTGGCTGTGGCCGACGTCGCCGCGATCCTCGAGCCTGAGCGCGGGGCATTGCCGGCCGCCACGTTGCGCGACCTGGCCGAGGCGATCCGCAGGACGCAGGCCTGGGGGCTCGAAGTGCTGCGAGTACGCATTGGCGGAGGAGCTCGAGGGCATGCCCGTCTTCTGGGAGTGCAAGGAGGGCCGGCACTCCCCCTTCGGCACGGACTTCGGCACGATGGCGGCGTCGGATCTGCCCCTGCTCTGGGCCGAGGGCTTCCGCTACGGGATGCCGCCGGCCCAGCCTCAGAGCGCGGCCGCCATCGGTCGTGCCTGGTCACAGCTCCTGGAGCTGGGCAACCACGACGGCGGCTGGTACGACGGCGCGGTCGCGGCGCCGTACTTCGACGACGACTTCGTCGGCGCCTTCTCCCGCGAGCAGGCCGCGCGGGGTTCCTGCCCGACCACCGAGGCCACGGCCGAGCGCCTCTACGCGCTCTGCCTCCTGCGAGCGCACGGCGGCGAGCTCGACCCGAAAGGAGAGCTGCGGGCCCGCAGCGGCGAGGCGATCGCGGCGGCGGCCAGCTGCCTGCTGCGCTGGCAGGATCCCGGCGGCGGCTGGGCGATCCACCGCTACGAGCCCGGCTCCTCCCTGACCTGCCCGGTGCGCGACGTCTCCTCGCGCTATGCCTGCGAGGCCCTGCTGATGGCCCTGGCGAAGGGCGGCCTGGAGGAAGCGCTCGCCGAAGAGGTGCGATCGGCGCTGCGCCGCTTCTCCGGCTTCCTCGAGACGACGGCCGAGCGAGCCGGCGACCTGGCCTCCTGGGGAGGGGACTTCCTGCCGAACGCCGACGAGGGCAGGCTGCGGGCGACCACCCTGATCGGCACGCTCTGCGGCGCGCTCGGCGCAGTCCTGGAGGACCGCGGGGCGGCGGCCCTGCAGGAGCAGGCCATCGCCTACGTGGTGGACACCTGGGAGCCGAACCCCGCGGCCAGGTTCGGGGTCGCGTTCAGATCGCCCACCTGGGAGGGCCTGGCGTTGACCACCTTTACCTGGGAGATGCCGGCGGACGCCCTCGTCGTCAGCGCGCTGCTCGACTGGAGCGCGCGCGGCGGCGCGCTCGGTGACGAGGCCAAGGGCCGCATCGTCGCAGCGACCGCAGGCATCCTGGAGGCCGAGCTGCACGGCCACTGGTTCGACCTGCTGATGGCCGAGGAGGGCGAGCTGAAAGCGTTCGGCTCCAACAGCCTGCACTGCCTCAGGTGCCTGCTGGCGGTCGCGTCGTGGCAGGGCGAAGCGGTGCCGCGCTCCATCCACTCGGGGATTCTCAGCTCGGGCTGAGCGAGGTCTCGGCGCGGATCAGCCGCACGGCGACCGATCTGCCGTCGGACAGCTCGAGCGAGCCCGGGTCGGTGACGGGGCCGCGGACCAGCTCCACCGCGCCCGTCTCCTCCCCGAGGAAACCTCGGTGGGCGTCGATCGCGCGGCCGACGTCCTCGTGAACCCCGGCGTCGAGGATCAGGCAGACTCGATCGGCGGGGTCCAGGCCCAGGTCCCGCCGCCGCCGGTTGACCGCCCGCACGAGGTCTCTCGCGATCCCCTCGGCCTCGAGCTCCTCCGTGAGCGCGAGGTCGAGCGCGACCAGGCCCTCGCCGTCCGCGAGCGCCGCGGTCGTCTCCGGGTCGAGCGGCTCGAGCCGGTGGGTGAACTGCCCCTCCCCGAGGACGTGCCCCTCTACGGTCAGCCGCCTCGCCTCCCGATCGTGCTCGTAGTCGCCGGCGCGGAGGGCCGCCTGCACCGCCGGCGTCGCCGGCCCGAGCTGCGGAGCTACCGCCGGCAGATCGAGCTGCACCCGCTCGCGTCCGAGGGCGTCCATCCCGACGAAGCCGACGCACTTGACGTTCACCTCTTCGCGGATCAGCCGGGCGAAGGGCAGCAGCACCTCCGGATCGGCCCCCGCGACTTCGATGCTCCACAGCGGGATGCGGCGGCGGAGCCCGCGCTCGGCGCGGATCGAGGCCGCGGCCGAGCAGACCCCCTGCACGAGGTCCATCGTCGCGCTCAGCTCCGCGTCGGGGCGCAGCTCCCACGCCGCCGGCCACTCGGCCAGATGCACGCTGGTGCCCCGATCGAGGTCGCGGTAGACGGCCTCGGCCAGGAGCGGCAGCAGCGGTGCGGCGATCCTGCAGAGGAGGGTGAGAACCGTGTGCAGGGTGTCGATCGCCGCCCGCTCGCCGGAGCGGAAACGCCGGCGACTGCGGCGGATGTACCAGTTGTTGAGCGTCTCCATATAGGCCGCGAGCGCCGCGTAGGCCCCGGATATGTCGTAGGCGTCCAGCCGTGCCGCCACCGTCGCACAGAGCTCGCTCGTCTTCGCCAGCGCGTACCTGTCGAGCGGATCTTCGGAGTCCCGGCGGACCCGGCCCCGCACGCCCGCCGCGTTGGCATGCACGGTGAGGAACTTCCAGGCGCTCCAGATCGGCAGCATCGCCTCGCGCGGAGCCTGCTCCACCTGCGCCCGGTCGATCGCCATGTCGCCGCCCCGGACCGCGGCCGAGGACATCAGCGCCCAGCGCATCGCGTCGGCGCCGAGGCTGTCGAAGACCTCGGCCGGGTCCGGGTAGTTGCGCAATCGCTTGGAGAGCTTCTGACCGTCGTCTCCGAGCAGCACGCCGTGCGCGATGCAGCTCTTGAAAGCCGGCCTGTCGAAGAGCGCGGTCGCGAGCACGTGCAGGGTGTAGAACCACCCCCGGGTCTGCCCCACGTACTCGACGATGAAGTCGCCGGGAAAGTGGGACTCGAACCACTCGCGGCGCTCGAACGGGTAGTGGGCCTGGGCGAACGGCATCGACCCGGACTCGAACCAGCAGTCGAGGACCTCCTCGACCCGGCGCATCTTCGACCTGCCCGTGGGATCGTCCGGATTGGTGCGGACGAGCTCGTCGACCGCAGGTCGGTGCAGGTCGTGGAGCCGTACGCCGAAGTCGCGCTCGAGCTCGTCGAGGCTGCCGTAGACGTCGATCCGCGGATACGCCGGGTCGTCGCTCTTCCACACCGGTATCGGCGAGCCCCAGAAGCGGTTGCGGCTGAGCGACCAGTCCCGCGCGCCTTCGAGCCAGCGCCCGAAACCGCCCTCGCCGAGGTGGGACGGGATCCACTCGATGTCGCGGTTGAGCTCCACCATGCGGTCCTTGATCGCCGTGACCTCGAGAAACCAGCTGGGCATCGCCCGGTGGATGAGCGGGGTATCGCTGCGCCAGCAGTGCGGGTAGCTGTGCACGTGCTGTTCCTGGCGCAGGAGCGCGCCCCGGGCGGCCAGCTCGCGGACGAGGTCCGGGTTGGCGTCGAAGACGTGGGTCCCGGCGTAGTCGCCAACCGCGGCGGTGTAGCGGCCCCGGCTGTCGACCGGCGCCAGCGGGGGGATCCCGTGCTCCTCGCAAGCGCGCTGGTCGTCCTCGCCGAACCCGGGAGCCAGGTGCACGACGCCGCTGCCCTCGCCGGTCGCGACGAAGTCGGCGGCGAGGATCCTGAACGCGTTGGGGGTCTCGGCGAAGAACGGGAACAGCGGCCGGTAGCTGCGGCCGGCGAGCTGATCCCCCGCGAGGGTGCCCACCCGGGCGGCTCCGGCGAGCTCGTGCTCGTACCGGGAGAGGCTCTCCTCGCCGAGGATCCAGCGGCGGCCGTCCCGCTCGAGCACGGCGTAGGCGAGCGAGCTGCCGACGCCGAGCGCGAGGTTGGCCGGCAACGTCCAGGGCGTCGTCGTCCAGGCGAGAACATGCTCCCCGGTCTCGAGCTCGAAAGCGACCGTGACGGCGGTGTCGCGGCGCTCTTTGTAGGAGCCGTCGAGGCGCGTCTCGAAGTTCGAGAGCGGCGTCTCGCACTCCCAGCAGTAGGGCAGGACGCGCTGCCCCTCGTAGAGGAGCCCCTTGTCCCAGAGCTCCTTGAACGCCCACATCGTCGACTCCATGTAGTCGAGGTCGATCGTGCGGTAGTCGTCGTCCATGTCGACCCAGCGGGCCTGGCGGACGACGTAGTCCCGCCAGGCGGAGACGGTCGAGCCGACGATCGAGCGGCAGCGCTCGTTGAAGCGGTCCACCCCCAGCTCGGCGATCGCGTTGCGCCCGGAGACGCCGAGCTCCTTTTCGGCCTGCGTCTCGACCGGCAGCCCATGACAGTCCCAGCCGAAGCGCCGCTCCACCCGCTCCCCCCGCATCGTGCGGTACCGGGGGATGACGTCCTTCAGGTAGCCGGTCAGGAGGTGGCCGTAGTGCGGCGTCCCGTTCGCGAACGGCGGCCCGTCGTAGATCACGAACTCGGGCTTCCCCGCCCGGGCCTCGAGGGACGCCGCGAACGTGCCCTCGTCCTCCCAGCCGGCGATCACCTCCTCCTCGAGCGCGGGGAAGTCCGGGCGCGCGGGCACCTCGGGGTAGGGCAACGGGGTGTCGGGGCGCGTCACGGCGTCACCTCGATCCGCACCCGCTTGTTCCCCTTCCCCTTGGACTCGACCTTGACCACTGAGACTCGCCCGATCTCTCCGGTGGAGCGGACGTGCGTGCCGCCGTCGGCCTGCCGGTCGAGGCCGACGATGTCGACCACCCGGACCGATTTCACCGATGCGGGGACCAGGTTTGCCTTCGTCCGGATGAGGCCCTCGTCGAGGGAGGCCGCGTCCCGGTCGAGGAACGAGACCTCGATCGGCCGGTCGGCGGCGATCTCGGCGTTTACGAGCCCCTCCACGCGGGCGGCGAATTCCTCCGGCAGGGGATCGAAGGCGAAATCCATGCGCACGCCGAGCGGCTTCATGCTGGCGCCCGTGACGGCGACTTCCCACTCGTTCCAGATGACCCCACAGAGAACGTGCGCGGCGGAGTGGGTGCGCATGAGCGCGTGCCGGCGCTCCCAGTCCAGCTCCCCGCGCACCCGCTCCCCCACGGCCGGCAGCGGGTCCACGCCGGCGAGCTTGTGCCAGACGACGCCGTCTCGCTTGGTCACCTCGACGACCGCTTGGCCGGCGAGCACCCCGGTGTCGTGCGGCTGCCCGCCGCCGGTCGGGAAGAAGGCCGTCCGGTCGAGCGCTACAGAGCGCTCGACCGGATCGGCCACCACCACCACCCCCTCGACGGCGGTCAGCTCGGAATCGCGGAGATACAGCAGGTCGGTCTCCACGTCGCCCTCAGCTGAATTCGCAGAAGGAGCCATCGGTCAACTGCGCGATGTGCGCCGAGATCGCGACGCGGTCCCCGCTCAGCTCCGGCGGCGTTACGGGCGCCACCATGTGGAGGTACTGGTTGTTGACGAGCAGGAAATCGCCCTGGCGCGCCGGGATCGTCACCGCCGGGACACCCTCCAGGGACCTGGAGTCCAGGTCGTAGTTGCCGAATGAGGAGAGGCCCTGCGCGGCCGCGTCGGCCTTGGTCAGGCCGGGCTCGGTGCCAAGCTCGCGGTAGACGACCAGCTCGCCACCCTCGCCCGGGTTCTGGAGGTAGATGTTCCACGCCGTCTGGCGGATGACGCGGGAGGAGAGCGGCTGCGGGAGGTCGAAGCGACCGAAGTCGTAGTGGATCGCCGCCGTGCCGCTGCGCAGGATCACCGCGTTGAACGGGCGGCCGTCATCGGTGCGGAGGCGCTCGATCTCCGCCCCCAACGCCGGCTCGAGGGTCTTCTTGACGATCTCGCTCGGGCTGGCCGAAAGCGATTCGAACAGCCACGCCTTCGTCTTTTCCTCCTCGACGGCGCTCTTGAAGTACCCCTCGTAGTCCCCGTGGACGTAGCGGGCCGCCCAGTGGTTGGTCCCGAAGGTGCCCAGAGGATGGGCCATCCCGTTGTATTCGCCCATCCCCAATTCGACGACGCGAGACATGACCGCCTCGCATTCCTCCTGGGAGATTATTTCGGGGATGCGTATGCCCGCGATTTCCCCGCGCAGGAGGCGCTCTATCTGGTCGGGGCTCAGCGCTGCGGGGTCGGCGAACTCGAGGTAGCTCCACTTCCCCGTCGGGTCGAAGGTCTCTTTGAATGCGTTCTCGGTGAGCGCGTTGTCGGCGTGCGAATTCATCCTGGCCTCCTCGATTTGCGTGATTTCCGGCTAACTTTGCGTCCGGATCTCATTGAGTTGACCTATTATATGCACAGGTTCCAACGTTATGTCAAGTTATTCTCATAATTTTCTACAGGATAAAGAGAGAGACTAGAGATTTACCTGCCTAATAAGCAGGGGATGCGGCTCCTAGAGCCAAAATTCGAGGAACGCCAGACCGCTGGGGCGGGCGGCAAGGGCGATCAGCCCACTGCCCGAAAGCCGCGGCGGTCGAAGCCGCGGGGAACGGATCCATGCAGGACGTAGCGGACGATCGAGTAGATCCGCCTGCCGGGCCCGTTTTCGATCAGGAAGCTGAGCCGCACCGAGGCCCGCGGGTTCCATTCCCCCCTGCCCTTGCGGATCTCGGCCCTCCCGACCGCATACGCCTTGCGACCGCCGAAGCTCCGCCACCTGAGGCCATAGAAGGAGAGGAGCCGTACTTGCCGAGGACGATTTCGCTCGGGCGCCTGGAGATATGGCCGGTGTTCGCGTTCTGCACTGCGAACACCTGAAGCTTGACGTACGGCGGCACTTCGCCCGGCACGGCGACGAAAGTGGCCTCCGTGCGAGGGCAGCCCGGCAGCTCGCGTTCGACCGCGACCACCGCGCCCTCGACCCGGTCAGGGGCGACGAACGTCCCCTCGATCGTCTGCCCCCTCGAGTCGAGGAAGCTCCAATGGCCGTTGGCGTCGATCGGGTCGACGTTGGGGAGGTGGGATTCGTAGCTGCCGCAAAAGCCCCACTTGAAGCCGAAGTGGGCGTTGAGGACGTTGCCTTCCCTCACCTCGAAGCTCACCGGCAAACCAACCGAGGTGGACCCCACCCAGCCCCCCCAACCGGCACGATGCCTTCCGCCTCGACGACGGGGGCGCTGCAGGCAAGGACGAGCAAGCATGACAACGCGGCGCACACCGCGGCCGACACCTGGGTCCGCCACCCTCGTCTGAAGCTCATCGGCGCGCTCCCTCCGCCTCGTCGGTAGGTCCGAGCTCAACTCTCTCAGAGCGGCGACATATTGCCAACGTTTATTCGTCGATCGGGCAATTAGTTGGGATGGCAGGACTTTTGACGTACCGATATAATTACCTAAATATCGGCATCCGAGCGGGGAGCACGACAATAGAAAAGGGGAAGGGGTCAGACGTCGTCTGGGACCCCGGGCAAATCGCAGAGGCCAGTACGTACCCGTTAGCCAGGGTCGCGCTTGACTCGCTGTACCGTAGAAACCGCGAGACCTTCGAGCGCCTGTTCTTATTAGAGCGCTTCGTGCACCTCCCCAAGTCAATCGCCGATCCACTGCTGACGGCTGGTTTGATCGTTGGCGACTGCGGCCAATATCGGTCTCGAGTGCGCATTTGGGTTCTGGATCGTCGCTATTACGCGAGCGATCCCTGCACCAGCAAGCTCGGCGATCGCGTCTACCCCGTCTACCAAGACCAAGGCGCCTTCTTCGCGGAACGCCTTGCCGTCAAACCGGGGGACGAGGTGCTCGATATAGGCACCGGCACGGGGGTGCTCGCAATTGAGGCTGCACGGACCGCCGGTATGGTCACCGGAATCGACGTCAATCCCCGGGCGACGAGCTTTGCCCGCGCCAACGCTTCCTTGAATGGGGCTTCAAACGTCCGCTTCCGCACCGGGGACCTACTCGAGGAGAGCTCCTCTCTTTCGCGCCACGACTTAGTGCTCTGCAACCCACCCTTCACGGCCGTACCCGAGCCGGCCGCATGGTTCACGCACGGATCTGCAGGGTTTGACGGCCTAGACGTCTTTCGGCGCTTCCTCACCCGTCTGCCTGCACTCGTCAGCGACAAGGGCCGACTGCAGCTATTGCTCAACTCGCTCGGAACCGCGACGACCGTGCAGGCGCTCGACCTCGTCCGCGAAAGCTTTCCCAGCGCCGGCCTGGACATTCACCACCTCTTCGATCCGCCAAGTGCGCCGATCGACGACTACACGATCCGCTTTGCCGGATCGCCTGCCTATGAAGAGTGGCGAGAGTGGCTCAAGAGCAACGGCTTTACCCACGTCTATCGAATGCTCATTACCGTTGACCTCGCCTCGCCCGGTCGTTTCGTCCAGCACCCCAGCCCGCGATACCGGTTTGCGATTGTCGAGCCTTTCGGTGAGCAGCCACAGGTTTATCTGGCCGACAGTGACTCTGGAGGCTGGCGGGAGATGCTCCTTCGCTATGGGGCACGGACGGCCAGTGACTGAGCCAACGGAGGCGACTGTCTCGAGAAGCACGATGTCAATCGTGTTTGCCGACGTTGCGGGCTTTGGCAGCATGAGCGAGCCGGAAGTAAAACGTTTTTCAAGCACCGTGCTGCCGGCGTGCACTCAGCTGGCAGACACCCACAAGACGGCATTTTGCAACACGTGGGGGGACGCAATCGTGGCGTTCTTCGACAGCGTGGAACAGGCCATCGCTTTTGCATTGGAGTTGCGCGACATGTTCAGATCCCCCCGCGACGAGTCATCGCACTTGGGGCATTTCCGCAACTCACTATCGATTCGAATCTCGGTTCACTCCGCAGATGTATACGTCTCCGAAAGCAGCGCAACTGCTGGAGGCAAGATCTTCTTCGGTACGCAAGTCAGCGTTGCCGCCAGGGTGGAGCCCATTACCGCCCCTAACGAGGTGTTCGCCACCGAGGCCGTGGTCGCGATGCTGAAGGGAAACCCGGGATCAATCGCCTGGACGGACCTTGGAAAGGTCACGCTTCCCAAGGAGCAGCGCCGCGAAAAACTCTATTGGATCCGCCGCAAAGGCGAGAGGAAGCGGCGAATTGCCACGCTGATCAAGCCCCCAGCCTTGAAAATGGTCGACTCCGACGAGCGAGTATTCGACCAGATCAGGAGTGGCCCCAGGATCAAGAAGATGAAGATCCTCGCACTCAACGGCGGATCCTCGATGCACTACCTACTTGCCCTGGCCGAGTCCCACCTCGCAGCCGGGGCGAGCGTGTCAATCGTGGTCTATGACCCTGATTGCACCCAGCTGAGCCCGCCAGCATTAGTGGACGGCTCCATGGAGGAGTATCTGGTCAAACTTCGCGGCGAACTACCAGCCTCCACCCAGTCGGCCGCCGCATGCGAGTACCTGATGCAAGCCTCAGAAATCACCGCCTGGTCCAACGACTCCCAAAGCGCCCAAATCTCACGCCTCAAGGAAAGACTCAGCAGCTGCGTGCATGAAGCGGACAAAAAGAACATCACGGTCCGTCTCGCAAAGAGTCCCCGCTGGGTCCCGGCACGCTGCTGGCTGGTCGACGATCGTGTCTACGTCACCAACTATTGGCAGCCCAAGAAACTCTCGCCCATCATTGCTGCCGAGAGACGTCATCCGTTCTTTGAGGCCGTCGAGAGTCACTTCGAGTACATCTGGAGTGAGGTCGAACAGATGAGCGGTGCACAGCTCTTCGAGGCGACAAGTAAAGGTAAGAACACTCGAAAATGAGCCGTCCCGACCGACCCCCGTGGCGAGACGCCTTTCGTACATCTCGCAACACAGCACTTCACAGGCACAGAAACCTCGCGGAGTCGTTCGGCGAGGACGCCGGACTCTACGATCGTGCCCGCCCGCGCTACCCGGTCGCCATGGTGGACTACCTGTTGGCCGACGACGTGCAAACCGTGCTCGACGTCGGCTGTGGAACCGGGATTGCCGGCTCCCTCTTCCTGGGCGGCAATCGCGAAATCGTTGGGGTTGAGCCCGATCGCCGCATGGCGAAGCTCGCTCGCCAAAGGGGACTCAAGGTGGAGGTGAGCCCCTTTGAGGAATGGAATCCCAGCCGCCGGAGATTCGACCTGTTGATTTCGGCGCAGGCCTGGCACTGGATCGACCCGAAGCGGGGTTCACAGAAGGCCGCAAGCGCGCTCCGTGACGATGGCAGGGTCGGCATCTTCTGGAATGTCTGCTCCCCTCCCGCCGCCCTGCGAGATGAGATCGAGCGAACTTACTCCGAGCTTGCCCCCGATTTCTTCCACTACTCGGTCCTGCTCAACGGAGGGGCAAGCCGGGCCAAAACCGTTGTCCGAAGCCTGGAAGAGGATGGCGCCTTCCAAAGCCCTGAGCATTTCACCTGGCAGTGGAGCCGACACTACACCGCCGACGAATGGCTCGAACACCTGATTACCCATAGCGACCATCAAGCGCTGCCAAAGGAGCGTCGGCGCCCTCTCTTCCTAGCCGTAAGTCATGCATTCGAACGGCTCGGCCGCTCAGCCGAGATGCGCTACGAGACCCACCTCGTCCTAGCGAGTCGCCTACCCAGAGCGCCAACCTAGCCAACTCTTGACAATCCCCGACCACTCTCCCGGGAATGCGCCCGACGAGAATCGAACTCGCGACCTTCGGCTTGGAAGGCCGGAGGTCATTTGCATCAGCAGCGGTATACCGCTGCTGATGTGACCGAAATGAGACCCGCTACTGCTCCGGCTTACGGTCGTCGTCGCGGCGGCTGTCCTCGGCCTTAAGGTCGTCCACCTTGAGACCCTCGCTGGCCAGCAATTCAAGATCGAGCCGCCGAACATCCGCCATCGTCGTGCCTTTAGGTAGTCGGTATCCGGCCGGCAGTTTCATTGGTTCCATCCCGCTACCCTCCTCACGAGTTCATAGACCTCCACGTGAAGCCAGGGAGGCCGTCCTGTTTGCCCTAGCCGTCGCCACGCCATCAGCATCGAATAGACCTCAGCGACGACCTCATGCGTGTATTCCCGAGGACGGTAGCCCGCCTCTCGGACGAGTTTCGCCAAACCCGCTGGCAGCAGCCCGACATAGTGCTCGCCGGCAGCGATGTCGTCGTGTTCAGCGCGATCGAACGAGAGTGCATGGCCCCACTCGTGCCAAGCAACCCTGGATAGGTCGTAAACGAGGGTCGGGCCATCCAGACCATCGAAAGCCGAGTGGCCCTCGTTGATCAGGACCACCCGTAGTTCGGGAACCCAGAGAGCCAGGGCGTCGTTTGCGCGGGAGATCTCCTCGGCCGGGAGTGAGCCGCGACCTGCCGAGCGAAGGAACTCATCAGCATACGTCCCGAGTGCCCGTCCGCAGACTTGCCACTGGTCAGCGCCAATCGCTTCCAAGAGGTTGCGGTCTTCTCGCGGCAGCTCCTGCCACGCGCGCCGCACGATGTCGTTCGCATTCATCCCATCGCCAGTCTCAAGCGCCCCTCGGTGCTCCCTACGGATTGAACATCGATGTCGACACTCCTTCTCCACCGACCACCCGCGACTCGCAGGATTACAAGAGAATGCGGCAGATGCGCCTACTCCCCACCTCAATACCGCCGCACCTCGCCACCTTGGTAGCGAGCGGCACAGTCCGGCCACCCGCCGGACCCCGCTACCTTCCGAAGCCCATCAAGCTACGCGGAACCGGCAAGAGCGCCGCGGACTGGGTTGCGGATAACCGGCGCTGAACCAGCAGATTGAAAGGACGGACACCGCCCACGTAGGAAGCGGGATCGCGACGGTTATGTGACCCGGATGCGACTCGCAGGTGCGGACAGGTCGGGTGCTCTCCTGCCGGGTCTAAAAGCTGCCCTCGATCTGGAGTTCATAGCGAACGATCTCCTGAGCGCAAAGGTACTTGACGTCATCGGTCAGGCTGTAGCCGCAGCCCTCGTATAGCCGTCGGGCCCTTACGTTGTTCGAGCGCGTCCAGAGGGAGGAGGTCCTCCAGTCGCGCGCTCGCATCTCCCGGTGCAAGGCGTCCAACAGTGGCTGCCGACGCCACGTCCCCAACGTTCCGGATCGACAAACACCATTGAGACGTGTCCTGCGTGGGGACGGACCGTACCGGCGCCGTGGCGCTCGCGATACGGCTCGGACAGCGCCATCGCGACCACGAGCTCACCATCGCAGCCGACCATGAGGGACGCAGCCGTATCGGCAAGCTTTCTCCTGACCCGGTCGATGCGTGCCTCAGACGGTGGGTTCCCGTCCGCCGTCCGTGCCGCGCACCAGACATGAAGGGCGTCCTTTCGCTGTCCGGACGTTGCGCTGGCAAAGACGGTCATCGCTCCCGAGCTTGGGCCGGTCAGCTGGCTGCGTCTGCCTCAGCCAAGCGCCCAACAATCGTCGCGAACTCGCGGAGGTCATCGAGGAAAGCCAACGAGGCAAACACTGCCTTGTCATCGATCTCCATATAGAGATGGACAAGCAAATTGCGCTGCCTAGCCGCGTTGCCGAGCCGCTCGGCGATCTCCGCCGAGATGACGCCCTTGTCGCCGAGAATCTTGAACACGTCCGAATAGCTCGACGGAGGCGGAGCGGACTGCTCGCTGACGACCTGAGCCGCCAAGTCGATGCAGATCTGAATCGAGAGCTGAAGCAGCCGTTCGGTCGCAAGGCGCTGTTGGGCGTCGGCCAGGTAAGCCTCCTCCCCGCCACCACGGATCTCCTCCAGCCGCTCGAGCATCGCCTCCAGCCGCTCGAGGCGGTTCTCAACCTGCTCAGCGTCGACCAAAGCGGCCTTCCCCGATCCGCCGCCGCACTCCGCGACCAAGCTCCGCGCGCAACGGCGCGGTGTCGAGGTAGTCGAGAATCGCCCGCGTCTCCAGCCGGACCCGCTCGTCTTGGTCGCGCTCAACGAGGCGCTTACCATCGCGAATGGCGCGGTGCCGCATCAGCGGAGGAGCGTGGTTAAGCATGACGAGATCGATCTCGTCGGTACCCAAAGCACGACCTGCATCACCGGCAAGGCTCAACTGAAGATCGAAGCGACCGCGAGAGTCGAGGTCGGGGTCGTGCCAGACCGCAATATCTACGTCCGACAGCGGGCCAGGATTCCCACGCGCCTGCGACCCGATCAACGCTGCCGCAACCACGCCCTCGCGGTCGAGCGCATGGCTGAGCCGCTCTAAGGCGCCCTCATCGAGCGGCGCCACTCGTGACTTCTCGTCTACAACGACCATGACTTACATCGTCCCCGATCAACCGGACTGAGTCCAGCCTGCCCACGTGCGGTTGCCTCACAGCGTTGAATGGGAATGAGATAGTGGTTCGGTGCTCAGACTAGGACAGGCGCTAGGTACCTGGGCCTCGATTCTCTGGGGAGTTGGAGTTCTCGCTGGAATTGCATTTTATGGCCGCCGGCGCCTCGATCAATCGCGCGGCGCCTAGAGCTGTCCCCTTAGCTTCGCGCTGATCCACAGCGATCATGATCAGTTTGCCCCCGGCTCGGCCGCTCTAGACAACCAATTTCCGTCGGGTGCAAGGAGGCTGGTCCTCCCCCGTGGGAGCAGGTTTGCAGCGGCAATGTGACTGAGATGAGACCCACGTCGCAGACGATCAGCAGGCTGCCAGTCCGCCGGTTCAGGAGCCGAGTCAACTCTTCCTTCGCGCGAAGGAGCCGGCAACGAGGTAACGAATCTAGTCGCATGGCAGGTGGAGACCGCATGTCCGCCGTATATGGCGCCGTGCCCTCGGAGCTCGAGTCTCCGTGGTCGAGCGTCGGCTCCTACCAGTTCGATCGAGAGCTCTTACAAGATCTCATCGCCGTCCAGCTGAAGGCAGCCGGAGACGGCGCCGCCAACACCGGCGCTCTGGCGATAGCGGTCGACGTCTGGATTGCGACGGAGCTTCGACGGGCAGGCATCGAGGCCAGTGCGGTCTGGCCTCGAACCGAGCGGCCGCGGATCTTGAGCCAGGCGTTCGCGAGCGCGGCGGAGCGATTTAAGTACGCCAAGGACGCGTCGGTGCGGGAAATCCAGGAAGCAACGGTGGACCAGCTCGCTGAACTATCGGGACAGAGCTCGACCAATATCCTCGGCGGCTTCTTCGCCAAGGAGATCGACGTCGTGATCGCGGAATACGACCGTGGCCTGGAGCTCGCGGTCTCGACGAAGACGATGACCAACTCTTTCGGCAAGAACATCACCAACCGCTTCGAGGAGGCATCCGGCGACCTCCTGAACATCCGCCGCCGCTACCCGATGGCGACGTTCGGCTACGTCTATCTCGTGACCTCCAATGTCTTCGACGAGCCCCACGGATGGGAGCGGATCAAGGACATGTGCCGGAAGTTGAAGTCATTGGCCCCCGGTGACGATCGCGGAAGCTACGACGCCAGTTGCCTGATCGTCCTCGACAGCACCAGTGACGAGCCCCGCTTGGTGGAGGACGAGGTGCCCAACGACCTTCACCCGAACGTCTTCTTCGAAAGCATGCTCGGAAGCCTCTTCGCACGCTCCCCAGTCTCCGAGCACGAACGCGCTCGGGAACTCTGGGAGGAGAGCAGACCGAAACCGGTCTAGCGCGCGACAGGTGCTCGGCCGCGTTGACGGCGACGCTCGCGGAGCTGCTGCCGAGCCTGCCGAAGGTCCCCGATCTCTGAGCGCGTCAGGCCCAACGGCATGAGCGTCAGCTCGTCGATGAGATCGAGAGCGAGCTCGGCATCACGCGAACGAATCGCCTCGTCGACGGCAGGTAAGGATGCGGCAGCAGACGGCACCAATCGCGGAACGAGCAGCGCCTCTGCCTCGGTCGGCTCCAGCTTCAACACTCCTCCCCCGTAGGAGCGGCCGACGATCTCGGCGGAGAGCAGAGTGAGGCTGTTGTAGAAGCCTGCCGCAAGCTGAGGCGCGAGGGCCGGATCGGATAGTCGGACCCCATGGAGAGTGTTCGTGCTGATCACTCCGGCCTCGTTTAAGGCAATACGAGGATGCTCGTTGGAGCAGTACGTGAGGAGGAGGTCAGGCGGCCCCTCGCTCGGCAGCGGGAGCTCCCACCAGGGGTCGCGGATACGACATTTGTAGCGTTCGTGGAAGCCCTCGGCCTCACCACGGGAGATGTGAGCGGCGGCGGTCCCGAGGACCCGCTTCGACCACTCACGGTTCGCGACAAACATGAGCGCCGGCCGACCTGCGGCGAGGAGATCCTGGTGATCTTTTGCCGCGAACCTCGCTCCGGCCAAGTGGACGGCCTTCCCGATGCCTGGCTGCAGCAACCGCACGTCCAGCTCTTTGGCTTCGCGCTTGTCAATAAGGAAGAACTTGTTGGCACCCGTGACGATCCCGATGTCGACAGAAGCGATGTTTCCCAGTCTTTGGACCTCCGCGTGATCCTCGAGCCGTCGATATAGGGCGAGGGCGTCCGCCGGGAGAAGTTGACCCAGAAGACCGCCGTGATTCTCGACCGACTCGCCGGACAAGAAGCGATCGTCTGGCGCTTCCAGACCCGCGGCCAGGTCGGCGACCGTTCCACAAGAGATCACACTGAACTCTCCTTCGCCGGAGGCACCAAGCCGGTCGGCGAAGAGCAGGACCACATCCTCTAAGGCGCCAGGGAAGACCCTCTCGTCGAAAACGACCACCGTGATCTCGCCAAACTCTCGGCGCAGAAACTCGATTACCGGCCTTGCGTACTGAGCGTGAAGTAGCTCCGCAGGAAGAACCTGGGCGAGGCGGCCACCTGGAGCGAGGAAGGAGGTGGCGTGAACGAGGAACGGCGCCCAGGAAGATGCGAGCTTGCTCAACTTGACGCCAGCGGCAAGCGAAAGCTCTCGAGCGCGAACCGCCGAGCCGTTGAACGACTGATAGCGGATGTAGGGCGGATTCCCGACCACGGCGTCCATGGATGGCAGTTCAGAGGGTTCAACCGAGAAGAAGTCTCGATTCAGGAAATTCGTCGCCTCCAGGTTCAGCCATGCATCAGCTGCCGCGCGTTCGCTCGCTATTGCGTCAACATCGATTCCGAAGATCTGCCGTGCCGCAGTCGCCTCTGAGGTTCCAAGTTCTGACAAACGCGCCTGCGAAGCCTGCATGAACACAAGGCCCCCAAAGCTCGGATCGAGCACGCAGTCCCCGGGCTCACGAATTGCCCAATCGGCCAGAATCCGAGCCATAGCAGGAGGCGTGTAGAAGGCTCCTAGCTCCTTTTGGCGATTGGGAGCAGGGGCAAACGCAAGATCGGTCACCGTCCTGAATCTAGACCCCTGATCGGACAAGGGAAGGCTCAGTTGAAGGGGTCGATCATCGCCTTTTCGAGCGTCATAGGCTTGGGATCGCGGCGGTTCAGGGCGTCTGGAATCGGGGTTGCTCACTTCCTGTTTAAGACGACAGGCCCGCCGATTCGCCCCCCTCCCAGGCGATCAGCCAATTGCTTTGCGGATCGCGTTGAGGAGCGACTTGGCAAGTGCTTTGCCTCCGGGATTGAAAGGAGGAGGGTCCTCCGCGCGGGGGAGCGGAATCGCGGTGTCGATGCGACCGGAATGCGACCTTTAACCCGGATCCGGCGATAACGACCTGAGGGAACCCACCGGGAGCGTCCTCTTGGGTCTTGAGAATGCGGTTTGCGGACCCATTCCCCGAGACCCAGGAGGACACCCGGAAGGTGAAGACACAAACGACGCGCCAAACCGTAGAAGTCAGGGCGGACGCCGAGGGGATCGTTTCTCACGCAGGTACTCATCTGCTGGCTGAGCTGGGGGATCGCGTCGGGCTCACCGCGGCGCTCTCGGAGGCGACGCGGCCGACCCGCGAGCGGCGCTCCGCCCACGATCCAGGCGTCGTCTTGCGCGACCTGATCGTCGCCATCGCCGACGGCGGGGATTGCGTCACCGACCTCGGCGTATTGCGCGACCAGGGGGCGCTGTTCGGAGCGGTAGCCTCCGAGAGGACCGCCCACCGGGTGATCAAGTCGATCGACGCGGGCCTTTTGGAAGCGATCCGCGGCGCCCGGGGGGTCGCGCGAGAGCGCGCCTGGGATGCCGGCGCCAGGCCCGAGGCGATCACCCTCAGCATCGACGCCACCCTGCTCGGCGCCGCCTCTGAGAAGGAGGGCGCGGCGGGGAACTACAAGGGAGGCTTCGGCTTTCACCCGCTGCTCTGCTACCTGGATGAGACAAGCGAGCCGTTGGCGGGCATCCTGCGCCCCGGCAACGCCGGCGCCAACACCGCCTCCGATCACTTCGAGGTCCTGCAACTGGCCCTGGAGCAGTTGCCCGAGTCAGACCTGGACCGGGAGATCCTCGTGCGCACAGACATCGGCGGGCGCACCCACGCCTTCACTCGGGACTGCCGCGAAGCGGGCATTCGCTTCTCGGTCGGCTACGAGGTCGACGAGCGGGTGCGCGAGGCGATCCTGCGCACACCGGAGTCGGCATGGCAGGCCGCGATCGACGCCGGGGGCAAAGTGCGCGAGGGCGCCTGGGTCACCGAGCTGACCGAGGAGGTCGACCTCTCCGCCTGGCCGGAGGGCACCCGGCTGATCGTGCGCCGCGAGCGCCCCCATCCGGGCGCGCAGTTCTGCCTCTTCGACGCAGAGGGCTACCGCCACACCGCCTTCATAACCGACCAGGAAGGAACCGACATCGCGACCCTGGAGCTGCGCCACCGCCGCCGCGCCAAGGTCGAGGACGAGATCCGCTGCGGCAAGGACACGGGCATGCGCAACCTGCCCTTTGCCGCCTTCTGTCACAACCGGGTGTGGCTGGAGCTCTCGCTGATCGCCCAGGAGCTGCTCGCCTGGCTCCGCCTGCTCTGCCTCGAGGGCGAGCTGGCGCTCGCCGAGCCCAAGCGGCTGCGCCAGCGCCTCCTGCACGTCGCCGGCAAGGTGGTGCGCTCCGCCCGGCGCACGACCCTGCGCCTGCCGCGCTCCTGGCCCTGGGCGCAGGCACTGGTGACGGCCTTCGCCCGGCTGCGCTCACTGCCGGGCAGAGCGCCACCATAGGCGTCCTCGCACCCAGCTGACCACCGATCTCCGCTTCGCGCCCCAACGCGGCTTCAGCCTGCGCCAAATGCTTCGCGAAGCCGAAGCGAAAGGGCCGGCAACCCTCGAGAAGCGCCACGGGGCGGTTCCGGTGAACCGCCCCGTGACTGTTACGTGCCTCAAGCGGGCGAACTACACCTGTTGAGGTGAAAACGCCGGATCAGGGCTAAGCATGGAGGTCCCTAGAGGGAGGTTTCTTTGCCGAAGCAGCTGCGCCTAGCGCTGGCACTTGACGCCTGCGTTGGCCCCACAGTGGTGGTTCTCCGCGTGGAGGGCTCCGCTGACGCCGCGCTCGAGCAGCGAGGTCACCTGCTGTTCCTCGTAGCGGACCAGCGACCAGAAGAGCGAGACGAACGGCCGCGGAAAGACGAAGAGCCCGAGGACGAAGGCGAGGGCAATCAGTTGCCTCAGCCCTCGTGGAAGTATCGCCTCGATCAGCCCCAGCCAATCCACTAGTCGAGGTTAGGTCACGGGGCGGCGGGTCACTCCCGGAGCGGACCCAAGGGCAAACGGAGCAATAAGGGGGTCGGGTCACTCTCTTATTGTCGAGGCCGTGAGCGAGGTTCCGCCGGAGAAATCGAAGAATCACCACTACGTCCCGCAACACATGCTGCGGGATTTCTGCGCCAGTGACGGTCGGATGACCGTTGTCAGCGTTCGGCCCGGGCCGGAGGTGAGACGCGGCAGGCACCCACGCCGGGTCGCCGCGATTCGGAGGCTGAACTCGTGGGAGCAACCAGATGGGACCTTCGACGATCAGCTTGAGCAAATCGAGCTGGCAAGCCTCGACCGGGGTGGAGCAGATGCCTTGCGGGAGGTGATCAAGTACGCGAAGGAGGCCGGGTCCGACGGGCAGCTGCGTCTTCTCAACTGGCATTGGGAAGACCGAGTGCCGCTCACCGCGCACATCGCAGGACTGATGGTGCGCGGACCGAAACTGCGCGAGGTGTTCGACGAACAAGCGCTGCCCGCCGTCATTGACTTCATGCGTACGCGGATCACTGAGGGAATCGCGGACGGGAGCGTCATCAAAGAGGATGCGCGGCCGCTGTTGAACGCCTTCGACATGCCCGGCATGGTCTCGCTCGATCCGCCCCGCAATCGGCATCAAGCAATCCTTCCGGAGTTGATCGTGCAGGTTACTGCGGCGATCGGCGCCGCTCACGTTGTCGCCGTCAGACGTACGACGCACCCGATGCTCACGGGGTCTGAGCCTGTGGTTGTTTTCCCGACCTGGGATCTGATCGAAGGGGTCTCCTGCGCGGAGCTACTACGCACAGCCGATCCGCCGATTCCCCTTTGGGAAGAGCGAAACGAGCTGCTTGAGCGCGTCGGCGACAGGTTGCGAGAAACGGCGGGGCTGGCGTTTGCCCCCGACCGCCACACGATCGTCCTGATGTTCAATCCCGACAACGCCAGCGGGGCCAAACTGGCTTTCTGCTTCAACGCGATCGACAGCGAGGCGCTCGCCGGGGTCCTGTCGCTGAAGGTCGCCGGAAACTCGGATTGGGCCGCCGGTCCCGCTGGCCATGAGCTGCTCGAGATCCTCGCGACTAACGTCGAGGCGAGCGTGACTCGACGTCGCGGCCGAAACAGGGCCGCTGGCGATGCCGATGGGCCGGGATAAGGGAATGTGCCCGGCGAGAGTCCAACCCGCGACCCTTCGGTCTTAAAGGATGCCGACCCTCCGCATGAGCAGCGGAATTTGCCGGCGGCGATGCGGCCCAAATGCGACCGTCAGGCAGATGGCCTCCCTACCATCGAGCACATGACGATCAAAAAGATGGAACACGTGGGCATCGTGGTTAACGACCTTCCGGCCGCAGTCGACTTTTTTGCCGAGCTCGGACTAGAGCCGGGAGGCAAGGGCCAGGTCGAGGGCAAGTGGGTGGACCGCATCATCGCGCTCGACGGAACTAAGGCGGAGCTCGCGATGCTGCGAACCCCAGACGGCGACGTAGAAATCGAGCTGGTGAAGTTTCACTCGCCGCCGACCCAAGGCGGCGACCCGCACGCACCCTCGAACACCCCAGGCCTCCGCCACCTCTCCTTCCTCGTCGAGGACATCGACGCCGTAGTCGCCGGCCTACAAGCCCGTGGCACTGAGCTCGTCGGCGAGCTGGTGCGCTACGAGGACAGCTACCGGCTCTGCTACGTCCGCGGCCCCGAGGGAATCATCATCGAGCTGGCCGAGAAGATCGGCTGACGACGCGATATCGACTCGTGTCGAATACGCCTTCGGGGACCTGGCCATCGTCTTCGATAAGCCCCGAGAGCCCTTATAGCGCTTGATCGCTGGTTCGAATTCAGCTCGGGGCATCTCAGATCCGACTCTGGCAAGCAACGCTGCCCCGGCCGCCGAGGCCCGCCGCAGCCCGACCCAGAGCCGGAGCGCCCACCTATCCATGTTGTGGGCGCTACGGCCAGACGCTCTAGGACCGCCTCAACCTGGAGCGCCTGCGTGACGAAGCGTCCGTGCGGCGAGGCTACGGTGAGACCGGGACCTCCGAGCACACAGCCATGGACTTTGTCAAGACGAACCCCTTTGACCCGCCGCTGGAGCGCACACCGCTGCTCCTGACCCTCGATGCGCGCTCCCTTGAGGCCCTAAAAGGCGAGGCGCTCGCCGAAGCCGAGTTTCTCTGCCAGCTCTGCTGGACCGAGGCGGTCGATGGCCTCTGGGGCTGGGAGGGCCGCCCGATCGTCGGTGGGATCCCCGCCACCGAACTCGGGGCCCTTCGAGACAACAACCGGGTTGTGCGCAAGGTGGGAGAACCTAAGGGCTGCTTCATCGGCGGTGTGCACTGCTGGAGTCAGTTCTCCGAGTGGGCAGATCATTGCGGCTACGAGGGTCAAGAGCGCGAGTGGTTCATCTACTACGCCTCCCTCAACCACTTCCACGCCCGCAGCGGTCGCCATTACCTGGTGACCGCTGACGAGCGGCTGCTGAAAGAGTGCGAGAAGGACAAAGGCTGGTTTCGGCGCGGCCAGACCGACACCCGGATCCGCTCAGTCGGGAACACCCTCTACCTGGCCGGACTCTCGATGAAGGCACACGGCCGCGTCTACTACAAAGCCCCCCAGCCGGGGCACTCGATCTACGGCTCCAAGCAGTCGATCTACGACTTTCTCTCGCAGGACTTCATCGAAGGCTGCGGGCGGTTAGTCGCGGGAATGCGCCGCAACAACGAGCAGGAGTTCCGCTACTCAGAGCGCCAGGAACTGATCGAAGCGATCTATGACCGCGTCATCGACATCCTCCGAGGCAGGGACCGAATCGCCCTCGCCAACGGCCGCGAACAGGACGCGGAAGCACTAGATGAGATCCGCTACGACCTACGCAGCATGGTCGCCGCGATCGCCGGCGCGGTCGACACGGTCGCGGTCCTTGCCCAGATCGAGTTCCCTTTCGAGGTCGACTCCGACTCACGCATCAGCCTCCGCTTCCCCGCGTTCCGCCGTGCCCTGCGCAACGCCGGCGCCACTGTGCTCGCCAACGCCGCCTCGGAGCAGATGCCGCTGCTGCGCTTCCTCTGGTCGCTTCGCAATCCGATCCTCCACCGCCAGGGCCTTCCTGGCTACACCCTGCACGTTTTGGGGTCGGGACCGAACCTCTCCCAGATCACCCTCAGCGAGGGTCAGCTCGAACTGCTCGACGCGTTATGCGCTCAACGCGGAGAAAGTGCGGAGGAGTGGGGCTTGCGAAATCGCGATGTCAAGGGTGTCTCGCCTTCGGTAGAGCCGTGGCTATTCACCCAGTTCCTGGCCTCGAGAGGGATAGGAGCCATTCAGCGCCTAGCCGACGCGCTTGCCGACGATTGCCATGCGCCGAAGAACCCCCATAGGTGGACTCCGGCGCAAAGAGAAGCGGTCCGACGGTTTCGCTTGCTCTCTGGCTTTCTCACGGAAGGTCGTTAGAACTCGCGTGGCACCCGCGATGCGACCCACGGTCTAGGATCGTAGTCAGGATCCCTCAAGACCCCATCTACTGCGCCTTCCTCGCCGCATATTCAACATCCGCATCCCGCGATCGCTTCAGAAACCTCACCGGTTCGTCGAGACGGCGCTCTAACTTTCGGACACGTCGCTCAAGCTGTTCGATCTCCTGTTTCTCGTTCATTACACTCCTTCCCATCATTTGGCGCGGACGGCGACATTCATGCCTAGCGTGGTTCTGACATCTCAGGTTTAGTCAAGAGCTCATAGGGGCAGGGATCTCGTCGTAAAAGACATCGAATCTCATCGCACGAATTTGTTGAACATTTTGGCGCATGAACACCTTGGAAAAGAACGGCAACGCTGCAGCGCCTTCTCCACTCGACTCCGAAGCAAGGATCACCGCTAGGACAATCGGGTGATCCTGAGGCCGTGGAGGGTCTTTTACAGAATCTCCCCAATCAGTAAGTAGCTCTCGAACTGACGGTGCATATGCCGGAGCGGTAACAAGCATCCTTGAGGAGACTGAAGCTTGACCAAAGAGGTGGCTAAGGCCGGACGAACCACCCTTTCTCCGCTTCACATGGATCATCGCTCCGTCTTTTGAAAAGAGATCGCAGACCTCGATCGGAGACTCACTAGGGATGGGTTTGATCAGTTTCCGGTCCAACAAGCGAAAGTTCCCGCTTGCAGCGGCCCGGGCGTTGTAATGCTTCTCGATCTCGGACCGTTCAGCGTCGGGAAGGTGCAAATTGGACGACGGGATAGCCGAGATGTAGTCGTGAATAGCTTTCGCATCATCGCGTTTAACCCGAAGCCAAACCCCACGATCTAGAATCGTCGTGCCTCCGGTTCCGCGATGCTCGTAGTAAAGGCAATCCCACCACGACCATCGCTTCACCTCTACTCCCTCTTCATTCAGGGCTTTGATGTAACGGTTCTGGAGAAACTGGGCAAGACTCTCAGGATCTGGTGCCCCACTGGACTCGATTTTCGCTCGGAGCAACTCCCTGGTCGGCTCCATGACAGTCGTATCGCGCTTCGTTCCGTACTCCACAACATCTTCACTGACCATCTCTGGTGGATAAACATCGAAGCGATCGACCTTCCCTTCGAGCAGAAGTTCAAGTGCCTCATTGCTGAGCTTTTCCTCTTCTTCGGGATTCGTTACCTCTTGAATCCAGTCAATCCACTCATACCGCTTCTTATAGGTGGTCTCTTTGCTCACCTTGTACAGGCCTGAGCAGATCGACCGGATCTGCTTTACCTCCAAAGGTCTGGTTAGCCGAGCCGCATCCGCACCAGCGACACGCTTCCCCAGCTCTTTTCTCGCGACGCTTCCCTCTAGCCTTGTAAGTAGGTCGCGCTGTACATCGATCTCAAGGTCAGTAATGTCGGAGGGCTCAGAAATCTGGCGACTCACTTGTAGTGCCGAGTCGACAAAGGTCCGCGAATTCGCTGAGCGAACCCGATCAGGGTCGACGAGATTGAGCGCCACACGAAGCCCGAAGTTTCGCTCGTAACTCCGGTAGGCGAGAAGATGTCGGCCGCTACCAAAGGTGAGGGCGTAGTGACGCTGGCCGGCTTTAAGCAACAGCACGGCGCCAAACGTTGGACGTTTCAAGTTCAGTTGGGGATCGGCTGAGCCTTCAAATATTTCGGCCCATTTTGGCGCCCGGGCCGGGCTTCTTGAGACATAGAGAGTTGCTCCGTCTAGCCCCCTTATCGTGTGGCTCTCCAAACTTTCGGGATCGACACTTAGGGCATCGCTCGCCCCTTTGACGTGCGACCGCAACAAGTAGACGCTAACGGTGCGGGTTGGCGGTTGCTCGGGCATATAAATAGATCCTGCGCGGCTAGTCGGGCCGCCTATATATCACGGAATTTCCAATATAAGTAACAGACAATTCCGAAAATCGCTGAACTTTTAGGTCTCGCGAGTCGACTTGGCTATCCGATCCTGCGCCGAACTCCCGCAAAGCTGTCACCTCTTAGGGGGTGCGTGTAACGCGCCAACATCGTCTCCACTCGATGGCCGGCGATCTCGGCCAGGTCGGCATCATTGACGCCAGCAGCTCGTAGGTGCGTGACGTAGCTGTGGCGGCACTCGTGGGGGCGGATGTCTAGGCCGGAGGCTTCTTGGGCGGGTTTCCAGAGGTCGCGGTAGAAGGTGCGCTCGCGCCAGAGGCGGCCGCGTGGGGTTGGGAAGAGGAGCTGGCAGTCGGAGCCGTTGAGGTTGATCTGGGCTTCGAGCATCCAGGCCAAGGTGGCCGGGACCGGGACGACGCGGCCGGCATCGGGCTCGCCGTGGTCGGTCTTCGTTCCCTCGAGGATCCTGCCCTCGTGGGCGGTGCGACGGACTTGGAGCGTCTCGCCGTCGAAGTCTTCGCGACGTAACGGAAGCACCTCCCCCAGCCTCAGGCCGGTGTCGGTGAAGACGCGGACCATCGCCTCGTAGCGACCGGCCGCCTTGGCGAAGCGGTGCATCTCCTCGAAGCTGAAGACACGGATCGGGCGGGGCTTCTTCTGTGCCCTTGGGTCGTTGGCGCGGATGCGGATGCCCTTGAACGGGTTGAGGTCGCAGACTTCGTCGGTGATCGCGTCCTCGGCCATCGCGGAAAGCGAGCGGAGGATGCCGACGGCGCCAGTGGTGGCGCGACCTTCGTTCCTGAGCATGTGATCGACCAGGGCGAGGGTGTGGCGGCGGCGCAGCTCGTGCAGTGGCCAGTCCTTGAGCGGGATGCCCTCGATCTCCACATCGAGAACTCGGCTGATTCGGTGGTCGTACGTGGCGTTGGTGCGTTCCGCGCGTGGGTGGCGTTCGGTCCAGGTGGCGGCGTAGTCACCGAGGGTGTCGGGACGGTCGCTGATCCCGTATGCCTCGTCAATCGCGCGCTGAGCATCCGCTTTGCGGGCGAAGGTGCCCTTGCCCCTGTTCCAGGTCGGCTTGGCTAAACGACGCTTGCCGTCTCGGCCGGTGTATCGGGCCGTCCACACGATCTCGCCGGAGGGATTGCGCCGCTTGGTCGGCGACTCGCGATGCCTCATGGTCCTTCCTCCCTACGAACCTCCAGGAAGGCATCAACATCGGCCGGGTCGATTCGCCTGGACGCGCCGAGCTTGTAGGAGGGCAGTTCTCCGCGCCTCATCCAGTTGCGGATCGTGCGGTCGGAAACCGCGAGGTAGGCGGCAAGCGTTCGCTCGGTGAAGAAGGTCGGCTCTGAGGACGTATTCCTGTCCACGCCCCCTCTGTCGCTCGAACTGCCGAAATGCATCGCCCGGACCGCAGAAAGCCCTAATTCGAGGTAGGCCAGAGACCGAAGGTCAAAGGAGTCCGGGCGGCCATACGCGCGGCCGTTCGCACGGCGGAGCCGTGCCACAATCGGCGGCCGGCCGCCCGGGCGAAACGGGCCGCGATCTACTTGGAGACCTTGTGGATCAAGAAAGTGCGGCTCAGGCGTCGAACCGGAGGGTTCCCAGTGTGTCGTGTGTTCGGGGTTGGTGTTTTGGAGGGACAGGAGTGGCTGTCTGGTTGGAGCTACTGCGAGTCCTGGCCTGACTCCGAGAACACATGGATCTGTTGCTCCCTGGAGCTTGGCTTCGGTCTTGGTCTCGTTCTGGCTTTGTTTTTGGTGGTTGGGTCGATGTGACCAAATTCGCCGGCTCACCGTGGCTCGGCGCGCCGAGTCGTGAACGCCCCGGCTTCGGTTCTCCCCGGCGTCCACTCGATGCCCTCCAGCAAGGCGCAGTCGATGCGGATGCCAAGGGCCGCGGCGAGCTTGACCAGGGTGTCTATGCGCGGAGTGCGGGCTCCGGTCTCCAGCAGGCCAATCTCGGTCCGGTGAAGCGAGGCACGCCATCCCACCTCTTCCTGGCTGAGGCCAGATCGCCGCCGTGCCTTACGGAGATTGGTGCCGAACTGACGTGCAACGTCGGCGGGCATCAGTACGCCTCCAGCCGAGCGAAGTAGAGGGCCGCGCGAGTCGGCAGAACGAACCGGCCCTGGCAGTAGAGCAATCCCGCTCCGACGAGTTCGCGGACGGCCCGCTCAACAGCGTCGTCGCTGCTGAAGCCGGAATAGGCGTTCAGCGCCCGCGACAGCTCGGGGATCGTCAGTTGGGATGGATGTTCTTCGAGCAGGAACGCCAGCACGACGCGCTCAGCCTTCGCGTCCTCGCGGGCGGGATAGCGCTCTGCGCAATCCGTAGGGTTGATCTCAGCCATGAGGAGCTACGCCTCCTTGTGGTCAGGCGGCTCGTCGCGTTACCGCGCGGCGAGTCGCCGCTTCTTGAGGCCGGTAGCTCGCTACCGTTCCCGCTGCGATCGGCCTGGGTTTCCTACGCCGGTCGCCACGGGGCCGGCGTGCCAGCGCGCGGCCCCACTTATGTTGCGCGGAGCGTAGCAAACACTAGATAGGGCTATCTAGTGCAAAGGCGTGGCCATCGAGCGTGACCTCTGCGTCTGAGAGCGTTTGCACCAGATGCAGCACTCTGATCGACCGCAGCCTGCGCTTGGGAAAGCGATTCGCCAGCTCCGCGAGAAGCGCGGCGCGACTCAAGAGGGTCTTGGCCAGGATGCAGGGGTTACGGGACGCACCCTCTCGCTGATCGAGCAGGGCCACGCGAATCCGAAGTGGGCGACGGTTCGCGACATCGCGGATGCCCTCGGGGTCTCGATGGGCGACCTCGCCAAGCTCGCCGACAAGTTCGCGGCCAGCGAAAATGCGACCAAAATGTGACCAAGACACTCCGGAACGCCTCGGAATCGCCGGGAGCCGCGCGGAACGTCGATTTACCCCGAGACCGACGATTTGGCTCCACAAAAGGAAAAGGCCGGCACATGCCGGCACTCCTCCCCATGCGCCCGACGAGAATCGAACTCGCGACCTTCGGCTTGAAAGACCGACGCTCTTTGGTCCCCGTGAAGGGACCGTTGACCACTGAGCTACGGGCGCCCTGCTGCATTACTTTATCGGCGTGAAGCTGTTCGAGCATTGTTGCCAGGCATGGACTTAGGGCTCCGGGCCCGCGTCGCCCTGGTGATGGGAGGAAGCCGCGGGCTCGGCCGGGCGGTCGGCGTTGCGCTGGCCGGCGAGGGCGCCCGGGTGGCGCTGGCCAGTCGTTCGCGCGAGGACGTCGAGGCGGCGGCCGCGGAGATCGGCGGCGAAGCCACGGCCTTCGTCGCCGACGCCACCGACCCCGAGCGGCTCGCCACGCTTCCCGGCGAGGTCGAGGGGAAGCTCGGCCCGATCGACATCCTGATCGCCAACAGCGGCGGGCCGCCGCTCGGCGGCGCGCTCGACCACGAGCTCGACGAGTGGGAGCACGCCTACCGCTCGCTCGTCCTCGCCCCGCGCGTGCTCGCCGGCGCCGTCGTGCCTGGGATGCGCGAGCGCGGTTGGGGGCGGATCGTCAACGTCGGCTCCACCTCGACCCGCGAGCCGATCCCCGGCCTCAACCTCTCCAACTCCCACCGCATGGCCGCGGTGGGCTTCCTCAAGACCCTCGCACGTGAGGTCGCCGGCGACGGGATCACGGTCAACACGGTGGCCACCGGCACCTTCGCCACCGACCGCCTCGCCGACCCCAACGGCTCGCTGGAGCCGGCCGAAGCCGCCGCCCGCGAGCGGGTCCCCGCCGGGCGCCTCGGCCAGCCCGAGGAGTACGGCGACCTCGTCGCCTTCCTTTGCTCCGAGCGCGCCGCCTACATCACCGGGACGACGATCCCGATCGACGGCGGCATGCTCCACTCGGCCTTCTGAAGGCTTCAGGACGGCGCCCGGCTCTTACGATGGGTAGGCGATGAGCCACTCCCACGCAGGCCACAGCCACGGTGCCTCGGCGGACGCCGACCGCGGCAAGCTGCGCATCGCCCTGGCGCTGATCCTCGGCTTCATGGTCGCCGAGGTGGTGACCGGGATCGTCGCCAACTCGCTGGCGCTGCTCTCCGACGCCGCCCACATGCTCACCGACGCCGCCGCGATCGGTCTCTCGCTGGTGGCCATCCACCTTGCCAAGCGCCCCGCCGAGGGCCGCATGACCTTCGGCTTCAAACGGGTCGAGATCCTCTCCGCCCAGGCGAACGGGGTCACCCTCCTCGTCCTCGCGGCGATCATCGCGATCGAGGCGGTGCGCCGGCTCTTCGACCCGCCCAGCGTCGACGGCAGCCTGATCCTCGTCGTCGCCCTCGCCGGGATCCTCGTCAACCTCGCCGCCACCGCGGTCCTCGCCCGCGCCAACCGCCAGAGCCTCAACGTCGAGGGCAGCTTCCAGCATCTCCTCACCGACCTCTTCGCCTTCATCGGCACCGCGATCGCCGCCGCGGTGATCCTCCTGACCGGCTTCGACCAGGCCGACGCGATCGCCTCGCTGCTGGTGGCGGGACTGATGCTGCGCTCGGCGATCGGCCTGCTGCACGACTCCGGGCGGATCTTCCTCGAGGCCTCGCCAAAGGGGACCGACCCGGAACGGATCGGCAGGCGCATGGCCGAACAGCCGGGCGTCGTCGAGGTCCACGACCTGCACGTCTGGGAGGTCACCTCCGAGTTCCCGGCGCTCTCGGCCCACGTGACCGTCGAGTCCGAAGCCGACTGCCACCGCGCCCGGCTCGAGCTGGCGGAGCTGATCGAGCGCGAGTTCGGCATCCACCACACCACCCTCCAGGTCGAGCACGAGCCCAAGCGCCTGGTGCAAATCGAGAACTAACGGCCCGCCGGCCGGCTCAGGTTTCGGCGGCCTCGCGCATCGAGGGGAAGAGGATCACGTCGCGCAGGGTCTTGGCGCCGCTGAGGATCATCATCAGGCGGTCGACGCCGAGGCCGGAGCCGCTCGCCGTCAGCATCCCGTATTCGAGTGCCCGCACGAACTCCTCGTCGTGCTCGTGCGGCGTCTCCTCCGCCCCGGACTCCTGCCGCTCGCGCTGTTCGACGAAGTGGCGCCTCTGTTCGATCGGGTCGTTGACGTCGGTGCCGCCGCCGGTGATCTCCATCCCGGCGACGATCCCGTCGAAGGCCGCGGCCAGCAGCTGCGGGTGCTCGGGGACGGGCTTGACCAGCGGCCAGATCGCCAGCGGCAGGTCGATGATGAAGGTCGGCTGGATCAGCTTCGGCTCGATCAGCTTGCCCTGCAGCGTGTCGACCAGCGCCGCCCAGTCGTCGTCGGGCTCGGCGTCGTCGCCGGCGATCTCGGCGAGCTCGTCGCGGCTTGCCTTGGTGATGTCGACGCCGGTCTCCTCCAGCAGCAGGTCCTGCAGCCGCAGCCGCGGCCAGGGCGGCGCCAGGTCGATCGTCTCGCCGTCGCGCTCGACCTTGGTCGTGCCGAGCACCCGCTGGGCGACGTCGGAGACGATGCCCTCGGCGACGTCCATGACGCCGTGATAGTCGACGCCGCTGACGAACCACTCGAGCATCGTGAACTCGGGATTGTGCTGCGGCGACATCCCCTCGTTGCGAAAGAACTTGCCCAGCTCGTAGACGTTCTCGAAGCCGCCGACGATCGCCCGCTTCAGATACAGCTCGGTGGCGATCCGCAGGAAGAGGTGGCGGTCGAGCGCGTTGTGGTGCGTTTTGAACGGGCGCGCCGCCGCGCCGCCGGTCATCCGCTGCAGGATCGGCGTTTCCAGCTCGACGTAGTGGCGCTCGTCGAGGTGGTCGCGGATCGCCTTCACGACCTTGGCGCGCATCTGGAAGATCTCGCGCGAGCGCTCGTTCGCCATCAGGTCGAGCTCGCGCTGGCGGTAGCGGACCTCCGGATCGGAGATGCCGTGGAAGAGGTCGGGCGGATCGCGCAGCGCCTTGGCCAGCAGCGTGCACTCGGCCACCGCGACCGCCAGCTGGCCGCGCTTGGTCACGTGCAGGTGGCCGTCGACACCGACCAGGTCGCCGATGTCGAGATCCTCGATCCGGTCGAACGCCTCCTGGCCGAGCGCGTCGACCCGCGCGTAGGCCTGGATCGTCCCGGTCAGGTCGCGGACGTCGAAGAAGAGCGTCTTGCCGTGGCCGCGCTCGCCGACGACGCGCCCGGCGATCCGGCAGGTGTGCTCCGGGTGCTCGCCCTCCCCCAACTCGGCCGGGTCATGCGCGGCAAGGACGTCCTCGATTCGGTCGCGATCTGGAAATGAAAAGGGGTAGGGGTCGATCCCTTCCGCCCGCAGGCGCTCGGCCTTTGCGAGGCGCTGGGCCTCAGTATCGCCGGCCGCGGGCTCAGCGCGGGTGGTCGAGTCAGCCATGGCCCAACCGTATTAGCTGATCGCGAAAGTCGCGCTCAGGGAGCGATGCCGACAGTGACGCGCTCGCCGCCCATGTAGTCGGTCAGCGTCCGCGCGTCGCCCAGCAGCTCGCGCATCGCCGGGCCGTGGTGGGTGTCGTGCTCCATCGCCAGCTTCCAGCCGCTCGGCGTTTCGGCGATCAGGCCGCGGATCACGCCGAGCCCGTCCTCGCCGCAATCGCCGGTGACGGCGATCCGCGGCTCGCGGCGGATCTCCGGCGAGCGGTCGTCGATTGTCTCGTCGGTGACGTAGGGAAGGTTGGCGATGACCAGGTCGACGTCCTCTAGCCCCTCGGGCAGCCCCTTGGCGACGCTGACCTCCAGCTCCAGGCCGAGGCGCTCGGCGTTCTCGCGGGCGGCTTCGGCCGCTTCGGGCGAGAGGTCCGAGGCGGTGACGCGCAGATCCGGGCGCTCGGAGATCAGGGCGAGGGCGATCGCGCCCGAGCCGGTGCCGACCTCGTGCACGCGGGCGCCCTGCGGCAGTTCGGTCCCGACCTCCACCAGCAGCTCGGTCTCGCGGCGCGGCCAGAGCACGCGCGGGTCGACGGCGATCTCGAGGTCGCGGAAGGGAGCGCGGCCGAGCACGTAGGCCAGGGGCTCATGGTCGGCGCGGCGTGCCACGGCGGCCTCGATCGCGGCAATGACCTCAGGCGAAGCTTCCCCCGAGCCGTCGCGGGACAGCTCCTCGACGCTGACGCCAAGGGCGTTGGCGACCAGGGCCTCGGCATCGGTGCGCGGCTCCTCGCAGCCGGCTGCGGCGATCGCCTCGGCCGCCCTGTCGAGCAGCTCGCCGACAGTCGCGGCGGACGAGCCTCCTCCGCTACCGGTCTCCACTGCTTCCACTTCGGTCGCCTCCTCGTTTACCTCAAAATAATTTGCGCAAGATTACCAGTAATGCAGTCGATCGCGGTCACACCGCGGGACGAGCTCCGGCTCCGCTTGGAACGACCTCGCGAGACAGGGTCCCGTGTCGCCGTTTTGCCACGTACAGCCAGATCGCGCCGACGAGCATCATTGCAAGGCTCTCCAACTGGGCGGAGGTGAGCCCCAGCGCGACATCGCTGTTGCGGCGGATGAACTCGACCGCGAAGCGCTCGGCGCCGGCATAGACGAGGTAGATCGCGAACAGCACCCCGGCCCGGAAGCGGTCGCGCAGCTGCCAGAGGATCCAGGCGCCCAGCCCCATCGCCAGCGTCTCGTAGATCGGGGTCGGGTGGACGGTCTGGTCGGTCGGCACGGTGCCGTTCGGGTAGGACATCGCCCAGGGCCCGTCCCAGGCCTTGCCGTAGTCGCCGTCGCCGGAGAGCTGGCAACCGCAGCGCCCGATCGCGTAGCCGAGTGCCAACGCGGGCGCCACCAGATCGAGCAGCGTCAGGCGCAGGAAGTCGCGGTACCAAGCCCAGAGCAGCACGGCGAGCGTGCCGCCGATCGCGCCGCCGTACCAGACCAGCCCCGAGCCGGAAAAGAGGTTGCCGAGCAGGTCTTCCTTGACGCTGTCGTAGTTCTGGACGAGGAAGTAGATGCGGGAGCCGAAGATCCCCCCGAAGAGGGCGGCGAAGGCGATCTCATAGGCCCAGTCGACCGGCTTGCCGATCTCCTTCAACCGCTTCGCGACCAGCGCCCCCGCGGCGAGGAAGGCGAGGGCGAACATCAGGCCGAAGGTCTGCAACGTCAGCGGGCCGAGGTGGATCTCCGGGTACATCTGCCTACTCGACCAGGAGCGTACGCAGCAGCGCCTTCTGCGTGTGGAGGCGGTTCTCGGCTTGGTCCCAGACGGCGGACCGCGGCCCATAGAGGACGTCGGCGGAAATCTCCTCGCCCGGGTGCGCGGGCAGACAGTGCAGGACGACGGCGCTGTCCTTCGCGACACCGAGCAGGTCGGCGTCGACCCGGAAGGGGGTCAGGTCGGCGCGGCGGCGCTCGGCCTCCTCCTCGTCCCCCATGCTGATCCAGACGTCGGTGTAGATCGCGTCGGCACCGGAGGCGGCGAGGCGCGGGTCCTCGGTCAACTTCACCCCGTGCCCCAGCTCGAGCTGGTAGCCCGCGGGCGCGGCGACGGTCAGCTGGACCCCGGCGAGCTCGCTGGCGATCGCCAGCGAGCGGGCGACGTTGTTGCCGTCGCCGACGTAGGCGAGGCGCAGCCCGTGCAGGTCGCCGAAGCGCTCGCGCAGGGTGAGCAGGTCGGCGAGCGCCTGGCAGGGGTGGTGGAGCGGCGTGAGCGCGTTGACGACCGGCACCTCGGCCTCGGCGGCGAGCTCGGCGACCGCCTCGTGGGAGCCGGAGCGGATCGCGATCGCGTCGACGAAGCGCGAGAGCACCCGGCCCGTGTCGCCGACCGACTCGCCGCGGGAGAGCTGCAGTTCGTCGCCCCGCAGGACGATCGGCGTCGCGCCGAGCTCGGCCACGCCGACCTCGAAGGAGATCCGCGTCCGGGTCGAGGGCTTCTCGAAGACCAAGGCGACGCTGCGCCCGGCGAGGTCGCCGGAGCCCGCGCCCTGGCGACGACCGGATTTCAGCTCGGCGGCGAGGTCGAGCAGCTGGGAGAGCTCGAAGGCCCCCAGCTCTTCGCCGGTGAGGAAGTCGCGCTTCAAGCCGCGGATACTACGGGCGTGCAGCTCACCGCCATCTCCTGGAACCTCTTCCACGGGCGCGACTTCCCGCCCGATCCGGCGCTCTTCACCCGGCGCTCGCGGCTGCTTCGAGTAACCGAGCGCAATCGGACCCACCTCCAGGTCAATCGCGACCTGCTGGGAGAGTTCTGCCAGCTGCTCGCCGGGACCACGTGGGACGTGGCCCTGCTGCAGGAGTGCCCGCCGCGCTGGTGGGATCCGCTGGCCGCGGCATGCGGAGCGGCGGCGCACGGCGCGCTCACCTCGCGCAACTCCTTCGGCGCGCTGCGTGCTCTCGCCGCCCGCCTCAATCCCGACCTGATCGCCTCCGGCGAGGGCGGTTCGAACCTGACCCTGTTCCGGCGCACGTTTGACACCCGTGGGGGGCCCAACGTGGGCGGCAACGCGGAGATCGTCGAGCGCCGCGAGCTGACCATCCACGCCGGCCGTCCCGAGCGGCGCGCGATGGCTTTCACCCGCACCGCCTCGGGGCTCTGCGTTGCCAACCTGCACGCAACCAACGACCGTCCCGCCCTCGCCGCCGAAGACGTGCTGCGGGCGGCAGAGGCCGCAACCGATTGGGCAGGCGGGTCGCCGCTCGTCTTCGGCGGCGACCTCAACCTGCGGCCCGCCGAGAACCCCGAGGTCTTCGCCGAGCTCGCCGAGCGCTTCGGCCTGCGCGGCCCCACCGACCCAGGGGCGATCGACCATCTGCTCGTCAGGGGCCTCGACATCGTCGCCCCCTCGAGCCAGTGGCCTCCCGAGCAGCGCGAGCTGCGCGAGGACGGCCGCGCCCTCAGGCTCTCCGATCACGCGCCGGTCGAGGCCCGTTTCGCAACTCCCACATCTAGGTAGTGAGATAGTCAGTCATCTGAAGCTGCGTTTTCCGTCGCCCAGCGGAGGTAAATGCAGCTTCACCGTCCAAATCCCAGCAGCGAGACAGGAGGCAACTGAGCATGGCCGCGAAAAAACAGTCGTCCGGCAAAGCGACGAAAAAAGCGAAAGCCGGGACGCGCGCCAAAAAAGCGTCCGCTCGCAAACCCGCCGCGACGAAACCGAAAGCCAAAGCTAAAACCAAAGCGAAAGCGGCGAAAAAAAGTGCGGCCCAGAACAGCAGCCGCACCACCGGCCTCGACAAGAGCGTCGAGCAGTTCCGCGAGAGCCTCGAACACAGCGTCACCCTGAGCCGCGACCGCCTGCAGGAGGTCGTCGACGACGCGGTCAAGCGCGGGCGGATGACCCGCGGCGACGCCGAGAAGATGGTCTCCGACATGATCAAGCGCGGCCGCCGGCAGACCGACGGGCTGCTGAAAGAGCTGGAGCGGCTGGTCAAACAGGCCCGCAAAGAGGTCGGCGGTCTGGGCGCGCCGGTGCGCAAACAGGCCACCCAGGCGGCGCGGCGCGCGCGCAAGAAACTGAGCTAGGCCAGGTGGAGGCGGGCGGCAAGACGGCGACGCGGCCGAGCCGCGGCGAGCTGCTCGAGGTCGAGATCGACTCGCTCGCCTTCGGCGGGCGTGGGGTCGCGCGGGTGGGCGGCTACGTCGTCTTCGTCGCCGGCGGCCTGCCCGGCGACCTGGTGCGGGCCGAGGTGACCAAACCGAAGAGCCGCTTCGCGGAGGCGCGGGCGGTCGAGCTGCTGCGACCCGGCGCCGACCGCATCGCCAACCGCTGCCTGCACGAAGGCGAGCCCTGCCCGGGGGCGCCGTGGCAGGGGCTCGCCTACGAGCAGCAGCTCGTCCACAAGCGCGATCAGGTCGACGAGGCGCTGCGCCGGATCGGCGGTCTCGACGGCTTCGAGCTGGAGGAGATCGAGCCGGCGCTGGAGCAGTGGCGCTACCGCAACAAGCTCGAATACTCCTTCGGCGCCCGCGACGAGGAGACGGTGCTCGGCTTCCACGCCAGCGGCCGCTGGGACCTGGTCGTCGGCGTCGAGGACTGCCTGCTCGCCTCCGAGCGCGGCAACGCGGTCCGCAACGAGGTGCGCGAATGGGCCCGCGAGGAATCGGTCGCCCCCTACGATCGCCCGGCCGGAAAGGGCACCCTCTGCAACCTCGTCGTGCGCGAGGGACGGCGCAGCGGGCAGATCCAGACGCGCCTCGTCACCACACCGAAGCGCTTCCCCAAGCCACCCGTCGACCTGCACACCGTGGTCGAGGACGGCTCGGGCGGCAACGAGGGCCCGACAGGGGCGCTGGGCGAGGAGATGCTGCGCGAGCGGCTCTGCGGACTCGACTTCGAGATGTCCTACAACGCCTTCTTCCAGACCAACACCGAGATGGCGGAGCGGCTCTACGCGGTCGCCGCCGAGTACGCCGGGCTGAGCGGCGGCGAGCGGGTCTTCGACCTCTATTGCGGGATCGGCACGATCGGGCTGACGATGGCCGAGCGCGCCGGCGAGGTCTGGGGGCTGGAGATCGTCGACGAGGCGATCGCCGACGCCGAGCGCAACGCCGAGCGCAACGGGATCGAGAACGCCCGCTTCCTCGCCGGCAGCGCGAGAACCGGCGTGCGGCCTTTGCTGGAGGAGGCAGGCAAGCCCGACGTCGTCCTGCTCGACCCGCCCCGCCCGGGCCTCTCGCAGAAGATCGTGCGGCGGGTGCTCGAGTGCGAGGCGAAGCGGATCGTCTACGTCTCCTGCAACCCGACCACGCTGGCGCCGAACGCCGCGCAGATGGTCGAGGCGGGCTATACCCTGCGCCGGGTGAAACCGGTCGACATGTTCCCCCAGACGCCGCACATCGAGTGCGTCGCACTGCTCGAAAAGGACAGCTGATGCCGCGAGGATTTGGAGTCGCCGCGGGGCTCGATCCGGATGTGGCGCGGCCGCTTGCCGCCCGCTGCGCCGAGCTCGGCTACGACTCGGTCTGGTCGAACGACCACCCCGGTGCCAAGGGGCTGGAGACGCTGGCCGAGTTCGCCGCCGCGGCGCCCGAGGTCGACCTCGGCGTCGCCGTGATCGCCCTCGACCGCACCCCGCCGCGGGAGATCGCCGCCGACATCGAGCGCCTCGGGCTCGACCGGGCGAAGCTCTGGCTCGGCGTCGGCGCCGGCTTCGCGGAGAAGCCGCTGACGCGGATGCGCGAGTCGCTGCCGGAGCTGCGCGAGCAGCTGCCCGGCGTCCGCCTCGTCCTCGCCGCGATGGGACCGAAGATGTGCGCCCTGGCCGGAGCCGAGTTCGACGGTGCCTTCTTCAACTGGATGACCCCCGAGTTCGCCGCCCGCGCCCACAAGCAGGTAGAGGCCGGCGCCGCCGAGGCAGGCCGCGAGTGCCCACCGGTCTTCGGCTACGTCCGCACCGCCGTAGGCCCCGACGCCGCCGAGCGCCTCGCCAAGGAGGAGTCCTTCTACCGCGACCTGCACGCCGGCTACCGCAACCACTTCGACCGCCTGGCCGAGCCCGAGGGCACAGTAGGCGTAGCCGCCCCAGACAGCGACCGCACCAAAAAGTCCCTAGCCGCCTACACCGCCCTAGACACCATCGTGGTTCGGGGCCTAGCTTCAGCTACCGCGGAAGCGATGGGTTCCATCGCATCGGCAGCGGCCCCGGCCTGACGCCTTCGCCAGCGACCCGTGAGAGGGACCGGGGTGCCCCTCCGGCGCCGCGGCGTCCTGATTTTCGCCCCAACCACGTCGTCGGACGGCCGTAAGGTCCGAGGCGAAAATCCCAGCAAGCCGGAGGGGTACCCCGGTCCCTCCTGACAGGCCGCTAGTACGGCGGCAAGTCCTCGTACCAGGTGCCGAGCACCTTGAACGATCGCCAGAAGCGCGCCTTGGCGTCCTCTTCGTCAAGCGACTCGTCGATGTCCGGGGTGAAGAGGGCGTCGATGGTGGGAGTGAAGGCCTGGATCTCGCCCGGGCGGGCCTCGATCTGCCGCGAGAGGGGGATCTCGAGCCCGTTGAGGACGCGCAGCGCCGGCTCTCCCATGACGACGACGATCTTCGGCTGGACGATCGCCAGCTCTTCGACCAGGCGCCGCACGCACTCCTCGGCCGCCAGGTCGGGCTCGGCGATCGGGCACTTGACGCAGAGCGTGCCGTAGACGACCAGCGGGTCGATCCCCAGCCGTTTGAAGCTTTTCATCAACGCGTTGCCGGGCCGGCCGTAGAAGGCGACCCCCTCTTCGATCTCGGCGACGCCGGGGGCGTGCTTGATCATGAAGACGTCGGCCTGCGGGTGGCCCGAGCCGAGCACAGGCATCAGCTTGCCGCGCGGGCAGTGGGGACAATCCTGCAGCTCGTGGGTCAGCTGGTTGAGCTCGCGGATCGCTCGCTCCAGGTACTTCTCTCTGATCTCGTCGTCGGTCGCCGGCATGCTCGGCGATCTCTTTGACGGGGCGGGCGCGGCTCCTTTCGCACGACCCTCCTGCATCAGCTCTTGCCGGTGTGCTGGCCGGGGGATCGCCGTTTCTTCCGCGGCCGCCCGCCCCGCACCGGCTTGGCGTCGGGGACGCTGCGCTTCGGCGCCTTCGGCCGCCCCGCCGTCTGCAGCAGCTTCAGCGCCTGCACGTAGACGAGGTTCTTGTGCTTGCGGGTGATGTCGGCGTCCCGCATCGCCTCGAGGAATTCGGCCGGCCCGTCGAAATCGTGGATCCGCACCCGCACGCTGCCCAGGCCCTGGGCGACGTGGCTGTCAGAGCCGGCCCCGGGGACGATCCGGTACTTGCGGGCGAAGCGCTCGGCCTCCTCGTTGAAGGCGGTCAGCGCGACCCGGGGGTTGAAGACCTCGAGGATGTCGATCTCCTCGACGATGTCGAGCAGGTGCTCGTAGTCGGGCACCGAGTGGAAGCGGTCGAACGGGTGCGGGACGTAGACCAGGCCGCCCTGCTCGCGGATCGCGGCGATCGTCTCCGCCATCGTCATCCCGCGCGGGATCTTCTCCTCGAGGAAGAGGCCGATCACCTCGCCCTGCTCGGCCGTCTTCACCTCCTCGGCGACGATCACCTCGATGCCGCCCATCTCCGCCGCGATCCGCCGTGCCTCCAGCGCCCCGGAGACCTCGTTGTGGTCGGTGATCGCGATCGCGCCCAGGCCGCGGTCGCGAGCCGTCTCCAGCAGCACCTCGACCGGCGTCGCGCAGTCGGGCGAGTGGTCGGTGTGCATGTGCAGGTCGACCTCGATCAGCGGGCGCTCGGCGATCCGCGCCCGCACCGCGGCGTTGCCGGCCGGATCGTGGCGGCGGGCGGCGAGGCGGCGGTAGATCGCTTCGAAGTCCGCCGCGACGGCAGCCCAGTCGCGGTCCCCGCCGGCCGGCCCAACCGACTCGTATGGCCCCGGGAAGTAGCGCTCCAGCAGCTCCCCGGTGGCCGGCGCGGTCACCGTGCGGGCGTCGAGGCGGCCAAAGAAGAGCTCGACCAAGGGCCGCGCCACCTGGGTCGAGAGGACCCGCTCCTGCGGTTTGTGGAAGGTGGCGACGTTGAGCGAGAAGGAATGGCGCAGCGCCGCCGAGGAGACGCTGGGGGCGAACGGCTCGTGGACGTGGACGACGTCCAGCGAGTTGGCGCCCAGCAGCCGCTTCACCGGATCGCCGGAGGCGATCGTCAGCACCTCGTGGCCGCGGCCTTCGAACTCCTCGGCGAGTCGCCGAACGTACTCGTTGAGGGGGTTGCGGGTGCCCCGCCGGTGCGGCGTGACCTGGGCTATCGAGAGTCGCTCGCCCGGCACGAGCCGGCTCAGGTCGCCGAGACCTTCGCCCCACCGGGCGCCGGCGACTTGCCGCGCGCGTACTTGGCGATGAACTCCTCGGTCCGCTCCCTCGCCTCGTCGTCGGGCCGCTGCGAGTGGGGCGACTTCATCAGGTAGCTGGAGGGACCGTCGAGCTGGCCGGCGATGCCGTTGTTGAGCGCCAGCTTGAGGATCCGCACCGCGTCGATCACGACACCGGCCGAGTTGGGCGAGTCCCAGACCTCGAGCTTCAGCTCGAGGTTGAGCGGCACGTCGCCGAACGATTTGCCCTCGAGGCGGATGTGGGCCCACTTGCGATCGGTCAGCCAGGGGACGTAGTCGGAGGGACCGACGTGGACGTCCTCGGCGGGCAGCTCGTGGCCCATGATCGAGGTGACCGCGTTGGTCTTCGAAATCTTCTTCGAGTCGAGCCGCTCGCGCTCGAGCATGTTGTAGAAGTCCATGTTGCCGCCGACGTTGAGCTGCGAGGTGCGCTCGACGCGCACGCCGCGGTCGTGGAAGAGGCGGGCGAGCTGGCGGTGGACGATCGTCGCCCCCACCTGGGACTTGATGTCGTCGCCAATGATCGGCAGGCCAGCCTCCTCGAAGCGCTTGCCCCAGTAGTCCTCGCGGGCGATGAAGACCGGCAGGCAGTTGACGAAGCCGACGCCCGCCTTCAGCGCCTGCTCGACGTACCACTTGGTCGCGTCCTCGGAGCCGACCGGCAGGTAGCAGACGAGCACGTCCGCCTTGGTCTGCTTGAGGATGCCGACGATGTCGGCGGTCTCCCCGGGCGCTTTGACGATCTTCTCTTTGAGGTACTTGCCGAGGCCGTCGTGGGTCATCCCCCGCTCGACCTTGACCCCCAGCTCGGGCACGTCGGCGAACTTGATCGTGTTGTTCTGCCCCGACCAGATCGCCTCGGAGAGGTCCTTGCCGACCTTCTCGGAGTCGATGTCGAAGGCGGCGACGAACTCGACGTCGCGCACGTGGTAGCCGCCCAGGTCGACGTGCATCAGGCCGGGCACTTCCTCGGAGGGATCGGCGTCCTTGTAGTACTGGACCCCCTGGATGAAGGAGTTGGCGCAGTTGCCGACGCCGACTATCGCGACGCGGACCTTGTCGTCCGCGGGGGCGGCGCCGTTGCCGCTGGCTCCGTTGGTCTCACTCATGAAGTTCTAAGTCCCTCCTCGATCTGGCTGACTGGCAATGCAAACCCGCGGGCTCGACTGGTTACAGCTCGGGCGGCCGCGGGGCCTCCTTCAAAAGCTCGTTTCGGACGTGCCATACACGCTGGATCGTCGTGACGATGGTCAGCACCGCGATCAGATAGACCGCCGGGGCCAGGAGCTCGAAATCGCCGAGCCCGGCACCCTTGGCGAAGACCAAGCCGATCGAGAGTATGACTACCCGGACGGGTCGCGTCGCCAACCCCACCTTGCACTCGACCCCGAGCGCCTCGGCGCGGGCCCGCGTATAGGAGACCATCAGCGAGCCGAGCACGGCGACAACGCACATCGCCGCGGCGAAATCGTCGCCCGTCGCGGCGAAGTAGCCGGCGACCGCCGCCAGCACGATCCCCTCCTCGATCCGGTCCAGGGTCGAGTCGAGGAAGGCGCCGAAGAGCGTCCCCTTGCCCGACATCCGCGAGTAGCGGCCGTCGAGCGTGTCCATCACCGAGCCGAGGATGAAGGCGACGCCGGCGAGGAAAAAGAGCCGTTGGGTGACCAGCGCCGCGGCGACGAGGTTGCCGATCAAGCCGGCGACTGAGATCGCGTTCGGCGTCAGCCGCGACTCGATTAGGCGATCCCGCGCGTAGGCGCGGAGCTCCTGGCCGTTTCGCCTGCTGCTGGGGACCCTCGGAGGGGCCGACGAATCCATTCGCGTCAGGCTAACCCAAGAGGGGGCATTCCTCTATGCCTCGGCCTCCTGGGGGGACCGAGACCGCCAAGCCCATGCGTGGGGGCGGGCGCGCGCCAGCAGGCGACTGGCGACCAGAGCGGAGGTGATGGCGACCATCCATCCCAGCCCGACGTCGAACCAGTAGTGGTTGCCGGTGACGATCACGACCCAGGCGATGAGCAGCGGCCAGGCGGCCCAGAAGGCTTTCGCGACCCGGTTGCGGCAGACCATCGCCCCGGTGGCGCCGATCATCAAGGCGAAGGCGCAGTGCATGCTCGGCACCGCCGCGTAGGGGTTGATGAAAATCTTGGCCAGCGCCGAGTCGTGGTTGACGTTGGAGAAGTCGGTGATCGTGTCGACGAAGCCATGCTCGGGGAACATCCGCGGCGGCGCGGTCGGGAACGTCGTGTAGCCGATCAGGGCGATACCCATCGAGACGACGAACATGTTGCGGACGAAGTAGTAGGACTCGTTGCGGAAGAGGTAGAGCCAGACGAGGAAGCCAAGCGCGATCGAGAACTGCGCGTTGAGGTACATCTGGTTGGCGAGATCGATCAGCCAGTGGGCGGGCAGGAAGAACGCCTGCAGGCTGGGCTCGAAGAAGGTGTGGGTCGAGCGCTCGAGGTCGATCACCTGGGCGCCGTGGGCGATCGCGTCGGCGCGCTGGGAGTCGGCTATCCCACGGACCAGCTCGTAGGCGATGTCGACGCCGACCAGGATCCCGAGCTGGCGCCCGGCATCGCCCCAGCCCTGGGGCAAGCGCGACCCAATCGCAGAGAGGGCACGAGACATCTCGCAATTGTAATTGGCGCGTTAACGGGGGTGGGCAAGAGGGAGGGTGTCGGGGGTCCCCCTGAGGGAACCCGCGACGGTCGGGCTCTCGATTCGGTAACGGTGCGGCTCACAAGTTCCCCCAGGGGGACCCCCGACACCCTCCCTCTTGCCCACCCCCGTTAACGCGCCAGCTGAAAAATCCCGAGATGCGCGTCAGCTGATGAAGCTCACGACGCGGTCTATGACTCGTCGGTCGTCGATCCAGGGCCAGTGGCCGGCGCCTTTGACAATCTCCACTTCGGCGTCGGGAAGGACCGCGGCGTGGGCGTCGGCGAACTTGGTGTGGAAGTAGATGTCGCCGTCGCCCCAGAGGATCAGCGCCGGGCAGGTGAGCCGGTCGAGGTGCTCCCCCGCGGCGGCGAGACGGTCCGGGTCGGCATGGCGATAGAGGGCCAGGATTGCGTCGCGGGTGCCCTTGTCCCAGTGATCCCAGACCGTGTCGACGAACTCCGGCGGCATCGGGCTGCGATCGGCGCGGGCCTGGCGCATGGTCAGCGCCATTGAGGCTCGGGTCGTCGTCGCGTTGGCGATCTCGCCCAGCGGGCGACGGCGCCAGATCTGCGCGACCCAGTGCCAGCGGTAGCCGGGAAGCAGCGGCACCACGTTGATCACGACCAGCTTCTCGACCAACCGCGGCCGCCGTTGCGCGCCGATCAGCGCCAGCGAGCCCCAGTCGTGGACGACGAGCTTGCGCCGCTCGACGCCGAGCTCGTCGAAGCAGCGCTCGAGAAAGGCCGAGAGCCCGTACATCGAATAGTCGAAGCGGTCAGGGCTCGGGTGGTCCGAGCGCCCCCAACCGGGCATGTCGATCGCGATCGACGGCCCGCCCCGCTCCATGAACGGCACCCAGTCCTCGCCATGGCTCGGGTTGCCGTGGCAATACACGGTCGGCGTCCCCTCCCCCGGCACCCGGCGGTAGAAAACGCGCACTCCGTCGAGGACGAGCTCCCCCTCTTCGATCGCGTTCGCCACCGGGAAAGCATATGAGCGGGCCAATAGGGTCCGCGCCAATGGCCTGGAAGCGACCGGACAAGCGGCGGGTGCGGGCGATCCGCGACCGGCTGCGCGAGATGTACGGGCAGCCTGTGAACGATCCCCACGGGCACCCGATCGCCGAGCTGGTCAAGACGGTGCTCTCCCAGCACACCAACGACCGCAACCGCGACCGCTCCTTCGCCCGCCTGCGCGAGCGCTACCCCACCTGGGAGGAGGTGCGCGAGGCGCCGGTGGACGAGCTCGAGGAAGCGATCCGGCCCGGCGGCCTGGCAAAGCAGAAGGCGCCCCGCATCCAGGCGATCCTCGAGCGGCTCGGCGATCACCCCGATCTCGACTGGACCGCGCCTCCTACGCCGCGCGAGGAGTCGCTCGAGTTCCTGCTCTCGCTGCCGGGGGTCGGGCGCAAAACCGCGGCCTGCGTGCTGATCTTCACCTGGGGCATCCCGGAGATCCCGGTCGACGTCCACATCCACCGCGTCGGCGGCCGCCTCGGCCTGTTCCCGGAAAAGGCTTCCTTCGAGCGCGCGCACGACGAGGTGCTGGCAATTGTCCCGCCCGAGGACGCCTACGAGCTGCACATGAACCTGATTCGGCACGGCCGCGAGGTGTGCCGGCCGAAACCCCGCTGCGGGGAGTGCGCGCTGCGCCGGATGTGTCCCTGGTACCGTGCCCGCGGAAATGAGTAAGAAGACCTTCATCGTCTTCGGGCTGCTGGTCGTTTTCCTCGCGGCCCTGATTCCCTGGCTCGCCTTCCGCGCGGACGGCGACGCGGCTAACGCGGAGCCCGTTCCGAGCAACCTCAAGGCCGGGCAGAGCCTCTTCCAGACCAACTGCGGCACCTGCCACACGCTCTACGCGGCGGGGACCGACGGCAACTTCGCGCCGAACCTCGACGAACTGCTGGCCCCCACCGGCCCGCCCGAAGGGCCGAACGCCCAGCAGACGATCGAAGCGACCGAAAGCCGCGTCCTCAACGCGATCGAAAACGGTGTCGACAGCAGCACGACCCCTGGCCGGATGCCCGCCGGCATCATCAACGGCGAGCAGGCCAAGGAAGTGGCGGCCTTCGTGGCCGCAACCGCGGGCGAGGGCTGAGCCCCCGCCCGCAGCGGGCCCCCTAATCGGCCAGGTGCAGGGTGCTGACGACCCCCGCGTGATCCGAGGGCCAGAACGGCGGGGCCGCCTGGAACGGCGTGTCCCCGATCAGCTCGGCGTCGTCTCCACTCGAGCGGGCGGCGCCGCGGCTGAGGATCAGGTCGATCCGGGTTTTCAGCGTCGAAACCGGGTTGTTCAGCTGCCCCGGCGCGAGCTGCGGTATGACGTTCGATTCCTGGCAGCAGGAGCTGCCAGGGCCGAGCTGCGCCTCGTCCCAGGCGTCACGGAACTTGCCCGGCGCAGTGAGCTGCGCATAGGAGGTGGTCGTGGAGCCATCCGACGCGGAGTTGAAGTCGCCGGTGGCGACGATCGTCCCGCCCTTGCCCGGGCCCGCGAGGAACTCGGCCGCCTGTTCCTCTTGCACGAGCGGCGATTCCTCGGTTTCGAGGTGGGTGTCCACGAACCGGAACGGCAGGTGCTTCAGCCTGGCGTCGATGCTGGCCCAGCCACGTTCGAATGACAGCGGGCCGACCGGCGATTCGATCACCTGCTGAGCGGTGTAGTGCCCGCTTTGCGGATTGCTCCAGGTCAGTTCCGGCGTGTCGTCGTTGACGAGGATCACGTCGCGATCTTCGAGCTGCACGGTGCAGGTGATTTCCGGCCCCGGTTGGACGCAGCCCTGTTCGGCCAGCGCGAGCGGCGCCGGGCCGATGTTCGCGTTGTGCGCAATCGACCCCACCGAGTAGTGCAGCCCCCGGGCTTCGAGATCGCCCTGCAGGATGGCGAGGAAGTCGTAGCCGGGTGGCGGGTTCGTGCCGCCGGTCGTCCACTTCGTGACCTCTTGCAGGCCGATCAGGTCCGGCTCCTTTTCCTGGATCTCGTCGGCGATCGCTTCGGCGCGCTGGGGGAAGTTCGTGTACTGCACCGTCGCGTAGATCCGCGCGACGGCCGCGACGAATTCTTCCGCGGTTTTCGCTTCGAGCGCCGGCCCAAGGCTGGAGCCCAGATAGAGGTTCTGGGTCATGACGGTCAGGTCGCGCTTGTCTTCGCCATGGTGACCCTGGTGGCCGTGACCGTGGTGACCGCCGTAGCCGTGGTGGACCGCTTTGCCGTGGCTGTGGCCGTGGCCGCGATCGTGACCGCGCCCGTGGGCGGACGCCATCGCCGGCAACAGGGCGAGCGCGAACACCGCGACGAGCGCCGCCAGCCAGGCTCGGCGAGCGGGTGCGTGAGTGTGACTCAAGAGATTCCTCCTCATTCCGTGATTGGTCGAGGCGCCTCCCCTGATGTGCCCGCTGCCACCGCGCGCCAAACCAATATAGGCGCTCTGAGCATCGGTGTTTGAAATCTAAGAAAAATCTGCCATACTGAGACTTAGATTTTTAGAGTCCGCTCGGCGGCTCTCTGCCAGTCAAGACAAAAACTCCTGGAGGTACGCACGAAGTGGGAAAGACGATCGGGATCGACCTGGGCACGACCAACTCTTGCGTCGCCGTGATGGAGGGCGGCGAGCCGACCGTTCTCGAGAACTCCGAGGGCGGGCGCACGACCCCCTCGGTAGTCGCCTTCACCGAGTCCGGCGACCGCCTCGTCGGCACCGTCGCCAAACGCCAGGCGGTGATGAACCCCGAGAACACGATCTTCTCGATCAAGCGCTTCATGGGCCGCAAGGAGGCGGAAGTAAAAGAGGAGGAGACGATCGTCCCCTACACGGTCGTCGCCGGGCCCAATGGCGACGTCCGCGTCGACGTGCGCGACAAGCAGTACAGCCCGCCGGAGATCAGCGCGATGATCCTGCAGAAGCTGAAGACCGACGCCGAAGCGAAGCTCGGCGAAGCGGTCGACAGCGCCGTGATCACCGTCCCGGCCTACTTCAACGACGACCAGCGCCAGGCGACCAAGGACGCCGGCAAGATCGCCGGGCTCGACGTCAAGCGGATCATCAACGAGCCGACCGCGGCCTCGCTCGCCTACGGGCTGGAGAAGGAGGAGGCCGACCACACGATCCTCGTCTTCGACCTCGGCGGCGGCACCTTCGACGTCTCGGTGCTCGAAATCGGCGACGGCGTCTTCGAAGTGAAGTCGACCGCCGGCGACAACCACCTCGGCGGCGACAACTGGGACAAAGCGATCGTCGAGTGGCTGGTCGCCGAGTTCAAAAAAGACCAGGGCGTCGACCTGGCCGCCGACAAGAACTCGCTGCAGCGCCTCTACGAGGCGGCGGAGAAGGCGAAGATCGAGCTCTCCTCGGCGCAGGAGACGCAGATCAACCTGCCCTTCATCACCGCGGTCGAGGGGCAGCCGAAGCACCTCGACATGAAGCTCAGCCGCTCGAAGCTGAACGAGCTCACGGCCGACCTGCTGGACCGCGTCGTCGGGCCGGTCAAACGGGCGCTGGACGATGCCGACACCTCGATCGACCACGTCGTCCTGGTCGGCGGCATGACCCGGATGCCGGCGGTGCGGGAGAAGGTCAAGGAGCTGACCGGCAAGGATCCCCACCAGGGTGTCAACCCCGATGAGGTCGTCGCCGTCGGCGCCGCGATCCAGGCCGGCGTGCTGGCCGGCGACGTCAAGGACGTGCTGCTGCTCGACGTCACCCCGCTGACCCTCGGCATCGAGACCAAAGGCGGCGTGATGACGAAGCTGATCGAGCGCAACACGACGATCCCGACGAAGAAGTCGGAGACCTTCTCGACCGCCGACGACAACCAGCCCTCGGTCGAGATCCACGTGCTGCAGGGCGAGCGCGAGATGGCCAGCGGCAACAAGAGCCTCGGCAAGTTCCAGCTGACCGGGATCCCGCCGGCGCCGCGCGGCCTGCCGCAGATCGAGGTCACCTTCGACATCGACCCCAACGGCATCATCCACGTCACCGCGAAAGACCTGGGCACGGGAAAAGAGCAGAAAATCGAGATCAAATCCGGCTCCGGCCTCTCCGAGGAGGAGATCCAGAGCATGGTCTCCGATGCCGAGTCCCACGCCGAGGAGGACCGCAAGCAGCGCGAGCTGGCGGAGGCTCGCAACGTCGCCGAGAACGCCGCCTACCAGTCCGAGAAACAGATCGAGGAGCTGGGCGACAAAATCGAGTCCTCCAACAAGGAGGAGATCGAGGCGGCGGTCAAGGAGGTGCGCGAGGCGCTCGGCTCCGACAGCGTCGAGGAGATCAGCTCGAAGACCGAGGCGCTGACTGCGGCGATGACCAAAGTGTCGGAGCAGATTTATGCCGCGGCGCAGGAGGAAGCGGCCGCAGCGTCTGCCGACGGCGCGTCCGCTGACGGCGAGGGCTCTTCCGACGAGGAGGAGGTCGTCGACGCCGAGGTCGTTGATGAGGGCGATGACAAATGAGGGACGAGCAACGGGACGATCTCGGGACCAACCCCTCAGCCGCGGGTCCTGTCGGCGCAGGGAACCCCGATGAGCCCCAGCCCGCGGGTCCTGTCGGGGCAGGGGACCCACCGCCCCCTCCGGTAGCTGAAGCTTCCTCAGGGGCGGTCCCCCCTGCCCCGCCACCCGCGGGAGGGGCGTCCGGCGGAGGTTCAGCTGATGACACCCAAGTTGAGGCGGATCTCGATGCCCTGCTCGCCGACACTCAGCGGGAGCGGGACGAGTACCTGGATCTCGCCAAGCGGACCAAGGCTGACTTCGAGAACTTTCGCAAGCGGATGACGGCTGAGGTTCTGGCTGCCGGCGGGCGGGGGAAAGCTGAAGTGCTGCGGGACGTGATTCCTGTGCTCGATGATTTAGAGCGGGCGCTTCAGGCCGCTGGCTTGGATCCGGAGGGGGACTCGGAGGATGGGTTGGCGCACGGGGTGCTGCTCGTCTTCCGTGGGCTGCGCGAGTCGCTGCTCCGCAACGGGATCGAGGCTCTCGATCCGACCGGGGAGAAGTTCGATCCCACTCTGCATGAAGCGCTTTCGACCCAACCCGCCGACGGAACTGAGTCCGGCACGGTCGTCGAGACGATGCAGAAGGGCTACCGGCTGGGCGAGCAGCTGATCCGGCCCGCCCGCGTGGTGGTGGCGGAGTAAGGGCGCCTTGGCGGAGGATCTCTACAAGGTTCTGGGGGTATCGAAGAAGGCCTCGGACGACGAGATCAAGAAGGCCTACCGCAAGCTGGCCCGCAAATACCACCCCGACCGCAACCCCGACGACGCCGCGGCCGAGGAGAAGTTCAAGGAGGTCCAGGGTGCCTACGACACGCTCTCGGACCCCGAGAAGCGCGAGCAGTACGACTCCGGAGGGATGTTCGGCGGCTTCGGCGGGCCCGCTGGACCGGGCGGCGGCCAGCCCTTCGGCGGCGCCGGCGCGGGTGGCTTCGGCGGCGCCGACTTCGGCGACATCCTCGGGAACATCTTCGGCCGTGGCGGGGGGGGCGGCCGCGCCCAGCCCGAGCAGCAGCGCGGCCGCGACCTCGAAACCGAGCTCAGCCTCGGCTTCGACCAGGCGGTCAACGGCGCCCAGGTCAGCGTCAGCGTGCCGAAGGCCGAGCGCTGCACGACCTGCCACGGCAGCGGCGCCAAACCCGGCACCGCCCCGGTCACCTGCCCGCGCTGCGAAGGCCGCGGCATCGACGCGCAGAGCCAGGGGTTCTTCTCGATCAGCCAGCCCTGCCCCCAATGCGGCGGCGCCGGGCAGATCATCGAGGACCCCTGCCCCACCTGCGGCGGCTCGGGCCTGACCCGGCAGACCAAGCGCTACAGGGTGAACATCCCGGCCGGGGTCAAGGACGGCGCCCGGATCCGCCTCGCCGGCAAAGGCGAGGCCGGGCCTCGCGGCGGCCCTCCCGGCGACCTTTACGTGATCGCCCGCGTCGCCGCCTCGCCGGTCTTCAAACGCCTCGACGGCGGCAACCTCAAGGTGACGGTGCCGATCACGATCGCCGAGGCGCTGCGCGGGGCGACGATCGAGGTGCCGACCCTGGACGGGACGAAGAAGATCAAGGTTCCCGCCGGGACCAAGCACGGCACGCTGCAGCGGCTGCGCGGCGAGGGTCCGCCGAAGCCTCGCGGCGGGGGCCGCGGCGACATCCGCTACAGGCTCGAGATCGAGGTGCCCCAGGAGCTGACCGAGGACCAGGAAAAAGCGGTCGAGGAGCTGGCCGAGGCGCTCAACGGCGACGACCCCCGGGCCGAGCTGCTGCGGAGGGCGGCGCGATGAGCGATTGCACGATTCACCCCCCTACCGTGTGGAAAAAGCTGCAATCGGCGGTGGCGGGTTGAGCGCGGTGCGGCGGGAAACGATCGCCGCGTCTGTGGATGCGGAGCGCGGCGTCTTCATGATCTCGGTCGCCGCCGAGCTTGCCCAGATGCACCCGCAGACGCTGAGGATGTACGAGTCGCGCGGCCTGATCGAGCCGCAGCGCTCGGCGAAGAACACCCGCCTCTACTCACAGCGCGACGTCGAGCAGCTGCGACACATCCAGCGGCTCACCTCGGAGGGCTTGAACCTGGCGGGGGTCGAAATCGTCCTGGAGATGGAAGCCGAGGTCGAGAGGATGAAAGCCAAGCTGGAGCGGATGCGCCACCACGCCGCCGAACTCGAACGCCGCATGTCGAGGGAAGGATTCTGATGCAGCCCGACCGGTTCACCGTCAAGTCCCAGGAAGCGGTTGCCGCCGCGCAGCAGCTCGCCTCGCAGCGGCGCAATCCCGAGGTGGCGCCCGCCCACCTCCTGATCGCGCTGCTCGAACAGGACGATGGCCTGGTCGTGCCGATCCTGCAGAAGCTCGGCGCCGACGTGGCTGCAATCGGCGCCAGGGCGAACGAGGCGGCCGCGGCGCTGCCGAAGCTGGGGGGCGACGAGCGGCCCGAGGCCCGGCCCTCCTCGACCCTGGTCAAGACGCTGCAGCAGGCCGAGAACGAGATGGCCAAGCTCGGCGACGAGTACATCTCGACCGAGCACATCCTGCTCGCCCTGACTGACAAGGCGTCGGGCGTCGCCGACGTCCTTCCCGACCGCGGCTCGCTGGAAAAAGCGGTCGCCGAGGTGCGCGGCCCACATAAGGTCACCTCGCCCAATCCCGAGGACAGCGTGCAGGCGCTGGAGAAATTCGGCCGCGACCTGACCGCCGAGGCGGAGGCGGACAAGCTCGACCCGGTGATCGGCCGCGATGAGGAGATCCGTCGCGTGATCCAGGTGCTCTCTCGCCGCACCAAGAACAACCCGGTGCTGATCGGCGACCCGGGCGTCGGCAAGACGGCGATCGTCGAGGGCCTGGCGCAGCGGATCGTCGCCGGCGACGTGCCCGAGAGCCTGCGCGACCGGCGCGTGATCGCGCTCGACATCGGCTCGCTGCTGGCCGGCTCCAAATACCGGGGCGAGTTCGAGGAGCGGCTGAAAGCGGTCCTCTCCGAGGTCCAGGACGCCGCGGGACAAATCGTCCTCTTTCTCGACGAGCTGCACACGATCGTCGGCGCCGGCGCGGCCGAAGGCGCGGTCGACGCCGCCAACCTGCTGAAGCCGATGCTGGCCCGGGGCGAGTTGCGCGCGGTCGGCGCCACCACGCTCGACGAGTACCGCAAGCACATCGAGAAGGACGCGGCGCTGGAGCGGCGCTTCCAGCCGGTGCTCGTCGGCGAGCCCGACATCAACGACACGATCGCGATCCTGCGCGGCCTCAAGGGCCGCTACGAGGGTCATCACGGCGTGCGGATCACCGACTCCGCGATCGTCGCCGCGGCGACGCTGTCGGAGCGCTACATCGCCGACCGCTTCCTGCCCGACAAGGCGATCGACCTGATCGACGAGGCCGCTTCGCGGCTGAAGATCGAGATCGACTCGATGCCGACCGAGATCGACGAGGTCAAGCGGCGCATCCAACAGCTCGAGATCGAGCGCGAGGCGCTGAAGAAGGAGACCGACGAGGCCTCCAAGGCGCGGCTGGACGCACTCGAAGCCGACATCGCCGAGCTGAACGAGGGCTTCAACGAGATGAACGCCCGCTGGCAGAACGAGAAGGAGGCGATCGAGGCGATCAAATCGGCCAAGGCGCGGCTCGAGGAGGCCGAGCGCGAAGCCGAGCGGGCCGAGCGCGAAGCCGACCTGGAGGGCGCGGCGAAGCTGCGCTACGGCGAGATCCCCGAGCTGGAGAAGGCCGTCGCCGGGGGCGAGGCGCGGTTGGCCGAGCTGCACGCGAAGAGCGGCTCGATGCTCGCCGACGAGGTGACCGAGGAGGACGTCGCCGAGGTGGTCGCCAAATGGACCGGGATCCCGGTCAGCCGCCTGATGGAGGGCGAGGTCGAGAAGCTGATCCAGATGGAGGAGCGCCTGCACGAGCGGGTGATCGGCCAGGACGAGGCGATCGCCGCGGTCTCCAATGCGCTGCGCCGCTCTCGTGCCGGTCTCTCGGACCCGAACCGGCCGATCGGCTCCTTCCTCTTCCTCGGCCCGACCGGCGTCGGCAAGACCGAGCTGGCGAAGGCACTGGCCGAGTTCATGTTCGACTCCGAGCAGGCGATCGTCCGCCTCGACATGTCCGAGTACATGGAGAAGCACACGGTGGCGCGGCTGATCGGCGCTCCGCCGGGCTACGTCGGTTACGAGGAGGGCGGCCAGCTGACCGAGGCGGTGCGCCAACGCCCCTACGCCGTGGTCCTGCTCGACGAGATCGAGAAGGCCCACCCCGACGTCTTCAACACGCTGCTGCAGATCATGGACGACGGGCGCTTGACGGATGGGCAGGGACGGACGGTGAGCTTCACCAACACGGTGCTGATCATGACCTCGAACGTCGGCAGCGACCGGATCGTCGCCGAGTCGGTCGACGAGAAGATCCGCGAGCAGACCGAAGAGGTGCTCGCCGCGACCTTCAAGCCCGAGTTCCTCAACCGGATCGACGACACGGTGATCTTCCACCGCCTCTCCAAGGCCGACATCGGCCGCATCGTCGAGCTGCAGGTGGGCCTGCTGGTCGGCCGGGTGCGCGAGCGGGGGATCGAGGTCGAGCTGAGCGATGACGCGCGGATGCTGCTCGGCAACCTCGGCTACGACCCGACCTACGGCGCCAGGCCGCTGAAGCGCGTGATCCAGAGGCAGCTGGTCGACAAGCTGGCGCTGAAGATCCTCGAGGGCGAGTTCGGCGAAGGCGACACCGTGCGCGTCGACGCCGCCGACGGCGTGTTGGTCTTTGAGAAGGCGTCGGCGGCGGCTCCCGCTGTCGCCTAGGCCCGCTGGGAAGCGCAATCCAGGCGGCGACTCTTTAGGAATCGGGTAGAGATTCCGACGTAAGCTTGTGTGAGCTTCAAACAGATGTTGCGACGACGTCAGATCAACCGGGGCACCGAGGGGCGCAGCTCGCGCTTTCTGCTTGGCCTGGCCGATGTCGTCCGCTGGCCCTTCGAGCGATTCGCCTGGCTGCTCGAGCGGCGGCTGATCTGGCCGCTGCGGGAGCGGATCGCCGGCTGGGGGCCGACCGGCAGCATCGCCGGTGCCGGCGCGCTCGCCGCCCTGGTGGCGGCCGCCGTACTGGTCGGAGTCCTCTGGCCTGCGGGCGGCGGCGGATCCGGCCAGCAGGTCGCCGCGGCGCCGGCCCGTGGGGCGATCGCGACGCCCGCGACGGAGCCACAGGCCGCAGAGCCGAAGGAGCCGGTGCTGCAGGGCGTTCCACCTTCGTTCGGAGTCGGCAAGGGCGTCGGCGTATCGAGCGCGGCAGGCGACCAGGCGAAGAGCACCGAGGCCGGCGCCCCTGAAGCGGCGCCCGAAGCGAGCGCCGAAACCGCCCAGCCCGAAGGCGGCGCGGCTACGACCTCCAGCGCGAAGCCGGTACCCGCGGGCCCGGCGGCGATGAAGGTCGCCCACCGCTTCTCCGAGGCCTTCGTCTTCTACGAGATCGGCGAGCGCCAGGCGCGGGCGAAGACCGTGTTCGGCGAAACCGCGACGCCGCAGCTGGCCACCGCCCTGGGCGAACGGCCGCCGCGGCTTCCCGCCGACGCCAAGGTGCCCAAGGCCCGCGTCGTCAACCTCGTCCCCGGCCCCCGCGCCGGCAAGGCATACACCGTCAGCGTCTCGCTGCTGCGGGTCGGGCTCACCAGCGAGCTGCGGCTGGAGCTGAACAAAGCGAACGGCAACTGGCTGGTAACGGACGTCCGAGGCTGATGCGGCGACTGACCGGAATCTTGGCGGGGGTGGGACTGGCCCTGGCGTTTGCCGCGCCCGGCGCGCTCGCCGACGGCACGATCGAAGCGCAGGCGGCGCCGGTGAGCGAAGAAGCCGCCGGCGCCGACGGGACCGCGGCGAGCCAGACCGAAGCTCCGGCGCCGGCGCCGGAGCCGGCGGTGCAGCAGGGAGCGACGCTGGCGGCGCCGACTCCAACGCCCGCCCCGGCACCGAAGCCGAGCAACGGCGGCGGGATCACGGCCAAGCCCGAACCGCAGCCGACGCCGCAGGCGGAGGAAGAACCCGAAGCCGAAGACGGCGCCAGCGAAGCGCTCGTCGCGCCACCCTCCTTCTCCGTTCCGCTCCTTCCCGGCTCCAGCTGCGCCCCGTCCGGGGTCCCGGCCGTCCTCGTGCCGATCTACCAGCGTGCCTCGACCGCCTACGGGCTCGGCCCGCAGGGCCCCAGCGTGCTCGCCGCGATCAACGAGATCGAGACCGCCTTCGGCACCAACCTCAACGTCTCCTCGGCGGGCGCGGTGGGCTGGATGCAGTTCATGCCGGAAACCTGGGCCGGCTACGGGGTCGACGCCAACGGCGACGGGGTGGCGGACCCCTTCAACCCCGAAGACGCGATCTTCGCCGCCGCCAGCTACCTGCGCGCGGCCGGCGCGCCGGTCGATTGGTACAACGCCGTCTTCGCCTACAACCACGCCGACTGGTACGTCGCCGAGGTACTCGCCAACGCGCAGTGCTACGGACAGCTGGGCGGCGCGGTCGGCGGGACCTTCGAACTGACCCCGAAGCTGCAGGTGCTGAGCTGCGACACCGCGAAGGCCTGGCGCAAGCGGGTCCCGGCCGAATACCTCGACGCCTTCGAGAGCGCCGCCGCCCGCTACGACCTCGGCCCCCGCGGCGTCTGGGCGCTGGCCGCGGTCGCCCGGCTGGAGTCGGACTTCGGCCGCGGGATGTCGAAATCGGAACTTCGCCGCCACGGCGCGCTCGGCCTCGTCGACAGCGAGTGGAAGAGCTACGCGGTCGACGGCGATGGCGACGGCCGCCTCCGTCGCGAGGACCCGGCCGACTCCGCCGCCACGCTGGCGCGGATGATCTGGTCCCGCGGTGGCCTGCGCCCGGGCCTGTTCGAACACAACCACGCCGAGTGGTACGTGGACGCGGTCCTCGCCGAAGCGGACCGGATCGAAGGCAGGTGCAAGGCCAGCACGGTCGACTGGGCGCTCACCCTGCCCAACGCGGTGATGGCGCCGATCGACTGGGCCAACCTGACCCTCTCCAACGAGCTCGAGAAACAGGATCTCGACAGCGGCGCGATCGACCCACGCATCGTCGGCCTGCTCGGGGCGATCACGCAATCGCACCAGATCACGATCTCGGCGCTGCGCTCCGACCACTCCGAGTACACGACCGAAGGCAACATCTCCAACCACTACTACGGGCGGGCGATGGACATCGCCGCGGTCGACGGCGTTTCCTGCACCGACACCTCCCCGACCGCGCCCTGCGGCGAACTGGCCAAAACGCTCTCCGAACTGCCGGCGCCGGCGATGCCGACCGAGCTGATCTACTGCTACGACGTCGACGGTCCCGGCCCGGCTTTCGCCCGCTCGGATCACTGCGATCACGTACACGTGGGCTACGACGGCTGACAGCCGGGTAACGTAAGGCCGTACCCCCTACAGGAGGCCTTCATGCCCACTTACGTGATGCTCACCAACCTGACCGCCGAGGGCGTCCGCACCCTCAAGAACAACCCGGGACGGGTCGCCGAGGTGAATAAGGAGGTCGAACAGATCGGCGCCAAAGTGCAGGCCCAGTACGCGACGCTTGGCCAGTACGACTTCGTCACGATCGTCGAGGCTCCCGACGAGAAGACGATGGCCAAGGTTTCCGTCGAGCTGGGCTCGCGCGGGACGATGACCAGCCAGACGCTCACGGCGATGCCGGCCGACGAGCTTTCGGACTCCCTCTAACAAAGCGCCGCCTCCTCTGCTCCCGCGAATGCCTGAAGAATCAGATATGGACTGGGATTCGCTCCCGCGTCCGGGGGCGGCTTGAGCACGAATATGCGCGTACTCGTCGTCGGGGGGGGTGGGCGCGAGCACGCGATGGTGCGGGCTTTCGCGCGCTCGCCCCGCTCCCCCGAGCTGCTCTGCGCTCCCGGCAATGCCGGCATAGCCGCCGAGGCCGAGTGCCTGCCCGAGGTCGGCGCCGGCGACGTCGAGGCGATCGTCGCCCTGGCGCGGAAGCGTGCCGTCGACCTCGTCGCCGTAGGGCCGGAGGCGCCGCTTGTCGCCGGCCTCGTCGACGCGCTCGAGCGGGCCGGGATCGCCGCCTTCGGACCGCGCGCCGCCGCGGCCGAGCTGGAGGGGTCGAAGGCGTTCGCCAAGCAGCTGATGAAGGAGGCTGGCGTGCCGACCGCATCGCACGCCCTTCTGCGCAGCCGCGAGCAGGCGCTCGAGCACGTCGCCCGCGCGTCCTACCCGGCGGTGCTCAAGGCCGACGGGCTGGCGGCCGGCAAGGGGGTGCTGATCTGCGCCACGGAGGACGAGTCGCGCGAGGCCATCGAGGTCTTCTTCGGCGAGCGGCGCTTCGGCGACACGACCGTCGTCCTCGAGGAGTTCCTCGAGGGGGAAGAGCTCTCGCTGCTCGCCCTCTGCGACGGCGAGAACGTCGTCCCCCTGGCGCCCGCCCAGGACTACAAGCGGATCTTCGACGGCGACCTGGGGCCGAACACCGGCGGCATGGGCAGCTACTCGCCGGTGCCGGGCTTCGGCGCCGGCGAGGTCGAGGAGATCGTCGACGCCGTGCACCGCCCGGTCCTCGCCGCGATGGCCGCCCGCGGGACGCCCTTTCACGGCGTCCTCTACGCCGGCCTGATGGTGGGGCCGGAGGGGGCCAAGGTGCTCGAGTTCAACACCCGCTTCGGCGACCCCGAGACCCAGGCCGTGCTGCCGCGGCTGCGCTCCGATCTGCTCGAGCTCTGCCTGGCGGCGCGCGAGCCGGGCGGGCTGGCCGGGGCCGGGGCCGAGTTCGGCGAGGACTGGGCGGTCACGCTGGTCCTCGCCTCAGCCGGCTACCCGGAGACCTCCTCGAAGGGGGACGCGATCCACGGCCTCGCCGCGGCGGCGGAACTGGCTGAGGTGACCCACGCCGGCACCGCCGAGCGCAGCGGCGAGATCGTCACCGCGGGGGGCCGCGTGCTCAACGTCACCGCCCTGGGCCCGACCCCCGCCGCGGCGCGCGATCACGCGTACGATGCCGCCAGTCGGATCTCCTTCGATGGAATGCAGATCCGCTCCGACATCGCCGCCCGCGCCGTCGAGCGGGTGCCCAGTTGACGACGAACCAGCTAGAGAGGAAGGGATGAGCGAGATTTCAGAGGAGCCGCAACCGAGCGGAGCGATGACGATGCCGGCCGTCGAGGAGGCGTTCGAGGAGATCGAAGTCGACGAGCCGCTGGTCGGGATCATCATGGGCTCGAAGAACGACAAGCCCAAGATGCAGCCCGCCGGCGCCGCCCTGCACGAGGCGGGCATCCGCTACGAGGTGCGGGTGATGAGCGCCCACCGCGACCCAGAGCAGGTCCGCGAGTACTGCCACAACGCCCGCATGCGGGGATTGAAAGTGATCATCGCCGGGGCAGGCATGTCGGCGGCGCTGCCCGGCGTCGCCGCCGCCCACACCGACCTGCCGGTCCTCGGCGTGCCGATCCTCGGCAAGAGCCTCGGCGGGCTCGACGCGCTGCTCTCCGCGGTGCAGATGCCGCCCGGGGTCCCCGTCGGCTGCGTGGCGATCGACGGCGCCAAGAACGCTGGCCTTCTGGCCGTGCGGATCATCAATGTGTGACTGCGACAGCCCCGGCGGGCGGGTCCTGGCATGGCGGCCCTCCCCCATGTGCTCGGACGCGCTTCGCGCGCCCTCCGCTATGGGGGACCCCCGCCGCCGTGCCACCCGCCCGAAGGAGGGTGTTCGTTGATCGCTCGATACACGCGGCCAGCAATTGGCGAGGCTTGGTCTCAGCAGAAGAAGCTGGAGTGCTGGCTTGAGGTGGAGCTGGCGGCGACCGAGGCCTGGGCAGAGGAGGGAGCCGTGCCCGCCGAGGCCGCCGAGGCGGCGCGGGCGAAGGCCGCGTTCACGGTCGAGGCCGTCAACGAGCGCGAGCGGGTCACCGACCACGACGTCGCCGCCTTCGTCGACGTGGTCGCCGCCTCGGTGGGCGAGCACGGGCGCTGGATCCACTACGGCCTCACCTCCTCCGACGTGCTCGACACGGCACTGGCGCTGCAGCTGCGCCAGGCAGGTGAGATCGTGCTCGCCTCGGCCCGCGCCTACCGCGACGCATTGATCGAGCGGGCGCTGGAGCAGCGCGACACGCTCTGCGTCGGCCGCACCCACGGAGTTCACGCCGAGCCGACGACCTTCGGCCTGCGCCTCGCCGGCTTCGCCTTCGAGGCCGACCGCAACCTGGCCCGCCTCACGGACGCCTTCGAGCAGCTGCGCTTCGGCAAGCTCTCCGGTGCGGTCGGCACCTACGCCTCGGTGTCGCCGGCGGTCGAGGAGCGGGTGATGGAGCGGCTCGGACTGCAGCGCGAGGACGTCGCCACCCAGGTCATCCCGCGCGATCGCCACGCGGTGCTGACCTCGCGGATCGCGATCGCCGGCGCCGGCCTGGAGCGCTTCGCGACCGAGGTCCGCAACCTGCAGCGCACCGAGGTGCGCGAGGTCGAGGAGCCGTTCGGCGCCGGCCAGAAAGGCTCCTCGGCGATGCCGCACAAGCGCAACCCGATCCGCACCGAGCGGATCACCGGCCTGGCCCGGGTGCTGCGCGGCTACGCCCAGACCGGGCTGGAGAACGTCGCCCTCTGGCATGAGCGCGACATCTCCCACTCCGGCGCCGAGCGGGTGATCCTGCCCGACGCGACGATCGGCCTCGACTACATGCAGGACCTGGCGGCGAAGGTCGCGGCCGAGATGACGATCCGCACCGAGCGGATGAAGGAGAACCTCGAGCTGACCCACGGCGCCCTCTTCAGCCAGCGCGCCCTCACCGCCCTGGTCGAGTCCGGCCTCAGCCGCGACGACGCCTACCGCGTGGTCCAGGAGAACGCCCAACGCGCCTGGGACACGGGCACCCACTTCCGCGAGCTGCTCGCCGAGGCGGCGCCCGACCTGGACCTGGACGCGGTCTTCGACTACGGCGCATACCTCGGCCACGTGCCGACGATCTTCGAGCGGCTGGAAGCGCTGCGCTAATCGCTACGGTGAGTCGATGATCCTCTACACCTGCGGGCAGAAGAAACGGGGGCCGGCGTTTGCGCATCCCTGCGCGAAGGCGGCGAAAGCGCTCGACGCCGCCGGCTACACCTACGAGCTGCACACGGTGGGCGGTTACCGGTTGATGCCCTGGACCTGGGGCAGAAGGGGCGAGGAGCGGGCGGAGATCAAGAAGCTGAGCGGCACCAACGAGGTGCCGATCTTGGTGCTGGACGACGGCGAGGTGATCTCCGGCTCCGGCGCCATCGCCCGCTGGGCGGGCGAGCATCCGGCGGCCAAGGCCGCCGCGAAAAAGAGCGCCGCCTAGGCGACCCGGTAAGCGACGACCGGCTCCGCCTTTCCCTTCAGGGTCAGCGCGAGGCGCTCGCCGGGTGGCTCGGCGAGGCGTTCGGCGAGGCGACCGGAGAGGAGGATCTCTCCCCCGCCCGCCTCCCCCTGCAGTCGGGCGGCGACATTGACGACGTCGCCGACCGCCGTGAAGTCGTTGAGCGAGCGCCTGCCGACGTTGCCGACGAACGCCTCGCCGTAGTCGAGGCCGATCCCGACCTCGGCGAAGGGACCGTCGGCGCTGCCATATCCGATCCGGCGCAGGAGGTCCCGCGCGTGCTCGAGCATCACCGGCGCCGCCTCGTCGAAACGCCGGTACATCGGCAGGTAGAGCGCCATCACCTCGTCGCCGATCAGCTTGTCGATCACCGCCTCGGGGAAGAGAGCGTCCTCGGCGCAGGCATAGAAACGGCGCAGCAGGACGCTCACGGCCTCGGGGTCGGTCTCCTCCGTGTAGCGGGTGAAGCCGCGCAGGTCGGCGAACAGCACTCCCGCCTCGGTCGTCATCCCTCCCGGCGGCGAGGCCTCAACGCAGGTCGCGCAGAGGTTGGGGCTCTTGCGCGACTGCCGGTATCCCAGTGGGCGAAGGAGGCGACTGCCGAAGCCGGCGAACGGCGCGCCGCAGATTCCACAGCGCGGGCTGGAGGGGAGCGCGCGCAGCAAGGTGCTCATGCCGCTCTCGACCCGGCCCGAGGCCAGTTCGAAGTAGGTGGCCCAGTCCTCGGAGTCGAGCGGCTCGTCGCGGGCCTTGCGGGCCGCCTTGCGCACCCGGCGCAGCGCGAGTCGCTGGTATGGCGTCAGTCGATCGTCATGCGCATCGTCAGCCACTCCCAGATGGTAGCCCCGGCGCGCGTGCCCGCGGGGACGCTAGACGGCCGCGGCCAGATCCAGCTCGCGCGCGGGGTGGCGCGCGCTGAGGACAACCGGAGTGCCGTCCTTGGGCGAGAGGGTGATGTTGCGGCGACCGATCTTCTCCGGGCGCGGGTTCGCCTTGTGCAGCTCGCAGCGGGTCAGCACCTCGCGCAGGACGATCCGCATCTCGAACTCGGCAAAGGCGGCGCCGAGGCAGCGGCGAATGCCGCCGCCGAAGGGGATCCAGGCGTAGGTGTCGGGTGCCTCGTCGAGGAAGCGCTCGGGACGGAAGGCGAAGGGCTCGGGGTAGACGTCGGCACGGGTGTGGGCGAGCCAGATCGCCGGGGTGACGTCGGTGCCCGCCGGCAGGGTGAGGCCATCGGCCTCGAGGTCAACGGCCAGGCGGCGGCCGGCGAGCGGCACCACCGGCCGCAGCCGCAGCGACTCGCTGATCGTCGCCCGCAGGTAGTCGTCCTCTCCCGCCAGCAGCGACTCGCGCAGGCGGCCCAGCTCCCGGGGGTGGCGCAGCAGAAGGTCGAAGGTCCAGGCGAGCGCCGTCGCCGTCGTCTCGTGACCGGCCAGCAGCAGCGTCATCAGCTGGTCGCGCAGGTCGGTGTCGCTCATCTCCTCACCGTCCTCGAAGCGGGCCTGCATCAACTGCGAGAGGATGTCGTCGCGCTCCTCGAAGTCGCCTTCCGCGCGGCGTTCGGCAATCTCGGCGTAGAGCAGCTCGTCGACCGCCTTCAGCTGCGCCTCGAATCTCGCCCAGGGCCCGCGGCCGCCGAAGCGGCGCGCGGCCAGGCCGATCAGCTGGGTGAACGGCGAAGAGGTTTCCTCCAGCACCTTGGTCAGGACAACGCGCAGCCGCTCCAGGCGGGGGCCCTCGGCGACGCCGAAGACGACGCGCAGGATCACCTCCAGCGTCATCGCCTGCATGTGCGGGTGGATCGCAAACTCCTCGCCGAGCGGCCAGGAGTCGATCTCGGTGTCGACGATCTCGCTGACGATCGGCTCGTAGGAGCGCATCCGCTCGCCGTGGAAGGCGGGCAGTATCAGCTTGCGGTGGGCGAGGTGGTCGGCGCCCTCGATCACCAGCACCGAGCGGGCGCCGACGACCGGCGTCAGCACGATCTCGCGCCCGGGCGGCAGCCCGTGCGAACGCTCCGTGTAGAGAGCCTTGATCGCCGCCGGATCGGAGATCATCACCATCGGCCGCTCGAAGCTGGCGAATTTGACGCTGAAGCTGTCGCCGTACTTCTCCCGGCACTCCTGCATGAACGGCAGTGGCCGGAAGCTCCAGCGCAGAGTCTGGGACAGCGGCGAGTACTTCGGTTCGGGCGGCAGGGTCACGACGGAGAGGATCGCAGACGCGGAGCGGGCCGGTGCTCCGCTCCCGCGATGGTTAGCATCGGCTTAATGCCGGCCGTCACCGATCTGAAGCTTCATTCCTCGGGCAAGGTGCGCGAGATTTACGAGTGGGACGACGACCTGCTGATGGTCGCCTCCGACCGGATCTCGATCTACGACGTGGTGATGCCGACGCCGATCCCCGACAAGGGGAAGGTGCTGAACCGGATCTCCGAATTCTGGTTCGAGCTGACCGGCGACATCGTCCCCAACCACTTCCTCTCCGCCGACGTGCCGGAGGAAGCGATGGACCGGGGAATGCGGGTGCGGCGGCTGGAGATGTACCCAGTGGAGTGCGTCGTCCGCGGCTACCTCTCCGGCTCGGGCTGGAAGGAATACAAGGCCGGCGGCGCCGTCTGCGGGATCGAGCTGCCGCCCAACCTGCTCGAGTCCGACAAGCTGCCGGAGCCGGTCTTCACCCCGGCGACCAAGGCCGAGCTCGGCGACCACGACGAGAACGTCGACTTCGAGCGGGCGGCGGAGATCGTCGGCGACCGGGCGCTGATGGAAGAGCTGCGGCGGATCTCGATCGAGGTCTACCAGCGCGGCGCCGAGCACGCGGCCGAGCGCGGCATCGTCCTCGCCGACACCAAGTTCGAGTTCGGCCGCCATGCCGGCGCCGAGATCGTTCTCGGCGACGAGGTCCTCACCCCCGACTCCTCGCGCTTCTGGCCCGCCGACCGCTACGCGCCCGGCAAGACCCAGCCCTCCTTCGACAAGCAGTTCGTGCGCGACTGGGCCGACGCCGCCGGCTGGGACCACAAGCCGCCGGCGCCCGAGCTGCCGCCCGACGTGATCGAGCAGACGCGGGCCAAGTACGTCGAGGCCTACGAGCGGATCACGGAGCGGTCCTTCTAGTGGCGAAGGCGCGGGTCCTGATCCGGCCGAAGGAGGGCATCCTCGACCCCCAGGGCAAGGCGGTCGAGCGGGCGCTGCCGGCACTCGGCTTCGAGGGCGTCGCGCACGTGCGGGTCGGAAGGATGGTCGAGCTGGAAGCAGAGGACCCGGCGCGCCTCCCCGAGCTCTGCGAGAAGCTGCTCGCCAACCCACTTATCGAGGACTACGAGATAGAGAGCCTTTGACGTCAGCGAATTCCGAAGACGTCAGGCGCTCCCGGACGCGAAGCGGAGGAGGCGCCGTTCGATGATGTGGGGTGTTCTTCAATTTCCTGGTTCATGCGACGAGCGGGACGCCCTGCACGCCTGCGAGCTGAGCGGCGGCGAGGCGCGGCTGATCTGGCACGAAGAGCGCGACCTCGCCGACGTCGACGCGGTCGTCGTCCCCGGCGGCTTCTCCTACGGCGATTACCTGCGGGCGGGGGCGATCGCCCGCTTCTCCCCGGCGATGGAGGCGGTAGCCGAGTTCGCCGGGGGCGGCGGGCCGGTGCTGGGGATCTGCAACGGCTTCCAGGTTCTCTGCGAAGCGAACCTCCTGCCCGGCGCCCTCCTCCTCAACGAGAGCATGCGCTTCGTCTGCCGCCAGGTCGAGCTGCAAGTTGCAGGGTTTCCCCCACGGGAGGGGGGACAATCGTTCAATTTGCCGGGGGAGACGCTGTCGATTCCGGCCAAGCATGGGGAAGGGCGGTACTGGGCGCCCGCGGAGATGCTCGATGCGCTCGAGGCCAACGGTCAGGTCGCATTCCGCTACGCGCCCGGGCAGAACCCGAACGGCTCGGCGCGGGACATCGCCGGCGTCCGCAACGAGGCCGGCAACGTGCTCGGCCTGATGCCCCACCCCGAGCACGCGGTCGACGCGATGACGGGATCCACCGATGGGCTACGTGTGTTCGAATCGGTTGCAGCCGGAGCCCTCGCATGACCCCCGCCGGCGCGGACGCGGGAGTGGACGGCGGTCCATCTCTGACTCCTCCGCCGTCCACGGGAGCAGAGCAGCCGGCGGAGTATGAGGTACTCGGCCTCACCGAGGCCGAGTACCTGCTGATCTGCGAGAAGCTCGGCCGCGAGCCGAACGGGGTCGAGCTGGCGATGTTCAGCCTGCTCTGGTCCGAGCACTGCGCCTACAAGCACTCGCGCAAGCTGCTGCGGCGGCTGCCGACCGAGGGAGAGCGGGTTGTGATGGGGCCGGGAGAGAACGCCGGCGCCGTCGGCATCGGCGAGGGCTACGCGATCGCCTTTAAGGTCGAGTCGCACAACCACCCGAGCGCGGTCGAGCCCTTCCAGGGGGCGGCGACGGGGGTCGGCGGGATCCTGCGCGACGTCTTCGCGCTCGGCGCGCGGCCGATCGCGATCCTCGACTCGCTGCGCTTCGGCGAGCTCGACTCGGTCCGCTCGCGCCACCTACTCGACGGCGCGGTGCGGGGGATCGGCCACTACGGCAACTCGATCGGCGTGCCGAACGTCGGCGGCGAGATTTACTTCGAGGCGCCCTACGAGCACAACTGCCTGGTCAACGCGATGTGCGTCGGCCTGGCCAAGACCGACGAGATGGTCCGCGCGGCCGCCGCCGGGGTCGGCAACGCGGTCGTCCTGATGGGCGCCTCGACCGGGCGCGACGGGATCGGCGGTGCCTCGGTGCTGGCCTCGGCCGAGCTCGGCAAGGGCGACGAAGCGAAGCGGCCGACGGTGCAGATCGGCGACCCGTTTGAGGAGTCCAAGGTGTTGGAGTGCTGCTTGGAGCTGCTGGGCAAGGGCCTGCTCGTCTCGCTGCAGGACCTCGGCGCCGCCGGCCTCACCTCCTCCGCCAGCGAGATGGCCTCGGCCGGCGGGGTCGGGATCGAGATCGACGTCGCGCGGGTGCCGCTGCGCGAGGCCGACATGGAGCCCTTCGAGATCATGGTCTCCGAGTCGCAGGAGCGGATGCTCGCCGTGGTCGAGCCGGCGAGGGTCGGCGAGGTGATCGTGGTCTGTGAGAAATGGCAGACCGGCGCGGCGGCGATCGGCACCGTCACCGACGACGGCCAGGTGCGGATCCTGCGCGGGGGCGAGGTCGTCGGCGAGATGCCGGTCGAGGCCCTGGTCGACGGCTGCCCCCTCTACGACCTCTCGCCGGCCGAGCCAGGCGAGTGGATCTACGGCAACCGGGCGACGCTGGCCGCGAGCGCCCCGGCGGAGGAGACGCTGCTCGCCCTGCTCGCCTCGCCCAGCGTCGCCTCGAAGCGCTGGGCGTTCGAGCAGTACGACTCGATCGTCGGCTCGCGCACCGCGCGGCGGCCGGAGAGCGCCGACGCGGCTGTGCTTGCGATCCCCGAGGCCGACTGCGCGATCGCGATCGCGATCGACGGCAACGGCCGGCGGGTCGCCTGCGACCCCTACGCCGGCACGGTCGAGGCGGTGCTCGAGTGCTCCCAGAACCTCGCCTGCGCCGGCGCCGAGCCGCTCGGCCTGACCAACTGCCTCAACTTCGGCAACCCCGAGAAGCCGGTTCCCGCCTGGCAGCTCGACCGCGCCGTCAGCGGCCTCGCCGATGCCTGCGAGGCGCTGGGCGTGCCCGTGGTGGGCGGCAACGTCTCCCTCTACAACGAGGGGCCGGAAGGGCCGATCTACCCGACGCCCGTGGTCGGCATGGTCGGCGAGCTGCCCGACCCGGGCCAGGCTGCGCCCAGCGCCTTCTACCGCGAGGGCGACGCGATCGCCCTGCTCGGCCCCTTCGAACCCTCGCTCGCCGGCTCGGAGCTGGCGAAGCTGCGCGGTGAGCTGGACGCCGGCCTCCCCCAGCCCGACATTGGCGCGGTCGCCGCGGCGTGCGCGGCGGTGCGCGAGGCGGTCCGCGCCGGCAAGCTCTCCTCCGCTCACGACGTCAGCGACGGCGGCCTCGCCTGCGCTCTGGCCGAGTCGTCGATCGGCGCCGGGGTCGGCTGCCGGGTCGATCTCCAGCACCTGCGCGAGCGCGGCTGCTCGCCGGAGGAGGCTCTGTTCGGCGAGGGGACGGGGGGCTTTCTCCTCAGCGGCGACCGCGCCACTCTCGAGGGCCTGGGGGCGACGCTCCTGGGAACGGTCGGCGGCACCAAGGTCGAGATCGCCGCCGGCGACCGCAGCCTCGCCGTCGGCCTCGAGGCCGCCGAGAGCGCCTGGCGCTCGCTGCCGGCTCAGGTCGAAGCGGTCTCGTAGCCGACCGCAGCGGAGGCCTCGCGCGCATCCATCTCGTCCGCGGGCGCAGGCTGCGAAACAGGTCGCATAGCGAGGGTCGCGGCGCCGGAGACGAGCGCGGCCAGCGCGGAGAAGAGATAGGCGCCGTCAGAGACCGAGAGCGCGTCGGCCAGGGAGGCCGGTTCGCCGACCATCGCGACCAGGATCGCCGTGCCCAGCACCGCGCCGACCTGGCGGAAGGCGGCGTTGACGGCACTGGCGGTGGCAAAGCGGTCGATCGGCACATCGCGGACGGCGGCTGAGCTGAGGGTCGGGAAGGCGAGGCCGATGCCGATCCCGGTCAGCAACGCGCCCGGCAGCCAAAGGCCGAGCCAGTCGGGCTCGGCGCCGGCGGAGCGCAGGACCATCACCCCAGCGGCGAAGACGATCGTGCCGGGGACGATCACGGCGCGGTGTCCGAAGCGGTCGGCGAGGCGGCCGGCGGGCCCCGCGACCAGGGTGCTGGTGGCCGGGCCCGGCAAGGTTGCGGCGCCCGCCTGCAGGATCGTGTAGCCCCAGACCGAGGTGAGGAAGAGGACGTTGCCGAGGATCAGCGAGAAGAAGGCGGCGGCGAAGAGCAGGGTGCCGAGGTTGCCGATGCGGAAGGAGCGGTGGGCGAAGAGCGCCGGCTCGACGATCGGGCGGGGATGGCTGCGACTGCGGACGACGACGACGCCGAGCAGAATCGCGGCAGTAGCGAAGGCGCCGAGGTTGCCGGTCGAGGTCCAGCCCCAGTCGTTGCCCTCGACGATGCCGAGGGTGATCGCGGCAAGGCCGAGGGCGAGCATCGCGGCGCCCGGCAGGTCGGGTAGGCGACTGTCGACGAGCTGCGGCACCGGCAAGCGGCGGCGGCCGGCGAGCAGGATCGCGGCACCCAGCGGCAGGTTGACGAGGAAGACGAGGCGCCAATCGGCAGCCTCGACCAGCGCCCCGCCGAGCGTCGGCCCGACTGCGGCGGCGGCGGCCGCGGCGGCGCCCCAGAGCCCGACGCCGGCCGCCCGCCGCTCGACCGGGAAGCTGTCGAGGACGATCGCCAGCGAGGAAGGGAGGATCAGCGCCGCGCCGACCCCCTGCAGGACGCGGAAGGCGATCAGCAGCTCGAGGCTGGGCGCCGCCGCGCAGAGCAGGCTGAAGCCGGTGAAGCTCGCGATCCCGAGGAGGAAGACGCGCTTGTGGCCGAAGCGGTCGGCGAGGCCGCCGGCAGGGACCAGCAGCGCCGCGATCACGACGAAGTAGCCGTCGAGCACCCAGGAGAGGGCGTCGCGCCCCGAGCCGGCGAAGGAGGCCGAGATATCCGGGAAGGCGATGTTGACGATCGTCGTATCGAGGAAGGCGACGAAAGCGCCGGCGCAGGCGATCAGGACGGCCGCTCTATGTCCACGGTCATACATCCGAGGTGCGACTATACTATGACCGTGGGCATAACGCGACTGGCGGATGCGAGAGCGATCGAACCGAAGGTTCGGGACGGGCGCGAGCGACTGCTCAACGGCGCCCGCAAGCTGCTCGCCGAGAAGGGCTACGCCGGCATGGAGCTGCGCGACGTGGCCGCGGTCGGCAAGGCGCCGCGCGGCTCGATCTACCACCACTTCCCCGGCGGCAAGCGCCAGCTCGCAGTCGAGGCGGCGGAACTGGAGGGCAGTGAGATCCGCATTGCGATCGAGCGCTCGCTCGAGGAGCGCGGGCTAGGTGAGACGCTGACCATGTTCGGCGAGATGTTCCGACGGCGGGTGAAGGACAAGCCCGAGCGGCTTGGCTGCCCGGTTGCCGCGGCCGCCCTCGCCCGGCCCGAGGACCCAGCCCTCGCCGCCGCCGCCACCGCCGCCTTCCGGAGCTGGGAAATGCCGATCGCGGCGGCGCTGCGCGACGAAGGCGTATCGGCCAGGGACGCCGAGATCTTCGCCGGGCTCGTCGTCTCGACGATCGAGGGCGCCCTGGTGCGCGCCCGCGCCGCCGGCGACGAGGCCCCGCTCGACTCGGCGGTCTCCGGCCTCCACCAAGCGCTCGAGAGCCTGCTCTCCCATCGACCTGTCAGTAGTTAGCCCCCCGGTCAACTACCGGCACGTCCCAGGGGCCCGATCCGAGGCCGCTGCTACCCTGCCGGGGTAGGCAGTCTGCCTGCGCGTCACCTCCTTCTCCAACCCAAGGAATACGCGCTTTTGACTCCCTCCCAGGGGCAGCAGATAGATGGCGATTCGCCGCGCGAGGAATGCGGCGTCTTCGGCGTATACGCACCGGGGCACGATGTCGCCCGCCTTGCCTACTTCGGCCTCTACGCGCTCCAGCACCGCGGTCAGGAGTCGGCCGGGATCGCCACCTGCGAGGGCGGCCACATCACGACGATGCGCGATTCCGGCCTCGTCTCCCAGGTCTTCGACGAGGAGAAGCTGCGAGCGCTGGAGGGCGACATGGCGATCGGTCACGTGCGCTACTCGACCACCGGCGGCGGCTCCTGGGAGAACGCGCAGCCGGTCTGGCGCGACGACGGCCGCGAGCTGGCCCTCGCCCACAACGGCAACCTGACCAACGCGGTCGAGCTCTGGGCCGAGCTGAAGGAGACCGGGATCGCCTTCCGCGGCACCTCCGACTCGGAGATCATCGCTGCGCTGATCTCCTCCAACGACGGCAAGTTCGTCGAGGACGCGGTCGCCGACGTGATGCCGCGGCTGCAGGGCGCCTACTCGACCGTGGTGATGACCAAGCGGGCGATCGTCGCCTTCCGCGATCCGCACGGCGTGCGACCGCTCTCGCTGGGGCGGCTGGGCGAGCGCTTCGTCGTCGCCTCGGAGAGCTGCGCCTTCGACATCGTCGGCGCCGAGCTGCTGCGCGAAGTGCACCCGGGCGAGATGGTCTCGCTGACCGAGCGAGGGCTGGAGACGCGCCAGGTGGTCAAGGCCGGGCGGCCGGCGCACTGTGTCTTCGAGCACATCTACTTCTCCCGCCCCGACAGCCGCCTCGAGGGCAAGGTGCTGCAGCAGGTGCGCGGCCGGATGGGCGAGATCCTCTGGCGCGAGGCTCCGGCCGAGGCCGACCTGGTGATCTCGGTGCCGGACTCCGGCAACCCCGCCGCGGCGGGGTTCGCACGCGCCTCGGGGCTGCCCCGCGACGACGGCCTGATCAAGAATCGCTACGTCGCCCGCACCTTCATCCAGCCCGGCCAGGAGCTGCGCAAGCACGGGCTGCGGCTCAAGTTCAACCCGCTGCCGGAGATCGTCGCCGGCCAGCGGATCGTCGTCGTCGACGACTCGATCGTGCGCGGCAACACCACCCGCCAGATCGTCGGCATGCTGCGCGACGCCGGCGCCCGCGAGGTGCACCTGCGGATCTCGGCGCCGCCGATCCGCAACCCCTGCCACTACGGCGTCGACATGTCGACCCGCGAGGAGATGATCGCCCACGAGCGGACGATCGAGGAGATCGCCGACGAGCTCGGCGCCGACTCGCTCGCCTACCTCTCGATGGAGGGCGTCTACGAGGCGATCGGCACCCCGCCCGAGGACCACTGCGACGCCTGCTTCACCGGCCGCTACCCCCTCGGCGACCCCGAGGACGCGAACGGCAAGTTCGCGCTAGAGGATGTCGCCGTCGTGCCCGCGGGCCCCTGAGGCCGATCCGGCAGGGCTTTCACTTAACTTTTTCCGAAGACAGGCTGCGGCCGTCCGAGATTGTCGCCGCGGAAAAAGTACAAGACGTTTCAGCCCTACCGGATCGGCCTCAGGGCGTCAGGGCGCTGACGAGCTCCGCTGCGGGGCGAACCTCGCCGACGCGAGCTACCGTCTGGCCGGCATAGAGGGGGCCGGCGTCGAGCAGGGTGACGGGACCGTCGTCGGTCGGACCTTGGGGCGTAAGCATCCGGCTCGTCGGGCGCTGGGCGCGGATCAGGCGGCGTTGGATCGAGGTGGGGGTGAAGCGGGCGCCGGGGGCGGAGAGGCGATTGAGGGCTCGGTTCAGGGTGGGGACGTGCCCATTGCCGCCGAGGTGATGTTCGGTGGCGGCGTTCGGGATCACCCGGTGGGGCGCGGGCCAGGAGAGGCCGAAGAGCTCGGTGAGGATCGTCTCGTCTGCCTTCAACAAGCGCTGCTTGTACTCAGGATGCGCGCGACTCTCGTCGGAGAGCAGGAAGCGCGTTCCGGCGACGACGGCGCTTGCCCCCGCCTCGAGCGCTTGGCGAACGTCCCCGCGCTCGGCGATCCCACCGGCGAGGAGCAGCGGGTAGTCGGGCGGCAGTGCGGCCCTGACGCGCTCGAGCAGCTCCAGGGCGGGATCGCCCCCCCGCACGTGGCCACCCGCCTCGACCCCCTGGACGATCGCGGCGTCGGCACCGGCGGCGTGGGCCGCGCGCGCCTCGGCGACCGAACCGCACTGGTGCATCCAGCTGCCGCCGGTGCGGCGCCGCGGCTTGCCCCAGAAGGTGACGACCACGTCCGCCGCGGCGGCGGCCTCGAACCAGCTCCGCCGGGCAAGGGGAAGCAGCAGGTTCACCGCGATCGGCCGATCGGTCAGCGCCCGCGCGGCGGCCAGCTCACGCTCGATCGCCTCCGGGCCGCCAACCGCGATCGTCCCCAGCCCGCCGGCCTCGGAGACGGCCGCCGCCAGCTCATGTCGGCTGATCCCCCCGCCCATGCCGGCCTGGACGACCGGGGTCGAGATGCCGAGACGGTCGAGGAATGTCACGCCGCGATCTTAGGCCGATAATGCCACGGTGGCAGACGCGTTCAAGCTCGTTGTCCTGGCTTCTGGGGCAGGAACCAACCTACAGGCAATCCTCGACACGCTGCACGGGCGCGAGGGGATCGAGGTTGCCGGGGTGGGCTCCGACAAGCCCGGCGCGCGGGCGCTGGATCGGGCTCGCGAGGCCGGCATAGAGACCGCCGTCTTCCCCCGCGAGGAATACGCCGGCCGCGAGGCCCGCGACGGGGCGATGGCGGCGTGGATCGAGGCGCTGAGCGCCGACCTCGTCGTCCTCGCCGGCTACATGCAGTTGCTCTCCCCCGCCTTCGTCGCCCGTTTCCGCAATCGCGTCGTCAATATCCACCCGGCGCTGCTGCCCGCCTTCCCCGGCCTCGACGCGATCGGCCAGGCGCTCGCGGCCGGAGTCGAGACGACCGGGGTGACGGTCCACTTCGTCGACGAGGGAGTCGACACCGGGCCGTCGATCGTGCAGCGCGAGGTGGTGGTGCCACCGGATCGCGATCGGGGGCGGCTCGAGGAGGCGATCCACGCGGTCGAGCACGAGCTCTACCCGGAGGCGATCCGCATGATCGCGAGGGGCATGGTTAGGATCGACGCAGACGACCCGCGGGTCGTCGTAACCGATGACTGAGCCCGCCGCAGACACCAGATCCGAGGCCGCCAGCAACGGCGCGATCCGGGTGCGCAGGGCGCTGATCTCGGTCTCCGACAAGACCGGGGTGGCGGACTTCGCCAGAGCGCTGGCGGCGCAGGGCGTCGAGATTCTCTCCACCGGCGGCACCGCGAGCGCGCTGCGCGAGGCGGGGCTGGAGGTGACCGACGTCGCCGAGTTCACCGGCCAGGAGGAGATTCTCGGCGGCCGGGTGAAGACGCTCCACCCGCGCCTCCACGCCGCGCTGCTGGCCCGGCGCAGCGACCCCGAGCACATGGCGACGCTCGAGCGCGAGGGGATCGAGCCGATCGACCTGGTCTGCGTCAACCTCTACCCCTTCGAGCAGGCCGTCGCCGCGCACGAGGTCGACCCCGAGGTCGCGGTCGAGAACATCGACATCGGCGGGCCGACGATGATCCGCGCCGCGGCCAAGAACCACGAGGGCGTCGCGGTGATCGTCAAACCGGAGTCCTACGACGCGGTCTGCGCCGAGCTGGAGGAGACCGGCGGCGAGGTCTCCGCCTCTACCAGCCACTGGCTCGCCAACGAGGCCTTCACCCACATCGCCCGCTACGACGCCGCAATCAGCCGCTGGTTCGCGGCCTCCTACGAGGACTTCCCCGAACACCTGACGGTCTCCTACGAGAAGGAGCTCGACCTCGCCTACGGCGAGAACCCCCACCAGCGGGCGGCTTTCTACTCGGAGGTCGGCGTGCGCAGCCACATCCTCTCCGGGGTGGCGAAGCTGCACGGCAAGGCGCTCTCCTTCAACAACGTGCTCGACCTCGACTCGGCACGGCGACTGAACGAGGACTTCGACCCCCCCGCCTGCACGATCGTCAAGCACAACAACCCCTGCGGGGTGGCGGTCGGGGAGGACGCGCTCGACGCCTACCGCAAGGCCCTGGCCTGCGACCCGGTCTCCGCCTACGGCAGCGTGATCGCGATCAACCGCCCGGTCGGGGTCGAGCTGGCCGAGGCGCTGCACGAGAACTTCGTCGAGGTGCTGCTCGCGCCCGGCTACGAGGACGGCGCGCTCGAGGTGCTGCAGCAGAAGGAGGCGATCCGCATCCTCTGCGACGAGGAGCGGCGCCAGGTCGACCCGCTCGAACGCGACGTGAAAAGGGTCCGCGGCGGCCTCCTGGTCCAGGACCGCGACGGCGATCCCGAGCCGCGCCAGATGATGGAGACGGTGACCGGGGCCGAGCCGAGCGAGGCGCAGTGGGAGGATCTGCTCTTTGCCTGGACGGTGGTGCGCCACGTCCGCTCCAACGCGATCGTGATCGCCAAGGGCGGCGCCACCCTCGGCATCGGCGCCGGCCAGATGAGCCGCGTCGACTCGGTCCGCCTCGCGGTCGAGAAGTGCCGCGATGCCCGCGGCGAGGACGCGGGTGCGCTCCTCGCCGGCTCCGCCGTCGCCTCCGACGCCTTCTTCCCCTTCGCCGACGGCCCCCAGGCGGCGATCGACGCCGGCGCAAACGCCGTGATCCAGCCCGGCGGCTCGAAACGAGACGCCGAGGTGATCGAGGCCTGCGACGCCGCCGGCATCCCGATGGTCTTCACCAAGCACCGCCACTTCCGGCACTAGAGCGCCCCATGGCTGGCGGCTGGATCCCCCGGCGCTCCTGGGCGGCTTGCCGCTGCTTGGGTTTTGGTTTTACGCCCATGACCCAGGTTTTTGGGGGCCAAACCTTGACGGGGACGTTTTTTGGGCTCTATTCTGCTTTAGGCTACGGCTGAGTAGTCATTAGGAACCCAAAAATCCTCTAGGAGCTATGGCGAGGGCAGAGAACCGAGCGGTTCCCTGGACGCTGGCAGCGAGAAAGGTGCGAGCTTGAGCAAAGCGATCGACATCACCCCCGATGTCTCTCTTCTGAAGAAGTCCGGGGAGGTCAACTACAAGATCCCGCAGGCGCTGGCAGAGCTCGTCGACAACGCGATCGACGCGCTGGTCCGCCGGCAGAAGCTCAGCGTCGAGTTGACGCTGGGGCAGAAGAGCGGCGAGAAGCGCATCGTCATCCACGACGATGCGGAAGGCATGTCCTCCGAGGACGCGGCCAAGGCGATGGTGATGGCGTACTCGGGCAAGGGCGCCGGGTTGATCGGGGAGTTCGGCCTCGGCATGAAGACCGCGTGTTCGTTTCTGGGATCGAAATTCGAGATCGTCACCGCAACCAAGGGCGCGAAGAAAGCGTTCCGCCTCATCTACGACGAGGAGGAGTTCATCAAGAGGGGCGACTGGACGATCGAGATGGACGAGGTGAAGAAGCCGTTTTCACACGGCACTCGAATCGAGATCGACGAGTTGAAGGTGAATCTGTACGCCGGGGTCAAAGACGCCGTGCTTCAGAACTTCAGCAAGACTTTCAAGCACTTCGTCGCCTCGGGGTCGGTCGAGATTTTGATCAACGGCGATCCGGTGGTCCCCCACGTTGCCGACACGATGCGTAACTACGACACCGAGCTGCGATTCGACGTCGGGGGGAAAGAGGTTCGCGGCTGGGTCAGCCTCGCAACCAGGGGCTCGGGCAAGGGTCGGTATGGATTCGATCTGGTGCGGCACAGCCGCGTCCTGGCCGAGCACCAGAAGATCGGCTTCAGCGCGGCGCCCGGCACCACCCGCGTCGTCGGCGAGCTCCACCTGGACGACTTCCCGGTCGTCAACAACAAGACGGACTTCCGCCGCGACACCGAAGAGTGGCACGCGCTGATCCGCGAGCTGCAAAAGCGCCTCGTCGACATCGCCCGCGAGTCCCGTCGCCTCGCCAATCCCGGCGCCGCCAAGCTCGAGCCCAAGGACGCGGCCGAGCTGCAGGAGCACGTCGAGAAGGTCCAGGAGGCCTTGAAAAGCGACGACCTCCAAGGCGACCTCGACCGGCGGGCGCTCGACTCCGAGCTGGACGACGAATTCGCCGACGGCCCGCTGCCCTTCAAGCTGCCGGATGCCGACGCCGAGATGCTCGACTCGGGCGGGGGCGGCAGGGACGGGATGCGCGAGCTTGACACGGTCAAGCAGCACCGGCTAAACCGGGTGAAGACTCAGCTTCGCAACCTCACCATCAGCCACACAGTGGCGCGGCTGGGGAAAGGGTCGCTGTACAAGATATGGGAGGTGCAGGGAGTAGGGGTGAGAAAGCAGCTCGCGGTCACCACCAATTCCGATCACCCGATGTACATGGCCATGCAGGACAGCTTCATGCTGTGGATCAAACACAACATCATCGAGGCGGTGGCGGAGTTCTTCACCGACGAGGCGGGCCAAACCGACGCGATGCTCCTGGTCAAGTCCGACATCCTCAAGCACATCAGCAAGATGGAGATCGAGGAGGACGAGGACGAGGCGGGCCTCGCTCCGACCGAGGCGGTCGTGTAGGCGGCGATGCGCCCGGCGGGATTCGAACCCGCGCCGCGCGGTTAAAAGGAGCTCTATCGCCCATAGCCGGCCTCGTTGAGCTCGGCCAGCGTGACCATCAGGCTCTGCGGCGCCTCACTGAGACTGCGGAAGCCGAAACGTTCGTAAAAGCTCACAGCATTGGGATTGATGGCGTGAACGACCACCGCCCGCACGGCCACCTCCTGTGCAGCTCGACATATCCGCCCGAGGGCATCGTTGAGCAGGGAAGCGCCAAGCCCCTGTCCCTGACTGCCCTCATCCACGGCGAGGCGAGCGAGGATCGCCACCGGAATTGGGAAGTGCCGCGAGAGGCCCTTGCGCACCGCCTTGGTTGCCTCGACATGCTCGAGCTGGCCGACTATGAGCGTGTAATAGCCGCGTACCGTGCCTTGCTCGTCGGTTGCAACAAAGGTGCGGGTCGCATCGCGTCGCTCTCCCTGGCCTACGTAACGGTGGAGCCAACGATCGAGTGACTCCTCGCCGCAGGCAAAGCTCGCCACCTCGTGAGCCGCAGGGTCGTAGCGCTCGGTGAGCGCGGCCGCTTTGCTCACGCGCGGCGGCGGAGATCTTCGAGCCGGGCGACCGTGCCCTCGTCGGGCCGCTCGAGCGCCTCGAGGAAGCGCGTCGCCTCCATCTCGCTGAGTGCGATGGCGCGCCGGTCGGCCAGCACCTCCTGTGCCCGCGCCTGAGCGGCGCGGCGGAAGAAGTCGCTCAGGCTCTCGCCCAGCGCCGAGGCGGCAGCAGCGTCGAGCTGGCGCTCCTCGTCACTCAGCCGGACTTCGATCCGGCGGGTCTTCGGGCTTGTGGTTGGCTCCATGACCGGACATTGTACGGGAAGGTCAGTGGCCTCAGCCGCAGCGTCACATCAGGGTGTAGTCCCCTCGCGCCGCAGCAGGTGGACGCTCCACCCCAGCGCGAGCATCCCTAGCCCGTTGAAGATGAATCCGAGCCCGACCAAGAGCGCCAGGGTGCCGAAACCGATGTCCGGGTTGGCGACGATCACGACGCCCGCGATCACCTCGATGATTCCCGCCAGGGCATGCCACGCGCGGTTCTCGTACTCCTCGAATGCGGTTGCGAAGCGAATCACGCCGACGGCAATCAGCCAGATCCCGATCAGCAGGGCGACCGCGGCGACGCCTCCGATGGGGTGGCGAATCAGGAGGACCCCGACTATCGCGCTGAGGACTCCGATCAGGGCGACCAGACCGCGGTTGGGAGTGCTCCGCATGGCCGAGTCGACCAGCTCCAGGATGCCGTCGAGCAGCAAGAAGATTCCGGCGATGACGGCCAGCGTCGACAGGCTTTCGCTCGGCTTGAACAGAATGATCACCCCCGCGACCATGCTGAGCACACCGACTATCCCGAGCAGCCACCAACCACCCGGGTACTGCTTCGCCTCGGCACCGCTGATGTGATCAGTCATCGCTGGCTCCTCGATCGTGTGTACGGCGAGTTGAGTTCCGATTGTCTCCGGTCAGGTGAGGTCCGTCTCGACTTCGATGCGGCCGGATTTGGCCGCGTCGGCGAGCGCGCCGTAGTCGAGCTCGTTCTGATCGGCGTAGCGCTCTGAGAACTCGGCGATCGCCTGATCGAAGCTGTCGCTCTTGCCGAGATAGGCGGCGATCGCGATCCGATCGCCGGACCGGGCGTGGGCTCGGGCCAGGGTCCAACCGCATACCCGCCCGTAGACCTCCAGCCCCTTCGGCGGCAGGGTCTCGATATCGACCGAGCGCTTGCCGTCCCAGAGCTGGCGCACGTAGAAATCGCGCTCCTTGTCGTCCATGCCGAAGGCCGGAAGCCAGCCGAGGAGGATGTCGCTTGACGCCTGCATCAGCCACTGCCCCTCGACCACCCGCTCGCCGTGGTTGCCGAACTCGCTCGCCCCGGTGTAGGGCTCGAGCACCGAGGCCTCGGCCTCCTTGGCCTGCATAAAGAGCGGGTCCTGCCCGTCACGGCCCATCATCAAGATCACCCAGGCGCGAGTGCCGACGCTGCCGACCCCGACCACCTTGCGAGCCAGGTCAACGAATCGGTAGCTGTCGAAGAGATGGCGGCGGTCCCCCTTGAGGCTCTCGCGGTAGCGGCTGAGCATCTCTTGGAATCGCTCTTCGAGCTCGTGGCGTCGATCGTCGGAGACGAGCTCGCGGGCCGGGACGATCAGGGGTGGATCGCTGATGATCCGCGGTTGGCCATCGACCTCGTGGACGAGACGATCGAAAGCCTTGAGGCTGTTCTTCCTCCTTGCCTTTGCCACGTTCTTTTCAGCCGCCTTCATCTGCTTGCGGTCGGCGACCTTTGCCAAATCCCCGAGCAGGGCCTCGACGTCGAGCCGCGCGTACCAGACTTCGAGGTTTCCCATCGCGGCGAAACTTCGCATCGCCTTGCGGTATTCGCGGGCGGTGGCGAGGACGGCGGCGCGGGTCTCCTTGGGGGTGAAGTTGCGATCGCGCCCGGCGATCTCAAAGCTCGCCGCGAGGCGCTTGACGTCCCACTCCCAGGGACCGGGAAGCGTCTCGTCGAAGTCGTTGACGTCCAGGACAAGGCGCCGATCAGGGGCCGCGAAGATCCCGAAGTTCGAGAGATGGGCGTCGCCGCATAGCTGAACTCGCAGACCCGATTGCGGGGTCTTCGCCAGGTCCATCGCCATGACCGCGGCGGCGCCGCGGAAGAAGGTGAACGGCGAAGCCAGCATCCGCCCGTAGCGGATCGGCACGAGCTCTGGGACACGGCTCTTGGCCTGGCTCTCGAGCACCTTGACCGGGTCTTTCCGGCCCTTCGCCGGCTTCCACTCTGCGTGGCTGGAGCGAGATGCGTTTTCGCGGGCCGCCTTGCCGGCGGCGGCGCTCTTCGTTGCCGCGGAATCGAGATCCACAGGTTGTGATGTGGTGGCCGTCAGAGGCATAAGCCGCTGGAAGGCGCGGGACGCTTGGCTCGCGCCCACCGCGTTTGATCATCCCACCGGGAACCCCCAAAGTCGAGGGCAGGGCGGCTTTCAACTGACGCCACCGCCGTCACGGTTAAGAGGATGTAACGACAACGGGGAAAAGGTGGATACTCGGTTGGTGGCTAGTCGCGGGTGCATCGGCTCGACTGATATGGCCGCCTCTTTGCGGCAAGCTCCACCTGCCTGGATCAATCGCTCTCCGCTCCTGGTCGACGCCTACTCCCTCGCGGTGGCGGCCCACGGCGAGCAGCGGCGGCCCTCGGATGGGCGCTACTTCCTCGATCACGTGGTCGAGGTCGCCGAGCTGCTTCAACGTGCCGGGTTCGATGACGAGCTCGTCGCGGTGGGGCTCCTGCACGACGCCGTCGAGCGGGGGACGCTCGGCGAGGAGGAATTGCGAGATGAGATGGGAGAGAGCATCAGCTCGCTCGTGCTCATCCTCAGCGAGGACCCCGGAATCGAGTCCTTCGACCGGCGAAAGGCAGGCTTGCGAGATCAGGTCGCGGCGGCGGGAGGTTGGGCAGTGACGGTGTATGCCGCCGATAAGCTCTCCGACATTCTTGGGCTGCGCAGGGGCGTCGAGACGGCTGGCGAGGGAATCGAGGAGCGCATCGGCACCAGCATCGAGAGCATGACCGCCCACTACGGCGAGTCGGTGGAGATGATCGAATCGCTAAGGCCCGGCTCGGCCTTCCTGCCCGCGCTCCGCCTGGAGATGCAGCGGCTGGAGGCCGACGTCTTCGAGGGGTCGAATGGTCGATAGCGACCACACCGAGGACAAGCGCGAGGACGAGGCGACCGAGGCCGAGCTCGCAGGCATACCGCTTGGACCCCGCACCCGCCACCTGCTCGCGCTTGAGTTCGGGGATCGCAGAGACTTCGACGATCCGCGGCTGGAGTGGCGGCGGCTGTTCTCTGAGTTGCTGGGGACGTACTTCCTGGCCTTGGTCGCTGCCGGCGGCGGGCTGCTCTACGCCAAAGGTCAGATCAGCCTGGAGGCGGCCGTCGTCGCGCCCGGGCTCATGGTCATGGCGATCATCCTCTTCATGGGCGCGGTGTCCGGCGCGCACCTGAATCCGGCCGTCTCCCTCGCGTTCGCGCTGCGTGGCGACTTCCCCTGGAAACGCCTGCCCGGCTACATCATCGTTCAGCTGATCGGAGCGACGCTCGCCTGCCTGTTTCTCCTGGCGGTCTTCGGCAACGTCGAGCACCTTGGAGCGACCCTGCCGGGTGCGGGGTACCACGACTGGCAGGCCCTGCTGATGGAGACGGTGCTAACCGCGGGACTGGTCAGCGTGATCTTGGGCACCGCCTCGGCGGCGCAGAACGTCGGTGCGATTGCCGCCATCGGGGTTGGTGGCTACATCGCCCTGGCGGGCCTCTGGGCGGCCCCGGTGAGCGGGGTTTCGATGAATCCAGCCCGTTCCTTCGGTCCGGCGCTGGTCAGTGGCGACTTCACGAGCTACTGGGTCTACGTGGTCGGCCCGCTCGCCGGGGCGCTGATCGCGGTCGGCTGTGCCACGGTGCTACGTGGGCGTGGCGGCACTTCGATCTCACGCGCCGCAGGGTCGGGAGTCCTAGACCCGGGCAGCCTCAGCGCCCGCCAGCGGCTGGCGCGCAAAATCGAGCGGGGCGAGGTCGACCCCCAAAGCTTTGCTGAGGAGGGGAAGCGGCACTAACCAGTTGGCTCAAGGGGGATGAAAGGTCAAAAACAGCGTTCTCTGTGCCCTTGGCCTCGACCCCCCAATATCCCCTTGATGCCCAAATGTGGTGCCGACGGAGACCCAGCGCCGAGTCAATCTCGGCCGTTGGCGGCAGTATTGAGCGCTAGAAAGGCCTTTGTCGTCAGTGCCCCCGGCGGGATTCGAACCCGCGCCGCGCGGCTTAAAAGGGGGCTCATCGTAAAACGATCGAGTCAAGTCGGCCTCAAACTATCGAGTACAGCGCAGATCCCCGGTGGGAAGTAGCGCCCTACCGACGCCACTTCAGCCCTGCCGTCAACGGGCTTCATAGCGAACGTGTCCAGATTCGTCTTGCTCGACGACGACGAATCGGGTGCTGACCGACCCGACTACGGCCGTGCAGGAGAACTTCAGCCCCTCTATCTGAGGGACCGCTGATGGGCAGCTCACCAGGGCACTTTGTCCGCGCTGAGCCAAGCTGCTCTGTGCAATCGCTCGCTCGATCTTCCCGCTGTTGAGGGTGGCGATCGACTCCGAGGAACTGCACGCAGCGAGTAGGAGGCTGGACCCGGCGATGAGGGTCAGTGCCAAGGCCCAGAGACGGCGCCGGAGCGCTGACACGGGGTGCCTTGGGTCGGCGGTCGGCGTGATGTTCTGGGGGTCTTGCATGGTGGCCTTCCTGATGGTCGAGCCTGAGAGCTAGGCGAGCTTCTCGATGACTACGGAAGCATTTGAGCTCGGCTGCGTCCCTCCAATCGGCGTCGCGAGGCCGACCGCGGCGCTCGAGGTGTGGTTCCTGACCGTGAGCACAGCGCCGGCTGGAGCAATGAAGATCGCCTGCCCAGTGTTCTGCTGGGTGCCGGCGCCCGAGCCGTAGACCGCTCCCGGAACCAAGGTGCCGTTGACGAACAGCGCCATTTGGCTGGGCTCGGTGCCAGACACCGAGAAGGTGGCCTCGTAAGTGCCGGCGGTCGTGAGCGTGACCCAGGCAGCGCCGGGCGCGTGGGTAATGCCAGGCGTCAGGACGCCGTTGGAATCGAAGGTGACGTCGGCCTCGAGCGGGACGGTCTCTCCGCCCAAGTTGTAGATGTATGCGTATTGCGAGAGCCCGCTCGAGCCACCGGGGCCAGTCGCCCCGGTGGTGCCTGGCGTGCCGGCCGGCCCTCGAGGGCCTTCGGCGCCAGAGGCTCCCTGTTGGCCAGCTTCGCCAGCGGGTCCCGACGGCCCAGCGGGTCCCGACGGTCCGACGGAGCCTTCTGAGCCGGTGGCTCCGATTTCTCCTGAAAGACCTACTTCACCCTGAGCGCCTGGAGCTCCGTTCGTGCCAGCTTCTCCTTGGGACCCGGTGGCTCCCGTTTCCCCCGAGGCGCCGACTTCGCCCTGGACTCCTTGCAGCCCCTGAGAGCCCACGGAACCGGTAGCCCCGATCTCGCCCTGAGGACCCGTTGCTCCCGCTTTACCGACTTCTCCATTGGCGCCCGCTACGCCGGCACTGCCAGTTGCTCCCGTTGCTCCGGTCGACCCCGCGGCCCCTTCTGCGCCAGCCGCGCCCGTGGCCCCAGTCGGTCCAGCGGCACCGATTTCACCCTGGACACCCTGCAAGCCTTCAGGGCCGGCCGTGCCCGGTGGCCCGGTGGCGCCCGCGGTTCCGTTGCTGCCAGGAGTACCAGCAACGCCGGGAGTACCCCCTGGCCCCTGGGGGCCGGAAGCACCAGTAGCGCCCGTGGCTCCCGCTGCCCCGGGTTTGCCTGGGGAGCCGGTCTCGCCGGTAGTTCCCTGTTGCCCTCGTGGGCCTCGATGCGAGTGACATATCGAAGGTGGCCGGTGGCCGCAGCGAAAAGAAGTTCCAACCCTGCCGGTAAACCCTGCTGAGCCGCAGGGCGGGAGAGGGTGCAGAGGACACGCCGCCGTAGCGATCGCGGTCGGGCACAGAACGGCAATCGCGCCTATTGCAAAGAGCAGGATGCTCCGGTATCGCCGACTGCGCATGTCTTCACCAGCTTTCTTGACCTCAGTGCCGGGAGTGCCCCGGGCCTCGAATCCACCGGGTGGATGAGGGATGACGGTCAAGTGCCGGCTGGTCAGCCTGGTGAGGCTGGGATTAGCGGGAAGGCGACCGTCTTTGGAGCATCGACAGAAGGTGTACATAACTAAACCCCTCATCGCGTAATGGTCAGTGGAACCCCGGCGCCGATGCGTCTCGCCAGCCAGGTGACGGCATGGGTGCCGAGTCGGATGCAGCCATGCGACACCGCCGTCCCCGGGGCACCCGTGAGGCCATTCGTTCCGTGGATGCCGATCTGACCCGGGCCGCCCTCGAATTCCTGAAAGACGTTCGATCGGGCGCTGGTAGCCAGCGCGAACGGTGCGCCGGCTTCATAAGAGGAGAGCGCGAGGGCCTCTTCGATGAAAAAGGCTCCCCGCGGAGTCGGCGTCGAGGGCTTGCCGATCACGGCGCGGAAGTGGCGCCAGGCACGACCACCGTGGTAGACGGTGACGCGCCGGCTCGAGAGCGTGACCAGAATGCGCCAGGGGGTGGAGGTAAGTCTCGTCCGGTTCGTGGAGATCCAGCCCTTGTGACTGTTGGGCCGCCCGGGAAGGCGGACATGCAGCCACGAACCCCTCTTTCGACTGCTCGCGCGGCCGAGGACCGGAAGGACGGTGCGCGCTCGGGTCAGCGGCCGGCGAGCAGCGACGGATTCGATCCGACCTGCATGTGCGCTTGGCCCAGTCCGAGCGATGTGGTCGTGCAGGAGCACGACAAGCGGCTGGCTTGCGGGGATGCGTGGAGCTGCAGCTCCGGCGGGCGCAGCGAGGATGCAGCCAAGTGCCGTCGCGATCAGCGTCGATGCCAGCGCCGAACCCCACCGGCGAGCGCCGGCGGGGTTCGAGGCATCGACGGCCCTGTGGGTCATCCCGTGAACTGGGATGGGCCGTGGCGCGGTTGGAGCACCGCCGCGGCGCAGGCGCGATAGGGGAGCGTCATGGTCTTCGCATGGGTGGCGTCCGTAAACGTGACGCGAGCGCTGACCTGGTGCGCGCCGGGAGTGGCTCGTACCGACATCGCAAACGGCGAGTTGGTCCGGCTGCCCATCGGTTTACCGTCCAGGCTGAAGACGACCCGCTTGATCATGTGACCGCGGACCGTTGCGCGGAATCCAGAGGTGCAGGCCTCGCGCGGTGCAGACCGCACCGTAGCCCTGCCGTTCCGGGTTGCTTTTCGGACTCTCGTTCGATTGACGGGGACCGCTCGGCTTGGACCGACGGCCGACCCACCACCTGGCGGCGCCGAACTCGCCGGCCCCGTGGTTCCTGGGCCGCCCGGAGGCACGGTTCCGCTCGGTGGTTCGCCAGGGGGCGGCGTCGTGGATCCGGTTGCACACAGCGGCCTGGTGAGAACGTTGTTGATCAGGCTGACCTGGCCGTTGCGGGCGAGCACCCTCCCGATCACGGACGCTCCGTTGTTCAGCGAGATGCTCGTAAGCGCCATCAGGTTGCCCTGGAACACCGTGGTGGTGTCAAGCGTCGCCGAGCTGCCGACCTGCCAGAAGACGTTGCACGGGGAGGCTCCGTTGACCAGCACGACTGAGCTGGCCGGAGCCGTGGTCAGTCCTTCGGCGATCTCGAAGACGAACTGCGCGTTGGGATCGCCTTTGGCGTCGAGGGTGAGTGCTCCGGTGAGTTGAGCAGAGGACGTGAAGCCGTAGGCACCGGGGGTCAGCGTCCTTTCGCCGAGGTCCGTGTTGGACAGGTCGTTGCCGCCCGAGACCGGTTGTTCGGCCGCGACGTTGTAGGCAGTGGTGAGGTCGGCTTGCGCCGTTTTGGCGACGCCGTCGTTTGCGTGCGTGGCTCCGTTTACCACGGCGACATCGAAGCCGGTCAGGGCGGTGCCGGGGGCAACGCCGAGATCGCCGTTCAGCACCGACGCATTGGTGTTCGTGACGGTGGTGCCGCCGAGCACGACGAAGGGATTGACGGTGGCGAGGTTTACCGGAGCTGCCTGCGCGGCAGCCGGAATGGCGAACGCGAAGACCAGGGCAAGAGCGATACCGGCACGCCTGGCGCGCCTGAGGTGGATGGGGTTGGACATAAATGTCCTTCCTTGTGGGGCGAGCAGCCCGGACAACGTTCCTTGGGCGCCGCCGAGCGCTGTTGTGAGCGATCGGGGGGCGGTGACAGTCCTTTCGGTAGCCCGGCGAACTCCGGTGGAGTCCCGTGGCTCTGCGGACTCGCCTCGCGACGAGGGTGCCTGAGTCGAGAAGGTCTGCTCTCGTGTCCGGTCCGCATCGACAAGAGGGAACACTGCTTGAATCGAATGCTCAGACCGGACGAATGATTTCTCCCAGGCGACAGAAGAGCGCTCAGAGCTCGCGCAGTTCGCGCACGACGCCGGCGCAATAGCCATAGCGGCCGATGGCCTCGCGGCCATGACTACCGGTGCTCAGCAGCAGTGGGACGCCGCGTCGCAGAAATGGCCGCAGAGTCCGTGCCGTCGGACACTTTCGGCGCTCGTCAACCTCGATTCGAGCGTGGGATCAAGCCGCCGCAATCGCAAGCGAATCGACCAGATCCGGCGACACGTCCCCCTCCCCGAGTCCGAGCGTGGGAAGGGCACTGAACAAATGCCCGATCACGACGTGCTCGTGGCTATGAAGCGCGGCGGCCGTCCCGTTGACCATCCAGTCGAGCACCATCTGGGGATCGAGCTCCCCCGCCGATCCGCTCGCGGGTGGAGCGGGGATTCATCGGTCCGTCGGGCGAGGGGGCCTGGTGACTCACTACATACACAGCTTCAACTCCCGCCAGCTCGGCAGGAAGGTCAAGGCAACTGTGGATATCTAGGATCTTCGCCTCAACGGCACAGTGCAAAACGATCGAGGTCTGCTCTTGGCCCTCTCTGACCGCTGCAACATAAGCCGGGACCCACTTGGTGTCTGCTCTCACATGGTCGACAAACGTGAGTTCCGTCAAGCCGATCTGCTCGGCTCGACAACGCTCTCCTCGATCGTGTTCTTGCCATCCGAGAAGGTCGAGTAGACGTGCATGTCCTGGGTCAAGACGGGCTCAGCCATCGGCGACGTTCCTGAGACCACGCCCTTCATCTGAGGGCCACTACCTGCGCGTAGGGCGAGCAGCACAATCCCCCGGATGTATGAGGCAACGCGGATATCCCCGCAAGGTCTAACCAGAAAGCGTTACTGCGTGGCCGTTATATCTCCCAGGTGATCTGCCCAGTGACCAACGCGATCGCCACTGCATGCGCGCGGGTATGCGCTCCCAGCTTGGCAAGCGCGTTGTGAACGTGAGACTTGACCGTCTCCGGAGAGAGAAATAGGCGCTCCGCAATGTCACCGCTCTGAAGTCCGGAAGCGACCAGCGTCATGACCTCACGCTCGCGCTCGGTGAGTTGCAGCCGACCGCTCCCCTCTATCGCGACCGGCGCCCAGCTCGCGCTCTTTGCCTGCTCGGCCGAGAGCTCATCGTGTGGGATGAAGACGGAAAGGTGGCGTGCCGGCAGCACGTTGGCCGTCGCACTGAACTCGACGGGCACCTCTCCCCGATCCGGAATGTACAGCTGGTACCAGCCCTCCGCCCCCCCGCTGGCCAGGAATGCTCCCCATTGCTCCTCGAGCCTCTTGCGCTCGCTCGGGGGCGTGAAATCGTCCATCGTGCGCCAGGGGATCTCCTCCCAAGCGATCCCCAGCAGATCACATGCAGCTGCATTCCCGGTCACCCAGCGTCGCTGGTCATCAGCGATCAGCATCGGGTGCCGTGACCGCTCAAGGGCCGTCCGCAGGCGAACCGCTGCCGACGGGCCGGACTCGCCGTTCGCAGAGACCTTCGCGTTTTCTCCGTCGGGGGGCGGATCAGAAGTAGCCACCACGACCTGCCTTGACTCGGGGCCTATACACGCTGATTACTTGCCCTGTATCGACAGTAAAGGGCCAGAGCCTGAGATTGCAAGGCATCTCGCAGGCGTCGCCGAGCGCTGCTGCGAGCGGATATCGCTCTCTACGACGCCAAGAACTCAGGCCCCAACAGGGTCAGGTGCGGCTAGGAGTCGCTGCCCACGGATTGAGCTTTGCTCGGACCGAGGCGAAGGGACGAATGGCAGCACCACGTCGAGGGCAGTCAGTCGGAACATGTCTGCCACGCTCCCCCTGCCGTGGGTCACCTGCAGACGGTTCTCACCGGTCCTCGAGCGACGCCAAGCCGCGACGAGCACACTGAGGCCCGCCGCGTCGATGAACGTCAGCTCCTCGAGGTCAAGCAGTATTCGAACAGCTTGGCTTGCCTCAGCGTCTCGCAGCGCTCGCTCCAAGCGGGGACACTCGAATAGATCAAGTTCCCCGCTGACGCGTAAGACAGAGGTGTCGCCTTCCCTCGCGGCATCGATCGCAAACAGGGGCCGCAGAAATGCGGTCCGCCCGCTAGATCCAAATGCGAGGCTTTGGGTCGTGTTAATCCGTGACCTCTCTCGAAGTCGCGGGACACACCGCGGACTTGTCGTAGCTTTTTCTTTAGACCCCTAGGTCCGGGGGGACGACCTAGGGGGCCTGAGGCAACTTCATAAAAGCGGCATACGGGAGGCACTGAGAATCGCCGCTGTAACTCACTGTTAAGGCTTCACTCATAGGAGCACAATCCCCCAGACGTATGAAGCACTGTGAATATCCCCCAAAGTGACTAGCTAGTAAAGACCGTTTACCACCGGCTTTAAGTTGTAGTGGGATATCCGAGCTAAGGTCTCTTCGACTAGTCAAGTGAATGAGAGGCGCAGTTAGTGACCCTTTACCCGACGGAGTCAAGGCAGCCACGCCATCCCGTACAGACCCAGCCGGGGTTAGCGCGCATCCTGATCACGGACGACCAACCCGAGATGTTGCAATTGGTCGACCGCGCACTGGGGAAGCGATACCGATGCGAGTTCGCGGCCAGCGTCTCCCAGGCTCACAAAAAGCTCGCCTCCACCGATTTCCACCTTGCCCTCTGTGACCTTCAGATGCAGGGCGGGGCGGGACTGACCCTGGCCGAGGAAATCACCGAAGAGCATCCTGAAACCGCAGTAGTCTTGGTCACCGAGAAGGACGACCCGGAGGCTGCAAGACAGGCATTCGGCCTCGGTGGTCACGGTGTCCACGGATATCTGGTCAAACCATTCTGGCCGGGGCAGCTGCTGATCACGGCAATGAATGCGCTGAGGCGGCGCGAACTCGAAAACTTCGAGAGCGCGCACAGACTCAACCTCGAAGAGCGACGCCAGGCGATCATCGACATGGCGCCGATGCCCGTCTATGTAAAGGATGAGGATCTCCGCTACGTCTTCGCAAACGCGCAGGCGGACGATCTGGCAGGACAGGAGAGAGGTCAGCTGCTCGGGCAAACGGACGAGGCAATCATGGGCCCCGATGCACTGGCCCACACCCGGACCGTCGATCGGCGGATCCTCGAAAGGGGCACGACCTACAAGGCGGATGAAACGCTTGAGATCGGCGGGGTCGAGCGAACCTTCAAGACGGTTAAGTTCCCCCTCCTCAACGAGGCAGGGCGTGCGACGGCAGTCTGTGGCATCTCCACCGACATCACTGCCCAAAAAGAGGCGCTGCAGCTGCGGGACGAGTTGACCGCAGCCCAGCAGCAGGCAATCGACGAGCTGCGATCCTCTCGCCTGGAGACCGTGGAGCGACTCGCCAGGGCGATCGAGTTTCACGACTCTTCCACCGGAGCGCACGTCACCCGCATGGCGATGATCACCGCCTTCTTGGGAAGCCAGCTGAAGCTCGACGCCGAGTTTGTCCAACTCTTGCGCGAGGCAGCTCCAATGCACGACGTGGGAAAGATCGGAACCTCCGAAGAGATTCTCCGCAAGCCGGGACCCCTGACTGCCGAGGAGCGCAAGGAGATGGAGCGCCACACGGTGGTCGGCCACGAGATACTCGCCGGCTCCCAGAGCGAGCTTTTGCAGATCGCCGCCGCGATCGCCCTGACTCATCATGAGCACTACGACGGCACCGGCTATCCCCGGGGTCTCGCCGGTGAAGAGATTCCGCTCGAAGGACGGATCAGTGCCGTCGCGGATGTCTTCGATGCTTTGCTGAGCGACCGTTGTTACCGGTCTGCGCTATCGGTGATAGACGCAGTCGAGGTCATTCGGGACGGCAGGGGAACTCACTTCGATCCGCAAATCGTGGATCTGTTGATCAATGGCTTGGACGAAGCGCTTTCCCTGCGCGAGTAACACGTCGACGAACGCTCTATCGCACCCACGATCTCCCCATAGGGACGAGCTCGTGGTTTTATGGCCTGTCGCAGCCGTCTGGACCGTGTCGGGCAGCGGGCCCAGCGTTCCTCTCGGAGCGCCGAGATAGCCACTTGATGCCCAAATGTGGTGCCGACGGAGACCCAGCGCCGAGTCAATTTCGGCCGTTGACGGCGGCATTGGGCGCTAGAATGCGCTTTCCATCAAATGCCCCCGGCGGGATTCGAACCCGCGCCGCGCGGCTTAAAAGGCCGCCGCTCTAACCAACTGAGCTACAGGGGCGCGGTGCCCATGGTAATCCGATCAGGAAAGCTCGGGCAGGCCCTGCTCGGGCGTCGAGGCCTCGGCGTGGGTGCGGCGGGGGATGCGGCCGGCGCGGCGGGCGGCGTGACCGGCCTCGACGGCGCCGCGCAGGGCCCTCGCCATCGCGGTCGGATCCTCGGCGCCGAAGATCGAGCTGGCCGCCATCACCGCGTCGCAGCCCAGCTCCATCGCCAGCGCGGCGTCCGAGGCGGTGCCGATGCCGGCGTCGAGGATGACCGGGACCGCGGCCCGTTCGGCGACGATCGCGATGTTGTAGGGGTTGCGGATGCCGGCGCCGGAGCCGATCGGCGAGCCGAGCGGCATCACCGCGGCGCAGCCGGCCTCCTCGAGGCGGCGGGCGAGGATCGGGTCGTCGTTGGTGTAGGGGAGGACGGTGAAGCCCTCGCCGACCAGCGTCTCGGCGGCGGCGAGCAGCTCGACCGCGTCGGGGTAGAGGGTGCGGTCGTCGCCGATCACCTCGAGCTTGATCCAGTCGGTCTCGAACGCCTCGCGGGCGAGGCGCGCGGTGCGAATCGCGTCGCGGGCGGTGAAGCAGCCGGCGGTGTTGGGCAGAGCGAAGAGGCCGAGCCGGTCGAGCACGTCGAGGACCGAGCCCTTGGCCGCCGGATCGATGCGGCGCAGGGCGACGGTGACGATCTCGGCGCCGGAGGCGGCGAGCGCCTCCTCCATCTGCTCCAGCGAGCGGAAGCCGCCGGTGCCGGCGATCAGCCGCGAGGACCACTGGCGCCCACCCAGCTGCCAGGTCTCGGCGCCGCCCTGGATCGCCGCCAGCACCTCGACGCTGTGGCCCTCGGCAAGGGGAGTCGAGTCCCACTCGGCGCGCGGCACGACCTCGCCGTCGAGCGCGACCGCGACGCCGCGGCCCTGGCGCTCCGCGACGCTCTCGCGCACCGCCTCGGCGAGGGTCGCCCCCGCCGGCAGCTCGCGCGGCTCGCCGTTCAGCTCGATCCTCATGCGGGCACGCCTTCGAGCCGGTCGACGAGCGTGTCCGCGGTCAGCGGCGCCAGCAGGATCCCGTTGCGGTAGTGGCCGCTCGCCCAGAGCAGGCCGTCGACCGGGCTCTCGCCGATCGCGGGCAGGTTGTCGGGCGTTCCCGGCCGCAGCCCCGCGGCCGCCTCGACCAGCTCCATCTCGGCGACCTCGGGCAGCAGGCGATAGGCCTCGCGCAGCAGCTCGTGGACGCCGCCCGCGGTCACCGCCGTGTCGAAGCCCTGCTCCTCGACGGTGGCGCCGACGATCAGGCGGCCGTCGGGACGCGGCACCAGGTAGACCCGCTCGGCGGCGACGATCCGCCGGCATGGCGCGACGCCGTCGCGGGCGCGAAGCTCGAGGATCTGGCCCTTGACCGGGCGCACCGGCGGGCGGGCGGGCTCGGGCAGCCACTCGGCCTGGCCCGACCAGGCGCCGGCGGCGAGGACGACCGCACCGGCGCGCAGCTCCTCCCCAGCCGCGGTCCGCACGCCGGCGATCCGCTCCCCCTCGAACAGCGCCGCCTCCACCCCGCTCCCCGCCAGCAGCTCGACCCCCTCAGCCTCGAGCGCGCCGAGCAGGGCCGCGACCAGGGCCCTGGGGTCGACCGAGGCCTCCTCGGGCGCGTGGACGCCACCGTTGAAGGACGGGGTGAGGCCTGGCTCCAGCTCGCGGCAGCGGCGCGGCGGCAGCCACTCGGCGCCGAGCCCAAGCGAGCGCTGCAGCTCGTGCACCCGGCGCAGCTCCGCCGCCTCGTCGCGGTCGAGCGCGACGTGCAGGGCGCCGTCGCGGCGGTAGCCGGTGGATATACCGCTGACCGCCTCCAGCTCCTCGACGAAGGCGGGATAGAGCTCGGCCGCAGCGACGGTCATCTTCAGCAGCTCCGGCCCGCCGAAGGCGAGCTCGCCGACCGGAGCCAGCATCCCCGCCGCAACCCGCGTCGCGCCCGCCGGCGGGCGCGAGCGCTCGACCACGGCCACGCGGGCGCCGCGCCGCGCCGCGCGCCAGGCGCAGGTGAGGCCGATGACACCGCCTCCGACGATCGCCGCGTCGTACCCACTTCGCTGCTCGTTCAACTTTGCCTCCGCCGGCATTACCCGGATCAGGTCCAGACGGTCGGTGGCCTCGATGCCACCCTCTCAGCCTCGGCGCCCGGCTGGGCGCCAACGGCTCCCGTTACTTCCCCGATGCTACCCCCCTCCAACCCCCGCCCGGGGGGCGTGTCCGAGTTTTCGGTGCCAGATGGACCCATAACCTCGGACACGCCCCGCCATAATCGATGGATGAGCTTGGCTGCCCCAGAGTCCCGCGGTCCGCTGCGGCGCGAGCGGCTGCGCACCGCGCGCCTCTACTTCGTCTGCGAGGCGCTGCCCCGCGGCGAGGAGCCCGAGGCGCTGCTCCATGCCGCCCTGGGCGGTGGCGTCGACATCGTGCAGCTGCGCGAGAAGGAGCTGGGGCGGGAGGAGATCGAGCGCTCGGCGCAGACCTTCCGCCGTCTCTGCGACACCTACAGCGCCCTCTTCATCGTCAACGACGATCCCTACCTGGCGCGCTCCTGCGACGCCGACGGGGTCCACGTCGGCCAGGACGACATGGCGGCGGCGCAGGCGCGGGAGCTCCTCGGGCCGGAGTCGATCGTCGGCCTCTCGACCCACTCGCAGGAGCAGCTGGCCGCAAGCGCCGCGCAGCCGGTGGACTACGTCAGCGTCGGGCCGGTATGGGAGACGCCGACGAAAGCGGGGCGGCCCGGGGTCGGCCTCGGCCTGGTCGAGCACGCCGCCACCAGCGCCCCTCACCCCTTCTTCGCGATCGGCGGCATCGACGCCGGCAACGCGGGCGAGGTCGTGGCGGCGGGCGCGCGGCGGCTCGGCGTCGTGCGAGCCATCCGCGACGCCGACGACCCGAGTGCGACGGCCGCAGCGCTGCGCGGAGCGCTGGCCGCGGTCGGCGAGGCGGCGCCCGGTGGCTGAGGGCCCCAAAGCGCCGCGCAAGCGCAAGCGGCGCGGCGAGGATCCCGCCACTCCGCGCGAGCGGATGCAGCGCGGCTATGCCCGCGCCGAGGAGCGCAACCGGGAGGTCCGCGAGAGCCTCGATCCGCTAGCCGAGGGCGAGCGGCCGCTGGTCGTGACGATCGGCGCCGTGGTCGCCGCCCTGGTCGCTCTCTCGATCCTCGGCGGTTATCTGGCCGGGGTCGAGGTCGAAGGCGACAAACCACGACTGGCCCAGGTGCTGGCGCCGGCCCTGATCATGGGGACGATGGCCTGGGGGATGTGGCGCGCCCGCTACTGGGCCGTGCTCGGCTTCCAGCTGATCCTCGTCTTCCTCATCTTCAGCGCCGTCTTCGGCCTCGCGGTGCAGGCATCGACGGTGGCCCAGTTCGCCGTAACGCTGGGGCTGCTCGCCGTCGCCGGCACCTTCTTCTTCTTCATGGTCAAGGCGATGGCGCGGATCCAGATGCCGAGCCGCGAGTAGCCGTTTCTATAGGCTCAGGGTCCTTGGCTGAATCGTTCGACACGATCGTCATCGGCGGGGGGCCCGGCGGCTACGTCGCCGCGATCCGCTCCGCCCAGCTCGGCCGCAAAACGGCGGTCGTCGAGCGCGACAAGCCGGGCGGGCGCTGCCTCAACTACGCCTGCATCCCGGCCAAGACCGTCCTCCACACCGCCGAGCTCTACGACCAGGCGCGGGGCAGCGCCGAGCTGGGGCTCGTCGTCAAGGAGGCCTCGATCGACTGGGACGCGCTGGGCAAGCGCCGTGCCGCCGTCTCCGACTCGCTCTCCAGCGGCGTGAAGATGCTCTGGGACAAAAACAAGGTGACGACGATCGCCGGCAACGGCTCGCTCACCGCCGAGGGCAACGTCGGGGTCGGCGACGACGTCTACGAGGCCGGCGCCGTGGTGCTCGCCACGGGCTCGGTCGCGCTGCCGATCCCCGGGGTCGAGTTCGGCGATCGCGTGCTCGACACCTGGGGGGCCTGGTCGCTGCCCGCGCAGCCGCAGAAGATCGCCGTGGTCGGCGCCGGCGCCTCCGGCTGCGAGATCGCCTCCGCCTACGGGCGCTTCGGCACCGAGGTGCTGCTGATCGAGATGCTCGACCAGATCCTCCCCGCCGAGGACAAGGACATGGCGCGGGTCGTCGAGCGAGCCTTCAAGAAGCAGAACATCGCCATCTCCACCGGCAGCCCGGTCGAGAACGTCGAGGCCGGCGAGGGCTCGGTCAAGTTCACTTATGGAGACAGCTCGGCCGAGGTCGACTACCTCTGCGTCGCCGGCGGGCGCTCCACCGACGTCGAGGGGCTCGGCCTCGAGGCGGCGGGGGTCAAGCTGACCGAGCGGGGCAAGGTCGAGGTCGACGAGTACGGCCGCACCTCCAACCCCAAGGTCTACGCGATCGGCGACATGGTCAACGCCAAGGCGCTTGCGCACAAGGCCTCCGACGAGGGCGTCGTCGCGGTCGAGCACGCCGCCGGCGCGCCGACCCACCCGGTCGACCAGAACCTGATCGCTGGCGCCACCTTCTGCCAGCCGCAGGTCGCCAGCGTCGGCCTCACCGAGGCGGCCGCCAAGGAGGCCGGGCACGACGTCAAGGTCGGCAAGCTGAAGCTGGGCGGGGTCGGAGCGGCGACCGTCTACGACGACAAAGACGGCCTGGTCAAGCTCGTCGTCGACTCCAAGTACGGGGAGATCCTCGGCGCCCACATCGTCGGCAACCGAGCATGCGACATGATCGCCGAGCTGGTCGCGACGATGGCGCTGGAGGGCGGCTACCAGGAGCTGGCCCGGATCGTCCACCCCCACCCGACGATCTCCGAGGCGATCTTCGAAGCAGCGCGGGCAGTCGACGGTTGGGCGACGCACGCTTGAGTGGCGAGCGCGCAACCTTCTACTTCGATCTGAGCTCCCCCTACGCGTACCTGACCGCGGAGCGGATCAGCGGTCTGTTCACCGACGCCGAGCTGGAGCAGCCGGAGTGGCAGCCGATCCTGCTCGGCGGGTTGTTCAAGCGCTTCGGCCGCGACTCGTGGGCGAACGGCCCGGAGCGTGAGGACGGGATCGCCGAAGTCGAGCGGCGCGCCTCAGGCTACGGCTTGCCGGCGCTGGTCTGGCCCGAGCCCTGGCCCGGCAACATGCTGTTCGCGATGCGCGCCGCGACCTTCGCCAAGCAGACCGGGCGCACCGTCTCCTTCGCCCTCGCCGCCTTCCGCCAGGCCTTCGCCGCCGGGCGCGACCTGAGCGAGCACGACAACGTGCTGATCGCCGCCGCCGCCTGCGAGCTCCACCCCAACGCAGTGTCCAAGGCGACCGGGACCGAAAGCGTCAAGCGGGCGCTGCTCGAGGCAACCGACGCGGCCGCCGAGCGCGGCGTGATCGGCGTCCCCTCGCTCGCCGTCGGCGACGAAGTTTTCTGGGGGGACGACCGGGTCGAGGAGGCGGTCGCCGCCGCGAGCTAAGGTGGCCTCGATGGCAGATTTGCCCGACGCCGCCACCTGTTACGAGCTGCTCGCCCGGATGGCGCTGATCCGCCGTTTCGAGGAGGAGGCGGGACGGCAGTACCAGCGTGCCAACGCGGGCGGTTTCCTCCACCTGGGGATCGGCGAGGAGGCGACGATCGTCGGCACCGCCTCGGTGATGCGCGACGAGGACTACCTGATCGGCACCTACCGCACCCACGGCCACGCGATCGCCCGCGGCACCGAGCCCAAGCGGGTGATGGCGGAGCTGTTCGGCCGGGTCGACGGGACCAGCGGCGGCCGCGGAGGCTCGATGCACATCTTCGACCGTGAGAACCGCTTCATGGGGGGCTACGGGATCGTCGGCGGCAACCTGCCGATCGCCGCCGGCCTCGCCCTCTCCTCCGAGTACAAGGGCGAGGACGCGGTCACGGTCTGCATGTTCGGCGACGGCGCCTCCAACACCGGCAACTTCGGCGAGACGATGAACCTGGCGGCGCTCTGGCAGTTGCCGATCTTCTTCCTGGTCGAGAACAACCTCTACGGGATGGGCACCTCGGTCGAGCGCCACTCGGCCCAGACCGATCTCTCCAAGAAGGCGGAGGGATACGGCATCGGCGGCGAGCGGATCGACGGGATGGACGTGATCGCGGTGCGCGAGGGCGTCGCCGAGGGCATCCGCCAGGCGCGCGAGGAGCGCCGGCCGACCATCCTCGAGGCCTTCACCTACCGCTACCGCGGCCACTCCGCCGCCGACCCCGAGGTCTACCGCGAGCGCGAGGAGGTCGAGGAGTGGCAGCAGAGAGACCCGATCGAGGCCTTCGCCCAGCGCTGCGTCGAGGCCGGCGTGCTGGGCGAGCGCGAGGTGCGGGAGGTACGCGACAAGGCTGACGCGCAGGTGGAGGAGGCGGTCGAGTTCGCCGGCTCCTCGCCCGAGCCGTCGCTCGACAGCCTCTACGAAAACCTCTATGTGGTCGACAGCGCGGCGGGCTGGTACGCGGTTGACGAGCGCAGCCCCGAGCCGCACCGGGGCGAGCGCGAGGAGGAGTCGATGCCAGCGGCAGCGCGCGAGCTGGCCGAGGCCGGCGCCGCTTACGCCGGGCGGCCGGGCGGGCCGCGTCCCCAGGCTAGGCCGAATCCCGCCGAGGACGGCGACGCCGAGGAGGGGGTCGAGCCGGAGGTGGCCGCCGAGGCGGAGGAGCCCGGAACCGCCGACGAGGTCGAGGAGGCGGAGCGCTGATGGCGACGCTGCGGATGCGCGAGGCCCTGCGCGACGCGATGGCCGAGGAGATGCGGCGCGACGAGGCGGTCTTCGTGATGGGCGAGGACGTCGGCGTCTTCCAGGGGGCCTTCAAGGTGACCGAAGGGCTGCTCGAGGAGTTTGGCGAGCGGCGGGTGCGCGACACGCCGATCTCCGAGAACACGATCGTCGGCGCCGGGGTCGGCGCGGCGGTGGGCGGGCTGCGGCCGGTGGTCGAGCTGATGACCGTCAACTTCGCCCTGCTGGCGTTGGATCAGATCGTCAACCACGCCGCCGCGATCCCCTACATGTTCAACGGCCAGGCGCGGGTGCCGCTGGTGATCCGCATGCCGGGCGGCGGCGGGCACCAGCTCGGCCCCACCCACTCGCACAGCTTCGAGGCCCTCTTCCTGCAGGTTCCGGGATTGCTGGTCGCCTGTCCCTCGACCCCGGCCGACGGCAAGGCGCTGCTCAAAGCGGCGATCCGCGACGACAACCCGGTGATCTTCATCGAGCACGAGAGTCTCTACGGGACGCGGGGCGAGGTGGCCGAGGATGGCGAGGGCGAGATGCTGCGCTTCGGCGAGGCGGCGGTGCGGCGCGAGGGCGGCGACGTGACGATCGTCGGCATCCTCAAGATGGCGCACGTGGCGGAGGAGGCGGCGCGGACGCTCTCCCACGAGTACGGGGTCGAGGCCGAGGTGATCGACCCGCGCACCCTGCGACCGCTCGACCTCGACACGATCCTCGAGTCGGTGCGCAAGACGAACCGGGCGGTGATCGTCGAGGAGGGCTGGCCGCACGGCGGCGTCGGCGCCAACCTGGCGACGCTGATCACCGAGCAGGCCTTCGACCACCTCGACGCGCCGGTGCAGCGGGTGACCGGCGCCGACGTCCACATGCCGTACTCCAAGCGGCTCGAGCAGGCGGCGATCCCGCACGAGGAGCACGTCGTGCAGGCAGCGCTGGCGGCACTCGAGGGGAGCATCTGATGGGGGCATCGGGGATATCTCGCCGGTTGCCCATCACCGCCTTTGGCGGCGAAATCTGGTGTCCCTTCGGGACAGGAACCACCCTGCCGGGGCCGCTTCGCGAGGCATTGCCGAGGCACCTTCGATCCCCGCTTCACAACGCATTCGAAGGGACCGCCAATGGCTGACGTGGTTATGCCGAGGTTGTCTGACTCCATGGAGGAGGGGACGGTTCTTCAGTGGCTGAAGAGTGTCGGAGACGAGATCGTCGTCGGCGATGAGCTGGTGGAAATCGAGACCGACAAGGCAAACATGGCTTACGAAAGCGATGTCGCCGGCACTCTCTCGGAGATCCTCGTGGAGGAGGGCGAGACCGTTGCGATCGGCACGCCGATTGCGCGGGTCGGCGATTCGGGCGAGGGTTCGAGGGCGTCGTCAGAGGCCGAGGGTTCAGACGCCTCAGCCGCGGGTCCTGTCGCGGCAGGGGACCCCCCACCCCCTGCGGTAGCTGAAGCTTCCTCGGGGGTGGGCCCCCCTACCGCGCCACCCGCGGGTGAGGCGTCTCAGTCCGCGGCTCCAACCACCGAAGCGACCGCCCCGGCCGAGTCGGCGGAAGCTGGCAACGGGCACCGGCCGAAAGCCTCCCCGCTCGCAAAGAGGCTCGCCAAGGAGCGGCAACTCGATCTGACGCAGCTTCAGGGCTCTGGACCCGGTGGGCGGATCGTCAAGGCGGATGTCGAGAAAGCTTCTTCCGCGGGTGACGCGGCAGGGGGGGTCCCCCATGGCGGAGGAGACCGCGAAGCGGGATCCGAGCACATGGGGGAGCCTGCCGTGACAGGACCCGCGGCTGAGGCTTCCGAGCCATCGTCCCTTCCAACCGAGACCGCCAAGGGTCAGGTCTCCTACGAGGACCTGTCGAAGACGCAGCAGGTGATCGCGCGGAGGATGTCGGAGTCGAAGGCCACCGCGCCGCACTTCTACCTGCGGGCTTCGGTGGATATGAGCCGGGCCGTGTCCGGCCGGGCGCTGCTCAAGGAGGCGGCAGGCGAGGGTGACCTGGTGCCCTCGTTCAACGACATGGTGGTCAAGGCGTGCGCGCTGGCGCTGCGGGAGCATCCGCGGGCCAACGGGGCCTACCGGGACGGGCGATTCGAGCTCTACTCGCGGGTCAACGTCGGCGTCGCGGTGACGGCCGTGGACGCGCTCGTCGTCCCCACGGTGTTCGATGCTGACCGCAAGGGGCTGCGGCAGATCGCCTCCGAGTCGCGGGCGTTGGCGCAGCGGGTGCGCGACGGCGAGATCACCCCGCCGGAGCTATCCGGGGCAACCTTCACGGTCTCCAACCTGGGGATGTATGGGATCGACGGCTTCTCCGCCGTGATCAACCCGCCGCAGGCGGCGATCCTCGCCGTCGGCGCGATCGAGGAGCGGCCGGTAATCCGCGCCGGAGAGATGAGCAGCGCCCACCTGATGCAGGTCGATCTCGCCTGCGATCACCGCATCCTCTACGGCGCCCCCGCGGCCGAATTCCTGGCCCGCATCCGAGCGCTGCTCGAAGAGCCGCTCTCCCTCGCCCTCTAGAACTTCTGACGCGTTTCTGACCCTATAGACGTATAAAGGCGTCAGAAGTTGGGTCAGCAGGTCTTCTTGGCGCCGGTGACCGCATTCCAGGCGCGGCCCAGGGAGAAGTCGGCCGAGACGCGGAAGACGCCGGGGCTGGCGGCCCGGGCGACCGTCCACTCGCCGTGGCGGACGAGGCAGCCGCTGCCGCGGGCGATCGACCAGTAGGGGGTGAAGGCGACGCGGACGAGGAACTCGCCGGGCCGAGTCACGTCCAGGGCGAAGCCGCTGTGGCCGACCGAGTCGATCCGCGCCGTGCCCGCGCCGAGAGGCTGCACCAGCGGCGCCGGGTCGCGCACCTCGTAGACGCGCCAGTGGGCATCGCTCCAGCGCGGCTCCAGGAAGGGCGGGGCGCTCAGGATGAGGCGCCGCTCGGCGACCGAGGAGTAGTCGAGCGGCGCGTCGGGCAGCGCCACGTAGCGGATCGCGTTGTCGTGCAGCCAGGACCGGTAGGCGGCGGCGGTCAGCGGTTCGTCGTCGTTGTAGAAGATGTCGTCGCGGGTCGTGTCGAGCTGGCGCAGCCAGCCGCGCGCCAGTTCGAATCCGGGCGCCAGGTAGGCGGACTCCCAGTGGTTCGCGGTTGGCGGCACCTCGACCCGAGCGGCGCGGCCATCGTGCTCGCGCAGCCAGCTGGCGAGCGGGGCGAAGTAGGTCGAGGCGGTGGACGGGTCGCCGACGCTGCGGGCGATCTGGTTGACACTCGCCGTCACCTGCCAGTAGAGGCCGCCGGCGAGCGCCAGGGCGAGCAGCGCGGTCGAGGCCCGCGAGAGGCGCGGGCGGTGGGCGAGCATGACCGCGGCGAGGATCGGGCCGCCGAAGAGCGCGCCGAGGCGGACGGCGTTGCCGCCCATCGGGTTCGGCGCCAGGACGAGCACGGTCGCCGCCAGCACGTAGGCGACGAGCACCCGCCGCAGCTGCCGCTCCTCCGCCGCCAGTCCGCGGGTGAGGAGCAGCGCCCCGCCGCACCAGAGCGGGATCGCCACGTAGGAGGAGAAGGCGAAGGGGAACTGGCCGGATTCGGGGAAGGCGAGGTTGGGGACGAGGACGAGGCCGAGCGCGAGGCAGGCGACCCAGATCGCGGCCAAGTTGGTGCGGCGGTCCCGCGGCAGGACGCCGGCCAGCAGGACGCCGGCGAGGAACGCCGCCGAGACCGGGCTCGAAAGCGCACAGGCGGCCCCCGCGGCGAGCGCCGGAGCCGGCCGGCGCAGCTGCAGGCAGCGGACGGCTGCGAGGCCGAAGGCGACGCCAAGGGCGAAGGTGAGCTGACCGTCGGCGAGCAGCGTCACCACCCCGGCCGCGAACCAGAGCGTCGCCCAGCGGGCCGCCTCGCCCCAGCGGTCGCGCACGAGGCGGTCGAAGAAATAGGAGGAGGCGACGACGGCGAGCGTGCCGACCAGCCGCGGTCCGAGCAGCGCCGCCAGCGGCGGGAAGAGGACGCTGTAGGTGAGGGTGTAGTGGCCGCCGTACCAGCTGCCGTTCCAGATCGCCAAGCCGCCGCGCTGGAAGAGCTCGGTACGGAAGACCTGGGCTGCGAGGTCGCCGACGGGAGGGTTCCAGGCCAGCATCGCGGCGGCGAGCGCGGCGCTGAGCGCCACGGCCGGAAGCCAGTCGGGTCGGAGGGTCCTGGACCAGGCCATGGGAGCGGCGCCAAGGATAGAGGGGCGCCATGCCAAGATTTCAAGGGTGAGCGAGAAAGTCCTGGTCGTGAGGTGCGGGCTCGTCCCCTACGAGGAGGCGCGCGTGGCCCAGCGCTGGCTGGAGGGAGCGCGGCAGGAGGGCGAGGTGCCGGACGTGCTGCTGCTGCTCGAGCACCAGCCCGTCTACACGCGCGGGCGCCGCTCCAGCGACGAGGAGCTGCCGATGCAGGCCGAGTGGTACGAAATGCAGGGGATCGAAGTCCACGACACCGATCGGGGCGGGCGGGTCACCTACCACGGGCCGGGGCAGCTGGTCGCCTACCCGATCGTCTCGCTGGTGCCCTACGGCGACGACGTGCACGAGTACGTGCGGCGGCTGGAGCGGGTGGCGATCGAGGCGCTGGCAGAGCACTGCGTCGCGGCGGGGACGATCGAGGGGCTGACCGGCGTCTGGACCGAGGGCGAGCGGCCCGGCCCGGAGGCCGGCGTCGACGCCGCGCGCAAGATCGGCTCGATCGGCGTCCACGTCAGCCGCGGCGTCACCACCCACGGCCTGGCGATCAACGTCAACAACGACCTGCAGCCGTTCGAGTGGATCGTCCCCTGCGGGATCGACAACTGCCACGTCACCTCGCTCGGCCGCGAGCTCGGCGCCGAGCAGGATCTCCCTGCCTTCGCCGGCACCGTCGCGGCCCGCTTCGGAGAGGTCTTCGAACGGGACCCCGTCGACACCGAGCCGGCGGCCCTGGGACTCGACAGCGCTAGGCTCGGCGTCGCATGACCAGCCCCCCCGAGACGAGCGTGGAGACGAGCGACGCGGTCGAGCGCGTCCACGTCACCCGCTCCCGCGCCAAGCCGGGCGGGACCGCGGCCGACGGCGAGGGGGCTGTCCCCTTCCGCCGCGCCCGCAAGCCGCCCTGGCTGAAGGTGCCGGCGCCCGGCGGGCCGACCTACCGGCGGCTGAAGGCCGAGATCGGCGGCGAAGGGCTGCACACCGTCTGCGAGGAGGCCAACTGCCCCAACGTCGGCGAGTGCTGGGAGCGCGGCACGGCGACCTTCATGATCCTCGGCGACGTCTGCACGCGGCGCTGCGGCTTCTGCAACGTGAAGACGGGGGTGCCGAGCTGGAACGACCCGCTGGAGCCGCTGCGCGTCGCCAACCAGGTGAAGCGGATGGGGCTGCGCCACGCGGTCGTCACCTCGGTCGACCGCGACGACCTGCCCGACTACGGGGCGAGCGCCTTCGTCGGCACGATCCGCTCGATCCGCATGCAGGCGCCCGGCTGCAGGGTCGAGGTCCTCACCCCCGACTTCCGCGGCCAGGAGATGCCGCTGGCGAAGGTGATCCACGAGCGGCCCGATGTCTTCAACCACAACGTCGAGACGGTGCCGCGGCTCTACCCGAAGGCGCGGCGCGGCTCCAAGTTCCTGCGCTCGGCGCGGGTGCTGCGGATGGCGAAGGAGATGGGCGGCGCCGGCGTCGTCACCAAGTCGGGGCTGATGGTCGGGCTCGGCGAGAGCTTCGAGGAGATGGTCGAGACCTTCGGCATCCTGCGCGAGCACCGGGTCCAGGTGCTGACCGTGGGCCAGTACCTGCGGCCGACCGAGAACCACCTGCCGGTGGAGCGCTACTGGCACCCGGACGAGTTCGCCGCGCTGGAGCGCGAGGCCTACGCGCTGGGCTTCGAGTCGGTCGCATCGGGACCGCTGGTCCGCTCCAGCTACCACGCCGACCAGAACCTGCCGCAGCCGGCGCTCGCTGGGCTAGTGTCCTGAGGGCCAGAGCGTCTGCAGCACGCCAAGCGCGTTCGTCCACATCATCCGCTCGGCGTCCCCGTCGCCGTAGCGTTTGCGCAGCGGCGCCTCGAGCAGTTTCAGGTTTGACGCCGTCTTCAGCCCGCCCATGGTCGGTTTGATGAAGCCGTCGAAGTCGGTGCCGAGGGCGATCTGCCCGTAGCCGCCGGTGATCTCGGCGATCTTGTCGATGTGGGCATAGATGACCTCGAGCGACTCGTCGAGGGTCTTCGTGTAGTCGCGCTTCTTGCGGATCCCGTCGTTGAGCTGGTGCTGGGCCATGATCAAGCCGACCACACCCCTGCGGTGCTTGATCTGGAGCAGGATCTCCTCGTCGCACATGTACTGCTGCTTGCCGAAGCGATAGCCGGCATGGGTCGAGATCACCGGCACCTCGCTGTGCGGGTCGATCTCGTCGAGCAGGGCGAAGGTCTCGTGGATCCCGGCTGGGTCCATGTGGCTGAGGTCGATGAGGATGCGGTTCTCGACCAGGCCGCGCACGACTGCTTCGCCACGGGGCGTGAGCCGGTCCTTGCCGCGCTGCGGGAAGAAGAAGTCGTAGATCGAGTCCGGGAGGAAGGGCAGCGCGTTGGCGTTGGTGGCCACCTGGCGGAAGAAGAGGTGCGCGACCGTGACGTAGCCGACACCTCTCCTCGCCAGCTCGGCGCAGTTGGCTTCGATTTCGGCGTCGGTGTCGCCGAGGAGGCAACCTCCCTCGACGGCGTGGACCAGCGCCGTCGCCCCGGCGGCGAGGCAGTCGTCCAGCTCCGCCCGGTCGTGGACCAGGCGCAGTTGCGAGCGGTCGTGCGTCGCCACCTCCTGCTCGACCGCTTCGAGGCTCGCGATCAGGTGGGGGAAGTAGCCGGGCTCCGGCGGAGCCGCGTAATACGTGTCCAGGTCCATCTCGTCGAACGGCCCGAGGAGGACCGACATCGCCAGCCCGACCCCACCCTCGCGCAGGGTCTCGGGGGTGACCCGGTAGGTCCCGTCCCAGCTGGGGTAATTGCCGACCCTGTTGGCGATTTTCAGGACCAGCGCCTGGATGCGGTCACGGATCGTCGGCCCCGGCGTCTTCATCAGCCTGGCCGTCGTCTCCGGGTCCATGTCGTTGATCACCCGCATCGGGTAGTGCGAGTGCAGGTCGGCGATCATGGCGAGCCAGCCTAGACCAACCCGGATTGCAAAGTCAAAGCTGATCGGCTAGGCCCCAGGGATCGCGCCTACAATTGGCCAAAGAGGGGCCATAGCTCAGCTGGAAGAGCACTCGCCTTGCACGCGAGAGGTCGCGGGTTCGAGTCCCGCTGGCTCCATCCTCGGGTCCCGCGTTAGCTCGGGATCTGTGTAGTCGGACGCATTGCGAATGCCAATGCGCTGGCCGTTGCGGGCCGGAGCAAGACGGAGGTGAAGCATGCTCCGTCCGGTTCCCAATTCACTGGACGGGAAGTAGTAGCAACGGTCAGAGGTTCGGTCGTAAACGGCGATCCAGTCAACCGTCTTTGCGGTGTATTGCTTCGTCCGACGGACCTTTCCGTTGGTGAGCGAGTCGACCGGCACCGGACGTTGATGACCCTTCCGTCGGACTCCGTGTATTTGACCTGGACTCGGTGAATCCAACCATCGAGATCCGCGATCAGGTCGTAGTCGCAGTCCTCTCCAAAGGAAAGGAGATCGAGCAGCCACGGCCGGCCAGATCCGCGGCAACCTTGAGCTCGGCCAGATCCCCTTTTTGCTTTAGCGGAGCCATCTCCGCCAAAAAGCCTACTCAGACAACTGTCACAGGTGGGAAACGCGAGTGTGCCATTTGTGAAACAACTTGCGAGCTCGCGCTCGAAACTTGCTCAGTCGTCGAAATCGAAGTCCTTGGGGGGCTTCTGCTCGAACCAGAGTTGGTCGTCCTCGGGCGCCTCCTCGAGGAAGTCGGGGGTCTCCTCGAGCACGTCCTCGTCGGGGCCTGCCGCGGGCTTGTCTTCGCGGTTCGGCTCAGCGGGGGGCTCAGGCTCGAAAACGGCCTCCTCCTCCTCGTCCTCCTCGATCTCACTCGGCGCCTCCAGGGCCTGGTCGAGCTCATCGGAGAGGCGCTTCTCGTCCCAGAAGTCGTCGTCCTCTTCGTCCTCCTCAATGCTGATCTCAGCCGCATCGTCGTCGAAGCCGGCGAGCGGATCGACGGGAGCCAGACGCGGCTCGTCCATCTCCTCCTCGACCAACTCCTCTTCCGAAGGGGCCTCGGCCTGCGAGCCGAGCTCCTCCTCGATGTCGAACATCTCGGTCGGCTGCTCGGCGATCGCTTCCCGCTCCTCAGTGGTTGGGCCAGACGAAATCTCGGGCTCCGGCTCGGGCACAGCCTCGTGTTCCATCGCCGGGGACTCCTCCACCGCGGGCGGCTCGGGCTCGCTCTCCTCGAGCCTGGAGGGTGGCGCCTCCTGCAGGTCGGCGATCTCGGAGCGCCCCCCGCGACGCCCAGGCGCCTCCTCAGCCTCAAGCGCAGGCTCCGCGGCTGCCTCGGGCTCCAGATCGGGCTGCGCCATAAACTCGGTCGGAGCCTCGGCAAGCGGATCGGGCGCCGATCCCCCGTCGCCGGGCCGCTCTGCAGCGCCAAACGCCTCGTCCTCGAGCTGTTTCAACTCGGAGTCGCCGGCGCCGTGCTGGCGCTTCAGCTCCAGGTGCTCTTTGATCGCGTCGTCGAGAATGCCCATACAGATCCCTGGGGAACCTAAAGACTATGCGGTTATCCTTGTGCTTGCGAGGCCTCTGGGACGAACCTCCCAGCCACGCACGAGGGGCTATAGCTCAGCTGGCAGAGCGCCTGGATCGCACCCAGGAGGTCGGCGGTTCGAATCCGCCTAGCTCCATCGCTGGATGTCCCTGCACGTGGGGATTTTCGCTCCCTAAAGGGCTTTCCAACCGCCGCTGAATTTGCGCTCCATTTCGGGCACGAGTGCCCGAAATCGTGCCGATGCGAAGGGATTAGCGGGGATTGCCGTCGATTCCGGCCTTGCATTTAGACGACAGCAGAGCTAGTGACGCGTAAGCTTCAACGCATGAGCATCGAGCGCGAGTACGAGATCGTGCTGCAACCGGAGCCCGAAGGGGGCTTTAGCGTCCTCGTCCCCGAGTTGCCCAGTGTCGCCACCCAGGGCGAGACGATCGAGGAAGCCACCGAGATGGCCAAAGAGGCCATTGAGGCCTACCTCGAAGTGATGCATGAGGACGGCCTCCCGATCCCGACCGTCCACCGCGGCAGCGTCGCTGTCCACGCGGCGTGAGCGCCAAGCTCCCGGCGGTCAACGGCAAGCAAGTCATCGCCGCCCTCGAGGTCGGCGGTTCGAATCCGCCTAGCTCCACTAAGGCGTCGTCTCTCGAACCGCGGCTCTGGTTCGAGAGATACCCGCTTGGCTCCACTTTCGGAAGTCCCTGCACGTCGGGATTTTCTCCAACCCGCCGTCGACGGTGCGGCTCCTCACCCCGCCCGCCGGTAGCGGATGTGCGTGGCGAGCGGAGAGTGGAGCACCTCAACCGGCTCGAACCCGAGGGATTCGACTCCGTCGAACAGCCGCTCGCCGGACCCGAGCAGGACGGGGACCACGTCGAGCGTGAGTTCGTCGATCACTCCGGCGGCGAGCGCCTGACGGACGGTCGAGGCGCCGCCCGCGATGTCGATGCCATCCTCGCCGGCCACCTCACGCGCCTGCGCGTAGGCGGCCTCGAAGCCCTGGGTGACGAAGTGGAAGCTCGTGCCGCCCTCCATCTCGATCGGCTCGCGGGCGTGGTGGGTGAGCACGAAGACCGGCGCGTGGTAGGGCGGCTCGGAGCCCCACCATCCATCCCAGTCCTCATCCCACTCGCCGCGGATCGGCCCGAACATGTTGCGGCCCATGACGTAGGCCCCGCGCGGTCGCATGAGCCAGCCCTCTGCCGTCGCGTCGGCGTCGTTCGCACGCTCGTCGCCGAGGTGCCAGCTATGGACCTCCCTGCCGCGCTTCCCCAGCGGATTCTCCCGGCTCTGCTCCGGTCCGGCGACGAAGCCGTCGAGCGAGATCGACATGTGGCAGGTGGTGTCCGGCATCGGCGTCATCCAAGTAATGCGATTTGCAAGCGTCGGCACCGTACCGCACGGGAAAGGTGGTGCTGGGCTGGCCGGACGGCGATGCCATAACCGCGATCTTCGAGCGCTACCCCTCCCGATCGGTGGCCCCCCCGGCGTTCCGCACCGCGGGTCAGACGACGAGGCCGGGATACAGCGGATACGCCGCCGTCAGTTCCTCGACGGTGGCACGCACTTCGTCGACCAACGCCTGCGGGAGCTCCGGCTTCCCGCGGACGTCCTCGATTGGCCCTGCCGCCCCGAGGACGGTGGAGATCAGCTCGGCGATTCGGCCCATCTCCCCTTCGCCAAAGCCGCGGGTGGTCAGAGCCGCGGTCCCGAGCCGGATGCCGCTGGTGAACCACGGGCCGTTCGGGTCGTACGGCAGCACGTTGCGGTTGAGCACGATGTTGCACTCGCGCAGGGCCGCCTCCGCCTGTCGACCGTTGAGGCCATGCTGGCGCACATCCACGAGCAGCAGATGGTTTTCGGTGCCGCCGGTCTGCAGCACCTCACTGCTAGCCACGAGCGCCTCGGCCAGCGCGCGCGCATTTGCGACGATCGCCGCCGCATAGTCGCGGAACTCCGGTGCAAGCGCTTCGTGGAACGCGACGGCCTTCGCCGCCATGACGTGGGCCAGCGGGCCTCCGAGGATCATCGGGCAGCCGCGGTCGACGGCATCCGCGAACTCGCTCGTGCACAGCACGAGACCACCGCGCGGGCCGCGCAGCGTCTTATGCGTCGTCGAGGTCACAATGTGCGCGTACGGAACGGGGTCGAACTCGCCCTCGAAGACGCCGCCGGCGACAAGGCCCGCGAAGTGGGCCATGTCGACCATGAACACAGCGCCGACCTCGTCCGCGATCTCGCGGAAGCGGCGGAAGTCGATCTTGCGCGGGTAGGAACTGTGGCCCGCGAGAATCAGCAGCGGGCGGGTCTCCAGCGCCAGCTCGCGCACGCGGTCGTAGTCGATCAGGCCCGAGTCCGGATCCACCCCGTAGGGAACGATCTCGAAGAGTTTGGCGGACAGGTTCGCCCGCATGCCATGCGTCAGGTGGCCGCCGGAAGTCAGCTCCATCGCAAGCATGCGCTGGTTGACGAGGCGTTGGCGCAGCTCCTCCCACTGCTCCTCGGAAAGGAGCCGCGAGTCCCGCACGCCCCGCTCTTCGAGGTACGGCTTCTCGACGCGCTCGGCGAGGATCGCCGAGAAGGCGACGAGGTTGGCGTCGGCGCCGCTGTGCGGCTGCACGTACGCATGGTCGGCCCCGAAAAGCTCCTGAGCCAGCGACGCGGCGGCGCCCTCGACAGTGTCGACGTTCTCGCAGCCCGCGTACCAGCGCTTGCCCGTGGCGCCCTCGGCGTACTTATCGGTCATCCACTGGCCCATCGCCAGCTGGACGGCCGGCGAGCTGTAGTTCTCGCTCGCGATCAGCTTCAGCGCGTGCCGCTGGTCCTCAAGTTCGCTGCGGATCGCGGCGGCCACCTCCGGCGCCACACCGCCGACCACCTCAAGTGCGGACTTGAAGGCCTGGCTGGCCGTGGAAGCGTCGCGGATGGTCTCGGGCGCCATGGCGCTCATCCTACGGGGCCATAAATCCAGAAAGCAGCCGCCCCGCTCACTCAGCGGATGACGAGCAAAGCTTTCTAAAGAAGGTACGGGTGAGGCGCTCGAACCCCGCCCCAGAATCTCAGCTGCTTCTCGCCAGAAGTGGCTGACTCCCCGTTACGCCTCCGCGATCATGGCCTTCGCGGATCGCACCCAGGAGGTCGGCGGTTCGAGTCCGCCTAGCTCCATCGGTCAGCCCGCGGCGAGATCGACTTCGACACCGAAAAGGTGCGATTGAAGCACTCCCGCTTGTCTCTTCCTGTCGTAGGAAAGAAGATGCGCATGATCGTCCCCGGCAGGGGACACCGACGAACGGGACAGCCATGCGAAGGAGCGGGTCCGTGGATTCAGAAAGGCAACATCACCGCGCCGGCCGACTGCAGCACTGGGTGCCCGGGGTCAAGCTCATCCAGCAGTACCCCGGCCAATCCGCTCGACCGGACCTGGTGGCGGGAGTCGTGCTGGCCGCGATCCTGGTCCCACAGGGAATGGCCTACGCAGAGCTCGCCGGGCTGCCGGCGGTCACCGGCCTCTACACGACGATCGCCTGCCTGGTGGGCTACGCCCTCTTCGGACCTTCACGGGTCCTGGTGCTCGGGCCCGACTCCTCGATCTCGCCCCTGATCCTTGCTTCGATCACGCCCCTGTTGGTCGTGGGAGACCCGGGGTCGGCGATCGTCCTGGCGGGCATGCTCGCGATCTTCGTCGGCCTGATCGAGATCGGCCTCGGCCTCGGCAAGCTCGGGTTCGTCGCCGACCTGCTCTCCAAAGAGGTGCAGGTCGGCTACATGAACGGCCTCGGGATCACGATCGTCGTCGGACAGCTGCCGAAGCTGTTCGGCTTCTCGACCGACGCCGACTCGTTCCTCAGCGAGGTCAAGGCGTTCGTCGAAGGCCTCGGCCAGACGCACGCCGCCACCCTCGTGCTCGGGATCGCGGTCCTGGGCATCCTGCTCGTGCTTCCGATCTTCAGCAAGCGCCTGCCGGCGATCCTCGTGGGAGTCGTGGCGGCCACCGCTGTCTCAGCGACCTTTGGCCTGGCCGACCACGGAGTCGCGACGGTCGGGTCCCTGCCCCAGGGAGTGCCAACCCCCGGACTCCCCTGGACGGATGCCGGCGACGTCCCGGCCCTGCTTCTGGCGGCGCTTGGCATCACCCTGGTATCGCTGACCGACACGATCGCGACCGCGACCAGCTTTGCGGCCCGGCGCGGAGAAGAGGTCAAGCCCGATCAGGAGATGATCGGCGTCGGGGCGGCGAACGTGGCGGCCGGCTTCTTTCAGGGGTTCGCGGTCTCGACGAGCGGCTCGCGGACCGCCGTCGCCGAGCAGTCGGGGGCGAAGACCCAACTGGCCGGGCTGGTCGGGGCCGGGCTCGTCGCGGCTCTCCTCCTCTTCCTCAACTCACTGCTCGCCGACCTGCCGCAGGCGGCGCTCGCGGCGGTGGTGATCGCCGCGGCGATATCGCTGATGAACGTGCCCCTGCTGCGCCGCTACTACGAGATGCGCAGAAGCGCGCTCGGCGTGTCCCTCGTGGCCACCGCCGGGGTCGTGCTCCTCGGCGTCCTGCAGGGAATCGTGGTTGCAGTCCTGCTGGCGATCATCCTCTTCTTCCGCCGTAACTGGTGGCCGCACGGCGCGGTTCTGGGACGCCCCGAGAGCTTGGAGGGATGGCACGACGTCACCGCCTACCCCGGCGCCAGCGAGGTTCCGGGGGTTGTCGTCTACCGCTGGGAGGCGCCGCTGTTCTTCGCCAACGCGGGAAGGTTCCGCGACGAGATCAGGCGCCTCGCGCGAGAACGCGAGCCCAACTGGATCGTGTTGCAGTGCGAGGCGATCACCGACGTCGACGTGACCGCGGCGGAGATGCTCGAGCAACTCGATCGCGAGCTGAACGCAGCCGGGATGCACCTCGCCTTCGTCGAGCTGCGCGACCGCCTCAAGCAGCTGACGCTGCAGTACGGGCTGATGGACACGCTCGACAAAGATCACTTCTATCCCTCCATCGAGGCGGCAATCGCTGCGATTCGATTGGAGGGAGGCGCTGGAAGCGGCTAGCCGCCAAGGCGCTCAGGCAAGCAACTTGGACTTTGCTCGGTCGAACTCCTCAGCCGACAGTGCGCCGCTTGCTTTGAGCTCGTTCAGCTTGTGCAGCTCGTCGGCGGGGCTGGCTGCCTGCGCCTGCTCTTGAACGTAGCTATCGAACTCCTTCTTGGCATCCACCTGGGCCTTGATCGTGCGGTCGCGCATCCCGTTTCCGCGAACTATCAGATAGAGCAGCACCCCAAAAAACGGCAGGAAGACCAAGAAGAACACCCAGACGGCCTTCGCCACTCCCGACAGCTCGTGGTCGCGGAAGAGGTCCGAGATGATCGAGATCAGAATCCAGATCCAGGCGAAGAGCAGGAAGAACTCAAAGATGAAGAGGAGTCCTTCGCCAAAGCTGATGTCTGCGAGCGGCATGGTCATCCCACTCTAATCGCATCTCGGCATGCAAGCAAAAGATTTCTCATCCGGGTGCAGCCTCGGCTCGCTCTGCCGGCGAACGGGCGGCGGTGAGCTCGGCGGAGATCCTGACCGCCGCGGAGACGAGGGGGGCGGCGAGGATGAGGCCGATGGTGCCGAAGAGGCAGCCGCCGGCGATGGTGGCGATCAGAACCGCCAGGGGGTGGAGGTCGAGAGCGGCGCCGTAGGCGATCGGCTGCACCAGCTGCTGGAGCACGCCGTTGGCGAGGAGGACGATTACCGCGATCGCCAGGGCCGCCTCGGGCCCCTGGCCACCCAGGGCGATCAGGACCGCGAACGCCCCCGCCGTCCAGGCTCCGAGATAAGGGACGTAGCCGCCGAGGAAGGTGACGACGGTGATCGTCCCCGGCAGCGGCACCCCGAGCAGCAGTGCTCCGGCGCCGACCAGCAGCGCGCTCCAGGCAGCCACGATCGTGACCCCGACGAAGTAGCCGCGCAGGGAGCGGGACACCTGGCCCAACACGGTGTGGGCGATCGGGACCGGCATCCCGAGGTGGCGCTCGACGAACCTGCCGAGCGTCGGCGCGTCCTTGAGCATGAAGAAGAGACTGATGGCGGCGAAGGAGAGGAAGACGACCAGCGAGGCCAGCTTGTCGACGCCCCCGAGCAGGCCGTCGGTCAGGGCCTTGAAGCCGGCGCTGACCGAGGCGCTCGCGTGCTGGTTGGCGTCCGCGGCGGTGGACGAGGCCACGCCCAGACCCCTGACCCACGACTCGATCTCGTCCGCGCCGGCATGGAGTCTCCCGCTGAGGCTGTCAGCCTGGCTGGCGATGCCGCTCATGACGATGACGCCGACGCCGACGCCGATCAGGACGATCCCGAGGAAGACGAGCACCGCGCCGGCACCCCTCGGCACTCCGTGCCGCTTCAACCAGTCGACCAGGGGCACGGTGACCGAGGCGACGATCGCCGCCGTCACCACTGGCATCACGATCGTCTGCGTCTGCGCCAGCAGGAAGATCGCGCCGACCAGCGCCGCGGCCACCCCGACCAGCAGCCAGGCGCTGAAGCCGAGGTCACGCAGCCAGGCTGGCGCCGAGAACATCCCGCTCAGCTCGGCGGGGTCGATCTCGATCACTTCTTCTTCGGCGGGAGCGCTCTCGCGGCCGGGCCGCCACAGCCGCCCTCGGATCGCGCGCCTCGGAGCCATCGGTCCGCCGCACGATACGCAGCGACTCCGACACGGCCGCGGAGCAGCGCGGTGACCGGGGCAGCGCGGGTCACTTACGTCGGCCACGCGACCGTCCTGGTCGAGGTCGACGGCGTCCGCCTGCTCACCGATCCGGTGCTGCGGCGCCGAGTCGGCCCGCTGCGCCGCCACGGGGCGCCCCCCGACCCCCGACTGACGGAGAGCGTCGACGCGGTGCTGATCTCCCACCTGCACCACGACCACGCCGACGTGCCCTCGCTGCGGCGGCTGAGCAGGACGGTGCCGGTGCTCGCCGCACCGGGAGCTGGGGACTTCCTCGCGCGGCTCGGCTTCGGCGACGTCCGCGAGCTCGCCCCCGGCGACTCCGCCAGCGTCGGCGGCGTCCGCGTCACCGCCACCGAGGCGAACCACCCGCCCGGCGGCCGGCGCTTCGAGCGCGCCTCGCGGGCGGTCGGCTTCGAACTCGCCGGAGAGCGGCGGATCTACTTCGCCGGCGACACCGACCTCTTCGACGGCATGGAGACGATCGGTGCCGGCGGTCTCGACCTCGCTCTGCTGCCGATCTGGGGATGGGGCACGAACATCGGCGCCGGGCACCTCGACCCCGAGCGGGCGGCGCGGGCGGCGGCGCTGCTCTCGGCAAAGCTGGTGGTGCCGATCCACTGGGGCACGCTCTACCCGCTCGGCCTGGCGCGGCTGCGCCCCGGGCCGCTGCGCGCGCCCCCGAGTGAGCTCGCCCGCTGGATGCGCGAGCTGGCGCCTCAGTCGGAGCTGCGGGTGCTGGCGCCAGGCGAAGCGACCTCGCTGGCGTAGCCGTCGTGCCCGAGGCTGGCGAGCCACTCCCGGAACACCCGGTGGACCCGCTCGGCGCCGACCACGTCCTCCTCGGGCCAGGGGAGCTCGGCCGGGTGCAGCACGAAGGGATGCGCCTGGGTCCCGCCCATGCCGCCGTGCGAGCCGACCAGCTCCTCGAAGGCGGCGACTTCGCCGAACTGCGGCCAGTAGGTGCTGTTGACCATCAGGTCGGCGCAGTGGGGGAAGCCGTCGGTGCGCCGCAGATGGTCAGCGGCGTGCGGGCCGAACGGCTCCAGTGGGTCCTCGCCCTCGACGCGATCCTCGTCGAGGAAGTGGGTCCCACCGGCACCGATCGCGAGCGCCCCGGAGCGCTCCGAGCGGACCAGGACGAAGCCGATCCCAGGATGGTCGCGGAGCGCCGGGACCAGCAGCGGGTAGATCGCCTCGAGCCGCTCCAAGGGCACCCGGCCGGGCTCGCGGGGGAAGCTGATCAGGCCGAGGCAGCCCGAGGCCATCACCGAGAGCTCCGGCACCTCGCCCCCGCGCGCCCGGTCGACCTCCTCGCGGACCTCGGCGTCGAGCGTCACCACGCCGTCGTCGCGGCGGCCGTGGGTCGCCGTGCGGACCGTGCGCGCCGCGATCGTGTCGTCGCGCGCGACCTCGGTCAGGCCAGCGCTGAGGTAGGCGAGCGCGTCGTCCTCACCCTCCTCGACCGCGATCGTGCTCTCCGGGTCGCAGGCCGAGCGCACCAGATCCTCGAGCGTCTCCCCGTAGCGGTCGTGAAAGGTCTCCCCCTGCGACTGGCCGTGGTCGGAGAGGACGACCAGCCGGTAGGGGCGCGGAGCGTCGGCGCAGGCGAGGGCGATCCTGGCGACTTGGCGGTCGAGGTCGCGCAGCACGGCGAGGGCGTCGTCGCGTTCGATCCCCGAGTGGTGGGCTACCTCGTCGTAGGCGAGGAAGGTCGTGTAGACGAGCGGCCGGCCGGCGAGGACGTCGCCGACGACGCTGGCGACCTGGAGGTCACGCTGGACGACGGTGGCCCAGGCGCGGACGGCGGCGTAGGAGCGCGGGCGGGCGATCCGCGGACGGACGTCGTCGCGGAGCTGCCGCCGCACCGCCCGGCGCTCGCGGAAGACGTCGACGAGCGCCAGCACGAGCGTGCGCGCAACCGCATAGGGGCGAGCGAAATAGGCCGCGTAGTCGACCCCGATAGGCCGGCGGCGGTGCAGCACCGTGCTCATCGTCAGCATCGAGTGCGGCGCGTCGCCGGAGAGGATGTTGGCGCGGCTGGCGCCGCCCGCGTGCAGCAGCCCGCGCCCGTCCGAGTGCCGCCGCTCCAGCTCTTCGGCGTCGCGCGGATGGTTGGTGACGATCGCCGCGCCGCGGTCCTTCTCCCACCAGCGGAAGGCCGGCATGTCCTCATTGGAGCCGTGCAGCAGGCCCGCCTGGCAGGCGCCGGTCTGCGAAGACCAGTCGGTCTCCCACCTGCTCAGCCGGTGGGACCCGCCACGCAGCCAGGCGGCGAGATTTGGCGCGTCGCCGGCGGCCAGCGCCCGGTGCAGGACGTCATGGGCGAGGCCGTCGATCTCCAAGAAGAGGACGCCCGGCACCTCGCTCTCCACGTGCTGCCCCCGCCGCCGCATCTGCCGGCGGACGACGTTGCGGTACCAGGAGTCGTCTTCGTCGATCGCCAGCAGCGAGTAGAAGCCGGCGGTGAGCGCCGTCATCGCAACCGTGACGACGATCCCCTCGAGCACCCCGTCGAGGTGGGCGCCGGGCAGGAGGTTGACGGCGAAGGTGACGAGAACGCCGTTGAGGAGCAGCGCCGCACCGCCGAGGGTGAGGACCGTGAGCGGCAGCGCGATCCGCGCCAGGACCGGCCAGATCAGCGCGTTGAGGAGGCCGATCGCCGCCGCCGCGCCAAGCGCAGCGAGAGCACCGTCGAGGACGAAACCGGAGAGCAGCACGGAGAGCAGCAGCAGGGAAAGGGCGTCCAGCAGCAGGACCAGCAGGGCACGCCAGACGATCCGGATGTTCATCGTCGTCCACCCACGCTCAGCGGTCCAGCAGGTGGCCGGTCAGCTCCGCCGCGCTAATTCCAATGAACGCACCAGCGAGCACGTCCGCGGGATAGTGGACACCCGTATGGACCCGGGAATACCCGACCAGCGTCGCCAGGGCCCGCAGCGGCGCCGAGAGCATCGGCTGCGCGTTGGCGGCGCCGGTGGCGAAGGCAAAGGCGGAGGCGGCGTGGCCGGAGGGGAAGGAGCTCGAGCGCGGCATCTGGACGTGGCGCCTCGCGAGCTCCTCGGCCTCCTTCCTCGCGGGGCGTCGCCGGGCGCTCAGCGGCTTGGCGACGAGATTGGCAAAGCCGGAGGCGATGCCGAGCGAGACGAGGCCCTTTCGAGCCGCCAGCCGGCCGCCGGGCCCGCCAAAGAGGGCCAGCGCGGCAGCGGCAGCGAACCAAAGCTTGCTGTGGTCGGCGGCACGGGAGAGGCCGCGCATGGCGACGTCCAGCGAAGGGGTATCGCTGGCGGCAATCGCTCCGTAGACGGCGGTATCGACTGCCTTTGCCTCATTGAGCCACCCGGCCATCCGGCGATGATCTCAAGCTCGCCTCGAAGGCGCCCGTCAAACCTCCTTCCGTTGAGTTTTTGGCTTCGGTGCCCTCCCCATGGCGATCCGCGCCAGCGCGAGAACGGTCTCCCGGGCGCCCTCGGGCATCGCCGCCGACGGAGAGACTCCGGGATGCGCGGCGGCGATCCGCACCCCCAACGCCGCCGGCAGGATCCTGAAGCGCAGCGGCGTGTCCAGAGTTACGGCCTCGCCATCGATGCCCGCGGCGATCGGGCCATCCGCGTCAACCTCGAACGCGGGTGCGGACCACTCTTGCCAGGGCCGCTGGAGGAGGCGCCGGCCTGCAACCGGCGAGGAAGCGACGGTAATCCCCAACAGCTTGTCGTCGATCCTCGGCCGGGTGCCCGAGCCGACCGCACGGCCGAGGCGGTAGCGGTTGTTGGAGACGAGGATCGCCGCACCGGAGGAGCGTTCATGCCCTTCCGGCCCAGTCCATCGCAGGTCCAGCCCCTTGCCCTCCGGCCCCAGCACCTCGGGCAGCGTGTCGAGGATGGTCCGCAGCTTCGCCTCCCGATAGCCCTCGCGCTGGACGGCCTCGGCGTAGAGACCGATCGAGACGTTGTTGACGAATACGCGGCCGTTGACCTCGGCAAGATCGACCCGCCTTTCGCGACCGCCGACGAAGGCGTCGAGGGCGCCGACGACGTCGTCGCGGTCGACCCCGAGGTCGAGCGCGAAGTGATTGCGGGTCCCGGCCGGGATACAGGCATAGGGGAGACCCAGCTCGGCGGCGACCATGGCGACGACGGCCTGTGAGCCGTCCCCGCCGGCCATCGCCAGCGCATCGGCTCCATCGGCTACCGCGCCGCGCACGAGCTGCTCGAGGTCGGTGCCGAGCTTCAACTCGATCGGCTCGATGCCACGTGCCCGCGCCTCGCCGGCCAGGCGGAACTTCTCGGCCTTCCCCCCACCCGACTTGGGGTTGTAGAAGAGCACGGGGTGGCGAGGGTCCGGTGCCAGGCGGAGCGGGACGTGGCTTCTGAAGGCCGATCGCGTCGCCAGGAGCATCAGCCCCAAGCCCACCACGATCACGAGAGCCTGCGCGACGTGATCGCCGTCAGCGATCAACACGGCAACGATCCCCGCCACTGCCAGGATCGCGATTCCAGATCCCAGAAGCCTCGCGCCCCCGGTGCGGGTCAGGCCGTACCAAGCTGCCGTGAGCGCAAGTGCGAGGCAGGCGAGGACGATCAGCCCCCGTGGAAACTGCGAGAGGACGATGTCGATGCTGAGGACTGCAAGGACCGCCGCGCTCACGAGCGCCGCGAGCGCGGCCAGCCGGTGCGAGTCGCGATGCTCAGCCGACATTGAAGTGCTCCTCATCCTCGTGCGATTAATCGCCGTTGACAAATGGACAACGACGCCAGTCCAGCCTATCCGTCGGTGTCCTAGCCACGTTCCCGGCGGGCGCTCAGCCGTTCCCGCGCGGAAGAGCCCTCGGCCTTCTGGGCGATGTACTGCTGTGCGATTGACGCGAGCAACGCAACGAACACCCCGATCCCGGTCAGGATGTAGAAGATCGTGAAGATCTCGGTGCCGGCGGTGGTCGGGTGAAGGTCTCCGTAGCCCACCGTGGTCAGGGTTACGACCGAGAAATAGAGGGCCTCGACGATGGTCCAGTCCTCGAAGCGCCAGTAGAAGATCGTTCCCGTGAGCACCAGCGCGGCCGCGACGAACGGCAGCGCCTTGGTTTCGGGGTCACGCCATACAGCGACGACCGCACGTGCAAGTCCCCGGAACGCGAGAGCCAAGGGAAGCATGGGGATGGATTCGGCAAATCCATGCGCTTTCCTGGAGGTAAGCGTCTCTCCAGCCGCCCCCTCTTCATTCAGGCACTTCTCTCCAGAAGTGCCTGACTCCCCGCACCTCAGCCAGGTTGATCGAGAAAACGTCGCTGGACGCCGTCGAGCACCGGTCTGCAGGCCGAGCTCGGGGAACTCGACCACGTCGGTGGCGGCAATCGCCGCGAAATGGTCGTAAAGGCTCATCGCCCGCGCGTCGAGCTCGGCCAGCGCGCGCTACCTCTTGCGCGGCCTCTCACTCGGCCCCGGCGTTGCGCAGGTCGGTCTGCAGGCTCGGCCACGAGGTAAGCGTGCGGCCATCCACACGCCCGCGTCGATCAGGGTCCACGGCCCATGGCAGATCGCCCCTACGGGCTTGCCGGCCTCGAAGAAGGCACGGACGAACTGGACGGCGTCGGTGTCCGTGCGCAACTGGTCGGGATTGGCCACACCGCCCGGCAGCACCAAGCCGTCGTAGTCGTCGGGGTCCGCCTAGCCCACAGCCATGTCCGGCTTGAAGGTCTCGCCCTTGTCGAGGTGGTTGAAGGCCTGAACGTCGCTGTCCTCGGAGGCAAGCAGATCGATGTCGGCACCGGCCTCACGCAACGTATCGCGCGGGCTGGTCAACTCGACCCCCTCGTTGGCGACGAGGATCGCGATCTTCTTGCCCTGCAGCTGGTCTGACATATGGACTCCTTTGGAATCGATCTGGCAATGCGTCGCTGCCAGCCCGGACGCCTCTCCGCCAAACGGCGGGTTGGTCTTCTCACCCAAGCGGGAACCGGGCCTAGCGCCGGTGAAAGCCGCCGGGGTCCGGGCTGGCAGCTACTGCTCTCCGCTACCCCCGAGCCCGAGGAGGAAAACCGGGGAAGCCTCGGGGTGGATCGGGCTAGGGGCGTCTGTGGTGCTTCACCACACAGCTGACCCTGTGCCTCCCACCGCGGTGGCGGACCCGGCAGGCGATGCTGGCGTTCTTGCCGGGTCGACCGCGATGGCCGTGCTTCCCGCGCTTCCCGCGATTGCCCTGCGTGCCGGCCGGACCCGACGGGCCGGCGGGGCCGGCGAGCGCCGTCGTCGCCTGGGTGCCGGCGGGGGCGATGCCCATGCGCAGCGAGACGACGTCGCCGAAGGCAACCGGCTGCTCGCCGGCGATCGCCTGGGGGCCGCGATCGAGGCGCAACAGCCACGATTCGTCCGCGTTAGGCGGCGAGACGCCGTCGATCGCCGTTACCCTCCCCGCCGTCACCTCAACCGAGTCGACGCAGCCAGCGGGCGAGGCGGTCGTCTTCGCCGCTTCGAGCAGCGCGATCAACGACGCCCCCGCCGCAGCGGTGACCTTGCAGACCCTGACCCCGTGCGTGCCGAGATCGAGGGCGAGGGTATGCGGCACCGGCGTCCCCGCCGCGACGCTCGGCGGCGCCCTGAAGCTCGGCGGAGTGGCGGTGAAGACAGCCCCGGAGATCGCCCGCAACGCATCCTGGCTCGAGTAGAGAGCGGGAAAGCCGAAGTATTCGAAGCTGCCTTTGTCGGGCCCGGTGGGGGCTTGCAACGAGAGCAGGTAGTCGATCGGGGTCTTGCCCGCCGACGTCGTCCATTCGGCGGATTGGGGATCGATGCCGCAGGCGCTCAGCCCGCTCACCGCCCATGCGTTCGTGTCGGCGTTGGGCCCTCCATACGGATATTCGAAGCCACCGTTTTCGGTGGCGTTTTCCGCCAGCGCCCGCTGGAGGAATTCGACCCCCTCCGCCACCTGGGTGTCATAAGCCGGTACTCCCCCTTCGCAGAAGGCCGCTATCGCCGCGCCGGTCATTTCGGCGGTGCTGGGCGTCGCCCGTGCGGCAGGCGTCGTCGCCGGGCCGAATTCCCAGCCGCCGTCGTCGTGCTGGTTGCGGCGCAGGTAGGAGACGGCCGGCTGCAGCGCCCAGTTCGGCAACGACGTATGCGTCAGGGCGAGGATCGCGAACGCGGTCCCGTTGGAGCTGGGAGCGTCGAAGCTGCCGGTGGTCGGGTTCCACAGCGCCGCGATCTGGGCCGGCATGTTCGAGGCGGCGGAGAGGCGGGCTGGATCGAGGCCGGCGGCGTAGCTGACGAGCGTCGCCCGCTCGTATTCGGTGACCGGCATGGGGAACGGCCCCGTGCCAGGCGGTTCGATCCATTCGCCGCTGGTGTATTCGTCGAGCAGGTGGTCCTGCAGGCTCGGGTCGCCGGGGGACACACGGACGCTGGCGGCATCGACGCCGGCTGCCGCCAGGGCGGTAGCCGACCAATCGCCACCGAAGCCCGGAATCTGCCCGGTCGGTTCCTGCTGTTTCTCGATCCACTGCACCGCGTTTGCCTTCGCGGCTTCCACTTCTGAGGGCGTGGCCGCCGCGGCAGCGGCCGGCAGCACAGCTAGGAGGACCAGGGGCAGGCAGGCCAGCACCCTGGGCCGGGGGAATGCGAATCGCATCGATAGCTCCTTCTGTAAGGGGCGGCGACACGTCGGCGCACGCTGAGCGCTGAGAGTGATCGGCTGCCCGAAAACGCGGGACGTACTCCTCACGCACGAGTGTTCGGGCTCGGGATCAACCTCCCGGATCTCCTTCCCAAGCCGCTCGGGCTCAGTGGAACCGCGATCCGATCGTCTCCCACACCGCTGCGCGTCAGCTCCGGATTCGCACCGGATTCCTCGGCCACGTGAGCGACGCAACCGTAGCGGATCGAAAGCCCCTTCGGCGGAGCGGTCGGATACGCTGACCGGCACCAGAAAAGGGATCGGTGGACAGGGAAGCCGGTGAGAGACCGGCGCGGACCCGCCACTGTGACCGAGCGAGAAGCCCGCCGCACGCCATGCGGCAGCCACTGGCCACCCGGCCGGGAAGGCGCGACGGGAAGGCTCGGGAGCCAGGAGACCTCCTTCCGATCCGCAACGTCGACTGCCCTCGCGGAAAGGGGCCAAGGCATGCGTGCTGTCATCGCGGCGTTCTCTGCCGCATTTCTAGTCGCCGCGCTCGCGGTCCCCTGCGCCACCGCGGCCACGACCGAAGTCGAGGTGCGGATCGAGGGCAAGAGCGAAACCCTCTTCGAAGGACCGATCCTGGCCGAACCGCACGGCGTCAGAGCGTCCTCGGACCCGATCGCGCCGAAGATCAGGCGCTGTGACTCGACCAATCCGCTGAACCCCGAAGGGGCCTCCCTCCCGGCCCCCACGCCGACCGCGGTCTCGGCCGACGCCATGTCGCTGATCGGGGAAACCTTCGATGGCAGGTACTACGACGAGCTCGAAGACTATTTCCTCACTCGCTGGGGTCCGGACTCACAGAACCTGGGCACCTCCTCCTACTGGGGGTTACTCGTCAACAACGTCTTCACCGCCGTCGGCGGCTGCCAGTACCCGCTCGACGCCGGCGACGAAGTCCTCTGGGTCTACGACGCCTTCAGGAACCGCCCGACCCTTGCCCTCTTCCCCCAGTCCCCCCACTACGACTCGGGACCACGGCCGCTGTTCGTGAAAAACGCGCCGCTGACCTTCCCGGTCGAAGTCGTCTCCTACGCCGACGGCGGCGAGAGCAAACCGCCAGCCGGCCCGGCGCGCCCGGACTCGCCCGGCTTCCCCGGCGCCAAGGTCGCCCCGGTGCTGACCAGCTCGAAAGGGTTCCAGAGAGTCGAAACGACGAGCGGGGCCACCGTGACCACCGACTCCGCCGGCAAGGCAAGCGTCGTCTTCACCACGCCGGGATGGCACCGGATCAAGGCGACGATCGGGGCTCCCGGAATCGAAAGCGTGATCCGCTCGAACCGGCTCGACGTCTGCGTGCCGGGCGGCGCCGGCACCCCGCTCGAAGGGGCCGGCGACTGCGGCGAGTTGCCCGCTGCCGACCAGGCCCGGACACCCGACCCAACCCGGGGCGAAATCGAAGAGCCCCGGCGGCGGTCCCCCGCCCCCAAGCCCGGGAGCGGCCAGAGCAATCCCCCGCCCGCCGCCATCGCCGCGGCGATCCGCGTCACCGCTCCCCGTCTCGACCGCAGGAAGATCGGCCGGGGCCGGCTGGGGGTGAGCTGGCAGGTGCTCGATCCCGGGCCGGGGGTCAAAGGGTGGCTGATCTCCTCCCGAACGCTGGGCCGTAAAAGCGCCGCCTACGTGACCAAGGCCAGCGGCGCCCGCACCACCTCGGCGACGCTCCGCTTGCCAAGGGGGCATTCCTACCGGCTCCGGTTCACGATCACCGACCTCCTCGGCCGCAGCTCCACCGCCGAGCTCGGCAAGGTCACGGTTCCCCCCGATGCGCGCCGGCGCTGAGCCTCGGGCACTGAAGCGCGTCGCCCTGGCGGCGCTCGCGCTGGCGCTCTGCGGGGCGCTGTCGGCATCGGCGCTCGGTGAGGCACCGAACGCGAAACGCAAAGCGCTGCTCGACAGCACCGTCAGGTTCCTGCAGGACAGCCAGCAGCAGAGCGGTGGCTTCGCCGGGGCCGGCGAACCGAGCCAGGGCACCAGCGCCTGGGTGGCCCTGGCGCTGGCGGCCGCCGGAATCAATCCCCGCAACCAGGCCAAGTCCTGCGGCACCGATGCCTATACCTACCTTGTCACGCACTTCCAAGAAGCCACGGGAGAGGAAATCGCCGCCGAAGGGCAGATCGCGACGACCGCCTTCGAGCGCGAACTGATGGTCGTCAACGCCTCCGGCACCGACCCGCACGACTTCGCCGGCTTCGACCTCGTGCGGGAGATCCTCGACCGACAGCTCCCTGGTGGCTCCTTCCCCTTTGTCCCCGGGGGCGAACCACAGATCAACACGACGGTCTTCGCGATCCTCGCCCTCAGCCCGGTCGCGGAGCCGGCGACCCACGAAGCGATCGCCGCCGCCGCCGAATGGCTGCTCGACCAGCAGAAGGACGACGGAGGCTGGCACTGGGATACCCAGGCGACTGCGAGCGAAGTCGACATGACCGGGGCCGCGATCGAGGCGCTGAGCGCGGCGGGGGCGCTGAGCGACCCGGCCGAGGCAGCCGCCTTCGAGGGCGCGCAGCAGCAGGGGTTCGAATACCTCGAAGGCGCCCAGCTCCCCGACGGCGGCTTCCCGGCGCTGCCGGCCAACCAGGGAGAGTCCAACGTCGCCTCCACCGCCTGGGCCGTGCAGGGAATCTGGTCGGCCGGCGGCAACCCGGAAACCTGGCGCACCGGTTCGGGGCAGGCGACCGAAGAACCGCTCGACTACATGGAATCGATGCAGCAGCCCGACGGGCACATCCGCTGGTCGGAGAGCAGCGACCTCAACGGCATCTGGATGACCGCCTACGTCGCTCCCGCGTTCGCCGGCCAGGCGCTGCCGATCCCCGAAGCGACCTTCTCCAGCGCCAGCCTGCCGCCCTGCGAAAACGGAGACGGCGAGGATGCCGGGGTGATCGCCGGGGGCGGAGGCAAGGGCGCGCCGCTCTTCAGCCGCCCGAAGCCGCAAAGCAGGGGCAGGACCCCCGGCGGGGCGCGGATCGTCCGCAACGAGGGCCTTCGTCCGCGCAACCACGGCAAAAGCAGGCGGGGGACCAACACCAAGCCGCCGACCGGCACCGAGACCGCCGAACCGAGCGGGGACGAAGGAGGGCGGGAAAGCGAGGCGACCGCCGTTTCCTCCGCGACCGGCCCCGGGGCCGGGGACGGGCCCGGAGGGCATAGCGCCAGCAAAGGGGGGGGCAACCATGCCGACGCACAGTCGAGCTCGAGCGACGCGGGGGATAGCCCGCCGCTGTCGGCGGCGCTGCGCGAGGCGGCCCAGGACGCGGCAGAGGGAAGCGGGGGGAGCGAGGTGAGCGGCGTCGTGATCGGCGACGTCAGCTCTTCGCGGGGCGGCGAGCTCGCCTTCGGCGCCCCCGGACTGCACAGCGCCGCGAGCGGATCCGAGCGGGATCGATGGGTCGCCGTGGGGATCGGCGCCGCGGCGCTGCTGCTGGCACTGGGCGGGGCGCAGTGGGAGCGCCGCCGCCAGGAGGTTCTGCTGTGATCGGCGCAATCGATCTCGGCGACGGCCTGGCCGAGATCGCGACGGCGCTGCAGGTCCCGGTCCTGATCGCGGCGATCGGGGTCCTGCTGCTCTGCGCGCTCGAGCTCGGCCGTTTCGCGGCCGAGTACTGGCGCCGCCGGGTACGCTGCCGCGGCTTCGATTTGCGCGAGCTGGCCGAACGGGCGATCGCCGAACCCCAGCAAGCCGCCTACTACGCATCGCTGGCGCCCGGCGCGATCGCCGCCAGGGCGCTGGTCGAGATTGCCACCCACCGGGGCGCCGATCGGGCCCGGGCCGCCGAGCACGCGCTCGCCCGCTACGAGCTGGAAGTGCAGCGGCGGCTTGACCGCACGCGACTGCTCGTCCGCGCCGGACCGGCGATCGGGCTGATGGGAACCCTGATCCCGCTCGCCCCCGGGCTGGCGGCGCTCGGCGACGGCGACGTCGGCGCCCTGGCGGAAAATCTGCGCGACGCCTTCGGCGCGACCGTCGTCGGCCTCCTGGTCGGCACCGTCGCCTTCGCCCTCACCCTGGCCCGCACGCGGATGTACACGGAGGATCTGGCGGCTCTCGAGCAGGGCGCCGAGCGCTATTTCCCTGCCGCCTCTTCCCCGCCCGCCGCGGTCCACCCGCCCTTCGCCGCCAGCCCGCCGGCGGGGAGGGCGGGGGCATGAGCCGGGTCGGACTGGGCCGCCACGGCCTGATCGAGGAGAACGCGGGCGACCCGCTCGACGGGCTCGTCAACCTCTTCGACATCGGCATGATCCTCGCCGTCGCCTTCCTGATCGCCGGGCTCAGCCTCAACCTGAGCGCCAAGAGCGGCAAGATCGAACGGCCCAACGCGACCGCGGGGACCGAACAGGTGCTGCCGAGCCCGGCCGGAGCCCCGAGGGCGCAGGGGCGCGGCCAGCCGGTCGGCCAGGTCTACCGCCTTCCCGATGGGAGGCTCGTCTACGTGAGGGGGGGACATGCACCGCGGTAAGGGGCGTGACGCGCCCTCGGCTTAACCTCTTCGAAGGTGCTACCGCGTCACGAGGATCGTCACCGTGCGGGTGGCGGTCCTTGTCGTAGAAGGTCGTGCCCTGCGGGCTGCCGCCGGCAGCCGACGACATGTGAACGAGATGAGGTCATGGTGTAACCAGCTTGTTTCGACGGGAGTGTCATCCTCGTGTTGGTAGAGAACCCGAGCGAAGGAGGGCGAGATGTATGCACGAGTGGCAATGTTCAAGGGCGGCGACGGAGCAAAGGCCGCCGCCGAGATCAGCGCTCAGAACGAGGCTCAGGGTGGACCGCCGCCAGGGCTCCCGGCCAAGAAGCTCCTGATCCTCAACGACGCCGAGGGCGAAAAGGCGCTGGCGATCGCCTTCTTCGAGAGCGAGGAGGACTACCGCCAGGGGGACGAGACGCTGAACTCGATGTCGCCTCCGAGCGGAGACAACAACATGGGCGAGCGCACCGCTGTGGAGAAGTTCGAGGTGGTGCTGGAGCTGGAGACCTGAGCCGGGGTCGAGCCGACCGCTTGGAGATGAAGGTCGAGATGCTCAATGTCGGCTGGTTCACCGCTGCCGCGGGCATCTGGCGCCGGGACGACGACCTCGATCGGCAGGTCCGCTTCCCCGTCCCGGCCTACCTGATCGAGACCGCCGAGGAGCGGATCCTCGTCGACACGGGCCTGCACCCGGGCGCGGTCGACGACGCGCCACGCCATTACGGCAACCCCGACGCGCTCGGCATGTTCGGGCTGGAGCTCGATGCGAGCGTCTGCGAGCAGGTCGACCTGACCACGGTCACCAAGGTCGTGATGACGCACCTGCACTTCGATCACGCCGGGGGGCTGGCGCTCCTGCCGCCCTCGGTTCCGGTCGTGGTGCAGCGACGCGAGTGGGAGGCGGGCCACGACGCCGCCGCGATCGCCAAGAACTTCTACCTGCCGCTCGACTACGGCACGGTCAGCGAGCAGGTCGTGCTCGTCGACGGGGACCACGACCTGCTCGGGGACGGGTCGATCCAGCTGCTGTCGACGCCCGGCCACACGCCCGGCCATCAATCGGTCCGCGTCGGCGAGCGGCTCGTCCTCGGCGCCGACGTCAGCCACTACGCGTCCGGCCTCGACGACCACCGCTTTCCGGTGTTCGCCGACGACCACACTGCCCAGGCGGCGTCGGCCGAACGCCTGCGCGCCCTCCGCGACGCGGGTGCCGCGGTCCGCCCTGGACATGACCCCGCTGTTCTGGCTCCCGGCCCCGTGCCGGTGTGACCGGGCAGCTGCTTGGCCAGCATTCCATCCGGCGTAACATGAAAATGTTCATGAAATTCAGGCGTGCCAGCCTGCGCCGACGACCGAGGAGGAAACGACCATCGCGATCAAAGTTCCGCCCGTCGAGCTCGAGCACCTGCCGCGGGCGCCGCTGGCGCTGGCGATCGCGCAGGTTCGCTTTGCGGCCGTCTACGCGGTGGAGCAACCGGCGCTGGTGGCTGACTTCCAAACCGGCTTGAGCGAGCGATACGTTGCTCGTCAGCCGCTGCGCGAAGAGACTGGCGGCGAACAGGAGGCCCCCGGTCAGGAATCGGTCTGGCTCTTCGACGATCCCGAGCGGGACTGGACGGTCTCGCTGACCAGGACCAGCCTGGCGCTGGAGGCCGTCACCTATCTCGACTTCGACGATTTCGTCAGCGAGCTGAGGGCAATCCTCCGCCCCTTGCACGAGGTCTTCGCACCACGCCAGGAGGTGAGACTGGGAGTGCGTTATGTAAATCGGATCGAAGACGACCGCCTCGGCAAGCGGGGGATCTCTTTCTTCATCAACGAGCAGCTGGCCGGGCCCGTAGGGAGGGACCTGGGCGGCGATCTGCTGAGCAGCGTCTGCGAGATGCGCTTCGGAGAGAGGAGCGGGCAGGTGACGATCCGCCACGGCCTGGTCGAACCGAGCACCTACCTGCTCGACTTCGATCACTTCAGCGAAGGGGAGCGAGAGTTCGCGCCGAAATCGATCGTCACGCGGGTCGAGCGCTTCCACTCGCTGATCGAGCGGCTCTTCGTCTGGTCGGTCAGCGAGCGCTACCTGAACGAGCTGAAAGGAGCCGACAGATGAGCGACGTTCTGCTGAAGGGCACCGGTCGGCTCGGCTTGGAGAAGACCCTCGTCTCCTGGCGGGATTGGCTCGCCGATCGCTCGACCGGCTGGGAGGTTCTGGGAACGATTTGGACGACGACCAAGATGAAGGTAACGGTCCCGAATCCCGGGGCGACGGTCGACGTGATCCCCGTAATCGACGCCCACTGGCCCTTGGTGGGCGCACGCGCACCGAACGCGGAGGCAACCCTGGCGAGCCGCGCGGCCGCCCTGGCGGCAGAGACGCCCTACGCAGTCTCGCCGGTACCACCTGCGCCACAACTGACCGGCAACCTGGCCGAAGACGTGCATGCCATCTGCGGGCTCACCTGGGCAGAGATCGCAGAGGTCTTCAAGATCAGCGAGCGTGCGGCCGCGGGATGGCGCACCCAGGGCGTGCCACTGCACCGCGCGCAGACAATGGAGGCGCTGCGGGCGATCGGCGCAGCCCTGGTCGGCGGCCTGGGCCCAGAGGGCGTCAGCGCCTGGCTGACGGCGGGTGACCCCTCCAGGTTGGAGCGCCTGCGCGATGGAGAGCAGGCCGCGATCGCCGAGGAAGCGCTCTCCTACCGCGACACCCCCGCCAGCTAGCGGCTCGGCAGGCTGGCCGCTCCGATGGCGCTGGACCCAAAGCCGTTGCGCCAGATCCAATCCGAGCAGGGGAGCGAGACGGTGTTCTACCGTGCCGCCTACATCCCCGCAGGAGGCGAGCCGGACCCCCTCTTCGCCCTTCCCAACCATGGCCGCTGGCCGACGGAGTGGACCCTCTACACCGGCACCAGCGAGGCCGTGACCTGGGCCGAGTACTGCCGCAACCACGCCCGCGACGTCGCCCTCTCCGATGTGACCGGCGGGGTCGGGCTGAACCGCGACTCGTTGGAGGCCTTCGCGCCTCTGGAGGTATCGCGGGCACTGCCGCGGCGCTCGCTCTTCGCACTGAAGTTCGACTTCGAGGCACTGGTGGACCTCACCACCACCTGGGCAGAGCTGTGCCTGGTGCAAGCGGGATTCGACGTCGACAGCTTCTACGCCGAAGAGGGGGATGGCTACGGCGACTGTCCGGAGCTGGCGTCCCTGGCGGAGGAATTGGGCTGGGAGGCGATGCTGGTCCCGTCGGCCGCCTGGCAGCGCCCCGACGGCTTCTGCGTGCCCGTCTTCACCGGTGGCCGCGCACGCCTCACCATGGCAACCCAGATCGCTGCCGCAGCCAGTCCAACCGTGGCGCTGGCGGCGGCGACCGCATATCCGGCGGGCGAGCGCCCGGCATGGCTGGGGAAGTAGCGATAGAGGCCGTCTCGCTAGCTCCCGCCTCCTGAGCCCGCGCCTCGCTCGATCGCCTCGCTGTAGGTCCCGTGGCGGGTGCTCGAGGGAGGGCGGATGGCGATTCCGTAGGCCTCTTTCATCGCTGCCGCCAGGGCTCGCTTGAAGGTGCGTCCGTGCCAGGCATGGGGCTCGGCGGCGCGACCCACGTGCAGATGGACCAGCTCGTGGAGGAGCGTCTCCTGGATGTCGCCAGGGCGGACTCCCGGATAGGCGGTGACGGAGAGGCGGAACTCGGCGGGGACCGCGAAGCCGAGGCGATTGGGGCGCTTGCTGGCCCGCCGCACCTTGAGCTCGGGCTTCCGCGTCGCGAGCGGGCCGTCGGCGAAGACCGGCAGCGCCCGCAGCCGTTCGAGCTCCTGGTCCAACGCCACCCCCGCGACCAGGTAGTAGGAGCGGCTGCGCCGCGGGGCTGCCGCGGCGCGTCGCGGCGGGGCCGGTGCTCTTTGGCGGCTCTTCGTCGCCCGTCTGAGGAACTTGGTCACCATCGAGAACCGGAGTCTTCAGTCAGCCGCGGACATTTTGGGGCGATATCTGATGAGGTATCGTAGGGGTGTGGAATCCCCCAATGCGCTCGTGCGCAAGCTGCGCCTCAGCGCAGGCCTCTCGCAGCGGGCCCTCGCCCGACGGGCTGGCACCTCGCAGCCGGCCGTCGCTCGCTACGAGCGCGGCGGCGCGACGCCCTCCTGGGAGACGCTCCAGCGGCTCGCGGTGGCATGTGGGCGGCAGGTGAGGATCAGCGCCGAGGCGGTGTCAGATCCACACGATGTCGAGCTGGCCGGGTTGCTCCTCCGGCTCACGCCCGAGGAGCGCCTCCGGGCGCTGCGGCGCTACGCCCACCTGCACGAGCTCGCGCAGGGACAGAGATGACCGAGCTCGACCCCGAGAGACTTCTCCGCTCCCTCGTCGACCACGGAGTCGAGTTCTGCGTGATCGGGGCGGTGGCGGCGTGGCTTCAGGGCAACCCGACGGTCACCCTCGATCTGGATGTGATGCCCCGGCGGGAGCTCGACAACGCCGAACGCCTTGCCGCGGCCCTCAACGCCCTGGGCGCCCGCTCGCAGGGCGATGACACTGGGGGCGAACTGGAGGGCGCCGACTTCCTCGGCTGGCAATCCCAGCGCTTCGAGACCGAGGCCGGACCGCTGGACGTCGTTCCCCACGCCACCGCGATCGGCGGCTTCGAGGACGTCGCGACGGTCGAGCTGGTGCTCGGCGAGATATCCGTTCGCGTGCTCGCGATCGACGAGATCATCGCCTCCAAGGAGGAGCTCGGCCGGCCCAAGGACACGGCCGCCCTCCCCGCCCTCTACGCCACCCGCGAGGCGCTTCGCCGGAAGAGACGCGAGTCCGGAGCCTGAGGCAGCTACCTCAGGCTGGAGAGGGCCCCGCGATCCAGTGCGCGTCGACTCCGAGGTGGTCGCCGAGGCGCTCGAAGATGCTGGTCGAAGTGCAGGATGCCGATGCCCGCATCCTGCGCGGCGGCGGCCACCGCCAGATCGGCGAGGGGAAAGCGATGGGCGCCGTGGGAGCCGGCGCCAGCCAGCTCGCGCATCGTCGCCAGGGCCCCGCGCTGCACGCCGCGGTCCAGCGGAATCTCACGCAGGCCCTCCAGCGTGCGCTCGACGGCGGCGATTCCTTCGGGGCCCCTGGCGTCGACCATCAGCTCATAGCGCACCGGCCAGCACCAGCAGACATCGCCGCGCTCGACGGCGCTCAACAGCAATCCGCGTGCCCTCGGGTCCCGGCGAGCCTGCATCCAGGCGGAGGTGTCGGCCAGCACCGGGCCAGTTCCGTCCCAGAGCCGAACGGGCATCAGCCCGCCGGCGGCGCGTTCAGGCGATCGACGGTGGCGAGGTCGAGATCGAACTGCTCGCCGTCCATCGCCTCGAACAGCGCCTCGGTGGCGACCCGGCGATTGCGGCCGGCCTCCAGCTCGGCCCCCGCCCCCTCGACGGCGAGGCGGTGCACGAGCGTCGCGTCGGCCTCGCGGGTGCCGGTGGCTGCGCGCACGCGCGCCAGCGCCTCCCCCAGCTCGGGGTCGGCGGTGACGGCGATTCGGGGGTGCTTGGAAGGCATGGAAGCACAGTGTAACTCCTCGGGGTTACTCCACTAGGACGGACGGCTTCAACAAGCTGAGAAGCCCCGATGTCGAGAACTCGGGCGCGGCTCCGACACACTGGTGAACGCGCCAGACGGGCGCGACGGAAAAGGAGGCAAAGGATGAAGTTCATGCTGCTGCAGGACTACGGAGGCGTCCCTGAGGGCGTGCCGCCGATGAGCGAGTGGGCGCCCGAGGAGATCGAGGCCCACATCACCTACCAGAAGGACCTCAACGCGGAGCTTCGGGAGCGGGGCGAGCTGGTCGAGGCGCAGGCCCTGACGACGCCGGAGCTGGCGAAGTTCGTCGTCTCCGACGGAGGCGCGCCCGTCGTCACCGACGGCCCCTTCCCGGAGTCCAAGGAGCTGCTCGCCGGCTATCGCATGATCGACGTCGAGTCGGCCGAGCGGGCGATCGAGATCGCCGCCAGGGGCTCGGCGGCGCCCGGCCCCGGGGGCGTGCCGATCAAGCAGTCGATCGAGGTCCGCGAGGTGATGGGCCCGATCGAGCACTGAGCATGCGTATGGGAGCGCCGGCCGAGATCGAGGACCTGCTGCGCGAGGCCGCGCCGCGGGTCCTCGCCGCGGTCGTGCGGCGCTTCGGCGACTTCAGCGACTCCGAGGACGCGGTGCAGGAGGCGATGATCGCCGCGGCAGCGCAGTGGCCCTCGCAGGGGATCCCAGAGAGCCCCGTCGGCTGGCTGATCCACGTCGCCTCGAGGCGAATGACCGACCGCATCCGCAGCGAGACGGCGCGGCGCGGGCGCGAGGACGCGGCGGCAGTGCAAGCCGAGCCGGAGCCGCTCGCCGACCACGACGACACGCTCGTCCTGATGTTCATGTGCTGCCACCCGGCGCTGACCCCGGCCTCGGCGATCGCGCTGACGCTGCGCGCGGTCGCCGGCCTGACGACGGCCGAGATCGCCAGTGCCTTTCTCGTTCCCGAGGCGACGATGGCCCAGCGGATCAGCCGCGCGAAGCAGAGCGTCAAGGCCTCGCCCGAGCGGTTCCGGATGCCAGCTGAGGACGAGTGGCCGCAGCGGCTGCGCTCGGTGCTCCGCACCGTCTACCTGATCTTCAACGAGGGCTACGTCACCAGCGGCGGCGCGGAGCTCGCCCGCGCCGAGCTCGCGGCCGAAGCGATCCGGCTGGCGAGGATCGTCCGCGTAGCGCTGCCCGAGGACCCCGAGGTCACCGGCCTGTTGGCGCTGATGCTGCTCACCGACGCCCGCCGTCCCGCCCGCACCGACGAGAGCGGCAAGCTGATCCCGCTGGCGGAGCAGGACCGGGCGCTCTGGGACCGCGGGAGATCGACGAGGGCCTCGCCCTGTTGGCCGGCGCGCTCGCCAAGGGCGCCGTCGGCGAGTACCAGCTGCAAGCGGCGATCGCCGCTGAGCATGCCCGCGCCGCCAGCGCCGAGGACACCGACTGGCGCGAGATCCTCGGCCTCTACGGGCTGCTGGAGCGGATGATCGGCAATCCGATGGTCGCGCTCAACCGCGCCATCGCGGCGGCGATGGTCGACGGCCCGGACGCGGGGCTGGCGCTGCTGGCAAGCCTGGACGAGCAGCTGGAGGGTCACCATCGCCTCCACTCGACGCGCGCCCATCTGCTGGAGATGTCCGGCGACGTCGACGCCGCGATCGCCGAATACCGGGTCGCCGCCAGCCGCACCAGCAGCCTCCCCGAGCAGCGCTACCTGACGACGCAGGCCGCACGGCTCAACGACCGCCGCAGCTCCGCAGGGCCCGATCTCGGCTAACACCGCATCGGGAGGAAGCTTCAGAGGCAGGCGCCGATCAGGGCAAACGTCGCCCAGTGGCGCACCGGCCAGGTCGGGGCCAGGCGGCGCTCGGCCGCGCTCAAGGCGCCTGCCGGACCGCGTTCGAGGAGAGCCGCGGAGAAGGGGACGGTCAGCTGGCGCGCGGCCCGGTCGTCAATAGGCCAGATCGTGGCGAGGACGTTGCGCGCGCCGGCGACAAGCAGAGCGCGAAGCAACCCGTACGGCTCGTCCCCCGGCCCGAACCGGTAGAGCCCGCCGTTGCAGACGCTGAGGGTGGCAACCCAGGCGGAGGAGAGGTCCATCGAGCGCAGCTCGCGGGCGTGCACGACACCATCGTGCTCTGCCGTCTGGGCCAGCAGCAGCGAGTGCGTGTCCATCGCGGTCTGGCTCGGAAAGGCGGCGTGCGTGGAGATGTGGACTATCGACTTGCCGGTGACCTCGCGAGCGAGCGTCGCCTCGCTCGCGCCCTCGCAGCAAAAGACCTTGGCCTCGAGTCCGGCTTCCTCGAAGCGGCTGCCGATCTCCTTGACCTCCTCCCTCGCCCCCTTCAACCGTTCCATGTGACCGGCATACTCGAGGGGAGGGTCACCGAGGCCCAGGAATGCGGTGGGAGAGAGCTCGGCCCGACCACGCAGCTCGGCGAGGACGCTGGCGCTGGGGGCGATGCCGAGCTCGGTGCGCTCGGCGAGCCGGCGTCCGCCGGAGTCGATCAGCGCCGGCCACGGCAGTGGGTGGAGCACGCGGTGGGGAACGACGATCAACCGTCGGCAATCCTCCACGACGAGCCCGGCATCGGCGAGCGGCGCAATCAACACCTCGTCGAGGAGGGCGAGGCCCTCGTCCGCGGCCTCGGTGTGCCCGTCGATGAGCGCTTGGCGAAGTCCGACCACGAGGTTGCCCAGCGGGCTGACGTCTTTGGAGGGCCTTCGGTCGATCGCGATCCGGCCGATGAACTCCCCGCCGGCAATCCGATCGAGTGGGATCTCGACCAACTGACACGACCCCGGGGTGACGATCAGGGCCCAGAGCTCGATCGCGGGGTGAGACGAGTGGTACGGGATGAAGAACTCCAGCAGCGCCTCCCCCTGGCGCAGGCTCGATTGGACCTCCGCCGCGGTCGCGACCCGGCGGGCATCGACGAAGCCGGCGCCGTGCTCAGCATGGATGCGCTCGACCGCTTCGACCTTGTCGCGCGTCATCCCGATCCAACGCGAGCCGATCGAGAGCTGGCTGATCAGCTGCATCTCCGCGGCCAGCTCGTCTTCGTCGGCGGGATCGGGAGCGAAGCCCAACAGGTCGGCTTCCAGCCGCGCGGCCTCGACTGCCGCCGCCGCGGGCAGCGGGGCCAACGGCAGGCACATCTCGTCGAGCAGGGTGCGAGCGCGCAGGCTCTCGATCAGCGAGAGGGCCTCGGCGGGGTCTTCGATCTCCCGCAGGGCCCTCGGCGCAACCGTTTCCAGTTCAAGCTCGACCACCTGCCCGGCCCAGAGCCGCCCACCACGCGACCGGTAGGAGGCGCGCAGGAGGTCCAGGCGGTCCGAGACCGTGCGCCAGATCGAGCTGGCGCTTTCCTCTCCCCCCTGCGCAGCCCGCAAGGCACCGAGAGCTACCGTCGCCGAGAACCAAGCCTCGACGTCGCCCGCGGCTTCAGCGCTCTCAACCGCGTGAACCAGCCGGTCATCGCCGGGCATCAAGCGAAGTCGGCGGTGAGCGCGGTGAGCTGCCCGGCGATCTGCGCGTTGATCTTCGCATCGGGATCGAAGACGAAGTCGACCGGCACCCTCGCTTCGACCCAGCTCGCCAGCTCGCGCAGCGACCGCTTCAGCTGCTCGTCGTCCTCGATCGCGGCCGCCGTCATCGCCTCCGCGCCCACCACGGCGATCAGGTAGACCAGGCGCGGGTACCAAACCTCGTCGGGATCGGCGGGCGCGCGGCCGCGGGCCACGGCGACGTCGGCGAGCACCGTCCGCCGCCACTCGTCGGGCTCCCCGGTGCCTTCGCCCGCATGGAAACCCGCCTCGGCGGCGAGCACCGCCGCCTTGAAGGCCAGCTCGGCGGAACCGATCTCATCCGCTTTCTCGATCGCGTCGAGCATCGCCCTGCGTACGGATAGGTAGTTCTCGCTGGTGTCGAGGCCCACATAGAGAACTTCGTTGACCGTGATCAGCCATTTGAGCGCGTTCGGCCTGTCTCCCAGCCAGAGGTGCAGATCGGTGGCCGCACGCGCTCCGAGCAAGGCCTTTTCGCCGTCCCTGTTCAGTAGCCCCTCCTCGGCGAACGCCCCCGCGGAGGTGGCCAGCTCCGGGGTGATCTCGCCTTCGCGTTGGTTGAGCAGCTGCACCAGCTCAGCCGGTCCGCGTTCCAACGCTGCCAGCACCTCTTCGAGTTCCATCTCACCAACACCTCTGCTTTTGTGGGAGTCTTGGAGTGAGAGTGAGTCTCGCACAGGAACGGGAGGTCATCAGGTGATCGCGCAGGTGATGAACCAGGGGTTCGTCGAATCGGTGAGGAAACTGGTCATGGCGGACCTGCGAGAGGCTGCCAGCAGCGACGGGCGCCGGGGCGGCGCGCCCCATCCTGCCGACGGTGTCAAAAAGGACACGTTCGCCAACGCCCTTGCCGCACTCGAGGAGGCCTCCTCGCCCCCCGAGTCGCCGGAGCGGCGGGGCGAGGGTGATATCGACGACTACGCGTACGTACCGCGGGACGCCACCCTCAACCTGCTGCAGTCCGCGATCGAGCGGTGGTTCGAGGAGCAGAACCCCGAGGCGATCTCAAGCGAGCCGCCTCCCGACGATCGCCGCGGTGGTGGTGAGGAGGTGGTGCTGGCCGACCAGCACCTACCCGCCATGCCGCCGGAGACCGACCGGGGCCGGCGCTGGTTCGGAGCCTTCGAGACGTCGAGCCCCAAGCTCTTCTCCGACCCCCGCTGGATCAGCTCCGTCTTCGCGATGGGAATGCGAGAAGCGGTGTACGGTCGCCATCCGTTCGTCAAGGAGCCGGTGTCCTGTGAAATCCCGGACGCCGCGCGGCTGGTGATCGTCGCCGACTGGGCGAGCGGGATTCCGCGGGCGCTCAAGGTGCGCGACCAGATCGTCCATGTGCTCGAGGAGAGTGGGCCCGAGCGTCACGTCGTCCATCTCGGCGACGTCTACTACTCGGGCTGGCCGCACGAGTACGAGAAGCGGATGCTGGCGCCATGGCCGGTCAAACCGAGCGATGCGAACGCGATCCGCTCCTGGAACCTGAACGGGAACCACGACATGTACTGCGGTGGTGACGGTTACTTCAAGACGGGGTTGGGCGACCCGCGCTTCGCGGCCCAGGGCGGCTGCAGTTACTTTCGTCTCCACAACTCGCACTGGGACATCGTCGGGCTCGATACCGCACACGAGGAGGCCGGGCTGAAAGACCCCCAGGGCGAATGGCTCGGTGAGATGGACCGTGAGCGCAAGTTGATGCTGCTGAGCCACCACCAACTCTTCAGCGCCTACCAGGACGGCATGCCGGACCTGCGCAGCAAGCTGGTCCCGCTGCTGCGCGAGCGCGAAGTCGACGCCTGGTTCTGGGGTCACGAGCATCGCTGCATCCGCTACAAGCCGCACGAGCGGATCCGGTACAGCTGCTGCATCGGCAACGGCGGCATACCCGAGTACATGCCACGCGAGCCCGGCGACCCGGTGGCGGAGCCGGGTGAGTGGGAGTTCCGCAAACGCAAGAAGAAGCTCGGGCAACCCTGGGGTGCGTTCGCCTTCGCGGTCCTCGACTTCAACTGCGAGGAGGTCACGGCCCGCTACGTCGACGAGGACGGCGAGACCTTCTGCACGGAGCGGGTGGCCTGAGGTGGAGCTCGTATTCGTCGAGGCGGAGGACCTCGAGCTGATCGACCTCGGTGCCGAGGCCCTCTGGGAAGAGGGGCTGCGGCCGGTGCACGAAAGCAGCGCCAGAGCCTTCGTCCTAACCCACAGGAGCCAGGACCGGGAGACCTCCTTCCGCATCGTCGACCGCGCCGTCTTCGTCGAGCTGCGCAGGCAGCGCTGGCAGGGTTCACTGGCCGACGCCCTCGCGGAGATGGCCCGAATCCTCGGCCTCGAAGGACCCCCGGCGGCGATCGTGACCCGCGACGCCGAGCCAGCCGAGGAGGCGGTGGTGATGGCCGCAGGGCAGGTGATCGGGGCCTGGGTGGAGGTACCGTCCGAGCCGCCGCCAATGCGATTCCTGAAGGAACGGCGCCTTCGCCTCGACGACGTGGCGATGGAGACTCCCTTCGACGCTCCCGCGGACGCCGAGCCGCCACCGCCACCACCCCTCTTCTCGGCGAGAGGCATGCGAGGCGGTGGGGCTCCGGAGCCGCGGGAGGAGGATCTGATCGAGCGGGTCGACCTGGAGCCCGAGGAGAAGGAGCTGCCGGTCGCCGAAGAGGTGATTCGGCGCACTCCGCACATGGACGTCCCAGCCGATCCGGTGGAGGGCGGCCAGGACTTCCGGGTCGAGGTGTTCGTCGACGCCGCCGAGGCACGACCGGGCGAGGAGGCGGAGGAGCTGGTGATCGCCGCTCCCCGCGACCAGACCCACTTCGAGGTGCTCGTCTGGCTCGTGCCCTCCGACCACTTCGAGGTCAAGGGGGAGCCCCTGGCAACGCTGACGGTCGAGCGTGCCGTCGAGTCCTCCCAGCCGATCGGGTTCGACGTCAGCGTGAAGAGCTCTGCGCAGAAGATCGCCGGCACCCCCAGCCTCAGTGCTGTCTTCCTCTACCAGGGGCGGCCGGCCGGGAAGGTGACGCGAGAGATCGCGGTCGCCGGCCTGGTGCCACCTCCACCTCGGGATGGTGGCGACGCCGATGGGAATGGGAGTGGGCCCGGGGACTTCGAACTGCAGAGCCTCGCCGACGGGCCCGATGTCACCGTCGTAATCAGCAGCTCCGGAGTGGGTCAGTCCTACCGCTGCGTGGTCACCTCGACAGAGATCCCAGGCTTCTTCCCCGGGGTGGAGAAAGACTGGGGCATGCGGGAGGGCGCCGAGAAAATGGTCGCCGAAAGGATGAAATTGTTCGCCGCGGAGGATGTCTGCGCCAAGCAGCGCCGATCCCGGCTGGTCGGCGCCGGCCGGGCGCTGTTCGAAAAAACCCCGGACAACTTCCAGGACGCGATCGTCGCCCTCGAAGAAGACGGCGAGGCCCGCCGCACCATCCTCATCGTCACCGAGGAGGCGGCGATGCCATGGGAGCTGTTGATCCCCGACCGGCCCGAGTCTGCCGCGGACCCCCTGGGGGTGCGTCATGTGATCGGGCGCTGGACGCACCCCAAGTCCCGGCCCACCCTGCAGACCTTCGCCCTGGAGTGCAGCCGGGTGGTGGCGCCCAACTACGAGGCGGAGGGACGTCAGCTGACATGGGCCCCAAAAGAGACCGAATTCGTCTGTGAGAAGCTCAGCGGCAAGCGCATCGATCCCGCCACCTTCGGCCACCTGGACGAGAAGCTGGGAGACGACACCCCCTCACTGGTGCACTTCATCTGCCATGGGGCGGCGGGCGGAGCGGTCGGCGAGTCGATCTGGCTCGACGATGACAAGGTCTTGAACTCCGAGGAGCTGAGAGGCATGGAGGGGGTGCTCAAGGCGTGCCAAGTGGGGAGGCCGATCGTGTTCATGAACGCCTGCGAGGTGGCCAGGGGCGTCCCCTCCCTGATCGGCGCCGAAGGTTTCGCCCGCTCGTTCATCGCGATGGGGGCACGGGCCGTGATCGCACCTCTCTGGCGGGTCAAAGACGAGCTCGCGCACGAGACCGCCACCGCCTTCTACAAAGCCGCGCTCAAAGAATCCGACCGTCCCTTCGCCGACATCATCCGTGAGATCCGAACGAAGACCTACGAGGGCGACGCGGCCGAGGACACCTACGCGGCCTACTGCTTCTACGGGGACCCGAGGCTGCGCTTGGGCGCAAGGCCCTAGGCGACCGCCTGGCAGCCCCCAGCCCGGCCGACTCTAGGAGTCCGGAGGCATGGCGCCCTCGCCAAGCCGCTCCGCAAAGTGCGGCAGACCGTCGTCGGGAACCGGTGCCCAGGCCGGCGCGTAGATCGTGAACTGGTGGGCGCTGGGGCGGATGCCGGGATCCTCGTCGAGGGCGCCCATGCGGATGGCGACCACATCGGGGTCGTCGGGGTTGGCGGTGAAGAGATGGCTGCCGCACTCGCCGCAGAAGGACCTGACCCAGCCGCCGTCGGGCGGAGCCCACGATCGCACGAGATTCTCGCCGCCGACGGTGCGGTAAGTGCCACGCGCGGTCAAGGCGCTGACCGACATTCCCGTTCCGGTCCGCCGCTGGCAGCGCTTGCAGTGGCAGTAGAGGGCGCCGAGCAGGGGCTCGGACACCTCGAAGCGCACCCGCTCGCACATGCAGCCTCCGGTCAGCGGCAAGCCTGACATGTCGGTCAACATACACACATGCAGCCACCTCGCTGGTCACGGCGCGAGGCGCCCTCCCCACTCGCCGAGCGGGTCGAAGAGCTTCACCGGCGCCAGGCAGCGATGTACACCGGCGGGCCGGTCGGGCCGGTCGCCGAGATGCTGGCCGAGGATGTCGTCTGGCGCGTTCCCGGCAAGAGTCCGATCGCCGGTGAGCATCGCGGCAGGCAGGCGGCGATCGAGTACTTCCGCACTCGCCGCGAGCTCGCCGGCAACTCGATGCGGCTCCATCCCGGCAACTTGCTCGCCGACGAGAATCTCGTCGTCCAGCTGGTCGACGGCAGCGCCGAAATCGGTGGCGAGACGGTCACGTGGAGCACGGTCGGGATCTACCGCTTCGAGGCAGGCCAGGTCGCCGAGGTATGGCTCGTGCCGTCGGACCTGGAGAAGTTCGACCGGATCTGGAACCGGGGAGCTTAGAACCTCTTGATGGTCTCGAACGGCGCATCGCCGCCGGCAAAGCTCGTCTTGCTGAGCTCGCAAAGGAACGGGCGGGTTTGATGGGCGAGTCGCAGTACTTGCGGCCGAGGTCGCGAGCGAGGTTCGGCATGCCGATCTGAGCGCAACTGAGCGGCCGAACTGGCAGTGATAGAGGGCCGCTTGACCCGCCTTCGACCGCCCACGCGAGAGCGTGCCTTAGACCTCTTGCACAGACCCTGCGGGCCTCAGGACATTGCCCACAGAGTCAGGCTCGGTTGGATCGTCGGCCGGCGTTGCCATAGGTGCCCTGCGGCAGCGCACATGTCCGAGCGAAGCCACGATGATCGACTTGGTCGGCTCCCCTGACTTGGCGCAACGGTTAGTCGATTCTGCCTCGCACTCTTGAACTCGCTCCCAATGCCTCGCCTGCTCGTCGGCTATGTCCTCACGGCCCTGCGCATCTACGTGGAACCAACGCCAGGACAACCAAATGCGAGGATCGTCAGCCATCTTCCCCGCCCACAGCGCCGCCAGCGCCTCGGCCATAACCGCCTGCAAAATTACGCCGCAGATTGCCTGCTTGGCCTCGGGCGACATCGCGGCTACTTCCTCATCGGTGTAAAACGGCATTTCGACCGCTCGGTAGTAGTGCTGCATCATGTTGCCAACGCGCTTGGAGTAGGCCAGTTCGATTGAGCCCTCGTCCAGCAATTCCTTGAGGTGGTGCTTGATTTTGTGCGGCTCCTCGCCGATCAACGCGGCTAGCTCGTAGCGGTTGTGCTCTCCTTCGTTCAGAAGGCACAGGATTTCAACCCGGTGCTGGTGCTTGAGCGCGTAGCCGACAGCGTCCTCGACTCCTCGCTTGCCCTGGCCCAACCTGATCGGCGGCGGCGCGCTTTCCTCTGAACCCAGAACTGGCATTCGCTGGGGCCCTGAGAAACGGAAGCGCTCAAACCCTAACGAGGTCACGACGATCGACTTGGTTGGCTCACCTGACCCAGCGCAACGCCCGAGCGATTCAACCTCGATCTCTCGAACTCGCTCCCAATGCCTCGCCTGGTCGTCCGCTATGTCCCCGCGGCCTCGAGCATCGACGTTGAACCAACGCCAGGACAACCAAACTCGACGGTCCTTGATCATCTTTCCCGCCCAAAGCGAAGCCATCGCCTCGGCCATGACCCCCTCAAGGATCACACCGCAGATCGCCTGCTTGGCTTCACTCGGCATCGCGGCCACTTCCTCGTCGGTGTAGAAGGGAATCTCGACTGCCCGGTAGTAGTGCTGGAAGGCGTTGCGCACCGGTTTGACATAGGCAATCTCGATGGAGCCGTCAGCGAGCATCTCCCTGAGATGATGCGCGACGTTCTTGCTTGCGGGGGCGCGGATTAGACGCCCTAGTTCCTCCTGTGAGCGCGGCCCTTCGTTGAGGATCGTGTGGATTTCGGACCTCGCTTGGTGCGTGACGGAGTAGGCGACAGCGGCAGCAACGCTCCGCTCCCCCTGCCCCAATCTGATCGCCGTTTCCACCAAGATAGTCCTCGCTCCGTGTCTCTTCGGGTATTCAGGTGCGCCAGAGCATAAGTGCACGCTTGGAGGGAAATCGGTAGCAAGGCTGAGTTTTAGCAGATACTCGATGTTTCCTTAGCATTCCTCCCTTGTCCAGCGGGACCGCCCGCTGAAAGACGAGGAAGGGAGGTGGCTGCGATGAAGGTTGCGCAAATCGGTTGTGTCGTTCCGAGCGTGCACGTGCTGAAGCACGGCTAAGTCGTGCGATATAGGGGGCCGGTCGCGGCCCGCTTGCGTGGGGCCCGTGGCCGGCTCCCCCGTCTTCGTCCCAAGGCGGCATGGAAGGACCCGAGTCTACGCAAAGACTTGTGAAGTTTCCTATGGCGGTTTACGTCTCAAGCGCAGACGATCCCCGCCATGCCCCACTTCGGCGCCAGACTACGGGAGGCACGGGAACGTTTGGGGCTCACCCAGGAAGAAGTCGCACAGCGCAGCGGCGTCCATGTCACGGAGGTCAGCCGGATGGAGGCTGGGAAGCGCGATCCGAAAATCTCGACGCTGCGTCGGCTTGCAAAAGCGGTTGAGGTCACGCCGGGCCAGCTCCTCGACTAACCGCACGCAATGCCCTCTATCCGCCCGCCATGCCGGTCGGGAAAATCACTAAGGAAAAACTTAGTAACAGCTACGACTTTGCGCAGGTTGTGAAACTTACTGAAAGGTCGGCAAGACTCAGCTCGTTCCAAGAAGTTGACACTTCCATTCCAAATAGCACCGACCGCTTTGAGGAGCGGCGGCTGAAGGGACGAGAGAAATGCCAAGAGGTAAATCAAGCAACGGGAGCGGAGCTGGAAACGGGGCTCATCTGCCGGCCCTTGTGGATCCCCGACTCGTCAAGGCTCTGGATCACGTCCTACGCCAGCACATCCTGCTCTCCGCTGTGGCGGGTGAGGTCAGCCCCAATGGACTGTCGAAGGCGCTTGGTGAAGGGCTGAGCCAGGTCAGCTACCACGTCAGGGTTCTGCGCAAGGACTGCGACGGAATGATCGAAGAGACGCGTAGGGAGCCACGCCGGGGGGCGGTGGAGCACTTCTACCGCGCCAGCCCAAAAACCCTGTTCCCGGCGAAGACATGGCGGCAGCTCAAAAGGGGCTGCGTGCCGTGGTGGGCGCAGGCCAAGCGAGCGACCTGTTCAACGACCTGGCGGAAGCCCTGAAAGCGGGCAAGCTGCAAGGAGAGCACGATCACATCACCCGCACCCCGCTCGTCCTCGACACCGAGGGGCAACGCAAGGTGCGGGCAATCGCGGAGCGGGCGACCAAGGAAGTCGAAGACGAGCAACGGGCTACGGCGAAACGCAGGGAGAAAGCCAACGGCAACGGTGGCAAGACGAGCGGCTACACCTTCGCCCTGCTGGCCTTCGAGGCTGCCTGGGAGCCTGCCGACATCCGTGCCCTGGTCGCGCAGGCATAGGCGGGCAGGCGGGAAGTATGCCCGCGTCGGGGCATAGAGGGCAGGCAAGGTCGCCCTACGTCACTACCCGCGCTATGTCCACATAAGCGCCGCCGAGAGCGAACATGGCCAAACCTGACACCTCACCGAGCTACAACGTTGCGATAGTCGAAGCCCTGATCCTCGAAGTTGCAGCAGAACTGCACCCCCAAAACCTGACCGCCAAAGAGCTTGCGCTCGAGATCATCAACGACGCCGACGATGCCAGGGAGGTCGCAACAGCGGCTCGGGCGATCCGGGGGCTCCGTGAGTTCGGCCTGTTCTCCGACGGGGACGGTGAGATTGTGATGCCGACACCGGCAGGACTCCATGCCGTCGCGCTTCTTACGTAGTGGTATCGCACACCTTTAACACCGACTCTTGCAAGTGGTTGCCAGCAAAACCGCTGCAATACACAGTGGAAAAAACTTCACCAGTGGGACAAACAAAGCGATAAAAAATAGGTCGTCCTAAATATTGGGGTGGCATCTCCTCCAACGCTCAGATAGGAATACCTGATACGTACTGAAGAACAATCTTTGGCATACCTATCAGTCAGAGGCGGGCCGGCAGGGCCGTCGATCAGGTAAGCCAAGGCCGGCGGGGAGGGGTCTTTATGAAGTCCATACGGTTGGTCGTGGCGGCTCTTGCAGCGCTCGCTATTTGTGGCACCGGGATCGCACTCGGAGCCCAGGGAGCATCCGAATCGGAAGAAGGCTCCTCAAGATCGGCAGAACTGAGCGAAGCGCCGCAGCCCCCTGAAGGCGTCGAGCTGAAGTCCGATCGGACGGCGACCTCTCGAACCTTCGCATTGCCGGACGGGTCTCGCGAAGCACGGATCTACGCGAGCCCAGTCAACTACGAAGGACCTGACGGAAGCTGGAAGCCGATCGACGAAGGGCTGGAGCAGACCGACGGAGCCGGCATCGGTACGTCCCCCAATGACTTCGAACTCGATCTTCCGGCGCGCCTTGGCGCCGATCACCCGGTGCGACTCTCGCTGGATGACGGGAGCTGGATCGCCTATCGGCTCATCGGCTCTACCTCAGAAGCGGCACAGCTCGATGACGACACGGCCGAATACGACGGCGCGGGCGGTTCTTCTGCTGTTGCCATCTCGAGCCTTCCCAACGGGCTCAAGGAGAACATCGAACTCTCCGACCCATCTCAGCCAAGCGCCTTTCGCTTTGAGCTGAGCGCATCCACGGGGCTAACGCCGTCCCTCGTGGAAGACGGGTCGATCGCCTTCCTCGACGCGAACGGAAAAACGGTCGCCTCCCTGCCGGCGCCGGTGATGTCCGACAGCTCGCGCCCCAGCCCAACGATCTCCCATGCGGTCCACTACACCCTGGAACCAAGCGGCGAAGGCCAGTGGCTGCTCGCCATTGAAGCGAACCGAGACTGGCTGACCGAAGAGGGCAGAAGCTGGCCCGTGACCATCGATCCGACCATTACCGTGACCGGCCTCGCGATCGAAGACTGCGAGATCTTCAGCGCCCTGAGCGAAACGAACTCATGCGCCTCAAAAGGCGCAACGCGCATGGCGGCGCGAGCCGTCTATCACTCCGGCAGCGCCGATGAATACACGCGGTCGTTGCTGCGCTTCAACACGGGCGTCATCCCCAAAAACGCCTATGTGGTCGCCGCGAGGGTCGGCCTCTATGCGCCCGGAGCCGCGCTCAACACGGCGGGGGCGGAACTTCGCGATGTCGCCGACAAGAAGTGGGAAACGGACGTCAGCTGGAAAAACTGGAAGAAAGGCGCGCCTTGGAGCGTCGAAGGGGGCGACTACGGTTCGCTCAGCGCCGTCGTTGAAACCAGCGTCCGCGGAAGCCAGGCAGGCTGGTGGAACTTTTCCTCGGCTGGCCTCGCCTCCTTGGCGCGGGGTTGGGCGGAGGGCAAAATCGCCAATCAGGGTGTCCTGTTCAAGCTGATCGACGAGACATCGCACAAATGCAGCCCGAGCTGCATCGAACGCCTGCTCGAAGTCGACTCGAGCGTCGTCGAAGAAAGCAAACGCCCATACCTCTCAGTCGACTACTACCCGCCGGCCCCCGCCACCAGCAAGGTCACCTCGCCGTCCGAAGGCCTAGTCAGCGCCCGACGACTGAAGCTGAAGTCAAACTGGTCTGTTGCCGGCGTTACCGGGGTCACCTTCCAGTTCCGCCAGGCGGAAACCGAATCGTTCAGCACCATCCCCTCAGAACTCGTCAAGACCGCCCAGGGCCAGTCGGTCTCATGGCCGATCGCGACGGAAGGCAAAAAAGCGACTGAACCGCTCTACTTCGATGCGGCCCACGCGTCCAGCACGCTGCGCAGCAAAGGCGGGCCGATTCAGGTCCGCGCCCTCTTCGAAGGCCCCACCGGCGTCGCCGGCTACAGCGTCCCCGTCCACGCGACGATCAACCGCTTCCTCGGAGGCCCGCGCGATGGGACCGCCCAGGTCGGTCCGGGGACGGTCGACCTGCTCACCGGCAACTTCACCGTGGCCCATACCGATGTCTCGATCCCCGGTTTTAAGTCCGCCTTCAACTTCTCGCGGACCTTCAACTCGCGCGATGCGGGCACCACCGGCGAAACGTCAGCCCTCGGGCAAGGATGGAAACCCGGAACGCCAGTCGAAGAAGCAGGCGGGGCAGCGTTCAAGAGCGCCCAGATCATCAACCTGAGCGAAGAAATCGAAGGCGAAACCTTCTCCTTCTCCTACGCGCTGATCACGACGCTCGAAGGCGCCGAATTCGGCTTCGAAAAGAACGGCGAAACCTACGTCACCCCGCCCGAAGGCGCCGGTTGGACGCTCGCCTCGGAAGGGACGACCCGCCTGGTCCTGACCGATCCCGCCGGAAACCGAACGACCTTCGAAAACACCTCGGGCGGCAGCGAATATCTGCCAGTGACCGTGTCTCAGCTGGGTGGGAGCGGCAACGCGACCCGGATGGTCTACCAGCCGGTCGGCGGCAAACGACGGCTCAGCATGATCGTCGGCCCCTCCGCGCCGGGGATCGGCTGTGACGAAACCAACGCCACGAGCGCAACCGGCTGCCATGCGCTCGCCTTCACCTACGTGCCAGCTACGACGTGGGGGGCGCCCGCTGCCTACGGCGAACGCCTGTCGAAGATCACCTACTACGCGAGCGGGGTGGCCCAGGAAGTCGCCAACTACACCTACAACGCAGAAGGGCGGATGACTCAGGAGTGGGACCCGCGGATCTCGCCGACGCTGAAAGAAACCTATAGCTACGAAGCGGGCGGGCAACTCAAAACGATCACCCCGCCCGGCCAAGAACCCTGGACGATGGAATACGGCGCGATCGACGAAGAGCTCGCCAACGGGCGCCTGATCGCGGTCAAGCGCCCGAGCCTGCTCGCCAGCCCGACGGTGGCGCAGACGACGATCGCCTACGGAGTGCCGACCAGCGGCAGCGGGGCGCCCTATGACCTCGGTGCGACCGCCATGGCTCAGTGGGGTCAACAGGATCTGCCCGTCGACGCGACGGCGATCTTCCCCCCCGACGAAGTTCCCGGGAGCCCGCCCAGCAGCTACTCCCGCGCCACCGTCTACTACATGGACTCCGACGGCTACCTGGTCAACACGGCCACCCCTTCGGGAGCAGGCACCTCCGCGCCTTCGATCACGACCGCCGAAACCGACGAATTCGGCAACGTAGTCCGCGAGCTGAGTGCCCAGAATCGACTGCGAGCGCTCGCGGCCGAAAACTCGGTCACGAAGTCGCACGAACTGGAGACCAAACGCCTCTTCTCAGTCGACGGAACCCAGATAGAAGAGGAATGGGGGCCACTGCACCAGGTCCGACTCGAATCGGGCTCAACCAAACAGGCCCGCCTTCACAGGACCGTCCAGTACAACGAAGGCTGGCCCGGCACCGGCGTCAACCCCCATCTGCCGACCCGCGAAACGACCGGGGCGAGCATCCCAGGCGAAGGAACGGATGCCGATCAGCGGGTGAGCGAATTCCACTACAACTGGACGCTGCGAAAGCCGACCGAAACGGTCGTCGATCCGAGCGGCCTAAATCTCCGCTCCAAGACGATCTACAACGAAGAAACCGGCCTCCCCATCGAAACGAGGCAGCCCGGTAACCCGAGCGGTGGCGACGCGCACTCCACGCAGTACTTCTACTACACCACCTCGGGCGGCCCAGACAACGAATGCAAGAACAACCCGGCGCTGGCCGGCCTGCTCTGCAAGGTGGTCCCAGCCGCCCAGCCCGGTACGCCCGAACAGCCGAAACTCCTGATCAAAAAGATCCTCGCCTACTCTTCGTTGTCTCAGCCGACCGAAGTCATCGAAGGGCCGGGAACCCTGACCGAAAACACCCGCAAAACCATCGTTACCTACGATGTTGCGGGTCGTAGGACGGCGACGAAACAGGAAGGCGGCGGGACCGCCCTGCCGCCCACCCAGACGCTCTACAGCCCGACGACGGGCATGCCGACGACCCAGCGCTTCTCCTGCGAAATCGTCCATTGTTCGTGGGGCTCCAACAACCGGGCGACGACGACGACCTATGACGCCCTGGGTCGCCCGACCTCCTACGAAGACGCCGACGGCGGCAAAGCCACTACAACCTACGATCTTCTCGGTCGTCCGGTCACGACCACCGAAGATAAAGGCATTCAGACGCGCACCTACGATCCGACCTCGGGCCTCTTGGTCAAACTCGAAGACTCAGGCGCCGGCACCTTCACGGCCGCCTATGACGCCGACGGCAACCTGGTCGAAGAAGGATTGCCCGACGGCCTGCTGGCCAAAACGACCTACAACGAGGCAGGTCAGCCGACGCACCTCTCCTACGAAAAGAAAACCTTCTGCTCGATCGAATGCACCTGGCTCGACTTCAGCGCTGAACGCTCGATCTACGGACAGGTGCTGAGCCAAAGCAGCCTCGCCTCTTCTCAGCAGTACGAATACGACAAGGCGGGGCGCCTCATCAAAGTCAAAGACACCCCACAAGGTGGTGGTTGCACCACTCGTTCCTACAGCTTCGATGCCGACTCAAACCGGACGGCCTTGGTCACCCGGGCACCGGGCATTGGTGGCGCCTGCGATTTCTCCTCGAAAGGCAACGAACAAACCTACAGCTATGACGCAGGGGACCGACTTCTTGGAACCGGCCTCACCTACGACAACTACGGGCGCATCACCAACCTGCCGAGCGTCTACGCAGGGGGCAGCGCGTTGACGACCAGCTACTACAGCAACGATCTGATCAAGAGCCAGTCGCAAGGCGGGATCACCAATACCTATGAACTTGACGGAGCTCTTCGCCAGCGCTCTAGGGTCGAGACCGGAGGATCAGAACCCGGGACTGAGGTCTATCACTACGCAGACGGCTCGGATTCGCCGGCATGGATCGCTCGCGGCTCGAACTGGTCGCGCAACGTCGTCGGAATTGCTGGCAATCTCGCCGCAATCCAGGACAGCGCCAAAGGCACGACGCTTCAGCTGGCCAACCTGCACGGCGACATAGCTGCCACGGCCAACACGAATCCCGAAGCAACCAAACTGCTCGCGAGCTTCGAATTTGACGAGTTCGGCAATCCGAAATCCGCGACCGGAGCAAAGTTTGGGTGGCTCGGTGCGAAGGGCCGAAGGACCGAGTTGCCTTCTGGAGTCATCCAGATGGGAGTCCGTGGCTATGTTCCCGCCCTGGGCCGTTTCCTCACCCCCGATCCAGTGCCGGGCGGCTCAGCTAATGCATACGACTATGCCGACCAAGACCCAGTCAACGGCTTCGATCTAAATGGCGAATGTCATCCGACGCGTGACCGCCATTGCTCGGGGCCGCCGAGTCAGAGCGAACGCCGCGAACGCCGCGCAGCGAGCGCACTGGCCAGAAGCACGCCCAACCGAGCGTCAATTATTATCCGCTGTAGGAAATGCGGGGGTGCCTCCAGTTCGAGCATAGGCGATGTCTTCCATTCAGTCGTGGACAAAGTGTCCGGCGCCGTGGACGGTGCGAAGACGAGCTTTTCCAGTGTTGGAGGCTCTGTCTATGCGAAGATCACGGCCTCGCCAGATGCATTTGAGGCAGCGGGAGATGCATTCAAGCTGGCTGGAAACTGGAGCCCAGATCGACTATTTCAGGCTTGGAAATGCGGAACGTTCCTTGGTGGCGGATCCGGAACGGGGGGAGACTGCGATCCGGTGGCGATATTTTGGGGTCAACCGGAAAGCGCCCGCTGATTGGGAAGGATATACGTGATCGAACGCCTGCTTGTACTGAGCATCCTGGTTGTGACTGTTGGGATTCCTGCTGGAATCACTTGGAGCAAGGAACAACGGGCAGCGTTTTTTCTTGGCTTCCTTCTTCTGGGGATGATATGGGTGGTTGCTGCTTGCAGACTCGCTCGTCCATCGTCGTGGTGGGCGCGCCGTTTCTATGGTCCGGAGAAGATGCAGCGGGCGTTAAATCGGTTTGGTTCGGGAGCGTCTAGGGCATCATGAATCGAAACCGGTGCTTCAAGGGGTCGGACCATTGGGCCTAAAGTGACAGCACCTACTACGTCAACGATCCGGCGAACAGCCGCGCCCAGAGCGAAGTGACGGCGTGAGTAAGCGGGTAGCTCGATGTTTGGTGGGGGTGGTGGGGGGGTTCCTTGTGCTCGTCCTGGTAGCGAGCAGTGCGAGCTGCGCTGTGGCCCAGGTAGTTCCTGATGGGCCCCGCTTGGCCGTGTCGAAGAACACCCTCTCTCCTTATCGCTACGACCTGGAAACGGTCGATGAGACCGGGGCGCAGCCGTTGCGCTTGGCGGGGGGTGGTCCAAAGGAGAGGCCGCTTCCCGAAGAATTCACGCCGCCGTCGTGGTCTCCCGATGGGTCGATGATCGTTTTCGCGGCGCTTTCGGGGAGGGTGGATCAGGGGGTTCGCGCGGTTCGTTTGTATGTCAGTTCGGCTGATGGGAGTGGTTTGAGAGCGTTGAAGGGGACTCATGGGGCGGAAGAACCTAAGTTTGCTTCCGACGGTCATACGGTGTTCTTTACGCGTTACTGGTCTCGGAGGCACGTCGATCGGAACGGCGGGAGGGAATCTGTTAGCCGTGGTTCGAGCATCTGGGCTGTTGATGTATTGGGCGGCGTTCCGAGGCGTGTGACGTCGGACCGCAATGGTGTTTGGATGTATGCCGGATCGTTTTCGCCTGACGGGAAGTATTTGTTGGCGAGTCGCTTACCTCGTCACGGAGCTTGGAGCGTGGTGAGAATCGAGTTGGCAACTGGGAAGAGGTCTCTGCTCTTACGTCGAGCAGCCAATCCAGTTTACTCGCCAGATGGCAGCCGGGTGGCATTTATACGTTGGCGAAATGTCAATCGTCATGGTGGAAAGGTGGAATCAAGGAACGATATCTTTACGGTCAACTCAGACGGTGGTGGTTTGCGACGGGTGACCAGCAGCCCGGGGAGCGATTACTCCCAGAGTTGGGATCCGTCGGGGGAACGGTTGGCCTTCGTGCGTTACTTGCCGGAACGGCTGGAATCTGAAGAACTGGGCTATGGCAGCGCCGTGATGCAAGTGAATTCGGATGGAAGCTGCTTAGGTTTTGTCTTGCGGCCATCACTTGACGTTGCGTATTTCGGTGTAGCTTGGCAACCGGGTCGCGGGCGCGAGGCGGGACCGGTTTCCTGTTAGGGCCTCTGAGCCGGACCAAGACGTTCCTATGGATGTCAAGAGGTGGGAGACAGTGACCCGAGGTCGTTACGGAGACTGTGCATGACGGATATTTCCCGCACTGAGTCAACGGTCGAGACAGTTGCTATCGAGATCGCAAGCGGCTTATCTGAGGCTACGCATGGGATGTTGTGATCATGAGCCTTAGCACTATCAGCCATGGCACTCTTCTCCTCGGAGTCATATCCATCCTCCTGTCGGTCGGGATAACCTTTGGGGTCTACTACCTCATTTTTGGAGATTGGCTTCGGGGAAAGACAACAAAGATGACGGGAGGAACTGGTCGCCTCCAAAGTAAGGCAATAAGTTGTGTGGAGACCGGCCGGGCGTAGCGCAACCCCTTGGAGTGTTTCAGCCAACCAACGCTAGTCACCCGCAAAAAGGCTTGGGCACTGCGGGATTCCAAAGGACCCCTCAATACGGCCATATTTGTCAATCGCGTCGACCTTGCTGACACATCCCGACACCACAAATGCTGCATACCGATAGGCAGCAGTCACCTGTTTTACTCCCAAGTTTGACGGTAGTCTCCGCATCTGCAACGTGGACCGAGAACCGTGATAGATATCAAGCCGCACTTCGGTTACCGATTTTGGAAATACTGCCACTCCGACGTTAGTTACACCAACTCCATCAGCATTTAGCCCGGATCCGGCGATAACGACCTGAGGGAACCCACCGGGAGCGTCCTCTTGGGTCTTGAGAATGCGGTTTGCGGACCCATTCCCCGAGACCCAGGAGGACACCCGGAAGGTGAAGACACAAACGACGCGCCAAACCGTAGAAGTCAGGGCGGACGCCGAGGGGATCGTTTCTCACGCAGGTACTCATCTGCTGGCTGAGCTGGGGGATCGCGTCGGGCTCACCGCGGCGCTCTCGGAGGCGACGCGGCCGACCCGCGAGCGGCGCTCCGCCCACGATCCAGGCGTCGTCTTGCGCGACCTGATCGTCGCCATCGCCGACGGCGGGGATTGCGTCACCGACCTCGGCGTATTGCGCGACCAGGGGGCGCTGTTCGGAGCGGTAGCCTCCGAGAGGACCGCCCACCGGGTGATCAAGTCGATCGACGCGGGCCTTTTGGAAGCGATCCGCGGCGCCCGGGGGGTCGCGCGAGAGCGCGCCTGGGATGCCGGCGCCAGGCCCGAGGCGATCACCCTCAGCATCGACGCCACCCTGCTCGGCGCCGCCTCTGAGAAGGAGGGCGCGGCGGGGAACTACAAGGGAGGCTTCGGCTTTCACCCGCTGCTCTGCTACCTGGATGAGACAAGCGAGCCGTTGGCGGGCATCCTGCGCCCCGGCAACGCCGGCGCCAACACCGCCTCCGATCACTTCGAGGTCCTGCAACTGGCCCTGGAGCAGTTGCCCGAGTCAGACCTGGACCGGGAGATCCTCGTGCGCACAGACATCGGCGGGCGCACCCACGCCTTCACTCGGGACTGCCGCGAAGCGGGCATTCGCTTCTCGGTCGGCTACGAGGTCGACGAGCGGGTGCGCGAGGCGATCCTGCGCACACCGGAGTCGGCATGGCAGGCCGCGATCGACGCCGGGGGCAAAGTGCGCGAGGGCGCCTGGGTCACCGAGCTGACCGAGGAGGTCGACCTCTCCGCCTGGCCGGAGGGCACCCGGCTGATCGTGCGCCGCGAGCGCCCCCATCCGGGCGCGCAGTTCTGCCTCTTCGACGCAGAGGGCTACCGCCACACCGCCTTCATAACCGACCAGGAAGGAACCGACATCGCGACCCTGGAGCTGCGCCACCGCCGCCGCGCCAAGGTCGAGGACGAGATCCGCTGCGGCAAGGACACGGGCATGCGCAACCTGCCCTTTGCCGCCTTCTGTCACAACCGGGTGTGGCTGGAGCTCTCGCTGATCGCCCAGGAGCTGCTCGCCTGGCTCCGCCTGCTCTGCCTCGAGGGCGAGCTGGCGCTCGCCGAGCCCAAGCGGCTGCGCCAGCGCCTCCTGCACGTCGCCGGCAAGGTGGTGCGCTCCGCCCGGCGCACGACCCTGCGCCTGCCGCGCTCCTGGCCCTGGGCGCAGGCACTGGTGACGGCCTTCGCCCGGCTGCGCTCACTGCCGGGCAGAGCGCCACCATAGGCGTCCTCGCACCCAGCTGACCACCGATCTCCGCTTCGCGCCCCAACGCGGCTTCAGCCTGCGCCAAATGCTTCGCGAAGCCGAAGCGAAAGGGCCGGCAACCCTCGAGAAGCGCCACGGGGCGGTTCCGGTGAACCGCCCCGTGACTGTTACGTGCCTCAAGCGGGCGAACTACACCTGTTGAGGTGAAAACGCCGGATCAGGGCTAGTGCTGGGACGCTCACCACTCGACGCGGCGGTTTTCCCGCAAATCCACATCCGGAATCGCCCGTAGGTAAAACAACGCCGTCGGTCGGGTGCGAGGAAATCAAGCTGACGCCAAAGCACAGCTTCATGTGACCGGATTCTGCGCTCAGCACTAACCAGCCATTGAAATTCATTATTTTGCCCCCGCCTCAGCACGGTCACCCCCGGAGACGGGGATAGCCGATCTCTTGCCACGGCAGAAGAAGGGTCCGAAGCAGCTTCCTGTGCACCACCACACCCCGAGGACAAGATAAGTGCGGCAACACCAACAGAGGACAGCGGAAGCAGGGATGTCCCTTACCCTTTGGGACGGGTAATGCTCAAACATGAGCATTACCCTATTCGATCCACGACACTGTGCTCCATGATCGACACTGTCGGCAGGACCCATTTCCCTTTGGATGGACGAGCTAACAAACCATTCGAGTACAGATCGACGTGTGAAAAAACTCGCAGTGAGCGAGGACTTGAATTGGAATGGACTGAGAAGTCGGTGGGCCTAACCACCCGTGGCTCGACCAGGAGCGCGCGGGCCACGGCGAGGGTCTCGCCCTCGGCGGAGAGCAGGGCCGAGCCCGCCCAGCGCTTGCGGCCTTCGGTCTCGAGCGGCCAGGCGATCGCCATGTGCTCGGTGTTCGCCGGGATGTCGGGCTCGACCCGCGCCGTGAACCGGGCCAGCACGCTGAAGGCCCCTCCTCGCCCATGTAGGCGGCGAAGTAGGCGGGGCAGTCGAGCGCCGCCCAGACGAACTCCGGGCGCACGCGCCCCGACGAGTCGGCGCTCCACGGGGGCGGAGTCCAGGGGGAGGCAACCAGCTGGCGGCCCTCGACCGGGCCGGCGAACACCCCGAAGGAGTCCTCGCGCGCTCTACCGCAGACGAAGCAGGTGCTGAAGATGTTCTCCGAAGATCCCCGGTAGCGCTCGGCGGCGAGTCGGGCCTCGGCCGGGTCGACCGGTGCGGGCAGCTCCAATTCGACTTCGGCCGCTCGACCCTCGATCACCAGCGCGTCGCCGTCGAGAACCCGCACCTCCCCAGAGCCGTCACGAACGACCTCGAGCTCGGTGTCGAGCGGGACCGGGCGCCTCAGGCTGACCTCCGCCTCGCCACCGAGCAAACCGGCGACTACCCCCGCGGAGTAGCCGCCGTTGCCGCTTTCCCTCGGCCCGTTGAAGCGACTCGGTATGCGGAGCGACTCGCCCACGCCGCCCGCTCACGCTCCCTTCGACGGCGGGACGTTCTGATTGAGGTGGAAGAGGTTGGTCGGGTCGTAGCGGTCCTTGAGCTCCCGCAGGCGGGCGAACTTCTCTGCCCCGTAGGCCGCCTGCACCCGCTCCTCGCCCTCGGCGGAGAGGAAGTTGATGTAGGCGCCGCCGGTCAGCGAGGGCTCGATCTCGGCGTAGAGCCGCTGCGCCCACTCGACGTGGGTGTCGATCCCGCCCGGCTCGTGGCTGACCGCAATCGTGTTGAGCACGAAGGGAGCCCCGCGCTCCCCATAGGCGGTCGCCTCCCCGTCGACGCGGGCGACCGCGCCGCCGAAGTGCTGGATGTGGATCTCCGAGGACGGCGAGGTCGCGTCGCGGTGATAGCGGCCCATCGTCTCGATCGCATGATCGTCGAGCTCGCGCAGGTAGCCCGCCTTCATGTAGGCCTTGGTCCCGCGGGGCCAGAGCGCGTCGATCAGGCCCTGCATCTGGACGTAGGGCATCGGGCCGACCAGGTCGGCGACGGGATCGCCGAGATCGCGCAGCGGCTGCATCGCCTTCGCCCCCTCCTCGACGTCGCCGGCGTAGCAGCCGATCAGGGCGACCAGCTTCTTGCCGTGCCACTCCTCGGGCAGGAACGGCGCCGGCGGGGCGGTCAGCAGGTTGACCAGGGTCGTCAGCTCATCGGGAAGGTCCTGGACGAAGTCACGGTAGAAGCGCATGACCTCCTCCGCCCGCTCGCCCGGGTAGAAGACCGGGCCGGCGGTGACAGTCGGGCCGACCGGGTGCAGGTCGAACTCGAAGGAGGTGACGATGCCGAAGTTGCCGCCTCCCCCGCGCAGGCCCCAGAAGAGGTCCGCGTTCTCGCTGGCGCTCGCGGTGAGGATCTGGCCGTCGGCGGTGACCACCTCGGCCGAGCGCAGGTTGTCGCAGGCCAGGCCGTGCTTGCGCATCAGCCAGCCGATCCCGCCGCCCAGGGTGAAGCCGGCGACGCCGGTGGTCGAGACCAACCCTCCGGTGGTGGCGAGGCCGTGCTCCTGGGTGGCCGCGTCGAACTCTGCCCAGAGGACCCCGCCCTGGGCGGTGGCGGTGCGCCCGGCCGCGTCCACCTCGATGTCCTTCATCGGCGAGAGGTCGATGACGATGCCGTCGTCACAGGTCGAGAAGCCGGGGATGCTGTGGCCGCCGCCGCGCACCGCGACGTCCAGCCCCTCGCTGCGGGCGAAGCCGATCGCGTGGCGCACGTCGGCGGAATCGGCGCAGCGGGCGATCACCGCCGGGCTGCAGTCGTGGACTCCGTTCCAGATCGAGCGGGCCTCGTCGTAGGCGGCGTCGCCGGGACGGACGAGGGTCCCGTGCAGCCCCTCCTCGAACTCCTTCAGCGTTGCCGCTCCAAGCACTCCTTGCGTTGCCATGCCCGTTCTCCTTCTCCTTTGGGTGGTTGAGACCACTTCTCGATGACGCTCGGCGAGGCTACGGGCCGCCACTTAGCCACCACTTTGCACCGCCTTAGGCCCGCGTTCCAGCCCCCGGCAGTACTCCATGCCGGCCTCGCCGCCCAGCAGCTCGAAGTGCCGCATCGCCCGCTCGAGCCAGCCGCGCGCAGCCGCCGGCTGGCCGTCCTCGGCGGACAGCGCCGCGAGCACGGCCAGCGCCCAGCCCGCCTGGTGCATCGATTCGACCTCGCCGAAGACCGACGCGGCGGCCTCCAGATGCGCGCGGGCATCGGCTCGATCCCCGTCGCACAGCGCCACGTTCGCAAGGCTGAGCTCGGCGGCGCTGAGGCCGATCAGGTCGTCGTTCTCGCTGAACCAGCCCCGGGCCCGCTCGGCCGACGCCCGGCCGGCGTCCGAGTCGCCGGAGCGGGCGAGGAGCACCGCCAGGCAGCCGAGCGTGATCCCGGTGCCCCGCCGGTCGCCGATCTCCTCTCGCATGGCCAGGCTGCGGTCGAGCTGCGTCCGCCCCAGCTCGAAGTCGCCGCTGGAGCGGGCCAGGTTGCCGAGCGCATTGAGCGCGTACGCCTCTCCCTGCCTGTCGTCGAGCCGCTGGAAGCGGGCGAGGCTCTCCTCGATCAGCTCGCCCGCGTGCGCGAGCTTGCCCTCGACCCGATCCACCGCCGCCAGGTTGACCAGGGTGTAGGCCGTCGCCGCCTCTCCCCCCACCCGGCGCGCCACGAGCACCGTGTCCTCCTGCAGGAACAGCGGGTAGCCGACCTCGGGCTCGACCGAGATCAAGCCGTAGCCGATCGGCCAGAGCGCCGGGCGGGAGTCGTCGATCAGCTCGGCGAAGCGCTCGAGCGCGACTTCGAGCTGCTGCCTCGCCCGCGGGTACTCGCGCCGGAACCAGGCGGCGACGCCGCGGGTGTGCGCGGCCCAGGCCGGCGGCCGAGCCGCGGGGAGGTCGTCGACGAGCAGCGCCTCGTGCTCGCCCAGCAGCGCCTCGATGTCCCGCTCGCCGCTGACGATCGTGCGGTAGGCCGCCGAGACCTCGACCGCGTCGAACATCCCGCCGTGATCGTCGAGCGCGGCGAAGATGGCGACGCTCTCGGCGCCGAACTCGTGCAGCCGCTCGTGGACGCCGCGGCGCAGGCCGACCAGGCAGGCGGCGAGCAGGGCGCGGGCGCGGACCGCCGTCTGCGCGGGCGCCGCCGTCAGCGACGCCGTCAGCCAGCGGTACCCCTCGGCGAGGTAGCCGCGCATCAGCCAGAAGCGCCAGAGGGCCACGGCCAGCCGGAGCCCGGCCTGGGGGTCGTCGACCAGCGCCGAGGCGAGGGCGGCGCGGAGGTTGTCGCGCTCCAGGTCCAGCCGCCTGAGCCGGTCCCTCGCCGGCAGGTCGCCGGCGGCGGTCGGGTCGCTCTCGGCAAGCTCGACATACCAATCGCGATGGCGGCGCTCGAAGGCCTCGCGCTCGCCGGCCTCGGCGAGCTGCTCCGCGGCGTACTGGCGCACGGTCTCCAGCAGGCGGTAGCGATGGTCGCCGGACCCCTCCTCGACGTGCACCAGCGACTTGTCGACCAGGCGGCCGAGGAGGGCGGCCGCCTCGCTGCGCTCCAGCGGCTGCTCGGCGCAGACGTCCTCGGCCGCCTCCAAGCCGAAGCTCCCCGCGAACACCGCCAGGCGCCGCAGCAGCACCTGCTCCTCGGCGTCGAGCAGCTCGAAGCTCCAGGCGAGGGTCGCCCGCAGCGTCTGCTGCCGGGTCATCGCCGTGCGCGCGCCGGTCGAGAGCAGGTCGAGGGAGTCGTCGAGGCGCTCGACGATCTGGCCGGGGGCGAGGACGCCGACCCTCGCCGCCGCCAGCTCGATCGCCAGCGGCATGCCGTCGAGGCGGTGGCAGAGGGTGGCGATCGCGATCGCGTTGTCCCCGTCGAGCTCGAACCCGGGTGCGGCCTGTGCGGCGCGGGCGGCGAAGAGGCGCACCGACTCCGCTTCCAGCCCCCCGTCGGAGAGCGAGCGATCGGTCAGCTTCGGCAGCGAGAGCGAGGGCACCCGCCAGGTCACCTCGCCGGGGACGCGGAGCGGCTCGCGGCTGGTCGCCAGCACGGTCAGGCGGGGGCAGTGGCGGAGCAGCGCCTCGGCCAGGTGCGCGACGGGCTCGACCAGGTGCTCGCAGTTGTCGAGCAGGAGCAGCTGCTCGCGATCGCCGATGTGCCCGGCGAGGGCGATCTCGGCGGCGCGATCGGAGGCAAGCCGGGTGTCCAGGGCCTGGGCGATCGCCGGGCCGATCAGCTCGGCCTCGCCGAGGGCCGCCAGCTCGACCGGCCAGACACCGTCGGCGAAGTCCCCCTGCCGCTGCCCGGCGAGCTCGAGGGCGAGGCGCGTCTTGCCGCAACCGCCGGCGCCGGTCAGGGTGAGCAGCTTCGACGTGCGCAGGAGCGTCGCCGTCTCCCCCAGCTCGCGCTCGCGGCCGATGAAGCTGGTCAGCTGCTGGGGGAGGCTGCCCGAGCCCTCGCTGCGCGGCGGGGGGTCGGCCTCGGCGGGGGCGCGATCCGGTTCCGCCCCGAGGCTGCGCGTGAGTATTCCCTGGTACAGGCGGCGGGTCTCGTCGTCGGGCTCGTCCTCGAACTCGCGTCGCAGGCCGCGCTTCAGCTCCTGGAACTGGGCCAGGGCCTCCTGCCGCCGCCCACCGCCCGCGTACAGGCGCATCAGGGCGCGGTGCGCGGGCTCGTGCAGGGGCTCCTCCGCCAGAACCTCTCGCAGGCGGCCGATCGCCGCCGCCCGATCGGTCGGCGCCTCGAGCTCGGCCAGCTCGATCCCCAGCGCGAGCCGCAGCTCGTGCAGGGCGTCGCGCCGCGCCGCGGTCCACTCCTCGTAGCGATCCTCGGGCAGCAGCTCGCCTTCGTAGGAGTCGAGCGCCGCCCGGTAGGCGGCGGGGTCGCGCTGCGCTCGCGCGCTCCCCGCGGCCTGCTCGAAGTCGACGACGTCGATCCGGACCGGATCGTGCGGGCAGAGCGCGATCACGTCCTCCTGCAGCTGCAGGCAGCGACTGCCCTCCAGCCCGGTCGAGTCGAGCGCGCGACGAGCCGCGTAGATCGCCTGGTGCAGGTTGTTGCGTGCGGCGGCCGGATCGCGCTCGGCCCAGAGCAGCTCGACGGCCTGGTCGGCGTGGAGGCGCTGCTCGGGCGCAAGCGCGAGCAGCTTGAGCAGGGTCTTCGCTTTGCGCAGACGCCAGGCTTCGTCGGGGACGGCGTCACCGCTCAGGGTGACGGAGAACGTCCCGAGGAGGCCGATGCACAACACCTCATCGCCCATCGATGCGCCCTTTCGTGCCGGGGGCCGCGCATATGGTCAAAATACTCCCCTCGAACGAACCGGGCGACGGACGATCCACAATGCCCGGTAGGTCACCCCACCCCAATGCGTCGCGCTTGCCGCCATAGCCGATCGGCGATTCTCGCTGTGCCAGTCGCGGCGATCGCACTGGCCCTCGGCCTGGGCGAGCAAAGCGCGCCGGCACAGGCACACGGCAGGCACTCGCAACGCAGCCACGCCCACGGGCGCTGGCAGCCCAAGCCCACCACCGAGCCATGGCAGTGGCAGCTGCAAGGGGCGGTCGATACCTCGATCGCCGCCTCCGTCTACGACGTCGACGGGTTCGAAACGCCGAAGCGCACGGTCGCCGAGCTGCACCGGCAAGGTCGCAGGGTCGTCTGCTACCTCGACGTCGGCAGCTGGGAGAGCTACCGCCCCGACGCAGGTCGGTTCCCCCGCTCGGCGATCGGCCGCCGCTATCAGGGCTTCCCCGACGAGCGCTGGCTGGACGTCAGCCGCTTCCACCTCTTCGAGGGGCCGCTGGAGCGGCGCTTCACGATGTGCGCGCGCCGGGGCTTCGACGCGGTCGAGCCCGACAACCTCGCTGGCTGGGAACCCGAAAACAAGACCGGGTTCCACATCACCCGAGCCGACCAGCTGCGCTTCAACCGCTGGGTGGCACGCCAGGTGCATCGCCGCAACATGGCGGTGGCGCTGAAGAACGACGGCCCTCAGGCGCAGCAGCTGATCCACAGCTTCGACTTCGCGATCGTCGAGCAGTGCTTCCAGTACCAGGAATGCGGCCTCTACCGACCCTTCGTGCGCGATCGGAAAGCCGTCTTCGAGGCCGAGTACGAGCTGGATCCGCAGCAGTACTGCGAGACCGCGCGGGCGCTGGGCTTCAGCGCGATAGGGAAGTCATACGACCTCTTTGCCCGCCCCTGGCAGCCCTGCTGAGCGACTGAGCCCTATGACGCAACGAGGGCGACGGCAAAGCCGTCGTAGCCCTTCGTGCCGACCGTCTGGATCGTCGTCGCGCTGACGCGGGGCTCGGCGGCGAGCATCTCGTGCAGGTAACGCTGGGCCCGGGTTATGGCGTCGTCGCTCTCCGCTTCGGCGAGGCTGCCGTCGCGGACCACGTTGTCGACGACGATCAGGCTGCCGGGACGGGAGTGCTCCAGCGACCAGGCGAAGTAGTCGGGGCTGTGGACCTTGTCCGCGTCGATGAAGGTCAGGTCGAACGGGCCCGCGCCCTCGGCGGCAAGAGCCGGCAGGGTGTCGAGGGCGGGGCCGACCCGCAAGTCCACGACGTCGTCCAGCCCGGCTCCGGCGATGTTCTTGCGCGCAACCTCGGCGTAGCTCGGGTCGGCCTCCAGCGTGATCAGGCGACCGCCGTCCGCCAGCGCCCTGCCCAGCCAGATCGTGCTGTAGCCGGCGAGCGTGCCGAACTCGAGGACCCTCTTCGCCCCCACCGTCCTCGCCAGCAGGCTCAGCAGCTTCCCCTGCGGTGGGGACACCTGGATCGGCGGCAACCCGGCCTCCTCGGCAGCCCGCAGCGCCTCATCCAGCGCTCGGTCGTGCGGCGCCAGCAACCCACCCACGTACTCGTCGACCGCCGACCACTGCTCGTACCCCATAGGGGGTGTTTATCAGGGCGCGAAGCCGGAGTGGAAATCGGGGACCTGGGAGCAGCCGGTACTAATTCAACGATGAAGGAGGCACCGCTGCTGCCCCGCCTGTTCGCCGCCGCCGGAAGGAGGCGGGCCCTCTGGGCCCTCGGGGGGTAAGACAGTCCGCCCGACTTTGCCGATGAGCACACAAAACGCTTTGCAACGGCTCTCACCGACGAGTGCCGGCCACCCCTATACGAGTATTTGACTTTTTTCTCATGAGTGTGCGAGGCTCTCCAAGTGGGGGCTAGGCGTCATGAATGAACTGCACTTCGGTGTGGTGGTCGGCATCGACCGCTACCCGGACCTCGCCGGCGCTAAAGACCTCTCGTACGCCCGCTCGGACGCCAAGCGGTTCCACGAATGGCTCGTCTCGCCAACCGGTGGTGCGGTGCCCAAGGACAACGTCAAGCTCCTTCAGGATCCGGGGGGGCCGCTGGCCGCGCGGCGAAAGGCATACCCCACCCAGCGCGACGTCAACGATGTGTTCGCGGACTGGAAAACGACGGTCAGCGCGCATGCGGCGCCCAACAGCCCCGCGTGGAACGACACTCGGATCTACATCTACGTCGCCGGACACGGCTACGCACCGCCCGACGGCGTGGCGGCCCTCCTACTCGCGGATGCAGCCGACGATCAGCTTGGCTACCACCTCGAGATCGAACGCTACGTGGACTGGCTCAGCAAGTCCGCGCTTTTCCGGGAGGTGCTGGTATTCAGCGACTGCTGCCGGCGACAGTACCGTGACGCCGCCTTTTCGTATCGACCTCCTTTCGGCACGCGCAAACCTGCCAAAACTGTCCAGGTCTTCGCGTTGCTCGGCTACGCGGCGCTGATCGGCGAAGACGCCCTCGAGCCGAAAGATCCGGTCGATCCCGACCAAGCACGTGGAGTCTTCACCGGAGCGGTGCTCGACGGACTCGAAGGCGGTGCGGCCGACAAAGGAGAGGTGACCTCGTCAAGTCTTGCCACCTACGTTCGCAGCTCGGTTGAATCGCGGACCAAGGCGGCGCAGGCGCCGCAGAGGGTGGAGTTCTCAGGCGACCTGACGCGACAGATCACCGTGTGCAAAGTGTCCTCACCACCTCGCCGGAAGGTGACGGTCAGCTTCCCCGCCGGGGCAATCGGCCAGGCGGCGGAGATCAGGACCGGGGCATTCGAGGTCGTCGAGAGTCAAACGATCGACGGCAAGCCGTGGCCCGTCGAGCTCGAAGACGCGCTGTACGAACTGGCGCCAGGCGCAGGCGCGACCGGTTTCAAGTCCCAGCTCTTCAAGGTCGCCGGGGAGGACATCGATGTCAACGCCTAGCGACCACGCTGCGCTCCGGGTGGAGTCGAGGATCGGCTCGGTGCAGATGTCGCTGATCGACTCGACGTTTGCCGAGGTGGCAAGCGGGCCCGGCCTGCTGGTCGCGGACGACCTGCGTCCCGGAATCTACGAGCTGCGGCTCAGCGCAGGCGTGGCAACGGACACCCGACTGATCAGCCTGCGCGCTGGAGACGCATATTCCGAGACGGTCGACCTCTCGTTCCCAGCTGCGGTTCCCCTGCCCGGGACGACCACCTGGAACGAGCGCCATCAGATCGCCGCCACCCGCGGCAGCGAACACATAGCTCAGACCAGGGACCCTGGTAGGGGGGGTCTCCTGGTCATGGTGCGCGGAACCAACGAAGGTGAGGAGGCGCCGACGGCGCTCGGATTCGAGCTCATCCGGGGCTCCGAGGCCATCGGCAAGAACGACGAGAGCTGGTGGCGAAGCGTCGGGCCGGACTGGCTGGTCCAGGCGGCGGCCGTCGAGCCGGGCGGCTATTGCCTGCGTACGCGCTCCGGCGGCGCAACCGTGGAACAGTCGTTGTGGGTCGTGCCGGGCTGGCAGACGCTCGTCTTTGTGCCCTCTGGACCCGAAGGGCCTGTGCCGAGTCAGGCCACCATCCTGATGTTCTCGATCGATCAGCCGTGGAATCCCGAGCGGGCGGAGCACACCGCGGCGGCGGCCGAGCTGGCCCTTGCCGGGCTGCGCGAAAGACGCACGGTGCTGCCCCCCGACTTCCTCGATCTCCTGCTTGACGAAAAGTTCAAGGATCCGATGCTCGGCGTACTCGGTGCGCACTCCCTGCTGCTCGAACCGGAGATCGACTTCGAGCGCTTCGACATCGTGATGAGCAATCTCGATCAACTCATGCCCGCGGCACCAGACGTCGTCGCCCTCTGGGTGCTCGGCGACGAGGCCCGCGACGAACGGGATCGGCAGCCGGTGAAGAGGCAGGCGTTGGAGCTGGACCTCGAGTGGCCACCGATGCTCGTCGTCGCATACGCCGCGCTCATCCGCCTCGACGCCTGGCGACACGGTGGCGTCATCCTCCCCGGATCGCCCGCCGAAACCGTCGCGGGCCAACTCATCGGCGACGGCATCTGGACGGCGTGGACCGCCCAGAGACCGCCGCGCTCGCCAACGCGCAAGCGACGTGAGCGGGCGCGCTCACAGCGTCAGGAATCCGTGCTGGGGGATGAACTTCGGGAGGTCGAGGCGGCCGGGCCGGTTACGCAGCGAGTGGCCAGCTACCTGGGGAGCGTCGCCGATGCAGAGGGACCAAGCAGCCTCGACGCGATGCTCGCGGGTGACCTCGGGCAACCGAGAAATGTTGCCGCAGCAACGAGTGTGCCGCTGCGATCTGTCAAAGAAGCGATCGACGCGATTAAAGACGACGTCGAGTAAAGCGACCCAAAGGAGCCATCACATGCTTGCTCGCATGGCAGGATTCGCACTCGTACTGATGCTGACGTTTGTCGCGGTCGCGGACTGCGGCGCGACGGCAGCCGTTACGAGCACGGACACGACGAGCACCGTTCCAACGACCTCGACCTCGACCTCGACGAGCAGCTCCACCGAACCCAGCGACAGCCAGAGCGCCGCCTCGGACAGCAGCGACAACCGCGGGGTCGCCGTCGTGATCTTCTTCCTCGGAGCTGCTGCCCTGGGGCTGGCGTATCTCTTCTACGACCGCTGGCGCGCAAGCTACGAGAAGCTGGCGGCAGCTGCGCTGCAGACGACCGGGCAATTCCCGGTGACCGTGTTCAATCCGGTCGAGGATGCCCAGTTTCGCTCCCGGGGCATCACCGTCGACGCTGCCACGCAGCAGCCGGTTGTGGCCGGCCCCGCTGCGGTCGTGGTCGGCGAACCGACTGTGTACAAGGCAGCCGTCCAGGGTGCCCCTGCGACGTCCTGCGCATGGACTCTCCAACCCCCGGACGCCGCAAAAGTCGAGCCGGCCAGCGGAGCCGAAACCACGTTGACGGCATTGAAGGAGGGTCCAATCACGCTGAGCGCAACGGCGGAGGGTGGAGAGCCCACCTTGGTTCACGTGACCGCGATTGCCAAGGGCGGCGGTGGCGGGGGAGTACCCCTGCTCGGTACTGGGTTCGCCGGGACCGCAGCCGCGATCACCGCCTTTGCGATCGCGGGCGGGCTTGCGGCTATGAACATTCTCAGCGGAGCTGCCTTCATCGCCTTCCTCGGTCCCGTCGTCGGCTACTTCTTCGCCCAAGCGCGCGACTCGGCACAGGCCGGCGCAACCGGGACGCAAGGGGCCCAGCCCCCGAGCTGAGACCCGCTTTGTCTTCTCGGCGGACGGCCTCCTATGCCTGAACCGGTAAGGCGCGGACAGCGGTACATGCCGGGCCTCGACGGCCTGCGGGCGGTCGCGGTCCTCGGCGTCGTCTTCTACCACCTCAAATTCGGCTGGGCGGAAGGCGGGCTGCTGGGTGTCGGTGTGTTCTTCACCCTCAGCGGCTACCTGATCACCGACATCCTGCTCAACCAGGTGAACGGCGGCGGGATCCGGCTGAAGTCGTTCTGGCTGGCGCGGGCGCGTCGCCTGCTGCCGGGCCTCTTCGCGATGCTGACGATCGTGACCGCGTGGGTCACCCTCATCGGCCCCCACCAACCGGCGGACTTCCGTTCCGCGGCGCTCTCCGCGGGCGGTTACTTCAACAACTGGTGGTTGATCTTCCACCACGTCTCCTACTTCGCCCGCTTCGCACCGCCCTCGCCCCTCAACCACCTCTGGTCGCTCTCGGTGGAGGAGCAGTTCTACATCGTCTGGCCGTTCCTACTGATGGTGGGGCTCCGCCTCGTCCCGGACGCCAAGCGGGCGACCGGAGTGCGACCCAGGCTCGCCGCCGCCACCCTGCTCGCGGCGCTCGGCTCCGCCATCCTGATGGCGATCCTCTACCACCCCACGCTCGACCCCTCGCGGGTCTACTACGGGACCGACACCCGCGCCCAGGAGCTGCTCGCCGGGGCGGCGCTGGCGATGCTCTGGCCGAGCCGGCGACTGCACTCGCGCATCGCCCCCCGGGCGCGCTTGACGATCGAGGCCGCGGGAGCACTCGGCCTGGCGGCGATCGGGGCGATGTTCTGGCATAGCGGCGAGTTCTCGCCATTCCTCTACCGCGGCGGCTTCGCGCTGCTCGCGCTGGCCACGGTCCTCGCGATCGCCTCGCTCGCCCATCCGGCCTCGCGGTTGGGCCCGATCCTCGGTTGCCGGCCGATGCGCTGGATCGGCGAGCGCTCCTACGGCATCTACCTCTGGGCCCTGCCGATCGTCGTCTTGACCACGCCGGCGGGCGCCCACGGCCCCGACCTCCTGCGCGCCGCCCTCCAGGTCGCCGCGATCGCGGCGGTGGCGGAGCTGTCCTGGCGCTACCTCGAGAACCCGATCCGCCACGGCGCCCTGGGCAGGTTGTGGAGACAGTGGCGGGCGGGCGGCTGGCGCCCGGGGAGGCTGACACGGCCGGCCTGGGCGATCGTCGCCGTGAGCGCCGCCGTCGCCGCGGTCGCGCTCGCCGGCCTGGCCGGCGTCGGCGTCTCCAACGAGCCCAGCGCGATCGGCGCCGAGACCGTCGCGAGGACCGTCACCGTGAAGAACCCACGCTCGGTCCCCCTGGCCACCTCATGCAAAGCCGTCATCCACATCGGCGACTCGACCTCGGAGGGCCTCGTATCCGAAAACTACCTTCCCGACCCCAAGCAGCGAATCAGCGCCCGGTACGCGCGCGTCGGCGCCACCACGCAGCATTTCGAGATAGCCGGCGCCCGCTCGATCTACGAGAACTTCGAGGGGGAACCGAACGCACAGGAAGTCGCCGGGGCCTGGAAGAACGAGGGCTTCAGGGGGTGTTGGGTGCTGGCGCTGGGTACCAACGAGGCGGCCGACGTCGCGGTCGGATCGAACTTCACCTACGACGACCGGGTCGACAGCATGATGTCGACGATCGGGGAAGAACCGGTGCTGTGGGTGAATGTGAAGTCGCTCGTCGCCAACGGCCCCTACGCGGAGTCGAACATGAAGAAGTGGGACGAAGCCCTCCTCCACGCCTGCGACCGTTACCCATACATGCGCATCTACAACTGGGCAGCGGACGTCAAGGACGCCTGGTTCATCCCCGACGGGATCCACTTCACCTCGCCGGGCTACGCGGCGCGCAGCCGGCTGATAGCCGGCGCCCTGCTCGAAGCGTTCCCCAACTCACGCCCACTGGCGATGGCCGACAGGCGCGACTGCCTGATCTCCCCGCCTTTGTGACGAAGGCGAGACAGCCCTGCAGGTAGCCTTGGCCGGGTGCCCAATCCGGCGAGTCGCGTGCTCTCGAAATCGCAGCTGGCGACGCTGGCCCAGGTCGGCGAGGAGCGCAGCGCCGCGGTCGGCGAGACGCTGTTCGAGATCGGCGATGCCAGCTATCCGTTCGTCGCGATAATCGAGGGTGAGGTCGCGGTGACCGACGCCGCCGGCCAGGAGATCGTCCGCCATGGCGCTTCGGGCTTCCTCGGGGAGATGAACCTGCTCTCCGGGCAGACCGTCTTCCTCACCGCCGTCGTGACCGAGCCGATCCGCTACATAGCGGTCGACCGCGAAGCGCTGCGGGAGCTGCTCTTCGAGGACGGCTCGCTCTCCGAACTGCTGCTCTCGGCGTTCGTCCAGCGTCGCGAACTGCTCCAACAGCGCGACGGAATCGGGATCGAGATCGTCGGCCCGCGCGGCTCGGCCGAGACCCGCCGGCTGCTCGACTTCGCCAAGAGCCAGCGGCTGCCCAATTCCTGGATCGACCCGAGCGAGGACGGGGAGGCGGCGGCGCTGGTCGAACGGGCCGGCCCGGACGCGTTGCCGCTCGTGCGGCTGCCCGGCGGCGCGGAGCTGCGGCGGCCGAGCAACGGCGAGCTCTCGCGGGCGCTGGGGATCGGGTTGGAGCTGCAGCAGGAGGAGGAGGTCGACCTGCTCGTCATCGGCGGCGGGCCGGCCGGGCTCGGCGCGGCCGTCTACGGCGCCTCGGAGGGACTCGACACGCTGGTGATCGAGAGCACCGTGCTCGGCGGCCAGGCGGGCACCTCGCGGCGGATCGAGAACTACCTCGGCTTCCCGGCCGGGATCAGCGGCTCCGAGCTGACCAGCAGGGCGGTCACGCAGGCGCGCAAGTTCCGCGCTCGCACGGCGACCCCCTATCGCGCCCGCGCGCTCGAGCCCGGCGGCGAGCGCCATCTGGTCAAGCTCGAGGAAGGCAACGAGATCGCGGCGCGGGCGGTGCTGCTCGCTACCGGCGCCGAATACCGGCGCCTGCCGGTCGATGACCTCGACAGCTACGAGGGGATCAGCGTCTTCTACGCCGCCGGGCCGCCCGAGGCCCACCTCTGCGGCGCGCAGCGGGTCGGGGTCGTCGGCGGCGGCAACTCGGCGGCGCAGGCCGCCGTCTGGCTGGCGCGCGGCGGCGCGCTCGTCACCCTCCTGCACCGCCGCGCCGACCTCGGCGAGACGATGTCCCAATACCTGATCGAGGAGCTCGAGCGCTACGGCGTCGCCGTTCGCGATCGCAGCGAAATCGCCGCCCTCCACGGCGAGGACGGTCGGCTCGACGGCGTAACCCTCAGCGACGGGGCGCGGGTGCCGCTCTCCTTCCTCTTCCTCTTCCTCGGCGCCTCCCCCTGCACCGAGTGGCTCGGCGACGTGGTCGATCGCGACCCCAAGGGCTTCATCCTCACCGGCCCCGAGGCGGGAGCGGACGGGCTGCTCGAAACCAGCGTCCCCGGCATCTACGCGGCCGGCGACGTGCGCGCCGGCTCGATCAAGCGCTGCGCGACCGCCGTCGGCGAGGGCGCCGCGGTCGTGCGCTTCGTCCACGAGCACCTCTCGCCCGCTGCCGTCTAGCCCCGAGCGACGATGACGCGTAGCCTTTCCGGGATCTTGGGCCGGATCGGAAAGGGGATTGCGCTCGCTCTCGCGACCGCGGGCGCCACGGCGGCTCTCGGCGCTCCGGTGGCCGCGGGCCAGGCCGTGCCCTGGGGCTACAGCTGCATCCCGGCCTCCTCGGTTACGGCGAGGACCAGCGCGACCTGCGGGGCGACCCTCCTCGACGGCCGTGCGATCGCGCCCCCAGACGCTCCCCCGGCAGTGAAGGCGGCGATCGCCGCCGCCAACCGCATCGCCGATACGCCCTACGTCTGGGGCGGCGGTCACCTCAGCTGGCAGACGCGCGGCTATGACTGCTCGGGTGCGGTCGGCTACGCGCTACACGGCGCCGGCCAGCTCGCGACGACGATGGTCTCCGGGCAGCTCGAGCTCTGGGGGCTCGGCGGAGTCGGCCGCTGGATCACCGTCTACGCCAACTACCACCACGTATACATGGTCATCGCCGGGCTGCGCTTCGATACCCGCGACGATCCGCCGGGGGTGTCGGGACCGCGCTGGCATACGGAACCGGTCAGCCCCGACCACTTCGTCGCGCGTCACCCGACCGGCCTCTGAACCCAGCCGGCGGCTATCGCCAGGGCCACCAGGCGCGCTCGCCGAGCAGCACGGTCAGGGAGGGGACGAGCAGCGCCCGCACGACGAAGGTGTCGAGCAGGACCCCGAGCGCCACCGTGGCGCCGATCTGGACCAGCTCCTCGAGCGGCAGCAGGGTCAGGGTGGCGAAGGTGCCGGCGAGGATCAGCCCCGCCCCGGTCACCACGCCGCCGGTGCCGACCAGCGCCGCGAGGGTTCCCTCAGGGGTGCCGCGAGAGCGTGCTTCCTCGCGCACCCTGGTCATCAGGAAGATGTTGTAGTCGACCCCCAGGGCGACCAGGAAGATGAACGAGAGCAGGGTCAGGTTGAAGGCGATCCCGCTCGATCCGAAGAGCTCCGCGAAGGCGAAGGTGGCGAGGCCGAGCGTCGCCGCGAAGGAGGCGACGACGGTGGCGATCAGGTAGGCCGGCGCGACCAGCGCCCGCAACACGAGCACGAGGATAAGCCCGACGGCGATCAGCACCGCGGGGAGGATCAGCTTCGTATCGCGGGCGTTGGTCTTCTCGACGTCGAGGTTCTCTGCCGGGATCCCGCCGACGAGGGCGCCGGGGTCGACTTCGTGGAGCCGGTCGCGGATCCGCTCGACCGCGTCTGCCGCATCGCTGGAGAAGGGATTGCCGCGCAGGATCACGGCGAAGGCGATCTGGTTCGAGCTGGTCGACGGCGGGCCCGGCGAGGCGAGCTTGACCGCCGGCAGGCTCTCCAGCCTCTTCAGCACCGGGGCGAAGTACCTCTCGCCGGCGACCACCGTCAGTGGCGAGGAGAGCCCGGGCGGGAAGTGCGCGTCGAGCGCTTCGGTGCCGCGGCTGGATTCGGTCGGCCGCGTCTCCCCCTGGCCGAAGCCGATCGTGCCGTGATCGACCAGGTTGCCGAGCGCGAGGAAGGCCAGGCCCGCGGACACGACGACGACGATCGGCCGCGCGCGGCGGCGGACGAAGCCGGCGATCCGCACCCACCTGCGGTCTGCCTCGCGGGCTTCGAACCCGCGCGCCGGCCAGAAGGCCCGCCGGCCAAGCAGCGAGAGGATCGCGGGCAGGAGCGTGAAGGCGGCAGCGAGCATGACCGCGATCCCCACCGCCAGGATCGGCCCCAGCCAGTGAGTCGACTGCAGTTCGGCCAGCAGCAGCACCAGCATCGCCGCGATCACCGTCGCCCCCGAGGCGGCGATGGCCGGGGCGCTCTCGGCAAGCGCGACCGGCAGCGCGGCAGCGGGCTCCCGGCCCTTCTCCAGCTCCTCGCGGTAGCGGCGGACGAGCAGCAGCGAGTAGTCGGTGCCGGCGCCGAAGACGAGCACCAGCAGCAGCATCGTGCCCTCGGCGTTGACGGTGATCCAGCCGGCCTCGATCAGCCCATAGGCGACCCCCACGGCGATCAGGTACGCGGCGCCGACGCTGAGCAGCGGCAGCAGGGCGAGCACCGGCGCGCGGTAGACGACGAGCAGCAGGATCGAGACCAGGCCAAGGGTGGCGAGCAGGAGCGTCTCGCCGGCGTCGTCGACCACCTGCTCGAGGTCGGCGGCGATCCCGGCCGGCCCGGTGACGTAGGAGCGCAGCCCCGGATGGCGGTGGCGGGCGAGGTAGGCGCGGATTTCGCCGACGCCCTTGACGATCGCGCCGCGATCGTCGGAGTCGATCGCGAGCCCGACCAGGGCGGCTTCCCCGTCGGGGGCGATCGGGCCGACCCCGTGGGCGATCGTGGCGATCTCGCCGAGCGGGTGGCGGAACCTGCTGGAGATCGGGTCGAACACCGGAGTCGACCCGGCGATCCCGAGCCGGTCGAGCCCCTCGCCGAGGCGGCCGATCGCGTTCAGGTCGCCGCGGTCGAGCCCTCCCTTACGTTCGAACACGACGATCGCGGGGACGTCGTCGCCGCCCTTGTAGCTGCGCTGGAGCACGTCGACGACCCGGGTCGATTCGGCGTCGTCGGGAAGGAAGCTGGCCTGGCCGGCGGCGGTGACCTCGCCGATGTGGTCCCGCGCGAACCCGCCGGCCAATGCGAGGGGCACCCAGACCGCAAGCACGACCCAGCGTCCGCGCGGCCCGGTGACCGCGGCGGCGAACCGGCCGATCGCGCCACCCCACCTGTTCGAGGATCGCTCCGCTGTCGGCCTCCGTCAGCCCTGCGCGAGCTGCTTGGCGAGGCGGCGCATCGCCTTGCCGTCGGTGCGGCGGACGAAGGCTCGGATCAGCGGTGAGCCGAGGCGTTCGAGCCGCGACGCCTCGAGCCACTCGAGCTCGAAGGAGATCGCCGTGCCGCCGTCGGGAAGCGGCTCGAGCCGGTAGGTGCCGCGGGTGTGGCGCTTGCCGCCCGAGCCGACTCCCTCCTCGACGATCCGACCGGGCGGATCGGCCGCGACGATCTCGAACTCGGTCCAGTCCTGCGAGCCCACGGTGTTCGCCCTCGCCTTCGCCCGCGCTCCCACCCCGCGGCTCGCGCCGGAGAACCGCCAGTCGACGAGCATGTGATCCATGAACCCCTCGTGGTTGGCCAGCACCTTGAGGAACTCGTAGACCTCCGCGACGGGCTTCGCCACCGAGGTCGAGACGGTCACCGGCTTCATCGCCCGATCCTATGTGGAGGCCGACCGGACCGGCGGTTCGCTTTTACCTAATTTTGACCTGCCGCTTACCCGCGTTGGCGATGCTGCCCAAGTCCCCCAAAGACGAAGGAGGTATCCCCATGGCGCAGATACTCATAGTGGCCGACCCCTCGGGCGAGGAGGCGAGCACGGTCGTCTACCGAGAGCGGATCGCCGCCACCGACCTCGAGTCAAACCACTTCTCGGGACAGCTGGTCGAGCGCGTCGGCTGGGCCGTCCGCGACGCCGACCGGCTCGAACACGAGAACAAGCTGCCGATGACCACGGACGGGCGAAGGGCAAAGTAGCGAGCCGCTACTTGTTCTTGCCCAGTGAAAATCCCCGCGTCTCGGCCTGCATCGGGCTGGGGCGCTTCGGCTCTGGCGGGGGAGTAGGCGGTGCAGTCTGTGCCATAGCCAAATTCTAAGCGGCCGAAGCGATAGCGACGATCCAAAGGATCACCTCGACGGTAAGCAAGCCGCTGGCAATCTGAAAGAAGACAGCGAGCTGCTCGAGGCCTTCCCGATTCTCGACATAGCTGTTGTGCATGTGGAGGGAAAGATCCCGGTGCAGTTCCTCGATCGGCGCCGGCTCATCAGCCTCGATGTAGGTTCGGATGACGTCTCGTGGATTTGCCGTGAACTCCCACCGGCGAGGCCAGAGTATTGCCAGTGAGACCGAGGCAACGCCGACGAAGCCTGCCATGGCCAACCAAACAATGAAGTTTGGCTCCCCGCTGTTCAGCGCCTGCGCGCCAAGGAAAGATGTGGTGATCGCAGCTGCCGAGAACAGGAGCCCGGCACGGGTGCGGACGCTGTCGATCACACTCTGCTGCTCGGAGAGCGCCCGCACCGCCTCTTCGTAGGCCACTTTATAGAGAATGTCGTTGTCTGCATCCCCCATCGGCAAAGCTTCGCATATGGATGGGTCGGATGAGCGCCACGACACGATGACGGACCGCGTCGAGTAGCCGCGGCCCGTCGGGATCGCTGGCCTCTAGCCCTCCTCGGAGAGGATCGCGTAAATCTTGCGGCGGGTCTCGTCGAGCAGCTCGCGGACCCGGCGCTGCTGGCCCTCGTCGGCGGCGTGGAAGACCTGGCCGATCGAGTGGTGCAGCTTGTGGACCGAGTCGCGCAGGTGGATCTGCTCGGGATCGGCCCCGGCGCGAACCGCGTCCCAGGGAGTCTCCTCTCCGGCTCGCGACTCCTGCTCGGTCCTGCCGGTGCCGGTGAGCGTGAAGCGGCGCTTGCCGTCGATCTCCTGGCCGCTGATCAGGCCCTCGTCCTCGAGCATCTGCAGCGTCGGGTAGATCGAGCCGGCGCTCGGGGTCCAGGCCCCGTCGGTGCGCTCCTCGATCTCCCTGATCATCTCGTAGCCGTGCATCGGCCGCTCGGCGAGCAGCGCCAAGGCGGCCGCGCGGACGTCGCCGCGGCGCGCTCGGGGGCCGCCCCGCCCGCGGCCGCCGTAGCGGGGGCCGCGACTGCGGGCGAACTCCTCGCGCCGATGGGCTCCGGCGTAGCGTGGATTGCATCTGTGGTGCATCGAAATACCTTTCTATCGTTGTACTAACGCGATATATCGTAACGCATCGCGTGCGGCGCGACATCGATCGAGATCGAACTTACCCGCCATATGCGCGGGTAAGTTCGATCTCGATCGCTCAACCCGCCTGGTTCTCGAGCAGGCCGGCGACGGCCTGGGCGAGGCGCTTGCCGCGACGGGTCAGCACGTACTCGGTGTGGGGTGGGCGGCCGGACACGAGGCGCCGCTCGACGATGCTCTCGGCCTCGAGCTGCTCGAGGCGGTCGGAGAGCGTCGTCGGCGATACCCCCGGCAGCGACTGGCGGAACTCGTTGAAGCGGACGGCGCCGCTGGCGCAGGCGTAGATCGTCGCCAGCGTCCAGCGGCGCTCGAGCAGGCTCGCCACCGCCCGCAGCTCGCTCGGGACGGGAGCGCAGCTACGACATCGCGGCGACATCGGCTCCGTTCCCGGCGGGCTCGAGGGCCCGCTCGAAGACCTCGCCGATGCTCATCACCGGGTGGAAGGTCATCTGCTCGCGCACCTCCTCGGGGACCTCGTCGAGGTCGCCGCGGTTGCGCTCCGGCAGGATCACCTCGGTCAGCCCGGCCGCGTGAGCGGCGAGGACCTTCTGCTTGAGCCCGCCGATCGGCAGGACCCGCCCCTGCAGGGTCACCTCGCCGGTCATCCCGACGGTGTGCTTGACCGGCCGCCCGGAGAGCAGCGAGACCAGTGCGGTCGTCATCGCCGTGCCGGCGCTGGGGCCGTCCTTCGGGATCGCCCCGGCGGGGACGTGCAGGTGGAACTCGCGCTGGAAGCCGCGCGGGTCGATTTCCAGCTCCTCGCTGTGCGAGCGAACGTAGGAGAGCGCGATCCGCGCCGACTCCTTCATCACGTCGCCGAGCTGTCCGGTCAGGACCAGGCCCTTGTCGCCGTCCATCGCGGTTGCCTCGATGAAGAGGACGTCGCCGCCGGCTCCGGTGACCGCGAGGCCGGTGGAGACGCCGGGTATGGCGGTGCGCTCGACCGACTCCTGGAAGAAACGCTGGCGGCCGAGGGCGTCGTGGAGCGCGGCGGCGTCGAGCACGATCGGCAGCTCGGCCTCGCCGGAGGCGATCCGCGTCGCGGCGCCGCGCAGCAGCTTGCCCAGCTCGCGCTCGAGCTGGCGCACGCCGGCCTCCCGCGTGTACTCGGAGACGACGCTGCGCAGGAGGTCGTCGCCCACCTCGACCTCCTCGGCCTCGAGCCCGTTGCGCTTCAGCTGGCGCGGCAGCAGGTAGCCCTTGGCGATCGCCAGCTTCTCCTCGGTCGTGTAGCCGTCGAAGGCGATCGTCTCCATCCGGTCCAGCAACGGCGCCGGGATCGGGTCGGCGAGGTTGGCGGTGGCGAGGAAGACGACCTCGGAGAGGTCGACCTCGACGTCGAGGTAGTGATCGCGGAAGGAGTGGTTCTGCGCCGGGTCGAGCACCTCCAGCAGCGCGGCCGAGGGGTCGCCGCGCCAGTCGGCGCCGACCTTGTCGACCTCGTCGAGCAGGATCACCGGGTTCATCGTGCCGGCGTCGCGCAACGCGCGGACGATCCGCCCCGGCAGGGCGCCGATGTAGGTGCGGCGGTGGCCGCGGATCTCGGCCTCGTCGTGCAGCCCGCCGAGTGAGATGCGGACGAACTCGCGCCCCAGCGCGCGGGCGATCGACTCGCCGATCGAGGTCTTGCCGGTGCCGGGCGGCCCGACCAGGGTCAGGATCGCGCCGTTGGCGCGGCTGTCCTCGTCGATGCCACGCTCCTCGCGCAGCTTGCGCACCGCGATGAACTCGACTATCCGCCGCTTGACGTCCTCGAGCCCGGCGTGGTCGGCGTCGAGCACCTCGCGGGTGTGCTCGGGGTCGAGCCGCTCCTCGGAGCGCTTCGACCACGGCACCGCGATCAGCCAGTCGAGGTAGCTGCGGATCGTCGAGGACTCGGGTGACTGCTCGCCCTGGCGCTCCAACCTGCGCAGCTCCTTCTCGGCCTGCTCGGCGACCTTCTCCGGCATCTCCGCCTCGGCGATCTTGCGCTCGTACTCCTCGATCAGGCTGCCCTCGTCCTCGCCCAGCTCCTTGCGGATCGACTCCATCTGCTTGCGCAGGAAGTAGTCGCGCTGCTGCTTCTGCGCGCCGGACTCGACGTCGTCGCGGATGCGGCTGCGCACCTGCAGCTCGGCCAGCCGCTCGCGTTGCAGCTCGACCGCGACCTCCAAGCGGGTGGTGACGTCGAGCGCTTCGAGCAGGCGCAGCTTCTGCTCGGCGCTGAATTCCGGGCTCAGCCCGGCGGTGTCGGCGAGCGCGCCCGGCTCCTCGACCGAGCGCAGGAAGGCGGCGATGCTGCCGTCGTCGCCGCGCAGCTCGAGGATCTCCTCGACCACCGCGCGGTACTCGCGGGCCAGCTCGTGGGTGTGCTCGTCGTCGGGGTGGCCGTCGTTGACCTCCTGCACGTCGATGCGCAGCGAGTCGCCCACGCCGTCCTCGCCGGCGACGGCGGCCCCGGCGAGGCCGCGGTGCAGGCCGAGCACCGTCGCGGCGGGTGCGCCGCGACGCGAGACGCCGCGCTCGATCACCTCGGCGACCACGCCGACACGGCCGAACTCGCCGTCGCGGCGGGGAAGCAGGAAGACGCGGTCCTCGTCGCCGACGTCGATCGGCAGCGTGGCGGTGACGGTGGGGAAGACGATTGCCTCGTCGAGCGGAACCAGGAGATAGGCCATAGCTAAGTCCAATTTCTGTAGTTAGTCTTCGAACAGGATAGCGCCATGCCAATCCCGGGTCCAGCTACAGCGGGAACGGGCGATACGGTGTCCGCGTGGATTCCAAGCGTGCCCAGGAGCTGCTCGCCCGCGAGCGGGAGCAGATCGAGCAGGAGATCGCCGCGCTCGAGCGCGAAGGACCCGAAGAGGGCGACGACCGGGTCGAACCCGGCGACCTGAATTCCGAGGCCCTCTACCAGGACGAGCTCGACGCCGGTCGCGCGCAGGATCTGAAAGAGCGGCTGGCCGCGGTCGAGCGTGCCGAAGCTCGCCTCGCCGCCGGCAAGTACGGCATCTCGACCCAGAGCGGGGCCCCGATCCCGGACGAGCGCCTGGAAGCCTTCCCGACCGCCGAGCTGACGGTCGAGGAGCAGGAACAAAGCGCCTGAGCTAGGGCGTTATCGCCGAGCGCGCGCCGGCCGCTTTCACCGCGGCTGAGAGGGTGGCGATGTCGTAGGCGCCCTCGTGCCGGCGCTCGTTGACGAAGAAGGTCGGCGTGCCGGTGACGCCGCTCGAGTCGGCCGAGTCGACGTCTTCCTCGACTCGCGGCGCGTGGGCGTTGCGCTGCAGGTCGTCGCGGAAGCGGTCGGCGTCGAGGTCGAGCTGCTGGGCGTAGGCGTGAAGGTGGCGCGGCCTCAGCTCGCCCTGATGGTCGAGCAGCAGATCGTGCATCTCCCAGAACGCCCCCTGGGCGGCCGCGGCCTCCGCGGCCTCCGCGGCGAGCTCGGCGTTCGGGTGGACGTCGGAGAGCGGCAGGTGCCTCCAGACGTAGCGGACGTCGCCGAAGTCGGCGAGCAGCTCGCGCACCACCGGCTCGGCCTTGCCGCAGTAAGGGCACTCGAAGTCGCCGTACTCGACGACCGTCACCGCTGCATCGTCCGGACCGCGCAGGTGGTCGCGCTCGGGATCCACCGGCACGGCCAGGTCGACGAGCGTCTCCGAGGTGCCGAGCAAGGCGCGGAGGCGCATCCGGCGAGGCAGCATCGCGGTGGCGCGGAAGACCAGCCAGGTCAGGGCCGAGGCGCAGACGGCGGCGCTGAGGACGCCGAGCTTCGCCTCGCGCAGCTCGGCGCCGTGAAAGGCCAGCGCCGCGATCAGGAGGGAGACGGTGAAGCCAATCCCGGCGATCGCGCCGCCGCCGGCCGTCGCCGCCCAACCAACCGGCGGGCGCAGCCGCCCCCGGCTCAGCTTCGTCACCAGCCAGGCGGCGCCGGTCACCCCGACCGGCTTGCCGAGGACGTAGGCGAAGAGGATCCCGAGGACGATCGGCGACGAGTACGCCCGCGAGAGGAAGTCCCCGTCGATCGCGATGCCGACGTTGGCCAGGGCGAACAGCGGCACGACCACGTAGCTGGTCCAGGGGTGGTAGAGCTGCAGCAGGCGGGCGTTCGGCGAGACCGCCCGTCGCAGCCCGACGCGGGCCGAGCGGGCCAGCTCCGGCGTCGGCTGCTCGCGGAAGCTGCGGAAGAGGTTGGTCGCCCGCTCCAGCTCGCCGCGGCCGGCCGGGTAGGCGCCGATGATCAGGCCGATCGCCAGGCCGAGGACGACGGGATCGACGCCGGACTCGAACAGCGCCACCCAGGAGGTGGTGGCGAGCAGTAGATAGAAGAGGTTCTGGCGGATCCGCAGGGCGATCGCGATCGCTGCCAGGCCGAAGACGCCGACCGCGATCAGCAGCGGCCCGAGGTCGACTTCGCCGCTGTAGGCGACGGCGATGACCAGCAGCGCCACCACGTCGTCGACGACGATGATCGTCAGCATGAAGCCGCGCAGCCGATCGGGGAAGCGCGGCCCGACCAGCGCCAGCATCCCCAACGCGAAGGCCGTGTCGGTCGACATCGCGACACCCCAGCCGTGCGCCGCGGGGCCGCCGCCGTTGACGATCAGGTAGATCGCGATCGGGACGGCCATCCCGCCGAGGGCGGCGAGCACCGGCAGGGCGAGGCGGCGGCGCTCGCGCAGCTCGCCGACGTCGAACTCGCGCCGCACCTCGAGCCCGACGACGAAGAAGAAGAAGGTCATCAGGCCGCTGTTGACCCACTCGCGCAGGCTCTGGGAGATGCCAGAGCCGCCCACCTGGATGGACAGCTGCGTGCGCCAGACGCTCTCGTAGGAGGAGAGGTCGATGTTGGCCCAGGCGAGAGCCGCGACCGCGGCGGCGAGGAGCACCACAGCGCTCCCGGTCTCGGTGGTGAGGAAGTCGCGCAGCGGCGCCTGCAGGCTGCGGGCCCACGCAGTCCGGCCGCTGAACGCCGATCGGACCGGGGAGAGGCTCATCGCGGTTAGCTTTTCACTCGTGCGACTCCTTGCCCGGCCAGGACCCGGTCGTCCGGGCGAATCCCGCGCGCACCCCGTGGTCGACCACGCCTTTCGTCAGCCGGAAGACGGCCCCCTCGACGAGGAGGGCCGCGATCAACTTCGGATAGGAGACGTCGCGCTGGTCGGGCTCGGGGGGATCCTCGTCGTCGAAGACGGCCCAGAGACGCTCGAAGCCCTTCTGCGCGATCAGCCCGGCCAGCAGACCGGCGACTATCCCTATCGGCGCGAAGACCAGCTTCATGCCGGCGAACTACCCCCGGCGCCCAACGGCAAACGGCGAGGCGGATTGACGCTTCCGACTTTGACCCCAGCCTGGGGTGGTCAAAGTCGGAAGCGCGGCACGGCGCTCAGCCGCTCTTCGAGGCGATCGCGTCGACTACCGGGCCGAGGGCGGCGATCACCTCGTCGCGCGGGAGCCGCGCCAGGCCCGCCAGGGTGCCGTTGGCGCGGGTCACGGCTACGCCGAGGGCGAGGGCGAGGAGCAGTTCGGCCCGCAGCTCGGCCCGGGGGACCCCGCCGGCGTCCAGCTCCTCGATCAGCGGCTCGACCAGCCGCTCGCCGACCACCGCGCGGACCTGCTCGCGGACGTCGTCGGTGAGGGTCGGGCTCGCCAGCGCCCGGCTGAGCGGGCTGTGGCCGCGCTCGTCCCAGCGCGCGAGCAGGAAGGCGATCAGGGCGTGCGGCTCGAAGTCGACCTGGTCGGCGTTGGCCCCCAGCGGCCCCTCGGCGATCGCGGCGAGGAAGAGCCCCTCCTTGCCGCCGAAGTAGCGGGCGATCAGGGCCGGGTCGACCCCCGCCCTCTCGCCGATGTCGCGCGTCGTCGCCCGCTCGTACCCGACCTCGTCGAAGAGAGCGCGGCCGGCGTCGAGGAGCGCCCGCCTGCTCGCCACGGAATCGTGCGTGCGGCGCGCGGTGGTAGTGTTGTCACCAGTTGATGTCATCAACCGCTGACAATACCACCGAGGGCGGCGAGCGACGGCGACACCACCCCGACCGCTACAAGTGGATCGCGCTCTCCAACACGACCCTGGCGGTCCTGCTGGCGACTCTCGACGCCTCGATCACGCTGATCGCGATGCCCGACATCTTCCGCGGCATCCACCTCGACCCGCTGGTCCCGGCGAACAGCTTCTACCTGCTCTGGATGATCCTCGGCTACCTGGTCGTCTCCAGCGTCCTCATCGTCAGCCTCGGCCGGCTCGGCGACATGTACGGCCGGGTGAATATCTACAACCTCGGCTTCGTCATCTACACGGTCGCCTCGCTGATCCTCGCGGTCGACTGGATGACCGGCAGGGCCGGCGCCACCTACCTGATCGTCTTCCGCATCGTCCAGGGGGTGGGCGGCGCCTGCCTGCTCGCCAACGCCGCAGCGATCATCACCGACGCCTTCCCCACCAACCAGCGCGGCATGGCGCTCGGCATCAACAACATCGTCGGCGTCAGCGGCCTCTTCGTCGGCCTCCTCCTCGGCGGCCTGCTGGCCCCGATCGACTGGCGCCTCGTCTTCCTGATCTCGGTGCCGGTCGGCGTCTTCGGCACCGTCTGGGCCTACCTCAAGCTGGAGGAGCGCGGCGTGCCGCGGCGTGCCTCGATCGACTGGTGGGGCAACGTCACCTTCGCCCTCGGCCTGGTCCTGGCGATGGTCGCGGTCACCTACGGCATCCGCCCCTACGGCGGCAGCCCGACCGGCTGGGGAAGCCCGCGCGTGCTCGCCCTTCTGGCCGGCTCGCTGATCTCCCTGGCGGCCTTCGCGGCGATCGAGCTGCGGGTCGCCGAGCCGATGTTCCGGCTGGCGCTGTTCCGCATCCGCGCCTTCACCTTCGGCAGCCTCTCGACCTTCCTCGCCGCGGTCGCCCGCGGCGGCCTGATGTTCATGCTGATCATCTGGCTGCAGGGCATCTGGCTGCCGCTGCACGGCTACAGCTTCACCGAGACCCCGCTCTGGGCGGGCATCTACATGCTGCCGCTCACCGTGGGGATCCTGGTGGCGGGCCCGATCTCCGGCGTCCTCTCCGACCGCTTCGGCGCGCGGCCCTTTGCCACCGGCGGAATGCTGGGCGCGGCGTTCAGCCTCGGCCTGCTGATGCTGCTGCCGACCGACTTCACCTACTGGGTCTTCGCCGTCGTGCTTCTCCTCAACGGCATCTCGATGGGGATGTTCGCCGCCCCCAACCGCGCCGCGGTGATGAACAGCCTGCCGCCCGGCGACCGCGGCGCCGGCGGGGGCATGAACCAGACCTTCCAGAACTCCGCCCAGGTGCTCTCGATCGGGATCTTCTTCACCCTGCTCGTGATCGGGCTCGCCTCCAGCCTGCCGGCGACGATGAGCAGCGGGCTGCAGGCCCACGGCCTCTCCGCCGGCGTCGCCCACCAGGCCTCGCAGGCGCCGCCGATCTCGATCGTCTTCGCCGCCTTCCTCGGCTACAACCCGATCCAGCACCTGGTCGGGTCCGAAGCGCTGGCGGCGCTGCCGGCGCATGCGCACGCGACCCTGACCAGCTCCGCCTTCTTCCCCCACCTGATCGCCACCCCCTTCCGCGACGGGCTCGACGCGGCGTTCACCTTCGCCATCGTCGCCTGCCTCGTCGCCGCCGCCGCGTCGGCGCTGCGCGGCGGTCGCTATCACCACGCCGAGGAGCCGGCCCGCGGCTCGGTCGCCCTAGGGCAGGCTCAGTAGCCCGGCGGGTGGCGGGCGACGAAGCCGTCCGGGGGGGCGCCGGCGAGGTGCCAGCGCGGGCCGGTGCCGCTGGCGTCGCCGACGGTGTCCCAGCGCAAGCCCGCGACCACCGCGTAGGCATGGGATAGGCTCGCGTAGACGGTCAGCCAGCGCCCCGGCCCGGGCGCGCCCCAGGACTCCAGCTGGCCCGAGGCCAGCGGGGTGGCGAGAAAGCCGCCGCCCGCGAGGGCGAAGCTGACCGCTCCGGAGCAGTCGTATCCCCGCGAGTACCAGGAGCCGTGGCCGCCGCCCCACACGTAGGGCTGGCCGACGATCGTGTTGGCGGCGTTGACTACGCCCTTGATCCTTTCCGGGGCGTCCGGGGGGGCGAGCGCGATCCCGCTGACGTAGGTCGCGGTCGAGGCGGCGGCCTGGGGGCCGGGCGGCCTGGGGGCCCGAGCGACCACGTTCCCGCCAACCCCCGGCGGAAGCGGCGGGCGCGGCGTGCCGTTGGTGCCGGCCGATGCCGCCGGCATGGAGGAAGCGTCGCCGATGCCGGCCTGCTCCGGAGGGGCCGCGCCGGTCCGCGGTGAAGGGTCGGCGGAGGCCTTGCGCTGCGTGGCGCTCTCGTACCTGGAGCTCAGATAGACGAGGCTGCCTTCGACCCCCTTCAGCGTGCTTTCCATCCCCGTCGCCACGGCGGCGAGGAGCAGCGCCTGGCGGAGGAGACCGGCGGAGCCTTCGCGCGCGGGCAGAGTGGAAGCGATTTCAGCGCTGGCCGTGCCGGCATCGTTCGACGCGAGGTAAGAGCTCGAGACGAGCACGCCGACCACGAGAATCACCGCCGTGATCGGCTTCGAGCGACGGTCGCACTGCCTGCGCACGAGCCCCATCCTAGGGCGTGCGAAGTGGGAGCATGATCCGATGTCTAACCATCGCGACATGATCAAGGAGGAGTTCGCCCGCCAGTCTTCGAGCTTCGAGGACCGCAGGTACTCCTTCGGCGATCCCCGCGTCCTCGCCTGGATCCTCGACAACGTCCCCGCCGGGAGCTCGGATCTCGTCCTCGACGTCGCCGGCGGCACCGGGCACGTCGCTCGCGCCTACGCCGAGCGGGCCCTCTGCGCGACCGTGCTCGACCTGACCGCGGAGATGCTCGCGGTCGGCAAGCGCGAGGTCGACGCGGCCGGGGTGGGCAATGTGCTCTTCCAGCTGGGGGACGCGAGCGCGATGCCCTTCCTCGATGGCTCCTTCGATCTCGCGATCAGCCGCTTCGCCGTGCACCACTTCCCCGACCCGGCCGAGGTCCTCGCTGAGATGGCTCGCGTCTGCCGCCCCGGCGGCAGGGTCGCGATCGTGGACATGGTCGTCGCCGAACCCGAGCACGCGGACTCCTACAACCATCGCGAGCGGCTGCGCGATCCCTCCCACACCCGCGCTCTCAGCGCCGACGAGCTCAGCGCCACGATGAGGGCAACGGGTATGAAGATCGTCCACTTCGCCGAGCGCGAGCGACCGCTGCCGTTGGAGCGCTGGCTCGCTCAGACCAAGCCCCCCGAGGAGGTCGCCGCACAGCTGCGCGCGGAGCTCGAGGCCGAGCTCGGGGGCGGAAAAACGTCGACGGGGATGCGCCCGCTGCGCCAAGGCGGCGAGCTGTACTTCACCCAGAGGTGGGCGATCGCGGTGGGAGAGCGCCCGGCCTGAGGCGAGGTTCGCGGCCGCCCGGCGCCTTGCACGGGGGCGGCCCGTGTGGGAGGTTCCGCGGCATGCTCCGGACGGGACGACTATTCGCCTGCGCCCTGACCTGCTTGGGGGTCGTCGCGGCGCCGGCGCTGGCGAAGGCGCCCGAACCCGAACCGATGGGCTGGTCGGGGGTGAGCCGCTTCGGCGGCGACGCCGATGGCGACGGGCGGCTCGACTCGGGGGCCCCGCCTCGGTTCGCCGCTCTGAACGTGTTCCCGGTGCGCGTACGGCCGGCCGCGGAAGTCTGCGCTGCCGGGCAGGCCGAGTGGACCGTCGACGGCCAGCCGCGCGGCGGGATCCAGCTGCAGGGTGGCGAGGCCGAATGCCATGCCGAAATCGGCGTCCGCGGAGAGGGGAAGCACACGATCGAAGTCCGCACCGGCGGCAGGGCCGAGGTCGCCCATGTCGACGTCGACGACCGGCTCGTCGTCGCCCTCGGCGACTCGGTCGCCTCGGGCGAGGGCAACCCCGAAGCGGACGGCAATTGGCTCGACGAACCCTGTCACCGCAGCGCCGTCGCCGGCTTCCAGCAGGCGGCGGCCCTGGTCGCCCGCAGCCTCGTCCATCGCTCGATCACCTTCGTCAGCCTCGCCTGCTCGGGCGCGACGATCGAGAAGGGCCTGCTCGGGAGCTATGCCGGGATCGACCCCGAAAAGGGGCTCTCCTACCAACCGCAGGTGACCCGGCTGGGGCGAATCGACAAAGCCCGGGCGGGGAGCGGAGGGGTCGACGCCGTCCTGGTCAGCGTCGGCGCCAACGACGTGCGCTTCTCGGGAATCGTCAAAGCGTGCGCGACGCGCTTCCGCTGCCGTACCAAGCGCCGCGAAGCGCGGCTCGACTCGGACCTGACCCAGCTGGAAGCCGGCTATGACCTCCTCGGCGAGGAACTGAAGGCGGCGGCGCCCGGCAGCCCGGTGCTGATCAGCGAGTACTTCGATCCCACCCGCAACGAGAAAGGGGAATTCTGCGGGCTCAGCCTCGGCTTCATCACCCGCGCGAACATGGAGTGGGCCTACGAGGGGCTGCTGGTGCCGCTGAACACGGAGATCGACGAGGCCGCGGTGCGGAATCGCTGGCACTTCGTCGGCGGCATCGCCTCCGACTTCGAACGGCACGGCTACTGCGCCGATAAGAGCGACCGCTGGGTCCGCCGCCTCTTCGGCTCGATCTTCACCCAGGGCGACGTCAACGGGACGCTCCATCCCTCCGAGCCGGGGCACGCGGCGATCGCGCAGCGGGTTGCGCCCGAGCTGGACCGGGCTCTCGGCATCGCGCCGCCGCCGCCCGCCCCAGCCGCCGAGACGGACGGCTCCGGCTCGGAGTGGATATGGATAGTCGGCATCGCGCTGGCGGCAATCGCCGCCCTCGCCACCGCGGTGAGGGCACTGGTCGCCGCCGGGGCAGGCTGGCCGCTGCTGATCCTCGGCGGCCTGCTGACGCTGATCCTGCTGCCGATCGCCCTCGTCCTGCTGCTGCTCGGCGGCCTCCTCTGGCTGGTGCTGCGCCTGATGCGCCTGATGCGGCCGACCTGGCGCCCGGACCCCTGCCCGGCGAGGCCGGCGAGGCCGGCGCTGGAGCGGCGACGGCGGTCGGCCACGACGCAGCAGGCGCTGCTGCTCGGCGGTGGCGTCGTGCTGGCGATCGTCGCGGCGACGCTCTTCGCCGGCGTCGTCGGCGGCGCCATCCTCTGGCTGCGCTTCTGGTCCTCGCACCTCCCCGCCGACCAGGCCCTCGATGCGGTCTCCCGCGGCGAGGTTGTCGCGACCGGCTCGCAGGCCCTCGCAATCTTCGTCGCCCTCGGCCTGGTCGCGATGGGGTTCGCCTGGCTGCTCGACGGCAAGGGACAGTGGGTCCGCTCGACCCGCCGCGGCCTCGTCGCGATCGGCCTGGTCGAGGTGCTGATCGCGGTCTTGATCGGCGACTTCCGCCGCGACGAAGCGCTGTTGATATTCGGCGGCCTGATCCTGGCGGCGCTCCTTCTCCACTACCTGCTCGATCGCGCCCTCGCGCCCACCTCGCCCTTCCGCGCTCGCCCGGCGGCGAAATCCATCTTCGACCGGGTGGGAGCCTGGCTGCAACGCTTTGCCGGGCCTTCCCCGGGGGCCGTGGCGCTGCGGCTCTGGCAGGCGCTCCCCCTCGCCCTGCTGCTCCTGGCCGCGATCCGCTCGCTGACCGCCGAAGGCCCGGACCGCTACCTATGGGTGCTGGCGCCCCTGGCCCTTGCCGCGATCCTCTTCGTCCTCCCCGGCGGCATGGCATCGAAGGGAGTGACGCGCCGCGATCCCGACCTCGAGAGCCTCGGGCTCCCCCGCGCCGCGCTCGCATTGGCCGGCGTCGCCTGCATCGCGGTCCTGCTCGCTCGCGACGAGGCCTGGCTCGCAGCGGCGGCGCTCGTGGCGACGGCGCTCGGCCTCTTCTGCCTCGCGGTCGCCGCCGCCTCGGGAGAGCGGTTCGCCCCCTACGGCCTCGCGGTGCTGATCTCGGTGCCGCTCTTCGGCGCCGCGGCGGCGCTGCTGCACGGAGTCGACTCGCCCGAGATGCAGCCGGTCGCGGCCGTGCTCGAGAACGGCACCTCCGTCTGCGGCGCCTACATCGGCGAAAGCGAAGGCAAGCTCTGGATGGGCCGGCTCGTCCTCGACGAGCGCGGGGGCGTCAACCGCCCCCGCCCCGGCACGATCTTCCCGATCGACTCCGACCGGGTGGCGGCGCGGACGCTGGGGCCGCTGGAGCCGGTGGCGCGCACCGAAACGCGCGCGGTCGAGATGCGCGAACAGCTGCTCGACGCGCGCGGGGACAGGGACCTGGCGCGGCGCTCGCCGACCTGCGAACCGCCGAGACCGGCGCCGAAGGTCGCGCGGAGCTGGCAGCGACGGCTGGCGGAGCGCTATCAGCCCGAATTGGTCCTCGACCGCGAAGACGGCTTCTGGCCGATCCCGGTGAAGACGATCTTCTCGATGCAGAACAGCAGCGGGGCGATCTGCCGTCAGGTGGCCGCCGGCAGCGACAACTGCCTGCGGCTGACGACGCAGGGGCAGTTTCCCTGGGCGGGCGGCGAAGGCGAGTCGCTCGAGTACCCGGCGTCCGACACCAGCGTCGGCGAGCAGCACGAGCTGATGGTCGAAGCGCTCGGCAGCGCCGACCCCGACCGGACCGCCACCGAGTACTTCCTGGTCAGCGGCAATCCCACCGAAGACCGGCCGATCACGATCCAGTACTGGTTCTTCTACTCCTTCAACTACCAGCCGCTGCGCGGCAGGATCCTCCAGGGCGGCTACCACGAGGGGGACTGGGAGTCGGTCGGCGTCCTGCTCTCGGGGAAGACGCATCGCCCGCGCTACTTCTGGATGGCCCGCCACGAGAAGGAGGGCCGCCTGCTGCCGTGGAACGACGACGCGCTCCGGGTGATCGACGAACACCCCCAGGTCTTCGCCGCCCGCGGCAGCCATGCCGACTACGAAAGCTGCGCGGACCAGGTCCGCTACGTCGCCCAGTACCACCTGGTCGACGACCACCCGACCTGCGACCCCAAGCGCCAGCTGCACCTGCTTCCCGAGGCGACCCCGCTGACCGACCTCTCGCGGGTCGCGTGGGGTTGCTGGCACGGCCTCTTCGGCCATCGCAGCGGCGGCAGGACCTACGAAGAGATCCCCTACCTGGTCGCCGACGCCCCCCGCAGCCCGCTCTGGCAGCAGCACTTCGGCGGCGTCTCCTCGGAACCGTGTCGCGGCGTCCGCGACCCCGGCGGCCGCGACGGCGTGGGCGAGGAAGTGGTCGAGGAGAAGCAGGGCGTGCCGGCGAGGCTCCGCGGCGGCGCGGGGCGCCTCGACCCACTGGTCGACCAGTGCAGCGACTGGGAAAGCCACCCCCCTCCCGTCGGCACCTACATGGTCGCCTGCGACCAGGAAGCCCTCGATGCCTACCTGAGGAGCGGCCTGGAGGACCCGGGCGGCACCGGCGTCCGCATCGACTCCGCCAAGAAGGGCGCGCCGCAGGTCGGCGAAGCGACGCTGCCGGCGACCCGCCGCAACCGCGAAGGGGTCTACCTCGACAGCTGGTGGCTCAGCGCGGCCGAGCCGACCGCGGTCTCCGTCTACGCGACCTGCACCCAGGGCGGCGCGGTGGTCGGGGCGCGCTTCCCGCGGGTCGAGGTGACCCCGGGCCGGCCCCTCCACATCCTCGACCGCGGAGCCGAAGACAAGTGGCGCCTGCGCACCGCGGACGGGACCACGGTCGCCAAGACGACGCCGTTCGTCTTCAAGCTGCAAGACAGCGAACTGGTCCCCGGGGGCCCGGGCCGCGGCCCGGTGGCCTGTGGCGGCAGCTGAGCCCGCGGTCCGCGGTGGCTAGAAGACCAGGCGGTCGCGGCCGCTGCCCTTGGCCGTGTAGAGGGCGGCGTCGGCGCGCTCCAGCAGGTCGTCGATGCTCTCGCCGAAGTCCCAGCAGGCGAGACCGGCCGAGCAGGTCTGCCCGTCGACGGTCGCCGCTCGCAGTCGTTCGACGATCCCAGCCGCCCGCTCGAGCGGGCAGTCCGGGAGGAGGACGAGGAACTCCTCGCCGCCGTAGCGGAGGATCGTGTCTTCCCCCCTCAGCTCCGCATCCCAGGCCAGCGCACAGTCGCGCAGCATTTCGTCGCCGGCGGGGTGGCCGTGGGCGTCGTTGTAGGCCTTGAAGTAGTCGATGTCGATGATCGCGAGGCAGAGCGGCGCGGAGGCGCGGCGGGCGCGGGCCATCTCGCGGGGAAGCTGCTCGTCGATCATGCGCCGGTTCGGCAGCCCGGTGAGGGCATCGCGACTGGCGAGAACCTTGACCTCGGTCAGGAGCTCCTCGCGTTCGGACTCGATCTGCTTCAGCTCGGTGACGTCGGTGGCGCGACCGTAGATCAGCGACTCGTCGGGGGCCAGGGTCGAGCTCCATCGCAGCCAGTGCCAGCTGCCGTCCCTGGCGAGGCAGCGGTTCTCGAAGCCCGACGTGTTCCTGCCCCCGAAGACGGCGGCCGCCTCGACTTCGGTGAGCTTGCGATCGTCCGGATGGACCAGGTCGAAAAACGACTTCGCCCGCAGCTCCTCGTCGCTGTAGCCGAGGCTTTGCTCCCAGGCGGAGTTCAGCTCGACCAGATAGCCGTCCGTGTCCGCCGTGCAGAGCATGTCCTGGGAGAGGTCGAAGAAGCGGCGGGCGCGAAGGTCGGCACGCGCGCGGCGGACGGCGATCTCGCTGATCAGGACCGTGACCACCGAGAGCGACATCGCCGTGAAAGCCCAGCGGCTGAAGACCGAGTAGCCGGCGGTGCTCCCGACCTCGGCCAGGACGACCGCGTAGACGGCGAGCAGCCAGGCCAGGTGGGCGACCGCCAGACGCCGCGGGAAGTAGTAGGCGGCGATCAGCATCGCCCAGACGAAGATCGCGCCGTACTGCCCGGCCGCCACGCCGCTCTCGTAGGTGAGCAGCCCGGTCAGCACAACGACGGCGGCGAGGATCGCGTGGGGCGCCCAGGTCGGGAGGCGGGGGGCGAAGGCGAGGCAGAGCAACCCGCCGGCGAACAGCACCCCGGCGATCGCGATCAGGTCGTCGAGGTCTGCTACCTCCGGATGGGGGAGCGCCAGCGACAGCGCCACCAATCCCGCCGCGGCCAGCATCAGCGCGCCGAGCGCCCGCACCTCCGACCCCGAGCGCCTCAGCGCCTCGCGTCCGTTCGTCGTTCGCCGCATCGTCACCCATCGGCGGGGGAGGAGCGGTCTTTAGCTATGCACGGCTTCCCAGACGATCACAGCCGGGACCCCCGTCAGCGCATCCTCGAAGGCAGCGGTCCGGTGCTTCTTCGCTCGAGCTTGTGCCTGCTCCCTGCTTAGAGGCGGTTCGATGCAACAGCGGACTGCGAGGCCAGCCTCGCGGAACGCCGAGATGTAGTCGCCGTGCAGGTGTGGGTACTCCGGGATCATCGAGCGTCGGCCCTGCGGATCGACGAACACGGCTCTCCAGCCGAGGATCGCCGTGGCAAACGGGTGAGGATTCGAGACGATCAGGCGGCCGCCGGGGCGGAGCACGCGAGCGAGCTCGGCGATCGCTGCGTCGATCTTGGGCAGGTGGCTGAGAGCCAATGCGCAGACCGCACCCACCACCTCTCCGTCCTCGAGCGGCAGTGCGGTCAGCTCGCCGCAGCGGAGGTCCACACCAGCAAGCTTGGCTCTTGCGCGGTCGAGCATCTCCTCGCTCGCGTCGACCCCGATCACCTCGTCACGCCCGGAACGGCTGAGGTGGGCGGCATGCCGGCCGGTCCCGCAGGCGGCATCGAGCACCGGGCCGGCCGGAAGTTGCGCGAGCAGCTCGCGGACGACCGGCTCCTCGAGCGCAATCGTGTCGTTGCCGGGCTCGTCGTAGTCCGTCGCCCATTGCGCATAGCCAGCGCTGACGTCCACCTCCGGCAGGTCGCGGCGCTCGGAGAAGGGCGGCTCGTCGAGACGAGAAGCGATCTCGCGGATCTCCTCGACGCGCGCCTCGACCCCACCAAAAGCTCGCCGGGCTCCGGCTCGCAGCAAGGCGAGCCCCTCGATGCCGAGGATGTAGTGGCCTTGCCTGAACTCCTCCGTCATGGCGGGCGCACGCTACCGCACCGTAGTTAGGTCGCCTACCCTTCCGCGATGGCCAACATCTATGAGCCCAGCTTCGAGGAGGACGAGCGGCCCGCGGGGCTCCGGTCGAGGCGAGCGCGGATCGGCTACGAGCTCGGCGCCGAGCTGATCGGTGCCAGCCTCTGGGAGCTGCCGCCGGGAGAGGCCGCCTACCCGTACCACTTCCATTACGCCGATGAGGAGCTCGTGATCGTGCTCGCGGGGCGCCCGAGCCTGCGCACGCCGGAGGGAATCCGCGAGCTGGAGGAGGGCGAGGCCCTGCGCTTCCCACTCGGCGAGGAGGGCGCCCACCAGATCCTCAACCGCTCCAAGGAGGCGGCGACCTTCCTGGCGATATCGAGCAACGGGCGACCAGATGTTGTCGTCTATCCGGATTCCGACAAGATCGGCGTCGGTGAGCGCCTGCCTCGTGGCGGCGGCCTGCGCGCCTTCTTCCGCCGCGGCGACAGCGTCGACTACTTCGAGGGCGAGCGCTCGGGCGAGGATTGACCGTGTCGAGCGAGTGGTCCGACCCGGGGCGCGTCGCCGAGTATCTCTCGCGCGAGATACCGCACCGGCTGACGGCCGAGGCGATGCTGCTGGAGGCGCTGCCGACGCGGGTCGAGCGGTTCCTCGACCTCGGCACCGGCGACGGGCGGATGCTGGCGCTGGTCCGCGATCGCCATCCCAACGCAGTCGCGGTCGGCCTCGACTCCTCCGCGCCGATGCTCTCCCGCGCGGCGGGGCGGTTCGGCGAAGACCCGCTGGTCGAGCTCCGCACGGGCGACCTCGACAGCCCGCTCGAGGAGTCCGAGCCTTTCGACGCCGTCGTCTCCGGGCTGGCGATCCACCATCTCGAGGACGGGCGCAAGCGCCAGCTTTTCGCCGAGATCCAAACGCTGCTCGCTCCGGGCGGCGTCTTCGCCAACCTCGACCTCGTACGCTCGGCTTCGCCGCGACTGCACGAGCGCTTCCGGCGGGAGATCGGCCGCGTCCAAGACGACCCCACCGACCGCCTCGCCGACCTCTCCCCGCAGCTCGATTGGCTGCGCGAGGCGGGCTTCGGCGAGGTCGAATGCCACTTCAAGTGGCTCGAGCTGGCGCTCGTGGTCGCGGTCAAGTGAGCATGGGCGAGACCGATCCCATAGCCGAGCTGCGCGAGTGGATCGAGGAGGCGCGAAGGGAAGGCGTGCCCCAACCCGGCTCGGTGGCCTTCGTCACCGCGAGCGCGGAGGGGCGGCCCTCGGCGCGAACGGTGAACCTCAAACGCCTCGAGGAGGATGCGCTCGTCTTCACCTCCGCGCTGTGGACTCGCAAGGCGAGGGAGATCGAGGCCAATCCCCATGTCGCCCTGCTCTTCCAGTGGCCGTCGCTGGGTCGCCAGGCCCACGTCGCCGGCAAGGCCGAGATCGCCGAGCGTGCGTTGGCCGAGGAGCTGTTCGGCGAGCGCGACCTGCTCCACCAGCTGCAGACCGTCGTCTCCCGTCAGGGTGAGCCGATCGACGACCTAGGCCCCCTGCGCGACAGGCTCTCGCACCTGGCCCAGGTGCAGGAGGCGGCGCCTGCCTGCCCGCCGGACTGGGGCGCCTTGCGGGTGCGCCCGGACGCGATCGAGCTGTGGAGCGAATCCCCGGACCGCATCCACGAGCGCCGCCTCTTCGAGCGCGAGGGCGAGGGCTGGACCGTCACCCTGCTCTCGCCCTGAGCTACGTATGAGTCAGGACGATCCCGAGCAGGGCGATGATCAGTCCGCCCAGCATTGAGAACATCATCCGCTGCCAGCGATCGAAGCGGTCGTCAAACCGGTCGAATTGACTTTCCAGGCCGTCGAATCGACCTTCAAGCCCGTCGAATCGACCTTCCAGTCCATCGACTCGACCTTCCAGGCGATCAAATCGACCTTCCAGGCGGTCGAAGCGCGCGTTCGTCTCGACCCGGAAGGAACCCGCCTCGCCGCGAATCGCGCGGAGGTCCGCGTCGACTCGGTCGAAGCCCTCATCGAGCCGCTCGTCGGTCCAGCTCTGCCTCATCGCCTCCATGATGGCATTGTAGACAGAACGATGCACGCAAGTGACGCGCAGATCGAGAAATTTCCGCAAATCCTTGCGCGCGGAACTCGCGCTGCTGCTGCCCCAGATCGGCCCTCGCTCGATCCGGGCTGCGATAAACGTCCGTACAGAGCGGGCGCCGTGGCGTCAAGCCGCGCGGCCCGCGTTAAGGTGCTCCAAGACGACCTTCGAGCGAGGAGAGCCGGGATGAGACGAGTTGGGAAGCTGCTGTTGGGACCGGGAGTCATCGGGCTCCTCCTCGTGGGACTGATCGCCGCGCCCAGCGCGCCGGCCGCAGCGCTGGCGAGCGCCTCGGGCTGCAAGAGCGCGAGCAACATCGAGGCGATCGTCGACGACTCAGGCTCGATGGAAATCACCGACCCGAACCGCCTCCGGGTGCAGGGGATGAGCCTGCTGATCGACGACCTCTCGCCCACTACGCAGCTCGGCGCGGTCGAGTTCGGCTCCGGGATCGACATCCCCGGGATCCTCACGACCCCGGCCGCCGACACTGTCTTCCCACCCGAGGCCGTGGGAGCGAACGCGACCGCCATGCGCGCCGCCCTCGACAAAGTGATCCAGGCCGACAACGGCGCCACCGACTACAACGGCGCCTTCGCCCAATCCGACGCCGACAACCCCAGCGCCGACGCGCGCGTCTTCCTCACCGATGGCGGCCACGACATCGGCACCTACAACGAAGGGCACCTGACTCACAAGGTGCCGACCTACGTGATCGGCTTCGGCGCGGGGATCTCCGCTGGCCCGGATCAGGCCCGGCTGAAAAAAATCGCCAGCGACACCGGCGGCAAATACTTCCCCGTACAGGACGCGAGCGAGCTGCAGGCGGCGATGAACAGCATCGGCGCGGCGCTCACCTGCCAGACCCCTCCGCAGCAGTTCACCGACACGCTCGCCAAAGGCCAGAGCAAAGTGCACAGCGTCACCGTCGGCGCCGCTACGAAGACGCTCCAGATCACCCTGACCTGGGCCAGCCCGCTCGACAAGTTCAAGCTCTCGGGGCTGCGGCTGGTCGGCAAAAACGGCCTACTCGCGGTCGCCTCGCGCAGCCAGCCGCCGGGCAAGCTGAAGGTGACCAAAACGATCAGCTCGACCTTCGCCATCCTCAAAGTCTCGAAGCTGAGAAAAGGAACGCTGCGCTTCAACGTGAAGGCGGCGACGATCGGCTCCGGCGCACCGAAAGTCGCTGTGACGACGCAGGTCGGTCAGAGCACGCACAAATAGGAAGCGGCCGGTCTAGATGACCGATTCCACGACCCGCAGCTAGACAGAGAAGCCTGGCCGGTCTGCGGTCGAATTGACACCCCAAGAGCTTTGCTCTTGGGGTGAACGATGGGCGCGGCCTACGGCCGCGCAATCGCCAGATTGCATAGGCCGCTTCGCGACATTCGACCGCAGACCGGCCAGGCTTCTCTGTCTCGACACGCTCCCGCAATAGCCAGGGCTGCAAGTGCGGTCCCAGGGTTCCCAAGCTTCAAGCCGAGGCGACGCTTCAGAAGCTGCGCTTTCGAAGCTCGGTGTGCTTCGAGGGGATGGCGGGTGTGCCTCTGCGGGAATGTCGCGAAGCGGCGGAAATGCAATCCGTCTCCTGCGCGGCGAAGCCGCGCACCAGATTCACCCAAGAGCTCCGCTCTTGGGTGTCAATTCCTGCAGAGGCGCACCCGCCATCCCTACCTAACCCGCCGAGGTCGTGGAATCAGTCATCTACGCGCCAGGCTCGTAGGTGAGCAGGGCTATGCCGTCGCCCAGCGTCTTCGAGCCGGTCAACCGCAGCGGCTTCTTCTCGCTGACGTCGCCGAAGAGGCGCTTGCCCGAGCCGAGCAGGACCGGGAAGACCATCAGGCGCAGCTCGTCGAGGAGATCGTGCTCGACGAGCGCCTGGACCAAGCGGGCGCTGCCCGCGACCAGGATCGTCCCGTCGATCTCGTCCTTCAGCTTCGCGACCTCCTCCACCACGTCGCCGCGGAGGACGGTCGAGTTGTTCCACTCCGCCTCCTCCAGGGTCGAGGAGACGACGTACTTGGGCATCGCGTTCATCTTCTCGGCGAAGCCGGCCTCGTCGCGGATCGTCGGCCAGGCAGCGGCGAAGCCTTCGTAGGTCACCCGCCCGAGCAGCTGCACCTCGGCCTCCATCGTCTCGTCGAGCTTGAACTTGTCGCCCTCCTCGCCGCGGTCGATCTCGAAGGTCCACCCCGCGTGCCGGTAGTCCTCGCCCCCGCCCGGGGCCTCGATGATGCCGTCGAGAGAGATGAACTCGGTTACGACGATCCTTCCCATGGTGAATCTCCTTTTGGTCGCTGATCGGATCTCTACCCACACGACGAACGAGCAAGCCCAAGATCGACATGTAGGGGTGTCGAGGGCGTGGCTGCTGCTACGGTCCTTCTGTCGGGTCTGGCCCAATCGCCGCCCGAGAGGTTCCGTTTCCTCCGTGCGCTGTCTTTGCGTTTAGGGGTCGCTGGATCTCCCCTATCGCTCAAAAAGGAGCTCACAACCTATGTCGTTCGCCGATCTCGGCGTTTCCAAGCATGTCGTGCGCGCGCTCGCGCAGCGTGGCATCGAACAACCTTTCCCCGTCCAGCAGATGGTCGTCCGCGATGCGCTCGCCGGGCACGACCTCCTGGTCCAATCCCCCACCGGCTCCGGCAAGACCCTCGCCTTCGGCGTGCCCCTCGTCGACCGGGTCGAGCCCGGCGCAAAGCACCTCTCCGCCCTGGTCCTCGCGCCCACCCGCGAGCTGGCAAGCCAGATCGTCGACGAGCTGCAGAGCGTCGCCAGGGCTCGCCAGCTGCGAATCGCCGCCGTCTACGGCGGCGTCGGCTTCGGCCCGCAGAGCGCCGCCGCGAAGCGCGCCGACATCGTCGTCGCTACCCCGGGGCGGCTCGAGGACCTGATCGCCCGCGGCGTCATCTCGCTCGACCGGGTCCGCATCCTCGTCCTCGACGAGGCCGACCGCATGCTCGACATGGGCTTCAAGCCGGCCGTCGACCGGATCGTCTCCCAAACCCCGGCCGAGCGGCAGACCCTCTTCTTCTCGGCGACCCTGGAGGGCGCCACCGGCAAGATCGCCGCCGCCTACACGCGGGATCCGCGCCGCCACACGCGAGCGGCGAGCGAGCAGGACAAGGCCGACATCGAGCACCGCTTCCTCCACGTCGACTCGCAGAGCGCCAAGCTCGATCACCTGGTCGAACAGCTGCGCGGCGACGAGGGCGGGCGCACGCTGGTCTTCGTCCGCACCAAGCGCGGCGCCGACCGCCTCGTCAAGCGGCTGCGCAACCACCAGGTGGAGGCCGCGGCGATGCACGGCGACAAAAACCAGCGCCAGCGGGAACGCGCCCTCGCTCGCTTCGAGGCGGGCGACATCGAAGCGCTGATCGCGACCGACGTCGCCGCCCGCGGGATCGACGTCGACGGCATCACCCAGGTCGTCAACTTCGACGCGCCCGGCGACCAGGACTCCTACGTGCACCGAGTGGGGCGCACCGGGCGTGCCGGCAGGCGCGGCACCGGGATCAGCTTCGTGCTCGCCGACCAGGTTGACGAGGTGCGGCGCATGGCCGTCGCCCTCGGCCTCGTCCGCGAGTTCGACCGGGAACGGGGGGATCGCGGCCGGCCCGAGACACGGCAGCAGCCGTCGAACCGCCCGCCCCGCCGTCGCCGTCGCCGTCGCGCAAAGGTCGCCGGATGAGCGTCGCCACCGAGACAGCCCGGAAGTGGACCTGCGGTCGCTGCGGCGTCTCGGCGAGCCGCATCGACGGCGAGAGCATTCCCCTGCCCGAGAGCTGGACGACCTCCGAGGACGGCCCCTTCTGCCTCACCTGCAGGCGCGAGCGCGCGGGGGAGGCGGCGCTCGACGCGGCCCCGGCCAGCTGCAGCAATGACGACCGCATGAAAGCGCGCCGCTCCGGCCTGCTCGAGTTCGAGGTGCGTCGGGCGCCCGATCGCGCCGACAACGCGATCGCCAAGGCCTGCCACACCTCGGCCTCCGCCGTCGCCGCGGCACGGCGGCAAGTCCAGCCTCAGGCGAACGCCTCCGCGCGCCGATAGGAACAGCGTGGCCCAAGTCGGCATCGCACTGGCCCTCGTCGCAGCCCTGCTGACGAACTTCGCCTCGCTGCTCAAGCACCGGGGTTGCCATCGCACCGAGCCCGTCAGCCTCCGGCAACCTCTCCGCAGCGCCCGCCGCCTCGCCGGCTCGCCCTGGTTCGCCGCCGGCTGGGGCCTCGCCGCGGTCGCCTGGATGATCCACGTCGCGGCGCTCTCGATGGCTCCGATCTCCCTCGTGCAGGCGGTGCTCGCGGGAGGCGCGGTGCTGCTGGCGGTGATCTCGCAGCGGATCTTCGGCGACCCGGTCGAGCGCCGGCAGTGGCTGGCGCTGCTGCTCGGCGGCGCCGGTCTCGCCCTCCTCGCCCTCACAGTGCCGCAACTGCGGGGCAGCCACTCGGAATTCTCGGTCGGCGCGATCCTCGGTTTCGAGGGAGGGCTGGCGCTGCTCGCCAGCGGGCTCGCCCTCGGCCACCGCTCCGAGCGGCTTGCCGCGCGGCACGGCGTCCTCCTCGCCGCGCTCGCCGGCACGCTCATCGCCTTCGCGGGGATCGCGATCAAGGGCCTGTTCGGCACCGGCGAGGTCTCGATCGCCCTGATCGTCCCCTGGGTCGGGCTGATCGTCCTCTGCGGCGCCCTGGCCCAGTACACGACGGTGGCGGCCCTGCAGCGCGGTCAGGCGATCGAGACGATCGGCCTGATCGGGCTGGTCGCAAACGCTAGCCAGATCGCCGGCGGGGTGCTCGTCTTCGGCGACCCCCTCTCTTCGAACCCCCTCGGCGTCGCGCTGCAGGCGACCGCCTTCGCGATGGTCTGCGCCTCGGCCCTGCTGCTGCCGGCGCGGGGTCGCCAGCCGCTTCACCTTCCCCTGGCCACTCGCTGAACCCGGCGCAAGGGCGCTCCGTACACCCGGGCGACCGCGCAGCTCCCCGCTGCCCTCGCGAATCCAGGAGGAACACCGTGACCAGAACCCTTCCAGCCATCGCCATCCTCGCGATCGGCGCCGTGCTCGCCATTGCCGGCTGCGGTGGAAGCAACAGCTCCAGCTCCAGCTCCGGCGAAGGCGGCGCCTACGGATCGGGCGGCGAAACCAGCTCCACGGAAAGCGCCAAGAGCGAAACGAGCAGTGGCGGAGCCGGGTCGGGCGGCGCCGGGATCGTCGCCGTCGCCAAGAGCCCGGAAGTGGGCACGGCGATCCTCGTCGACTCCAAGGGCTTCACGCTCTACGACTTCCACAAGGACAAGGGCGGCAAGTCGGCCTGCTACGGCGCCTGCGCGAAAGGTTGGCCGCCGCTGACGACGAGCGGGGCACCCAAAGCGATGAGTGGCGCCGAAGAATCGATGCTGGGCACCACCAAGCGCAGCGACGGCACCCTGCAGGTGACCTACGCCGGCCACCCCCTCTACACCTTCGTCGAGGACGCCAAGCCCGGCGAGGCGAAAGGCAATGACGTCAGCGCCTTCGGCGCCCAGTGGTACGCGCTGAAACCGAGCGGCGAGGAGGCCGGCGACTAACGCCGGCCTCACCTCCCGGCAAATAGCGACCTTCTCAAGCCTCGGGGGGGCGAATCGATCTCGCTGAAGCCTTGTACCGGCCGTGGGGCGGTCAAAGCTTCAACCATGGTCGTCATCGATCTGGGGTCTCGTGAGGCGACAGCATGGTGTCGTTTCGCGCTCCCAGCTGCTGGCACTCGGGTTGAGTAGGCACGCGATTCAGCACCGCATTGAGAAGGGGCGTCTGCATCCCCTGTGGCGAGGTGTCTACGCAGTGGGGAGGCCAGAGGTGACCGAGCGCGGCCGCTATTTAGCCGCGGTATTGGTCTGCGGGCCGGCCGCTCTACTCAGCCATCGCAGCGCCGGGGACCTCTGGGGCCTACGCCGAGATCGCTCGTCTGCGATCGACGTCGTCGTGCCCGGCTCGGCCATGCGCAACCCCCCGGGCATCCGTGTCCATCGGCAGCGGAGCCTGGACCCGGCGGTCCACCGTCTCGTCGACGGCATCGCCGTTACGGACCCTGCCTGGACCCTGATCGATCTCGCTGCCTGCCTCGGCGACGATCAGCTCGAGGGCGCGGTAAACGAGGCCGACCGTCTTGATCTGGTCAACCCGGAGGATCTGCGAGCCGCAATCGAGGCGAGCCCAAGGCGCCCCGGCTTGAGTCGCCTGCGCGCCATGCTCGACCGTCAGACCTTCGCCTTGACCGACTCGCCACTGGAGCGCCTGTTCCTGCCGCTGGTCCGAAGCGCTGGCCTGCCACCTCCCCTGACCCAGGTCGAGGTGAGCGGCTTTCGTGTGGACTTCTTCTGGCCGCAGTTCGGCCTTGTCGTCGAGACCGACGGGTTGCGATACCACCGGACGCCGTCCCAGCAAGCGAGAGATCGGCGGCGCGATCAGGCTCATGTCGCCGCAGGACTGACCACGTTGCGTTTCTCCACCGCCCAGGTCCGCTTCGAGCAGGATCACGTTCGATCGACCCTGGCTGCCGTGACGGCCCGCCTCGGTGGCAAGTGAAGGACTGTCCCGCCTGGAGCCGGCACAATCCTTCGACGAAGCTCGCTCAGCGCTATCTTCGTCCAATGCCGTCGCCGTCATGGCCTGCCGCCTCTTATGAGGACTGGACCGAGACCTGCGACACGCTTCACGCTCACACGCAGGTGCTGGGCAAGCTGGCGGCGGAGCTGGCCCCGGCCGAGCCACAGCTGCAGCACGCGGCGCTGCGGCTGAGCGCCCGGGGATGGGAGACGGCGCCGCTGCCGGCGCCCGACGGCTCCGGGGCGCTGGTCGTGGCGCTGGACCTGCGCGCACACGAGGCCGTGGCCGAGCACAGCGACGGGCGGGTGCTGCGCCTGCCGCTGACTCCGCACCGCGCCGTGGGCGAGGTGACGCGCGAGCTGCTCGCGGCCGTCGCCGCGCTGGGCGGCGCGGTCGAGATCGACCCGACCCCGCAGGAGGTGACCTGGAGCGTGCCGCTCGACGAGGACGCCGAGCACACGATCTACGAGCCCGAGCAGGTCGCCTCCTACTTCGCCGCGGCGACCCAGGCCGCCCTCGTCCTCGCCGCCTTCCGCGCCCCCTACCGCGGTCGCTCCTCCCCGGTCAACGCCTGGTGGGGCTCCTTCGACCTCGCCGTCAGCCTCTTCTCCGGCCTTCCGGCCGAGCCGCCCTCCGACGACTTCATCATGCGCAACGCGGGCAATGCGCAGCAGGTGGAGGTTGGCTGGTGGCCGGGGGACGGGCGCTACGGCAAAGCCGCCTTCTACGCCTACGCGCACCCCGCCCCACCGGGGTTCGAGGGCGGCGCGCTCGAGCCCGAGGCCGCTCACTGGGACGGCGCGCTGGGCGAGTACGTGCTCGACTGGGACGACGCGCGCGCAGCCGCGGACCCACACGCCTACGCGCTCGAGTTCGCCCACTCCGCCTTCCGCCACGCCTGCCTGGTCTGCGGCTGGGACGAGGCGCTCGCGGCCAGCGCCGAGGGCACTCCCCCTCCCGTCGCTTAAGGTCACACTTCTAAACCGGTCAACTGCCCAGAAAGGCGAGTGGATGGCGACGATCAGCGAGCGCGAGGCAAAGCAGGTCGAGGCGGCAAACGCCGGGGGGAGGACGCCGGTGGTCTTCATCCACGGCCTCTGGCTGTTGGCGAGCAGCTGGGAGCGCTGGGCCGCGCTGTTCGAGGAGGCGGGCTACGCCGCCGTCACCGCCGAGTGGCCGGACGACCCTGCCACCGTCGCCGAGGCGCGGGCGAACCCCGAAGCTCTCGCCGGCAAGAAGGTCGGCCAGGTCGCCGACCACGTGGCCGAGCTGATCGGCGCGCTCAACAAGAAGCCGGCCGTCGTCGGCCACTCCTTCGGCGGCCTGATGGCCCAGATCGTCGCCGGGCGCGGCCTCTCCGCCGCCACGGTCGCGGTCGACCCGGCGCCGTTCCGCGGCGTGCTGCCGTTGCCGCTCGCCGCCATACGGGCGACGCTGCCGGTGCTGCGGAACCCCCTCAATCGCGGCAGGGCGGTCACGCTCACCCTCGAGCAGTTCCGCTACGGCTGGGCCAACGCCGTCGACGAGGCGGAGGCGAAGCAGCTGCACGAGACCTTCCACGTCGCCGCCCCAGGGGCGCCGATCTTCCAGGCGGCGATGGCGAACCTCAACCCCGGGACCGAGGTCAAGGTCGACAGCAAGAGCCCTGAGCGGGGGCCGCTGCTGATCTTCACCGGCGAGGTGGACCACGCGGTGCCGCCGGCGATGAGCAACGCCGCTTACAAGAAGCAGCGGCACAACCCGGGGGTGACCGAGCTGGTCGAGATGCCCAACCGCGGCCACTCGCTGACCATCGACAGCGGCTGGCGCGAGGTCGCCGGCAAATCGCTCGAGTTCGTCAAGCGCTTCGCCTAGACGGCCCCCCGTTTAGTCAAGTACTCTTGAACATATATGGAGGCCGTTGAGGAACGCTCCGACAAGGTCACCTTCATCACCCTGGGCCCGACCGGGACCTGCCACGAGAGGGCGGTGACCGAGTACGCGCGCTTCCAGGGCATCGAGAGCTACGAGATCGAGCTGATCGTCGACTTCTTCGTCGGGCTGGAGAAGCTGCGCGAAACGCCCGGCGCCTTCCTCGTCCAGTGCAGCGCCCACCCGAAGGTCCACGAGATCACCGAGAAGCACTGGACCGAGGTCTGGGTCGTCGACACCTTCATCTACCCGACCAAGCACCTGGTGCTGCTCAGCCGGCGCGACGTCGAGAAGCCGAGCTCGCTGGGAATCGTCCCCGCCACCAAGGGCTACGTGGATCTCTCGCAGTGGGAGGAGGTGATCGACGTCGCCTCCAAGCCGATCGTCGCCGAAGGCCTGCTCCGCGGCGACTACGACTCCGGCCTGACCCACATGGAGCACGTCGAGGAGCACGCCGGCGAGCTGCGGCTCGATCTCGACATCGGCGAAATCGACACGACCTGGGTCGTCTACGGGCGCCAGAAGCGCTTCCAGGGCGAGGTCATCGGCATCCCCTCGGCGGAGCTCTTCCGCCAGCCGCAGCTCGCCTGACGATCGCGGCGCGGGCCGCGATGTCACACCGAGGCCGCCCCGATCGTCTCCTTGATAGAGACTTGAGGCAGGCGGAAACGGAGGGGGTCGTCACGTGAAGATCGCGGTTGTCGGTGGAACCGGAACGCTGGGCTCGGTCCTGACCGGTGAGCTCGCCGGGGCCGGGCACGACGTGCTGGCGCTGAGCCGCAACGCCCGCCCGCTTCCGCCCGGGGCCGAGCACCGCAGCATCGACCTGACCAGCGGTGCGGGGCTCGGGGCGGCGCTGGCCGGGATCGAGGTCGTCGTCGATGCCTCCAACTCGGGCCCGCGCGACGCCGCCCCGGTCCTGGTCGACGGGACGGGGCGCCTGCTGCAAGCCAGCGCGGCCGCGGGCGTGGGTCACTACGTCGGCATCTCGATCGTCGGCTGCGACCGGGTGCCGATCGCCTACTACGACGTCAAGGTGGAGCAGGAGAAGGCGATCGCCGCCGGGCCGCTGCCCTGGAGCCTCGTGCGGGCGACGCAGTTCCACACGCTGATCGCCTGGGCCTTCGGGCAGATGGGCCGCTTCGGCGTGGTCCCGACCGGCGCCGCGCGACTGCAGCCGGTCGACGCCGGCATCGTCGCGGCGCGGCTGGCAGAGGTCGCCGTCGCCGAGCCGGCAGGGCGCCTCGGCGACATCGCCGGGCCCGAGGTGCTGACGCTGAGCCAGCTCGCCCGGACCTGGCGCCACGCCGGCCACCGCGCCCTCCCGCTGCGGGCCCCGCTCCCACGACGCATCGGGCGGCCGCTCAGGGAGGGCGCGCTCACCGATCCCGGAGCCGCCGCGGGCGGCGCCACCTTCGCGGAATGGCTCGAGCGTGAGTGAGCTCGCGGCCAACTTCGACAGGCAGCGCCCCCACCTGCTGCGGGTCGCCTACGGCACGCTCGGCAGCCTCGCCGAAGCCGAAGACGTCGTTCAGGACGCCTGGCTGCGACTGCAGCGGGTCGACACCGAGGAGATCGAAGACCTGCGCGCCTGGCTGACCACAGTGGTGGCCCGCCTCTCGCTCGACGCGCTCAAGGCCGCGCGCCGGCGCCGTGAGGAATACGTCGGCCAGTGGCTGCCGGAGCCGATCGTCGAGAGCTTCGGCGACGGGGACCCCGCCGAGCGGGCCACGCTCGATGAGTCGGTCGAGACGGCGCTGCTGGTCGTGCTCGAGCGGCTCTCGCCGGCGGAGCGCACTGCGTATCTGCTGCACGACGTCTTCGGCCTTCCCTTCGACCAGGTCAGCGACGCGGTCGGCCGCTCGCCGGACGCGGTGCGCCAGCTCGCCAGCCGCGCCCGGCACCACGTGAAGGCGGGCAGCCCGCGCTTCCCGGCCTCGGCTGAGGAGCACCAGCGAGTCGTCGTCGCATTCGTCGAAGCATGTGGGAAGGGTGACCTGGAAGGGTTGATGGAGGTGCTCGATCCCGAGGTCGTCTTCCGCTCCGACGGCGGCGGCCATGTGCCCGCCGCGCGCTTCCCTCTCGAAGGTGCCGAGCGCGTCGCGCGCGCCCTGCTTTCGCTCGAACGCAAGCGGCAGCGTGTCGGGCAGGAGATGCGGGGTGCGCCGGGCACGATCAACGGCAAGCTCGGGTTCGTCTACTACGAAGGGGAGAATCTCAACGTGCTCTCGTTCACGATCGACGCCGGCCGCATCGTCGGCCTCGACGTCGTCCGCAATCCCGACAAGCTGCGACACGTGCAGCTGCCGGCCGCATGAAGTCGCCGACCGCCGCCCGCGTCGCGCTGGCGATCCTCGCCGCCTCGGCGGGCTCGATCGGCCTCCTGGCGACGCTGGCGCCGCACGTCTTCTACGACGACTTCCCCTTCCTTGCGCACTGGGTCCACCTCCTCCCCCCCTACAACGAGCACCTGGTCACCGACGTCGGCGGCCTCTACCTCGGCTTCGCCGTGCTCTTCGTCTGGGCCGCCCGGACCCTGCAGCCGACCCTCGTGCGAGCCTCCTGCTGGGCCTGGCTGCTCACCGAGGCGCTGCATCTCGGCTTCCACGCAACCCACCTCGACGGGTTCGATACCGCGGACGCGATCGGCCAGGTGGCCTCGCTCGCCTTCCTTCTGGTGCCCGCCGCGGTGGCGATCTGGGCCGTGAGGGACGGCGCCGGGGTCACCCCCGAGCCCCAGCCCGAGTAGGCCGCCGGCCCGGTCTGCCTCAGCCCGCGCCGCGCGCCCGTGCGAGGAGATCGCGCAGGGTGCGTTGGTCCGCCGCCGAGAGCCCGGTCAGCCAGGCGGGGGGCTCTTCCACGGCCTGCACCAAGCGGGTCCGCACGCGGCGGCCCGCGGCGGTGAGGGCGATCAGCTTCACCCGCCGGTCCCCCTCGGAGGCGGTGCGGAGGACGAGGCCGCGCTCTTCGAGCCCGTCGACGATCCCGGTGACGTTGGAGTTGTCGCAATGGAGCTCGGCGGCGATCTGGCTCATCGTGCGCGGCTCGCCGAGGGCGCGCAGCGTGCCGAAGGACGCCGGGCGGAGGCCGAGCTCCCGCGCGATAGAGAGGAAGGGAGGCGGGTATACGAGCTGCACCAGCAGGCTCCAGGCCTCCCCGGCCGGGTCCTTCGCCTTCGCCGTACGTACGCTCTTTGCCTTTGCCCCACCCATCGCAATGCATTCTAGTCTTAATGTTCTGTAACCTCAACTATTGACGTTTACCGGCAATCTCCCAACCCTGGAGTCGCTATGACCGCAGACGGCACCGAAGCCAAGGGCATCGAAGTCGAAGGGCTGGTGCGCGAGTTCAAGAACGGGCCGCGCGCGGTGGACGGGATCGACCTCGGCGTCGCTCCCGGCGAGATTTACGGCTTCCTCGGCCCCAACGGAGCGGGCAAGTCGACCACGGTCCTGATGCTGACCACGCTGCTGCCGCCCACCGCGGGCACGGCGCGGGTCGCGGGCTTCGACATCGCCAGCGAAGGCGGGCGGGTGCGGGGAGCGATCGGCGCCGCGCTGCAGGAGGCGGCGCTCGACCCGCTGCTGAGCGGCCGCGAGCACATGCGCCTGCAGACCGCTCTGCACGGGCTGCCCAAGACCGAACGCGTCGATCGATCGAACGAGCTGCTCGCCCGGGTCGGCCTCTCCGAGGCGGCCGACCGCAAGGTGGGCGAGTACTCGGGCGGGATGAAGAGGCGGCTGGACCTGGCGCTGGCGCTCGTCCATCGGCCCCGCATCCTCTTCCTCGACGAGCCGACCACGGGGCTCGACATCCAGAGCCGCACGGCGCTCTGGGACGAGGTCGCCGGCCTCGCCTCGAGCGAGGGCGTCACCGTCTTCCTCACCACCCAATACCTGGAGGAGGCCGACGCGCTCGCCCACCGGGTCGGGATCATCGACCACGGCAAGATCGTCGCCGAGGGGACGCCGGCCGAGCTCAAGGCGGCGATCGGCCGGCCCACGGTCGAGGCGGTGCCCCGCGACCCGGGCGACCAGGAGCGGGTGGAGCGCGCATTGCAGCCGTTCGGCGAGAGGTGCGGCGCCACCCACCGCGGCGGCGCCTCGGTGCTGCTCGCGGGCGGCGAGTCACAGCTCGCCGACGTCGTCCGCGCCCTCGACGCCGAGGGGATCGCGATCGAGCAGCTGCAGCTGCACGCCCCCTCGCTCGACGACGTCTTCCTCGCCAAGACCGGCCGCTCGCTGGAGGGCGCCGGCGAGGAGGAGGCCGAGGCCGGCAGCGAGGAAATGGAGGCGGTGCGGGCGTGAGTCCCAGCCTCCGCACCCAGGTCGGCCAGCTCGCCCGCCGCTCGGTGATGCGCACGATGCGCCAGCCGGCGCAGATCGTGCCGGCGCTGATCTTTCCCCTCTTCCTGCTCGCGGTCAACTCGGGCGGGCTCAAAGAAGCGACCAACCTGCCGGGCTTCCCGACCGACTCCTACCTGACCTTCGCCCTCGCCGTCCCCTTCATGCAGGGCGCGCTGTTCTCGGTGATGAACACCGGCACCGACCTCGCCCGGGACATCGAGACCGGCTTCCTCAACCGCCTCGCGCTGACGCCGCTGCGCGGCGCGGCGCTGCTCAGCGGCCTGCTCGCCGGCTCCGTCGTCCTCGGCCTGGTCCAGGCAGCGACCTACCTGATCGTCGGCCTGACCGCCGGCGCCGAACTCGCCGCGGGCTTCGGCGGCGCGCTCATGATCGTCGCGCTCTCGGTCTCGATCACGGTGGCCTTTGGCTCACTCGGCCTCTTCGCGGCATTGCGGACGGGCTCGGGCGAGGCGGTGCAGAGCCTCTTCCCGGTCTTCTTCGTCTTCCTCTTCCTCTCCTCGATGGCGCTGCCGCTCGACCTGCTGCAGACCGACTGGTTCCACGCCGTCGCCAGCGCCAACCCCGTCTCCTACCTGCTGCAGGCCTTCCGCTCGCTGCTGATCGAAGGCTGGAACGTCGGCGACCTGGCGCTTGGCTTCGGCATCGCCGCAGCGATCCTGGCGATCGGCATGTTCGCCGCCTCGGCCGCATTGAAGACGAGGCTGGTGAGGACGTGACCCGCAAGATCGCCCTCGCTGTCGCCTGGCGCAGCGTCCACAACTTCCTCACCAACCCGGCCTTCCTGGTGCCGGCGATCGTCTTCCCGCTCTTCTTCTTCACCGCCTTCGCCGGCGGCCTCTCGGCGGTCGCCGGCACGCCCGGGTTCGACTTCCCCAACGGCTACACCGCCTTCCAGTTCGTCTTCGTCCTGCTCCAGTCGGCGGCCTTCGGCGGCGTCTTCACCGGCTTCGGCATCGCCCGCGACTTCGAGACCGGCTTCGCCCGGCGCTACCTGCTGGCGGCGAGCAACCGCAGCGGGATCGTCGCCGGCTACGTGCTGGCGGCGCTGATCCGGGCGCTGGTCACCTGGACGGTGCTGACCGCCGTCGCGCTCGTTGCCGGGATGGACGTCAGCGGCAGCGGCGTCGACCTCTTCGGGCTCTACGGCCTCGCCGTCGGGGTCAACATCGCGGCGACGCTGTGGGCGACGGGAGTGGCGATGCGGGTCCGCTCGATCCAGGGCGGGCCGCTGATGCAGTTCCCCACCTTCCTCGTCCTCTTCCTCGCCCCCGTCTACGTGCCGCTTGGGCTGCTCAGCGGCTGGATCCACGCCGTCGCCTCGGTAAACCCGGTCACCGCGCTGCTCGAGGCGGGGCGCGGTTTCATCTCCGGCGACGCGACCCAGGTAGCGCTCGCCTTCACCGTCGCCGTCGTCCTCCCAGTCCTCTTCGCCCTCTGGGCGCGCGGCGGGCTGAAAAGAGCTGAAGCGGCGGGGTAGGCGGTCCGCCGTGTGGCGACCTATCCGTCATCTGGGCGGATAGGTCGCCAGGGAGCCCTCAGGAGCCGTTGACCAGGCCGATCAGGTTGCCCTCCGGGTCCTTGAACTGGCCGAGCACCATCTCGCCCATGATCGTCTCCGGCCCCATCACACGGGTGCCGCCGAGGCTCTCCGCCTTCTGCAGCGCCGCCTCGACGTCGGGCACGGCTACGTAGAAGGTGACGTGACCCTCGTAGCCATCGGGCCCGGTGGCGATGCCGCCGCCGATGCTGCCGATCTCCGAGGGGTTGTCCTCGCCTTTGACGATCCCGTACTTCATCTGGTTGTCGGCGTCGACCTTCCAGTCGAAGAGCTCGGCGTAGTAGCCCTGCAGCTTCTCTCCGTCCTTGCCTATGACCTCGAAATGAACAACCGGTAGTCCCATATCCCTCTCCTTAGTAGCTCGTCCGATTACAAGGCCTATCCCGCTTCCGCCGAGTAGGCGGGCTCCGCCGCAGCGCCGTGCTCCTCCTCGCCTGCCGGCTGCTCGCCGTGCATCGCCGCCATCTCCGGCATCGGTTCGGAGCGCAGGATGAAGACCGCTATCGCGAGGGCGGCCGCGACCAGGCCCGCGGCCACCACGTAGGCGAGGTGAAAGCCGGAGTTGAGCGCGGCGGCGTGCGAGACGCCTTCGGCGAGCTTGTCGCTGGTGCGCCCGGCGGCCAGCGTGGCGAGTACCGCGAGGCCGATCGCACCGCCGACCTGGGCGCTGGTGTTGACCACCCCCGAGGCGAGGCCGGCGTCTTCGGGCGTCGCCCCCGACATCGCCAGCGTCATCAGCGAGGGGAACGAGATCCCCACCCCGACGCCGAAGAGGAGCAGCGGCGGCAGCAGGTCGGCCAGGTAGCTGCCGTCGACCGGCGTGCGGGCGAAGAGCAGCAGCGCGAGGCCGACGAGGACCATGCCCGGGATCAGCATGTTGCGCGGGCCGAAGCGCATGATCAGCTTTTCCGAGTAGCCGAGCGAGAGCGTGCCCATCACCAGCGTCGTCGGCAGGAAGGCGAGGCCGACTTCGAGCGGGTTGTAGCCGAGGATCTCCTGCAGGTAGAGGGCGCCGAGGAAGAAGGTCGAGAACATCCCGGCGACGAGCAGCATCTGCAGCGCGTTGGCGCCGGAGACGTTGCGCGAGCGGAACAGCCGCAGCGGCATCAGCGGGTTGGCGATCCGCGCCTGGCGCAGGACGAAGGCCGTCTCCAGTGCCAGTGAGATCGCACCGAGGATCAGCGTCTGGGCCGAGCCCCAGCCATTTTCGGAGACCTCGAGGATCGTGTAGACGCCGAGCATCAGGCCGCTGGTGATCAGCACCGCGCCGAGGATGTCGGCGCCCTCGCCGAAGCCGAGCCCGGCGCGGTCGGAGACGAGGCGGCGGGTCATGAAGACGGTCGCGATCCCGATCGGCAGGTTGATGAAGAAGATCCAGTGCCAGGCGATCGCCTCGGTCAGCACACCGCCGACCAGGAGGCCGATCGTGCCGCCGGCGGAGGCGACGAAGCCGTAGACGCCGATCGCTTTGGCCTGCTCGCGCGGCTCCGGGAACATCGTCACGATCATCCCCAGGATCACCGCCGAGGTCAGCGCGCCGCCGATTCCCTGGACGAAGCGGGCGCCGATCAGCATCCCCTGGGTCTGGGAGATGCCGCAGAGCAGCGAAGCGGTGGTGAAGACAACCAGCCCGACGAGGAAGACGCGGCGCTGGCCGAGCAGGTCGCCAAGCCGCCCGGCGAGCAGGAGCAGGCCGCCGAAGGGGACCAGGTAGGCGTTGACGACCCAGGCGAGGTTGCTCTGCGAGAAGCCGAGGTCGTCCTGGATCGAGGGCAGGGCGACGTTGACGATCGTGATGTCGAGGACGATCATCAGCATTCCCGCGCAGAGGACGTAGAGCGCCAGCCAGCGGTTGTGGGATTCGTTCGTCATTTCCATGGTGGCTACCCTAGCAAATGGTTTAGAAACACAACCACTTGGTTGCAATTTTGTATCAAGTGGCTAAACTGGTTGGCATGGGAACGAAGCGCTCATATGGGGAGGCGTGCCGTTTCGCCTACGCCCTCGACCTGGTCGGCGAGCGCTGGGCCCTGCTCGTCGTGCGGGAGCTGCTGCTCGGCCCGAAGCGCTTCACCGACCTTCGCAGGGGCCTTCCCCACGCCAGCCCCAACATCCTCGCGGAGCGGTTGCGCGAGCTGGAGCAGGCCGGTGTCCTCCATCGTCGCAAACTGCCTCCGCCGGCGGCGGTCCAGGTCTACGAGCTGACCCCCTGGGGGGAGGAGCTGGAGCCGGTGGTGACCAAGCTCGGCGCCTGGGGCGCCCGCTCGCCAGTCCCCCCCGAGCACCGCGAGATCGGCCCCGACTCGATCGTCCTCGCCCTGCGCTCCCTCTTCAACGCGGAGGCGGCGGCGGAGGTCGAGGCGAGCTACGAGCTACGACTGGGCGAGGATCGCTTCCACGTGGAAGTGCGGGACGGCGATCTGGAGCTCGGCCGCGGCGGCGCGGCAAGCGACCCGTCGGTGACGATCTTCACCGACGCCGGCACCCTGGCCGCCTTCCTGGCCGGCCAGCTGCCGCTCGACGCGGCGCTCGCGTCGGGTGCAATCGAGCTCGAGGGATCCAAGCGGGAAGCGCAGCGCTTTCTCCGCCTCTTCCCGATGCCGAAACCACAGCTTGTGTAGACCAATCCCGGTAGGGGTGGAACGTCTTGTACTTTTTCCGCGGCGAGATCCCGCGGACAGCCACCGGCTGTCTTCGGAAAAAGTTAAGTGAAACCCCTACCGGGATTGGTCTGGCCTAGCTCATTTCGCCAGCGGCCCGAGGATGCCCGCGGCTCCCGTCATCCCAGCCAGATTGGGATGGACCGGCGCCGCCGGATTGGTCGGCACGACGGGCTCGACCCAGCGGGTCGAGGAGCCCTTGCAGGCGTCGTGGCCGATGCTGGCTTTGTACCAGTCGACCAGCGTGGCGCCGTTTGCCGCCGCCTGGGTGGCGAGCATCGCGTTCAGCTCTTTCTCCTTGGCCCGCAGGTAGGGGACGTCGCCGAAGCCCATCGGCATCTGCGGCCAGCAGCCGAAGCCGGTCTCGGGGAAGATCGCGGCGTAGTCGACGACGAAGACTTTGGCCGCGGGCGAGCGAGTGTGGATCCCCTGCAGCACGGCCGCGACTTTCGGTGCGGTCGCCGCGATCCGTTCGGCGATCTGGTCTTTGCCGCCGGAGTCGTATTTGTCCTTGCAGGGGGTGCTGAACGGGTTGACGGTGACGCAGCTGAGGGCGATTTCGGTGAAGCCGATGTCGTTGCCGCCGATCGTCAGCGAGACCCGCGTCGTTTCGGCGTCGAGCGAGTCGAGCTGCGGCGGGTTGGTGCCGAGTTCGGTGCTCTGGGGATTGGTCATGTCGGCAGTCGTCGCGCCACTGCAGCTCGGGTCGCGCAACGGCAGGCCGATGGTCGGCGCGGCGAGGTGGGCGTAGTTGTGGTCCGACTTGAGGCAGCCGAGCGGCGCGATCTGGTTGGGGATGATCGGCCCGGCGGCGTAGGAGTCGCCGAGGGCTACGTAGTTGGCCGCGCCGGCGGCGCTGGCAAAGGCGGCGAGAACCGCCAGCATCGCGAGCGCCAAAAGCGCCGTTCGCCGCAGCCGCCGCGGGTTGGACTGGATCGACTGGTTCATATCCATCTCCTCTTCGGTAGGGACAGGAGCTCGTCCTCTCGGTGGGAAGAGCGGCTCGCCCTTACCCGTTTTTACCTAAGCTAATCCCGATCAATCGAACAGACGTCTCAGCGACCGCGGCGCCCGAAGCTGTGCCCCGCTGGCGCCACAGCCCGCAGCTCACCGCCCGCCGACGGGCCTGAGACAGCCGGCGTAGAGCGCTTTGAGGCCCATCGGCCGGCTTCCAGGTTGGCTACCTCGGAGACGAGGATGTTGGTGGTGCCTTCGCGGCGCTCCAGCCTGCCCTTGGCGCGGACGAGCGGGGCGGCGCGGACGAGGGCGCGGTGGCGGTCGTAGACCGCGGGCGGCACGATCAGGTTGACCGTGCCGCGCTCGTCCTCGAGCAGCATGAAGACGATCCCCTTGGCGGTCTCGGGGCGCTGTCGGGCGACGACCATTCCCGCCACCTCGACCGTGGCGCCGTCGTCGATCCTCCCCAGGTCGGCGCTGCGCACCAGCTCGGGGCCGAGCCCGTCGCGCATCAGCGCCAGCGGGTGCTCGCCGAGCGTCATCCCGATCGAGCGGTAGTCGGCGATCATCTCCTCCCAGCTGCCCAGCGGGTCGAGCCAGGGCGCCGCCGGCGTCTCCAGCGGCAGCGCCATCTGGGTCCCCTCTCCGCGGCGCACCCCGGTCGCGGCGATCCCCACCTCCCACAGCGCCTCGCGCCTGCCGTCGGCCAGCTCGTCCAGCGCCCCCGCCCAGGCGAGTCGCTCGAGGCCGTCGCGGCCGGCGCCCGAGCGCGAGGCGAGGTCGGCGATCCCCCGGTAGGGCCCGCCCCGATCGCGCTCGGCGACCAGGCTCTCCATCTCCTCCGCCCGCACCCCCTTCGCGTAGCCGAGGCCGATCCGCACGACCCGGCCGCCACGCACCTCTTCCAGCCGGGGTGTCTCCACATGGCAGAGGACGCGACTGCGGTTGACGTCGGGGCCGGCCAGGCGCACGCCGCGGCGCTGCGCCTCGTGGGCCAGCGCGTCGGGCGGGTAGAAGCCCATCGGCTGCTCGTTGAGCAGCGAGCAGAGGAACTCTGGCGCGTAGTGGATCCGCAGCCAGGCCGATTGGTAGGCGAGCAGCCCGAAGGCGGCCGAGTGCGCCTTGGGGAAGCCGAAGCCGGAGAAGCCCTGGATCTGCCCCCAGACCCGCTCCGCCACGTCGAACGGCACCCGGTTCGCCCCCACGGCCCCTACGAGGAAGCGGTCGTGGTGCTCCTCGATCGCCGCCTGCGAGCGCTTGCGGCTCATCGCCCGGCGCAGCCCGTCCGCTTCGGCGGAGGTGAAGCCGGCCAGCGCCATCGCCACCTCGATCACCTGCTCCTGGTAGACGATCGTGCCCAGCGTGTCCCTCAGCACCGGCTCCAGCAGCGGGTGCTCGTAGGGGATCTCGTAGGAGGGATCCTCGCGGCGCCGCTTGCGCCGCTCTATATATGGGTGGACGGCGCCCCCCTGGATCGGGCCTGGCCGGACCAGCGCCACCTGCACCGTCAGGTCGTCGAGGGTTCGGGGCCGGGTGCGGGGCAGCATCTGCATCTGGGCGCGGCTCTCGATCTGGAAGACGCCGGTCGTCTCCGCCGCCCGGATCGATTCGAAGGTTTCGGCGTCGTCGAAGGGGATGCGTGAGAGGTCGAGCCGCTCCCCCCTCGCCCGGCCGACCTCTTCGACGCAGCGCTCGACCGCCGAGAGCATCCCCAGCCCGAGCAGGTCGATCTTGAGGAAGCCGGCGTCGGCGCAGGAGTCCTTGTCCCACTGGACGATCTGCCGCCCCTCCATCGCCGCCGGCACGATCGGGCAGACGTCGAGGAGCGGGCGGGTCGAGATCACCATCCCGCCGGAGTGCTGGGAGACGTGGCGGGGCAGCCCCATCGCCTCGTCGGTGAGCTCGAGGAGGGCCCGCCAGCCGGGCGCGGCGGCGCGCTCGGCGCCGATCGCGGCAGCCACGTCGCGGGCGATCTCGCCGGAGCGCTCGTGGAAGCCGACCATCTTCGCCACCCGCTCGATCTCGCCGGGCGGCAGCGCCAGCGCCTTGCCGAGGTCGCGGACGACGCCGCGGGCGCGGTAGGTAGGGAAGGCGGCGACCAGGGCGGAGCGGTCGGCGCCGTAGCGCTGGTGGACGCGGGGGATCAGCTTCTCGCGTATGTCCCGGGGGAAATCGAGGTCGATGTCGGGGGCGACGGTGTGCTCGTCGACTTCCCGGTTGAGGAAACGGCCGGAGAAGAGGCCTTTCTCGACCGGGTCGATGTGGGAGAGGCCGGTCAGGAAGCAGACGATCGAGCTGACGCTGGAGCCCCGCCCGCGTCCGGGGGGCAGGATCGAGCGCGCCGAGTCGCGGCCGCGCACCTCCAGCGCCACCTCGCGGGCGAGCTCGAGCAGGTCGCGGTGGAGGAGGAAGAAGCCGGAGAGGCCGCGCACGCGGATCGTCCTCAGCTCCTCCTCGAGGCGCCCCTCGGCCTCCGCCAGCCGCGGCGAGCCCGCGTAGCGCCGCGCCAGCAGTCTCCGGCAGACCTCGGCGAGCTCCCGATCGGCCGCCGGGTCCTCGGCGCGCGGGTAGCGGTAGCCGAGTTCGGCGTTGAGGTCGAAGCGGAGGCGCTCGGCGAGGCGCACCGTCTCGGCGACCGCCGCGGGGTGCTCGGCGAAGCGGGTCGCCATCGCCCGCGGCGAGGCCAGCGCCGAGCTCGAGTTGCCGCGCCGCTGGGGCTCGGTGGCCTCCAGCGTCGTCCCCAGCCGCACCGCGACGAAGGCGTCCTGGAGGTGGGCGCGGCGGCGGGCGTGGGAGTGGACGTTGCCGGTCGCCACGCAGGGGACGCCGAGGCGCTCGGCGAGGCCGGCGAGCCAGCGGTTGCGGGCACGGTCGCGGCGCCAGTAGGGACGCTGCAGCTCGACGCGGAAGCGGTCGGGGTCGAAGGCGGCGAGGAGGCGCTGGGCCAGCGCCGCGCCGGCCGCTGGGTCCCCCCACCCCCAGGCGCCCGCCACCGCTCCGTCGCGGGCGCAGCCGGAGAGGCAGACCAGGCCCTCGGCGCGGGCTTCGACCTGCGCCAGCGTCGCCGCCGGCGCCCCGGCATTGCGGCCCGGGTTGTCGCGGGTGTGGGAGTGCGCCTCGGTCAGCAGCCGGCAGAGGTTGCGGTACCCGGCCGCGCTTTCGACCAGGAGGGTGAGGTGGGCGAACGCAGACGGAGTGGAGCTACCCATCCTTACCGTCACCTCGGCCCCGGTGATCGGCCGCACCCCGAGTCCCCGGCAGGCCTGCGCGAACTCCATCGAGCCCCAGACCCCGTCGTGGTCGGTGAGGGCAAACGCCGGATAGCGGTGTTCGGCGGCGGCGGCGGCCAGCTCCATCGGCGTCGAGGCGCCGTCGAGGAAGGAGAAGGCCGAGTGGGCGTGCAGCTCGATGTAGGGAGGGGCGCTCATCGCAAGGGGCCGGATCAGGCCCGCTGCCGGTACCAGCGCCGATCGCTGTCGCGGAAGACGACCGCGTCGCGCCCGTCGGCGAGGACGAGCTCGAAGTAGTGCCGCCACATCCGCCGCGGCGTCCACCAGCGATCCTCGACCACCCACTCCTCGCGCACCGCCCCGACCGCAACACCTTCGACGGCGACCGGCACCCCTTCGGCGCCGACCTCGACCGCCACCCGCCGCGGCGCGTAGAGCCGCCGGATACCGGGCGTCATCGCCCCTGTTCCAGTCTTTTGACGGTGCTCCGCCAGGACTGGTAACCGCCTAACCGAGCTTCTAGCATGGAGATGCTATGGCGATAGCCCACAAAGTCACCCCCTTCGACATCGTCGAACTGACTGAGCGTGTTGACGACGCGCCTGCCGGTGCACGGGGTGGCGTACTGGAGCTTTATAGGCCCGAGGTCGCGATGCTCGAGATCCTCGGGCCCGAGCTCGGGCCCACCGCCAGGATCATCTTTGCTCCGCTCGACAAGCTGCGCGTCCTCAAGCCATCGGCGAAAAGCTCCTAGTCTCCTCATCGGCTCGGGACCGGAAACGGCGTCAGGATCGCTTGGCGCTCTGGGACGCGCGAGGCGACGTCGACGGGCAGCACCTTGAGCAGCGAGTCGGGGCCCTGGGCGGCGCGGACCTCGTGCAGGGCGGCGGCGAGGCGGTGGCGGCGGGGCTCGGCCCCCGGCGCCGACAGCTCGAGCTGCTCGGCTGCGCGCGGGCCGAGGCCGACCGCGCGCAGCCGCAGCGAGAGCGCCGGCGCCGGCAATTCCTCCAACCGCGGCAGGAGCACGGCGCGCAGGGCTCGTGCCGATGAGGTAGGTCGGCCGAGACCCTGCGCGACGCTCCAGCTGCCGCCGTCACCGAGCAGCGCACCAAGGCGAAGCCCCAGCAACGTCCGCCCCTTGCGCCGCGGCGCGGCGAGCAGTCGATCGACCAGCAGCTCCAGCGCCCGCTCCAGCTGGCTGCCGGCCGTCCCCTCGGGAAGCTCGATCTCCTCCACCAGCTCCTCCCAGGTGCCGTGGACGCTGCAGACGAGCAGCTCGTCCTCGCCACGGGCGAGGCGCAGCGCGCGCAGGCCAGCGGGACCGAAGCGGTCGGCCATGTGCCGCGGCGAGAGCACCGCCAGCTCCCCCAGGGTGCCGATTCCCAACCGCCTCAGGGTCTCGACCAGGTCGCTGGCCTCGCGCTGCGGCAGGCCCAACCGCTCGGCCAGCGCCGAAACCGGGAGATCGGAGAGGAAGGTCGTCATCGAACATATGTTCGTATGACGAGGCAGCGAAATCAACCTACGAAAGGTTTCTTTCTGGGCAACTCAGGTCCGCGTGACGATCAAGGCGACCATCGCCGCGTAGCCGGCGAAGGTCGCCGAGGTCAGGGCAAGAACGGCGAAGGTCAGGATCCGGTGCAGACCGTCGAGTCGATCGTTGACCCGGTGCAGCTCCGAATCAACTTTGTCGAAACGCCTATTGACCTTGTCTCGAAAGTCGTCCAGCCGCTCGTCGGTCCAGCTCTCTCTCATGGTCAGCATGGTCGCAGATGCTGAGACAATACGTTGCACGAATGGTGCGCAAAAGCGGGATCTTCCGAGACAGCTCTGTGGCGAAAGAGAGGTGAGCTCCGCGACTCCTCAAGTTCCTGGGATGCCCAGCCTCTCCCCCATGGAGGCAAATTCATCCTCAAGCGCGGTCAGGCGGGCAGCTTCGCCCAAGATGACGAGCTTGCCGACCAGAGCGAGCATGCCGGCCGCGCAAACCCAGTCGGCATTGGGGACGGGGGCATCAACGTCGGGGGCTCCCCCGCTTCGCATCCGCCTCGCAAAGGACGCGACCATCGCGTCGTGGCCCTTCGGGCCCTCCGGGCCGGCGGCGAGGATCTCGACCGTCAGCAGTCGCGCCGACGGTGGATCGGCGGCGAAGAGGGTCAGGGCGGTGCGGATCGCCGCCCGCGGCTTCGCTGTCGGTGCGCTCTCCGCCTCTCGCGCCCGATCGACCTCCTCGAGCAGGCGCCCCAGCAACTGCCGGTGGGCAGCGAGCATGCAGTCCTGCTTGCCGGCGAACTGCTTGTAGAAGGTGACCGAGGAGACGCCGGCCCGCTTAGCGACGTCGGCCACCGTGGTCTGCGCGTACCCCTGCTCCGCGCAGACCTCTGCCATTGCCGCAACCAGCCGTTCGCGCTGGTTGCGGGCGACGACGTCCGCCGGGATACCGTGGGACCCCGGCGGGAGACGCCTAGCCGCGATGGCCTTTGTGCCTGCGCTTCCCACAATCCGCCCGCATCACCGGGCTGGCACTCGATTCCTTGCCGTTATGCCCAGTGAAGTCCACACTGGCCTTGGACTTAGCCCCGCAGAGGTTGCGGCTGTTGACGATAAGCCCCTTCTTGCCGCCCTGCATCTTCAAGACGACTTTGGAGAGCGGCGCGTCGGGCGCGTCTTCGAGCGTCGCCCTGATGCCGCCTTGGGCGGAGTCGATCCTGGTCGCCACCTCGATATCGACCAGCCCGTGCAGGTCGAAGACCAAGTCGGGCAGCTTGTGGTTGGAGGAGCGCAGGTAGACCGGGCCTTCCAGAGGCGTGTCCAGGAGCGGCGTCCAGGCTTTGATGAACCCATACTGGGCGCCGGGGGGGCAGGCCTTGGCGGCGAACTGCACCCTGGTGCAGATCGTGCGGATGTGGGCCTGATCGAGGAACGCGGATCTGGGCAGGCGGACGACCAAGCCTTTGACGTTGGCATCGCCCTTGCGCGGCGTGTAGCTGGCGATCAACCCTGGGTGGCCTCCGCGCTTCGTCCCACCTTTGAGCTTCAGGTCAAGTTTCGGTTTGAAGCCAAGGTTCAAGCAATTGGCCGCCTGGTAGCGGGTCGAGAGGTCTACCGGGACGTCGTCGGCTGAGCTGAAGACGTCGAGGTTGCCGCCGAAAAGCTTTGCCTTGGCGCTCGATTCTTCGCATGAAGTCGGGTTCAAGGTGAAGTTGGGCCTATCCACATAGACCCTCAGATCCCTCACCTTCAAGACGATTCCCTTGAGGATGTGGGGAATCGGGTCTGAGTTGGCGCCGTCGACTTCGACTTCGGCCGTTTTCGGGCTCAAGGTCAAAGCGAGCCTCACGACGACCGTTCCTGCGTCGAAGGGTCCGGCCACAGCCGGGGTGATCGAGATCACGCTCAAGGGATCGCCTTTGAAGGGGCCGCCCAGATAGAGCTGGCCCTTGGCGTAGGTGAGCGCCGGCCCGACTCCGGCTCCCGCCAGGGTGTGGCCGATCAGGCTGTTGGCCGGACAGCTCGGGCTTGCGATCTCCTGGCGCCCGGTCTTTGCCTTGGCAACGTCGATCGCCGAGTCTGGGCATTTGGAGACCCCCGCCAGCGAGCCGAGCTCCCCAGGGGGCAAGACGGCGGAGAACTTGGTCATGTCCTGTTCTCCGTCTGCTCTGATCACGCGCATGTTGAAAGGAGAGAAGCTGCCGGCGTTGTTGTTGACCGATCCCGCTTCGAAGTGGGGGCGGAAGGGAGGCACTCCCGCCGGTGGGCAGGGGGCGCCGTTTACGCCGGAGGTGACCGTGAAGGAGGAGGTTGCGATCACTGGCGGGTTGCCCGACCAGGGGGTCAGTTCAGCGTGGGTCTCATAGCTGCCGCAGGCCGGCGGGGTGACAAGCGGCGAGCGGGCGCCTTCTCTGAGGTGCAGAGTGAATTTGGAGAAGGGCAGCTGGGGCGAGTCGGTGACCGTGGTCACCAGCTGTCCCGTTTTCGGATCCGGTTCGACTTTGACCGGGATCTTCACCGAGACGCCGAGGTTCTGGTTCTGCAGAACGATATAGAGAGCGATCAGGGAGTCGAAGGGGTTCTCGGCTCCCGGAGTCGTGGTTACAGGGTCGTCTTGCTGGGCGAGGTAGACGGTACCGTCGATCGCTTCTTCGATGATCGGCGTCTCGACGTGGACGGTGCCGATCTTCGAAGAGGATGGGCAGCCTTCCCCCGGGGCGGAGTGGGAGTTCTCCCTTGCCAGCTCAGCCGGCGTGCATACCCCCAGGCCTTCGGCGACCGATGGGTTCAGCGTCACCCCTTCGGGCAGGGTCACCTTGGCGTTCCTGAGGTCCGAGGCGGCGATCCCGGTGGGATTGGTCAGCCCTTCGTCGTTTACGTCGGTCGAGAAGTCGATCCCGCTGGGGCTCTCGGAAGCTTGCGTGGTCGGCTGGGAGTTTATGCTCGGAGCGAAGTCGAGTTTGCCGCAGTCGGTAAAGCCAATCGGACTGGGCGGTTCAGCGTCGTCGTGATTGAGGACGCTTTCCTTGAAGATCGCTTCAGGGTGCTGCCAGGAGTCGGCTTCGAAGCCGGTCTCGAGTGGCCCCTCACATGCCCGCGGCAAGGTGAGGAAAGGTACCTGGGCGGCGTCGGCGGGACCGGCCCGTTCTTTGTCGTGGGCGGGGTCAGCCGGGACTCCCCACAAAGCGGTTTCGATGGCGTAGAGGCTGACTATGTTGGTGATGTTGCGGCTCTTGGCGACGATGCTGTAGGGGGGGAATTCGCTCAGGACGAGTTCGATCGTGGCCGGCACGCCACCGGGCCGGAGGCCGAGTTTCGCCGGTACGCCGGGCGGCGGCTTGAGGTTGAAGATACCCACCGTCAAGACGGTGTCGGGATTGACGATGGTGACCTTGGCGGTACCCACGCGTGAGCCGCGCGGGCAGGCGGTATCGAAACCGGTTTCTCTCGTGCCTTCGGCAAGAAAGTCGGCGGTCGAGCAACGCGGCGTCGCAGCCGGAGAGCCGATGAGGCCCGGCATCTGGGCAATCGTCAGGTCCTTGACCTGCTCATCGGGCACTTCGCCGATTTCGACGGGCCGCAGCGGTTCGGGCTTGGTGTTGACACCGAGGTCGACGTTCGCGGCAAAGGGATGGGCGCCGGCCTGGGTCACGATCGAGCCGTCTTGGTTGATGAAGGTAACGTCGAGGTCTTTGAGGCCGAAGGCGGCCTGTGCCACAGCGGGAATCCAGAGTGCGGCAAACACCGCGATCGTCGCTGTCAAAATGGAGCGCTTCATCGTCCTGCCCTCCGCTTGTGGTTTGCTCGGTGGCGGTTACGCTTCTGCTTCTTGGCCACACAGCGCCCGCGGCGGTGGACCTTGCCCTTTGCACAGGAGCGCCGCCGGCCTTGGTGCAGGTTGCCGGCGCCTTTGAAGGAGGCAGAGGCGGGAGTCGGGTCGTTGGGGGGTGGAGGGGCGCTTTGGCAGGCTTCCCCTTCGCAGACCCCAGCCTGGCCGGGGGGTGGCGGGAAACCGCCGCCTTCGCGGGCGTCATAGATGTCGGCGAGGCCGTAGTCCTGGGGCAGGAGGCTCGCCGCGGTGGCGAGGAAGACATCTGAGCCCGAGGCGGAGGCGTCGATGAATTCGGCATCGTCTGAGCCCTTGCCCGAGGAGATCAGGCCGAGGCAGCCACCGCTCGCCGCGACGAACACTTCGCCGCCGATCTCCCCCAGGCACTGCGCTTTGCTCTCGGCCCGCTCCCACTCATAGACGTCCTGCTTGCCGTTGGTGTCGCGGGGGACCAGCGCCTCGAAGCTGTCGAAGAAGAGGCGCTTGCCATCGGAGGAGAGAGGGCGCGAGGCCTGGAACACAGTTTCCCAGCCAGGGATTTGGGCTGCTGCCCAGAAACCTACTCCCGGGTACAGGGTTCGGCCCAGCGGTCGCGCCCCGCTCGGGTTGCAGGAGACGCAGCGCAGCTTGCCTTCATCGGCGTCATAGAGGAAGACCTCGCTATCGGCTTTCCCGCTCGCCGCGTCGGTGTTGTCATAGCCCGTCAGCGGTGCTTCGGACATGAAGGCGGCATGCAGGCCGTCGGCGCTCACCCTGGCGTTGTGGTCGACGGGTTCGGAGCTGAAGGATCCGCCGCCTTGGACCCCGAGCGTCGCGATGAATGTGAGCCCACCGCCGGCTCCGCGCAGGTAGAGATTTAGCTTGTTCGCCGCGGCGGGCCCTGCTCCGTCTAGGTCTTCGTCGGAGCCGAAGTAGACGCGCGAGAGGTCTTCGCTTGCACCCAGTAGGCTCGCTCTGTGCGCGATCAGCGTCGCCGCCCCCGCTTCGTAGGCGGCGGCTTTTGCCACGTCGAGCTCGTAGAGGTCCCCCCCTTTATTGGTGGTGTCATTGGTGGTGTATAGGGCTCTGGTTGCCTGCGGGTCGGCGGTGTGGAAGACCGCCGCCCCTTCGGTGACCTGGATCGTGCAGGCTTTGGCGGGTTCGGTGCATTTGCCTTTGCTGACTTTGCTCTGCGCCTGGGTGTCGTTCAGGCGCAAGTAGAGGCGGCTCGGGCCGTTGCCGACATCGGCTCCTCCTCCCTTACTACCGCCGACCGGTATCGGCGGTTCTTCGATCTCGGCCGACCAGAAGACCCGCGAGCCGTCGGCGGAGACGGCGCCCGCGACGCTGTCGTAAAAGCGCCTGCCCGCACTGCGCTGCGCCTTCCCCACCGAGGAGTGGGTTTTCGCCGCTTTGCCGTTCGGCAGCACGCTGATCAGGTGCAGGGCGCCTTCGCGGAAGAGGTAGGTCTGGTAGATTTCGGCTTCGGAGGCGTCTTCGGTCAGCCTGGCTGGCGCCTTGAAGGCCGTGGCCTTCCCGTCTGCGCTGAAGCCCTGGATGGAAGGGAAGTATTCTCCGGCTGCCGGGTATTTCCCCGCTCCCGGGCCCCAGCCCGGCGGCGCCACAGTGGTCAGGAGCTGATAGCTCTCTTCGCCGCCGCAGTTCTGACGCCGGTAGAGGTTGGGAACCCCCGGTGGCGCTCCCGGGGCGAGAGCGAGATCGGTGTCCTGCACGAACCAGGCGCTGCAGAGATCCTCGCTGAATCCCCTGAAGAAAGTCTGATAGGGGGACGAGGTAAAGGAGGGGCCTTCGCGCGGCGGGTTGACCGCGAGCGAGGACCAGCCCGACACCGGGTCGCGCCGCGCAATGTACTGGGAATTCCAGGGAGCCGAGCGGGGATCGCCGAAGGCGCGGTAGGAGGAGTAGGTGAGTGCTTCGCCTCCCGGAGTTGCCTGATCGATACGCGACTGCGGGGAGCCTCGACTCGTAAGCGCGAAGTCGGCAAGCGCAAAGGCATCGCCGTTGTTTTTGTCCAGCGGGCTGACCAGCTCATAGGCGCGACAGTCGGGCAGGCCGGCCGAGGCGCCGGTGCGGAAGGCCTGGTTTGGGCAGTCCTCCTTGGGCAAACCGCTCGCGGGGATGGTGGAGAGGGCGCCTTCGGGGCCGACGAATTTGCCAAAGAAGTCTTCGGCGACGTAGCGGTAGCGGTAGGTGCCGGGGGTGAGCGAGGAGATCAGCGCACTCTTGCTCAGCTCCAAGGCGCCCGCGCCGAAGTCGATCGAAGGCGTTTTCTGCGCCGTCGCGAAGCCGCTTTCCTGAAAAGTCGCGCCGTCGACGTACTCGAAGTGGACCGTGGCGGCGATCCCGTTGGGGTTGAGCGCGGCGTGCAGCCGAGCGGAGTCGGTGCCGACATCGGTCGCCCAGACCCCGCCGAGGGTCAGAGGCGGCAGGGTTTCGAAGGTGGCCTCGGGGCCGATGTCGGTGCCGTCGGCATTGGTCGCGGCGGCGCGGAAGTGGTAGACGGTGTTGGCCGCCAGGCAGCCGGGTTTGCCCGGGCCCGCACAGGGGATGTCGAAGTGTTCTTCGTGGGCTTTGAAGTCGGCGCCGAGAGAGGCGCTCTCGGGCGTGGTGATCGTTTTTTTGGCGCCGGCGAAGCCTCCTTCTGCTTTGTATGCGGCGTCGTCTACATATTGGAAGTGGACGGTGCTGGCTTTGTCCTCGGGGTTGAGGCGGGTGTTGAGGGTGGCACTTAAGTTGCCGATATTGGTGGCCCTGGTGTCAGAGATGTCGATCGTCCCGGCGGGGTCGCCAACCTGCGCCGCAAATGGCAGGACGACCGGCCCTGGGGGCTCGATCGCGATGTGGGCGAGGCCGCGGGGATTGCCAAAGGCGGCTTCCTGCAGGACGAAGAGGTCGCCGGTGGCATCGGTGTAGGGGGCGAGGGAGCGAGGGGGGCCTTTCAGGGTGCCACTGCCGTAGAGGACGTGGATCAGGGCTCCGGCGGGGTCGTACTCGTAGATCGTGGTCTGCCCGCCGCCTTTCCCGGGGATGGCCGGCGTGCTGTCGGCGACGAAGAGGTTGCCGGCGGGGTCGAGGGCGATCGCGTGGACGTTGGAGGAGGGGTTGATCGTGCTCAGCAGGATGCCGGCGGAGTCGTACTTGCGCACTGCGCTGTTGCCCACGGCGTAGAAGTCGCCGCCGGTTTCGAAGGCGAGCCCTGAGGAACTTTCGATGCCGAGTAGTTCGCCGCTCGGGACGCCGGCCGGGTCGAAGGCCTGCAGGCGGGGTTCGGAACCACTTTCATTGTTTCCGATCTTTGCGCGGTCATCGCCGACGTGGACCGCGCCGCCGGGGCCGGTGGCGACCTCGAGGCTTTGCGAGAACTGGCCCGGGCCCTTGCCCCGAACGCCGGCGCTGCAGTCCGCCGCGTTGGCGGCGGTGCAAATCGCAGCGGCGGAGGCGCCGTTTTGGAACGTACGGTCTTTGAATTTACCGACGGTGCTTGTCCCCGTCAGGGAACTATCAGTAAGGACATCCGTATCGGCGTAGCGGCCGATGAATTCGACCAAGTAAGGGCCGCCCGCGGGGCCGCTGACGGCGATGTCGCCGGGATCGATGTTGGAAAGTTCCTCGAGCTGTGCCTTGATCGTCGCGGCCGGGGCCGCGGGCACGTAGGTGAATTCCTTTGATGCAATGGTGGGCGAGGGATTGGGGGTTTCAAATTGAAAGCTGTATTTGCCGCCACCCGATTCCGATTCGATCGTGAGTTCGTGCACCTCGTTGACCGCGACGTGACCGGCCCCTGCGGCGACCGTCAAGGTCACGCCGGTACCCGAGGCGCTGGCGGGCTGAGAGAGGACGATCGTGCCTTCGCCGAGGCCGACGATCTTGGTTCCCGCGGGGATTTTGCTCGGCGCAGCGATCGCCTGACCGAGGAGAAAGCGCTTGGCGGTCGTATTGACGTTGGCGATCGTGGTCGAGCCTGCGGTGAGGTCGCCCGTGCCGGTTGCCCCAGCGGTGATCACCCCGGCGCCCCAGGCGCGCTCGAAGACGGCTTTGTCGTCGGCAGGATTGACCGGGGTGCCGTTGTCGTCGGTGGAGAATTTCTGCACGCGGGCGCCGTCGGTGACGTAGACGTCGTGGTGGCCGGGGCTGGCAGGGTCGTTGTCAACGGCGATCGAGGTGAGCTCGGAGAACTCGCCGGCTCCTCCGCCACCACTGGCGCCGAAGGAGCCGCCATTTCCGCCGCCAAGGCCCTTGAAGCAGGCCGCGGTGCAGGTCTGCAACGCGGCGGTCGTGCTATCGGCCACGCCCCAGCCGAAGGCGCGCAGGAAGCTGCCGTCGACTTTGAAGACGTCGATGCGGTGGTTTTCCCGGTCGGCGACATAGAGGAGGCCGGCTTCCCGATCGAGGGCGATCGCGCTCGGGTCGTTGGTCTGGCCGGCGCCGGGGCCTTGGGTGGCGCCGAAGACGACGTCGGCAGATGCGGCCGGGGCGAGCAGGGCCAAGGCTATGAATGCGAAGGCCAGGATGCACACGCGAGGGACTTGACGGTTGGTGCGCGGGTCCCTCTCAGCTGCCTTCATCTGTGGCCTCCCTTGGCTGCGGTGCATGGTGGTTTCGCTGCGAAGCGGTGTGATGAGTCGTGCGTGCATCGGCGTGATCGACAAGTCGGTGCCCTGGCGGGTCTCCTGGAAGTCGGCCCAGGGCGGCGACTGGCGCCCCGGGCCGAGCATGGTCGGGGGGCCGCGGGCCTATTCTTCGGCCGTCACCGCCCAGGTGCCCATGACAGCGTCAACGCTGTAGATCACTGCTCCGGTCCTGCCGGATCCGGAGCCGTTTTGGGGGGTGTTAATGCCTTCGACTTGCCCGCCGAATGTGGCACCGACGAACACGCAGAAGACCCCCGGATCGGCCTCGGGGTTTTCGGCGGACGGCGCTTCGCCTTCGCCGTCGTCGCAGTTCGCCGGCACTGGACCGGCGACGGGCACGATCGCGGTTTCGGCCGGAGCTTCTTCCAGCGGGATCGCGAATGAAGCGGCCGTGAATTCTTCGCCTTCGACCATGGATGCCCAAGCGCCGGTCTCGGTCGCCCCCGGGGGCAGGACAGCCGGGAAGCCGCCGCCTCCGCCGCCAGCGCCGTTGCAGACGTATTCGGCGTTGCCCGAGCCTTCTACTTCGAATTCGCTGCCGCCGGCTTCGTTGCAGGGTTCGCCTTCGGGTTCAGCATCGCCCGTGAAGGAGCCGGCGAGGATGTTTTTGCCGTCTTTGCCGGGAGTGCCCGGATCGCCTTTGTCGCCCTTGGCGCCGGTGTCGCCCTTGGCGGCTGGACCCGCCGGGCCGGCTGGACCCGTGGGGCCTGATGGACCCGCCGGGCCTTTCGGACCTCGCGGCCCCTTCTTGGCCTTGGCCGAAGCGGTGGCTTTGCCGCCGGAGTTACTCGAGGCGGCGTAGGCGCCGCCCATCATCGCGAAGACGAGGGCGATCACCGAGATCACGCCCGGGATGCCGAAGCGGTTGCGCAGTGGTGAGAGCATCGAAATCTCTTCTCCTTGTCCCGTGAGCCCCTCTGCCGGCCCGCTTCCCTGGCGGTCCCTCGTGGCGAAGCTCGGTTATGTGGTCCCTGTTACTTCGTGTTCCCTGGTGTCTGGCAAGTGCGTCAAGTTCCCAGAGAGAGCTAGCCGTACCGCCGACAAGCGCTAGGAAAGCACCCCGGGCAGGACTTGTCAAGGGAGAGTTCCCAAAAGAAAAGAGACGTTCCTGGACGCGTTCCCTGAAGGGATGCAGCGGTACCGAGGACGCTCCGCTTAAAGCTGGGTGGCGATGACGCCGGCGAAGCCGGCGATCAGAGTGGCGATCGTGGCGCCGGCCATCTGCAGCAAGGTGCGGTGGAGCCCATCCAGTCGATCATTGACCCTGTGCAGCTCCGCATCCACTTTGTCGAAGCGCCGGTCGACCCCATCGAAGCGCCTGTTGACCTCGTCTCGGAAGTCGTCCAGGCGCTCGTCGGTCCAGCTCTCTCGCATGTCAGCATGGTGGCAGACGCTAAGACAACACGTCGCACGAGTGGCGCGCGGGATCACAATCTTTCCACTCAACTCTGGGACGAAGCCTTCGCAACTTGGCGGGCGGCCTCGTCGGGGCCCAGGTAGGGCAGGAGGATGAGCTCGGCGCAGTCGGGAAGGAGATCCTCGAGCTGGGCTGCTTCGCCGGCGGCGGCCTTGCGGTAGGCGAGCGAGACCAGGGAGCCGATCGTCGAGTCCTCGGTCGAGGCGGGGAGCGGGCGCTCTCCCTGGCGCTCGGCGCGGCCGAGCTTCAACAGGGGAGCCATCTCCCCCACCGCCTGGTTGAAGCGCGCCGCGACCGCCGGCCCGGCGCCGCGCGACTCGACCAGGCAAAGGCGGGCGAGGTCGGGCTCGGAGGCAAGGAAGCCGAGCACGGCGCGGGTGGCGGCGATCGCCCGCTGGGGCCAATCGCCGATGCCCTCGATCGCCTCCGCAACCAGCTCGCGGAGGTGGCCTACAACGACCTCGAAGGCGGCGAGGAAGCACTGCTCCTTGCTCTCGAAGTTGGCGTAGAAGACGCGGCGGGAGACCTTGGCCTCCTTGACTATGTCCGAGAGGGTGACCGCGGCGTAGCCCTTCTCGGCGACCGCCGCGGCGAGGCCGGCGATCAACCGCTCGCGCTGGTGGTGGGCGACCTGCTCGCGGCTGTAGCCGTGGCGGCCGGCGGGCAGGGGTCCTAGCTCGTCGGCGGGCATCGATCCGTCAGGCGGTCGAGGGTTGGGTAGCTTGCGTGCGCCGGATGAAGTCGGCGAAGCCGGGCACGGTGAAGGCGACCTGGCCACGTTCGGGGCTGTAGACCAAGCCATCTTCGATCAATCCGTCGCGAATCGTCGCGGCCGCCTTGTGGCCGCCGAATCCGGCGGCCACCGCGCCGCTGCTGACCGGCCCATCGCCCAATGCCGCCATCGCAACCATGTAATCCCTCGACCTGCCGCTGGCCCGTCCCCAACGCCCCATATAGAAGTCGATTTCGAGCCTGCCTCGACCATGCGAAAGCGCGGCCTCTACCTGAGCCTCGCCGATATGCGGATCGGTCGCAAGTTCCCAGAGCTCATAACCGAACAGCTGAATGAAGTATGGGTATCCCCCGCAGGCCGCGAGCAGCGCGTCCAGCGCGGGGCGCTCGATTTCGAAGTCCGCCACCGCTGCGCGGGCGGGGTCGAGCAGCGCGGCTTCAGCCGCGCTTGCGGACAGAGGGCCGAGTTGCCTGTAGCTGAAGAGGCGCTCGGCGTAGGTTTTGGCCGACAGAAGCTGGTCGCGGAGCGAGGGAAGACCGGCGATCAACAGGACGAGGGGCAGCTCTCGCTTCGAGAGCTCGTGGGCAGCGCCACACAACGCCTCGAGCGCAACCGGCTCGGCTTGCTGTAACTCGTCGAGGAGGAACAGCACGCCGGTGTCGGTTTCGCGGGCGGTTTCTCCGAGCACCCGGCAGAGGTCGACCAGGTCCGTCTCCAATCTGGCCGCATCCCGTGAGTCGACGTCGAGACTGATCTCTATCCCGGTTTCAGGCTCCCGCACGCCGATACGCCGGATCATCGCCGCCAGCCGCGACACAGCCTCACGAACCGCGCCCCTGTGTTCCAGCTGGTGCAGAGCTGCCCATGCGCGATCGGCGAATGCAGGCCTGAAGCCGACATCGGCGCGGGAACTCGAGGCTCTGCACGATCCAGCCTCGGTCCAGCGCCATCTCCTCGCCTGCCCAGAGCAGAGCGGTCTTGCCCATGCCGCGAAGTCCCGTCAGAACGATGCTGCGATCCCCCCGTCCCAGCGCGAGCCTTCCGATCGTCGTCGAGATCGCCGTGAGCTCACTCTCGCGCCCCGAGAGGGTCGGGGGCGGCACCCCGGCGCCAGGCCGGTAGGGATTGAGGAGCGGATCCATAGGCTAGTCGATGCTAGCGGATACTAGATAAATAGCGCTAGTATTATCTAGGCAACGCTAGTCTGGCTAGGCGGAGATCGCGTCGGCGACCTCGCCGGCCTCCCGCGCCGCCTCGTCCTCCCCTATGTAGGGCCGGAGGACGAACTCGAGGGTCTCGGGCAACAGGCTCCGCAGCTCGTTCGCTTCGCCCGCGATCAGCCGCTGGCCGAGCACCCAGACGATGCCGCCCGCCAGCGTCTCCTCGAGGCTCTCGGGCAGCTCCGCCTGGCGCGGGTTGAGCTCACGGCCGGGGCGCAGCAGCGGCGCCAGCCGCTTCAGCGCCGCCTCGTGCTTGGCCGCCGCCTCGGGCCCGGCGGCAACCGCCTCGACCAGGGCGGCGCGGGCGGCGGCGGGATGGGCGGCGACGTCCTCGAAGAGAACGCCGAGCGCCGCCCCGACGCGGTCGGCCCAGGGCCCTTCTTCGCGCTTGTAGGCGTCTTCGACCCGGCCCACGGTGCGATCGGCCGCCGCGTCGAGCAGCGCCAGGAAGGCCGCTTCCTTGTCGGGGTAGTGCTTGTAGAAAGTCGCGTAGCCGACCTTGGCGCGGCGGACGATCTCCTCCATCGTCGTCTCCTGGTAGCCCTGAGCGGCGACCAGCTCGGCGGTCGCCGCGAGGATGCGGCGCCGCTGGTCGGCGGCGGCGGCGTCGCGGCTCACCGGCTCGGGGCCGGGCGGCTGTCGGGAGTCCTTTCCGGGCAGGGCTCTCACAGGCTCAGGATAGCGCTAGTTCCCATTGGTACGAAACAGGTACATGGAGTTGGGAAAGTTCCCAAACATAAGCTATGGTGTCCCGAATGGAAGCCCCGGGACCACTGCGAGAGGTCCGCTCATGGGAAGAGGCTCTGCCCGACCGTAGCGCCGATGCCCCCGCGCTGGAAGCGATGCTGCTGACCGTCGGCGAGAAGGGCTACGCGAAGGCGACGGTGCGCGAGGTGGCCGAGCGCGCCCGCATCACGCAGGACCGCTTCCACCGCCGCTTCGGCAGCAAGGAGGCCTGCTTCGCGCGCGCTTACGAGGAGGCTGCCGAGCGGCTCACCGCCGAGTTGCTCGAAGCCTGCCGCGGCGCCGCTGACTGGCGCGATGGCTTCCGCGCCGGCCTCGCCGAGCTGCTGCGCTTCGTCGCCGAGCAGCCGCTGCTGGCGAAGGCGCTGCTGCTCGAGGTGCGGGCGGCGCGCGGCGATGCCTGGGCCGCCCACCAGCGCCAGGTCGAGCGCCTCACCGCCGCGCTCGACACGGCCCGCCACGAGCCCGGCGCCCGCTCCGAGGCCAGCCCGATGACCGCCGGCTTCGTCGCCGGCGCGATCGAGGAATCGCTCAGCATCGAGATCGCCGCCGGCCGCGCCGACGGCGCCCAGCTGCTCCTCGCCGACCTCACCCGCCTCGCCTTCCTGCAGCTCTTCGGCGAGGAGGCCGCTACGTCGCCGAGAACGGGTTCAGACAGCTGACCCCAGTTCGCTCGACGTCAGCTGTATTCCGCGTGGCGAGAGTCAAACCGACGACCTTGGCGGTCGCCGCCAAGAGGCCATCGACCACAGGCAGGGGGTCGGGCGCGTTCATCCTCCCCCACTCCTCGGCGATCGCCCGATCGACCGGGAGGACGCGTTCGCGGTGCTGGTCGGCAACCCGACCCAGCCAGCTCTCGAGTGCCCCGGCGGTCTTTTGATCCCTACGCCGGATGGATTCGATGCCGCGGCGTATCTCACCCAGCGTGAGGACGCTGAGAAATATCTCCTCGTCGGCCAGGGCAGCAAACCAAGAGGCGACATTACGGTCAGTGCGATCGCCCTTGCGGAGCTCGGAGATGACGTTCGTATCGATCAGGTAACTCAAAGCTCGACCTGACGACCAAGGTCGTGTGGGCGGTCGAAGTCGCGGTCCTCGCCGACATCCGGAATCTCGAGAAGGAGCTCCTTCAGCGAAGTCCGCGCGCCGGGATGCCTTAGCGCCCCGCGGAGAATCTCCCGGTGCTCCTCCTCGGCCGAGCGACCGTGCTGGGCGGCGCGAATCTTCAACTCACGCACCACATCGCTCTCTATGTCGCGAACCAGAAGCTGCGCCATCCCATGATGATAGCAATGCTAGCGTCCCTTCCTCCGGATACCCTCCCGCCCCATGGACCGGGTCGACTCCTGCGCCGAGCTGCTGGCGGCACATTTCTCGCAGGGAAGGCATCTCGTGGTTGGATTGGATACCGATCCGCAACGAGTTCCCGACTCGGTCTCGCCGGGCGCCGCGGCGGCCGAGCGGGTGATCGAGTTCAACCGCCGCATCGTCGAAGCCACCGCCGAGGTGGCCTGCGCCTACAAGCCGAACGCCGCCTTCTACGAGGCGCTCGGGGGCGATGGGTTCCAAGCGCTCGCCGAGACGATCGCGGCGGTCCGCCGCGACGCCCCCGGAACCGCCGTAATCCTCGATGCGAAGCGCGGCGACATCGGCTCGACCAACGCCGGTTACGTCGCCGCCGCCTTCGACCAGCTCGGCGCCGACGCGGTCACCGTTCATCCCTACCTGGGCGGCGAGGCGCTTGCCCCCTTCCTCGAGCGCCGCGAGAAGCTGGTCTTCGTCCTCGCCCGCACCTCCAACCCGGGCGCGGGCGAGTTCCAGGATCTTCTGGCCGACGGCCTGCCGCTCTACCGCCACGTCGCCCGCGCCGTCGCCGGCGACTGGAACACGGCGGGAAACTGCGGCCTGGTCGTCGGTGCCACCTACCCCGAGGAGATGCGCCTGGTCCGCGAAGGCGTCCCCGCCGGAATGCCGATCCTGATCCCCGGCGTCGGCGCCCAGGGCGGCGACGTGACCGCGGTGGTCGCGGCCAACCGCGACGCCGGCAGCGACGCCTTCCTGATCGCCGCCTCGCGCTCGATCCTCTACGCCTCGAACGGCGAGGACTTCGTCGAGGCGGCCCGTAGCGCAGCGCAGGAGCTCGACGCCGAGATCCGCGCTGCTGCGAGCGCCTGAAGCTACTCCTCTGGCCCGTTCGACGAGTCGGTCAAGCTCTGCCGACCGGCGGCGATCCAGGACGCGAGTAGCGGATCGACGATCTCGAGCTCAGCGCCTTGACCATGGACGTATCCCTCGTCGATCAGCCGATCGCGGGAATCTCTTGCGGTCGAGCGTGCCAGTTGCAGTTCGTCGAGCACGCTCTTTTTCATCAAGAAGCCGGGACCGCGAGAGATCGCCGCGAGAGATCGCCTCTCGGCATCTGCCAGTCCGTTCCAGATGGAGTCGAACTCGTCCCGCAACTCGAGGTAGACGTCGTTCATCGCCTCCTGCCATCCCGCCTCATCGCTTTCCGCACTTGGGGCGGTGTGCTCCCAGAGGAAGTGGGCCAGCAACATGGCGCGCTGAGGGTGGCCCTGGGCGGTTGCCAGCAGCGGATCGAGGATTCCTCCAACATCGCGATCCGAGCGGGCAAAGCGGCCGCCGATGTACTCGCCGAGATCGTCCTCCGGGAGGGGGCCGAGGCGCACAGAGCGCGCCTGTCCGTAGAAAGGCCTCGTCCGATCTCCGAACAGGCGTCGCATCATGCCGGGGTGCGAGCCGGCGAAGACGTAGCTTGCCTCGGCCTCGTGCTGCTCCAAGCGACTTCTGATCAGCCCATCGACTGGGGGCTTCGTCAACAGGATGTCCTGAAACTCATCGAAGACGACCAGGGTAGGGGTCCCGGTCCTTTCCATGATCTTGACTGGAAGATCGAGCAGCCAGCTGAGCCGGCGCCCGACCTCGGTCTCGATCGTCGGCTCCAGGCTGATACCAGTCTTCGGGACCTTGACTGTTGGCCGGAACGTCCGAATGATCCCCACGGCGAGGTTCCGGGCTGCACCGTGCAAGCTCCTCCGGTAGGCGTCTTCGATCCGATCGGCTGCCTCGGTCACGGAGAGCAACCCGTAGAAGTTGACGTAGACGGTGTTCATCCCGAGCTTCTCCGCTTCCACGCGAACCCTCTTGAGGAGGGTGGTCTTGCCGTAACGGCGGGGGGCCGTGAGTCGACTGTTGTCGTTCGCCTCAGCCAGCCTGACCAGCAGCCGCAGCTCCCGCTCTCGATCGATCAGCTCATCCGCCGATGCGGGCTTCGAGAAGTTGAACGGATTGAGTTCCGTCACTCCGGCCATACGAGGGAGATTAACGCAGGTGGCGGATTAGCCGCCACTTATCTGGCGGACTAACCGCCACCACCCTCAGTCCGACTTGGCGATCTCCGAGGCCTCGGCGCTGCCGAGGTACGGAGTCAGGGTGAACTCGACCAGGTCCGGGAGCAGCTCTTCCAGATCCTCGGTCTTGCCGGCGATGATGCGGCGTGAGATCAGCGAGACCATGCCGCCGACCAGCGCTTCCTCGGTGGTCGGCGAGAGGCGGGAAAGGACCTCTGGCGGGCGGCCCTCGCGGCCCTCTTGGAAGTAGGGGACGAAGCTCTGGATCGCGGCGTCGTAGCGCTCGACCACGGCCGGGCCGGCGACCAGGGCCTCGACCATGCAGAGGCGGGCCAGGTTCGGCTCGGCGGCGAGGAACTGCAGCATCGCGTCGATCCCGGCCTTGATCGCCCGCGGCCACTCCTCGGTCTCGTCGAAGGCCGCCGAGACGCGCTCGCGCAGCTCCTTCATCACCGTGTCGTAGGCGGCGACGAAGCACTCGTCCTTGCTCGAGAAGTGCTCGTAGAAGGTGCGCCGGGAGACCGCCGCGGCGCGGGTGATGTGGGCGATCGTCGTGCCGGAGTAGCCGTGCTCGGCGATCGCCTCGGCGATACCGGCGATCAGTCGCTCCCGCTGGTTATGAGTGACAAACTCACGCGGTAGCCCGTGCCTGCCCGGGGGCAGGCGGGCGAGCTCGGGCGGATAGTCCTCCGCGCCGTCGCTAGGCTCTTTGTCCGATTTGCCACTGGGTTTCCGTGCCACACCGCGAGCATATCCCTCCGGCAAGCCGGAGCCCCTGCTCAACTCGGCCATAGCCGCCTCCATACCGAGATAGGGCATCACCGCCGCGGACATCAGCTGCGGCACCAGCTCGGGCAGCTCGTCGACCGCGCCGCGGACGACCCGGGAGTAGATCTGACCGTAGGCGGATCCGGCCAGCGCCTCGGCTGTCGTGTGGGGAACGGCCTCGGGATCGTCCATCTCCTGGCGACCGGCGTCGATCAGCGAGGCGATCACCCGCATCGTCATGTCGCGGCGGGCGCGGGCGGCGTCGCCAGCCGCCAGCACCTCGACCCCGAAGGAGGCGCGGCTGGGGTCTTCGCGCAGACCCTCGATCACCTCGTAGGCGACGGCGCGGAGGCGATCGGGCCACTCTTCGCAGCTCTCATACGCCCTCACCATCGTCCCCAGGCACTGCTCGTTCTGCTCCTGCCAGGCGGAGAGGAAGCAGTCGTACTTGCCGCGAAAATGGCGATCGAAGGCGGGGCGGTCGAGGCCCGCGCGGTCGAGGATCGACTCGATCGTCGTTTCGCCGTAACCGCGCTCGGAGGCGATCTCCACCAGCGCCTCGACGATCTGGGCGCGCTCGGAGCTGCCGGTCTCCTCGCGAGTCTCGGTGTCCAGCACTAGCGCATGCGACCCCCGGTCCCAGCCTTCGTTGGGCAATCCCTCCGAGCTCCCTGACTCGGGCGTCGCACGGCTGCCCCGGCTCAGCCGCCGGCTTTGGCCGGCGCTTCGGCTGCCGAGCGCTTTGCCGCTGGGGCGCCGACGTACGGGGTGAGCGAGAACTCGACCAGCTCGGGGAGGAGCTGCTCGATCTCCTCCACCTGTCCCATCACGATGCGCTGGTAGATGATCCAGAAGATCCCGCCGACGATCGTCTCCTCGAGTGTCCCCGGCAGATCCTCGCCCTTCGCCGCCACCTTGCGCCCCATGCGGAAGAGCGGCACGAAGGCCTGGATCGAGCGTTCGTAGCGCTCGACCGCGGCCGGGCCGGCGGAGAGGGCCTCGACGATGCAGGTGCGGGCCAGGGCAGGCTCGGTGGAGACGTAGTGGAGGAAGGCGCCGAGGCCGGCGTTGACCCGGGCGGGCCAGCTGTCGACCCGGCTGGCGGCGTCGACGACGCGGCGCAGCGCCTCTTTGACGGCAAACTCCGAAGCGGCCAGAAAGCAGTCTTCCTTCGAGGAGAAGTTCTCGTAGAAGGTGTTGCGGGCGATGCCGGCGCGGCGCACGATGTCGGCTACGGTGACCGCCCGGTAACCCTTCTCCACCGTCTCCTCGGCGAGGGCCGCGATGATGCGAGCGCGCTGGTGCTGGGTGATGAACTCGCGAGGCAGTGGATGCCGACCCGGGGGCATCCTGGTCGCTTGAGGAGCGCGTTCAGCCACGGAATCCAGGCTACTCACAGGCCGCCGAGATTCAAGCTGGACGGATTAACGGCATACCGCTACAGTACCGGAGGCCAGACAACCTGTTCCCTAGATCAAGAGGAAGGGGTAGCAATGGGGAAGCAGGCCGCAACCAACGTCCAGGCAGGGGCTGAGGGGACCGGCAGGATCCGGGAAGTGAATCCACTCCCCCACACTCCCAAGCTCGAGCTTGTGAATTCTCCCAAGCGCGAAAAGATTCTCGAGGGAATGCTCGAGGCCGTCGGCTCAGAGGGCTACGACACGACCTCGGTACGCACGGTTCTCGACAGAACCGGCCTATATCGGCAGGCCTTCTACGACAACTTCCCCGACAAGGACGCCTGCTATCTGGCAGCGCTGGAGATGGGGATCGGGCGCCTCGAAGCGGTGATGACGAGGGCGGCGGCGAGCGAGGAGAGCTGGCGCGGCAGGTTGCGGGCCGGCCTCGGCGCGCTGCTCGACTGCCTCGATGCCGAGCCGGATTTCGGCCGCGGTGTGATCGTCGAGGTCCACGCTGCGGGCCCGGAGGCCCTGGCAAGACGGGCCGAAGCGATGAAAAGAGCGGCCGATTTCATCGATCTGGCACGGCAGGAGGCCGGCGAGTCCGAGTCGCCGCCGCAGATCGCCCCCGAGGGCATCGTCGCCGGCATCCACGCGATCGTCCATTCGCGGCTCTCCACCGGGGCCACCGACGGCTTTCGCAGGCTGCTGCCCGAGTTCATGTACTTCGCCGTGCTGCCCTACTTCGGCGCCGAGGCGGCGGGCGCCGAGATGCAGGCCGCGCGCGCTTAGCGCGGTCGGCGTTGGACAGGTCGCAAGTCCTGCCCTACATTGAAGTGGCGATGGATTCGCCATCCACTTCGAATCCACAACGACCCGGATTGCCCCGCGCATACGAGGTTCGCTCCGAGCGCGAGCGGGTGCTGGAGGCGATGGTGAGGATGGCGGCGGCGAAGGGCTACGAGGCGACGACCGTGGCCGACGTGGTCGAGTTCGCCGGCGTCTCGCGCGAGACCTTCGACGAGATGTTCGAGGACAAGGAGGCCTGCTTCCTGGAGGCCTACGAAGCGGTCTTCGACGTGCTGGTCGCACACGTCACAGCGGCCTTCGAGGCGGCGGCGGAGGAGCCCTGGCCGGAGCAGATCGCGGCAGGGCTGGGGGCGCTGGTCGAGCTGCTGGCCGTCGAGGCCGACATCGCGCGGCTGGCGATGGTCGAGGTGACCGCGGCGGGCGACGACGCGCGCGAGCGCTACCGGGCGATGCTGACCCGCTTCACCCCCTTCCTGGAGAAGGGCCGCTCCTACTCGGGGCAAGGCGAGGAACTGCCGGCCGACACGGCCCGCTTCGCGATCGGGGGCGCCACCTCGATGATCTTCGACGAGGTCCGTGCCGGGCGCGGACCGGAGCTGACGCGCATCCTTCCCGACCTCGTCTTCGCGGTGCTGATGCCCTACCTCGGCTCGGAAGCGGCTGAGGACGAGATGCGGCGGGTCACGCGGGAGAGCTGACGAGGAGGCCCGGGTGGGGGTCTCCACTTAACTTTTTCGGTGCTGCGCCTTCCGGCTGTCGCCTGGTGCCGGCGGCGAAAAAGTACAAGACGTTCCGACCCCCACCCGGGCCTCCTCGTCAGACGCCCTCGCCGTGACGGCCTTCGCCAGCTGAAAAGCGGCGTGCTCCCTCCACGGCTATGTGGAGGGTCTCGCGGCCTAGCTTGTGCTCTAGGGCTATGCCGTCGGCTAGGGGTAGGCCGAAGCCCTCTATCGCTGCTTGGCGGTCGGCGAGCATCGTCTCCTGCGGGAAGGAGGAGATCCGCTCGGCGAGCTCCAGGGCTCGCTCTAGATGCCGCCCGGGCTCGACCAGCTCGTTGATGAGGCCGATCCTCTGCGCCTCCTCGGCCGCGACCGGGCGGCCGGTGAGGATCAGCTCGAGGGCGCGGCCCATGCCGACGACACGTGGCAGTCGCTGCGTGCCGCCGTCGACCAGCGGCACCCCCCAGCGGCGCTCGAAGAGGCCGAAGGTGGAGTTGGGGGTGGCGATCCGCAGGTCGCACCAGAGCGCCAGCTCGACCCCGCCGGCCAAACACCAGCCGTCGACCGCGGCGATCGCCGGCTTGGCGGGAGTGAGGCGGGTGGGACCCATCGGCCCGTCGGGGTGATCGACTTCGAGGTCCATCGCCTTCAGATCCGCCCCGGCGCAGAAGGCCTCGCCGCCGGCGCCGGTGAGGACCAGCACGCGAGCCTCCTCGTCGGCCTCGAAGTCCACGAGGCCCTGGCGGAATGCCTCCGCGGCGGCGGCGTCGATCGCGTTGCGTCGCGCCGGTCGATCGATGGTCAGCAGCGCCGCGGCGCCGATCCTCTCGTAGCGAAGCTCGTCGCTCATGGCGAAGAGGGTATGGGAGCAGGCGGGCTAGTTGCCGGCGACTCACGGGATAGCCGACAACGCCGACTCCCAGTGCGCCCCGGTACGCGGGCCAACGAGGGCAGGCGCTCGATGACAGCCGCCACGGTAGGGATGCGCCCGGACACCGCCGCACGGGTCACGCCGGGGCGTGTCCGACTTTATGGGTCGCATTGGACCCGAAAACTCGGACACGTCTTCGAGCACGAAAAATGCGACCGGGGACGGCGCCCAAAGCCTGCCCGCGCGTAGCCTTCGCGCTAGAAGCTCCTTGCGCCACCTTCAAGACGGTGTCCCGCTGGCTTCCGCAGGGCCTGTCTTTCCCAGTCGCAAGATCAACTTAGCGCCACCCCTTTGGCCGCGCTAGGGGTGCCTCCAGGACGATCCCGCAAAGTCCGCGAAATTGGGTCCGGAGCGGCCTCCAGGCGGGCCGTCTGGCGACCGTTATACGGTCGCGGCGGGATGAGCGACGGGTTGGAGGCCTCACGACGCCGGGCGCGGCGCAACGTCGTCTTGACGGCGGCGATCGCCGGCCTCGGCGGGCTGCTGTTCGGCTACGACACCGGTGTCATCGCCGGGGCGCTGCTCTTCATCAAGGGCGACTTCGACCTCGGCAGCTTCGCCCAGGGGCTGGTCGTCGCCGCGGTGCCGATCGGCGCCGTCGGCGGGGCCGCCTTCGCCGGGCCGGCCGCCGACCGTTACGGGCGGCGGGTGATGATCCTGCTCGCCGCAATCGTCTTCATCGCCGGCGCGCTGGCCAGCGCCGCCGCCCCTGGCGAGGAGGTGCTGGTGATTGCCCGCATCGTGGTCGGCGTCGCGATCGGGCTCGCATCCGCCGCCGCCCCCGTCTACATCTCCGAGGTCGCGCCGCCGGAGAGCCGCGGTCGCCTGGTCAGCTTCTTCCAGCTGGCGGTGACGATCGGCATCCTCGTCGCCTACCTCGTCGGGCTCGCCTTCGACGGCATCGAAGGCTGGCGCTGGATGCTCGGCCTCGGCGTCGTGCCGGCGCTGGCGCTCGGCTTCGGGATGCTGCGCATGCCGCAGAGCCCGCGCTGGCTGGTGATGAGCGGCGACGACTTCGCGGCGCGGGCGACGCTGGCGAAGATCCGGGTCGACGACCCCGACACGATCGACCGCGAGCTGGAGGAGATCAAGGAGAGCATCGACGAGAAGCCGGGCGCCTGGGGCGAGCTGCTGCAGCCGGTGGTGAAAGCGGCGCTGGTGGTCGGCGTCGGGCTGGCGATCCTGCAGCAGGTGACGGGGATCAACACGGTCATCTACTACGCGCCGACGATCGTCGAATTCACCGGCGTGAACTCCTCGGCGGGATCGATCCTCGCCGCGGTCGGCGTCGGCATCATCAACGTCGGCATGACCGTGGTCGCGCTGCGGCTGCTCGATCGGGCGGGACGGCGGACGCTGTTGATGATCGGCGTCTCGGGGATGTCGATCTCGCTCTTCGCCCTCGGCGCCGCCTTCATCGGCGGCGGTGGCAGCACCCTCTCCTCGGTGGTGGCGATCGTCAGCCTGATGGCCTACGTCGCCTCCTTCGCGATCAGCCTCGGGCCGATCTTCTGGCTGCTCAACGCGGAGATTTACCCGCTCGGGGTGCGCAGCAAGGCGGCCGGCGTCGGCACGATGGCCAACTGGACCTTCAACTTCATCGTCTCGCTCACCTTCCTGCTGCTGATCGACGCGGCCGGGCGCAGCGGCGCCTTCTGGATCTACGGCGGGATCGGCATCCTCACCCTGATCTTCTGCTGGAAGCTGGTGCCGGAGACGAAGGGCAAGCGGCTGGAGGACATCCAGGCGATCTTCCAAGCCCGCGTCGATCACGCCAAGACCTCCGCTTAGAATCGCACGAGTTACGCTGAGCGGATGCGCATCGACGACATCCTCGACTCCAAGCGACCCGTCTTCTCGGTCGAGCTCTTCCCGCCGAAGAGCGAGGAGGGGAAGCGGGAGCTGCTGGCGACGGCGCGCTCGCTGCGCGAGCTGGAGCCCGACTTCGTCTCGGTCACCTACGGGGCCGGTGGCTCGACCCGCGAGGGCACGGTCGAGATCACCCGGGCGCTGAAGAATGACCTGGGGCTGGAGACGATGGCCCACCTGAGCTGTGTCGGCGAGAGCACCGAGGGGCTCGGCGCAACGCTGGACCGGATCGCGGCGGCCGGGATCGAGAACGTCTTCGCCCTGCGCGGCGACCCGCCGCGCGGCCAGCCGGACTTCGTCCAGGCCGAGGGGGGGCTGGGCAGCGCCGCCGAGCTCGCCGCCTTCATCGCCGCCGATTGGGACTTCACCGTCGGCGGCGCCTGCTTCCCGGAGGTCCATCCCGAGGCCCCCGACCTCGACACCGACCTCGACTACCTGAAGACCAAGGTGGAGGCGGGAGCGTCGTTCCTGATCACCCAGCTCTTCTTCGACAATCAGGTCTACTTCGACTTCGTCGCAGCCGCGCGGGGGAAGGGGATCGAGGTGCCGATCCTCGCCGGGATCATCCCGGTCGCCGGCTTCGCCCAGACGAAGCGGATCTGCGAGCTCTGCGACGCCTCGATCCCGCCGCGCCTGGAAGCGGCCTTCGCCGCCGCCGACGGCGACGCGGGGGCCGAGTTCGAGCTGGGAGTCGCCTACGCGGCACAGCAATGCGCCGAGCTGCTGATCGCCGGCGTTCCGGGGATCCACTTCTACGCCCTCAACCGGGCCCCGGCGACGCGCGCCGTGCTCGGGGCGCTGCGCGCCTCGCGGCCTTGGGAGCGCACCCGGGGCAGGCCGGCTGACCCGGTCGGCGAATCGAGCCGTTAGCTATAGGTCTCTAGACTGGTGGCCAAGATGGCCGAGTTGAGCTACCAGGGACACCGGATCGGCTTCGACGAGTACGGCGAGGGCGAGCGGCCGATCGTCCTCGTCCACGGGCTGCTGATGAACCGGCGCATGTTCGAGCGGCTGGGGCCGGCCCTCGCCGAGCGCGGCAACCGCGCGATCTGCGTTGACCTGCTCGGCCACGGCCGCTCCGACCAACCCGACGACCTGCGCCTCTACTCGATGCCGCTGTTCGGCGAGCAGGTGATCGCCCTGCTCGACCACCTGGAGCTGGAGCGGGCTGTGATCGGGGGGACCTCGCTCGGCGCCAACGTGGCGCTCGAGCTGGCGGTCCGCCACCCGGAGCGGGTCGAGGGGCTGTTCGTCGAGATGCCGGTGCTCGACAACGCGCTGGCGGCGGTCGCCGCGATCTTCGCGCCCATCCTCCTCGGCCTGCGGGTGGGGCGCCCCGCGGTCGAGCTCAGCTCCCGCCTCGCATCGCTCATCCCCCGCACCGACTTCCTGCTCGACATCGGCCTCGACTTCGCTCGCCGCCGGCCCAACCCCACGGTCGCCGTGCTGGAGGGACTGCTGCTGGGGGAGACCGCGCCGGGTCGCGAGCAGCGGAAGGCGATCGACCGGCCGGCGCTGGTCGTCGGTCACCCGCGCGATCCCCTGCACCCCTTCAGCGACTCGGGGATGCTGATCGAGGAGCTGCGGCGGGCACGGCTGGTGGAGGCGAACTCGATCCTCGAGTGGAGGACGCGGCCCAAGCGCCTCAACGACGAGCTGGCGCGGTTCCTGGACGAAGTCTGGGCGCCGCCCGCGAGCCCCTCGTCCGGCACGAGCGGCAACGGCCGAAGCACAGCTCCTGTGGCAGGATAAGGAGCGCAACGTGGCTAATCGCAGGGAGGAAGAGAGAGAGCGTCTCCGCCAAGCCCGGCAGGAACGCGAGTCCGGCCAGGCAAAGTCGGAGCGTCGCCGGCTGCTCGCCGTCTATGGCGTCGCCGGCATAATCGGGCTCATAGTCGTGGCCGGGATCGTCGCGGTCATCGCCTCTTCGAGCGGCGGGGCCAGCGGCGAAGCGCACATCAACCAGGCATCCGGGTCGACCAACGGGATCAAGCCAGACGAGCGGGCGGGAACGACGGTGGCGGCAGTCAAGATCACCAACCTGAAACAGGCGGCGAAGCAGGCGGGCTGCGCGCTGCGCTTGCACCTCAAAGACGAGGGCCACGAACACATCTCGCCGACCTCGCCGACCCCCGACTACAAGACCAACCCGCCGACCTCGGGCAACCACGTCGAACCGCCCTACCAGCAGGCCGACGGTGCCTACAGCGAAATGCCCGGCGAAATCTTCATCGTCCACTCGCTCGAGCACGGCAGGATGGAGGTCCAGTACAGCCCGGAACTGCCCGAAGAGGACCAGCTCGCCCTCAAGGGCCTCTACGACACGATGTACGGGGGGACGCTGCTCTTCCCCAACGAAAACATGGACTACGAAGTCGCGGCGACGACCTGGACCAACATGCTCGGCTGCCCCAAATACAAGGGCGCGATCACCCTCGACGCGATCCGCGACTTCGGCAAGGCGACCTGGGGCCGCTACGGCGGCGAGCCGGCAACCGCCTTCAGCCTCAAAGGCCCCACCCCAGTGGAACCCGCTCCATCCAGCTAACGCTCAGCTGGATCGATATCGCGGGAAAAATTGGGGCCCGGCGTGGCCAGCGGCGAGGCGATCGTAGGCCTCGCGGTCGCAGACGATCTCAGACGTCCGCCAGGCCTGCTCGCGGTTGGCGAAGCCGCGCTTGAACTCCTCCAGCCGGTCGCCGCGGGAGAGGCCGCCGCCGAGGTTGAGCGGCAGGCCCTGCTCGGCGGAGAGCTCGACCAGAGCGGCGACGACGTTCTTCATCGGCGAGTCGCGCAGGCGGGCGTCGGCGCTGCCGCTCAGGTAGTAGTGGAGGAAGCCATCGCCCCGGACCGTCACCGAGGCGGCGGCGACGTCGCCGCCGGGGGCGGTCGCGAGGGCGAGCCAGGCCCGATCCGATTCGAGGATGCGGTCGAAGTAGGCGGCGCCGAAGAAGTAGCGCTCGGCGGCGCCGGTGCGGCGCATCGTCTGCTCGTAGGCGGCAAGGAAGCCGGCCCGCTGCTCGGCGCCGGTCTCGCGGCCGGGGAGAACCTCCACCTCGTAGCCGTCGCGGCGGTTCCTGTTGATCCGGTTGCGGTCGCTGGGGCGGCTCTTGGGCGGCAGCGCCGGGTCGGCGATCTGAACCACGTTGCGCTCGGCGGCGCCGGCCAGAGGCGGCTCGCCGAGCGTGTGGCGGAGGAAGAGCGAGACGAGGCCGGTCGCCGAGAAGTCGATCTTCTCCGGGTCGAGGAGGGGAGTCGGGGGGATGCCCGGCGGAGCAACAGCGGGGAGGCTCCCCCGGACACCCCCCCGACTCCCCACAGCCAGTCCCGGATATCCGTAAGGGGAGATTGCGTCGCGCTCATGCGTCCCGGGGATCTCGCGGACGATCAGGGGGGCCAGCAGCTCGGAGCCATCACCGGCGATCCGCAGCGAGTGGGTCACGCCTTCGGCGTCGAGGAAGGGACGCGAGCGGAAGAACTCCTCGCTCTCCGCCGCGGCGCCGGCGTCGGCGAGCAGCTCGGCGACCGCGCCGGCCTCGCTCATCTCGGGTCGAGCAGATCCGCGGTTGCCGCTCGGAACTCCTCGGGCAGCACGCCCCAGACCTCACAGTCGTCGACCCCGTCGGGACGGCGCAGGTGGCCGCGCAGCGTCCCCTCGTGCTTCCAGCCGAGCCCCGTCACCGTCTTCTTGGCGATCTCGTTGCGGGCCGGGATACGACCGTAGACGCGGTGGGCGCCGAACTCGTCGAAGGCCCTGGCGATGGTCAGCGCCTCGGCGCGGCGACCGACCCCCTTGCCGCGCACGTCGTCGCCGATCAGCGCCCCCAGCTCCGGCGCCGTCTGGCGGAAGAGCCCGTAGAGCGCAGTGAAGCCGACCGGCTCGCCATATCCCTCGACCAGGATCGCGTACTTGCGATCCTCGCCGGAGTCGTCCATCGCCCGCCCAACCCAGGCCGCGGCTTCCTCGAGCGAGAAGCCGTCGCGCTGCTCCATCAGCGTCTTGGTCGCCTCGGGGTTGTTGAACCAGCGGTGGACCGCCGCGGCATCGCCGGGCTCGAACGGGCGCAAATTCACCGCAGGCTGGTCGGGCACGGGGAAACCCTACGACCTCAATCGGGGGCGAGGCCGTGGCCGGTCACGAGGAGCCAGGCGGTCTGGGCCAGGATGCGCAGGTCGAGGGCGAAGCTGCGCCGATCGACGTACTCGACGTCGAGCTCGATCCGCTCCTCCCAGGGAATGCCCGCGCGGCCCTGGACCTGGGCCCAGCCGGTCAGGCCAGGGCGCACCTCATGGCGGCGATGTTGGTGGGGGGTGTAGTCCTTCACCTGGGCGGGGATCGTCGGGCGGGGACCGACGATCGCCATCTCGCCGCGCAGGACGTTGACCAGGTTGGGGATCTCGTCGAGCGAGGTGCGGCGCAGGATGCGGCCGGCCGCGGTGACCCGCGGGTCGTCGCGGGCGACGACCTTGCCGACCCCGACCGGGTCCGATCCCGCCACCATCGTGCGCAGCTTCAAGAGCTCGAACTCGCGCCCGTCCTTGCCGACTCGGAGCTGGCGGTATACGGCCGGCCCGCGACTGCCCAGCCTGATCGCGATCGCGGCGACCAGCAGGATCGGCGAGAGGACGAGCAGGGCGATCGCCGCGATGAAGACGTCGAAGGCGCGCGGCACGGCTAGCGGGTCCCCTCGGCCTTCTCCCAAGCGCCCACGGAGCCGCCTGCTCGCAGCCGGTCCCAGAGCCCGAGCGCGATCGAGGCCGTGGTCAGCACGTAGTAGCGGGAGATGCGAAGTGGGGCCAGCGGCAATGCCCTGCCGAGGAGCGCCGCGGCGAGCAGGGCGAGCTGGGCGGCGAGCGTCGCGAGGTAGACCCAGCCCCGGCCGAGCAGGGCGACGTTCGCCGCCAGCGCGACCGCGTGCAGGAACGGCGTCGCGTAGCGCAGCAAGCGGTGCGAGGCGATCTCGAAGGCATAGAGCGGCGGATAGCCCTTGGGGCGCAGCATCCCTTCGCCCACGACGATGTCCCAGATGCCGACCATCATCCGCCGCTTGCGGGCGAGCTCGCCCTCCAGCGTCGGCACCATCTTCTCCTCGGCGGCGGCCCAGGGAACGTAGAGCGAGCGCTTGCCGCGCTTGGCGAGCTGGAACGGGAAGGAGAGATCGTGGCTGCCCGCCGCCGGCAGAGCGACGTAGGAGTCGCGGCGCACGGCGTAGATCGCGCCGTTGCCGGCGGTGACCCCGGCCAAGCCCGACTCCAGCTCGCGCAGCGCCATCTCGTAGCGCCAGTAGGACCCCTCGAGGTTGTCGCCGCCGGAGTCGAGGAAGCGGACCTGGCCACAGGCGTAGCCAACCGTGGGGTCGGCGAAGGGCTCGACCAGATGGCGGAGGGCGTCGGGCGCCCAGGCGCTGTTGGCGTCGGAGAAGGCAAGGATCTCGCCGCGGGCGCCCTCGGCGGCGGCGTTCTGGGCGGCGACCTTGCCACCCCGCGGCAGGTCGAGGACGAGGTCGGCGCCCGCGGCGCGGGCGCGCTCGGCCGTGGCGTCGGCGGAGCCGTCGGAGGCGACGATCAGCTCGAGCCGCTCGCGCGGGTACTCGAGGGCGAGCGCGTTGGCGACCTTGGCCGCGATCACATCCTCCTCGTCGAAGGCGGCGACGATGAGCGAGACCCGCGGCACCTCCTCCCAGACGCCGGGGCGCAGCGTGGGCTCGCGGCGCAGGGCCACGAGCGCCCGCAGGGCGAGGGGATAGCCGAGATGGGTGTAGAGGATCAGCGCGACAGCGAGCCAGAAGGCGAGCGCGACGGCGATCACGAGCGGGCCTCCAGCAGCTCCTCGTAGAGCGCGATCGTCTGCCGCGCGGCCTCGTCCCACGAGTAGGCCCCCGAAGCCGCCGCGGCCGCCGCTGCTCCCAGCTCGGCACGTGCGGCGTCGTCCTCGATCAGCTCGGCGAGGACGACCGCGAGCGCCGCCGGGTCCCCCGGCCCGACGAGCCGGGCGGCGCCCCGCTCCGCGAACTCGGGGAAGCCGCCAACCGCGCTCAGGACCAGCGGCTTGCCGAAGGCGAGAGCGGCGTAGAGGACGCCGGAGTGCTCGGCGTCGCGATAGGGCAGGGCGACCATGTCGGCGCGGCGCATGATCGCCGGAATCTCGGCGTCCTCGACAAAACGGGTGAGAAAACGGACGCGGCCCGGGGCCTCGTCGGCGAGACGCCGCAGCGGCTCGACGTCCATGCGCGGGTTGCCGACGATCCAGAGCTCGGCGCCGTCGACCCGGCGGAAGGCCTCGAGCAGGGTGTCGATGCCCTTGTAGGGGCGCAGCAGGCCGAAGAAGAGGATCACCGGCCCCTCCGCCCCCTGCAGCTCTGGCGGCAGGGGCTTCTCCTCCGGCAGGCGCGTCAGGTAGTCGAAGGCGCCGTGGTGGATCGCCCGGACCCGATCCGGGTCGAGGCCCAGCTGCTCGCGCAGGCGCCGGGCGCCGTGCTCGGAGTGGGCGACGACCGCGTCCATGGCGCCGAAGGCGCGGCGGGCGCTCGTCAGCTGGCGACGGCTCGGCTCGGGGGGAAGGATGTAGTGCGCCGTCATCACCCGCGGGCGGGCGGGCGGCAGCAACATTGCATCGAGAGCAGGCAGCGTCAGCCACTGGTAGTGGAGGACGTCGGCGTCGGCGCGGCGGCGGAAGCGCAGCATGTCGGGGACGTGCTCGGCCAGCTTGAAGGCGCGCCGGGCCGGGGCATCCAAGCCACGGGCGGCGGAGCGGCGGTAGAAGGGCTCCCGCACCCGGTAGCCCTCGGCGGGCGGCACCGGCCCGTAGAGGAAGCGGCTGGTCAGCAGCTCGACCTCGACGCCACCGCGGGCCAGCGCCGCGGCGAGGGCACGGTCATAGGGGGGCGTGAAAGCCGAGGGGTCGACCAGCTGGACGCGTATCGGGTCCTGCATCGGGGCGATTATGGTGACCGCCGTGCCGCCCACGCTCTCCTACTGCGTCGTGAACACGAATGGCCGCGAGCACCTGCTCGCCTGCCTCGATGCGATCGAGCGCACGCACCCCCCCGCGCTCGAGCGTGAGATCCTCGTCCTCGACAACGCCTCCGAGGATGGCTCGGCTGAAGCGGTGCGGGCGCGGGGAGGCGAGATCCGCCTGATCGCGCTCGACCGGCGCGAGGGCAAGGCCGCCAACGACTCGACCCTTCTGCGCGAAGCGAGGGGGCGCTACTGCCTGCTGCTCAACGAGGACTCGGAGCTGCGCCCCGGCGCCGCCCAGGCACTGGTTGCCGCGCTCGATGCGGATCCCCGCGCCGGCGCGGGCGGCGCGCAGCTGCTCGACTCGGCCGGCAACCCCGCCCCCTGCGCCTGGCGCTTCCCCGGCGTCGGCACGGCCCTGGCCGGCGCTGTCTTCCTGCACCGGCGACTCACCGTGCAGAGCGTGGGGACGGAGACGCGCCCGGTCGAGTGGGCGCAGTCGAGCGCGCTGCTGGTGAGGCGCGAGGCGGCGGCGGCGGTCGGCTACCTCGACCCCGCCTTCTTCGTCTACTACGACGAGTGCGACTTCTGCAAGCGCCTCGCCGGGGCCGGCTGGCGCACCCTCTTCGTCCCCTCCGCGGAAGCGATCCACCACGACCAGCTCTCCACCGACCTCGCCGCCGGCCTGCCCCGCATCGTCGAATTCCACCGCAACCGCGATCTCTACATGCGGGTGCACCACGGCCGGGCTTCGGCCCTGGCGGTCCGCGTGCTTACGGCCTGGTCATACGCACTACGGGCGCTGGCGGCGACCGTCATCCCAGATCAACCTACGCGCATCTACCTCGCCCACGCCCACCAGGCCCTATTCCCGAGCCGAGGCCGGGGGATCAGGGACATTACGACCTCAGCCTGAGGCGGCCCAGGGCACCGCCTGGGGCCCTCAGGGGCGGGAGTCGTCGTCCATCCGCTCTACCTCGTAAATCTCCGGGATCTGGCCATCGACCACGGCCGGCTCCTGGTGCAGGGCGCGCAGGCTCTCCAGCAGGTCACCGGGATGACGGAGGCGGGCCAGCCAGCCGCGCTCCTCAGTCGTGAAGAAGCCACTGAGCAGGAGCACGGCTGGATAGGCGAGCCAGAGCAGCACTCTGGCCGCCAGCCCGAGGAAGCCCTCGGTCGGCAGCAGCAGTTCGCCTAAGCCGACCAGGACGGCCGAGACGAGCAGGACGCGTAAGAGCCGCGTCCATTCGTAGGGCACCGGGAAGAGGCGCTGGGTGAGCACGTACATCAGCGCGACGACGACGACGTAGGAGGCGACCAGGGCGAGGCCGGCGCCGACGATGCCCAGCGAAGGCACCAGGGCCAGGTTGAGGGCGACGTTGACGACCAGGGCGGCGATAGCCGCCGGGAAGTTGAACTCGGTGCGGCCGGTGCGGCCGAGGATCACGACCAGGACCATGTACAGGGCGTAGAGGGTGACGCCGGTGGCGATCAGGCCAATCGCTTCGTATGAGTCGAAGAACTGCGGCGCCGCCAGCGCCCGCACGATCCAGCGCGAGAACAGCCACATGCCGGTGACGACGAAGGCGCAGCCGGTGACGAACCAGGTGACGATCGCGGCGTAGGCGCGGCGCGCCTCGCCGTCGTCGCGGATCGAGTAGGCGAGCGGCGGCCAGGCGAGCTGGAAGCCGCGGACCAGCACGTTCACCGCCTGCGCGAACTTGACCGCGAGCGAGTAGAGGCCGGCCTCGGCGAGGCCGGCGGAGCGGACGATGACGATGCGGTCGACGAAGTTGAGCAGGTAGAGCGAGAGCTCGGCCGGCATCGTCGGCAGGCCGAAGCGGGTGAGCCGGCGCAGCAGCGTGGCGTCGAAGCGGAGCGAGAGGCGGCGGCGCTGGATGACGATCAGGCCGAGGACGAAGGCGGCGCCGCTGGCGTAGCTGCCGAGCAGCAGGCCGCGCGCGCCCTCGCCCTGGCCGACGACGAGGACCACGGTCAGGCCGATCGCCGCCAGCACGCTGAGGATCGTCGTCGTGAAGTAGGCTCGGGCGCGCTCCTCGAGCCTGAAGAGGGTCAGCAGGTACTCGAACATGGTCAGCACCCAGAGCCCGCCGATCGAGATCCTGGCCAGGCCCGGAGCGGGATGGTCCAGCAGCGCTTCGGATATCGGCTTGGCGAGCGGCAGCGCGATCAGCGCCGCCGCGGTCGAGAACCAGAACAGCGCCGCGAAGGACGTGGAGGCGACGCGGGCGGGATCCTCGTCGTCCTTGTAGTAGAAGCGCAGTAATGCCTCGATCGTGCCGAAGCGGACGACGATGCTGGCCGAGACGACGGCGGCGAACATCACCTCGGCAGCGCCGTAGTCGGCCGGGGTCAGGTAGCGGGTGTAGAGCGGCAGCAGGCCAACCGCGATCAGCTTCGAAAGGATGCTCGCCGCGGTGTAGGCGGCGCCGGTCGTCGCGAGGCGGCGGAGGTAGCCCGACACGCGTTGAGCCTAAGTCTCGGTGCGGACCGGGAGCGCGGCGAGCGATGCGCCGACGGCGAGCAGGACCCACGTGATCGGGTCCTCGTAGAACCCGGCGTAGGCCATCGTGTGTACTAGGAGCGCTACGAAGGTTGCGAGAACGGCGGCTCGGGCGACTAGACGAGGAGCGAATAGGCCAGACGCCATCGTCCACAGCGCCGTCACCAGCAGAGCTGCATAAGCAAGGAGGCCGATCAAGCCCTGCTCAGCTGCAACCGTTACCGGCTCGGTGTGGGAGACCGAGACTGGGGCTTTCTTGGTTGCCGCGTGTTCGCGGTAGGCGCGGGGGAAGCTGCCGGCGCCGTAGCCCCAGATCGGGCGCTGGGCGAACAGGTCGGTGCCGCCGGAGACCAGGTTGGCACGGCCCCCGGTGTCGACGTTGAGGCGCGAGATGCTGACCTTGGAGCTGCCGCCGGCGAACACCACGACGAGGATCGCGAGCAGGGCGACCGCGCCGACCGCTCCAAGCGTCCAGCGCCAGCTCCAGCGCAGAGCGGCGAGGACAGCCAAGCCCGCGAGCAAGGCGGCGAAGCTCGACTGCGAGAAGGTCGGGACGAGGCCGAGCCAAAGAACCGCTATCAGCCCGCTCAGGAGAGCTAAGGTGCGCCGTTCCTTCGCCCACAGCAGCGCCGACATCGCGACGACGATCACCAGCGCGAGGTACCTACCGTAGATGTTGGGATCCCAGAAGATCGAGTTGACCCTGAAGTAGGTGTGGAATTCATTCGACCTGATCACTTGGTCATTCCAGAACAGGCTCCGGCTCGCGTACTCGACGGAACCCACGACGACGAACGCGACGGCCTCCACAGCAACGACCCACAGCACGAGCACCAACAGTTTCCGATCCCAGGTCACATCGCGCAACAGCGCGTACACCAAAGAAAAGGGCACGAAGAAGAAGCAAACGTTCTGAAGGCTTTTCGAGAAGTCCGGCGAGTACAGCGTCTGCAGCGCGTAGAGAAGTACGACTCCGGCGAGGACGTATGGCAGGAGGGTGGGGGGGTCGATCTGGGTGCGGCGTCCTGTTTTTCGCCCCTCCGACTCAGCGAGAGATGCACGCCGGCTGGCGAAAAACCCAGCACGCAGATGGACCCCCCCACCCTCCTGCCACTCGCCCAGCGCAGCAGAGAGAACCCCTCCGCCGATCACCAAGTACAGCGGCACCAGGAGATTGGCCGTGTCACCACCCGCATGCAGCGGGACGCGGAAGGGCAGCGCCGCCACGATCGCGAGTGGAAGCAGGATCGGCCAGCGACGAAACGCGGTGGTGAGCATCGCTATCGCCACCGAGCCCACTAGCCCCGGCGCCAAGAGCCGCGTCGTGTTGTCCCGCAGGTCGACGATCTGAGCGGAGTGCCACTGGTCGCCGAGGATCAGCAGCGGGAAGAGGACGAGCGCCAGCAGCATCGCCGCGGAGCGGGTGCGGCCCGGCGTCAACAGGATCGCCGCGGCCGCAGCTCCTGCCGCGACCAGAACCCCCGCGGCGGCGAGGATGTCGCTCAAGCCGCTCCCCTCGACCGCTTGCAGCCCGGCGCCGGGTTCGGCCGCCCCCTATGCAGACGCATCACGCCGCCGGGAACCAAGACGCGGTCCTGCCCCAGCAGTTTTACCCGCAGCTTGTAGCGGCCCGGCGGGGCGGTGCCGTCGTCGCGCGTGCGCCCGTCCCAGTGGAAGGTGAAGAAGCGGTAGCGCTTCAGGTAGGTATCGCGAGCAAGGGTGACGACGAGCTTGCCGCCCGGCTTCACCACCTGCACGTCGGCGCGGTCGGAGCGGGTGACGCGGAAGCGGATCCTGATGCGGTCGAAGCGGCAGTCGTGGTTGGGCGTGAAGCCGCGGCTGGCGGGAACGCCGAAGGTGACCCGGTCGAGCACCAGCGGATCGCGCTTGAGGCGCTGCGACCAGGCGAAGGCGGCGATCGTGGCAAGGACGAGCAGGGCGAAGACGACCGCCGCGAAGCTAACCCGCCGTGGAGGCATTGTCTTCGCCGATCACGACCGCGACCGGGGCCCCCGCCGCAAGCGAAGCGATCTCCGAGGTCATCGGCCGCACCTGCGAGATTTCCAGCGCGGTGGCCACCCGGTGGGCTTCGCGACCGCTGCCCTGCTTGAACATCACCACGCTTTCGCTGAAGCTCGAGCGGCTGTTGGTGACGGCGCCGAGCTGGAATCCCTTGCGCTCCACCATGTCGCCGTAGGTGCCGGCCAACCCGTCGACGGCGGTGCCGTTGAGCACGGTCACCTCGATTTCGCTGGGCTTTACCGCGTGGGAGGCCTGCTTGCCTCCCTTGCCTCCGGCTTCGTCGTCGGAGCTCTGCAGGACCGCGTAGCCCACACCTCCCACGACCAGCACGAGGACGACGAAGATCGCGATCAGATAACGCGGTTCGCCCAGCCGGCTGCCGATCCCTCCGCCGCCGGAGAAGCGCTCGCGCAGCCGCTCGCGGCGCGTCAGCTCCGGCAGGCCGGCCTCGCGGCGCTCGCGCCGGTGCTCGCGCAGATCCGCCGCCTGGCGCTCGGCGTCGCGGGCCGCTTCCAGCCTGCGCATCTCCTCGGCTCGTTCCGCAGCGGCCGCCGACGTCGTCTCCTTGCGCTCGGAGTCGCGCTCGGGCGCCGAGCCCGCCCACTCGCGCAGGCGGCGAAGATCGCGCCCCTGCGCGAACGACAGCAGCGCGAGCACGGCGAGGCCGAGAAAAGCGACCAGGCCCGCGAAGGCCCCGATTTCCTTGATCAGCTCCACTGCCGGCAGCAGGATATGGGCAGAGCCGGTCCGGCGAGTGTTTCGATGTCTGAGGCCAAGCCAGGGAGTGACGGGCGAACGTCCAGGTAGCAGCGCTACCTGGACGGAGGACGGTGCTCCATGGCGCCGGCATCAGGCGGCGAAACGCCGTCGGTGATCAGCTCGACCACGCGTTCGGCCAGGTTGGCCTCGTCGCCGGCCATCACCAGGTGCTCGAGCGAGTTCAACGTCGACTCGACCCACTCCGGGTCGAGCGGCGCCTCGCGGACCGCGCGGTGGATCCGCTTCGCCGCCGTCGGCCGCGCCTCCTCGCCGCCGCCGAACAGCTCCTCGTGCAGCTTCTCGCCCGCTCGCGGCTGGGTGAACTCGACCGCGATCTCCGCCCCCGGCTCGTAGCCGGCGAGGCGGATCATGTTGTTGGCGAGATCGACGATCTTCACCGGCTCCCCCATGTCGAGGACGAAGACCTCGCCCTTGCCGGCGCCGATGTCCCCGGCGCGGATCACCAGCTGGACCGCCTCGGGGATCGTCATGAAGTAGCGCGTCATCTCCGGGTGGGTGACGGTGACCGGACCGCCGCGCTCGATCTGACCGCGGAAGATCGGCACGACGCTGCCCGAGGAGGCGAGCACGTTGCCGAAGCGGACGCTGGCGAAGCGGGTGCCCGGGTGCTTGTGCCCGGCGGTCTCGACGATCCACTCGGCCATCGCCTTGGAGGCACCCATCACCGTCTTCGGGTTGACCGCCTTGTCGGTCGAGATCAGGACGAAGCGCTCGACTTCGGATGCGGCGGCGGTCTCGGCGGTGATCCGGGTGGCGATCGCGTTGTTGCGGACGGCCTCCAGCGGATTGGCCTCCATCAGCGGCACGTGCTTGTAGGCGGCGGCGTGGAAGACGACGCTCGGCTTGAAGCGCTGCATCGTCTCCAGCATCCGGTGGGGCTCCTTGCAGTCGGCGAGCACCGCCTCGACGCTCGAGAAGTGGCGCTCGTCGATCATCTCCCGCTCGATTTCGAAGAGGTTGTCCTCGGCGTGGTCGAGCATCACCAGCAGCCGCGGGCCGACCCGGGCGATCTGGCGACAGAGCTCGGAGCCGATCGAGCCGCCGGCGCCGGTGACGAGGACGATGCGGTCGCGCAGGTAGGCGCCGACCCGGTCCAGCTCGACCACGATCGGCTCGCGCCCGAGCACGTCCTCGACCTGGACCTCGCGCAGCTGCTTGCTCAGCTGGACGCCGCCGCGCAGCAGCTCGAAGACGGTGGGCAGGGTGCGAACGCGGATTTCGCGCTCGCGGCAGGCGGCGACGACCCTGGCGCGCAGCGTTCCCGGGGCCGAGGGGATCGCGATCACGACCTCGTCGGGCTCGGTCTCGTCGAGGATCGTCTCGATCTGCGCCGTCGTTCCCAGCACCCTCAATCCGAGCATCCGCATCCCCTGTTTGCGCGCGTCGTCGTCGACGAAGCCGATCGCGGTCGCACCCAGATTGGGGTTGAGGTGCATCTCGCGGACGACCATCTGGCCGCCGGAGCCGGCGCCGATCACCAGCACCTCGTGCTTGGGCAGGCGGTGGCCGTGAGTCGGACGCTCGACGATGAGCCGCACGGCGAGGCGGGCGCCGGCGATCAGGAAGAGGGTGAGGAGGAAGTCCATCACCGCAACCGAGCGCGGCAAATCGTGAGCGAAGGGCTTCAGCACGGTGAAGAGGACGACGACGATCGCGCTGGCGGCGGCGACGGCGCGGACGATCGTGAGGAAGTCGCGACCGCTGATATAGCGCCACCACTTCTGGTAGAGCCCGAAGGCGGCAAAGACGGCGACGTCGATCAGGGCGACGAAGCCCACCGACTGGGCGAAGAGGACCCAGTAGCGGTGTGGAAGATCGTTCCGATCGAGAAACCGGAGCCTGAACGCCAAGTAGTAGGCAAGGGCGACAAGGAGCGCGTCGGCCGCCGCCTGGAGCAGCCGAGTGCGGTAGACGGGGTGGTTCAACCGGCGCATGACAGCCTGTCGAGTTTAGTTGGTGGGGGCACCGCTCCCTACAATCCCCGCTTCCTGCATGCTGATCCCCTCCGCCGACATCTCCGGCCCGATCGTCGACTTCTGCGTCAACGTAATCGACGCGATGGGCCTTGGTGGCGTCTTCCTGCTGATGGCGGCAGGGAGCGCCTGTATCCCGATTCCGAGCGAGGCGGTGATGTTGTTCGCCGGCTTCAACGTCTCCAGCGGCGACCAGACGCTGCTTGGAATCGTGCTGGCCGGACTGGCCGGAAACATGGCGGGCTCCTGGCTGACCTACGCGATCGGTTTCTACGGCCGCGTCGACCTGCTGGAGAAAAACCGCCTGATCCACCTCAGCCCGTCGCGGCTGGCCTGGGTCGACAGCTGGTTCAAACGCCACGGGGACGCGACCGTCTTCTTCGCCCGCCTGCTGCCCCTGGTGCGGGCCTTCATCTCGCTGCCGGCGGGGCTGGCCAAGATGCCGTTCTGGCGCTTCACCTGGCTGACCGCGCTCGGCTCCCTGCCCTGGGTTCTCGGCTTCGGCCTGATCGGGAGGGCCGTCGGCGACAACTGGGAGCAGTGGCGCCACCATCTTCAGGTGCTCGATTACCTCGTCGTCGCGGCGATCGTCGGGCTGGTCATCTACGCGATCGTCAAGCGACGTCGCGGTGGCGGTGCGGGCGAGGAGCCCGAGCCCGTCGCCGAGCCGGCCGGCTCGGCCGGGGGCGCTTGAGCGGAGCGGCTGACGGCAGGATCTCGGCCGCCCGCGCAGTGGCGCTGGGGATCGTCCAAGGGCCGGCGGAGCTGCTGCCGGTCTCCTCCTCCGCCCACATCGTCCTCGTCCCCTGGCTGGCGGGCTGGGACTGGGAGGAGCTCGACCCCGAGGTGCGCAAGAGCTTCGAGGTGGCGCTGCACGGCGGCGCTGCGCTGGCGCTGCTGATCGGGCAGCGGCAGACGATCCTCGAGGAGCTGCGACATTTCGACGGATCGCGAGCGCTGGTCCTCGCCCTCTCCTTTCTGCCGGCGGCCGTGGTCGGCTACACGCTCGAGCGGCAGATCGAGCAGCGGTTGGGAGGTCCGAAGGCGACGGCGATCGGGCTGCTCGCGGGAGCGGCGGCGATGCTCGTCGGCGATACGCGACCCCAGGAGCGCGGCCGAGGCGAGGCGAGGCCGGCCGACGGACTGGTGCTGGGGATCGCCCAAGCGGCCGCCCTCGCCCCAGGCGTCTCGCGCAATGGCGTCACCCTGGCGGCGGCGCGCTGGCGGCTGTTCTCGCGCGACCAGGCAAACCTGCTCTCGCGCACGATCGCCCTGCCGATCATCGTCGGCGCCACGATCCTCAAGGGCGAGCGCCTGCGCCGCCGTGGCGCCTCTCCCCCGCTGCGCCGCTCGATGGCAATCGGCGTCGCCGCCTCCTTCGCCTCGACTCTCGCCTCCCAGCGCCTGATCGGCCTGGTCGAGCGCGATCGAGCGCTGTGGCCGTATGCGGCTTACCGAGCGGGTCTGGCGGCTGTCGTGCTAGCGAAACTTCGAGGCGAGCGCTCCCGATAGTCAACTCCAAGATTTGGAGAAACTTGGAGTTGACTTGGAGTCAGCTACAATTCCCAAACTTGGAGAAACTTGGAGTTGACTTGGAGTTGAGATGTTCGTAGCAAGAGCCCCATCGATCGCCGACTTACTTGGGTTACTCGGCGGCGATGAGGTGGGGGACGCGATAGAAGCGCCCGAAGACCCACGTGCCGGCCAGCGCTACCTCCATTGGGACAAGCTCCGCCACCTCGATCCGCCCGAGGAGCTGAGCGGCGAGCAGTGGTGGCTGCAGCTCAAGATCGCACGACGGGGCGAGTTGCGCGAGCTCCCGCTCACCGACTCCGGCGGGAAGCCGTTCAGCTACGGATTGCTCGACGACATGCTCCGGCGCCTGCACTACATCGACCAGAGATGCAGCGGCGAGGTCGCCATGGACGAGGTGGTCACCTCCGAGAGGCGGGCTGGGCGCCGGTTCCTGGTCAACTCGTTGATGGAGGAGGCGATCCGCTCGAGTCAGCTGGAGGGCGCGACCACCTCCCGCGTCGTGGCAAAGGAGCTGCTCCGCAGCGGGCGCGAGCCCGAGGACCGCAGCGAGCGGATGATCGTCAACAACTACCGGGCGCTCCAGTTCATGCGCGACGAGATGGGCGAGACCCTGAGCCCGGAATCGGTCCTGGAGCTACACCGGGTCGTTACCGAGGGGACCCTCGACGATCCGTCGGCCGCCGGACGCCTGCAACGCCCCGGCGAGCCGCGGGTCGCCGTCTTCGATCGGGACGGAGAGGAGCCGATACACATTCCGCCGCCGGCTGAGCAGCTCCCCGAACGGATGCGGAAGCTGTGCGAGTTCGCCAACGAAGGAGACGACGGCGAGCGGTTCGTGCATCCCGTCGTGCGGGCGATATTGCTGCACTTCTGGCTCGCTTACGACCATCCCTTCGAGGACGGCAACGGCCGCACCTCACGGATCCTCTTCTTCTGGCTGATGCGGGTGCGGGGCTACTGGCTGGCGGAGTACCTGCCAATCTCGCGGCTGATTCGCAACGCTCCGGCCAAATACGCCCGAGCGTTCATGGAAACCGAGACCGACGAGGGCGACACGACCTACTTCCTCATCCACCAGCTGGACACGATCGGGCGGGCCATCGACGACCTTCACGCCTACCTGCAGCGAAAGACCGCCGAGGTCAAAGACGTCGAGAGGCTGCTGCAGGACACCGAGTACCTCAACGGGCGCCAGCTCGCCCTGCTCACCGGCGCGGTGCGAGATCCCGACGCCTCGTATTCGTTTGACAGCCATGCGGCGAGCCACCGTGTGTCCCACGAGACCGCCCGGTCCGATTTGCGCACCCTCGCCGGCCAAGGATTGCTCGTACAGCTACGCAAAGGCCGCAGGCATCTCTTCGAGCCCGCGCCCGACCTACCGGAGCGCCTGAAAGAATCGCCCGCGTGAGCGACGCGGACGCATACGCGAAGGCTGGCGTCGACCAGGGGGCGGCGGACTCCGCCGTAGCCGGGCTGGTGCGGGCGCTCGGGGCGATCGAGCTGGGGCGACCGTCGCGGCAGGTGCCGTTGCCGGGTCACTACGCGAGCGTGATCCGGATCGACGAGCGACTCGGGATCGCGCTCTCCACCGACGGGGTCGGCACCAAGCTGCTCGTCGCCGAGGAGCTCGGTCGCTTCGACACGGTCGGCATCGACTGCGTGGCGATGAACGTCAACGACGTGATCTGCGTCGGCGCCGAGCCGCTGGCGATGCTCGACTACATCGCGATCGAGCGCGCCGATCCGCGGGTCTGCGAGCAGATCGGCGCCGGCCTCGCGCGCGGGGCGGAGCTGGCCGGGGTCGAGATACCCGGCGGCGAGCTGGCCCAGCTCGGCGACATGGTGCGGGGCTTCGACGTCGCCGGCGCCTGCTTCGGCACCGTCGCGCTCGACGCGATCCTCGACGGCTCGGCGGTGCGGGTGGGCGATCCGGTGATCGGCCTGCCCTCCTCCGGCATCCACTCCAACGGCTACACCCTCGCCCGCTCGGCCTTGGAGGGCCTCTCCCTCGGCGAGGACCCCGAGGGGCGCCTCGGGCGCCCGCTCGGGGAGGAGCTGCTCGAGCCGACCGAGATCTACGTCAAGCCGGTGCTGGAGCTGCTGCGCTCCACGGTCGACGTGCGCGGCCTCGCCCACATCACCTCGGGCGGCCTCGGCAACCTGCTCCGCCTCGCCGCCGACGTCGGCTACGCGATCGACGCGCCGTTCCCCGTGCCGCCGGTATTCGAGCTGATCCAGGAGCGTGCCGGCGTGCCCGAGGCGGAGATGCGCGAGGTCTTCAACATGGGCTGCGGCTTCTGCTGCATCGTCGCCGCGGCCGACGAGGAGGAGGCGCTGGATCTGCTTCGCGTCAGCTACCCGGAGGCACGGCGGATCGGCCGCGCAATCCACGGCCCGCACGAGATCGTCCAGTCCTGAGCGGGACTCGGCGAGGCGATAGAGAACCTCTATCGGCAGCGTGTTCGACAATGACCGCAGGTAGATGGACACCCGCCCTTCCAGCTCGATGATCGGAACCGTTCTCTCCGGGCGCTACCGGCTGGAGGCGAAGCTGGGCAGCGGCGGCATGTCGACCGTCTACCTGGCCAGCGACGAGACGCTCGACCGGGCCGTCGCGGTCAAGGTCATGCACCGCGAGATGTCCGAGCAGCCCGACCAGCTGCAGCGCTTCCGCCAGGAGGCGCGGGCGGTCGCCAAGCTGACCCACCCCAACGTCGTCTCGGTGATCGACGCCGGTGAGGACGGCGGCCATCCCTACATCGTCTTTGAGTACGTAAAAGGGGAGACGCTGAAGCAACGGATCGCCCGGGTCGGTGCGCTCGACACCCAAGAGGCGATCGCCTACGCGATCGAGGTCGCGCGCGGGCTCAGCGTCGCCCACGCGCGCAACATGGTCCACCGCGACATCAAGCCGCAGAACGTGCTGATCGACGAGGAGGGTCGCGCCAAGCTGACCGACTTCGGCATCTCGCGCCAGCTCGAACAGGCCGGCGTGACCGCCACCGGCCGCGTCCTCGGCACCACCGACTACGTCGCGCCCGAGCAGGCGATGGGCAAAGGGGTCGACCCGCGCTCCGACATCTACTCGCTCGGCGTCGTCCTCTACGAGATGCTGATCGGCCAGGTTCCCTTCCACGCCGACAGCCAGGTCGGCGTGGCGATGAAACACGTCAACGAGGATCTGCCAGACGTGCAGCGCCGCCGCCCGGATGCCTCGGCCGCGGTGGCGCTGGTGGTCGAGAGGGCGACGGCGAAGAACCCCGCCGAGCGTTACCAGTCGATCGCCGAGATGATCGACGACCTCGAGACCGCGCTCGAGGTCGAGGCGGCGCGGGCGGGCTCGACGACCGGCGAGGCGACCAGCGTGCTCGAGGCGGTGCCGCCGCCGAAGCGCAAGCTCTCCGGTCGCGCCCGCTGGTCCTGGGCCGCGATCCTGATCCTGCTGCTGGTCGGCGGTGGCGCATTGCTGGCCGTGCAGCTGATCTCGAGTGGGATCGGTGGTGGCGGGGCCAACAACGGCAAGGGCGGCAACGTCGCGATCTCGGGGGCCACCGACTACGACCCCCAGGGGGACGGCGAAGAGGTCGGCAGCAAGGTCGAACTGGCCGCCGACGGCGATCCGACCGGGACCGCCTGGGAAACCGAGCACTACGACTCCGAAACCTTCGAAGGCACCAAGACCGGGCCCGACCCGGGTGTCGGCATCTACGTAACCGCCAGCTCGCCCGCCAATCCGACGAAGATGATCGTCCGCACCCCGACTCCGGGCTGGGACGCACAGGTCTTCGCCGCCCCCGCCGGGCCGCCCTCGGATCTGAGCGGCTGGGGCGAACCGGTCGGCGAAGTGAGCGAAGCAGAGGCGGTCCAGGAGATCGACCTCGACGTCTCCCAGCCCTCGACCTACTTCCTGCTCTGGTTCACCAAGGCCTCCCCCGCCCGCGATCAGGAAGGCCGCTACCAGATCGAGATCAGCGACATCAAACTGCTGGGCTGACCCTAGAACTCGTGGGAGCGGGCCTTGGCGTGGCGCTCGAGCGCCAGCTCGAGCAGGCGGTCGCAGAGATCGGGGTAGGCGAGGTCGCTTGCCTCCCAGAGCTTGGCGTAGACGCTCGTCTCGGTGAAGCCGGGCATCGTGTTGATCTCGTTGACGAGGATCTCGCCGCCAGGCTCGACGAAGAAGTCGCAGCGGGCGAGGCCGGCGCAGCCGCCCACCCGGAAGGCCTCGATCGCCAGGACCCGTAGAGCGGCCGTCTGCTCCGCGGACAGCGGCGCCGGCACGACCAGCTCCATGCCGCCGTCGCTGTACTTGGTCTCGTAGTCGTACCAATCGCCATGGGCGACCACCTCGCCCGGCAGCGAAGCCACGGCCGGGTCGTTGCCGAGCAGCGAGCACTCGACCTCGCGGCCGCGAGCGGAAGCCTCGACGATCACGCGGGGATCGTGGCGCAGGGCGAGGTCGACCGCGGCGTCGAGCTCCTCCCCCAGCCTCTCGACCCGGCTGATGCCGACGCTGGACCCGAGTCGCGAGGGCTTGACCCAGAGCGGCAGGCCCATCGAGGCGCAGCGCTCGCGCCAGCCGGCCTCGCCCGCCGCGACGAACTCGACCTGGGGCAGGCCCGCCTGGGCGAAGAGCCGCTTCAGCGTCAGCTTGTCCATGCACACCGCCGAGGCGAGCACGTCGGAGCCGACGTAGGGGACGTCGAGCCACTCGAGCACCCCCTGCACGCTGCCGTCCTCGCCGAAGGGCCCGTGCAACGCCGGAAAGGCGGCGTCCGCGCCGAAGAGGCCGGCGGCGGGCATCAGCTCGACCGGGGCGCCGCGGAAGCTCCAGCTGCCGTCGCGGGCGATCGTCACCAGCAGAGCCTCGTGACCGGCATCCTGCAGGCCACGGGCCACAGCCTCCCCCGAGCGCAGCGAGACATCGTGCTCTGAGGAGCGGCCGCCGCAGAGGACCGCGACCCTCATTCCGCTTCCGCTTCCGGTTCGCTTTCTACCGCCCGCTTGCCGACGACCAGGGTCGCTTCGGAGCCCGGCGCCACTTCGGAGCCCGGCGGCGGGAACTGGTCGGTGACCCGACCGACCTGCGACGGCACTTCGGTTTCTTCTTCGGACACGGTCGGAACGAGGCCGGCGGCGCGCATCGCTTCCACCGCTTCGGCCCGTTCCTTGCCGATCTCGTTCGGCACCTTTGCCTTCCGCACACCCTTGGAGACGACAATCGAGACGGTCGAGCCGCGCGGCAGCTCGGAGCCGGCGCTGGGCGCCTGGCGAATCACCTCTCCCGCCGGTTTGGCGCTTTCTTCTTCTTCCACGGAGGCGGCGAGGCCGCGGCCGCGGATCTGCTGCACGGCCACCGAGCGCTGCGTACCCACCAGGACCGGCACCGCGGCCAGCTTCTGCCCCTTGGACACCGTGAGGACGACGGTCGAGCCGCGAGTGATGGTCTTGCCACCGGAGGGATCGGAGCGGATCGCGAGGCCCGCTTCCACCTGGTCGGAGTTGACCCTTTCCAGCTCGACTTCGAAGCCCGCTGCTTCCAGCTTCGCGGTCGCTTCTTCCTCGCTGAGGCCGGATAGGCCGCCCGGCACCTTGGCGCTGCCGGGGCCGGCGCTGACGGTCAGCGCGACTTTCGGCTTCGAGCAGAAGAAGCTGAGAAAGGCGCAGTCGAGCGCGGAGCTGCCCGGCGGCGGATCCTGCTCGAGCACCGTGTTGGCCGCCACTTCGCGCTGCACCCGGGCGACGTCGCCGACCTTGAAGCCGTTCTGTTCCAGCAATGCGATCGCGACGTTCAGCTGGTTGCCGGTCACGCTGGGAACATCGGTCGTCGTGTCGCGGGTCAAGGCGAAGCCGAGCAGGATGCCGACGAGGACCGCGGCGGCGGCGAGCCAGGCCCAGCGCCTGCGGCGGCGGCGGGCCTCCTCCTCGGGATCGAGCTCGTCGGCGCCATCGGGCCCCACCACGGGCGGCGGCAGTGGCGCGAAGGCGGCCGTGCCGCCTCCTTCGCCGGGATTGCGGAGGGCGGCGTCGAGGGCGGCGATGAAAGCGTCGGCGCTCTGGAAGCGCTGACCGGGATCCTTCTCCAACGCTCGCATCGCCACCGCGTCCAGGGCGGGCGAGACGTTCGGGGCGATCGAGCTGGGCCGCTGCGGCGTGTGCGAGACCTGTTTCATCGCGATCGCGACGGCCGAGTCGGCTTCGAATGGCACCCGCCCGGCGAGCGCCTCGTAGAGCATCACGCCGATCGAGTAGAGGTCGGAGACGGCCGTCACGGCCTGGCCCTGCGCCTGCTCGGGGGAGAGGTAGTGCGGCGTGCCCATCACCGAACCGGCCTGGGTGATCTCCGAGGCGCCGGCACGGGCGATGCCGAAGTCGGTGACGGTCGCCTTGCCCTCGTCGTCGACGATGACGTTCTGTGGCTTCAGGTCGCGATGGACTACGCCGTGGCGGTGGGCGAAGCCGGCGGCGGCGAGCACCTGGCGGATCAGCGCGACCGACTGCTCCGGAGTCAGGCCCTGGTCGATCAGCTCCTTCAGCGAGCGCCCTTCGAGCAGCTGCATCGCGATGTAGTAGGTGCCTTCGATGTCGCCGCGATCGAAGACGGCGACGATGTTGGGGTGCTGCAGGCCGGCGGCGGCCTCCGCCTCGCGGCGGAAGCGCTCGACGAATTCGCGATCCTGGGCGAAACGCTGGTGAAGGATCTTCAGCGCGACGCGGCGCTGAAGATGCGAATCCTCGGCGAGCCAGACGTCCGCCATCCCACCCGAGCCGATCCGGCGCAGCAGCCGGTAACGGCCGTCGATCGTGCTTCCCTCGCCAACTTCAGGCGACAATTTCAGTTCCCTTCGTTGAGGATCGTTTCGGCGACATCGCGGAAAATCGGCGCCGCCGCATCGTTTCCAAATGCCGTCGTGCACTCGACCGTCGCGGCGATCGCGATCTTCGGTTCGTCGGCTGGAGCAAAGCCGATGAACCATGCTTGGTTCTCTTCAGTGCCGCCGCCGCAGGTTTCGTTGAAAGGCGTTTCCGCGGTGCCGGTCTTGCCGGCGACGGGCACGCCGGGGATCGCCGCGTTGGTCCCGGTGCCTTCGCTGACGACCCCTTCCATCGCCGTGGTCAGCTCGGCGGCGGTCTGCTCGTCGATCGGGCGGCTGTACTGGGACGGGTCGAGGCGCTTGACGACGCGACCGTCCGGATCGACGACGCGGCTCCATATCTGCGGCTTCATCAGGCTGCCGCCGTTGGCGACCGCGGCGGCGACCTCGGCCATCTGCAGGGGCGTCACCGCGAGCCGCTCCTGGCCGATCGCGACGCGGGCGATATCGATCGGGTCGTTACGGCCGAGCAGCTGTCCCCCTTCGAAGATCCCGCTGGCGTAGACCTGGTCTTCGGGCAGGTCGATCGCCGGGGTCGAGTTGAAGCCGAAGCGATCCATGTATTCGAACAGGGTTTCCTCGCCGACCTGTTCGCCGAGCTGGGCGAACCAGGTGTTGACCGAGTTGGTCAGCGCGGTGTCGAGGGCGATCGGGCCGAAGCTCTCGTTGAAGTCGTTCTGCAGCGGCTGTCCCTGGACGTCCAGTTCGCCCGGCGCGTCGATGGTCGTTTCCGGCGTGATCGTGCCGCTGTCGAGCCCGGCGGCGGCGGTCACCACCTTGAAGGTCGAGCCCGGCGGGTACTGGCCCTGGGTGGCGCGGTCGAGCAGCGGCGATTCGGTTTCGTTTTCGTTCAGCTTCGAGAGTTCGAAGGGGACCCGGTTGGGGTCGTAGGGAGGGTTCGAGGCGAGCACCCGCACCCGCCCGCTGCTCGGCTCGATCGCCACCACGGCGCCGAAGCCTTCCGCTTCGAGGTCGGCGAGCGCCACCCGCTGCGCTTCGGGCTCGATGTTGGTGACGATGTCGTTTCCCTCCTGGCGCTTGCCGCGCAGCTCGTCGAAGATCGAGCCGAGTTCGGAGCTGTTGCCGATCAGTTCGTCGTTGTGGTACTTCTCGAACTCGCTGTCGCCCTGGCGCACGAAGCTGTAGCCGATCGGGTGCCCGTACAGCGCCCCTTCCGGGTAGCGCCGCACATAGCGCAGGCTGTCGCCGTGGCCCTTGGGCACCGAGCGGGCCAGCACCGTGCCGTCGGCGGCCAGGATGCGGCCGCGCTTGATCTGCTGCTGCTCGAGCAGCGGTCGCTTGTTGGCTTCCTTGTCCTTGAGCGCCTGCGCGTCGAAGACCGCCCAGTAGGACGTGAAGGCGATCAGCACGGCGAAGAGGGCGACGATCAGCCCGAAGAGCTTGACGATCTGGCGGTTCACGCGCCCTCCATCGCCAGCGCGCCGCGCGGCGCGGCGGCCTCACGCCGGGCGCGGTCGGAGATCAACAGGAGCAATGCGAGGAGGACGAAGTTGGCGACGATCGAGCTGCCGCCGTAGCTGATGAAGGGCAGGGTGACGCCGGTCAGCGGGATCACCCGGGTGACGCCGCCGATGATCACGAAGGCCTGGATCGCGAAGACCGCGGTCAGGCCGGTGGCCAGGAGCTTGGAGAAGCCGTCGTCGGCGAGCAGGGCGATCTTGAATCCCCGCGCCGCGATCAAGAGGTAGATCAGGATCACGCCGCAGGCGCCGAAGAGCCCCAGCTCGTTGACGATCAGCGAGTAGATCGTGTCCGTCTGCGCCGCCGGCAGCAGGGCCGCGTGGGTGCCGGGGATCGTGATCAGCGCCTGCCCGAAGCCCCTGCCGAAGAGGCCGCCGTCGGCCTGGGCGAAGATCGATTGCAGGATCTGGTAGCCGGTCGTCGTCGGGTGCTGGTAGGGGTCGAGCCAGATCTCGACCCGATCGTGGACGTGGGGCACAGTCGAGGCGAAGAACCAAGCGCCGACCAGGAACAGCGCCATCCCGATCGCGACGAAGGAGAAGCGGCCGGTGGCGACGTAGAGCAGGGCGAGGAAGGCGGCGAAGAACATCAGCGAGGAGCCGAGGTCGCGGATGAAGACGAGCATGAACATCGACGCTCCCCAGACGACCAGCAGCGGCCCAAGGTGCTTGAGCGGCGGCAGGGTGACCCCGAGCACCCGCCTGGCGCCGACGATCAGCACCTCGCGATGCTCGCGCAGGTAGCTGGCGAGGAACACGACGATGCAGATCTTCGAGAACTCGGCGGGCTGGAAGGCGAGCGGACCGATCTTCACGCCGAGGTAGGCGCCGTTGACCTGCTGGCCGATCCCCGGCAGGCGCGGCGCCAGCAGCAGCAGCAGCCCGACCGCGGCGATCGTGTAGCGGTAGCGCTCGAGCACGTCGTAGTCGCGCAGGAACTGGATCGTGAGGGCGAAAAGGACCAGGCCCAGCACGAACCAGTTGGCCTGATCGCGGGCCAGGCTCTCGTCGATCCGGTAGATCATCACCAGCCCGAACGCGGTCAGCAGGGCGACCAGCGGGAAGAGGTAGGGGTCCGCGTCGGGCAGGCGCAGGCGCAGGTAGATGTGGGTGGCCACGCAGACGGCGAGGAAGTAGGCGCCGTAGACGAGGCTGAGGTTGCCGAGCCGGGCGTTCTCCTGGGCGAAGACGGCGGCGAACCCGGCGCTTAGCAGCAGGGCTACGGGGACCAGAGCGAGGAGCTCCCGGTTGCGCGCCGCCCTCAAGGAACCCCCTGGCTGCGTTCGATGTCTTCGACCAGCGAGACCGCGTCGGAGCGGGAGCGGACGTCGTGCCCGGTGACCGCATCGCGGCGCTTGCCCGGCAGGGATCCGGTCTGGATCGGGCTCGCGTAGCGCTCTTCGTAGAGCGCTACGCCGAAGGGGAGCTCGTAGGGCAGGCCGCGGTAGAGGGCCACCCGACCGCCGTCGTCGGTGCCGAGGAACCAGACCTGCCTGTTGCCGTACCAGGCGCCGAAGGCGAGGGCGGCGAGGATCGCGAGCGCGGCGAGGACCTTGGCCGCCGTGCCCAACCGCTTGCGCGGCGACTTCGCGGTGAGCTGCGTGCGGCGCTCCTGGGCCGCGGCGGCGGCGGCGCGGCGGCGGACCTCGGTCGCGGTCAGGCCCGCCTCCTCGGCGGCGGCGCCGACGAGGGTCGCGTCCTCGGCGGTCTCGCCCAGGGGAGCCGCGGAGTCGCCGAGGCGGAAGGCCATCGCGGTGATGTTGTCCCGGCCGCCGGCGGCGTTGGCCTCCTCGACCAGCGTCCGCACCGCCTCCCGCATCGACGTGGCGGCGGCGAGGACGGCGGCGATGCGGTCCTCGCCGATCATCGTCGTCAGCCCGTCGGAGCAGAGCAGGAAGACGTCGCCGGGCACGGCTGGCACGGTCTGCAGGTCGACCTCGACCTCCGGCTCGGGGCCGAGGGCACGGGTGATGATCGAGCGCTGCGGGTGGTCCTCGGCCTGGGCGTCGGTGATCTGGCCCTTGCGCCGCATCTCCTCGACCAGCGAGTGATCGCGGGTGAGGCGCTCCAGCTTGCCCCGCCGCAGGCGGTAGGCGCGGCTGTCGCCGACGTGGCCGATCCCGACCTCTTCCTTCTGCGCGTCGACGATCGCCGCCGTGATCGTCGTCCCCATCCCGGCCCGGGAGGGATCGGCTCGCGCCAGCTCGTGGATACGGCGGTTCGCCGTCTCGATCGTCTCGCGCAGGAAGTGCTCGGGGGGGACTTCGGGCAGGTCGCGGTCGAAGGCGTCGGCGGCGATCTTCGAGGCCACCTCGCCGGCCTGGGCGCCGCCCATGCCGTCGGCTACGACGAAGATCGGCGCCCGAACGAAGAGCGAGTCCTCGTTCTCGCTGCGCTGGCGGCCAGTGTCGGTGCGGAACGCCTGGTCGTCGACGCGCAGCATCAGCCGCCCTCGAATCTGAACTCGGTGTCGCCGATCCGCACCACGTCGCCGTCGATCAGCTCCGCCTCGCCGTGCAGAGCGGCGTCGTTGAGCAGGGTGCCGTTGGTGGAGCTCATGTCTTCGACGTAGGCGCGCCCTTCGCGGGAGAAGATCCTCGCGTGCAGGCCGGAGGCATAGCGATCCTCGATCCGCAGATCGGCCTCCTGGGAGCGGCCGATCGAGAGGCCACCGATCAGGTCGAAGCGCTCGCCCTCGCGCAGCCCGCCGCCGCGCAGCGCGACGAGCCAGGAATCGCCGCCCGCCGGGGAGCCGTCGAAGGCCGGCACCGGATGGAAGCCGGTCGCGTCCGGGGCCGGCGCCACAGTGCCCCTCAGGTCCTTCAGCGCGCTGCGCGCGATCCAGAGCAGGAACAGGTAGAGGACGGCGAGGAAGCCGAATTTGAGGGCGACGGAAATCGGGTCGTAGTCCACGCGCTCAGCACACTAGAGCCAACTCAGGCGCTACTGCTCGACATCGAAGCGGAAGGTCGTCGTGCCCAGGGTGACCTCGTCTCCGGACTTGAGCCGGGTTGAGCCGACCCGGCGTCCGTTGACCTTGATCCCGTTGGTGGAGCCGAGGTCGGCGATCGTCCAGTCGCCGCTGGGGGAGCAGCGAAGCTCGGCGTGATGGCGGGAGACGTTGGCGTCGCGCAGCACGCAGTCGGCGTCCTTGGAACGGCCGATGGTCGCCCGCGGCCCCTCCAGCACGTAGCGGCGGTCGCCGACGGTGACGATTGCCCGGGTGCTCACCTCGGCCCGGTGCGAGGGGCCCTCCGCGGCCGGCGCCTCGTGCACGGCGGAGTAGACCATCGTGTGGCCCTCTTCGCCCTGGCTGGGTGGCTCGCCCTCGTGGGCCGGGGGCTTGACCAGCCGCGTCTGGATGCCGAACTCGCCCAGGCGCAACCGCTCGTCGGTCTCGAAGGCGACCGAGGGACGGGTCAGCAGGTCATAGCTGCGCCGCCGGGCGTGCTCCAGCAGGTAACCGGAGAGCTCCTGCTCCAGCGAGCGCTCATAGCCCTCGAGCCGGGTGCGATCCTTGCCCGAGAGGTAGACCGTGTACTCGTTGGGGACGTAGATCCGCGCCACGCTGGCGGTCTTGTGGGCGTCCATCTCCTTGGCCAGCTTGCGGGCCAGCTCGACCGGCTGCACCTCCGAGCTGAAGGCTCGGCTGAACACCCCCTCGACGAGGCCTTCGATCCGACTCTTGAGGCTGCGTAGGACGCTGATCGGGAAATCCTAAAGGTCTAGGGGAGGACGGCTCCGTGGCCAAGCACGAGCCAGGTCCCGAGCAGCGCAGCGGCGGCTACGGCGCCGGCGCGCAGCCCGAGTGGAGCGTTGGTATGCGGGAGCTCCTCGGCGAGCCGGTCGAGCGACTCCTCGATCGCCTCGCCCAGCTCCTCCAGGGCGGGGCGGTGCGAGGGGCGTGGCTGCAGGGCGGCGTCGATCGCGTCGCTGAGCTCGCGGGGCAGGTCGGGGCGGAGGCGCCGCAGCGGGCGGGGCCGGGCGCCGATCGCCCGCGCGGTCGCGGCCGGCGTTGCGCGCCGGTTCGGGTTCTCGCCACCCCAGCACTCATAGAGGGTGAGGGCAAGCGAGTAGACGTCCCCCTCCGGGCCGGCCGCCCGGCCCTCGGCCTGCTCGGGGGACATGTAGGCGAGGGTGCCGACTACGTCTCCGGGGGCCGTCAGGGCGGCGCCGTCGGCGAGGCGGGCGATGCCGAAGTCCATCAGCTTGGCGCGGAACTCCCCCTCCGGAGCGACGACCACGTTCTCGGGCTTGATGTCGCGATGGACGACGCCGCGCGAGTGGGCGTGGTCGAGTGCCTCGCAGAGGTCGGCCCCCACCTCGCCGATCTCGCGGTCGCTGAGCTCCCCTTCCCGGCTCAGCCGGGCCAGGGTCGTGCCCTCGACCAGCTCGGTGACCAGGAGCGCGTTGCCGTCCTCCTCCCCCATCTCGTAGAGGGTGACGATGCCGGGGTGGTTGAGCCGGGCAGCCGCCTGGGCCTCGCGCAGGACCCGCCTTCCGGCCTCGCCCCGCGATTCGATCGCCTTGACCGCGACGGTTCGCTCGAGGCGGCCGTCCCAGGCCTCGTAGACGACGCCGAACCCGCCGCTGCCGATGCGGCGCTCGATCAGGAAGCGGTTGAGAACTAGGGAACCGACCAAGACTCTTTCGAGTTCGCCGTGATTCCGCTTCCTCCTGCGACATACTCCCTGCTTCTTGGAGGATTCGCCCGCATCCCGGCCGGGGCGCCGACCGCGCCCCCCACGCCGTCCCGAACGGCAGCAGATCCTGCTGCGGCGGGCGCTCGCCCTCGGGGCCGGGTTGCTGATCCTGATCCTAATCGTGCTCGGCGTGCGCGGCTGCCTCAACGCCCGCAAGCACCGGGCCCTCAGCGACTACGCCCGCAACGTCACCCAGATCGTCGACGAGACCGACCAGACCAGCAAGAGCTTCTTCGGCAAGCTGGCGGAACCCGGCTCTCTCTCCGTCACCGAGTTCGTCGCCGAGGTGAACGCCGATCGCAGCGCGATGGACAACTACCGGTCCCGGATCGACTCGCTCGACGCCCCCGGCGACATGGGCAACGCGCAGAAGGCGCTGGAGCTGGTCTACGAGCTGCGCGGCAGCGCGATGACCGAAATCGCCGACAAGGTGAGCACCGCGCTGGGCGACGTCGGTGCGGAGAAGGCAACCGCGGCGATCACCGACCAGATGGCGAAGCTGATGGCCAGCGACGTCCTCTACGCCTCGGTCGCCAGGCCCGAAATCGACGGGGTGCTCGCCGACAACGGGATCGAGGGCGACGACGTGCCCAAGAGCGTCTTCGTCCCGGAAGGCGTCAAGTGGCTGGACGAAAGCGAAATCAGCGCTGCGCTCGGCTCGGTCAGCGGGTCGAGCGGGACGGCGACGCCGGGGGTGCACGGCCTGGGCCTGCTCGGGACCAGCATCGACGGCACCGAACTGAGCAGCGAAGGAAGCACCGCTGTGGCAGCCGAAGAAACGCCAGAAGTCGAAGTTCAGGTGCAGAACCAGGGGGACTCGACCGAGAACGGGGTGACGGTCTCCGTCACCGTCAACGGCGAAACCCTTCAGCAGGACATCAGCAGCATCGAAGCCGGGGCGACGGAAACGGTGTCGATCCCGCTCACCCCGGCACCGAGCGGCGAAGCGACGCTCGAAGTCGAAGCGGTGCCGGTGCCGGGGGAGGAAGTGTCGGAAAACAACGAAGCGTCGTACACGGTGGTGTTTGAATGAGGGGCGTGTGGGGCGGTCTTTCTGGAGTTGATGTTCGCTTCGCTGGCGCTTCGCTCACGAATTTGGAGCCCCCTTCGGGGGCCCGGGATCTCTCAGCCGTGGCCGCTTCGCGACACTCCAGAAAGACCGCCCCACACGCCCCTCTCCAAGCCCCGCCGTTTCCTCGATAGCGCAGCGGGACGATGGCTGTCTCTCTCTAGATGCGCGTTTCCTTCTTAGGGCCGGCTGGGACGTTTACTGAAGATGCGTTGCGGGAGGCGGCGCCGGAGGGGGTGGAGATCGAGGCTTTGCGGACGCCTACCGTCCATGACGCGATCTTGGCGGTTGAGCGGGGTGAGGTGGAGCGGGCGCTGGTGCCGTTCGAGAACTCGATCGAGGGTTCGGTGCGCAGCACCCTCGACACTCTGGCCTTCGACACCGAGGCGGTGACGATCGTCGGCGAGCACGACTTCCGCGTCCACGCCCACCTGATCGCGCGGGAAGGGGTCGAGCTGGAGGAGATATCGGCGATCCTCTCCCATCCCCAGCCGCTTGCCCAGTGCGCTGGCTTCCTGCGCGAGAACCTGCCGGGCGTCGAACGGCGCAGCGTCAGCAGCACCGCCGAGGCGGTGCGCATGGTCGGCGAGTCGGTGCGGCCCTGGGCGGCGATCGGGGCGCGCGCCGCCGCCGAGCTCTACGGCTGCGCGGTGCTGCGCGAAGGGATCGAGGACGAGGCCGACAACGTGACCCGCTTCGTCTGGATCGCGCCGGCCGATGCGAAGCCGAGCGGTGCGGGTCCGTGGAGGACGTCGCTCGTCTTCTCCGAGCTGGGTGCCGACCATCCCGGCGCCCTCGTCGACGCACTGCACGAGTTCTCCAGCAGGGGCGTCAACCTGAGCCGCATCGAGTCTCGGCCCCTGCGGCAGGGCCTGGGCCGCTACATGTTCTTCTGCGACCTCGAAGGGGCGATCGGGGACCCAGCTATCGAAGAGGCTTTAGGGGCGCTGCGATCGAAGGCTGAGAACGTGCGCATCCTCGGGTCTTACCCGGCCGGATGAGGGAGGGGGAGGGTGTCTCTCGAACCGGCGGATACTCAGAGCGGGCGAAGCCCGCGAGTCGGGGCGAGAGACACCCTCCCCCTCCCGCCTCACTGCCTGCGTAGAATTCCCGAGCAAGATGGCACGCGTGCTTGTCTTGAATGCGACGTATGAGCCGATCAACGTCTGTACGTTGAGGCGAGCTGCTGTGCTGCTTCTCAAGGAGAAAGCGGAGTTGCTGGAGCGGCGCGAGGGGGCAATCCACTCCGAGCACATGACGATGGAGCGCCCCGACGTGATCCGCCTGGTCAGCTACGTGAGGGTGCCGCGCGAGGCGCACCGGCGCAAGATCACCCGCCGAGCCGTGCTCGCCCGCGACGCCTGGACCTGCCAGTACTGCGGCTCGACCAAGTCCGGGCTGACCGTCGACCACGTGATCCCACGCAGCCGCGGCGGCAAATCGGTCTGGGGGAACATCGTCGCCGCCTGCGCCAGCTGCAATCGCCGCAAGGGCAACCGCCTCCCCCACGAGATCCAGATGCACCCGAAGAAGTCGCCGAAGGCCCCCGGCCCCAGCATCTTCATCCAGGTGGCGAGCCCCAAGATCCCGCCAGCCTGGCAGCAGTACTTACCGGCGGCGGCCTAAAGCTCGTCCTGCGCCGGAGCATCGCCGTTGGTCGGCGGCGTCTCGCCGGACTCAACGACCAGGGCGACGGCGCTGATCCGGTCGTCGTCCTTGATGTTCATCACCTTCACTCCCTGGGTGGGCCGGCCCATCAGCGAGATCCCGCTGGCCGAAGTCCGTTGCACCATCCCGTTCTGGGAGATGAAGAGCAGCTCCTGGTGCTCGCGCACGATCAGGGCGCCGGCGAGGCCGCCCTTCTTCTCGGTCAGCTTGGCGGTCTGGACGCCTTTCGTACCCCGGCCCTTGCGCGGGTATTCGGCGATCGAGGTGCGCTTGCCGTAGCCGTTCTCGGTGACGACGAAGAGCTCGGTGTCGTCGCGGGCGACGTCCATCGCCAGCACCCGGTTCGCCTCACGCCCGACCTTGGCGCTCACGTTCATCCCTTTCACCCCGGAGGTGTCGCGGCCCATCGGGCGCGCCTCGCCCTCCGAGAAGCGCACTGCGTGCGCCGACTTGGAGACCATCAGGATGTCGTCCTCGCCGGAGGTCATCCGCACCTGCACCAGCTCGTCCCCATCGCGCACCTTGATCGCGATGATCCCGTCGGCACGGATCGGCGTGTTGTAGGCGAGGAACTCGGTTTTCTTGAACTGGCCCTTGGCGGTGGCGAAGGCGAGGTACTTGTTCTCTTTGAAGTCCCGGGTCGGGATCACCGCCATCACCTTCTCGTCTTCGCGCAGCGGCAGCAGGTTGACGAGGGCGCTCCCTTTCGCCGTGCGCGAGCCCTCCGGCAGCTCGTAGACCTTGAGCCGGTAGACCTTGCCGCGGTTGGTGAAGAAGAGCAGGTAGTCGTGCGTCGAGCAGATGTGGAGGTGGGCGATGTAGTCGTCCTCCTTCATGTTCATCCCCATCACCCCGACGCCGCCACGATGCTGCTGGCGGTAGGTGGCGAGCGGAAGCCGCTTCACGTACCCGGAAGCGGTCAGCGAGATCACCATCTGCTGGTCGGCGATCATGTCCTCGATGCCGACGTCGCCCTCGAAGTGGGCGATTTCGGTGCGGCGCTCGTCGCCGTAGGACTCGACGATCTCCGCCAGCTCCTCCTTGACCAGCCCCAGCACCCTCGCCTCGTCGCCGAGGATCGCGCGCAGCTCGCCGATCCTCTCCATCAGGTCGGCGTGCTCCGCCCGCACCTTGTCGGCCTCGAGCGCGGTGAGGCGCTGCAGGCGCATATCGAGGATCGCCTGCGCCTGCTCGCGTGAGAGCTCGAATTTCTCGATCAGGCCCTCGCGCGCTTCGTCGGGGTCGGCCGAGGCGCGGATCAGTTTGATCACGGCATCGAGGTTGTCGAGGGCGATCAGCAGCCCCTCGAGGATGTGGGCCCGAGCCTCGGCGCGGCGCAGTTCGTACTGGGTGCGGCGGGTAACCACCTCGCGTTGGTGCTGGACGTAGTACTCGACCAGCTCGCGCAGGCCCAGCGTGCGCGGAACCCCGTCGACCAGCGCCACCATGTTGATGCCGAAGCTGGTCTGCATCCCGGTTTTCTTGTAGAGGTTGTTGAGCACGACCTTGGCCGGGTGGCCGCCGCGCTTCAACTCGATCACCAGGCGCATCCCCGAGCGGTCCGACTCGTCGCGCAGGTCGGAGATCCCCTCCAATTTCTTGTCGCGGACGAGATCGGCGATCTTGGTGATCAGCCCGTTGTCGCCGCCCTTCTTGACCATGAAGGGCAGCTCGGTGACGACGATCGCGTCCTTGCCGCCCTTGAGCGGCTCGACGTGGGCGCGGGCGCGCACCTTGACCGAGCCGCGACCCGAGGCGTAGGCGTCGCGGATCCCCTCGAGGCTCATGATCCCCCCACCGGGGAAGTCGGGCCCCTTGACGTGCTCCATCAACCCGGCCAGGTCGATACCCGGATCGTCGATGTAGGCGGTGACGGCGCCAGCCACCTCGCGCAGGTTGTGGGGCGGGATGTTGGTCGCCATCCCGACCGCGATCCCCGACGCCCCGTTGACCAGGAGATTCGGGAAGCGCGCCGGCAGGATCAGCGGCTCCTGGGTCGATTCGTCGTAGTTGGGGCCGAAGTCGACCGTGTCGGCGTCGATGTCGCGCAGCAGCTCGGTCGCCAACCGCCCCAGCCGTGCCTCGGTGTACCTCATCGCCGCCGCGGGATCGTCGTCGATCGAGCCGAAGTTCCCCTGACCGTCGATCAGCGTGTAGCGCAGCGAGAACTCCTGCGCCATCCGCACAAGGGTGTCGTAGATCGCCGAGTCGCCGTGCGGGTGGTACTTGCCCATCACCTCGCCGACGATGAAGGCGCACTTGCGGTAGGGGCGGGTCGGCTGCAGGCCGATGTCGTGCATCGCGTAGAGCACCCGGCGGTGGACCGGCTTGAGGCCGTCGCGCACGTCCGGCAGGGCGCGACCGACGATCACGCTCATCGCGTAATCGAGGTACGAGGAGCGCATCTCCTTCTCGAGCTCGCGCTCTTCTATGCGGCCAGTCAGGGCCTCCAGTGCCATCAACGACCGCCCTTCCTAAACATCGAGGAACTTGACCTCTTTCGCGTTGGACTCGATGAAGTCGCGGCGGGGGCCGACCTGGTCGCCCATCAACATGGAGAAGATCTGGTCGGCGGCGGTGGCGTCGTCGAGGGTGACCCGGGCGAGGGTGCGGCTTGCCGGATCCATCGTCGTCTCACGCAGCTGGTCGGCGTTCATCTCGCCGAGCCCCTTGAAGCGGGTCAGCTGCACCCCGTGACGGGCGAGCTCGAGCACGGCGGGGCGCAGAGCCTGGAAGGAGAGCGCCTCCGACGTACGCCCGCTGAAGCGCACTTCGAAGGGCGCCCGGCCCACCTGCTTCAGAAGCGCGGTGTGCACCTCGGCGAATTTGCGATAGTCGTGGTGCTCGAACAGCTCGCGGGGCAGGCGGTGGGTGCGCGCCAAGCCGCTCTTCCGTTCGATCGCCTTCACCACCAGGCCGGCGTCGGAGTCCTCGACGATCTCGGTATCGAAGGGCTCGCCCTCGGCCGTCTTGGCGCTCAACACCTTGCGCGCCCCGGCGAGCGTCGCGACCTCCTCGTCGAGCAGGCTCGACTCCTCCAGGAAGCGCACCGTCTCGTGGCCGAACTCGGCCTGCAGCGAAGAGCCCCAGCCCTCGTACTCTTTGGCCCGCCGGGTGTAGCTCTGCCAGCGGCTCTTGCTCAGCTTCGTCGCCTTGCCGCTCGCGTCGGCGACCTCGATGTCGTCGAGCTTGTCGCGCAGCAGCAGCTCCTCCAGTTCGGACTCGCGCTCCAGATAGGTCTCCTGGTTGCCCTGCTTGACGCGGTAGAGCGGCGGTTTGGCGATGTAGACGTAGCCGGCGTCGATCAGCTCCGGCATCTGCCGGTAGAGGAAGGTGAGAACCAGGGTGCGGATGTGGGCACCGTCGACGTCGGCGTCGGTCGCCATGACGATTTTGTGGTACCTGGCGTCCTCCAGGTTGAACTCTTCGTGGACACCGGTGCCGATCGCCGTGATCAACGCCTGCACCTCGGTATTGGCCAGCACCTTGTCGATGCGGCTCTTCTCGACGTTGATGATCTTTCCCCGCAACGGCAGCACCGCCTGCGTCGAGCGGTCGCGAGCCTGCTTCGCCGAGCCCCCGGCCGAATCGCCCTCGACCACGAACAGCTCGGCGTCGCGCGGGTCCTTGACCGTGCAGTCGGCGAGCTTGCCGGGCAGGGTCGAGTTCTCCAGCGCCGACTTGCGGCGGGTCAGGTCGCGCGCTTTGCGAGCCGCGTCTCGGGCACGCGAGGCGTCGATCGCCTTGTTGATGATCCGCCGCGCGTCGCCGGGATTCTCCTCGAAGAACTCGGCCAGCTTGCGGTTGACCGTCTCCTCGACCAGGCCGCGGATCGGCGGGTTGCCGAGTTTGGTCTTGGTCTGGCCCTCGAACTGCGGGTCGTGCAGCTTCACCGAGATCACCGCGGTCAAGCCCTCTCGCACATCCTCGCCGCCGAGGTTGTCGTCTTTCTCCTTGAGCAGGCCTTTGCTGCGCGCGTAGGCATTCAGGGTCCGGGTCAGGGCTGCACGGAAACCGGAGAGGTGGGAGCCGCCCTCGTGGGTGTTGATGTTGTTGGCGAAGCTGAAGATCGACTCCTGGTAGGAGGCGTTCCACTGCATCGCGACCTCCACCTGGCCCTCCTCCTCTTCGCCTTCGAAGAAGATCGTCTTGCGGTGGAGGGTGTCCTTGTTCTCGTTGAGGTGGCGGACGAAATCCTCGATCCCGCCCTCGTACTGGAAGGTGACGCTGTTGGTCTGGCCGCGCTCGTCGACCAGCTCGATCTTCAAGCCCCGGGTGAGGAAGGCGGTCTCGCGCAGCCGCTCGGCCAGGGTCTGGAAATCGAACTCGACCTCCTCGAAAATCTCCGCGTCGGGCTGGAAGGTCAGGGTCGTGCCGGTCACCTTCGTCGCCGCGCCCGCAGTCAGCGCGCCCTGCGGTTTGCCGCGCTCGTAGTCCTGGCTCCAGACTTGATCGTCGCGGCTGATCTCGAGATGCAGCTTCTCGGAGAGGGCGTTGACGACCGAGACCCCGACCCCGTGCAGGCCGCCGGAGACTTTGTAGCCGCCGCCGTCGCCGAACTTGCCGCCGGCGTGCAGCGTCGTCAGCACGACCTCGGCCGCCGGTCGTTTCTCCTTCTTCAGTTCTTCGACCGGGATCCCGCGGCCGTCGTCGGAGACCGTGCAGCTGTCGTCAGGATGGAGCACGACCCGCACTTCGCTGCAGTGACCGGCGATCGCCTCGTCGACAGAGTTGTCCACCACCTCGTAGACGAGATGGTGGAGCCCGCGGGGCCCGGTCGAGCCGATGTACATGCCGGGTCGCTTGCGGACGGCTTCGAGGCCCTCGAGGACGGTGATGTCCTTGGCCCCGTAGGAGTCTCCCTTTTTCGCCTCGCCCCCGCCGCTCTCGTTCGTCTTAGGCAACTGATCCTTTCAGGTCTCACAGAAAACCCCGACCGCCTGGCGCACTCGGCGCGCCGGGTCGGGGCAGAAATTCGAGTTGACATAAGGATACCAGTTCGGCCCCCCAGAAAGCCGACCGCTAGATTAAGAAATCCCTGCAAAACACGGTAAAAGTAACTAATCTCCGGCGGCTTCGACACGAAAGCGCAAACTGCGCGGAGCATCCTCGCCAAGCCGCTCGCGCAGGCGCTGCTGCAGTTGCTCCTGCATCAGGTCGAGCTCCTCCACCCAGACAGGGTCCGCGCAGGCGATGGTCACGGTCCCGTCGCGTTCGGAGACCGGCCGCGCGGCCGCCGACAGACGCTCGCCGACGACCCCCACCCAGACCGACTGCACCGTCGCGAGCCGGGTCTTCGGCGCGGCCCGCTGGAGCGCCGTGCGGAACGCCTCGGAGGCGGGACGGGGAACCCGGCGGCGGCTCATGCGGCGGCGGCGCGGGGGAGGTCGAACGGCACCCGCAACACGTGCTCCAGCGCCCGCTGCGGCACCGACTCCTCGGCCGCGGCGGTGATCAGAGCCTGCCCGCCCCGGCGGAGGCGCTCGACCAAGCGCGTGCGGCGGTCGGGGTCGAGCTCGCTCATCACGTCGTCGAGCAGGAGAAGGGGCGCAACCCGGTGCGCCCCGAGCAACGCCTCGCGCTCGGCGAAGAGCAATGCCAGGAGCGCCGAGCGCTGCTGACCCTGGGAGCCGTAACGGCGCAGCGAGCGATTCGCGACGGCGATCTTCAGGTCGTCCAGGTGGGGGCCCCAGGACGTGCGGCCCAGTCTCAGATCCGCCTGGCGGCGCTCGGCGAGGCCAGCCTGGATCTCCCCGGCGGAACCGTCGGCGCGGGGCGAGTACTCAATCCCGCCTCCGCCCGCCAGCCCCAGCTCGTCCGCGGCGGCGGCAAAGGGAGCCTCAAGCTCGCCGACGGCCTCCGAGCGCGCTTGGATCAGTGCCTCGGCCGTCTCGGCTAGCGCCGCGTCCCACACATCCAGATCGCCGCCGGAATGGCCAGCGGCGAGGCGAGCGAGCAACGCGTTGCGCTGCGCCAGCGCCTGGCCGTAGCGCTGGCGCAAGCCGGCGCGCGAGGGCCAGCGGGCGGCGACGTAGCGGTCGAGGTGGGCGCGCCGCTCGGCCGGTGGGCCCTTGACCAGCATCAGGCGATCCGGTGAGAAGACCGCCACCGGGGGCCGGTGGCGGGTCAGGGTTGCGGGATCGGCGGGGTTGCCGTCGAGTAGATGGCGCCGACCGTCAGCGCGGCTCACCGAGGCAAGCAGACGGTGCTGGACGCCGTCCTCATCGCTCACCACCGCCTCCGCGCGGGCGAGCTGACCGCCGAAGGGGATCAGCTCGCGGCGGTCGGAGGTCCGGAATGAGCGACCCGTGAGAGCGAAGTAGAGCGCCTCGAGCAGGTTGGTCTTGCCGGCGCCGTTGGGTCCGATCAGGCTGACAATCCCCTCGGCCAGCTCGACCCGCACGTCGCTCAGGCTGCGCAGCGGCCTCGCTTCGACGACGGCGACGCGCACCGGGCCACCGCCTTACACGTTGAGGCGGATCGGCATCACGAGGTAGCGGAGGTCTTCGTTGTCGACCGGCTGCAGCAGACCCGGCCGCAGCGGCGAGATCAGCCGCAGCATCACCTCGTCGCCGGCGACGCTTTCGATGCCGTCGCGCAGGAACTCGGGGTTGAAGCCGATCTCCAACGCCTCTCCCTCGAACGCCGCCGGCATCGTCTCCTCGGCGTCGCCGACGTCGGGAGTCGACGCCGAGACCTCGAGCTCGCCCTGCGAGAACGACAGCCGCAGCGGCGCGTTGCGCTGCGCAAGTTGGCTCACCCGCCGCACGACATCGAGGAATTCCGAGCGCGGCAAGCGCACGTCGTGGTCGTAGGACTCCGGCAGGAGCTGTCGAAAGTTGGGGAACTGCCCGTCGATCAGCCTCGTGTTGAGGAGAATGGCCCCTGCCTTGAAAACAGCTTGATTGGGAAGCAGGCTGACGGCCACCTCGTCCAGCTCGCCGGCGGCGACGAGCCGGCCGAGCTCGCGCAGCGCCTTGGCCGGGATGTTGGCCTCGAGCTCACCGCCGATCGCGCCCTCCAGCTCGGTGCGCTTGACGGCGAGGCGGTAGGAGTCGGTGGCCACCATCGTCATCTCCTGCCCGGCGGCGGTGACCAGGACGCCGGTGAGCACCGGGCGCATATCGTCGCGAGAGGCGGCGCGGGCCACCAGCTCGATCGTCTCGGCAAGGGCGGTGGCGGGGATCTTCAGCGGCTCGGGACCCTCCTCGGGGAGGTTCGGAAAGTCCTCGGCGGAGAGGACGCGGAGGTGAAAACTGGAGCCGCCGGAGCGGATCTGGACGTCGCGCTCGGACTCGCGCAGCTCGATCTCGACGCGCTCCTCGCCGAGCGAGCGGGCAAGCTCGGCGAGGAGGCGTCCGGGCAGCAGGGCGGAGCCGGCACTGGCGACATCCGCCTCCAGTGCCGTGCGCAGCCCCATCTCACCGTCGGTGGCTGCCAGCGCCACCCCGTCCTCGGAGGCAGTGAGGAGGATCCCGGAGAGGGCCTGGGTTGCGGCGCGGGTGGAAACGGCCCTCGAGACGATCGAGAGCTGTGAGACGAGCTCGTCGCGTTTGGTGGTCAGCTTCAAATGACTGGTGTCCTCTTGAGTTGGGTTAGTGCTTGTGGAAACAGCCAGAACCACCGGAAATCGGCATGGTTATGGGATATTCAGGCTGTGGAGTTGTCTGTTGAAGGCATTGATTCTTACAGTGCCGTCGGCGGTCAAGGGGATTTGGATTGGCAACTGTGGATAGAGGAGCGCAGCCCGGCGACTTGCCGCGCCAGCTCAGCGTCTCCGCTCAGCGTCGTCTCCGCGCGGCGCAGGGAGTTGAGGATCGTCGAGTGGTCGCGCCCGCCGTAGAGGCGGCCGATCTGCGGTAGGGAGAGGTCGGTGGCCTCACGCGTGAGGAGGATCGCGATCTGCCGCGCGCGCAGCGGCGTGGCGGCACGGCTGGCACCGACGAGCTCGGCACGGGAGATGCCGAACGCCACGGCGACCTGCTGCTGGATCTCCTCCACCGTCGTCGGCCCGCTGCGCTCCGCTCGGTGGGGGATCAGCTCGGCGATCAACTCCGGGCTGAGCGGTTTGGCGGTGAGCGAGGCGTGTGCGATTACCTTGGTCAGCGCGCCATGGAGGCGGCGCACGTTGGCGTCGATGCGGTGAGCCAGCTCGGAGAGGGCATCGCCGCTGTCGTCCCCGAGGCCGGCCTCGCCGGCGAGGCGCTGGAGCACGGTGACGCGCGTCGCCAGATCGGGTGGTTCGACCGGGATCGCCAGACCCCACTCGAAGCGATCGCGTAACCGCGCCTCCAGGGTCAGGAGCTCGCTGGGCAGCCGATCGGCCGAGAGGACGAGCTGGCTCCCACCCTCATAGAGGGCGTTGAAGGTGTGGAAGAACTCCTCTTCGGTGTGCTGCTTGCCCTGGAGGAACTGGACGTCGTCGACGAGCAGGACGTCGAGGTCGCGGTAGAGGCTCTTGAACCGCTCCGCGCCGCTCGAGCGCAGCGCCCCGACGAACTCGTTGGTGAAGCACTCAGCGGTCGTGTAGCGAACGCTGAGGCCTGGAGCGTTGGCACGCAGGTAGTTGGCGATCGCTCCGAGCAGATGCGTCTTGCCGAGTCCGGGTGGGCCGTGCAGGAAGAGCGGGTTGTAGGCCTCGGAAGGAGCCTCGGCCACGGCGAGAGCGGCGGCATGGGCGAGGCGGTTGCCCTCGCCGATCACGAAGCGCTCGAATGTGTAGTTCGGGTTGAGCTCGACCGCCGGTGGGCGATCCGGCTGCCGCGCGCTCCCCGCTTCGTCTTCGGCAAACGCGATCTCGCTGAGTGACGACCCGGCTCCGTCCAGCGCCTCGCGAAGAAGGGAGGAGTAGCGACGCTCCACCCAAGTCCGAATTCCCTCGGGCGCGGCGAGGTAGAGCGTCGTTCCCTGAGCGCCGACCGCGCGCACCGGCTCCAGCCATATCTTGTAAGTCGACTCTGGAACCGCGGCCCTTAGACGGCGCTGGACGTCCTCCCAGAGGGCATCGAAGTTCTGTCCAACCGAGTCGTCTCGCACCGGTGAGCGACCATAGCGGCGCCTACGCAGGCCCAACCGGGACGGGCCGCAAATGCCGGAAGAAAGATTCCGCGATCCCTGCCCGCCATTTCCCCGGAGAGGGCGGTGCGTCCGTATACTGCGACGCCCAATGAAGCGGACCTACCAGCCGAAGAAGCGAAAGCGGGCCAAGACCCACGGGTTCCGGGCGCGGATGCGGACGCGCGGCGGCCGCGCGATCCTGAAGCGGCGCCGGGCCAAAGGCCGGAAGCGCCTCACTCCGGGATGACGGTCGCCCCAGCCGGGTTCGAGTGATGGCGGCGAAGCGACGCCGCCTTTCACGCAGCGGCGAGTTCGACCGCGTCTACCGCGATGGCTCCTCCCACGCGACGCGCTACCTCGTGCTCTACAGCTTTCCACGCAAAGACGAAGAGGCGCGGGACACCAGGCTCGGTGTGTCGGTTAGCCGCAAGGTGGGTGGCGCCGTCGACCGCAACCGAGTCAAGAGGACGTTGCGCGAGGCTTTTTGGGCGCTTTCGGAGCGACTGCCGGAGCGGCACGATTTCGTTCTGGTGGCGCGACCGGAGATAGGTGCCCTAATCGAGCGCGACGGCACTGAAGGGGTCAAGACAACCCTCGAAGAGGCGCTGGAGCACACCGGCCCCGGAGGGCGTTCCACGTGAAACGCCTCTTGCTCTCCCCGATAGCGGCCTACCAGCGTTGGGTCTCGCCCGCGCTCCCGCGCCGCTGCCGCTATGAGCCGACCTGCTCCGCTTACGCAGCCCAGTCGATCCGCCGCTTCGGCGCGCCTCGGGGCCTCCTCCTTGCGATCTGGCGCCTGCTGCGCTGCAATCCCCTCAGCCACGGCGGCTTCGACCCGGTTCCCGAGCGCTTCACCCTGCGCGCCGGCCCGGTCGATCCCTCCACCTACCACGGCGAGGCTCGCACGTGATCCCGACCGCCGACATCCTGCAGCCGCTGGTCGACGTCGCCAACTCGGTCCTCAAGTTCTTCCACGACAACGTCGGTTTCAGCTGGGGGATGTCGATCATCGCGCTCACGGTCTGCACCAGGGCGCTGTTGATCCCCCTCACCTACAAATCGCTGAAAGGGATGAGGGCTCTGCAGGCCCTCCAGCCGCAGCTCAAAGAGCTCAAAGAGAAGTACAAAAACGACCAGAAACGCATGCAGCAGGAGATGATGCGCTTCTACCAGGAGAACAAAGTCAACCCGTTTGCCTCCTGCATCCCGCTGATCGCGCAGCTGCCGGTCTTCATCACCCTCTTCCACGTCCTCCGCAACGAGCTCCCTGCCGACATCGGCTGCGAAGCCGGGCATTGCGGCAGCGAAGCCTCGTTCCTCTTCATCCACGATCTGACCGCGAAGGCGACCGGCGGCGAACTGATCGCCCTGCTCGTCCTCTACATCGGCACCCAGCTGATCTCCGGCATGGTGATGGCGGTAACCGCCGATAAAAGCCAGCGCACGATGATGCTCGTGCTCCCCTTCGTCTTCGTCCCCTTCGTGATCAGCTTCCCCGCCGGCCTCGTCCTCTACTGGATCACCACGAACTTCTGGACGATCGGCCAGCAGTACACCATCAAACGACTGATCCCAGCCCCTCAGATGGCCACGCCGGCCCAGGTGGCGGCAGCGAAGCCTCCGCCGCCGCCACCAAAGAAGAAGAAGCGGCGCAGATAGCGGTACACGCAGGCACCAGGGGGACAACCCCGGAAGGTGCCTATGTTCGCTTCGCTCACCAATCTGGAGCCGCTCCGCGGCTAGAACAACTCTGCGGAGCCGCTCCGCGAGGCACTTCCGGGGTTGTCCCCCTGGTGCCTGCGAGCATTCCGGCTCTCGGCGGAGCTTTGGGGGTCGGGGGCCTTGACCCAGAGCCTCGCGAAGCGGCCACGGCTGAGAGATATTTGCCCCGAAGGGGCACAAGATTGGTGAGCGGAGCGCCAGCGAAGCGAACATAGGCTCTGGGTCAAGGCCCCCGACCCCCATTGGGTGGCCTAGCTGGAATAGGGTGCGGGCATGAGCGATGAGACGAAATGGCCCGAGGAGCCCGCTGAGCGGGTTCGGGAGCTGGTTGAGGGGGTCCTCGATGAGCTTGACCTCGACGGCGAGGTCGAGATTCACGAGGACGACGACCGGATCGAGGCCGTGGTCTCCGGCGAGGACGACTACGGGCTGCTGATCGGCAAACGGGGCCAGACGATCGACGCGCTGCAGCTGCTCTGTTTTCAGGCCGCGTTCCGCGGCCTGCGTGATCGCAAGCGCGTCGTGCTCGACGCCTCCGGCTACCGTGAGCGCCGCCGCGAGGTGCTGACCTCCCGCGCCGACCGCGCCGCTGAGCAGGCGCTGGACGGCGGCGTCACCGTCGAGATGGACCCGATGAGCGCCCAGGAACGGCGCGTCGTGCACGAACACCTCAAAGACCGCTCCGGCGTCGAGACCTACAGCGAAGGCGACGAGCCACGGCGCTGCGTGGTCGTCGCTCCGCTTGTTTCCGAGTGAGGGAGTCCGGGGTAGGGCTTCCACTTAACTTTTTCGGTGAAGCCGTCTCAGGCTGACGCACCGTGGGCCCCCGACGAAAAAGTACAAGACGTTTCAGCCCTACCCCGGACTCCCTAAATGCAGCGCAGGTGGAGGCGACGACCACGGTCCTGAAGCTGCTGGAGGACGAGAGGGCGTCGGTCAGCTCGGTGACCGACGCCCAACGCGCCTGGCGCGTGCATGTCGAGGACAGCCTCACCGGGCTTGAGGTGGCAGAGCTGTCGGAAGCTCGACGGATCGCGGATATTGGCTCTGGAGCAGGGTTTCCGGGGCTTGTCTTGGCGGTTGCGCTGCCTGATTCGCGAGTCGACCTGATCGAGTCGGTGGGGCGGAAGTGCGAGTTCATCCAGCGGGCGATCGATGCTGCGGGAGTCGCCAACGCAACCGTCGTCAACGCCCGCTCGGAGGAAGTCGCCAACACCGATCGCCGCGACTCCTACGACGCGGTAACCGCCAGGGCCGTCGGTCGCCTCTCGACCCTCGCGGAGCTGGCCTCCCCACTGCTCCGCGAGAACGGAGTCCTAGTTGCCTGGAAGGGCAAACGGGACGCCGATGAGGAGCAGCAACTCGAGCGAGCCGCCGACCAGCTCGCGATGCAGCCGGAGCAGATCCTGGACGTCGGCGATCGCGCCGGCAGTAAGCACCGTCATCTCCACGTCCTGCGCAAGCTCGGGCCTACGCCAGCCGACCTACCCCGCCGTCCTGGAATGGCAAAGAAGCGACCTCGCGGATGAGGGGGACCCGATCCCACCTCATTAGGGTGGAGGCCTAATGGGCCTCGTCTACGCAGTGTCGAACCAGAAGGGCGGCGTCGGCAAGACGACCACCGCGGTCAACCTGAGCGCCTGCGCGGCCGAAGCCGGGTCCCAAACGCTGCTGGTCGACCTCGACCCGCAGTGCAATGCGACCGTGGCGCTCGGCGGCGACCGCGATGCGCACCCCTCTTCCTACGATTGCCTGATCGGCGATGTCTCCGTGGCCGAGGCTGCGCGGCCGGCGGGGCCGGACAACCTCTGGCTCGTTCCCGCCAACCGCGATCTCGCCGGCGCCGCCGTCGAGCTGCCGCGGCTCGACGGCTCCGAGACGCGACTGCGCGAACGGCTCGGTCCGGTGCGGGAGCGCTTTGCCTTCACCGTGCTCGACTGCCCGCCCTCGCTCGGCCCGGTCAGCGTCAACGCGCTGGTCGCCGCCGACCGGGTGATCGTGCCGGTGCAGGCCGAGTATCTGGCGCTGGAGGGGCTGGTCCAGTTCCTCGACACGCTGGGGATGATTCGCCGCGAGCTCAACCCCGCGCTGAACGTGTCGGGGCTGTTGATCACCATGCACGACGAGCGCACCCGCCTCGCTCGCGACGTCGAGCGGGAGCTGCGCGAGCATTTCCCTGAGATGGTCTTCAAGACGGTCATACCGCGCAGCGTCAGGGTCGCAGAGGCTCCCAGTTACGGCCTGCCCGTGACCGAGCACGCCCCCGCCTCCCGCGGCGCAACCGCATACCAGGCGCTGGCCGAGGAGCTGGCTGGCCGTGGCTAGCGGCAAGGCGGCCAAGCGCGGCATGGGACGGGGCCTTGCCGCCATCCTCCCCGAAAGCGTCGCGGGCGAGGACGTCGGCGAGCTGCGCGAGCTTCCGGTCGGGCTGATCAAGCCAAATCCGAAGCAGCCGCGCACCAACTTCGACCCGGAGGCGTTGAGTGGCCTCGCCGACTCGATCGAGAGCAGCGGCGTCGTGCAGCCGCTGCTGGTCCGCCCCCTGCACGACGGCAGCTACGAGCTGATCGCCGGCGAGCGGCGCTGGCGCGCCGCACAGCAGGCCGGCTTGGAGAAGGTCCCGGCGATAGTCCGCGACTCCGAGCACGCCGAGCGATTGCAGGTGGCGTTGATCGAGAACATGGTCCGGGAGGACCTCAATCCGGTCGAGGAGGCACGCGCCTGTGCCGCCCTGGTCGAGGACCTCGGCCTCTCCAAAGAGGAGCTGGCGCGTCGCGTCGGCCGCAGTCGCCCCGCGGTGTCCAACCTGATCCGCTTGCTCGATCTTCCCGACGAGGCACTCGCTCTGCTCGAATCCGCCGAGCTCAGCGAGGGGCACGGGCGAGCTTTGCTCGGCGCCCCCGGCAACGACGTGCGCCGTCGCCTCGCCCGCGACGCGGCGAGGGCGGGGTGGTCGGTTCGCGAGACCGAGAACAGGGTTAAGCTGGCTAGCCAGCCAAGGAGTCCCAAGGCCACCCGGGGCGGAGTCGGTCCCGAGGAGGCGGCGGCGATGCGCGAGGCCGGCGACCGGCTGGAGGCGGCGCTGGGCCATGAGGTGAAGGTGCGCCCGCGTGGGGGAGAGGTGACGGTAGAGATCCGCCTCGCCGATCTCGACGAGGCACTTGCGCTGGCGCGCAGGCTCGGTCGTAAGCGGGCCTGACGACGCCCCGCGAAGGCAATCGCGGGGCCGCTATCATCGCCGTCGCCCCGGGCGATTAGCTCAGTTGGTTAGAGCGCGTCTCTGATAAGGACGAGGTCCCTGGTTCGAATCCAGGATCGCCCACTGCCGCGATGGCCAGCGTTCCGCTCGTGAGCCTGCCCAAAGCCGTACCTATAATGGGCGATCCACCTCGGCTCGGAGCGGAATTTTGCAGCAGATGCAGATCTACGGGGTCAGCTTCGACATGGTCGGCAAGCAGCCGATCGTCTTGCTGAAGACGGTTGACGGAAATCGCTTCCTGCCGATCTGGATCGGGCACCCCGAGGCGGCGGCGATCTTGATGAAGCTGCAAGGGGCATCGACTCCGCGGCCGATGACTCACGATCTGCTCTCCGACATGCTCGAGCAGCTCGACGCCAAATGCGAGCGGGTCTCCGTCACCGAGCTGCGCGACAACACCTTCTACGCCTCGATCACCGTCTCCATCGACGGCTCCGAGCTGGAGATCGACTCGCGCCCCTCCGACGCCCTCGCCCTCGCGGTCCGCGTCTCGGCACCGATCTTCGCCGCCGAGGAGGTAATCGAGGAGTCGGCGATCGAGTTCGAGCACGAGGTCGAGGACACCGAGGAGGTCGTCGACAAGTTCAAAGAGTTCCTCGACGAGGTCTCCCCCGACGATTTTGCCGAAGGGACTTCCTGACAGCCGGCGCTTACCGGGATGGGCTCTCGGCGGCAGCCGGTCTCAGGGCCAGCTCGAGGATCCGCTCGACGAGCCGCTCGAAGCTCATCCCGGCCGCCTCGGCGGCCTGGGGGAGGAGGCTGGTAGCGGTGAGGCCGGGGATCGCGTTCACCTCCAGCACCTGGGGCCCGTCGACGGTGAGGATCAGGTCGACGCGCGAGAAGCCCGAGCAGCCGAGCGCCTCGTAGGCGGCCAGCGCAGCTGCCGTCACCGCCGCCGCATCCGCCTCGACGAGATCCGCCGGGCAGACGAAATCGGTGCGGCCGATCTCGTAGCGGGCTTCGAAGTCGTAGCGATCGCCGCCGCTCGGAATCGCCTCGACCACCGGCAGCGGCTCCCCACCCAGCACGCTGACGGCGAGCTCGCGTCCCTCGGCGAAGCGCTCCAGCAGCACCCGGTTGTCGTAGCTGAAGGCGGAGACGAGGGCCTCCGGCACCTCGAACCAGCTCGCCGCGAACTTCACTCCCAGAGCCGAACCGCCCCGGCTCGGCTTGATCACCAACGGGAAGCCGAGCCGCTCCTCCAGCTCACCCAGCGCGTCGGCGGCGCCGAGCTCGCGGAAGGCGGTCTCGTTGAAGGCGAACCAGTCGGGGGTCGGCACGCCGGCCTCGCGTAGCTCGTGCTTGGCGAGGACCTTGTCGATGCAACGGGCGCAGGCGGCGACACCGGGGCCGGTGAAGGGCAGGCCGAGGATCTCCAACAGCTCCTGCACTGTCCCGTCCTCTCCACCCAGCCCGTGCATGGCGACAAAGGCGACCTCGGGACCGCTGGCGGCGAGGCGCTTGACCAGGTCGCCCCCGGCGTCGATCGAGATCGCCTCGTGCCCGAGCAGTTCCAACGCGTCCTCGACCCGGGCGCCGGAGCGCAGCGAGACGCCCCGCTCCAGCGAGCGCCCGCCTTTGAGGACGGCGACCCTCAAGCTGCCCCCTCGCCCGTTTTGCGGAAGGGGAGGACGTCGGCGTCGCGTCCCTCCCCACGGCTGCCCGCCCCCTCGTCCGCGGTCGTCTTCTCAGCTGCTGCGTGCTCGCCGGTTAAGGCCTCGTACAGCTCGACCTGCTCGCCGATCGCCTTGCCGATCCGCCGCACCCCCTCGCGGATCTCCTCGTCGCCCACGCCGGAGAAGTTGAGCCGCATCGAGCTGCGGCCGCGGCTCTCGTCGACGTAGGCCGCCTGGCCGGGGACGAAGGCGACGTCCTCGCGCAGCGCCTTTGCCAGCAGGTCGCTCGTGTCGATGTAGGCAGGGAGCGTCGCCCAGATGAAGAGGCCGCCTTCGGGCTCGGTCCAGGTCGCCTGCGCGGGGAAGTGATCGTGCAGGGCCTCGACCATCGTGTCGCGCCGCCCCCGGTAGATGTCGACCAGGCTGGCGATGTACTCGCGCCAGCGCCCTTCGCTGAAGTACTCGCGCACGAAATGCTGGGTGAGGGTCGAGCTGCAGAGGTCGGAGGCCTGCTTGCCGAGCACGATCTTCTCCATCACCGGCGGCGGCGCCACCGCCCAGCCGAGCCGGATGCCGGGGGAGAGGATCTTCGAGAAGGTGCCGACGTAGATGACGAAGTCGCCGCCGTCGAGCTGGTAGAGCGGCGGCAGCGGCTCGCCGCCGAAGCGCAGCAGGCCGTAGGGGTTGTCCTCGACGACGAGCAGCTCGCGTTGTCGCGCCAGCTCGACCAGCCGCCGCCGGCGTTCGAGCGACATCGTCACCCCGGCGGGGTTCTGGAAGCTGGGCACCGAGTAGACGAATTTGGGGCGCCGGCCCTCGCCATCCAGCTGCGCCAGCACCTCTTCCAGCGCTTCCACCCGCATCCCATCCCGATCGCAGTCGATCTGGATCGTCTCGGCCTGGTAGCTGCAGAAGACCGGTACCGCGCCGGGGTAGGTCGGCGCCTCGCAGATGACGACGTCGCCGGGATCGACGAGCGTCTTGCAGATCAGGTCGATCGCCTGCTGCCCGCCGGTGGTGACGATCACGTCGTCGGGGTCGGGCAGCATCCCCTCGGCGCCCATCACCTCGACTATGCAGTCGACCGTCTCGGCAAAGCCCTCGGTCGGGCCGTACTGCAGCGCCTCCGCCGTCGACTCCTGCGCGATCCGCGTCATCTGTGCTGCGAAGGTCTTGGCCGGGAAGGTCGAGGTGTCGGGCAGCCCGCCGGCGAGCGAGATCACCTCCGGCCGCGCCGTGACGGCCATCAGGTCGCGCATCGCCGAAGAGCGCATCACTCCGGTGCGCGTCGCGAAGAGGTCGGCGTAGCGCTCCAGATCGCTGCTGCGCGTATGGGCGCGGCGGCGGTGGGGCGTCTCTTCCATCCCTGGAGTGTAGGTTTTCGACGTGAGCTTCCTCGAAGGCACCGGGCTCGAGCTCGGCATCGGCATCGCGATCGGGATGCTCGCCGGCGCCACCGGTACGCATGGCTCGGCGCGCGGGCGGATGACCTTGCTCGCCGCCGCGATCGGGGTCGTCGTCGGGTTTCTGCTCTCCGGCACCGCCGACCTGAGCAGCCCGCTCGGCGCCCTCTTCTGCCTGATCGGCGCCGCTATCGGCTGCATCGTGGTCAGCGACGTGGTCAGCGGCGCCGGCCGGCGCGAGGGTGGCAGCGGCGCCCTCGGCTTCCTCGTCTCGCTGGCGGCCCTGGTCGTCGCTGCCGTGTCGCTGCTGTTTCCCGTCCTCACCCTGCTGGTCGCCGTCGCTCTGATCTGGCTCGGCGCCGCCCGCCACCGCCGCGCCCAGCGCAAGCACGCCGGCTTGCGGGTGCTGCGCTAAAGCCGGACCGCGGCGAGCTTCATCATTCGCGGCAAGATGCCTGCGAAGAAGCTGGTTCTCACCTATGTCGATTCGCTGCGGACCGACATGCTCGAACAGGCAGTCGGGGAGGGGCGCGCGCCGACGTTCGGCGCGCTGATCGAGCGCGGCGCGCTGATTCCCGACTGCGTCTCCAGCTTCCCGTCGGTGACGCCGGTTGCCTGCGCGGAGATGGTCACCGGAGTGGCGGCCGACCGGCACTGGATCAGCGGCATGAACTGGTACCACCGGCTCGAGCGCCGCTACGTCGAGTACGGCTCCTCGCTGGAGGCGACGCGGACCGTCGGGGTCTTCCGCGCTCTCTACGACCTCGTCTACAACATGAACCTCGCCCACCTCAGCCCCGAGGTCGAGACCCTGTTCGAGCGGCTCGACGACGCCGGAGTGCGGACCGCCTGCACGCCGTTCCTGATCTACCGTGGCCGCCATCGCCACCAGGTCTCGCTGGAGGGCCTGTTGCGACGCGCGGTCGAGACGACCCGGCTGAAGTTCCGCCACCACACCTGGGGGCCGGCCGAGCTCTTCTACGGCGACCTCTACGCCAGTCGCGAGGTGCCCTGCAAGTCGACCTCGATCCCCGGCAGCCGCGACGGCTACTCGGCCTGCTGCGCCGCCGAGCTCGAGCGGACGGGCGACTATGACTTTCTGCTCCTCTCGCTGCCCGACAACGACAACTACTCGCACCGCCATGGCCCCGCGGCGAGCGTCGAGTCGATCGCCAAGGCCGACCACTGCTTCGCCAAGCTGGTCGAGGCCGGTGGCGGCCTGGAGACGTTCCTCGCCGATCACGCCGTGATCCTGCTCGCCGATCACGCGCAGACCCCGGTCAGCCGCGGCCTGCCGCTCGCCGAGCTGCTCGGCCGCGAGTGGAAGATCCTGGCGCCCTCCGACGATCGGCCCGAGCTGGCGCAGCTCGCGGTCAGCCCGACCGGCCGCGCGGCCCACGTCTATCTGTTGCCGGGGGAGGGGGAGCGGGCCAAGCTGGACGAGGTGGGTCGCCGCCTGGGAGAGGCCGAAGGGATCGACCTGGTCTGCTGGCTCGAGCCCGGTCGAACCGCTGTGGTCGAGCGCCGGGGGGAGCAGCTGAGATTCCGCCCGGGGGAAGGGATCTCAGACCTTCGCGGGGTGGGGTGGCGCATCGAGGGCGACCTCGCCGTCTTCGATGCGGCTGAAGAGGACGGCCGCATCGGCAGCGACGAGTACCCGGATCCCTTCGCCCGCGTCTTCTCCGCCCTCACCGCCCCGCATGCCGGCGACCTGGTCGTCTCCCTCGCGCCGGGCTATGAGGCGGTCGACTGGGGCGGCGTCAGCCATGCCGGGGGAGGCAGTCACGGCTCCCTTCATCGCGGCGACTCGCTCGGCCCCCTGCTCTTCGTCGGCTGCGGACCCGACGATCCGTCCGAGCGCGAGCAGTGGACGCTGCGAGACGTGGCGCCGGCCGTGCTCGAGCACTTCGGGCTATGAGGCGAGCCCTCCTCGCGGCAATCCTCCTCACCCTGCTTTTGCCGTCATCCGCGCTCTCCGCCCAGCGCGACATCTCCGCCGCGCAGGCGACGGATGCCGCCAACCGCGACGCGAAGGTGGTCGAGGAGCGGGGGGAGAGAGGAGGGCTGACGCACAGCGCCTCGATCGTCGACGGAAACTGGGAGGTGGCCTATTTCGCCGATGACGAAGAGGTGGCCCTGGTCGTGGTCGACCCGCGGACCGGAGCCGTTCGCGAGTCCTGGACCGGCTATCAGGTGCTCTGGAAGATGGCGCGGGGCTATTCCGGCGCCTTCGGCCACGCGCTCAACGCCCCCTATGTCTTCCTGCCGCTCTGCGCCCTCTTCCTGCTCGGCCTGCTCGATTGGCGCCGACCCTGGCGCGTCGCCAGCCTCGACTTGCTCGTCCTGCTCGGCTTCGGCGTCTCCAACTACTTCTTCAACCGGGCCGAGATCGGCGTCTCGGTTCCCCTCCAGTACCCCGTGCTCCTCTACCTGCTCGGCCGAGCGTTGTGGATCGGCCTGCGTGGCCATGGCGAGGGCGTGCGCCCAGTCTGGCCGGCGAGCTGGCTGCTGATCGCCGCCCTCTTCCTGATGGGCTTCCGGGTCGGGCTCAACATGGCCGACTCGGGCGCTATCGACGTCGGCTATGCCGGGGTGGTCGGCGCCGAGCGGATCGCCCACGGCGAACCGCTCTACGACAACTTTCCCGCCGACGTCTCTCGGGGCGATACCTACGGCCCCGTCAACTACCTCGCCTACGTTCCCTTCGAGGCGGTCTGGCCCTGGCACGGCAGCTGGGACGATCTCCCCGCCGCCCACGGCGCCGCGGTCGCCTTCGACCTCGCCACCTTCGCCTTGCTGATCTGGCTTGGCCTTCGCATCCGCCCTGGGCCGAGCGGGCGCAAGCTCGCCGCCACCCTCGCCTTCGGTTGGGCGGCGTATCCCTACACCGCCTATGCGCTCGAGTCGAACTCCAACGACACTCTCGTCGCCGCCCTTCTCGTAGCGGCCCTTCTGGCCCTGTCCCGCCCCGCCGCCCGGGGCGCGCTGGCGGCGCTGGCGACCCTGACCAAGTTCGCCCCGCTCCTCCTTGTTCCGCTGCTCGCCACCTACCGAGCCCGCTCCCGCACGATCGCGATCTTCACGCTGGCGTTCCTCGCCACGGTCGCCCTGCTGATGCTCTGGCCGGCGATCGACCCGGGCCTCCACACCGTCTACGAGCGCACGATCGCCTACCAGTCCAACCGCGACTCCCCCTTCAGCATCTGGGGCCAAGTCCCGAGCCTGGAGCCCCTGCGCATAGCCCTCCTGATCGCCACCGGCGCGATGTCAATCGCGTTCGCCTTCATCCCCAAGCAAAAGACCCTCACCCAGGTAGCGGCCCTGTCAGCAGCCCTCCTGATCTCGCTCCAGCTGACGGCAGAGCACTGGTTCTACCTCTACATAGTCTGGTTCTATCCGTTGCTCCTCGTGGCCATAGCGGGCTCTGGCTGCCCCTCGGGCTTGGATTTCCATCTGGAAGGGGGACAAGCAGATGGACAATCATAGGGACAATTTTTGCCCCCTAAATCCGCTAGCCCCTCTACAATAGGAAAAATGAGCCCTCGCCAGACCCTAATTCCAACTGTCGGTCGGGTCTATCAAGAAACCCATCCATGGATTGATTTCCGGGTTGACTTGCGCCCGGCACCCGCCGAGCTCTGGATGCTGCTCGGCGAGGCGCGGTCGAAGATCGCCCACATCGCGGGCTCGCTGCTCAATCCCGAGGTGGCGCGGGAGATGCACATCGTCTACCTGGCGAAGGGGGTGCTCGCGACGACGGCAATCGAGGGCAACACGCTCTCCGAGGACGAGGCACGGCGGAGGATCGAGGGCCGGCTGGTTCTCCCCCCGTCCCGGGAGTACCTCGGCCAGGAGATCGACAACATTCTCGCCGCTTTCAACTCGATCAAAGATGAGCTCGTAGCTGGCGTCGCTCCACCGATGAGCCGTCAGACCATCGAGAACTACAACCGCCTGATTCTCCAGGGCTTGGAGCTCGAAGAGGGGGTGGTCCCCGGCGAGATTCCGACCTATGCCGTCGGGGTGGGCGGCTATGCGGGCGCTCCCCGCGAAGACTGCGAGCTCTTGTTGGAGCGCCTCTCCGACTGGCTGAACGGCCCGGACTTTGCTCCCAGGGGCTCCGACTGGGAAATCCCGATGGCAATCGTCAAGGCAATCCTTGCCCATCTCTATATCGCCTGGATCCATCCGTTCGGGGATGGGAACGGACGCACGGCCCGCCTGATGGAGCTACGGATCCTGCTGGAAGCGGGCGTGCCGACGCCAGCAACCCACCTGCTGAGCAACCACTACAACCAGACCAGAACGGAGTACTACCGGCAGCTGCGCAACGCAAGCCGAAGCGACGCTGGCGTATTGCCCTTCGTGCGGTATGCGTTGCAGGGTTTCGTCGACGGCCTTCGCGACCAGTTGAGCACGATCCGCGCACAGCAGTTCGGCGATCGGTGGGAGCAATACATCTACCAGCAGTTCGGTCGAGCGACGACCCCCGCACGGTTGCGTCAACGCCAGCTCGTTCTCGAGATGTCAAAGGTCGACGAGCCGATGACAAGAGATGAGCTGCCGACTCTGAGCCGGGGCTTGCTCAAGATGTACGGCGCCAAGACGGGCAAGGCGCTCACCAGAGACATCAACGTGGTGATGAAGATGGGTTTGATCCGTCGCCATGGGAACGGATATGTCCCGAACAAGCGGATCATCGAGGCCTTCCTGCCCGTGATGGCCGAAGCGGGCGCTTCCTGAGGAAGAACCGGGGGCTACGGGTTGGTCGGAGCAGGCACCATGATCTGCTCGATCGAGTCAGCGAGCCCCCGCTCGTTCACCTCGACCACTGCCCCCATGATCCAGACGTCCTCCTCGGCGGTCTCGAACTTGACCGGCATCTGAGTCTTCATTCCCTCCACCACCTGCGCCGGCTTCACCCCGAGCACGCTGGTCCGCGAGCCGGTCATGCCGACGTCGGAGATGAAGGCGGTGCCCTGGGGCAGGACCCTCGCGTCCGCGGTGGGAACGTGGGTGTGGGTGCCGAATACGGCGGCGACCCGACCGTCGAGGTGCCAGCCGATCGCCACCTTCTCGCTGCTCACTTCGGCGTGGAAGTCGACCACCACGCAGTCCGCCTCGATCCGCTCGAGGATGCTGTCGACCTCGTGGAACGGCAGTCGCGCCACCTGCAACCCGATCGCGCCGCTGAGGTTGATCACCCCGACCCGCATCCCGCCCGCCTCGACCACGACGTGGCCCTTGCCGGGGTTGGCGTGGGGGTAGTTGGCGGGGCGGATCACCCGCTCGGCGCGATCGAGGAAGTCGTAGGCGTCGCGGTGGCGGTAGACGTGATTGCCGGTCGTGATCACGTCGCATCCGGCGTCGAAGATTGCTCCCGCGGTCTTCTCGGTGATCCCCATCCCACCCGCCGAGTTCTCGCCGTTGACGATCGTCAGGTCGGGACGGTGCCGCTCGCGCAGCTCCGGCATCGCCGCCCGCAGACCGCGCCTGCCGGGGCCGCCGACCACGTCGCCGATGAAGAGCACCCGCATGCGGGGACCCTATCCCTAGACCGAAGCGAAGCGGCGCAGGGCGGCGCGCGCGATCGCGCCGTAGGCGGCGACCAGGATCGCCAGGTGCAGCAGCGGCCCGCCGATCCCCGGGCCGGCGGAGTCGAGGGCGGCGGTCATCGCCTGCAGCGCGGGCTTGAAAGGGAAGAGCGCGGTCACCACGCGGATGCCGTCGTAGAGGCTCGCCCCGACGGCCCCCGAGGGGACGAGCGAGAGCAGCGCCACCGGCAGCGAGATCATGAAGGCGAGCAGCGAGACGGCCCGCACGTCGCGCGCCGCGGCGCCGAGGGCCGCCCCAGCGGCCGCCAGGCCCGCGCCGCCGGCGAGGATCGCCACCAGCCAGAGCGCAAAGCGGCTCCAATCGAGCCCGACGAAGAGCTGCACCCCTGCCAGCATCAGCAGGGTCACCACCAGGCCGACGGCGACCCCGAGCCCGATCTTCTCGGCGAGCAGGGCAGAGCGCGAGACGAGACCCCCGGTGAGGCGAGGGAAGGTGTTCTCCTCACGCTCCAGCGCCAGCGAGCCGGCGACCAGGAGCAGCGTGACGAAGGTGAGCGTCAGCGTCGCCGCGACGGCGATCGCGAAGATTTCCAGCGGCGGGGTGGGGGCGCTGACCGATTGCTTGTCGACGGCGATCGGCTGCGCGAGCCTGTCGATCAGCGGCGCGGCGACATCGAGATTGTCGCGGGCGAGAGCGGCGAAACGGATCACTCGATCCAGCTCGCCACGCTGCCCTTCTGGCACGGCCGGGCGCAGCGACTCCAGGATCGAGGCGACGGCCCGCAGCCCGAGTATTTCGACCGGCTGACCGAGCACCTCGAAGTCGCCGCCGTCGACGATCAGGTCGAGGTAGCGGCCGCCTTCCTTGGCGATCTGCCGCGCGATGAAGAGGTTGGCCTGCGCCAGCAGCGCGGTGATGCGGTCGTCCACCACCTGCGCCTTGAGCGGATCCTCCTCGTTGAGGATCACCTCGACTTCGGGTTTCTCCGGGTTCAGGGTCGAGAGCGAGTTGAGCCGCTCGATCAGATCGGCGGGCAGGATCAGCGCCGCGAGCACGTCGCCGGAGCGAACTTTCTCGGCGGCTTCGGCCCGGTCGCGGACGTCGACGCACTCCACTTTCCTGCAGATCCGGTCGTTGACCCCGACCGCGGGCAGCCTCCCGCCACCGCCGGCGATCCGCGCCCCCGGGGGGATTTCGTTGAGGAAGGCGACGCGAGGCTTGCCGGGTTCGCGCGAGATGGCAAAGCCGATCAGGAGCGCGATCAGCACCGGGTAGGCGATCAGCAGCACCGCCTGCAGCGGCGACCGGCGCAGGATCTGCAGGTCCTTGAGCAGCAGCCAGCGCATCGCTCAGTGCCCGCGGTGCTGGAGGAAGGCAACGAAGGCGGTCTCGAAGTCGCTGCCGGCGGCCTCCGGCGCCTCTCCCCGAACCGCCTCGCGCAATTCCCCGGCGGACCCGTCGAAGAGGTCCTCGCCGTCGGCTAGGACCAGCAGCCGCTTGCCGTAGCGCTCCGCCTCCTGGATGTCGTGGGTGGAGAAGATCACGGTCGTGCCGCGACCGGCGAGCCCGGCGACGAACTCCCAGAGTCGCGCCCGCTGGCGTGGATCGAGGCCGACGCTGGGCTCGTCCAAGAGCAGGACGACGGGGCGGGCGAGCAGGCCGATGGCGATGTTGATCCGCTGCTGGTTGCCCCCCGACAGCTTGGCGACGATCTCCCCGCGCCGCTCCTGCAGCGCGGTCAGCTCGAGCATCTCCTCGACCGCGGCCCGCGGCTCCTCGCGCTTCTCCAGGCGGGCGAACAGCAGCAGGTTCTCCTCCACGGTCAGGCGCCTGTAGAGAGCAGCCTGCTGCGGCACCCAGCCGACGTCCCCGTTCGGCGAGCGGACCTCGCCCGCGTCCGGCTTCAGGGTTCCAGCAAGGATCGACAGCAGCGTCGTCTTCCCGGCCCCGTTCGGCCCGATGATCGCCACCAGCTCCCCGGGGTCGACGGCGAGGTCGACCCCTCGCAAAGCTTCGCGATTCCCGTAGCGCTTGACGAGCCCCCGTGCCTCCACGGCGGAGAACGGTACCGCTGTCCCCATACAATCGAGCCGATGCAGTTTCCAAGCACGCGTATGCGGCGACTTCGTCGCACCGAGACGCTGCGCGGCCTGGTCCGCGAGACCGAGCTGTCGCCGGCGCATCTGATCCAACCCGCTTTCGTCGTCGCCGGCGAGGGGGTGCGCGAGGAGGTCGAGTCGATGCCTGGGATCGAGCGCTTCTCGATCTCCGAGCTGGTCGCCGAGGCGACCGAGATCGCCAGCGCGGGGATCGGCGCGGTCCTCCTCTTCGGCGTCCCCGCCGCCAAGGACGAGACCGGCTCGGGCGCCTACGATGACGAGGGCATCGTGCAGATGGCGGTGCGGGCGTTGAAGGAGGCGCACCCCGAGCTGACGGTGATCACGGACGTCTGCCTCTGCGAGTACACCTCGCACGGTCACTGCGGCTTCGTCCGCGACGGCGAGGTCGACAACGACCTGACGGTCGAGCTGCTGGCGAAAACCGCGATCTCCCATGCCGAGGCCGGTGCCGACGCGGTCGCCCCGAGCGACATGATGGACGGCCGGGTCGGCGGGATTCGCCACCAGCTCGACGAGGAGGGCCACGCCGGGACCCCGATCGTCGCCTACAGCGCCAAGTACGCCTCCGCCTTCTACGGGCCCTTCCGCGACGCCGCCGAGTCCACCCCCGAGTTCGGCGACCGGCGCGGTTACCAGCTCGACCCGGCCAACGCCGCCGAGGCGCTGCGCGAGGCCCAGCTCGACCTCGACGAGGGGGCGGACATGCTGATGGTCAAGCCCGCGACGCCCTACCTCGACGTCGTGCGGCGGGTCAAGGAGGAGACCGGTGCGCCGCTCGCCGCCTACCATGTCTCCGGCGAGTACTCGATGCTGAAGGCGGCAGCCGCCAACGGCTGGATCGACGAGCGCGCCGCGGTGCTCGAGACGCTGACCTCGATCCGCCGCGCCGGCGCCGACGCGATCGTCACCTACTACGCGAAGGAGGCCGCAGGGTGGCTTCGGTAAAGATCCCGCAGTCGAAGGCGCGCTCCCGCAAGGACGGAGCGGCGATCCCGCTCGACGAGACGGACAAGCGGCTGATGAACCTGCTCCAGTCGAGCTTCCCGCTCGACCCGGAGCCGTTCGCGCTCCTCGCCTCGGAGGCGGAGCTGGAGCTGGACGATCTCCTCGCCCGCACCCGGCGGCTGCTCGACGAACGGATCATCCGCGAGATCACCCCGATCTTCGACACGCGCGCGCTCGGCTACGAGTCGATGCTGGTCGCCGCCAAAGTCGACGCCGAGAACCCCCAGCGCGCGGCGGCTGTCGTCAACGCCCACCCCGGCGTCTCCCACAACTACCTCCGGACCCACGACTTCAACCTCTGGTTCACGATCGCCGTGCCGCCCGACTCCGAGCTGGGCATGGACGGAACCCTGGAGGCGCTGATGCAGCAGGCGGGCGCCTCCTCGATGCGCCAGCTGCCCACCCTGACCCTGTTCAAGATCAACATGAACCTGGAGATGGAGAAGGGCACCGAGGCGCTCTCTGCGGCCGTCGAGGCAGCGCCCCCGCGTGAGCTGGAGCGCCAGCCGTACGACAAGGAGGACATCGCCACGATCCGAGCGATGCAGGGGCCGATGGAGGCGATCGAGCGTCCCTACGATGCCGCCGCCGCCGAGCTCGGCATCGGTACCGATGAGCTGCTGGAACGGCTGCGCGCGATGGTCGACCGCAAGCTGCTTCGCCGCGTCGCCGCGATCCTCTTCCACCGCCGCGCCGGCTTCTCGGCAAACGGGATGGGCGTGTGGAGGGTGCCCGAGGCGGAGATCCTCGCGACGGGCCGGCGGATGGCCTCCTTCCGCGGAATCTCCCACTGCTACCAGCGACCGACCTACGCGGACTGGCCCTACAGCGTCTTCACCATGGCCCACGGACGTTCCAAGGAGGAGTGCGACGCGATCCTCGACTCGATCGCCGGCGACTGCGGGATGGGACCGGAAGACCGCGCCACCCTCTACTCCTCGACCGAGTACAAGAAGATCCGCCTGCGCTACTTCACCGACGACTACGCACGGTGGGACGCTGAACACGGATGAAAATTGCCAGCGCCGACCTCCGGTCGCAGAGAATCAGATCGTGATGCTCCCTTCGGTCGGCTCGGCGATTTGACCCGTTCCTCGGAGTTGTACGAACGAGCCTTGCGGGTGATGCCCGGGGGCGTGAATAGTCCAGTCCGGGCGATGGGGCAGATCGGTCGCGACCCGGTCTTCGTCGAGCGCGGCGAGGGTTGCGAGCTGATCGACGTCGACGGCAATCGCTACCTCGACTGGGTCTGCTCCTGGGGCCCGCTGATCCTCGGCCATGCCGACCCGGAAGTGCTCGCCGCCGTCACCGCCGCCGCGGCGCGCGGGACGAGCTACGGTGCCCCCACTGCGGCCGAGGTCGAGCTGGCCGAGGAGGTGGCGGCCCGCGTTCGGTCGGTGGAGATGCTGCGCATGACCAGCTCGGGCACCGAGGCGGCGATGAGCGCGATCCGCCTCGCCCGCGCGGTGACCGGCCGCGAGACCGTGGTCAAGTTCGCGGGTGCCTACCACGGCCATTCCGACGGCCTCCTGGTCGACGCCGGCTCGGGCATGGCGACCCTCGCGATCCCAGGCAGCCCCGGGGTGCCCGTCGAGTTGGCGGCGGGCACGGTGGTGGTGCCGTGGAACGATCGAGAAGCGGTCTCCCGCGCCCTCGCCGAGCACTCGGTCGCCGCCCTCGTCGCCGAGCCGTTGCCAGCCAACATGGGCGTCGTCCCGCCCGAGGAGGGCTTCCTCGAGTTCCTCCGCGCCGCGACCCGCGAGCAGGGCGCGCAGCTGATCTTCGACGAGGTGATCAGCGGCTTCCGCGTCGCCGCGGGTGGCGCCCAGGAGCTCTACGGGGTCGAACCCGACCTGACCGTGCTCGGCAAGGTGCTCGGCGGCGGGCTGCCAGCCGCCGCCTTCGGCGGATCCGTCGCGACGATGGAGCGGATCGCGCCGGCCGGTGACGTTTACCAGGCCGGCACGCTGTCGGGCAATCCCCTCGCCGTCGCGGCGGGGCTCGCCACCCTGAGGCGCCTCGACGTCGCCGCCTACCGCCGGCTGGCGGCGCTCACCGAGAGCCTCGCCGCGGGCCTGGCTGAGCTGGCGGCCGACCGGCCGCTGCAGCTCGCCTCGGCGCCGGGTTTGCTCACCCTCTTCTTCAGCGCCGAGCCGATCGCCGACTTCGACGCCGCCGCGGCTTGCGACCTCGGGGCCCACGCCCGCTTCTGTCGTGCGATGCTCGACCGCGGCGTCTACCCGCCCCCCTCGCAGTTCGAGGCCTGGTTCGTATCGCTCGCCCACGGGGAGGACGCGATCGAGCGCACGCTCGCGGTAGCGGCGGAGTCGCTCGAGGAGGCGGGGCTTTGAGCGATCCCGCCGCCGTCCTCGGGGTCCTGGCGGCGCAGCTGCGCGCAGAGGACACCCCGATCTCCCCGTGCGTGGTCGACCCGGCCGAGGAGCCGGTCTTCGGCCCCCTCGCTGCGGCCGGCCCGCGCGCTGTGGCAGCACCGGCCGAGTACGCGCTCGTGGTCGAGGCCGTGCGCGAGGGCTACCTCCTCCACTACGGCGAGCCCCGTCTGCTCGCCGGCCAGGACCCCGACCTCGCCCTGCTCGCCGGCGACTACCTCTACGCCCTCGGCATCGAGCGCCTGGCGGCGCTGGGCGACACCGAGGCCGTCCACCGCCTCGCCGACCTGATCAGTGCCTGCGCCCAGCTCCACACCGAAGGCCGCGAGGATCAGGTGCCGGGCCGATGGCGGGACGCGGTCCACGCCATCGGCGGCGCCTGAGCTACTTGCTGACCGTGCAGTCGCGGACTAACGTGGTGCTCACGTGTTCGCCGGCGGCGAAGCCGAAGTTCGCCTGGGCGAACTTGTAGACGGCGCCGGGGAAACCGTCAGGAGCCGCACAGCCGGCATTGATGTAGCTGTGCTTCTGGCCCTGGTAGGTGTAGATCCGCCGCAGCTTCATGTCGAAGTGGGTGACGTAGGCCCATTTGTTGGCCGATTTCGGCAGCGACGTCTTGATCACCGTGCCGAATTCCCCCGAAGTCCGGACGATCCTGAAGTTGAGCACGAATGCCGACGGCGGTTTGAGCCCGTAGACCTGAGCCAGGAGCCGCCGATCGCCGCCGGTCCGCTTGCCGTGGAAGACCAGCATCGGGCCGGTGAAGGTGAAGGGCGGCTGGTTGGCGAGGTGGACGCGCACCTGGACGTGGCCGCTGCCGACGATCGCGCCGCCGCAGATCCTTCTCGCCGCCGAGATCGTCGCCGGCTGGATCTTACGCACCCTGCAAGTCGGCAGGCCGCGGTCGAAAATCTTGCCCTGCCGGTTGATCCCGATCGAGATCGTCCGCAGCTGGGGGGGTGGGTCGACCCCTTCGGAGGATTTGAAGGTGCTGTCGATCGTCACCGCGACCGGTGCCGTGCCGGTGCGCGGCAGCGCCCGGGGCGAGATCCCGCCATCGAAAGAGACGATTACGTTCCCTTGCTGTTCGACCTCCGCTTGGGCCACGCCGGCGACCCCGAGAGCTACGAGCAGCGCTGCGACTACCAGCCCGCCGCGGCGCAATTTAGATGAACCTCGAGGAATCGATCCGGCACTCGTCGAAGCCGAAGCTGATCACCGTGTTGTTGGCCTGGTTGTTGTTCTTGTTGAGTTCGACCGCGAGTTTCTGTGCGTGGAACTTGTCCTTTGCCTTCAAGGCCGCGCCGATCTTCTGCAGGAACGTCTTCTCGCTCTTCAGGTAGCCGACCCATTTGGTCAGCTTCGCCGCGTCTTCGCTCGGCTGGGGCACGGCGGCGATCTTCCCGACGGCGGTTCCGAGGGCGGCGGAGGCGCGGATGAAGCGCTTGCCCGCCGGCACGAGCTTGTCCTGCTTGACCTGGTCTTTCACGCCCTTGAGGATGCGCGAGTTGGCTTCGGTATTGGACTTGCAGATCGGCTCGACCTTTTCGACGTATTCTTCCCGGGGCGTTTTTTCGGCAGCCAGCGCAACTGGAACCGCGACGAGCAGCGCCACGGCCACAGCCAGGGTGAGCTTCGTTAGAGACGACGTCCTTGCTGGGATTCCCACTAGATCAATCCTCCTGTTTGCTCTGGCTGGTCCGGCGACGACGCAAGGCGCCCAGCCGATCCCCCTGTTCTCAACCCTGGTGTCAAAAATACACGAGTTCCTATGCCCCGCACCTTTGCTAACCCGCCCGGGAGCCGTGAAGATCGATTTCCGGCAGGATTCTCTCCAGCGGCTTGGGCAGCCACCAGACCCGGTCGCCGAGCAGCAGCATCAGCGCCGGCAGCAGGACGATGCGCACGACGGTCGCGTCGAGCACGACGGCCACCGTCAGGCCCGTACCGAGCTGGCTGATAGAGGCGATGTCGGCGCCGGCGAAGGCGACGAAGACGGCCATCATGATCGCCGCGGCGCCGGTGATCACCCGCGCCGTCTTCTCCAGGCCGAAGACGATCGCCTCTTCGTTGGACGAGTTGTTCTCATAGTGCTCCCGCATCCGCATCAGCAGGAATACCGCGTAGTCGATCGAGAGGCCGAAGATGATCCCGAAGATCCCCACCGCGCCGATCGCGTCGACGTAGGTGTGGCCTCCGAGCGGCCAGCCCTCGGGGACGTTGAAGAGGAGGGTGAGCACGCCGAACGCGACCGCGACCGTGATCAGGTTGAGCGCCACCGCGATCGCGGCAAGCAGCAGCGCCCGCAGGATGACGACCAGGATCAGGAAGGTCGCGAGCGTGATCACCGCAATCAAGATCGGGACCCGCTCGGCGATGACGTTGGTGAAGTCGATCAGTTCGGCGGCGCTGCCGGCGACGCCGGTGGTGGTTCCGGTCGCCGCCGCCAGACCCTTCGCATCGCGCTTCAGGCGCTCGTTCAGCGCGGTCGAGCCGCTGGTGTTGAAGGTGTAGCGGGGAATCACGATCATCTGCGCGGCCTGACCGCCGTTTTCGACGTCGACGATGCCGGAGACGCGTTTCCGTTCCTTCGCCGGAGCACCCGCCAGGGTCGATAGGACGAAGTAGCCGGAGTTGAAGATCCCCGGCGAGTTGTGGCGCAGGCGGTCGACCTTGCCGTTGACCCGGCGGGCACTGACGGACACTTCCGCGTGACCTTCGTGTAGCTTGGTCTGCAGCGGGCGAGAGCGCTGGAATCCTTCGGCGAGGTGCTCTTCGAGGGAGTCGGCGCCGCCGCGCAGGCGCCCCAGGCCGTCGACCAGTTGCGAGGCGCCGCCTTCGAGCTTGCCCAAGGCGCCGGGCAGCTGGCCGGTCGCGTTGGCGAGCTTGGCGGCGCCTTTGTGCAGCTTGGCGCCCGCGTCGGCAAGCTTCGTCTGTCCGTCGTGCAGCCTCGTCGCTTGGCCGCTGAGTCGCTGCGCTTCGTTGCGGGCGATCGCCAGCGATTCGACCAGCCTTTCGGCTTCCCGGACCTGTGGCTCGAGGCTCGGGTCGGCGGCGGCCCGCTGCTTCAGCTCGGCGCGCAGGCCCCGCGCCCGCTCCAGCCCGTTGCCCTCGATCCCGCTCAGCAGGTCTGCGGAGGCGCCTTCCACGGAGAAAGCTCCGAGCTGCGCGGTGCGCTGCCCTTCCGCGAGCTTCCCGGAGCCCTCGGCGAGGCGGTCGATCGCCCCGGCAGCCTTTTCGGCTCCCGAGGCGATTTTCGAGAGACCCCCTTCGAGCTGCTTCGCTCCATCGCCCGCCTTACCCGTTCCGTTGGCGAGCAGGCCGGCGCCGTAGCTCGCCTTCGAGATTCCGGAGCGCAGCCGCCGCACCCCGACGGTTGCCGTGCCCAGCTTTTCGCCCAGCGTCGTCAGTTGTTCGGGGTCGGCTTCGCCGCGGCCGGCGAGCAAATCGTTGCCGGTCTTCTGCAGCGGCCTCACCTGTTTCTTTATCTGGGCGGGGCCGATCACCGCCTGCACCCCCGGGTCGTCGGCAATCCGCCTCTGCCACCGGGTCAGGGCAGCGAGGCTGTCGGCTTCGGTGATCGGGCCCTTGTTGGAGACAGCGACGACGACGAAGGGAGCTTCCCAGCCGGGCCCGATCGCGTCGGCGATCAGTTCCGCTTCCATGCGGGCGGGGTTGGACGAGGGAAGCTGCTGGGCGCTCGGCGGCCCCGTTTTCAGAGCGACCAGCGGCAGCGCCAGCAGCAGCACGACGGTGCCGATCAGGAGCACCGCCACGATTGGCCGGCTGAGGGCGCCCCGCACCAGCGTCATCACCCCCGCCCCGTCGCCGTTGCCGCCGATCCGCCAGCGGTTGACGTTGTGGCCGGTCACGACCAGCAGCGCCGGTCCGACCAGGGCGGCGACGAGAACGCTGATCCCGGTGACGACGATCGCCGTGCCCGCGAGAGAGACGAGCAGGTTCCCCGGCATCACGAACAGCGTCACCAGCATCGCCAGGAAGAGGGTCGAGCCGGCAAACGCGGTCGTGCGGCCGGCGGTGCGGCGGGTCATCCGCGCCGCCTCCAGGGGCTTCGCGCCCGTCCCCAGCTCCTCGCGGAAGCGCGAGACCATCAAGAGGGCGTAGTCGACCCCGAGCGCTAAGCCCATCATCGTGCAGACGGTCAGCGCGAAGCCGTCGATCGCGATGTAGTTGGCGGCGATCGCGAGCACACCGCGCGAGGCGGTGACCGTGACCGCGCCGAAGGCGAGGGGAATTGCCGCCGCTACAGGCGAGCGGAAGACGAGCAGCAGGACCAGCAGCAGGAAGGGGATCGCGATCAGCTCGGCCCGGTCGGTAGAGGCGACCGACTCGTCGATGATCGCGCGCGAGAGGCTGGCGAAGCCGGTCTCCGCCGAGTGGACCGGGGGGGTGATCTGTTCGTCAAGCGTGCGGTCCAGGTAGGGGACGGTGTCCTTCACCGCCTCCTCGGCGCTGACGTGGAAGTCGACCAGGATCAATGCCTTGCGGGGGCCGGGCCGCAGCTTGCCGACGCTTCCCTTGTCCCAGGGGGAGACCGTCGTAACCGCCGGGTTGGAGCGCAGCTTGCGGATCAGCGCCGGTCCCTGCCGGTCGAGCTCGGCGGGTGGGCCCTGCAGCAGGATCGCGAAGGGGGCGCTGTCGCCGAAGTAACGATGCACCAGCTCGCTAGCGCGGCCCGAATCGGTCCCGGGGACACTGAGCGAGGTCGGCCGCAGCTCGTCCTCGACTCCCTGGCCAAGCACGGCGAGCACGCCGATTGCGATCAGCGCCACGGCGAGCAGGGTGCGCGGCCTGCGCAGCGCAAGCGGCATCCGGCCGCCGGCCTCGGCGGCGCCGTGGTCGCCCTTTCCTCGACTCCACCTCATCGGTGGGCGCCGGCTCGACAGATACTTGTCTCCCTCCCCTGGAATGCAACCGGCGCGAGCCGGCAAAGAAACACGCTGGGTGCTTATACCAGGCAGCTCGACCACGTCGCTCGCGTCGTTAACCTTCCGTACACAAAGGCCCAAACGAGGGGTTCGACCGGACCTCTCGACTTCGGTCTCGCCGCCAAGCCAATAAACTTCCCAGCCCTTGCACGTGGCGGACATTGGCTGACGAGGCGAACAAGCGAAACGGGGCCGAGAGCTCGAGCCCGGCGGAACGGGCGAAGCCCGCACCTCCCGGCTACTTCGAGGGCGAGTCGATGACTCGTCGTCGCGCCTTCACGGTCGCGGCCCAGGGTCTGGGCGGCATCGCCGGCGCGGCAGTCGTCCTGCCCGCGATCGGCTTTGCCGTGGCGCCGATCTTCCACCGCGGCAAGGAGCGCTGGGAGGCGGTCGGGCCGGTCGGCGACTTCGTCGAGGACACCTACCGCCAGGTCGTCTTCACCGAAACCGAGGGGATCGGCGACGCCGGCAAGACGACCGCCTACGTGCGCAAGGGGTCGAAGCAGCTCGGCGAGGATCCGAAGTCGATCGTCGCGGTCTCCAACCGCTGCGCCCACCTCGGCTGTCCGGTGCGCTTCGTCGAGGCGGCCGGGAACTTCATCTGCCCCTGTCACGGCGGCGTCTACGACTTCCAGGGCAAGCGGATCGGCGGCCCGCCGGTGCGCCCGCTCGACCACTTCCAGAGCCGGATCCGCAACGGCCAGGTCGAGCTCGGCCCGCGCTACAGCGTCACCTCGCAGCTGGAACCGGTACGAGCTCGCGACCCCGGCGAGTTCACCGGCGGCGTCTGGGAATATCTGTACCCACCCCGACCGTCCACCTTCCCGCCCCCGAGCGGTTGATGGATAACCGACGATGAAGCTCGACTCGCTGATTCCCGCTCCTCTTCGCAAACCGGCCAAGCCGGGTGAGGGCAATGGTTCCAAAGGCGCCGCCCCGGCGGATCTGAAGACCTCGGCTCCCGAGCGTGCCTCCGACGCGCAGCGTCTCGGCGGCCGCGCCAAAGAAGCGCCGGCCGACGTTCTCGCCTGGGTCGACCAGCGCACCGCCGCGACCGGCTTCCTCACCGGGATGCTCTTCCGCAAGGTGCCGAAGGGGACCAACTGGTTCTACACGCTCGGCTCCGCCACGCTCTTCGCCTTCATCGTGCAGGCGACGACCGGGGTCTTCCTGGCGATGTTCTACACGCCCTCGACGACCCAGGCCTACGCCTCGATCGCCCACATCAACAACGACGTCTTCCTCGGCCAGTTCGTGCACGGGATGCACAAGTGGGGCTCGAGCGTGATGGTGATCCTCGTCTTCCTCCACATGGGCCGCACCTTCTTCTTCGGCGCCTACAAGTACCCGCGCGAGCTCAACTGGGTGATCGGCGTCGTGCTGCTGATCCTGACGATGACGATGGCCTTCACCGGCTACCTGCTGCCCTTCGACCAGCGCTCCTTCTGGGCCTCGGTCGTCGGCATCAACATCAACGGCACCGGCCCGGTCGTCGGGCCCTATCTGAGCGACTTCCTGCGCGCCGGCCCGGAGCTTGGGGCAACGACGCTGTCGCGCTTCTACGCGATCCACATGCTGCTCGTGCCGGGCGCGATCATCGCCTTGATCGGCGCCCACCTCTATCTCGTCGTCAAGCTGGGCACCACGGCGCCGCCGTGGCTGCGCGCGGAGAAGCCCAAGGCAGCTGCGCCGGTCGCGCCGCTTGACGCTGGCGCCAATGGCCAGGGGGCTCATCCGTGAAGCCCAGCGACAAGCAGGCCTACCTCGAGGAGTACGAGCTGCTGAAGAAGAAGGGCAAGCCCTTCTTCCCCTACGCGGTGATGAAGGACTCGGCGATGATGCTGCTGGTCGTCGGCGTGATCATCGTGATGTCGATCGTGCTCGGCGCCGAGCAGGGACCGAAGGCCGATCCGACCACCACGACCTACGTGCCGCGGCCCGAGTGGTACTTCTTCTTCCTCTTCGAGGTCCTGCGTGTGATCAAGCCGCCGGAGCTGGTCCCGATCGCGACGATCGGGATCCCGACGGTCTGCATGGTGCTGCTCCTGCTGCTGCCGTTCTACGACCGCGGCCCGGAGCGCAACCCGGCTCGCCGCCCGATCGCGACGACGGCTGGCGTGTTGACGATCATCGCGATGGCCTACCTGACCTTCCTCGGCGCCACCGGCGGCTCGCCCACCGAGATCGACATGGAAGTCGCGCCGCGCTACGAGGCCGGCAAGGAGGTCGTCGCCGGCTCCGGCTGTCTCGCCTGCCACAAGATCGGCGAGAACGGCAACAACGGGCCGGGCCCCGAACTGACCCACATCGCCGCGCGGGTTCCCCGTGCCGCGATCATCCGCTCGGTGGAGATCGGCCCGGGTATCATGCCCTCCTTCCGGGACCTACCGCCGAAGAAGCTCAACGAGCTCGCCGATTTCCTCTCCTCACTCGACTAGGACCGTGTGTCAGAATCCCTGCGCGCGTCTGGCGGCGGCGGACACTGCGCGGTGCAGCGTCCTCAGTCGGCCAAATAGCTCTGCTATTCGGCCTCCCTGCGTCCTCGCCCCGCTTGGTCCGGCGCACGCCAGCCATCCACATGGATCCTGACACCCGGTCCAAACCTTCTCGGGACTCCGCCCAGTTCGCGGGGCAGGTCAACCGCATGTTCGACCGGGTCGCCGGTCGCTACGACCTGCTCAACTCGGTGATGACCGCCGGCCTTCACCATGCCTGGCGGGTGCGGGCGGCGGATCGGGCGGAAGTCGGTCCGGGCGATTCGGTCCTCGACGTCTGCTGCGGCACCGGTGACCTCGCCTTCGAGCTCGCGAGCCGGGTCTCGCCCGGGGGGCGCGTGGTCGGCTGCGATTTCTCCGAGCCGATGCTCGACTTGGCCCGGGAGAAGGCCGCGAATCGAGCCGAGGGATCGGTCCGGTTCGAGTGGGCGGACGCGCTGCAGCTGCCGTATGATGCCGGCCGCTTCGATGCGGTGACGGTCGGCTTCGGCGTCCGCAACTTCGCCGATCGCGATCAGGGCCTGCGCGAGATGACCCGGGTCCTGCGGCCGGGGGGGCGGCTGGTCGTGCTCGAGTTCACCGAGCCGCGGCGCGCCCCCTTCTCGACCTTCTACTCGCTCTGGTTCGATCGCATCGTGCCCGTCCTCGGCCGCCTCACCGACGATCCGGAGGCCTACTCCTACCTTTCGGAGTCGGTTCACAGCTTCCCCGACCCACCCGCCCTCGCCGCAAAGATGGATGCCGCCGGCCTGGAGCGGATCCGCTGGCTCGTCCTGGCCGGGGGGATCCTGGCGATCCACAGCGGCGTTACCAAGGGGTGACGCGCCACTCGGCAGTACCGCCTCCGGTCACCGCGGTCCTCGATGCCTCGAGTCGTTGGCTGCCGGCGCGACTGGGGCAGGTCGAGCAGATGCTTCGCGAGCAGGGACGCGGCCATGGCGAGGCGCTGGCCGCGGACGCGGCGATGACTCTGGAGGCAGGGGGGAAGCGGCTGCGGCCGATGCTGGTTCTGCTCTGCGCCGGCGAGGAGGGCGGGGAGGAGGCTGTCCGGGCGGCGACCGCGATCGAGCTGATCCACATGGCGACGCTGGTCCACGACGACGTGCTCGACGCCGCGCCGCTGCGCCGTGGGCGCCCGACGGTCGCCGCCACCTCCGGCCGCGAGCGCGCCACCGCGGCCGGCGACCTGCTCTTCTCACGCGCCTTTGCACTGCTCGCCGCCGCCGGCGACCTGCGCTCGATCGAGCTGCTCTCCGCGGCCTCCGTCGCCCTCGCCCGCGGCGAGCTGGCCCAGCGCCAGGATGCCTACGACACCACGATCGGCGAGGGCCGCTATCTGGAGCGCTGCAGGTTGAAGACCGCGACCCTCTTCGAATGCGCCTGCCTGCTCGGTCGCGACGAGCAGTCGCTGGGCGCTTTCGGCGCGGCGATCGGGCTCGCCTTCCAGCTGCTCGACGACGTGCTCGACGTCTCCGGGCCGCCGGAGAGGACCGGTAAGGCGCGGGGCACGGACCTGCTCGACGGCACCGTGACCCTGCCGCTCATCCTCGCCGCCGAGCTGGACCCGCAAGTCCGCAGCGTCGACCTGCGCACCCTCGATTCAACTGACGCCGAGGCGCTCTGCGATCGGATCGAGGCCAGCGGAGCGCTGCGGCAGGTTCGCTCGCGGGCCCTCGAGATGGTCGCCGAAGGCAAGCGCCGCCTCGGTTCGGCGGGCTTCGACGCCGAACGGCGCAAGCTGTTCGACCTGGTCGCCGACGGGGTCGTGCAGAGGTACAGCTAACCGAAGTCGTCGGCGGTGATCAGGTCGGCCGCGAGTGCGGCTGAGAAGGTCTCGGCGATTTCCCGCATGCTCTCTCGTTCGAGCGCTTGGAGCTCTGCCGAGAGGGCCTCGGCTCCGTCGTCGAGCGCCTCGTCGAAGGCGTCGATCTCGTGCTCTCCGTGGATGCCGTCGCAGCGCCACTCGCACTCCGGGCAGCGACGCCAGAGACGCCAGTGCCCGCGCTTTGCCGTCTGCTCCCAGCGAGTCGGCTGCACCAGCTGCGAGCCGCACTCGGGGCAGACGTGGAGTCCGGTGCCTGCCTTCGTTCCTGTGCGACTCGCGTTGTTCATCTTTCTCACTATCGAACACACGAAGCGGAGGTTTAATCCGGGGTTTCCCGCGGCAATCGCAGAAAACCCCAGAACCGGGTAGGCGAGCCCGCTCAATTCGACGTGATCCGATCGGGGTCGCCGCCCGTTACCATGGGTCGATGCTCGGAAACATAGGTCCCCTCGAGATAATCGTCGTCCTGATCATCGCCCTGGTGGTATTCGGCCCGAAACGCCTGCCGGAGCTCGGGCGCTCGCTGGGTAAGGGCATTCGCGAGTTCCGCGGCTCGGTCAGCGGCGAGCACGATGAGGACGAGCGCCCCTCGGCGCCCCCCGAGATCGAGGTCGCCAGGAGCAAGGCCGCCGACCCCGAGAAGCCGGTCGCACAAGAGCGGCCGTAGGCTCGAGGCCGGTCCGGGATGTCCCGCCGCATCAGGCCGGTCTCCCACGAAGACCGGCTCAGCCTCGTAGAGCACCTCGACGAGCTGCGCACCCGGCTGATCGTCTGCGCCGCGGCTTTCGGCGTCGCATTGGCGCTCTGTTTCTGGCAGAACCATCTGCTGCTGGAAATCGCCTCCGGCCCGCTGCCCGACAACCACAAGCAGCTGCTCACCTTCGGCGTGACCGAGCCCTTCACGACCACCTTGACCGTCGCCGCCTACGGCGCGATCGTCCTCTCGCTGCCGGTGCTGATCTACCAGGCCTACGCCTATGTGCTGCCGGCCTTCAGCGATGCCGAGCGGCGGGTCGCCCTGCCGATCATGTTGATGGCTCCCCTGCTCTTCTTGGTCGGCGTCGCCTTCGCCTACTTCGTGGTGATGCCAGCTGCGGTCAAGTTCCTGCTCAACTTCAACGACAGCCAGTTCAACGTCCAGGTTCGCGCCCGCGACTACTACAGCTTCTTCTCGATGACGATGCTCGCCGGGGGCGTCATCTTCCAGCTGCCGCTGGCAATCCTCGCGGTGACGCGGCTCGGCATCGTCAGCGTCGCTCAGCTCAGCGCCAACCGCCGCTACGCCTACCTTGCGATCGCTCTGGTCGCCGCCGCGCTGCCCGGCGTCGACCCCATCTCGATGCTGATTGAGATGGTCCCCCTACTTGCTTTGTATGAGTTGAGTATCTTGCTTGCGCGCGCCTTCGACAGGCCGAGGGCGGCGGGAGGCCTGGCCAAACCCTCAACGCAGGAGCGATAGGAACCGATGGCATCGAGCGGCGAGCGACGACTGGTCTTCGACACCCGGGGAAAACGGAAACACGTGATCCGGGTCGTCTACGCGATCCTCGCCCTGCTGATGGGAGCCAGCCTTTTCCTCGTCGTCGGCCCGGTCAACATCGGTTCCCTGCTCGGTAACTCGAGCAGCGGTAGCAGTGCCGCCCAGGTGCTCGACGAACAGACCGAACGGATCGAACGGCGGCTGGCCAAGAACCCCGACGACGAGCAGCTGCTCCTGACCCTGACGCGAGCGCAGATTTCGGCCGGCAACGCGCGGGTCGAAGTCGTCTCGGAAACCGAACCCCCGGTGATCACCAACGAAGCCCGTAAAAGCTTCAGCGCGGCCTCGCAGACCTGGAACCGCTACCTGAAGCAGGCCGGCGACGAACCGAGCGCGACCGCGGCGCAGCTCGTGGCCGGAACCTTCTTCCGCCTGGCCGAAGCCGGCTCGACCACCCTCGGCGAAATCGAATCGAACGTCGAAAAAGCAGCGCAGGCGCAGCGGATCGCAGCGGAACAGCAGCCCACCGTCGGCTCGCTCAGCAGCCTGGCGATCTACGAATACTTCAACGGGAACTTCGCCGCCGGAGACGAGGCGGCGAAGCAGGTAGCGGCCAAAGCACCATCTAAGGCCGAAGCCAAGAACATCGAAAAACAGCTGGAGGAATACCGCAAACGCGCGGTGCAGTTCCAAAAGGGCGTAAAGCAAGCCTCAAAGCAGGAACAGAAAGCCGGCAAAGAAGCGTTCCAGAACCCCTTCGGCGGCTTCGGCGGCGGCTCGATCGGCGAATAGCCGCCGCCCGTCGGGGCCTCAGTCTTCGAAGAGCTCGCGCGCCCTGTCGGGACAGCTCCCAGGCGTGGAACGCCGATTCCGAGTGGGCCGTGAAGGACTCGAACCTTCAACCTTGAGATTAAGAGTCTCCTGCTCTACCGGTTGAGCTAACGGCCCGGGGTCGGCAAGTATAGGAAGACGTAGGGCTAGACGGTCGATCCCACGACCCGTAGGCGGGCAGAGAAGCCTGGCCGGTCTGCGGTCGAATTGACACCCCAAGAGCTTCGCTCTTGGGGTGAACGATGAGCACGGCCTACGGCCGCGCAATCACCAGATTGCATAGGCCGCTTCGCGACATTCGACCGCAGACCGGCCAGGCTTCTCTGCCTCGACACGCCCCCGCAATGGCCGAGATCGTGAGCGCTCCCCAGGGTTCCTAAGCTTTAAGCCGAGGCGGCACCTCGGAGGCAGAGCTTTCGAAGCTCGGTGTGCTTCGTGGGGATGGCGGGTGCGCCTCTGCGGGAATGTCGCGAAGCGGCGGCAATGCATCCGGCTCCTGCGCGGCGAAGCCGCGCACCAGATTCACCCAAGAGCTTCGCTCTTGGGTGTCAATTCCTGCAGAGGCGCACCCGCCATCCCTGCCTAGCCCGCCGAGAGGTCGGGGGATCAATCACCTAGGGCCGAGCACGGCAGATTTTGAAGACTGCGCCTTCGACGATGTTGCCGTCGGCGAAGGAGAAGGCACCGCGAGTTTGCAGGATGCTGTCGGAGCAGCGGGCGGAGATGTAGCTGCGTTCGGTGCCGCCGGCCCGGTACAGGCGGCCGACCTTCGCGTCGAGGCGGGTGATCGAGCCAAGGCCGCCGGCGATCGACGGGACGTAGAAGGCGGTCCGGTAGCCGTAGGTGCCGTGGCGCCGTTCGATCGGGATCGTCACGACGTAGGTTTCGGAGATCGGGAACGGCGCCTGGGCGTGGAGGATGACCGTTGGGTCGCCATCCCGGCGCGGGCCGTTGAAGAGGGTCAGCAGGGAGCGCATTTCGAGCCGGCCGATGAGCGGAAGCGGCACGGCCGCCGCGATGTGCCCGGTACCGACGATCGCGCCCCCGCAGCGCCGCCGGGCTTCTTCCGGGCTCGCCGTTTCGATGCTCGCCGGCTGGCATACGGGCAGGCCCGCCGTCGTCACTCGGCCGTCGCGGTCGAATTCGAGCTTCACGTGTTTGAGCGCCGGCGGCACCGAGCCGTCGGTGGTGCTGATGCTGCCGTACCCCTGGAAGTGGATCGGCGCGTAGGTCCGTTTCGGCAGCAGCTGCGGCTCGAAGCCGCCGTCGGCGTGCAGCACCAGCGTCCCGACCCGCACCGTGGCGGCGTCGGCGGAGCCGCCGGCCAGCGCTGCACAGATCGCAAGCAGCGTGCCCATCGCCAGTAGCCGTATCCGCATCATCCCCTCCTAGAACACCCGGGTACCAACCAGGGTAGCGCCGGTTGTCAAGGCGATCCAGCTACTTCAGCACCTTGCAGGGCTTGAAGATCGTGCCCTCAACGAAGTCGCCGTTTTCGAAGCTGAATTCCGCCCTGGCCTGAAGGCGCCCGTCGGCGCAGCGCGCGTTGGCGTAGCTGAGGGTCTGGCCCTTGTATTTCCAGGTGCGCCCGATGGTCAGATGGCCGGAGACCGGGGAGCCGTAGCCGTTGACGATGCGTGGGAAATTGGCCACGGTCTTGAATCCGTAGCGGCCGTGGTGGACTTTCTGGATCTCGATCAGGATGACGTAGGTGGTCGGCCCGGGGTAGTCGATATGGGCGTGGCCGAGGACGGTGGGGTTGCCGTGCCTGGTCGGGCCGTTGAAGAGGGTCAGCGGCGAAGAGACTTCGATCGGCCGCTGTTCGGGAAGCTCGACCACGCCGGTGCCGAAGCCGGTGCCGACTATCGCGTCTGAGCACAGCTTGCGCGCCGTCTTGGTGGTCGTCGCAACAAGCTTCGCCATCGTGCATTTCTGCAGGCCGCGCGTCTCGACCGCGCCGTGCTTGTCGAATTCGAGCGTCAGGGTGCGCAGCGGCGAGGGGCGGGTTCCGTCGGTGGTCTTGAACTTGGTGTGACCGTAGAGCTTGATCGGCGCGTTTTCGTGCTTTGGCAGCGTGGTTGGCGTGAAGCCGCCGTCGCCGCTGATGATGATGTTGCCGACCCGCAGCGTGATAGCCGTCGCCGTACCAACTGCCAGCAAGCCAACGGCTGCCAATACGACCAGCGCCCTTAACAGAGTCTTCCGCATCTCCAAGCCCCCTCCGTAGTCCCCGACCGCCAAACTAGCACGGTGGCCTCGAGGAGGAGCAGGGAGAGGGGGCGCGGCGAATCCGCGCGGGATCGGGACGGCGAGCGCCTGCCCGTCCTGCTGCGCCACCCGCGCCGCGTGCTCGTCGTTGCCCTGGTCGTGCTGGTCGGGCTCGGCATCCTCGGCGCCGGAGTAGAGGGAAAGCTCAGCCCGACCAGTCTCGAAATCCCCGGCACCGCCTCCGCCCGCGCCAACCGCATGCTGCGCGAGCACTTCGGCGACAGCGCGCCGTTCGTGATCCTCTTGCGCGGCCCGGCGAAGCAGCTCGACCGCCAGGGGCCGGCGCTGATCAGCACCCTGCGCCGCGATCCGAGCGTGACCACGCTCTCGCCCTGGGACCTGGGCGCCGTGCAGCGCCTTCGCCCCAGTCCCCGCCGCGCGATCGTCATCGCCGACTTCCACGCCCCCGTCGACGAAGCGGTCAACGAGAAGGTTCCGGAACTGAACCGGATCCTCGAGTCGACCATCCACCCGCCGGTGCACGCGACCCAGACCGGCTACGCGACGCTCTCGCGGGCGATCCAGGACGACTCGATCGCCGCCACCGAGCGCGGAGAGCTGATCGCGATGCCGATCCTGCTGCTCGTCCTGCTGCTCGTCTTCCGCTCGCCGGTCGCCGCCGCCGTGCCGCTCGCCTTCGGCGCGATCACCGTGATCAGCTCGCGTGGGCTGCTCTCGATCCTGACCGAGTGGTTCAGCGTCGACGCCTTCGCCCTGACCGTCTGCACGATGATGGGGCTGGCGCTGGGGGTCGACTACGCGCTGCTGATGGTGTCCCGCTTCCGCGAAGAGCTGGCGGAAGGCGCCACGCCGGGCGAGGCAGCCGCGGCGACCCGGCACGGCGCCGGTCGCACCACCGTTTTCGCCGGCAGCACCCTGATGCTCTCGATGCTGGTGGCGTTCTTCATCGTCCCCGGGTCGCTGCTCGGATCATTGGCGGCGACGCTCTTCCTCGTCGTCGCCCTCAGCGTCCTCGTCGCGGTGGTCGCTGGCCCCGCGGTCCTGATCCTGCTCGGACCCAATGTCGATCGCTGGCGGATCGGCCCGGCGCCCGGCAGCGGGCGCTCGCGCCTGATGGCGGTGGTCGCCGCTGCCCTACGCCGCCCGGCACCGGTGGCGATCGCGATCGGGGCGGTCGTGCTGGTGCTGGCCGCGCCGGCGGTCGGGCTGAAGACGGGGCCGCCGAGCCAGACCCAACTCGCCCACGACGATCCGATCAGGAAGGACTTCGAATCGATCGAGCGGGCGATCGGTCCGGGCTACGACGCGCCGTTCGTGGTCATCGCCAGCGCCGACCACGGCACCGTCACCGAACCGCGGCGGCTGGCGGCGCTGAGCCGCTGGCAGCATCGGATCGCGGCCCAGCCCGGTGTCCAGGCGGTGATCGGGCCAGCGCAGGTCTCGCGTGCCGTTGCGCCGCTGCAGCAGGCCGGCGCCCTGCTCGCAACCGGAGGCGAAACGGGACCGCTGGCTCAGCTGGCACGGTTGGGTCGCAACCTGGGCCGCGCCGCCGCCGGCGTCGCCCAGCTCCGTGCCGGCGTCTCGAAAGCCAGCTACGGCGCCGGCCTGCTCGCCGAGGGGTCGGGAACGGCGCGGGCGGGCGCCACGGCCCTCGCCTCGGGCCTGGCGCAGGCGAGTGCCGGCAGCGAACGGGCGGTGGGCGCCCTGCGGACCTTCGCCGCGGGCACGCGTCGCCTGGCGGGCGCCCAGCACCGGGCCGCTCTCGCCGGGCTGAACTTGAAGTTCGCCCTGCAGAGCCTCGCGCCAAACCTGCGCCGCAACGCCCTGCGGCGCGCCAGGGCGCTGCGCCACTCGCTCGACGAGGAGGCGAACCAGACGCTGCCGCGGTTGCTGCCGCCCGCCGAAGACGCCGAAGCGCAGCTGAAGACGGCTCTGCGGCAGCTCGAAGGGATGACGACCGGCAAGGCCGACCCGAGCTACGGCGCCACGCTGGAAGCGGTCCGGCACGCGCTGGCGGCGGTCAGCGGCACCGACCCGGTCAGCGGCGCTCCCTACGCGCCGGATTACGCTGGCCTGCCGACCGAACTGACTGCGCTGCAGGCGCAGTTGAGCGAAGACGCCGGCGAAGCGAAGCAGGTGACCGACTGGCTGGTCTCGGGGGTCGTCCTGATCAAGAGGCTCAGCAACGGCGCGACTCGGCTCTCGGACGGGCTGCAGAAACTGGAAGGGGCCGGCAAGAAGCTGGCCCACGGCTCTGCCCGCCTGGCGCGTGCAGCCGGCAGCCTCGAAGGAGGCCTCGACCGACTCTCTGTCGGCGCCAATGCGCTGGCCGGCGGGATCGCGCGCCTCGGCGGCGGCGCGGCGGCGCTCGAAGAAGGCCTCGCCCGCGGCTACAGCGACTCCTATCCGCTGCAATCCGGCCTGCGCCGCGCGACGGTCCAAGTGCTGTCGAGCTCGGCTTCGCTGAACCGCCGGGCACGGCGGGTCCAGCGCGCGACCCCTGGCCTGTTCTCCTCTGGCTACTTCGTCCTCTCGGCCCTCGACGGGGCCCAGCCGCGCTTCCGCGAGCGCGCCGCGGAAGCGGTCGACCTGAGCGGCGGCGGCCAGGCGGCGGCGATCCTGGTGATCTCCCGCTACACCTTCAACTCGCCCGGCTCTATCGCCCTCAACAAGCGGCTCGAGGTCGAGGCCGCTGAGCTGGGCCGGGAAGCCGACCTCGAAACCGGCGTCGCCGGCGGCGCCGCCCAGCTCAACGACTACAGTCATGTCACCCGCTCTCGAATCCCGTTCGTGATCGCTGCGATCGCCGTCGCCACCTTCCTCGTCCTTCTCCTCATCCTCCGGGCGCTGCCGCTGGCGGCGATCGCCGTCGGCCTCAACCTGGCCACGGTCGGGGTGGCGTTCGGCGTCCTCACGCTGCTCTTCAACCTGCCCGACGGCTGGCCCCTCGGCGGGCGCAGCTACGTCGATGCGGTGGGAGCGACGGCGATCTTCGGTGTCGTCTTCGGCCTCTCGATCGATTACGCGGTCTTCCTCCTGGTGCGGATGCGGGAGAGCTATGACCGCGACGGCGACAACCCGGCCGCGATCCAGTTCGGCCTGGAGCGGACCGCCCGGGTGATCACCGGCGCGGCGGCGATCATGATGGCCGTCTTCGTCGCCTTCGCGGGCGCGTCGATCGCCACCATCAGCCAGCTCGGGGTCGGGCTAACGGTGGCGGTGCTGCTGGATGCGACCGTGGTCCGCATCGTCCTCTTGCCGGCGCTGATGCTGCTGCTCGGCGACCGCGTCTGGTGGCTGCCGCGCCCCCTTGCCCGGGTGCTGCCCCGGATCGACGTCTGAACCGTCTGCTGGGCACAGGATGCAGCGCGTTGACTTCGAGTTAAGCCAGGCAGGCGCGCCCACGTGGCGGCTGACCGCTCGGATACGATTCGGCGGCGCGAATCTCCGGTACGGAGGCGGAGACTCGCAAGCGACGATCCGTGGCTGCTAATCCCTTAGGCGAGGAGAAAAGCCCGGCGCAAGCCCGGGGGATCACCCCCGCGCGCATAGTGGCGATAGTGGCCCTCGCGATCGTCGTCATCGCCCTCGCGATCGTCCTCTTCGGCGGCGACGGCAGCCACAAGTACAAGCTCGTGTTCCAGAACGCCGCCCAGCTCGTGCCCGACAACCAGGTGCTGATCGGCGGTCAGGCGGTTGGCTCGGTGGAAAGCATCGGCCTGACCGACGACAACCTGGCCGAGATCGAAGTCAGCGTCGACCAGCAGCTGCACGAGGGCACGACCGCGGTGATCCGCGCTACCTCGCTCTCCGGGGTCGCCAATCACTACATCTCGATCAGCCCCGGGCCGAACAGCAACCCGGCGCTCGACGACGGCGCCACCCTCGACCTCGGCTCGACCACCACGGAGGTCGACCTCGACCAGTTCCTCAACACCTTCCCGACGCCGGTGCGGCGCGCTCTGGGCCAGTTCGTGCGCGGCAACGCGGCGCAGTTCTCGAACCGCGGCGAGGACGCCAACCAGACCTTCAAGTACTTCGGCCCGGCGCTGAACCGGGGCAGCGCCTTCGTCGGCGAGCTGAACGCCGACCAGAACCTGCTCGAACGCTTCGTCGTCAGCTCCAGCAAGCTCTCGACCGCGGTCGCCGAGCGCGGCAACGAGCTCTCCAGCGCGATCTCAAATGCCAGCACCGCCTTCGGCGCGATCGCCAGCCGCAACGAAGCCCTCGATCAGACGCTGCGGCTGCTGCCGCCGTTCATGCGCCAGAGCAACACCACCTTCGTCAACCTGCGCGCCGCCCTCGACGACCTCGACCCGCTGGTGGAAACGGCGAAGCCGGCGACCAGGAACCTGGCTCCGTTCCTGAGCGAACTTCGCCCGGTGCTCTCCAGGGCGGTGCCCGTCCTCAGGGACTTCCGCCTCAGCTCCAGCCGCAAGGGCTTCGCCAACGACACCGCCGAAACCCTCGCCTTCCTGCCGGCCGTGCAGGAGCGGGCAGCCAGGGCCTTCCCCCACGCCGAACAGGGGATCGAAGACTTCCAGCCCACCCTCAACTTCGCCCGCGCCTACACGCCGGACATCTTCAATGGCTTCGGCCGGCTCGGCCAGGTCACCGGCTACTACGACGGCAACGGCCACTACGCCCGCGCCCAGCTGGCGCTCAACCTGTTCCGGCGCAACGGCGCGAGCGGCGAGCTGGAACCGATCTCGCCGAGCGAACAGTACGACGTCTTCGGCGGCTCGGCGAACGCGCGGCGTCCCTGCCCCGGCGGCGCCACCCAGTCCGCGCCGGACGGCTCCAACCCCTTCACCGAACCGCCCTTCGCCGGTTCCGGCGTAAGCCCATCGTCCGCATGCGACCCGGCCGACGCGCCACCCGGACCATGAGGAAATGGCTACCCGCAGTCGTGCTGGTCGTCGCGATCGTCGCGATCGTTGCGCTGCTCGCCGGCGGCGGTGGCAGCAGCAGCAGCTACGTCGTCCGCGGGATCTTCGACAGCGGCGGATTCATGGTCTCCGGCGAGGAAGTGCGGGTCGCGGGCGCCACCGTCGGCGAAATCGAATCGGTCGGCGTGACGATGCCAGGCGAGGTCGACAGCTACGAGCACGGCAAGGCGCAGGCAATCCCGGGCAAGGCTGTGATCGCGATGAAGATCGAAGATCCCGGCTTCCAGGATTTCCGCAGCGACGCCAGCTGCCTGATCCGCCCCCAGTCGCTGATCGGCGAGAAGTTCGTCGACTGCACGCCGACCCTGCCGCGCGCGCCGGGCTCCAAGCCACCGCCGGAGCTGAAGAAGATCCCGGCCGGGGAACCGGGTGGCGGCCAGTACCTGCTGCCGCTGGGGAACAACAGCACCAGCGTCGACCCGGACCTGATCAACAACATCAACCAGCTGACCTACGCCCAGCGCTTCCGCCTGATCTTGAACGAACTGGGAGCCGGCCTCGCCGGCCGCGGCGAAGACATCGAGGAAGCGGTCAAGCGCGCCAACCCGGTGCTGCGCGACGCCGATCGCGTCTTCGCGATCCTCAACTCCCAGCGCGACCAGCTGGCGCAGCTGGCCTCCGATTCCGAGCAGATCCTCGGCCCGCTCTCGCGTGAGCGCAGCAGCGTCGCCGGCTTCTTCTCCAACGCCGGCGCCGCCGCCCAGGCCAGCACCGAAAAGGGCGCCGCCCTGGAAGCCTCGCTGCACAAGCTCCCCCGGTTCCTGCGCGAGCTGCGGCAGACGATGAGCAGCTTCGAATACTTCTCCAACGCCGGCACCCCGGTTGTCGAATACCTGGGCAAGGCAGCGGCGCCGCTGACCCAGGCGACCCGGGCGCTGACCCCCTTCTCCGCCGCCTCGACCGTCTCGCTGAAGTCGCTCGGCGCGAGCGGCGAAGTGGCCGGGCCGAAGATCCACGCCGCCGACCCGGTGGTCGAAAAGACCCGCGACCTTGCCCGCAGCGGCGCCGCGCCGACCACCGAACTGGCCCAGTTCCTGGTCAGCACGAAGAAGAGCAAGGGCTTCGACGGCCTCGCCGACCTGATCTACAACAGCGCCGCATCCACCAACGAATTCGATCGCTACGGCCACTTCACGCGGAGCCTCACGGCGCTGACCAACTGCATCGACTACGTGACCGCGCCGACCAGCGGCTGCTCGGCGAACTTCAACGGCCCGGGCTCCAGCACCACTGCCTCGTCGGCCGGGGCGCTGGCGCTGTACCGGCGGCTGCAGGAAAGCCTCGGCGGCCAGACGGGCGGCACCTCCGCCGGCTCCAGCGCCGTCCCCCCGCCGTCCCCCCGCCCGGCTCCCGCCCCGCAGGCTCCCAGCCTCGGCGAAGGCGAACAGCTCGGCGCCAAGGCGGCGGAACCCGCCTCCCCCCGGCGCGCCCTCCTCGACTACCTCCTGGGACCATGAGGAACCGCAGCGGCATACAGGGAGTCGCGAGCAGCCCGGTGATCGTCGGCGCGGTCACGGTGCTGGTCGTGATCGTCGCGGTCTTCCTCGCCTACAACGCCAACAACGGCCTTCCCTTCGTCTCCACCTACAACCTCAAGGCCCGGGTGCCGAACGCGACGGCTCTGGTCAAAGGCAACGAGGTGCGGATCGGCGGCTCGCGGATCGGCGTGGTCAAGTCGGTGCAGCCGGTGCAGCTCGGCGACGGGCGCATCGCGGCCGAACTCGACCTCAGCCTCGACAAGAGCGCCGAACCGATCCCGGTCAACTCGACGATGATCATCCGGCCCAAATCGCCGCTTGGCCTCAAGTACCTGCAGATCGTCCCCGGCGACTCCGCGAAGGGGCTCGCGGCGGGCGCGACGATCCCCCTTTCCGCCGCCCGGCCCGAACCGGTCGACATCGACCAGTTCTTCGACATGTTCGACCAGAAGACGCGAACCGCGATCCAGCGCAACAACGCCGGCTTCGGCAACGCTTTCGCCGGTCGCGGCCCGCAGATCAACTCGGCGTTCGGCGCCCTGCGGAGCCTGGCCGAACACGGCCAGCCCGTGCTGCGCACGCTGGTCGCCCCCGGTACCGACTTCGGCGGCTTCTGGGAAGCGCTGGAGGACCTCTCGGCCACGGTCGCCCCGGTCGCCGAGACGCAGGCCAGCATGTTCGTCGCCCTCGACCGCACCTTTGCCGCCTTCGCCCGGGTCTCGCGCCCGTTCATCCAGGAAACGATCGTCAAAGGCCCGCCGACCCTCGACGCGGTGACCGCCGACCTGCCGGCGCTGCGGCCCTTCTTCCGCGACACCGGACGCTTCTTCACGGCATTCAAGCCGGGCGCCCGCGCCCTGGGCGAAACCTCGCCGACGATCAACGCCGCCCTGCGCGCCGGCATCCCCGCCCTCAATCGCTCGCCGGCGCTGTTCGCCCAGCTGACGCCGACCGCGGAAGCCCTGCTCGACTTCCAGGGTGAGCCGGGTGTCTTCAACGGCCTCGACCTGCTGATCGACACCAACGAAGTCCTCGCTCCCTCGATCAAGTACATCGCCCCCGCGCAGACCACCTGCAACTACCTCAGCCTCGTCTTCCGCAACCTCGCCGACGCCTTCAGCGAATCGAACGGAAACGGCAACTGGCTGGGCGCGATTGTCTTCGAGGCGCCCGACGGGCCGAACGCCGAGTCGGCGCCGTCTTCGGCGCCGGCCAACGGGACGGGCAAGAAGAACCACCTCCACTACAACCCCTACCCGAAGACCGGCCAGGACGGGGTCTGTGAAGCCGGCAACGAGCGCTACGTGGGCGGCCAGACCACGATCGGCCATGCGCCGGAGCTGTGGGGCACGACGACGCGGGAAGGCGAAGGCTGATGGGCCGCCTGCCGGAGCGCGATACCAGGGCGGGAGCCACCAACAGCCGCTTCAAGTGGCGGCCCAGCAACGCGGCGATCGCGGTGATCTTCATCCTCATCTTCACGGTCGGGCCCTACCTCGCCTTCACCAAACACGTGCCCTTCACCGGCTACGGCTACACGCTCAATGCCACCTTCTCCAACGGGGTCAACATCTCGACCAACTCGCCGGTGCGGATCGCCGGGGTCGATGTCGGCAAAGTGATCGAAGTCGGCCGCGACGGCGACAACACCAAGGTCACCTTCACCGTCGACGGCAAGGGCCGGCCGATCCACGACGACGCCTTCGCCGAGATCCGGCCGCGGATCTTCCTCGAGGGCAACTTCTTCATCGACCTCGACCCCGGCAGCCCGAGCGCGGCGGAGATGGGCAGCGGCGGGACGATCCCGGTCAGCCGCACCTCGACCGGCGTTCAGCTCGACGAGATACTCACCGCGCTGCAGTCGCCCGTGCGGGCCGATCTCAGTCGCCTGCTGGAGAGCTTCGGCACGGCGCTGACGCACAAGCCGACCGCCGCCGAAGACGCCACCCAGCTGCCCGAGGTGAAAGGCAAGACTGGCGCCGAAGGCATCAACGGAGCCTTCCGCTACGGCGGCGATGCCGGTCGCTACAGCGCCCAGGTCACCAACGCCTTCCTCGGCACCAGCTCCGGGGACCTGTCGCGGCTGGTCGCCGGCGCGGGGCGGACCTTCGGCGCGCTCGTCCGGCGCGAGGCCGACCTGCAGGGCCTGATCGTCAACTTCAACACCTTCACCGGCGCCCTCGCCGCCCAGTCGAGCAACCTCTCGGCCACCGTGCAGCGACTTGCGCCGACGCTGAAGATAGGCCGCAAATCGCTGGTCAGCCTCAACCGCTCGCTGCCCCCGCTGCGGGCCTGGGCGATCGAGTTCAGGCCGGCGGTCGCCGAGCTGCCCGCCCTGATCTCGGCCGGGAAACCGTGGATCGCACAGACGCTGCCGCTGCTGTCCGGCAAGGAGGCGGGCGGAGTCGCGAGGTTGCTGCGCGAATCGACGCCGGGGCTGTCCGGCGCGGCGCAGGCGGGTAAAGCCAACACGATCCCGCAGATCAACCGGCTCAGCCTCTGCTCGAGCAAGGTCTTCGTGCCGACCGGCAACGAGACGATCGACGACCGCTTCCGCACCGGCCCGAACTACCGCGAGTTCTTCTACTACCTGGCCAACTTCGCCGGGGTAACCCAGAACTTCGACGGCAACGGGCCCTACCTCCGGGTCCAGCCCGGCGGCGGCGGAACCCTGGTGAAACAGGAGAACCCCTCGGGCAACCTCAGCACCGATAAACAGGACTGGGCGCACGTCGCCACGGCGCCCGAAGGAGTGCAGCCCCAGCTCGGCGGCCGTCCGCCCAAGAAGCCGGAAGTGCGCTGCTCGACCCAGCCCGTGCCCGACGTCAACGGCCCCCTCGGCCAGGTCGGCCCCCCGAGCCTGACCCCGGTGAGCCGATGACCGATAAAGCCCCCGACAAGGTGAGCCGGTTCGCCCACTTCCGCGCATCGCTCTCGCGGCAGGCGCGTGGGCGCGGCAAAGACTCGATCGCGATCGCCGTCCTCATCGTCGCGGCGATCGTGATGACGCTCTGGATCTTCACCCAGCAGAAGGCCTCGCTGCCCTCCTGGGCTCCGCTGGTCGGCGAAGACTTCGCCCATCTCACGGCGGACTTCAGCGACGCCCAGGCGGTTACGCCCGGGCAGGGCCAGGCGGTCGTGATCGCCGGCATCCAGGTGGGCAAGATTTCCGCGGTCGACCTGGAAGACGGCCACGCCGTGATCGGCATGGACATCGAGCCCAAGTACCTGAAGCTGATCCACCCCAACGCGAGTCTGCTGCTGCGGCCGAAAACCAACCTCAACGACATGACCGTGGAGATCGAACCCGGCCATGGCAAGCAGCACGTCGAAGACGGCTACCGCTTCCCGCTCTCGCGCACCGAACCGAGCATCCAGTTCGAAGCGTTCCTCTCGACCCTCGATTCCGACACGCAGCAGTACCTGCAGCTGCTCGTCGCCGGCGGCGCCCAGGGGATCGGCGGTCGCGGGCACCAGCTCTCCGGTGCCTTCCGCCGCCTCCAGCCGTTCTCTCACTACATCGCCGATCTCAACCGGGCCGTCGCCCAGCGCCGCCTTGCCCTGGCCCGGGTGATCCACGACTTCGGCCTCTTGACCACCGAACTGGGCAGGCACGACAGCGAGCTGGAACGCTTCGTCACCTCCTCCAAGGGCGCCCTCGGCAACTTCGCCAACCAGCAGCAGGCGATTCAGGAATCTCTGGTCGAGTTCCCCTCGACGCTCTCCGCGCTGCGGTCGGCGCTCGCCAGCTCCGACCGCTTCTCGACCGCGGCGCGGCCGGCCCTGATCGGCCTGATCCCGCAGGCGCAGGCATCGGTGCCGGCGTTCAAGGCCAACGAGCGCCTCTTCAAGCAGACGACGGCGCCGATCCGCGACCAGATCCGCCCCTTCACGAGGCAGGTCCGCCCGGTGCTCACCCACCTCGAGCAGGGCTCCGCCGACCTGAACACCTCGGTGACCGGCTTCGGCAATTCGCTGGGCGCGCTCAACAGCCTCCTCAACGAGCTCGCTTACAAGCCGAAGGGCAGCAGGCAGAGCTTCCTCTTCTACCTGCCCTGGCTCAACCACAACATCAACGCCACCTTCAACCTCACCGATGCCGGCGGGCCGATAACCCGCGGGGTGGCGACGCTCTCCTGCAACGGGTCCGACCTCGCCTACAAACTCACCGCGCCGTTCCCCCGTCCCGACGGCAGCTTCCAGTCGCTCAAGCCGTATCTGCGGACGCTGCTCGAAGGCGTGCGCATCCCCAGCCCCGAAGAAATCCCGGCCAGCAACCCATCCGGCCACTGCGAATACAGCGAAAAATGAGCAAGCGAGCCCCCAGCACCGCGCAGCTCCTCGTCATCGCCGGCTTCGCCCTGTCGTGCTTCGGCATCCTGCTCTTCCTCTGGATCACCTTCGGCGGCCCGACGCCGTTCAAGGCGAAGCCGTATGAGATCAAGGTGCCGTTCAACGAGGCGACCCAGCTCGCCGAGCAGTCCGACGTGCGCATCTCCGGAGTCTCGGTCGGCAAAGTGCAGACGATCGAAGAGTCGCCCGACGGCAAGCAGGCGCAGGCGACGATCGACGTCGAAGACAAGTACGCCCCGATCCCGCGGGGTACGCGGGCGATCCTGCGGACCAAGACGCTGCTCGGCGAGACCTACGTCGAACTGACGCCGGGCAGCGCCGACGGCGCCAAGTTGCCCGACGGAGCCACCCTGGCGAGCGCCAACGTGGCGGAATCGGTGCAGCTCGACGAGATTTTCCGCACCTTCGATACGCGCACCCGCGCCGCCTTCCAGGAATGGATGCAGGAAGGAGCCGTCGCGATCTCCGGCCGCGGCCAGTCCTTCTCCAACGCGCTCGCCGAGCTCGACCCCTTCTTCTCCGAATTCGACAAGCTCTTCCGCCTGCTCGACACGCAGCGCGTCGCGGTCAAGCAGCTGTTCAGCAATGGCGCCGTCACCTTCCGCGCCCTGCGCGGACGCGAAGGCCAGCTTGCCAGCTTGATCCGCAACTCGGATGCCGTCTTCCGCACGACGGCGGCTCGCAACCGCGACATCGAAGCGCTGTTCCGCGCCTTCCCCACCTTCCAGGACGAGTCGAGGCTGACCTTCAACCGGCTCAAAGAGTTCGCCCTCAACTCCGACCCCCTGTTCCGCCAGCTGGTCCCGGCAGCCGAACAGCTCTCGCCGACGCTGATCGCCTTCTCGCGCCTGGCGCCGCAGGCAAAGGGCTTCTTCGAAGGGCTGGAAGCCGTGATCGATCAGGTCCCGACCGGCTTCCCCGCGCTGCGCAAGTTCCTCCGCAGCGACTTCCCGGTTCTCTTGCGGGCGGTCGACCCGTTCCTGCGCAACCTCAACCCGATCCTCACCGGCCTCGGCCTCTACAAAAACCAGGTCACCTCGCTGTTGGGCAACGTGACCGCCGCGAGCAACGCGGTCCACCTCAGCTCGCAGGGCGAACAGATCCACTACCTGCGGTTGCTCGGACCGCTCGGCCCCGAAACGCTGGCGGCCTACCCAGGCAACCGGACGACGACCAACCGCAACAGCGCCTACAGCCAGCCGGGCGCATACAGCCGCCTCGCCCAGGGCCTGCTCAGCTTCGACACGCGCCAGTGCAGCTCGGGGATCACGGCGACGCTCGATCCCAACACGCCGAATGAAGCGGCCTTCAACCAACGCACCAACGGCGACCTGAAGAAAGCGACGGACTTCTTCAGCCGGCTCAAGCACTACGCCTTTGGCGATCAGGAAAACTCAGCGAGCATCCCCGCCCCGGGCTGCAGCTCGCAGGCGCCCTTCACGCCGATCTACGGCAACGGCCCGGCGACGACCTACCAGCACACCTTCGAACAGGGCAGGTAAGAGGCACTTGCCTCTAGCCGGTCGATTCGCAACCTGTGGTAGACAGAGAAGCCTGGCCGGTCTGCGGGCGAATTGATACCCCAAGAGCTTCGCTCTTGGGGTGAATGATGAGCACGGCCTACGGCCGCGCAGGTACCAGATTGCATAGGCCGCTTCGCGACATTCGACCGCAGACCGGCCAGGTTTCTCTGTCTCGACACGCTCCCGCAATGGCCGAGGTCGTGAGCCCCGGTCTCAGGGTTCTCAGCTTCAAGCCGAGGCGACGCCTCATAGGCAGAGCTTGCGAAGCCCGCCATGGGAGCGACCGTTCGGCTACGAGAAAGGGCGGCCCGGAGGCCGCCCTTTCTTTCCGGCTCAGACGAGTCTGAGTTCTTAGCGCTTCAGCCCTTCGGCGTGCAGGGCACCGCGAGCGAGCCTTTGAGCACGGTCTGCGCGGGGACATTGGGAACGTGAGCTTCGTTCTTGAACAGGACCTTGTCCACAGTTGCCTTGAAGACGCCATCAGGACATTTAGCTTCGATGTAGCCGACCTTCTTGCCCTTGTAGGAGTAGGTCTTCCCCAGCTTGAATTTGAAGTCAAGCAGCGAGCCGCTGCCTCCGGCGACCACGGGGGCTTTCGCGACCGAGTGGAGTCCGCTGCCTTTCTTCTGGACCGTGACCGTGGTCACGACCGCCGCCGGAACAGGCACGGTAAGGAAGATGTGGAAGTACAGCGTGACCTTGCCGCCCTTTTCGCCGCCGTTGAAGATGGTTAGCGGGCTGGAGACCGTGATCGGCTTCTGTTCCGGGAAGGCGATCTCAGCGTGCGCTTCGCCTTCGCCGAGGACGGTGTTGCCGCAGACCTTCAATGCCGCTTTCGTGTCGCGCGCCTCGAGCTGATTCGCTTGGCAGATCGGGTAGCCCTTGACGTTGAGCTTCACGTCCTTGTCGACGTCGAATTCCGTTTCCCTGAAGGCCGAGGGATGGGTTCCGTCGTCGGTCGATATCTTGCCGAAGATCGTCGAGCTCACCGGTACGTATTCGTTTTTCGGCAGCTTTTTCGGCGAGAGGGTGCTGCCGAAGGTGAGCACCAGGTCGCCTGCTTTCAGCCTGGTCTGCATCGCACTCGCTATTGCAGCCACACCCAGAGACAGCACCCCTGCCAGGGCTAGTGCCAGCATCAGGTTTCTACGCATTCTCTTCTCTCTCCTTTGACCCCGTTGGATCGAATGGCCTTGAAGGCCTGAAACGTTCGTCTAGCAAACTCTCAACGTACCAGTCGAGGTGGGAGCAGCGCTGCGGACAAACTCGAGTAGGCGGGGCATAGAAAAGGGGCGGCCTCTCGGCCGCCCCTTTTTGCCTCGCCCGGGGGACGAGGATCTCTGTCGCTGCGCGCTAGCCCTTCGGCGTGCAGGGCACCGCGAGGCCGCCCTTCAGCACCGTCGTAGGAGCAACGCCGGGCGTCTGAGCTTCGTTTTTGAAGAGCACTTTCGGAGCGTTCACCTTGAAGACGCCATCGGGGCATTTAGCTTCGAAGTAGCCGACCTTCTTGCCCTTGTAGGTGAAGGTCTTCCCCAAGGTGAAGTTGAAGTCGAGCCCGGAGCCGCTGCCTCCGGCAACCACAGGAATTTTCGCGACCGTGTGGATCCCGGTGCCCTTCTTCGTGATCGTCACCGTCGTGACAACCGCGGTCGGCGCCGGCACGGTGACGAAGATGTGGATCAGCAGCGTGATCTTGCCGCCCTTTTCGCCGCCGTTGAAGACGGTCAGCGGGCTGGGGACTTTGATCGGCTTCTGTTCGGGGAAGGCGATCTCCACATCCGCGCTGCCTTTGCCGAGCACGGTGTTGCCGCAGACTTTCATCGCGGCTTTCGTGTCGCGCGCCTCGAGCTGTCCCGCTTTGCAGGCCGGGTAGCCCTTGACGTTGAGTTTCACATCCTTGTCGATGTCGACGATCGCTTCCCTGAAGGCCGAAGGATGGGTCCCGTCGGTGGTCGAGATTTTGCCGAAGATGTTCGTGTTGACCGGCACGTATTCGTTCTTGGGCAGCTGCTTGGGCGAGGTGCTACCGCCGAAGGTCACCACGAGGTTGCCGGCTCGGAGCGTGGTCTGCACCGCGCTCGCAACCGCTGCCACGCCCAGGGACAGCATCGCTGCCAGGGCTAGTGCCAGCATCATCTTTCTACGCATTTCTTCTCTCCTTTTGGCCCTGCCCGTCTGAGCCGCGACCATAGAACGCCATGTTTATCCCCGGCCAAAGCTACCAGCGTCCGGGCTCGCTGGGAATGAAGGCAAAGAGAACGATTCCCGCCCCGGCTTATGGATAAACCCCGCCGTCCAGCCAAAAGAGCGCCAAGGCGCTCGAAATCAGCCCTCGAGCATCGAGAGGCGCACCCGCTCGCGCTGCTCGGCGGCGCCCTCGGGGCCGAGGAAGGGCAGCGTGATCCAGAACATCAGGTCGGGAAGCCGGCTGGGCAGCCGCGCGGAGGCGCCGTGGAGGATCTCGCTGTAGAGCAGCTCGTTGATGCCGCCGGCGAGCGAGAGCGAGGTGATCCCCGGCAGCTCGACCGAGGTCTCCGCCCGGCCGGCGTCGAGAAAGCCGGTGAACTGGCGCAGCGCCGCGTCGCGGCGGGCCAGGGCCTTGGGGCCCGCGGCGAGCACCTCGACGATCGCGAAGCGACCCTCGTCGGGGTGCTCGGCGAGGTGTTTGAGCAGCTCCGCCAGGCCGGCGGCGACGCGGTCGGCCCAGGGGGCGCCCGGCTTCGACTCGAATCCCCGTGCCGTGTCGCCGAGCAGGTTGCCGAGCAGGACGTCATAGGCGGCGAGGAAGCAGTCCTCCTTGCTGGCGAACAGCTCATAGAACGTCTTTCTCGACACCCCGGCGACGCCGATCACGTCGACCACCCGCGTCTCCGGGTAGCCGCGCTCGGCGACGACCTCGATCATCGCCTGCAGGATCCGCCGCTGCTGGGACTCCGTCACCGCCTCCCGCGGTAGCCCGTGACGGCCCCGGGGCAGCCGCTCGTTCAGCCTAGCGGTGCGTCTACCGGAAGCCACACCGAGACTTTAAAGCACCCCTGGTTCTCCGCCAATCCAAACCACCTGGTCGCGCCCCGGCCCGACGCCGACCAGGCGGATCGGGACGCCGACGAAATCGGCGATGTAGTCGAGGTAGGCGCGCGCTGTGGACGGCAGCTCCGCCTCGTTGCGAATGCCGGTCAGGTCGTCCTCGAAGCCGGGCAGCTCCTCGTACTCGGGCTCGGCCGAGTGGAGGATCGACTGGTGGTAGGGAAAGCTCTCGAAGACCGCTCCCTCGCGGGAGCGGTAGCGCACCGCGACCCGCAGCGGATCGATGCCGCTCAGAACGTCGAGCTTGGTGATCGTCAGGGCGCTCATCCGGTTGAGGCGGACGGCGTAGCGGAGGGCGACCAGGTCCATCCAGCCGCAGCGCCGCTCGCGCCCGGTCGTCGTCCCGTACTCGTGCCCCCGCTCGAGCATGTGGCGCCCGACCGCGTCTTCGAGCTCGGTCGGGAAGGGCCCGGCGCCGACCCGGGTCGCGTAGGCCTTGGCCACGCCCCAGACCTCGTCGATGTCGGTCGGCCCGATCCCGGCCCCGACGCAGGCCGCACCGGCGATCGGGTTGGAGGAGGTGACGAAGGGATAGGTGCCGTGATCGAGGTCGAGGAGGGTCGCCTGGGCCCCCTCGAAGAGGACGGTGCGGCCGCTGTCCAGGACTTCCCAGCAGAGCCGTGCGGTATCGGCGATGTGGGGCTCGAGCCGGTGGCCGTAGCCGGCGAACTCCTCGGTCATCGCGTGCAGGTCGAGGCGTGGATCGGGAGCGTCGGCGACCGAGTGGTCGGCCCCCTCGCGTGCCCCCTCGCCGGCCTCCTTGCGCAGCTTGCGGCGCTGCACCGAGAGCTCGCGCAGCGCCTGCTGCTTGGGCTCGAGCGCGGCCATGATCTTCTTGCGCAGGATCTTCTCGTCGAGCAGGTCCTGGACGCGGATGCCGAGCCGCAGCGCCTTATCGGCATAACAGGGGCCGATGCCGCGCCGCGTGGTCCCGATCGAGAGCTTGCCGAGTTTGACCTCGCCCGCGGTGTCGAGCAGCACGTGGTAGGGCATGATCAGGTGGGCGTTGGCGGAGATCCGCAGGTTGCCGACGTCGATGCCGCGGCGCCTCAGCCCCTCGATCTCACCGAGCAGGATGCGCGGGTCGAGGACGACGCCGTTGCCGATCGCGCAGATCTTGTCCGGATAGAGGATTCCCGAGGGGATCAGGTGGAACTTGAACTCCTCGCCGTCGCGGACGATCGTGTGGCCGGCGTTGTTGCCGCCCTGGAAGCGCACGATCGCCTCGGCGCGGTCGGCGAGCAGGTCGACGACCTTCCCCTTCCCCTCGTCGCCCCACTGGGCGCCGACTATGACTACTCCGGGCATAAGCAGGGGATTGTGCCTGGTTGACGCATCCGGCGCTTCGGCCAGCTACGTCAACCAGAGCCTAGTAAGGAGCCTTGTCGAGTCGCCGATCCGCCCCGAATAAAGGCACCTGCTCGCAGGTCTCGGTCAGCCGGGATACCGTCCGGGCGCCGATCTGGTCTTCGAGCTTGTCCACGGTTAGGTTGGTCGTCAGCATGATCGAGCGTTCGTCTTCGTATCGCTCGTTGACGAGCGCGTATAGCTGCTCGAGAACCCAGTCGGAGCGTTTCTCGGCGCCGAAGTCGTCGATGTGGAGCAGGTCCACCGAGGTGAGGCGCTCGAAGAAGGCGCCATATGAGTCGCCGTTGACCTCTTCGTCGTAGGTCCGGCGAATCCGCGCGAGCAGTTTCGGCAGGGAGTAGATCGCCACCGAATGCCCCATCTCCGTGGCTGCCTTCGAGACGAGCATCGCGAGGGTGGTCTTGCCGGTCCCGGTATCGCCAAAGAGCCATAGCCCCTGGCCCTTCCCAAGGTTCGAATCCAGATTGTCGATGAACGTGCTCACCTTGCCGACGGCATCCCTGGTCTCGGCATGACGCACCATGTCGCTGACCGGCGGGCGGTCGAAGGAGACGCCGCGGTAGCGCGGTGGGATCGCCGAGGCGACGCCGCGCACGCGGCCGCGCTTGAGCCGCTGCTCACGGCACTCGCAGGGGCGGGCGACGTCCTCGGGCCCGAGGATCCAGCCGGAGCCGTCGCAGACCGCGAGCGGGCAGGCCTGCTCGGCGAAGGGCTCGCTGCGGGGGATCGCCGCCATCAGAACTCAGGCCCGCCGCTCGCGGCGCCCTCCAGCGGCGGCCCTTCCCCCGCCGGCTGCTCGACTGGGCGCTCGTGGCCCGAGTGATCGGCGAATTTGGGGAAGCGGTCGAGGAAGACCAGCTTCGGCGAGCCGATCGGCCCGTTCCTATGCTTGGCGATGATCACGTCGGCGAGGCCGTCGGGCTCGTCTTCGGGATCGCGGTAGTAGTCCTCGCGGTAGAGGAAGGCGACCACGTCGGCGTCCTGCTCGATCGAGCCCGACTCGCGCAGGTCCGAGAGCATCGGCTTCGGCGGGCTGCGCTGCTCCGGGGCGCGGGAGAGCTGCGAGATCGCCAGCACCGGCACCGCCAGCTCGCGGGCGAGGATCTTCAGCCCACGGCTCATCTGGCCGACCTGCTCGACCCGGTTGGCGCGCGGGTCGTCGGCGCGCATCAGCTGCAGGTAGTCGACGATGACCAGGCCGAGCCCGCCCTGGTCCTGGGTCTGCGCGTGCAACCGCCGCGCCTTCGCCCTCAGGTCGAGCAGGCTGAGGTCGGAGGAGTCGTCGAACCAGAGGGGCGCCTCCTCCAGCTCGTTGCAGGCACGCACCACCTTCGGCCAGTCCTTCTGCGCGACCTGGCCCTTGCGAAGCTTGTCGCCCGAGATCCGCGCGCGGCAGGCGATGAAGCGCTGTGCCAGCTCCACCTCCGACATCTCCAAGGAGAAGAAGGCGACTGGCAGGCCCCGCTTCACCGCCACGTTCTCGGCGATGTTGGCGACGATCGCCGACTTGCCCATCGCCGGGCGGGCGGCGACGATGATCAGGTTGCCGGGCTGGAAGCCGCCGGTGATCGCGTCGATGTCGCGGAAGCCGGACGGGGTGCCGGTCATCTCCGTCTCGCCGGTCGAGAGCTTCTCGAGGCGGTCGACCTCGTCGTGGAGGATCTCGGAGAGGAGGCGGAAGTCGCTCGCCTGCTCTTTGTGGGCGACGTCGAAGAGCAGCTTCTCGGCCCGCTCGGAGAGCTCGCGCGGTTCGCCGTCGCGCTCGTGGACCCAGCCCTGGATCTCCTGGCCGGCGCCGAGCAGGCGCCGCAGCAGCGAGTTCTGCTGGACGATCTCGGCGTAGTGCTTGGCGTTGCCGGCGGCCGGCACCTTGGCGGCCAGCTCGGAGACGTAGTGCTTGCCGCCCGCCTCCTCGATCGCGTTGCGCTGGACCAGCGCCTCGCTGACGCTCAGCTCGTCGACCGGTTTCGATCCCGCGTAGAGGTCGTAGACCGCGCGGAAGATCGCCGCGTGCTTCTCCAGGTAGAAGTCCTCGGCGTTCAGCTTCACCTCGTCGATCACGCGGCTGAGCGACGGCTCGGCCACCAGCATCGCCCCCAGCACCGATTCCTCGGCCTCGATGTTCTGGGGTGGGACGTGGGTTGCGGAAGGCTGTGGCATCGACGTCTAGTTAAGGGACGAGGGCGGCGGATTCCCCCCGTGCCCCCGGCATCCCAAGCAAACCAAAGCCCCCGCCGAGGCATGGCCGGGCTCCCTGCAACCACCGGCGAAAGAAATCTCGCGACTGCCGTTACTCGGCTACGGGGATCTCGCCCGCCGCCTCCTTTTGCCGCTCTCCCCTCCGCAGCATGCGCCTGGTCAGGATCGCGATGCTGAGGATCGCCGTCGCGCCGAGGCTCAGCTGGATGCTGAGCAGGCCCTCGCGAGTCCAGTAGACGTCGCGCAGGTCGAGCAGCAGCGCCGCCTCGTCGAAGGTCAGGCCCATGCCGGCGCCCATCGCGACCGCGAGCCGGTCTTCCAATGCGTCGTCGTCGGTCAGCAGCGCGGCGGTGCCGGCGCCGAAGGCGATCACGATGCCCGGCACGAAGTGGTGGATGTGGCGGCCGCCGACGCTGACGTTCTCGAACGGCCACCAGCGATCGCGGATTCCCCAGGTCGAGATCCGCACCAGCGCGAAGGCGCCGAGGAAGCCGGCGAGCAGGTTGAAGAGCACCGTCTCGCTGCGCGGCGTGGCGGCGTATCCGCTGACCGCGACGCCGACCGTGTCGAGGGCCGCGGCGGGCGCCGCCTCGACCAGCGCCTCACCGTCGCCGTGATCGTGGGCGCGGCGCTGCAGCAGGCGCCCGTACTGGCCCACCAGCACCGCTCCGGCGGCGGCCAATGCGACCGTCGCGAGGCCGACCGTGGCGCGCTCCGACCGCGCCCAGTGAAATCGCGTTCGTGCTCTGGCGCGCCGCGTTAAGCGAGTTGGAAAGCGGGGCGAGGACACCCGGCGGAGCCTAACGCCGTGACCTGAGAGCCCTAGCTCTCCTCGGCGACGATCGTCTTCACCGAGGCGACGGCGCCATCGGCCAGCTCGATCTCGACCATGTGCGTGCCGATCTCGCGGATCGGCTGCTCGAGCCGCACTTTGCGCCGGTCGATGCGCAGGTCGCGCGCCTCGCGGATCGCGTCGACGATCTCCTTGGCGCCGACGGAGCCGAACAGCTTGCCCCCGTCGTCCGCGCGCTGGTGGATCGTCAGCACCGTTTTGGAGAGCAGCGAGGCCGCTTGCTCTTCCCGCTCCGCTCGCGCTTGCTCGGCCTTTTCGGTCGCGGCCTGGCGCTGCTGGGCCTGCTCGAGCGCGCCGGGCGTCGCCGGCGCCGCGAGCTTGCGCGGGATCAGGTAGTTGCGCAGGTACCCCGGCGATACGTCGATCGGTTCACCGCGCTGCCCGAGGCTCTCGACGTCCTCGAGGAGGATCGCCTGTGCCATCAGCGCTCTCCGACGTAGGGCAGCAGGGCGATCTCACGCGCCCGCTTCACCGCCACCGAGAGCTGCCGCTGGTGCTTGCGCGAGAGCCCGGTTACTCGCCGGCCGCGCGTCTTCCCCTTGTCGGAGAGGAAGCGGCGCAGCAGGTTGAGATCCTTGTAGTCGACCGCCTCGGAGTTGATCCGCGTGTATTTGCGCGGACGGACGCGATCTGCTCCCCGCCGGCCGCGGCGCGGTGCGTCACCACTGTTCTCTCTGGCTCGGGCCATATGCGGCCCGGGATCCTACAGGCCGCTAGAAGGGGATGTCGTCGTCCGACCCACCACCGGCTCCGGCCGGAGCGGCGTCGAAGTCGCTGGGGTCGGCTGGCGTATCGCTCTGCGGGGTGAAGCCCCCGCCCCCGCCGTTGCCATTGCCGCCTCCCCCACCGCCGTCTCGCGAGCCGAGGAACTGGACCGAGTTGGCGACGATCTGCACGGCCTGGCGTTTGCCGCCGCCGTCTTTGGCCTCCCACTCGCGCCAGTCGAGCCGTCCTTCGATTGCAACCGGCCGGCCCTTGGCGAGGTAGTTGGCGCAGTTCTCGCCCTGCGCGCCCCAGACGGTGACGTTGAAGTAGTTGGGCTTGTCGACCCATTCACCGGTCGAGCCGTCCTTGCGGCGGCTGTTGACCGCCACCCGCAGCTCGCAGACCGGCGTCCCGCCCCCCGTATGGCGCAGTTCGGGGTCTTGGGTCAGGTTCCCGGTGATGACCACCACGTTGATGTTCGAAGCCGCCACGGCTCTCACTCCTCAAGATCGTTTATCGAGACACCAGTCTAAGAGCGCGCGCGGCGCAACTCTCCCCCCGAAGCCGGAATCTGCGCGAAAAGGCAGCTAGGCGGCGGAGTCGCCGGGCTCGGCCTCGGCGGAAGTCTCGGAAGACTCTGGCGCTGGATCCTCGGCTGCCGGCTCTGGGGCCTCGGCGGCCTCGACCTGCGGCTCGGCGGCCTCCGCAGCGGGCTCCGCCTCGACCGGGGGCTCGGCCACCGCGGCGGGGGCAGCCGCGGCGGGCGCCTCGGTGGCGGCGACCTCGGCCTCGGCGGCTTGCGGCGCCTCGGGGGCAGGCCGCTCGCGGGATGCACCGGGACCGGGAGCGCTGGTCGCCGGCGGGACCACAACTGGCGTGTCGGCGTCGACTTTGAAGATGCGGAAGCGCAACACGCCGTCGGCGATCTTCAGGTTGTGGTCGAGCTGCTCGAGCAGCTCCGTCGGCGCCTCGAAGCGGAACCAGCGGTAGTCGGCCTCGGTGCGCCGGTTGATCTCGTAGGCCATCTTGCGCAGGCCCCAGACGTTCTCGTGCTTCAACGTCCCCGCGGCCTCGATCTGGCTCTTGGCCTCGTTGGCGACAGCGTCGCGGGCCGCGGCGTCCTGCCCCGGATCCAGCATCAAGACCAGCTCGTATTCGCGCGGTGCGGCCAAAACGGCGTCGGACTATAGCTAGCGGGGCGCAAACTCCATGGACCCGTCGTCTGGCGAAGCGGCAGCGGGCGTCGCTGGAGGAGCTTCGGCTACGGGAGCCGAGGCGGGAGCAGGAGCCTCTGGTGGCGGTGGAGGGGGGACAGGGACGGGGGCGTCAGCGGGCGGGTGGTGTCGGGTGGGGGTGCCCTCCTGGTGCTGCGATCTGCTCCGGGCAGAAGGATGGATTCCAATTGAAGGGCTGGAGCGCCGCCCTCCGCAGACTCCGCACGGGCGGAGGACACCCCCACCCGACACCACCCGCCCGAGACGCCCCGACGATTGACCCCGCTTCCTCTGCCGCACCGGCGAATGCCGCCCAGTAATCGGAGCCCGCGACGTGGGCACCACCACTCGCGGCAGTCCCACGTCAGCTGGCAAGGGCTCGGGCGGCGGCGGCTTCAGAAGCGCTGGAACGAGCTGCAGCGCGATGAAGCCAGCAGCCACGATCGCAGCTCCCTTCGCAGCAAGCTGCCAGCGAACACGCAGTCCCATGCAGCTACCAAGCGCTCAGCGCGACGAGTTCGCCCCCTGAAAGCTGTCGAGTAGGCGGTCGGGAGTCGTCACGGGAGTGCCTCGCGAAGCGGGCACCGCAGAGTGTTTCTAGCCGCGAAGCGGCTCCAACATAGTGAGCGAAGCGAACATAGGCACCTCCCGTGATGACTCCCGACCGCCTGTTGGGCCGGCTCCAGAGGGCGACCCCCGACCGCCCTACGCCACCGCCTCGCGAAGTTCGTCGATGTCTTTGAGCTGCTCGTCCACCCAATCCCCCGGATTGCGCGAGTAGATGATCTCCTTCAGGTGCTCCCCCCGCAGCTTGCGCTCCTCGGGCTCCATGGTCAGCGCCCGGTAGATCGCGTCCGCCTGCTCCTGGATGTCGAAGGGGTTGACCGAGAGGACGCAGTCGGCCAGCTCCTCGTGCGAGCCGGTGTTCTCGGAGAGCATCAGCACGCCGTCGCGGGTGTTGACCGCCGGTGCCTCCTTGGCGACCAGGTTCATCCCGTCGAAGATCGAGTTGACCATCAGCAGGTCGAAGTGCTTGTAGCGGGCGACCGCCTCGGGGAAGTTCTCGTAGATCTTGAGGTCGATCGGCATCCAGTCGGTGGTGCCGTGGCGGTGGTTGACGACGGCGACCAGCGCCTCGATCCGCTCGAGGTACTCGGCGTACTCGGGCACGTCCTGGCGCGAGGGCTGCAGGTGGGCGATGAAGGTGACCTTCTCGCGGAACTCGGGGTGCTGCTGGAGGAAGGTGTCGAAGGCGGTGAAGCCGCGCAGGACGTTCTTGGAGAGGTCGGCGCGGTCGACCCGGATGATCAGGTGCTCGCGCCGCCGCTCCAGCACCTCGCGCTCGGCGGCGGCCACCTCGGGCGACTCCGCCGCCCGCCGCAGGCGCTCGGCGTCGATCGAGAGCGGGTAGGCGCGGGCCACGGTCTCCCCGCCGTCGTGCCGCACGAGGCAGCGCTCGTAGTCGACGTCGACCTCGAGCAGCTCGTCGCAGCAGCGGATGAAGTTGATGCAGTAGGCGTGGGTGTGGAAGCCGATGATGTTGTTGGCGAGCATGCCGCGGAAGATCGCCTCGCGGATCCGCCCGGGCAGGATCCGCCAGCTGTCCGGTTGCGACCAGGGGATGTGGACGAAGTGATGGAGAAAGGCGTCCGGGCGCTCGGCGCGGATCATTCCGGGCACCGTGTAGAGGTGGTAGTCGTGGAGCATCACCAGGGGCCGCTCGCGGCCCTCGATCTGGCCCAGCACGGCGCGGGCGATGTCGCGGTTGACGGCCTGGTAGCCGAAGTCCCAGGCGTCGCGCTCCTCCTGGCGGATGTCGGGAGCGTTGGAGAGGTCCCAGAGGTAGTGCTGGATGAACCAGAGGATCGGGTTGGCGATCACGTTGTAGAAGCCGTCGTAGGCGTCTGGGTCGGAGCCGACCAGCAGCACCCGGTACTCGATGCCGTCGATCGACAGCTCCACGGGGCCGCCGCGCTCCTCGGAGACGGCAACGTCCTCGTCGGTCATCGCCGAGGCGATCCAGAGCGCCTCGCGGTGGGAGACGAGGCCGGAGAGCGCCGTTACCAGGCCGCCCCCGCCCCGGCGCACGGTGCGCTCGCCGCTCTCGTCGCGCTCGAACTGGGCCGGGCCGCGATTGGAGACGATGATCAGCGGATCGGAGTCGGCCATCGGCCTTCAGCCTACCCCGCCGGCTCGCCACCGCCCAGGGGTGGGGGGAGTTCCGGCGGGCCTATTCGTCGAGCTCGGTGAGCAGCTGCAGCCAGTCGCGCAGCAGCCGCGGCGAGAGAAACTCGCGCCGGGCGTGTTCCTTGCCGGCCTTGCCCAGCCGCTTGCCCAGCTCCGGGTCGGCGAGGATCTCGAGGCAGCGCCGCGCGCACTCGGTTGGCGAGTCGACCAGGTAGCCGCTCTTGCCGTCCTCGATCTGCAGCGGGATGCCGCCGACGTTGCCGGCCACGGTCGGGCGGCCCTTCCAGAGCGCCTCGGTGACGGTCAGCCCGAAGCCCTCGCGGATCGACTTCTGCAGGCAGACGTCGGACTGCGACTGGAAGGCGTTGACCTCGATCGCGCCGACGTTGTTGAGGTTGTTGAGGATCTTGATGTCATCGTCGTCGTCGGCGTATTCGACGGTCTGCTGGAAGAAGTCCCAGCCCTCGGGGTCGTCGGTCGCCATCGAGCCGACCAGAGCCAGCTGCACGTCCGGCATCTGCGCCGTCACCTCGCGATAGGCGTCGATCACCCCGATCGGGTCCTTCCAGGGATCGAAGCGGGAGACCTGGGTGATCAGCGGCCGGTCGACGTCGATCCCGAACTGGTGGCAGACGAAGGAGGCGTCGTCGGGCGAGAAGGCCATGTTCTTCGGCGAGAGTGGATCGATCGCCGGCGGGATGATGCGGATGCCGTTGTGGCCGTTCATTCCATTCGGCACGTAGGAGGGCAGGTGCCAGACGGTCGCGTCGTACTCCTCGATCAGCGGCCGCAGGCGGGCGATCGGCGCCGGGTTCGGCTCGGAGAGGTCGATGTGGCAGCGCCAGACCCAGTTGCGGCTCTTCTCCAGGGCCCCGCGGCGCAATCCGATCGGCTGCGGATCGTGGACGATGATCGTGTCCCACTCGCCTTTCAGCCCATCCGCGTTTATGGAGTTGATCTCGTCGAACACCGCCCACTGCTCGTCGCTCAGCGTCTCCTCGGCGCCCTGCAGCGAGTTGTGCAGAAGCTTGGTCGCGTTGAAGAACTCTTCTTTGCCGAAGATCACCTGCCAGTGGGCGTCGACTCCGGCGTCGCGCATCAGCGGCACGATCGTGTAGAGGATCTCCGACACTCCGCCGCCGAAGGCGGTGGCGCTGACGTGGAGGACGCGCTGCCCTTTGAGCGGCTCGGCCAGCTCGCGAATGCGCTCGATCAGTTCCTTGCCGGCGATGTGGGTGTAGTCGGCGAGGGACTTCTGGCCGAGGGTGACTTCTTGAAGCATCGGCGATTTCTACAGGCAACGCCGGTTAGATGACTGGCAGGCTGCTCAGCCGCCCGCTTCGGCCACCGGACGTTTCCCAAGCGTGACCTCGACGTTCTCGCGGTCGCCGCTGTCGTGGAGGACTTCCAGGGTCACCTTCTGGCCCGGCTCATAGGCGGAGATGTAACGAGAGAGATCGTCGGGCTGCACGACCTCGTGGCCGTCGACGGCGAGGATCGTGTCGCCGCCGACCTCGTACTCGCCGGCCTGGAAGCGCAGTTTTTCGTCGCCGCCCTTCAGCCCCGCCCCGTCACCGGGCCCTCCGGGGACGACTTCGGCCAGCAGTCCGCCGTGATCGGTGTCGAGGCCGAGCTTCGCGGCGAGCTGCGGGTAGAGCGCCTGGCTGGATACGCCGATGTAGGCGTACTCGGCCTTGCCGTTGCGCTCCAGCTGGGCGAGCGAGCGTTTCACGACCGAGATCGGCACGGCGAACCCGACCCCGTCGCTGGCGCCGGAGTTGGTCTCGATCTGCTGGTTGATGCCGACCACGCGGGCGCCGGCATCGAGCAGCGGACCGCCCGAGTTGCCGGGGTTGATCGAGGCATCGGTCTGGATCGCGCCCTCGATCTGGAATTGCGTCAGCGACCCGACGGAGCGTTCGGTCGCCGAGACGATCCCGACCGAGAGCGACTGCTGCTCGCCGAAGGGGCTGCCGATCGCCGCGACCGGCTGGCCGACGACCAGCTTGCGGTCGTCGCCGAGCTTCAGCGGGTGCAGGTCGAAGCCGTCCGGCTTGACTTCCAGCAGGGCGACGTCGGCGAAGGGATCGAAGCCGACGATCTTCGCCGCGACGACGTTGCGATCGGGGAACTCGATGAAGACCGCCTTTGCCTCCTTGCGGTCGCTGCCTTCGCCATCGGTGACGACGTGCGCGTTGGTGACGATCCTGCCCTTGGTGTCGAGCACGAAGCCCGAGCCTTCCGCGGCGCCTTTGTCGAAGATCGAGCGGATCGTGACCACCCCGGGCGCCGCCTCGCGGTAGACCGCGGCCGCGTCGAAGCCCTCGCTGGCGGCCTGCACGACCACTTCGGTCGTCGTCTTCGCCGCCGCCTCCCCGCCCGTTCCCGAGCTGCTCCCACCGCTGCCGCCGCAGCCAACCTGCAACGTCAGGACCGACAGCGCCAACAGCGCCACCAGCGAGGCCCGTCGCCTTCTCACGCGGTTGCCTTCGCGGGGCCCGCGACGATCGTCTCCAGCGCTCCGGGAGGGGCGAGGGGCAGGTCGAGCGTGAAGGCGGTGAAGCGACGGCTGGAGGAGATCGCGATGTGCCCGTCCATGCGCTGCACCAGCTCGCGGGCGATCGCCAGGCCCAGCCCCGAGCCGCCGGCCGAGTCGGCCGTGAAGAAGCGCTCGAAGATGCGCTTCTGCACCCGCTGGGGGATCCCGGTGCCGTCATCGGAGACGGTCAGCTCGGCGCGCTGGTTGACGGAGTAGATGGTCACGGTGACGCTGGTGCCCTCCGGCGTATGGGTGAGGGCGTTGTCGAGGAGGATACGGATGATCTGTCGCACCCTGTCCGGATCGGCGACCGCGATCACCGGGCGATCCGGCGTGCGCAGCTCCAGGCGCGAGCCGCGCAGGTCCGCGCGGGCGCCGAACTCGCGTGCCACGTCGCGTGCCAGCGAGCTCAGGTCGACGCTGCGGATGGCCATGACGATGCCGCCGGCATCGAGCTGGGAGAGGTTGAGGAGGTCGGCGGTGAGCTTGGTCAGCCGCTCGATCTGCTGGCGCATCGTGCGCACGAACTCCGCCCGCTCCTCCGGGCTCGGGTCCTCCTCGTCGAGCAGCTCGACGAAGCCGCCGAGGCTGAAGATCGGCGTGCGCAGCTCGTGTGAGGCGTTGGCGATGAACTGCTTGCGGGCGCTGTCGAGCTCGGCGAGGCGGCGCTGCATCTCGTTGAAGGTGCGGGCCAGCTGCCCGAGCTGGCCGGAGGAGTCGACCGGGATGCGGGCGGCAAAGTCGCCGTCGGCGACTTTGCGCGCGGCCTCCTCGATCCGGTTCACCCGCAGCGTCACCACCCGGGCCGAGTAGATGCCGACCCCGAGCGCCATCAGCAGGGCGAGCAGGCCGCCGATCAGGATCGGTCCGCCGGCCTCGGTGTGGCCGCCGATCGCGACGACCCAGACATAGACGATGATCGACGTCCCAGCTCCGATCGACAGCGACGCGGTCGTGATCCTGCTGCCGAGCGGGGTGAGGCGGAGGAACTTCATTCCCTGAAGCGGTAGCCGACGCCGCGCACCGTGAACAGGTACTCCGGCTGCTTGGGGTCGGCCTCGATCTTTTCGCGCAGGTGGCGGATGTGGACGTCGACGGTGCGCGGGTCGCGGTAGTCGGAATCGCCCCAGACGTGCTCCAGCAGCGTCTCGCGGCTGAGCACCTTGCCGGGCGAGCGGGCGAGGGCGGTGAGGATCTCGAACTCAACATAGGTGGCGGCGACCTCCTCGTCGCGCAGGGTCACCGAGCGGCGCGCCGGGTCGATCCTCAGCTCGGCTTGCTCGATCGGCTCCTCGTCGGGAGGGTCGGCGGCCATCCGGGAGCGGCGCAGCGCCGCTTTGACGCGGCTGCGGAACTCGCGCATCGAGAAGGGCTTGGTGATGTAGTCGTCGGCGCCGACCTCGAGGCCCGCCACCTTGTCGGTCTCGCTGCCTTTCGCGGTCAGCATGATGATCGGCACCTGGCTGTGGCGCCGCAGCTGCCGGCAGACTTCCACCCCGTCGAGCTTGGGCAGCATCAGGTCGAGCACGACGAGGTCGAAGCGGGCCTCCTTGAAGCGCTCCAGCGCCTCGCGGCCGTCCAAGGCCGAGGTGACGTGGTAGCCGTCCTTGCGCAGCGGGTAGCTGAGCAGGGTCTGTACCGACTGCTCGTCGTCGACGAGCAGTATCCGCGTAGACCCGTTCGGCATGCTCACAAGAGTAATCCGGTCGCGTCGTCAGCCGGTTGGACGTATGTGCGAGTACCAAGAACTAAGGTTCCCGGGGAGGGCGCCGATATGAGGAAAGTAATGGAGCAGCGACAGCTGAAGAGCCTCGTCGAGAGCGGCAACTACCGGCCCGAGCCGCGGCTGGTGGCGTGCGCGATGCTGCGCCGCCGCGGCGTGCGTGCGTTGCTGACCGGGATTGGGTTCAGCCCAGCTGATCGAATCCAGTCGGCTCCAGCAGGCCGCCGCCAGGCAGCCTGATCTCGACCCCCTCACCGGCGACGACCTCGCCGATCCGGGTCAGCGCGGTGCCTTCCAGCTTTGCCACGGCCGCTGCCGCGGTGGCGAGCCGCTCGCTGGGAAGAGCCGCGAGCAGCTCGTAGTCCTCGCCGCCGGAGGTGGCCAGCTCCAGCGGCGCCCGCCCGGCTGCGGTTGCGATCTCCTCGACGCCCTCGTCGAGCGGCAGGGCGGCGGCCTCGATTCGCAGCCCGACCCCGCTTGCCGAGGCGAGGTGGCCGGCATCGCCGCCCAGCCCGTCGCTGAGGTCGATCATCGCTGTCGCGCCAGCGTCGGCCAGGGCTCGACCGGCGCCGAGGCGGGGCTCGGGTTCGAGCTGGCGGGCGCGCAGCCGCGCCGCAACCGTGGCGGGGATCGCGGCGGCGAGGCTGGGGCGCTGCAGCAGCTGCAGGCCGGCGGCGGCCCCGCCGAGCTCGCCGGTCACGACCAGGACGTCGCCAGGGCGGGCGCCACCCCGCCTCACCAGCCGCTCCGGGTCGGAGGCGTGCCCGACGACGGTCATCGACAGGGTCAGCGCCGGGGCGCGGGTCACGTCGCCGCCGACCAGGCTGACGCCCGTCTCGCCGGCGAGCGCACGGATCCCGTCGAACAGCTCCACGCAGCCGTCCTCGCCGAGGTCGGCCGGGACGCCGAGGACGACGTAGGCCTCCCCCGGCTCGGCTCCCATCGCCGCCAGGTCGGAGAGGGCGGCGCCGAGCGCCTTGTGGCCGATCTGCCCCAGGCTGCTCCACTCGCGCCGGAAGTGGACCCCGTCGATCAGGGCGTCGACGGAGGTCGCGGTGGCGCCGCCGGGAACGGAGATGGCGGCGTCGTCGCCGCTGCCGAGCCGCACCCGCGCCCCAGGCTGTGGCAGCCGTGACTGCAACTTGGCCAATAGCTCAAACTCGCCCACGCGGCCATTCTCCCCCGCTGCCGTCGAATGGGCGACCCATAAGGCCACTAATGTGCGGCGGACGTGGCCGAGGGGCATCCATTTCTACATCGCATCGGCGAGGCCGCCGCCCGGTTCGGGACGCGGCCCCCGCGCAGCAAAGGCGTCCGGCTCGCGATCCAGCTCGGGCTCGCGGTCGTCATCTTCGGCTTCCTCGTGCTCACGGTCGTCGACCAGTGGGCGGAGATCAAGGACAAGGGCGTCCACTTCCACGTCCTCTGGCTGATCCCCGCCTTCGTCGTCCTGCCGCTCTTCTACGTGCTCAGCGCCTACGGCTGGGACCTCATCCTGCGCTTCCTCGGCTACCGGATCGGGCCGGGGCGGGCGCAGGTGGCCTGGGGCCAGCCGCTGCTGGCCCGCTATGTGCCGGGCAGCGTCCTCTATGTACTGGGGCGGGTCCTGCTCTCCGAGCGAGCGGGGGTGCAGCGGCGGATCACGATCGCGAGCATCGTCTACGAGCAGGCGATCTCCGCCACCTCGGCGATCGTCTTCGCCGCCTACTTCTTGATCAGCCACCCCGATCTGCAGGGTCAGCCTTGGCGCTGGGCGGTGCTGCTGCTGATCCCCGCGGCGATCGCGCTGCTGCATCCGCGCATCTTCGGACCGCTCGCCGACCGCGTCCTGCGCGCCTTCGGCCGCGAGTCCCTGCCGGATGTGATCTCACTGCGCGGCGTAATCGTCCTGATCCTCTACTACGTCGCCGTCTGGGGGGTGGTCGCGGTCGGCATGTACTGCGTCGCCCGCTCGGTCACCACGATCCCGTTGACGGTCGGCGAAGTGCTCACGGTGGGCTCGGCCCAGGCGGTCGGCTACGTCGCGGCCCTCGTCACCCTTGTCGCCCCAGCCGGTCTGGGTATCCGCGACGCCGCCTTCGCCTGGGCGGTCAAGGGCGCGGTCGGCGACAGCTTCGCGGTCGGCTCGCTGATCGCGATCGCCGTGCGGGGCGTGCTGACCGTGGTCGAGCTGCTCTACGTCGGCCTGGTCACCGCGCTGGGCAAACGCGAGGGTTGGTCGATTCCCACCGGGGTTATCCATCCGTCGGCTGAGGAGCAGGCCGAGGGGACGCCTAGGCGCGAGGAGACACCCATCCACTCGCCCGAGATTCTTTAGCGTCGGTTGGGGGAGGCAGGGGGCGGCTCTGGGGAGCCTAGGTTCGCTTCGCTGGCGCTCCGCTCACTATGTTGGACCGCTTCGCGGGAGAAACCACTCTGCGGAGCCGCTTCGCGAGGCTCCCCAGAGCCGCCCCCTGCCTCCCCAAGTCGAGTCGCCGAAGGCTCTCGCACGAGAACCCCGGCCAGGATCGCTCAGTGCAAGGTGCCGTAGCTGACTTTACCCACCCATAGAGGGGTCAATGTCGGCTCCGCTAAAGGGGGAGCCGGGCTGGGAGCTGGTAGGCGGTCAGGGCCAGGGTCAGGAGCTGTAGGGGGCGGTCTCTTGAGAGAGCTACAAGGGGGAGAGCCCAGATCAGGTACCAGGGTAGGAGCCAGGCGGTGGCCAGGAGCAGGGCGAAGGAGGCCCAGGCGGCGCAGCGGAGCCAGTCGGCGCCCTGCCAGGTTCGGATCAGCAGGTGGATGAAGAGGGCGGCGTAGAGGGCAAGGGCGCTGGCGCGGACCGCGCTGGCGTTCAGGCCCGTCAGCCGGGCAAAGGTGATCGGGATGCTCATGTGGCTGGTGCGGTCCTGGTTCTCGCCCGCGAGGCTGAGCGTGTCCAGCCAGTGCCAGCTGAAGGCGACGTACGCGGCCGCGCCGACCGCCAGCGCCGCGACGCCGATCCCGGCCAGCAGCCGCGCGGGCCCTCGCCGCCCCGGCCCGATTGCAGCTTTTCCCCCACCCCGGGCCGGAAAATGCTGCGATCGCGCGGCGGCGAGGAGGGCGAAGGGGGCGGCCATTGCGGCCGGGGCCTTGATCGCGAAGGCCGCTACGAAGGCGGCGCCTGCGCTGGCCTCGCGTGCCGAGAGCATCGCCGCGACGCCGATCGTCGCCGCCAGCATCGCCAGGCCGTCGTTGTGGGCGCCGCCGATCACGTGGAGCAGGACCAACGGGTTGAGGGCAACGAAGGCGGCGGCGGGCCAGGGGGAGACGCCGCGGGCAGGGGCAAGGCGGGCCACCAGCACCGCGGTGCCCAGTACCGAGAGGGCGGCAGCCGCCTTCAGCGCCGCAACCGCCGCCGTGACCGGCAGCCAGGCGAGCGGGTAGGTCGCGAGCGTGAACAGCGGCCCGTAGGCGCTGGCCGTGTCGATCCAGGTGACGCGGGCGTAGGCGGGATCGAAGGGGGCCGCGGCAGGCGGGTGAACGTAGGGATCGAGGCCGTGGACGACTCCGAGCCGAGCGTAATCGACGTAGCTGTAGACGTCGTGGGAGAGGAGGACGGGGGCGAGCGCAAACGCGGCGACAAGCCCGACTGCAGCCCCCCAGCCGATTGAGTTCGAAGTTACCCGTGTCATAGGCGGGTAACTTCGAACTCGCCTTTTTGCGATTGCGTGGGTCAATTGCCGGCCGCGGCCCCGCCGCCGACGCCCGCACCGCCCCCGCTGCCGTATTCGGGTGGCGGCGGTGGCACCGGCGTCGGTTCCTGCCCCGCGCCCGGCGCGTAGGCGTTGGGGTCATAGCCGCCGGTTGCTTCCTTCCCCAGCCGTTCCGCTTCGCTTTCCTCTCCTCCCCCGCCAGACGGAGAGTTACCGGTGCCGATACCGCCGTCGATGCCGGGCCCGGAGGAGGTGAAGCGGCCGTAGAACGGAGCCCAGGCGATCGGCTGCTTCGGCTGGCTGAATTCCTCGCAGGGGACTTCCGCGTTCGAGTAGAGCGAGTGCCAGATTTCGGCCGGGAAGGTGCCGCCGTAGACGGTCGTGCCGTGGACGCTGGTCATTTCGATCTCGTTGGACTGTGGGTAGCCGACCCAGACCGCCGTCGCCAGGTTGGGCTGGATGCCGGCGAACCAGGCATCGGTGAAGTTGTCGGTCGTGCCGGTCTTGCCGCCCTGGCCCGGGCAGCCGGTGTAGGCGCCGGTGCCGGTGCCTTCGGTGATGTTGTCGTGGAGGAGGCGCCACACCTGGTAGGCGACAGCTTCCGGCACCACCCGTTTCGGATCGGGACGCTCGGGACGCTCGACCCTCCCATCCGGGAAGACGACACGCCGGATCGCGACCGGATCGCGATGGATTCCCCCGGCGGCGAGGGTCGCGTAGGCGTCGGTCAGTTCCAGCGGAGAGACGCCGATCCGCAGGCCGCCGATCCCCTCCGCCGGGATGCCGTCGAGTTCGGATTCGATCCCCATCGACTTCGCCGTCGACGCGACCCGTTGCGGCCCGACGTCGAGGTCGAGCTGGGCGAAGACCGTGTTGTCGGAGGCGACGGTCGCCTCTTGCAGGTTGATCCGGCCCAGGTAGCCCTCGTCGGCGGTGCTCACTTCCCAGTGGCCCCATTTGGGCAGGTCGAGGTCGAGGTGCTTGGAGGTGTAGTAGGTCGAGTAGGGGTCGATTCCCTGCTTGATCGCCGTGGTCAGGACGAAGGCCTTGAAGGTCGAGCCCGGTTGCCGGTGGCCTTGCGCCGCCAGGTTGAACTTGCTCTGTCCGTAGTCGGAGCTGGAGACCATCGCCTCGATCTCGCCGTTGCGCGGGTCGATCGAGACCAGCGCCGAGGAGGGGTCTTCGGAGTACGGGAGGGCGGAGCGCATCGCTTCCAACCCGATTTCCTGCAGGCGCGGGTCGATCGTCGTGTAGACGTCGAGGCCGCCTTTGCGGACCGTGTTGACCCCGTAGGTTTCGATCAGCTCGTTCTCGACGTAGTCGAAGAAGTAGGGCTGGCTCTTCTCGAAGTAGCCCTTGTCGAGGTTGAGCTCGAGCCCGCGCTCCTCGCCCTGCCGGGCGCGACGGTGGGAGATGTAGCCGAGGCTCGCCATCTTCGCCAGCACCTCGTTGCGGCGTTCCCGCGCCCCGCCCGGGTTGAGGACCGGGTTGTAGTCGGTCGGCGCCTGGGGCAGGCCGGCCAGCAGCGCCGCCTGCTCCAGGGTCAGCTTCCAGGCCGGCCGCGAGAAGTAGACCTTGGAGGCGGCCTGGACGCCGACCGCGGTCGCGCCCTCGAGCGTCCCGTAGGAGGCGGTGTTGAGGTACTGGCCGAGGATTTCCCGCTTGGAGTGGCGTTCGGCGTACTCGATCGCCAGCTGCGCCTCGATGATCTTGCGTTCGAGGTTGCGGCTGGGGTTGGAGATGCAGAGGTTGCGAACCAGCTGCTGGGTGATCGTCGAGCCGCCCTCGACGGTCTTGCCGGCTTCCAGGTTCTTCAGCGCGGCGCGGGCGATCCCCTCTGGGTCGATGCCGCCGTGGCTGTAGAAGCGCTCGTCCTCGATCGCCACGGTCGCCCGCTGGAGGCTCTTGGGGACGCGGTCGATCGAGATCGGGGCGCGGGCTTCGTCGGACTCGACGATCCCGAGCTTGCTGCCGTCGCCGGCGTAGATCGTCGAGTTGCCGCCCTTGTCGATCGGCTTGCAGGCGGCGAGGGAGGGCGCCTTGGCGGCGACGTCGAGCACCCAGGAGGCGATGCCGATCGCCCCGGTTGCGACCAGCGCGACGATCCCGATCGCGACGAAGAGCAGCTTGCTGCGAGCGCCTCCCCGGTGTCGCTGACGGCGACGATTGCGCTGCGTCATGCGCAGAGGGTACTTCGCTCCTGACGCCGCTCAGGCCTGCGTGTCGGCGGTCGAGAGGTTGTGGACGATCCCCTCGACCAGCAGCTGGTTGGGGATGACCACCGCGGTGCCGTCGCCAGGGTCGACGTAGGTGTAGGAGAGCGTGATGTCGAGGACGCGGCCCTCGACGTCTTCGAAGGAGATCCGGTCGCCGATCCGGATCGGCTGGGAGATCGCCAGCTGCACCCCGGCGACCATGTTGGCGATCGTGTGCTGGGCGGCGAAGCCGATGATCGCGGCCAGCACCGCGGTCGAAGCGAGGATGCCGGTGGCGAGTCGCTTGAACTCGGTGAACTGGCTCAGCGCGATAGCTACCAAGACCAAGAAGACGACCAAGAACAGCAGCCGGCGCAGGAAGCGCAGGCGCGTCCGGGTGGACCGCGAGACCTGTTTGACTGCCGGGGTGATGGACGGCAAGTTAGCTGTAGGTGGAGACCCAGGGGGTCGCTCCGGCGGAGCGAACAGCATGGAGGCTCCGCCGGAGCGACCCCCTGGGTCTTTCCCCTACGCGACCTGGGGTCCACAGCTGGCTATCGGCGGCGTCTTCTTGGCGCTGGGCGCGGGGATCCTGCTGGGGATCCCCGCGGTGGTGATCGACCACCCCTCCGAAGGTGACCTCAGCAGCGCCGCCAACGCGGTCGTGCAGCTCGCCACCGCGCTCGGCTTCCTGCTGGTGCCGATCGCGATCGCCAGTCGTTGGGGGGAGTCCTCGGTCGGGGTGGCTCTGCGCCGGCTCGGGGTGCGCGGCTTCCGCCCGGGTGCGCTGAAGTGGATGCTGGCCGCGATCGGCGCCTACCTCGTCTTCGCCGCCCTCTACGCGGGCCTCTTCGGCTCGCCCCACCAGGAGGACATCGCCGAATCGTTCGGCGCGCTGCCGGTGCAGATCCTGCTGATCGCGATCGGGGCGCCGGTCAGCGAGGAGATCTGCTTCCGCGGCATGCTCTTCGGCGGCCTGCGCGAGCGCCTGCCGCGCCTCGCCGCGGCCCTGATCAGCGGCCTGATCTTCGGCGGCCTGCACGCCCTCACCGGGGTCACCGCCGTGCCGCCGCTGATCGCCTTCGGCTTCATCCTCGCCCTGCTCTACGAGAAGACCGGCTCGATCGTCCCCGGCATCCTCCTCCACATGCTCAACAACTCGATCGCGCTGATCGGGCAGTAGGGGCGAGGTGGGAGCAAAGAAACGGCCCGCTGAGGCGGGCCGTCAGGTGCGGCAACCAGCTGATACCTAAGCCAAAACTAGCAGAGCCGTCACCCCACAGGCCGCGTGATAATTGCACCTCGACCCAACCTTCGTATCTCAGACACATGGCGGAGGGCGGGGGACTCGAACCCCATTCGGCTACGAGGCCGAACTTCCAGGTATCAGCTGGTTGCCGCCGCCTGACGGCTTCACCCTCCGCTGCTCTGACCGTAGCCAACGAAATGGTTATTTCAGGCCATGTTTCACTCTTTTACAGACAATTGACTGCGCTGTGACAGAGTCGTTACGTTCGGCCAACCGGGCCATCCGCAAGAATGCCGGGCCGATGAATCGCCGGCTCGTCCACGCTCTTGTTTTTGTCGCCCTGCTGGCGCTTCCGGCGGTTGCCTCCGCGAAGCAGCCTGCGGGGAACCAGACGGGCGCCGGCAAAGCGCCGCAGGCGCCGCAACAGGCGACGGTGAAGATCAGCGTCGGCAAGCTCAAAGGGGGCAAGGCGCCGATTTTCGGCACGGTGCCGATCTACGGCACGGTCGAGCCCTTTGCGCCGGAGCAGAGCGTCGACGTCACCTTCTACCTCGACGGCCACAAGCTGCTTGGGCGCGAGGCGAAGGTCAGCCAGGGCAACGGCGGCGCGGGTGTCTTCAAAGCCTCGATCGTCGTCCGCAAGGACGGCAAGTACGCGGCGAGCGCGCACGTGCCGGCCAGCGGCTCGCTGCGCGGCGACACCACCGTGCGCAAGAGCTGGCGGGTCAGCTTCCCCGCGTTGCACCAGGGGCAGTGCGGGCGCGTGGTCAAGGGCTTCAAAGGGGCGCTGGCGAAGATGGGCTACGTCTCCGGCGGCGGCTCCTGCTTCAACGGCCGCACCGGGCGCGAGGTGCTCGCCTACCGCAAGGTCAACGGGATGTCGCGCAACGAACACGCCGGCAAGGGCGTGGTGCAGCCGGTCTTCGGCGGCCGTGGCGGCTACCGCGTCCGCCATCCCGGCGCCGGCGAGCACGCCGAGGTGCCGCTCGACAAGCAGGTCCTGGTGCTCAGCAAGGGCGATGAGCCCTTCGCGATCTATCCGGTCTCGACCGGCAAGCCATCGACCCCGACGATCACCGGCGAGTACAGCTTCTACCGGCAGGAACCCGGCTACAACGCGGAGGGCATGTACTACTCCTTCTACTGGCATAACGGCTACGCCGTCCACGGCTACGCCGAAGTGCCCAACTACGCCGCGAGCCACGGCTGCGTCCGCACCTTCATCGCCGACCAGCCCCGCATCTACGAACAGTTGCACTACGGCGAGCCCATCTTCGTCTTCTAGCGTGGCCGATCTCGACGCCGCCAAACGGACGCTGCTCGCCGAGCTGCGCGAGCACTCGTTGGTGATCGGCGAGGTGACGCTGGCCAGTGGGGCGACGGCGCAGTACTACGTCGACGCTCGCCGCGCCTTGTTGCGGCCAGCGGGGCTCCGTGCCGCGGGCGAGCTGATCGCCGCCGCGGCCGTAGAGGCCGGAGCGAGCGCGGTCGGCGGTCCGGCCACGGCTGCGATCGCACCCTCCTGCGCTGCCCTCGCGGTTTCCGCCGGGGACGATCTGGTCGCCTTCTTCGTCCGTGGCGAGCGCAAGCAGCACGGCCTGCAGCGCTGGGTCGAGGGCCCGGTGGACGAGGGCGACAAGGTGCTCGTCGTCGAGGACACCGTCACCACCGGCGGCTCGACCGTGAAGGCGATCGAGCGCATCCGCGAGCAGGGCCTCGAGCCCGTCGCCGTGGTCGCCGTCGTCGACCGTCTGGCTGGCGGCGGCGAGGCGATCGAAGCGGCCGCGGCCGCCCCCTACCGGGCCCTCGTCACGATCGACGAGCTGTATCCGGATCGCCCCGACCGCGGCTGAGCAGAGTCCCCAGTCCCGCGGCCGGCGGGCCGCCGTCGCAGCCCTTCGTGTACTTGCTATGTACCCGTATGGGAGTCCGTGCTTTGCAGGGCTTTACATGTGGGTTGCAACAACGCTCTTTTCTACAAAAACATTGACCTTGACATTAAAAAGGTCTTTGTTTACAGTCTCGCCACCGTCCGGTTGAGACGGCACAGGGACCAATAACCGAGCTTCGCCAAGGGAGTCGCAAGGGAAGCGGCAGGCAGAGGGGCTCACGGGACAAGGAGAGAGATTTGATGTTCTCGCCAATGCGCAACCGCTTCGGCATCCCGGGCGCGATCTCGGTGATCGCCCTCGTTTTCGCGATGATGGGCGGCGCCTACGCCGCTAACAACAACGGCAGTGGCAAGGCCACCGCCTCGGCCAAGGCCAAGAAGGGCCCGCGTGGTCCGAAGGGCGCAACCGGCCCGGCAGGTCCACAGGGACCCGCGGGTTCCGCCGGCGCCAATGGCAAAGACGGCGCCCAGGGCGCCAAGGGCGACACCGGCCCGCAGGGACCGCAAGGCCCCGAAGGGCCTGAAGGCGAAGAAGGCTCCCCCTGGAGCGCGGGCGGCACCCTTCCGGTCGGCTCGACCGAGACCGGGGCCTGGTCGGGGTCGTCCCCCCGCTTCACCCTCGAAGGCGAAGAAGCGACGGAAGACACCACGGTCAGCTTCCCCATTCACCTCGCATCGGCGCCCACCTTCGTCTACGTGGCCGCGGATGCCGAAGGCCACACGAGCAGCGCAGCCGGCTGCGCTGGTGTATCGGGCGGCGTGCCGAAAGCCAGCTCGGGCAAATTCTGCGTCTACGGGGTCGGCCTGGTATTCGGGCCCTTCAACTTTCCGGGCTCCTCTATTGAAGTTTTCAACCCGACCGAAGGTGGGGACGCCAACGCCGCCCCCACCCCCGCGGGAGCCCTGCTCAGGCTCTCCTGCGCGGTGGAACGCTGCGTCAACCACGGCGTCTGGGCGGTGACCGGCTAGCGCGAGTGAGACCGGCCTACCCCCGGGCGGCTTGGCTGCCCGGGGCGCGGGCCCTCCACGCTCGATCGCCAACAACACACCGCAATCACTCACAGATGAAACAGCGAGGAGAGCACGTGAGGGTTAAAACGCAGACACCGGCCAGGCGACTCATCGCGGCGACGGCGCTGGCCGCATTGGTGGCTTTCACCTGCGCCCTCCTCCTCACTGCACCCGCCGCCTCCGCCGCCCCACCCCAGCTCTGGCAGAGTTGCGAAAGCGGCACCGGCGCCGGGCAGTGCAGCATTCCCCGCGGTATCGCCGCCGACCCCAAAGACGGCCACGTCTTCGTCGCCGATCAGCTCAACAGCCGCATCAACGAGTTCAATCCCCTGGGCGAATTCGTCAAGGCCTGGGGCTGGGACGTTGTGCAGTCGGGCCCCGGCAACACTGGCACCGGCTTTGAGTATCTGCGTGCCCGATAACGGCGATGTCTGCAAAGCGGGGGTCGAAGGAAGCGGCACGGGCCAGTTCAAAGTGGCGCTTGGCGTCGCCGTCGACTCCTCCGGCGACGTCTACGTAGTCGATCACGACAACCAGCGCGTGCAGAAGTTCTCCCCCGCCGGCCAGTTCCTCGCCGCCTTCGGCGGCGACACGGTTGCCTTCGGCCCCGATGACTCGACCAACAAAGAGACCCAGGAAATCTCCATCGCCCAGAGCGCCGGGACCTTCAGGCTGAATTTCACCAACCCCTTCCTAAACGGGACCAACGCCGAAACCGCGCCACTGCCCTTCAACGCCTCGGCCGCGGAAATCCAAACCGCGCTCAACGCTCTGCCCTCGATCACCGGACCTGGCGGCTCGGTCTCGGTCACGGGATCGAACCCCTTCGTCGTCACTTTCGAAGGCAACCTCGCGGGCGATGACGTGACGCCGCTTACCGTCACCCTCGACGCCGGCGCCCAGCTCAAATGCTCGACCCCGACCGCAGCCGAATCGATCTCCTACCAGTGGCTTCGCAACAACGGCGAGATAGAAGGCGCCACCGCCTCCACCTATACCGCCACCGCACAGGACAAAGGCAAGGTGCTCCAGTGTCGGGTCACCGCCACCAACGCCGCCGCCGCCTCCACCCAGCTCTCAGACCCCGGGCAGCTGATCGCCCCGGCCCCCGGGCGCCCTGCCCCCCGTCATCCGGCCTCGATCCCAGCGCCTGAAGCAAGTGCCCCGCTCAGCGTCGGCGGCGGCGGGCAGACGCTCAGCTGCGACCCAGACGAAGCGGGCTGGAGGGACAGCAATGGAAACTTCAACTACCGCTGGTACCGCAACGGCGCGAGCATCAAAGAAAACGCCAGCAATAAGACCTACACGGTGACGGCGGCCGACCTCGCCGCCCCCGCGGTCTTCCAGTGCGAAGTCAAGGCTGACGGCCTCTTTGCCGCCGGTTCCTCCCAAGCCGCCAAGATGAGCGAGAACCTCGCCACCTCCCCGCCGCCGAGCGCGCCGCCCGCGCCCGAAGTCCAGGCGAATATCTCGCCCGCCAACATCACCGCCACCGTTGCCGACGGCGGCGGTCCGGAGGTCTGCAAAGCCGCCGACAGCTGCAAAGCCGGCAGCAAAGGCGCTGATGCAGGCGAGTTCGGCGCATTGGGGGTCGGCGACTTCATCGCGATCGATCCCACCGACAGGGTCTACGTCGGCGATCGGAACCACATCCAGCGCTTCGACACCGGCGGCGCTTACCAGGACGAGTGCAGCGTGCCCCGCACCGTGCAATCGCTCGCCACCGACTCCGCCGGCAAGCTCTACGTCGCCTATGAAGGCCAGCTGGACGTGCGCAAGCTGTCCTTCAATGCCGGCGGGGAATGCGAAGAGCTCGGACGCTTCGAACTGCCCGAGCCCAACGAATTCGCCGCCGCAGTTCCCACCGCCGTCGCCGTGGACGCGGCGGGCCACGTCTATGCCTTCAGTAGTTTCGCAGGCGGGGGAAGTGGCACTCCCCCCCTCGACCGGATCTTCGAGTTCGACCCCGCCGGCAATGTGATCGACCAGTTCGGCAAGGACGAATTTGTCCAATCGACCGGCCTCGCCACCAACGTCTGCCCCGGAAGCGAAGCGCCGGGCAACCTCTACGTCACCAACTTCGGCAGCGGAAAAGACTTCCTCCGCGCCTACGGCACCGAGCCGGTCGGCTGCTTCAAAGCGAGGGCCCTCCCCGCCAACCCGATCGCCGAAACCAGCGCCACGCTCAAAGGAACGGTCAACCCCGGTGGCACCCTGAGCAGCGAATGCCGCTTCGAATGGGGCGCGACGACCGCCTACGGCAACGTCGCCACCTGCGCGGAGTCCCCGGCGACGATCGGCTCGGGGACCAGCCCCGTATCGGTGCACGCCAACATCGCCGGCCTGCAGGGGGCGACCGTCTACCACGTCCGCCTGCGGGCAAAAATCGGCGGCGAAACCGAGACCAGTCCCGATGTGAGCTTCAAAACCCTCGGCCCACCGACGATCTCCGCCGAGCAGGTCGTCTCCGCCACCGCCACCGAGGCCACCCTGAGGGCGCTGGTCAATCCCGAAGGCCTCGCGACCAGCTGTCATGTCGACTACGGCCCCGACGTCTCCTACGGGCAGAGCACGCCGGAGGTGTCTGTCGGCACAGACCGCGGCGATCACCCAGTGCCGGTCACGCTAACCGGCCTCAAAGCCGGCGCCACCTATCACTGGCGCTACCTCTGCACCAACACCGCCGTCTTGGACGGCGGCGTGAGCGAAGGTGAAGACCGCACTCTCAACACCTACCGCCCCTTCGCCCCCCAGACCGACTGCCCCAACCAGGGCTTCCGTATCGGCGCCTCGGCCCCGCTGCCCGATTGCCGCGCCTATGAGATGGTCTCCCCGGTCGACAAAAACGGCGCCGACATCATCGCCGGGAGGAACAATCTGGAAGCCGAGGGCTACGCCCAGGTATCCCCCGACGGCGAAAAGCTCGCCTACGCCACCAGGGGAAGCGCCGCCTTCGGCGAAGACCCGCCCAACAGCTTCGTAATCAACCAGTACCTGGCTGCCCGCGTCGAAGGAATCGGCTGGTCGAGCGAGGCCATCCACCCGCCCTACCCCGGCCGCCGCGTCAAAGGGGCCGTTGCGGGGGCGGGCCGCGAATTCATCGCCTTCTCGCCCGACCTCTGCAGCGCCTGGGTGGTCGACTTCCAGACTCCGGCCTTAAACCCCGACGCCCAGCCCGAAGCCGCCAACCTCTACCGCCGCCAGAACTGTGGACCGGAAGCGGGCAGCTTCGAAACGCTGACCACGGCGCCGCTGCCGCTCGAAGGCGAAGCGAGGAGCAGCTACGTCACCAACAACTCGGTCCAGGGCGCCTCCGCCGACTCGCGCCACGCGATTTTCCGCGCCAAGGCGCCGCTCACCGCCGATGCCGCCGCAGGAGTGAACGCCCAGCTCTATGACCGCTTCAACGGCGGCCTCCATCTGGTCAGCGTCCTGCCCGGCGGCGAAGCCGACCCGGTCAGTGCCACGGTTGGTGGCGCTGGCGGGGCTGGGAGCGACAGCCTCCAGGGCGCCGTCTCCGAGGACGGCTCCTACGTCTACTGGACCTCGGTTGGAACCGATTTAGTCGGAAAGATCTACCTGCGCCACCACCCCGAGCAGGGCATCGTCAAAGGCGAATGCACCAAAGCGAGCAAAGCCTGCACGATCGCGGTCAGCACCGGTAACAACGCCTTCTTCTGGGCCGCCGCCTCCGATGGCTCCAAAGCCCTCTACTCAGAAGGCCAAGACCTCTACGAGTTCGACCTGGGCGAAGCCGAAGCGGGGGAAGCGCCGAGGCTGATCGCCCACCACGTGAGGAACTTCGGCGATGACTTCAGGGGAGGAGTCACGGGCGTCTCCAAGGATCTCTCGCGCGTCTACTTCCTCTCCACCGACGTGTTGGCGGGATCGGGGCAAAACAGCGAGGGCGATGAAGCGAGCGCGGGCAAGCCCAACCTCTACCTCTACGAAGCCGGCTCGGGCTCCTTCGAGTTTGTCGCCACCGTGCTCGAAAGCGACGCCGGCAAGCCCGAGCCCGACGCAGAGAAGATAAACGGCATCTCCTACAGCCTCATCTCCCCTAACGCGCAGTACCGCGCCACCAGGGTCACCCCTGACGGCACCCGCATCGCCTTCGAGTCGCGGGCGCAGCTGACCGGCTTCGACAACACGGCGGCGAGCAGCGGCAAGCCAGCAGTAGAGGTCTACACCTACACGGCCGGCGGTGCGCTTCAGTGCATCTCCTGCAACCCAAGCGGAGCGCGACCGGCCACCCACGAACTCGCAGAACCCTACTTACATCCCGGGGAAGGCTTCAAGTCCAAAGTCCAGGCCGCCGCCTGGATCCCCACCTGGGAACACCCGCTGCACGCCTCAAACGTCCTCTCCGTCGACGGCAAGCGCCTGTTCTTCAACGCAAACGACGCGCTCTTGCCGCGCGACACCAACGGCGCCCAGGACGTCTATGAGTGGGAGGCGCCGGGAACGGGGGGCTGCGATGCCGAAGATGCCAGCTACTTCCCCCAAAACGGCGGCTGCCTGTATCTGATCTCGACCGGCGAAAGCCCCTTCGAATCGGAATTCTGGGAAGCGAGCCCGGATGGGGAAGACGTTTTCTTCACCACCGGGTCGAGCCTTTTGCCCCAGGATCCGGGCTCGCTCGACCTCTATGACGCCAGGGCGCTCGGCGGCTTCCCCCAGCCCCCCGAGCAGGCCCAGTGCGAAGGCGAAGCCTGTCAGGGACCGGTATCTGCGCCAAACGATCCGACCCCGGCCTCCTCCTCTTTCCGCGGTCCCGGCAGCACTGTCAAAGCGCCCTCGAAACGACGCTGCGCCAAAGGCAGACGTCAGGTGCGCAGGGCGGGCAAAGTCCGCTGCCTCAAGCGAGGCGCAAAGCAAAAGGCAAGCCGAACCGCCAACCACAACGGGAGGGCCAAACGATGAAGCGCCTGATCTCGATCTTTGCGATCGCCCTCGCCGGCGCGGCCTTCGCCCCCACTGCGGCCCAGGCCCATTTCGGCCTCTTCGGCTTCGATTTCACCTTCACCAACGAAGACGGCAGCATGGCAACCCAGGCGGGATCCCATCCCTATGCGGCGACGGGATCCTTCGGGCTCAACTTCGGCGAGGAAGCAGGCCGCCCGTTCGCCGAAGGCAGGCTCAAGGACTTCTTCAACCACCTGGCGCCAGGCATCCTCGGCGACCCGACCGCCTACCCGCGCTGCTCCTCGCTGGCCTTCCTGCAAGACGCGAACTGCCCGCTCGAGACCCAGGTTGGAGTTACCGCCGTCTCGCTTGAGGCGAACTGGGACGCCTCGCCGGTCTACAACCTGACCACGCCCCCCGGGGTGCTCTTGCGGGTCGGTTGGAGCGTCGGCGGCGAAGCAAACATCGTGGTCGAGTTCGTGCTCAGCCCCCAAGCCCCCTACCACGCGATCGCGATCTTGCGAAACACGCCGCAGCCGCTCGACGTGCTCGGCGCCAAGGTCACGGTCTGGGGCAACCCGAGCGACCCGAGCCACGACGGATTGCGCGGCGATTGCCTGAAGGAACATGTCAAAGAAGAACCCTCGATCACCGAACCCGGCGCCTTCCAGTTCGAAGGCAACGGCGAGCTCTGCCCGACCCCACCCAACCCAAGGCCGCTGCTCACCTTGCCGACCAACTGCGCCGAAGCGCTGGCGATCACCTATGACGCGACCTCCTGGACCGACGGCGACAAAGACGGTCTGCTCGACACCGATTCAGGCGGGGTGACGATCCACGACGCCCAAGGCAACCCCCAGCCCTTCACCGGCTGCGGCAAACTGGGCTTCTCGCCAAAGACCGAATCCAAGCTCGGCACCGAATCGGCGGAGACCGGCTCGGGCTTGGACTTCAACGTCGACTTCAAAGACGAAGGCCTGACCAGCGTCGAAGGGCTGGCCCAGTCCTATGTGAAGAAAGCGGTGATCACCCTGCCGGAAGGGCTGACGATCAATCCCTCGGTTGGCGAAGGGCTGGCCGTCTGCACCCCAGCCCAGATAGCAAAGGAGACGCTTCACTCCCAACCGGGAGAAGGCTGCCCGGAGGCCTCCAAGCTGGGTTCGCTTGAAACTCAAACGCCAGTTCTGGACGAAGCGATCAACGGCTCTGTCTTCTTGGCCCAGCAAGACGACGCGGCGACCACCACCCCCGGCGCGGAGAACCCCTTCGACAGCCTGATCGCGCTCTATCTGGTGCTGCGCAACACCAACCTCGGCGTGATCGTCAAAGTGCCGCTGAAAGTGGAACCGGACCCGAAAACCGGGCAACTCGTCGCGACCCTGGAAAACAGCCCCCAGGTCCCGATCGGCCATTTCAACTTCCACTTCAAAGAAGGCGCCAGAGCGCCGCTGATCACCCCATCGGCCTGCGGCACTTACACCACCGAGGCAAAGTTCTACCCCTGGTCAGACCCAAGCAACCCGAGAACCGTCACCTCCTCTTTCAAGATCACCAGGGGAGTCGGCGGAGGCCCCTGCCCCCCGGGAGGCGTTCCTCCCTTCCACCCCGGCTTCAGCGCCGGGGCGCTGAACAACAACGCCGGCTCCTTCTCTCCCTTCAACATGCGCTTGATCCGCTCTGACGGAGAACAGGACATGACCAAGTTCTCCTCGATCCTGCCCCCGGGTGAGATCGGCTCTTTGGTCGGGGTATCGAAATGCCCCGATTCTGCGATCGATGTCGCCAGATCGAAGACCGGTCGCCAGGAGATCGCCAGCCCCTCTTGTCCCGCCAGCTCGTTGATCGGCCACACCCTGGCCGGAGCGGGGGTGGGGGGAGCCCTGACCTACGTCGGCGGCCAGATTTACCTCGGCGGCCCCTGGCACGGCGATCCCCTCAGCGTGATCTCGGTCACCCCTGCGGTCGCCGGTCCCTTTGACGCCGGAACGGTGGTCGTCAGGCTCGCTTTGACCCTCAACTCGAAGACCGCGGAAGTCGAAGTCGACGGCGCCAACTCAGACCCGATCCCCCACATCCTCGACGGCATCGTCTTGAAGGTGCGTGACCTGAGGGTCTACGTCGATCGCCATAACTTCCTCTTGAACCCGACCGGTTGCGATGAATCGAGCGCCAAAGCGACCCTCTTCGGCTCCTACCTGAACGTCTTCGATCCAGCCGACGATGTCCCGGTGGCGCTCTCCGATCGCTACCAGGCCGCAAACTGCCTGAACCTGGGGTTTAAGCCGAAGCTCGACCTGGCTCTCAAAGGCGGCACCAAGCGCGGCGGGCACCCAGGGTTGATCGCCACCTACACGCCGAGAAAAGGCGATGCGAACGTCAAAGGCCTTGTGGTTCGCCTACCGCGTTCCGCATTCCTCGACCAGGCCCACATCAGGACGATCTGCACCCGCGTCCAGTTCGCCGCCAAGGCCTGTCCCCCCGGAGCCCAGTACGGCTTCATCAAAGCCTGGACGCCATTGCTCGAAGAACCGCTCGAAGGGCCGGTCTGGCTTAGGTCCTCGAGCCACAAGCTGCCGGATCTCGTCTTCGATCTGCACGGCTTAGTCGATGTCGAGGTCAGCGTTCGGATCGACTCCGCCAACGGCGGGATCAGGGCGACGCTTGAAAACTCACCGGACGCGCCGCTCTCCAAAGTCGTCTTGAAGATGCAGGGCGGCAAGAAGGGGCTGATCGTCAACAGCCGCAACCTCTGTGGGGCTACCTCGAAGGCCGCTGTGGACTTCACTGGGCATAACGGGAAGGAGTTCAGCGCTCATCCTGTGATGCAGGCTGATTGCGGGAAGGCGAGGAAGGGCTCACACAAACGCCGCTGACGCTCTGAGTGATAATCGGGCTTCTCGCCCCGGTAGCTCAGAGGATAGAGCAGCCGCCTCCTAAGCGGCAGGTCGCCGGTTCGACTCCGGCCCGGGGCGCTGACAGCCGCTAATCCTCGCCGTCAGAGGGCAGCCCCGGTCAATCGTCACGCCGCACCCGCTCGACCGACACAGCGCCGGAGAGATCGTCTACGTAGAGGTAGTGACCCCAGGCAAGGCCGTGGCAGGTGCGGAAGCCCGCCGCGGCAACCGCGCTCGCGTCGCCCTCCTCGAATGCGGCAACCAGGCGGTAGCCCTCGGGTCGCTGGACTTCGTCCACCTGCTGGACGAAGGCCTGCTCGTCAGCGAGCTGGGTGCGCAGTGCGCACATGGCATCGAACGCCAGTCCGATGTCCGGGGGGCAGCAGCTCGCTAATCATCAGCGCATCCTAAGGGAGCGCTCACGGTCGATACTCACCATCTCAGCAAGGTATCAAACGGTACGGTGAAAGTCACCTTTTAGTACTACTCGGGTTCCACACTGTTAAGTGTCGCAAAAGGCTGCCGCACCCGCTTGCGTCGGGTCGTTTCGGGGAGACACTAGCCCGGCGTCGGCCAAATCCATGGCCGTCTCGTCTTGTGCTCCCGCCTCGTGGCGGGGGCGTTAAGTAACTGATTACACACAGGGAGGCGTACAACTGATGCTGAACGCAATTCGCAGGAACCTGAGTCCGCCCACCGCGATCGCGGTGGTGGCCCTTGTCTTTGCAATGACCGGCGGCGCTCTCGCCGCCAAGGGCACGACCGGTTCGGCCGATATCTCGAAGCAGGGGAAGCAGGGCAAGCGTGGACCCCAGGGGCCGAAGGGGAAGCAGGGCCCGGTGGGGCTCACCGGTCCGCAGGGCGAGCGGGGTCCCAAGGGCGATCAGGGCCCGAAGGGTGACCAAGGTCCCAAGGGCGATCAGGGCCCGAAGGGCGCTACCGGCGACCCCTGGACCGCGGGCGGCTTCCTCCCCAGCGGCGCTTCTGTAGGCGGTACATGGCTTGCCGGCGTCGGGCCTGAACTGTTCGCCGGTAAAGGCGCCGCCGCAACCACGATCTCCTTCGGGCTGCCACTGCAGGGCCTGCCGACGATCGTGATCGTCAAAAAAGAACAGGAAGGCATAGAACACGCTGCGGAATGCCCTGGAAGCGTGTTCTTCCCGAAAGCGGCGAAAGGCAACCTCTGCCTCTACACCGCTCAGGATGGCGGGCTGGAACTCCAGTCGGCAACTCCCTCGCCGTTTGGAGCGGTCCTGACCTACTCGGGCACCCCCGGCGCCGCCAACGCGGGCGTCTGGGCGGTTACCGCGCCGTAGGTTCGAACGGATTCGCCCGCACGGCCTCCGCGCCGTGCGGGCGGGTTCTCTCGCCGGTGCTCGCGCGTCAGGCGTAGAGGCTCTCGGCGGCAAGCTCTTGGGCACGGCGGCTCCAGAGCTTGACCTCCATGAAGATGTCGTCGCCGTAGCCCTTGAGGGCGTCGAGGGCGAGCAGGGTGAAGCGTTCGCTGGTGACCACTTCCTGGTCGACCGTCTCCGCCTCCAGCTCGGCCGTCGCCGCGACGGCGCCGCGGACCAGGGGGCGTCCCCAGACCAGGGTGACGTCTCCGGCGCGGCCGTTCTCACCGCGCCAGCGACCGATCACGTCATCGTTGAGGTCGATGTGCCACTCCGGGTTGTCCTCGGCGAGGACGTCGGTGAAGTCGGCCTTGGCTTCGAATTCTCCCGGCTCGCCGCCGTCGGGCTTCGCGTAGGAGACATGGCCGAACAGCTCCAGCGTGCCGTCCGGACCCTCGACGCGGCCGGTGCAGGGAACCCAGGCGCGACCGCCCCAGGCGCGCTCGGGGAACCACTCGATCTTCTCTGCAGCCTCGACTCCGTCGGGGAGATCCCCGATCGCTTCGCAAGCGCCCCGGAACTCCTGCGCCAGGCGGTCGGCGAACCTCCCATGCGGGATCCCCTCCTGGCTCGAGTTGGCGATGAAGCGAGGAATCGGGCGTGGGTTGGGCGGCACGAGCCGCAGCCTATCGGTGACCCGTTACAGCGGATGGCCGTCTCGAATGCTCCGAAATGAGGATCGGGTTAAAGCGAGGGGATCTCGGCATTCCGGCTGTTAGGGTAAGAGAAACAGGGCGGTACGCCGATTCGACGCCAGGGAAGCCCTTGTGAGCGGGAGCATGAGGATGATTCGCACACGACGAGATGTCGCCATTTCACGAGGTGGCGTCGTTCGGCTGACGATCGCGTCGGCCTTACTGGCGATCGCGACATCCGCGCTGCTTACCGCGAGTCCGGCCCTGGCGAGCACGGGCTACGAGCTTGGCCAACCCAACTCGGTGCTCGTCGCGGGCATCGATTTTCCCCATGGCGTGGCCGTCGATCAGGCCAACCATCGGGTCTATGTCGCCGTGGCGAGCGACAACGGCCTGCAACACGCGCCCGGTGAGATACGTCGGTTCGAGAGCAATGGGACCGCCGCGGGGACTTTCCTCGGCGGTCCCGAAGCTTTCTTCAGCGGGGTCGCCGTCAACCCTGTTACCCAAGGCTTCTACGGAGCACAGGTACGGTCGGAATCGCCGCTTGGCAATTTCGGTACTGCGCAGATGGATCCGTTCTCGGCGGCCGGCGTCATGGGCACGCCATTTCCGTTGAGCGTCAACCCCACGCTGCCGCAGATCGCCACCGATTCGACCGGCGACGTCTATTTCCCCAACAGCGCCACCAACTCGGTGCAGGTGTTCAACCCGGCCGGTGCGTTGCAGGAAACGATCGGTTGCGGCGGCTGCCCCGGCGGCAGCTTTGGTAAGCCGGTCAGTGTCGCCCTCGACTCCGGAGGCGATCTCTATGTGGTTGACCTCGCGCCCGACCGCGTCGTCAAGCTGACAGCCTCCGGGGGCTCCTACGTTTTCGATTCGTTGTTGCAGAGCGGCCGTGATGCCGTCGCGGTCGGAGTCGACACATCCACCGACGACGTGTTCGTCGGCGATCTACCGGGAGGGAGGGACTACCACGTGGTCGCCTACGACTCTTCCGGATCGCAGTTCGACGATTTCGGCGCCGGCCTGTTCGTCAATCCACCGCTGGGCCCGACTGCCGCCGCCCAGATCGCCGCCGATGCGACGACGCACAGGCTCTATCTGAGCGAGCACAACAAGATCTACATCTTCGAAAGGGTCACGATCGGCCCGCCTTCCGCGACCGTCGGCGCGGCATCGTCGGTCGGCCAGTTGACTGCGACGCTCAACGCCACGGTGGACGCCAAAGGGCATGCCGCGCTCGATTGCGACTTCGAATACACCGGGGAAGCCGACACCGGCTTCGCCAGCGCTACCAGCGTGCCCTGCCCGGAGCTGCCCGACGGCTCGGGGGGTACGCCGCTTGCGCTGAAATTGTCTGGGCTGCTGCCTCACACGGCGTATCGCTATCGGGTGAGCGTGACGAGCAACGGGGGATCGGCTGTCGGTACCAGCAAAACTTTCGAAACTTTGCCGGTCGTCCTTCCGACTGTGACAACCGAATCGCCGCTCGCCATAACGCGGACCGAAGCCACGATCGGGGGCAAGGTGAATCCTCACGGGGGCTCGGTCTCCGACTGTCACTTCGATTTCGGCACGAGCGTGTCCTACGGGTCCAGCTTCCCTTGCCCGACGCTGCCGGGGCCGGTTACGGCCGCCGTGGCGCAGAGCCGGAAAGTCCCGAGCCTGATGCCTGGAACCGTCTATCACTACCGGCTGGCGGTCACCACAAACGCCGGCACGGTCAATGGAGGCGACGTCGAATTCAAGACCGAAGGCCAGCCGCTCACGCAAACCCCCCTCCCCGAAATCTCCGTGCCGCCGGAAACCACCACCCCGCCTCCCCCGAGCACCACCCCGACCCACCCGCCACGCCTGCCGCACTGCAAAAAGGGCTTCCGGAGGAAGAAGGTCCACGGCAAGGTCAGGTGCGTGAAGAGGAAGCGCGCCAGCCGCCACCGGGCCGGACACCGCGGTCATCGGTAGCGCGCGGCTCGACCGGAAGGGCGAGAGCTCAGAGCGTCGCGAGGGAATCGCGCAGGTCCGCCGCCGCCCTCTCCGGCGGGTAGATGTTGATGTCGACGCCGGTACCGAGCTCGAAGCCGGCCTTGACGGTGAGGCGGGGGGCGATATCGACGTGCCAGTGGAAGCGTTCGGCGCCCGCCGGTGCGGTGCAGACCCAGAGGTTGAGCGGAGGGGAGCCGTCGAAGCGGCTCGCCAGAAGGCGGAGCGCGGTGTGGATCATCGCGCCGCCGCCGGTGTCGTCCTCGAAGCTGGCAGCGGCGCGGCGTGGCAGGACGCGCAGCTCGTAGGGAGAGCGTGAGGCCCAGGGGCAGATCAGCGCCGCCTCCTCGTCGATCGCGACCAGCCGCTCCCGCCGCCGCACCTCCTCGACCAGGACGTCGCTGAGCAGCCCGCCGCCGGCGGTGCGTTCGCTGTAGGCGCCGGCCCGCTCCCGCTCCCGCGCGACCGCCGCCGGGACGAAGGGGAGGGCGTAGAGCTGGGCGTGGCTGTGGGGGAGCGAGGCCCCCGCCGTCGCCCCCTCGTTGACGACCAGCTGCACGTAGGAGGCGCCGGCGTGGGCGCGCATCCGCTCGCGCCAGGTGGCGATCGCGCCGAGGAAGGACTCCTCGCTCAGCTCCGCCATCGCGGTGACGTGCTCGGGGGCGTTGACGATCACCTCGTGACCGCCGATCGCCGGCCGCGAGGCGAACAGGTCGGGCTCGCCTGCCCGCCGCGACTCGAGCAGGGGGTCGCCGGCGCTGGCAAACGCGCCGGCCTCGCCGCCGGTTGCGCTCGAGCCGCCGCGGCCGCCCGCATTGTCCGCCGGCGCCAGCGCCGGATAGAGGTTCGGCACCACCCGGCTGGTCCACCCGGGCGTGTCCGGCTCGCCGCCGCCGGGCCGCACCGCGTACACCTCGGGAGGCGTCTTCCCCTCGCGCCCCTCGCAGAACGGGCACCCCTCGGCGCCCTTTTCCTCCCCCGTTGCCGGCTTGAACCCATGCGGGCGGTCGGCCCGGCCCGGGGCGAGGATCGTCCTCAGCCCGGACAGCTGGTCGATGCGGATCTCGGGCGAGCTCAGGAGTCGGAGGGGGGCTCGAGGAACGGTTTGAGCATGTCCATCGGCAGGGGGAAGACCACCGTAGTGTTCTGGTTGCTGCCGATTTCGAGCAGCGTCTGCAGGTAGCGGAGCTGCAGCGAGGCGGGGTTGGTGCTGATGATGTCGGCCGCGTCGGTGAGCTTCTGCGCCGCCTGGAACTCGCCCTCGGAGTTGATGATCTTGGCGCGCCGCTCGCGCTCGGCCTCGGCCTGGCGGGCGATCGCCCGCTGCATCTGCTCGGGGATCTCGACGTCCTTGATCTCGACCGCGGTCACCTTGACGCCCCAGGGCTCGGTCGACTCGTCGATGATCGTCTGCAGCTCCTCGTTCAGCCGCTCGCGCTCGGACAGCAGCTGGTCGAACTCGGCCTTGCCCAGCACCGAGCGCAGCGCCGTCTGCGAAATCTGCGAGGTGGCGAGCAGGTAGTTTTCGACCTCGACGATCGCTTTGCGCGAGTCGACCACGCGGAAGTAGGCGACGGCGTTGACGCCGGCGGGGACGTTGTCGCGGGTGATCACCTCCTGCGGCGGGATGTTGAGGGTGACCGTGCGCAGGTCGACCTTGACCATGCGGTCGATCAGCGGGATCAGCAGGATCAACCCTGGCCCCTTCTGGGCGATCAGGCGGCCGAGGCGGAAGATCACACCGCGCTCGTACTCGCGCAGAACCCGCACCGAGGACCCCAGCACGATCGCCACGAAGATCACCAGGACGGCGAGAACCACCAATGCTGCCATCAGTCCGCTCCTTGCGCCGGGGACTCGGACGGCGTCTCGGGCCGCACCACCAGGGTCAAGCCGTCGACCGCCTCGACCTTGACTCTATCCCCCGGCTGCAGCGGGGCTCCAGCACCGGCCAATCGGGCCCGCCACAGCGTGCCCCCCGTCCACACCCGGCCCGTGGGGCTGAGCGGGGTGCGCACCTCGGCGATCGCGCCGACCAGCTCCTCGTGGCCACCGCGGACCGGCTTCTCGCGATGGGCATCGAGCACCTTGCGGGTGACGAAGTAGAAACTGACGATCGAGAGCACGCCGAGCGTGATCAGCGCCGGCCCAGCCCACTCGCTGGCGCTCGAGTCGGCGTCGGCGGTGAGGGCGAGGACCCCCCCGGCGATCAGGCCGGCCGCTCCGAGCACCGCCAACACGCCTCCGGTCGAGAGCAGCAACTCCGCGAGTAACAGCCCTACCCCGATCAAGGCGACTGCGACGAAGAGGTCCATGAATCGATTATCCGCTCTCAGTGGCCCGGGGGAGCGCATAGCGCTCGATGTCCGCCCGCAGCTCGGCTTCGTCGGTGTACGGCCCCTGTTTGAGGTAGACGAGCTTGCCGTGGCGGTCGTAGAAGGCCGTGTCGGGCTTCCCGAGCGAGGCGCCCAGCGCGTCGGCGAGGCCTTTGTCCGGGTCGGTGTAGCTGGGGTAGGGGACGGGAGCCTCTTCGAGGAAGGTGCTTGCCGCGTCGTCGGAGTCCTGGCTGTCGATGCCGAGGAACGCGACCCGCTTGCCGTAGCGGGCGGCGGCGTGCTGGAAGAGCGGGAACTCGAAGCGGCACGGCCCGCACCAGGAGGCCCAGACGTTGACGACGGCCGGATATCCGCGCAGCGCCTCGATCCGTTTTTCGTAGGCGCCGTTGTCGCTGGAGAGGAGCCGGTTCGACTGCTCGTGCAGGGCGGCGAGCGGGGCGGGAGAGCCGGCCAGCGCTCTGCCGTAGTCGGGGTGCTCGCCGCCGTAGTCGCCAGCGGTCGAGGAGCCGCAGCCGGCGGCGAGCAGTGCCGCCGCCGCGGCGATCGCCAGGGCGATCGAGAAGGTTGACCGCAACGGTTTCAATTCAATGATTACAATAGGCATGTCCGGTTCGCCGCATGCGAGCCGCTCGAGTGCGCTGGGGGGAAGGAGAAGCCAACCTCCCGGCATCCTCGTCTAAGTCCTTCCCGGCGGCACGCGCCGCGTCGCCGCGGGAACGAAAGCACACAAGCCTTCATGGCCAAGACCAGCGAAGTTGCCGCGCCGGCGGCAGTTCCCTCAGGTGCCGACATCGAGCGGGCGGCGGCGTTTGCCCGCGAGCCGCTGCTGCTCGACGGCGAGGGGCCCGAGGCGCTCGCCCCCGGCACCGCCCGCCGTCGCGCCCTCGACGCCGCGCTGGTGGAGCTCGACGAAGGGGCCGAAGAGCCTTCGATCCAGTGGCGTCGCGATTTCTCGCTGCTGCTGGGCCTCGAGCGGCTGCTGGCCGACGAGCCGCCGAAGCTGCGCGACGGCGCCGAGCTCAACCCGCACCAGGTCGACGCGCTCTCGGGAACCCTGACCGAGTTGATGTCCGAGCAGCAGACGGCGGCCGAAAACGGCGCCGAGCCCATCCCCGTCGACGAAGCCGAGGCCCTCGGCGACGGCGATGGCGATGGCGCATCGGACGAGGAGGAGGAAGAGGAGCCCGAGGAGCTGGCCCCGGACGAGGAGCCCCAGGACTGGGAGGAAGAGCCGGCCGAGGACGACGAGGAGGACGCTGTCTCGGAGGCAGCCGACGATCCCGGCGCTGCCCGGCGCTTCTGGTTCGAGCACGCGACCGGCGCCGGCAAGACCGTCGCCGCGGTCGGCTTCATCGACGCCACCCGCACCGGCGGCGTCCTCATCCTCACCCACCGCCGCAACCTGGTCGACCAGTTCATCGGCGAGATTTCCGACCGCGGCTACAAGGAGCGGCTGCGCCCACCGTTGCTCGACGGGCGCGACGACCCCGACGGACCGGTGACGGTCGAGACCTACCAGTGGTTCGTCCGCAACCACAAGAAAGTCTCCGACGCCTACTCGATCGTGATCTGCGACGAGGCGCACACCGCGCTGGGCGAGAAAACCAGCGCCTGCATCCGCGCCTGGACCGGCCCGGTCTTCATCGGCATGACGGCGACCGGGGCGCTGATCGCCCGCCACGTCGCCGACCTCTTCCCGACCCAGACCTCCCGCTTCGATCTCGCCCAGGCGGCGCGCCGCGGCGTGATCGCGCCGCTGCGCTGCATGCGCATCCCGCCCGGCCCAGGCGTGCGCACGATCGCCAAGGTGCCGCTGCGCAAAGGCGAGGTCGACCAGGACTTCGACCAGGAGGAGCTGGCCGCGCTGCTCGACCAGGAGCCCTTCAACGTCGCCATCGCCGACCTCTACAAGACCCGCTTCAGCAAGACGCCCGGCGTCCTCTACACCGCCGGCGTCCAGCACGCCAAGAACGTCGCCAAAGCGTTGAAGAAGGCGGGGATCGTCGCCCGTGCCGTTTCCGGCGAGACGCCGAAGCGCGAACTGGCCGAGATCCTCGCCGCCTTCGAGCGCGGCGAGGTCGACGTGCTCTGCAACGCGATGCTGCTCGCCGAGGGATGGAACTCGCCGCGGGCGACGATCTGCATGCACCTCGCGCCGACCGCCTCTCGCCGCATCTACCAGCAGCGGGTCGGCCGCGTCACCCGGCGCGCGCCGGGCAAGGAGGCGGGGCTGGTGATCGACTTCGTCCACCCGGCGACCACTCACGACGAGACGATCGTCACCCTGCACAGCCTGCTCGACCGCGACGTCTACCGTGGCGGCGCGATCGTGGTCGGGCCGGTGCGCCGCGGCCGCGGCCGCCGGGTGCGGGTCGAGCGGCGGATCGTCCCCGTCTCCGAGGATTCCGAAAAACGCACCCAGGTGCTCGAACGCGAGCTGTGGCGGATCGCGGTCGAGAACCTCGATTACCCCGAGCAGCACGCCTGGGCGGCGCTGGCCGGGGCGCGGGTCAACCCGCAGAACTGGCGCCGGGCGCGCTCGATGCTGCAGAACGACCGCACCAAGGAGCTGCGCCGGCGTTTCCTGCTGACCTGCGTGCAGCGCAACCGCAACTCGCAGTTGCGGCTGAAAGCGCTGGCCGAGATCGCCGACCTGCGCGACGCCGAGGCCTTCGACGATGCGATCGACATCGTCGGCAGCTGGAGCCGCGAGGACAAACGGGCGGGGACCAAGACCCTGCTGCAGGCGCTGGTCGACAAACGGATCGGCCGCCGCGACCAGGCGCAGGCGTGGGTCTGGCGGCTGGCCTCCTACACCCGCGAGCTGCACGAAGAGTACGCCGTGCAGCGCTGGCCGGAGACGAAGCGGCTGCTCGGCCTGCTGGTCAACTCCTCCGGCCGGGCGCACGGGCGCAACGCGCGGCGGCTCGTCCACGCTTCGCGCAAACAGGACCGCCGCCTGGCGGTGGCGCTCCTCGCCGGCGCCGTCTCGCACACGCCCGAAGGCGAGGAGGTGCTGCGCGGGGCGCGGATGCGGATGGCCCGCAAACCCTCGGCGACCGCGCGCGAACTGCTGCGCAACTTCCCCAAAGGCGGCAAGCGCCGACGCAAACGGAAAAAAGGCAAAGGCGGCGCGCAGGCGGGCGGTGGCGAGAACGGAGCGAAACCGAAGAAGAGGGCGCCCCGCCGGACGGCGAAGGAGGCCACGGGGAACGGCTCAGAGCCGGAGATGGACCTCGCCGGCGCCGAGGACGACTCGGCTCTCGCCGGCGACGACGACTAGATCGCCCGAGTCCTCGATCCCGTCGGCGACGCCGGAGCCGCCGTCCCAGGAGACCTTGCGCCCGTGCAGGGCGTCGCGGGACCGCCAGGCGGCCAGCGTCTCCTGGGGGTCGGCGGCGACCCAGCGATCGAGGTGGCGGTTTAGGACTGCGACTGCAGCAAAGGGTGTCGGGGGAAGCCCCGCCGGAGCAACAGCGGGGAGGCTCCGTCGGGACTTCCCCCGACACCCCTCGGTCGAGCCGAAGAGCGAAACCGCCGTTTCACGGAGGTCGGGGGGGAACTCGTTGGGGGCTATCGAGAGGTTGACGCCCACGCCGATCACTGCCCAGCCGTCCTGGGGCTTGGCCTCGATCAGCACTCCGGCGAGCTTGCGGCCGTCGATCCAGACGTCGTTTGGCCACTTGACCTGGCACTCGATCCCCGGCCGCAGCTCCTCGGCCGCCTCGCAGACGGCGAGCGGGACGGACAGCGGCAAGAGCAGGTGGCGCTCGTCGAGGGGTCGCAGGACCGCGGAGTAGAGGAGGGCCTTGCCGGGGGGGGCGGTCCAGCTGCGCCCCTGGCGGCCACGCCCGGCGGTTTGCTCGGCGGCAGTGACGACCGTGCCACCGGGGGCACCGGCTTCGACCAACGCGCGTGCACGCGCGTTGGTCGAGTCGGTGACGCGAAAGTGCCGCTGCGGCGCGCCGAAGCTCATCTGCCCCGGTCGATTGCAGCTTTTGCCCCCCTATAGGGGGTACAACCCTTCATTCGGCGGCGGCGTCGGCGAGCAGGGCGGCGACGAGGCCCTCGACGTCGTGGCGCTCGGCCTCGACGTGGACGTCGAGGCCGGCTTCGCGGACGGCCTCGCTGGTAATCGGGCCGATCGAGACGATGCGGGCGTTGGCAGGAAAGCGATCGCCAAGCGCCTCGGTCAGGTTGCGCACGGTCGAGGAGGAGGTGAAGGTGACGTAGTCCGCGGCCTGGGCGGCCTCGATCGCCTCCGGATTGGGCTGCTCCCGCACAGTCTCATAGAGGGAGACGACGTCGACCTCGGCGCCGCGCTCGCGCAGCGCGTCGGGGAGCACGTCGCGAGCCTCGGCGGCGCGGGCAACGAGCACTCGCTTGCCCTCGACATCGACTCCCTCCAACGCCTCGACCAGGGCCTCGGCGACGAATCGCTCCGGGACGACGTCCGCGGCGATGCCATGCTCGGCGAGGGCTCGCCCAGTGCCGGGGCCGATCGCGGCGACCGTCGCGCCCACCCGCGCCGAGGCTTCGCCGGTAGCTTCCGATTCTCCCTCCCTTACTTGCCTGTTTTTCGCCCCTCCGCCGAGCGCCCGAGCATCGAGCCCAGCTTCGGCGAGCGCCTCGAAGAGCAGATGCGCTCCGTTCGGGCTCGTAACGCAGATCAACGCGTACTCGCCGATCCTTTCGATTGCTCCCCGCACCTCCTCGCTCTCGATCGTCGGCTCGATCCGGATCGCCGGCAGCTCGACCGCCTCGGCGCCAAGGGCGTGCAGTGTGGCGGCGAGCCCACTTGCCTGGGCGCGGGCGCGGGTGACGACGACGCAGCGCCCGTGTAAGGGGCGGCGCTCGAGCCAGGCCAGGGCCTCGCGGCGCCGAACTGCCGAGCCGACGACGATCAGGGCCGGCGCGCCGACCCCCTCGCGCTCGACCGCTTCAGCCAGGGTCCCCAGCGTCGCGACGACGGTCCGCTGCCCGGCCATCGTGCCGCGCTCGACCGCGGCGGCGGGCTCGTCCGGGTCGCGCCCGCCTTCGATCAGCGCCAGCGCGTTGTCGCCCAATCGTTTTACGCCCATGTAGAAGACGAGCGTGCCGGGGAAGTGCGCCAGCGCCTCCCAGTCGAGCGCCGTCTCCGCCTTCTCCGGATCCTCGTGCCCGGTGACGAAGGCGACCGCGGAGGCGTCGTCGCGGTGGGTCACCGGGATCCCGGCGTAGGCGCTTGCCGCGACCCCGGCGGTGACCCCGGGAACGATCTCGAACTCGACACCGGCGGCATGCAGCGCTTCGCCCTCCTCGCCGCCCCGGCCGAAGACGAAGGGGTCGCCGCCCTTGAGACGGACGACGCTCTTGCCTGCCCGCGCCGCCTCGATCAACCGCTCGCCGATCTCGCTTTGGGGGACCGAAGGCTTCCCGGGCGCCTTGCCGACGTAGACCAGCTCGGCGCCCTCCCGCACGCCGTCGAGCGCCCCGGGGGGGATCAGGCGGTCGTGGAAGATCGCATCGGCGGAGGAGATCAGCTCGAGCGAGCGCGCCGTCATCAATCCAGGGTCGCCGGGACCGGCGCCAACCAGGTACACGACCCCCGCCCGCGCGCTCACACCCCGTCCTCCCTGGGCGTGTCCGAGGTTATGGGTCCATATGGCACCGAAAACTCGGACACGTCAGACGCGCTCCTCAGCGCGGTCGAGGATCTCGCGGGCGCCGGTGCCCAGCAGGCGCTCGGCCAGGAGGGCGCCAGCGGCGGCCGGATCCTCCGAGGTGCCCTGGACCCGGTCGCGGATCCACTCGCTGCCGTCGGGCAGGCCGACGAAGGCCTGGATCTCGATCCGCCCGCCGTCCACGCTGGCGCGAACGCCGATCGGCGTCGCGCAGGTGGCGTCGAGCAGGGCGATGACGGCGCGCTCGGCGGTGAGCTCGCGCAGCGCCGTCTCGTCGCCGATCGCCGCGGCAGCTGCGCTGACACCCGCGTCATCCTGGCGCGCCTGCAGGACCAGCGCGCCCTGCCCGGCCGCCGGGACCATCGTCTCCTCGGGAAGCGAGAACGACGCCTCTCCCTCGCGCCCGAGCCGCCGCAGCCCGGCGACGGCGAGCACGATCGCGTCCGCCTCTCCCTCTGCGAGCTTGTGCAGGCGGGTGTCGACGTTGCCGTGCAGCTCGCTCACCTCGAGGTCGGGGCGGACGGCGAGCAGCTGTGCGCGGCGGCGCAAGCTCGCGGTGCCGACCCGAGCGCCCTCGGGGACGTCGTCGAGAGAGGAGCCGACCCCGATCCAGGCGTCGGCCGGATCCTCGCGCGCCGGCACCGCGGCGATCGCCAGGCCATCGGGCATCTCGGCCGGCAGGTCCTTGGCCGAGTGGACGCCGAGCTCAGCCTCGCCCTCCAGCAGCGCCCGCTCGACCCCACGAACAAAGCGCGCCTTATCCCCAACCTCCCCGTCAGAGGAGACCTCAACCAGCTCAGCTCCACCCAACAGCGCAGCAATCTGACCCGCTTGAGCTTTGGCGAGTGCGCTGCTGCGAGTGGCAATGCGGATCGTCAACTGCTCTGGCGCCGGCGCAGCTCCGTAACGCTCGCCCCCGCCTCGCCCTCTGGCTCGGTCTCCACGTCAAGCCCGAACAGCTCGCGCAACGCGCTGACGTAGAGATACGCCTCGTCGCTGCCCGCCGAGCGCTTCATCCTCAGGGTGGGCTCGTGCAGGAGGCGGGAGGCGATCGCCTTGGCCATCGCCCGCAGGCGCTCGCGGTCGGCCTCGCCGAGGCTCTCCCAGCGGCCGTCGTTCTCGGCCAGCACCCGCTCGACCACCTCGTCGCCGCGCTCGCGCAGCGAGGCGATCGTCGGCACCACCTCGAGCGAGGCGAGCCAGCGCTCGAAGCGGTCCAGCTCGGCGGCGAGGATCGGCTCGGCCCGTCGTGCCTCTCCCTCGCGGCCGCTGGCGTTGCGCTCGACGATCTGCTGGACGTCGTCGATGTCGTGGAGGCTGACGCCCTGCACCTCGCGGCACTCGGGTTCGATGTCGCGCGGCACCGCGATGTCGACCAGCAGCAACGGCCGGCCGGCCCGTGTCTCCATCACCTGAGCGAGCCCGTCGCGCTCGACGATGTGGTGAGGCGAGTTGGTCGCCGAGACGACGATGTCGGCAGCCTGCAGCTGCTCGGGCAGCTCCTCGAAGCGGACCGCCTCGCCGTCGAAGCGCTGGGCGAGGCCGATCGCCCGGTCGTAGTGGCGGTTGGCGACGAAGACGCTGGCGGCGCCGCGGGCGACCAGCGCCCTGGCGACCAGCTCGGCGGTCTCGCCGGCGCCGATCACCAGCACCCGCTTCTCGCCCAGGTCGCCGATCGTGCGCCGCGCAAGCTCGACCGCCACCGAGGGGATCGAGACGCCCTTCTCGCCGATTGCCGTCTCCTCGCGGACGCGGCCGCCGGCGGCGAGGGCGCCGCGGAAGAGGCGGTTGAGGATCGGCCCGGTGGCGCCCTCGACCAGGGCCAGCTCGTAGGCCCGTTTGACCTGGCCCTGGATCTCCGCCTCGCCGACGATCATCGAGTCGAGCCCGGCGGTGACCCGGAAGAGGTGGCGGGCAGCGTCGCCGGAGCGCAGCGAGTAGAGGTGGCCGAGCAGCTCGGTGGGGCGGATCTCCGCCTGGCGGGTGAGGACGCCGAGGGCCTCCGACTCGGCTTCGACCGTGTCGGAGACGATCAGGTAGAGCTCGGTGCGGTTGCAGGTCGAGATCGCGGCGGCCTCGTGGATGCCCTCGACGGCGGTCAGCTCGTGCAGGGCGCCGACCGCGCGGCCCTCGGTCAGCGAGAGCCGCTCGCGCAGGTCGAGCGGCGCGGTCTTGTGGGAGACGCCGAGAGCGAGTAACTCAGACATCAGAGGTCGCCCTTTCGCGCTCCGGCGTAGCTTGGTCGGCGTCGGCGCGGGCCTCGGCAAACGTGGCCAGCTCGCGCAGCTCCCTCTCGATCCGCTGCAGTTTGGCGGCCATGATCGCGACGTAGACGACGATCAGGGCGAGGAAGACGACGTAGGCCCCGGCGACGTACTTGCCGGCCTCGTCGAGCGGCAGGGCGGGGGTTGCGGCGAGCAGGGCAAGCACCTAGCTCACCTCCGGGGCGACGCGGGAGGCGCCGCCGGGAGCCGGGGCGTCGAGGGCGCGACGCAATCGCTTCAGCTGCCCCGAGGCGCTCTTCGCGGTCAGCTCGAGCTTGACCAGGGTCACCCAGAGCAAGCCGATCGCGACCAGGCTGACGAGGAAGGTCAGCATCATCGAGCCGGGCAGGCCGCCGTTGGTCGTGGCGAAGACGCGCGGGTGGACGAGGCTCTGGGCCATCCGCACCACCATGAAGTTGAGCGGCACGAAGGCGCCGGCGACGATCGCGAAGACCGAGGCGTAGCGAGCCTGCTGATCGCGGTCCTCGATCGCGTAGCGGAACGGGTAGTAGGTCGCGTACATCAGGAAGACGATCAGGAAGCTGACCAGGGTCGGCTCGTCCCAGACCCACCAGTGCCCCCATGAGGCCTTGGCCCAGATCGAGCCGGTGATCAGCACGGCGACGCCGAAGATCACCGACATGTGGATCGAGACGTAGGAGTAGGCGTCCCACTTCGAGTTGCCGCTGCGCAGGTGCGCGATCGCGAAGATGCCGCCGATCACGAAGCCGACCAGCGCGACGATCGCCAGCGGCACGTGCAGGTAGAAAATCTTCTGGATGAAGCCCTGGTCGCCGTCGAGCGGCGCGTAGAAGAAGACCAGGGAGAGCGACGCGACGAGTGCCGCGACGGTCGCGATCGAGAGTGGTCTCAGGCCTTTGCCGTACATGCTCGTAGCGCGGTTGCGAGGCGGTGGCGCCTCAGTCCTCCAGCAGGAAGTCGAACACCGCGTATCCGACCAGGAGGAAGATCAAATCGTATAGGCCGAGCACCGTAAGCCAGGTGCCGAAGCGGTGGTAACCGGGACCGCCCAGCGCCAGCAGCGGCTCGATCGCCCCGGTGGCGGCGATCGAGAGCGGCACCACGAGCGGCAGCAGGACGAGCGGCGCGAGCAGGTCGCGGGCGCGCGAGTTGACCGCCATCGAGGAGATCAGCGTGCCGGTTGCGGCGAGGCCGAGGTCGGCGAGCAGCAGGACCAGGGCGAGCGGCGGCAGCGCTGCGGCCGAGTCGAGGAAGAAGACGGCGAAGACCGGGACGACGACCAGCTCCAGCACCAGCAGGTAGGCGAGCAGCGCCGCCGCCTTGGCGAAGAAGAGGGCGGTGCGGTCGATCGGCGCGAGCCGGATCGCGTCGAAGCCGCCCTCCTCGCGCTCGGCGACGAAGAGGCGGTTGATGCCGAGGATCGCGGCGAAGAGCAGGGTCGCCCAGAGCACCCCGGCGGCGAGGCTGCCGGAGAGGCTGGTGCGGTCGAGGCCGAAGTGGAAGATGACGAAGGTGGTGACGGCGAAGAGCGCCATCGCCGGCAGCGACTGCAACGTGCGCAGCTCGGCGCGCAGGTCCTTGCCGAGGATCGCGGCGAAGGCGAGGCGGGAGGGGGTAATCACAGTCGCGCCTCGCTCGCGGCGCGGAGAATCAGGGATGGACGCTTGCTCGCTCGGCGCTCCACTCACTTTGAGCCCAATCTGAGAATTTGGTCGGCGTCGGGCAATGCCCGCTCGGGATCGTGGGTTACGAGGACGCGGGTGTGCCCCCGATCGGGGCCGATCAGGTCGCGTGCCAGCTCCCGGCCCTCGGCGTCGAGGTGGGAGTCGGGCTCGTCGAGCAGCAGCAGCTCCGGCTCGTGCAGCACGCAGCGGCAGATGGCGAGCCGCTGGCGCATTCCCGCCGAGAGCTCGGCGACGCGCTGGTCGGCGCGGCGCTCCATCCCGACGGCGGCGAGCAGCGCACCGATTCGCGCCCCCGCCCCCTCCCCCCGCATGCCGTGCAGCTTGGCGTGGAAGCGCAGGTTCTCGCGCCCGCTCAGGTCGCGGTAGAGGAGCGGCTGGTGGCCGAGCAGGCCGATCCGTCCGCGCGCCTTCCAGGCCTCGCTCGGCAGGCGCGCCCCCAGCACCCGCACCTCGCCGGCGCTGGGGCGGAGCAGGGTGGCGAGGATGCGCAGCAGGGTCGTCTTGCCGGCTCCGTTGGGGCCGAGCACGACCAGCGTCTCGCCGGCGCCCAGGGTCAGGTCGATCCCCGCCAGCGCCGGCCGTTCGCCGAAATCGCGCCGCAGCCCGGCGACCGCGACCGCGGGCTCGTCTAAGTGGGCGGCCATGAGCGTGATTCTCCCCATGCGCGGCCAGACGCGACGCCTCGCGGCTGGACCGGCCGTCGTTCCGCCGGCGATCCAGTCATCGGTGTTCCCTTGCCAGGGGGCGGAAAGACAGCTATATTTCTAAAAAATGTTCCGCTTTCATCTAGTTTCCGTCGACTTCACCTCACTTGGGCCCTCATGATGCCGCCCCGCACAGGCCCCGCACAGGCCCCGGCCCTCGAGCCGAGCTGGGAGCTGCCGCGGGGACGCCACGGACTGCCGCGGGAGGTCACCGAGCGGCACCAGCGCGACAGGTTGATCGCCGGGGTCGCCACCGCGATCGCCGAGCACGGCTACCGCAACCTCACGGTCGGGCACGTGATCGCCGCGGCGGGGGTCTCGCGGACCACCTTCTACAAGAACTTCGCGAATGGAGAGGAAGCGGTCGTCATCGCTCACGAGGCGATCTTCGAACGCTTCCTCGGCCTCATCTTCCGCGCCTGCAACCAAGCCACGGAGTGGCCCCTCAAGGTCAAGTCGGTGATCGAGGCGACGCTCGGCCATGCCGCCGCGGAGCCGGCGCAGGTGGGTCTTCTCACCTTGGACCCGCTCTCGGCCGACGTCGAGATGGTGCAGCGGGTGCTCGCCTCCACCGACCACCTGGCGGCGCTGCTCAGCCGTGGCCGGGCGGTCAGCAAGGAGGCGGCGACGCTGCCGGAGCTGACCGAGAAATCGCTGGTCGGCGCGCTCACCGCGATCGTCTCCAGTCGCATCGCCAACGGCGAAGCGGCACGGTTGCCCGAGCTGGCGCCGCAGCTGGTCGAGCTAGCCCTGACGCCCTACGTGGGCGCCGCCGAGGCGAGGCGGGTCGCCGGCAGGTAAACAGAGGGGTGCTTTCCCGCAGACCAGAGCGTCTCGGTGAAAACCCCGGCGCGGAGTATTCTCAGCCCCATGCGGGCGTTACCGGGTCGAGCATCGCGAACGTCACCGCCGACCGGCGTCACCCGTGCGAACGTCAAAGAGGACCAGCGCCGGCGCATTCTGCGGGCGACCGGCGAGCTGGTCGCCGAACGCGGCTACCACGCGGTCACGGTCGAGCTGATCGTCAAGCACGCCCGGGTCAGCTTCAAGACCTTCTATAACCACTTCTCCAACAAGGAGGAGTGCTTCGTCGAGCTCTTCGAAACCGTGATGGCGGAGGCCCGCGAACGCATGGACGCGGCGGTCGAGCATGAGCGCGAGAGCGGCGCGCCCTGGCCGCGGCAGGTCGCCGCCGCTCTGCGGGCGCTCTTCGACGTTTTCCTCGCCGACCCGTTGATCGCCCGCGCCTCGATAGTCGACGCGCCGACCGTCGGGCCCGCGATGATCGAGCGCTACCAGCAGGCGATGAGCGGCCTGACGCCGCTGCTGCGCCAGGGCCGGGAGCTCGTCCCCGACGCCGGCGACCTGCCGCCCACCCTCGAGGACACGCTCGCGGGCGGGCTGCTGTGGTCGGCCTACCAGCGCCTCATCGTCGGCGAGGTCGACCGGATCGAGACGCTGCTGCCCGATGCCGTCGTCTTCGTCCTGCGCCCCTATGTGGGTGAGCGCGAAGCGGCACGGTGGGCGAGGTGGGCGCAGGACAGGTCCGCGGAAGAGGAGGAGGAGGGAGCCGCCTCGGCGGGGTCCTGACTACGCTTGACCCGTGGCTGCGCAGCGGTCTGATCGGAGGCAGGCGGATCGCGCCGAGCTCGGCCCCCTGCCGGGCGGGCACCACGGCCTCTCCCGCGAGCAGGTGATGGAGTCGCAGCGCGAGCGGCTCCTGGCCGGCATCGCGCAGGCGGTCGCCGCGAACGGTTACCGGGCGACGACGATCACCCAGATCGTCAGGGCGGCGTCGGTGTCCAGCCGCGCCTTCTACGAGCTCTTCGAGAGCAAGGAGGAATGCTTCCTCGAAGTGTTCGACGCCGTCGTCGCGCACCTCGAGGATCTGGTGGTGGAGGCGGCTCGAGGGGAGCCCGACTGGCCGCACCAGGTGATCGCCGGGCTGCGCGCGGCGCTCCGCTTCTTCACCGAAGAGCCCGACCTCGCCCGCCTCTGCCTGGTCGAGCCGGTCACCGCCACGCCCGTCATCGCGACCCGCTTCCGCGACGTCGTTATCGACAAGTCGCGAGCGTTGAAGCCCGGCCGCCTCGAGCGGGGGGGAGAGGCCGAGGAGCTGCCCGACTCGACCGAGGACTCGCTGCTCGGCGGCCTGATCGCGCTCGTCTCCCGCTCGATCCTCGCCGGCGCCGCCAACTCGCTCGAGGACCTGTTGCCCGATCTTTTGGACTTCGTCCTCTCGCCGTATGTGGGTCCCGAGGGGGCCAGGAAGCTCGCCGCCGAGCTCGGCTGAGAGCCGCTCCCAGAGCCAATTCAAACCCGTTCCCAGCAAGGACGCACGGTATTCTAGAAAATACTTCGCTATCTTCAAAAAATTCTCCTTGACTCTCAACTAGACATCTGCTTTTCTAGAACGCGCCCCCCGTCAGACAGGCAGGGGACGTACAGGGAAACCGAGCGCCAGGGAGGCCGCCAAGGGAAGCGGTCGGTAGAGGGGCTCACGGGACAAGGAGAGAGATTTGATGTTCTCGCCACTGCGCAACCGTTTCGGCATCCCGGGCGCGATCTCGGTGATCGCCCTGGTCTTCGCGATGATGGGCGGCGCTTACGCCGCAACCAACAACGGCGGCAAGGCAACGGCTTCGGCCAAGGCCAAGAAGGGGCCGCGTGGGCCGAAAGGCCCAGCAGGCCCGGCGGGTCCCGCAGGTCCCGCAGGACCGGCGGGAGCGAAGGGCGACACCGGCCCGGCCGGCGCCAACGGCGCCAACGGTGCCCCGGGGGCTCCCGGCAAAGACGGCACCAGCGTCAGCAGCGAAGAATTCGGCGTCGCCGGCAAAGAAGGCAAATGCGTCGGCACGGGCGGCTCGAAATTCCTCGCCGGGGCCAGCAAAACCTACGCCTGCAACGGCTCCCCCTGGAGCGCCGGCGGCGCCCTGCCCAAAGGCTCGACCGAGACCGGCACCTGGGCGATGAACGGGGGGACCACGACCTACACCAAAGGTCACGAATTCAATTCCATCCTGGCTCCGATCTCCTTCGAGGTCCCCCTCGCCGGCCCGCTCGACTTGGCTCACGTCCACTACTCCTCCGAAGCGGGCTTCGCCAGCACCTGCGAAGGCAGCCTCGACGAACCCACCGCTCCCAGCGGCAATCTCTGCATCTATGAGGGGTTCGTGGAAAAAGCGACGTTCTTCGCCGCCCTCACTCCTGGATTCAGTGAAGGGGCGAGCAAAGCGGGGACCGTCCTTTTCTTCGCCCTCGAAGACCTGAAAACCAGCGACAACGCTTCGGGTATGGGCTCCTGGGCCGTGACCGGCTAGCCGGTCACGGCAGAAGCGATTCGGCGGCCAAGGGCGAGCGAGGGAGACCACGGTGAGAGTCACAGAGCAAAAGCCAGCAAAGCGATTCGCTGCGGGCGGGGCGCTGGTCGCCCTCCTCGCCGCCGCCGTCTTCCTCCTCGCCTCGATCGCCTCTGCCGCCGCCCCGTCCCTGCTCTGGCAGGGCGGCGAGCCCGGCCCCGGCGCCGGTCAGACCAATCACCCCCGCGGCGTCGCCGTCGACCGCAACAACGGCCACGTCTTCGTTGTCGACTCGTTCAACCAACGCATCGATGAGTTCAATCCGTTGGGCGAGTTCGTCAAGACCTGGGGCTGGGACGTGGTTGCATCCGGTCCCGGCAACACCGGCGCCGGCTTTGAGATCTGCGAACCGGAAAGGGGCGACAGCTGCAAAGCCGGCAGCGAAGGGATCGGCGCCGGCCAGCTCGGCGGCTCCCCACAGGGCGTCGCCGTCGACTCCGCCGGCAACGTCTACGTCGTCGATTGGGGTGTCCCCTCCAACCAGCGAGTGCAGAAATTCAACCGCGCCGGCGAATTCCAGCTCGCCTGGGGCGGCGACGTCGTCTTCGACGGTCCCGATGACTCGAGCAACAACGAGGAACAGGAGCTGACCCTCTCAGCCAGCTCGGGCAGCTTCCGGCTGGGGTTGCCGAACATCCTCAGTCCCGGCCTCCCGCAGGAAACGCCATCGCTGCCCTTCAACGCCTCAGCCGCAGAAGTCAAAGCCGCACTCGACGCCCTGCCGAGCATCGGCGGCCTCGGCGGCTCGGTCTCGGTCAGCGGCTCAAACCCCTATACCGTCAGCTTCGAAGGCAAACTGGGCGGCGACAACGTGCCCCAGCTCTCGGTCACCCAGGGGGTCGGCTCGACGCTCAAATGCTCGAGCCCGACCGCCGCCGAAACGATCTCCTTCAAGTGGCTGCGCAACGGATCGACGATCGAAGGCGCCACCGCCTCCACCTACCTCACCAAAGAAGCCGACAAAGGCAAATCGATCCAGTGCCTGGTCACCGCCACAAACGCCAACGCCGGCTCGGCCCAGGTCTCAGAGCCCGGCCAGGTGATCGCACCGGCGCCGAAGACCCTGGCGCCGACCCATTCAGGATCGATCGCCGCTCCCGAAGCGAGCGCCCCGCTCAGCGTCGGTGGCGGCGGTGGGCAGACGCTCAGCTGCGCCGCCGCCGCTGCGGGCTGGAAGGACAGCCCTGACGGGCAGTTCGGGTACGGCTGGTATCGCAACGGCGTGCAGATCCAATTCCCCACCCAATCCCCCACCTACAAACTGAGCGCCGCCGACCTCGCCAGCCCGGCGGTCTTCCAGTGCGAAGTCGTCGCCAGCGGCTCCTTCGAAGGCCTCGACACGGTCAAGCTGAGCGCCAACCTCGCCACCGTGCCGGCGCCGAGCTCACCGCCGGCGCCGGAAGCAAAAGCGAGCATCTCACCGGCGAACAACCTCACTACCATCGCCGAGGGCGGCGGGCCGGAGATCTGCAAAGCCGCCGATCAGTGCAAAGGCGGCAGCAGGGGCGCCGCCGAAGGCGAATTCGGCAGATGGCCGGGCGGAGGCAGTTTCATCGCGATCGACCCCACCGACAAGGTCTATGTCGGCGACGAGAACCGGATCCAGCGCTTCGATACCGAAGGCGTCTTTCAGTCCCAGATCGCCCTGCCGGGCAAAACCGTGCAGTCGCTTGCCACCGACGCCGCCGGCAACCTCTACTACGGCACCGGCGGGCCGGGCATCCACAAGATCAGCCCCGCCGGTGTGCCGCTTGCGCCGGAAACCTTCGAACTCCCCAATGGCGGCTCTGGCGCATCAAATCCGACTGCGGTCGCCGTCGATGCGGCCGGCAACGTTTATGCCTTCGGCCCCACCGGCGTCCCGGGCAATAGCGGCACTCCACGCAACCCAATCGACGAGTTCGACTCTGCCGGCAAACTGATCGCCAGCTTTGGGATCGAAGAATTCGGCGGCTCGACCGGGATCGCGGCCAACCTCTGCCCCGGCAGCGAAGCGCCGGGCAACTTCTTCGTCACCAACGTGGGCAGCAGTTTCACCAACACCGAAGACTTCGTGCGCGCTTACGGCACGCAGCCAAACGGCTGCTTCAAGGCGCTCACCGGCTCTGCGAGCAAAATCGAAGAAACCAGCGCCACCCTGAACGGCACGGTCAACCCCAGCGGCTCGCTCTCGAGCGAATGCCGCTTCCAGTACGGCACGACCACCTCCTACGGCTCGATCGTGCCCTGTGCGGAGTCAGCGGCAGCGATCGGCGAAGGGACTAAACCGGTTCCCGTCCACGCCGACCTCAGCGGCCTGCAGAGGGGAACCGTCTACCACTACCGGCTGTTGGCCAAAGTCGCCGGCACGAGCGAAAAAGGGCCCGATCGCAGCTTCAAGACCCTCGGCCCGCCGGTGATCTTCGAGCGATTACACCGTCGATGCCACCGCCACCGAGGCGAGCCTGAAGGCACGGGTAAACCCCGAAGGCTTCCCGACCACCTATCGCTTCGAATACGGCCCCGATGCCTCCTATGGCCAGAGCAGCGCCGACGTCTCGATCGGCTCAGATCGCAGCGATCACCCGGTCGTGATCACGCTCAAAGGCCTCACTCCCGGGGCGACCTATCACTGGCGGATCGTCGCCGCCAACTCCTCGAGCGAAAAAGCCGGCCATCCGAGTGAAGGCGAAGACCACATCCTCCATACCTACCGTCCCAACGCCGTCGAGACCGACTGCCCCAACCAGACCTTCCGCACTGCCGCCTCGGCCTTCCTGCCCGACTGCCGCGCTTATGAGATGGTCAGCCCCCTCGACAAAAACGGCGGCGACATCTTCAAGGAACTTAGCGGCGCGAAGGAAGCCGGCGACCGGGTCCAGGCCTCCCCCGACGGCAACCGCATCACCTACACCGCAAACTCATCCTTCGCCGGTTCCCCCAGCAACTTCGACTTCAACCAGTACCTCGCCGACCGCCGCGAAAGGGGCGAACCCGGCGAAGGCTGGTCCAACCAGGGGATCAACCCTCCCGTCGCGGGCCAGTCGGTCGACCCGGCCTACCTGTTCGGCTTCGTGCGCGAATTCATCGCCTTCACGCCCGACCTCTGCAGCGCCTGGCTGGTCGATCACCAGACGCCGCCCCCGACCGCCGACGGGCAGCCGGGCTACCCGAACCTCTACCGGCGCGAGAACTGCGGCGCCGGCGCCGGCAGCTTCGAAGCGCTGGTGCCAGCTCCCAAATACGAACTGCCCGCGGGGACGCCATTGGCATACGTGAACCGCAACTCGGTCGAAGGCTACTCCGCCGACGGCAGCCAAACGATCTTCGCTGCCAAGGCGAAGCTCAGCGAAGAAGCCGCCAAAGGAACCGACTTCGAACTTTATGACAGCTCCGGCGGCGAAGTGCACTTGGTCAGCGTCCTGCCCAATGGCAGCGCCGCTTCGGTGGGTGCAAGCCAAGTGGGGAGCGGCTCCGCCGGCAACCTCGACCGAGCCGTCTCCGGCGACGGCTCGCGGGTCTATTGGACTACTGGCAGCAAGGTCTACCTGCGCCAACACCCCGAGCAGGGCATCGTGCCCGGCGAATGCAGCGAAGCGGCGATCGCCTGCACGGTGTCGGTAAGCACCGCCGCCGCCACCTTCTGGAGCGCCGCCGCCGACGACTCCAAGGCCCTCTACTCAGAAGGCTCTCTCGCGGGCGGAAAAGCAGACCTCTATGAATTCGACCTGGCGAAATACGAAGCCAAAGAACCGCCGCGGCGGTTGATCGCTCACAACGTCAAAGGCGTCGTCGGCACCAGCCAGGCCCTCTCGCGGATCTACTTCGTCTCCAGCGACGGGCTGGCGCCGGGGCAGAAAAACAGCCAGGGCGATGAAGCGAAAGCGGGCCAGCCCAACCTCTACCTCGACGAAAAAGGCGCGGTGAGCTTTGTCGCGACGCTGATCGCGGGCGACGTCGGGGCACTGGAACCAGGTTCGCAAAGCCTCGCCTATGACGTAAGCGAAGGGACCCCCTACTTCCGCGCCACCAGGGTCAGCGCCGACGGCGCTCGCATCGCCTTCGAGTCGCGGGCGCCCCTGACCGGCTATGACAATGCCAGCGTGGGAGACGGCAGGGCGAGCGTCGAGGTCTTCGCCTACGCCGCCGGGGGAGCGCTCGATTGCGTCTCCTGCAACCCGAGTGGGGCGCGGCCGAGTGGCATACGCGAACTGCGCGTGCCGTATGAACGGTCGAAAGGGAACCCCACCTTTGTCCCCGCCGCCGCCTGGATCCCGACCTGGGAAAGCCCCCTGCACGCCTCAAACGTGCTCTCGGCTGACGGCAGTCGCCTCTTCTTCAACTCAAACGACGCGCTGGTGCCGCGCGACACCAACGGCGCCCCCGACGTCTATGAGTGGGAGGCGCCGGGCACGGGCCGCTGCAGCGAAGCAAGCGCCAACTACTTCGCCCAAAACGGCGGCTGCCTGTATCTGATCTCCTCGGGGGAAAGCCCTGAGGAATCGGAATTCTGGGAGGCGAGCCCGGACGGGCGAGATGTCTTCTTCACCACCTCCTCGAGCCTCCTGCCCCAGGACCCGGGCCTGATCGACCTCTACGACGCCCGCGTCGACGGCGGCTTCCCCCGGCCGATCGAGCCGCCTGCTTGTGAAGGCGAAGCCTGCCAGGGCGCGGTAGCGCCGCTCAACGACCCGACTCCCGCCTCCTCGGGCTTCCGCGGGCCCGGCAACCCGGTCAAAGGCGCCTCCAAGCCGCGCTGTCCGAAGGGCAAGCGCCAGGTGAGGCGTGCCGGCAAATCCCGCTGCGTCGCCAGGTCTCACAAGAAACAGCAAAAGCGCCGAGCCAACCACGACCGGAGGGCGGAGCGATGAAGCGCCTCGTCTCGATTCTCGCGATCGCCGTGGCAGCGGCCGCCTGCCTGCCCGCCGGCGCCCAGGCTGCCTTTGGCATCAACAACTTCGACGTGACCTTCACCAACGAAGACGGCACCCCTGCCACCCAGGCGGGCTCCCATCCCTTTGCGCTGATCGGCACCTTCGGCACCAACCTCGACGAAAAAAACATCCCCGAAGGCTGGCTCAGGGACCTGAGCACCGAGGTGCCGCCCGGCTTCTTCGGCGACCCCACCGCCTACCCGCGCTGCGCGACGGTCGAATACCTCGCGGGTAACTTTAACCCCGCCTGCCCGCTCCCGACCCAGCTCGGCATCGCCGGGATCTCGGCTACCACCCCGGGCAGCTGGGAAACCCACCCGGTCTTCAACCTGCCGCCGCCCCCCGGCGTGCTCGTGCGGCTCGGCTTTCGCATCGCCACCGAGAACACCTTCATCGACATCCGTCTCTCCACCGAGCCCCCCTACCACGCGATCGGCGCCGCGCGCAACACCCCCCAGCTGACCAACGTCTTCGGCGGCAAGCTGCAGCTCTGGGGCAACCCGGCAGACCCCGTCCACGACGAAATGCGCGGCGTCTGCGGGCACCAAGCTGCCTTCCTGCCCGTCGGCGACATCAAGGACTTCGAATTCAAGCCGACTGGCTTTTCGTGTCCCGTACCGCCCAACCCCAAGCCCTTCCTGACCCTGCCGACCAACTGCGCCGAACCGCTTCCGAGCAGCTACCAGGCCCGCTCCTGGAACGATCGCGACGGCGACGGCAAAGCCGACACCGACGCCGGCTCGATCCTCACCCACGACGCCGCCGGCAACCCGCAGCCCTTCGACGGCTGCGGCAAAGTCGGCTTCTCGCCGACGACCGAGACCAAGACCAGCACCGAATCGGCTGAGACCGGCTCGGGCCTCGACTTCTCGGTCGACTTTCACGACGAAGGCTTGACCAGCGTCGGTGGACTGGCCCAGTCGGAGGTAAAGAAAGCGGTCGTAACCCTGCCCGAAGGGGTGACGATCAACCCCTCTGTGGGAGAAGGCCTGGCGATCTGCACCCCGGCCCAGATCGACCAGGAGACGCTCGAATCAAAACCGGGTGAAGGCTGCCCCGATGCATCGAAGCTCGGCACCCTGCACGTCGATACGCCGTTGCTCGACGAAGGGATCGAGGGCTCGGTCTATCTCGCCCAGCAAGACGATGCGGCAACGACGACTCCTGGGGCGGAGAACCCCTTCGACACCCTGATCGCGATCTACCTGGTGCTGCGCAACACCAACCTCGGCCTGCTCGTGAAATTACCGGCCAAGGTAGAGCCAGATCCCAAAACGGGGCAGCTGGTGACGACCCTCGACGACAGCCCCCAGGTCCCCTTCAGCCACTTCAACTTCCACTTCAAAGAAGGTGCCAGGGCGCCACTGATCACCCCATCGGCCTGCGGCACCTACACCACCAGCGCCAAGTTCTACCCCTGGTCAGATCCCTCTAACCCCCAGACGGTGAGCTCCTCTTTCAAGATCACTCGGGGAGTGGGAGGAGGCCCCTGCCCCCCGGAAGGAATCTCTCCCTTCCATCCCGGTTTCAGCGCCGGAGCTCTGAACAACAACGCCGGCAGCTTCAGCCCCTTCAACATGCGCCTGATCCGCTCTGACGGAGAACAGGACATGACCAAGTTCTCCGCGATCCTGCCTCCGGGGGAGCTCGGATCGCTGGCCGGAGTGGGCAAATGCCCCGACTCGGCGATCGACGTCGCCAAGTCAAAGACCGGTAGGCAGGAGCTTGCCTCTCCGAGTTGCCCGGCCAACTCGCTGATCGGCCACACCCTGGCCGGAGCGGGAGTGGGGGGCTCTCTGACCTACGTCGGCGGACAGATCTACCTCGGCGGCCCCTACCACGGTGATCCCTTGAGCGTGATCTCGGTCACCCCGGCTGTGGCGGGTCCCTTCGACGCCGGAACGGTGGTCGTCAGGCTGGCCCTGACCCTCAACTCCAAGACCGCCGAAGTAGAAGTCGACGGCGCCAACTCAGACCCGATCCCCCACATCCTCAAGGGAATTGTGCTCAAGGTCAGGGACCTGCGCATCTACGTCGATCGGCCCAACTTCACCTTGAACCCGACCTCGTGCAACGAATCGAAAGCCAGGGCCACTCTCTTTGGCTCCTACCTGAACGTCTTCGATCCCTCCGATGACGTCCCGGTTGCGCTCTCCGATCGCTACCAGGCCGCCAACTGCCTGAACCTCGGCTTCAAGCCGAAGCTCGCCCTGAAGCTGAAAGGCGGGACCAAGCGCGGCGGGCACCCGGGCTTGATTGCCAACTACACGCCGAGAAAAGGCGATGCGAACATCAAAGGCCTCGTCGTCCGCCTGCCGCGCTCCGCCTTCCTCGACCAGGCCCACATCCGCACGATCTGCACCAGGGTCCAGTTCGCCGCCAAGGCCTGTCCCCCCGGCGCTCAGTATGGCTTCATCAAAGCCTGGACGTCGCTCCTGGACACGCCGCTGGAAGGACCCGTTTACCTCAGGTCCTCCAATCACAAGCTGCCCGACCTGGTCTTCGACCTGCACGGGCTGGTCGACGTCGAGGTGGCGACCAGGATCGACTCCGCCCAGGGCGGGATCAGGGCGACGCTCGAAGACGCGCCCGACGCGCCGCTCTCCAAAGTCCTCTTGAAGATGCAGGGCGGCAAGAAGGGGCTGATCGTCAACAGCCGCAACCTCTGTGGGGCTACCTCGAAGGCCAGTGTGGAATTCGGTGGGCAGAACGGGAAGCAGTTCAACGCCAACCCTGTGATGCAGGCCGATTGCGGTGGGAAGCGGAAGGGGAAGCGGGGGTAGGCTTCAGCCGCGGCGCTTGCGCAGGGTGCGGGCGCCGACCTTGAGCAGTGGCCCGGCGCCTTCGCGCAGGGCCTGGGTGCGGGTCGCGCCTTTGCCGTAGAGCAGCTTCGCCGAGGCGCGCACCGCTTCGCCCAGGGTCTGGTCGTAGGGGTGCCACCAGAAGTCGCGGGTGAGGCCCGGCTCCCAGGCGTTCATCTTGACGTTGACGCACTCGTAGAAGCCGAATTTGGAGTGCGAGCGGCCGACGCCGGAATCCTTGACGCCGCCCCAGGCGCACTGGCAGGCGCCGTGGCTGAAGGAGTGGTCGTTGACCCAGACCATGCCCGACTCGATCCGCCGGGCGATCCGGGCGCCCTTCTGGCGGTCCTTGGTCCAGACCGAGGCGCCGAGGCCGAACTCAGAGTCGTTCGCCAGGTCGATCGCCTCCTGCTCGGAGTCGACGACGACGATCGGCAGCACCGGCCCGAAGACCTCCTCGCTCATGATCCGCATCTCGTGCGTGACCCCGGTCAGCACGGTCGGGGCGATGTATTTGTCCGAGAGGCCGGCGACCTCGGTCGGGCCGCCGCAGAGCTTGGTTGCGCCGGCGGCGACCGCGTCCTCGATCAGGTCGACGACGATCTCGTACTGCCCATCGGAGGTCATCGGGCCGATCTCGGTCTCCCACTCGATCGGGTTGCCGAGCCGCAGCTGCCGTGCCTCGCGGGTGACGCCCTCGACGAAGCGGTCGGCGACCTCGCGCATGACATAGACGCGCTCGATCCCCGAGCAGGTCTGGCCGGCGTTGGCGAAGCCGCCCCAGACGGCGCCGGAGATCGCGTTGGGGAGGTCGGCGTCGGCGCAGACGATCATCGGGTCCTTGCCGCCCAGCTCGAGGACCGAGCCCTTCAGCTGCTTGGCACACACCTCGCCGACCACCCGGCCGACGTCCACTGAACCGGTGAAGAAGACCTTGCCGACGCTCGACTTAGCCAGCGCGTCGCCGACCGCGCCGCCGCCGTGGACTACGCGGACCAGGCCCTCGGGCAGCCCGCCCTTCTCGAAGACGCGGCGGATCGCCTCGCCCAGCAGCGGCGTCAGGCTGGCCGGCTTGAGGACGACGCCGTTGCCGGCCATCAGCGCGATCGCCACCTCGCCGAAGGGGATCGACCAGGGGTAGTTCCAGGGCGCGATCACCCCGACCACCCCGATCGGCTCATAGGTGAAGCGCGATTTCTTGCTCGCCAGGAAAGCCTGGGACATCCTCACCTTCTCGTCGGCGAGGATCTTGGGGCCGGCCTTGGCGCACCAGTGCAGTGCGTCGACGGTCGGCAGCAGCTCCATCGTGTAGGCCTCGGCGCGGGGCTTGCCCTGCTCTGAGACGAGCAGCTCGGCGAGCTCGTCGATGTCGTCGAGGAGCGCATCGGCCGCGCGGCGCATGTAGCGCGCCCGGTCGTCGAGGCTCAGCTCGGCCCAGGCAGGCTGGATGCGGGCGACGTCGTCGACCACGGCTTGGACCTGGTCGGGGGTGATCGTCGCGACCGAGCCGACCAGCTCTCCGGTGGCGGGGTTGAAGGACTCGAGCGTGGACGCGGCTGGGCGTGCTTCGGTGGTGGCCATCGGTCGATTGTAGGTGGTGTGGGGGGAGCCGGGGGAGGTCACGACGGTGCCCGTCACCGCCTTTGGCGGTGAAATCTGGTGCCGCTTCGCGGCTGAGAAACACTCTGCGGAGCCGCTACGCGAGGCACCGTCGTGACCTCCCCCGGCTCCCTCATACTCGTCTGCAATGGACGATCGGCTGTTCGACACGGGCGACGCTGCCCCATCCGCAGAGGTAGGTGCTGACGCACCTTTGGCCGTCCGCATGCGACCGCGGAGCCTGGACGAGCTCGTGGGACAGGAGCATGTTCTGGGAGAGGGATCCGCGCTTCGCACCGCGATCGAAAGCGGCCATCCCCATAGCGCCATCTTGTACGGGCCGCCGGGGTCGGGGAAGACGACGCTGGCGCGGATCGCTGCTGCCGCGGCCGACGGCGCGTTTGAGGAGCAATCCGCTGTCAATGCCGGCAAAGCCGAGATCCGCGGCGTGATCGAGAGGGCCCGTGAGCGCAGGCAGGCCAATGGGCGGCACACCGTCCTCTTCCTGGATGAGATCCATCGCTTCAACAAGGCGCAGCAGGATGCGCTGCTGCCCGGCGGTCGAGGAGGGGCTGCTGACCTTGATCGGGGCGACCACCGAGAACCCCTACTTCGAGGTCAACTCGGCCTTGCTCTCGCGCTGTCAGATATACGAGCTGCGGCCGCTCTCGGCTGAGCAGGTGGAGGAGCTGTTGCGACGTGCCCTGGCCGACCCCGAGCGCGGGCTGGCCGAGCCGCCGCCGGTCTCCGACGCGGCGCTGGCGATGCTCGCGCAGCGCTCCGGCGGCGACGCACGCGTGGCGCTCTCCGCCCTCGAGCGGGCGGTTGCCCGCGCAGCCGACTTCGACCACCCTGGAGGGGGGTCAAAGTCGGCTGCGATCGACGTCGCCGCGATCGAGGACGCGCTGCAGCGCAAGGCGCTCGACTACGACCGCACCGGCGATCGCCACTACGACTTCGTCTCGGCCTGGATCAAGGCAACCCGCGGCTCCGACGTCGACGCCTCGCTCTACTACCTCGCGGTGATGCTCGAGGGCGGCGAGGACCCGCGCTTCATCGCCCGCCGCATGGTCATCCTCGCCTCCGAGGACGTCGGCAACGCCGACCCGCAGGCGCTGCTCGTCGCCGACGCGGCGGCGCGCGCCGTCGACCGCGTCGGCCTCCCCGAGTGCGCGCTCAACCTCGCCCAGGCCAGCATCTACCTGGCCCTGGCGCCGAAGTCCAACGCTTCCTACAAAGCCCTGAGCCGCGCTCGTGCCGAGGTGCGCGAGAACGGCGCCAAGACGCCGCCGGACTACCTCCGCGACGCCCACTACCCCGGCGCCGCGAGGCTCGGCCGCGGCGAGGGGTACCGCTACGCGCATGACGAGTCAGGCGGGGTGAGCGACCAGCCGCTGATGCCGCCGGGGATGGAGGACCAGCGTTTCTACAGGCCCACCGACCGCGGCTTCGAGGCGCAGCTTGGACAGCGCTTGGAGGCGCTTCGCAAGAGGCTCTCCGCAGGCGAGAAACGCGCCTAGCCGCAAGCGCAACTTCCTTATAGACGCAGTGTTTCAATGGGCGGCTTTCCAAGCTAGAGCCAGGGAGAGCCGACACACCGGCCGGAGGCCTGGACTGGGGGTCTCCGGCCGGGAGTTACAGGGGGAATCAGGGGGGAATCCGACGACCGCGCGGGACTGCGCGGTCGTCGGTGTGGTCGGGCCCGGATGTCCGATCGCCGGTAGGGTTTCCTCGATGCCCTCGCAGCCGCAGCTCGTGCTCCACGTCGTCCCGTTCTCGCATCCCTGCCTTGCGGTGAGTGCGGCGCTCGACCGGCTCGGACATGAGTACGAGACGGTGGAACTGGTCTCCGGTAAACACGGTGAGGAGATCGAAGGGATTTATGGCGAGGGGCACCGGACGGTGCCCGGGCTGCTGGTGGACGACGACCCAGTGCACGGAACCTCGCCGATCTTCGCCCGCCTCGACGAGCTGCACCCAGACGCCGGCCTCTATCCAGATGCGGTTGCGGCGGCTGTTCGCGAGGCCGAGGCCGCCATCGCCGAGGACCTTCAGGTGAGCGCCCGCGTGGTCGTCTTCGGCGCACTCCACTTCCGGCCCGAGTCGATGGGCACCTTCGCGGGCGTGGACCAGCTCGACCCGCCGGGAGTCGACTTCGCGATCAGGACCATGCGGGCGACCTGGCGCTACCTCGACATCACCGCCGAGCGGGTTTACGCCACGCTGCAGGGGCTGCCGGCGCAGCTCGACGCGGTCGACGCCCTGGTCGAGGCGGGCGCCGCCGGGGGCGAGGTGCCGACGGCGGCCGACTTCCAGCTCGGATCCTCACTGCACCTGCTGGCAAAGGTCGGTGACGTCCGCCCGCTGCTCGAAGAGCGGCCCGCCGCGAAGCTCGCCACTGCCTGGTTCGACCCGGGCAGCGGCGACGTTCCCGCCGGCGCCTTGCCGCCCGGATGGACGCCGCCGGCGCCGTCCTAGGCCCGACACCCCTCTATCTTCTGTTTGTGACCGCGGAGAAGCTGCGACTCGGGGGCATGGCGTTGCGCAACGGCCTGTTGATCCATGGGCCGACCCACTGGGCCGCCGCCGTGCGGGATGGAGCTGGCGAGGTGCAGGTCGCCTCCGAGCGGAAACCCGAGCTGGCGCCGAAGCTGGTGGGACGGGTGCCCGGCCTGCGTGGGCCGCTCAAATTGCTCGAGGCGATGGCTGTCCTGCCCTTGGTCCGGCGGCGGCTGCCGGCGGCGCGGCTGCCCTTCGAGGATTGGAAAGTGCTCGCCGCGATCGGCACGACGCTGGTCGCGACCAGCGCCTTGCGCCGCCGGGCGGCGAGCGGTGCGCTGCGCGAGGGAACCGTGCAGGTGCTGGGCGCGATGCCGGCCGTCGTCGCCCTCTCCGATCGCGACCTGGCCGCCTACCACGGAGTCGAGCACAAGGCGATCGCCGCCTACGAGCAGGGTGTCGAGGACCCGGCATCGGTGCCGAAGGAGCACGACCGCTGCGGTTCCAATCTGATGGCGCCGATGATGCTGCTCTCCGCGGGGGGCACGGTGATGCTGGATCGTCTGGTCGAGCGGCCGAGCCCACTCGCCCGCGCCGCGGTCGGCCTCGCCGGGGCCTCGATCGCGGTTGAGATGTTCGCCTGGAGCGACCGCCACCACGGAGCCCCGCTGGCCGAGGCGTTTCACACGCCCGGCCGCGAGATCCAGCGTCACCTGGCGACGAAGGAGCCCACCCCCGAGCAGCTCCAGGTCGGGATCGCGGCGCTGGCCGAGATCCTCCGGGTCGAGGTCCCGCGGGACGGCGACAGCGAGCCCCCGCCGGCAACGTAGACTCCCGCCGATGTTCGGCAAGATCGACCACATCGGCGTCGCCGTCGAGGACATCGACGCTGCGCTCGAGCTCTACGCGGGGATCTTCGAGATGACCGTCGCCCACCGCGAGACGGTCGAGTCGCAGGGAGTCGAGGCGGCGCTGCTCGACGTCGGCGACGGGCACGTCGAGCTGATGCGGCCGCTGGCCCCCGACACGCCTGTCGGCAAGTTCCTCGCCCGCAAGGGCCCCAAGCTGCACCACGTCGCCTATGCGGTCGACGACATCGACTCGACCCTGGTCAAGCTCGCCGACGCCGGGCTCGAGCTGATCGACAGCCAGGCGCGTGTCGGCATCCGCGGCAGTCGGGTGGCGTTCGTCCAGCCGCGCTCGACCGGCGGCGTGCTCACCGAGATCGTCGAACCGAGTGGAGAGGAGCACTGATGGCGGACACGCAGAAGGTGGAGATCGGCTTCGAGGGCGGCCAGGTCGTCGCGGTGCGCCTCACCGAGGACGAGTTGAAGAACCTGCGCAAGCAGGTCGAGAAGGGCGGCTGGCACGACGTCGAGACCGAGGACGGCACCCTTGCCGTCTACCTCGGCAAGGTCGCCTTCCTACGCATCGACTCCGGTGCCCAACGCGTAGGTTTCTAGCGCACTCAGATGCGCGCTAGATCGGCAGTTGGACTCTTGGGCGCGGCGACGCTGGCCGCCGCGCTCTGGTGGCGCAAGAACCCTTCGGCCTGCCCCTATGGGCAGCGCTTCTGGGTCGAAGCGCCGCACCCGGTCATCACCCGGGACCGCCTGCGCTCCGTCCTGGCGCCGGCGAGGGGCGAGCGGGTGCTCGAGATCGGCCCGGGAGTGGGCTATTACACCCTCGACATCGCCGAGTGGCTGACCGCGGACGGGACGGTCGAGATATTCGACCTCCAGCAGGAGTTCCTCGACCACGTCGGTGCCCGTGCCGCCGAGCGCGGCCTGGGGAACATCGTCCCGACCCAGGGCGACGCCACCGCATTGCCCTACGAGGACGCCTCGATCGACGCGGTCGTGCTCACCGCCGTGCTTGGCGAGATCCCCGACACGGTGGCCGCCCTGCGTGAGATCCGCCGTGTGCTCAAGCCCGGCGGCCGCCTCGTCGTCGGCGAGCTCTTCGGCGACCCCCACTTCACCACCCACGCCTCTCTCAAACGACAGGCCGCCGAAGCCGGCCTCGCTCCCGAGAGCCGGTCCGGCAACTGGTTCGCCTACTTCGCCCGGCTCTCGCCGGCCTGACAGCGAGGGGCACCGGGGCGGGCTCGCGGCCCACCCCGGTGCCCGATGTCAGTGTCCGCCCTTACCGCAGGCCGGGATGTTGAGTCGCAGGTTCTTCGTCTTCAGCTGCCTGCTGTTCTGGGCCTTCAGCTTGAGGAAGCCGGTCGTCCGCCGGGAGCAGAGATCCCGGGAGTTGACCAGCAGCCCCTGGTCGCCGCCCTTCATGGTAAGGATGAACTTGCTCACCGCTACATCGGGGGTGTTGGCGAACACCGTCTTGAGGCGACCGTGGACGGAGCTGATCACTCCCCTTAGACGGACGTTCACCTGGCCGTTCAGGTCGACCAGCAGGTCCGGCAGCTTATTGTCGGACGAGGTCAGGTAGACCGGGCCCTTGAGCGGCTTGTCGAGCAGCGGCGAAACTGCCTTGGCGTTGCCGTAGATCGACTGCTTCGGGCATTCGTTTGCCGCCAGCTGGACCCTCGTGCAGACGGTTTTGATGTGACTCTGGTCGAGGAACGTCGCGTTCGGCAGGATGAACGTACCCCGCCGCAGGTTGGCGTCGCCGCTGCGGGCTTCGAGTATCGCCCGGAACTTCGGGTTGGCCGTGCGGCGAGTCTGGTTCTTGCCGCCGAGGATCCGTGCGTGGAACTTCGGCTTGAACTGCAGCTTGCTGCATTCCGTCGCCTGGAACGGGCTCGCCTGTGCCGACGATGACCAGCTCGCTTCCTCGGCAGGATTGCTTCCGCCGCCGAAGATCGACGAGCGGACCGAGAACGGTTCGCGACAGGTCGTCGGGTTGAGGGTGAAGTTCTTGCGGTTGATCGCGATGTCGATCGACCGTATGTCGAGCTTCACGCCGCCGAATATGTAGGGGATCGGGTCGGAGACGGCATGGACTTCGGCCGTTTCGGGGTTGATGTAGGCGGCGGTCCGGACCACGTCGGTCCCCAGGTCATAGGGCCCGGCGACCGCGGGGACGACGAACACCATGCTGATCGGGGCGCCTTTGTAGGGCCCGGCCAGGTACGCCTTGCCGGGCGTGTGGAAAGGCGACCCCGAGCCGACGCCGACGTCGACCGAGCCGATCTCACTGTTGCTCGGGCAGCTGGGGCTGGCGGCCTCCGCTCTGCCCGACTGTTTGGCCGCGGCGTCGATGCTCTCCTGCGGGCAGTATTCGACGCCCTTGAGCTTGGCGACCATGCCCGGGGGCAGCGTCGCTTCGATCCTGCGGATCTCCTGGGCGCCGTTGGGCCGCGTCACGTGCAGTTCGAACGGGCTGTACTTGCCCGCCTTGGACTGCAGGGTGCCGGCTTTGTAGGTCGGGCTGAACGGGCGATCGCCGAGGGTTTTCGGACAGTCGCCTCCGCCTGCCGCTTCGGTCAACGAGAATTCGCTGCTCGGAGTCGCGTCGGGGTTGCCAGTCCATGGGGCCAGGGCGGTGGTCGTCTGATGCGGCCCGCAGGTATTGGGCGAGGTCAGCGCGCCCCTCGCACCGCCGTCGAGGTGGACTTTGAAGGAGCTGAAGGTCGCCTGCGGGTTTTCGTCGACGACGATTTTCAGCTGACCCGTTTCCAGGTTGGGGAACACGTGGCCGATAAGGCGGACGTTCACGCCGTAGCGTTCGGAGCCGGCGGTCAGGAAGACCCTGAACTGTTCACCGGTGGTCGGTTCGTTGCTCTTCGGCTGGGCCACGTAGACCGTCCCGTGGAGCGAGTCTGGTGGGAGAGATGGCGTTTCAACGTCAACGGTGCCGATTTTCGATGGGTTTGGACATTCGATTTCACCGTCGGTGTGGTACTTGAACTGTTTGTCGGTACAGACTTGAAGCCCATTGGCGAGAGAGGGGTTGATCCCTGCCCCTTCAGGCAGCGTCACCGTCGCCGTTTTCAGATACGAGTTGGCGATCGGTTCTTTGGGATCGAAGGGAATCCCCAGGTCGAGGGTCACCGGATCCGGTGAGTCGGTCTGGCTATCCACTTTGACGTCGATCGTCGGTTTGAAAGGCACTTTGTCGCAGCCTTCCCCCGAGAACGGCGTGGTGAAGCTTTTAGTGACGAATTTGCCTGGTTCGGTCTGCTGGTCGACGTGGAGTTCGGCCGTCTGCGGGGTGCCGCAGGTGCTGGGATTGGTCAGGTAGGTGCCGTTGCTGAATGCTTCGAACGGGGGCGGAGCTTTGCCGCCGAAGAAGACGAGCCGTGAGCCGATGATCGCCGGGTGTGCTTCGGATCCATCTGGCTGGTGGATATTGCTGATCGTGAAGGTGACGTGCTGGTCCACCGGGCTCAGAGATCCGACGATCAGGGTTGGTTCCCCGACAGCTTTCGTCGGGAACCCGACCATCGAGGGCACGCCATTGAAGGGCACCAGGTTGTAGACGGGCAGTTTGGCCCGTGCTTGCGCGCAGGTTTCGGCTGGGAACGGAGGTGAAGGGAATTCGCACGGTGGCGCCGACCCGGCGACCGTCAGGTAGACGGCGCCTACTATCGACTGCACCGGACATGCGGGAGGGTTAGCTTTCAGCTGTTCCACCGTGCACTTGGCAACGGTTGCCTCGGGATTGACGCTAAGCCCTTCTGGGGTGTCGACGACGATGTCTTTGACGAAGCCTTCCGGGAAGCCTTTGAATTTCGGCGCCGAGGAGGTGTTCAGCGTGAAGTCGGTGATCCCGTAGGTGGGGTGCCCGGCAGGCTGTTTAAACCATTTCGCTTCGGAAGCCGGTTCTTTCGTGCATTGCCCTAGAGACTGTTCCAGCGGAGGGAAGCCTTCTACGAGTTCGCCAAAGTTCGTCGGCGTATCCGTATTTTCTTTACAGGTCAGCGCTTCCCAGTTCGCGATGCCGAATGCGGCTTGGGCGCTGGATGCTCCAACTGCGAGAACAAAAAATGCGGCGGTGAGCAATAGCAGCCCGAACGGGCCTCGCTTACCTCTCATATGACCTCTCCTCAAAGACGGGTTTCAAATCAGTTACCCGCCTCCCGCAGTTAAAAACGGTACACCACGGAGCCCGTGGGCTCCATCGGGGACAACTACGGATTGTACAAAGAGGCCCAGAGGCGCTCCTCGGCCTCGGCTACGCGGTTGGCCGCGGTGTCGATCTGGCCCCAAAGAGCCGGGTCCGGATCGTCGCGCTCGCTTGCCGCGTGGAAGGCGTTGGCCAGATCGGTCCAGGCGGCGGCAGCGGTGGCTGCGAGCGGCGCCTCGGGCCGCCCCGCCTCCTCGAGGAAGCGCGAGTACATCAGCCTGAAGGCGCCGCCGCCGGTGCCGCGGCGCTCGATCACCTGGTAGCCGAAGCGCGCGCACCACTGCCAGTCCTCGGCGACCTCGGGCCAGGAGCTCGCCTCGGCGGCGAGGCGGCGCACCGCGTCGAGCCCGGAGAAGCCGCGGAACTCGGGCTCGACCATCGCCCGCGCGGCCCGCTCGATCGCCGCTGGGATCGCCTCGCGCAGGCGCTCGGAGGAGACCTCGCCCCTGGCCGAGAACATGTGGCCGGCGAGGGGGTAGGCGGGATGGTCGCTGTGGCGCGCCCGGTCGAGGTTCTCCAGGCGGGTCGTCTGCAGCTGCTCGAAGCCGGTGTCGGAGAGGTGGGCCAGCTCGTCGTCGTAGCCGGCGAGGACGACGGCGTGGCCGGGAAAGTGGGCCGAGTTGCCGTAGTGGTCGAGGTAGTAGAGGTCGGTGAGGAGGAGGACGGGCCTGCCGGCGTCGACCTCGGCGCGGGCCGCCTCCCAGGCGCCGTCGTCGCCGGGCTCGAAGGTGCGCAGCTCCAGCGCCGCTCCGGTCAGCTCGTCGAAGCTCTCCTCGAGTCGCGCGGTGCGGCCGTTGAACCAGCGGGTTGGCGAGGCGTCCTCGATCGTCACGTAGTAGAAGCAGGCGCCCGCGCCGAGGCCGAAGGCCATCTCCTCGCTGATCTCGACGCCGTGGAAGGAGAGCAGGTTGCGGAGGGCGGTCGAGCCGCAGTGGTGGCCGGGGGTGTGGGTGTAGTTGGGGACGAAGGGCATCGGTGGCGATCTTGATTCTGATCGACCCAGGAAGTTGGGGCCTCGGGGTCTCGCCGGAGGTGCCTATGTTCGCTTCGCTCACTATGTCGGACCGCTTCGCGGTTGAATCACTCTGCGGAGCCGCTTCGCGAGGCACTCACGAGGAGACCCCTGGCTCCCATATCCTGCGCGGCCGATGGCGAACCTCGATCTGACGCTCTTGCGCTTGATGCGAACTCGCGGACACACTCCCGGCTTGGAGGGGGCTGCGAAAGCTTTGGGGAAAGCTGGGAACAACGGCGGGGTCTGGGTCACGATCGGTGTGGTTCTGGCGATTGCCGATGGCGCGAATCGCGAAGCCTGGTTGATCTGTGCTGCGCTGGGGCCGATCGCTATTGCCCTCAACTACGTGATCAAGGCGATCGTCAAGCGGCCTCGGCCTGTTTTGGAGGGGCTGCCGCCTCTGGGCGGTGCGCCCAGCTCACTCAGCTTTCCGTCGGCCCATGCGACTTCCTCGTTTGCGGTGGCGACGGCGATGACCCGGGTTGAGCCGCTCGGGGCGCTGGCGTTCGCTCTTGCGCTGGCTCTTGCCCTGGGGCGTCCCTACCTGGGGATGCACTACCCCTCCGACGTCCTGGTCGGCGCCGTGCTCGGCATCGCCCTCGGCCTGATCGTTCCCCTCTCGCTATGAAGGTCGGGATCGTGGGGCTGCCCAACGCGGGCAAGTCGACTCTCTTCAACGCTCTGACCAAGGGCGGCGCGCAGACCGGCGACTACCCCTTCACGACGATCGAGCCCAACGTGGCGATCGCCCAGGTGCCCGACGAGCGGTTGGCGCAGATCGCCGCGACCGTACGCAGCTCCGAGCTGGTGCCGGCGACGATCTCCTTCCACGACATCGCCGGCCTGGTCAAGGGCGCCTCCGAAGGGGAGGGGCTCGGCAACCAGTTCCTCGCCTCGATCCGCGAGACCGACGCGATCTGCCACGTCGTCCGCTGCCACGCCGATTCCGGCGTGCCGCACCCCGACGGCCGGGTCGACCCCCTCGCCGACATCGAGACGATCGAGACCGAGCTGGTCCTCTCCGACTACGAGCAGGCCGATCGCCGGCTCGACCGGGTGCGCAAGGGGGCCAAGTCGGGAGACCCCGAGGCGATCGCCGAGCGCGACTGGCTGGAGCGGGTGGTGGAGGCGCTCGGCGCGGGCAAGCCCGCCCGCTCGATACCCGTCCCCGACGCCGCAGTCCACGGTCCGGCGAACCTCCAGGCGCTGACCACGAAGCCGATCCTCTACGTCGCCAACGTCGACGAGGGCGACGCCGATCCGCCTGAGGCGGTCGCCGCCCACGCCGCTGCCGTCGGCGCCGGGGTGGTCGCCGTCAGCGCCAGGATCGAGGGCGAGCTGGCCGAGCTCGACCCGGCCGAAGCGGAGGAGATGCGCGAGTCCTACGGGGTCGAGGGCTCCGGCCTGGCCCGCCTGGTTCGCGCCGCCTACGACCTGCTCGAGCTGATCACCTTCTTCACCGCGGGCGAGGACAAGGAAGCCGTCGCCCGGCCATTGCGCCGCGGTGCCACTGCCTGGGAGTCGGCGGGGACGATCCACACCGAGATCCAGGACTCCTTCATCAAAGCCGAGGTGATCGGCTGGAAGGAGCTGGTCGAGGGCGGCGGCTACGCGGCGGGCCGCGACCGTGGCCAGCTCCGCATCGAGGGCCGCGACTACGTCGTCCAGGATGGCGACGTGATCACGATTAAGGTCTAGACGCCTGCAAACACTGCTTGGTTTGCAGGCGTCTAGGGTTGGGATATGAACGAAGGAGCGCGATTTCCGGGGGTTGCCACAAAGGCCGGCCACTATGAGAGCTTCTACGTCAAGGCCTGCCGGCCGGGCGGCGGTCAGGGGATCTGGATCCGCCACACGGTCCACAAGCGCCCCGGCGCCGAGCCGAACGCCTCGATCTGGTTCGTCCTCTTCGACCGCGACGCGGAGGGACCGCGGGCGACCAAGGTCACCGTGCCGGCGGCGGAGCTGTCGGCGCCCGCCGGCTCCTGGATCAGGGTCGACGGGGCGGAGATCGGTCCGGGCCGGGCGGCGGGCGCCGTCGACACCGACGCCGTCAAGGCCTCCTGGGACCTCGCCTTCTCCGGCGACGTCGAGCCCTGCAAGTACCTCCCGTCCGATCGCCTCTACGAGACGCGGCTGCCGAAGACCAAGTTCGTCGCCCCATATCCAAACGCCCGTTTCGACGGCCGCCTCGAGATCGATGGGGAGACGATCGAGCTCAGCGGCTGGCCGGGCATGATCGGCCACAACTGGGGGACCGAGCACGCCGAGCGCTGGGTCTGGCTCGAGGGCACCGGCTTCGAGGGCTCGCCGAGCACCTACTTCGACGCCGGCGCGGCGCGGATCGCGCTCGGCCCGTGGACGACCCCCTGGGTTCCCTCCGGCATGCTGATGCTCGACGGCGCGGCGCACCGCCTGGGTGGCTTCGGCCAGGTCCGCAGCGCCTCGATCGAGGAGTCGGCGGGGGAGTGCTCCTTCGTCCTCCCCGGCAAGGACATAGTCGTCCGCGGCAAGGTCTCCGCCCCGAAAGAGGACTTCGTCGGCTGGATCTACGCCGACCCAAAGGGCCCAGAGCACAACACGATCAACTGCTCGGTCGCAGACCTCGAGCTGACGGTCGAACGCCCCGCGATGCCACCCCTCCAGCTCTCACTACCGGCCGGCGCGGCCTATGAGCTCGGCATGCGAGAGACGGACCACGGAATACCGATCCAGCCGTACCCCGACGGCTGAGGAGAGGCGACCCGCCTCCTACCCGCCTATGCCGCCAGGGGGACCGGCGGGCTTGCCTTCTCCCTTGCCGCCGCCACCGGCAGCTTTCCCGTTGACGACCTTCTGGAAGCTCATCCAGGTGCTGTAGCCACTCAGGGCCGTCTCCAGCTGATCGCCGCGGATCAGGGTCGTGCCGCCGGTCCCGACCAGCTTCGCTTCGACGATCCGCGGCGAGACGCCCCGCCTGGTCACGACCACCTGCTTCAGCCGCCCGTCGAGGTAGGCGCCGAGCCGCGAGCTGATCTCGGGTCCGCTGAATTCGAGCTTCCAGTTGTGCAGCGGGCAGGCGCCGTCGTAGGGATCGGGCACGCCGACCAGGTAGGGGATCGGGGGGCCGAAGAAGACGTTCTGGACGCTCTCGGTGTGGCCGCCCGAGCAGGCGGAGAAGTAGGTCTCGGCGATCTTGCCGCCGTACATCAGAACCTGGCCCCTGGTCGCGTCGGCCGCTTCGTCGGTCGAGGTCGTCTCGCTGGAGATGCCTTCGTAGACCTGGCTGCGGGTGTCGTCGTAGAGGTCGAAGCCGTGGCCGCCGACCCCTCCGGTGAGGGCGAAGGAGCGCGCCGCGACCGCCTGCGCGCGCAGCTCCGCCTGCGGCCAGGAGGGTGGCGACTCGTTCGGGATGACCCCCTTGACGTACTGGTCGACCGGCACGGCGTCGATCGCATTGAGCGAGCCGGCGTCGCTGGCGGTCGGCACCACCTCGAGGGCGCCGCGATAGGCCCCCGCGCCGGCGATCTCGATCTGCCCCCGCCCGGCAGCGCGCAGCTTGGGGCCGCAGCGGGCGATCGGGTGCCCGCCGGAGCTGCGCAGCGTCACTTCCCCGCCAGCCCGGTGGGCCTCGTAGTCGCGAGCGCGGTCGAGCGCCTGGCCACAGGCGCTGGTGGCGGCGCTGAAGCCGACGTCGCCGGCGGAGACGTCGAGCAGCACGCGGACTATCCGCGGCCCGGAGAGCCGCCCGATCGCGGTCCCGGCGTAGTAGTGGCCGAGGATGAAGCGGTAGCCCTTGCCATGGTTGGCGTAGCCGTAGGCGCCGTACTGGCTCATCCCCACGCCGTGGCCGAAGCCGTGCCCGGCTACGACCCAGCGAACGCCGGCCTGGGCGCTGGGGGCCAGGAGGAGGAAGAGGAGGAGCGCGGCGAGGCGGAATCGCATCTCTGGGTGATACAGATTCGCGGCTGGAGAGTCGCGGCCTGCTCTAGTCTGAAACGAGGTAACCGAGAGAGGAGGCCAGGATGGCGACGCAGACGGTGCAAGCACTCGACCACGAGCTCCTCGCCGCCGGCGATTGGGTCGAGACCGGCGAGTGGGGCGAGGTCGAGAGCCCCTACGACGGGACCGTCGTCGGCCGGGTCGCGCTGGGCGACGCGGCACTGGTCGACCGCTGCGCGATCGGCGCCCGCGCCGCCTTCGAGTCCGGCGATTTTCCCCAGCACGAGCGCGCCACCGTCCTCGACCGCGCGGCCGAGCTGGTCGGCGAGAGGCTCGACGACCTCGCCCTGACGATCGCCGCCGAGGCGGGCAAGCCGCTGAAGACGGCTCAGGCCGAGGCCGGCCGCTGCGTCGACACCCTGACCTTCTCGGCCGTCGAGGCGCGCAAGCTGACCGGCGGTACGGTGCCGATGGAGGCGTCCTCGCCGGGCGCCGGCAAGCTCGGCGTGATGCTGCGCGTCCCCTACGGCGTGGTCGGCGCGATCAGCCCCTTCAACTTTCCGCTCAACCTCGTCGCCCACAAGCTCGGCCCGGCGATCGCCGCCGGCAACGCGGTCGTGCTCAAGCCGGCCGGGCAGACGCCGATCTCGGCGCTGAAGCTGGCGTCGATCCTGGTCGAGGCGGGCCTGCCGCAGGGCTGGCTCAGCGTCATCCCCGGCCCCGGCTCGGCGGTCGGCAACGCGATCGTCGAGCACGAGCTGATCGGCGCGCTCAGCTTCACCGGCTCGGCCAAGGTCGGCTGGGGCATCCGCAGTCGCGTCCCCCACAAGAAGGTCAACCTGGAGCTGGGCTCGAACGCGCCGTTGATCGTCCACGCCGACGGCGACTGGGAGACGGCCGCCGACAAGGCGAAGCTGCACGCCTTCTCGCACGCCGGGCAGAGCTGTATCTCGATCCAGCGGATCCTCGTCCACGAGGATGTCGCCGACGCGTTCACCGAGCGGCTCGTCGCCAACACCGAGACGCTGCGGGTCGGCGACCCGCTCGATCCCGAGACCGATGTCGGGCCGCTGATCTCGCCCGGTGACCGCGATCGGGTCAAGGAGTGGATCGACGAGGCGATCGCCGGGGGGGCGAAGTTGCTGACCGGCGGCGAGCTGGTCGACGAGGGCCGCTGCCTCGCCCCGACCCTGCTCAGCGGGCCGTCGCGCCAGGACAAGGTCTGGTGCGAGGAGATTTTCGGCCCGGTGGCGACGATCGACCGCTATGCCGACTTCGCCGAGGCGCTGCGGATGGCCAACGACTCCAAGTTCGGCCTCCAGGCGGGCGTCTTCACCCGCGACATGGGCCGCGGCCTCGAGGCCGCGGCGACGCTCGAGTTCGGCGGCGTCCTGATCAACGAGGTCCCCACCTTCCGCGCCGACCAGATGCCCTACGGCGGTGTCAAGGACTCCGGCAACACCCGCGAGGGCCCCGCTTTCGCCGTCTTGGAGTTGACCGAGGAGCGCTTCATCACGCTGCAGGGGTAGTCGTTCTTACCAATCTTATGCAAGATCACGGTAAGAACGATAAGTTCTAGTAAGCTTCGTTGAGATGGATCCAGTTGGCAACCCCTTCTCGCCTGGCGCCGGCACGTCTCCACCCGCTTTCGTCGGCCGCGATGAGCTCGTAACCGGATACCAGGTTGCCCTACGGCGCACGATCTCCGGGCGCCCGGGCAAGAGCCTCATGCCGATTGGCTTACGGGGAGTAGGCAAGACCGTTCTACTCAACCGGTTTGACCAGATGGCGCTGGAGGAGGGGCTCGTGAGCGCATTTATTGAGGCTCCGGAGACGGGTGACTTCGAGCACCTATTGGCTGCACGTCTCCGATCGGTCCTGCTCGAGCTGGATCGGGGCTCGATGTCGGCAGCGGTCAAACGAGCGCTGGGAACGCTCAAGTCGTTTTCCTACACCCTGTCGGATGGAACTTCGATAGCGCTCAACGTCGATGCAATCGCTGGAAGCGCGGACTCGGGGGTCCTCGCCGAGGACACCACCGATCTGCTCATTGCTGCGGGGGAAGCGGCCAAGGACAGAGGGCGAGGATTCTTAATTGCGATCGACGAGGTTCAGTACTTAGCAGCGGATGAGCTTGCAGCGCTGATCACGGCCATCCATCGAACGGTTCAGCTCGGGCTTCCGGTGTTGTTAGTGGGCGCGGGCCTGCCACAGCTGCCGGGGTTGGCGGGAAACGCCAAGTCCTATGCCGAGAGACTCTTCGATTTTCCTGAGATTGGCTCACTTGGTGAGAGCGATGCACGCGCGGTGTTGGCGACCCCGGCCGGCGAGCAGGGAGTCGAGTTCACAAAGGACGCGCTCGACAGTCTGTTGGCCTATACGCAGGGATATCCATATTTTCTTCAGGAGTGGGGCTACCACGTCTGGAACGCGGCCCCGGGATCGCCGATCACGCTTGACGATGTGAAGCTTGCCGCCCGGGACGTCCAACGTCGGTTGGATGAGAACTTCTTCAGGGTTCGCATGGATCGACTTACTCCCGCAGAGAAGCGATATCTGAGCGCGATGGCGGACCTTGGACCTGGACCGCATAGATCCGGAGACGTTGCGGCGAAGCTAGGTGTGAAGGTGGAGAGCGTTGCGCCTCGTCGCTCGAGCCTGATTCAGAAGGGAATGGTGTATAGCCCGGCCCACGGCGACACTGCATTTACGGTTCCGATGTTCGACGATTTCCTTCGCCGAACCCCGCAGGATTAGAGAGCCCGAGGCTGCCTGTCAATTACTCGTGCGGCCGCGCCATGCGCCGGTGGTCCAGAGCTTCCTCCAGGACGGAGGGCTCTACTCCCTGCTCGAGGGCGACCTCACGCAAGGAGCGGCCTGACTCCGCCGCGACCTGGACGATGTCGGCGGCGCGGTCATAGCCGATGTGGGGGTTGAGGGCGGTGGCCGTGGCCAGGGTGGCCTCGGCGTGGCGCTCGGTCATCTCCTCGTTGGCCTCGATCCCGGCGACGCATTTCTCGTTCAGCAGGCGCGAGGCCGAGGCGAGCAGCTTGATCGAGTCGAGCAGGTTGCGGGCGATCAGCGGCACCCGCACGTTGAGCTCGAACTGGCCCTGGCTGCCCGCGACGGAGATCGCCGTGTCGTTGCCGATCACCTGGGCGGCGACCTGGATCACCACCTCGGGGATGACCGGGTTTACCTTGCCGGGCATGATCGAGGATCCCTTCTGCAGCTCGGGCAGGCGCAGCTCGGCTAGGCCGGCCCGGGGGCCGGAGCCCATCAGCGCCAGGTCGTTGGCGATCTTGTTGAGCGAGACGGCGTAGACCTTGAGCGCGCCGGACAGCTCGACCAGGGCGTCGCGGTTTCCCTGCGCCTCGAACGGATCGAGCGGCTCGGAGATCGTCAGGCCGGTGTCCTCGGCGAGCTTCTCGCGCACCTTCGCCGCAAACTGCGGGTGCGTGTTGAGGCCGGTCCCGGTCGCGGTGCCGCCGAGCGGGATCTGCCCCACCCGCCGCAGAGTCCCCTCGACCCGCTGGATGCCGAGCCGCACCTGCGCCGCGTAGCCGCCGAACTCCTGGCCGAGCGTGACCGGCACCGCGTCCATCAGGTGGGTGCGGCCAGCCTTGACCACGTCGGCGAAGCGCTCCGACTTCTCGCTCAGGGCAGCCTGCAGCCCCTCCATCGCCGGCAGCAGGTCGTGGGTGACCTCTCCCAGCGCCGCCAGGTGAACGGCCGAGGGGAAGACGTCGTTGGAGGACTGGCCCATGTTGACGTGGTCGTTGGGGTGGGCCGCGTCGCCGGCCAGGTTGGCGATCACCTCGTTGGCGTTCATGTTCGAGGAGGTGCCGGAGCCGGTCTGGAAGACGTCGACCGGGAACTGGTCGTCGTGTTCGCCGGCGGCGACCGCGTCGCCCGCCTCGGCGATCTGCGCCGCCAGCTCGGCATCGAGGCCGCCCAGCTCGCCGTTGGCCCGGGCCGCGGCGGCCTTCAACCGGCCCAGCCAGCGGACGACGGGGACCGGAACCCGCTCGCCGGAGACCGGGAAGTTGTCGACGGCCTTGGTGGTCTCGCCACCCCAGAGCTGCTCAGTCAAGTTCGTGCCTCCATCAAGAGATTCGTTGGACCTGGCAGCGTATTGGGTGCCCTCAGCCGCGAGCGTGGCCGGCGTCGAAGCCTTCGCCGTAGGCGCGCAGGAACGACGTTGGCAGCGGCCGGTTGTCGGGGCTGTAACGGGCGGCGGCGGAGAGGCGGCGGACCAGCTCGTCGTGGATGCCTTCGGTGCCGTCAGCGCCGCGCTGGGCGGCGCCGATCAGGTAGCCGAGCTGCAGGTTTGCTTGGGCCCCCGGTTTGGCGCGCGCCTCCGCGTTGAGCTTGGTCGCCGCGCTCAGCATCGCGGTGCCGACGGTGGCGAGGTCGCCGCCCGTCTGGTTCTCGGCAAGGCAGTCGGAGATCGGCAGCTCGCCGCTCAGCTTCGCGGCACCGGGGGCGGAGTCGAGGGCGCGCAGGTAGGCGCCGGCTCCTTCGAGGCAGGCGACCGGCGTCTCGTCGTCGGGACCGCCGCAGCCGCCGAGGAGCAGGGCGACGGCGATCGCGGTGAGGGACAGGTAGCGGCGCATGAGCCGCCAATCCTATGGAGGCGTTAGAGCCTCGGGGGTTTTGAGACAGGCCCTTAGTCGCCGGTGGAGACGCCGCCCGTGGGGGCGGTCGAGTAGCCGCCGGGCGGCCCCGCCGTCGCTTTCTTCGGCCGCGGCAGCGGGGCGACTTCTTCGCCGTTCACCGGGAACACCTCGACCCATTCGGCCAGCTGGAACATCGGCGCGAGGGCGTGTTCCCAGGAGAGGTGCAGGTGATTGCCGCAGCCGTGGCCGGCGTCGCCGTCGTAGCCGACCCAGCGGAAGGGTGGGCGGGGTTTGTTCTGGAGCGGCTCGGCCCAGTGGGCGAGGCGGGTGATCGGAGCCCAGCTGGCGTCGCATTTGCCGGGGGTGCCGTTCAGCGGCACCAGATCGACCGCGAGGCCGTTGTAGTGATCGGAATCCCTGGTGTGGCAGTTGTCGCAGCCGACGTGTTCGCCGTCGGGAAGGGGTCCGGAGTAGCCGTCGGTGACGTAGATCGGGTAGTGAGCCGCGATCCAGCGCAGGTCCGGGACGATGCGGCGGTCGACCATGTCGCCTTCTTCGTGGGGTACCGACGCGGGAATGGGAACGATTTCCCCCGTCGCGTGGACGAGGCGGGTGGGCAGCGGTGCGGCGCCGGCGCCGGCCGCCGCCCAGCAGGCCAGCAGGGCGATCGCCGCAAGAGCGAGCAGCGCCGAGCCGGCGCGCGTTCCCTTGCGAGGCTTGTAGGGCGTTCCGGGCACGTCTCCGCCGTTATCGACGTCGCCCCCACCCCGCTTGAGCCTCGCAAGCGACGGTGGATTAGGGTCCCCGGCATGCCGACCGTGCGCGATGCCAGCTTCGACCTCTTCCGTAACCAGGGGATGACGACGATCTTCGGCAACCCCGGCTCGACCGAGCTGCCGATGCTCGCCGACTTCCCGGGCGACTTCCGCTACGTGCTCGGCTTGCACGAGGCGGTCGTGGTCGGGATGGCGGACGGCTACGCGCAGGCCTCCGGCCGCACCGCGATCGCCAACCTCCACACCGCACCGGGGGTCGGCAACGCGATGGGGGCGATCTTCAACGCACAGGCCAACCACTCGCCGCTGCTGGTCACTGCCGGCCAGCAGGTGCGGGCACAGATGACCCTGCAGGCGAACCTGACCAACCGCGACGCGATCCGCATGCCCCACCCGCTGGTCAAGTGGGCGTATGAGCCGCCGCGGGCGCAGGACGTGCCGCTGGCCCTGGCGCGCGGTGCCCACCTCGCCTCGCTGCCGCCGCAGGGCCCCGTCTTCGTCTCCCTGCCGATGGACGATTGGGACGCCGAGGTCGACGAGGCCGATGCCGGCGAGGCGATCGGGCGCACGGTCACCGGCCGAGCCCTCGCCGGCCCCGAGGCGGTGCGCACGCTCGCCGAGCGGCTCGACGCGGCCGCCAACCCGGTCTTCGTCGCCGGCCCCGACATCGACGCCAGCGGCGGCTGGGACGCCGCCGTGGCGCTGGCCGAGCGCCAGCGCCTGCCGGTCTGGGCGGCACCCGCCACCGGCGGCGGCAAGCTCGGCTTCCCCGAGGGCCACCCCAACTTCCGTGGCGTGTTGCCGCCGGCGATCGGCCCGGTCGGGCAGACGCTCGAGGGTCACGACCTGATCCTCGTCGCCGGCAGCTCGGTCTTCCCCTACTACCCCTACATCCCCGGCCCGCTGCTCCCCGAGGGGGCGAAGCTGGTCGCGATCACCAGCGATCCCGACGAGGCCGCCCGCGCGCCGATGGGCGACGCGATCGTCGCCGACGTGAAGCTGACCTTGGAGGCGCTGCTGGAGGCGGTGCCGGAGTCCTCGCGCCCGGCACCCGAGCCGAACGCCGGGCCGCAGGAAATTCCCGCCGAGGATCCGCTCAACTCCTCGACCGTGCACTCCGCCCTCGCCGAGGTCTTCCCCGAGGACGGCATCGTCGTGCTCGAGTCGCCGTCCAGCACCCTGGCGCTGCGCAACCAGATGCGCCTCTCGCGTCCCGGCAGCTACTACTTCAGCGCCGGCGGCGGGCTCGGCTTCGGGCTCCCCGCGGCGGTCGGCGTGCAGCTCGCCCAGCCCGACCGCCCGGTCGTCTGCGTGATCGGCGAGGGCTCGGTCCAGTACGCGGTCAGCGCCTTCTGGAGCGCCGTCGCCTACGACGTGCCGGTCACCTTCCTCGTCCTGCGCAACTCCGAGTACGCGATCCTCAAATGGTTCGCCGAAGTCGAGTCGGTGCAGGGCGCGCCCGGCCTCGACCTGCCCCAGCTCGACGTCGCCGCGGTCGCCGCCGGCTACGGCGTCTCGACCCAGCGTGCCAGCGGGCGCGACGAGGTCCGCGACGCATTGGCAAAGGCGCTCGCCTCCTCGCGGCCCGAGCTGGTCGAAGTCCCGGTCCAGCCGGGAATGTCACTGTTCTAGGAAGATTCGGGGCATGACCGTCGCCGCCCCAGACCGCGCTCCCGACGAGCTGGCGACCGGCACCCCGCAGCCGCTGCGCGGCGAGCTGGAGGCGCTGCTCGGCGCCGACCGGGTCTTGGCGCGGGCCAGCGACATCGTCCGCTACGCCTCCGACGCCAGCCCCTACCGGCTGCTGCCCAAGGCGGTGGTGATGGCCCGCGACGCCGGGGACGTCGGCAAGACGCTCGCCTACGGCCGGGCCAACGGCGTCCCGGTCGTCTTCCGCGGCGGCGGCACCAGCCTCAACGGGCAGGGGCAGAGCGACGGCATCCTGGTCGACGTCAGGCGCCACTTCGGCGGCGTCGCGGTCGAGGACGGCGGCGCGCACGCCAGGGTCAAGCCCGGCACCGTCCTCGGCCACGCCAACCGCGTCCTCGCCCCGCATGGGCGCAAGCTCGGCCCCGACCCGGCCAGCACCGACATCGCCACGGTCGGCGGCGTGATCGCCAACAACTCGGGCGGGATGCGCTGCGGCGTCACCAAGGACTCCTACTCGACGCTGCGCTCGATGACCTTCGTCCTGCCCTCGGGCACCACGATCGACACCGCCGCGCCGGGCGCCGCCGAGCGCTTCGCCACGGAGGAGCCCGAGCTGGCCGCGGGCCTCGCCGCGATCCGCGACGAGATCCGCGCCGACGCCGAGCTGAGCGAGCGCATCCGGCGCAAGTTCGCGATCAAGAACACGACCGGCTACCGCCTCTGCGCCTTCCTCGATGCCGAGGAGCCGCTGGAGATTTTCCGCCGCCTCCTGGTCGGCTCCGAGGGCACGCTCGCCTTCGTCGCCGAGGCGGTCTTCGAGACGGTGCCGCTGCCCGCCCGCACGACCACCGCCTGGATCCACTTCCCGGGCATCGACGCGGCAATCGCCCCCGTCCGCGACCTGGTCGGCAGCGGCGCCACCGCGGTCGAGCTGATGGTCGCCCCGGCGCTGATCGTCGCCGCCTACAACATGGTCGGCGCGCCCGAGGAGTGGAAGGAGCTGCCGCCGGAGTCGGCCGTGCTCCTGGTCGAGTTCGGCGCTGAGTCCGACACCGAGCTCGACCGCTATGTCGCCGCGGCAAACGAGATTCTTGCCGCCCACGAGACGATCCGCCCGATCGGGTTCAGCCGCGACGCGGAGGAGATCGAGCTCGCCTGGCGGGTGCGCGAGGGGCTGCACGGGCTGGTCGGGCGAGTGCGGCCAGCGGGCACGGCGCTGATAGTCGAGGACGTCTGCGTGCCGCCGGAGCGGATCGCCGAGGGCGCCCGCGACCTGCAGGCGCTGCTCGGCGAGCACGGCTTCCTGCCCGGCGTCGCGGGCCACGCCTCGGCCGGGAACCTGCACTTCATGCTCACCCCCGATTTCGCCAAGCAAGAGGACCTCGAGCGCTACGAGTCCTTCATGGCGAAGCTGGTCGAGTTGATCGTCGGCAAGTACGACGGCTCGCTCAAGGCCGAGCACGGCACCGGGATCAACATGGCGCCTTACGTCGAGCGCGAGTGGGGTGAGAAGGCGACCGAGCTGATGTGGCGGGTGAAGGCGCTCGCCGACCCCGACGCCGTGCTCGCCCCCGGCGTGGTGCTCAACCGCGATGCCGGCGCCCACCTGCGCAACCTGAAAACGACGCCGCAGATCGAGGAGTCGGCCACGACCTGCGTCGAGTGCGGCTTCTGCGAGCCGGTCTGCCCGAGCCGCCACCTGACCACGACGCCGCGACAGCGGATCGTCCTGCGGCGCGAGATGGCGCGCCAGCCGACCGGCTCGCCGCTGCAGCGCGCGCTGCTCGAGGAGTACGAGTACGACTCGCTCGACACCTGCGCCGCGGATGGGTCCTGCCGGCTCGCCTGCCCGCTCGGGATCGATACCGGCCTCCTGGTCAAGGAGCTGCGCACGGAGCGTCACACCCCGCGCGCCGAAGCCCTGGCGCTGCGCGGAGCGAAGAGCTGGGGCACGGTGGAGAAGGCTTCGCGCGCGGCGCTGCGGATCGGCGCTCCGCTGGCACGCCGTACCGAGCGAGGCGCCGGCCTGCCGGGGGCCGCAGCGGCGCGATTGCCGCAGACCGCGCGGGAGGGCGCGGCGGCCGTCTACGTCCCCTCCTGCACCAACCGCATCTTCGGCCGCGCCGATGGCACCGGCGGACCCGCGAGCCTGGCCGACGCGATGGTCGCGGTCTCCGCACGGGCCGGGCTGCCCGTCTGGATCCCCGCCGAGGTCGCCGGCAGCTGCTGTGGGCTGCCCTGGGGGTCGAAAGGACTTGGCGCGGCGCACCGCCGGAAGGCGAACGAGATGATCGAGCTCCTCTGGCGCTGGAGCGGCGAGGGCGAGCTGCCGGTGGTGATCGACGCCGCTTCCTGCACCCACGCCGTCGCCGAGCCCGGCGCGGGAGTGCTCGCCGAGGAGAACGGGGAGCGCCTCGCCGCGCTGCAGATCCTCGACTCGGTCGCCTGGGCGCACGATCGCCTGCTGCCGCGGCTGGAGGTCGCCCGCAGGGTCGGCTCCGTCGCCGTCCACCCGACCTGCGCCACCCGCCAGCTGGGCTTGACGCCGCGCCTGCGCTCGCTTGCCGCCGCGCTCGCCGAGGACGTCTACGTCCCTCCCTCGGCGACCTGCTGCGGCTTCGCCGGCGATCGTGGCTTCAGCCATCCGGAGCTGACCGCGGCGGCGACGGCGGACCAGGCAGCCGAGCTGTCCGGCCGCGATTTCGACGCCCACCTCTGCAGCAACCGCACCTGTGAGATCGGCCTCGGTCGGGCGACCGGCGAGCCCTACGAGTCCTTCGTCTTCCTGCTCGAGGAGCTAACGCGAGGCGGCTGAGACCGCGGCGGCGCCCTGCTCGTCGGCGTCGGCCTCGACCTCGCGCACCGTGGCGATCATCTGCGCGTTGCGCTCGAAGCGGCGGTCGAGCAGCGGGTTGACGATGCCGCGCAGGGCGGAGACGTAGCGCCACCACTTCGGCGCGAAGATCCGCGGCGACCGTTCTTCGATGCCGCGCACTATCGCCGCTCCGGCCTCGTCCGCCCCGATCCGCTTGCGCAGGAACTCCGGCATGTTCTGTCTGATCGAGTCGGAGTGGGGCCGGTCGAAGGCGTCCTGGACCAGCCGCGTGTCGACCCAGCCGAAGTAGGCGACGCTGGCGCTGGCGCCGAGCGGCATCAGCTCCGCCCGCAGCGAGCGCCCCAGCGACTCGACGCCGGCCTTGGCGACCGCGTAGGGGCTGTTGAAGATGCCGTTGACGAAGGCGTAGACGGATGAGAGGACGACGATCTGCCCCCGGCGCTCGACGATCTGCGGCAGCGCCGCGCGCACCGTGCGCCAGGTTCCCAGCATGTCGACCTCGAAGACCCGCTCCCATTCCTCGGCGCCGATGCCGCGCACCGTCGCCACGTTCGCTTGGGCGATGCCGGCGTTGGCGACGGCGACATCGAGGCCGCCGAAGCGCTCGACCGTCTCGACGACGGCCTGCATGATCGCGGCGTGGTCGGTGACGTCGGCGCCGATCCCGATCGCCCGCGCGCCGATCCGCTCGGCCGCCTCACGGGCCTGCTCGGGGTCGAGGTCGACCACCGCAACCGAGGCGCCGCGCATGTGCATCTGGCGGGCGGTCTCGTAGCCGATCCCGCGCGCGGCGCCGGTCACCAGCGCCACCTTTCCGTTCAGGTCGTAGGTAGGGGGCATGCGGCGCGCAGCCTACCCACTCCTAGAATCACCCGTCCATGCCCGGCTTCCATCCAGTCGACCCCCGCCAGTCCTTCCCCGAGCTCGAGGAGCGGGTGCTGGCGCGCTGGCGCGAGCGTGACGTCTTCGCCCGTTCGCTCGCCAACCGCGATGGGGCGGAGGTCTGGAGCTTCTACGAGGGGCCGCCGACCGCCAACGGCCGGCCCGGCTCCCACCACGTCCTCTCCCGCGTCTTCAAGGACGTCTACCCGCGCTACCGCACGATGCGCGGCTACCGGGTGCCGCGCAAGGCCGGCTGGGACTGCCACGGGCTGCCGGTCGAGCTCGAGGTCGAAAAGCAGCTGGGAATCGGCTCCAAGCAGGAGATCGAGGAGTACGGGATCGCCGAGTTCAACCAGCGCTGCCGCGACTCGGTCTTCGAGTACGTCGAGGAGTGGAACCGGCTGACCGAGCGGATCGGCTTCTGGATCGACCTCGACGATCCCTACGTGACCCTCGAGAACGAGTACATCGAGTCGGTCTGGTGGTCGCTGCGCAAGCTCTGGGACGACGAGCGCCTCTACGAGGGCCACAAGGTCGTCCCCTACTGCCCGCGCTGCGGCACGGCGCTCTCCTCGCACGAGGTGGCGCTCGGTTACCAGGACGTCGAGGACCCGTCTATATATGTGCGCTTCCCCTTGCTGGACGGGGACGGCGAGTCGCTGCTGGTCTGGACGACGACGCCCTGGACGCTGCCCGGCAACGAGGCGGTCGCGGTGGCGCCGGGCGTCACCTACGTCAGGGCCGAGGTCGAGGGCGAGACGCTGATTCTCGCCGAGGCGCTGGTCGAGAGAGTGCTTGGAGAGGGCGCCGAGATCGCCGGCCGGTTTCCGGGCTCGGAGCTGGTCGGCCGTCAGTACAAAGGCCCCGTATTCGCCCTCGGCGACCGCGAGCCGGGCGGCTACCCGGTGGTCGCCGGCGACTTCGTCACCACCGAGGACGGCACCGGCCTTGTCCACATCGCGCCGGCCTTCGGCGAGGACGACTACCGGGTGGCGGCGGAGAACGGGATATTCGATCCCACCGACCACGCCAGCCTCTACAACCCGGTCGGGCTCGACGGGCACTTCGACAGGCGGGTGGTGGGGTTCGAGGGCAAGTTCGTCAAGGATCCCGAGGTGACGGCGGCGCTGATCGACGATCTTCGCGAGCGCGGCCTGCTCTTCCGCGAGCAGGTCTACGAGCACGCCTACCCGCACTGCTGGCGCTGCGGCACCCCGCTCCTCTACTACGCCAAGTCGAGCTGGTACATCGCCACCTCGCAGGCCCGCGAGCGGCTCCTCGCCAACAACGAGGAGATCGGCTGGCACCCCGAGCACATCAAGCACGGGCGCTTCGGAAAGTGGCTGGAGAACAACGTCGACTGGGCGCTCTCGCGCGACCGTTACTGGGGCACGCCGCTGCCGATCTGGGAGTGCTCCGGCGCGGGCTGCGACGGCCGTTTCTGCGCCGGCTCGGTAGCCGAGCTGCGCGAGCGCGCCGGCGGCGAGGTGCCCGACGACCTGCACCGCCCCTACATCGACGAGGTGAAGGTCGAGTGCGAGCGCTGCGGTGGCGAGATGCGCCGGGTCGAGTCGGTGATCGACACCTGGTACGACAGCGGCGCGATGCCCTTCGCCCAGTTCCACTACCCGTTCGAGAACGAGGAGCTGTTCGAGGAGCGCTTCCCGGCCGACTTCATCTGCGAGGCGATCGACCAGACGCGCGGCTGGTTCTACACCCTGCTCGCCGAGTCGACCCTTCTCTTCGACACCTCCAGCTACCGCAACTGCGTCTGCCTGGGGCTGATCCTCGACCCCGAGGGGCAGAAGATGTCGAAGAGCAAAGGCAACGTGGTCGAGCCCTGGGACGTGATCGCGGCCCACGGCGCCGACGCCATCCGCTGGTACTACCTGACCGCGCAGCAGCCCTGGTCGGGCTACCGCTTCTCGGTCGAGACGGTGGGGGAGTCGGTGCGCCAGTTCCTGCTCACGCTGTGGAACACCTACTCGTTCTGGGTGCTGTACGCGAACGCGGAGAACCTCGGCCCGAGCGATTTCCAAGAGCCGAGTTCGAACTTACCCGCCTATATGGCGGGAAACGACAAACTCGACGGTGAGGGAACCGGAGACGACCTCGATCGCTGGGCGATGTCGCGCCTGCAGGCAACGGTGGCGAGTGTGCGCGAGCACATGGACGGCTTCGACTGCACCGCTGCCGGGCGCGAGATCGCGGAGTTCGTCGAGGAGCTCTCGAACTGGTACGTGCGCCTCTCCCGTCGCCGCTTCTGGGAGGGCGACCGCGCCGCGTTCGCGACCCTGCGGCACTGCCTGCTCGAGACGGCGGCGCTGCTCGCCCCCTTCACCCCCTTCCTCGCCGACGAGATCCACCTCAACCTCGCCGGAGGAGAGGCCGAGGCGCTGGGCGAGCTGCCCGACTCGGTCCACCTGCGCGACTTCCCCCGGCCCGATCCGGCGCTCGCCGATCCCGAGCTGGAGGCGGCGATGGCGGCGGTGCGCCTCACGGTCGAGCTCGGCCGCACCGCCCGCGCCCAGGCGAAGGCGAAGGTGCGCCAGCCGCTGCGCCGCGCCGTGATCGTCGCCAATGACGCCGAGCGCGAGGCGATCTCCGCCAGCGCCGACCTGGTCAAGGCCGAGCTCAACGTCAAGGAGCTCGACTTCGTCACCGAGGAGGCGGAGCTGGTCAGCTACGCGGTCAAGCCCAACTACCGCGCGCTCGGCCCCCGCTTCGGCAAGCGCATGCCGCAGGTCGCCGCCGCGGTCGAGGCGCTCGACCCCGTCCACGTCGCCGCCGTGATGGCCGACGGGGGCCAGGTCGGCATCAACATCGACGGCGACGAGCACACGATCGGCGCCGAGGAGGTCAGCCTCTCGCTGCAGCCGCTGGACGGCTACGAGGTCGAGGCCGAGGCCGGCCACGCCGTCGCCCTGCAGCTCGAGCTCGACGACGAGCTGCGCCGCGAGGGCCTAGCCCGCGAGATCGTCCACGCCGTCCAGAACGCGCGCAAGGAGGCGGGTCTGGAGATCACCGACCGGATCGAGCTGAATCTGGGCGGCGACCCGGAGCTGATCGAGGCCGCCCGCGCCCACGAGCCGTACGTCACGGGCGAGGTGCTCGCAACCTCGGTTGCCTACGACGCGGCTAATGGTGTTACCACCAAGCTAGACGGCCAAGAGCTCCGCATCGGCGTCACCCGCGCCTGAAGGGGTGGGGGTCTCCCTCCCCAGGAGGCTCAAGGACAGGCGCACGAAGCGGCGCAGGCGATCAGCTGCGCAACGGCCTCATGGGGAGGGAGACCCCCCACCCCTACTTGGGAGGCGACTCGCCGATGATGAAGTCGGTTTTCGACGAGTCGGAGAACTTCATCCAGCAGTGCTCGGGGGCGACGCCGGCGACCTCTACCAATGCCGCTTCAATTCGTTTGGCGATCTCGGCCTTCTGCTCGTCGGTCCGTCCCTCGAACCAGTGGATGTGGACGAAGGGCATCGCGTCCCCTGCCGGTGTCGGTGAGCCGGGAGCCGGCGCTCTAGGCGAGCGCCGGCTCCAGCTCCGCCTCGAGGCGTCGCTTCGGCATCGCGCCGACGACTTTCTTCGCGATCGCCCCGTCCTTGAAGAGGAGCAGGGTCGGGATGGAGAGCACTTCGTACTCGGCCGCGGTCTGCTGGTTCTCGTCGACGTTGAGGCTGAGGATGGTCAGGTCGTCGCGCTCGGCGTCGATCTCCTCGAGCACCGGGTGGACGACGCGGCAGGGGCCGCACCAGGGGGCCCAGAAGTCGACGAGCACGGGGCCGTCGGACTCGAGGACGTCTGACTTGAAGGTGGCGTCGGTCACATCGGTGAGCTTGCCAGTCACTGGTATCGGTCTCCCAATAGTCGAGGTTCAGCGCTCAATACTTCAGAAAGTATAGCGAGGTTCCGGGTGGCCTTTTCGGGGGCGCACTCAGTCTCTCCGGTCAAAGCGTAGAAGAGGAACCCGCCAGATGGCCTCGAGGACGATCGAGCGATCCATCTTCGAGCTGCCGGCGCGGCGATCGCGGAAGACGATCGGCACCTCGGCGACCGTGAACCCCTGCTGGATGGCCCGGTAGGTCAGCTCGACCTGGAAGGCGTAGCCGCGCGAGCGGACCGAGTCGAGGTCGATCGCCTCCAGAACCTCGCGGCGGAAGCATTTGAAGCCGCCGGTCAGGTCGCGCACGCCGACGCCGAGGGCGAGCCGGGCGTAGGCGCTGCCCCCGCGGCTGATCCCCCGCCGCAGCGGTCCCCAGTCGCCGACGCCGCCGCCCGGCACGTAGCGGGAGCCGATCGCCAGGTCGGCCCGCTCGATGGCCTCGAGCAAGCGCGGCAGGTAGGCCGGCTCGTGGGAGAAGTCGGCATCCATCTCGAGGATCAGGCCGGCGCCGCCGGCGAGGGCGTGGCGGAAGCCGGCGATGTAGGCGGGCCCCAGCCCTTCCTTGCGGGGCCGGTGCAGGACCTCGACCCGCTCCTGCGCGGCGAGCCGGTCGGCGATCTCCCCAGTGCCGTCGGGGGAGTTGTCGTCGACGATCAGCACCCGCCCGGAGGAGGGCAGCTTGGCCAGCGCCGCGGCGACGACCGGCGCCAGGTTCTGGGCCTCGTTGAAGGTGGGCAGGACCAGCCAGGCGGGGCCTTGCTCGGGATTGGCGGAACGCATGCGCGGCGATGCTAGTCCCACGGCGTAAGAGCGGCTAAATCGACGCGCGTCCGCAGGGGCTAACTTGCACGGCGTGACCAACGCCGAGATCGCCGCCGCCCTGGAGGAGCTGGGGGTGCTGTACGAGCTGGACGGCGCCGTCAAATACCGGGTCCTCGCCTACTCGACCGCCGCCAAGGCGATCCGCGAAAGCCCGGTCTCGGTCGCCGAGCTGGCTGCGGCGGGGCGGGCGACGGAGATCCCCGGGGTCGGCAAGACCCTCGCCGAGAAGATCGACGCCCTGCTGGAGACCGGCGAGATCCCCGCCGCGGTGAAGCTGAAGGCGAAGTTCCCGCCGACCCTGGTCGAGGTGACGCGAGTCCCGGGCGTTGGTGCAAAAACCGCGAAGCTGCTCTTCGACGAGCTGGGCGTCGCCTCGCTCGCGGACCTGAGGGAGGCGGCGGAGGCCGAAAGGGTGCGCGAGGTCAAGGGCCTCGGGCCGAAGGCCGAGGAGAACGTGTTGGCCTCGCTGGAGCGGCTCGGCGAGCCCGGTGAGGGGCCGGGGCGGGTGCTGCTCTCGGCGGTGCGGCCGATCGCCGAGGAGCTGGCGGCGGCGCTGCGCGAGCACCCTGCCGCCAACCGGGTCGAGGTGGCGGGCTCGGCGCGGCGCTGGGCGGAGACCTGCAAGGACATCGACCTGATCGCGACCGCCGACGAGCCGGCCGCGCTCGCCGAGCACCTGGCCGGACATGAGCTGATCGCCGCCGCGGGCAATCCCGGCCCCAACGGCGTCCGCGCGCAGACCCACAACGGGATCTCGGTCGATCTGCGGATCGTCTCGCCGCGCGCCTTCGGCAACCTGCTCCAGCACTTCACCGGCTCCAAGGCCCACAACGTGCAGCTGCGCGAAGAGGCGGTCGCGCGCGGCCTCTCCGTCTCCGAGCACGGGATCCTCGAGACCGAGAGCGGCGAGACGACGCTCTGCGCGAGCGAGGAGGAGGTCTACGAACGGCTCGGCTACGCCTATATAGAGCCCGAGCTGCGCGAGGGACGGGGCGAGCTGAAGGCGGCGCGCGAGGGCGAGCTGCCGGAGCTGGTCTCGGTCGCGGACATCCGCGGCGACCTGCACTCCCACACCACCCTCTCCGACGGTCGCAACACGCTGGAGGAGATGGCGGCGGCGGGGCGCGAGCGCGGCTACGCGTACATGGCGATCACCGACCACTCCGCCAGCCACGGCTTCGGCGACCACGTCACCGCCGAGCGGCTCTGGCAGCGGCTCGAGGAGGTGCGCGAGTGGAACAAGGGCAAGCGCGGGTTCCGGCTCCTCGCCGGCTCGGAGGTCAACATCGGGCTCGACGGCGCACTCGACTACCCCGACGACCTGCTCGGGGCGCTCGACTGGGTGGTTGCCAGCGTCCACACCTCCTTCTCGATCTCCGCAACGGCGATGACCGAGCGCGTCCTGGCGGCGATCGAGAACCCGCACGTCGATTGCATCGGCCACCTCACCGGCCGCCTGATCGGCCGGCGCGAGCCCTACGGCGTCGACGTCGAGGCCGTGGTCGAGGCGGCCGCCCGCGCCGGCACGATGCTCGAGATCAACGGCAACCCGAACCGCCGCGACCTCTCCGAGCATCACGCCCGCCTCGCCAAGGAGGCCGGCGCGACGATCGTCCTCAACACCGACGCCCACGGGGTCGACACGCTGAGCAACATGGACTACGCCGTGGCCACGGCGCGGCGGGCGTGGTTGACCGCAGCGGATGTCGCCAACACGCGCGGCTGGCGCAACTTCAAGGAGCTTCTTGGCTGAGAAGCTTATCGTCTGTTAGACACTCGTCTGCGCAGACGATAAGCTCTAAGCGCCGCGAGAGCGGTGACGCCCCCGCCGGTGGAGGCCGGCTCCCAATCTCGCAATTGGGGAAGAGAGGGTTCGATTCCTTCCGGGGGCGTTATTCTGTCTGCACTGCGATGTTGGGGGGCGCTATCATCGACGGCGCGAGATTGGGAGCACGGTGTTCGCCGGACTTCCCCAAGTTTTCCCAGACGGCCCGCTTCGGCGGGTCGTCTGCTTTCTCAGTGCGCGTTCAGCCGGTCGCTTCGCAGCCCCGGGGTACGGACCAGTTGAATCGGGCGCAGGGCTGAGTTGGGGACGACGTAGAACTTGACCCCGTCGCGCTGCTCGATGGCGAGCACGGCCGCCTCGCGCGAGCGCATCGCGAGGGCGACGAGAAGGGCGTAGCCGGCGGCGATCGTCGCAACACCGGGATAGACGACGCCGAGAACGCCGGCGGAGAGCGCGGTCAGGCCGATCGGCCAGAGGCGGACGGCGGCGACGCGGGCTGGCGACTCCTCGGGCAGCGAGGTGGCGGTGCGGGCGCGGGAGAGCGCGTCCCGGACCCCGTCGGCGACGCGGGCAGGCCTCCCCAGGTACATCCCGAGGACGAGCGCGATCGACCACCAGGCCGCGGCCACGATAACGGCGGTGGCGTCGTCGTCGCGCCCGGCGGCGATCGCCGTGACCGCTCCCAGCGCGGTCGCCTCCGCGGCGGTGAGGAAGACGGTGATTCGCAGCAGGTCCGTGTAGGGCATCTGGGCCTACTCCGCCAGGGCCTCGAGCATCGTCAGCCACCCGGCGGGGCCGTCGACCCGCAGGTCTGACTCTTCGACCAGCTCGGGCGGGCCCTCGTCTGAGACGACCCCGACGCAGATCGCGACCTCCAGCTCGCCGCCCTCGCGCAGCTCCCGCAGGCGGCGGAAGGCATCCAGGTCGGTGCGGTCGTCGCCGGCGTAGACCGCCGCCGTCAGCCCGTCTGTGGCCAGCAGCGCCGCCACCGCCGCGTCCTTGCCGCCACCTCCCGGCGGCCGCAGCTCCAGCACCTTGCGTCCCCAGCGCGGCTCCAGGCCCGCCCGCCCGGCGGCCGCGGCGATCTCGTGCGCGCGCGCCTCCGCCGCCCGCTCGTCCTCCGCGCCGCGCCAGTGCAGCGCCTGGATCGGTCCCTTGTCCTCCAGCCGCAGCCGCGCATCGGGGTCGAGCGCGGCGACGAACGCCGCCGCGTCCCCCTCCCTGCCCTGCAGCGAGGGATCGAAGCGCGGCGCCTCGTCGCCGGGCAGCAGCAGCTCGAGCCCGTGGTTGCCCGCGTAGGCGATGCCCTCGACCCCGACCAGGCCGCGCGCCTCCTCGGCTCGGCGGCCGGAGACGCAGGCGACCAGGCCGTAGCGCTCGCTCAGCCGCGCGAGCAGCTCGGAGGCCCTCGGAGGCACCGCGGCCTGCTCGGGCCGGGCGGCGATCGGCGCCAGAGTGCCGTCGACGTCGGTGAGGATCGCCGCCCGCGCGGGCATGGCCCGCAGGCGCGATAGCGGCCCAAGCTCCCCCCCGCGCTCCCCTCTGCCGGATTCGAGAGACACGCGACTAGTATCGCGCGATGCCGTCCACGCACACGCGGAAGCTCGCCGCGATCGGCACTCTGGCCGGCGTCTTCAGCGGCCTCTTCGGGGTCGGCGGCGGCACCGTGATCGTGCCGCTCTTGATCTTCTGGTTCGGCTACGGGGAGCGGCTCGCGACCGGCACCAGCCTCGGCGCGATCGTCCTGATCGGCCTGCTCGGCGCCGTCGCCCAGGGTGGGATCTACGGCAACGTCCACGTCGGCACCGGCCTGCTGCTCGCGATCCCGGCGATCGCCGGCGTGGTGATGGGCACTGCGCTCCAGCAGCGGATCCCCCAGCGCGCCGTCTCGCTCCTCTTCGCCACGCTCCTGATCGCCGTCGCCCTCGAGCTGATCGTCAAGTGAGGGAGGCGCACGATGGATGAGCTCTTCGCGGCGCTGTTCGCACTCGCCGGCGGCCTCGCCGGCGGCCTGGTCGGCGTCGGCGGCGGGGTGCTGTTCGTCCCCGCGCTGACGCTCTTCCTCGGCTTCTCCCAGGTCGAGGGCGAGTCGACCTCGCTGCTGATGATCGTGATCGTCGCCCTGGTCGGGGCCTTTCGCCAGAACGCCTACGGCAACCTCAACCTCCGCGACGCGGTCGTGATCGGCGTCCTCTCCCCGCTCGGCGTCCTGATCGGGGTCGTCGTCGCCAACGAGGTCCCGCAGCGGGCCCTCGAACTCTCCTTCGCGGCGCTGGCTCTCTACGTCGCCTTCGAATTGATCCGCAAGGCTCTTCGCCAGCCGCGAGACCGCTCCGCTTAGGTCTGCCGCCGCCGGAGCGCTACGCTCAAAGCGTGGATTCACTCAGCTGGCACGCCGACGTTCCGCGCCTGCGCTCCCCCGTCCTCGTCTGTGCCTTCCGCGGCTGGAACGACGCCGCCGGCGCCGCCTCGGCGGCCCTCGGCGCGGTCGCCGATTCGTTCGACGCCGAACCGATCGCCGAGGTCGACCCGGAGGACTACTTCGACTTCCAGGCGACGCGGCCGACGATCGTGCTCTCCGAGGGGCAGACCCGCCGGATCGAGTGGCCGCAGAACGACCTGATCGCGATCCGCATCCCCGGCGCCGATCGCGACCTCGTCCTCTTCGACGGCACCGAGCCGAACCTGCGCTGGCGCACCTTCTCGGAAACGGTGGCGACGGCCGCCGACACGCTCGGGGTCGAGATGGTCGTCACCCTGGGGGCGCTGGTGGCGGAGGTCTCCCACACGCTGCCGGTGCCGATCACCGGCCTCGCCTCCGACGAGCAGCTGGTCGAGGAGCTCGACCTGCAGCGCTCCAACTACGAGGGTCCGACCGGGATCGTCGGCGTCGTCCACGACTGCTGCCGCCAGCTCGGGATCACCTCGGCCTCGCTGTGGGCGGCGGTGCCGCACTACGTCGCGGCGGTGCCCAACCCCAAGGCGGCGCTGGCCCTGCTGCGCCGGCTCGAGGGCCTCACCGGGATCGCCGTCGACGCCACCGAGCTGGAGGAGGAAACGGCCAGCTACGAGGAGCAGATCGGCCGCGCCGTCGCCGCCAACCCGGAAATCGCCGAGCTGGTGGAGCGGATCGAGGCCGAGCAGGTGGAGCAGCTCGGCGAGGACAGCGAGGACCTGCCCTCCGCCGACACGATCGCCCGCGAGTTCCAGCAGTTCCTGCAGCAGCGCCGCGGCGAGTCGAACTGAGGGCTGGCGGCATGCTCATGTGGGGGAGGGCGTCGTCCTCTCAGTCGCTCAGCTCTCCGCCGCCGGGCAGACCAGCCGGTAGTCGCACCAGCTGCAGACCGTAGGCGAGGGGCGCGGCTCGAAGTCCTGGCCGAGCACGCCCTCGCCAACCTGCAGCACGGTGCGCTCGACCCGCTCGGCGTCGTCGGGCTTGGTCGGCGCCGCCACCTTCTCGGCGTCGAGCACGTAGTAGTAGCTGCCGGTCTTCGCCTCCAGGTTCCAGGCCTCGCGGGCGGCGACCCGGTAGAGCGCCAGCTGCAGGTCGCTCTCCAGGTCGGCCTCGCTCTTGCGCTCGCCCGTCTTGTAATCGATCAGCTCGTGACTGCCGTCGGGCAGGCGGTCGACCCGGTCGACCCGCCCCCGCACGTGGTGCTCGCCGATGCGGATGTCGAACTTGCGCTCGAGCCAGACCGGCTCGCCCTCGGAGTCGCGCTCCCGTTCCCAGTAGAGGCGCATCGCCTCGCGCGCGCGGTCGCGGAACTGCAGCTCGTCGTCGCTGCTGCCGAAACCGGTGCGGCGCCAGCCTTGCTCGAAGAGGCCCATCAGGCGACGCAGCCCCTCCTCGCCGCTCTGGTCCTCGCCCTCCTTGTGGAAGCGTTCGAGCACGTTGTGGATGAGGATGCCGAAGCGCTGGTTGATCGTCGGCTCCTGGGGGATGCCGAAGACCCGGGCGAACTTGTACTTCAGCGGGCAGGTCAGGTAGAGGCCGAGGTCGGAGGCGGAGAGGCTGAGCGAGCCGTCGCCGCGCCGCGGCAGGAAGGCCTGCAGCGAGGGCTCCTGGCGGGCGGCGATCAGCTTGCGCCGGCCTTCCCGCTCCCGCTCCGATCCGAGCAGGTAGGAGTCGAGCGAGGAGGCGTCCAGCTCCGCCTGCTGCTCGGGCGTGGCGACCTGGCGCAGCAGCCCGTTGACCGCCTCGATCGCCTCCCCGGTCGCCTCGTCGCCGGGCCGCTGGGCGAGCGCCGCCAGCTTCAGCAGCTCGAGGTAGCGGGCGATCGCCCGGTTGACGTCGACCGCCGTGTCGAGGCGCGGCTCCGAGAGCTCCCGCCCGGCCTTCCAGGAGGCCTCCAGCATCTCCTCGCGCAGCATGCGGTAGGTCGCATGCAGCCCCTCGGCCGGCCCGAACAGCTCCTCCGCGTGAGTCTCCTCCTCGCCCTCCGCCCCGGCCAGGGCCGCGGCATAGAACTCCGAGGGACGGGACTCTCCGTCGTCGCCGCGCTCGACCCGCGCGAGGACCAGGCCCGTGCGGGCCGGCCTGCCGATCCGCTCCGCCCCGGCGCCGCGCTCCAGGCCGAGCACGAAGACGTGCTCGAACTCCATCCCCTTGACCGCGTCGCGGGTGAGGCCCTGCACGGCGCCGGGCGCCGGCGGCTCGATCACGCCCGCCGGCTCGACGCCCGCGTCGGCGACGGCGCTGAGGTGGCGGATGAAGTCCCGGGTCGATCCGTTCGGCTCGCGCCGCGCCCAGGCCGCGGCCAGCTCGGCGAGGCGGGAGAGGCCGAGCAGCCGCTCGGCGACCTCGGGCTGTGCGGCGAACAGCCGCTGGCGGCGCAGCCCGACCGCCTCGATCAGGCGGCGCACGAAGACGTCGGCACGGCGCTCCTCCATCGCCGCCGAGGCCGCGCCGTAGAGCTTGAGGAAGGACTGGATCCGCTCGCGCGCCTCGGGCGGTATCTGGGGACTCTCGAGCGCTGCGTCGCAGGCCGAGACCATGTCGAGCTTGCGGCGGCGGGCGATCGTCGTCAGCCGCGCCAGGTCGGCCGAGTGCAGCTCGACCGGCGGCCGGGTCAACGCCCGCGCCGCGGCCGCCGAGTCGGCCGGCTCGGCGAGCACCCGCAGCCAGGCGATCGCGTCGCGCACCTCCGGCCGCTGGAAGAGCGCGGCCGGGCCGGAGAGGTGGAAGGGGACGCCGCGCTCTTCCATCGCCGCCGCCACCGGGCCGCCCCGGGCGGGATCGTCGACCAGGACGCAGATGCTCTCCGCTGCGGTTCCCCCGGCGAGCAGGTGCTCGGCCTCGCGCGCGACGGCCTGCGCCTGGGCGCGCTCGTTGGTGCAGCGCCAGAAGCGCACAGAGGGGTCCCGGAACTGCTTCTCGAGCTCGATTGAGGGCGGGGAGGAGGGGGTGTCCGCTTGAACGCTGGGTTTTTCGCCGGACGCCGGTGCATCTCTCGCCAAGTCGCCGGGGCGAAAAACGGGACGCCGCGCCCAAGCGGACACCCCCTCCTCCTCGCCAGCCTCCAGCGCGTAGAGATGGTTCGGGTTGTCCGTCGCCAGAGCTGCGAGGATCGCCCGCTGGGCTGGAGTCGTGTCCTCCAACTCGTCGACCATCGTGTATTCGAAGCGATGAGCTATCTCGGCGCGGATGTCGGAGCGCTCCTCCAAGAGCTTGCTCAGCGTGAGGTAGACGTCGCCGCGGTCGAGGCTGCCGGCGTCGGCGAGGATGCGGTCATGGGCCGCGACCAGCTCCGCCAGCTCGGGGTCGAGCGACCCCGCGCCCGCCTTCAGGGCGTCGATCTGCTGCAGCAGGCGGGCGAGCAGCCCCGCCGGGTTGCCGCGGATCTCGTGGCGGCGCAGCGGCAGCCGGTCGAGCCGGTCGAGCAGCATCGCCAGCCGCTCGGCCGGTCCGAGGACGTCGAAGAAGGGGTCGAGGCCGGCGGCGGTCGAGTGCTCGCGCAGCAGCCGCTCGCCGAGCTGTTCCCAGGTGCCGATCCAGAGCTCCTCGAGCGGACCGTCGAGCAGGGCTTCGACCCGTTCGCGCAGCCGCTGCGCGGTGGCGCGGGTGGAGGAGAGGACGAGGACCCGCTCGGGCGCGGTGCCCGCGGCGGCCAGGCCTGCGAGCCGGCGGGCCAGCACCTCGGTCTTGCCGGTTCCCGCCTCGCCGATCAGCAGGAGCGGCCCGGCACGGTGGCGGATGGCGCGCTCCTGGGGCTCGGCGAGGGCAAGCATGATCCAACGCTACCTGGATGGTCGCGTCCATAGGATGGGCTCGATGGACGTTTTCTCCGCAGACTGGCTGGGAATCTGCCGCCGCATCGTCGCCGCTCACCGGCAGCTGTTCGAGCAGACCCCGGGGAGGGAGGCGCGCACGGAGTACGAGGGGGTGGGCGAGGGGGGCGACCACAGCCTCGTCATCGACCGCCGCTGCGAGGACGCGGTCTTCGCCGAGTTGGAGCAACTGGCCGCGGATGGCGCATCTTTCGTCGCGATCTCGGAGGAGCGGGGGGAGGTCGCCTTCGGCTCGGGAGGCCCGGCGCGGGTCGTGATCGACCCGATCGACGGCTCCCTCAACGCCCGCCGCACGCTGCCCTCGCACAGCCTCAGCATCGCGGTGTCCGCGGGCGCCACGATGGCCGACGTCGAGTTTGGCTTCGTCTACGACTTCGGCGCCGGCGAGGAGTTCGCCGCCCGTCGGGGAGAGGGGGCGGCCCTGGACGGCAACCGGGTCGAGGTGGCCGCCGACGTCGAGAAGCTGGAGCTGCTCGGGATCGAGTCGGCCGAGCCGGGGCGGCTGCTGCCGGTCGCCGAAGCCCTTGATGGACGGGTCTATCGCCTGCGGGTCATCGGCTCGATCGCGATCACCGCTGCCTACGTCGCTTCGGGGCGCCTCGACGGGATGCTCAGCCTGCGGCCCTGCCGCTCGGTCGACGCCGCCGCCGCCCAGTTGATTCTCCGCGAGGCGGGTGGCGCTATCGCCTTTGGCGATCTGGAGCTGGACGAGGCGGACCTGGGTCTCGAGGCTCGCTACCCGATCCTCGCCGCGGCCGGGGAGAAGAGCCTGGCGACGATTCGCGCCAGCGTCTGAGGGCCCGCTCCTCCCGCTCGTAACCGGATCGGAGGGGCGGTTTAGAACAGGTGTTCGGAGGAACATATGTTCGCTACACTCGCGAGCTCCCCCCGACCCTCAACAACCTCTCCCGAAGGGATGAACTCTTAGATGGCAGTCAAATCCAGCAAAGCAAGCAGCTCCAAACCCAAAGCAAAAGCAAAAGCCAAAGCGAAAAGCACCCCGGCTCCGACCCCCGCTCCCTCGCGCACCGAGCAGCTCCGCTCCGCCGCCGAGCGCGCGGTCGACCTGCCGGTCGGCGCGGTGCTCGAGGTCGGCGATCGCGTCGCCGACCTGGTCGAGCCGTTCAGCGGCCGCGCCGCCGCCGAGAAGCAGCTCAAGTCGTACGGAACGCAGCTGCGGCGCACCGTGAAGCGCACCGAGCGGCGCGGCACCAGCGCTCGCCGCAAAGCGACCACCGAAGCACGCAAGACCCGCAGCAAAGTGGAGCGCGAGGCCCGCAAGCGGCAGCGCCGGGTCGAGACCACCCTGAAGCGCAACCGCAACGAGGTCGAGCAGCGCGTACGCAAAGCGATCGACGAGCAGACCTCTCGCGCCCAGGACCTGGTCGACCAGGTGGGCGAGCAGCTCTCCTCGCTGCGCTGAGGGCGTAGGACACCGCGCAGGGAACCGCGCGCGGCTTCGCGCCGTACGGAGTACTGTCGCTCCGCCGCGCGCGGCCCCCTGCTTGGTCCTACACCCTCAGACCCCGCGCACCAAAATCGGTTGCGAGCCCGCCGGCTCGTAGGGCCAGTCGTCCTGCGCGGGCGCGTAGGCCCTGAACTGGAAGCGAACGCCGCGGCTGTCGTCGTCGCTGAAGCGGTAGGCGTAGTGGAAGCGACCGTGGCTGTCGGTCTGGACCGTCCGGAACTCGGCCCAGGGAAGGTCGGGCAGGCGGAACTGCAGCTGCACCGTCTTGCCCCCCGCCGGTATCTCCCCGGGCCGGGCGGCCACCTTGCCGTGGAAGACCAGGGGCGCGCCGCCCACCCTCGCTACGCCCGAGGAGGCTCGTAGCCGTACCTGGCTCCGAACCTGCAACTGGAGTGCGCGCCCGGCTGAGTGGGCGAGCGTCGGGCTGCCGTCGAAGCTGGCCACGATCGTCCGGCTGGGTCCGGGGGCGGCTTGGATTGCGAACGATCCGTCGGCCCCCGTTCGCACGGTCGACACCCGCGTAGCCGGATGGGCGCCGCTGGCGAACTGCTCGACGATCCGCACCGGCTGGCCCCCCAGCGGCGAGCTGATGCCGCCGATGAGGCTGCCTTCGAAGAGGACGCCGCGGCCGTAGGGCACTGTGCGCTTCAGGTCCCGACCGTGGAAGCCGGCCCGCAGCGTCGTCGTCGCCTTGAGCGGGTTGGAGAGGAGCATCGGCCCGCCGTTCCCCCTCCGTGTCGTGGTTGCCGGGTTGCCGGCATCGTCGTAGCCGATCGCCTGGAATTCGTACTCGCCCGCCGGGTAGGCGTCGGAGCTCCAACGGGCGCGCAGCTCGCCAGCCACGGGTGGCGCCGGCGGAAGCGCTTCGAAGCGGTCGCCCGATCCTGCCCGCCGGATGCCGATCGAGCCGCGCGAGAGGTCCGGTCCAGATAGTGGGTCGGCGATCCGGACCCGCAGCAGGTCAGGGTCGCGCGGGTCCTGGGAGTTGGCGAAGGCGAGGGCGGGCGGAGTGCGGTCGATCCTCACCCATGCTTCTTGCGGGGCGCGGTTGGCGATGCCATTGCTCTGCGCTCCGTCGTCGACGTTGCCGGCTGCGTCTCGCGCGTAATAAGCGACCCGGTGCGCTCCCTCTTCGACCACGCTGGCACTGGCGTACTCGCCGGGAGCGACCGTCGGCGCGCCATCGTCGACGCGGATCGCGGTGAAGGGCGGCTGGCCGTTGCCGCCGGTCGGCTCCATCCCCGACCCGGTGTCGGTTGCGCGCGCGGCCAACCAGGCGGTCCGGTTCGTCCAGCCGGCAGGCGCCCCGCTGAGCTGCGTGATCGGATCGGCGATGTCGACGCGAAGCACCGCGCGACCGCTCGTGGGGGACTTCATCCCCGAGCCCGAGACGGCGACGGCGTGGAGGTAGCTGGTCCCCTCCGGCAAGGCGCCGATCTCGACTTCGTCTTCCCCGACGCCGCCCCTGAGCGTGGTCTCGGTATCGGTGCAGCGATCGAGCGCGGCGCAGGGAGGCCTCTCCGGCGCGGCGTCGATCGAGACGGCGTAGCCTCGTATCCCCGAGAGCGGCAAGGGGCCCGATGGGTGGCCGAGGCGGACCCGCAGCGGGAAGGCGGTGCGGCCGACCCAGCTCGGGACGGGCTCGGGCTCGATCGAGGCGGGCCTGACGTTGTCGAAGCGCAGTTGCGCGACCGCCACCGGCCCCTGTTCCCCAGCTTTGTCCTCGAGCCAGACTTCGGCGCTGTATGAGCCGGGGACCATGGGCACGCTCAGCCCCCCGACCCCATCGCGCGCCGGGACGAACAGGGTTTCTTCGATCGCGGTCCCTTGCGGATTGCGGAGCCGGTAGTGGGTCGCGGCGAGCGGCGCCCCGTCATTGGCCGGGTTCGTCCAGGCGAGCCCGAAGCGGTTCGTCGGGTGCCAGACGTCGCCACCGCTGACGTGGAGGTCGGCGGGCCGCGGTGGGCTCGCAGCCGCCGTACCGGCGAGGCAGAGGAGCGCTCCGGCGAGCGCCACGGGGGACGCCAGCCATCTCCCCGCCCTCATGGACCGAACTCCCCAGCGGCGCTGCCGCTCGTGGCGTCGGACGGTTCGGCCGCGGTCGGCGCTGAAGCCGGTTCGGGGGGCGGTGCGTATTCGACTGCGCCCGCTTCTGCCGCTTCCGGCGCCGGCTCGGGCGGTTCCGGTGCGGGTTCCGGTTGCTGGGCGGGCGGTGGCGTTTGCTGGTCGGATGGCGGCGCCGCCGGTTCGTACTCGACCGCGGGCGGTGCGGCCTCCTCGAGCACTCGCTTGGAGACCCGCTCGATCTTCGCCTGGGTCGCGTGTTGCGGCTCGATGTCGAGCGGCACCGGCGCGACCCCGGTGGCGACACAGGCGGCGGCGCCGCCCACCGTGCCGGCGCAGATCGCCAGCGCCTTGGCGAGGGCCGCCATTCCGGCCCCGCGCGTGCCGCCCGCGGCGGCGACCTGGGCAATGCCGCCGTCGCTAGCCCCGCCGCCGGGCAGCCGCGAGTGCAGCCCGGCGAGCAGTTCCTGCGCCCGCTCCAGCAGTGAGCGCGAGACCGGCAGGGCGGGCGCCAGCGCGGCGACCGTGGCGGGCGTGGCTCGGTAGGCCCGCATCGTGGCGCGGCAGGCCGTGCAGGCGCGCAGGTGCTCCCGCACCGCGGCGCCGTCCTCGGCGCTTGCCTCGCCGTCGCAGTAGGCCGACAGCAGCGGCCCCAGCTCGGCGCACCGAGTGCCGTCCTCGCTGTGCGTGAGCAGGCGCCGAAAGCGCTCCCGGCCCTCGGCCAGGCAGCGGTTTACCTTTGTCCGGCTGAAGCCGGTGATCTCGCCGATCTCGGCGTAGGAGTAGCCGGCGGCGAGCAGGGTGAGGGAGCGCTGCTCGGCCGGCTTCAGCGTGCGCAGCGCCTCGCGACTGCGGGCGATCCGCTCGCGTTGCTCGAGCCGCTCACCCGGGCTCGCCCCTGTGGCCGCGATTCGCGCGATCGGGTCGCCCGCCTCGTCCTCGCCTACCCCGAGCAGTCGCTCGCGCTGGCGACGGATCGCCAGCGCCTCGTGCTTGACCACCGTCTTCATCCAGCGGATCAGCTCGCGCGGGCGGTCGCTTGGGGCTTTGACCAGCAAGATCTCCAGTGACCGCTGGTAGGCATCCTCGGCATCGGCCTCGCAGAACGAGTAGCGCCGCGCCGTCTGCCTCAGCTCGGCGTCCTCGCGAGCGACGAGTTCGACCGCGGCGCGTTTGCGCCCAGCTGTTGCGATACCCCCCTGCACCGATCAGCTCCGTCGTCCGAACATGCCAGGTAGAGCCTGGGACAGGGCGGGGTTCTCCCCCCGCCTGGACGGTTGGCCGACCGAATTCCCCGCTATTTGCGAACCAAGCCGTCTACGCAGCCGGGACCCGGGGCAGCCGGGACCCCGGACGTGTCCGAGCTTACGGGTCCATATGGCACGGAAAACTCGGACACGTCCTCGGGGGTCACGTGTAGCATCCGCCGCCATGACGACCTGCGTGATCACTGGCGGCGCTGGATTCCTCGGTTCGCACCTCTGCGAGCACCTGCTCGGCAAGGGGTACCGGGTGATCTGCATCGACAACCTCGAGACCGGCTCGCTGCAGAACATCGAGCACATCCGCGACGACGCCTTCGACTTTCGTCATATCGACATCACCGAACAGGTCGATATCCCCGAGGAGGTCGACTTCGTCTACCACCTCGCCTCCCCCGCCAGCCCGATCGACTACCTGCGGCTGCCGCTGCACACGCTCAAAGTCGGCTCGCACGGCACCCACCACATGCTCGGCGTCGCCAAGTTCAAGCGCGCCCGCTTCCTGATTGCCTCCACCAGCGAGGTCTACGGCGACCCCCAGGTCCACCCTCAGACCGAGGACTACTGGGGCCACGTCAACCCGATCGGCCCGCGCGGCGTCTACGACGAGGCGAAGCGCTACGCCGAGGCGCTGACGATGGCCTACCACCGCCAGCAGGGCGTCGACACCTCGATCGTGCGGATCTTCAACACCTACGGGCCGCGGATGCGGGCGCACGACGGGCGGGCCATCCCCACCTTCCTGCGCCAGGCTCTGAAGGATCAGAACCTGACCGTCTTCGGCGACGGCAGCCAGACGCGCAGCTTCTGTTACGTCGACGACCTGATCCGCGGCATCGTCGCCCTCGCCGAGTCCGACGTGCACACCCCGGTCAACGTCGGCAACCCCAACGAGTTCACCTTGCTGGAACTCGCCAAAGCGGTGATCGAGGTGACCGATTCGCGCTCGGAGATCATCTACGAGCCGCTGCCGGTTGACGATCCCCAGCAGCGCCAGCCGGATATCACCCGCGCTCGCGACCTGCTCGGCTGGGAACCGCAGGTCGAGCTGCGTGAGGGGCTGCAGCGCACGATCGAGCAGGCCGGCATCGAGCGCCTCGCCGGCGCCTCGGACTGAGCCCGGCCCGCCGGCGCCCCAGCGCACGGCTGCCAATATCCTCCGTCTGATGGCCAGTAAGACCGACAAAGCCGCCGTCGAAGAGGCCGCCCGCACGATCGCCCCGCTGGTCGGGCCCGACGACGAGCGGGTCTTCACCGACTCGGGGATCGAGATCGAAGCCCTGTACACCGAGGACGACGTCGCCCCGGACCTCGAAGAGCGGCTCGGCACGCCGGGCGGGCCCCCCTTCACCCGCGGCATCCACGAGAGGATGTACCGCGATCGGCTCTGGACGATGCGCCAGTACGCCGGCTTCGCCTCCCCCGAGGACACCAACGAGCGCTATCGCTACCTGATCGAGCACGGCTCGACCGGGCTCTCGATGGCCTTCGACCTGCCCACCCAGCTCGGCCGCGACTCCGACGACCCGCTCTGCAACGGCGAGGTCGGCCGCACCGGCGTGCCGATCGACACGATCGAGGACATGCGGATCTGCTTCGACCAGATCCCGCTCGACGGCGTCTCGACCTCGATGACGATCAATGCCCCGGCGGCGATCCTGCTGCTGCTCTACGAGCTGGTCGGCGAGGAGCAGGGAGTGCCCTCCGAGAAGCTGCGCGGCACGGTCCAGAACGACGTGCTGAAGGAGTACATGGCGCGCGGTAACTACATCTACCCGCCCGAGCCGACGATGCGCTTGACCACCGACATCTTCGAGTACTGCCGCGAGAACGTGCCGAAATGGAACACGATCTCGATCTCCGGCTACCACATCCGCGAGAAGGGCTGCTCGGCTGTCCAGGAGGTTGCCTTCACGCTCTCCAACGCGATCGCCTACGTCGAAGCGGCGCTCGATCGCGGCCTCAAGATCGACGAGTTCGCGACCCGCCTCGCCTTCTTCTTCAACTGCCACAACAACGTCTTCCAGGAGGTCGCCAAGTTCCGCGCCGCGCGGCGGATGTGGGCGAAGATCGTCGAGGAGCGCTTCGGGGCCAAGGACCCCAACTCGATGAAGATCCGCTTCCACACCCAGACCGGCGGCGTGACCCTGCAGGCGCAGCAGCCCGAGGTCAACATCATCCGCGTCGCCCTGCAGGGCTTCGCCGCGGTCAGCGGCGGCACCCAGTCGCTGCACACCAACGGCTTCGACGAGGCGCTGGCGCTGCCGACCGAGCGCTCCGCCCGGATCGCCCTGCGCACCCAACAGGTGCTCGCCCACGAGTCCGGCGTCGCCGACACCGTCGACCCCTTCGCCGGCTCCTACTTCGTCGAGTCGCTGACCGACGAGATCGAAGCGCGCGCCTGGGAGCTGATCGGCAAGGTCGAGGAGATGGGCGGCTCGGTCGAGGCGCTGGATTTCATGCAGAAGGAGATCGAGGAGTCGGCGCACTCCTACCACGAGCGCTACAAGTCGGGCCAGGACGTGATCGTGGGCGTGAACAAATACGTCACCGACCAGGTCGACGACGTCGACATCCTCCGCGTCGACCCCGAGTCCGAGCGGCGCCAGCTGGCGCGCTTGAAGGCCTTCAAGGAGTCCCGCGACCAGGCGGCGGTGGAGAAGAAGCTGGAGACGGTGCGCGACGTCGCCCGCGGCGAGGGCAACCTGCTGCACCCGATCCGCGCCGCGCTCGCGGCCGACGCCTCGATCGGCGAGGTCTGCGGCGCGATGCGCGACGTCTTCGGCGAATACAAGGGCGGCGCCTTCTTCTAGCGCCGCTCGATTGCAGCTTTTTCACCCCTCATATGGGGGCAAAGCTGCAATCGGCGCTGAAGGGTTGCGTGCAGGTGGGGGAGCGGGCAGGAGCGCGGCCCTGGGGGTGGAAGCGGGCCCCAATGATCGAGGCCTCTAGGACGCTGATGAAGTCCGAGCCGGAGCTGGCCGAGCTGGTTGCGGCGGTCGAGGGCGTCGAGGTGACGATGGCCGAGAAGGGCTTCGGCACGCGCGTGGAGTTGCGCGCGGACGAGAGATCCGGCCTCGAAGAGGCCGACTTGGAGCGCTTCCTGGACGATCTGGCCGAGCCGCGCAAGCAGCCGTTCGCATAACCACAAGGAGAAGACCGACTTGAAGCAGCTGAGCAAGCACCTGAACTTCGCCAACGCGATCTCCTGCATCGCCCTCTTCGTGGCGCTCAGCGGGGCGGCATACGCGGCGACGACGACGCTGGGCGTGAAGTCGGTCAAGACCCAGAACCTCGCCAACGGCTCGGTGACGACGCTCAAGCTCCGCGGCGGCTCGGTGACGAACCTGAAGCTCCGCAACGGCGCCGTGACCGGCGCCAAGATCGCCAACGCGACGATCGGCTCGACCCAGCTGGCGAAAGGAGCGATCCGCTCCGAACAGCTCGGCGGCGGGGTCGTGACCCAGGACAAGTTGAAGAAGGGCGCCGTGACCAGCGAAAAAATCGCCACGGCCGCCGTCTCCGAGTCCCAGCTGAGCGAAAACGCGGTCGGCTTCGGCAAGATCCAAAAAGGAGTGATCTCCGCCGCCAACCTGACCCCGACCTTCCTTGCTCAGCTCGTCAAGAACATCAGCTATGTGACGGCGTCGAGTGCCGCCAATGCCGAACCTCAGTCGAAGTCGGCCACGGCACTTTGCCCAGCCGGCAAGCAGGTGACGGGCGGCGGCGCCCGGATCAACGGCGCCGAAGCGAAAACGGTCGCAATCACGGAATCGATCCCGGCGCTCGGCGGCGAAAGCAAGAGGACCGGTTGGACGGCCTCGGCGATCGAAATCACCGGCGCCCTCGCCAAACCGTGGGCCGTCGAAGCCTTCGCTATCTGCGCCGAATTCTGAGCCTTGGGTCTGCCTGAGGCCGGCGAAGGTCTTCCGGCAGGCTCTTAAATAGACTCCCGCGCCGCGATGCGTGAGAGGAATCCGGTCACCCACGAGGAGAAGCTCGCCTACCTGCGCGAGCTGCGCGAGGCGGCGGTCCACTCCGCCTCCGAGGAGGCGGTGGAGAAGCAGCACGCCAAGGGCAAGCTGACCGCCCGCGAGCGGGTCGAGAAGCTGCTCGACCCGGGCTCTTTCGAGGAGCTCGACACCTTCGTCCGCCACCGCACCTACGACTTCGAGATGCAGAAACGGCGTCCCTGGGGCGATGCGGTGGTCACCGGCCACGGCACGATTGAAGGGAGGACTGTTTTTGTCTTCTCTCAAGACTTCACTGTCTTCGGGGGCAGCCTCGGCGAGGTGATGGCGGAGAAGATGTGCAAGGTGATGGATCTCGCCGCCCAGGTCGGCGCGCCGGTGATCGGGATCAACGACTCCGGCGGTGCCCGGATCCAGGAGGGCGTCGTCTCGCTCGGCGCCTACGGCGACGTCTTCGTCCGCAACGTCCAGTGCTCCGGCGTGATCCCCCAGATCAGCCTGATCATGGGGCCCTGCGCCGGCGGCGCCGTCTACTCGCCGGCGATGACCGACTTCATCTTCATGGTCAAAGAGACCTCGCACATGTTCATCACCGGCCCCGAAGTGATCAAAACGGTGACCGGCGAGGAAGTCGAGTTCGAGGAGCTGGGCGGGGCGATGAGCCACAACTCGAAGTCGGGCGTCGCCCACTTCGCCTCCGAGGACGAGGAGAGCTGCCTCGAGGATGCCCGCTACCTGCTCAGCTTCCTGCCCTCGAACAACCTCGAGGCGCCGCCGCGCTTCGAGCCCAGCGATGACCCCGAGCGCGAAGACGACGATCTCGACACCCTCGTCCCCGACGATCCCTCCAAGCCCTACGACATGCGCGAGGTGATCTCCCGCATCGTCGACGACGGCGAGTTCTTCGAGGTCCACGAGCACTTCGCCAAGAACATCGTCTGCGGCTTCTCGCGGCTCGACGGCTTCCCGATCGGCATCGTCGGCAACCAGCCCGCCTTCCTCGCCGGTGTGCTCGACATCGAGGCCTCCGAGAAGGCGGCCCGCTTCGTCCGCACCTGCGACGCCTACAACGTCCCGATCGTCACCTTCACCGACGTACCCGGCTTCCTTCCCGGCACCGACCAGGAGTGGAACGGGATCATCCGCCACGGCGCCAAGCTGCTCTACGCCTTCACCGAGGCGACCGTGCCGAAGCTCACCGTCGTCACCCGCAAGGCCTACGGCGGCGCCTATGACGTGATGAACTCGAAGCACATGCTGGCCGACTTCAACGTCGCCTGGCCGACCGCCGAGGTCGCGGTGATGGGGCCGGAGGGCGCGGTCAACATCATCTACCGCAAAGACATCGCCTCCTCGCCTACGCCCGACGAGCGCCGCCAGAAGCTGATCGACGATTACAAAGCCCACTTCGCCAACCCCTACTCGGCGGCGGAGCGCGGTTATATCGACGACGTGATCGAGCCGCGGGAAACCCGCCCCAAGCTGATCAAGGCGCTGCGCATGCTGCAGTCCAAGCGGGTCGAGCAGCCTAAGCGCAAGCACGGCAACATCCCGCTCTAGCCGCGGGTTCCCGGGGATGGCCAGGGCAGCGCCTACCATCCAGTACCGATGGCCGCCCACCCGCTAGTCACCCGCTCGGACTGGCTCGCCGCCAACCCGCCCGGCGCCGCTGAGTTGACCCAGACGTTGGCGGGCGTGGCTGCTCGAGCTCGTCAAGGCGACGATTTCCGTGTGGCGCTGCGTGAGTTCCTCGACGAGTTTGCACTGCGTAGCGACGATCGCTCCCGCGCCGAGGCAATCGCCGAGCGACCGGAGCCGACTGGAGACTCTCGTGAGGACGCCTATCTCGGCGCGCTGGCCGAGCACCTCGCGACCGCCCACGACCTGAATCGGCCCCCGTGGTCGGTCGAGCCCGGGCGCTTCCTGGACCGCTTCTGGTTCGTCAGCGACGTGCCCGGTTTCCGGGCGATGTCCCTTGCCCAGGCTCCGGCCGCCTTTCGGCGCCGTGGGGTATTGCTCCCCGAGCGTTCGCTGCACCGAGTCTGAGCAATGGACCGCAGTGACATCATCGCGGCCCTTACGGCCCTGGCTGCGGAGCTGGAGCGACGGGGGGTGAGTGCCGACATGTACGTCGTCGGCGGCGCCGCGATCGCCCTCGCCTTCGACGAGCGCAGGGCGACGCGCGACATCGACGCTGTGTTCGAGCCGAAGGCTGTCGTGTACGAGGCGGCCGATGTTGTCGCGGAGCAGCGCGGCCTGCCGGCCGGGTGGCTCAACGACGCGGTCAAGGGTTTTCTAGCCGGGGATGACCCGGCGGCCACGCCGGTCCTCGATCTTCCCGGCCTGCGTTGCCTGGCGGCCTCGCCTCGAACCCCGCTCGCGCTCAAGATCCTGGCTCACCGGGTCGGCGAGGACGAGGAGGACGTGCGATTGCTCGCCGGCGAGCTCGGCCTCGAGCGGGCCGATGAGATTCTCGCCGTCGCCGAGGAGACCTTCGGCGATCGGCTCGACCCAGCCGCTCGCTTCTTCGTCGAAGAGGTCTTCGCCCCAGGTAGTCCCTGACGCCGACCCTGCCAACGCTCAGGCGGCCTGCGGGGTTTCCGTCTCCTCGTCCGCTATGTCGTCGCCGAAGTAGGCGGCGAGGACCATCTGGGCGAGTTCGGGAACGGCGTCGGCGAAGTCCTGCGGCTCGGCTCGGGTGAGTGCGCTGGTGACAGCGGCCTCGATTGCCCCTACCATGAAGGTCGCTGTAACAGGAGGTGGAGAGTGGCGAGACTCGGTCTCGTGGCGCGCGCTATCGACAGCGCGGGTGAGGCGCTCGAAAACTTCCAGACGCTTCAGCAACGCCGGCCCCCCGGCGACGTGGACCTCGACCAGGAGGCCGCGGGCGAACGTCGGCCGCGCGCAGATGAAGTCGGCCAGCCCGTTCAGCGTGGCGACGAGCCCCCGGTGCCAGCTCGGCTCGGCCGTGGCGAGGGCTCCGAGCGCGGCGTAGAGGCGCTCGACCTCGAATTCGTAGGCGGCGGTGTAGCACTCCGCCTTGCTGGCGAAGTGCTTGTAGAACTGCTGCCGGTGGCCGCCGTAGCGGTCGATCACGTCCTGGACGGTGGCGTCGCGGTAGCCACGCTCGCCGCAGGCCTCGATCGAGGCTTCCATGATCCGCTCGCGCAGCCGCGTGATCTCCCCCGTCTGTGCGGCGCGGATCCGCGCCAGCTCGACCCGTGGAGTGCGAGCCCTGCCCGCGGTCCTGTCGCCCCGTCCCGCCATACAATGGGAACGGTAGCACCTTTAATTAGAAACGTTATCCTCATAAATGAGACGGAGGCCTCTCTAAACGTAGTCGCAGGGTTTTTTGTGCCACACAGTCGGTTATCCTCGTTCGATGGTGTCCTTGCCGGAGCATCTGCAGGCAAAGCCCGCGGGTCGGCACCGCCTCTCACCCGAGGTCCGCGCCGAACATCAGCGCGAGCGCATCCTCGATGCCGCCACCGGGGTCTTCGCCGAGCGCGGTTACCAGGCGACGACGATCGACGACATCGTCGCCGCGGCGAAGGTCGGGGTCGGCAGCTTCTACGAGCTCTTCGACAACAAGCCCGACTGCTTCGTGCAGGCCTACGAGCGGATCGTCGCCGACGCCCGCGAGCGGATCGGGGCGGCGATTCCCGCAGGGGCCGGCTGGCCCGAACAGGCCTGTGCCGCGCTGCGTTCCCTGCTGGTGTTGATCGAGGCCGAGCCGGTGCGCGCCAAGGTGGCCCTGGTCGAGGTCCAGACCGCGGGCCCGGATGCACTCACCCGTCACGAGGAGACGGTCGACAGCGTCATCCCGTTGCTTGCGCGCGGCCGCGCCGAGAACCCGGCGCTGGCGGAGCTTCCGTCCTATCTCGAGGAGGCGATCGTCGGCGGCCTCGCCTGGCTGCTGCAGCAGCGCCTCGCCCAGGGCGAGTTCGAAGGGGTCGAGGCGCACCTGCCCGATCTGCTCGAGATCGCGGTCGTGCCTTATGTAGGCAGGGAGGCGATTGCGGGCCTGATCGCCGCGACGGGGCAGGACGACTCCTCGATGGCCGCCGCCTGATCCACCCCCGGCGGGGGGAGCGCTGATGGCGTCCCCCGCCGGCGCCGCATCCAACGGACGCCCCGAGCCGCGGGACGAGCGGCAGCTGATCGTCGCCGCGATGGTCGAGCTGGTCGCCGAGCGGGGCTACAAGGCGACGACGGTCAAGCAGCTGCTCGAGCGGGCGGGTGTGGGGCGCGCCGGCTTCCGGCGGCTGTTCGCCGGCAAGCGTGCCTGCTTCCTCGAGGCTTACGAGGAGCTGAGCGGGCGCTTCAGCGAGCATGTCTTCGCCGCCTTCGAAAGCGAGGAGGAGTGGCGCGACGGGCTGCGCGCCGCTGCCTACGCCGCGGCGAGCTGGATCGATGAGCATCCGGGCGAGGCGCGCTACGCGACGATCGAGACGATGGCCGCCGGTGAGTTCGCGGTCGAGCGCCGCGAAGCGACGCTGCGCCGCTTCGTCGACCTCGTCGACGCCGGCCGTGGGCAGCTGGACGAGCCCGACTCGGTCTCCCGAGCGATGGCCGAGGGTGTCGTCGGCGGCATCCTCGGCATGCTGACCAAGAACCTGCGACGAGGGGTGCGGGCGCGGGTGGAGGAGGTGGTCCCCGACCTGATGTTTCTCGCGGTGCGCCCCTACCTCGGCCAGGAGGCGGCGCGCGAGGAGCTGAGCATCCCGCCGCCTCGCGAGCCCGGCCTCGAGCCCGTCGCCGAGGGCACTTGAGACGGCCAGACAGGCACGCACCTGGATCGAACACCCGGGTGCAGGGGCGCCCCTCCTCCCGCTATCGTCCCCGCGTGGCGAAAGGCAAGCAGGCAGGGGAGGATTCGGCACCCGGGCTTGCCCGCCTACCTCCGGGGCGGCATGGCCTGAGTCGCGAGTTCGTCGCCAAGAACCAGCGCGACCGCCTCACCGCCGGGATGATCGCGGCGGTCGCCGAGCACGGCTTCCACGAGGCGACGATCACCCAGATCGCCGCCGCCGCGGGCGTCTCGCGGCGCACCTTCTACGGCTACTTCTCCTCCAAGGAGGAGTGCTTCTTCGACACCTTCGGACAGGTCGCCGCCCATCTCGAGGGAGCGATGAGGAGCGCCGGAGAGGACGAGACGGACTGGCCGGCGCGGATCCGCGCCCAGCTCACTGTGATGCTGGAGGCCTTTGCCGCCAACCCCGACCTGGCCCGCTTCGCGCTGATCGCCCCGCCCAATGCGGGCGGCGAGATCGCCGCCCGCTACCGCGAGCTGCTGGAGAGCCTCTTCGCGATCCTCAGCGAAGCCAGGCCCCCATCGCCGGCCATCCGCGAACCGTCCCGGGCGGTCGCCGACGGCCTCCTCGGCGGGATCGTCGCCCTGATCGTTCGCAAGGTGAAGGCGGGGGAGGGGGAGGAGCTGACCGAGCTCGCCCCCGACCTGCTCGAGCTCTTCCTCACGCCCTACTACGGGCAAGAGGAAGCCGTGCACCTGGCACGGCTCACTCCGTAGCCGCCCAAGAACTGCGCCGAGGCGCGGGTTTCCTGATTTTTATGGCTGTTTTACAGGTATTTTGCGCTGCCATCCAGTTCTTAAAAACCAAATAGCTTGCATTTAGAGACGGCATCCTCTACAGTCGGCCCCGTTCTGTTCGGGAACTGCATCGGTATGGCCGGCAGCGTTCCAGACGGGACCACAGGGAAATCGAGCCAAGAGGGCGCCAAGGGAAGCGGCCGGCAGGGCTCATGGGACAAGGAGAAGAGATTTGATGCTCTCGCCACTACGCAACCGCTTCGGCATCCCGGGCGTGATCTCGGTGATCGCCCTGGTCTTCGCGATGATGGGCGGCGCTTACGCCGCCTCCAATAACGGCGGCGGCAAGGCCGCGGCCTCGAAGTCCAAGGCCAAGAAGGGCCCACGGGGGCCCAAGGGCCCGGCGGGACCGGCCGGCGCGGCGGGACCGCAGGGACCGGCCGGCGCCGCCGGCAAGGACGGCGCCCCGGGAGCCGAAGGCAAACAGGGAGCCGAAGGCAAGCAGGGGCCGGAAGGCAAACAAGGCAAAGCGGGCAAAGACGGTGAAAGCGTCACCGTCAACTCGCTCGCAGAAGGCGATGAAAACTGCGAAGCGGGCGGCGCCGAAGTGACCAATGCCTCCGGCACCGCATATGCCTGCAATGGCAACTCGGGAAGCAGCGGTCCGATCGTGACCGGCATCTGGTCGGTCGGCGCTCAGGGCACCAAACAGAGCGCCGCGATCTCCTTCCTCCGACCGGTCGAACCGGCGCCCGAAGTCGTCTATGACTGGGCGGCGCAGGAACTGCTCGTAGTCGTCGATCCCGCCACCGGGGAAGGCTCGCTTGCGGTCGGCGAAGAACTCGCAACCTACTGCGGCGCGGGCACCCTCGCCAACCCGCAGGCCAAACCGGGCTACCTCTGCGTCTTCGAAGGCAGCGCCAGCGAAGCCATGCCCGACGCCGTGCCGTTCATCGAACTGGTCCCCTCGCTCGCTTCCTGGGTCAGCCCCTCGCCCCAAAACGGCGCGGCGATCCCCTTCGAAGTGGGCGCCAACGGCTTCGCCAGGGGCTCCTGGGCCCTGAACACCGAATAGGCGGCGCCGAGGAGCGCCCGCGAGTCCGGGTGGCCGTCAAGCCATCCGGACTCGACCCCGACCGGGGAAATGCCACCAATCGACACGACACAAACGCGACACATGAAGCGACAACGACAAGGAGAGAGAACGGTGAGTGACAAAGAGCGCAGATCGATCGGGCCCTCCGCCGCCTCGCGCAGCCGCCGTGCCCTGCTCGTTATCGCTGCTTGCCTGCTTGTCCTAGCCGCCCTCCCCGCCGGCTCCCACGCCGCCCCGCCCCAGCTCTGGCAGAGCTGCGAAAGCGGCTCGGGCGCCGGGCAGTGCGACGTCGCCCGCGGCGTCGCCGCCAACCCCCGCAACGGGCTCGTCTTCGTCGCCGACCAGGTCAACAGTCGCATCGACGTCTTCAACGCCCTCGGTCAGTTCGTCAGGGCCTGGGGCTGGGGGGTCGACACCGGCGCCGCGGAACTTCAGAGCTGCACCGCCGAATCCGGTTGCCAGGCCGGTGTCAGCGGCGCGGACGCTGGGCAGTTCGGCGAATTCGGCCCCCAGGGCATCGCGCTCGACAGCTCGGGCGATGTCTACGTCGTCGACATTCTCAACAGACGCGTGCAGAAGTTCGACTCCAAAGGCAACTTCGAGCTGACGATCGGCGGCGGCGTCAACGAAACCAGCGGCGGCAACGTCTGCCCCCGACCCGGCTTCCCCGCCGACGTCTGCAAAGCCGCAGCGGCAGCCAGCGGCGGTGGCGAAGCGGGAGAATTTGGCGAATGGAAAGTTAGCGACTTCATCACCGTCGACGACAACGGCACCCTGACCGACGCCGACGACATCGTCTACGTCGGCGACCAGGGCCGCATCCAGAAATTCGACACCGACGGCGTCTACCAAGGCGAGATCGCGATCACCGGCACGGTGCAGTCGCTGGACGTCGACGCCGAAGGCAACCTCTACTTCGCCCGCGCTGACAGCAACGTCGTGCAGAAGCTCAGCCCCAGCGGTGAACCGCTCTCGCCGAGCTTCGAAATCCCCAAACCCGACCCCTTTACCACGCCAACCGTAACTGCCGTCACCGTAGATGCGAGCGGACACGTCTTTGTCTTTAACGGCACGTCGGGTCGCAACGGCGGCATTCCCCTCGACCGAATATTCGAGTTCGACCCCAGCGGCAAAGTCGTCGACCAATTCGGCCAGAAAGAATTCGGCTTCTCGACCGGCATCGAGGCAAACCTCTGCGCGGGCAGCGAAGCCCCGGGCAACCTCTACGTCACCAGCGTCGCTGAATTCGGCGAAGACAAAGGCTTCCTGCGCGCCTACGGCACCCAGCCCGACGGCTGCTTCAACGCCAACACGGGCGATGCGACGAGCGTCGCCGAAACCGGCGCCACCCTGAACGGCACAGTCAACCCCAGGGGGGCGCTCAGCTCCGAATGCCGCTTCGAGTACGGCCCCACCGCCTCCTACGGTTCGATCGCCCCCTGCGCGCAGTCCCCGGCGACGATCGGCTCGGGCAACTCGCCGGTCGCGGTCAGCGCCAAACTCAGCGGCCTCGCCAAAGGCACCGTCTACCACTTCCGCCTAGTTGCCAAAGTCGTCGGCGAAGAGGAAACCGGGGCCGATCGGAGCTTCAAGACCCTCGGCCCGCCGGTGATCAGCTCAGAGCACCCCGTCTCGGTCTCCGCCACCGAGGCGACCCTTGGGGCGCTGATAAACCCCGAAGGCTTCGCCACCGAATACAGCTTCCAATACACCACCGAGGCCGACTTCCAGGCGCAGGGCTTCGAAGGCGCCCAGAGCAGCGCCCAGATCGGCTTGCCGGCCGATCGCAAAGAGCACCCGGTGGCGGCAAACCTCTCGGGCCTCACGCCCGGAACCGCATACCGCTGGCGCGTCATCGCCGTCAACTCATCGGGGGAAACAGAAGGGGCCCCTCAGGCCTTCCCCACCTACCGCCTCTTCGTACCCGACACCGATTGCCCCAACCAGGCCTTTCGCACCGGCCCCTCGGCGCCGCTGCCCGACTGCCGCGCTTATGAGATGGTCAGCCCGGTCGACAAAAACGGCGGCGACATCGTCAGCGGGATCAGCGTATCGTCGGATCCCGGTGGCTACGTGCAGGCCTCCCCCGACGGCGACCGCCTCACCTACACCACGCTCTTTTCCTCCTTCGCCGGGCAGCCGACCAGCCTCGGGTTCAACCAGTACCTCGCCACCCGCGGGGCCGGCGGTTGGGCAAACGAAGGGATCCACCCACCGGTCAGCGGAGGCGATTTCGACCTATGGGGCGCTTACCGCCATTTCCTGGCCTTCTCGGCCGACCTCTGCAGCGCCTGGTTGTGGGACGCACAGATCCCGGCGGTCTCCCCCGAGGGCCAGAGCGGCTTTGACAACCTCTACCGGCGGGAGAACTGCGCCCCGGGCAGCGGCGCCCTGGAAGCCCTGGTGCCGGCGCCGCCGCTCGGCGAGGCGCTGCCCGAAGGCACGGAACGGACCTACGTGGACCTCCGCTCGCTGCAGGCCATCTCAGAGGACGGAGGCCACGCCCTCTTCGTCGCCAAAGCGAAGCTCACCGAGGACGCCGCCGCAGGCAACAAACCCCAGATCTACGATCGCCACGAAGGCAAACTGGCCCCGGTCAGCGTCCTGCCCGGCGGGGAAGCCACCGCCGGGAACGGGGTGTCGGTGGGAAGCAGCGCCGGAAGCAGCGCCGTCTCGGCCGACGGCTCGCGAGTCTACTGGACGGCGCCCACGGGCAAACTCTATCTGCGCCTGCACCCCGTCCAAGGCATCGTCGAAGGCGAATGCACGAGCGCCGAGGTCGCCTGCACCCTGCCGGTCAGCACCGGCGTGGGCTCGGGCATCTTCTGGGGCGCCGCGGCAGACGGCTCCAAAGCCATATATAGCGAAGGCGCCCCCGCCAAAGCGGACCTCTTCAAGTTCAACTTAAAAGAAGCACAAGCGGAAGGACCCGGAGCGCGGCGGCTGATCGCCCACGACGTGAAGGGCGTGATGGGCGCGAGTAAGGACCTCTCGCGCGTCTACTTCGTCTCGCGCGCGGACCTCACCCCCGGCCAGACCAACAGCGCCGGAGCGAAAGCCCAGGCCGGGCAGCCCAACGCCTACCTCGACGAAGAAGGGACGCTCAGCTTCATCGCGACGCTGGCCGAGGGCGACGTGGGGGCGCCCGAGCCAGGCACTGTCGCAGTCGCCTACGATCTCACCGCCGGCCCGTACGAACGCGCCACCAGGGTCAGCGCCGACGGTTCGCGCATCGTCTTCGACTCGCGCGCAGAGCTGAGCGGCTATGACAACGCCGACGCCAAAAGCGGCGCGGCGAGCGTCGAGGTCTATAGCTATGGGGCGACCTCGGGCAAGCTCAGCTGCGTCTCCTGCAACCCGAGCGGCGCGCGGCCCGCCGGTGGGCGCGAACTCCCCCCGCCATACGGCCACATCTCCGGCGCCCGCCCCACCAAAGTCACCACCGCCGCCTGGATCCCCACCTGGGAACACAGGCTGCACGCATCGAACGTTCTCTCCGAGGATGGCAAGCGCGTCTTCTTCAACTCAAACGACGCGCTGATCCCGCGCGACACCAACGGCGCCCCCGACGTCTATGAGTGGGAGGCGGCGGGGACGGGGGGCTGCGATAGCGCCGATGCCTCCTACTTCCCCCAAAACGACGGCTGCCTGTATCTGATCTCCTCGGGCCAAAGCCCCGACGAATCGGAATTCTGGGAAGCGAGCCCCGACGGGGAGGACGTCTTCTTCACCACCTCCACGAGCCTCCTATCCCAGGACCCGGGCTCCGTGGACCTCTACGACGCCCGCGTCGGCGGCGGCTTCCCCCAGCCACCGGAGCCAAGCGCTTGCGAGGGAGAAGCCTGCGCCGGCCCGACCTCGGCCCCCAACGACCCGACCCCCGCCTCGGCCACCTTCCGCGGCGCCGGCAACGCGGCGGCAGGCAAGGCGCGCCGGCGCTGCCCCAAAGGCAAGCGCCGGGTTACCCACCGGGGCAAGGCCCGCTGCGTGGCAAGGCAGCACCAGCCCAAGCCACAGCGCAAAGCAAACGACAACCGGAGGGCCTCCCGATGAGACGACTCGCCCCGATCCTCGCCGCGGCCGCCCTGGCCCTGGCCCTCGCCGCCCCCGCCCAGGCCGCCCATCCCTCGCAGGGAAACTTCGGCGTCAACGGCTTTGACATCGCCTTCACCAACCAAGACGGCACCCCTGCCACCCAGGCCGGCTCCCACCCCTTCGCGGCGACGATCTCCTTTGCCGCCAACCTCGACGAAGAAGGCACCCCGGAAGGCTGGTTTCGGAATTTCGCGATCGCCCTGCCCCCGGGCCTGATCGGCGGCGCCACCGCCTACCCGCGCTGCTCCACGGCGGACTTCCTCGCGCGGGAAGCCGGCGGGGAACTGGTGAGCTCCTGCCCGCTGGAGAGCCAGCTCGGGGTCGTCGCGCTCTCGCTCGGCGAAGTCGGCCACTGGGGAGTCGTCCCGATGTTCAGCCTCGCCCCGCCCCCGGGGGTGCCGCTGCGCCTCGGCTTCACCGTTGCCAGCGCCAACATCGTCGCCGACGTCACCCTCGGCGCCGATCCCCCACACCAGGTGATCGCCACCCTCAAGAACACCCCCCAAGCGCTCGAATTCATTGCCACCGAGACCCAGGTCTGGGGCCACCCCTCCGATCCCGCCCACGACGAACTGCGCGGCAAATGCGCGCTCCGCGACATCGGATTGCCCCCCGGGGAGGAGCCCGAGCTCGAAGGCCAGGGAAAATCCTGCCCGGCCCAGCCCAACCCAAAGCCCTTCCTCACCCTGCCGACCAGCTGCGCCGAAGCGCTGCCCACGGCCTATGAAGCCCTCTCCTGGGAAGGGGAGAGCGATTCGGGCTCGATCCTCACTCACGACCTCGGCGGCAACCCCGCTCCCTTCAGCGGTTGTGGCAAATTGAGCTTCACGCCGAGGACCCAGACCAAGGCATCGACCGAATCGGCCGAGACCGGCTCGGGCCTTGACTTCTCGGTCGACTTCGACGACGAAGGCCTGACCAGCGCCGACGGCCTGGCCCAGTCGGAGGCAAAGAAAGCCGAAGTCATCTTGCCCGAGGGATTGACGATCAATCCCTCCGTCGGCGAAGGCCTCGCTGTCTGCACGCCAGCCCAGATCGACAAAGAGACGCTCGGCTCCCAACCGGGAGAGGGCTGCCCGAATGCTTCCAAGCTCGGCACCCTGCACGTCGACACGCCGCTGGTCGAAGAACCCATCGAGGGTTCGGTCTTCTTGGCCCAGCAGGACGACGCGGCGACCACGACTCCAGGCGCCGAGAACCCCTTCGACAGCCTGATCGCGCTCTATTTGGTGTTGAGGAACACCAACCTCGGGGTGATCGTCAAGCTGCAGGTCAAAGTCGAACCCGATCCCAAAACCGGGCAACTGGTGGCGACCCTCGACGACAGCCCCCAGCTCCCCTTCAGTCACTTCAACTTCCACTTCAAAGAAGGCGCCAGGGCGCCGCTGATCACCCCACCTGCCTGCGGCACCTACACCACCGAGGCCAGGTTCTACCCCTGGTCAGACCCGACCGTGCCGACCACCACCACCTCCTCCTTCAAGATCACCAGGGGAGTGGGCGGAGGCCCCTGCCCGCCGGGAGGCGTTTCTCCTTTCCACCCCGGCTTCAGCGCCGGGGCGCTGAACAACAACGCCGGCAGCTTCAGTCCTTTCAACATGCGCCTGATCAGATCAGACGGCGAACAGGACATGACCAAGTTCTCCGCGGTCCTGCCCCCGGGTGAGATCGGCTCGTTGGTAGGGGTGAGCAAATGCCCCGACGCGGCGATTGCGATCGCCCGCTCGAAGACCGGTCGCCAAGAGATCGCCAGGCCATCCTGTCCTGCCAGCTCGCTGATCGGCCACACCCTGGCCGGAGCGGGAGTGGGGGAGGCGCTGACCTACGTCGGCGGTCAAATCTACCTCGGAGGCCCCTACCACGGCGATCCCCTCAGCGTGATCTCGGTTACCCCGGCTGTGGCGGGTCCCTTTGACGCTGGAACGGTGGTGGTCAGGCTGGCGCTGACCTTGAACTCGAAGACCGCCGAAGTCGAAGTCGACGGCGCCAACTCCGACCCGATCCCCCACATCCTCAAGGGGATCGTGCTCAAAGTCAGGGACCTGCGGGTCTACGTCGATCGCCATAACTTCCTCTTGAACCCGACCTCGTGCGAAGAATCGAAAGCCAGGGCCACTCTCTTTGGCTCCTACCTGAACGTCTTCGATCCCTCCGATGACGTCCCGGTAGCGCTCTCAGATCGCTACCAGGCCGCAAACTGCCTGAACCTGGGCTTCAAGCCGAAGCTCGACCTGGCTCTCAAAGGCGGCACCAAGCGGGGCGGGCACCCGGGCTTGATCGCCACCTACACGCCGAGAAAAGGCGATGCGAACGTCAAAGACCTAGTTGTGAGATTGCCCCGCTCTGCCTTCCTCGATCAGGCCCACATCAGGACGATCTGCACCAGGGTCCAGTTCGCCGCCAAAGCCTGTCCCCCCGCAGCCCAGTATGGCTTCATCAAAGCCTGGACGCCATTGCTCGAAGAACCGCTCGAAGGGCCGGTCTGGCTCCGATCCTCGAGCCACAAGCTGCCCGACCTGGTCTTCGACCTGCACGGCTTGGTCGACGTCGAGGTCAGCGTGCGGATCGACTCCGCCAACGGCGGGATCAGGGCGACGCTTGAAAACTCACCGGATGCGCCGCTCTCCAAAGTCGTCTTGAAGATGCAGGGCGGCAAGAAGGGGCTGATCGTCAACAGCCGCAACCTCTGTGGGGCTACCTCGAAGGCCAGTGTGGACTTCACCGGGCATAACGGGAAGGAGTTCAGCGCCCATCCTGTGATGAAGGCTGATTGTGGGGGGAAGCGGAAGCACAAGGGCCATCACAGGTAAATCGAGGCGCGGCAATTGGTAGGCGAGGGAGCCCCCGATCCCCCACTCTCCGCCTTCCAATTGCCGCGCGGGCGGCACGGCATCCCCCCGGAGCAGGTGGTGGAGAGTCAACGTTGGCGGTTGCTGGGCGCGACGGCGGAGGTGCTGGCCGAGCGGGGGTATGCGCGGACCCGCGTGGCGGACATCGCCGCCCGCGCCGGCGTCTCGCGCGGCACTCTCTATGCGCTGTTCGAGGATCTCCCCGCCTGCCTGCTGGCGACCTACGAGATGGCCGCCGAGTGCGTCTGCGACCTCGCCGGCTCGGCCTGTGGCGGCGAGGCGGAGTGGGGGGAGCGCCTGCGGGCGGCGCTCGGGGAGATCCTCGCCTTCCTTGCCGAAGAGCCCGCCCTCGCTCATCTGCTCGGCGCCGAAGTCGCCGCCAGCGCGCCGGCGATCGCCGCGGCCCGCGAGCGCCTGCTCGAGACGCTGATCGAGATGGGGGTCGAGCGACGCCCACTGGAAGGCGCCTTCGCGCTGGTCTCCGAGCGGGTCGCGGCAGGGGAGAGCGCCGGGCTGCCCGAGCTCGCCCCTCAGCTCGCCGAGCTCATCGGCCCCGAGGCGGGACCTGCGAGGCGGCGGCGCGGCGCGCCTGCCACGTAGCGAGCGGTGCCGCGGCCATCTCCTCCCAGGCGGCGCTCTCGCCCAGGTACTGCATGACGACGAAGTGGAGCAGGCCGGGCAGCATCTCGGGGGCGTGCTCGGCGTCGCCGTCGAGCAGCTTCGCCGCCAGGAGCGTGTCGATCGCCCCGACGATGAAGTCCGAGGTGATCGGGGGTGGAGCCTGGCGAGAGGGGATCTCCCGGCGCGCGCTGTCCAGCGCGCGGGAGAGGCGCTCCATCAGGTCGCGCCGCTGGGCGAGCGAGCGCTCGCCCGCCGCATGCACCTCGACCAGCAGCGCCTTGGCGATCGCCGGCTGGTTGGCGCAGAACTCGAGCAGCTCGGCCAGCGCCGCCCGCAGGCCCTCGCGCCAGGAGGGCTGGCGCCTGGCGGCGCCGCTGAGGCGGCGGTAGAGCCAGTCGGCGGCATCGCCGTAGGCCTGCGCGAAGCAGTCTTCGCGGTCCTCGAAGTGCTTGTAGAAGGTCGCGCGGCTGGTCTGCGCCTGTTCGATCACGTGGCGGACGGCGACCTGCTCGTAGCCCAGCTCGCCGCTCGCGACGAGTATTGCCTCCAGGATCCGCTCCCGGGGCGGGCGGCGACCGTGGGGGCCGGGAAAGGGGAGGACCGTAGCGCTGTCGTAGTTCGAAAACATGGTCCTTTTGTCTAGGTATAGCAGCTTTTAGAAACGTAGATGCCTAGAACGCAGTGTTTTCTGTAGAAAAGGCAAGTAGACATCGGATATATGTTTTGGTACCGTTTTGGAATGGCCGACTCGCGTTCGCTGTCGGAGCGCCTCTCGAAACTGCCCCCCGGGCGACACCTGATCCCGCGCGACTTCGTTTCCCAGAACCAGCGCGAGCGGATGTTGATGGCGACTGCCGAGCTGGTCGCCGAGCGCGGCTACCAGAAGACGACGATCGAGCTGATCGCGAAGACGGCAAGGGTGGCCCTCGTCACCTTCTACGAGCACTTCGCCAACAAGGAAGAGTGCTTCCTCGCCGCCTTCGACGAGAGCGTCGCCGGCGCCGCCGAGGTCTTCGCCGAGCTGGTCGATCCCGAGCAGCCCTGGGTCGAGCAGATTTCCACCGGCCTCGAGGTCTTCCTCGAGATGGTCGTGGCCGAGCAGCCGCGGGCCAAGCTCTGCATCGTCGAGAGCCAGGCGGCCGGCGGAGCGGCATTGGCGCGCTACCAGTCGATGCTGGAGAGCGTCGCGCCGAAGCTGCGCGAGGGGCGCGAGCTGAACCCGCGCACGAGCCGCCTGCCGGAGGGGCTCGAGGTCGCGATCGCGGGCGGGCTGATGTGGCTGGTCCACCAGCGCCTGATCGCCGGCCGGGTCGACGATCTCAAGGGGCTGCTGCCGGAGATGCTGCAGGTGACCTTGACGCCGTACGTCGGCGAGGTCGAGGCGGCGCGGGCCGCCGAGGCGGCCCAGGCCCGGGTGGCGGCCTGATGCGCGACGGCGCGGGAAGATCACCAGGCGCGGGGAGTTGGGCCAGGACGATGTGAGCAGCCCGCGCAGAGGACGCGATCCGGCGCGGGAGAGGATCGCTGCTGCGATGGTCGAGCTGGTCGCCGACCACGGCTTCGCGGCACTCGACGTAGACACCCTCTGCGGGCGGGCTGATGTTGGGCGCGCCCACTTCGATCGCTGCTTCGCCGACCTCGAGGACTGCTTCCTCGCCATCCACGACGAGGTCATGGAAGAGCTCTGCACCCGGGTCGACACCGCCTGCGAGGGCCGCGAGGCCTGGCACGACCGGATCTGGGCGGCGGGGATGGCGGCGATGCGCTGCCTGCAGGAGGATTTCGCTCGGGCCCGCTTCCTCGTCGTCGCCGTCAACGGCGCCGGCAGCGCCGCGCAGACGCGCCGCGACCGGATCGTGCGGCGGATCGCCGACTTCCTCGACGGCGGCCGCGGCGAGGTCGAGGGCGAGCGGCCGATGTCGCGCTGTACGGCGGAAATCGCCGCCGGCGCCGTCTACGGCACGATCCTGGCCAAGATCGAAGCGGGCTCGATCGAACGCGGCGAAGAGTTCCTCCCCGAGCTGATCTACCTGGCGACGATGCCCTACCTCGGCGCCCGCGCCGCCGAGGACGAGCTGCTGGTCCAGCCGCTGCGCTAGGCGCGCCGCCACCGCCCATCTCTGGGGTATCGTCGGTTCGTGGCAAAGGGGAAGGCGAAAACGGGCGAGTCGGGGGCGGGCGCCGAGGCCTCACCGCGGCTGCCCGCCGGGCGCCACGGCCTGCCGCGCGAGTTCATCGTTCAAAACCAGCGCGAGCGGATCGTCACCGCGCTGGTCGACACGGTCGCCGAGCGCGGCTACAACGCGACCACCGTCGCCAACATCACCAAAGCCGCGTCGGTCTCCCGTCGCACCTTCTACGAGCACTTCGCCGACAAGGAAGCCTGCTTCCTCGCCGCTTATGAGATGGTCGCCGACCACATCGCCGCCTCGATGCGGGCCGCGGCCGAGGCCTTCGAGGAGTGGCCGCAGAAAGTGCGCGCCGCGCTGGCGACGATGTTGCGCTTCCTCGCCGGCGAGCCCGAGCTCGCCCGTCTCTGCATGATCGAGCCGACCGCGGCCGGCGGCGAGATTGCCGCCCGTCACCGCGCCTCGATGCAGGGCCTGGTCGGGATCCTCAAGGCAGGCCGGCCGGAGCACGGCGGGCAGCACCCGCTTCCCGAGGCGACCGAGGAGACCCTCGTCGGCGGCATCGTCTCGCTGATCATGCGCGAGATCAGCGCCGGCCGCACCGAGCAGCTGGAGTCGCTGCTGCCCGACCTGGTCGAGCTCACCCTGGCGCCCTACGTCGGCGCCGAGCAGGCCGAGCAGCTGGCCCGCCAGTGATTTGGCTCAGAGCGGACTGTGATACTGTGTAACTGTGGGTCACATGAAAAACATCACGGTCTCGGTCCCGGAGGACGTCTATCGCGCGGCGCGGGTCCGTGCCGCTGAAGACGGGAGCTCGGTCAGCGGGCTGGTGACGCACTACCTGCGCTCGCTCGAGGAGCGCGAGTCCGAGTTCTCACGACTGGAGACCCTGCAAGAGCAGATCTTCGCCGAAGTCGAGCAGTTCCGAGGGGCTGACCGGCTCAGCCGCGACGAGCTTCACGAGCGTGCGATTCGTTGATACCAACATCCTCCTCTACGCGATTTCGCGCGACCCCGAGGAGGCTCACAAGGCGGAGCGGGCTCGCGGGATCCTGGCCGAGCGCGACCTGGCGCTCTCGGTCCAGGTTCTGCAGGAGTTCTACGCCCAGGCAACGCGGGGGAGTCGCCCTGACCCGCTCAGCCACGAGCAGACGGAGAGGCTGGTCGAGTCGTTTCTCCGCTTTCCCGTTGCCGATACCACCACCCAGGTGATGCTCGCGGCACTCGCCACCCGCCATCGCTTCCGGATCTCCTACTGGGACGCTGCGATCCTCGAGGCCGCACGCGCTCTGGGCTGTGAGACCGTCCTCTCGGAGGACCTGAGCGATGGCCAGGACTATGCCGGGGTAAGCGTGCAGAATCCGTTTCAGCCGAGCGCTTAGCTCGTCAGCAGTGAGCGCAGGCGCTCGGTCGCCCAGTATCTCGTGCCGGGCCCGCGGCCGCGCTGTTCGACGAGTCCGCTGTCGAGCAGGCGCCGCAGGTCGGCACTCACGGTCGCCGTCGATACGCCTGCCTCCTCGCCGTAGCTGGCACGATCGGTGCCGCCGGTCAGGCTCTGCTCGAGCGCGATCACGAATCGGTCGGGCCAGCCACGATTCTCGGCCTCCCGTTCGAGGCGCTCCCACCGCACTCCCGCCTCGCGGATCTGATCGAGTCGACGCTTTGCCTGGGAGATATGGGCGTCGACGCAGAACCGGACCCAGCTCGATGCATCGCGATCCGGCTGGTAGCTGCCGCCCTGCGTATCGCGCAGCGCCGCGTAGTAGGCGGGGGTGTTCTTGCCAAGGTATTCCTCGATCGAGGAGAACTCCGGCGAGACCATTCCCTCGCGGGCGAGGACGAGCGATTGGACGATCCGCGCGACGCGTCCGTTGCCGTCGCGGAAGGGATGGACCGAGACCACGTTGAGATGTGCCATCGACGCGCGGACGACGACGCCGGCGTCGCCTTCGTCAGCCTCCAGCCAGTCGACGATCTCCGCCATCAGCTCAGCGACCTTCTCGCCGCCTGGCCCCTGGTAGTCGATTCCCCCATCGGGACCGGACACCGATATCGGCCCCGTTCGCCAGCGCCCAGGCGACCTGTCCCGCTGGAAGTGGCAGGCGTCGAAATGCAGGTCGAGGATGACCCGGTCGGTCCAGCGGAACCGCGGGTCCTGGGCCATCGCCCCGACGTGGTCCATCGCGCGGGCGTAACAGGCAACCGCAAGGCGGCTCTCGTCTTCGCCGCCGCTGGGCGCCTCTCCACTCAGTAGGGCGATCGCTTCGGTGGGACCGACGCTGTAGCCCTCGATCGAGGTGGAGCCCTCGATCGAGCTCGCCGCCACCACGCGCCGCAGCGCCCCCATCCACGGGGTTGCCCGCCCAAGCTCGTCGCCGAGCTCATGGCGCAGGCGATCGAGCTCGTCGATTTTGGTGCGGAGGTTTCTCGCGATGGGCGGCGTCGCAAATATCACGACCAGTATCTTACATGACTAGCAAATCAACATGCTAGTATATTGATCGTCTACTTCTTACGGCACCGCCGTCGCCTCGGCCTCGACCGCTGCGCCGCCGCGGGTCCTCGTCGCGCCGCCCTCCTCGCGGGTGAGGCGGTGGGCGAGGTAGACCGGGACGATCGAGATCAGCACGACGATCACGGCGACGGCGTTGACGATCGGCAGCTGGTTGGGGCGGAAGAGGTTGCGGAAGATCCAGATCGGCAGGGTTTCTTCGCCGGCGCCGATCGTGAACGTGGTGACGATGATCTCGTCGAAGGAGAGGCCGAAGGCGAGCAGGGCGCCGGCCCCGAGCGCGCTCCTCAGGCTGGGGAAGGTGACGAAGCGGAAGGTCTGCCAGGTGTGGGCGCCGAGGTCGGCCGAGGCCTCCTCGAAGGAAGCCGAGACCCGGCGCAGGCGGGCGATGACGTTGTTGTAGATGACGACGATGCAGAAGGTGGCGTGGCCGACGATCACGGTGAAGAGACTGAGGTCGATGCCGAGCACCTGGGTGAAGGTGTTGCTCAGGGCGACGCCGGTGACGATGCCCGGCAGGGCGATCGGCAAGACCACGAGGAAGGAGATCGCCTCGCGACCGAAGAAGCGGTGGCGAGCGACGGCGAGCGAGGCGAGCGTGCCGAGGACGATCGCGATCGCCGTCGCCGCGAGGCCGGCCTTGAGCGAGGTGACGAAGGCTTCGCGGGCGAATTCGTTTTCGACCGCCTTGGGGAACCAGTCGAGGGTCAAGCCAGGTGGCGGCCATTCGAGGATGTTGCTGGCGTTGAAGGCGTAGATCGCGAGCACGATCAGGGGGATGTAGATGAAGGCCAGGCCGACGCCGACGCCGAGGCGAAGGAGGAGCGCGGATCGTCTCGAGAGCCTCATCCCAGCCCTAGATGTGCTCGAAGGCGCCCAGCCTGCGGGCGACCAGCAGGTAGGCGACCATCACCACGATCGGGACGAGCGCGAGGGCAGAGGCGAACGGCAGGTTGTTGGAGATGTTGTTGAAGATCACGTTGCCGATGAACTGGTCGTTGGAGACGAGGCGGGGCGTGATGTAGTCGCCGAGGGTGAGGGCGAAGGTGAAGATCGAGCCGGCCACCACGGCGGGGAAGGCGAGCGGCAGGATCACCCGGCGGAAGGTGGTGAAGGGCGAGGCGCCGAGGTCCTCGGAGGCGCTGATCAGCGTGTTCGGGATCCGCTCCAGCCCGGCGAAGATCGGCAGGATCATGTAGGGCAGCCAGAGGTAGCTCATCACCAGCCAGACCGCGGTCTCCCCGTAGCCGGGACCGGAGAGGCCGATCGGGTTGAGCACCCAGTCGATCACGCCGCCGCTGGAGAGCATCGTCCGCCAGGAGAGCGCCTTGACCAGGTAGCTCGACCAGAGCGGCACGAGGACCGCGACGACCAGGATCGCCTTGCCGCGGCGGCCGGCCACCTTGGCCATGTAGAAGGCGATCGGGAAGGCGAGGAGGGCGTCGGTGATCGTGACGAGCGCCGCGATCAGCACGGTCCGCCCGATGATGCTGCGGTAGACCGGTTCGTTGACGAGGGTTTCGAAGTTTTCGAGGCCGAAGCCGCGCACGACTTCGCCGCTCAACGGGTCGACCGACCAGAAGGCGGCGATCAGGAGGACCGCGAGCGAGCCCAGGTAGCCGATCACCAGCCAGGCGACCGGACCGGCCAGCAGGGCGCCGGCCTGCAGGCGGGGACGGCCGTGGAAGAGGCCGGCGAGCCGGTGGCCCGCCGATCGCCTCTCCACGACCGCCTCGGTTGCCATCAGGTCAGGATCGGGCGATCAGCCCTTGATCGAGGTCCAGGCCTGGACCCAGTCGTTGTAGTCCTTGCAATCTTCTTCGCCGTTGCCGCAATCGGCAAGCGGCGTTTCCCAGTAGTAGACGCGCTTCCAGAAGGCCGGGTTTTCGGCGTGGTATTTGGCGCAGAAGCCCTTCTCCGCGGTGTGTTCGCAGGCCAGGCTCTGCGCCGGCGCCTCGCCGAAGAATTCCGCCACTTCGGCGTTCGCCTGCGGCGAGACGATCCAGTTCATCCACATGTACATGCAGTTGGGATGCTTGGCTTCGGAGCTGATCATCCAGGTATCCGACCAACCGGTCGCACCCTCGGAGGGCAGGAAGCCCTGGCTCGCCGGGCTGGCCGCGACCGGCTTGCCGGCGCCTTCCAGTTCGAAGTACTGGTACTGCCAGGTGGTGCCGACCTGGACGTCGCCGTTGGCGAAGGCCGATATCTGCTTGGCGGCTTCTGACCAGTATTCGCCGACGTAGGGGCGCTGTTCCTTCAGCAGGCTCACCGCCGCTTCGAACTGTTCTTCGTTCAGCTCGTAGGGGTTTTCGATCCCCAGGTCGGGTTGGTGGGCCTTCAGGTAGACGGCCGCGTCGGCGATGTAGATCGGGTCGTCGTAGGCGCTGATCTTGCCCTTGTACTTGGCCGCCTTCTTCGGATCGAGGATGACGTCCCAGGACGTGGGAGCCGGCTTGACGTCTTCGGAGTTCCACATCAGGAGGTTGGCGCCGCGGCCGTGGGGGATGCCGTAGTGGACGCCGTCGAAGGTGTTGTAGGGCTGGTTCTTGAGGTCGCTGAAGATCGTCTTGTAGTTGGGGACGAGGCTGACGTTGACCGGGGCTACGTCACCGCCGTCGACCAGCCGGGCCGAGGCGTTGCCCGAGGCGGAGACCCCGTCGTACTGGCCGGTCCGCATCAGCTGGACCATTTCGTCGGAGGTGCCGGCGATCTTGTCGTTCACCTTGCAGCCGGTCTTCTGTTCGAACGGCTTCGTCCATTCCGGTTCGACGTAGCCGGCCCATGAGATCAGGCTGAGCGAGCCCTCACCCTTGCCCACCTTCGTCAGTTCCTTGCCGGTCGAGCTGTCGCTGCTCGAGCCGCAACCGGCCAGCAGCAGCATGAAGGCGAGCAGGCCTGCGATGACGAGCCACGCCGTTCGTCCTGGATGTGCGTCCTGAGTCCTCACGGTGCTTCCTCCTCTGTTTTCGGTTGGCCACGGACCGCGACCGTGTGCTCCGGACGCCAGCCCACCAGCACCTCCCTGCCCTGCTCGGAGGCCGCGTCCACGGACGTGCCCTCCACGTTCTGCCGTACGAGTTGAAGCTCTCCGCCGCCGTCGAGGGCGACCGTGTAGCGGGTGACCATGCCCGCGTAGGCGACCTCGTCGATCCGGCCGCGTTCCGTCCGCAGGCCGTTGGCGGCGGCGGCCGGATCGAGCAGCTGGATCTTCTCGGGGCGGATCGTGAAGCGCGAGCCGTCGCGCTCCAAGAGGTTGGAGACGCCGACGAAGCCGGCGACGAACTCGGTCGACGGCTGCTCGTACAGCTCGACCGGGGGGCTGACCTGCTCGATCCGCCCGTTGTTGAAGACGGCGATCCGGTTGCTCATCGTCAGCGCCTCGTCCTGGTCGTGGGTGACGTAGACGAAGGTGATGCCGACCTCGCCCTGGATCGCCTTCAGCTCGCTCTGCATCTGCTCGCGCAGCTTCAGGTCAAGCGCGCCAAGCGGCTCGTCGAGCAGCAGCACCCGCGGCCGGTTGACTATCGCCCGCGCCAAGGCGACACGCTGGCGCTGGCCGCCGGAGAGCTCGCCCGGCTTGCGCTCGCCGTAACCGGGAAGGCGGACCATCTCCAGCGCCTCGTCGCGCCGCCGCGCTCGCTCGGCCTTGGCGACGCCGGCGACGCGCAGGCCGTAGGCGACGTTCTCGCCGACGGTCATATGGGGAAACAGCGCGTAGTCCTGGAAGACCGTGTTGACCGCGCGGTCGTACGGGGGGACCCCGGCTACGTCCTTTCCGGCCAACTCGATCTTGCCGCCGCTGGGGTCCTCGAAGCCGGCGATCATCCGCAGCGTCGTCGTCTTGCCCGAGCCCGAGGGCCCGAGCAGGGTGAAGAACTCCCCGGCCTCGATCTCCAGGTCGATGCCCGCAACCGCCTGTACCTCGCCGTATTGCTTGGTGAGGCTATCCAGGCGGATGTCAGGTGGAGTAGCTACATAGAGAAGTTATCCGAGTGGTTCAGGAGGTCAAGGACAAATCCACCCCGGCCAGTTGGCCGAGGTGGAGTACGGGACACCCCTGCCCCGAAGCTTTGTCTAGAACCCTGCGGGGTGGCGGGCGACGTAGCCGACGTTGTCGCGCAGGTCTTCGTGCCAGCGCGGGCCGGTGCCGCTGGCGTCGCCGGAGGTGTCCCAGCGGTAGCCGGCGATCACCGCGTAGGCGTGCCCGGCGTTGGCGTAGACGGTGATCCACCGTCCTTCGCCTTCCAGGCCCCAGTGCTCCATCGGGCCGGACGGGAGCGGGCTTTCGAGGAATTCGCCGCCGTGGAGGGCGTAGCTGACCGAGCCCGAGCAGTCGTAGCCGCGATCCCACCAGCGGCCGTGGCCGCCGCCCCAGACATAGGGTTTGGTGCGGATCTGGTTGGCCGCGGAGATAACCGCCTGAACGCGGGCCGGGGCGGACTTCGGCGGGATCAGCATCCCGTTGGGCAGCAGCCTCGCTTTGGCGGTGGGAGTGCAGATGTCCACTTCGGCCGGCGTCAGGCCGCCACCGCCGCAATTGGCACTAGCACCGGAGGGTACGAGGGCGAGCGCGACGAGAACCGCGACTGCAGCTATCCCCGCCTTGAGCTTTGAGCTGTTCTTGGGCAAACCGATCTCCTTCGTCGGCCTACGGGGTTAGCTGTCGGGCTGGCGCTGATAGGAGCCTGCGCCCCCGTCCTATGTCGGACGGGTTAGCCCCGAAAACGTGGTTCCCCCGCTCCCGCGTCGCCAGGTGGCTGGCGGGACTCGGCGTTTCGGTTGTTCGGAACGGCGGGCAGTGTAGTGGATCGCCCGGGCGGATGCTTACAAGAAACAAACATTTTGTAGCCCTTCGCACTTGCATCCCGAATTCCTTTCGGCCAAGCGGCTGTTAGCTTGCGCCCTGGGATGGAACTTGCCGGCCGCTCAACCCTGCTCACCGGTGCCACTGGCGGCCTCGGCCGCGCGATCGCCGCGGCGATCGCGGCGGAGGGCGCGAAGCTGATCCTCAGCGGGCGCAAGGCCGAGGCGCTGGAGGCGCTGGCCGCCGAGCTGCCCGGCGAGGGACACCGAGTGCTACCGGCCGACCTGGCCGAGCCAGGCGCTGCCGAGCAGCTGGCTGCCGATGCCGGCGAGGTCGACGTCTTCGTCGCCAACGCCGCCCTCCCGGGGATGGGCCTGCTCACGGATTTAACTTCCGAGCAGCTGATGCGAGCGCTACGCGTCAACCTCGAGGCGCCGATGCTGATAGCGAGAGCGCTCTACCCGTCGATGGTGGAGCGCGGCAGCGGCCACCTCGTCTTTGTCTCCTCGATCTCGGGCAAGGTCGCCAGCCCACGCTCCTCGATCTACAACGCGACCAAGTTCGGCCTGCGCGGCTTCGCGTTCGGCCTGCGCACCGATCTGGGCCCGCAGGGGATCGGAGTGTCGGTCGTCTCGCCGGGCTTCGTCCGCGAGGCGGGCATGTTTGCCGAGACCGGCGCCAAGCCACCACCGGGGATGGGAACCACGACCCCGGACAAGGTGGCCGCCGCGACGGTCAAGGCGATTGAGCGGAACAAGCTCGAGGCGGTGGTCGCGCCGCTGCAGCTCCGCGCCATGTCTCACTTCGCCCTCGCCACCCCATCCATCTCAGATCGCGCCCAGAGCGGCTCAGCTGGCCAGAAAGCAGCTAAAGCCGTAGACGACGGCCATCCGCCCGACAAGCGCTAGCCAGCGGCCCTGAGTTGAGGGTGGGGGTGTCCGGGCGGGCAGCGGCGTCCTCTTTTTCGCCCCGCCCCCGATTTCGGACGGCAAAACTACGTCCCTGGCGAAAAACCCAGCGACCGCCCGGACACCCCCACCCTCAACTCGCACCGTTTGCCTAGGATGAAGTCGTGAGCAGTCTCGACTCCTTTGGCGCCCGCTCGGACCTCGACGTAGGTGGCCGGTCTTACGAGGTCTTCCGGCTCGACTCTCTGCAGGAGCGCTTCGACGTCGCGCGGCTGCCTTACTCGCTCAAGGTTCTGCTGGAGAACGTGTTGCGCTTGGAGGATGGTGTCTCGGCCACGGCTGCCGATGTGGAGGCAATAGCTACCTGGGACGCCGCCGCCGAGCCGAGCGCCGAGATCCCCTACCAGCCGGCGCGGGTGCTGATGCAGGACTTCACCGGCGTGCCCGCGGTCGTCGACCTGGCGGCGATGCGCGACGCGATGGCCGAGATCGGCGGCGACCCGGAGAAGATCAACCCGCTGGTCGACGTCGACCTGGTGATCGATCACTCGGTCCAGGTCGACGCGTTCGGCACCGAGCGCGCCTTCGCGGTCAACGCCGAGCGCGAGTTCGAACGCAACCGCGAGCGCTACTCGTTCCTCAAGTGGGGGCGGGAGGCCTTCGACAACTTCAGCGTCGTGCCGCCGGCGACCGGCATCTGCCACCAGGTCAACCTCGAGCACATCTCCCAGGTCGTCTACAGCTCCGAGCGCGCCGGCACGCTGCAGGCCTACCCCGACACGCTGGTCGGCACCGACTCCCACACGACGATGGTCAACGGCCTCGGCGTGCTCGGTTGGGGCGTCGGCGGGATCGAGGCCGAGGCGGCGATGCTCGGCCAGCCGGTCTCGATGCTGCTGCCCCAAGTGGTCGGCTTCAAGCTCGACGGCGAGCTGCCGCCGGGCGCGACCGCGACCGACCTGGTCCTGACCGTGACCGAGATGCTGCGCGAGCACGGCGTCGTCTCCAAGTTCGTCGAGTTCTTCGGCCCGGGCCTCTCGACCCTGGGCCTGGCCGACCGGGCGACGATCGGCAACATGTCGCCGGAGTTCGGCTCGACCTGCGCGATCTTCCCGATCGACGCCGAGACGCTGCGCTACCTGGAGCTGACCGGGCGGCCGACCGAGACGATCGAGCTGGTCGACGCTTACGCGCGTGAGCAGGGCATGTTCCACGACGGCGATTCCGAAGATCCGGTCTTCACGGCGACGCTGGAGCTAGACCTGGGCGAGGTCGTCCCCAGCATCGCCGGGCCGAAACGCCCACAGGACCGGGTGCCGCTGGCGGAGGCGAAGGAGGCCTTCCTCGAGGCGATGGCCGAGTTCGACCCCAAGGCGGCGGAGCGGATGGGCAACGGGGTCGACGAGGCGAACGACGAGTCCTTTCCCGCCTCCGATCCGCCGGCCGAGGATCGCGACGACGAGCGCGGCCGTCCGCGGCCGGCGCTGAGCGGCGCCCCGGCGGCGACGCTCGACGGCGGCAGCGGCGACCAGATCGAGGTGACGCTGGAGGACGGCACGGCATTCGAGCTCGACCACGGCCGGGTGGTGATCGCAGCGATCACCAGCTGCACCAACACCTCCAACCCCTCGGTGATGATCGGCGCCGGTCTGCTCGCCCGCAACGCCGTGCAGCGAGGCCTGGAGCGCAAGCCGTGGGTGAAGACCTCGCTCGCGCCGGGCTCGACCGTCGTCACCGACTACCTCGAGAAGGCTGGGCTGACCGAGTACCTCGACCGGCTCCAGTTCAACCTGGTCGGCTACGGCTGCACCACCTGCATCGGCAACTCGGGCCCCCTGCCGGCGGAGATTTCAGCCGCGGTCGAGACCCGGGACCTGGCGGTCTGCGCCGTGCTCTCGGGCAACCGCAACTTCGAGGGCCGCATCAACCAGGACGTCAAGGCGAACTACCTGGCCAGCCCGCCGCTGGTCGTCGCCTACGCGCTCGCCGGCCGCATGGACCTCGACCTGACCAGCGAGCCGCTGGGCGAGGGCTCGGGCGGCGAGCCGGTCTACCTGCGCGACATCTGGCCCGACCCGGCCGAGGTGAAGGAGCTGATCGGTCGCTCGGTCGCCTCTGAGATGTTCACCAGGAACTACGGCGGCGTGCTGGAGGGGGACGAGACCTGGAAGGCGGTCGAGGTCCCCGAGGGCGACCGCTACACCTGGCCCGACTCAACCTACGTGCGCAAGCCGTCCTTCTTCGAGGGGATGCCACCCGAGCCGCCCCCGGTCGAGCCGATCGCCGGCGCCCGGGTGCTGGCCCTGCTCGGCGACTCGATCACCACCGATCACATCTCACCAGCCGGGGCGATCAAGAAGGCGAGCCCGGCCGGGGAATGGCTGATCGAGCAGGGGGTCGAGCCGCGCGACTTCAACTCCTACGGCTCACGCCGCGGCAACCACGAGGTGATGATCCGCGGCACCTTCGCCAACATCCGCCTGCGCAACCTCCTGGTTGAGCGCGCCGGCGGCTTCACCCGCCACTTTCCGGACGGGGAGGAGACGACGATCTTCGCGGCGGCGACGGCGTACGCCGAGGAAGGGGTTCCGCTGGTCGTCCTGGCCGGCAAGGAGTACGGCTCGGGCTCCTCGCGCGACTGGGCGGCGAAGGGGACCAAGCTGCTCGGCGTCCGCGCCGTGATCGCCGAGTCCTTCGAGCGCATCCACCGCTCCAACCTGATCGGGATGGGTGTGCTGCCGCTCCAGTTCCCCGACGGCGAGTCGATCGAGTCGCTCGGCCTCGGCGGGGAAGAGACGATCGACGTCGGCGATCCCGAAGGCGGACAGGCAAAAAGTGTCACCGTTACCGCCGGGGAGATCGAGTTCGAGGCGACCGTGAGGCTGGACACGCCGAACGAGGTCGAGTACTTCCGCAACGGCGGCATCCTGCAGACGGTCCTGCGGGGCCTGCGCGGCTGAGCCCACCGAAAGGTGGTACAGGAGGGCCGCGGGAGGCAGGGGGTCCGCGCGACCCTCACTGCACCTATGCGTCGGTAGCCAGGGAGGGATGCCGACGCGCCTGTTCACTCGAACGGGACTGCTCGAGACGAACAGTCACTGTCTAGCTATAACGCCTCCAAGCCCTGAGGTCAAGGCATCTTGAGCGGATCTACGTGGTTTCCACGGCTTTTTTGCGGAGAATCCCTGATGCCCCAGCCACGCCTTTCGATCAACTCGATCCCGATCACACTGCCGACGGGGCCGACCGGGGTGAGGGTGGCGGCGAGCAGGGTGTAGGGGGCCTCGCGTCTCACGCAGGCGATCCAGATCACGATGCAGAGCACGACGAAGCCCAGGCCGTGCGCCCACCCGAACAGCATCGTCTCGGTGTCGAAGCCCGGCACCAGCCAGAACACGATCAGCAGGGAGAAGATCCCCAACTCGATCCATGACAGTAGCTTGACCCGGGCGAACAGCGGTCCGGGGACCGGCTTGCGCATCAGGCGCCGGGGGTGAGCGCGGTGAGCACGATCCGCTCCTGCTCGCGCGCGTGGGCGACCGAGTAGCCCTCGCCCGGGCTGGCCCGGGTCGGGCGGCCGACGTAGCCGAGCTGGACCCCCTCCGGCATCAGGTCGGGGAGGCGGCGCGACATCACCTTCCAGCAGCCCATGTTGCGCGGCTCCTCCTGCGCCCAGACGATCTCCTTCAGGTTGGGGTAGGAGGCGATCAGCTCGCTCAGCTGCTCCTTGGCGAACGGGTAGAGGAGCTCGACCCGGGCGATCGCGACGTTCTCGGCCGCCTGGCGCCGTTCGCTGGCATCGATGTCCCAGTAGACCTTGCCGGTGCAGAGCACCAGGCGCTCGATCTTCTCGCGCCGGTCCTCGGCGGCGGGGTCGTCGAGGATGAAGTGGAAGTGACCGTCGGTCAGCTCCTCCACCGAGGCGGCGGCACGCTCGAGCCGCAGCAGGCCCTTCGGCGTGAAGACGATCAGCGGTCGCGGCTTGCGGATCAGCGCCTGCCGCCGCAGCAGGTGGAAGTACTGGGCGGCGGTGCTGGGGTTGGCGATGCGGATGTTGCCCTCGGCCGCCAGCGCCAGGAAGCGCTCGATGCGGGCGCTGGAGTGCTCCGGCCCCGAGCCCTCGTAGCCGTGCGGCAGCAAGAGCGTCAGGCGACTGGTCTGCCCCCACTTGGCCTCGCCGGAGACGATGAAGCTGTCGATGATCACCTGGCCGGCGTTGGCGAAGTCGCCGAACTGCGCCTCCCAGAGGACCAGGGCTTTCGGCGTCGCCGACGAGTAGCCGTACTCGAAGCCGAGGCAGGCGATCTCCGAGAGCGGGCTGTTGTAGAGCTCGAAGGGGGCGGTGGCGGAGGCGAGGTTCTGCATCGGGCAGTAGGGCAGGCCCGTGTTCTCGTCGTGGAGCACGAGGTGGCGGTGCGAGAAGGTGCCGCGCTCGGTGTCCTGCCCGGTGAGGCGGATGTGGACGCCCTCGCTCAGCAGCGAGCCGAAGGCCAGCGCCTCGGCGTGGCCGAACTCGATCGCGCCGCCCTCGAGCGCCTCTGCCCGGTTGCCGAGCGGTTTGCGCAGCTTGCGGTGGATCGTGAAGCTCTCCGGCACCTCGAGCAGCGCCTCGTTCAGCTCCCGCAGCTGGGCCAGCGGAAGCGCCGTCTCGACCGGTGGGCTGGCGCTGCGGTCGAGTTCCCCCGTGCTCGAGGTGGTCACGGTGGGGTCTTCGTACTCGCCCAGCTCCATCTTCTTGCGCAGGTCCTTGAGCGCCGCCGACATCTCGTCGTGACGCTCCTTGCGCGCGCCCTCGACGTCCTCGCGGGCGATCGTCCCCTCCTCGATCAGCTTCTCGGCGTAAATCTCGGAGACGGGGGGGTGCGACTTGATCTTGGCGGCGATCGCCGGTTGCGTGTAGGCCGGCTCGTCGGTCTCGTTGTGGCCGTAGCGGCGGTAGCCGATCACGTCGATGACGATGTCCCGCCCCCAGCGCTCGCGGTAGGCCATCGCCAGGCGGATCGCCGACGAGCAGGCCTCGACGTCGTCGGCGTTGACGTGGACGATCGGCACGTTGAAGCCCTTCGCCATGTCGGCCGCGTAGGGGGTGGAGCGGGCGTCCTCGGGGTCGGTGGTGAAGCCCACCTGGTTGTCCTGGATGATGTGGATCGTGCCGCCGGTCGTGTAGCCGCGCAGCGCCTGCAGGTTGAGCGTCTCGGCGACCACTCCCTGACCCGGGAAGGCGGCGTCGCCGTGCAGCAGCACCGGCACGGCGCGCTTCGGTTCGTGCTCGAGCTTCGGCCCGTCGAGCTCGGACTGGATGAAGCGGGTCGCGCCCTCGACTACCGGGTCGACGAACTCGAGGTGGCTCGGGTTGGGGAAGAGGCGGACGGCGATCTTCTCGCCGTCGTGGGTCTCGTAGATGCCCTGGTGGCCGTAGTGGTACTTGACGTCGCCGGTGCCGCCGTGGGGGATAGCCGCGACCGCCTTCACCTGCTCGATCTGCTTGGAGCCCTCGAACTCGGCCAGGATCGACTCGACCGAGCGGCCCAGGTTGTGGGCGAGGACGGCGAGCCGGCCGCGGTGGGCCATGCCGAAGACGACCTCCCCGGCACCGGCCCGGCCGGCGAGGGTGACCAGCTCGTCGAGCATCGGCACGATCGCGTCGAGCCCCTCGATCGTGAAAATCTTCTGACCCAAATACGCTTTCTCGACGAAGCGCTCGAACTCGAAGACGTCGATGAGGCGGCCGAGCAGGCGGCGCTTCTCGTCCTCGGTGAGCGGCTGGCGGTGGGCGCCGGTCTCGACCATCTCACGCAGCCAGGTCCGCTGCTGGTGCGAGGAGAGGTGCTCGAACTGGTAGGCGATCGTGCCGCAGTAGGCCTCGCGCATCCGCGGCAGGACGTCGAGCAGGGTCTCGCCGGGAACGCCGATGCGCAGGATCGACGCCGGGACGCGGGCCATCAGCTCCGGCGTCAGGTTGAGGCTCTCCGGCTGGATCGCGGGGTCGCCCTCTGGCTCGCGGCCGAGCGGGTCGAGGCGGGCGGCGAGGTGGCCGTGGGTGCGGTAGCCCTTGAGCAGCGAGGTGGCGGCCTGGACGGCGCCCAGCAGCTCTTCGTCGGGCGCGCCGGGGGTGGCCGGCGGCGCGGCGGCGCCAAGCGGCGGCGCCGAGGCGGAGGCCGGGTGGGCGGCGGCGAGAGGGGCCGGATCGATGCCGAGGTCGCCCGCCGCCTTCTCGTAGAAGTCGTCCTCGCCCTCGAGCAGCTGTTCGATCCGGCGCAGGAAGGCACCCGACTCGGCCCCCTGGATGACCCGGTGGTCGTAGGTCGAGGTCAGGGTCATCGTCTTCGAGACGCCGAGCTGGCGCAGCCGCTCCGGAGAGGCGTGCGCCCACTCCGGCGGGTAGGCGATCGCGCCGGCGGCGACGATCGCGCTCTGGCCCTTCATCAGGCGGGGGACCGAGGCGATGGTGCCGATCCCGCCCGGGTTGGTCAGCGAGATGTTGGTTCCCTGGAAGTCGTCGGCGGTGAGCTTGCTCTCGCGCGTCTTCTTGATCAGGTCCTCGTAGTAGGAGTGGAAGGCGGCGAAGTCGAGCCCGTCGGCGCCCTTGATCGCCGGCACCATCAGGCTGCGCGAGCCGTCCTTGCGCTCGATGTCGACGGCGATGCCGAGGTTGACCGGGCCGTTCTCGATCGCGAACGGCTTGCCCTCGCGCTGCTCGAAGCTGCGCACCATCACCGGCCATTCCTTCGCCGCCTGCACGATCGCCCAGGCGATCAGGTGGGTGAAGGAGACCTTCAGCCCGCGCTCGTTGAGCTGGCCGTTGAGAGCCTTCCGTTTGGCGTCGAGCGTGTCGACCGCGACCGTGCGGAACGAGGTGGCCGTAGGCACCTCCAGGCTCTCGCCCATGGCCTGCGCCAGCATGGCCGCAGGCCCCCGCAGAGCCTTCGCCTCGCCGGCAAGAGCCGCCGCGCTCGCACCATTCCCTCCATCGGCAGCCGCCAGCACGTCGTCCTTGGTCACCTTGCCCCCCGGCCCGTTCCCCGCTATCGAAGCAAGGTCGACGCCGTTCTCCGCGGCAACGCGCCGGGCAACGGGGGTCGCCCGAACTCCGTTGCCAGCGCCGTTTCCCCCGGAAGCTCCGCCAGACGCCTCACCCGCGGGTGGCGCGGTAGGGGGTACCACCCCCGAGGACGCTTTAGCGACCGGAGGGGGTGGTGGGTCCCCTGCCGCGACAGGACCCGCGGCTGAGGGGCTGGTGTCCCCTGCGCCGACAGGACCCGCGGCTGAAGGGCCTGAACCCTCGGAAGTGCCCTCGCCGGGCTCCATCTCCGCCAACGGCGACCCAACCGGCACCTCGTCGTCGACCTGCGCGATCAGCTTGGTGATGACCCCGTCGGCCGGCGCAGGCACCTCCGCGTCGACCTTGTCGGTCGAGACCTCGACCACCGTGTCGCCCTCGTTGACGAAGTCGCCCTCGGCCACGTGCCATTCGAGAACGATGCCCTCGGTGACCGACTCGCCCATCTCGGGCATCTGGATCTGGACGGTCGCCGTTTGCGCCATTCGTAGATTGAGTGTATGAAAGAGCGATGAACTACTTCGTCACCGGTGCGACGGGCTTCATCGGGCGCAACCTCGTCGGCCGCCTCCTGCAGCGGGAGGGAACGATCTTCGCCCTCGTCCGGGCCGGTTCGCGGGGGCGGCTGGAGGAGCTGCGGACCGCCTGGGGAGCCGACGGGGCGCGGGTCGTCCCGATCGCCGGCGACCTCTCTCAGTCCGGCCTCGGCGTATCCGAGGAGGACCTGCTGACGCTGCGAGGCGACGTCGACCACTTCTTCCACCTGGCCGCGGTCTACGACATGGCGGCGGGCGCGGAGGCGCAGGAAGTCGCCAACGTCGAGGGCACCAGGCACGCGGTCGAGCTCGCCGGCGCGATCGAGGCCGGCTGCTTCCACCAGATCAGCTCGATCGCCGCCGCCGGCCTCTACAAGGGCACCTGGACCGAGGACATGTTCGACGAGGCCGAAGGCCTCGACACGCACCCGTACTTCCGCACCAAGCACGAGTCCGAGCGGGTGGTGCGCGAGGACTGCGGCCGGCCCTGGCGCGTCTACCGGCCCGGGATCGTCGTCGGCGACTCGCGCTCGGGCGAGATCGACAAGATCGACGGCCCCTATTACATGTTCAAGTTGCTGCAGCAGGCGCGGCGGGTGCTGCCCTCCTGGCTGCCGACCGTCGGTATCGAGGGTGGCGAGATCAACATCGTCCCGGTCGACTACGTCGCCGCCGCGATCGACCACATCGCCCATGAGCCCGGCCTCGACGGCCGCGCCTTCAGCCTCACCGACCCGAGGCCGAAGACGGCCGGCGAGGTGCTCAACCTCTTCGCCAAGGCGGCGGATGCGCCGCAGGCCGCCCTGCAGCTCGATTCCGGCATCACCGACCCGGCGACGAGCCTCGTCCGCACCGGGCTGCGCTTCTTCCCGCCCGCCAAGCGGGCGGCGAAGATCGCGCTCGACCAGGTCGGCATCCCCGCTGGAGTCCTCGAGTACGTCAACTACCCGACCCATTTCGACTCGACCCAGTCGCAGGAAGCGCTGGCGGGCACGGGCATCGAGGTGCCGCCGCTGGAGAGCTACGCGGACCGCGTCTGGGACTACTGGGAGCGCAACCTCGACCCAGACCTGTTCAAGGATCGCTCGCTCTCGGCGGCGGTGCGCGGCAAGGTCGTGCTGATCACCGGCGCCTCCTCGGGAATCGGCAAAGCAACCGCGGTCAAGGCCGCCGACGCCGGCGCGACCGTCCTCCTGGTCGCCCGCTCGGTCGACAAGCTGGAAGAGACCAAGGCCGAGATCGAGGCAGCCGGCGGCGTCGCCCATGTCCACCGCTGCGACATGTCCGACACCGAGGACGTCGAGCGGATGGCCGGGGAGGTTCTCGCCTACCACGGGCAGGTCGACATCCTCGTCAACAACGCCGGCCGCTCGATCCGGCGCTCGGTCAAGCTCTCCTACGAGCGCTTCCACGACTACGAGCGGACGATGCAGATCAACTACTTCGGCGCGCTGAAGCTGATCCTCGCGCTGCTGCCCTCGATGCAGGCGCGCAAGTCGGGCCACATCATCAACGTCAGCTCGATCGGCGCCCAGACCAATCCGCCGCGCTTCTCCGCCTACGTCGCCTCGAAGTCGGCGCTTGACGCCTTCAGCCGGGTGATCGCCTCCGAGGTGTTCGACGACGGGGTCGACATCACGACCATCTACATGCCGCTGGTGCGGACGCCGATGATCGCGCCGACCCGGATGTACGACATGTTCCCGGCGATCACGCCGGAGGAGGCGGCCGAGATGATCGCCGGGGCGATGATCGGCAAGCCGAAGAAGGTGGCGACGCGGATGGGGACCTTCGGCGAGCTGCTCTACGCGGTCGCCCCGACCCTCAGCGACAAAATCCTCAACACCGCCTACAAACTGTTCCCGGAGTCGCAGGCGGCGAAGGGGAAGGGCGACGAGGCGCCTGATCGGGCGCCGACCACCGAGGCGGTCGCCTTCGCGCACTTGATGAAAGGCGTGCACTGGTAGGCACGCAGTGGAGAGGGCAGGGGGCACCCCCGCGTTGCTGGGTTTTTCGCAGGGGAGCCTTGCCGCTATCGCTCAAGGGCTGGTGGGCGAAAAAGAGGACGCCGCTGCCGCGGGGACGCCCCTGCCCTCCCACTCGGAGCCTGCGATGCCCGCCTTGCGAGGCTCCCGCGCAGCGACTCCGCCGTGCCACCCCCGCCATTGCAGCCTTTTCCCCACCATGGTGTGGGGAAAGCTGCAATTGACGGGATGGGACTTACGATTGCCGCAGATGAGCGAGCGCAGGCTCAAGCACTGGGGGTGGGGGTACGAGGACCAGGCGCCTTCGCGGAAGGAGCTGGAGGAGGCCGCTGCCGGGATCAGGGAGCGGTTTGGGTTTGGGGGCGAGGTCGAGGAGCCTGTTTCTCTCGATGCCGTCGAGGTGCGGGCGCCTCGGTTGAAGGCGCCTGGAGGAATGGGCGACCTGTTCATCGATGAGAAGTACGAGCGGGTGTCGCGGGCGCTGGGAAAGGCTTATCGGGACGTGGTGCGGGGGTTCCGGGGGGAATTCGAGAACCCACCCGATCTCGTCGCGCTTCCCCGCGACGAGTCGGAGATCGAGACCGTCCTGAGCTGGGCAGAGGCGGAGGGGGCGGCAGTTATCCCCTTCGGCGGCGGGACCAGCGTGGTCGGCGGGGTCGAGGGGCGGCTCGGAGATCGGCCCTTCGTCTCGCTCGACCTACGGCGGCTGGACCGGGTGCTCGAGGTCGATGCCGAGTCGATGGCGGCGCGGATCCAGGCCGGCGCCACCGGGCCGCACTTGGAGGAGCAGCTGCGTGAGCACGGGCTGACGCTCCGGCACTTCCCCCAGTCGTTCGAGTACTCGACCCTGGGCGGTTGGATCGCCACTCGGGCCGGCGGGCACTTCGCCACCCTCTACACCCACGTCGACGACCTGGTCGAGTCGGTGCGGGCGATCACCCCGCGCGGCCTCTGGGAGAGCCGGCGACTGCCGGGCTCGGGTGCAGGGCCCTCGCCGGACAGGGCGCTGATCGGCTCCGAGGGGATCCTCGGCGTGATCGGCGAGGCCTGGATGCGGGTGCGGCCGCGCCCCGAGTTCAAGGTCTCCTGCGGGGTCGAGTTCGACGATTTCCTCGCCGCGGCCGGTGCCGTGCGCGAGATTTCCCAGTCGGGCCTCCACCCGAGCAACTGCCGCCTGCTCGACGCGGTCGAGGCGGGCATGACCGGGGCGGGCTCGGGCGAGAAGAGCCTGCTCGTCCTCGGCTTCGAGTCGGCCCACCATCCGGTTGTGGCGCCGATGGAGCTGGCGCTGGCGATCGCCCGCGAGCACGGCGGCGTGCCGGGCGAGGTACGGGGGAGCGGTGGCGACGGCGAGCCCCCCGGCGCGGTCGGCGCCTGGCGCAGCGCTTTTCTCCTCGCTCCATATCTGCGCGACACGTTCGTCGCCTGCGGCGTGCTCTCGGAGACCTTCGAGACGGCGATCACCTGGGACCGCTTCGAGGCGTTCCACGCGACGGCGATGGATGCCGTACGGCGCAGGGTCGCCGAGGTCTGTGACGCACCCGACGACGGCCCGGGCGCACCCCGGATCAGCTGCCGCTTCACCCACGTCTACCCCGACGGCCCTGCTCCCTACTTCACCGTCATGGCCCCCGCCGTGCGCGGCGGAGAGGTCGAGCAGTGGGACGAGATCAAGGTCGCTGCCGCCGAGGCGGTGATCGAGGGTGGCGGCACGATCACCCACCATCACGCCGTGGGCCGCGACCACCGCCCCTGGTACGACCGCCAGCGCCCGGCTCCGTTCGCCGCTGCGCTGCGGGCGGCCAAGGCCGAGCTAGACCCAGCCGGGATCCTGAACCCGGGCGTGCTGATCGACCCGTAGAGGCTCCTCCGGGAGTTACCCTGAGAGGGTGACTTCTCCAGACAAAAAGCCGAAATCGGATCCCTGGCGGCTCAACGAGGATGTACGGCGAAGGCGATTGAGGGAAGACGCTCGTCGTCCACTTTCGGTCAACCTGGCCGAGACCGTCGCGTTGAGCGAATTCTTTTCGACGTTTGCGGGAAGCGCGCGGAAGGCTTGACCGCCGAGCCATTCCGACTGCAGGCGCTGCTCGGGCGATTGGTTGAGGCCAATGTTCGCTTTGTGCTCGTCGGGGGGTTGGCGGTGGGGGCTTGGGGATATGTGCGCGGGACCAAGGATGTTGACGTCGTGCCGGATCCCGCCACGGAGAATCTGGAGCGGCTTGCCGAGCTGCTTCGCGAGCTGAACGGCCAGGTCGAGGTGGGGAAGCGTCATCTCACCGCCGACGCCATCCCTACCTTCCTCAGGACCGGTGACCGTACGCTGGTCGCGACTGAGTTGGGTCCAGTCGATGTTCTGCAGGGCTTGCCGCAGATCCCATCGTTTGCCGTGCTCGACGCCCAGGCGAAGGACGTCGACATCGGCGGTCTGTGCGTGCGCGTCTGCTCGTTTGAGCATCTGCTCGAAGATGAAGCGATCCAGTGAGCGCCCGCGAGACCGAGACGACCTGGAATCGCTGGAAGCCGCCCAGCAGAGCGAGGATTGGGAGGACTGACTCCCGGCAGCGCTACCCTCCCGCGACCACTTCATGGAAACGATCACCTCAGAGCATCCGGCAATACCCGCGGAGCCGGCCAGTGGCGCCCCGGCTGTGCCCCGGCGCTCTCCGCTGCGCGCGGCGATCAAGACCGGGAGGCCGCAGGAGTGGATCAAGAACACCTTCGTCTTCGCCGGGTTGCTCTTCTCGGGCAAGTTCAACCAGCCGCACGAGGTGCTGGAGGCCTTCCTCACCTTCGTCGCCTTCTGCTTCATCTCCAGCGCCGGCTACTACGTCAACGACCTGATCGACGTCGAGCTTGACCGCAAGCACCCGAAGAAGCGCTTCCGGCCGCTCGCCGCCGGCGAGCTCTCCGAGCGCACGGCGATGACGATCGCCCCGGGGCTGGCGATCGTGGCGATCGCGCTCGCCTTCGGCACCGTCAACTGGGAAGTCGGCCTGATGGTCGTCGGCTACGGGATCGCCCAGATGGCCTACAGCCTCGGCCTCAAGCAGATCGTGATCGTCGACGTGATGACGCTCGCCGGCCTCTTCATCCTGCGGGTGGCGGCCGGTGCGGTGGCCGTGGACGCCCACGCCTCGGAATGGCTGCTCCTCTGCACCGGCATGGTCGCCCTCTTCCTGGGTGTGACCAAGCGGCGCCAGGAGGCGGTCTCCGAGCTGCACCAGGGCACCAGCAGCCGCCCTGTGCTCGAGCACTACTCGCTCCCCTTTCTCGACCAGATGGTCGCCATGGTCACCACCGGCACCGTGATCAGCTACTCGATCTACGCGGTCAACTCGCCGATCATCGGCAACAAGATGATGTGGACGATTCCCCCGGTGGTCTACGGCATCTTCCGCTACCTCTACCTGATCTATGACCGCGCTGACGACCGCTCCACCGCCTCGATGGTCGCCGAGGACAAGGGAATGATCGTCGCGGGGGCGATCTGGATCGTCACCGCCTTCGCCCTGCTCTACATCTTCAAGTAGCGGCGGCTCAGGAACCGACCGGCAGGTTCGAGAGCAGCTCGGTCTTGCCGCCGCGCTGGAACTGGAGGTCGATCGTCTCGTCCTTGCGGTAGGTGCCGAAGAGCCCCAGGTACATCGCCAGCCAGCGGCCGGTGCCGACCTTCTCCTTGACGATCTCGCGGGTGAAGACGATCTCCCCGGCGCGGACGTTGTAGTCGCTGCCCTCGCGCTGCTCGACCCCGTTGACGAAGACGGCATATGGAGCTTCGGCTCCAGCCGGCAGCTTCACCCGCCGCCCGGCGGCGTAGCTGCCCTTCGGTATCTCGGTCTCGGTCATGGTTGGGAGGTGGTTGGCGAGTTTCCGTCCTCTTAAGGGGGCTAACTCGCCAGTTACCGACCTTCCAGAGTCTCCCGCACGAGGTCAAAGGGCGTGTCGTGGTCGGTCGGGTCGAGCTCCTCGCGCACCACGCCGCCGCGGAAGGGCACGAACGTCCCGTCCCCGCGCACGTCAATGCCGGCGACGGGCCTTCGCAACAGCCCCTTGCCGGATAGCTGCAGCCGGGCGTGGACCTGCTGCTCGGGCCCGAAGTCCCGCAGCGAGGAGACCGACTTCACCGGCCCCTCCGCACGGATGGCAAGCGCCCGCTCCCGCATCGCAGCCACCGCCTCGCCAAGCTCCTCAAAGCTCTCATGCTCAACGTCGGATCCGTGCCGGATCGTCAATTTCCAGCTCACGCGAGCAGCGTACGCGTACCGGGCTGAGGGGTCGGGGGTCGTCCCGATGGAGCCTCGCGAAGCGGGCACCGCAGAGTGACTCTAGCCGCGAAGCGGCAGCGAATTCGTGAGCGAAGCGAACATAGGCTCGAGCGGGGCGACCCCCGACCCCTCTTGCTCGCTACGCGCCGCGCCGCGGCCGTTTGGGCCTGCGCGCAGGGGGCCCGACGATTTTCTCCGGCCCCTCGCGCTCGGCGAGAGGCACGTACTGGCGCTCGCGATGGCCTGTGTATATCTGTCGGGGCCGGGCGATCTTCTGTTCGGGATCGTCCTTCATCTCCATCCACTGCGATACCCAGCCGGCCGTGCGGGGGATGGCGAAGATCACCGTGAACATCTCGGTCGGGACGCCGAGCGACTCGTAGATGATCCCCGAGTAGTAGTCGACGTTGGGGTAGAGCTTGCGCGAGGTGAAGTACTCGTCCTCGAGCGCGCGTTTCTCCAGCTCGCGGGCGATCTCGACCAGCGGGTTGTACTCGGTCGCCTCGAAGACCTCGTCCATGTGCTGCTGGATGATCCGCGCCCGCGGGTCGTAGTTCTTGTAGACGCGGTGGCCGAAGCCCATCAGTTTCTCTTCGCGGTTCTTCACCCGCTCGAGGAAATCGGGGATGTTCTCGGCCGAGCCGATCCGCCGCAGCATCCGCAGCACCGCCTCGTTGGCGCCGCCGTGCAGCGGCCCGTAGAGCGCCGCGACGCCGGCCGCCACCGCCGAGTAGGGGTCGACGTCGGAGGAGCCGACGCCGCGCACCGCGTTGGTCGAGCAGTTCTGTTCGTGGTCGGCGTGGAGGATGAAGAGCACGTCGAGCGCCTTCGAGAGGGCCGGCTTCGGCACGTGCTTGGCTTCGGTCTTCTTGAACATCATCGAGAGGAAGTTCTCGGCGAAGTTGAGGTCGTTGTCCGGGTAGACGTAGGGCAGCCCCATGTTGTGCCGGTAGGAGAAGGCGGCCAGGGTCGGCACCTTGGCGATCAGCCGTACCGCGGCCATGTAGCGCTCTTCGGGATCTTCGGTGTGCTTGGCGTCCGGGTAGAAGGTCGAGAGCGCCCCGACCCCCGCCAGCAGCATCCCCATCGGGTGGGCGTCGTAGCGGAAGCCCTCGAAGAACTGCTTCAGATCCTCGTGGACGAAGGTGTGGTGGACGATGTCGTAAGTCCAGCGGTCAAGCTGGGGCCCGGTTGGCAGCTCGCCGAAGATCAGCAGGTAGGCGACCTCGAGGAAGCTGGAGCGCTCGCAGAGCTGCTCGATCGAGTAGCCGCGGTGTTCGAGGATGCCGACCTCGCCGTCGATATAGGTGATCGCCGAGCGGCAGGAGGCCGTGTTGGTGAATGCCGGGTCGAAGGACAGCATCCCGAATTCCCCCTCGTCGACTTTGATCTGGCGCAGGTCCATCGCCCGGACCGTGCCGTCGACGATCGGCAGCTCATAGGTCTGCCCGGTGCGGTTGTCGGTGACCGCGAGGCTCTCCGAGCCGGTGGCCGGCCCGCCGTCGGTTCCTACGTCGCTGATCTGCTGCTCGGTGGCCATCACCCCTCCTCGAGCTCGGTGTCGACTGGAGCGCCCAGTATCGCAGCTTGAATCGCCCGGCCTGTGACGGTTCCGAGAAGCCGAGCCGCCTCTCCCGGCACTACTCGGCGGTGGCGGGGAGGGGCTCGAACCGCGTCATCCCGACGAGGTCGTCGAAGCGCTCGTCGATCTCCTCGCGGCTCAGCCGGGCGACCCGCTCGGTGCCGAACTCCTCGACGTTGAAGGAGGCCAGCACGGTGCCGTAGCCCATCGCCCGCCGCAGGCTGGCCTCGTCGAGCTCGCCCTCGTGGCCGTCGAGGTAGCCGAGGAAGCCGCCGGCGAAGCTGTCGCCGGCGCCGGTCGGGTCGCGCACGTCCTCGAGCGGGAAGCCCGGCAGGGCGAAGAAGCTCTCCTCCGTGAACAGGGCCGCGCCGTACTCGCCCCGCTTGGCGACGACAGCGCGCGGTCCCCGCTTCATAACCACGCGGGCGGCGCGGGACAGGTTCGCCTCACCGGTCAGCTGCCGGATCTCGGCATCGTTGACGATCAGGCAGTCGACCTCGGCGATCGCCGCCAGCAGCGAGTCCTTCGCCGTGTCGATCCAGAGGTTCATCGAGTCCAGCCCGCTGAAGCTCGCATCGGGGCACTGGGCGCGCACCTGGCGCTGCAGGTCGGGCTGGATGTTGGCGAGGAAGAGGGTGTCGGCGGCTTTCGCCTCAGCCGAGAGCTTCGGCTCGAACTCGCCGAAGACGCCGAGCTGGGTGTCCTCGGTGTGGGCGACGTTGAGGTCGTACTCGTAGCGGCCGCGCCAGAAGAACGACTGCCCGCCGGCGACCCGCTCGATGTCGCCGGTCCGCACGCCGCGGCTCTCCAGCACCTCAAACTCGGCGGCGCCGAAGTCCTCGCCCACCGGGCCCACTGGGCGCACCTCGGTGAAGAAGCTGGCGGCCAGCGAGAAGTGGACCGCGGCTCCGCCGAGCATGCGGTCGCGCTCCCCGAAGGGGGTCTTTACCGAATCGAATGCGATCGATCCAACGACGGTCAGGGACATTCTTCGGGCAGGGTATCGGGGGTCGGGTGCGCCCCGAAGTACGCCGCACCGGGGGTCCGGGTGTGCCCCGCCAGGGTGCCTATGTCGCCTAGCTGTAATTCCTAAGCACGTTGTTCATCCGGACCTCCTTGGAGGCTGGGGGTGTCGAAGCCACCCAGATCCAAGGAGGACACCGGATGAAGCTGCACGCTAACGCGCCCCTCGGCCCGAAGGGCAGGGCGGTTATGGCCCGTCGGGTTGTTGAGGGCGGGCTCACGCTCGCGGAGGCGGCCGAGGCCGCCGGAGTGAGCGTGAGAACCGCGGGCAAGTGGGCACGCCGCTACCGCACCGAAGGTGAGGCTGGAATGTTGGATCGGAGCTCGGCTCCCGGCACGGTTCACAACGCCACACCCCTCGATCGCGTCGAGGCGATTGCCGCGCTGCGGCGCCTGCGGCTCACGGGCCCTGAGATCGCGGAGGTGCTGGAGATGGCGACCTCGACCGTCTCCGCCGTGCTGACTCGGATCGGGCTGGGCAAGCTCAGCCGGCTCGCACCACCCGAGCCGGTGCGCCGCTATGAGCGCCGGCGCCCCGGCGAGCTGATCCACATCGACGTCAAGAAGCTCGGGCGGATCGTCGGCGGTGCAGGCCACAGGGTCATCGGCCATCCGGGAGGCCGGAAGCAAACCAAGATCGACGGCTCGGGCATACGCCGCAACCAGGCGGGTTGGGAGCGGGTGCATGTCTGCGTCGATGACGCCACGCGCCTGGCCTACGTCGAGGTTCTGCCCGACGAAAAGGCCGACACGGCGATCGGCTTCCTCGAGCGCGCCATCGCCTTCTATCGCTCTCACGGGATCGTGGTCGAGCGACTGATGACCGACAACGGCTCTCCCTATCGCTCCACTGCCCATGCCTTGGCCTGTCGCTCGCTGGGCATAAAGCACCTGCGCACTCGGCCCTACCGGCCCCAGACCAACGGCAAGGCCGAGCGCTTCATTCGCACGATGTTGAGCGAGTGGGCCTACGCCGCCGTCTACGGCAGCTCAGCCGAGAGGGCCGCGGCCCTCTCGGGGTGGATCGAGCGCTACAACTTCAAGCGAAGACACGGCGCCCTCGGTCACCGGCCGCCTATTGAGCGGCTACGGGAACTGAACGGGAACAACGTGGCTGGGAATTACACCTAGCGGCGACGATGTTTGTCCGCTTCGCGGCTGAATCACTCTGCGGAGCCGCTTCGCGAGGCACCTGTCGAGGCACACCCGGACCCCCGGTCCCGAGGCCACAATGCCCATGCGACTATGGTTCTCCGCCGTGAAGGCGATTCAGATCGAGGAGTTCGGCGGGCCTGAGGTGCTCGAGTACCGCGATGTAGGGGACCCCGTTGCCGGTGAGGGGGAGGTCGTCGTCGAGGTTGCGCGGAGCGGGATCAATTTCGCCGATACGCACGCGACCCGCAACGACTACTTGGCCGAGCAGCAGCTGCCGCTGATCCCCGGCGGGGAGATCAGTGGGCGCACTGCCGATGGGCAGCGGGTCGCGGCGCTCCTGGGCGGCGGGGGCTATGCGGAGAAGGTCGCCGTGCCCGAGGGATTCCTCATTCCCGTCCCCGACGAGGTCGACGACGACCAGGCGGCGGCGCTCCTGCTGCAGGGCATCACCGCGATGGCGCTGGTGCGCCGCTGCGCGCGCATCGAGCCCGGCGAGACGCTGCTGGTCGAGGCCGCGGCCGGCGGTACCGGCTCGCTTGCGGTCCAGCTCGGCAAGCGGGCCGGGGCGAGGGTGATCGGCCTTGCCTCCAGCGAGGAGAAGCGGGCCCTGGTCGAGCGGCTGGGCGCGGATGCGACCGTCGACTCGCGCGCCGAGAACCTCAAGGAGGCGATCCTCGCGGCCAACGGCGGCGAGCGCGTCGACGCGGTCCTCCACATGAGCGGCGGCGATGCCTTCGACGCCGAGCTCTCGGCTCTGGCCCCGCTGGGTCGGATGGTCGTCTTCGGCATCGCCTCCCGCGAGCAGCGCGAGGTTTCCACCGCCGCCCTGCTGCGCGGGTCCAAGGCGGTGATCGGCTTCTGGCTGATCCACCTGATGGCGCGTCGCAAGGAGGTCGCCCCGATGATCGGCGAACTGCTCGCCGGTGTCGCCGGCGGCGAGCTCCAGGTGAACGTCGGCGAGGTCTACCCGCTGTCGGAGGCGGCCCGCGCCCACGAAGACATAATCGGTCGCCGCACGTCCGGCAAGCTGTTACTGGACCCATCGAAGTGAGCGGCTTCAAGGACCTGGGGCTGGCGCCTGAGATCCAGCAGGCGCTGGACGAGCTCGGCTACGAGGAGCCCAGCCCGATCCAGGAGAAAGCGATCCCCGAGCTGCTCGCCGGCCACGACGTGATCGGGCAGGCGCAGACCGGGACCGGCAAGACCGCCGCCTTCGGCCTGCCGCTGCTGCAGTACGTCGATCCCGGCGTCGACGAGGTGCAGGCGGTCGTCCTCACGCCGACCCGCGAGCTCTGCATCCAGGTGACCCAGGCGCTGCGCGCTTACGCCGAGCACGTCGACGTCGAGATCGTCGCCGTCTTCGGCGGCGCGCCGATCCGCTCCCAACAGGCGCAGCTGCGCGCCGGCGCCCACGTCGTCGTCGCCACCGTGGGGCGGATGATGGACCTGATGTCGCGCCGCTCGCTGGTCCTCACCGCGGCCCGCTACATCGTCCTCGACGAGGCCGATGAGATGCTCGACCTGGGCTTCATCGAGGACGTCGAGAAGATCCTGCGGATGTGTCCGAGCGGGCGCCAGACGGCGCTCTTCTCGGCGACGATGCCACCGCCGGTCAAACGGCTCGCCGAGAGCTACATGTACGACCCGTCGACGATCAAAATCACGCCGAAGAAGCTGACCGTCGACGCGATCGCCCAGGCTTTCGTCGAGGTGCCGGCGAACGAGAAGGCGGCCCGCTTGGTCGAGCTGCTGAAGACGGAGGAACCGGAGCAGGCGATCATCTTCTGTCGCACCAAAATCGGCGCCTCGAAGCTGGAAAAGACGCTGAAGGACAAAGGCCTCGACGTGAAGGCGCTGCACGGCGACATGAGCCAGGGCTCGCGCGACGGCGTGATGATCGCCTTCAAGGACCACCGGGTACGGCTCCTGGTCGCCACCGACATCGCCGCCCGCGGGCTCGACATCGAGCACGTCACCCATGTCATCAACTACGACGTCCCCGCCTCCTCGGAGGTCTACGTGCACCGGATCGGCCGCACCGGCCGGGTCGGCCGCACCGGCCGCGCGATCACCTTCGTCACGCCGGCCCAGCGCGACGAGATCGAGCGGATCGAGCGCGACGTGAAGACGACGATCGGCGAGTGGGAGAGCCCGGAGGAGCGGATGGAACACGCTCCGCGCCCGCGCCGCCGCGAGCGCGCCAAGGCGAGCGACAACGGCGACGAGCCGAAGCAGGTCGCCGAGGGGGCCGAAGGCAAGGCGGTCAAGCTCTTCGTCAACCGCGGCGAGCGCAGCGGCATCACAGAGGACGACCTGCGCTGGGCCCTGCGCGAGGGCGCCGTGCTGCCCGAGGAGGCGATCCACGACGTCCGCGTCCTGCACCGCTTCTCCTTCGTCGAGGTCGATCCCGACCAGGCCGACCGCACGGTCGAGTTCCTCGACGGGACCAAGCTGAAGGGCAAGGAGATCCGGCTCGAGATCGCCAAGAGCTGACGTTACGCCCACAATCCGGTACACACTGAGATTCTCCTAAGTATGCAATAGGTTCCCAGCTATTGCACTAGCACTCACTAAGGAGACTCGATTTGATGGCTCGAATTGCGAAGTTGCTTTCCTTCTCCAACGTCGTCGCTTGCTTGGCCCTCTTCATAGCGCTCGGGGGTTCCGTCTATGCCGCAGGAAAGATAAGCGGCACTCAAATCAAGGCGAGCTCGCTGCCAGGCAACCGGATCAAGGCGAAGACCCTGACCGGAAACCAGATCAAGCCCGGCTCACTGACCGGAAACCAAATCAAGCCCGGCTCACTGACCGGTGCGCAAATCAAGTCCGGGTCGCTTACGGGGGCTCAGATCCAAGCGGGGTCGCTCACGGGGACTCAGATCAACACGAGCACGCTCACCGGTGTTACCGCCAGCAAGGTCGCGAGCGTGCAGTACGCCGTTGCCACGGTTTCGCTCGGAGCAACTGCTGCTGCCGCAACGGCCAGCTGCCCGGCGGGAACCAATGTCGTCGGCGGCGGCGCGACCGTCAGCAATGAGGAAACTGCCTTCGTCAACGACAGCGGCCCCAACTCGACTCGCAACGGCTGGACGGCCACCGGGTTTGGGGAAGTGGGCACGAGCATGAACGTCACGGCGATCTGTACGGCCGCCGCCGCCGTCACCGGCTAATCGCTTCGCTCGACAAGGGCCCGGCCCGCCCAGGAGGGTTGGGCCCTTAGCCGGGCGTCGACGTCTGTTTGCGCGTCTCCTAGCGAGGGCCGGTCAGCTCGGCGATCTTGGCGAAGAGCTGCTCGAAGTCGATCGGCTTGGTGATGTAGGCGGCGATCCCGAGGCTCGAGCGGTCGCCGTTGTCGTCTCCGCCGTCGGTGTGGGCGCTGACGATCAGGGCGGGGGTGTCGATCCCGGCCGCGCGCAGCTCGCGTAGGGCGTCGATGCCCGACTTGCGCGGCATCATCGCGTCGAGCAGGAGGATGTCGGGCGGGTTGGGCGCCGCGGCGACCGCGTCGACCACCTCCTGGCCGTCCGTGGCGGCGATGACCTCGTGCCCCTCCATCTCCAACCGAGTGCGGAGGAGGAGCAGGATCGTCTCGGAGTCGTCGGCCAAGAGGATCCTGGCCATCAGAGAGCCTCCGCCCGGTCGCGGGCGATCGCCGGCAGGCGAACGCGGAAGGTGGAGCCGGCGCCCGGGATCGACTCGGCGGCGATCGTGCCGCCGTGCAGCTCGATCAGCGATTTGGATATCGCCAGGCCGAGCCCGGTGCCCCCGACCCGCTGCGTCTCGCCCGCATCGCCGCGGCTGAAGCGTTCGAAGATGTGCTCCAGCTGCTGCTCGGGTATGCCGGGTCCGTCGTCGATCACGTCGATCTCAACTTCGGCACTTCCGCTCCGCGCCTTCACTTCGATACCCGCTCCTTCCGGGCAATACTCATTTGCGTTCGTAAGGAGATTCACCAGTACTTGGCGAATCCGGTCTCGGTCGGCCTCGATTCGAGGCAGGCCCGGTTCGATCTCCAGGCGCAGCTCTTGCCGGCGAGAGTCGAACTGAGCCCGCATCGTCCGCACGGCGTCTTCGATCAGGCCCGCCGCGTCGGTCGGCTCCGGTCTGATCGTCAGCCGCCCGGCATCGCTGCGGGCGAGGTCGAGCAGGTCGTTGAGGAGGCGCACCAGGTGGCGCGTGTTGTCGAGGATCACCTCTACCGTCTCCGCCTGCCCCGGGCTGAGCTTCTCCCGCTCCAGCAGCAGCAGCTCGGCGAAGCCCTGCACCGAGGTCAGCGGGCTGCGCAGCTCGTGCGAGGCGGTGAGCACGAATTCGTCTTTCATCCGGTCGAGCTGGTCGCGTTCGCCGGCGCGGCGTTGGAGCTCCTCGGCCATTTCGTTGAAGGCGCTGCCGAGCGTCGCCGTCTCCGAGAGCCCGCCGACCTTGACCCGGGCGTCGAGGTCGCCGCCGGCCAGCTGCCCCGAGGCGTCGACCAGATCCTCGAGCGGGCGCCGCATCGAGGCGATCAGGCCGGTGAAGAGCAGCGCCGCGCCGGTCAGGCCGGCGATCAGCCCTGCCCCGACGAGCAGCGCCGTGTCGCGCGTCTCGCTCGAGATTTCGTCGCGCAGCTCCTGCCGGCGGTGCTGCTGGGAGAGGATCGTGGCGCGCGCCGCCGCGGGGTGTCGTTCTTCGACCAGGCGGTTGCGAGCCCGGATCTCGCGCTGGTAGGAGCGAGCGGTGGCGTTCTCGTAGTCCTGGCGCTGCTGCAGGAAGCGGGCGACGCCGATCACCGCCAGGCCGGTGAGCACGGCGAAGGCGATCGCGAAGCCGATCGTCAGCCTGTTGGCGAGCGATGGGCTGAAGCGGAATCGTCGTCGGGAATATGCTTGCGAGCCGATGGGCGACGAGGCTACAGGCACTTCCGACGGCATCGCCGCCGCGCCGGAGGGGATCGATCGGGGCGGCGTCGAGGCCTGGTTCGAGCAGCGGGTCGAGGGAGTCGAGCTGCCGCTCTCCTTCGAGCGGATCTCCGGCGGGCACTCGAACCTCACCTACGGCGTAACCGACGCCGCCGGCCGCCGCTGGGCGCTGCGCCGGCCGCCGCTCGGCAAGCGGCTCGGCTCTGCCCACGACATGGCTCGCGAGCACAAGGTCGTCTCGGCCCTGGGGCCGACGCCGGTGCCCGTGGCGCCGGTGGCCGGGCTCTGCGAGGACGAGAGCGTCAACGGCGCGCCCTTCTACGTGATGGAGTTCGTCGAAGGCCCGATCCTGCGCGGCCTCGCCGAGGCGGAGGCTTTCCCCAACGAGGCCGACCGGCAGGCGATCGGCGAGCGCGTCGCCGACACCCTGGTCGCGATCCACGCGGTCGACCCCGATGCCGTCGGGTTGGGCGACCTCGGTCGCAAGGAGGACTACGTCGCCCGCCAGCTGCACCGCTGGCAGGGCCAGTGGGAGAAGTCGAAGACGCGCGAGCTGCCGGCGATCGACGCCGTGCACGAGCGGCTCGAGGCGCGCATCCCCGCGCAGGGGCCGGCGACGATCGTCCACGGCGACTACCGGCTCGACAACATGATCCTCACCCCCGGCGGCGAGGCCGCCGCGGTAGTCGACTGGGAGCTCTGCACGCTCGGCGACCCGCTCGCCGACGTCGGCCTGCTGATGGTCTACTGGCCCGTGCGGGGGGAGGAGACGATCGCCCTCGGCCAGCCCGCAAACCTGGCCCCCGGCTTCCCCACTCGCGAGGAGCTGCGCGATCGCTACGCCGAGCGCTCCGGCCGCGACCTCTCCCAGCTCAACTTCTTCGAAGCCCTCGGCTACTGGAAGCTGGCGATCATCCTCGAGGGCGTCTACGCCCGCTACGCCGCCGGCCAGTACGGCAAGGTCGACCCGGGAATAGAACACTTCGCCCGCCTGGTCGAGCGCCTAGCCGAGGCCGCCGAGGTTTCACAGGGCCGCGAATAGCGCCTCTCCGCGGTGGTTCCGATCTGATGTCTCCGATTCCGACCGGCGTACCTGTGATTGTCCCGGCGCCCCGCGGACCGAGCGTTATGGCTTGGCAAAGCGGGCGATGTGGCCCGAAGAGTCACCCACAGCAAATCGGAGGTCTTGATGGTTAAACGCCAACTTCTATCGTCAGCCATGGTGGCGTCATTTCTCGCTCTGTTCGTCGCGTTGGGAGGAAACGCTTTCGCAGCAACCCAGCACGCTTCCAGCGCAGGCCATGCTGCGATCAGCGCGAAACACAAAGCAAAACGAGGTCCACGGGGCAAACCAGGGGCTAACGGCTTGAATGGAGCAACCGGTCCCGCCGGCGCCCAGGGACCGCAAGGAGCCCAGGGAGCCCAGGGACCGCCAGGGCCGTCAACGGCATATGGCGTCTACCACGACGAATTGATCAACATATCGACGACCACGCCCAGCTCTCCCGCGATCGTTGCGACCCTTGGCGGTCTGCCGGGCGGATCCTATGCGATTCAGGCCAAGCTGATCGCCGATTCCGAGAGTGCCAGTGAGGACTACGTGAAATGCACGCTGTCCGCAGGTGCCGATAACGACTACGCCGACGACTATCTAGGTACTGGAGCGACCGGCGACTCTTTCCGGGCGATCTTCGCCATGCAGGTATTGCATACGTTCGCCGGTGTCGGAAGTGTGACGATCGAATGCTACCGCAGCCAAGCCGATGCGCTTGCCTTCGTAAAGGAGATCAAGATCACCGCGATCAAGCTCGGCAGCATCGCGAGCAATCAGGGCGTGTAGCAGCTTGACAAGCTGGCCGGGCCAGGTCGATTTCGACCTGGCCCGGCACTACGTCTCGCCGTCTAGATGTAATCCCTGAGCCCGTTGTTTCATCCGGGCCCCCTTGAAGGCTGGGGGTGCTAGCCACCTAAGCCTCAAGGAGGACCCAGATGAAGCTGCACGGTAATTCCGCGCTCAGCCTGAACAAGCGCAAGCTGTTGGCGAGGCGCGTAGTGGAGGAGGGTTGAGCGCGCCGACAATCCGCAAGTGGGCGCGCCGCTACCGCGCCGAAGGCGAGGCGGGTTGCTGGATCGGCCCTCGGCCGCACACCGGGTCCACAACCGCACCCCCGCAGAGCGGCTCGCCGAGCTAAGCAACCCGCTCGGGTCTTACAGCTGGAGGCCTTGACGACCGCCAAGGGACCTGTGAAGGTCCCAATCTCCTCGCCAGACCTCGCAATTGGGGTATCGGGCCCCATCAAGGCCCTTCCCCTAAAACAAGGAGAGACTCTTGAAGCAGATCCGCAGGCATCTCACGTATGCCAACGTGATGTCGTCGATCGCCGTGTTCCTGATGCTCGGCGGCGCCACGGCCTTGGCCGCCAATCAACTCGGCAAGAAGACGGTAGGCGCAAAGCAGCTGAAGGCCAACGCTGTCACCACCGCCAAAATCAAGAAAGACGCCGTGACTGCCAAGAAGATCAAGAATGGCTCGGTCACCGGTGAGAAAATCGCGACCGGCGCAGTTGGCTCTGTCAAGCTTGCCGCGGGCGCAGTCGGCTCTACCCAGCTTGCCGCCGGCGCAGTGGGCACCAACCAACTCGGCGCAGGCGCAGTCACCGCGAGCAAAATCGGCAATGGCGCAATCGGTTCCGGTCAGATCGGCGCCAACGCTGTGGGCAACTCTCAGACGCAGTTGGCAAAGGTGTTCAAAGGCGGAGTCGTACCGGCTGCCGAAAGCGAGGCAGCTGCCTCGAAGATCGAGTTGGGCTCAGTCGGGCCGTTCCGCTTCTACGGCAAATGCTTCCAGCTCGCCGGTCCCAAAGTCCAGGAGAAAACCTACATCGAAGTGACCAGCGGTGAGGCTACTGTCGGCTCCGAGGATGGCGCCGAACTGCCTACCAACGGCACCCAGGAATATTTGACCCCGTCGACCCTCGAGGCAAACCGCGTGATGGAGGATGACGCTATCGCGGAAGCGAATAAAGCCACCGCGGTTTCAAATGACGAGGAGTTCCAGGCACGCGCTACCGACGGCACGGAAATAACCGGTTTGATCGGTGGTACCGGAGCCAAGCAGGGCAATCCTGTGATTGGCAACGGTCCGTTCATTCCGGGCGATTCCTGCATCGTCGGAATAGTGGCTGTTTTCGGCAGTTAGGAACTTACCCAGCCGGCTGGTGCCTGATTGGCCGTTCGGTAGCAGCGTCAAGCGGGGAGCCGATCGGCTCCCCGCTTCGCTTGCCGACCTTAGATCGGCCGGGGAACGTGCCTGGGCTCGAGTTCGCCCGCCGCCTCTGCTTCGGCGCGCTTTGACCAGCGGTTGAGCTCGCGGCGGGCGAGGACCATCTTGTGGACCTCGTCGGGGCCGTCGGCGAGGCGCAGCATGCGGCTGAAGCGCCAGAGGGCGGCGAGCGGGGTGTCGTCGGTCATGCCGAGGGAGCCGTGGATCTGGATCGCCCGGTCGAGCACCTCCATCACCATGTTGGCGGCGACGATCTTGATCGCGGAGATCGATTGGCGGGCGGCGCGCTTGCCCTCGGTGTCCATCTTCCACGCCGCATACATCGTCAGCAGGCGGGCCTGGTCGATTTCCATCCGCGAGGTGGCGATCGCCTCCTGGACGAACTGCTTGTCGGCCAGCGGCCCGCCGAAGGCCTGGCGCTCGTTTGCCCGCCGGCACATCATCTCGTGTGCCCGCTCCGCGGTGCCGATCGCGCGCATGCAGTGGTGGATGCGGCCCGGGCCGAGCCGGTCCTGGGCGATCGTGAAGCCCTGCCCCTCGCCGCCGAGCAGGTTGGCGACGGGGACGCGGCATTCTTCGTAGCGGATCTCACAGTGGCCGGGCCCCTTGTCGTGGCCCATCACCGGGATCGGCCGCACGAGGTTGAAGCCCGGGTTGTCGGTCGGCACGCAGATCATCGAGGCGCGAGCGTAGGGCGGTGCGTCGGGGTCGGTGACGACCATCGCGATCGCGAGCTCGGCGCCGACGGCGCCGGAGGTGAACCACTTGTGGCCGTCGACCACCCACTCGTCGCCGTCGCGTACCGCGCGCGCCTGCAGGAGAGTGGGGTCGGAGCCCGAGACCTCTGGCTCCGTCATCGAGAAACACGATCGGATCCGGCCCTCCAGGAGCGGCTCCAGCCATTCCTCTCTCTGCTGATCCGTCCCGTGCTCGGCGAGGATCTCCATGTTGCCGGTGTCCGGAGCGGAGCAGTTGAAGGCCATCGGCGCCGCGGCGGGGCTGCGCCCCATCTCCTCACAGAGCAGCCCGTACTCCCAGTTGCTGAGGCCGGGGCCGAAGCGCTCGTCGGGCATGAACAGGTTCCAGAGCCCGTCGGCCTTGGCCCGCTCGCGGACCTCGACCAGGATCTTCGGGTAGGGGACGCCGGCGGCGACCTCGGCGTCGAGTGCCTCCATGATCTCCCGCTCCTGCGGGTATACGTGATCGTCCATGAAGTCGAGGATGCGCTCGCGCAGGGTCTCGACCTGGGGACTGGGCTTGAAGTCCATCGCTGGGGCGTCCTCTCCTTGGGATTCGGTGGGGGAAAGCTAGCGTGCGGACGTTGCTCAGGGGCGGCTGTAGCGGGCGAAGAGCTCGCCGCCCTCCTCCAGCAGCCAGGCCAGCTCCAAGGGCTCCACGCCCGGCAGGTCGCCCTCGAGGATGCGCGGCGCGATGCCGCCGACCAGCTTCGGCGCGATCGTCAGGAAGAGGTCGTCGACGAGGCCGGCGGCCTGCAGCGCGCCGTGAAGCGTCGGCCCGCCCTCGCACAGAAGCGTCTTCACGCCTTCCTTGTGCAGGGAGCGCAGGAGGGCCGGCAGGTCCGCTTTCCCCCGCGACCCGCTCTCGACCACGACGAGCCGCCTGCCGATGTCGCCATAGTGCTCGGCCCGCATCGTCCCGGCGCCGATCATCACCGCGTCGAAGCGGGTGCGCAGGCCGACCAGCATCGCGGTGTCTGCGTCTGAGCCGATCGGCCCGGAGACCCCGCCGATCGTCGCCCGCCCGTCGACGGTGGCGGCGAAGTTGATCGCGACGAAGGGCCGGTCCTCGCGTGGATCTTCCCAGGGGCGGTAGGCGTCGAGCTGCTCCTCGACGCTGACGGGACCGGGGTCGGGGAGCAGGCGCCGCATGGTCGGAGCCTAGTGCGGTTGCTGCCTGTCGCGTATCAGGAGTAGTCGTGCCAGCCGGCGAACCCGCGGCCGGCGAACTCCTGCAGCGCGGCGACGTCGGCGCCGAAGCGACCGCGGATCGTCTCGAAGAGGTCGTCGGGCAGCTTCGGCTTGGGAGCCGGCGGCTTCTCCGGGTCGTGGACGACCTTCTCGACGATCCAGCGCAGCGACTCGGGCAGGCGATCGAAGTTGCGGTCGAAGGAGCGCAGCCCCGGCAGTTTGACCAGCTTCTCCATGACCTGGTATTTGTCGCCCTGCTTGGCGCTCGACTTCTCCCACTCGCGGTCGAACTGCTCCGAGGTGAAGGTCTCGTCGACCCCGGCGAAGGCGAACGCCTTGCGCATCGTCTCCTCGCGTTCGCCCTGCAGCTCCTCCTGCGCGATCACCTCGATCTGGGAGCGCTCGAACAACTCCAGGTAGGGCTGCAGCTGCATCCAGTACAACGAGCGCTGGGTGTAGGAGGAGTCCGGGTCGGACAGGGTCGGGACCAGCTCGCGGGTCTCATAGCCGGCGCCGGTCGCGTGCACCCAGTGCGAGAGGATGCGCTTGATCGGATCGCGCACCATGTAGAGCAGGCGCGCGTCCGGGCAGTGCTCCTTGATCCGCGCCGGGACGCCCTGGAAGCGGGGAAGGTTGGTGTAGTGGGGGGAGGACTCGCCGCGCACCGCGAAGCGGTCGTCGAAACGGCTGGCGTACCAGTCGAGGCCGAGGTCCCAGTTCAGCTCCTCGACGAAGAAGTTGAGCTCCTTCGGCTTCGACATGTGGATTTCGGGATGCAGGCCGAGGTAGTGGTGGATGCTGGTCGTGCCGCACTTGAGGCCGCCGATGATGATCAGGTTGGGCAGCTCCGCGTGGCGCTTACGGCGCCGGCGGAAGCGGCTGCCGCGGTCGCCGGTGAAGCGCTCGCGCGCTCGCGCGCACATCGCCTCGTCGGCGGGGTCGCGGGGGGCTGCGGGCACGGTCTGAGTCGTCTCTGGCTCTGACACGAGCGGGCTAGTGTAGCTGCGATGCCACTCGCCGACTTCGCATCCAGCGCCGAATCCTTCGCCAGGGCGGCGGCGCAGTTCTTCGCCCATCTCTCCGATATCCGCTGGACCTCCTTCGCGCTGGCGCTCCTCTGCCTGGCGGCGATGCAGCTGGCGCGGGCCTGGGCTTGGCGCAACGTGCTGCACGCCGCATATCCGGGTGTCCGCATCTCGTTCCTGCGGCTCAGCGCCGCCTACCTGGCTGGGGCGGGGATCAACGCGATCGTCCCCGCGCACGCCGGCGACGTGACCAAAGTCTTCCTGGTCAAACGCCAGATCCCGCACTCCTCCTATCCGGCGGTGACCTCCTCGTTTCTCGTGCAGACGGTCTTCGACACGACGGTGGGACTGCTGGTCCTCTTCTACGCCGTCTCCCAGGGCCTGCTGCCAAAGCCGCCTCAGCTCCCCGATCTGCCCGCCTTCGAGATCTCCTTCTGGGCGGAACACCCCCAGGTCTTCCTGATCCTGACCGGGGCCCTGCTGCTGGCGATCGCGGTCGGGATCTACCTGCTGGCCCACCGGGTGCGCCGTTTCTGGGACCGCGTCAAACAGGGGGTCGTGATCCTCACCAAGCCACGGCGTTACCTGCGCGAGGTGGCGGCCTGGCAGGGGGTTGGCTGGATCCTCCGCTTCGCCGCCTTCTGGTTCTTCCTCGACGCCTTCGGCATCGGCGGCTCGATCGCCAACGTGATGGTGGTGATGAGCGTGCAGGCGATCGCCAACATCGTTCCCTTCACGCCCGGCGGCGCCGGCGCCCAGCAGGCGCTGCTGGTGGCGACCCTGCACGGGCCGACCCGGTCCTTCGTCCTCTCCTTCTCGGTCGGCACCCAGATCGCGATGGCGGCCTGGTCCGTCCTGCTCGGCTTCGCCGCGATGCTGCTCGTCTTCCGAACCACCGATTGGCGAGGACTGATCAAACAGGCCGAAGACGACCGGGATAAGACTGACGAGACCCAGGTGTTGCCAGACAAGGACGCAGGGAGGTCGGCAAGGGGAGCGCACTCAGGTGCGTGACCCGCAGTCGGCCGACTGAGGACGCCGTATGGCGACGCCTGGGTCTCGTCAGCTTGACCAGCCGGGGTATTGGCCATCGACTCGCCACCGCCAGGGCGGCTCCTCGCCAGGCGGGAACTCGTACTGGTCGCGGCCCGGCAGGGTCTCCAGGGGGACGAGCGCCGGGTCGTCCTTCAGCAGGACGCGGATGTGGCTTGCGGCCTCGACCTGGGCCTGGGTGGCGCGGCGGACGATGCTTTCCCAGCCCAGCCCCGGGCGGTAGAGCCAGTAGGTCAGCCCGACCCAGCCGAGCGTGCGGCGGCGGTCGGCGACGACGGTGAAGGCGGTCGTGCGGCGCCCGGAGGAGGTGGCGTGCGGGCCGGCGGCGATCGCGCAGCTCTGGCGCCGGCAGCGGCGGAAGTCGACCGGGACCAGGGGCAGGCCGGAGGGGCCCGGTAGGGCGGCAGGGGCCGGTGCCAGGGCGCGGGCGAGACGGGCGAGCGGCCAGCCGTAGGCGGGCACCAGCGGGTGGTGGTGGCAGGCGCCGGGGAGGCGGGGCGCGCAAGCGAGCCGCCGCGCGATCGTCCCGGCGAGGGAGTGGCGGGGATCGACTTCGCCGCCGGCGGCGAGGGCCGAGATCGCCGCCAGCGCCAGCAGCGCGATCAGCGCCGCCAGGCCAGCCTGCTCGACGCTCGCCGTTCCCCTCTCGCTCCGCATGGGCGCGACGCTAGGCGGCCTCGGCGCGCGGGTGGCGCGCCAAATGCAAGGACTTCGTGCCCCCTCTCGCGCGGTCTGCTTACATTCCTCGGGTGGAGGGCTTCAACCTCTTTGGCGACCCCGACGAGTTCCGCGCCCGCATGGAGGAGCTCAGCGAGCAGATGCAGTCCTCGCAGCGCGTCGCCTGGGCCGATAACGCGATCCGCCTCGCCGCCGACCTGACCGTTGCCTCGATCGAGCGGATCGAGTTGACCGGCAGCAGCGACGAGCAGGCGATGCAGGTGCGCGACGCGATCCGCGTCCTCTTTCCCGAGGCGGTCACCCTGGTCCGCGAGGCCAGAGAAGGTCTGTCCTAGTTAGAGAAGCTCGAATTTGAGCGACGTGGCGCCGCCGCGGCGCATCGCGGCGGCGATCAGCTCCAGTAGCACCGCCGCAAGCAGCGCCGGAATCGCCACCACGACGTCGATCAGTGTGTCGAGGCGGCGCTGCCAGGGTTGCTCGGCGGGGACGGCGACGCTGCGCCCCAGGGCGCCGAGCGCCCCGTTGCGGCCGAAGGTGAAGCCGTTGAGGATCGTCTGCCACATCGTCGCGATGCCGGCCCCGGGGCGCCAGCGGGCGGACCGGACGATCTGGTCGCGGCGGGCGACGAGGCGGCGCACGGCCTCGGCCGTGAAGAGGTAGCGGCTGCCCCCTTCGATGCCCGCCCAGCCGGCGCCGCCGATCCAGGCCGAGAAGCCGCCTCTGTCGGCGATCGTCACGCCCTGCTCGGCGCCGAGCTCGTCCAGCGCTCTCAGCGCCTCCTCGGCGCTTGCGCCGGCGCCGACCACGCCCAAGCCGCAGCTCTCGCAGCGGCTGACCGGACCCGCCAGGCCGGGCCGCCGGTCGATCCAGCCGAACAGCGGCTCGCCGCAGGCGGGACAGGGTGGGTTGTCGGGCCCGGCGCCCGCCTCGAGCGGGACGACGGGGGTGTGGTGCGCCTGGCTCACGCTCGGTAGCGTACGCGGCGTGCAGCTGAGCGAGATCATGACCCCAGGGGTCGTCACCGCGACGCCGGAGGCGAGCGCCGTCTCCGTCGCCCGCCAGATGCGCGACAGCCGCGTCGGCTCGGTCGTGATCGTCGACCCGGCGGGCTCGCCGGTGGCGATGATCACCGACCGCGACCTCGCCGTGCGGGTCTTCGCCGAGGGGGTCGACTCCGGGGCGCCGATTGGCGATCACGCCTCGCGGCCGCTGGTCTGCGGCGAGCCGGAGATGGAGCTCGACGAGGCGGCCGCGCTGATGGTTCAGCACCGGGTGCGGAGGCTGCCGGTGGTCGATGGCGATAGCCTCGCCGGCATCGTCACGCTCGACGACATCGCGGTGCGGACCGGCAACCTCGAGGTCGCGCAGAAGATGACCGCCGAGGTGATCGAGGGCGCGCTGCCCCAGTTCTATTTCCACGAGCGGGGCTGAGCGAAGCTTGCGCCAGAGCCGTGAGGCGATCGTGGCCTGGGAGGAGCGCTGGTCGCGGCCGGTGGCGTTTGCCACCCTTGCCTCGATCCTGCTGATCGTCGCGGCGATCGTCGTCGCCAGCCAGGCGGTCGGCGGGGGCGACGGCGAATCCGAGCTGCTGCGCAACGTCGACGCCCACCGCGGCGCCCAGATGCTCTCCAGCATCCTGCAGGCGATCGGGGTGGGACTGCTGGCGGCCCCGCTCTACTACCTCTTCCGGGCCGCCCAGGCTCGCAGCGAGACGATGCGCGGCCAGCTGGTGGGCGTGGTCGTCGCCGCGCCGCTGTTCCTGGCCGTGCTGGCGATCCTCAGCGGTATCTCCACCCTGCATGCCGCCTCGGACTTCGTCGCCAACGAAGTGCCGCACCTGATGGCGAAAGGGGTGTCCCTGGGCAGCGACCGCGCCAACGAAGCCGCCAGCGACGCGATCTCCGAAGCGCCGCTGCGGCCGCTCGCCGCCGGCTTCGGCCTGGGCGGCCAGCTCGGCTTCGTCGTCGCCATGGTCTACACCGCGCTGCACGCGATGCGAACCGGTCTGCTGACCCGCTTCTGGGGCTCGCTCGGGATGGCGCTCGGCGCGGTCTCCTTCATCTTCTTCCAGTTCACGCTGCTCTGGTTCGTCTACCTGGGGCTGCTGCTCCTGGGCTTGGGCGGCAAACCGCCCGCCTGGGAGAGCGGCGAAGCGGAGCCCTGGCCGACTCCGGGGGAGAAAGCCGCTGCTGCCATGGACGAGGAGGAGGAGCCGGCGCCGATCGAGGGCGAGGCGGTCGAGATCGAGGACCAGTCGTCGCTCGAGAGCGTGGAACGGCGCAAGCGCAAGCAGCGCGACTGAAGGTCTCTATGCCACCGCGGGCGCTGCGGCGCTCTCAGCGGCAAGCTCTTCAGAGGCCCGACCGGGCACCGTAGGGCCCAGCGGATTCGACTCCCCCGAGATGCCCTTGCGGTAGGAGTGCCAGCCGTGGAAGTTGCCGCTCCACTCGCTGTCGGCCAGCTCGCTTGCGGTCAGCGGTCGCGCCGGATGCTCCAGCGGCGACATGTGACCGCTCTCGAGGAGCCGGTCATGGAGCTCGATGTCGGCGTCCAGGTCGCGTTTGCCGGCATGGGTCAGGTAGCTGACCCTCGCGCAACGGCCCGCCGAGACCTTGATCAGGTTCTCGATCGAAGTCATCTGCTCGCGATCCTCGGGGCGTATCAGCGGCAGGTGCCACTCACCCGGATCGAGCCCTACGGGGTCCGAGGCCTCGGCCGCGCTGCGCATCGTCTCGGCTATCAGCCTGATCTCCGGCTGCGCGTCGGGGTGGCAGCGCAGGTTCCAGAAGTTGTCCCACTCGGTAGCGGTGACGATCACCGTGTGCCACATGAAGGGCTCCAGCAGCCGGTTGGCGACCTGCTTGTGCACGTTCAGCCACTCGGCGGGCTGTGCGCGGTTCCTGATCGCTTCTTCGACTCCTCCCAGGATCTCGAGCAGGTCGTCCTCCACCGAGATCGCATCCGGGTCGGCGACCAGGCCGAGCACTCGCCGCACCGCGTCGTCGCGGGCGTGCAGCCACTCGCGCTCCGCCGCATCGCGCTTCTCGCCGGAGAGTGCTGCTCCCGCCTGCATGCCCGGCTGGTTCGAGCCGAACTCGATCGGGACGTACGGATCCTCCAGCACCCGGCGCAGCTGCTTGGCGATCGGGATCGCGCGGGAGCTGGCGGAGTTGCGGGAGAAGACACGGTGGGTGTTGAACTCGGCGAGGACGAAGCGCGGGAAGGTGGCTTCGAGCGTCGTCAACCGGTGCCCGGCGGGCGAGAGCGAATCGGCGAGGACGTTGGCGTCGAAAGGCATCGGTTGCTCAATCTCGCAATTACCCAGGACGGTAAAAGCGTAGATCGTTCGACCATCGTTGCGGGCTTTTCGCCATCACCCTGGAGGGGAGGCCATGAACTCGACCCGGTGCCCGCCTGGAGCGACGGCCTTCGCTCGCGGGGCGCCCCAGTGTTCGCGGCCGGGGATCACCTCGAAGCCAGCCTCGCGCAGGCGCTCGACCGTCTGCTCAAAGCCGGCTACGACCACCGCGGCGTGACCGTGCGGTGGGACGGTCGGTGACTCGTTGCGTTCGAGGTGGATCTGGGTTCCCTCGCGTTCGAGCCAGACGAAGGTCTCGGCGAGGGCGGGCGGTGGCTCGACCTGGCGAAATCCGAGCAGAGCCCAGAGCTCGACCGAGCGCTCGATGTCGCCGGGAGGCACCTCGAGAGTCACGTGCTGCAGCATTTGCCCAGCATAGGATGGCGAGATCGCGGTTACCCGCATACAGGACGGGTAACCGCGATCTCGATCGCTAGAAGAGGAGGGAGACGAGCGCGGCGGCGACGACGATCGCCGTCGACCAGGTGACCGCCTCGGCGGTGATCTCCATGTCGAGGCCGTAGGCGTGGGCGACGACCATCGAGTTGATTCCCGAGGGCATCGCCGCCATCAGGCGATAGGGGCCGGGAAGGTCGATCAGCGGGGCGGCGAGCAACATCAGCAGAGCCGGCACCAGGATGAGGCGTGAGCCGAGGGCAACCATCACCGGCCTGGTCAGCGGCGGCGGCATCGGCAGGTCGCCGTGCTCGGCGTTCTCGGCCAAGGTCGCGCCGACGGCGAAGAAGCCGATCGGCAGGATCGCCACCAGGAGCACCTGCGAGAGGTCGACCAGAACCTGCGGCGCGAGCGCGCTGGGGGCGAGCAGGCCGGCAAGCGCGGCGTAGAGCGGTGGGTTGCGGGTGAAGAAGGCGCGCACCCTGTCGCGCGGCCCTTCGCCGGCTTTCGTGCCGAGGGCGGCGCCGACCGCGAAGGCGCCGAGCAGCAGGCAGGGGCCGGTGACGAGGACGTCGTAGAGGACCGCGGTCGGGAGCTGGTCGCGGCCGAGCAGCGCCACGGTCAGCGGATAGCCGAGGTAGCCCGTGTTGACGCTGAGCACTGTGCAGACCACCGCGCCGGTGCGGGCTCGCGAGAGGCGAAGGACCCGGCTCGCCAGCAGGTAGGCGGTCAGCGCCCCCAGCGAGGAGGCGACAAGCCCCAGCGCCAGCCCGACTCCGTGGCTGACGTCGATGCTGCTGGAGGCGATGTTGAAGAAGATCACCGGTGGCAGCAGCACGTAGAGCATCAGCGTCAGCGAGCGCCGCGCCGCGGCGGCCGCGGCCTGCGGCCGCCGCCGCTCGGCCCAGACGCCGACCGCCGTCGCAACAGCGATCGTCGCCGCGGTCAACAAGACGATCATCTGCGCTCAGCCTGACGGTGCGAGGCAAGGACGCAGGGAGCGTGGCGTGCTCTGCACGCGAGTGACCGAGGACGCCGCATCGCGCCGTCAGATGAGCGCAGAGCCTGCGTGTTGGGCGAAGTCCACCAGGGGCTGGGGGACGATGCCGAAGAAGACGGCGCCTGCGGCGGCAAGCAGGGCGGGGGCTACGAGGTAGGGGCGGCGGCCCGCATCGGGATCGATCGGATCGGCTTCCGGCGAGGCGCCGGCGATGACCGGAGCCGCGGCGGGCGCCGCCTCCCCGCCGGGCCGCATCCACATCGCCGCCACGACTCGCAGGTAGTAGGCGAGGGAGATCATCGTGCCCACCGCGATGAAGACGGCGAGCCAGGTGTAGTCGCCTTCGACCAGAGCCTCGATCAGGTAGAGCTTGCCGATGAAGCCGACCGTCGCCGGCAGCCCGGACAGCGCCAGCATCGAGATCGTCAGCGGCCAGGCGAGCAGCGGGCGCTCGCGGCCGAGCCCGCGCACGGAGCGGATGTCGTCGCCGAAGGCGGTCTCACGCTCGCGGGCGACGATCACGCTGAAGGCGGCGAGGTTCATGAAGAGGTAGCCGGCGAGGTAGAAGACGATCGCGTTGACCCCCGCTTCGCTGGCCACCACGAGCCCGCCGAGGATGTAGCCGGCCTGGGCGACGCCGGAGTAGCCGAGCAGGCGCTTGAGCGAGTCCTGGCCGAGCGCGCCGACGTTGCCGACGACGATCGAGATCGCCGCCAGCACGGCCAGCGCGGGCTGCCAGTCGCCCGCCTCGCCGATCAGGGCAACGTCGAAGAAGCGGATGAAGACGGCGAACGCCGCCGCCTTGGTCGCCACCGCCATGAAGGAGGTGATCGGCGTCGGGGCGCCCTCGTAGACGTCCGGCGTCCACTGGTGGAAGGGGGCGATCGAGGTCTTGAAGGCGAGCCCGACCGCGACCATCCCGATCCCGACCAGCACCAGCGGGTCGCCGAGCAGGCCGGCATGGCCGATCCCGGCGGAGATGCCGAGGAAGTCGGTCGAGCCGGAGCCGCCGTAGAGGAAGGCCATCCCGTAGAGCAGCGTCGCCGAGCCGAGCGAGCCGACGATCAGGTACTTCAGCCCCGACTCGAGCGATTTCTCGCGGATCATGTCGGTCGCGCAGAGGATGTAGAGGGGGATCGAGAGGGTCTCGATCGCGACGAAGAAGCTGACCAGGTTCTGCGCCTGCGCCAGCAGCACCATCCCCAGCACGGAGCCGAGCAGCAGCGCGTGGTACTCGCCCGAGCCCGCCTGCTCGGCGGCCGGCTCGCGCAGCGAGAGCAGCACCGCGAAGGCAGCAGCGGCGATCGCGATCAGTGAGAGCGAGATCGCCAAGTCGTCGAGTCGCAGCGCTCCGGATACCAGCTCGACCGGGTCGTCCCAGTGCCAGATCAGCAGCCCCGCGGCGGTTGCCAGCGCGATCAGCGTGAGGCCGGGGGCGGTGCGCCGCAGCGGCTTGAAGACGGCACTGAGCAGGACGATGCAGACTGCCGCGGTCAACGCGATCACGGGGGAGAGCGCGGCGTAGTCGATGTGGGGGGCGTGGAAGTTCATGGTCCGATCGCGATCCTGGCCTTGGGAGGCTTGGACGCCAGCTGTGCTTCCGGTGCCGGCCCGCCGGTTGCGGCGGTGACCGTCTCCTGCACCGAGCGGTCGGTGCGGTGCAGAATGAGCTGCGGGTAGAGGGCGAGGCCGAGAATGCAGAGCACCAGCGGCGCCAGTACCAGGCCGTCGCGAAGGCCGATCTCCCGCGTCGCGATCCCCTCCGGCCTGCGGTTGTGCATCGTCCGCTGGTAGAGGCGCAGTGCGTAGTAGGCCGACATCGCCACGCCCGATATCGTCACGAAGGCGAAGACGATCTTCGCCTGGAAGAGGCCGTTGAGGATGTAGAACTCGCCGATGAAGTTGGCCGAGCCGGGCATCGCCAGGGTCGCCAGGGTGACGATCAGGAAGAGCGCCGCGAGCACCGGGGCGCGCATCGCCATCCCGCCCATCTCACGCAGGTCTTCGGTCCCGCTGCGCTCGACCAGGATCGCGACGATGATGAACAGCGGTGCGACGACGAGGCCGTGGTTGACCATCTGCAGGATCGCCCCGTCGGCCCCGTCGGCGCGCAGGGCGAAGATGCCGGCGGTGATGAAGCCGAGCTGGGCGACCGAGGAGTAGCCGCCGATCAGGCGCACGTTGGTCTGGGTGAAGGCCATCACCGAGCCGTAGAGGATCGAGGCGAGGGCGATCAGCAGCACCACGGTTTGGAACTGGACCGTCGCCGCGGGGAAGAGCGGCAGGACGACGCGCAGGAAGCCGTAGGCGCCGACCTTGGCGAGCACCCCGGAGAAGACCGCCAGCACCGGCAGCGGCGCGGCCCGGTAGGCGTCCGGCATCCAGCCGTGCAGGAGGAAGGCCGGCATCTTGACCAGGAAGGCGGCGGCGAAGAACCAGAAGATCCAGCGCTGGCTGCCCTCGCCTACGGGGTGCTTTGCCAGCTCGGCGATCGAGAAGGTGATGTGGCCGCCGTCGGCGGCGATGATCGCCGTGGCGATCGCCCCGACCAGCATCAGCAGCGAGCCGATCAGCGTGTAGACGATCATCTTCAGCGTCGCCGCCGAGGCGGTCGGGCCGCCCTCGCGGTCGCTCCCCCAGGCGCCGAAGAGGAAGTAGAACGGCACCAGCATCAGGTCGAAGAAGAGGACGAAGAGGAGCAGGTCCTGGGCGACGAAGGCGCCCAGGGTCGCGGTCTCGCCGAGCAGCATCATCAGGAAGAAGAGGTGGGGCCGCTCCTGATCGCGGAAGGCGGCGAACGCCGTCCCGCCCAGCCACAGCAGCGCGGTCAGCACGACGAGGAAGACGTTGAGCCCGTCGATGCCGAGGCTGTAGTCGACGCCGAGGCCGGGGATCCAGTTGATGTCGACGGTGTCCTGCAGGCCGGCGGCGCCGGAGTCGAAGCCGGCGAGCAGGGCGATCGCCAGTCCCAGCGTCACCGCCGCTCCCAGGACCGCCCACCAGCCGGCGAAGCGCCGTGGCAGGAAGAGGCCGAGGAGGCCGAAGGCGAGCGGGGTCCAGAGCAGCGAGTTGATCATGAGCTGCTCAGCAGGAAGTAGAGGGCGAGGCCGGCGAAGCCGACGAGCAGCAGCAGCGCGTAGCTGCGCACGAAGCCGTTCTGGACGACGCGGACGATGCCGCCGGCGCCGCTCACGGTCTCCCTGGTGCCGCTGACCAGGCCGTCGACGACGAAGCGCTCGAAGGTGGAGTCGGCAAAGCGGCCGATCGCCAGCGCCGGGCGGACGACGAGGAAGTCGATCGCCTCGTCGAAGTACCACTTGTTGACGAACAGCAGGTAGGCGGGGCGGAGGCGCTGGCGCAGGAGCCCCGGCAGCTCCGGCCTGGCCACCCAGAGGACCCAGGCGAGCCCGATCCCGACCAGCGAGATCACGGCGCCGATCGCCAGGCCGCGCCACTCCTCGCCGACGCTGGGGTGGATCGCGCTCAGCGGCGAGTCGGCGAAGGCCGGATCGAGGAAGCCGAAGAGGACGTTGTCGACGCCGGGTACCTGGATCAGGCCGGCGAAGAGGGCGCCGACGGCGAGGATCGCCATCGCCACCGCCATCGGCAAGGACTGCTCGGCGATGTGGTGGTGGGCGCCGGGGAAGCCGACGTCGGTGTCCTCTTCCTCTTCGTTTGCCGGGTTGATCGGCGGCCCGTGGTACAGCTCGCCGGTATCGATCAGGTGCTGGGTCTCCTCGCAGGGCCGGCCCGGCAGCACCCGGAAGATCAGGCGGAAGGTGTAGAGCGCGGTGAGCAGGGCGCCGACGTAGCCGCCGACGGCCATCCAGGTATACATCCCGCCGCGGGCCTCCGCGTAGGCGAGGATCGAGTCCTTGGAGAAGAAGCCCGAGGTGAGCGGGAAGGCGGCCAGGGCGAGGCCGCCGATGACGAACATCAGCGAGGTGAACCGCATCGCCTTCCAGAAGCCGCTCATCCGGTCGATGTCCTGGCGGTTCGCCATCGCCGAGATGATCGAGCCGGCAGTCATGAAGAGCAGCGCCTTGAAGAAGGCGTGGGTCATCAGGTGGAAGAGGCCCTGCGCGTAGGCGCCGATCGAGACGCCCATGATCATGTAGCCGATCTGGCTCATCGTCGAGTAGGCGATCGCCCGCTTCAGGTCGGTCATCGTCAGCGCGATCGTGCCGGCGATCAGGAGCGTCGCCAGGCCGACGAAGGCGCCAACGTCGGCGGCGGTGGGGGCGAGGTAGAAGAGGACGTGGGTGCGGGCGATCAGGTAGACGCCGGCGGTGACCATCGTCGCCGCGTGGATCAGCGAGGAGACCGGGGTCGGGCCCTCCATTGCGTCGGGCAGCCAGGTGTGGAAGGGGATCTGCGCCGACTTGGCGAAGGCGCCGACCAGCAGCAGCAGGCAGATCGCGGTCACCGTCCACTCGCCGCGGGCGAAGACCTCGGGCGCCCTGGCGAAGACCTCCGCGTATTCGAAGGTCCCCAGCTCGCGGAAGATCAGGAAGGCGGCGAGGACGAGGCCGATGTCGCCGACGACGTTGATCACGAAGGCCTTCATCCCCGCCCTGGTCGCCGTCGTGCGCCGGTACCAGAAGCTGATCAGCGCGTAGGAGGCGAAGCCGACGAAGGCCCAGCCGACGATCAGCAAGACGAAGTTGCCGGCGAGGACCAGCAGCAGCATCGAGAAGACGAAGAAGTTGAGGTAGCTGAAGAAGCGGTGGTAGCCCTCGTCCGACTGCATGTAGCCGAACGAGTAGAGGTGGATCAGGGTCGAGACCCCGGTCACGACCAGCATCATGAAAACGGAGAGCTGGTCGACGTAGATGCCGAGCTTGATGTCGAGGCCGGCGGCGCTGGCGTAGTCCCAGAGCGATGAGGCGTGATGGCGTGCGTCCGGCTCCTCGCCGAGCAGGTTGACCAGGGCGGCGATCGCGCAGAGGAAGGCGAGCCCGATCGCCGCGGTGCCGACGATGCCCGCGATCCGCGCCGGGATCGCCCTGAAGGAGAGCGAGATGACGATCGAGCCGAGTAGCGGCAGCAGCAGGACCAGCCAGGCCCAGGATGAAGCGCTCACGCTGTCCTCCCGGCACTCATCCGCGCAGCTCCCTCAGCTCATCGACGTCGAGCGGCAGCTTGCGACGGAAGATCGCGACGATCAGGCCGAGGCCGACGACGACCTCGCAGGCGGCGACCACCATCACGACGATCGCGAAGACCTGCCCCTGTTGGTTGCCGACCATGCGGCTGAAGGCGACCAGGGCGAGGTTGCCGGCGTTCAGCATCAGCTCGAGGCAGAGCAGGATCACTACCGGGCTGCGCCTTATGAGGATTCCCATCGCTCCCACTGCGAACAGCAGCGAGGAGAGGACTACGTACCACTCGGCGTTCATTGGGTTGCCGGTACTCCTTCCTGAGTCGAAGCGAGGTGGGCGTCGGGCACAGGGTCCCCAGGCCCGCTTTCGCGGGGAGTTCCTGGGGACCCTGCACCCGACGCCCTCTCCGGGACGGCTCCGGGAGCGGATTCCTCGCCGCGACGACCGGCGAGGACTATGGCCCCCACGGCCGCGAGGAGGAGCAGGATCGAACTGGCCTCGAAGGGCAGCAGGAATCGTTCTAGGAGGAGGTAGCCGATCCCGGCCGGGTCGCCAAAGCCGGGGCCAACCTTGGGGCCCTTCGTGTCGAGGGCGAGTAGGGCGGAGCTGAGGACGGCTATGGAGAGCTCGACGAAGAGGGCGATGCCGATCAGGGGGGCGAGGAACTGCTGGCCGGGGATCGACTCCCAGGCCGACTCCTCGCCACCGCCGACGTAGGCGACGACGAATACGTAGAGGACCATCACCGCGCCGGCGTAGACGACGACCTGCGCGGCGGCGACGAAAGCCGCGCTGAGGAGGAGGAAGAGGACGGCGAGTGAGAAGAGGTGGACGATCAGCGCCAGCACGCTGTAGAAGGGATTGCGCATGGCGACGACGCCGATGGCACCGCCGAGGGCGCCGATCGCGGCGATGAAAAAGAGCACCGCTTCCACTACTCGCCCTCGGCTTTCAGCGGCGTCTGCTCGAGCGGCTCGGCGAGCAGCATCTCCTTGGTGAAGATCAAGTTTTCGCGGTCGTAGTCGGCCATCTCGTAGTCGTGGCCCATCGTGATCGCGTCGAAGGGGCAGGCGATCTCGCAGTAGCCGCAGAAGATGCAGCGCGAGAGGTTGATCTCATAGACGGCGGCGTAGCGCTCGCCGGCCGAGACCCGCTCGCCGGGGATGTTCTCGGCGGCGACGACGCGGATGCAGTCGGCCGGGCAGGCGGCGGCGCAGAGCGAGCAGCCGACGCACTTCTCGAGGCCGGTGTCCTCGAACTTGTGCAGTTTGTGGCGGCCGCGGAAGCGTGGGTAGACGGGGGTCTTCTCCTCGGGGTACTGGATCGTCATCGGGCCCTCGATCAAGCGCGCCATCGTCGTCTTCAACCCCCGCAGGGTCTCGCCGAAGGCGCGGTAGGCGCCGCCGACGCCGCCCGGCTCCGGCCCGCGCTGCACCTCGACCACGTCCTGGTCCTTCAAATAGGGGAACTCGCTCACGAACAGACCCTCACTGGCGGGTTTCCGTCCTTGTACGGGGGGTAAGTCGCCAGGCGCCTCACGTGACTACCACCAGGATCGCGGTCACGAGGACGTTGAGCGTCGCCAGCGGCAGCAGCACCTTCCAGCCGAAGCTCATCAGCTGGTCGTAGCGCAGCCGCGGCAGCGTCGCCCGCACCCAGATGAAGAAGAAGACGAGGCAGAACATCTTCGCCAGCATCCAGACCGGGTCGAGCCAGCCCGGCCCGGGACCCATCCAGCCGCCGAGGAAGATCGCCGTGCCGACGCCGCAGACGACGATGATCTCCAGGTACTCGACCATCAGGAAGCTGCCGAACCGCATCCCGCCGTACTCGGTCATGAAGCCCTGGACCAGTTCCGCGTCTGCCTCGGGCATGTCGAACGGGGTGCGGTTGGTCTCGGCGAAGCCGGCCAGCATGAAGACCAGGAAGCCGACGAACTGGGGCACGACGAACCACAGCGTGCCCTGGGCCTCGACCAGGTCGACCAGCGAGAGCGAGCCGCCCATCATGATCGCGCCGAGCAGGGCCAGCCCCATCGCGACCTCGTAGGAGATCAGCTGGGCGGCGCCCCGCATCGCCCCCAGGAGGCTGTATTTGGAGCCGGAGGACCAGCCGCCGAGGAGCAGGCCGTAGAAGCCGATCGAGCCGACCGCGAAGAAGTAGAGGATCCCGATCGGAACATCTATCCCGTAGAGCCCGACGCCGTCCTGGACGTTGCCCCAGGGGATGATCGCCAGGGCCATGATGGCGGAGAGGACCGGCAGGAGCGGGCCGAGCACGTAGAGCATCGGGATCGCGTTGGCGGGCCGGAAACCCTGCTTGCTGATCAGTTTGAAGAGGTCGGCCAGCGGCTGCAGCAGGCCGAAGGGACCGACCCGGTTGGGACCGTAGCGGTGCTGGAAGCGGCCGATCAGCTTCCGCTCGACGACGGTCATCACCGGCACGATCCCGAAGATCACGGCGAAGATCACCAGCGACTTGACGATCATGATCCAGGTCGCTTCGACGAACTGCGTGTCGGCGAGAGGCAGCATCAGCGGGCAGTCTTCTCGATCGTCACGCTCACCGGCGAGCCGTTGAGCAGGCCGTTGGCGTTGCCCTCGGCGGTGCCCTCGATCAGAAAGCAGACGCCCTCTTGGACTCGCTCCCGAATCGTCACCTGCGCACGGACGGTCGAGCCGTTCTGCGACACGTCTACCTCGTCGCCACCCTTCAGTCCAAGCCGCTCCGCATCGGTTAGCGAAAGCTCCACCCGCTGCCGCGGCTGCAAGAACTTCAGCGGTGGATTCAGCTCAGTGATCGGGCCCGCCCAGAGATCCCGGTAAGTCCCGAGGACGAGCGATCCGGGGTCGATCGGCTCGCCTTCGCGAGGAGTTCCGATCGACCCCGGATCGCTCGTCCCTCCGGAGCTGCCGCGGGCCACGGGGGATGACTCCCCAGGAACTCCCCGCGGAAGCGGGCCTGGGGAGTCGTCCCCCGTGGCCCGCGAGAGATTCGAGGCCGCCGGGCGGTCTTGCCAGCGCACGCCCCTACCCGCAATCTCTGAATCGTCGATGCCCGCGTAGAACGGGACCGCATTGGCGAGAGCTGCGAAGGCCGAGGGCTGGGAGGTGATCCCGGTGTCGTGGCCGAGGGCTTGCGATAGCTCGGCTAGGACGCCCCAGTTGGGGCGGATGTCGCCGGGGCGTGAGGTGCTGGGGCGGACTCGCTGGAGACGGCCGTCGGGGTGGGTGACCGTGCCGTCTTTCTCTGCGTGCGTCTCCAGCGGGAAGACGACGTCGGCCATTGCGGTCGTGGCGTTCTCGAAGGTGGAGAAGACGACGAGGTGGTCGGCGGCCGCAAGGGCTCGTTGCCAGGCGGCGGTATCCGGGAAGTCGCGCAGCGGGTCGACGCCGAAGAGCAGAAGGCTCTTGAGCTCGCCGGACTCCAGCGCCGCGCGGATCTCCTCGGTCGACCTGCCGATGCTCGTCTCGGAGAGGCCCGGGCCGGCGGCGGGGAGGCAGCCGGCCTCGCGCAGGCCGCGGGCGTTGGCCAGGTCGGGGATCTCCAGGAGGCCGCTGCCGTCCTTGTCGGCGAGGTCGAGGGCGGCGGTTACGTCGAGCAGTGCGGCGGTCGCCTCCTCGCCCTCGCGGCTTATGCGCTCGCCCCAAAGGATCACTATGCGCTCCGCGTCCTTCAGCACGTCGGCCACCGATGAGGCGCTGCCGCCCTCCTCGCTGAGGCGCAGGGAGGCCGAGAGCTCGGCGAGGAAAGCGGTGGCGCCACCCGGGGCATAGCGGGCGACCGCCTCGGCGCCGCCGTCCAGCGTCGTCGGCCGGTCGGTGGCGACCGCCAGCTTGGCGCCGTTGCGGCGTATCGCCTTGCGGATGCGCAGGTCGAGGATCGGCGAGCTGTGCAGGGGGTCGGTGCCGACGAGGAGGATCGCGTCGGCCTCGTCGATGTCGCGCACCTTGGCGGTCAGCTCGGGCTGGGCGAGGCGCAGCAGCGTGTCGCGGCCCGGGCCGCGGGAGATGCGCGACTCGACGTGCGGCGAGCCAAGCGCTTCGCGCAGGATGCGCTGCACCAGGTAGCCCTCCTCGTTGGAGGCCTCGCCGACGATCGCCGCGACCCCACTCGTCGATTGCTCGTTTTTCCCCACTCCCATGGGGGAAAACGTGCAATCGGCACCCGCTTGCAGTGCCTCTGCGGCCTTGGCGATCGCCTCGTCCCACTCGACGGGGCCGCCGCGCAGCCGCGGTGCGCCGACCCGCTCCTCGGCGGCGAACATCTCGAAGCCGTAGCGGCCGCGGTCGCAGAGCCAGCCGTCGTCGACGTCGGGGTTGTCGCGGGCGATCACCCGCTTCACCCGCTCGTCGCGGACGGTGAAGCTGACGTTGCACTGGCTCGGGCAGAGGGTGCAGACGGAGCCGGCCTGCTCGATGTCCCACGGCCGCGCGCGGAAGCGGTAGGTGTAGCTGGTCAATGCCCCGACCGGGCAGAGGTCGGTGATGTTGCCGTGGAAGGGATCGACGTAGGGGCGGTCGTCGAAGGTGCCGACGAAGGTGCGGTCGCCGCGCTCGAGCAGTTGCAGTTGGGAGTCCTCGCTGACCTCCTGGCTGAAGCGCACGCAGCGGTAGCAGAGGATGCAGCGCTCGCGGTCGATCGCGACCAGCGGCGAGAGCTCCACCGGCTTCTGGAAGTGGCGCTTCTGGTCGATCATGCGGCTCTTGCCCGGGCCCCATCCCTGCGTGATGTCCTGCAGCGGGCACTCGCCGCCTTTGTCGCAGACGGGGCAGTCGAGCGGGTGGTTGACGAGCAGGAACTCGACCACGGCGCTCTGCGCGTGCTTGACCTGCTCGGTGCGGGTGTGGACCACCATCCCGTCGCGCACCGGGGTGGAGCACGAGGTCTGCAGTTTGGGGATTCCCTCGATCTCGACCAGGCACATGCGGCAGGCGCCGACCGGGTCGCCGAGTTTGGGCTCGTAACAGAAGACCGGGATCTCGACGTCGCCGCGCTTCGCCGCGTCGTGCAACATCTCCCCCTCCGTCGCGGCGACCTCGCGGCCGTCGATGACGATCGTCACCTCGCGGCTCACGTCGCGGCTCCCAGGGTCTCGGGAACGCCCTGCACGGCGGCGATCCGACTGGCCTCGTCGGCCGCGGCAATGACCTCTTCGAACTCGGGCCTGAACTTCTTCACCATCGCGCTCACCGGCATCGCCATCGAGTCGCCGAGCACGCAGAGGCAGTGGCCCATGATGTTGTCCTGGACCGAGCTGATGATGTCGAGGTCCATCGGCGTCGCCTCGCCGCGGACGACCCGTTCGAGCATCTTCACCGTCCAGTTGGTGCCCTCGCGGCAGGGGGTGCACTTGCCGCAGGACTCGTGGTGGTAGAAGCGCGCCGTGCGCAGCGCCATGTGCGGGATCGAGACCGTGTCGTCGGCGACGATGATCGAGCCGGAGCCGAGCATCGAGCCGACCTCGGCCATCGCCTCGAAGCTGTAGGGCAGGTCGAGCCCCTCTGCCGCGGTCAGGACCGGGGAGGAGGAGCCGCCCGGGTAGAAGGCCTTCAGCTCACGGCCCTCGAGCGGGCCGCCGGCGAGGTCGTAGATCAGCTCGCGGGTCGGGATCCCCAGCTCGACCTCGTAGTTGCCGGGCCGCCGCACACCGCCCGAGACGGAGACGACCTTGGTTCCGGGCGACTGCTCGGTGCCGAAGCCCTTGAACCACTCGGCGCCGTGGGCGACGATCCGCGGCACATTGGAGAGGGTCTCGACGTTGTTAATCAGGGTCGGGCCGCCGTAGAGGCCCTGCACGGCCGGGAACGGCGGCTTCAGGCGCGGGTTGCCGCGCTTGCCCTCGAGCGCGTCGAGCAGCGCCGTCTCCTCGCCGCAGATGTAGGCCCCGGCGCCGCGGTGGACGATCAGCTCAAGGTCGCGGCGGCTGCCGAGGATGTCCTTGCCGAGGTAACCCGCCTCGTAGGCTTCGGCGACCGCGGCGTCGAGGGTGTCCGCCTGCGAGTCGTACTCGCCGCGGATGAAGATGAAGGCGTGGCCGGCGCCCGCCGCGATCGCCGCGATCCCGATCCCCTCGATCAGCTGGTGGGGGTTGCGCTGCATCAGCTCGCGATCCTTGAAGGCGCCCGGCTCGGACTCATCCGCGTTGCAGCAGAGGTACTTGGCCATCTCGCCGCGGGGCAGGAAGGAGGCCTTTTTGCCCATCGAGAAGCCGGCGCCGCCGCGGCCGCGCAGACCGGAGTCTTCGAGCTCCTTGAGGATCTCGTCGGCCTCCATCTCGCGGTAGGCCTTTTCCAGAGTCGCATAGCCGCCGTAGCCCTTGTAGCCGGAGAGGGTGCGCAGCGCCGGGTCCTCGGCGTGCTCGAGCAGGATGCGCGTCTCAGGCATTCCGATCTCCGTCCCCGCCAGCTCGCCCCGCGTCGCCCGCCAGCGGCCGCTTCTCCAGCGCCTTCGCGGGAAGCACCTCCTCGCCCGCCAGCAGCTGCTCGATCGCCGCCACCGCCTCACTTGCCTCCAGCGGTCCGAAGTAGCGCTCGTCGATCGAGGCCATCGGAGCGATGTCGCAGGCGCCGAGGCACTCGAAGCCGGTCACGTACAAGTCCTCCTTGCCCTCGGCCGCGGCGCGGAACGCGTCGAGCAGCTCGTCGCCGCCCCGCATCCAGCAGCTGATGTTGGTGCAGACGGCGACTTTGTGGGAGCCGACCGGCTCGGTGTGGAGGAGGTCGTAGAAGCTCGCCACCGACTCGAGGTAGGCGGGGGTGACGCTCATCACCGCGGCGGCCTGCCGGATCCCCTCCGGCGTGCACCAGCCATAGAGCCGCTGCACCGCCCAGAGCGCTGGGATCGAGACCGAGTGCTTGTCGGGGTAGCGCCCGATCAGGGTTTCGATGTGTTCGCGCAACTCGGCCGGGCAGTCGACTTCGTGCAGCTCGGGGATCGGCTCGGACGCCCGCTCGGGCACGCGGCCCTCCGTCACGGCGGCGTCGACGGGAAGCTCGCTCACCGGTCCACCCCCCCGAGGATCGGGTCGAGCATGCCGAGGCTGCAGATCATGTCGGCGACGTAGCTGTCCACCGACATGTCCTTGAAGGCCTGCAGGTTGACGAAGGAGGGATCGCGGTAGTGGACGCGGGCCGGCTTCGAGGAGCCGTCCGCGAGGACGAAGCAGCCGAGCTCACCCCGCGGCGACTCGATCGCGTAGTAGACCTCGCCGGCCTGCACCCGGTAGCCCTCGGTGACGAGCTTGAAGTGATGGATCAGCGACTCCATCGAGGTCGAGAGCTCCGAGCGCGGCGGCAGGACGTACTTGCGGTCGTCGGCGATGAAGGGGCCGTCGGGCAAGGCGTCGAGCGCCTGCTCGACGATCCGCACCGACTCGACCATCTCGGCGACCCGCACGCGGTAGCGGTCGTAGTTGTCGCCGACCGTGCCGACCGGGATCTTGAAGTCCATCTCCGGGTAGGCGAGGTAGTCGAAAGCCTTGCGCAGGTCCCAGGGCTCGCCGGCGGCGCGCAGCAGCGGCCCGGTGACGCCGAGCTCCAGCAGGCGCTCCCGGGGGACGATGCCGGTGCCCTTGGTGCGCGAGAGGAAGACCTCGTTGCGGTCGAGCAGCGCCTGGTACTGGCCGACTCTGACCGGCATGTCGGCGACGAACTGGCGCAGCTTCGCCTCGAAGCCGACGGGGATGTCCTCGATCACCCCGCCGACCTGGAAGTAGCGGGTGTGCATCCGCTGCCCGGTCGCCATCTCGAAGAGATCGAGGATCCGGTCGCGCTCGCGGAAGCAGTACCAGAGCATCGAGACCGCGCCGAGGTCGAGTGCCGTCGTCCCCAGCCAGACCAGGTGGGAGTGGATCCGGTTGAGCTCGAGGAAGATCGTCCGCAGGTACTTGGCACGGGGCGGGATCTCGAGGCCGACGAGGCGCTCGACGGCGCCGCAGAAGGCCTCCATCTGGAAGAAGTAGGAGACGTAGTCCATCCGCTCGACGAAGGGAATGACCTTCCAGTAGCTCTTGTCCTCGCAGGACTTTTCGATCCCGGTGTGGACGTAGCCGATTACCGGCTTCAGGTCGCGCACCACCTCGCCGTCGAGGTCGACCACCAGCCGCAGCACGCCGTGCGTGGCCGGGTGGTGCGGCCCGATGTTGATCGTCATGACCTCGGTCGTCTCAGCCGCGGGTCCTGTCGGCGCAGGGGACCCACCGCCCCTTCCGGTAGCTAAAGCTTCCTCAGGGGCGGTACCCCCTACGCCGCCACCCGCGGGTGAGACGCCGGTGTCTAGAGCTTCAGCCATACGCGCGCTCGTTGTAGGTAAAGGTCACTGGCTCTCCACCGACAGGGAAGTCGCGCCGCTGTGGCCACCCCATGTAGTCGTCCGGGAGCAGAATGCGCGTCAGGTTCGGGTGCCCTCTGAAGGCGATCCCGAAAAAGTCATAGACCTCGCGCTCCTGGGCCTCGGCCGTCGGAAAAAGCCCCACGCAAGAGTCGATCTCAGGAAGCGCCTCTCCGGCTGAGGGGATTTCGAGCATCGCTTTCACCCGCAGTCGCTCCACTCGATCTCGGTTCAGCAACTCGTAGTGCACCGCGAAGCGAGGCGACGCCGGGAGGTAGTCGGCGGCGTGGAGGCTTGAGAGGAAGCGGTATTCCTGGCCCGGCGCCTCGCGCAGCCAGGCGAGCACGGCGAGGATCTGTGCCGGGTCGACGACCAGCGCCGGCTGGTCGCGGTCGAAGCTCGTGTCGAGCACGGCGCCGGGGTGGTCCTGCTCGATCTCCCCCCGGATCAGCTCCAGTCCGGGGGCGTCAGGCACGGATCAACCCCCGTGCTTCCTCATACGCCTCCGCCGCCTCGGGGCTCGGTTCGCTGCGCGGACCGCCGCGTGCCCACTCCTCGGTTCCGGCCGCGTTGTAGCGCTGGCGCCACCCCTGGTCGGGGTTGCCCATGATCTTGTGCTGCAGCTTGGTGAAGCCGTAGAGGACCGCCTCGGGCCGCGGCGGGCAGCCGGGGATGTGGAGGTCGATCGGCATGAACTTGTCAGCTCCCTGGACCACGGCGTAGTTGGAGAACATGCCGCCGCTGGAGGAGCAGGCGCCCATCGAGATCGCCCATTTCGGCTCCAGCATCTGGTCGTAGAGGCGGCGGACGACCGGGGCCATCTTGATCGAGACGCGGCCCGAGAGGATGATCAGGTCGGCCTGGCGCGGGGAGGCGCGCAGCGCCTCGGCGCCGAACCGGGCGAGGTCGTAGCGAGGGCTGCCGACTATCGCGATCGGCGCCTCGATCGCGCAGCAGGCGAGCCCGAAGGTGAGCGGGAAGCAGGAGTTCGCCCGGCCCCAGTTGAGCAGCTTGTCGAAGTTGGTCATCACGACTTTTTCCTCGACGTAGCGCTCCAGCTCGTCTCCCTCGAGGTTGCCGCGCAGCATGTCGCGGGCGCGCAGCTGCCGATCGCGCATCGTCTGGCGCTCTACTTCCAATTCAGCGCACCCTTCCGCCAGACGTAGACGAAGGCGATCATCAGCAGGGCGACGAACGTGATCAGCTCGCCGAGGACGAAGACGCTGTCGGCTCCCCTGAGGATGACGCCCACCGGGTAGAGGAAGACGACCTCGATGTCGAAGAGGATGAACAGCATCGCGATCAGGTAGAAGCTGACGCCGAAGCGGAGGTTGTGGGTTGGCTCGACCGGGATCCCCGACTCATAGGGCTCCCCCTGGCGCCGCGCCGCTTCCGTCTGGCCCCGCGAGCGCTTCGGCCCGATCACGTGGTTGAGCATTACCAGGGCGCCGCCGACGCCGAGGCCGAGCAGGGCAAAGACGAGGATCGGTAGGTAGCTCTTCAGCATTGGGAGGTTTGTTTGCGGCGGCCGGGTCGGGCTGGGCTCCTCGCCCCGCCGTTGCCGCGTGCAGCCGCTGTTATACACCCACCTTGTGACAACTTGCTACATAGTGATTTTCCGCATCAGCAAGCCGAATCCCGACCCTTTCGGGCGGAAATAGTCCGATGGCGGAGGTCCATCTCGTCGTCGGCTGCGCTCTGATCGCCCTCAACCTCGCCGCATTCGCCTTCGGCGGGGTCGCCTGGTACCGCGATCGGCCCTCCATTCCCTTTTGGTATCTGCTCCGCGCCGCCCAGGTCTCCGTCTTCATCCAGGCGATGCTCGGCGGTCTGCTCGTCCTCACCGGCCACGAACCCGACGACAACCTGCACTACCTCTACGGGATCCTTCCCCTCGTCATCTCCTTCCTCGCCGAGGGAGCCCGTGCCGGCGCCGCCCAGCGCGAGCTCGGCGACATCGACTTCGAAGCCCTTGCCGAAGCCGACCAGCAGTCCCTCGCCCTCGCCATCGTCCGCCGCGAGATGGGCATCATGGCCGTCAGCTGCGGCGTCATCTTCTTCCTCGCCCTGCGCGCCGCCGGCACCAGCGGCGCCTTCTGACGCCGCTAGCCGGAGATGCGGAAGACCGGGTGGTCGGGGGCGATGCGGCGCAGCTCGGCGTCGGGCGCGTCCGGTCCGACGCCGCCGAAGAAGGCGCCCACCTCCCACTTCCACTTCTCCAGGTAGGAACGCAGCAAAGCCGGCTTCTCGTCGTCGGCGAGCTCGGTTGCCGTGAAGCTCTCGCTGTGCCGGCCGAGCACCAGGCGCCCCCTTTCGCTGGCCCGCAGGTTTCGCACCCACTGGGTGTGACCGCGCGGGGCGACCAGGTATCGATTGCCCTCGAAGGTGAGCAGGTTCACTGGGGTCTGTCGCCACTCGCCGCTCTTGCGCCCGCGCACTTCGAGCACCCGCGAGCCGGCGACGCTGACGCCGAGCTTGGTCAGCAGGGCCACGATGCGGTTGAAGACGTGCTTGGTGAACCAACCGGGCTCCTGAAAGCGCGCATCCATCGCTTCAGTGTTGCACCGGTAGCCTGGAGCTCGTGCTCGACCACGTCGGCATCGAGGTGAGCGACCTCGCTCGCAGCAGGGCCTTCTACGAGCAGGCCCTGCTGCCGCTGGGGATAAAGCCGCTGATGGAGTTCGAGGGCGCTTTGGGTCTTGGCAAGGAGACCGAGCACGGTCCGAAGCCGTTCTTCTGGATTCAGGCACGCGGTCGCCCCCCCGTCAGCGGTGCTCACGTCGCCTTCGGCGCCCGGGAGACCGCGCAGGTCGACGCCTTCCACGCCGCCGCCCTGGCGGCGGGTGGCAGCGACAACGGCGCTCCTGGGCCGCGCCCGATCTATCACCCCGGCTACTACGGCGCCTTCGTCCTCGACCCCGACGGCAACAACGTCGAGGCCGTCTGCCACCGAGCCGGGTAGCGCTTCAGCCCAGCGGCCGGTACTCGCCGCCGTGGAAGACGAGCGGCTCGCCTTCGCCGGCCTGGAGCGCGGCGACCTCGCCGGTGACGATGACGTGGTCGCCGCCGGCGATCACGTCGCGCAGGTCGCAGGCGACGAAGGCGAGGGCGTCATCGATCGCGGGGATGCCCTCGCGCTCGCTCCAGGCGACGCCATCCCACTTGTCTGCCACCGGCGCCTTGGTGGCGAAGGAGCGGGCGATCGGCTCCTGCCCCGCGTGGAGGACGCTGATGCCGAAGCGGTTGGCCGCCTGCACGGCGAGCAGCGTGCGCGAGCCGCGGTCGAGGCAGGCCAGCATCAGCATCGGCTCGATCGAGAGCGAGCAGACCGCGTTGGCCGTCGCACCGGCAGGTCCATCCGGCCCGGCGGCGGTCACGACGGTCACCCCGGTGGGCAACGCGCCCATCGCGGCGCGGAAGCTGGCGGGGTCGGGCGGACTCATAGCTGGACGGGACAATATGATGCGCGCCGCGTGCGACCTGTACTTGCAATCGCTTTGGCCGTCGTGGCCGCGCTCTCCCTCGCCGCCTGCGGTTTCGGCGAAGAGGGCATCTCGGTCTCCAAGGACGACCCCGACTACAACGGGGCCGTGCTCTTCGCCACGCACTGCAGCGGATGCCACACGCTGAGCGCCGCCGGCACGCAGGGGACGGGGAATCGCAGCGTGCGTACGCAGGGGCCGAACCTCGACCAGCGAACCGAGACCTATGAAGACGCTCTCTTCGCGATTCAGAACGGCGGTTTCTCCGGGGCGATCATGCCTCAGAACATCGTGGTCGGCGCCGATGCCGAGGCGCTGGCCCGCTTCGTCGCCAAGTACGCGGGCAGCGAAGCCGAAGAATCGCCGCGCCCCGGCGAGCCGTCGCCCTAGCCGGATACCTCGATGCTCGACCTGAAACTGATCCGCTCAGATCCCGAGCGGGTCAAGACGGCGCTGGCGCGCCGCGGCGCCGCCGCGGAGGTCGACCGGCTGCTGGCGCTGGATGCGCGCCGGCGTGAGCTGCTGCCCGAGATCGAGGGCGCCCAGGCCGAGCGCAAGGCGCTCTCCAAGCAGATCGGCGAGGCGAAGCAGCGTGGCGAGGATGCGGTGGAGCAGATGGAGGCGGTGCAGGGGCTGAAGGAGCGGATCGAGGCCGGCAAGGCCCAGTTGGAGAAAACCGCGGACGAGCTCGAGCGCGTCGTCGCCGCCCTGCCCAACTTGCCCGACCCCGAGGCGCCGGACGGGATGACCGAGGAGGACGCCGTCGTCCTGCGCGAGGTGGGGACCCGGCCGAGCTTCGACTTCGATCCACGCGACCACCTCGAGATCGGCACCGAGCTGGGCCTGATCGACATGGAGTCGGCGGCGCGCCTTTCCGGCTCCCGCTTCGCCTACCTGAAGGGCGACCTGGTGCTGCTCGAGCTCGCCCTCGCTCGTTTCGCGATCGAGCTGGTTCGGGGCGAGGGCCACGAGCCGGTGGTGCCGCCGGTGCTGGTCCGCGAGGAGGCCCTCTACGGGACCGGCTTCCTGCCCGGCGACCGCGACCAGATCTACGAAGTGCCCAAGGACGAGCTCTTCCTGGTCGGCACCTCAGAGGTCGCGCTCGCCGGATTGCACGCCGACCAGATCCTCGAAGCCGCGCAGCTGCCGCTGCGCTACGCGGGCTTCTCGCCCTGCTTCCGCCGCGAGGCCGGCGCCGCCGGCCGCGACACGCGCGGCATCTTTCGCGTGCACCAGTTCGACAAGGTCGAGATGTTCTCGTTCGTCGAGCCCGCGGAGTCCGCCGCGGAGCACGAGCGGCTGCTGGCGATCGAGGAGCGCATCCTCACCGAGCTGGAGATCCCCTACCGTGTGGTCAACGTCGCCGCCGGCGACCTCGGTGCCCCGGCGGCGAAGAAGTACGACTGCGAGGCGTGGATCCCGAGCCAGGAGCGCTACCGCGAGCTGACGTCCTGCTCGAATACCACCGACTACCAGGCGCGCCGCCTCAATTGCAGGTACCGGGCTGCCGATAACGAGGCAGCCCAGGCGGTTCACACGCTGAACGGAACGGCGGTGGCCGTGGGACGAACGATGATCGCGCTGATCGAGAACAGGCAGGATCGCGAGGGCGGATTCACGCTACCTAATATTTTGCATTTTTATGGTGCCCCTGAGAGGATCGGACCCGCATGAGCTCCGCTGTGAGAGAGGCTAAGCGGGTCGTCCTCTGCGACGACCACGAGATCGTCCGCGACGCGATCAAATCGCGGATGGCGAATTCGAGCGCGCTGCAGATCGTCGGCGAGGCTTCGAACGGCCGCGACGTCATCGACGTGGTCAAAGAACTTGAGCCCGACGTCTTGATCATCGACGTCGAGCTGCCCAAACGCGACGGGATCGAGGCGACCAAGGAGGTGCTCAAGGTCCGGCCGCGGACCAAGGTGATCATCTTCACCGCGCACGCTCAGCCCGACCTGCTCGCGTTGGCCCTGCGGGCGGGCGCTTCCGGCTATGTGCTGAAGTCGGCGCCCGCCGAGGACATCGCT